>CAVRYX010000007.1:0-2777882 GCA_963725535.1 uncultured Solirubrobacterales bacterium
GTGTCGGACCGAACGCGCGGTCGTAGGGGGTGCGGCCGAGCACCGCTGGGACCTTCCCGCCACCCTCAGGGCGGTAAACGTCGGCGCGCAACAGCACCCCGTCGCGCATCGGCACGGCGGTGTTGGATTCGACGATCACGGCTGTCTCGTCCCCCGTCCCGCGAATGAGCCCCCACAAACCTCGTACCCGGGGCGCGGCCCGAAAGCCCGTTCCGGCACTGGGATCCCCCGAGGGGCTTCCGGCGGAACGCTCATGGACGACCGCTAGGCGCCGCCGGCCAGCGAGCCCAGCAGCTCGACGGGGTTCTCGCGGCCCTCCACCGCCGCCGCCGTCTGGGCTCCCGACAGCAGGCAGCGGATGCTGCCGGTGCCGGGGTGGGTCCAGTGCCCAGCCAGGTACAGCCCCTCGACCGGCGTGCGGTAGTCCAGGCGCTTGGGGACCGTCTGGTCGGGCGTGTTCTCCCACCCGTACGCCGCGCCCTGCTCGGCCAGCGTGTAGCGCTGGAAGGTTTCGGGGGTCGCGCTGTCGGCGAACGTGAGCGCCTCACGGTAGCCGGGGAGCACTCGCTCGGCGGCCTGGAGCATCAGCTCCGTGTAGCGCGGCTTGGCCTGCTCCCACGGCTCGCCGATGTCATAGGCCATCAGGCTGCTGAAGACGACCACGTGCTCGCCCTCGGGCGCCAGCGTGGGGTCGTGCATCGTCGGCACGCTGAACCACGTGCCCCCGAGCGCTCCTTGCAGGACGCCGTCGAAGTTGGCGTCGTGGTCGGCGCTCGGGTACACGAAGTGCTCGTGGGACAGGCCATGCGCCGCCGGGTCCAGGCGGGCCGCCGAGAACAGCACGAACGCCGAGACCGACGGTCGCATCCTCCCCAGACGGCGGCGGAAGCGCTCCGGCAGGGCCTCCACCGGCAGCAGCCGCTCGAACGTCTGGCGCGCATCGGCGTTGGACACCACCACCTCGGCGGCGAGCCGCTCGCCCCCGTCGAGCTCCACGCCTGCCACGCGTCCCTCGGCCAACTCAATCGCCGTCGCGGTCCTCGACAGCAGGACCTCGCCTCCGTTCTCCTCGATGCACTTCGCCAGCGCGTCGGCGAGGCTCTGGAAGCTGCCCCGCACGTACAGCGGGCCTGGATCGAGGAGCGCCATCCATGCGCCGCTGTACGCCATGAACGCGGTACGCCCCGGCGGCAGCCCGAGGTAGGGCCACTGCGCGCCGCACACCGCCTTCGCGAGCGGGTCCTTGATGTGTTCGTCGAGCACGTCGGCGAGCGTGGCGCGCCTGTACTTGAACAGCATCGGCAGCTGCGCCTTGACCGCGTCGAGATCGCTCAGGCCGACGCGCGGCGGCGGGGCCTGCGACTCGCGGGTCGTCTGCGCGCACGTCTCCACGAAGCGCGTCACCCCGTCCGCCTCGTGCGGGAACTGCTCGGCGAGGTAGCTCTTGAGCGCCTCCACTCCCACCGGCAGCGTCCAGCGCTCACCGCCGACGTCGCAGCCGAAGCAGTCCTCCGCGCGCAGCAGCTCGACCTCTCCGGCGATACCCAGCGCTGTCAGGTAGAAGTCGAGGAACTCGATGTTGAACCCCTGGGCGGTGACGTGGATCGCCGGGTCGAAGGTGTAGGGCCCGCGGCGGAACGCGCGCGCGTTGCCGCCCGGCCCGTCTTCGCGCTCGACCAGCGCCACCCGGCGCCCGGCCTTCGCCAGGCACGCCGCGGCCGACAGGCCGCCGAGGCCGGCGCCGATCACGACGACGTCGTAGGAGTCGCCGGCGGACGCCGCCATCAAGCGCCCCTGTCGAGATTGGGGTGCGCCATGAGGAGCTTTAAGCGTCGGCGCGCTCGAGGAACTTTGCGAGCTTCTTGGGGGAGTCGGCCGAGAGCACCTCGGCCTCCGGTTCGATCTGGCGGACGAGCCCCCCCAGCACTCGCCCCGAGCCCAACTCGAGGAACGAGGTCACGCCGGCGTCGAGCAGCGTGCGCACGCAGTCGGCCCACCTCACCGGGCTTGTGATCTGCGCGGTGAGCGCCTCGCGGACCCCCTCGGCGCTGTCCACCACCGTCGCGGACGCATTCGACACCAGCGGCGGGTTGGGGTCCTGCCACTCCAGGCCCCCCATCGTCTCGGCCAGGGCGCTCTGGACCGGCTCCATCAGCTCGCTGTGAAACGCCGCTCCGGCGCGCAGGCGGATCGCCTTCTCCGCGCCGGCCTCCTTGGCGAGCTCGAGCAGCTTCTCGACGGCATCCTCCTCGCCCGAGACGACGATCTGCTTGGGCGTGTTGAGGTTCGCAGGGGCGACGATGCCCTCCGCGCGCGCGGTTTCGCACAGCTCGTACACCTGCTCGGCGGGCAGGCCGATGACCGCCCCCATCGCGCCGGGGCGTTGGGACTGGATCTCTTCCATACGCCGGCCGCGCTCGGAGACGAGCACGATCCCGTCGGCGGCGCTCAGGCATCCGGCGGCGACCGCAGCGGTGTACTCGCCGAGGCTGTGCCCGGCGACGTAGTCCGCCTGCACCCCGGCCTGCCGGGCCAGCTCGGTCATCGCCATCGAGACGGCGAACAGGGCGGGCTGGGCGACCTCCGTGCGCGTCAGCTCCTCCATCGGCCCCTCCAGGCAGAGCGTGCGGATGTCCAGTCCTGAGGCGTCCTGCGCCGCCTTGAAGCAGCCCTCCATCACCTCGGGATGCTCCTCGAGGATTTCGGCTCCCATCCCGACGCGGTGCGAGCCCTGCCCCGGATAGAGAAAGGCGACCTTGCTCATCGCCGGGCACATTACCCACCCGAGACTCGCCGTGCTTGAAGGTGTCGTAGGATGGCCGCCATGCCTGAGCCCAAGCTCAAGGATCGCGTCGCGCTGGTGACCGGCGGTTCGCGTGGCATCGGCCGCTCGATCGCCGAAGTGCTCGCCGCCGAAGGTGCCGCCGTGGCCGTCAACTACCGCTCGGGCGAGGCGCAGGCGCAGGAGGTGGTGCAGGCGATCACTCAGGCCGGCGGGCGGGCCGCGGCCGTCGGCGGGGACGTCTCGGAGTACGCGCAGGCCGAGGCGGTCGTGGCCGAGACCGTCGCGCAGCTCGGCGGCATCCACATCCTCGTCAACAACGCCGGCATCTCCAAGGACGCCCTGATCTACAACATGGACCCCGGGGAGTGGCTGGACGTCATGCGGGTCAACTTCGGGGGCACGTTCAACTGCACCAAGGCGTCGCTCGCGCCGTTCATGTCCCAGCGCGAGGGAGCCATCGTCAACATCTCCTCGGTGATGGGCGAGCGGGGCTGGACCGGCGAGGCCAACTACGCCGCCTCGAAGGGGGCCATCAACGCGTTCACGCGCTGCTGCGCGGTCGAGCTCGCGCGCTTCGGCATTCGCGCCAACGCCGTGCTCCCCGGCTTCGCGCCGACGGACATGGTCGCGGGGCTGATGGACAAGGACGGCGGCAAGGGCATCTCCAAGCAGATCCCGATGAAGCGGTTCGCGACGGTCGAGGAGGTCGCGCGCACGGCCGTGTTCCTGGCGGGACCCGACTCCAGCCACATGACCGGCGCGCTCCTGACGGTCAACGGCGGCGTCTCCGCGCAGGTGGGCATCGGCAAGCCGCTCTGAGGGCTCCCGTGGTCGCCCGCGGAGTCTGTTCGCGGGCGGCGGCGACAGGTCACTTTGGGCGCTCCCGGGCGTCGGCGGCAACCTGCCTGCCGGTCCTGCGGGCCATCATCTAGTATCGCGGCAAACCAGCGACCGAGGAGCGTGGAAATGGCGGACGTCAACAGTGCAGTGAAGGAAGCGGTGGTCGAGGCGCTTGCGCTCGACGACGACGAGGTGACACCCGAGGCGACGCTGATGGAGGAGCTCGGCGCCGAGTCGATCGACCTGCTCGACATCCTTTTTCGGATCGAGAAGAGCACCGGCGTGAAGATCGAGGCTTCGGACCTCGGGGACTACATCCAGGGGGGCATCCCCGACGACGAGTTCTCCGACGACGACCAGGTGATCAGCGAGGTCGGTGCCGAGCAGCTGCACAAGGTGATGCCCCAGACCGATCCGGCGGACCTCGCGGGCAAGTTGAAGGCCGACGAGGTGATGACCCTGTTCACGGTCCAAAACCTCGTCGAGATGGTCTCCTCACGTGCCGACGGCGCCTCTGGCTGACGGTGCGCTTTCACCTGATCGATCGCGTCAACTCCTACGAGCCGTCCAAGTCCGTCAGGGCACGTAAGCTCACGTCGCTGAGCGAGGACTTTTGGGAGGAGGACGACGGCGGGGGACTGGCGATGCCTCCCCCGTTCGTGCTCGAGGCGCTCTGCCAGGCGGCGACCTGGTTGATCATGATCTCCACCGAGCGCGCCAAGCGCGCGGCGCTGCTCTCGATCGGCTCGGTCAACTGGCACGGGGCTGTCCGGCCGGGTGACGTGCTGGAGATGGTCGGCGAGGTCGGCTCGTTCGGCTCTGAGACCGCGGTCGTCTCGGGGCACGTGAGCGTCGAGGGCCAGACGGTGCTCGAGGCGCAGGACGTGATGTGCGCGCTGATCGACGCGGACACGCTCGCCGACCTCGAGGACACCCGGCGGCTGCAGGAGCTGCTGACCCGGGCCGGGGGCGAGTGATGCGCCGGGTCGCGGTCACGGGTATCGGTGCCGTCACCCCGGTCGGCCGCGACGCTCCGAGCACCTGGGCCTCGCTGAAGGCCGGCCGCTCCGGTGTCGGGCCGATCACGACCTTCGACGCGAGCACCTACCCGGTGCGCATCGCCGGCATGGTCGAGGACTTCGACCCCGCCCAGCTCCCCGACCGCCACCTGATGCGTCGCTTGCACCGCGGCGCCGCGTTCGGCCTCGCGGCGGGCGTCGAGGCGGTGCGGTCCGCCGCCGTACCCACCGGCACCTACGACCCCTACGAGTGCGGCATCGCGATGGGCGGCAGCGTTGCGCGGCCCGAGCTGCAGGAGTTCTCCGACATCTTCTACACCCGCCGCGAGAGCGACGGCCACGCGCTCTACCGCTCTCCCCCCTCGCGCACGGTCGTCATCAGCCAGAACGTCGCGAGCGCCGAGCTCGCGCGCTTCGCCGACGCGCGGGGGCCGATGATCGGCGTGAGCACCGCCTGCACCGCCTCCTCCCACGCGCTCGGGGAGGCGTTTCGCCGCATCCAGGACGGTGAGGCGCGGATGATGTTCGCCGGCGGCTACGACGCGCTCACCTCGTGGGTGGACGTGCTCGGCTTCACGCTGCTCGGGGCGCTCACCAAGGACTACAACGACGACCCCGTCCACGCCTCGCGGCCGTTCGACCGCGAGCGCACCGGCTTCGTCCTCGGCGAGGGCGCCGTCGTGATGGCCCTGGAGGAGCTCGACTCCGCGCGCGCCCGCGGCGCGACCATCCACGCCGAGATCGCGGGCTACGGCTCCTCCCTGAACGCCTACCGCATGACCGACCCGCCGCCCGACGGGGGTGGCGCGGTGATCGCGATGACGCGCGCGTTGGGCGAGTCGGGGTTTACGGCCGAGGACGTGGACTATGTCGTCGCGCACGGCACCGGCACCCCCGCCGGCGACATCTCCGAGACGGTTGCCATCAAGCGCGCGTTGGGCAACCACGCACAGCGCGTCCTCGTCACCTCGCCTAAGTCGATGACCGGCCACACGACCTGCGCGGCCGGGGCGCTCAACCTGCTCGCCGCGCTCGGTGCGATCCGCGACGGGGTCGTCTCCCCCACCATCAACCTCGACCACCCCGACCCCGAGCTTGACCTCGACTACGTCCCCAACGAGGCGCGGACGGCGCAGATCGACGTCGCGATGACCAACGCGTTTGCGTTCGGGGGCACCAACGGGGCTTTGGTGGTCTGCCGGCCCGAGCTGCGGGACGCCTCATGAGCCGCGCCGTTCGCCTACTCCCACGCGCCGCCGGGGGGCCCCCCCGATGAGCCGCTGGAGCACGCTCGACCGAATCCTCACCGTCGAGCCCGGGGAGTCCGCCACGGCGCTTCGCAACGTGCCCAACACGCTCGCGATCTTCGACACCCACTTCCCGCGCTTCCCGGTGCTGCCCGGGGTCCTGATCCTCGGCAGCCTCGGCGCGCTGGCCTCCCACCTGCTGGAGGCGGAGACAGGCCGGCCCTGGCGCCTCGCCGGAGCCGACCGCGTCGCCTTCCGCCACTTCGTCCAGCCCGGCGACCAGCTGCTTTTCACGGTCAAGCTCTCCTCCCGCACCGACTCCGATGCAGTGCTGAGCGGCGAGGTGTCGGTCGACGAGCGCGTGGTCACACGTGCGCGCAAGCTGCGCCTGGTGCCGCGATGAGCTTCCGTGGTCGGGCGTACCCACCGTTGACGCTGGGTAGGAGGACCGAAGCCGGGAGACACTCGCCTTCGGCTCGTATCCCCGTTTCGGCCAGCGCGCACGCGCCCGGTGGCCTCGCCCACACACGTGGACGATCCCCCCTGACCCACCCCTTTAATGCCACCTTGGGGGCGATCCGTGAACGCTGAGGGGCGTCGCGTCGTCATCACCGGCCTCGGCCTGCTGACGCCGCTCGGGGTCGGTACGGACGAGACGTGGCAGGGGCTGGTTGAGGGCCGCTCCGCGGTTGGGCCGATCGCCGGCTACGACCCCTCCTCGCTGCGCTCTCAGGTCGGCGCAGAGATCCTCGACCTCGCGCCGAAGGAGTTCGTCGGCCGTCGCGCGCTGCGCACGATGACCCGCTACGACATGCTCGCGGCGGTCGCCGCGGCGCTCGCGATGCGCGACAGCGGGCTGGAGGTCGGCGAGGACCCCGAGGGCCGCGCGGCGCTGTTCACCGCTTCGGGCAAGGAGATCTCCGAGCCCGAGCACTTCGAGGAGATCGCCGTGGAGGTGCGCGGCGACGGCGGCCGTGTCGACATGCGCAAGTTCGGCACGCTGGCCCCCTCCGCGGTGCACCCTCTGTTCTTCATCGAGGGCATCCAGGGCGCCTCGCTGTTCTACCTCTCCGAGGCCTTTGGGCTGCGCGGGCCCAACACCTACTTCTCCGGGACCGCCGAGGCGGGGCTCACCGCGATCGCGCGCGCCGCCGCCTCGATTCGCCGGGGCGAGGCCGACGTGGCGCTGGCGGGGGGCGTCGACGCGCCGGTCTGCTGGTGGAACATGGCGAAGATCGACTCGCTCGGGCTGACCACCGCCTCCAACGCTCTTGGGGCCGGGGCCTGCCGGCCGTTCGACCGTGACCGCGACGGGACGGTGATGGGCGAGGGCGGCGCGTTCGTCGTGCTGGAGACGCTCGCTGCCGCGCAGGCTCGCGGTGCGCGTCTTTACGCGGAGATCGTTGGCTCCGGCGACGCGAGCGACGTCGATCGGCTGCTCACGCCTGAACCGGAGGGTCGCGCGCTGGCCCACGCGATCGGTTCCGCGCTGCGCGGGGCGGGCGAGCTGGCCGATGGGGTCGACTTTGTCGCCGCACACGGGTCCGGCACGCGGCTTGGGGACGCATCCGAGGGCCAGGCGCTGCGCGAGGTCTTCGGCGACGCCGGGGGCGGGGACGGGGGCGCTCCGATGGTGTCGAGCGTCAAGCCTGCGACCGGACACCTGGGCGCCGGCGCCGGCGCGCTGAACCTTGCCGTCGCCGCTCTGGCCGTCCACCACGGCGTTGCGCCGCCGACGCTCAACCTGACCTCGCCCGACCCGCGCTGTGGCGAGTCCGACTGGGTCGTCGGCGCCGCACGCGAGGCACCCATCCGCTCCGCGCTCGCGCTCGCCCGGGGCCTCGAGGGGCAGAACGTGGCGCTGGCCGTGCGGGCGCTCTGATGAGCGCCCTGCTCGCCGGGGCGGGGGTGCTCTGATGCGCGCTGTGCTCGCCGGGGCGGGGGTCGCAGGGCTGACGAGCGCGCTCGCCCTACGCGAGCGCGGCGTCGATGTGGTGGTCCTCGAGCGTGCCGGCGCCGCGGAGGACATCCAGGTCGGCGGCTGCATCCACGTGTGGCACAACGGCGCGCGCGGCCTGCAGCGGATCAGGGTCGGCGAGTCCCTGCTCGAGCTGGCCGGCCCCGCGGCGGTCGTCGCCCGCGCGGAGTTCCGCACGGCAGGGGGCCGGTTGATGTACGGGTGGTCGGTGCGGGATATCGAACAACGGGTCGGCTCGCCGACATTTGGCGTGCGCCGCCCCGCGCTGCACCGGGTCCTGCTCGACGCGGTCGGCGACGGGGTCGTGCAGTTCGGGGAGACCTGTGTCGGCTTCGAGCAGGACGGGGACGGCGTGCTGGTGCGTTTGGCGAGTGGCCGTGAGGAGCACGGCGACGTTCTGATCGGGGCGGACGGCCTGCGCTCTGTCCTGCGCGCCGCTCTGCCCGGCGCCACCGCTCCGCGCTACGCCGGGTACGTCAGCTGGCAGGCGATCGCGCGCGTCGGCACTGATGTTATTCCCGTCGGCCTCTTTCGGGTCCTCTGGGGTCGTGGGGCGCGCTTTCTCTTCTACCGCATCGGCCCCGACGAGGTCTACTGGGAGGGGACGTTCGCCGCCGCCGCAGGGGGGGAGGCGGCCGAGGGTCCTCGTAAGGAGGCGGTGCTCGAGCGCTTCCGGGGCTGGGCAGCTCCGGTCGAGACGATCGTCTCGGCAACCGACGACGCGGCGATCGCGCGCGCCGACATGTACGACCGGCCGCCCTCCAAGCTTTGGGGCGTCAGGCGCGTCACGCTTGCCGGCGATGCGGCCCACGCGATGACCAACGCCCTCGGCCAGGGCGCCAACCAGGCGATCGAGGATTCGCTGGTGCTCGCCCGCTGCCTCGCCGATCGAGCAGACGACCCAGTCGCCGGGCTACGCGACTACGAGGGGGAGCGGATCCCCCGCACGACGAAATTCGCGTCGATGTCCTGGTCGATGGCCCGTGCCAGCCGGCTGCGCAATCCGGTCGCCTGCCTGCTGCGCAACGCGGGGCTCACCATGGGCTTCCGCATTGGTTTCGCGCGGCAGCACCCCAAGGAAATGGACTACTCGTTTTGAGCGGGGTGGTCGTGTGGGCGAGCGCGCGCTAGTCGTCGGCGGCGGCATCGGCGGGCTCGCCACCGCCCACGCACTCGTCAGCCAGGGCATCGACGCCCTCGTCTTTGAGCAGGTCGACGACGTCCGCAAGATCCAGTTGGGCGGCGGCTTTCACATCTGGACCAACGCCGCGCGCGCTCTCCAGCGGCTCGGCCTCTACGACCAGGTCCAGGCGATCGGCGCGCCGCTGGACGTCACCGAGTACCGCACTCACAGCGGCCGGCTGCTGGCCACCTGGCCCGTCGGCGAGATCGCACGCGAGAACGGCCTCGTCGACGTCGGCGTCAGCCGACAGGACCTCCAGGCGCTGCTGGTCGAGGCGGTCGGCCCCGACCGCATCCGGCTCGGCGCCCGCTGCACCGGATTCGAGCAGGACGGTGCGGGCGTGCGGCTCACATTTGCCGACGGCCACGAGGAGCGCGGCTCGCTGCTGATCGCAGCCGACGGCCTGCGCTCGACGATCCGCGCGCAGCTGCACGGCGAGCACCCGCCGCGTTACGCCGGCTACACACAGTGGCAGAGCCTGGTCTCCGACGAGGGCTGTCCGCTGCCGCCCCGCGACGAGCGCGTGCTGTTCGGGCCCGGCTCGCGGGCGATCCTGCACCGCGTCGGCGGCGGCCGGCTGTTCTGGGCTGTGGTCCTCTACGGCCCGCAGGACGGTCCCGTCTCCCAGGCGGGCCGGGGCACGCTGCTGGAACGCTTCGCCGGCTGGCAAGAGCCGCTCGTCGCGGCGCTCGCGGCGACCCCGCCGGAGGACATCGCGCGTCTTCAGATCTACGACCGCTCTCCGCTCTCCAGCTGGGGCGTCGGACGGGTCACCCTGCTGGGCGACGCCGCGCACCCGATGACGACCAACCTCAGCCAGGGCGCCTGCCAGGTCCTCGAGGACGCGGTGGCGCTCGCGCGCTGCCTGCGCGGAGTTGACGACACCGTGGCGGCTCTGAGATCCTACGAGCAGATGCGCATTCGGCGTACGACCCCGCTTGTCAAGCAGTCCGCGCGGATCGCGCGCGTCGGCGCCTTGCGGAACCCGCTGCTGTGCGCTCTGCGCAACCGGGCGACGGCGTTCACGCTCGGCGGCCCGGGGCTGAAGGCCCAGCGGCGGTTCGTCGCGGTGGAGCCATGAGTCTCGGTGCCGACCCCACCAAGCGGCTGGCCGTCGTGACGTGCATGGACTGTCGCCTGGACGTCTACGCCATCCTGAAACTGAAAGTTGGCGAGGCCCACATCCTGCGCAACGCGGGCGGCGTGGTCACCGACGACATGCTCCGCTCGCTGACGATCTCCCAGCGGCGGCTGGGCACGCGCGAGGTGAAGCTCATCCACCACACCCGGTGCGGCATGTTGACCCTCACCGACGACGGTTTTCGCGCCGAGCTGCTGCAGGAGACCGGCATGACGCCGGCGTTTGCGATCGAGTCGTTTCCCCACCTCGAAGAGGACGTGCGGCAGTCGATCCGGCGCGTCCTTCACTGCCCGTTCCTGCCGCACCGCGACGACGTCCACGGATTCATCTACGACGTGGACACCCACAAGTTGCACGAGGTCCTCCTCGACCACCAGGCCTGAGCCCCCGACGACCAGCCCTGAGCTTCGATAGAGTCCGGCCGTGGCCTCACACACTGATACGAAGGAGACGCGATGACCCCTGAGCAGGCCGCCGTCGACGTTCCGACGCACGTGGTCGAGTACCTCTCGTCCCAGAACACGCTCACCCTCGCCACCGCGTCTCCCGGCGGGGTACCGCACGCCTCCACGTTCCTCTACGTGAACGACGGCCCCACGCTGTACTTCTGGACCAAGCCGGGCACCACCACCGCGCGGCACCTCGAGCAGAACCCCGTCGTCTCCTTCGCGATCGACGAGTACGCCGAGGACCTGCGCCAGACGCGCGGCGTCCAGGGCTCGGGTGAGTGCGCCGTGGTCCTCAACGGCGAAACGATCGCGCGGGTCGCCGACCTCTTCGGCCAGAAGTTCCCGGAGCTCTCGCCGGGGGCGACGATGTCGATCTCGTTCTTCCGCATCGTCCCCACGGAGCTGCAGTTCATCGACAACACCGGCATCGGCGGCAAGGGCCAGGAGGGCCAGTTCGGCGCGGACTTCTCGCGCGAGCGCGCCTACTCCGTGTTCGCCGACCTGCCGGTCCAGCGAGTCGACAGCGTCGCCGAGGAGCTCCAGACCGTCAAGGTGCAGGCGGACGAGATCGTCGTGCGCCAGGGGGGCCCCGCGGACAAGTTCTTCATCGTCGTCAACGGCTCGGTCAACGTGGAGAAGCAGGACGACGCCGGCTTGCGCAAGGTTGCGACGCTCGGGCGCGGGCACTTCTTCGGCGAGGTCGCGATCATGCGCGGGACGCCGCGGGCCGCCACCGTGCGCGCCACGGAGCCGACGACCCTGCTTGCGATGGACCGCGACGTCTTTCGCGACCTCGTGGCGCAGTCGCTGGGCATGACCGCGGACTTCGACCAGGTCGTCCGCGCACGGCTGCGCTCCCTCGACGAGGACGCTTGATTGCCCGCTGGCGCGACGCAGGGGGCGAGCGCCACGCCTGGCTTCGCCAGCGCCGACTTTCGCGGAGCGCTCGGCGCCTTCGCGACCGGTGTCACGATCGTCACCACCCGCGGGGAGGCCCACCCGTACGGGATGACCGCCAACGCCTTCTCCTCCGTCTCGCTCGATCCGCCGCTGGTGCTGGTGTGCGTGAAGGCGTTCTCCGAGGGCGCCGAGGAGATCCTCGAGAACGGCGTGTTCGCCGTCAACATCCTGGGCGCCGAGCAGGAGCCGCTGTCGCGCTACTTCGCCTCCAAGGACCGCCCGCGCGGGCGTGACGCGTTCGGTGACGTCGCCCACCACACGGCAGCCAGCGGCTCACCGGTCCTCGACGGAGCCGTCGGCTACCTCGACTGCGCTCTGCACTCGAGCCACGAGGCGGGCGACCACATGATCTTCATCGGCGAGGTGCTCGCGCTCGACTTCGACCACGAGGTGGCGCCGCTGGTCTTCCACGCCGGCGGCTACCGCTTCCTGAAGGATGGCTGAGGAGGCCCGTATGCGCAGCGCCGTCCTGCTCGCGACCGGCGGGCACCTCCCCGGAGAGCCGATCACCAACGAGCAGCTCGAGCGGGTCGCCGGCGGGCTGCCCGACGATGTACTCGAGGGCATCCAGGTCAAAACGCGCCACTGGGTCGCTGACCTGCACACCGGCGCGCAGTCGGAGACCAACTCGCAGATGGGCGCCGCGGCTGCCCGCCAGGCGCTCGCCCGCGCCGAGGTCGAGCCGGGGGAGGTCGATCTGCTGGTCGTCTCCACCGCCAGCCCCGAGTACCACCTGCCGCCCACCGCCACGCTCGTGCAGGAGCACCTCGGTCTGGGCAAGTGCGCCGCGATCGACATCCGCTCGGGCTGCGCCGGGTCCGTCGAGGCGCTCGACCTCGCGCGGCTGTACCTCGAGCGTGGCGACTTCGACACGGCGCTCGTGGTCGGCAGCGAGGCGATCTCCCCCTTGACCGTGCCGGTCTTCCTCGGGAAGGACCCCGGCAAGGTGCGGATGCGCGATCGGCTGGGGATCTACAACTTCGGCGACGGCGCCGGGGCGATGGTGCTGCGCGGCGAGGACCGCGAGGGCGCCGGCATCCTCGGCTCGGCGATCCGCAGCGTCGGTTCGGACCGCAAGGCGGGGATGCAGGTGATCGGCGGCGGCACGCACGCCCCGATCGCCGACCAGCTGTCCGCCAAGCGGCTGATCGAGCTCAAGGTCAACGTGGTCGCGAGCGGCAGCCACACCCCTTATGTGCTCACCGAAGGGCTCACCGACACGCTCGCGCGCTGCGGCGTCGCCGCGGAGGCGATCGACCTCTGCGTGATCCCCGAGGGCAACGCCGGCTACATGACCGATGAGCTGCGCGAGGCCGGCCTGTTGACGCCCGAGTGGCTCGCGCTCGAGGACAAGATCTTCGAGAACCTCTCGCTGGTGGGGGCCACCGGCTCCGCGGCAGTTCCGCTCGCGGTGGACTACGCGTGGACCACGGGGCGGGTCAAGACCGGGGACCTGATGATGGTTTTGGCGATCGAGACGAGCAAGTGGAAGTACGCGGGGATGGTGCTGCCCTGGACGGCGTCCGCGCTCCCCGCGGAGCAGTCCGGGACCGCCGCGATCTCGGCTTGAGGCGCCCCCTGCGCGAGCCCGCTGGGGTCAGCGGTAGATCAGCTCAGTGTGGGTTGCAGCGGCGCGCACGCCAGAGCCGCGCTCGCTACTCCGAATAGGGCGCGAGCACGATCGCGATGTTGGTCCCGCCCAGCGACGTGCTGTTGACGAGCACCGGGCCGACATCCGTTCCGTGCTCCCACGCCGCGAGCGCGAGCGCGACGCTCAATGAGGCGCCCGCGCCCATCGGCTCGCCGAGCTTCAGCTTCGGGGCGTTGACCTTCACGCCGGTCCCCGCGACGCGCTCGATCGCCTTCGCCTCGGCCTCGTCGGCGGCGGCGAGGCCACTGCGCGCCGACCACACGGCGGCGAGCTCCTCGGCGGGGACCCCCGCCTGCTCGAGCGCCAGGCGCATCGCGCGCTCCAGACCCTCGCCCTCGGGGTCAACCCGCCCGACGCCGAGGGCGTCGGATGTGATCGCGTAGCCGAGCACCTCGCCGCGGATCCGCGCGCCGCGCGCGCGAGCGGCGCCCAGGCGCTCGACGAGCATCGCTACGCCGGCCTCCGCGAGCGCCATGCCGGGTGAGCTCGAGCCGTTCGATGACCCCGCCCCGCCGTTCGCAGCCCCGGCCCCGCCGGTCAGAACCCCCAGCTCGCGATAGGCGGCGATCACCGTGTCGGTCAGCGAGTCCGCGCCGAGGCACAGCACCGCGTCGGCGTGATCGGTCGCGGCGAGGTCGCAGCCGTAGCACAGCGACGCCGCGCCGGCCGCGTGGCCGACGGTTACCGTCGAGGCCGATCCCAGCGCCCCGACCTTGATCGCGACCTGCCCGCCGGCGGCGTTGTAGACCGTGTTCGGGAAGACCGCGGGGTTGGCGCCGCCGGGGCCTTCCTCGATCACGCCGACCGAGAAGTCCTCCATGCTTTCCATCGGCCCGACCCCCGTACCGAGGATCGCGCCCACCCTGGTGCGGTTCTCGTCGCTGAGCTCGAGGCCCGCGTCGGTGAGCGCCAAGCGCGAGGCGATGATCGAGAACAGCCCGAGACGGTCGAACGCGCTTGCGCTCCTTGGGGCTGAGGAAGTCGCCCGCGGAGAGCTCGACCCGGCCGAGCTGCACCCCGTCCTCGGCGCTCGTGCAGTCGCGACCGGCGCTGTACGCCTCCCACAGCGCCTGGACATCGGTGCCGGCGGGCGTGAGCGCGCCCAGGCCGGTGACCACGACGCGATCCAGCCGTGGGGCCGGCGGCCCCTGCGACCGCGCGCCGGCGCGGGCGAAGACGATCGAGGCATTGGCGCCGCCGAAGGCGAAGTTGTTGGACACGGCGATGTCGAGCTCCATCGCGCGCGGGCCCTCGGTGATGTAGTCGAGGTCGCACTCGGGATCAGGCTCGGTGTAGCCGGCGGTCGGGGGGGCGAACTGGCGCTCGAGCGTCTTCACCGTTGAGATCGCCTCGATCGCCCCGGCGCCCCCCAGCAGATGCCCGATCATCGACTTGGTGGAGCTCACGGCGGCGCCTCGCGCAGCCTCCTCGCCGAGGCCGACCTTCGTGGCAGCGGTCTCTGCGGTGTCGTTCTTGGGAGTGCCGGTGCCGTGACTGTTGACGTACCCGACCTCCTCCGGCGACACCCCGCCCTGGGTCAGCGCCATCCGAATCGCGCGTGCGGCGCCGCGGCCTTCGGGATGCGGCGCGGTCGGGTGATAGCCGTCGGCCGAGAGGCCATACCCCAGGATCTCGGCGAGCACGGGGGCACCGTGCTCGCGCGCGAGATCCTCGCGCATCAGCACCAACATGCCGCTTCCCTCGCCGAGCGACAGTCCTTTGCGGTCGCGCGAGTACGGAGCCGCCGGCTCTGGCGAGAGCGACTCCAGCGAGTTGAAGCCAGCGTAGAGGATGTCCGAGAAGGCGTCGGCGCCGCCGGTCAGCACCGCGTCGGCCTGGCCGCTGCGGATCAGCTCGCCCGCGTACCCGATCGCGTTGGCGCTGGCGGCACACGCGGTGTCGACCGACAGCACGGGGCCGCGCAGCCCGAAGGCGCCGCTGAGGGCCTCTGCCATCGCCTGCGGCTCCACCAGCAGCACGAGCCTGGGGTCCGGCGCCTGCCCCTGTTTGCGCCGCCTGTACCACTCCTCCCCGGCGAGCAGGCCGGCGTTGCAGGTGCCGATCACGACGCCCCACCGCTCGGCGGGGATCGCCCCCACCTCCACGCCGCAGTTGGCCATCGCCTCCTCGGCCGCCTTCAGGGTGAAGTCGATTGCGCGGTCGTGGAATCCGTCGGGGTTCAGATAGCCGTGCTCGGGCGCCGCCGGGTCCTCCACCTCGCCGCCCAGCTTGGTGCGATAGCCGTCCATCGGCATGTGCTTCACAGCGCGGATCGCCACGCGGCCGCTGCTCACACCGTCCCAGAAGGTCTCCAGCGAGTTGCCCTGGCTGGTGATCGCCCCCAGCCCGGTGACGACGACACGCTGCCTCTGCTTGCTGTTGTCCGCCACGCTCGCTCCTCCATCCGCCGTCGTCGCTTGAATCCTCGACAGACTCGGGAATCTATCCCACACCGCCATCTGACGTCGATCTGCCGGCTGGGGCTATGCTTGCCCTGCGCCACGGGCGGGAGATCGGAGGATCGGGTTGGACATAGGAGCGATGACATCGATCGACGTGATCGCTTCGGCGCTGGGTGACGCGCAGCCCGAGCTGGGCGCCGAGCTCGGCGCGATGAGCTCCCCCGACGGGGCCCTGACGCTGCTCTTCTGCGACCTCGAGGACGCCGCGGCGATCCGCGAGGAGCTCGGGTCCGAGCGCGCCGAGGAGCTGCTGCGCGACCACCGCGCGATCGTCGAGCAGCTCGTCCTGCACCACGGGGGCACGGTGGCGAAGTCCCACGACGACGGATTCATGGTCGCATTCGACAGCGCCCACGCGGCGCTGCGCTGCGCGCTCGACCTGCAGAGCTCGCTCGGCGACCGCACGATCCCGGGTAGCGAGCGACCGCTGCGGCTGCGCGTCGGGCTGCACACCGGCTTCGTGATCATGGGCGAAGAGGAGTTCTACGGGCGCAACGTCGTGCTCGGCGCCCGCATCGCCGGCTGCGCGCGCGGCGGCGAGATCGTGGTCTCCTCGACGCTCAAGGAGTACACCGAGACCGACCCGTCCTTCCGCTTCGAGGAGCGCGGTGAACATCGTTTCAAAGGGGTGCTCGGAGAACACCACGTGTTCGCCGTCGTCCGGTGAGAACCCATATTGTCCCCTGAAGGCACATGGCGAAAAGCATCTACATCACAGCGATGGGCCCCTACAGCGGCAAGTCCGTCGTCTCCCTCGGCTTCGTCGAGATGCTCTCCGCGCGCCTGCAGCGGATCGGCTTCTTCCGCCCGGTGATCCGCAGCGCCGCCGAGCCCGACCCGCAGATCGAACTGATGCGCGCCCGCTACCAGTTGCAGTTCGACTACTCCGAGCTGCACGGCCCCACCGCCGACGAGGTGACGGGGCTGATCGCCCACGGCGAGCACGGGGAGATCGAGAAGCGCGTCCTCACCGTCTACCGCGAGCTCGAGCGCCGCTGCGACTTCGTCGTCTGCGAGGGCACCGACTTCGTCGGCTCCACCCCCGCGCTCGACTTCGACCTGAACGCCAACCTCGCCAACCAGCTCGGCTGCCCGGTGCTGGTGGTCGTCAACGGCGCCGCGAACGGCGACGTCGTCGAGGAGGTCCAGCTCGCGCGCGAGGAGCTGCAGCGCAAGGATTGCGAGCTGTTCGGGGTGATCGTCAACCGTGTCGCGCCTGACGCCGTGGACGAGGTCGAGCGCCGGCTCGCGCCGCACACCGGCCAGGAGTGGGTGTATGTGATGCCCGAGCAGGCCGAGCTCGCCTACCCGAGCGTGGGCGAGGTGCAGGCCGCCCTCGGCGCCCGCCCGCTGCTGGCCGTCGATGGGCAGCTCGACCGCGACGTGCGCGAGGTGCGGGTCGCGGCGATGAGCGCCGAGCACTTCATCGAGGATCTCGTGGAGGGCACGCTCGTGGTGGTGCCGGCCGATCGCTCGGACATCGTCGTCGCCTGTCTAGCCTCGTCGCTCTCCCCCACCTTCCCTGCGGTCTCCGGGCTGCTGCTGACCGGCGGCTATGCCCTCTCCCCCACCGTGCGGAGCCTGCTGGAGACCTCCCCCTTCCCGGTGCTCGAGATCGACGCGCGCACGCACGTCGCCGCGGCCGCCATCTCGGGCGTAAGGCCGGTGCTACGCGCGGAGAACGAGCGCCGCATCGCCACCGCGCTCGGCCTCTTCGAGCGCAGCGTCAACAAGGTCGAGCTGCAGCTGCGCTTCATGGTCGAGCGCCCCACGCGGATGACGCCGACGATGTTCGAGTACGAGTTGATCGAGCGAGCGAAGGCGGCGCGCCGGCACATCGTCCTGCCCGAGGGCGAGGACGAGCGCGTGCTGCGGGCCGCCGACATCCTGCTGCGCCGCGGCGTGGTCGCCCTGACGGTGCTGGGCGACCCCGACGCGGTGAACGGGCGCGCCGCCGGGCTCGGCCTGGACTTGGATGGCGCAGAGATAGTCGATCCCCTCAGCTCGCCGCTGCGCGAGCGCTTCGGCGCCGTCTACTGCGAGCTGCGCAAGCACAAGGGGATGACCGAGGAGCTCGCCTTCGACGCGCTCGGCGACCCCACCTACTTCGGCACGATGATGGTCCACCTGGGGGAGGTTGACGGCATGGTCTCCGGCGCCGCCCACACGACCGGCGACACGATCCGACCGGCGTTCGAGTTCATCAAGTCCCGCCCCGGCGTCTCGGTCGTCTCGAGCGTCTTCTTCATGTGCCTCGCCGACCGTGTTCTGGTCTACGGCGACTGCGCCGTCAACCCCAAGCCCGACAGCGCCCAGCTCGCGGACATCGCGATCTCCTCTGCGGACACCGCGGCGGCGTTCGGCATCTCCCCGCGGATCGCGATGCTCTCCTACGCCACCGGCGACTCCGCCAAGGGCGCGCAGGTGGACGCAGTGCGCGAGGCCACCGAGACCGTGCGGCGCCTGCGCGGCGACCTCAAGGTCGATGGGCCGATCCAGTACGACGCGGCGGTCGACGCCTCCGTCGCCAAGCTGAAGCTGCCCGACAGCGAGGTCGCCGGCAGCGCAACGGTCTTCATCTTCCCCGACCTCGACACCGGCAACGTCGCCTACAAGGCCGTTCAGCGCTCCTCCGGGGCGGTGGCGATCGGACCGGTGCTTCAGGGCCTTCGCCGGCCGGTCAACGACCTGAGCCGGGGCTGCTCGGTCACGGACATCGTCAACACCGTGGCGATCACCGCGATCCAGGCGCAGGAGACCGGCTAGCTCCCCGGCGATTCGCTTCCGGGCGGGTCAACTCCCCCCACAGGTGCAGCTTTCCGGGCGGGCTCAGCTCGCCGGCGGCGCCAGCCCGGCCGCCTCGTACAGCAGCCGCGCGTACTCGCCCGCGCTCTGGGGGCGCTTGGCGATGTCCTTCTCCAGGGCGCGCAGGATCGCCGGGCCGAGCGCGGGGGCCACGCCGGCGAGGCCGGTTGTGGGATCGGGCGGCTCGTCCTGAAGCTGGGCCCAGAGCACGCGCATCCCCTTGCGATCGGCGAACGGTGGGGTCCCGCTGAGGCACTCGCACATCACGCAGCCGAGGGCATATACGTCGGTCGCGGCGGTGACGTCCTCGCCGCGAATCTGCTCGGGCGACATGTAGTCCATCGAGCCCAACGCCTGGCCGGGGCGGGTGAGATTGGTGCCCTGATTGTCCTTGGCCAGACCGAAGTCGGTGATCAGCGCGGTGCCCTCGGTATCGAGCAGGACATTGGCGGGCTTGACATCGCGGTGCACCATGCCGCCGGCGAACAGCGCGTCCAGCCCATCCGCGACCTGGGCGCAGATCTGGAGCGCCGTCGGCACGTCGAGCGGGCCCCCCTCCTTGAGCTTCTGCTCCAGCGAGCCACCTTCGATGAAGCGCTGGGAGAGGTAGGGCACGCCCTCGTGCTCACCGGTATCCAACACCGGGACCACATGTGGGTTCTTGACCTGCTGGGCGATCCGCGCCTCGCGCTCGAAGCGCTTGCGGAAGATGCTGTCTTCGGCGATGTCGCTGCGCACGAGCTTGAGCGCGACCGGCTCGCCATCGGAGCCGACAGCCCGGTACACCCGGCCCATCCCGCCGATGCCCAATAGCGCCTCGACCCGGTAGGCCCCGACGCTCTGGCCGATCAGCGGATCGGGCTCGCCCTCCTGTGTCGCATCGCTCATGGCCCACAGGATGCCACTTTGTCCGGCGCGGACGATCGTACGTCGCGCATACCCCCGCACTCTGATTCAATTGCTCTGTGCCAAGTTCTCAACGGGGGGGGTGGATCGGCTCGCATTCGCGCCTCTGCGCGGTTGTGATCGCGTCTGCAGTGCTCCTCTCGCTGGGCGCTGCCGGGCTGGCCTCGTCGGCCCAGGCGGCGACCTACACGGTGGGGACTACAGAAGACACGCCCAGCGGCGAAAAGTGCCCAGGACCCGCCTCTGGCACCTGCTCGCTGCGACAGCTGATCGAATACGAGAACGGGCTCACGACACCGCCGAGCCCGCCCGACGTGATCGTCGTCCCCAAGGGCGAATACGAACTGGACTACGGCACGCTGACGATCACGCAGTCACTCGTGATCGTGGGCGCGGGGGCTCGCACCACGACCGTGTACATGTCCTCGGATACCGACTTCCCGGGACGTGTGTTCGACATCGATAACCCCACGGAAAGCGCCACCGGCATCTTCGGGCTCAAGATTGCGGACGGAACTGCCGACGCCGACGAAAGCTACGGCGAATTCGGCGGCGACATCCGCAACACGACAGGGGACCTGCTACTCGCCGAAGACTGGATCACCGAAGGCACCGCGTCCGATGGGGGCGGGATCTCCAACAACGGCGGCACGCTGGTGATCCAGCGCTCGCTCGTGTCGGGCAACCACGCCACCAGCGGCGTGGGGGACTCGGGCGGAATCCAGAACTACGGCACCGCCAAATGCGAAGACAGCGGCTGTTCTGCGGGCAAGAAGGCGATCCTGGCCATCGAAGACTCGACGGTCGCCGAAAACGAAGCGGCCGAGGGTGGCGGCATCTTCAGCTGGACCGAAGATGGGGTCGACGACGAAAACGGGGTATCGATCATCGACTCGACGATCGCTTACAACAAAACGGCGGAAGCCTGCCCCGAATGCGAAGCGTCCAAAGGCGGGGGCCTCCTGGCCACCGACGGGACGATCGACGTGGTGGGCTCGATCGTCGCCTACAACAGCGGGACAGTCGAGGGGGAGTACACCCTGAGCAACTGCTCGGTCGTGAATGCGACGATCGACTCCCTCGGCTACAACCTCGAGAACGGGACCGAATGCGGCTTCAAATCCACCGGGGACCTGCAGAACACCCAGGCCGATTTCAGTTCCTCCACCCCGCAGAACAACGGTGGCAACACCGACACCCTCGCTCCCGAGGCCACCAGCCCGGCGGTCGACGCGATCCCCACCAGCGCCCCGTTCTGCGACGGCACCGACCAGCGCGACATCACCCGCCCGCAGGACGGCGGCTGCGACATCGGCGCAGTCGAACTGGTCCCATTCACGATCGAAGCCACCGAAGGAGCCCAGTTCTCCGGCGCGGTCACAGCGAGCCTGACCGAAAACATCTACTCCAGCCCCACGCCCACGATCGAATGGGGTGATGGCACCGTCTCGGCGGGGACAGCGGACGAAGCCAACTCCACCGTCAGCGGCACCCACACCTACGCTCGAGCCGGGACCTACGACGGCTCGGTCACTTACCACAACGACGGCGGCACCCACAAGATCGCCTTCCAGGCGAAGGTCGCCGACGCCGCACTGAGCGCGACCGGGGTACCCGTGAGCGCCACCGCGGACGCACAGTTCACCGGGACGGTGGCGACGTTCACCGACGCCAATCCAGAGAGCGTGGCGTCGGACTTCACGGCGACGATCGAATGGGGGGACGGCACCGCCACGGCGGGGACGATCGGCTCCGCGGCCGGCGGGGGCTTCACGGTCACGGGCTCGCACACGTACACCAACGGCGGCGCCTACACGACCAGCGTCGCGATCAAAGACGTGGGCGGCGCCACCGCGACCGCCACGAGCACCGCCGACGTGGCCTCTGGCATCATCCCGCCAGCACCCCCCTCCCCCGCACCGCCGACGCTCGTCACGATCTCCTCGCCGACCGTCATAACGACGACCAGCGCGGCGTTCACGGCGACGGTCAACCCGGAGGGGCTGGAAACGGAGGTGCACTTCGAATACGGGCCGGTCCTCGGCGGCGCGAGCGCAGCGGCAGTCACATACGGCTCCGTGACGCCCGATCAGCCGGTGGGCTCGGACTTCACCAACCACACGGTCACCGCGACCGTCACAGGGCTGCTGCCAAACGTCACGTACAACGTGCGCGCGGTGGCAACCAACAGCGCGGGCAGCGCGACGGGCGCCGATCAGACCGTCGTGACGCCGGCCGATCCGCCCCCGCCGCCCCCGGTGCTCGGTAAGGCCGTGAACGTGACGCCGGTGTCGGGGATCGTCTATATCGAGCTGCCGCCCGGCTACGCATTGGCCTCAGCAGCATCGGTCTCGCCGTTCTCGTCGTTCTCGACGGGGGCGCAGGCGGTCGAGTCGCTCACCAAGGGACAGTCGTTCATACCGCTGACCGAGGCGCGTCAGATCCCCGTCGGGTCGATCCTCGAAGCAACCCACGGCGTGGCGGGGATCACGACGGCGACGACCGCGTCCAAGAAGGGCAAGGTGCAGTCCGGGGACTTCGGCTCGGGGATCTTCAAGCTGCTGCAGAAACGCAGGCAGAAAGGCCTGACCGAACTGGACATCATCAACAACTTCAAAGCCAATCAGGTCTGCGCGACGGTCGGCAAGCAGGCCCGGATCGCCGGTAGGCATCTGAGCAGCAAGGTGCTCGGCCAACTCCGCGCCAGCGGGCACGGGAACTTCACCGCGCGCGGACAGGACAGCGCGGCGACCGTACGCGGGACGGTGTGGGGCGTGAAAAACCAGTGCGACGGAACGCTCACGCACGTCACGCGCGGCGTCGTCACCGTCCGCGACTTCATCCGCCGCAAGACGATCACGCTGTTCACCGGCCAGTCGTACCTGGCGCGGGGCCCACGCCCCTGAGCTCCGGCGGTAGGATTCCCGACATTCGACCACCGCTGCATCTGCGCCTGCGCTCGGCGGCGATCGCCTCCGCCGCGGTGCTGCTCACGCTGGCGGCCACGGCCGTGCTGGCCGCGTCGGCCGGAGCGGCGACCTACAAGGTGGGGACGCTCGAAGATCTCACCGGGACCTGCGAAGTCCCCACATCCGGCACCTGCTCGCTGCGGCAGCTCATCGCCTACGAGAACAGCCTCCCCGAAACACCCAATCCGCCCGACACGATCGACGTGCCCGCCCCCGAAGGCGTCGCCTACTACTTCCTCTCCAACGGCCCGCTGACGATCTACAAAAGCGTCTCGATCGTCGGCGCCGGCGCGCGCGCGGTGAGCATCTTCCAGGAGTCCTCGCCCGCAAACCGCGTCTTCTTTGTCGAGCCGAACCCACGCAACAAAATCGTCCCGACCGTGACCATCTCGGGCCTGTCGATCGTGTTCGGTCATGCCAATGCCAACAACGGCTACTTCGGCGGCGACATCCTCAACGAGGCCACGCTCACGCTGAACGAAGACGACATCACGAACGGGACGGCCGAAGAAGGCTCAGGCGCCGGCATCTCAAATGACGGCGGCACGCTCACCCTGACGCACTCGCTGGTGGAGAACAACTACAGCACCAACCAGCCCGACGGGGCCGGCGGCGACTCGGGCGGGATCCAGAACGTCGGCCCCAACCCGGTGACCGAAGCCGCCGGGAAGCTGACCGTCAACGACTCGACGATCGCCGGCAACAGCGCCGCGCTCGGCGGCGGCGTCTTCAGCTGGGGCGACACCGGCAACACGACCTCGATCGTCAACTCGACGATCTCCAACAACGACGGCGGGACCCGCAGCAGCGAAGGCGGCGGCCTGCTCGCGAGCGAAGGCACGATCTCCGTCGAGAACTCGATCGTCGCGGACAACACCGTCGAAGACCCGCTCACCGACGAACAGGTACCGTCGAACTGCGGAGACAGCAACATCTCGTCGCTCGGCCACAACCTCCAGAGCGGGGCCGACTGCGCCTTCGCCGGTACGGGGGACCTCAAGAACACCGAACCCGGATTCCTCTCCAGCGGCCTGCAGGACAACGGCGGCAACACGGACACGCTCGCGCTGGAAGCGGGCAGTCCCGCAGTCGATGCGATCCCCTCAGGCGCCCCGGGCTGCAGCGCCACCGACCAGCGGGACATCGCAAGGCCGCAGGGCACCGGCTGCGACATCGGCGCCTATGAGCTGTTCCAGCCGATCGAGGGACAGCAGTTCTCCGAGGTGGTCGGCGCCGCCTCACCGCGCGAAGGAACCACGCCCACGATCAACTGGGGAGACGGCACGGCGCCCTCAGCGGGCAAAGTCGCCCCCAACACGGGGCAGCTCACCGGCACCCACACCTACGTCAACGAGGGCATCTACCACGCGAGCTTCACCTACACGAACAGCGACGGCTTCCCCGAAACCCGCCCATTCGATGTCAAGGTCCAGGACGCCCCGCTGACCGCGGTCACCGGGGTGCCCGTGAGCGCCACCCCGGGCGTGGCCGTCAAAGCCAAGGTGGCGACATTCACCCACACCAACCCGGCGGGCGCCGCGTCAGATTACACCGCGAGCATCAACTGGGGCGACGGCACGGCGAGCACAACGGGGACAGTCAGCGCCGCGGCCGGCGGAGGCTTCGAAGTCACAGGCTCACACACCTACGCCACCGCCGGCACATACACGACCAGCATCACGATCAACGACGTGGGAGGCGCCAAAGCGACCGCCACGAGCAGCGCCAACGTCGTGGGGCCCCCGATCGTCTCGAACGTGAAGGTTCTCTCGGTCACCGAAACGACAGCCAAGATCGGCGTCACGATCGACCCCGACGGCGACGACACCACCTACGTGATCGAGTACGGGCCCAACACCAGCTACGGCCAGAAGACAGCGCCAGTGGAAATCGGGGCCACCCCCGGCCCACAGCCGCTGACCCAGACGCTCACCGGGCTCGAACCCGGCAAGACCTACCACTTCGACGTGGTGGCCACCAACTCGGCCGCACCAAAGGGCGTGGGCGGCGGCGACCAGTCGTTCACCACCGAATCCAACGCCCCGCTGGGCGCGACCGGCAAGTCCGTGAGCGGGACGGCAGGCGTGAAGCTCAACGCCACAGTGGCGACCTTCACCGACGCAAACCCGAACGGAGTGGCATCGGACTACACCGCGAGCATCAACTGGGGCGACGGCACGGCGAGCACAGCGGGGACGGTCAGCGCCGCGGCCGGCGGAGGCTTCGAAGTCACAGGCTCGCACACCTACGCCGCCCCCGGCCAGTACACGACCACCATCACGATCAACGACGTGGGAGGCGCCAAAGCGACCGCCACCGGCAGCGCCAACATCACCGGGCCGCCCGCGGTATCGAACGTCAACGTCCTCTCGATCACCGAAACGACAGCCAAGGTCGGCTTCACGATCAACCCGAACGGCGCCGCCACCACCTACGCGATCGAATACGGACCGACCACAAGCTACGGCCAGAAAACAGTGCCGGTGGACATCGGCGCCACCCCCGGCCCCCAGTCGCTGACACAGACGCTCACCGGACTCGAACCCGGCAAGACCTACCACTTCCACGTGCTCGCCACCAACTCGGCGGGGCCAGGGGGCGTGAGCAGCGCAGACCAGCCGTTCACCACCGCGCAGCCGAGCCCACCCCCCGGACAGACGAACGCACCCACCGGGTCGCCTGGCCCCTCAACAAGCAACCCCAACCCCCTGGCCCCCACAAGCCCGACGGCCGGGTCGGGGGTGCTCGGCTTCGCAGCAACGCTGGCGGCGCTTCCGCCGCCGGTGCTCGGCAAGACCGTGAACGTGACACCGGTGTCGGGGGTCGTCTACGTCAAGCTGCCGCCCGGGGACACACTGGCATCGGCGGCGTCCCTCTCGCCGTTCGCGCCGTTCGCACTGGGAGCGCAGGCGGTCGAGGCGCTCACGAAGGGGCGGGCGTTCGTGCCGTTGACCGAAGCGCGCCAGATCCCCGTCGGGTCGATCCTCGAAACGACCCATGGCGTGGTGGGGATCACCACGGCCACCACCGCGTCCCCGAAGGGCAAGCTGCAGTCCGGCGACTTCGGGGCCGGGATCTTCAAGCTGCTGCAGGGGCGCAGGCAGAAAGGTCTGACCGAACTGGACATCATCAACAACCTCAACGACAGGCAGGTCTGCACGACGCTCGGCAAGCGGGCCCGGATCGCGAGCAGCCATCTGAGCAGCAAGGTGCTCGGCCAGCTCAACTCCAGCGGGCACGGGCGCTTCACCGCGCGCGGACAGGACAGCGCGGCAACGGTGCGCGGGACCGTCTGGAGCGTGAAAAACCAGTGCGATGGAACCCTCACGCACGTCAAGCGCGGCGTCGTGACCGTCCGCGACTTCATCCGCCGCAAGACGATCACCCTGTTCACCGGCCAGTCGTATCTGGCGCGGGGCCCGATCAAGCGGGGCTGATCCAACCTCCGTCGTGTCCGGCTGTCGTAAAGTCGCTGGGCGATGACGCAAAAGAGCGATATCAAGCAGTTCCGTCAGGCCTGCAAGGAGGCAGGCCTGTCTGCGATCGAGCGCTATGAAGCGAGCCAGGATCTACATGCGGAGAAGGAGTCAAGCGGCGTGCGCGAGCATATGAGCTATGGAGAGTTGCTGGCCTGGCTGCAAGAATGGAGGGAATCATGGCGACGGTCGTAGCCCTAGACGTCTCTCCCTCAAGCGTTCTGCGCGCGATGCGCGGGTCGATCGTCGCCGCGCGCGTCGCTTATCCGGATGTGCTGCACGTCGAGGTTCGGGACTCGAAGGGAGACCTCTGGCGCCTGGCGACCCAGGATGCCGAGTGGTCGCCGTCTGACCCCGATCAGCTGACCGGACGCTCAATCGAGGCTGCCGATATCGATGAGCAGTCTGGCGAGTTGCGCTGCAAGCTGTCGGACGACTCAGTATTGGATATCAAGCCCGCGGCGGTCGAGAACGAGGGCGACCCGCCTTATTGGGAAGTGATCAGCCCCGTGGGCGTCGTCCTCGAGTTTGGTCCGGGGGTCCGTTGGCAGATCAGCAGCGCTGACGCCCCAGCCTCATCGCGTCGCTAGTGCCCTGGGCGGGCCCGATCAAACGGGGCTGGCCCGCGGCCGGCGCGCACCGAGGGAGGGCATCGCCTCACCCGCCGCTTCGATCGCAGAGACGGCGAGCTCGGCGAACAGCGCCGCGCGCTCGGCGTCGTCGGGCCCGTAGTGGCCCCCGTCGCGTCGATCCAAGAGCGAGAGCACGCCGATCGGGCGTCCGCCGCGCAGCAGCGGGACGACCAGCATCGTGTAGGGGACGTGGCCGGTGCCGGCCGCGATGCGGGCCGCAAAGCGCGGGTCGGTACGGCAGTCGCTCACTGCAACGGGCTGCCCGCTCTCGACGACGCTACCGGCGAGGCCCTGTCCGGGAGGCAGCCGCACGCCCACGATCTCGCGCCCCCCCGCCCCCCACGCCGACTGGTAGACCAGCTCGCCGGTGTTGGCGTCGGTCAACGCGATCGAGGAGGCGGCCGCCCCGAACACGCCCGCAGCGGTGCGCACGATCCCCTCGATCAGGCTGCGGCGGGCGGCGGGCCCCTCGACCGAGAGCGTGAGCGACCCGCCCACGGAGGACTGGGAGTGGCCCCCGAGCGCGCGGGAGAAGGCCGCGATCGAGGCCACCCGCCGCTCGGGGATCATCTCCAGGCCGGCCTGCACCGCCTCGGCGATCTCCGGCGGGACGTCCGGGACCAGCTCGAGCAGTTTGGTCGGGCCGGCGTAGACCGGCGGCTTGCCCACGAGCAGCGTCCACAGCGTGGCGGCCAGGCTGAAGACGTCCGAGCGCGGGGAGACCGTACCCCCGGCGAACACCTCGGGCGCCATGAACCGCGGCGTGCCGACCCCCATCGTCCCCTCGTCTTCTTCCTCGTCCTTGAGCAGGCGGGCGATCCCGAAGTCGACCAGCACGACGCCGTGCTCGCCGAGGATCAGGTTGTGCGGCTTGACGTCGCGGTGGACGATCTGCTGGTCGTGCACGTACTCCAGCGCCTCGCAACTCTGGCGGGCGTACTCCACCGCCTTGTCCAGCCCCAGCCCCGGGGCGCCGTCGCGCTCCAGCAGCGCGTGCAGGTCGGTGCCCTCGACCAGCTCCATCACCAGGTACTGGCCGCGCTCGTCGGCGAAGTGGTCGAGGACCTCGACCACCCGCGGATGGTCGAGCAGCGAGAGCAGCTGCGCCTCGACCTCGAAGCGCTCTGCGTGGCGCGTGTTGGTGACGTGCTTGACCGCCACCGCCGCGCCGGTGCTCGTGTCGCGCGCGCGGTAGACGGCGCCCATCGCGCCGTGGGAGATCGGCGCCAGGACGGTGTAGCGGTCGGCGAGCGTGAGCTCCTGCGGCAGGACGAAGCGCGAGGGGTCCTCGATCATCGAGGGCCAGCGTAACGCAGGCCCACCTCCGCTGCCCCCGGGGGGGACATATCGCGTGGGCGCATGCGAATCGCCGAGGTGCAAGCGTATGGGCCGGCGACCGGGGACTGGGGTAGCGTTCGGTGGGATCTCAGGTGAACGGATGAAACGCAAGCGCAGGCGAGCTGGGCAGTCCCGCACGCGGCGGCTGCGGCTTGTGCTGCTGGCGATCGTGGCCGTGAGCGCCACCGGCCTCGGGGTGCTCGCCTACGAGACCAACCTGCTGCGCTCGCTGGAACTGAGCACCGTCAACACTCGCTTCTCGATCCGTGGCAGGCAGCGGCCGCCGGCGAACGTCGTGCTGGTCGAGATCGACTCGACGACGTTCGACGAACTGAAGCAACTGTGGCCGTTCCCGCGCAGGACGGACGCCAAAGTGATCGAAAACATCGCCCGCGACCACCCCAAGGCGATCGCCTACGACGTGCAGCTCAGCGAGCCCAGCGCCCACAAGGACGAGGTCGCGCTGCTGGAAGCCCTGGGCGAAGCCGAAGGTCGTACCGTGATGGCCACGACCGAAACCGAAGCGGACGGGAACACCGAGTTCCTCGGGGACGTCCACGGGACCGAACTGCTGAGCGAGGTCGGGTCGCGCCCCGCCAACGCGCAGCTGCCCCCCGACCCCGGCGGGGTCCTGCGACGGGTCACCTACTCGGTCGGCGGGCTGAAGACGTTCGCGGTGGTGAGCGCCGAAGTCGCCAGCGGGCGGCGGGTGAACCCGCGCGAGTTCGAAGGAGGGGCTGCCTGGATCGACTACTACGGCCCGGAAGGAACGCTCCCCAAAAAGTCGTTCTCGACCGTGTATCTCGGCCACGTGCCGAAGGGCTTCTTCCACGACAAGATCGTGGTCGTCGGCCCCTCGGCGCCCTCGCTGCAGGACGTCCACCCGACGTCCACCGCCGCCAAGATGCCGGGCGCCGAAGTCCAGGCCAGCGCGATCGAGACGGTGCTGCGGGGCCTGCCGCTGCGCTCATCGGCGGCGTGGCTGGACCTCGCGCTGATCGTGCTGCTGGGCTGCGCCACGCCACTGGCCACGCTGCGCTTCGGTTCGGTGGCCACGGTCGCCCTGGCGCTCGCGCTCGCGGTGGTGTTCACGGTCGCCGTGCAGATCGCCTTCAACCACGGGCGCGTCGTCTCGTTCGTGTACCCGCTCGGAGCGCTGATCCTCAGCGCGGCCGGGGCGCTGTCGGTGCAGCTGGTCACGGTCGCGTTCGAGCGCGAGCGGGTGCGCGACCTGTTCTCGCGGTTCGTGCCCGAGAACGTCGTCGACGAGGTGCTGGCGAGCACCGACGCGGGTCTGCGCCTCGGGGGGGTGCAGCGCGAGGGGACCGTGATGTTCACCGACCTGCGCGGCTTCACGACGTTCGCCGAAACGCTGACCCCCGACCGCGTGATCGAAGTGCTCAACCACTACCTCAGCGAGATGAGCGACGCGATCCTCGACCACGGGGGCACGTTGGTCGCCTATATGGGCGACGGGATCATGGCCGTGTTCGGAGCGCCGATCGCCCAGGACGACCACGCCGACCGCGCGCTCTCGAGCGCCCGCGAGATGCTCACAGTGCGCCTGGCGCGCTTCAACGAGTGGCTGCGCTCGCAGGAGCTGAGCACCGGATTCCGCATGGGCATCGGCCTGAACTCGGGCCGCGTGATGTCGGGCAACGTCGGCTCCGAGCGCCGGGTCGAGTACACCGCCGTCGGCGACGCGACGAACGTGGCCGCCCGCATCGAGCAGTACACCAAGGGGACACCCCACCAGCTGCTGCTGTCAGGGACCACGAAGGAGTCGCTCACCGCGCCGCCCGAGGACCTCGTGTACGTCGAAGAGATCGAGCTGCGCGGCCGGCGAGCGCACACCGTGCTGTGGGCGCTCGCCAACGACGGCGGCGGGCACGAGGCGGAGAGCACAGGGGGTGCGGCCAGCGCTCAAACCGTGACGGACAGTCAAGAGCCCCCGGCCACCCAATCCGAGGCAGACGGCTCAGGCTCTACGCCGCCCACTCAGCCCCAGCCTTCACCGGCCGCTCAGCCCGAAACGGCGTAGCCGGCCTGGCCCAAAGCGGTGAGTGCACTCGCCGCACGGGCGCGGTCGACGCTGAGCGCGTGCTGCGCCTGCGCGTAGGCGGCTTCGTCGCCGGCCCGCGCGGCCGCGGCCAGCGCGGCGTAGTCGCGACCGACGGCCGCGAGCGCGACGGCAAGGCTCGCGTTGGCACCGCGCACCGCGGGACTGACGCTCAGCCGCACCAGAGCGCTCGACGCGGAGCTGTAGGCGGCAGCGAGCTGGGCGGCCGCGGCGGCCTGCGCCGAGGCGCTCGAGGCGGCGTGCAGACGGGCGGCGCCGACGGCAGTGGCGGTGCGCAACGCGGCGAAGGCGCGCCCCAGCGCGGCGGCGTACTGCGCGGAGGGGGCCAGCCCAAACGCGGTGGTGCCGTTCAGCTTCAGCGTGGCAGCGATCTGCGAGCACTGCGCCGAGGAGGAGGAGGAGGAGGAGGAGAGGCACGCGACGGTGGCGACACCGGCCGCGGTCGGCACCGCATAGAGCGTCAGCGGCCCGGAGAGGCCGTGCACGGACAGCCCGGTGTAGCGGTAGGCCTGCAGAGTCCCGAGCTGCACGGGTTCAGGGTGGGGCAGCGCGCCGGCCAGGGCCGCGGTGAACCCCGCGGGCAGCAGCGAGGCCCCGGAGGCGGGTACCTCGCCGGCGACTAGGCGCTGACCGGATGAACCCGCGGCAGCGGAGGAGCTCGGAGCCAGGGCCAGCGGCTGTGAGAACGCGAGCCCCGGGATCGCGGGCGCGCTCGCGAGCCGCTGCCAGCTGGAGGGGAAGGAGAGCTCGAGGTTGCCAGCAGAGGCAGAGTCGCTGAAGGTTTCGCTGGAGCCGCCCGAACCGCCACCGAGCAGGAAGCCGACGACGGCCGCGAGCACCGCCGCGGCGAGCGCCACCGGCAGGAACCGCCCCCGCCCGGCGCCGGTGGAGACGCGCGTCTCGGCCAGCGGCGACGTGGAAGCCACCGACGCCCCCGCTGCAGCGGCCCCCACCCCCGCGGCCGCGGCGCCGCGACGGGTCGCCCCGGGGTCGCCCGGCGCCGCCGCACCCGGCGCGCGGGTGGGCGTCCCGGCGGTGGGCCGCAGGCGCGTCGCCTCCGCAGAGGCCGAGGAGGAGGCGTCTGGAGCAGCGCCGAGCGCCCGGCGCGCCTCCAGCATCAGCTCCCCGGCCGACGCCGGGCGGTCCTCGGGCGCCTTCGCCATCCCCCGCGCGACGACATCGTCCATCGCGGCGGGGAGGTCGGAGCGCACCTCCGACAGACGCGGCGGGGGCTCGGAGAGGTGCGCGAGCAGAACCCGCTCTTCGGTCGCCCGCACGAACGGAACCTGGCCGGTGAGGCACTCGCAGAGCACCGCCGTGAGGGCGTACACGTCCGAGCGCGCCGTGGCCCGCTCCCCGCGGGCCTGCTCGGGGGAGATGTAGTCGATCGTGCCGACGAACTGCCCGGTCTCGGTCATGCCCGCGTCGTCGTGCCCCTTGGTCAACCCGAAGTCCGCCAGGTAGGCGTGGTCGCCGGCGCCGACGAGCACGTTCTGGGGCTTGACGTCGCGGTGGATGAGCCCCTTGGCGTGCGCGGCGTCGAGCGCCTCCGCCACCTGCGTGAGCAGCCGCAGCGCCCGGCGGTCGTCGAGCTGGCGGCGCACGATCAGGTCCTTGAGCGTGGGGCCCTCGACCATGCGCATCGCGAGGAACAGCCTGCCATCGGCCTCGCCGGCCTCGAAGACGGTGACGATGTGGGGGTGGTCGAGGGCGGCCTGCAGCAACCCCTCGCGCCGGAAGCGCTCGCGGAAGGCGGGGTCGGCGGAGAGCTCCGCGGTCAGCACCTTGAGTGCCACCACGCGCTCCAGCGAGAGCTGCGTGGCGCGGTAGACGGTGCCCATGCCGCCCTCCCCGAGCGTGCCGTCGATGCGGTAGCCCGCGACGGCGGTGGAGCTGTGGGGGGCGTCCATCAAATCACCGATGTTGGCCGCGAACGTGCCTCACCACGAACGACACGCCCATCTTCTCAAACACTCTCGGGAGCACGCACTCGACACCAGCCGGACTAGCCCACCAGGACCGGGCCTTTGCCGCTGCCACCGCCGCTACTCGGCGGCGTGGCCGGCGTCGAGGGCGCCGGCGTGGAAGGCGCGGCGGGCGCCGGGGTCGAAGCCGGCGCCGGAGTCGTAGCGGGAGCCGCACTCGGCGCGGAAGCGGCCGGGCGCGGCGGACGGCGCAGCGCCGGGAGCGCAACCACGGGCAGCGCGACACCGGAGGCGGGCACCGAGGTCGAGGGCAGCACCAACGGCACGGGCGCCGCCGGCGCCGACGTGCCCCCGGCGGTCGCGCTGCGCACCGCGAAGGCGGCCCCGAACGCGAGCGCCACGAGCAGCGCCACGATTGCCACGCGCCCGCGCGAGGTGGCGGTCATTCGCAGGGCTTGGGCCTCTTCGAACCCGGAGCCAGGCAGCGCTGCACCTTGGTGAAGCTGGCGTGCCCGATGCGATATTCGATAAAGGCGCCGATCTCGTTCTTGGCCGTCACGTAGATCTTCAGCGCGGAGCCGTCGGGTAGCACCGCGCCACCGAGGCGGGGGAAGCGGACGGTCCGCGCCGTCGTGGCCTGGGGGCGGCAGCCGCGCGTGCAGCGCACTTCAACGCGGGCCTTGCGGGGGGCGACGACGGCGAGGCTCACGACGCGCACCCCGGAGGACAGCGGCTGCGCGGCGAGCGTCGCTTCGGCCTGCAGGCGCTTGAGTTCGACGAGGTAGTCGAACAGGAACTGGAGGGTGCCCCCGGCTTCTTCGACACCGCCGATCTGGATCGTGTACGGGCGCCCGGCCTGCACTTTGTCGAACAGTTCGCCGGCTGCCGTGGGCTGGTTGACCGCACAGTGGCGTTCGCCGTTTTCGGGCACCAGCGTCTTGGGGTTGTACGGCATGACCGCCATGACCGTGCCGAAAGACGCCGAGGTGCGAATCCGCACGAGCCCGTTGGCGTTGGGGTAGAAGTCGTACCAGATCGTCTTGCCCTCGGTGACGCCGTTACAGCCCGTCAGCTCGGGCGGGCCGGGGTGCGGGCTGAGGATGTCCGACTGCACCGTCGCCCCCGCCGTGTTGCGCGTGTCGCTCAGGGTTTCCGTCTGGTTGAGCGGGCTGCCCGGCTTGTTGAGGTTCAGCGATTCCAGGTAGTTGTCGTTGATCGGTGGAGGCGCCGTCGGCGCCGCGGCGCTCGCCGTCATCGTCGCCGTGGCCCCCACCGTCAGCACCGCCGCCAGCGCCGCGACCAAGATCGGCCGCCGGGAACGCGTGTGTGTTGCTCGCATCAAACCACCGCCTCGCTTGCCGGGAAGACACAAATGATATGTCAGAGACCGGCGATCCGCGCCGTCCGGCCCGCCAGTAGACTCGGGCCGCGGCATGAGCACCCGGGGGAGCGAGCCGAGCGACACCGAGATGCCGGCCTCTGTCGGGGTCCGTCGTCTGGCTGTCCACTATGCGCTGCTGGGACTGGTGACCGCCGGTGTGGCCATCTTCGTGTTCACCTCGGGCGCTGACAAGCACGCCCAGAAGCAGATTGCCGGGGGATACGACGTCTCGGCCGCGACCACGTGCCTCGGGACGAAGATCGAACTGGCGCAGTCGGGTCAGTTCGTCACGATCTCCAACGCCGAGTCCACGTTGAGCGGCAAGTTGAAGTGGGTGAACGGGCGCCTGAGCGGGGCGGTGCACTGCCTCCGAGGCCCCACCGCCCAGATCGACGCCCGCGTCGTGAGCGGCGTACTCGTGGGCACGCTCGGCTCACTGCCGGTGAGCGCCGAACTCAAGCGCGATCCCCCCGAACCCGGCGCCCCCAAACCGCTCGCGCCGGGGTCGGTGGAAGGGGAATACCTCCTCGCCCCGAGCTCGGCGTGCCTCGGCAGCAAGATGAAGCTCACGCAGTCGGGCTCCAAGGTCAAGGTGGTGACCTCGAAAAAGCCGCGGGGCACGCTGATCTATAAGGCAGGCGTCCTCGCGGGGGCGGTTGCCTGCGAGCACGGCGGCCGGCGCACGGTGGCCGGCACGGCGGCAGGCCGCGCGCTGGACCTGATGCTCACGCCACCCGCGTCGATCACGGCGCCCACGCCCGTCAAGCCGCGCGCGCCCATCGAGCCGCGCGCGCCCAAGGCCCCGGCTCTGGGCGGGCGGACGATCCCCATAGCGAGGTCCACGCCCGCCGCGGCCAGCCCAACCGCGGCGGCGGAGCCCGAACACCTCTCGGCGACCAAGCAGCGCACCGCGGAAAATACCGTGGTGGCGTTCTTCATCGCGGTCGTGATCGTGATGCTGTTCGCGCGCCTGTGCGGAAGCCTGATGCCGAGGATCCGCCAGCCGCGGGTGATGGGCGAGGTGCTCGCGGGGATCTTGCTCGGCCCGACCCTGTTCGGTGCGCTCGCCCCCCACCTGCAGTCGCAGATCTTCGCCTCGGACATCGTCCCCTATATAGGCGTGGCAGCAAACCTGGGACTGGTCTTCTACATGTTCCTGATCGGGCTGGAGGTCGATCTCGGGCAGCTGCGCGGCCGCGCCCGGATGACCCTCGCCGTCTCGAATACAGCGCTGTTGGTGCCATTGATGTTGGGGCTGCTCGCAGCGCTGCCGTTGTACACCCTGCTGGCCCCGGACATCCACTTTGCGGCGTTCGCGTTGTTCGTCGCGGTGTCGATGTCGATCACCGCGTTCCCCGTACTCGCGCGGATCATCTCCGAGCGGCGCATGATCAAGCGGCCGCTGGGAATACTGGCGCTGTCGGCGGCGGCCGTCAACGACGTGTCGGCGTGGTTTCTGATCGCGCTGGCAACGGCGGTGGCGGGGGCCGGCAGCGGCGTGGTGGTGCTCGAAACGATCGGCTGGGCCGCGGTGTTCTGCCTCGTCATGGCGTTCGCGGTGCGCCCAATCATGGCCCGGGCGGCGGTCGCGTACGACGAGGCGGGACACATACCCGGCACGTGGATAACGGTGATCTTCGCCGGCGTGCTGCTGTCCGCGATCACCACCGAGACGATTGGGATCGCGGTGATCTTCGGGGCGTTCGTGATGGGATTGACGATGCCCAGGCACGCGGGCCTCAGCGAAGACGTCACACAGCGCGTGGAGGATTTCGTCCTGACGCTGCTGCTGCCGCTGTTCTTCGCGTATACGGGCCTGCGCACCAACGTCGAGCTGCTCGGTAGCGGCCAGCTGGTGGCGATCACGCTCGGCCTGTGCGCGCTGGCGATCGTCGGCAAGTACGGCGGGACGCTGATCGCCGCCCGCGTGATCCGGCTGCCGTGGCGCCAGTCGGCCGTGCTCGGCGCGCTGATGAACACGCGCGGCCTGACCGAGCTGATCGTGCTCAACCTGGCGCTCAGTATCGGGGCGATATCGCAGGCGCTGTTCACGGCGCTCGTGATCATGGCGCTCGTGACGACGTTCATGGCCGGCCCGCTGATCAGGGTGCTCGACCCCAACAACGCGTACGGCGAGGAGCCCGAGCAGGAGCTGATGACCGCCGGCCCACGCCCGGCCCCGGCAAAGCCCGGCGCCGCCCCCGAGCACTCGATCCTGGTGGCGCCCCAGAGCGCGGCGGCGCTGGAGCAGTTGCTGGCGCTGGCCGAGCCACTGGCGCGCTCGGAGCCCCGCCGCGAGCTGATCCTCGCCCGCCTCATCAGGCCGCCACGGGGCGCGACGGTGCGCGGCGGGCTGCAGACCGAGGCGCGCCAGGTGAGCGAGGCGAGCGAGCAGCTTCAGCAGAAGCGTGCGGAGTTGACCGACGCCGGCGTGGACGTGCGCGCCGTGGCGCTGACGTCCGCGGACCCCGGCCGCGACATCACGAGGCTGTGCCGCAGCGAGGAGGTCGACCTCGTGCTGATCGACGGCCGCCGCCCGATGCTCGGCGACGGCGTCCCCCGCGAGGAGGTCGGCACGGTGCTGAACGAGGCGAAGTGCGACGTCGCCGTCCTCGTGGCGCGCGAGAGCACGCCGGTCAGCCCCGGCCCCGAGCACTCGGTGACGGTGCCGTTCGGAGGCGCCGATCACGACTGGGCGGCGCTGGAGCTCGCGAGCTGGATCGCCGCGGCCAGCGGAGCGCCGCTGCGGCTGCTCGGCTCGGCCGGGCGCCAGGAGGACGGTCGCGACGCCAGCGGCCTGCTCGCCAGCGCCGCGCTGGTCGTGCAGCAGTTCGCGGGCGTGACCGCCGAGCCGGTCCTCGCCGAGCCCGGCCGCGAGGGCATCCTCGCCGCGACGGCGGAGGCGGGGCTGCTGGTGGTCGGCCTCTCCGAGCGGTGGCAGAAGGAGGGCCTCGGAGAGACCCGCCGGGCGATCGCCCGCGCGGCCCCGGCGCCGATCGTGTTCGTCCGCCGGGGAGCAAGACCCGGCGCGCTGGCCCCCACGACGGACATGACCCGCTTCGGGTGGTCGACCGCGACGCTCGGCAAGCCGGTCTAGCCGACCCGCCAGACCCCATCGACAAAGACCAGACGCACCGTCTCACCGCCATCACCAAGCGCGAGCCGCGCCTCGCGCGCGTCGAAGTCGATCTCGAGCCGCAGCGGCGGCGGAGGGGGAGCCGGCGGCTCCTGCACGTCGGGAACTCGAGCGAACACGGTGGGGGCAGCGCGAGCGGCGGCCTGTCCCCCGGGGGGCGCCACGGGTTCGGGCTCGGGCTGCACGATGCCCCTGACAACCAGCGTCGTGGCCCCAACCTCGATCGAGTCGCCGAGCGACAGCAGAACGGGACTCTGAATGCGCAGACCATTGACGAACGTGCCGTTGGAGGAGCCAAGATCCTCGAGCGCATAGTCCCCGGTGGCCTCGCGCGAGAGGCGCGCGTGCCGGCGCGAGATCTCCTCGTCCTCGGAGAGCCGGCCAGGTCCCTCGGCGTGACGCCCGATGACTAGCTCGTCCTCGACAACGAGCGTGTCCCCCGTCCCGTTGCCGGAGATGACCTCCAGACGCAGGTAAGTCGAACGGGTGGTCATTGGGGATCGTCCACGTGTGTCAGTACCACCCCGAGCGCGTGGGCGCTGGGCCTCCTACCCAGCGTCAGCGGTGTGTACGCCCATCCAAGCGTGCTCATCGGCGTACCGTAGCGATAGCGGAAGCCGGATCGGGCTCCCCGCGTTCGGCGCGGATCACGTGCATGACCGCGTTGATGAGCGCCAGGTGGGTGAACGCCTGCGGGAAGTTGCCGAGGTGCCGGCCGGTGAGCGGGTCGATCTCCTCGGCGTACAGCCCCAGCGCGGAGGCGTGCGAGATGAGCTTCTCGCACAGCGCCCGCGCGCGGGCCAGCTCGCCGATCTCAGAGAGCGCGGAGACCAGCCAGAAGGAGCAGATCGTGAAGGAGCCCTCCTCGCCGGTGAGCCCGTCGTCGGTCTCCCCCACGCGGTAGCGCAGCACCAGGCCGTCCTCGGTGAGCTCGTCGGCGATCGCAAGGACCGTCGCGACGATGCGCGGGTCGTCGGGGGGCAGGAAGCGCACGAGCGGCGCCAGCAGCAGCGAGGCGTCGAGCGCGTCGGTGTCGTAGTGCTGGGTGAAGGCGCCGCGCCCGTCGACCCCGTGCTCACAGATGTCGGCGTGGATCTCCGCGGCCGCGGCGTGCCAGCGCTCGGCCCATTCGGAGTCATCGCGCAGCTGCGCCAGGCGCGCGCCGCGGTCGGCGGCCACCCAGCACATCAGCTTCGAGGAGGTGAAGTGCTGCGGCTCGCCGCGGACCTCCCAGATCCCGCGGTCGGGCTCGCGCCAGTGCTCCAGGGCGCCGGCGACCTGACGCTTGATGATCGGCCACAGCCGGTCGGGCAGCTGGTCGCGCGAGCGGGTGTGCAGGTAGATCGAGTCGAGCACCGCGCCCCACACGTCGTGCTGGCGCTGGCGGTAGGCCCCGTTGCCGATGCGCACCGGCCGCGCCCCCCCATAGCCTGAGAGGTGGTCGAGCTCGTGCTCGTCCAGGCGGGACTCCCCGCCGATGCCGTACATGATCTGCAGCTCGCCCTCCTCGGCCTCGGCGAGGTCCGCGACGAAGTAGAAGAAGTCGTTGGCCTCCCAGTCGAAGCCGAGCGTGTAGAGCGCCCACAGCATGAACGTGGAGTCGCGGATCCACGTGTAGCGGTAGTCCCAGTTGCGTTCGCCGCCGACGGTCTCCGGCAGCGAGGTGGTCGCCGCCGCGACCATCGCCCCGGTGGGCGCGTAGCTCAGCCCCTTGAGCGTCAGCGCGGAGCGCTGTAGAAAGGTGCGCCAAGGGTGGTCGGGGAAGGTGCCCTGCTTGAGCCACTCCTGCCAGTGGTGGGCGGTGCGCACGAGCCGCTCGTTGGCCTCCGCGTAGGTGGTGGGCAGCGGGTGCTCGGACCATCCCAGCGCCGCGAACACGGACTCCCCCTCGTGCAGGATCGTGCGCGCGCGGGCGCGCGGCCCCTCGAACCCGAGGTTCATGTCGGTGACCAGGCGCAGTTTTAGCTCCATGCCCTCCGAGCCGGCCGTCGCCTCGGAGTAGCCCGGGCCGGTGTAGGCCCACTCGGCCGCGAGGCCCCCGTAGTCGAAGACCGGTTCGCAGTCGAGGTGGATCTCGGCCCACCCCTGCACGCAGAACGCCGTACGCAGCAGCACGTGGTCGGCGTCGTAGTCGGTCGGCGAGCGGCGGTGGGTGCGCGAGCGCTCGTCCTGGTGGTACCACGGCCCGATGCACAGCACGTCGCGCACGACCACCCACCCGGTGCGCGTCTCCCAGGAGGTCTCGAGCACCACCGTCCCCGGCAGGTAGCGCACCGCGCCGGGCACAGTCACGCCGGCCGGCCCCAGTCGAAAGCCGCCGGCGTCGCGGTCGAGCATCGCCCCGAACACCGACGGCGAGTCAAAGCGCGGCAGGCACATCCACTCGACGTTGCCGCTCGGTGCGATCAGCGCACAGGTCTCGCAGTCCGACAGGAAGCCATAGTCGGCGATCGGCGGAAACGGACTCCCCGGGTCTCCGTGGGGTACGGCGCTCACCGCGCCAGCCTACTGCCCGGCCCCGCGGGAAGGCGTGCGGACCGAGCGGCCACGCCTGCGGGAAGACACGTGGGCGGAGCAACCCGGCCCGCGGAAAAGACACGCCGGCCGAGCTCCCTCCGGGAAGAACGCGCGGGCCGAGCGCCCCCGCCCCGCGGTGGGACGTGCGGGCGGAGGCCGTCGGCACGGCAGGACAGCGGCCGGGCGGCCGGATAGGCTGGGGGCGGATGACGTGGGTCGAAGTCTTTACGCTGTTCGTGGTCTCCCACTTGGTCGGCGACTACCTGCTGCAGACCGACTGGCAGGCACTCCACAAGCGCGGCGGCCTCGCGCGGGGGGCGGGAGAAGCACGCCGCGCGCTGTTCACCCACGTCACCGTCTACACGGTCTGCTTCGTCCCGGCGCTCGTGGCGATCGAACTCGGCGTGGAACTGGTGTGGGTCGTGCCGGCGATCTTCCTCCCCCACCTGATCCAGGACGACGGGCGACTGCTGCACGCGTACATGAAGCGGGTCAAGCGGTTGGACCCGCAGGAAAACCTCGCGGTGACGATCGCCGTCGACCAGACGTTCCACCTGCTGGCGCTGCTCGTTGTGGCGCTAGCGGTCGGCTCCTGAGCAGCACCGCCCTCTGTAGGGCAGCAGGATGAACTTGACCTCGCGTGACCTAGCCCTTTTTGCGAAACTAAAATATCGCAGGTTGCCCTTCACCGATAGTATAATGTCATCCTATGAAGAGACCACGCACATACTCCCCCGTGACCGTCGAAGCGGCTCGACTGCTCGGCGCTCGCGTCCGGCTGGCGCGGCGTGAGCGCCGCTGGACCCTGCAGGAGTTGGCCGAGCGGGTCGGCGTCACGCACGTCACGATCCGCAAGGTCGAGCGCGGCGATCTGACCGTCGGGCTGGGTGTCGCGTTCGAGGCCGCGGCCGTCCTCGGGGTGCCGCTGTTCCACGAGGACCGCTCCCGCCGCTCGCTGGAGGCCGGCCGGGTCGAGGACCGTCTCGCGGTGCTGCCACAGCTCGTGCGCAAGCCGACGGAGGTGGACGATGACTTCTGAGGCCGAGCCCCAGCAGGCGTTCGTGTGGGTGTGGCTCCCCGGCGCGGCCGACCCGGTGGTCGCCGGTCGCCTGGACACGGCCGGTGAGATCGTCACGTTCACCTACGGGCGCAGCTACCTCGCCCGCGAGGACCGGATCGCGATCTATCTGCCGGAGCTGCCACTGGGCCGCGGCCCGATCTCGCCGCTGGTCGGTGACGTGGCCGGCTGCATCGCCGATGCCGCCCCCGACGCGTGGGGCCGGCGGGTGATCCTGAACCGCCGAGTCGGCCGGGGCGCGCTCGATACGACAGACCTGAACCTCCTGACCTACCTGCTGGAGTCCGGCTCGGACCGCATCGGGGCTCTGGACTTTCAGGCCTCGGCCGCGGAGTACCACGTGCGAACGGTGGGCAACGCGACGCTCGCGGAGCTCGCCGAATCGGCCGAGCGGGTCGAGCAGGGAGTTCCGCTCTCGCCGGCGCTCGACCAGGCGCTGCTACACGGCAGCTCGGTCGGCGGCGCACGGCCGAAGGCGCTGTTGCGCGACGGCGCGCGGCGGCTGATCGCGAAGTTCAGTTCCACCACTGACACCTACCCGGTCGTCAAGGGCGAGTTGGTGGCGATGGAGCTCGCCCGCCGCGCGGGCCTGAACGTGGCGCCGGTTGCGCTCTCGCAGGCGCTCGGCAGGGACGTACTGCTGATCGACCGCTTCGACCGAAGCCGGGAGACACTCGCCTCCGGCGAGCATCCCCGTTTCGGCCAGCCGGCCGGCGGGGGACGGCGGGCGATGGTCTCGGCGCTGACGATCCTCGGCCTCGACGAGGTCGGCGCAAGGTACGCGAGCTACGCCGACCTCGCGCAAGTGATCCGCACCCGGTTCACCGATCCACTGCCGACGTTGCGCGAGCTGTTCTCTCGGATCACGTTCAACATCCTTGTGGGCAACAACGACGACCACGCCCGCAACCACGCCGCGTTCTGGGACGGGACCGCGCTCACGCTCACCCCCGCCTACGACATCTGCCCACAGCCACGCGCCGGCGGGGAGACCGCGCAGCTGATGGCGATCGGCCCGGACGGCTACCGGATGAGCCAGGTTGCCGGCTGCGTCGCCCGCGCATCCACCTACCTGCTGTCGGAGTCGGACGCCCGTGAGATCGTCGACCACCAACGCGACGTGATCGAGACCCAGTGGGCCGGCGTGTGCGACCAGGCCGCTCTCTCCGAGATCGATCGCGCCGGGTTCTGGCAGCGGCAGTTCCTCAACCCGTACGCCCTCGAGGGCTGCTGAGCGGGTTCGCCTTCCTCAAAGCACCCGCCACCGCCGCGGTAGAGAAAGCGTGATCGAGTGGTGCTCAGCACGTAACGTTGCCCGCGAAAGCGTCCGGACGTGCCGCCCGGCGGGCCCCGGACGGCTACTGTGAAGGGACGATGAGAGCGAGCGGGTGGCATCTGCTTCCTCGGCCCGGATCGGGCGGGGGGAGGCGGATGCCATGAGCGCCGCACACGCTGGCCTCGTGGTGGCCAGCTACCGCGGGGGCAGCACCTATGCGCCCCCGTACGAAACGGTCGTGATCGTGTCCGCGATCGCCGTGCTGGCAGTGGCGTGCGTGCTGATCTTCAGGTACCTGCGCCGGCGCTACCGCGAGCCCACGCCGGTCAGCGACCAGTGGCAGGCCCTGGCGGTGATGGGCGAGCTGTGCCCGCACGGCTGGCAGGCGCAGATCACGCTGTACGGGTGGGGTGCGCCGGTGCCCGCCGACGCGCCTCCCTCGCGCGTGCCGCCGGTCGAGCTGGAGTGGAAGCAGTTCGACGACGAGTTCGGACGGGTGACGGTGGTGCGGCGGGTATGGGCACCGACGATCGGCGGGGCGCTGCAGACGATGGTCGACGATCGGCGGACCGACCTTACCCTCGAACAGATCGAGCAGGCGACCGCCGAGGACGACGACGTGTGGTGGAGTGAGTGAGTGACACGCGCCAGGGGCGCCCGGACGGCTACCGACCCGCCAGCTGCCGCTGCATGTCGGCCGCGTCGTAGTACAGCGTCTCGTTGGTGATCTTGCCGTCCCGGTCGCGGGTCTGGACCGTGGTTCCGCTCAGCTCGAGCTGCGCCCCAGTAGGCGCGTAGCCGTAGAACGGGCCGTCGTGCGTGCCCGTCATCTCCCACGTCGAGACCAGCTGATCTCCGACGGTGAAGCGGGAGAGGACGTTGAGCGAGACGTTGCTGATCGCCGCCATCTCCGCGGTCTTGTGAACGGCGATCGCCGCCGTGCCGAGGAGGGGAGCGCCGAAGAGCGGGTCGTTGACGACGGCGTCGGAGCTGTAGTCGCTGACGATCTTGCCGACGGCTGCCGCGCGAGCCTCCCGGGTCGGCGCCGCGGTGCCGGCGACCTGGTTGGCCACGTGCCGTGCGTGCGCCTGCGCCGGGTCCGTCGCTGCGGTGCTGGCCGCCTGGTTGTGGGACGCCGCGCTCGCCAGCGGCTGGGTGGGTGGGGTCGCGTGGTCGGCCGCGTTGAGGAGCATCGCGACGGCCGCCGCCGACGCCCCCGCCGCCGTCAGAGCCGCGACGAGGCGCTTGCGCGGAAGCTGCCTGTCCCGATAGCGGCCGAGGAGCTCCTCGATCGGGGTGCCCGCACCTATAGCTGACGTGGCGCTCGTACCACTCATACCGCTGTACCTCCGTCTGTCGGGAAACTGGTCATACCGCCGTGGGCCCATCGCGAGCGGCGAGTGGCACCGAAGTGTGTAACCCGAGCCACCTGCCGCGCTCTGTGCAGCACGCGAGACGGTAGACCAATAAATGGGCCGGTTCAGTAGGCTCGCAGCACGACCCGAGCGACCTTCCCCAAGCGAGGCGGACCGTGGCGGCACCTGAGGAGCAGAACCCTGGCCAGCACTTGACTTTCGAGGCGCAGGTCGCCGATCTGAACTTTCCGACCGGCCTGACGTTCGACGGCGAGGGGGCGCTGTATGTTTCTGAGTCCGGGTTGCCGTTCGGTGGGGCGCCTCGCGGGGGGCGGGTGTGGCGGATCGAGGAGGGTCGCCGCGAGCTGCTGCTCGACGGCCTGCGCCCACCGGTCAACGGGGTCACGCACCACCAGGGCGCGCTCTACGTAACCGAGGCAGGGCACCCCAGCCGCATCCTGCGCCTGGACCTGGCCAGCGGTCGCTCCGAGACGGTGCTGGAGGGGCTTCCCGGTCCAGGCAACTACCAGACGAACATGGTCGCGTTCGGGCCCGACGGGAGGTTGTACTTCAGCCAGGGAGCGATGACCAACACCGGCGTCATCGGCCTCGACGCCTACGACCTCGGCTGGTTGAAGCTGCTTCCACACGCGCGCGACGTCCCCGGACTGGAGGTCGTCCTCCGCCACGTCGAGTTCGCGACCGACGATCCCCGCGAGGGCGGCACCAGCCACTCGGTGAGCGGCCCGTTCGCCGACTTCGGGACCGTGCACCCGGAGGGCACCCGGGTCCCCGCTCAGCTGCCGTGCAGCTCGGCGGTGATGCGCTGCGACCCCGACGGGCAGCACCTCGAGCTCGTCGCGTGGGGTCTGCGCAACGCGTTCGGGCTGCTGTTCCTGCGCGACGGCCGGCTGCTGGCCACCGACCAGGGCGCAGACGACCGCGGCAGCCGCCCGGTCGGCAACGTCCCCGAGCTGCTCTACGAGGTGCGCGAGGGCCGGTGGTACGGGTGGCCGGACTTCGTCGGCGGCGTGCCGATCTGCGATCCCCGCTTCGCTCCCGAGGATGGCGAGGCGCCCGAGTTCGTGCTGGCCAACCACGAGGAGCTTCCCAAACCGCAGCGGCCGCTCGCCGCGTTCACCACGCACGTCGCCGCGACGAAGCTTGACGAGGCTCCCGACGGGCGCATCGCGATCGCGATGTTCGGCGACGAGGTGCCGATGACCGCGCCCTCCGGGCCGCGCGTCGGGCGCAACCTCGCGATCGTCGATCCGAGCACCTGGGAGGCGACGTTCCTCCCCACCCCAGCGCTCCACCGCCCGCTGGACGTGCGGTTCGGGCCCGACGGCCGCCTGTACGTGCTCGACTTCGGGCACTTCGAGCCAGCGCGCGGGTCGATGCGGGCGACGCCCGGCAGCGGCTCGGTGCAGCGGTGCGAGTGGCCCCCGCGAGCCTGAGACTGCACCCGGCCGCAGCCCGCCGTCAGCCCACGAACCGCCCAGCTCGCCAGTCCTCACAGCCGAGCGCCGCGGGCACGTCAACCCCTGGCGCCGAGCAGCTCCAGCAGCAGGTCCCGGACCTCGTGGGCGCCCAAACGGTCGCGGCGAACCGACGCCTCCGAGCACAGCAGCAGCGGCCCATCGGCCGGGTCGGCCGGCAGCCGGCCGTGGCTGCCGCGCACGCAGCGCGGATCGAGCGGCACGACGCTCATCGTGTAGCGCAGGCCCACCCGCTTGCGCGCAAGCGCCAGCGCCGCGCGCAGCCGGACGGTGCGGTCGGCCGGGTCCAGGAACAGCTCGGCGGGGTCGTAGCCGGGCTTGCGGTGGATCTCCACGAGCCGCGCAAAGTCGGGAGCGCGGCCGTCAGTGAGCCAGTAGTAGTAGGTGAACCACGCGTCCGGCGCGGCGAGCGCCACGAGCTCGCCCGAGCGCTCGTGCGCGAGACCGGCCTCCGCGAGGCCCTCCGCGTCGAGCAGCGCCTCCACCCCCGGCACCTGCGACAGCAGCTCCGCGACCGCGGGGACGTCACGTGCATCACGCACGTACACGTGGGCCACCTGGTGGTCGGCCACGGCGAACGCTCGCGAGGTCCAGGGGTCCAGGTACTCCATCCCAGCCTGGACGTACACGCGCAGCAGGCCCGCGCGGCGCAGCACGCGGTTGAGGTCCACCGGGCGGGAGACCGGCACGAGCCCGTACTCGGAGAGCGCCACGACGGTGGCCCCGCGTGCGCGCGCGTACTCGACCAGCTCCCCGGCGACGTCGTCGACCTCGCGGGCGGCCGCCACCGCACGGGGCGAGTCGGGGCCGAACCGCTGGAGGTCGTAGTCGAGGTGGGGCAGGTAGACGAGCGTCAGCTCGGGCCGCTCGCGCTCGAGGATCGACCGCGCCGCGCCGGCGATCCACCGGGAGGACTGGATGCCGGCAGCCGGGCCCCAGTAGTGAAACAGGGGAAAGGTGCCCAGCTCTGCCGTCAGACGGTTGTGCAGTGCAGGCGGGTCGGTGTAGCAGTCGGGCTCCTTGCGCCCGTCGGCGTGGTAGACCGGGCGCGGCGTGACCGTGAAGTCGGTCGTGGCGCCCATCGCGTACCACCAACAGACGTTGGCCGCACGCAGCCCGGGGCGCGCGCGACGGGCGGTCTCCCACACCGGCTCGGCCTGAACCAGGCGGGCGTGCTGGCGCCAGAGGAGCACCTCGCCGAGGTCGCGAAAAAACCAGCCGTTGCCGACGATCCCGTGCCGCGACGGGCCGACTCCCGTCAACATCGTGGCCTGCGCGGGGCACGTGAGCGCCGGCAGGACCGGGTCGAGCCTCGCCGCGAAACCCTCGCCCCCCAGGCGCCGCAGGCGCGGCATGTGGGCGAGCAGCCCCGGGGTGAGGCCGACGACGTTGAGCACAAGCAGCGGCGCGGGCATCAGACCGACCCCCGCAGGCCCACGACACCGAACACGAACACGATCAACGGCGCGGGCATCAGGCCGCCTCCTGCTCCTGCAGACCTGTAGCGGTGAGCGCGCCGGTGAGCCAGCGCAGTTCGCTCTCCAGGCCGTCGATCAGCGCCGCGTCGCCGGCGCGACGTAGCGAAGAGGGGAAGACCGCCCGGGTGTAGGTCTCGAGTTCCACCTGATCCGTCGGCGATGACGGGCCCGCGAACAGAGCGTGCAGCAGCTCGCACAGCTGCGGCTGGGTGGTGCGCCCGTCGTCCAAGTGGACGGGGACGTGAAAGTGGACACGCCACTCGTGCTCCTGCGGAAGTCCTCCGGCGAGCGCTTCGTCGAGGTCGTCCACACCGAGGAGGCCGGCCGGCGAGAGCGTCCGGGTCTGGTGAAGGAAACGGGGCTCCACGAAGGGGTCCAGCTCCTCGGATCTGGTCCCGCCCGCCCGAGCGGCACGCAGCGCCGCCGACGCGTGGACCTTGACGACCGGCAAGCCAGCTGCCTGCAACGAGCGCAGGGCAGCGGCAGGCTGCTCGAACTGGACGGCCAGGTGGCAGGCGTCCAGGCAGATACCGACCCAGGCGGGATCGACACCATCGAGCGCAGCGATGGCCTCGCTGACGGTCTCGATCGCGCAGCCGGGCTCGGGCTCGAGTGCCAGCCGCACACGGCGGCCGGTCTCGTGGTGAAGCCGCTCCAACTCGACGGCCACCGCGGCGAGCGCCGCGCGCGCCGCGGTGGTGTGCGCGGCGGTCCAGCCCTCGCGCCAGGCGAAGGGCAGTGTCGAGATGGCCCCGGCGGGGACATCGTCGGGAAGGAGCTGCGCCAGCACCCATGCGAGATCGAGCGTGTAGGCGGAGCGCTCGGGTGTCGTCCAGTCAGGACGGTAGACCGCCCGCTTGACCACAGGCGCGTGGAAGGCGCGGTAGGGAAAGCCGTTGAGGCCCACGACCTCGAGCCCCAACCGATCCAGGGTGTCCCGTAGGCGCGCCACCCCGTCCAGCGCGTGGCGCAGCAGCCGGGCGACGGGCGCCGCGAGCCACAGACCGACGCCGAGGCGATCCACCTCGAGTCGTTCACGCAGGGGGTGAGCGAAGCGCTCCAGCTGGGCGAGCACGCCGTCGAGGTCCTCGGCCGGGTGGACGTTGGTGCAGTAGGCGACGTGCACCAGCGACCCGTCACGGTGTCGGAAACGTGTCACTGCGGCCGCGCGCCGCGCAGGACGGAGTTCCCGACGAACGTGGCGGCGCGGTCGGGCGCGGACTCCCCGGGCTCCCCGAGCTCCAACCGCCCAGACTGCCTGAAGAACGCGACCGGGTGCTCCCACACCAGGCGTTCGATCTCCCGCTCAGGAAAGCCGGCGGCCCGCAGCGCGGCAGCGGTCTTCGGCACCTTCAGGGGATCGGAGCGGCCCCAGTCGGCGGCGGAGTTGACGAGCATCCGCTCGAGCCCGTGCCCTTCGACGATGCGCACGAGCCGGGCCTCGTCCATCTTGGTCTCGGGGTAGATGGTGAACCCGCACCAGCAGCCCGACGCGAGCACGCGCTCGAAGGTCAGCTCGTTGTTGTGGTCGATCAGCACCCGCTCGGGCGCCACCGGCGAGGCGGCCACCAGCTCCAGGCTGCGCACGGTGCCGAGGAGCTTGTCGCGGTGAGGCGTGTGGACGAGCACGGGCAGCTCGTGCGCGGCGGCCAGCTCGAGCTGCTCAACGAACGCACGCTCCTCCGCGCGCGTCATCGCGTCGAAGCCGATCTCCCCGACGGCCACCACGCGGTCCTTGGCCAGGTAGCGCGGCAGCACGTCGAGCACCTCGCGGGCGAGCGGCTCGTCGTTGGCCTCCTTCGGGTTCAGACCCATCGTGCAGTGGTGGCGGATACCGAACTGGCCGGCCCGGAAGCGCTCCCAGCCGAGCAGCGCATCAAAGTAGTCCACGAACGAGCCCAGCGAGGTACGTGGCTGCCCCAGCCAGAAGGCGGGCTCGACGAGCGCCTCGATGCCGGCGGCGGCCATCGCTTCGTAGTCGTCGGTCGTGCGCGAGGTCATGTGGACGTGAGGGTCGAAGATGCGCATGGCCAGCCTCAGCTCACCCGTCTCGCTCGGGTCAGCTCGGCCTCGATCGCGGCGAGCTCGGGAAGCGGCGGGAAGCGGTCGATCAGCGGCCAGATCTCGCCGGGAACCTCACGACCGGCCGCCACGCGCTCCTGTGCGTAGCGGGCGAGCGCCCCCGCCAGCTCAGGGGTGGCGCGCTCATCGAAACCGGTCAGGCCCGCCAGTGGCACACCGACGAACACGCACTTCAGGACGGCCTGGACCAGCGCGGCGTCGTCCAGACGGGCGAGTGCGTACGGGCCGAGCGCCGCGGCGATCAGGTAAAGGTCGTTCGTGCGCAGGGCGTCCTCGACGAGCGGAACCCCAACGGCGTCGGCGACCGGCAGGAAGGCCAGCGCCCGCAGGATCGCGCAACGCTCGGCGGCGTCGCCGTGGCGGTAGAGCAGGGTGAGCTCCCTGCCGGCGGCCGGGCCGAGCGCCACCAGCAACAGCGTGCGCGCGGCGGCGTCAACGGTCCAGGCGTGAACGTCACCAGCGCGCGCGGCCGGGTCGAGGGGCCCCCGTCCGACGGCGCGCGCGACGGCGGGGAAGATCGTGGCGAGCGCGCCGGGGTCGCGGCCGACCTCGCCGCGCGCGTGCTCCAGCCACCGGCGAGCGGAAGCGTCCACCCGAGCCGCAAGCGTTCGCTCGAGCGCGTGGCAGTCCACCGTGGTCACGTGACCGCCGTCCTACGCGCAGCCCATCGCGCGACGGGCCAAGCCGCCACCAGCGCAGCGGCGGGGACACGGCGCCCGCGACCGGCGAGCAAAGCGGCCTGCAGGGGCATGTTGGCGAGCACCCCGGTGCCGACCAGGCGCTGAAGGCGCGCGGGTGAGGGCCGCCGCAGCGCCGCGACGCCGGCGCGAGCCATCGCACACCCATAAAGCGAAAGACAGGCGAGCGCAGGCGCGGGCGTGTCAGCGCTCCGGGGACCCACGAGGATCAGCGTCGCGGCAGCGGCCGTCGTCGCAGCGACGCCAAGCAGCGCCCAGCCCGCGAGCGCCCGATCGGCGCCGTCCACCTCACGGGCGCTCGCGAGGGTAAGAAGCAGCGCGTGGGCACCCACGACCGCCGCGGGCGGCCCTGCCCGCAGCGGGCGCCGGCCGGCGAGCACGTCCAGGGCGCGGGCGAGCGCCATCGTCCAGGGGCCGGCGGGAGTGTCCTTGGCTCGCAGGTCGTAGAGCCACACGGTGGCGACCAGCGCAAGGGCACCGCGCAGCCTACGAGCACCGCCCGCGGCGCCGGCCACCGCGAGCGCACCCCCCGTGAGGGCCACCGCGCTCCCCAGGGCGACTGCGGGAGCGACGTCACCGGCAGGGAGCGGCCGCCAGGGCCGCTCGCGCGCGTCGAGCTCCCGGTCGGCCCAGTCGTTGAGGGCCATGCCGCCGAGGTACAAAAGCGAGGAGCCGAGCGCGAGCGCCGCCACGGTAGCGGGCTCCTCCCCCTCCCCTCCCCAGGCGGCGCCGAGCAGCACGTCGCCCGGAACGGTGAGCACCGAGGGCAGCCTGACCAGCCTGACGAATGCCGAAAGGTGGCTCATCCGCGCAGCTCGCGAACTGCGCGTCCCAGCAGCGCCCGGTCGAGGTCGTGCACCTCCAGGGCAACACCAGGCGCCCGCACCAAGACCACCGTGAGCCGGCCTCCGAGGTGCTCGCGAAACTCGGTGAGACCGTCGAGCAGGCGCGGGTCCTCGAGCTCCGGCGCGAAGCGGGGAAGGCCAAAGGCCGCGAGCAGCGCGAGCACACGCCGCCAGTCGGCAGCGCCCAGCAGGCCGGCGAGGTGCGCGTAGGTGGCGTCGAGCGCGAGGCCGATCGCGACCGCCTCCCCGTGGCGCAGCCGCAGCCCGGAGAGCCGCTCGAGCTTGTGCGCCGACCAGTGCCCGAAGTCCAGCGGCCGGGCAGAGCCCAGCTCGAAGGGGTCTCCCCCACCGGCGATGTGAGCGAGGTGAAGCGCAGCGCAGCGCCGGATCAGGGCGCGCATCGCGCCGAGGTCGCGCGCCGCCACGGCCGGCGCGAGCCGCTCGAGTTCGGCGAAGAAGGCTGCGTCCCGCAGGAGGGCAACCTTGACCGCCTCGGCGGTCCCCGCCCGCCAGTCGCGCGCAGAGAGCGTGGTCAGGAAGAGCTCGTCGTCGATGACTGCAGCCGGCGGGGCGAAGGTGCCCAGGAAGTTCTTCTTGCCGTAGGCGTTCACCCCGTTCTTGACGCCGACGCCGGCGTCGTTCTGCGCGAGCACGGTCGTCGGCAGGCGGATCACTCTGACGCCGCGGTGAGCGATGGCCGCCGCGTAGCCGGCGACGTCGAGCAGGGCGCCGCCGCCAACGGCCAGCACGTAGGAGTGCCGGTCGAACGGCCCGCTCGTCGACCGCGGTCAGGATCGCCTCCACGTGGCAGGGGTCCTCCTTGACGGCCTCCCCACCAGGCAGCACCACGGGCGGCCCGACCATCCGCAGACCAGGGTGCCGACGTGCGTAGGCGACCAGCCGCTCGGGCAGGGTCGGGTGGCAGGCCAGCAGGCCCGCGTCGAGGACGGGCAGCACCACGGGCCCGTCCCCGGCGGGCCCGTCCCCGGCGGGCACGGCCCGGGCGAGGGTCGGATTCGCAGGGTCCAGCACGTCCCGCGTGAAGTGCACCGTGTAGCTGTGGTCCACGGTGAACCGGGCACGCAGCGACTCACCGGCGGGGGCGCGGCGCACCGCGCCCTCCACCGGCCGCCCGCCGACGACGATCCGCGGCGGGTTACGGGTCAGAGATCTCGTCACAGGCGATGGCGGATCTGGGATGTAGGGCGTGAGCCCGTGGTGTGACATCGCGGCTAACCGAGCCGGTAGGCCACCAACTTCGGGGTCTGGACGGATTCAGAGGCCACACCCGCTGGCGCGATCAACATTTCACCCGCGACCTCCACGCCGGTGTTGGTGCGAGCCGGCAGCTGGGCCTGCCACACGAGGTGACCGGTGCCGGCTTCGTAGGCGTACACCGTGCCGTTGAAGTCGGTCACGAATGCGAGGTCGTTGACAGCCGTGGTGGCCCCAAAGGCCGGGCCGGGGAGCGTCTGCTTCCACTCCACAGCGCCGGTGGCCACGTTCAGCGCGACCAGTTCACCGCCGAAGGGTGGGCCTTCCCCGGCGACCGTACCTTCCTTGGAGTACTTGATGGGGATGTTGACAACCGGCACGAAGACCGTCGAGCCGTTGGTGGACATCGGCGCGATCACGCCGCCCAGCAGACCGGGGTAGACCGTCTCCGGCAGTTTCAGCTTGGAGTATTCGTGTTTGAGCGCGTAGAGGTTGTCGTTGTCGTGACCGTTGTGGATGCCGACGGAGCGCTTCCACAGCAGCCGCCCGGTCTGGCGTTCGAACGCCAGTACGAACCCGGCCTTGCCCGCCGTCAGCACCACCTGCTTGCCGCCTACGGTCAGGAGGATCGGGGGGGCCTCGACGTCGCGGTCGTAGAGGTCGTGAGGCGTGACCTGGTAGTACCACTGCATCTTGCCCGTCGCGGCGTTCAGCTTGATGAGCGAGTCGTTGTACAGGTTCGGACCGGGCCTGCTCGAGCCCCACGGGTATTCGGGCGCACTTGGGAAAGGGGCCGGGTTGCCGGTCCCGAAGTACATGAAGCCCTGTTCGTCGAACGCGGGCGTGTACCACACCCCGCCGCCGGCGTTGATGTTGGTGTGCGCAGAGGACCACAGGTTTTCCGGCGAGGTGTCGAAGTGCCACAGCTTCCTGCCGGTCGCCCCTTCTAGCGCCCACAGGATGCCGACGGCGCCGCCACCGTAGAAGGTCGTGTTGTTCCCGGGGACCGTTGCCACGTAGACGATGCCGTTGTGGTAGCCGGGCGCCATGTCGATGCCCTCGTTGGCGTTGCGCACGAGCGAGACCGACCAGAGCTGTTTACCGGTCTTCTCTTCCAGCGCGAACGCCGAGGTCGCTGTCGCGCCGTACACGCGCCCGCCCGCCACGACGAGGCCGTTCGGCCCCTGGTCTGGCGATTCGAAGTTTTTCGTCCACAGGACCTGGCCCGTCTGCAAGTCGATCGCCTTGACGTTGGACGCCAGGTCCTGGGAGTAGAGGACGCCGCCCGCGATGATCGGGGCAGAGGAGTAACTGCCGTACACGCTCTTCGCGGTGAGTGGCAGTGACCAGGCGACGTGGAGTTTCGAGACCGTCGTCGCGTTGATCGGACCGCCCGTGAAACGAGTGTTCGACAGGTTGCCGTTGGGGTAGCCCGTACCGGTGAGCGGCGGTCCCGAGGAGGAGGACCCGCAGGAGGAGAGGGCGATGGCCGCGGCCATCAGGAGGCAGACGGCGGGAGCCCGAAGGCCGCGGTGGTGTCTATCGGGGAGGAGTTCCATTGTCGATCCAATCGGTTGTGGTTTGTCAGTCGTGTGTGAACAGCCACGGGACGCGCTGCCCGATGACGTCGCCGCGAAAGCGCTTGCGAGGCCCGTACACGACCCAGGTCGTGTCGACCGGGCCGTAGTACTCCTCGACGCGCAGCACGTCAGGGTGTTCCTCGGCGTGGTGAACGTGGGTGAGGCCAGCGTCGTACGCACCCGCCAACAGGTGGCGGGCGACGACGGGCTTGGAGGGCTCGTCCACCACCGTCTGAAAGCGCGCCAGGTCGAGGTAGCCGCGGGTGGCGGACACGATTCCGAGACTCCGAGGCTCCTCGACGTCGCGGCGGACGAGCAGCGACAGGGCCTTGGTCGGGTAGATGAACGTGTCGACCACGAACACCTCCTCGTGAAAGCGCTCGGTGACGAGGTGGACCTGCACGTGCGCGGAGCACTGCACGAGGAACGTTGAGGGCTGCTCGCGGACCCGGCCGATCGCCTCCAGGAGGTCTTCGACGAGCACGATCTCGAACGAGGTGAGGCCCTGGAACTCGAGGTAGTGCAGCAGCGCGTTCTCGTGACAGGTGCCCGACGGTCCAAGTGTGATGAAGGTCGGGCGCATCACGGTCAGCGCCCCTCCCGCGCTCTGGAGGGCGTGCCCATCAGTTCGTCCTCCATCCGGCAGGTGGCGCCGATCAGCAGCTCAAACAGGTCGGCCGTGAAGTCGGAGGGCAGCTCGACCTCGGCGCCGCGCGCGAGGTAGCGCGCCCGCACCGCCTCGACACGGTGCGGCTGCATCATCGGAATGTCGTGCGTCTGCTTGAAGAGCGCGATCTCCCGGCAGATCGCAAAGCGCTCGCCGAGCGCCCGCGCGATCTGGTCGTCGAGCTCGTCGAGGCGGTGACGGAGAGGGTCGAGGCCGTTCACGCGGGCCCCTCCGAGCAGCCACCCACAAGCGCACGCGGGGCGAGACTCACCCTGAGCGACGGCACCCCACCGCCAGCAGGGCCCTCCTCGAGCAGCCCGGCCGCGAACGCGTCGGAGCACGCCGCGAGCGAACCGAGCGCGTAGCCGCCCTCCTGGATCACACAGACCGGCAGCCCCGAAGCCGCAAGCAGGCGGCCAACGTGCGTAAAGATCGCCGGCGAAAGGCTCCACGAGCCGTGGGGATCGCCCGCGACGGTGTCAAAGCCGAGCGACAGAACAAGCGCGGAGGTCGTCTGCGCGAGCGCATCGACCGAGTCGGCCACCGCGTCGAGGTACTCCTCGGGCTCGGGGGAGGTCGGGAACTCGACGACCCGTTCGCGAGCCGAGCGCGGGCGCACCGTCAGCGACGGGACGTTCGTCACCGGCCAGGCGTGCAACGAGTGCAGGTACACGTCCTCGGCCGAGGCGAAGATCGCGGCCGTGCCGTTGGGGTAGTGCAGGTCGAGATCGAGCAGCCCGACCGGCCGCACACCGCTCTCGCGCAGCGTCCAGACGGCCGCCGCGGCGGTGTTGAGGTAGCAGTAGCCGGCAAGCCAACCCGGGCCGGCGTGGTGGCCGGGCGGGCGGCAGAGCGCGTAGGTGAAGCGTGCGCCACCCGCGAGCCGCTGCGCCGCGGTGACACCCGTGCGCACGGCCTCGTGGGCGGCGGCGACAAGGCCCGCTCGCACCGGGATGTCGGGCGGCAGGCCGGGCGGCGCGAGGGGCAGGACCATCGGCTCGTCGGAGCTGACCCGCCTAAGCGCCTCCAGGTAACCGGGCTCGTGCACGCTGCTCAAGGCCAGTTCGACCTGCCCGTCTGTGGCATCCGCGCCGAGCGCGCGCACCCCCGGGTGGCGCAGCAGCCCACGCCGCAGCTCCACGAGCCGGCGGTTGTCGTCGTGGCCGGGCAGACGACGCCCGCCTTCGAGCACCCAGGGCGCCTCGTCGCGGTGGCCGGGGCGCTGCTCGATCAGCAGCAGTTCGCTCACGGCAACCCCCGTCGCATCCGCGTGCCGAGCGGCGCGAAGCCGGCGCCGCGGTAGAACGCCTCCGTCGCTGCGAGGCCCGCAAAGCGCTCCGGTGGCAGCCCGACCTCGACCCGCGTGATCTGCAACTCGCGCGCGAGCGTGAAGAGCCGCCTCAGCAGTTCACGGCCGATCGCTTTCCCGCGCCAGAGGGGGTGCACCCACAGATCCTGGATCAGCGCGTAGCGGCCCGGTACGTGAATCGCGGTCTGCCAGCTCGCGCCGAGCACGCCCACAATCGCGCAGTTGTCCTCGGCGTCGCCCATCGTGCCGTCGGCCTCCATCACGAGCAGCACCCCAGCCTGGGGACTGTCGAGCAGCGCTCGCGCGGCGGCCTGCATGGCAGACGTGGGAGGCGGCGTGCCGCCGAGCTCGCGCAGCAGTTCCTGCACCGCCTCGACCACCGTTGGGACGTCCTCGTGGGCTGCGGTGCGCACGCTCCCGCTCAGCCCCAGCGGGGTGGAACCGCTGGTGGGGCCGTCGACGGGACCGCGGCCCTCGTCGTGGAGAGTCCGACCCGCCTGGCCGGTGCGCTCCGTGCCCACGGCGGAGGGCTCGGGGGCTGGGACGCTCACGCCGCCGCCGCCATCGAGGAGCGCTCGAGCTCGACGGTGAACGCGTCGGGCCCGTCGCGGCCGGTCGCGGCCTGCGCGACGGCGGCCATCGGCGCGCGCGCCTTGAGCAGCAGCTCGTCGAACTCCTCCGCTGGGTCCGACTGCGTCACGATCGCCCCGCCCGCGCCGATCGTGGTGGCACCCGGCCGCAGAACGACGGTGCGGATCACGATCGAAAGGTCGACCGAGCCGTCGAGCCCGAAGTAGCCGAGTGCACCCGAGTAGACGCCGCGCGCGACCCGCTCGATGTCGTCGATGATGCCCATCGTGCGCAGCTTCGGCGCGCCGGTCATCGAGCCGCCGGGGAAGCAGGCGCGCACGCAGTCCACGGACGTGCGCTCGCCTTCCAGCACCCCGGTGACGGTCGAGATCAACTGGTGGACCGTCGGGTAGGACTCGACGACCATGAACTCCGGCACGCGGACCGAGTCCACCTCGCAGACGCGCCCGAGGTCGTTGCGCAGCAGGTCAACGATCATGAGGTGCTCGGCGAACGTCTTCTCGTCGCTCAGGAGCTCGGCGCGCTGCGCCTCATCGAGGTCGGGGTCGGCCGCGCGAGCGGCGGTCCCCTTGATCGGGCGCGCCTGCACGCGACGAGCGCGGTGAACCGAGAGGAAGCGCTCCGGTGAGGAGCTGAGCACCGACACGTCGCCGAGTCGCAGGAAGGCGGCGAACGGCGCGGGGTTGCGGCGGCGCAGCAGGCGGTAGAGGGCGAACGGCTCCGGGCTCGCGGTGGTCGAGAGCTGGTCGGTGAGGCAGACCTCGTAGGACTCCCCGGCGGTGAGCGCCACCTGGCAGCGGGCGATGTCGGCGAGGTACTGCTCGCGCCCGCGCCCGCAGCGGAAGGTGACCGGATCCCCACCCTCCCCCGCGCCCGGGGCGACGGCCTGCGCGGGCTCCGGTGGGGTACATGTAGGCTCCAAAAGAATCGCCCGCACCACCCCCTCGGCCTCGTCCAGCCACCGCTCGGCGTCAGCGTCGCCGCCGAGCGCGAGCAGGTGGGTGCACCCCCGCGTGTGGTCAACCGCGACCACGCGGTTGGCGAACAGCAGCACGGCGTCCGGCACGTCCGAGCGGTGCACGGCGGGGGAGCCGCAGTCGGCCTTGCACTCGTAGCCGAGGTAGCCGACGAAGCCGCCGAGCAGGCCCCGCGCCAGCTCCGTCGGGGGCTCGACCGTGCGGGTGGAGAGCTCGCGGCCCAGCACGTCGAAGATCGAGGCGTACTCGACCGTGCGCCCACCGTCGGTGTGCACCGTCACCCGCCCGGCCGCCACGTCGTACTCGAGCACGCGACGCTCGGGGCCCGCGGAGGTGCCGAGGTAGGAGCACTGCGCGAGGCCCGTCGGCGCGTCGGCGGAGTCCAGCCAGAACGCGTAGGCCGCGTCGCCGAAGAGCCGTTCGTAGAGCAGCTCGGTCAACGGTTCCCCCGCGAGCGAGCGCACGCGCAGCGGCACGCGAGCCCCGCCGTCGGCGTCGGCGCCGACGCGTGGACGGACAGAGCGTCGCGGCGGCGGCACCGCCGCCCTGCTCGGCCGGTGCGCGCGGGCGCAGGAGTGGCGGCGCGCAAGCTCGTAGAAGTTCTCGACGAGCCGCAGACCGTGCTCGGTGGCGACCGACTCGGGGTGAAACTGAACGCCCCACAGCGGACGGTGGCGGTGTTCGATGCCCATCACGACCCCGTCGGGGGTCCAGGCGGTCACGCGGCCTTCGGGCTCGAGCGGACCGGTGACCGCGAGCGAGTGGTAGCGCACGACGGAGAAGTCCTGGGGGATGCCCTCGAACAACTCGGAGCCGAGATGCTGAACGCGGCTCAAGCGCCCGTGCATCGCGACCGGCGCGGTCCCGACGAGGCCGGAGAGCACGTGCCCGAGACCCTGGTGGCCGAGGCAGACTCCGAGCACCGGAATGTCCGAGGAGCGCAGAATGTCCGAGCAGACGCCGAAGTCGTGCCAGCGCTCCGGCCGGCCGGGGCCGGGCGAGAGCACGATCGCGTCGAAGTCCCACCGCGAGAGCGCCCGCCAGGAGACCATGTCGTTGTGGATCACGATCGGCTCCTCGCCGGAGACGGCCGCGAGCAGGTGAAAGACGTTGTACGTGTACGAGTCGTAGTTGTCAACCAGCAGGGTGGTCATAGGGGATCGTCCACGTGTGCGGGTTCCGCAACAGGCGCGGGCGCGCTGGGCCTCCTACCCAGCGGCGGCGCGAGGTGCGTCCGGCCGGGCGTCTCCCTCTGTATCCGTGAGAGCAGGCTCGTGTGCGAAGCACCCCAATGTCCCGCCGACGGATGGATCGTCGTTCCTGGCAAGGACGCAGTGAGCGAAGTGTGCTCTGCACACGAGCGATCGAGGACGCCGCCAGGGGCGGCGAGACGCCGTCGGAGCGTCATCTCGTCGCCTCTAGACCCAAGCCCCGCGCGGAGCGGTCAAGCAGCGTCTGCACGACCCGCTCGACCGGTTCCGAGCGCGGGCGCTCCTCGTACCAGAGCGCGAGGTGCTTGAGGTAGAGCGCGAGCGGGCCGACGTCGAAGCGCTGCACGGCTAGGCGCAGGTAGCGCCGGTAGAGCTCCGACTGGACGACCGCGAAGCGGTAGTCGGGGTCCTCCGAAGGGCGGCCACCGGACGGGGCGACGTCGCTGTGGCGGGCACGCGCGCGGACCAGGTCCCACCCGAGGGACTCGCCGTCGCGCAGCAGCGCGTCGGGGTCGAAGTCGATCGGCGGGGCGACCGGGAAGGAGAGGAAGTACCCGAGCGCGATCTGCGCCGCGATCCGTTCCGGGGCAGGGTGCCCGTGGCGCACCGCCCGGCGCTGGGGAGACTCCTCGATCCGCGCGTCGAGCCACTCGAGCAGCTCGTCGATCAGCAGCGCCCCCTCGGAGGAGGCCAAAGCGCGCTTCTGGCGGGAGACCATCCCGTTGAAGATGTCGCGCGTGGGGTGCATCGGAGTCCGTCCGCCCCCATTCGACCCACCCCGCTCGCCCGGCTCGCCCCGTCCGTTCGGCCCGCCCGGCGCGCCCGACCTACCCGCAGCCCCGGCGTCCGGCCAACCCGCACCCCCGGCGCCCGACCCACCGGCGCCCACGGCGACAGACCCGCCCGCGTCCCCAGAACCCAACCCGCCCACGCTGCCGGCGCCCGGCCCGCTCCCGCCCCCGGCGCCCACCGGCAGCAGCTCGTCCATCAGCTTGCGCCGGCAGGTGACGTGCGAGACCCACTCGGTGCCGCAGACCTGCATCGAGGTGGTGCCGGCGAGCTCGGGGGCCGCCATCCAGTACGCCAGGGAGCGCATGTGCTGGGTGGGCAGACCGTCGGCGCGCACGAGCGGGAACTCCTCGAAGTCCCGCAGGCCGGTCGCGTAGATCACGACACCGTCCTCGCGCCGGCGCAGACGCCCGTCGCGCAGGCCGGCCGCGGTCAGTTCGGCCGCGTCGGCGAGGAAGTCGGACTCGAAGAAAACCCGGTCGAAGGCCACCCCGAGCCGCGCGAGCGTCTTGCGCTGGCCGGCGATGACCCACGCGCGGGTCTTGTACCAGAGCTCGAGCGCCTCCAGTTCGCCGCCCATCACGCGCTTGAGCAGCTCGTCGGCGGCGTCCCCGCGCAGCGCCACCTCGCGCGTCATCGAGTCTTCGGGGTACTCGATCTCCGCCCCGGTGAACGAGCCGGAGGCCGCCACGTAGTCCGCGTAGCAGAGGCCAACGAAGTGGTCGGACTTCTCGTCGCCGTCCGGCCAGGAGTGCGCGTGGCGCCCGGAAGCCATCACGCCGGCCATCGCCTCTCCCATCGAGCGCCCCGCGTCGGAGATCAGCGAGCGCCGTTCGACCTGCCCGCCCCCCTGCGCGAGCGCGGCGGCGAGCGCGTTGCCGATCCCGAGGTTGCGCAGGTGGCCGAGGTGCAGCGCCTTGGTCGCGTTGGCGTCCCAGAACTGCACCGAGAAGCGCTGTCCCCGCACGAGGTCCGAGAGCGTCGCCTCGGCGCTGCCGCCGGCCTCCAGGGCGGCGCCCGTCGTCTCTATCCAGCTGTCGTCGAGGCGCAGTCGGACCCCGTCCTCCTCGCGCGCCACGGAGTCCACCCACGGCTCGGCTTCGAGGCGCTCGAGCGCGCGCAGCGAATCGCGGTCCTCCCGCCACGCCGCGACCCGCGGCACGAGCTTCAGGTCGAAGCGCTCCTGGGGGCGTCGCGGCGCCCGCGCGGCCCAGCGGGCGGGGGCTTCCTCGTGCGCCGGGGCTTCTTCAAAGTGGTCGAAGAGGTTGGTGGTCATGCAAGGGAAAAGTGGTCGTGTGCCATGCACCAGCCGGGGCTCGAACCCGGATCAACGGCGTTTAAGGCCGCCCCTTTCACCGATTAAGGTACTGGTGCTCACGTCAGGCCAAACGCCTGACCCCCTACCTCACTGCTCGCCAAATGCGCGATCCCCGTCGAGTCCGCTATGTTGAGCGTACCAGATATCATAACTCCGACCATATGGATACAAGGCTCAATAGAGCATCGGCTCCAGTGCGCTGCCATAGCCCGAAAAATGGCTTAGGCAAGCGGAATTGGGGTAGTGAGAGACACGCAAGAGGAACTAAGAAAAGAGAGACACGAGCAGGTAACTAGAAAAAGAGTGAGAGACAAAAATCGAGAACTGATAACCCCTCCAGAAGACCCTAAAAGAGAGAGACATGAGCACCAAACTGAGCTCGCTTCCGAGCGTTGACGGTCGCGGGGCGCTGCCCCCTGGCCCCCCGCTGCCCCCCGGCCCCCACATGCCCAGCGCGGCGCAGGCAGTCGGCTGGGCGCTGCGCCCGCTGCCGTTTATGACGAGTGCCCGCAGGCGCTACGGGGACACCTTCACGCTGCGCATCCGCCACAGTCGCCCGTGGGTGTTTCTGAGTGACCCCGAGGACGTGGGCAAGGTGCTCACGATCAGCCCGGAGCTCGTGCGCGCCGGCGCAGGCGAGGCCAACGCGCTGCTCGGGCCGCTGCTCGGGCCGCGCTCGGTGATGCTCCTCGACGAGCCCGAGCACATGACCCACCGGCGCTTCCTGCTGCCCTCCTTCCACGGCGAGCGGATGCGCGGCTACGGGGAGATGATGGTCGAGGTCGCGCGCGCGGAGATCGCCCGCTGGCCGGTCGGCGAGCCCTTCGCGCTGTGGCCGCGGATGCAGGCGATCAGCAACGAGGTCGTCATGCGCGCGACCTTCGGCAGCACCGAGGGCGCGGAGATGGAGCGCCTGCGCGTGCTGCTGAAGCGGCTGACCGACTGGCTCAACGACTCCTCACGCCTGACGCTGCTCGCCACGTTCGGCTCGCGGTGGCTGGCCCGCAACGCGCGCTTTCGGGAGGTGATCGCGCCCGTGGAAGCGGCGCTGATGGAGGAGGTGCGCCGGCGGCGCACGACCCCCGGCCGCCCCCAGGACGAGGGCATCCTCTCGCTGCTCGAGCAGGCCTACGCCGAGGACGGCACGCCGATGACCGAGCAGGAGCTGCGCGACGAACTGATCACGCTGCTCTCCGACGGGCCAACCGCTACCTCGCTGTCGTGGGCCTTCGAGCGCCTGCTGCGCCACCCCGAGAAGCTTCACCGCCTGCGCGAGGAGGTGCTCGCGGGCACCGAGGAGACCTACGTGGACGCGGTCGTCAAAGAGATCCTGCGCCTGTGCCCGGCGGTCCCGCTGGTGATGCGCGGCCTGGTCGAGCCGATGCGCCTCGGCGGCTACGAGATCCCCGCTGGCACGACGGTCGCCCCGTGCATCTACCTGGTGCACCACCGCGAGGACATCTACCCCCACCCCTTCGCCTTCCAGCCCGAGCGCTTCCTCGGGGCCCCGCCGGAGAACTACACCTGGCTCCCCTTCGGCAGCGGTGTGCGCCGCTGCGTGGCGGCGGCGTTCGCCCAGCTGGAGATGAAGCGGGTGGCGCAGACAGTGCTCCAGGAGGTCGAGCTCGGGGCGGCGCCCTTCAGCGGCTCACAGCGGGCGACCAGGAGCTCAGTGGCGTTCGCTCCCGGCGACCAGGCGCCGGTGGTCGTCAAGCGCCGCAGGTCCGGGATGGCCAAAGCGCCGACGCTCGCAGCGGCGTGACGGCCAAGGCCGATCTGCTCGTCGTCGGGGCGGGCGCCAAGGCGACCGCACTTGCAGCGAAGATCCACGCGCTCAACACCCTCGGCGCGGGGCCGTACACACTGACGATCGTCGAGGCGACCGAAGTGGCGGCGTCGTGGTTGGGGCGCAACGGGATGACCTCAGGCGAGGAGCCGCTGGCGATCCCGCCGATCAAGGACATCGGCTTCCCCTACCAGAGCAGCAGGGCGTTCGGCGAGCTCGGCGAAGCGGTCAACCGGGCGATGATGCCGTTCACCTGGCAGCAGTACATGATCGGCAAAGGCGAGTACGCACGCTGGGTAAACGCGGGCTCGCCCGCCGTGCAGCACCGCGACTACGGCCGCTACCTCACGTGGGTCCTCTCGCAGGCCACCGCGGGAGTGACGATCGTGCGCGGCCGCGTCACGCAGGTGTCGCTCCCAGCGCCAGCCGAGCGCTGGACCGTCGATGTCACAGAGCCGTCCAGCCAGCGCCGGTACGAGTGCGACGCGCTGGTGCTCACCGGCCCGGGCATCCACCGCGCCCTCCCCCACGACCCCGACGCCGGAGCGCGGATCTTCCACTGCGACAGCCGGCGAGGCGAGCTGGCGCGCATCCCCGTCGAGCACGGCTGCGACATCGCGATCGTCGGCGGCGGCGAGAGCGCGCTCAGCGCGGTCGCCTTCCTGCGCGACTTCCGCCCGGCGGCGCAGATGACGGTGTACACGCCGATGCTGCCGCTGAGCCGCGGCGAGAGCTTCCTGGAGAACAGAGTCTTCTCCGATCCCGACGAGGTCTCCTGGAGCGCGCTCGACCCGCAGACGCGCCGCGACTTCGTCAAGCACTGCGACCGTGGCGTGTTCGACCCCGGGACGCTGGCGAGCATCGCCTACGACGACCGCTGCCGCTTTGTCACCGGTCGCGTGGTGCACGTCGGATCGCGCACGGACGGCAACGGAGGCGACGACGGCGGCGTCAACGGCGGGGTGTACGTCGACTACGCCGCGGCGGAGGGCCTCACGAGCGCCCGGCACGACTACCTCATCAACTGCACCGGCTTCGACCTGCTGGAGCAGTTGCGCGGCCTCTTTGCCCCCGCCCTGCGCACGGAGATCGAGCGCCAGGCCGGGCCGGTGTGGGAGTGCCCACCCGACACCGAGGTCGCGATCGGGCGGTGCCTGGAGCTGGAGGGCCTGCGCCCGCGGCTGCACATACCGGGCCTGGGGGCGCTCAGTCAGGGCCCCGGGTTCGCGAACCTCGGCTGCCTCGGGCTGCTCGCCAACCGCGTGCTCCAGCCGCTCGTGCTCGAAAGCGAGCCAGCGCCCGCCCCCTCAGAGGGCGTGCCGGTGGGCCAGCCGATCGCCTGATTGGCTAATACTCCGGCTCCACCCGCCCCGGGAACAGCTCGGGCAGGCCGTCGCTCACCCGGTCGGGAAAAAGCGGGGGGCGCTTCTCCAGGAACGAGGCGACCCCCTCGCGCGCGTCAGCGGAGCGGCCGCGGGCGAACATCGCTCGCGAGTCGGCGCGGTGGGCCTCCATCGGGTGGGCGGCGCCCAACCCGCTCCACAACAGCCGCCGCGCGAGCGCCACCGACACCGGCGCGGTGTGCTCGGCGATCTCATGCGCCAGGCCGCGCGCCACGTCGAGCAACTCGCCCTGCGGGTGCACGCTGCGCACCAGGCCCCCGGCGAGCGCCTCCTGCGCGGTGAAGACCCGCCCGCTCGCGACCCACTCCATCGCCTGGCTGATCCCCACGAGGCGGGGTAGGAACCAGCTCGAGCACGCCTCGGGCACGATCCCCCGGCGCGTGAAGACGAAGCCGATGCGCGCCCCATCGGCCGCCAGGCGGATGTCCATCGGCAGCGTCATCGTGATGCCCACCCCGACCGCCGGCCCGTTGATCGCTGCGATCACCGGCTTGAGGCACTCGAAGATCCGCAGCACCACCCGCCCGCCGCCGTCGCGGGGGATCTCACCCTCCGGGCGCTCGCCGTAGTCGAAGGTGGAGCCGCCCTCACCGAGGTCCATGCCGGCGCAGAAGCCCCGGCCCGCCCCGGTGACGATGACGGCGCGAACGTCGTCGTCGCGGTCGGCGCGCTCGAACGCCTCGATCAGTTCCGCGCCCATCCCTTCGGTGAACGCGTTCAGGCGGTCGGGCCGGTTGAGCGTGATCGTCAACACGCCCTCCGCGACCTCGTAGCCGATGTTCTCAAAGTCCATACGCAAGCGCGGGACGGTGAGTCTCCGCCGCCTCCGAACGAGGCGCCCCGCGGCGGCCCGTGACGACAACGCGCCCGCCGCGCGCGGGCACCAAAGTGATGTGGTGTACCTTCACCCGCTCGGAGCGGGCGCTCGGGGCGCGCAGCGAGACCCGCTCCAGCACCGTGCGCACGATCGCGCGCATCTCCATCATCGCGAAGCTCGCCCCAACGCAGCGCCGCGCGCCGCCGCCGAAGGGGATGAACGTGTATGGCGGCGACCCACCCTCCAGGAAGCGCTCCGGGCGGAACGCGCTCGCGTCGGCGAACGCACCGGAGTGCTGCACGAGCTCGATCGAGGGCATCACCGTCGCCCCCGCCGGCAGCAGGTGGCCGGCGACGGCGACCGGCGCGGAGAGCTTGCGCCACACTGCGTCGATCACTGGGCGCACGCGCAGCGTCTCGTTGAGCACCGCATCGAGGTAGCGCTCATCGGAGCCCTCCTCCAGCTCGCGCTGAAGGCGGGCGTACGCGGCGGGGTGGCGCAGCAGCCGCTCAAAGCACCATGCCAGCGCCGTCGTCGTCGTCTCGTGGCCGGCGACCAGCAGCGTGATCAGGTGGTCGCGCAGCTCCTCGTCGGAGAAGCCCTGCCCATCCTCGTCGCGCGCCGCGAGCAGCAGCGAGAGCACGTCCTCGCGAGGCGGCGCCGAACCCGTCCGCTCGGCGCGGTGGGCGGCGATCTCCTCGTAGAGCAGCCGGTCCACCTCGGGCATCAGCCGCAAGGTGGAGAGGCGTCGCACCGCCCGGTGGTCGATCAGGTGCGGGTAGGCCCACACGATCCACATCTCCACGACGCCCACCTGCGTGATGCGGCGCAGCAGCGTCCGCAGACGCTCAAGGCGCCGCTCGTCGCTGACGCCGACGACGGTGCGCAGGATCACCTCCAGCGTGATCGCCTGCATCCGCGGGCGGATCGGGAACTCGCGCCCCACCGGCCAGCGGTCAACCTCCGCCGCGGCGATCTCCCCGACCCGCTCGCCGTAGGCGCGCACCGCCTCGCCGTGGAACGACGGGCTCACCAGCCGCCTGTGGCGGATGTGGCGCTCGCCGTCGAGCGTGAGCAGCGAGTGCCGGCCGACGATCGGGCCCATCACCGAGTTGGCCTCCCCCGCGCGGAGCACCTCGCGGTCGCCGGTGAACACTTCTCCGATCGCCTCCGGCTGGGTGAGCACGACCACGTCGCCGATGCCCAGCGGGCGCAGCGTGAACGTGGGGCCAAAGCGCCGGCGGCAGTAGCGCGAGAGCGCCCCCGGGTAGAGCGCCCACAAGGCTGACTGGGCCAGGCGCGGCAGCCGCGTGCCGGGGGGCAGGCTCGGCTGGCGCGTCAGGGTGCTCGGCTCAGCAGCCACGCCCACATCTTGGCAGAGCTAGCCGTCCGTGAGGAGGCTCCGCCCCCCAAGGGGGCTCCGCCGAGCGGCGTTCGTGTGGCGAGACGGGGCAAGCGCAAAAGGCCGACGCGGGGCCGACAAGCAGCCGCGGCCCTCGCAAGCGCCCCGGCGGGGGCGGCGAGCAGCGCTACCCCACCAGCTCCAGCAGGGGCTCACACAGCGCTGGCGGGGCAACGAGGATGCCCCACGGAAGGTCCTCGTGCTCGGGCAGCTCGAGCACACACAGGCCGGCGCGTTCGCAGAGGAGCACGCCGGCGGCGATGTCCCACTGCTTGACCGTGCGCTCGAAGTACGCGTCGTAGCGCCCGGCGGCCGTCCAGGTGAGGTCGAGCGCGGCGGAGCCGAAGCGGCGAATGTCCCGCACGCGGGACACCAGCCGGGCGAGCACGCGCCCCTGCGCGGCGCGCACGCGCGCGTCGTAGGCGAGTCCGGTCGCGACCATCGCGGTAGCGAGATCCTCACCGCCAGGGCTCGCCGGCCGGCCCTCCCCCAGCTCGACCGTCCCTCGCGGCCCGACGAGCGTGGCGCGGCCGTGCCTGGTGGCGGTGAAGAGCTCGTCGCGGTTGGGGTCGTAGACGGCACCGGCGAGGACACCGTCCCGATCGCGGACGGCGACACTGACACACCATTGGGGGAGGCCGAACACGAAGTTGACGGTCCCGTCGAGCGGGTCGACGACCCAGCTGAGCCCGCTGGTGCCCTCCACGTGGTCGCCCTCCTCTCCCACAAAGCCGTCCCCGGGGCGCCGCGCGGCCAGCAGCTCGCGGATCGCCCGCTCGGAGGCGAGGTCGGCCTCGCTGACCAGGTCAGTGGGCGTGCTCTTGCTGCTCACCTGCCGCTCGGCGCCGTGGCGCACGCGCTCGACCAGCAGCGCACCGGCGCTCCTCGCCGCCTCGACCGCTACCTCCAGCAGCTCCTCGGCGGGCGGCGCCTCGCCCTGCGACGGCTCAGCCCCGAGCGGCCCGGCCCGCGACGGCCCGGCCCCCAACGACTCGTCCCCCGAAGGCCCGCCCCGCGACGGCCCGGCCCCCAACGACTCGTCCCCCGAAGGCTCGCCCCGCGACGGCTCAGCCACCGACGGCTCGGTCCCCGACGGCTCGCCCCGCAACGGCCCGGCGTGGCGAGCGTGAGCGTCGCTCACGAGAACTCGGGCGGGCGGTGCTGCGCCCAGGGGCGCTCGGTCTCCAGCTGCCCGGCGAGCGAGAGCAGCGTCGCCTCGTTGTCGGGGCGACCAACGAGCTGCACGGCGAGCGGCAGGCGGTCGGCGTCGTCGGTGAAGCCCGCGGGGATCGACACGGCGGGCTGGCCGGTGGCGTTCCAGGTGCCGAGGAACGGGATCAGGCGCGTACCGCCGAACATCGTCTGCAGCATCCCGCGCCCCTCGTACTCGCCGACGCGCAGGGCAGGGCGGGCGGTGCAGGGCAGCAGCAGCGCGTCGTGGTCGGCGAACACCCGCCCGAGACGCGCGTTGAGCGCCGCTTCGGAGGCGAGCGCGCGCGCGATGCCCGCTTCTCCGACCAGTTCGCCGGCGCGCACGATGTGGCGGCTGCGCAGCTCCATGCGCTCGACGTGGCCGATGTCGACCGCCGACTCGTAGGCACCGCGCAGGTAGCGCGCGATCAGGTGGGGGCCCAGCCACAGGGGGTAGTCGGGGTCGCGCTCGACGAGCTCGTGGCCGAGCGAGCGCAGCAGCTCAACCGTCTGCTCGTGCGCCCGCAGCACCCGCCCATCGATCGGCTGCGGCAGGATCGGCTTGGTCGAGTATGCGATCCGCAGGCGACCGGGCGCCCGCGCGGCCGCCTCGCCGAAGCTGCCCTGCGCGGGCGGCGTCTGCGCGGTCAGGTCGAGGAACAGCGCGGCATCGCGGACGGTGCGGGCGATCGGCCCGTACACCGCGAGGCCGTGCCAGCCGTACAACTGCTCGGTATGGGGGGCAAGCGAGATGCGGTGGCGCTGGGGCTTGATGCCGAACAGACCGCAGAAGCTCGAGGGGATGCGGATCGAGCCAAGACCATCGGAGCCGAGCGCAGCGCCGATGAGGCCGGCGGCGACCGCGGCGCCCGACCCGCCCGAGGAGCCCCCCGGCGTGTGCTCCAGGTTCCAGGGGTTGCGCGTGATGCCGAACGTGGGCGTCTCGGTGAACGGCCACAGCGTCAGCTCCGGCACGTTGGTCTTGCCGAGCACGATCGCGCCGGCCTCGCGCAGCCGTCGCACGACCTCCTGATCGGTACTCGCGACCCGCTCGGCCGCGCGTGTCCCGAACGAGGTGATCTCACCGGCGATGTCGGCGTCGTCCTTGATCGCCACGGGCACCCCGAGCAGCGGGCGCTGCCCCCCGGCCGCCCGCCGCGCGTCGGCCTGGTCAGCTTCGAGCAGCGCGCGCTCAGCGAACACCGTCTTGTAGGCGTTCAGCCGCCCGTCGTGGCGCTCGATCCGGTCGAGGTACAGCTGCACCAACTCGCGCGAGGAGACCTCCCCGGAGGCGATCAGCTCCGCCTGGCGGGCGATTCCGGCGAAGGCGAGGTCGGCGGCGTCCATCGGCGCAACGCTAGCGGATGCATCCGCATGGGCGCCGCCGCCGGGAGCCGTAAGATCGTTGCAAAGCGCTCAAGCGGCGCTCGGAGGGGTCTGCAAGCAATCACGAAAGGGGAGCATCCGTGCCGTATCCCGTCACGTTCGAAGCTGACTATGTCGAGCAGCGCAACCGCCTGACGACTTTCTTCCGCCTGATCCTCGCCATCCCGCTCTTGATCGTGCTGTACTTCTACGCGATCGTGGCCGCTGTCGTGATCCTGATCGCGTGGTTCGCAATCGTTTTCACCGCGCGCTACCCGAGGGGCCTGTTCAACTTCGTTGCGGGGTACACCCGCTTCATCACGAGGTTCACCGCGTACGTCTCGCTGCTCTGCGACCCCTACCCCGCATTCGGCGGCTCCGACGATCCCGCCTACCCGGTGCGCCTACAGTTCGCCGACCCCCTGGAGCACTACAGCCGCCTAAAGACGCTGTTTCGCATCATCCTCGCGATCCCGATCGTGATCCTGCGCTACGTGATGGAACTGCTGCTCAAAATCGGCGCGATCGCAGCCTGGTTCGTGATCCTCGTGATCGGCAAGATGCCGCGCGGACTGTTCGACCTGATGGTGCTCGCCAACTCCTACATGGCGCGCAGCGACGCCTACATCTACCTGCTGACCGAGACCTACCCGCCCTTCCAGGACGAGCAGACGCGCACCGCGGGAACCTCCGGTCCATCCGCGTTCGAGCCGCCCGCAGTCACTTGAGGTCGCGGCACACTACGCAAGCGCAAACTCGCAGCAGCACTCCGAAAATGCTCTCGGCTGCGACGCCCAAAGCGAGCGGCTTGCGTACGCCCGCCGGACGCCTTACTTCACGATCGTAAAGCTCAGCGACTTCGGCGCAGAGCGCGCTCCAGCAGAGTTGGTGGCCGTAATCAAAAGCGTGTAGCTCCCCGGCTTGAGCTTCATTACGGCCGAGATGCGGCCCTGGAACGCCACCTTGTTGGTGCCACTGTGGCCCGTGAAGGTGAGCGTACCCGCCGTCACGGTGCGCCTGCAGGCGGGCTTGCGGTGATTCTCCTCGGTCTGCGCGACGCACTCGCCGCTAACCTCGCGGCCGCTGACGAGTTGGGCGAAGCTGAAGGTCACGGTTGCCTGCTCGTTGAGCGAGAACGAGAAGGTCGTTCCAGTGGGCGTCCTCGCGCGGCTGATGCGGGCGAGCCGATTGCCCTCGCGCCATCTCGTCGTGGATTGGCGTGCGTCCTGCACCGCGGGAGGCGGGGACGTCTCGCTGGGTGCCGGCGGCGACGTGGAGGTGAGTTGGGCCGGCGGGGTGGTGATCGTTTCGGTCGTGAAGGTTGCGCCTTGGGCTTCGGTCGTGAACGTCTGATCGCCGCCGTAACCGACCGCGTCTGGGTTGGCCGCCGCAACCCGGAAGTGGTAGCTGGTGTTCGCGAGGAGGCTCGCGACCGCCGCCGATACCGCGACCGGAGCAGTTCCAGCCCCCGGCGCCGACGCGCACGGCACGCTCGCTCCGTAGGCCGTGGTGGGACCGTATTCAAACCTGCATTCGCTGACTGCCTCACCCTCGGGGTTCACGGTCGCGTTCAGTGTCGCTGCGGTTTGAGTAACGGCCGACGCCGACCCCGTCGCGGCCGACGGTTGATTCGCGAACACCCACGCCGCGCCCCTGTCCCCGTTATCGCGCCAGGCGCCGATCATCGCCGTGTGACCGTCGGCGGAGAGCGCGACGTTGGTGCCGAATTCGCCTTCTCCGGCCTCGCCCCCGCCGGTGAGCTTTTCGCCCTGCTGAGTCCAGGTGGAGCCCGAGCGCGTGAACAGCCACACCGCGCCCCTGGTGCTGTTGTCGTCGATCCCGGCGATCAACGCCGTGTCGCCGTCGGCGGACAGCGCCTCGCTTACACCGAACCTGCCTGCCCCGGTCTCGCCCGTGCCCTCGTTGGCGCAGCTGCTGGTGCAGTCGCCGACGAGCTTTTCGCCCTGTTGAGTCCAGGTGGACCCCGAGCGCGTGAACACCCACGCCGCGCCCTTGCCGCTGTCGTCGTCCCAGCCGCCGATCATCGCGGTGTCGCCGTCTTCGGAGAGCGCGACGCTCGTGCCGAACTTGCCCTCTCCGGTCTCGCCCGTGCCCTCGTGGGCGCAGTTGCTGGTGCAGTCGCCGACGAGCTTTTCGCCCTGCTGGGTCCAGATGCCATCCGAGCGCGTGAACACCCACGCCGCGCCCTTGCCGCTGTAGTGCTCGTTGCCGGGAAGCACGTTTTCGTCGTTCCAGGCGCCGATCAGCGCCGTGTTGCCGTCGGCGGAGAGCGTGACCATTGTGCCGAACATGCCTTCTCCGGTCTCGCCCGTGCCCTCGTTGGCGCAGCTGCTGGTGCAGTCCCCGACGAGCTTTTCGCCCTGCTGAGTCCAGGTGGAGCCCGAGCGCGTGAACACCCATGCGGCCCCTCTCCAGTCGTTGTCAAGAAAGCCGCCGATCAGCGCGGTGTTGCCGTCGGCGGAGAGCGCGACGTTGTAGCCGAACCAGCCGTTTTCGATCTCGCCCGTGCCCTCGTGGGCGCAGTTGCTGGTGCAGTCGCCGACGAGCTTTTCGCCCTGCTGGGTCCAGATGCCATCCGAGCGCGTGAACACCCACGCCGCGCCCTCGCCGGATAGGCCGCCATTGTCGCCCGGAGCGCCGATCAGCGCCGTATTGCCATCGGCGGAGAGCGCGACACTTACGCCGAAGCCGAACCCACCGGTTTTGGTCTCGCCCGTGCCCTCGTGGGCGCAGTTGCTGGTGCAGTCGCCGACGAGCTTTTCGCCCTGCTGGGTCCAGATGCCGTCCGAGCGCGTGAACACCCACGCCGCCCCAGCGTCGTCGTTGTCGCCGGGGCCGCCGATCAGCGCCGTGTCGCCGTCGGCCGAGAGCGCGACGAGTACGCCGAATTGGCTGTCGCCCTCTTCGCTGCCGGTGAGCTTCTGCCCCTGCTGGCTCCATACCCCGCCCGAGCGCGTGAACACCCACACCGCACCAGTGGCGGTGTCGTCCTCGGGCCCGCCGATCAGCGCCGTGTCGCCATCTTCGGCGAGCGCCACGCTGTAGCCGAATTCGCTGTTGCCCTCTGCGCTGCCGGTGAGCTTCTGCCCCTGCTGGCTCCATACCCCGCCCGAGCGCGTGAACACCCACGCCGCGCCCGCGCCGCCGTTGTCGGCCGGCCCGCCGATCAGCGCCGTGTCGCCGTCTTCGGCGAGCGCGACGCTGGTGCCAAACTTGCCCTCTCCGGTCTCGCCTGTGCCCTCGTGGGCGCAGTTGCTGGTGCAGTCGCCGACGAGCTTTTCGCCCTGCTGGGTCCAGATGCCATCCGAGCGCGTGAACACCCACGCCGCGCCCGCGCCGCCGTTGTCGGCGGGCCCGCCGATCAGCGCCGTGTCGCCGTCGGCGGAGACCGTGACCATTGTGCCGAACTTGCCTTCTCCGGTCTCGCCCGTGCCCTCGTGGGCGCAGCTGCCGGTGCAGTCTCCGACGAGCTTTTCGCCCTGCTGAGTCCAGGTGGAGCCAGAGCGCGTGAACACCCATGCGGCCCCTTTCCAGTCGTTGTCACGAACGCCGCCGATCAGCGCGGTTTCGCCGTCGGCGGAGAGCGCGACGCTCTTGCCGAATTCGCCCTCTCCGGTCTCGCCGCCGCCGGTGAGCTTTTCGCCCTGCCGGGTCCAGGTGGAGCCCGAGCGCGTGAACGCCCACGCCGCACCCGCGCCGCCGTTGTCGGCCGGCCCGCCGATCAGCGCGGCGTCGCCGTCTTCGGAGAGAGCCACGCTTGTGCCGAATTCGCCTTCTCCGGTCTCGCCGCCGCCGGTGAGCTTTTCGCCCTGCTGGGTCCAGGTGGACCCTGAGCGCGTGAACACCCACGCCGCCCCGTCGTAGTCGTTGTCGTGGGGCCCGCCGATCAGCACCGTGTCGCCATCGGCGGAGAGCGCGACGCTGTACCCGAATTCGCCTTCTCCGATGTGATCGAACAAGGTTTCTCCGGCGTGGCCCGTGCCGATGAGCTTTCCGCCCTGCTGGGTCCAGGTGGACCCCGAGCGCGTGAACACCCACGCCCCCCCGGCTTCAGACGTGTCGTAGCGCGCACCGATCAGCGCAGTGTCGCCATCTGCTGACAGCGCCACGCTGTAGCCGAACCGGCCGCTTGCGATTTCGCCCGCGCCGGTGAGCTTTTCGCCCTGCTGGATCAACGGGTCGATCCGCAGCGGATAGCGCGCCCCCGCCGTGTCCACCCGCAACACGACGCGGCCCCGTTCGAGCGCGAGCCAGCTGCGCAGCACGCGCCCACGCGCGTCACTGGCCTGCAGGGTCGCATAGCGCAGAACGGGGTGCCCGGCGTGTACCAGCGTCAGCCCGTGGCCGTGTTCAGCGAGCTTGGGACGTACGTTGCCGGAGAGCGCGAGCGAGACGGCCAGCGGCCCAACAGCGCTTCTCGCGGGCGCGTGCGCCACGGTGAAGCCCTGCTCGATGCCAAGCGGGCCGTTCGCATACCACTCGTCCAGGCCGGGGTGCCGGTAGAGGACCCGGTTTGCATCAGCGCTCGGCGCGACCTGCACCAGTGGAGCGAGCGCAGAGCCATAGCCGATGGCGAGCAGACTAAGCCCGACGTTGGTGGTCCCCGAGCGCACCGACACCCCCGAGCGGGTGAAGCTCGTGCTCAGGTGTTGCGCAGGACTCGACGCCGTGAATCGTCCCCCCAGGCCGCTAACCCGATACGCCTGACCTTCAGCTCCCAATGCTGCGGACACAGGCCCTCGAGCAGCTACGGGGAGACTCATGAGGCCAGCATGCGAAAAGCGGTGGGCTCGCACGTGTGGTGCGCCTACGGGGCGCCTACCGGGAAAGCTCTCGTGCACCGCCATACCGACGGCCAGCGCCAGCAGCGCGGCCGGGAGCAGCAGCAGCAGCAGCAGCAGCGGCCACGAGCCCAGCGTGGCGACCCGCGGCACACGGCGAGCGTTCACCGAGAGAGCTGGCGCAGACCGCAGCGGGCCTGCTGGCCCGAGCTTCACGGTCCCCGCCGATCGTGCCTCCACCGTCCCCGGCCCTCCGCTGTCCGCGTCCCCCGCTGCAAGCGGAGTATGTCAGATCTCGCGTTCAAACAGGAGTGATCGGGTTGCGCTTCGCCGGCCACTCCCGGCGTCGCCCGGCGGCGAGCGCGAAGCGGCGGATCAGCTCGGCGCGCAACTCCTCGGGCTGGATGACCGCGTCCACGACCAGTTCCGAGGCGAGGTGCAGGATGTCGATGTCCGCCGCGTACTCGGCGCGCAGGCGCTCGGTCTCCGCTGCACGCTCGGACTCGTCGGCGAGCGCCTGCAGCTGGTTGTAGTAGACCGCGTTGATCGCCGCCTGCGGGCCCATCACCGCGATCGAGGCGCTCGGCAGCGCCAGGCAGCAGTCGGGGTCGAAGGCGGGGCCCGCCATCGCGTAGAGGCCCGCGCCGTAGGCCTTGCGCACGATCACCGAGAGCTTCGGGACCGTCGCTTCGGAGACGGCGCTGATCATCTTCGCGCCGTGGCGGATGATGCCCTGACGCTCGACCTGGGTGCCGATCATGAAGCCGGGGACGTCGGCGAGGAACAGCAGCGGGACGTTGAAGGCGTTGCAGGTCCAGATGAAGCGTGCAGCCTTGTCGGCGGAGTCGCCGAACAGCACGCCGCCCTTGACCCGCGGCTGGTTGGCGACGATCCCCACCGGCCGGCCCTCCAGGCGCGCGAGGCCGACGATCAGCTCCTTCGCCCACCGCGCGTGAATCTCCATGAACGAGCCCCCGTCCACCAGCGCGTCGAGCAGCAGCAGCATGTCGAACGGCTTGTTCTCGTCCGCCGGGATCAGCTCGCCGAGCGGGGTCTGTGAGGCCGGGGCGAACGAGGCCGGCGAACGCCCGGCGGTGAGACCAGCGTTGGAGGAGGAGCCCGAGGGTCCAGCGGAGGAGTCGGCCTCCCCGCCCGCAGACCCGGCAACGGGCGGGTCCTCCTCGCAGTTGCCCGGCAGGTAGGAGAGGTAGCGCACCGCCGCGTCGAGACCCTCCTCGTCGCTGCCCACCAGCACGTGCCCGCAACCGGAGACACCCGTGTGCATCCGCGCCCCGCCCATCTCCTCGAGGGTCACGTTCTCGCCGATCACCATCTGCGCCATCCGCGGCGAGCCGAGGTACATCGAGGCGTTGCCGTCGCGCATGATCACGAGGTCGCAGAACGCCGGTATGTAGGCACCTCCCGCCGCGGAGGGCCCGAACAGTACGCATACCTGCGGCACCAGGCCGGAGAGCTGCACCTGGTTGTAGAAGATCCGCCCCGCCCCCCGCCGGCCGGGGAACATCTGCACCTGATCGGTGATGCGCGCCCCCGCGGAGTCCACGAGGTAGACCATCGGGACCCGCAGCTGCAGCGCCCTTTCCTGTACGCGCAGGATCTTCTCGACCGTCTTCGGGCCCCACGAGCCCGCCTTCACCGTCGGGTCGTTGGCCATCAGCGCGACCGGGCGCCCGGCGATCCGCCCGAGGCCGGTGACCACGCCGTCGGCGCCGAGGCCGTCCTGGAGCCAGTTGGCGAGCAGCGCCTCCTCGGCAAACGAGTCGGGGTCGAGCAGCCGCGCCACGCGCTCGCGCACCGGCAGCTTGCCTTGCTCGGAGGCCTTCTCGTGGTGGCGCTCCGGGCCACCCTGCAGAGCGCGCTCGGTGGCGCCGCTCAGAGTGCTCACGGACGCGGGCACCCTCTAATACAGCGCAGGCGCCCTCCGCAACGGGGGGATCCCTCGCTCACGGACGCGGCAGTCCCCGGTACCCGTGGCGGCGGTGGCGGCGGCGGCCGCGTTCGAGCTGACGTTCGTGGCGCGCCTGCTGGCGCGCTTCGACGAGCTGGAGGTCGGAAGCCGGACCAAACAGGCGCCACGCGTCGCGCACCACCGGCAGCATCGTCACGCCGATCACCCACCCCGGCCAGAAGTCGGTCTGGTGGTGGACGCCGGTGAGAAACCACACGCCCACGGCCAGCAGCGACACACCGACCGCGCCGCCCGCCTCCTGCCCCAGACGGCGGCGCAGGTGCGACTTGCGCTTGACCAGCGCGAGCTTCACCGAGGTCGAGCTGACCGGAAGGTCGGCCCGCAGCGCGTCGAGGTCCGCACGCGTGGAAGCGCTGTAGGCCCGGCCGACGCGCTCCTCGAGCTCCTCGGAATTGAGCCTCCCCGCGCCCGCGTGCTCGCGCAGCTCGTCGATCAGTTGCTCGCGCTCGTCATCCGCGACACGGAGGCTCGACAGGTCGCTCATTCCTGAAAGGTTAGCCCCCCTGGACGGCAGCATCGCTCAGAGCCCGCGCCCGCGACCCCTACAGCGCCGGGTTCGGCCGCGGCTCGTCCCCCGAGTAGTCGTAGAAGCCCGTTCCCGACTTGCGCCCAAACCACCCCGCCGCGAGCATCTTGCGCAGCGTCGGCGGGCACGCGAAGCGCCGTTCGGCGAACTCCTCGAAGAGCACGTCGCAGATCGAGCCGAGCGTGTCGAGGCCGACGAAGTCCGCGAGCGTCAGCGGGCCCATCGGGTGTCCGGCGCCGGCCCGCATCGCCTCGTCGATCTCGTGCACCGAGCCGACCTGCTCTTCCAGGGCGCGCATCGCGTCGAGCATGTAGGGGACGAGCAGGCGGTTGACGATGAACCCGGCTTTGTCGCGCGTGGGGATCGCGAGCTTGCCCTCGGAGCGCACGAACTGCAGGGCGGTCTCGAGCGTCTCCCCCGAGGTGGTCACGCAGCGCACGACCTCGACCAGCTTCATGACCTGGGCGGGGTTGAAGTAGTGCAGGCCCACGAACCGCTCCGCGCGCGAGGTGGCCGCGGCCTGGTCGACCACAGCCAGCGAGGAGGTGTTGGTCGCGAACACCGCCTGCGGCTTGACGACCTCGTCGAGCTCCCGCCACATCTCGAGCTTCAGCGGCAGGCTCTCGGTGATCGCCTCGATCACAAGGTCGCACTCCGCCAGGTCGCGGTAGTGCACGGTCCCGTGGATGCGCCCGCGCACCGTGTCGGCGTCCTCTTGGGTACTCTTGCCCTTCTCGACCGCCCGCGCGAGCTGCTTCTCGATCTTGGCGAGCCCCTTCGCGAGCGTGGGCTCATCGACCTCGCGCAGCGCCACCTCGTAGCCAGACTGTGCGGCGACCTGCGCGATGCCGTGGCCCATCAGCCCGGCTCCGAGCACGCCCACTCTCTCGATCTGCTGCGCCATCCTGAAACCTCCACTCGAATTGGCTCTTGCGCAGGGGGAGCCTACCGGGAGTACCCTTTGCGCGATGCCCACCGAGCAGGACTTCGACCTCTCCGCGGCCGGCCTGCGCGCGGACGGCACCGATCTGCGGATCTCCGTGGAGGTGCTCGCGAGCAAGCTCGAGCAGTCGCTGCCCGGGCTCGCCCACGTGGAGCGCCACGGCGGCGGCCTGCTGGGCCGCGGCGAGAAACGCGTCAAGCGGGTGCGTGTGGAGCTCGGCGGGAACTGCTACCAGCTCGACGTCGCGGGGGATCGCGTCGAGAGCTTCCGCGAACGCCAGGTCGGGGGCATCTCGATCAAGCGCGAGCCGCTCGACCCCAGCGCGTGGGTGACCGCGCTGACGAGCGATCTGCGCGCTGAGGCGGAGCGCAGCGGCGAGGCTCGCACGGCGCTCGAGCGCCTGCTGGGGTGAGCGTGACCGCGCGCGAAGCCGATCCCCAGGAACCGCCCGAGTCGCCCTCCGAAGAGCGCGAGCAGGAGCTCTCGCAGGAGCGCATCGAACGGGGCGGGATCACCGTCGCCGCCGAGCGGCGCCTGAGCGAGCTGCGCGAGCGCGGCGGCCTGTTCACCTCAGACCTGTCGATCAACGGCTGGGCACTGTGCCACCAGCTCGGGCTGCGACCGCTCTCGCAGGTGATGGGCAGCTCGATCTACCAGATGGGCTACCAGTCATCGTGGGGTCAACTGGAAGGCGGCTATGACCCTACCGGCGCCAACATGTTCGAGCTGGGCACGCTTTCCCAAGCGCTCAACGAGGTGCGCTCGCGAGCGCTCGGACGGCTGGCCGAGGAGGCCGAGCACGTCGGCGCCGACGCGGTCGTGGAAGTAGAGACGCGCGCGGGCGAAAGCAACCTGGAAACGGGGTCGGGAGCGGTCACGCTCGAACACACCGTCTTCGGCACCGCCGTGAGCCGCGGCAAGCGAGCATCCGGGGACAGCCGGCGCGCGGGCGCGCGTCCGGTGCTCACCGAGCTGTCGGTCGCCGACTTCTCCAAGCTCGTGCGGGCCGGCTTCGAGCCGCTCGGGATCGTCGCGTGGAGCTCTGTGTTCTTCGCCAGCTACGCCTACGGCACGGGGCTCCTCGGTGCGGGGATGGCGGGCGGCGGCATGATGATGGGCGGGATGCAGAACTTCGAGCTGAGCGCGTTCACGCGAGCCTTCTACAACGCGCGCGAGAGCGTGATGGCCGAGCTGAGCGCACAGGCCACCGCGCTCGGCGCTTCGGGAGTCGTCGGCGTACGGATCGGCCACCGCGCGGTGCGCCACGAGATGCAGGGGATGAACCGCAAAATTGGCGGCCTGATGGTGACGTTCAACGCGATCGGCACGGCGATCCATCAGTCCGAAGAGGCGCCCATATATCCCCCTGAGACGACGATCGACCTCACGAGCTGAGCAGACCAAAACCGTCCCGAGACAACCGCGACCTCACCACCTGCGCAGACCCCCAACCCCAAGACACGACCCGCCACTCAAGCGAAGGAGCCCGCCACCGATGAGCAGCAGCGAGCAGGAGACCAGCTACGACCCGACCTCCCTGGAGGGAGTCCCCGAGGCGGGCCGCGCACGCCTGCAGCAGAACCGCGCGGGCCTGTTCACCTCCGACCTGAGCGTCAACGAGTTCCTGCTGATCAAGCAGGCCGGCTTCGACCCGGTGGGGCTGGTGGTGGGCAGCTCGATCTACCACATCGGCATCCAGATGGCGGGGTGGAAGAAAAGCCAGGAGCTGAAAGTGCTTTCCGAGGCGATGTACGGAGCGCGCCAGCTCGCGATGACGCGCATGGAGGAGGAGGCCGACCAGCTCGGCGCCGACGGCGTCGTCGGGGTGCGCCTGGACATCGGCCGCTACGAGTGGGGCCAGGACATGGCAGAGTTCATCGCGATCGGCACCGCGGTCAAGCACCGCGAAGGGGTCATGCACCGCGCCCCCAACGGCCGGCCGTTCACGAGCGATCTCTCAGGCCAGGACTTCTGGACGCTGCTGCGGACCGGGCACCGACCGGTGGGGATGGTGATGGGCAGCTGCGTCTACCACGTCGCCCACCGCGGGATGCTCCAGTCGATGGCCCAGACGGGACGCAACGTGGAGCTCGCGAACTTCACCCAGGCGCTGTACGACGCGCGCGAGCTCGCGATGGAGCGGATGCAGAGCGAGGCGCAGACGATCGGCGCGGAGGGGATCGTGGGCGTGAACCTGCACGAGACGAGCCACGGGTGGGGCAGTCACACGATCGAGTTCTTCGCCGTCGGCACCGCGATTGTGCCGCGCGAGGGCCACGACGAGGCGATCGAGCCGCCGACGCCGGTGCTCGACCTCTCGAACTGAGCCGCGCGAAGTCACAAGGTCCGCCTGAGCAGCTGAGAGCATACGTGCTCGCCTGCTCGCTTCGCCATGCCAACAACGCTAGCTGACCTCAACCTGCACTCGCTCGTCAGCGGAGACGGGCAGAGTGTTGACGACCTGGCCGTCCTTATGCAAACGGCGGGGTGGTCCTCGGGCTTGCGCCGAGTGTCTATAGCGCGGGGAAGAGGGGCGCCCCTCTGGGAGCTCGCGGTCGCAGCCGAACCAGCCGCGTTGATGATGTTCGCCGCGACCGAGCGAGCGAACCGTCTCACCAGCCTTGGCTACACACGGCAGACACGGTACGCCGTGTCATGGTTGAACCAAGCGAGCCGCTCTCTTTGACACGTTGCGCTGGTGCAAGCGCCCCGGCGACCTGCCGCTCTTCTGCGCCGAGCTCGGTGATCGTGCCGGCCTGGCAGAGTTGTTGGAACTTATCGGGCGTGACAACGTCCTCAACGAAACCCCCTCGGATCTCGTTGCCCCAACCGGAGAGCATGAGGCTTTGCCGCAACTCCTTGGGAGAGCTCTCCGTCAACTCCGGCTACAGGTCGCTGACGCCGAGGCATTCAGCGGTCGAGACCCGGCAAGTCGTGATACAGCCGTACTGCGGCTGTTTCATCAATTTCTATATGTACGCGTCGCGGAGGATCGTCGGCAGGCGCGATCACCCCTCAAGATTCGTGACATTATGGCTTCCGACCGGCTCAATGCTGATCTAACAATACTTCTCGGGGACTACCGTGAGGCAGCAAACTCTGAGCTGTTCGAGCCGGCAGGCATCGAGGTCGCCGCTCTGCCTGCAGACTCGTTGCGGGAGGTGCTCCGTCAAACGGTCGAGCCTTGGGAGCACCTGCACCTGGATTTCTCTGTCGCCAGGACTGATCTGGCCGGTCGTCTCTATGAGAGCTATCTCGCCGATCTCCCCGCCGACGAAAAGGCCTCAGACGCGCCGCGACGTCTCTTCTCGGTGGCACAGACAACCGATCAGCGTAAACACAGAGCGACCTTCTATACCCCGCCGGCACTGGCACGATTGCTCGCAGATCGAGCCTTGACAGACTGGATCAACCGACTACACCCACGCTCGCCATCCGACATCAGAATTGTCGATCCGGCCTGCGGCTCAGGCGCCTTTCTAATCGCCGCCTTTGCCTTTCTGCGCAGCTATTTTGAAACACAACGCGGTCGCACGCTCCGGACAAGCGAGCGCGAGGAGCTGCTTGTTCGGTGTCTTTTCGGCGCCGATGTCGACGAGCGAGCCCTGGGGTTGGCGCAGGTACAGCTGCTGGAGGCAGCCGACCTTCACGGACGACTTCCAAGTTTGCTGAACAATCTCTACCTCGGAGATTCACTGTCTGCACCTCCCGAAATCCAAGCAACCGCCGGACAGGTTCCCTGGGACGAGATAATCGAGCAGCATGGCCCCTTTACCACCGTTCTCGGCAACCCGCCTTTCGGCGCTCAGGCGAAGCTGCCGTCCCGCCTGAGCGTTGAACGAATCGCCGACCTCGCAGCCCGCTATCCCGAGATCAAATCCTTTGGCCAGGATTACGCCTACTTCTTTCTGGCGCTCAGTATGCGCCTGCTCGCCGACGACGGCAGCGCAGGCCTCGTCATGCCCAGGGGCTTGCTGTCCCTCGAACAGGGTGTAGCTGCCCGCAAATTTCTTGCGGACGCCGGGGTAAGTTGGATCGGCGACTTTCGTGCCGCGCGCGTGTTCACCGATGCCGCCGCCTCGGTGGCCGGGATTATCGTCGACAAACATGGAGCAACACCCACTCAGATCGCAACGATTCCCGACTCACGCACCAACCATCGGGCCATCCTTGACGACTTCGGCCACACCGAGTCACACACTGTTACGCGGAGTTCCATATCGCGCGAGCGCCTGAAGGCGTTGGCCGAGTACGGCTGGACCGCGTTTCGCGTACGCTGGTCAGGCGATTTGCGGGATGAGTTCACGCGCCCCATGCAGACCCTCATCTCAGATGCCACAAAGCACCAGCGAGATGTCCGCACTGGCGTCAAGACCGCGCGGGTTGCTGACTTCATACTCGACCCAAGCTCATACGCTGCCGGGCCCGGCGGACAGATCACGATCGGAGCAAGGGTGATTCCGGGGCGGTTTATGCCCAGAGCCGCCTATGGGGCAGATATTACCCCGCTCGATCTGCGCGATACGGGTAAGCGCCTGTTCCTTCCATACGAGCACGACGGTCAACTATCGACCAATCCCGAGGTCGCGGCTGAGTTGAAGACTCGTGGCGGCCTGCCGGCTCACTATCAGCATGGACACCTACCCACGTTGTTGGCTCCGAAGGTTCTGCTGCGTGCCTTCGCCCGAGAGCCGGCGGCCGTGGCTGACACGAAGGCTTTGTATGTGCCGGTGATGCGCGGAGTGCATGCCCTACGTTTTGGAGACATTCCCGACCGATACCTGGTGAGTATCGCGGCATTGCTGAACTCCTCTATTTACCAGTGGCTGCTGCGAGGTCTCGGGTCGCCCCGGTCAGACGAGACGATCGAGGTAACGGTCAACGATGTCCGCACATTGCCCTTTCCGAACCTTTCCGATACAGAGCTTCGGACACTCTACGCCCACGCAGAAGCCGTCAACAATGCGCTGGCGGAGGAGGAGGCCGTCGATCGAGCTCTCGCCGTGAGAGATACACGAATCGCTTTGGACAGCACGGTGCTCGACATGCTGAAAGTCTCCGAGCGTCTACGTGACATTGTAGGGCGCGAGCTGATTCGGGTGGCATAGTGGCTTCGAGAACTATGCCCCAAGAGCTGCGACCGTATGTCAAGGAAGCGGCCGAAGCGCTAGGGCGCCATAAACTGTACGGCGGCTTTGAGCCCAAGATCGGACGGGAGCCGAGCAGTGGAGTCGAACTGCTCCGCGCCAGAAACTCGGCACCGATCCATGTTCCGTTCAAGCCGCCGCTGAGCGGCCGGTGGTCTCTACATCTTTCGTGGACAATCAGACGGATACTGCGGGGCACGCCCATCCTGTGGCAGAGCAGCTTTGGACTGAATGTGAGTGGAGTATCATTTGCCCCTGCCGATAACGCAGTTTGCCTGGTACGATATGACGTGGATAATGATCGTCCCGGCCCTGGCTCGATCCCGTTGGGAGCACACCTCAACATCTTGCAGCCTGAGCCCCTTGACGATCACGTTCACTTCCCGGTACTCGCCGAAGCCGGGCGCATGTGGTCCGTGAGCGAGGTTCTCGACGTCTTTCTTGCAGACGAGTTTGTCAGCGACTTGCGGGCACGGCTCGGCTCTTAACCGCCGCGGCTGTCCGCAGCCCACCGAGCGCCAGAAGACACGCCACTGCCGCACGAGATCGCGCTCCAACGGCATACACTGGAGCGTACACATTGCCCGACACAGGAGAAGCCCACGCCATGAGCATCGTCACCACCGAAGACCGCGGCGCCGTCCGCCACGTCGTGCTGAACCGCCCCGAGAAGCGCAACGCGATGAGCCAGGAGCTGCTGCGCGCGCTCGCGCAGGCACTGCGCGAGGCCGCGGCCGAGGAGTCGGTCCACTGCGTGGTGCTGCGTGGCGAGGGGCCGGTGTTCTCGGCCGGCGTGGACCTGGTCGAGCTGGGCGCCTCCGCGGGCACGCCCGGCCGGCTGCGCCACTTCCGCGAGACCTTCCTGGAGTGCGCCAACCTCTGCGAAGAGATGGCCAAGCCGGTCGTCTGTCAGATCCACCGCACGTGCGTCGGCGGCGCCCTGGAGGTCGCGCTCGGCTGCGATCTGCGGATCGCGTCCAGCGACGCCCAGCTCGGGCTACCGGAGGTGAAGTTCGGGATCATCCCCGACGTGGGCGGCTCCAGCCGGCTGCCGGCGGTCGTCGGCCTCGGACGCGCCAAGGAGCTGATCATGACCGGGCGGACGATCGACGCGACCGAGGCCGAGCGGATCGGCCTGGTCAACCGCGTCGTCGCGCCCGAGCAGCTCGAGCAGGCGGTCGACGCGCTGGTCGAAGAACTGCTCGCCAACTCGCACGTAGCGGTCGGCCGGGCCAAGCGAGTGATCGACGCCTCAGCCCGCCCCGCGCTCGCGGCGACGCTCGAGATGGAGGTCGCGGTGCAGGAGTACTGCGTGGCCGCGATGCGCGAGAGCGCGCGCGAAGCCCAGGAGCCCGCGGAGGCCCTGGCGAGCTAGTCCTTCCGCAAGCCCCTGAGACGGTCGTGGGCCAAGCGATGCAAGAACGCAGGGAGCGTGGCGTGCTTATGCACGCGAGCGACCGAGGACGAAGCAGCGCGCCGAGTCCACGACCGTCTCAGCGCCAGTCAACGGGTCCAGCCACCAACGTGTGGCTCCCCAGCGGCCGACCGAGGATCTCCTGAACGCGCCGCGCACAGGCAAGCAGCGCGGGGAGATCGATCCCAGTCTGCACCCCCATCTCGTGCAGCATCGAGACGAGGTCCTCGGTGGCGATGTTGCCGGTGGCCCCTGCCGGTACGGGGCAGCCGCCGAGCTCGCCGAAGGAGGACTCGAGGGAGTCGATGCCGGCCTGCAGCGCGGCGAGCACGTTGGCGAGGCCCTGCCCGCGCGTGTTGTGGAAGTGCGCGGTGAGCTCAACCTCCGACCCCAGAGCGTCGCGCGCGAGACCGAACAACTTGCCTACCTGAACGGGGTTGGCCATGCCGGTCGTGTCCCCGAAGCCGATCTCCTGAGCGCCAAGGTCGCGCAGTCGCGCAGCGACGTCGAGCACCCGTGCGGGGGTCACGTGGCCCTCGTAGGGGCAGCCAAAGCAGGTGGAGAGCACGGCCTCGCAGCGCAAGTCCTCGGCCCGGGCGCGCGCGAGGACAGACTCGAGCCCGGCGAGGGACTCCGCGATCGAACGGTTGACGTTCTTACGGTTGTGCGTCTCCGAGGTGGAGATGATCACGTTGATCTCGTGAAAGTGTGAGCGGTGGCGCAGCGCGTTTTCGAGGCCGCGCTCGTTGGGGATCAGCACACTCACCGAAACTCCAGCCGGGGGGTCGATCCGCTCAAGCACCTCGGCGGCGTCGGCGAGCTGGGGAATCACGTCGGGGCGCACAAAGCTCGTGACCTCCAACCGCCGCAGCCCGGTGCGCGCGAGCGCGTCGATCAGCTCGATCTTGCGCTCGGTGGGAATCACCTCGGGCTCGTTCTGAAACCCATCGCGGGGCCCAACCTCCCTGATCTTCACCGACTCGGGCAGGCTCACCACATCGAGAGACCGCCGCTCACCCCGAGCGTCTCGCCGGTGATGTACGAGGCGTCGTCGCAGGCGAGAAAGGCGATCGCGGCGGCGACCTCCTCGGGCTGGCCGGCACGGCGCAGCTGGGTGGAGTCGATCATGTTCCGCTGCAGGCGTTCCCCGATCTCGCCGTACACCTTCGCGGCGGCGTCGAACAGGGGGGTCTCGATCGGCCCGGGCGCGACCGCGTTGACGCGCACTCGATAGCGTGCGGCCTCGCGAGCGATCGCCTTCGTAAAGCCGATCACGCCGGCCTTCGCGGCGGAGTACACGGCCGAGCCCGGAGAGCCGACGCGCCCGGCCTCGGAGGCGACGTTGACGATCGCCCCGGAGGATCGCTCCTGCATCCCGGGGAGGACCGCGTGGGTGACAGCGAGCACCCCGCGCAGGTTGATCCCGAGCACGAAGTCCCACAGGCCGGGGTCGGACTTGGTGAAGAACGAGAACAGGTCGGTGCCGGCGTTGTTGACGAGCACGTCGATCGGGCCGAGCTCCCCGACCGCACCCACGGCGGCGGCGATCGAGTCGACGTCGGTAACGTCCATCCGCAGGCCGAGCCCGTCGAGCTCCCCGGCAACCTCGCGCGCGCCATCCTCGTTGATGTCCCCCACGGCCACGCGCGCGCCCTCGGCGGCGAGGCGCCGCGCGGTGGCGGCCCCGATGCCGGACGCGCCGCCGGTGATCAATGCGATCTTTCCCTCGAGCCTCATCTTGCAGACAAGCCTACATATACTCGCCAGAGTGTCCGATCCCGCGCCCGCATGACCCGGCAGGCAGAGGTCGTGATCCTCGCCGGGGGCACCGGCGGCGCGAAGCTTGCTCGCGGGATGCTCGATGTCGTTGGGCAGGAGCGATTGGCGGTGATCGCCAACCCGGGCGATGACATCGAGATCTATGGGGCCTACGTCTCCCCCGACCCGGACCTGATCTCCTTCTGGCTGGCCGATCTGATCGACGCGCGCGGGTGGGGCATCGAGGGGGACACGTTCAATGTGATGGACGGCCTGCGGGCGCTCGGGGTCGATGTCTGGTTCAACCTCGGCGACCGCGATCTGGCTTGGTGCGTTGAGCGCGCGCGGTTGCTCGCCGAGGGCCTCACGCCCACATTGGCGCTGGCGCGGCTGAACGGGGCGATCGGGGTGCATACGACGGTGCTGCCCGCGAGCGACGATCCGGTGCGAACCTGGGTCCAATCGACCGCCGGGTGGCGCTCGTTTCAGGACTTCATGATCCGCACGAAGGCCGAGGGGATCGTGGAGGGCCTCGAGTTCCGGGGGGCGGAGCAGGCCGCTCCCAGCCCCGCGGCGCTGGAGGCGATCGGCCATGCGCGCGCGATCATTATTGGGCCTTCGAACCCGGTGGCCTCGATCGGCCCGATCCTGGCGGTGCCGGGGATCCGCGAGGCGCTCGCCGAGGCTGCTGCGCCGGTGGTCGCCGTCAGCCCGATCGTCGGCGGAGCCGTGCTGAAGGGCCCGACGGCCTCGTTCATGGCCTTCGCCGCCCTGGATTGCAACGCCGTCGGGGTGGTCAACTTCTACGGCGAGCTGCTCGATGGGACCGTCGCCGACGAACCCGTGCCGGACCTTCCGACGCTCGAGATCGACACCCACATGCCCGACGCCTCATCCCGCGCACATCTCGCCGAACAGGCGCTCGCGTTCGCGGACTCGCTCGCGGGATGAGTATCGTGGCGGCGTGCCCGCTCCCGCTCCCGTGTGCATCATCGGCGCCTCCGGCGCGCTCGGGTTCGGGCTCGCCCTGCGGCTGGGGCGTGCGGGCGTTCCGATTGCGATCGGCTCGCGCAGCGCGGAGCGGGCGGCGGAGACCGTCGAGCGCGCGCAGGCCGCGGTTGCGGACGGTTCATTCGCGGGTTATGACAACGCGGAGGCGGTCGCGCGGGCTGAGACGGTGATCCTGAGCGTTCCGTTCCGCAACCAGTCGGAGATGCTCACCAACCTGAAGGGCGCGCTGCGCGCCGGGCAGCTGCTGATCGACGCGAGTGTGCCGCTGGCGGCAACCCATAGCGGCAAGGCCACGCGGATGCTCGGCGTCTGGCAGGGCTCCGCCGCTCAGCAGGCCCACGAGATGGCGCCCGACGGGGTGCGCGTGGTCTCCGCCCTGCACACCGTCTCCGCAGCCTCGCTGTCCAACCTCGAGCACGAGCTAGCGGAGGACGTCCTTGTGTGCGGGGACTCGCGCGCGGACAAGCGCGAGGCCGCCGCGCTGATCGAGCGAATCGCCGGGCTGCGCTGCGTGGACTGCGGGCGCCTTGAGATGGCGCGCATCACGGAGTCCCTGACGGCGCTCCTGATCGCGGTCAACTCCCGCTACAAGGTCCACGCGGGCATCCACCTCACAGGCCTGCCGGACGCGCTCTGGGAGTAGCCACCCCGGTGCGCACCGCCGCGATCCTCCCAGTCAAGCGGTTCTCCGATGCCAAGCAGCGCCTCGGGGCGAGCGTCGCCGACCCGCTGCGGCGCGACCTCGCGCGCGCGATGGTCGGGGACGTGCTGAGCGCGCTGCGCGACTGTGTGGAGATCGAGCGCACGATCGTCGTCACCTGCGAGCAGTCGGTCGCCGCGGCGGCGCGCTACCTCGGGGCGCTCGTGATCCCGGACGCCGCCGAGGAGAGCCAGAGCGCCGCGGTCGCGCAGGGCGTCGAGCGCGCCGCGGCGGAGGGCTTCGAGCGGGTCCTGTGCATCCCCGGAGACTGCCCCGCGCTCGACCCGGCCGAGGTCGCAGCGCTGTTGGAAGCCGAGCGGGCCGAAGCGCCCGGGGTCGTGATCGTGCCCGACCGCCACGGCACCGGCACCAACGGGCTGCTGCTCACCCCCCCGGGCGCGATCCCCCCAAGCTTCGGGCCCGACAGCTGCGAGCGCCACCTCCAGCTCGCGAGCGAGGCCGGGGTCGCAGTCCGGGTGGAGCGGCGGCTGCCCTCGCTGCTGCTCGACGTCGACACCGGTGCGGACCTCGATGTGCTGCGCGAACGGCTGCAGGGCGAGCCTCGGACCGGGGCGCGCCGCACCAGGGCAGTGCTCGGCGCGCGGCAGCGCCCCCCGCGCGCTGCATAAAACCTCAGCCCGCGACGGCGGCCCTGCTCTCGTACCACTCGTGCAGCGCATTGATCGCGCCGCCGATCACGCGGTCGAAGAACGTCTCGCGGTCGTTCTCGTGCGGCAGCGGCTCGGCCGGGACCTCTACTCCGAGGAACTCGCACAGCGGCTCCCACCCTTCGCCCACGTGCCACACCAGCAGCCGCTCCGGCGGGACCGTGCGCTTGACCTCTTCGTTGTGGCGCTCGAACTGCTCGATCAGCTGCGCCGGCTCGGCCCAGCCGTCGGCGAACGAGCCCTCGGGGCCCCAGAACATGCGCTCCACGAGATCGAGGTAGCGCCGCCAGCGGGGGTCGATCTCACCGCGGGCGCTCGCGAGCAGGCGCATCAACTCCTCGCCGTGGCTGAGGCCGACGATCGTTTCGCGGAAGCTCGGCTCCCACGACTCGGGCTTGCGTACGCTGAGCAGCACCTTGGCGTCGGGGTAGACGTCGATCAGCTCCTTGTAGAAGTAGCCGCCGGGCCAGTCTGCCGTCGCCTCGTAGCCGGCGAACACCTCGTCCCACGGGCCCTCGCCGTCCAGCGCGCGGTTCCACAGCTCGACCTGGTCGAGGTCAGCGAGCACGTTGACCCAGTGGTAACAAGGTCCCCACCCGCCGCCCCCGCCCGCCCCGCTGCCGAGCTGCTCGAGCGCCAGTTTCTGCGTGAGGGTGCCCGTGCGTGGCATACCTGCTCCGATCAGCTTCATATACTTCTCCACTCCTTTTGGGGGTCGTCGGTCACCGTCGGCAGTCGTCGGTTGCGCTGCACCTCGGCGTGCACTCTGCGCAACTGCCGCATGGCCCGCCGGTTATCACGATATTCTGTTGTCGTGTTGTGATTCTCAACGTGGCCTAACACAACACTAACGTCCACTCCCGATCCAGGGGCCAGCGCTTGAACGTGATCGACACCACAGCCGTACGCACGGCCACCCGCACGGCGACGGTAGACCGGCCGGCGGACGGACGCTCGCTCGCGACCGGCCCCCGGATCTCCGGGCTCACGGTCTCCGACGGCGAGCGCGTCCTCTCCCAGGATCAGGTGCTCGACCGGCTGGGCCTGCGCGGCGACGAGTTCGCCGAGCGCATCTTCGCCCACAGCGGCGTCAGGCAACGCCACCTCGAGCTGGACGACGACTTCCTTGCGCGCACCCTGCAAGGGCGCACCGCGGAGGTCGAGGAGTGGCTGCTGCGCCACTCGGTGCGCGCCGTGGACGCGCTTGGACTCGACACCCAGCGGATCGGCACGGTCCTCAGCTCGAGCCTCTACTCGCTCGGCCTGCCCACGATCGCCCACCGACTCGTGGACCACTACGAGCTCGACCCCACGACTGACAAGTACCACATCACCGGCGTCGCCTGCGCGAGCGCCGTGCCGCTGATGCGGATGGCCGCGGGGACGCTGCACCAGCACCCCGGGCGCGACTGCCTGATCGTCGCGGCCGAGAGCATGAGCTCGATCCTCACGCGCGCCGGCGCCGAGGACCCCCGCGCCAAGACGGTCGGCTCCGCGCTCTTCGGGGACGGCTGCGCCGCCGCGGTGCTCTCCGCCGACCCCGGCGCCGACGGGCCGACGATCCTCGCCACGCGGGTGCACCAGCTCGGCGGCACGCTCGGCGCCGTGAGCCTCGAGTGCTCCGAGTCGGACAGCTACCTACACCTCGTACGCGAGCTGCCAGACCTCGCGGGCGCCGGGCTGCCCGGCGTGGCGGAGCGCTTCCTGCGCGAGCACGGTGTCGAGCACGCGGAGATCGACCACTGGATGGTGCACCCTGGCGGGCGGCGCATCATCGAGAACATCCAGAGCGCCCTGGAGCTCTCCGGCGCGCAGACCGCCACGAGCTGGGACGCGCTCGCCAACCACGGCAACGTCGGCACCCCCTCGATCTTCTATGTCCTCAAAGACACGATCGAGCGCCACCGGCCCCAGCCGGGCGAGCGCGGGCTCGCGGTCACGATCGGCCCCGGTGTGACCGTCGGGCTGATGCTCTTGCAGTGGTGAGCCTCGCACTCGCGGAGTCGCTCCCGCGGCCAGTCGCAGCAATCGTCGCACCCGTGCCCGCGGCGGAAAGCCTCCCCGTCGCGGAGGAGCCTTCGTGGCGACCCTCTCCGCCCGCAGCCTGAGCGGCCTCCCCGAGGTGCGCGCCGGGGACGACCTGGCCACGCTGATCGTGGGGGCGCTCGACGCCGACCGAAGCCGGGAGACACGCGCCTGCGGCGCTGGCCGATTTGGGGATGCGAGCGAAGCGAGTGTCTCCCCAATCGGTCCCCGTTTCGGCCAGCCGCACGCGCCCCTGCGCGACGGTGAGATCGTCGCGATCGCCCACAAGGTCGTCTCCAAGGCCGAGGGCGCCGTCGTGGCGCTCGCGGACGTCGAACCCTCCACGCGGGCTCACAGGCTCGCTATTGAGCAGGGCAAGGACGCCCGGGCCGTACAGGTCGTCCTGGACCAATCGCAGGAGGTCCTGCGCGCCGCCAACGGGGTGCTGATCTGCCGCACCCATCACGGTTTCGTCTGCGCCAACGCCGGGGTGGATGCCTCCAACGCAGCCAGTGCCGACGCTCTGATCGTGCTGCCGCGTGACCCCGACGCCTCGGCCCGGCGCCTGCGCGCGAGCCTGCGCGAGCTGACCGGGGCGCGCGTGGCCGTGCTGATCACCGACAGCTTCGGCCGCGCCTGGCGCCACGGGCAGTGCGACGTCACGATCGGCTGCGCGGGCCTACAGCCGCTCGACGACTGGCGCGGGCGCACCGACAGCGCCGGCCTGCAGCTGCGCGCCACGTGGCTCGCCGTCGCCGACGCGATCGCCGCCACCGCCGACCTCGCGCGCGCCAAGGACTCCCGCGAGCCGGTCGTAGTCCTCGACGGGCTGGAGCGGTTCGTCACGGCCGAGGACGGCCCCGGCGCGGCCGCACTGTTGCGGGCGCTGGAGGAGGACCTGTTTCGCTAGACAGGGCCCGCGTCGCGGACCGTCAGCGCCGCGGCCTGCACCACCCGCGCCACCCCAGCTAGGCGCTCTCTGCCACCGCGCGCGGTCGGCCGCCCCGGCGCTCGGAGAGCGCGTGGCGAACGTTGACGTACCCCGCGCGCGGCATCCCGGTGGCGAACATGCGTGCCGGCCCGATGTTGCGCGACCCGAACGCTTCCAGAGTGCGAGCCATGCGCTCGTCGCGTGCGGCAGCGGAGAACAACATTCGCTCGCCGGGATTGAGCCTGCGGGCGCTGGAGTAGTCGGTGATCATCGCGGTGTGTCCGTGCAGGCGGCGGGCGTGGCGGCGGCGGTAGCGCTCCAGGCCCTGCTCCAGAGACTCTTCCCCCTGCAGCGCCGGAGCGACGCTGTCGGCGAGCCACTCGGCGGACTGGAACGCGAAGCCGCAGCCGATGCCCCAAAACGGGTCCAGGGCGCCCGCGGCGTCGCCGGCGAGCGCGAGACCGGGGGCCGTGGTGGCGTGCAGGACGGTGGTCATGTCGACCTTGCCCGTGACCTCTCCGACCAGGCGCGAGGCGAGGATCGGGGGGGCGTCCGGCACGCCGCCCACCAACGCCCTCAGCGCCGCCTCGGGGTCGGCGCGGAACTCCGGCAGGCGCTCCTTGGCCGGCATCGTGACGTAGAAGGTGAGGTCGCTGTCGGTGGGGAACGCGGCAACCATGTCCGGGTCGAGCGCCCACAGCGCCTGGTCGGGGTGGGCGACCGGCCTGGGCCCTTCGAAGTAGCCGCCGTACGCGATGCGCCCGTGGCGCCTGGTCTTCGTGCGCACCTCCGCGAGCTTGGCCACGCGCGAGTCGCGGCCGTCGGCGCCGACGACCAGGCGCGCGCGCAGCGTCAGCGTCTCACCGTGGGTGTCGCGCGCCTGCACGCCGCACACAGTGCCCCCCTCGCGCAGCATCTCGCGCACGGTGTGTCCGAGGATCAGCTGCACCCCGGGAGTCTCGGCCGCCAGCCGGCGGATCAGCGGGTCCAGGCGCTCGCGGCGCAGGTTGATCCCCGCCGGGACCGAGCTTCTGGCGGGTGGCTCGATCCAGCCCCAGCGGGTCCAGATCCGCGGGCGCGCCCGCAGAGCGCCCGCCTGCATCATCCCCTCCAGCAGACCCAGCCGTTCCAGTGTGGGCACCGCCGAGGACTGGATGTAGTGGGTGCAGATCTTCTTGTACGCGCCCATCTCGGGGCGCTGCTCCACGAGCGCCACGCGCGCACCCGCGCGGGCGAGAAGGATCGCCGCGGTGCAACCGGCGAGGCTTGCGCCCACGATCGCCGCGTCGTAATCCCGATCGTCGCTCACGTTCATACCGTCGCCACCGCTAGATCATACCGCCGCCGGATCTCCCCTAGGTGCGCGCCGGGGACGAGGACCTGTTTCGCCGAGTGTGCGCTTACGCCGTCTCTCCCTCGAGCAGCTGCGACCAGAAGCGGATGAACTCGCGCTCGTGGCCGATGCCGCATTCGAGTGTGAGCCGCCACCCCCGCGGCGCGTCGGCGAGGTTGGCGAGCAGCGCCTCGCAGCTGCGCAGCCGTCGTTCGTGCACCTCCACCTGAGCGGCGGCGAGCTCGGCCGGGTCCGCGCCCACGAACAGCTTGAGCGTGGCGACATCGCGCAGTTCGTAGATGTCGCGGGCCGGCTCGGTACGCCAGCGTTCGAGTGCCTCGCCCCCGCTGTCGGTGAGGCTGTAGATCCGCCGCCGCCGCCCGGTCTGCTCGCGTTGCTCTGAGAGCAGGCCCTCGCCGGCGAGCCGCGCGCACTCGGTGTAGAGCTGCGTGTGGGGCACGCTCCAGAAGTTGACCGTGCTCACCTGCGCGAGCTGCTTGAGGTCGTAGGGGGTGGCCGGCTGGGCCTTCTCGAGCAGACCCAGCACGATGTAGGACGTCTCGGTGAGACGGGGGCTTGACATACCCCGCAGACTATATTACGGTACGTATCGTTCGATCCGAACCATACAGGAGGAACCATGTCCGCAGAGACCCCTCGCCCCCTCGCTCGGTGTCCTCGCCGCCCTGAGCGAGCCGGCACGGGCACAGGCGACCACCACGCCCTCGACCACCACGTCCCCTTCGGCTTTCACGGCCGGTTCGCGGGGGAGCGGACAGGGCCATGAGCAGCGAGGAGGCGAAGGTCGAGCTCATCGAGCGGGTCGAGCGTCGGCGCAACCCGTTCACACAGCTGCGCGGCGGTGGCCGCATCCTCAGCGCGCTGATGTTCCCGCTCGCGGCGCGACCGCCCCGCAGCTTCGGCGTGCTCACCACCAAAGGTCGCAAGACCGGCAAGTGGCGGCGCAAATGCATCCACCCGGTGCGCGACGGCGACAAGGTCTACCTCGTCATGCTGCGCCCCAACGCCGCCACGGTCACCGCAAACCACGTCGCCGCGTGGCTGCTCAACATCCGTGCCGAACCGCGCGTGCGGCTGCGCATGCACGGCGGCAACTTCGCCGGGTACGCGCGTGAGCTGCACGACCCCGCGGAGATCGAGCGGGCGCGCGCCGTCTACTGCGGGACCGTCAACCCCTTCGACTACATGGAGTGCACCTTCCATCGTGGTGGCCTGCCCACCCGCGCGAAGATCGAAGAGCTGCACCGCGCCTGGTTCGCCACGGGAGTGCCGCTGGTCGTGGAGCTGCAGGAGGGCAGCGCCCGCTACGCGGCCACCGCCAGTTCGTAGCGCCGCCGGATCTCGTACAGGGTCGTGCGCTCTGCCGCCGGGCGCCCCGCGGCGTGGGCCGCGGCCACCAGCTCATCGGGGTCGAGCCGGGTGCCGTGGTAGGAGCCGGCCAGCCGGCTGATCGACTCCTCCATCAGCGTCCCCCCCAGGTCGTTGACACCCCAGCGTAGCGACTCCGTGGCGGCGTCGAGCCCCATCTTCACCCACGAGGCCTGCAGGCTGGGCACGGTGCGCCCGAGCGCGAGACGGAACACCGCGGTGTGCTTGAGGTTCTCCTCGCGCGAGATCTCCTCGACGCCGTGCGTGCGGCCCAGCAGCGTCTGGAAGGGGATGAACGAGAGCGGCACGAACTCGGTGATCCCCCCGGTGCGCTCCTGCAGCTCACGCACCACGCGCATGTGCTCGGCGAGCTCCCACGGCTCCTCGATGTGGCCGAACATGACCGTCGCCGTGGAGCGCAGGCCAGCCGCGTGGGAGGCTTCGATGATCTGCACCCACCGCGCGACCGGCAGCTTGTTCGGGCTGATCCGTTCGCGCACCCCGTCGTGCAGCACCTCCGCCGCGGTGCCCGGTGTCGAGCCGAGACCCGCGTCGCGCAGGCGCGCGAAGACCTCGCTCGGCGGCTGCCCGGAGATGTCGCACATGTGCGCGATCTCCATCGGGCTGTAGGCGTGCAGGTGGATGTCCACCCCCTCGCCGGCGGCCGTGCGCTTGGCGAAGCGCAGCCACCCGAGGTAGTCCTCCAGGCTCCAGTCGGGGTGGATGCCCGACTGGATGCACAGCTCCGTGGCCCCGTACGCCACCGCCTCGCGCACCCGGCGTGCGAACTCCCGCTCGTCGTGCTCGTAGGCGTCCGGAGAGCGCTTGCCCTGGCCGAAGCCGCAGAACGCGCACCCCACTGTGCAGACGTTCGAGACGTTGATGTTGCGGTTCACCACGAACGTCACCGTCTCCCCCGCGAGCTCCGCGCGCAGCTCGTCGGCGGCCGCTCGCAGCTCCTCGATAGCCTCCGGCCGGGTCTCCGCGAACATCGCCGTCAGCTCCGCCGCGCTCAGCGCGAGGCCCTCGCGCGCGCGCTCGGCTGCGCCCCCGACCAGGTCGGGGCGAATCGGCGGGGCGCCGCTCGCAGCCGGGTCGGTGCGGCCGGACCCGCGCCGGGGGATGAACGACCAGTACTTGACCTTGATCGTGTCCATCACACCCCGCGAGATCCACTCGGGGTCGATGTAGCGCGAGTAGACGCACAGCCGCTCGGTGAGCGCGTAGCCGTCCCGCTGCAGCTCCTTGCGCACCTGATGGGGCGAGGGGAACGGGTGCTCGGGGGAGATGTGGTCGCCGTTGGCGGAGAGCCCGCCGAGGTCGCTCGCGCCCGCGGCCACCAGCTCCGGCCACCAGTCCGCGAGGTTCGGGGGGACCTGTATCCCCACGTCTGGCAGCAGCCGCCTCGTCTCGGCGATCAGCCGCTTCATGTCCTCGATGCTCACCGGACACGCCCACTCGGGCAGCGGCAGCCGCGGGTGCAGGCCGGCGGGGTCGCCGTCGGGGTGGTTCGGCCCCAAGCTCGGGGGGCCGTCGTCGGCGTGGGGCCCTCCCACTCCCGTGCGCCAGTACAGACGCGCGGCCTCCTCGGCGATCTGCGCCGGCTCCTGGCCGTAGTAGCGCTGGTGAGGCACGAAGTTCTGCAGGATCACCTCCTGGATGTGGCCGTACTCGGAATGAGCGGCCGCGAGCGCCTCCAGCGAGGCGACCCGCTCCTCCTCGCTCTCGCCGATGCCCACGAGGATGCCGCTCGTGAACGGGATGCGCAGCTCGCCCGCCGCGCGGATCGTCTCCAGGCGTCGAGCCGGGTGCTTGGTCGGCGAGCCGGCGTGCACGGTCTCCATCAGCCGCTCGGACACCGACTCCAGCATCAGCCCCTGCGAGGCGGTCACCTCACGCAGCCGCCCCAGGTCCTCCCGAGAGAGCACACCAAGGTTCGTGTGCGGCAACAGGCCCCGCTCCAGTGCCCGTTCGCACGCCCACACCACGTACGCCGTGAAGTCCTCGTGGCCGTACTCGTGCAGACGCGCGGCGACCTCGGGGTTGACCTCGGGGCGCTCACCGGTCAGCACCAGCAGCTCCTTGACCTGCCGCTTGGCTGCGCCGTCGAGGATCTCTACGACCTCCTCGGGCGCATACAGGTGGGCCCGGTGCGTGGCGAACGCGCAGTACTTGCAGTAGCAACAGCACGTGCGCGAAAGCGACAGCGTCAGGTTGCGCGAGTAGGTGACCCTCCGCCGCATGCTCCGAGTGTATGCACTCCCGATCCGTCCGACGGAGCTCGTAGCTTTTTCATCATGTCCGAAGATACCCTCCGTCGCGCCGTAGCCGAGATGGTCGGCGCGTTCACACTCACGTTCATCGGCGCCGGCGCGGCCGCAGCCTCCGGGGCGGTCTCCGACCCGACTCTGATCGGCGTCGCGATCGCCAACGGCCTCGCAATCGGCGTGATGGTCTGCGCGCTCGGGCACATCTCCGGCGGGCACTTCAACCCGGCGATCACGTTCGGCTTCCTGATCACGCGCAAGATCAAGCCCGCGCTCGCCGGCGTCTACTGGGTCGCGCAGTTCGGCGGCGCGGCGCTCGCGGCATTGTTCGTCAAGCAACTGCTGCCGCGCGCGACGACCGAAGCAGTCAAGCTCGGCGTGCCCGCACTTGGCCACGGCGTCGACGCCACCTCCGGCTTCCTGCTCGAGGCGATCCTCACGTTCTTCCTCGTGTTTGTCGTGTTCGGCGCGGCGGTGGACACGCGCGGGCCGTTCAACGCCGTCGCCGGGCTGGCGATCGGCCTGACGATCTCGATCGACGTGCTCTTCGGAGGCCCGTTCACCGGCGCCGCGATGAACCCCTCGCGCGCGTTCGGGCCGCAGCTCGTCGGCGACCACTGGTCCAACGGCTGGGTGTGGTACGCCGGGCCCGTGCTCGGCGCGACGGTCGCCGCCTGCCTGTACGCCTTTCTGTACCTGCGCAAGACCGAGCCCAAGCCCGAGCCACCGGCTCCTGCGGAGGCGCAAGCCGCACAGTCCTAACGGGACCTCGCCGCGCACGGACTGAAGCGTAGAAGAAGAGCCTTCTCCTCGGTCCCTAGCAAGGACGCAAGGAGCGTGGTGTGCTGGCCGAAACGGGGATGCTGGCCGAACGGGGGATGCTCGCCGGAGGCGAGTGTCTCCCCGCTTCGGTCGCAGGCGAGTGTCTCCCGGCTTCGGTACACGAGCGACTGAGGACGCAGCTAGGGGCGACGAGACCTATCCTGGGCACCTTGGCCCAGCCCCCCCGCATCTACCTCGCTCGCCACGGCCAGACTGCGTACAACGCCGAGGGCCGCTTCCAGGGCCAGGGCCCCGTGCCACTCGATGCGACCGGACGCGCCCAGGCGCAGGCGCTGGCCGAGCAGGCCGTCCCCTACGAGTTCGCCGCCCTGTGGTGCAGCCCGCTGCTGCGCGCCCGCGAAACGGCGGACACCGTCGCGCGGCGCGTCGGGCTGACCCCGCGTGAGGACGCGCGGTTGATGGAGACCGACTCGGGCGAGTGGACCGACCGCTCCTTCGCCGAGGTGCAGGCCGAGGACCCCGAGGGTTTCGAGCGCTTCCGCCACGGCGACCCGACGTTCGCGTTCCCCGGCGGAGAGTCCTTCGCCCAGCAGGCTGTCCGCGTGGCGGCCGCGTTCCACGACATCAAGCGCGCCGAGGCGCCCGCGCTGGTGGTCTGCCACGGCGGGGTGATCCGCATCGCGCTCTTCCAGCGCAGCAAAGACCGCGCGGCGCTCGGCGACCCGGTCCCCAACGCGACCGTGATCCCGCTCGACCCGCGCGGGTCGCGGCGCCTGCACCGCGGCGACGAGGTGGGCGCCGCGAGCTGAGCCACGGCCGCGTGGGTCATCGCCGACCCGCCATGCGTCGGTGCGCGCTGGGTGGGGTCGGCGAGCAGCCGATTACAGCGCGCGCAGGCGGCGAAACTCTTCGCGCGCCGAGTAGGGGCGGCCCCACATCTGCGTGACCTCCGCGCGCCCGACCCGCACCTCGCGCACCGCGAGCTCCCCCTCGATGCCAGCGTCGTCGAGCAGCTTCAGGGTGCCGTGCACGGTCGGCGCCGAGGCGGCGTGACCGAAGCGGTGGGCGACCAGCAGATGCCAGTGCCAGTCGTGTTTTGAGTACGGGCTCGCGTTGCACGTCACGAGGTACACCGCCGCTTCGACGTAGCGCGACTCGTCCGCGATCCGCAGATCGAGCTCAAGATCGGTCCAATCGTCGGGCAGCGAGTCGACGGTCTGCTGAAAGGTGCCGGCCAAGCCCATTGGCGAGAAGCGTAGCGAGAGACGCGGCTGAGCCTCACGTGAACCCCGCGTGCCCTCATCGCCGTGAGTTCCTATCCTCGACCCATGGCCGCCACCGACACACTGCGCGCCGAGTACGAGGCGCTGACCGAGCGCTGCGGGCTCGTGGACCGCTCCGAGCGCGGCAAGCTCGCGCTGAGCGGCCCCGGCGCAGTCGAGTTCCTCAACGGGCAGGTCACGAACGAGCTCACCGACCTGCGCCCCGGCGAGGGACGGTATGCGGCCTTCCTGACCAACAAGGGCAAGATGCTCGGCGACCTGCGCATTCTCGCCGTCGGCTCCGATCCAGATGGCCCCCCAACCGAACTGCTGCTCGACACCGAGCGTGTGGCGCTGCAGGCGCTGTTCGACATGATCCGCCGCTACAAGATCGGCTACGAGGTCGAGTTGCACAAGCGCACGCTGGAGTGCGGCCTGCTCTCGCTGATCGGGCCCCAGGCCAGTGCGTTCGTCGCGGACCATATAAGCGCTATATGGGATCCAAAAAGAACACTCGACACCGAGCCTATATGGGGTCGAAAAAGAACACACAACACCGATAGATCCCCGACCGGCGCCGACGCGCTCTCGCCCATTGAGCACACCCACGCTCCCGCGGAGATCGGCGGCGCGCCCGTGCGGCTGATCGCCACCGCCGACGGCGTGGACGTGCTCTTCGAGACCCCATCTACCGACGCGGTGCGCGCAGCCCTGATCGACGCCGGCGCGACCCCCGCCGGCGAGGCGGCCGCGGAGATCGTGCGCGTCGAGCGCGGATGGCCCCGCTATGGGGTGGATATCGACGAGAACACGATCCCCCAGGAGGCCGGCCTCAACAAGCGCGCGGTGAGCTTCACGAAGGGCTGCTATGTCGGCCAGGAGACCGTCGCGCGGCTCTACTACAGGGGCAAGCCAAATCGCCACCTGCGCGGCCTGCGCCTGATCGAGCCCGCCCAATCCGCGGAGGAGCCCGCGCAATCGGCGGCCGAGCCCGCCCCCCCGGTGGACAGCGGCGATGAGCTGCGATTGGGAGAGCGCCCCGTGGGGCACCTTGGGAGCGTCGTGCACTCACCCCGGCTGGGGACGATCGCCCTGGCGCTCGTGCGCCGCGAGGCCGCGCCGGGCGACACGCTCGCGGTCGGCGGGCACGGCGCGCTCGCCGAGCTGTGCGAGCTGCCGTTCGCGCCTGAGCTCATGCTTCGGTCGTCGATCAGTCAAGCGTCCGATGCCGATGCCTGAAGTTGTAGGCTTCGGACGGAGGAACGACGGACGCGCAGTCCTTGCATGAACTATGCATGTTATTATTCGATCCATGATGGTCCTTATATGAACCAAGCAGCGAAGATCGAGCGAATCCGGGCCGTTTCCAGCGCCTTCACTCCGGGTGCGCCCGTCGGTCGCCTGGACATGCTCGCAGGACGCATGGAACAGCTCACAGACGTGGTGAGTGCCGTATCGATGCGCGGCCAGCACGTAGGGCTCTACGGCGAGCGTGGAGTCGGCAAGACCTCGCTCGCGACCGTCCTCGCGGAGTACTTCAGCGACACCGGTCTCCAGTCCGGGTTGCGGTCTGTGGTGATCAACTGCAGTACGGACGACACGTTCTCTTCCCTATGGCGGCACGCGTTCGTCGAGCTGGGTATCGAGAGCGACGAGGAGTACTTTTCGCCCGAGTACGTGCGCCGATGCCTCCAGGGGCTTTCAGCGCCCGCTCTCATCGTGATCGACGAGTTGGATCGCCTCGAAGACGACGATGCCTTGACGGCACTCGCCGACACGATCAAGACGCTCTCCGATCACACGGTCCCCTCTACGCTCGTACTCGTCGGGGTCGCACGATCAATCGGCGAGCTGATTGGCGAGCACGCATCTATCGTGCGCGCCCTGGTGCAGATCGAGATGCCTCGCATGAGACTCGACGAGCTGAGCGCAATCATCACCGACGGCTGTGCAAGGGCTGGCATCTCGGCGAAGCAGGACGCGACTCGCGACATCGCTGCGCTGTCGGAGGGCCTTCCGCACTACACACACCTGCTCGGACTTCATGCGGGTTTGCGCGCAGTCCAGGACGATCGAAGCGAGATCACAGCAACCGATGTCCAGCAAGCGATCCCAAAGGCCGTGGACCGGCACACGATCCTGAGCGATTACCAGCGCGCAACCCGCAGCGCCCGCAAGGACGCCCTGTTCTCACAGGTCCTGTTGGCTTGTGCCCTGGCCCCGAAGAACCAACTCGGCTTCTTTACGTCGGGGGCCATCCGCAGCCCGCTGGAGATCATTGCCGGCCGACGCATCGACATACCCGCGTTTTCCAACCATCTGAGCCAATTCCTCGAACCCGAGCGGGGGGCCGTCCTACAACGCGAGGGTTCGTCCCGACGCTACTTCTACAGGTTCACAGATCCGATCTTTCAGCCCTACGTCATCCTCAGCGGACTGTCGCAAAAGCTGATCTCAGACGAGCAACTCCGGAAGCTGCAGAACCGCCAGGACGATCCCGAAGCTATCCCTGGCGACTACGAGACCAGCGTACCGCCGCAGCTCTTTTAGCGTCAGCGGCTCGCTGTGCCTCAGGAGGCGCTGGAGTGCCCGCCGGGGCGCCCCTCGTCGGGCCGGCGCTCGTGCAGGTGCTTGCGGATCGCAGCCTTCTGAACCTTGAGCGCGTCCGGGCGAGGAGGCGTATCGAAGGTGTTGGTGACGTTCGGTCCCCGCACAGCCGCTTTGGCGCGCGCCGGCGGTTTGCGGGCGTCCTCGAACGGATTACGTTCAGTCATCTCCATTGTCTTCGGTCGGTACTCCCGATTCATGAGTGTAGGCCTGCCACTGCTCGTTCAAAAGGTCCACGAGCTGACTCGCGAGCAGCGGCGAGAAGGAGACGCGCGAGACCACGATCCCCTGCTGCCCCTGGGGGCCGATACGCAGGAAGTCCAGCGTGAACTCGTGCGGGGTGCGGGCGATCGACGCCGCGTTGGCCCATTTGCCCGCGAACTCCTCCGGGGGCATGATGATGTTCGGGCCCTGCTGGGACTCCTCCGGTGGCTGGGGCTCGGGCACGATAGGAGCGTAGCGCGACCGCGGCGAGGCATGGAGGCCTCGCCCACACTGCGCCAGTAGACCGCACCCACCCGCGTGGACGATCCCCAAAATCCCTCCCGGCCCCTCCCGGCCTGGGACGGATAGGATTGCGTAATGGCAATCGACCTGAAGCAGATAACCGAGGTGGACGCCGAGCCCGGCGAGCTACCCAAGACGATGGCGGCGTGGGTGATCCGCGAGGAGCGCTTCGGCGAGCCCAAGGACGCCTTCCAGCTCGAGGAGATCGAGGTCCCCGAGCCCGGCGCGTTCGAGGTGATCGTGCGCGTGATGGCCGCGGGCGTCAACTACAACAACGTGTGGGCCGCCCTCGGCGAGCCGGTGTCGGTGATGCGCTACGGCGACCACCCCGAGTACGGCCACCACATCGGCGGCTCCGACGCCTCGGGGGTCGTGTGGAAGGTCGGCGCCGGCGTCACCCGCTGGAAGCCCGGCGACGAGGTCGTCGTGCACTGCAACCAGGCCTCCTACGAGGACCTCGAGGTTCACGGCCTCGACCCGATGGCCGCGCCCTCGCAGAAGATCTGGGGCTACGAGACGACGTGGGGCTCGTTCGCGCAGTTCACCAAGGTGCAGGCCCAGCAGCTGCTGGCAAAGCCGACCGCCCTGACCTGGGAGGAGGCCGCCTCCTACGGCCTCGTGTACTTCACCGCCTACCGCATGTTGATCACCCGCTGCAAGCTGCAGGCCGGCCAGAACGTGCTGATCTGGGGGGCCGCGGGCGGCCTCGGCGTGTTCGCCGTGCAGCTCTGCGCGGCGGCGGGGGCCCGCTGCGTGGGGGTCGTCTCCTCCGAGGAGAAGGGCGCGCTCGTCAAGCGCCTCGGCGCCGTGGACTACATCGACCGGGGCGAGTTCGTCGGGATGATGCGCAAAGGGGGCGAGAGCCCCGCGGAGGAGAAGGCCCGCTTCGGCGTCTCGCGCGACTTCGCCAAGCGTGTCAAACAGCTCCTCGGCGACGCCCCCGACATCGTCTTCGAGCACGTCGGCAAAGCGACGTTCCCGACGTCGGTGTTCACCGCGAAGACGTTCGGCAAAGTCGTGATCTGCGCCGGCACCACGGGCCTGGACCTCGACTTCAACGTGGCCTACCTGTGGATGCGCCAGAAGGAGATCCTCGGTTCGCACTTCGCCAACGCGTACGAGTGCATGAAGGCCAACGAGCTGATCGAGTCCGGCCAGATCCGTCCCGTGCTGTGGCGCACGCTCGGCTTCGAGGGCGTCGCCGAAGCACACCAGCTGATGCGCGAAAACAAGCACCTCGGGAAGATCTCGATCCTCGTGGGCGCCGAGTCCGAGGGCCTCGGCAAGACCGCCGACGGTCCAGGTGCCATCCACGCCGAGGTAGGAGGCTGAGAAATGGCCGGCGACGGCAACGGCACCGTGATCGTCCCCTGGTACGCGACCGGCTTTCGCTCGGAGGGCTTCGAGCTGGCGCTGAACGAGATCGCCGCGGTCGCACTGCGCTACCGCGCCGAGTCATATGCGGTCTACCGCTCGCGCGACGACCGCTACCGCTTCCAGCAGCTCGCCCGCTTCGAGCGCTACAACGACTGGCTGCGCTACTGGGAAGGCCCGGAGATGATCGACTTCCGCACGCGCCACTCCTCCTGGTATCAGATCCCGGTTCTCTACGGCTGGTGGGACCTCACCGCCTCTGGCACAGTGTCCGAGGAGACCGCCTGGATCACGCCCGAGCCGCCCGAGCCCGAGGGCAACGGGGGGAATGGGTCGCCCGCCCGCCCCGGCTCAGGCACGCGCGTGCGCACGGTCTGAACTCACCGTCTGAGACGGTCGTGGACCAAGCAGGGCTAGAACGCAGGGAGCGAAGTGTGCCTCGGCACACGAGCGACCGAGGACGACGCCCAGCGCCGTGTCCACGGCCGTCTCAGCAGCGCTCTAGGGGGGCCATGGTCAGCCCTGCGCCCTTCAGCTGCTCCCAGTAGTGCTCCGCGGTCTCGCGGTGGCCGTTGTAGACGACGGCCTGCCCGCTGTTGTGGATCTGGTTGGCGTATTGGTGGCCCTGCTCGAGCGTCACCCCGGGAATGAAGCGCGCGAGGGTGCGGGCGACGTGGTCGAAGGTGTTGTGGTCGTCGTTGCGCACGATCACCCGCCAGGCGCCCCCCAGCCCACTGCCCGGGCCACCCGTGCGCGGAAGCTCAATCGTCTCGCTCATCACGCGGCAGGATAAAGCCCCGGGCACGGCCTTACAATTGCGGATATGGCCAGAGACCATCCCCACCGCCTACCCGAGCGCGACCGCCCGTGGATGATGCGCACGTACGCGGGGCACTCGACCGCGAAGGCGTCGAACGAGCTGTACAGGCGCAACCTCGAAAAGGGCCAGACGGGGCTGTCGGTGGCCTTCGACCTGCCCACCCAGACCGGCTACGACCCCGATGACGAGCTCGCACGCGGGGAGGTCGGCAAGGTCGGCGTGCCGGTCTCCCACCGCGGCGACATGGAAGCGCTGATGCGGGGCATCCCACTCGGCGAGATGAACACGTCGATGACGATCAACGCGACCGCCGCGTGGCTGCTGGCGCTGTACATCGTCGCCGCCGAGGCCGAGGGCGTCCCGGAAGAGCAGCTCCAGGGTACGACGCAGAACGACATCATCAAGGAGTTCCTCGCGCGCGGCACGTACGCCTTCCCGCCGGCGCCCTCGATGCGGCTGATCGCGGACACGATCGCGTACACCGTCGAGCACGTGCCGAAGTGGAACCCGATCAACATCTGCTCCTACCACCTGCAGGAGGCGGGCGCCACCCCCGTACAGGAGATCGCGTACGCGATGAGCAATGCGATCGCAGTCCTGGATGCGGTGCAGGAGAGGATGAGAACCCTGCCCGGAGGGCCGGGTTTGGCGGGGCGTTCGCAGCGCGAACCCACGCTCATCGCAGAGGTCTTTGGCAGGATCTCGTTCTTCGTAAACGCAGGTGTGCGCTTCGTCGAGGAGCACGCGAAGCTGCGCGCGATGGGAATCCTGTGGGAGGAGCTTGGGCGCGAGCGCTACAGCGTCGAGGACCCGAAGCTGCTGCGCCTGCGCTACGGGGTGCAGGTCAATTCGCTCGGCCTGACCGAGGCGCAGCCGGAGAACAACGTGCAGCGGATCGTGCTGGAGGCGCTCGCGGTGACGATCGGCCGCGACGCCCGCGCAAGGGCGATCCAGCTGCCGGCGTGGAACGAGGCGCTGGGGCTGCCGCGCCCGTGGGATCAGCAGTGGTCGCTGCGCATCCAGCAGGTGCTCGCGTACGAGACCGACATCCTCGAGTACCCCGACATCTTCGAGGGCTCGAAGGTGATGGAGGGCCTCGTGGAGGAGCTGCTGCAGGGCGCGCGCGCGGAGATGGCGGTCGTCGCCGAGCACGGCGGCGCGGTCGAGGCCGTCTCGTACATGAAGGGGGCGCTGGTGGACTCTCACCGCGAGCGCCTGCGCCGGATCGAGTCCGGCGAGCAGACGGTCGTCGGCCAGAACCGCTTCGCCGAGAGCGAGGAGTCCCCGCTCACCGCAGATGCCGAGGGCGGCATCCTCGTCGTGGACCCCGCGGTTGAGGCCGAGCAGATCGAGGCGGTGCGCCGGTGGCGCGCAGAGCGCGACCAGACCACGGTGGACGCCGCGCTCGCCGAGCTCGCGCGGGCCGCGAGGGACGCCGAGGAGAACCTGATGGTCCCGACCATCGCCGCCGCACGCGCGGGCGCCACCACCGGCGAGTGGGCCGCGACGCTGCGCGAGGTGTTCGGCAGCTACCGCGCCCCAACCGGCGTGGGCGAGGCGAGCGCCGCCCCGGAGGACGGCGCGGGCGCCAACGGCAACGCCAACGGCGGCACCGATGGCGGCGCGAGCGCCCGGGAGCTCGCGGAGTTGCGCGAGCAGGTCGCCACGCTCACCGAGCGGCTCGGCCGCCGCCCCAAGATCCTCGTCGGCAAGCCCGGTCTCGACGGCCACTCGAACGGCGCCGAGCAGATCGCGGTGCGCGCGCGCGACGCCGGCATGGACGTCGTCTACGAAGGCATCCGCCTGACCCCCGCCCAGATCGCGGCCTCAGCACTGCAGGAGGGCGTGCACGTGATCGGCCTCTCGATCCTCTCCGGGTCGCACCGCGAGCTGATCCCCGCGGTGATCGACGCGCTGCGCGAGGCCGGTGTCACCGCGCCGGTGGTCGTCGGCGGGATCATCCCCGAGCAGGACGTCACCCCGCTCAAGCAGGCCGGCGTCGCCGCGGTGTACACGCCGAAGGACTTCGATCTCACCAGCATCATCGGCGACATCGTGGAGCTGGTGGGCGAGCGCAACGGCGCCGTCGCAGCGGTGTAGGCGACGCCGAAGCCGTGACCTGTCGCCCTTCGTCGGACTCCTCACCGGCGCGCCTCCACGCAGGCGAGCTACAAAGTAGGTCCCACGCCCCGAGAGCCCTGACGCCGTGACCGACGGTGCGGAGCTGGGGAGACGGCTGCGCGAGCGCGACCTGAGCGCGGCCCCCGCGACGCTCAACCTCCTGGAGAGCACCACGGCGGCCGACCGCGAGCAGGCGAAGGCGCTGCTGCGCGAGGTGTCCCCCGCGGCACTCGGCGGCGAGGCTCAGGGACACATGATCGGTGTCACCGGACCCCCGGGGGCCGGGAAGTCGACGCTGCTGTCGGCCCTGCTTCACGAGTGGCGGAGCCACGCCCGCGAGGCGAGCAGCGAGACCGGGAGCGGGACCAGCGGTGAGGGCAGCACGGTGGCGATGCTGGCGGTGGATCCGAGCTCGCGCCGCTCGGGAGGCTCGCTGCTCGGGGACCGCGCGCGAATCGAGTTCGACCCGGCAGATCACGGCGTGTTCATCCGCTCGACCGCCGCCGGGGAGCGGCTGGGGGGCCTCGCGTGGGGGACCCGCGCGGCGGCGCAGGCGTTGGCGGCGGCCTTCGATGTGGTCGTGGTCGAGACCGTGGGCGTGGGCCAGGCGGAGACCGAGGTGGCCGAGGTCGCGGACACCGTCGCGGTGGTCGTGCAGCCCGGCAGCGGCGACACGTTGCAGTTCCTGAAGTCGGGGATCATGGAGATACCCGACGTGCTGGTCGTGACCAAGGCCGACATCGGCCAGCCCGCTGTGAGCGCTCGGCGCGATCTGAGCGCCGCGTTGCGCTCGATGGGCAGGCGCTCCACCCAGGTGCTCGCGGTCTCATCGCTACCCCCAGCAAGCGGGATCGAAGAGCTCGTGCAGACGATCGAGGCCCACCGCGCGAGCATCGACGTGCCCACCCGGCGCCTGCGCGCACGGCGCGCGGGAGCGCTGACGGACTTCGTCGTCGAGCACGGCCAGCACGGGTTGCGCGCGCTCGGCGGCCGGCGCGCAGCGGAGCGGTGGTTAGCCGAGCAGGACCCCGCGCTCGACGAGGCGGCGCTCGTGGCCGCGTTCGAAGGCAAGATGTCGGGCTGAGATGGCGCGCGACCTGCTGATAGTGCTCGGAGCGTTCGTGGCCGCCAGCGCCCTGGCCGGGGCGCTCGGCGCGGTCAACCTCGGCACCGCGCTGGCGTTCGGGCAAATCGGGTTCGCGATCAGCCTCGTATATGTGCTCCTCAAGCACTGACCTGGCGTCCGATAGCCGGCGCGATACGGCGTCCTCGGTCGCTCGCGTGCTACAGCACCCCACGCTCCCTGCGTCCTTGTCTCGCTTGGCTCTCGAACGCCAGGGAGGTAGTGCCCAATCGGCGGAGGGGTATGCTCCGCGCGTGGGCATCGGCTGCTTCATCTCCCCCACCCGATCAATCGAGGGCGCGATCGAGCGCGTGAAGCTCGCCGAGTCGCTCGGCTACGAGACGGTGTACGTGACGCACATCGCCGGCTGGGAGTCGCTGACCGTGCTGACCGCATATGCCGGCGCGACGAGCAGCATCAGGGTGGGCACCGGGGTCGTGCCGATCTACACCAGGACCCCCGCGACGATGGCCCAGACGGCGGCCACGATCGACGCAATCTCCGGGGGACGCCTGACGCTCGGGTTGGGGGTCTCGCACCGCCCCGTGGTGGAGGGTTGGCACGGACAGAGCATCGACCACCCGGCGGCCGAGATGCGCGAGTACGCAGGGATCGTGCGCGCGATCCTGCGCGGCGAGGACCCACCCGCGGGCGAGAAGTGGCGCACCGGCTTTCACCTCTTCGGCCTCGACCCGCGACCCGAGCTGCCGATCTACGTCGCCGCCCTCTCCCCCGCGATGCTGCGCCTCGCCGGCGAGGTAGCCGACGGCGTGATCCTGTGGCTGTGCTGCCCCGACTACATCCGCGATGTGGTGGTCCCCGAGGTGACGAAGGGCCGCGAACGCGCCGGCAAGACGCTGGAGGGCTTCGACATCGTCCCCGCGGTGCCCGCCGCGGTGGTCGAGGACCCCGCCGAGCCCTACGCCGCGATGCGCAAAGACCTGTTGCCCTACTTCGGCCTGCCCTTCTACCGCGCGATGCTCGAGCGCTCCGGCTTCGGCGCGGAGATCGAGGCGTTCGACGCCGCGTCCGGGCAGGTCGAGCAGATGCAGGCCGCGATCTCCGATCGCTTCCTCGAGGAGCTCACCGCGGTCGGCCACGACACAGCGGTGCGCGCCGGGATCGAGCGCTACCGTCAAGCCGGGGCGAGCACCCCGTGCGTCGGGCCGATCCCGAAGACGGACTTCGAGGCCACGCTGCGCGCGGGCGTCGCGTAGCCAAGCGACGCCGACGGCCGAGCGGTCAGCTAGACTCGCACACAAAGCGCCGGTCGCGGCGGCGGGTGGACACGACTAGATGGAGGACGCATGCCTCACATCCATTGGCAGTGGCGTACGGCTAGGACAAGCATGGGAGCGATGCGCCCGGCGCTTCGTCGCACCGCGACCGCCAGTGCGCTGGCGGCTGTCGTCGTGCTCGCGTTCGCGGCGAGCGCGCTAGCACTTTCCGGTACTCCGATCAAAATTGCGTTCCCCAAAAAGTATGCGTCCGCCCACCCAGCCGTCGCGGTCAACAGCAGCGGCACGGCCTACATCGCCTGGATCAACGAAGAGGAACTGCACGGTGAAGGCCCCACGGTCGAATACTGCGTTATTCCGACCGGAGCGAGCGTATGCGCGTATCAGGGAGCGAAGATCATCGAAGACGGAAAGGGCTATATCTTCGGGAACGTTCGCATCCTCATCGACGGCTCGACCGTGAGCATGTTTGCCGGAGAGGTGGCGACCAAAGGGGAAGAGTACGAACCCATGCAGGAGTGGCAGGCCACCGATGGCACTGGCGAATTCAAGCAGGTTCTCGGTGGCAAGTCCGTGGCCAAACCGGGCAACAAACCACCGTTCGGCGCCGATGAAGAACCGGTCATCATCCCCGGGAGCGGAGAAGAGCTCGGGTTCGGCAGCGCCGCCCCGGCCTTTGACGAGTTTCCCCTCTTTCCGAAAGAAGAATGCTCCGGCCACTCTTGCCCGGTCGGCGAGCAGCCCGTCTCGCTGCTCTCCGAACTCAGGGAAAAGGAATTCGGCAGTGTCTATACGCCCATCTCCTTCGCGTCGATCACCAGCGGCTCCGATGCCGGCATCCTCGGCGTGTACCAGGTGTCATCGATCCAGACCGAATGCGGCGACAAAGAAGGCTTCCTGAATCAGCTCGGCTTCGTCTACGGAACCGGGGCACAGACCTCGACTAACAGCTACGCCATCGCCCCAGGCCTGACAGACAGCGCCTGGAAAAACGAAGTCACCCACTCCGACTGCGAAGTCGACAACTTCGTGGTCGCCGGTGGACCGAGCGGATTCGGACTGGTCGAGAACGATGAAACGAGGGGTTACACGGTCTACCAGCCGTTCGACGAGACGCACGGCACCTTTGACGCTCCTCTGACGACGATCGCAAAGGAAAAAGAGTCCCAGCCGTCCCTCTCTCAGGACGGAAGCGGCAACCTCTACCTGACGTACAGCAACTTCAACGGCACCGAGCTCGCCTTCAGCTCAGACAGTGGCGCAAGCTGGACTGGACCAAACCTGATCACATCAATCGAAGGCGGCACCGCGAACCTCGCCAGCGCCGTCAGCGCGAACGGACAGGGCTGGGCAGCTTGGACCAAAGAAGAATCGATCTACGCCCAGCAGTTCGTCGCGGGTGACGCGGTACCACCGCCACCACCGCCACCACCGCCGATCGTGCCGCCCGTGGTGACCCCGCCAACCCCCAACAGCGGCTACACGATCCAGAGCATCGTGGGGAACTCCAACGGGACGGTCACGATCACGTTCGTCCCGACCCAGTCGGGTGAGGCGACCCTGGTGGTGACGGTGCCGACGGCATCGATCGCCAGCGCCTCGGCCGAGGCAGCCAAGGCCAAGAAGTGCAAGAAGGGCCAGGTCAAGCTCAAAGGCAAGTGCCTCCCCTCCACGACCGTGACCGGCAAGGCATCCGCCAACGGCACGGCGGGCGTGCCGCTGAAACTGACGGTCTACCTGTCCAGCAAGATCAAGGCGCTGCTGAAGCAGGGCAAGACGGTCCATCTCACGGCGACCCTGACCTACAAATCATCGCTCGGTGGAATCCCCACCGTGAAGACCTACTCGGTGACGGTCAAGGGCAAGCGGTCGCACCACCACAAGTAGCACTGGAGACCCGCACATAGGTACCGCACACCGCAGCCAGACCAACGACCCAGAGACTGGAGGCACGGACGAGATGAGCAGAGGCACGCAGAGCTTGGCCGCCGGCTGGCGGGGAAGGCTCCTCGCCCTGATCGGGGTGTCGGCGCTCGCGCTGGCGATCTCACTGGCGGTGTCGGCCGCGCGGGCGAGCGCGGCGGCGCCCGAAAAGACCGATGTCATGTTCATCTTCGACACGAGCGGCTCGATGGAAAATGTGCTCAACGAAGCCAAAGAAGAAATCAAGACGCTCGTCGCCAACACCGAGGCCAGCCTTCCCAATGCGGAGTTCGGCGTCGCGAACGTCGAAGACATCCCCAATTACTTCGGTCAGCCGCTGGAATCTTATCTAACGGAAGAAGAATATGAAAAGAACACCGAAAAACCGTGGCACTTGTGGCAGCCATTGACCTCGAATGAGGAAGAAGTCGAAAAGGCGATCAACGAACTGTCCAGCGAAGAGGTGGAGCACTATGGCGGCGACGGGCCGGAAGCATATGGTCGCGCCCTGTATGAGACCGCGACCAACCCAGAGGTCAAATGGCGCGCCGGCGCCAGGCACGAGATCGTTCTGATCGCAGACAACGTCCCGCACACGCCCAACGTCAACGAAGGCATTCCAGCGGAACTCTGGCTGGAGAATCCATTCGAAACGGGTGAAGAACCGGCCGGAAAATTTGGCATCCCGGACACACAGTGGAAAGAAGGGGAATCCCTTGAGTTCCACAAAACGCTGCGGAAGTTGGACGAAGAAGAAAAGCCGCTGGCGATGGTCGACTACTTCCATACGGGCGAGTCGGAAGAATTCAACTACATCCACTACTGGGAATACTGGGCCGCCGACACCGGCGGGCAGGCGATAGTCGCCGAAGAAGGCACCAAATCACTCGACTCCAAGCTGACGGAGATCATCAAAGAAAGCGCGGAAGGCGTGCCACCCTGTCCGCCCGGCTATGAACGCACCACAACGACGCCCTGCGTGAAGAAGCCGACGGGGCCGCCCCCGTGCGCCTGCGCCCCGCCCCCGGCGCCTCGGCCCACGCCCGACAGCGGCTTCACGATCGGGAGCATCGTGGAGAACTCCAGCGGGACGGTCTCGATCACGTTCGTCCCGACCCAGTCAGGCACCGGGACGCTGGTCGTAAAAGTGCCGACGGCGTCGATCGCCAGCGTCTCGGCCACAAACGCCAAGGCCAAGCGGTGCAAGGCCGGCCAGGTCAAGATCAAACGCAAGTGCCTCCAGTCCACGACCACGGTCGGCGAGGCCTCCGCCAGCGGTACGGCGGGCGTGCCGCTGACGCTGACGGTCACCGTCTCCAGCAAGCTCAAGGCGCAACTGAAGAGGGGCAGGACGGTCCATCTCACCGCAACCCTGACCTACACCTCGTCGCTTGGTGGAACCCCCACGGTGCAGATCGAGCAGGTGACGGTCAAGGGCAAGCGGCCGCATCACCACAGGTAGCGCCAGGGCCGCGCAAGCGGGCAACCAGAGGCTCACGACGGGGCGCCCCACGGGCGCCCCGTCGGCCGTCGTGTGCGCCACCACGGCGCCGAAGCTCCCACCGGTCGGCTCGCCTACGGCCACGCGCCGGCTGTCGAGGCGTTCCCGCCGGCCGGCTCCCGCCGCCCGGCGCATACAATGGGCACATGGAGAGCTCGGCCTCAGAGACCACCGCGCGCAGCTGGCTGCGCTGCTACCGGTGCTGGTCGCAGGATCTGGAGGTCCAGGTCCATTACGAGGGCATCCATAAGATCGACCCCGACACCGGCGAGCGCTCGGAAGTCGTGGACGAGCTGCAGGAGGCGGTCGTGCAGTGCCTGGACTGTATGCACGACCAGCCCCACCTCGGCTTCAACAACGGCCGCGTCGAGCCGATCGAGGACCGCTGGGAACGGATGATCGCGGGCACCCCGTGGGTCGCGTCGTGCACCGTGACGGTGGACGCCGAAGACGTCGAGACCTGCTCGGGCCCGGAGGCCGGCGACGCGCTCTCCTACGCCGCCTTCGGCGACCACGGCGTCAGGGAGTTCTTCACCCACGTGCGCTTCCACAAGCACGAGGACGATGCGCGGATCATCGTGCACCTGCTCGTGGAGCTGTACGCCCGCTCGCTGGAGGAGGCCACCGAGGTGCTCGAGCAGGCCGCCCGCGGAGCGCTGACGATCACCTCACTGGCCGAGGAGTCCCGCCCGCCGGCTGCCGCCAGCGAGTCCCATTCTCACGACTAGCCAGCGGGTCGCTGAGCGGCGCGATGCTGCGTCCTCGATCGGTCGTGTGCCGAGCACACTTCCCTCACTGCGTCCTTGCCTCGCTTGCTCGGCGACCCGCTGGGGGCGCACCTAGATCTACGAGAGGCGTGCTTCGAGCGCTTTGAGCTGCTCGTGCAGCTCGGCCGGCAGCTTCTCGAATTTGCCGTAGTGCTCCTGGAAGTGGGGAAGCTGAGCGCGCCATTCCTCGACGTCCACGCGCAACAGCTCGGCGATGTCCGCTTCGGAGACGTCGACGCCCCTGGTGTCGATGCCCTCCACTCCGACGGGCGGCACCAGGCCGATCGGGGTCTCACGGGCAGCGCCGTGGCCGGCGCAGCGCGCGAATACCCACGAGAGCACCCGCGAGTTCTCGCCGAAACCCGGCCACAGGAAGTGGCCCGTCTCGTCCTTGCGGAACCAGTTGACGTAGAAGATCTTCGGCAGCTTCGCGCCCGGGGTGCGGCCGACCTCGAGCCAGTGGGCGAAGTAGTCGGCCATGTTGTAGCCGCAGAACGGGAGCATCGCGAATGGGTCGAAGCGCAGTTCGCCCACGGTGCCAGCCGCCGCGGCGGTCTTCTCGGAGCTCATCACCGAGCCCATGAACACGCCGTGCTCCCAGTCGAGCGCCTCGGTCACGAGCGGCACCACCGTCGAGCGCCGCCCGCCGAAGAGCATCGCGTCGATCGGCACGCCCGCCGGGTCCTCCCACTCCGGGGCGATCGCGGGGTCCTGCGCGGCGGGCGTCGTGAAGCGCGCGTTGGGGTGCGCCGCGGGTGTGCCCGCGGCGGGAGTCCAGTCGTTGCCGTGCCAGTCGGTGAGGTGGGCCGGGGGCTCCTTGGTCATCCCCTCCCACCACACGTCGCCGTCGTCGGTGAGCGCACAGTTGGTGAAGATCGAGTTGCGCTCGATCGTGCGGATCGCGTTGGGGTTGGTGTGCTCGCCCGTCCCCGGCGCGACGCCGAAGAAGCCCGCCTCCGGGTTGATCGCGTAGAGACGGCCGTCCTCGCCGAACTTCATCCACGCGATGTCGTCGCCGATCGTCTCCACTGTCCACCCCTCGAGTGTCGGGATCAGCATCGCCAGGTTGGTCTTGCCGCAGGCCGACGGGAAGGCTCCAGTGATGTACTTGACCTCGCCCTCCGGCGAGGTCAGCTTGAGGATCAGCATGTGCTCGGCCATCCAACCCTCGTCGCGGGCCATCACCGAGGCGATGCGCAGCGCGAAGCACTTCTTGCCCAGCAGCGCGTTGCCTCCGTAGCCGGAGCCGTAGGACCAGATTTCGCGCGTCTCGGGGTAGTGCACGATGTACTTGTTCTCGGCGTTGCACGGCCACGGGACATCCGCCTCGCCTTCGCTCAAGGGACTGCCGACGGAGTGCAGACAGGGCACGAAGCGGCCGTCGTCGCCGAGCACGTCGAGCGCCCGCTGGCCCATGCGCGTCATGATCCGCATGCTCACCGCCACGTAGGCGGAGTCGGTGAGCTGCACGCCGATGTGGCTCTTGTCCGAGCCCAGCGGCCCCATCGAGAAGGGCACCACGTACATCGTGCGGCCCTGCATCGAACCCGCGAACAGCTCGGCGAGCGCTTCGCGCATCTCGTCCGGGTCGCGCCAGTTGTTGGTCGGCCCGGCCTCCTCCTCGGTCGCGGAGCAGATGAACGTGCGGTCCTCCACGCGCGCCACGTCGCCGGGGTCCGAGAAGGCCAGGTAGGAGCTCGGGCGCTTGGCGTCGGAGAGCCGGCGGAAGGTGCCCGCCTGCACCAGCTGGGCGCAGAGGCCGTTGTACTCCTCGGCGGATCCGTCGCACCAGTGGATCGCCTGCGGTTCGGTCAGGGACGCGACCTCCTCGACCCACTCCAGCAGGCGCTTGTTTTCGGTGGGGGCGTCTGGGATGGCGGTGGTCTCCATGACGATTGGCAGCTCCTCTGAGGTCTTCGCTATGGGGTCTCTGGCGCCGGGAACGCGTCACGGGCTTCCGTACCGGTGGCGCACTGCGATGCGCGTCGCACATCGCAAAAGGCGGTCCGGGGAGCCTATCGTACGGCTCCAAGGCGCTCCACCTACTACTCAACGCATAGCCCCGGCGAACCTTTCCGCGGGGACCTTGGGAGCCTCTGCGGGACCTTCGGAGCGCCTACGCGCCGTTGCTCTCCGCCCCGCCCGTCGCGGCCTGGCTCGCCCCGGGATTCCTGCGGGGCACAAGCACCAGCCGCTTGAACTCCGCGACGAGCACCCCGTCCTGGTTGAGCACGCGGGTGTGCACCCTGACGGTGCCGCGGTCGGGCTTGGACTGCGACTCCTTCTTCTCCAGCACCTCCGACTCGCAGTAGAGCGTGTCTCCATGGAAGACCGGCGCCGGGTGCTTGAGCTCTTCGGTGGCGAGGTTCGCGATCGCCTTGCCGCTCACGTCGCTGACCGACATGCCCAGCGCCAGCGAGTACACCAGCGGGCCCACGACCACGTTGCGCCCCTGCTGGGATTTGCCCGCGTACACGTCGTTGATGTGCAGCGGGTGGTGGTTCATCGTGATCAGGCAGAACAGGTGGTCGTCGGCCTCCGTCACGGTCTTCGCGGGCCAGTGCTTGTAGACGGCGCCGACCTCGAACTCCTCCAGGTAGCGGCCGTAAGGGTGGGAGCCGCTCGCCTCGCGCGCGGCCTGGTCGGTCTCGAAGGTCGGGGTCTCGCTCATGGTGGTGCTCATGGTCTCCTGCGGGCTTGAGGTTGGGCGCGGAACTCTAGTGATCTCCCAGCGTACAGGACCCAAAATAAGCACAGACAAGCCGCTTTCGCGATACTTCGCTACGTTCAGCAAAGCGATAGGACCCAGGAGACCACTTGCGAAACCCCCGAGACTTCTTCAAGCCCCTTGCGATCGACGCTCCCGAGCCGGCGCGTGAGATCCCCTTCAAGCCCTCCCGGATGATCCACTTCCTGGACTTCTCGAACGAGAAGATGGTGGCCAAGGTCCCCGACATCGCCCCCACCGTGGACATCCTGCTCGGCAACCTCGAGGACGCCGTGCCGCTGGACCGCAAGGAGGCCGCCCGCGCGGGCCTGATCAAGGTCGGCAGGGAGATGGACCTTGGCGACACCGCGCTGTGGACGCGCGTCAACGAGCTCGCCTCGCCTTACTTCCTCGACGACATCACGCAGATCGTCGGCGAGATCGGCGAGAAGATCGAGGTCGTGATGATCCCGAAGGTCGAGGGCCCGTGGGACATCCACTACGCCGACCGCCTGCTCGCCCAGCTGGAGGCCAAGGCGGGCTTGGAGCGCCCGATCCTCGTGCACGCGCTGCTGGAGACACACCTCGGCGTCACCAACCTTGAGGAGATCGCCGCCGCCAGCCCCCGCATCCAGGGCATGAGCTTCGGCCCCGCCGACCTCGCGGCCTCACGGCGCATGAAGACAACGCGCGTCGGCGGCGGGCACCCCGGGTACCGCACGATCGCCGACCCTGACCCCGAGCACCCGGACGCCCCCCGCCCCAGCTACCAGCAGGACCCCTGGCACTACTCGATCGCGCGCATGGTCGACGCCTGCACCGCGGTCGGCGCGCTGCCCTTCTACGGCCCCTACGGCGACATCAGGGACGAAGAGGGCTGCGAGACCCAGTTCCGCGCCGCGTTCCTGCTCGGGTGCGTCGGCGCCTGGTCGCTGCACCCCGCGCAGATCGCGATCGCCAAGCGCGTCTTCTCCCCCGAACCGGCCGAGGTCGCGTTCGCCAAGAAGGTCATCGCGGCCATCCCAGACGGCCGCGGCGTGCACATGATCGACGGCAAGATGCAGGACGACGCCACCTGGAAGCAGTGCCAGGTGATGGTCAAGCTCGCCGAAATGCTCGCGCGCAAGGACCCCGAGCTCGCGGAGGCGTACGGGTTCGAGCCCGCGGCCGCAGGCGAACCCACGCCGGCCGGCGTCTAGCGCGCCGTGCCCGCGACCGTATAGGCTTCCGCGCCGCATGAGGTTCTTCGAGTTCGAGGCGCGCGAGGTTGTCAAGCGCGCCGGCATCCCCGTCACCGACTACGGCTTCACGACCGACCCCACGGAGGCCGGCGTGATCGCGCGGCGGATCGGGGGGCCCACGGTCATCAAGTCCCAGGTGCTCACCGGGGGGCGGATGAAGGCCGGCGGGGTCAAGTTCGCCGACACGCCCGAGGAGGCCGAAGCTCATGCGCGCGACATCCTGGCCCTGGAGATCAACGGGCACGTGCCGCGCGGGGTGCTCGTGGACCCGAAGGCCGAGGTCGAGCAGGAGTACTACGCGGGGGTCGTGTGGGACGGGATCCGCAAGCAGCCGGTGATGATCTTCTCGCCCGTCGGGGGCATCGACATCGAGCAGGTCGCCGAGGAGCAGCCCGACAAGGTGGGGCGCCGGCACTTCTCGAACATCCTGCCGCTCTCGGACTTCCAGGCCAAGGAGGCCGTCGCCAGCTCCGGCGTCACCGGCTCCGCGCTGAACCGGCTCGTGCCGATCGTGACCCGCCTCGCGCGGCTGTTCGTCGAGAACGACATGGTGCTCGCCGAGATCAACCCGCTCGGGCGGCTCGCCGACGGGTCGTTCGTCGCGCTCGACGCCCACATGGACATGGAGAACGAGGCCCGCGGGCGCCACAAGCAGCTGCTCGCAGAGCTCGGCGTCGGCGAGGAGGAGACGCGCCAGGCCCGCGAGGCTACCCCCTTCGAGCTCGCCGGCGAGGCCGTCGACGCGCAGGACCACCGCGGGGTCGCGGGCAACGTCACCGAGTTCGACGGCAACCTCGGCCTCGTGATCGGCGCCGGCGGCGGCTCGCTGACGCTGTTCGACGCCGTCCGCGCCCACGGCGGGCACCCCGCCAACTACTGCGAGATCGGCGGCAACCCCTCCGTTGCGAAGGCCTGCGGCCTGGCCAAGCTGGTGCTGCAGAAGCCCGGCGTGGAGCGGATCGCGGTGATGATGTCGATCGTCTCCAACACGCGCGTGGACATCGTCGCGCGCGGGGTCATCAAAGCGTGCCTGGAGCTCGGGTACGACCCCGCCGAGAAGATCGCGATCTTCCGCATCCCCGGCGCGTGGGAGGAGGAGGGCTTCAAGATCCTCGAGCAGTACGGCGTCGACTACGCCGACCGCTCCGTGTCGCTCAACGAGGCCGCACGTCGCGCGGTCGAGAAGATCCAGGGGGCAGCGGCATGAGCCCAGGCGAGCGCCGACCGACGGAGCACTGCGCGTCGCCGCGGGGCACGACGCCCCGCGCACCCCACCCAGGTGCGGTGCACCGACGCGCGGACGATCCCAAAACGACCCCCTTCTCGACATGAGCATCCTGATCGACGCCGACACCACGTTCATCGTGCAGGGCATCACCGGCCGCGAGGCCGTCAACCTGACGCGCGAGTGCCTCGACTACGGCAAGGGCGCGAAGGTCGTCGGCGGGGTCACCCCCGGGCGGCTGGGCCGCGAGGTCCACGGCGTGCCCGTGTTCGACACCGTCGCGCAGGCGGTGGCCCACCACGGCGCGCCGATCCACGGCTCCGTCGTGACGGTGCCCCCGGCGTTCACGAAGGACGCCGTGTTCGAGGCCGTCGAGAACGGCGTCAAGCTCGTCGTGATCGTCACCGAGCGCATCCCCCGCGGCGACGTCGCGCAGATGGTCGAGCTCGCCACGCTGCGCGGCGCCCGCATCATCGGGCCCAACTGCCTCGGTGTGATCGTCCCCGACGTCGTCAAGATGGGCGGCATCGGTGGACCTGCGAAAAACGCCGCGCAGGCGTACACCCCCGGTCCCGTCGGCGTGATCTCCCGCTCCGGGGGCATGACCACCGAGATGTCCTCCACCCTCTCCGCCGCCGGCCTCGGGCAGTCCACCGCCGTGTCGATCGGTGGCGACGCGATCATCGGCTCCACCTACGCCGAGCTGATGGGGCTGTTCGAGGCCGACCCGCAGACACAGGGCATCGTGATCTACACCGAGCCCGGCGGGCGTATGGAGGCCGAGCTCGCGCGGTGGGTCACCGAGCACAACTCACGGCTGCCGGTCGTCGCGTTCATGGCCGGGCGCTTCATGGACGAGATGCCCGGCATGTCCTTCGGCCACGCCGGGACGATCGTCGAAGGCAAGGAGGACACCGCCTCCGAGAAGATCGCCCGCCTCGCTGCCGCCGGGATCACCGTGGCCGAGCGCATCGAGGAGATCCCGGGGCTGATCCAGTCCAAGATGACGGGGAGCCCAGCGTGAGAGCGGACGGGACCTTCATCGCCGTCGAAGTCGACGACACCGCGGCCTCCGACGCCACCCTTGCCCGCAAGCTTGCGGAGGCGTGCCCCGTGGACATCTTCGCCCAGAGCGACGGCGGGGCGCTGGAGCTCGTGGAGGGCAACCTCGACGAGTGCGTGCTCTGCCGCCTCTGCCTCGACGCCGCTCCGTCCGGCGCCGTTAGGGTTCTCAAGCTATATGACGACGGTGCACTGCTCGCCTGACAGCACCATGCACTATCCTAAGGGGAGAGCAGTATGAACGAAAACCTCTCCCTCATCGTCATGTGCTTCTTTCTGATCGCCTCGCTGGCGTTCTTGGCAGATCAGATTATTTCGTACCACTAGACGGCCGATAGGCAGCGCGATGCTGCGTCCTCAGTCGCTCGTGTGCAAAGCACACTTCGCTCCTTGCGTCCTTGCCTCGCTTGCCTCTCGGCCGTCTAGACGGGCTCGACCGTCTACACGCGTACTTGAATACTGGCGCGGGCACCGCTCAGCGCTGACGCGCGCGCGGGGTGCGCTCGCGTTCCTGCTGGCGCTCCACGACGTTGACGATCAGCCGCATGAACTGCTCGGGGCCCGACGCCTTCGCCTGGCCGTAGGTGAACGCCTCGATCCAGTCCGCCACCTTCGCTTCGCGCGCCATCACGTTGAAGAACTCCCTGCGCATGTCCACCCGCATGCGCCCGTCCGCCGCCGGGCCCTTCGTCACCTTGACGTCCGGCATCTCCAAGCGGAAGTGCTGCACGTCACCGCGTCCCCGCAGTTCCACCCCCACCACCAACTTGATCGGCTCCAGCGCCGGCACCTCACGGATGAACCTGCGCACCGCAACCTCGATCAGCTCCTTGGCGTCGTCTGCCACAGCTCCTCCTGTCCGCCGCTCCCGCTTACCGACAGCCTACAGAAGACCAACTATCCGCTCCCCCTACAGCCGGTGGCGCTGCAGCACCTTGCGCCCGATCACCATCCGCTGGATCTCCGAGGTGCCCTCGCCGATCAGCAGCAGCGGCGCGTCGCGGTAGAGGCGCTCGATCTCGTACTCCTTGGAGTACCCGTAGCCGCCGTGGATGCGCAGGGACTCCTCCACGCAGAAGCGCCCCGCCTCGGAGGCGAACAGCTTCGCCATGCCCGCCTCGAGGTCCGAGCGCGCGCCCGCGTCCTTCAGGCGCGCCGCGCGCAGTGTCAGCAGGCGCGCCGCGTCGACCTGCGTGGCCATGTCGGCGAGCTTGAACTGGATCGCCTGGTGCTCTGCGATCGGTCGGCCGAACGTCTTGCGCTCCTGGGAGTACCGCAGCGCGAGCTCCAGCGCCCGCTGCGCGAGACCCACCCCGCGCGCCGCCACGTTCACGCGGCCGACCTCCAGCGCGTCCATCATCTGCACGAAGCCCTTGTTGAGGCCCGCAGCCTCGCCGCCGAGGATGTTCTCGGCCGGGCAGCGGTACCCGTCGAACACGAGCTCGGTGGACTCCACGCCCTTGTAGCCCATCTTTTTGATCTTCGGCGGCACCGTCAGGCCCGCGTACTCGCCGGTGTTCTTTTCGACGCCGGGCTCTTTCTCACAGATGAAGCAGGTCATCCCGCGGTGGCGCGGCTCGGCGTCCGGGTCGGTCTTCACGAGCGTGAACACGAGCGTCGAGAGCAGGCCGTTGGTGACCCACATCTTCTGGCCGTTGATCTCGTAGCGCCCGTCCTCGCCCTTCTTGGCGGAGGTCTTGATCGCCTGCACGTCGGAGCCCAGCTCCGGCTCCGAGAGCGAGAACGCCGCCCGGATCTCCCCGTCGCCATCCGCGGCAGGTAGCGCCGGCGCTGCTCCTCGTTGCCGAACTTCCCCAGCAGGTAGGAGCCGATGAAGTGCGTGTTGACGACCCCCGAGATCGAGATCCACCCGCGCGAGAGCTCCTCGACGATCATCGCGTACGTCGTCAGGTCCAGCCCCATCCCCCCGTACTCCTCCGGGATCGTCACCCCGAACAGGCCCAGCTCCTTCATCTGCTCCACGATCGGCTCGGGGAAGGAGTCCTCGTGGTCGTAGTGCTCGGCGTTGGGGATGATCTGCTCGTCGGCGAACTGGCGCACCATCTCGGTGATCGCCTGCTGCTCGTCGGTCTTCTCCGTGTACGGCGAGGGGGCTACAGCCATGTCGGCAACACTCCGAGGTAGGGGTCCGGGTCCGCGCCGAGACTCGACGCGACCACCGCGCGACGCGGCGTGGCGCGTGCGCGACGGCTACAGGGAGAATACCGGCGTGGACTTCGCTCGGGACGTACTGGACCGCCTGCCCCCCCACCAGCTTGCGCTGCTCGAGCTCGCTCGGGACGGCTCGCGCCGCGAGTGGAGCTTCGGCGAGGTCTCCGCCTACAGCGCCCGCCTCGCCGGGGCGCTCGCCCGCCGCGGCGTGGGGCGCGGGGACGTCGTGATGACGCTCGTCGGCAACCGCCCCGAGTGGGTGCTGAGCATGTGCGCCTGCTGGCGCCTCGGCGCCGTGGTGCTGCCGTGCACCGAGCAGCTGCGCGCCAAAGACCTGCGCCTGCGCCTCGGGGTCGTCCAGCCGCGGGTGGTGCTCGCCGACGAGCGCAACCGGGCCGAGCTGGAGGCCGCGCTGGGGGGTGCCCCACCGAGAGGCCGCGACGTCGAGGTGGTGTTCGTGCCCGACGAGTCTCTCTTCGAAGCCCCACCGACCCCGGCCGTGGACCTCGCCGACGAGGACCCCTGCCTGATCACGTTCACCTCCGGGACCGCCGGGGAGCCCAAGGCAGTGCTGCACGGCCAGCGCTACCTGGCGGGCCAGCGCCTGCAGGCCGTCCACTGGCTGGGCGCGCGCGCGGGCGAGCTCGTGTGGTGCACCGCGGCCTCGGGGTGGTCGAAGTCCGCACGCAACGTGTTCATCGCCCCGTGGCTCTCGGGCGCCGCCGCGCTGCTGCACGACGCCCGCTTCGACCCGGCCGAGCGCCTGGAGGTGCTCGCGCGCGAGCGCGTCAACGTGCTCTGCCAGGCCCCCACCGAGTACCGCGTGATCGCCAAGCGGGCCACGCTTCAGCCGTTGCCCGACCTGCGCGGTGCGGTCGCCGCCGGGGAGGCGCTGAACCCCGCGGTGCTGCACGCGTGGCGGGAGGCTACCGGCCTGTACATACGCGACGGGTACGGGCAGACCGAGACCGGCCAGCTCACGGGGGCGCCTCCGGGGGAGGAGCCCCGCCCCGGGTCGATGGGTCGCGCGTTGCCCGGTGTGCGGCTGACCGTCGAGGACGGCGAGCTGGTCGCGGACCCCGCGAGCGTGCCGACGTTCTTCCTCGGGTACCTCGGCGAGGGCGTCCGCCACGAAGCGGGAGAGCGCTGGCGTATCGAAGACCGCCGCGCGCAGGGCCCGTGGCACACCGGCGACCGCGTGCGCGAAGACGAGGAGGGGTACCTGTACTTCGAGGGGCGCGCCGACGACGTGATCGTCTCCGCCGGCTACCGCATCGGGCCGTTCGAGGTCGAGTCCGCGCTCGTGGCGCACCCGGCCGTCGCCGAGGCCGCCGCGGTCGCCGCCCCCGACGAGGAGCGCGGCGCGGTCGTGCGCGCGGTGGTGGTGCTGCGCGACGGCCCCTACGCCCCCTCCCCCGCGCTGGCGCGCGAGCTGCAGGAGCACGTCAAGCGCGAGACCGCCCCCTACAAGTACCCACGCATCGTGGAGTTCGTGAACGAGCTGCCCAAGACCGCGAGCGGGAAGGTCAAGCGAGCGCAGCTGCGCGGCTGACGTGCCCCCCAGGGCCACCGCCCGGCGCGTGAGCGCCCTGCGCCGAAGCCGCCAGCAGCGCGTGGTCGATGAACGGCCCGAGCAGCTCGGCGATCGAGGAGGCGGTCATGCCCGCCGGGTCGGACGGAAGCGTGGCGTAGGAGATCGCCAGGCGCACCAGACACTCCGCGAGCAGCGCCGCGTCGTGCTCGGCCGCCTGGGGCCAGCGCGCGCGGATCGCCGCGCAGAGGCGTGCGGCGGCGCCCTCCACAAGGGTCTGACCGTGGGTGGTGACGAATGGCAGCATCTCCCCCCCGCCGACGATCGCGGCGCGAATCAGCGGATCGGCCCCGGCGGCGGCGAGGAACAGCCCGAACGCCGCCGTGAGCGCCTCCCGGGGGTCGTCCACGTGGGCGTCGAGCGCGCCCTCCACCGCACCGATGAACCGCTCCGCCTCGCGCAGCACGAACGCCTGCGCAAACTCGTCGCGCGACCCGAACTCCTTGTAGAGCGTCTGGCGACTGACGCCCGCCGCGCGCGCCACGTCGGCCATCGTGACCTCGCTCCACGCCCGGTGCTCCAGCTCTGCTCGCGCCGCGGCGAAAAGCGTCTCGCGCAGCAACTCCCGCGCAGCGACCGCGTAGGGTGCGGGCGCCCTCACTCCGGGACCTCCTCGAAGTCCACCTTGTCGCACACCCCGCAATCCGGGCACGCCCACTCGTCGGGGACCTCGCTCCACGGGGTGCCCGCGGGGAAGCCCTCGCGAGGGTGGCCGCGAGCCTCGTCGTAGAGGTAGCCGCAGCCCGGACAGCGCCAGCGGCTCACGTGCCCGCCCCGTAGCGCGCGAGCACGCGGGAACGCCGGCGTGGGGCGATGTTGGCGCGGGCTACGTCCCCCCCGTAGTGCCTCAGCAGCCGCCGGTCCATCACCCTGCGCCACAACGGCGGCACCGCAGCGAGCAGGATCATGCCCGCGTACCCCGTCGGCAGCTGCGGCGCCTCGTCCATGTGGCGCAGCGCCTGGTAGCGGCGCACCGGGTTGGCGTGGTGGTCGGAGTGGCGCTGCAGGTGGTAGAGCAGCACGTTGGAGGCCACGTTGTTGGAGTTCCAGGAGTGCTCCGGCTGGGTGCGCTCGTAGCGCCCGTCCTCGCGCCGGCCGCGCAGCAGGCCGTAGTGCTCTAGGTAGTTGACGACCTCCAGCAGGCAGAAGCCCAGCACCGCCTGCGCGAGCAGAAAGGGCAGCACGACCGGCCCGAACGCCGTCACGAGCGCAGCGAACAGGACCACTGTCATCGCCCACGCCCCGAGGACGTCGTTGCGCAGCGTCCACGGGGAGCGACTCAGGCGGGCAAGCCGCGTACGCTCAAGCCCCCAGGCGGAGCGCAGGGAGCCCACCACGGTGCGGGGCAGGAAGGCCCAGAAGCTCTCCCCCAGCCGCGCGGACGCGGGGTCCTCGGGCGTGGCCACGCGCACGTGGTGACCGCGGTTGTGCTCGATGAAGAAGTGCCCGTACCCACTCTGCGCGAGCGCGACGCGGCTCAGCCACCGCTCCACGCTCGCCCGCTTGTGCCCGAGCTCGTGAGCGGTGTTGATCGCGATGCCGCTCACGACCCCCACGGTCAGCGTCAGCCCGAGGGCGTCGACCGTCGAGAGTTCACCGCTCGACCACAGCCAGCACGCGAACACCAGCCCGGCGTACTGGAGCGGCAGGAAGGCGTAGGTGCACCAGCGGTAGTAGCGGTCCCGTTCCAGCCACTTGAGCACGCTGTCCGGGGGATTCGCCGCGTCGGTGCCGATCAGCAGGTCCAGCAGCGGGAAGAAGCCGAACACCAGCAGCGGCCCGTAGAACCAGAAGAAGCCCAACCCGGTCGCCTGCACCAGGGCCCAGGAGAGGAACGGCAGCGTCGGCACGATCAGGCCGAGCAGCCATGCGTAGCGCTTGGGGTCGCGCCACCGCGTCGCGGCCAGGGCCTGCGCTGGGTCATGCTCCAGAGCGGGGACCCCGTGGGCAAGATCCTGCGTCGCCGGTACAGAGGCCATACAGCATGTCTCCTTCTTGGATCACACAGGGGCTAGGCGTCCGGTTAGTTTACACAGACCCGCGAACTTGTCACGCAAGAGCGGTGGGAGAGGCAGTTTGATGGCGGCCTCCGGCCGCAGCGGCGTTCGCTGGCTGAAACGGGGATGCTTGCCGGAGGCGAGCGTCTCCCGGCTTCGGTCGGACCCGGGCGGCGCGCACAGACGAGAGCCGGCCGTAGCTCACCGAGATCCTGGTCTGCTCCGGCGCGGGAGGGGACGGGGGTCCCCAGCAGAGTCACAGCGGTGGTCCGAGCGCATGTCGGTCCAACCTGGCCCGCCCGTCTCGGCCGAGCGTACCGTCCCAAGCGCGGCGTAGCCTCATCGCTCTACCATGCAAACCGTGAGCAGACAGGCCCACGTGACGCTCAGCGGCGACATCAGCGGCGAATACATCGTGGAGGATCGCCAGCCGGATGGGCGCCTCGTTCTCATGCCCGACACCTCCTGGGCGGCGATCCTCAAGCGCAGTGGCGCACACGAGTTGACCGACGCGGAGTTTCAGGAGTTCGTCGCTGAGTACGGGCCCTTCCTGCCGCCTGACCGCGAGGGGTAAGGGCGCGTGTCGCGTGGGCTGCCTTCTGGGCGCGTCCCCGTCGCGTTCAGTGACCTAGCGTTCAACGAGGACCTGAAGCGCACCACAGCAACGGGTGTTGAGATCGCGCAGCGCGCCCGCCGCCGTTATGAGCAAGAGGGAGCGCCAAGGGATCAGCTCCGTCATTGCGAGGCTGAAGGCCAGGACGGCACGGCCCTCCCGCAGTGCCTCAAGATCTATCTTCCCGAGCCGGCAGGGAGGTTCGGCGTGGTCTTCAAAGCCGTCGGGGTCGAGGGCCAACTGCGGCTCGACTTCCTCGCGTTTGGCGTTCGTCACCACCCGCAGGGATCCAACGCGCCGACCGTCTACCAGCTCGCCCATCGGCGACTGCACGGCTAGGCAGCCATCAAGGGCAGCGTCTACTCCGCGGGGTCCAGCTCCAGCACCACCCCGGCGATGCGAAGCTCGTCGCCCGGCTGGAAGCCCTCGGCCTCCAGCGCGCGCAGCACCCCGAGGCGGCGCAGGCGGCCCTCGACGTGAGCCGCGGCCTCTTCGTTGGCCACGTCAAAGCGCGCCAGCAGCCGCTCGACCGGCCGGCCGCGCACCACGAAGGCGCCGGGGCCGACGCGCTCCACAGTGATGCCCGTGCGGGGCGCCGGGCGGAAGACCATGTGCTCGGCCAGATCCTCCTCGGGGCGCGAGGCGGCGACTCGCGCAGCGTGCGGCTCCTCGGCCGGGGCGGCCGCGACGGGCACTTGGCGCAGGAGCTCACCCGCGAGCTCGGACAGGCCCGCGCCGGTGGCGGCTGAGGTCGCGAGCACGGGGACGCCGGGGCCGAGTCGCTCAGACCACTGCGCCACCGCCTCGCGCGCGCGGGCGGGGGGCACGAGGTCGGCCTTGGAGAGCGCCAGCACCCGCGGCAGGCGCGCGAGGCGGGGATCGTGGGCGGCGAGCTCCTGCTCGATCGTCGCGTGGTTCGCCACGGCGTCGGCGTCCTCGCCCGCGGTGAGCTCGGGGGCGAGGTCGAGCACGTGCACCAGCAGGCGGGTGCGCTCCACGTGCGCGAGGAACTCGTGGCCGAGGCCGGCGCCCTCGGAGGCGCCCTCGATCAGACCCGGGATGTCGGCCACCACGAGCTGGCGCTCGTCGGATTCGAGCACCCCCAGCACCGGCTCGAGCGTCGTGAACGGGTAGGCCGCGACCCGCGGCGCCGCGCGTGTAAGGCGTGCCAGCAGCGAGGACTTGCCGGCGTTGGGCAGGCCCACCAGGCCCACGTCCGCGAGCAGCCGCAGGCGCAGCTCCAACCAACCCGCCTCGCCCGGCAGCCCGCGCTCGGCGAAGTGCGGCGCCTGGCGGGTGGGTGTCGCGAAGCGCTTGTTGCCGCGCCCCCCGGCCCCGCCGTGCGCGAGTTGCACGCGCTGCCCGTGGCGCAGCAGCTCCCAGCGACGGCCCTCCAGGTCTCCGTCCGCTCCCACCGCCTCGGTGCCGGGCGGGACCCGCAAGAGGAGCGCGGGCCCGTCCGCCCCGTGGCGCAGCGCCCCCTCCCCCCGGCCCCCGGGCGCGGCGCGAAAGTGGCTGCGGCGCGTGAAGGACTGCAGGTCGCGCAGCGAGTCGTCGCACACCAGCACCACGTCCCCCCCACGCGCGCCGTCGCCCCCGTCCGGCCCGCCGCGCGGCACGTGCGCTTCGCGGCGGAAGCTCGCGCAGCCGTCTCCTCCGGCGCCTCCCTGCACGTGGATACGCGCGCGGTCGTGAAGCATCGTCTCATCCTGACACGCGCGGGGCGCCTCGCGCGTGCGGTGGACCGTGGAGGGCCCCTGCTACGCCTGGGCGTCCGGTGCCACGCTCACCACGCGGCCGCGGCGGCCCGTGGTGAACTGCACGGTGCCCGCCGCGCGGGCGTACAGCGTGTCGTCCTTGCCGATACCCACGCCGTCGCCCGGCTTGAAGCGGGTACCGCGCTGGCGCACGATGATCTCCCCGCCGGTGACGGACTGGCCTGCGAAGGTCTTCACGCCGAGACGTTTGGCGTTGGAGTCGCGGCCGTTGCGGCTGGAGCCAAGGCCCTTCTTATGCGCCATCCTCGCTGCCCTCCTTCGCGGCCTCAGCCGGTTTTGTGGGTTTGCGCGTCCGCGCGGGTTTGGCGGCGCTCTCCGGCGGCGTCCCGGGCGAGCCAGCGGCTCCCGTCTCAGGGCGCTCCGCAACGGCCCCCGGCTCGGGGGCGCTCGCCGCCGCCGGTTTCGCGGCCTTGCCCGCTGCTTTCGCCGCACCCAGGCCGATCTCCGTGACTTCGATCCGGGTCAGCTCCTGGCGGTGGCCGGTGCGACGTTTGTAGCCCCGCTTGGGCTTGAACTTCACGACGCGCAGCTTCTCGCCGCGCTCGTGGGCGAGGATCTTCGCGGTGACGTGCACCTGCTCGAGGCCCTTGGCGTCGAAGACGGCCTCCTCGGAGCGATACAGCAGCGGCTGCAGCGCTACGCTCGCGCCCACCTCTCCGGGGAGGCGCTCGACCAGCAGGTACTGGCCGCGCTCGACGCGGTACTGCTTGCCGCCTGTCTTCACGATCGCGTACATGTGCTTGTGCTCGCCTCGTTAGGTCCTGCTCTCGGCGCAAGTCGCGCCCGTCCGCTACTCCGTCCCCGCCTCTGCCTTGGCAGCCGAACGGCGCCGTCCGCCCCTGCGGCCTCGGCGCCGAGGTTTGGATTGTACGGCATCCTCCCCGCCAACCTCCACCGGCGGCTCGGAGTGCTCGGAGGACCCGTTTGCCGACGGCTGCACCACGGCGAGCTCGACCGGGACCGGTTTCGGCGTCGGACGCGGTTTGCGTGGGGCGCGGCGCCTCGCCGGTGGGGCCGCCGGCCGGGGTGCGGGCCGCACCACCTCGCCGTGCTCGTCGAGCAGCAGCGCGCTCGCCGCGGTACGGCCCACCTGCTCGATGCGCACCATCCGCTTCTCCCCCACGTGCGGGGAGGCGCCGGCGATCGAGATGATGTAGCCGTCGATCTTCGCGACCGCGTCGTCCACGTCGTACATGTGCGGCTCGACGATCTCGACCAGCACCTCGTCGCCGGCGTGGAACGGCAGCGCGCGCTCCTCGACCTCCTCGCGGGTCCCCTGGAAGGTGATCGCGAAGTGGTCCAGCGCGAGGCCTTCGGAGCCCTCGAAGTGGAAGGAGCGGCCCGTGTCGTGCTCCAGCGCGTGCAGCACGCGCGAGTGCTGGCCGGTGAACTGCGCCGTCACCCGCGGGTTGATCTGCACCAGGAACGCCTCCGCGTCCGGGTGCTCCGCGGCGATCTCCCGCAGCCGGCGCTCGAACGCGATCGCGATCGTCTCCTCCGAGCGGATCACCCCGTCCCCGTCGCAGGTCGGGCAGGGGCGGCTCATGATCTCCCGCACCCCCTCGGTGACGTTCTGGCGGGTCATCTCCACCAGGCCGAGCTTGGAGATCTCCGCTGTGAACGTCTTCGTGCGGTCCTCGTCGAGGGACTTGCGCAGCGTCTTCATCACCGCGTCGCGGTTGCGCGCGCGGGCCATGTCGATGAAGTCGATCACGATGATCCCGCCGATGTCGCGCAGGCGCAACTGGTCGACCACCGCCTCCGCCGCCTCGAGGTTCGTGCGCGTGATCGTCTCCTCCAGGCCCGCGGCGCGCCCACGGCCGATGAAGGAGCCGGAGTTCACGTCGATCACCGTCAGCGCCTCGGCGTAGTCGATCATCAGGTAGCCCCCGCTTGGGAGGTCCACGCGGGGGGACATCACCCCCGCGATCGCCTGCTCGACTCCGTAGACCTCGAACAGCGGACGGTCCTCCTGCCACAGCTCGACCCGCTCCACGAGCTCCGGTGCGGTGCGCGTGAAGAACGAGACCAGCCGGTGGTACTGCTGCTCGTCGTCCACGACGGCGCGCTCGAAGTGTTCGGAGAAGATGTCCCGCACCACCCGCACCGAGAGGTCGGCCTCCTGAAAGACCATCTCCGGCGCCACCGTGTCCTGCACCCGCTTGACCAGCACCTCGTGGAGCTTGTGCAGGTAGAGCAGCTCCCGCTCGAAGTCCTCGCGCTTGGCGCCGTGCGCCGCGGTGCGCACGATCGCCCCGCCGCCACCGAGGTCGAGTTTCGCCGTCTGCTTGCGCAGGCGCTCGCGCTCGCGGTCCTCCAGGCGTCGCGAGACCCCCACGCCCTCGCCGGTCGGCTGGTAGACCATGTAGCGGCCGGCGATCGCGAGCTCCATCGAAAGGCGTGCCCCCTTCGTCTTCAGGGGATCCTTGATGACCTGCACCACGACCTCCTGGCCGGGCTTCAGGAGCTCTGAGATCTTGCGCCCGGAGCCGCGGCCGCGCCGTGAGACCTCCACGCCCGGGAGCACGATCTCGTTGACGTGTAGGAAGCCGTTCTTCTCCAGGCCGATGTCCACGAACGCCGCCTCGAGGCCCGGCAGCACGTTGTCGACCTTGCCCTTGTAGATGTTGCCCACGATCGAGCGCGCGCCGCGGCGCTCGAGGTAGAGCTCAGCGATGCGGTAGCCGGCGCCCGGCGAGGGGGCGCTCCCGCGCCTGCGTCGCCCGCCAGAGGGTGTGCCTGCGGCGGCCGGCTTGCCGGTCGCCTCCATGAGCGCCACGCGCGTCTCCGCGCGGTCGACGCTGACAAGTACTTGCTTTTTCAAGGTGACCCAATCTTTCGGTATCGGTTTGGACCGAGCCCCACGTGGCCTGCTCCCCGGCCGGCCCGTTGGGCCGGGCGCACAGTGGAGCGTCCCCCGCGCGGCGGACGGAACGCCAGATCGCCAGTCGATCGGGCGCCAGCCCCACCGCGGCGCCAGCGCAGGCGCCGCGCGGCACGAGAGTCGTGCAGGCGGGCGGTTTGGGGTTCTCGGTGAGCATGGTGTCGTTCGTCTTCTCAAGCTAGGGCCGCAACACGCGGCCCTTCAAAGCCTCTGCGGCGCGCGCCTGAACGTAGATCGACTGCAGCAGGCCCACGGCCAGCAGCGTTGCGATCACCGACGAGCCGCCATAGCTTATGAGCGGCAGCGTGACGCCGGTGACGGGCATGATGTCTACGGCCACGCCCACGTTGACGAACACCTGAAACATAAGCATAGCCACCACGCCCCCGGCAACCAGCGCCCCGAACAGATCCTTGGACATCGTCAAGATCCGCAGGGTGCGCCAGATCAGCAGCGCGTACAGCGAGAGCACGAGCGCCGCGCCGACGAACCCGTAGCGCTCGCCGACCGCCGCGAAGACGAAGTCGGTGCTGTCCTCAGGCACGAATTCGCCCTTGATCTGGGTGCTGTTCGCGCCGCTGCCGGTGCGCTGCCCCGAGCCGATCGCGATCTTCGACTCCAGCTGCTGGTAGCCTTCGCCTTCCGGGTTGGAGGAGGGGTTCGCGAAGGCCGTCAGGCGTTCGACCTGGTGGCTGGTCAGCACCTGCACCCCGGCCGCCGGGGCGAGCACCAGCACGAGCACGACGGCCGCCGCGCCCAGCCCCAGCAGCCCCGCCACGTGGCTCCACGGGACCCCGGCGACGAACAGCAGCGTCAGCGCAATAGTGATGTAGACGAGACCCGAGCCGAGGTCGGGCTGGGCGATCACGAACATCGCGGGCACCAGCGCCGCTAGCATCACCAGCGCGGTGGTTCGGTGCTCGTGCAGCTGCCGGGAGCGGTCCACGACGAGCGCCGCGAGCGCGAGGATCAGCAGCACCTTGCCGAGCTCGGAGGCCTGGAAGGAGAACAGCGGGAAGCTGATCTCGCGCACCGAGCCCTGGGTCGAGTGCCCGGCGCCCAGCACCGCCAGGATGCTCACGAGCAGCGCCACGTAGATCGCGACTTTGTAGTGGCGCAGGCGCGCGTAGTCGATCCGCGCGAGCGCCACCATCCCAGCCAGGCCGATCGCCAGGTAGATCGCCTGGCGCTCGGAGTAGTAGTGCGACTGGCCGCGCACCGCTTCGGAAGTGACCCACCCGAGGACGACCACCGAGCAGGTCCCCAGGCCGAGCACGGTCAGCGTCAGCAGCGGGTCGAGCATCAGCCACGGGCCCCGGCGGGGCTCGTGCGTGGTCTGCGTGCGGCGGTCCCCTTCGGGGGCCGTGATCGGACTCAGCGGGGCAGGCATAACCGGTTCAGCATCGCGGGTTCGGCGGCGGTGTGCACCGGCCCGCCTGCTTTGCAGCGGCAGGGGACGGGGCGGTGAGCGGGCTCAGCGAGGCCATCACTGGTCCGGGTTCGATCCGCTCATCAGCTTCAGCGGCTGGTTGAACCACTTCGAGGCGATCAGCCGCGCCACCGGGGCAGCCGCCTGGTCGCCGAAGCCGCCCTGTTCGACGGTCACCGCGATCACGATCGGCCGACCGGCGTCCGGCAGGATGCACATGTACCACGCCTGTTCGACGTAGGGCGGGCGTTCGGCCGTGCCGGTCTTGCCGTAGACCGGGTACTTGGCCTGGTTCCAGCCCGACCACACGTCCGCCGAGGTCCCCCCCGACTCGGAGGTCGCGTCGTGGATGCCTTCCATCACGAGGTTGACGTTGGAGGGGTCGAGCTTCACCTTGCGCCGTGGGGGGAACTTCAGCGTCTGCACGAGCCCTCCGCCAGGGCTTTCGATCGCCTCTCCCAGGTGGGGTGTCGGGACCCACCCTTCGCCGTCGTTCATGAACGCGTTGGCGAGCGTCGAGTAGGCAACCGCCATCTGCAGCGGGTCGGTCTGCAGGTCGCCCTGACCGACCGCGAGGTCCATGTTGTGGCCGACGGTCCACTGCTCGTCGGGTTCGGCCACGATCCCGCACGGGCGCCCGTGATTCTTGCGTGTGCACCTGGCTTCCAATGCGTCGCGGCCTTCCAGCCACTTCGGACTTGGGATGGTGCCTTCGCGTTCGCCGGGGAGGTCGATCCCCGTGGGACGACCGATCCCGAGTTCGTGGGCCATGTGCTGGATCACCGGGCCGTGGCTGTTGTCCAGCTCGCCGACTTCGAAGAAGTAGGTGTCCGAGGAGACCTTGAGCGCTTCCACCAGTCCCAGCGCACCGTAGTCCACTTTGCCCGCGTTGCAGAACTGCTCGGCGCCGACGGTGATGCAGTTGCCGCCTCCGAGCGATGCGCTCGGGTCCAGGATCCCCGCTTCGAGGCTCCCGATCGCGGTGATCGGCTTGAACGTCGAGCCTGTCGGGTAGGCGCCTTCGGTCGCGCGGTCCAGCAGCGGAACCGGTTCGGGCTCGCCGCTCTTGGCACCCTGCCCGAGCTGCTCGATTTCGTCCAGTTCCCGTTCGGAGAACGGCTTGGTGAAACGGTTGGGGTTGAAGCTCGGGTAGGAGCCCATCGCGAGGATCCCCCCGGTGCGGGGTTCCATCACCAGGAACGCCCCCCCGTTGCCGGGGTTGCTGAGGGCGTGAGCCAATTCGATGCCCTTGCGCAGCGCGATTTCGCCCTCCTTCTGCAAAGCCAGGTCGAGCGTCAGGCGCAGCGTGTAGCCGGCGCGCGGCTTGATCTCGGGCAGGTTCGTCCGTTGCACGCGGTTTTCGGAGTTGATCTGCACCTGCTGCGCCCCGGGGGTGCCCCGCAGGTAGCGGTCGTACTGGTACTCGAGACCCTGCTGGCCGACGATCGTGCCGGCCTTGACGCCCTGGAAGTTGGCGTGCTGGGGGTTGTGCGGCTCCTCCTCTTCCTCGGTGACCTGGCTGACGTAGCCAAACACCTGTGCGGCCATTTCCCCGTAGGGGTATTCGCGCACCGAGACCTGTTCCTGGGTCACGCCCGGGTAGTCGTTCTGGCGCTCCCCCAACACCGTCAGCACGCCGCGGCCGGCGTTGGTCTTGATCGTCACGGGGGCATAGGGCACTTCTCGTTCACCCTTGCGCTGAATTTCCACGATCGTCCGCGGACTCATTTCAAGCAGCCCGCCCAGCCGCCGGTAGAGCACCCGGCGACGCCGGCCGGCCGGCGGCAGCTCCCAGGGGACGATCTGCACGGCGTTGGTGCGTTTGCTGGTGACCAGCACGTTGCCTTCGCGGTTGACGATCTGCCCGCGCGGAGCGGCGATCGGCAGCTGGCGCCGCGTGTTCTTTTCGGCCTGCGCGACGTACTGTTCGCCGGTCAAGATCTGCAGGTACCACAGGCGGAAGAAGATGATCCCGAACATCACGAGCGCCACCCCGCCCAGTACCGCGACCCGCAGGCCCAGCTGCGAGGAGCCCGGCGGCGGCACACGTGGCTCGGGGGTGCGGACCCGTTCGAGCGGCGGACTCATGCTCTCGAGAGGGGACTGAGTCCCCCCGTGGTGTAGGCGCGGCGGCGACGACGGCGCGGGTCGTCGGGGAGGGTCGGCTGCAGCCAGCGGCGCACCACGATCCACACCGGCAGCGCCACCAGCGTGTCGAGCACCACCCCGACCACGATCTGGCGCAGCAGCTCGAAGCTCACCGGCGCGTCCACCCCGAGCATGAACTCCATCACCGAGTAGCCCACCGCCGAGGCCGCGGCCGCGGCCGCCCCGACCAGCAGCGGGGTCAGTGCCGCCTGTGGGTCGCGCAACTCGCGCAGGCGGCCCGCCCCGTAGCCGATCACCGTGAAGATCAGCGAGGTCAGGCCGAGGGTCTGCACCAGCGTGAGGTCCACCAGCAGCCCGACCGCGAAGCCCGTCACCGCCCCCGCCACCGCGCCGGACTGCAGGCCCACGAAGGCCACAACCAGAGGGGTCAGGTCGATGGCAACTCCGAGGATCGGCAGCTCCGAGACGACGCCCGTCTGTAGGAACACCACCACCACCGCCAGCGCCGCCACGCGCGCGAGCAGGGCACCGGAGGGAGTACCAGCGTTCATCAGCCGCTCACCCCGACAGCCGTCTGCCAGCCCAGCTCACCTTGGGGGCCACGCCCGCTATGGAAACCAAGCCCGCGACGCTCGCGCACCCTCATCCCCCACCCCCCGTCGAGGCCAGCTGGCCTTCCACGGACCCGCCCGCCGATTCGGGGGACTGGCCCGGCGGCAGTGCCGCCGCCACACTGCTCGCCTGCGCCGGCGCCGAGCCCTGCGTGTCGGTCAGCACCTGCACCGTTTCCAGGCCGTGCAGGTTCGCCAGCGGGCGCACTTCCACCGTCTTGTACGGCGCTTCTTCGCTCACCCCGCTCACCTGCCCGATCGCCAGACCCCGCGGGAACAGCGAGGCGCCGCGGCTGGAGATCGTGCCCGAGGTGACCACGTACTCGCCCACGCTCACCGGGGTATTCGCCGGGAGGTACTCCATCAGCAGCGTGTTCGGTTCGCCGACCTTCGGGTAGACCATCCCGGGCGCGCCGGTACTGCTGATCATCGCCGCGACCGCCACCGAGCTGTCGGTGATGAGGCTCACCTGGGCGCTGTCGGACGCCGCCAGCGTGACCTTGCCCACGAGGCCTTCCCCGTCGATCACCGGGTCGTTGACCTGCACCCCCGCGGAAGTCCCTTTGTCGATGTCCACGGTCGTGTACCACAGGTTCGGGGACTGCGCGAACACCGACGCCGCCACCGGGCGGTAGTCGGAGAGGTGCATGCCCCCGTCGAGGTGGTAGAGCTGCAGCAGGTGGTGGTAGCCGCGTTCGTCGTCTTCACGTGCGATCAGCTCCGCGCGCAGCTGGGCGTTCTGCTTGCGCAGCGCATCGCGTTCGCTTTTGGCGTTCGCCGCGTCCCCGAACCACCCGAACAGGTTGCGCACCGGCTTCAGCGCCGCGTTGGCGCCCTCCTGGATCGGTGAGACCACTGTCAGAAAACCGCGCTGCACGGCGTGCAGACGCCCGTTCGGGGACTCCCCGAAGTAGGCGGTCAGCAGGATCAGGGAAAGCGCCACGAGGACGACGAGCACCGCTCGCCGCCGCCGGGCCGTCTTGTCGTACACGGGCGGAAACCTTCCAGAGCTTTGTCAAAGCGTACGCGCACTGCCCGCGGTACGTTCCACCGAGCCATCATTACGCCCCCGCCGGTGGACGAGGTGGCTGGTCCGTGGATGAGATGCGACGCACGCGAGCGCAGGCGTGCTGGTGGCACGTCGAGCATCGCGGGTGGCGCAGACCGCCGCGGAACGGTCGCCTCGTTCACCGGCGCCTGCGGTGGCGCGAGTTGCGATTGGAGCGGTGGATCGCCTCGAACTCCTCGAGCGAGCGGCCCGAGCCCACCGCCACGCACGTCAGCGGCGACTCCGCCAGGTGCGCCGGCATCTGGGTCTCCTCGCGCAGGCGCTCGTCGAGGCCCTGCAGCAGCGAGCCGCCACCCGCGAGCATGATCCCGCGGTCCATGATGTCCGAGGCCAGCTCCGGCGGGGTGCGGTCGAGCGTCTCCTTGACCGCGTCCACGATCTGCACGACCGGTTCCTCGAGCGCTTGGCGGATCTCCTCACTCGTGAGCACCACCGTCTTCGGCAGCCCCGAGACCATGTCGCGCCCACGGATCTCCGCCTGCAGCTCCTCGGGCATCGCGCACGCCGAGCCGATCTCGAGCTTCAGCTCCTCGGCAGTCTGCTGGCCGATCAGCAGCTTGTACTCCTTCTTGGCGTAGTTGATGATCGCCTCGTCCATCTCGTCGCCCCCCACGCGGATCGACTGTGAGACGACGATGCCCCCCAGCGAGATCACAGCCACCTCGGAGGTCCCCCCGCCGATGTCCACCACCATCGAGCCCGTCGGCTCCCCCACCGGCAGACCCGCCCCGATCGCTGCCGCCATCGGCTCCTCGATCAGGTACGCCGTGCGTGCGCCCGCCGACAGGCACGCCTCCTCCACCGCGCGCTTCTCTACTCCGGTCACACCCGAGGGCACGCACACCACCACGCGCGGATGCGCGAAGCGGCTCTGGTGCACCTTCTGGATGAAGTGGCGCAGCATCTCCTCGGTCACGTCGAAGTCCGCAATCACCCCGTCCTTCAGGGGGCGGATCGCCTGGATCGTGCCCGGCGTGCGGCCCAGCATCCGCTTCGCCTCGATCCCCACCGCGTGCACCTCGCCGGTGCGCGAGTCGATCGCCACGACGCTCGGCTCCGAGAGCACGATCCCCCGCCCTCTGACGTACACCAGCGTGTTGGCCGTGCCCAAGTCGACCGCCATGTCGCGGCCGCCGAACCCTGTCAGGTAGCTGAAGATGCCCATGTATCGATCGAGGGAGCCCGACCCGGCAGAGCGGCGGCGCGTCCGCGCGCAGTCTAGCGGACGCCCCTCTCCGGTCGGAACGCCTGCCAGCTTATTTGCAGGGGAAAACCCCCTCGGGAGGGGGGCCAAGCCCCCCTCCCGGCCTCCCCCCCTGTGGGAGGGGGTCTCCCCCCTCCCACGCCTCCCCTACCAATCTCGTGTTACGAACCCGCTCTTGTGTCGAGGAGCCGGGGGCATAGGTCGAGCAGCGTTGCCACTGGGAGCCCTACCACGTTCTCGTAGTCGCCTCGCACTTCGCGCACCAACACTGCCCCCGCGCCCTGGATCGCGTAGCCGCCGGCTCGTTCGCGCCACTCTCCGGTGTTCACGTACCAAGCGATCAACCCCTCGTCCAGCGTGCGGAAGACGACCTCGGTGCTGGCCAGCGCCGTGCGCTCCCGGCCCCCTTCGATCAGCGCCACGCCGCTCAGCACCCGGTGCGTGGCGCCGCTCAGGGCTCGCAACGTCTCACGCGCTCGATGTTCGTCCTCCGGCTTGCCGTAGATCCTGCCGTCCAGCGCCACCAGCGTGTCCACGCCCAACACCGGCGCGCCGGCCGCCTCCACACCAGCCGCGTCCACGCTTATGACCAGCGCTTGCACCGCACGCGCCTTGCGCAGCGCATTCTCAACCGCCACCTGCGCCGGGGCACCTTCCTCCAGCTCCTCGACATCAGCCGGTCGCACCTCGAAGGCTACCCCCAGCCGCTCGAGGATTGCCCGCCGTTGGGGGGAGGCGGAGGCGAGAATCAGCGATGCAGGCGGTTTAGGCAAGGGCTCATTGTGACCGGAGCCTCACAGTCAACACGGGCTGGATGACCGTGGCGGGCGGTGCCACGCGCGCTCGGCGGGCGAGAGGGTTCGTCGCAACTTCTGCGTTGGCGGCGCGTTGGGGCCGTTAATGGGCCGATCGAGTAGGCGCAATCGCTCAGATGGAACCATTCGGGACATGGTTGGCCACCGGCGTGCGTGTCGAGTCCGGGCGACGTGTGCCAGCCCGGCTCAGGTGCGCGATTGGAGCCGCGCCCCCGGAGTGGCTGTTCTGGCGAGCCTTGTGGGCGCCGTGCTTGCGGCCATCGCGTTCGTGGGAGTGGCCGGCGCGGCGTCGCTCCCCGTGGGTCCCTCAACCGGCGTGGCGTTGCCGGCCAATGCGTTCCTTGGACCGTTCCGTCTCCCGCCGCCGCGGGGCGGGACGTACGTGTTTGGGCGGCTTTTCTCTGTTGCGTGTCCCCCGTCGGGGTCATGCGTTGCGGTGGGCAGCTATGCCTCCGGCGAAGTATCCGGAAGTGATGCGATGGTGGTGAGCGAATCCGACGGGGTCTGGAACCAGGCGTCTGAGATCGTGCCGCCGTCAAGCCCGGCACTCCGCGTCGAAGCCAGGCTCGATTCGGTTGCGTGTCCTGCAGCCGGCTCGTGCGTTGCGATTGGCGAATACGACGGCGGGGCGATGGCGGTGAGCGAGTCAGACGGCGTGTGGGGTCAGGCGATCGGGATCCCCGGTGTTGCTCTGCAGTCGATCGCTTGCCGTGCGCCAGGCTCGTGCGTCGCGATCGGAACGGCCTCGCCAGGAGCTACCGAGCTAGTGGGGGTGATTGAGTCTGGTGGGGTGTGGGGTCAACCGCAGGGGATCGCACTGCCGGCGAATGACGCACCGGAATATGTAGTTGAACCTAGCCCCTCTGGCATGCCAGGTTTCAGGGCCGTGCGTCACCGTGGGCTCCTATACCGACACCTCGCATCAGCAGCGTGCGATGGGCGTGAGCGAGTCAAACGGGACCTGGGCGCCTGCCAGTGAAATCAAGTCCACACCGGATCTCGGGGGTGCCGCTCGACTTTACTCTGTTGCGTGCCCGGCGTCGGGGCCATGCGTCGCGGATGGCCTTGCCTCGGTGGCTTTCGGCGTAAGTGAGACCAACGGAGAATGGGGTGAGGCGAGCCCCATCACGCCGCCGCCCGACCCGCTGGCCAAATTGACCACCTTGTACTCCGTTGGGTGTCCCGGGTCCGGGCAGTGCTTCGCGGTTGGCTATGACGAGACCGAATCGTCGTTCACCAACGCGGTGGTGGCCGGTGCCTCGGACGGTGTGTGGGGCCAGGCCAGAGAGATCGCTCCCCCGCCCAACGCAGCAAGCCAGCCGGCCGCCCACCTGCGGTACGTGGCATGTTCTGAATCGGAATCGTGCGTGGCGATCGGCGAATATAGAGACAGCTCTGGCAATCCACAAGCAATGGCGGTGACCGAGACAGGTGGGGAATGGGGTCGGGCGAGCGAGATCACAGCGCCGCCCACAACGTCGAACAGCCAAACTGGCGACCGAGCCAACCTCGAACTGGTGGCCTGTCCTGCACTGGGAACGTGTGCAGCGCTCGGGCACTACCAAGACGAATCGGGGACTTGGCTGATGGCAGCGGGGATGACCCCATCTCCCGAGAAAACGACAGAGGACGAATCGGGGACTCGGCTGATGCCGGCGGGGATGACGACAGCTCCCAAGAAAACGACAGCGCCGTTCGCAAGTGTGTCACTCGTCAGCCGCGCGATCACTGTCCAAAGGAACGGCCGGGCAGCCGTCAAGCTGTCCTGCAAGGGCACAGTCAAGTGCGCCGGCAGCCTCAAGCTGACCACCAAGACACGACCCCGTAAGAGGCGACATCCCGGCAAGACCGAGATCATCGCGACCTCGAAGTTCGCCGTCGCGCCCGACACAACCGCCACGATCGAGCTGAAGCTCAACGCTGCTGGCCGTTCCCTACTGAAGGCTGCTCACGGGCGTCTGGACGCGTCGCTGACCGTGGTGGAGACTTCGCCGGCTCCTGCACACATAGACAAGCAGAACGTCCGCTTTACCCAACGTCGCTGATCGGACCCAACCTAAGCTCGCCTTGTGGCCTCATGGCTGATAAGGTGGTCACATGCGCGAGATCGGAGTCCGCGAGTTGAAGACGACGCTGAGCCAGACGCTGCGAGCGGTCGCTCGCGGCCAGCAGGTGCGCGTGACCCTCCGCGGTCGGCCGCTGGCCGACATCGTCCCAGCCGGCGCCTCGACCAGAGACGATCGCCTGCGCGAGCTGGTGGCCCAGGGGCGGCTGGTTGCGCCCACCCGCGCGCGGCCAAAGCGGGGGCCACGACTCGTGCAGAGCGATCGCAGCGCATCGGCGCTGGTGCTGGCCGAGCGGGAAGCCGAGCGCTGAACCTCTACCTCGACGCGAGCGCGCTGGTCAAGCGCTACGTCGCTGAGCCCGGCAGCGATACCGTCCACGACGCGATGGGCCGCGCCGACGGCTGGTTCATGTGTCGTGTCGGCTACGTGGAGACCGTCCGCGCCGTTGGCCTGAGCGCAGGCCGAGCAGCCACCAAGACCGTGCGCGAGGAGTGGCCCGCGTTCGGCGTGATCGAGGTGGACCAGCGCCTGGTCGAAGACGCCGCCAAGCTGGCGATCGACCGCGAACTGCGCAGCCTGGACGCCCTGCATCTCGCCGCGGCCCTCATGCTCCCCCGGGACGATCTCCTCCTCGCCACGTGGGACCGCCGCCTCCACGCGGCCGCCGGAGCCGAAGGACTCGCGCTCGCCCCAGAGACGCTCGACCCTCAGAGCCAGGCGCCGCCGGTGCGGTGAGCTCACGGTCGGGCCGGCGGGCCGACCGAAACGGCGACTCGCGCCCGTACAACGACTGAGTCCCCCAGCGACGAGATGAGGGGAGGGCGTGGGAGGGGGCCGCCCCTCCCACAGGGGGGAGGGGGCTTGGCCCCCTCCCCTCAAAGACCAGGAAAGAAAAGGGCGCTCTCGCGAGCAGCGGACTCCGGCGAGTCCGAACCATGAACCATGTTCTGACCCGTCTCAGTAGCAAAGTCCCCCCGAATCGAGCCAGGCGCCGCCTCCAACGGGTTCGTAGCCCCGATCACCTGCCGCGCGGCCTTCACCGCCTCGGTGCCCTCGAGCACCATCGCCACGAGCGGACCCGAGGTGATGAACTCCACAAGCTCCCCAAAGAAAGGCCGCTCCGCGTGCTCAGCGTAGTGCCGCTCGGCCAGCTCCCGCTCCATCGTCAGGTGGCGAAGCGCCACGATGCGCAACCCCTTGCGCTCGAAGCGAGCGATGATCTCCCCCGTCAGCGAGCGGGCGAAGGCGTCCGGCTTTACAAGGATCAGTGTGCGGTCCATAGGTTCCTTTGCGGTCGACGAGGTTTGGGGCCCACAGCAAAATATCTGACGGTCCCCGCCATCTACTTCGATGTGAACCCTTAGATGAGCTCTTCAGTGCGTCCGGCGCTCGGAAGCGGACGTCCAATCGCTGCCCGGCCGGCCCCGGAGCCGGGGGGCCGAGATGGGGGCTCAGGCGCAGCCCCCGTGGTGCGGCCGTCCTCGAGGGCGCTCACGGTCAACTCCTCGCTCTCAGGGCGTGTCTCCGCCGGGCTGCTGCGCCGACCAGCCGGAGCTCGGCCTGCCCGGCGACGCGGGGCGGTCTCCGGGGGCACGTCCGTCTCGCAGTAGGGGCAGATCGTCCACGCTCTGTCCAGCGGCTTGGAGCAGCTCGCGCACCGCTCCTTGAGCTTGCGCAGACAGCTCGGACAGCGGACGAACTCCCGCTCGATCGGGTAGTCGCAGTGCGGACACAGGCCGTGGTCGAGCTCACGCAGGCGCAGTTCCGCCGCCTGCACCTCCAGTTCGCGCTCCTGCACGTCTTCCAGGTACTCCGGCGGGCGCAGGATGATGTACACGACGGTGCCCACGAACGGGAACAGCGACGCCCCCACCGCGCAGGCGATCAGCATCGGGTCCACGATCCGTCGCCGCGCGTCCGCGTACGTCCAGTAGATCAGGGACACGTACAGGACCACCCCGCAGACGATCAGCAGGTCCACCACCATGCTGAAGGCGTGGCTTTCGATTCCGAAGTACGCAAGCGGCGGCATCGACTGCCTCACGGGGCTCCCTGCGGGCTCATTCGGGAGCCGAGTTTAGACGCTCCCAAGGAAGAAGTCGCCTTTTTGCACGGCAAATACCAAGCCGCTCTCACAGGAACAGCCGGCCGAACCCGTACCCCGCCGCGAAGAACACAAGGATCACGAGCGCCACGATCAGCGCCACGGCGCCGACCATCGCGAGCACCGATGGGCCGTCGTCGTTCACGCGCGCCTCCCCGCCGCATCCTTGCCGGCGTCGTCCCGCTCGGCAAGCTCGGCCAACAGGTCACCTACCAGGTAGATCGAGCCGGTCGCGAGGACCGCTGCCCCCGGCCGCGCGCGGGCCCACTCCTGCGCCAGCGCCAGCGCCCGCCGCGGGTTCGGCTCGCACGTGGCCTCCTCGAATCCGAGCTGGCGCGCCAGTGACCGCAACGCCGCCGGCGAAAGCGCGCGGCTGCTCGGGGGAGCGGTGAACCACGTCCGCGTGCTCAGCGGCAGCAGCGCCGCGAGCATGGACGCCGCGTCCTTGTCCTCGAGGACGCCCATGACCAGCGCCAGGGGTCGGGTGTGGGGGGTGCTGATCGAATACTCCGCCTGCCCCCCATATGGGGTCCCAATCGAATCCTCCACCGGCCCCCTATGCGGGCCCCCAATCGAACCCTCCGACGACCCTATATATAGGGTCCCAAGCGAATCCTCCGCCGGCCCTATATATGGGGTCGATGACGAACCATCACCCTCCCCCGCCAGCCGGTCCTCCACACCTCTGAGGACCCCCCACAGCGCCTCCGCCAACGCCCGCGCCGCGTCGGGGTTGTGCGCCCCGTCGAGCACCGTCAGAGGGTCCTTCGCCACGACCTGGACGCGTCCCCGTACCACCGTCTCCCGCGCAGCCGCCAGCACCGCCTCCTCGTCCACCGCGATCCCGGCAGCGGCCAGGTAAGCCTCGGCAGCCACCCGCGCGAGGGCGAAGTTGCGCCGTTGGAAAGCAGCCAGCGGGGCCGCGGCAACCTCCTCGGCCGACACCTGCACCACGCGCGCCCCCCGTTCGGCCCCCGCCGCGCGAGCGAGAGCGAGCGCATCGAGGTCGAGGTCCGCACCGAGCGCGAGCGTCGCCCCGGGCCGCAACACCGCAAGCTTCTCGGCCGCGATGTCCCGCACCGTCGGGCCCAGCCAGCGGGTGTGCTCGAGGCCGACGTTCGTGAGCACCGTCACGGCAGACTCGACGACCGCGGTCGCGTCGTAGCGGCCCCCGAGGCCGGCCTCCACGGCCGCCACCTCGACCCCCTCCTCCGCCAGCGCCCAGAGGCCCGCGGCGGTCAGCAGCTCGAACTGGGTCACGTGGTCGTCCTCGGCCAGCGTGTGGTTCACACGCTCCGCCGCCCACGCCGCGCGCGCAACCGCGGCCGCGAAGGCCGGACCGGCAAGATCGCGCTCGCCCACCTGCACCCGTTCGGAGTAGGCCACCAGGTGCGGTGAGAGGTAGGCGCCAGTGCGCAGCCCGTGGCGCTCGAGGATCGCCGCGATCATCCGAGTCGTCGAGGTCTTCCCGTTGGTGCCCACCACGTGCACCGTCTGAAAGCGCCGCTGGGGGGAGTCGAGCGCGGTCATCATCCGCCGCATCCGGTCCAGGCCAAAGCGCATCCCGAACAGCTCGAGCGAGCGCAGGTGGCGCTCCGCGCGCTCGCCGCTCCAGGGCTGCCCGCCGGGGGAGCCACCGCCGGAGGCGCCAGCGGCGCCGTGCCTGCCGCGGCTAGAGCCGTCGCCGTGCCGCGAGCTCACAGCGCCGCCAGTTCGGCGTGCAGGCGAGCAAGCTTGGCCCGCTCGCCTTCGACGACCTCCGCGGGGGCCCGCTCCACGAAGCTCGCGTTGGCCAACTTCGCCTGCACACGAGCGATCTCGCCGTCGAGCTTTTCCCGCGCCGCCGCCCGGCGCCGCTCAGCCGCCGCAAGATCCAGACCCTCGTCCGAGAGCACCTCGACAGTCCCGCACGGCACCGAGATCGACGCCACCGGCTCGACACCCCCGGACCCCCCGGATCCCCCGGACTCCGTGAACTCGAGGCGCCCCAGGCCGGCGAGGATCGCCGCGGTGGACTCGTACCCCTTGGCGTTGACTCGAGCAGGCACGACCCTCCCGGGTGGCGCGTTCACGGAGTCCCGCCAGCCCCGCACGAGCGTGACCGCCTCGATCACGCGCTCCACCTCGATCTCCACCTCGGGGTCGAGTAGCCTCTCGTCTGCTCGCGGGTAGCGGGAGCCCGCGAGCAGCTCTCCCGAGCCGTCGAGAAAAGCCCACAGCTCCTCCGTCACGAACGGGATCACCGGATGAGCCAGCGCGACCGTCTCTCGCAGCACGTGCAACAGCGTCGCGGCAAGCGCCACGCGGTCTTCGCTGCTCCCCGGCAGCCCCCCCTCGCCGCTCGCGCCAGGGGCGTCGCCCGCCAACCGCGGCTTGACGATCTCCAGGTACCAGTCGCACAGCTCCCCGTAGACGAAGTCGTACAACCCAAGCGCGGCGTGGGAGAAGTCGTAGTCCGCGATCCGCGCCGCTGTGTCGGCCTTGGCCTGCTGCAGGCGCGAGAGGATCCAGCGGTCCTCGATCGGCGCGGACCCGCTCTCCACCCGCCCCGGGTCCCACTCCCGAGCCACGAGCGCCTCCAGGTCGAACTGGGTGGGCGGGGTCCCGATCCATGCCCGCGATGCGCAGCAGCGCAAAGCGCGCGGCGTTGAACAGCTTGTTCGCGAGCGCCTGCCCCTGGCGCACCTTCTCCGCGGAGTAGCGCACGTCCTGGGAGGAGGACATCGCCAGCAGCCCGAAACGCACCGCGTCCGCGCCGTGGCTGGCGATCTCATCGAGCGGGTCGATGCCGGTGCCCAGCGACTTCGACATGCGCCGTCCGTCCGGCGCCTGGATCACCGAGTGGATGTAGACCTCGGTAAAGGGAACCTCCCCGGTGAAGCGCAGGCCCATCATGATCATCCGCGCCACCCACAGGAACAGGATGTCCCGCGCGGTGGAGAGCACGTTGGTCGGGTAGAACGCCCGCAGTTGCGCAGTCTCCTCAGGCCACCCGAGCGTGGCAAAGGGCCACAGCGCCGAGGAGAACCACGTGTCGAGCACGTCCTCGTCCTGGCGCAGCTCCCCGCCGCAGAGCTCGCAGCGCTCTGGGGCGACCGCCGCGACGTGGACGTGCCCGCAGGGTTCGCAGTAGTACACCGGCAGCCGGTGCCCCCACCACAGCTGCCGCGAGAGGCACCACGGGCGGATCGACTCCATCCAGTCCAGGTACACGCGGCGGTGGTTCTCCGGCACGATCCGCACGCGCCCTTCGCGCACCGCCTCGATCGCGGGCGCCGCGAGGGTGTCCATGCGCATGAACCACTGCAGCGAGATCAACGGCTCGATGCGTGCCCCGGAGCGGTGCGAGTAGGGAACCTCGTGCTCGTAGGACTCCTCGGCCACCACGCGGCCTTCGGCCCGCAGCGCGGCCACCACCGCCGCGCGCGCTTCCATCACCGTCAACCCCGCGAAGCGCTCCCCCGCCTCGGAGGTCAGGCGCCCGTCCTCGCCGATCACCGAGACCTGGTCGAGTTCGTGGCGCTGGCCGATCTCGAAGTCGGCGGGGTCGTGCGCAGGTGTCACCTTCAGTTGGCCCGTGCCGAAGTCCCGCTTGACGTAGTCGTCGGCGACGATCGGCAGGTGGCGTCCCACGAGCGGCAGCACCGCCGTGCGCCCGACCAGCTCGCGGTAGCGCTCGTCCTCGGGGTGGACCGCCACCGCGGTGTCCCCCAGCATCGTCTCGGGGCGCACCGTCGCGATCGTCACCGAGCCCCCGCCCAGATCTGAAGAACGAGGGGCCCGGCTCCCCGGCCCTTGGCCGGCTGCGCCACCCTCGAGGTCGTAGCGGATCGAGTACAGCGTGTCCGTCTCGCGGCGCTCCTCGACCTCCAGGTCGGAGATCGCCGAGCGGGAGCCGGGGTCCCAGTTGACGATGTAGCGGTCGCGGTAGATGAGGCCCTGCTCGTACAGCGCCACGAACACCTCCACGACCGCGCGGTGGTAGCCCTCGTCGAGCGTGAAGCGCTCTTCGGAGTAGTCACACGAGGCCCCCAACCGCTTGAACTGCTCGACGATGGTGTGCCCGTAGTGCTCACGCCACTCCCACACACGACGCACGAACTCCTCGCGCCCGAGCTCGTGGCGGTTCGTGCCCTCTGCGCGCAACGCTTTCTCCACCTGCGCCTGCGTGGCGATCCCCGCGTGGTCGGTACCGAGGATCCACTTCGTCCGCCGCCCGGCCATCCGGTGGTAGCGGATCAGGACGTCCTGCACCGAGCCGTTCAGCGCGTGGCCCATGTGCAGCGAGCCCGTCACGTTCGGCGGCGGGATCGCGATCGAGTAGTTCTCGCCCGCGTCCCCCTCGGGCTCGGGGTGAAACAGCCCGCTGGCCAGCCACCGCTCGGTGATGCGCGGCTCGACCTCCGCGGGCTCGAACCGCGTCCTGCTCTCAAGCTCACGCCAACGCTCGCTCATTGGAGCGTGAGTGTACGTGTGGGTTCCAGTCGGTGCAGGCACCGACTGCCGGCCGGCACATGTGCCGGCCGCGGGGAGGTACATGTACCTCCCCGAGACGGGCCACATGTGGCCCGTCTTGCGGTGGGCACATGTGCCCACCGACCGGGCCGCACATGTGCGGCCCGGACAAACACCCCCTCAGTTCGCGAGACCGCCGAGGTAGGCGTAGGGGTGAAGCAGGCGCCAGTACTCGAGGCCGTTGCCCTGCGCGTGGATCTCGCTGCCCTGCGGCGCCTCGACGCGGATGCGCTCCGCGAGGGCCTGGGCGTCGTCCTCGTCGTTGGCGCCGACCAGCAGGTGACGCCAGAACTGGTTGGTGGGAATCCCCTCGCCGCGCAGGCGCTCGGCGAAGGCGCGAGCATCGTGGTGGGTGGGAAGGGAGACGTAGACCTCCCACTCGGGTTCACCCGCCTGCAGCGACTCCTCGGTCTCCGTCTGCTCCAACCGGGTGTGCTCCGCCGCGCGCTCAGCGTCGGTCGCGGGCAGCGGCACGGAGGCGTCCTCCCAGCGCTCCTCCACCGGGTGCCAGTGCGTCAGCGAGACCTCCCCCGCGAGGCCGTGCTCCTGCAGCGCCTGGCGCACGACCTCGCGCGCCTGTTCGGCGGCGGGCAGCGAGTCGGCGTAGAGGAACACGTGGTCCCCCTCGTGCGTGACCGCCACACGCGGCGTGGGACCACCATCCTGCAAGTCCTTCAACGCGTGGATCAGCTCGCCGGGTGCCTGCGCTTTGACCTGTACGCGAAACTCGTCGTGCACGGCGACTACGCCGACTCCTCGCGCAAGCGCCGCGGGCGAGCTTTCTCGCGGGCCTCCGGGGCGGCCTCGGTGACGAGCGTGGGGGTACGGCCCTGCTCGACGGTCTCCTTGGTGACGACGCACTTCTTGACGTCCTCCCGGGAGGGCAGCTCGAACTGGACCTCGAGCAGGATCTCCTCGATGATCGAGCGCAGCCCGCGCGCGCCGGTGTTGCGCTCCAGCGCCCGCTCGGCGACCGCGGTGAGCGAGTCCTCGGCGAAGACGAGCTCGATGCCGTCGAAGGAGAAGAAGCGTTGAAACTGCTTCACGAGCGCGTTGCGCGGCTCGACGAGGATCGAGACGAGGTCGTCGCGGGAGAGCTGGTGCACGGCGCTCATCACCGGCAGGCGGCCGATGAACTCGGGGATCAGCCCGTACTCGATCAGGTCCTCGGGTAGGCAGCGCTCGAAGATCTCCCCCGTGTCGCGGTCCGCGCGCGTCTGCATCGGGGCGGCGAAGCCGACGCCGTTCGATCCGATGCGCCGCTCGATCAGCTTGTCGAGGTTCGCGAACGCCCCGCCGCAGATGAACAGCACGTTGGTGGTGTCGATCGTCAGGAACTCCTGGTGGGGGTGCTTGCGCCCGCCCTGTGGGGGCACCGAGGCCTGCGAGCCCTCGAGGATCTTCAGGAGCGCCTGCTGGACGCCCTCGCCGGAGACGTCGCGCGTGATCGAGGGGTTGTCGGCCTTGCGCGCGATCTTGTCGACCTCGTCGATGTAGATGATGCCCGTTTCGGCCTTCTTGACGTCGTAGTCGGCGGCCTGGATCAGCTTCAGCAGGATGTTCTCGACGTCCTCCCCCACGTACCCCGCCTCGGTCAGCGCGGTGGCGTCGGCGATCGCGAACGGCACGTTGAGGATCCGCGCGAGCGTCTGGGCGAGCAGCGTCTTGCCGCAGCCGGTGGGGCCGAGCAGCAGGATGTTGGACTTCTGCAGCTCGACCTCGGACTCGCCGGTCTGCATCATCTGCACGCGCTTGTAGTGGTTGTAGACCGCGACCGACAGCGTGCGCTTGGAGGTCTCCTGGCCGATCACGTACTCGTCGAGCACGTCGTAGATCTCCCGCGGCTTGGGGAGTTTCTCGAGGTCGAACATCGGCGTGGGCGCGAGCTCCTCGTCGATGATCTCGTTGCAGAGGTCGATGCACTCGTCGCAGATGTAGACCCCGGGCCCGGCGATCAGCTTCTTGACCTGCCGCTGGGACTTGCCGCAGAAGCTACAGAGGAGCTGCTCGTTGGAATCGGTGGGTCTGGCCATCAGTGCTCCGAGATAACGCGATCGATGATCCCGTACTCGCGGGCCTCCTCGGAGCTCATGAAGTAGTCGCGCTCGGTGTCCGTGCGTACCTGGTCGAGCTCTTTGCCGGTGTGCTTGGCGATGATCTCGTCCAGCCGGTGGCGCACGTCGATGATCTCTTTGGCGTGGATCTCGATGTCGGTCGCCTGACCCTGGAAGGACGAGGAGACCTGGTGGATCAGGATCTTCGCGTTGGGCAGCGCCATACGCTTGCCCTTCGCGCCGCCCGCGAGCAGCAGCGCGCCCATCGACATCGCGATGCCCACGCAGATGGTCTGCACGTCGGGCTTGATGAACTGCATGGTGTCGTAGATCGCAAGGCCCGCGTACACCGAGCCGCCGGGCGAGTTGACGTACACCGAGACGTCCTTCTCGGGGTCCTCGGACTCCAGGTGCAGGAGCTGGGCGACCACGAGGTTGGCGATCTGGTCGTCCACGGGGGTGCCGAGGAAGATGATGCGCTCGTTGAGCAGGCGGGAGTAGATGTCGAACGCGCGCTCTCCGCGAGAGGTCTGCTCGACGACCATGGGGACCAAGGGGCTCATTGTCCTCGCTTCTGTTTCGCCTGACCGGCTGGATTCCTTCCGCGCCTTACCTTAGAGGCTAACGCTATCGATCCGGCGTCCACAGTCCACCGACTCCCTGCGCGTGCTCGCGCGTCTGCTCCTGCGCCTCCTGCACCTGCTCCCCCCGGGCGCGCTCGGTGCGTTCCTTCTCGGGCGTCCACAGCTGCTCGCGCGCGCGCGCCTGCTCGAGCGGGATCGGCTGCGCCTCGGCGGCGATCAGCTCCATCGCGCGCCGCGCGGCGAGGTCCTCACGGAGCTCCTCAAGGCGCCCCGCGTCGCGCAGCCGCTGCAGGAGCTCCTGCGGGGAGAGCTCCTCACGCTCGGCGGCGGGGCGCAACGCCTCCAGGAGCTCCTCCTCGCCGGGGTCGATGCCCTCGGCGGCGACCACCGCGGTGAGCACCGCCTCGCGGCGCAGCGCCCGCTCGGCGTCGGGGGCGGAGTCGGCGAGGAACTCCGCCTCGGTGCGCCCGGAGAGCTCCAGGTAGGTCTCACGCGAGAGGCCGCGGTGGGCGAGCGCGCGCAGCACGCGCTCCCACATCTCCCGCGCGCGGGCCTCGATCAGCGCGGGGGGCACCTGCACCTGCGCGCGCTCCACGGCAGCGTCGAGCGCGGCCTCGCGGAAGTCGGCGGCGATGCGGCTCTCCTCGGCCTCGCGCAGGCGCCGGCGGATGTCCTCGCGCAGCTCCTCCAGGGTGTCGAAGCCGGTGTCCACCGCGAGGTCGTCGTCAACGGCGGGCAGCTCCTTGCGCTTGACCTCCTTGACGGTCACCTCGAAGGCGCTCACGCGGCCGGCCAGCTCCGCGCGGGGGTAGTCGGGGGGAAAGGTCAGCTCCAGGGTGCGGCGCTCTCCCGCGGAGGCCCCCTCGAGCCCCTGCTCGAAGCCCTCGATCAGGCTGCCCGACCCCAGCTCCACGAGCTGGTCGCGCCCCTCCCCACCGGCGAACGGCTCGCGCTCGCCGTCGGCCCCCACGAGCGCGCCCTCGTAGTCGAGTACCACGAAGTCCCCGGCCTGCGCGGGGCGCTCCACGGTCTCCAAGCGCGCGAGGCGCTCGCGTACCGCGTCGAGTTCGCTCTGCACGCGCTCCTCCTCGACGAGCGGCTCGGCGCGGCCGACCTCCAGGCCCCGGTACTCCCCGAGCGTGGCCTGCGGCAACACTCCGATCTCAAAGGAGAACTCCAGCGCCTCGCCGAGGGGGGGCAGCTCGCCGAGGTCCACGTCGGGGTCCCCCACGGGGACGATCCCGGTGCTCTCGAGCGCGTCGACGTACCAGCTGCTCAGCGTGTCGCGCACCGCCTCCTCCATCACAGCCTCGCGACCGAGGCGGCGGATCACCAGCGGCGGGGGCACCTTGCCGCGGCGAAAGCCGGGGAGCTTCAGCTTGCGTCCGAGCTCGCGCGCCTTGCCCTCGATGCGCTGCTCGAGCTCGGCGGGGGGCACCTGTACCTGCACGCGCACGCGCGACTCGGGCAGCTGGGTGACTGTCGTGGTCAGAGCGCTGGGCGGCATCGGCTAGGGCGCCACGATACCGTGCGGCCCGATGCGATCGCTGCGGCGAGCCGAGCGGTGGTGGTGGACCGGCCCGGTCGGCCACCTGGTGGGCGGCGGGCTCGACTTGGCGGTGGCGTGGGGGCGCTACCAGCGTTTGCGTCGAGCCCGCCGGCGATGAGGACTACGCCCCCAGCGGCGCGGGGACTGCGTGGAAGTCGAGCGCGACGCCGCGGGGCACGACCAGCACCGCCGAGGCGTCGTCCTCGATCAGGTTGAGCGCGGCCGCGGAGAGCGCGACCTGGCCGGGACCAGCCTCAGGGCGGGAGCCGAGCACGAGCAGGTCGGCGCCGTGGCCGGGGCCCGCGGGGGTCACGCTCGCTCCAAGCGCCTGCGCGAGCGCCGCGGCGGTGTTCTGCGCGGAGGGGTCGGTGGGGTCCTCAGTGACCGCGATCCGCTGCACGCCGTCCGTCCGGCCGGCGAGGCCCGCCGAGGCGATCGCGATCGCGAAGCGGCCCCCGTCGAGCAGACGCTGCGCGGAGTTGCCGACGGTCACGTGGTTGGGCGCGGTGTGGGAGTCCGAGCAGAACACGATCGCCTGCGCCCCCTCCGACTCGGCGAGCGCACGCAGCCCCTCGGGCGTGGAGCGGTCAGAGACCACGTAGCAAGCCACGTCGGGCACCCCGAGCAGCTCGCCGCCCCGCGAGAGCAGCTCCTCCGCCTCGGCCTGAGCGAGCACCTCGCGGTCGGGCTCGGGCTCGTGGGTGTGGCGCACGTACGCGAGCGCCACCTCGGCGCCGGCGTGTGCGAAGAGACGGCCGAGGGCGATCGCGTCGTCCTCGTTGTTGGTGCCGTCGTAGGAAACGATCAACTTGGTGGCGGACATGGTGGCTCCTGTCTCGTTGCGGTGTCGTTGCGCTGTCTTGCGCTGAAGTTCACCCACAGCGTGACACTTTCCTGCCATCAGTGCCAGTGATTCTCTTGATGGTTGTGATAAGTTTTGCTTATGCTAAACGTCGCTCGTTTGCGCGTCCTCAGTGAGGTCGCCCAGCGGGGCTCGTTCTCCGCGGCGGCCGAGGCGCTCTCCTACACCCAGTCAGCCGTCTCGCAGCAGATCGCGGCGCTCGAGGCCGAGACGGGGATGACGCTCCTGGAACGTGGTCCTCGCGGAGTGCGGCTCACAGGGTCGGGGCGCACGCTGGTGGAGCACACCGAGGGGATCCTCGCCCGCCTGGAGGCCGCGGAGGAGGAGCTCGCGGCGCTGGCGGGGCTGCGCGGGGGACAGCTGCGGATGGCCTCCTTCCCCACCGCCGGGGCGACGCTGATGCCGGTGGCGATCGCCGGCTTCCGCGCCTCCTACCCCGAGGTCGAGCTGACCCTCGCGGAGGGCGAGCCCGAGGAGATCGCCCCGCGCCTGCGCGCCGGCGAGTTCGACCTGGCGCTGCTGTTCGAGTTCGGCGAGGCCGAGGAGGACCTCAAGCGGGTGGAGCTCTTGGAGGACCCGATGTACCTCGCGCTCCCCCGCGGGCGCCGGCTGGCGGGCAAGCGCGCGCTGCGCCTGGAGGAGCTGCGCGGGGAGGCGTGGGTGCAGACCTCGCGCTCGAGCCCCTGCGCGCGCCACGTCGTGCGCTGCTGCCACGCCGCTGGGTTCGAGCCGCGCGTGGCGTTCGAGAGCGACGACTACCAGACCGTCCAGGGGCTCGTGGCCGCCGGCGTCGGGGTGGCGCTGATCCCAGAGCTCGCGCTCTCGACAGTCCGCGAGGACGTCGTGGTGCGAGCCCTCTCCCCCCACCCCCCCGTGCGCAGCGTGATCGCCGCGCTGCCCGGGCGGGTTGGCACCAACACGCGGATGACCCCCGCGGCCTCGGCGATGCTGCGGATCCTCGAAGACGCCGCCGCCGCGCGCGACCGGCCGCTCCTGGCCGGACGCGCGGCGGCGTGAGGAGAGCCTCAGAAGGGCGGGCGAGACAGGCCGAGTACGTACTGCTGCAGCACCAGCCCGCCGAGCACCCGGTAACCGAGGTCGGTGGGGTGGATGTCCACGAGCGGCGTGCACATGTTGGTCAGCAGGCAGATCGTCGGCGCTTCGAGCGCCCCGGGCGGGTTGAAGACCGGCAGCGGGTCAGCGAAGCGAGCGCCCACGGAGGCTGCGACGCCGGCCTCGACTTCGTTGAGCTTCGCGGTGAGCGCGTCGCCGCCGGCGAGCGTTTCCCCGAAGGGGTTGTAGAGACCGAGCACGATGATCTGCGCGTGCGGAGCGGCGGCGCGCAGCTCGCCGAGGATCAGCGCGAGGTTGCCGCCGATGTGCGCGAACGTCGCCGGCGCGCCCGCGGCGACGCAGGCGGGTTCCTCTTTGCAGCCCTCGATCAGGCCGAGCGCGTCGTTGGCGCCGATGTCGATCGTGACGGGGTTGACCCTCCCGGGGTGCGCCCCGAGGTAGGCGAGCGCGTCTGAGAGCTGCGAGGAGGCCGGCCCGCCGGCGTAGGGGTGGTGCAGCGTGAAGCCGTCGGGGTCGACGTAGGCGCAGGGGCCGTGGACGAACGATTCGGTGGTCTCCCCAGGGCAGCCGTCGTTGACAAGCTGCAGGCGCGGATCGAACACTTTGAGCACGTTCGCAAAGTCGTTGACGTAGCCGGTTTCGAAGTCGGCGGGGGGCACGGTCGGGAGCAGTTCGTCGAACTTCGCCTGCGAGTAGCCGAACGCCAGCGAGTCTCCGAGCGCCAGGTAGGAGGTGCTCTGTGGGAGCGGTCGCGGCGGCAGGGGCACCGGGCGGTGCGCGCCCGCGGGGGCCGCGAGCAGAGCGCCCAGCAGGGCACAGAGCGCCGTCGCGAGCGCCAGCCGGCCCCCAACGAGACGTAGGTGGGAACGGAACCGAACGGTCATGTGTGCCTCCCTCAGGCGCGGGTGGGTCCACCGGAGAGCCAGGCAGCTGCGACCCTCTGCGACCGCCGCGACCCCGGTTATGTCAACTCAACGTAGCTCGACGGTCGTTTCTTGTCAAACGGACACCCGCGCGGCCGCCGCTAACGTGCCCCGGCGTGAGGAGCGACGCGGGAGCGGACTCCGTGGTGCGCGACGCGCTCGGCGAGCGCGACGCGGCGGGGTGCCTGGAGATCTACGGGCCGTACGTGCGCGACACGGCGGTCTCCTTCGAGGAGCGGGTCCCCACCGTCGAGGAGTTCCAGCAGCGCGTCCGCGAGACCGCGGCGACGCACCCGTGGCTGGTGCTCGAAGAGGCCGGGCGGATCGCTGGCTTCGCGCACGGCTCGCGCCACCGCGCGCGGGCGGCGTACAGGTGGGCAGCGGACGTGACGGTGTACGTCGCGCCCTCCCACCACCGCCGCGGCGTGGGGCGGCGGCTGTACGAGGAACTCCTGCGGCGGCTGAGCGAGCAGGGCCTGCGGGTGGCGTGCGCTGGGATCACCCTCCCCAACGAGGCGAGCATCTGCCTACACCGCGCGCTCGGCTTCGAGCCCGTCGGGGTCTACCGCCGGATCGGCTTCAAGCACGGCACCTGGCACGACGTGAGCTGGTGGCAGGTGCCGCTCGCACCAGACGGCGCATACCCGCCACGGGAGCCGCGCTGCCCCGGGGGGCACTAGCTGCCGCAGACCACAGATCCGTATGGGCGGCCTCTGGCGTTACAAGCATTGAGGGCTTGCGTAGGTGGAGGTGTGGGCCGCGTCTGGCGCTACGAACATTTGAGGGCTTCGTAGGCCTGCTTGTAGCTCGTCGCAAGCCCGGCGACCGCAGCCTTGACCTCAGGCTCGGACTGCGCGAGCACGGCTTCCACGTCTCCCGAGGATTTGGCTGTAGACGCCAGGGTCGCCGCGGCCGCGAGGAGCTCGCTCTGGAGGACCTTCTGCGCGGCTTCCACTTCACCCTTGCGCGCCGACGGGAGGTTCGGCGCGGATTCTTTGATCTTGCCGACTTCTTTTTTCATCACTCCGGCGGCGTCCTTGATTTCTTCGAGCGCCTTGGCGGAGAGCGACAGGTTAGACAGTTTGGAGAGCTGCGCACGGATTTCCTTGGTCGCCGAACACACCTGCGCGGTCGCCTTTTCTTCAGCCGATTCGCCACAGCCTGCCAGCGCCACCGCGACGAGCGAGATCACAGCCATGAAGGCTGCCGGCCTAGCCAGGGTCTTGAACATGAGAAGCTCTCCTCTGATTTTGATTTGCCATCACCGAGCGGATGGCGCCGTGACGCAACCCCAAGGTCGGACAGCCACAGACGTGGGTGGGCGACGAGCGGGCCTCGCCCCACAGGATCTGCAACCAGACGGCGTGCCGAGCGGTCACGTCCACATTTTTGCGAGTCGATCGGACGCGACCCGGCGACGAAGCGACTGCCCCCGGCTGGCGGCACCCCGACCCGGTGCTGTACGCGGTGCTACACATGATGTTGACCAGGCAAGCACGCTCCCGACGCTGATGCTCGTGCCAGCCCTATCGCACGTCCACGACCCAGGAGAAACACCATGACGCGGCGTATGACGCTCAACGAGATCCTCGTCCGGCCCACGGCGCAGGTGGGGTGAGGGGCGACAGCCTCGACGACGAACAGCGGCACCGCACGCACGCGGACGCGCAAGCGCTTTCGCGTGGGGGCGCCCGTCATCGCTGCGGCGACGACCGAGCCCCCGGCCGGTAGCCTGACGCTGCGGTGGGCACTCCCTGGGACGCACTCACGTACGACCGATCGAGCGAGCCGCAGCAGGCGTGGGCCTCGGAGGTCCTCGCACGACTCCAGGGCATCCCGCAGGACGCGACGGTGCTGGACGTCGGCTGCGGCACCGGGCGTGTCACGGAGGCGCTGGCGGCGCTCGTGCCACGGGGCCGCGTGCTGGCCGTGGACGCCTCGCCGGACATGGTGGCACTCGCGCGCCGGCGACTCGGCGACCGCGCGGAGGTGTGGTGCCAGGACGTGCTCGACCTCGACCTGGACGAGCCGGTCGACGCGATCGTCTCGACGGCAACACTGCACTGGGTCACCGACCACGAGCACCTTTGGGCGCGGCTGGCCCGGGCACTGCGGCCAGGCGGCGCGCTTGAGGTTCAGTGCGGAGGAGCGGGCAACATTGATCGCGTCCGCGAGGTCATCGACGCGGTCGCCCGCGACGCCCATCCAGAGCTCATCGAATGGTCTCCCTGGACTTTTGCGGGACCTCAGGAGATGGAGCGGCGCCTGCGGGAGGCAGGCTTCACCGAGACCAGGTGCTGGTTGGAGGAGCGCCCGACATATCCGCGGGACGTGGACGCGTTCGTGCGCACCTCGATCCTTGCAGCGCACCTCGCGCGGCTACCCGAGGAGCGCCGAGAGCCGTTCGCCGCCGCCGTGGCGGCGGGGGTACGCCTGCCACTGGACTACGTACGCCTCAACGCCTCCGCCGTGCGCGGAGTGGCCTGAAGCGCGCAGCCGTGTCTGCTGAAGCGGGAGACCGAGGAATCGAACCTCGAGCAGGGGTTTTGGAGACCCCCATGTTACCGTTACACCAGTCTCCCTGGGACCGAGGATTGTAGGAGCCCAGCGCTCCCCGCGGGTCCCAGGAGTCCAGCGCTCCCCGCGGGTCCCAGGAGTCCAGCGCTCCCCGCGGGTCCCAGGAGTCCAGCGCTCCCCGCGGGTCCCAGGAGTCCAGCGCTCCCCGCGGGTCCCAGGAGTCCAGCGCTCCCCGCGGGTCCCGATACGCGCGCCTGCGCCCGCGTGCTTGGCGCGAGCACCCGACTGCGAAGAACGAACGCCCGACACCCAAAGGCGCGTGCCTGCGCCCGCGTGCCCGGCGCGGTCGCCCGACCGGCTCCGAACGGACACCCGTACGACCGACGATGAGCCGAACGGCGAAGGGCTAAAGCTCGCGGCGACCCATGTCGAGGGGAAACCAGACGAACTGACGGCAATTGTGATGATCGATACTAACCTCCTCCTCCGGTGGCGAGCGCCGAGTAGGCAGCGCGAGCGGGTCCGTGCCCGCCACGGAGGGCTCGCGGGCGAGGAGGGCCTCACTCTGATCGAAGTGATGGTCAGCGCGCTGATGGTGGGGTTCATCGCGATCGCGACCTTCAACGGCCTCACCGTCGCCACCGACGCGACCGCCAGCGAGCGCTTCCACGACCAGGCGGCGCAGCTGGCAGCGCAGTCCCAGGAGTCGCTGCGCAGCGACTCGGCCGCCACGCTCGATGCGATCGAGGAATCCGCCCACGTCTACACGCAGACGATCGGCGGAGAGACGTACACGATCAGCCAGAGCGACAAATGGGTCCAGGACTCCAACCAGAACGCCAGCTGCAGCGCCACCGGCAAAGAACACTCCAACGCGGCCGGCAACTACCTGCAGGTCCACACCAGGATCACCTGGCCGCAGCAGCTCGCCAGCGGCGAGCACGCGCTCGAACAGTACAGCATCATCACACCACCCGACGGCTCGGGTCTGGAAGTCAACGTGACCAACGGCCTGATTCCCGAAAAACCAGTCGCCGGCGTGACCGTGAAGGCCGGCGAAGCGGAAGCCGCCACCGGCGAAGCGGGCTGCGTCATCTTCGGCGGGATCCCCGCCACCAGGATCAACGTGGAAGCCTTCAAGGTCGGTGACGTCACCGAAGAAACAGGCGCCATCAGGAAGGACTTCCCCGAACTGCTCGTCGTCCCGAACCTCACCACCCAGGTTCCGGTGAAGCTCAACCAGGGCGCGGCGATCACGGCCGAATTCACCCACGAAGGCAAAGCGGCCACGGGCGACACGTTCCTCGCGGGCAACTCCAAGCTGGAACCGGCGCCCGACTACGAGCTCGGCAGCACGCGCTTTGGGACCTTCGGCAAAGAAGGGGAATACGAAGCGCTGCCCGGCGAAATCGAAGCGACGCCCGGCAAATCGTACGCGGCCACGGCCACGACCCCGGTCAGCGCCGTCTACTACCCCACGGGCGACCTGTTCCCCTACGAAAGCACCTGGACGGTGTACGCGGGGGACTGCCCCGCAAACAACCCGGAAGTTGCCGACACGAGTCAATTCGCCAAAGGCTCAGGCCCGAGCGTCTCCCTGACGCCGGGGGCGGACGCCGCGGTCCAAGTGCCGACCTCCGAAGTAAAACTAGAAATCTACAAGACAACCATCAAAGCAGGCGGAGGCGGCCTCGCAAGCGCGATCTACCCGGTCAAGATCACGAATACAGCGTGCCAGAAGGAAAAGGAAGAAAAGGAAAAAGAAACCAAAAAGACATACGTCCCAGACAACGCCTCTGCCTACACCCTCGTTCACACACAGGACACGACCGCGAGCGGGCACCTCGAAGCGCCGTACCAGCCGTTCGGCAAATCTTTCGAACTGTGCCTCTACAACAAAGCAAAGAAATACAAGTTCACAACGACGTACGCTGACGAAACGGTGAAAGGGACCACCATCGAAATCTTCTTGGAAGAAGAAAAATCCTACAAAGATGCGTACGGCCACAGTGTCACTGTGGCAACCAACCAACCGTCATGCTGACCAGACGCCCCCAGTCAGGAGTCCTGGCCGCCCGCGAAGGGCACCCTACCGATCGCACTTTCCCAGCTGCACGAGACGGGAGCCCGACCCCCGCCACGGTCCCCTCGCGCCCCGCCGGCCCCGCCCGCCCCATGCGCGCCCGCCCCACACGCAGAGCCAGCCTCGCCGACGAGGGCGGCTTCAGCTTGATCGAACTGCTGGTCGCGATGATCACCGGTATCGTGGTCTGCTTCGCGCTGTTCGCGATCCTCGAGATCACCACCGACCAGGCGTCGCGCCTGACCAACTACGCCCAGGCCACCCAGCAGGGACGACTCGCGATGACCAAGATCGTCGACGCGCTGCACTCGGCGTGCGTCACCAACGGCTTCACCCCGATCGAGACGGGCAGCGGCGAAAGCGAACTGCTTTTCGTCAACGCCTACAGCGAAGAAGCCGTGATCCCAAAAAGCCAGTTCAACAAGCAGAAGATCGTGTGGAATAAAGCGGCCGAAACGCTGACCGACTACTCGTACCCGGCCGTCAAAGAAATCAGCTGGCCAAACTTCGAATACTCCGGAACGGCGAACCCCTCCACCGGCGTGGTGCTCGCGCGCAACGTGACCCAGACTGAAACGGGCGGTAAAAAGGTCCCGGTCTTCCAGTACTTCGCCTACACCGCCGAATCCAGCGAAAGCGCCACCACGGGACTGAGCACGCTCAGCACCAAACCGCTCGAAGTGCCGCTCACCGAAAAAACCGCGCCGACCGCCGCCTCCGTCGAGATCACCTTCAACGCCGGCCCCAGCGATGGCACGACCGCGGTCGGAGCCCAGGGGAAAGGCGTGAGTGCCGGCGAGCAGACCCAGGTGACGCTCTCCTTCACCGTGCCCATATCCAACGAAAAAGTCGTGGACGCCCCATGCCAATGAGACCTACACACGAGACCTCCCCACTCCGAACCCGCGGCCGACTCGCCGCCCGGGCACGCCTGCTCGCCGTGAAGACCCGCGGCCGACTCGCCACACGGACCCACAGCCGACTCGCCGCCCAGGACGGCTTCACGATGGTCGTCGCGCTGGGCGTGATGCTGGTCTGTTCGCTGCTGGTGGCCGCCACCTTCGAGGCGGCCAACGGAGACATCGACCTCTCCCACAGGGACAGCCTGCAGAAGCAGGCCTACTACGCCGCGCTCGCCGGCGTCCAGGAGTTCGAGTACCACCTGCAGGCCAACCCCGACTACTGGCAGACGTGCTCCTCGCCGGCCAACACGGTACCCCAGGAAGCGAACGAGCACTACGAAATCAAGCTGCTCGTGGCGAGCACGGCCCCGGAAGGGACCAAAGCGTGCAGCACAACGAGCCCGTTTGCGAGCATGATCCAGTCCTCGGGTGCCAACGCGAACACCTTCCGCGTGGAGTCGATCGGCACGGCCGGCAAAGCGGGGACCTCGAGCTACGCAACCCGCTCGGTCATCGCCACCTTCCACGTGGTGGGCTTCCTCAACTTCATCTACTTCACCCAGTACGAAGACGGCGATCCCAACCTGTACGGGGGACCCGCAGCCTGCGAAAATTACCACCCCAAGCGGGTGTCGCTGGGGATCAACAACGAATGCGTGACGATCGTGTTCGCGAGCAGCGACACGGTGGAAGGCCCGATGCACACCGATGACGCGACCGACATCTGCGGCAAAGCGTACTTCGGGCGCAAAGGCCACAACCCCCCCGACTCGGTCCAGATGAACTACGGCGAATACTCCAGCTGCGGCGGCTCGGAAGGGGTCTTCTACAACTCCACCGGCAAACCCGAAGTGGGCCCCGAACTGCTCACCCCCGAAGGCGATACGAGCCTTGCGACCTACGTCAAAGAAGGGGGCGAGGAATACGTCGGTGCCACACACATCGTGCTCAACGGTTCGGAAAACACGATGACGGTGACCAATTGGAAGAAAGAAACCAAAGTGGAACCGTGGCCGGAAAACGGTCTCGTGTACGTCCGCGCCCCCAACGAAAAAGAAAAAGAACCAGCGTGCAAATACACCTTCCACGACGAAGCCGCGAAGACGGACAACAAAACCGAGGAAGAAGAAGAGCTCCACTGCGGCGACGTGTACGTCAGCGGCACCTACAGCAAGCCGCTCACGATCGCCGGCGAAGAAAACGTGATCATCAACGGCAACATCTATCCCACCAGCGTCGCGGGCAAACTGGGAACCGAACCGAGCGGCACCGCCACCCTCGGCCTGATCGCGGGCCGCTACGTGCGCATCTACCATCCGATCACCAACACGGACTGCAGCAAAGCCAACAACGCCGAAGGGTCGCTGAAAAACCCGTGGATCTACGCCGCGATCCTCTCCACCAACCACTCGTTCGCCGTAGACAACTTCGAATGCGGGGAAGCCCTCGGCAACCTCAACGTCTACGGCGCGATCGCCCAGCGCTTCCGCGGCATCGTGGGGATCGTCGGCGGCAGCGGCTACGTCAAGGACTACAAATACGACGAACGCCTCGCGGTGGACGAGCCCCCGTACTTCCTCAACCCGATCAACGCCGGCTGGGAGGTCTCGCGGGAGACCGCGCCGACTGGAGGGTAGGAGAAGGCCGCTCCCAACGGGGCGGGTGGTGACGCCCCTTGCGCAGCACGGCACGGCGCGCGACGGCACCCGGCGCCGGGGGTGAGGGGGAAGACGCGCCTAACGTGGGGCGGGAAGGCGCACGGCGGCGGCCTCCACACCGCGCAGCAGGACCCCGGGGGGCAGTTCGAGCGCGCGGGCGAGCCGCAGGAGCGTGCGGAGGTTGGGGTTGCGCTTGCCGCGCTCGAAGACGGAGATCGCGGCGCGGTCGACGCGGGCGTCGTTGGCGAGCGCTTCCTGAGAGATGCCGGCGCGGACACGCGCCCAGCGTAAGTTGACGCCGAAGCAGGCCGCTGGGGAGAGCTCCTCGCCGGAGCTCCGCGGCCCCCGCGTGGGGCGGTCGGCGGGACCGATCCCCCGCAGCAGCGCCGCTGGCTTGATACCAACGGCGCCCGCGATGCGCACGATCGTGGAAAGATCGGGGGCGCGCTCAGCGCGCTCGAGGAAGCTGACGGCCGCACGATCGAGGCTGGCGCGTTGGGAGAGGTCGATCTGGGATAGCGCCGCCTCCCTTCGCGCGTGGCGCATGTTCTCGCCAAATCGCACCAACTGTTCGTCCAGCTCGGGGTCTCCAGTGCTTCGCATGGGCCCATACTCTTGAGTTGCCTACAGAAAGACCACTGCTCAAACACGAGAGAAACGTCAGCCGCGCCGATGGTCATGGGAGAGGCTCCGAGCGGGGCTCAGCCCGCGCGACCGGCCTCGATCGGGCGGCGCGTCCCGCGCGCCCTCAGCGCGCAACGAGCAAGAGACCGGAGGTACAGGCGGCTCCCGACTGGCCAACGTCAATCGAGGTGCGGCGGGTGGGATTCGAACCCACACGCCCTTGCGGACAGGGCCTTTTGAGGGCCCCGCGTCTACCGTTCCGCCACCGCCGCACGCGGTGTCTTCAATATAGGCGGCTCAGGCTCTCAGGCCGGGTGAGGAGCAGCGCCACTGTAGTCCCCACCGCGCGGCGGGGGGCGACGCACCTCGCGCTCCACGTTCCACCCCTGGGAGAAGCCGCGCATGGCGAAGACCACGAGGAGGATCTGCACCGGGATCACGAGCAGCGTGAGGAGCCCGAGCAGGCCAGCGCCGAGGGGGGGCTGGGCGAAGCCGGTCTTGTCGCGGTTGAACCACCCGGGGGCGGCCACGAGGGCGAAGGTGCCGAGCAGGATCGCGAGCGCAGACGCGACCGGCAGCACACCGCGGTTCCAGCGCGCCGCGTAGAACGCGAGCAGGAGGTAGACGAGGACGAAGAAGAGCTGAATCGCGACGGGCCCGACCCCTTCAAGGGTTTCGAGGCCGCCGAAGGTGATCGCGAGCACGAGCGCGGCGCTCGCGAGCAGCAGCACGATCACCGTGGCGCGCGTGGCACGCACGACCGGCTTGTCGCGGTTGGGGTGCGTGATGACGACGTCCGTCTGCGCAGGTGGGGCGAGTGGATCGAGCACGGTCTAGATCACCATACAATCTCCTGCGGCCTCTGTGCGCGAGCACGGCCTCCGGTGTGGCGCAGGCGCAGCGCGGGCGTGGTGGAACTGGCAGACACGCCGGCCTTAGGAGCCGGTGGGCGCAAGCCCTTGGGGGTTCGAGTCCCTCCGCCCGCATTTCGCTTGGTTGCTGGCTTTTCTCGGGATCAATGGCTGAGTTTGGAGAGGCCGTTTTGCGCTCGTGTTCCCAAACTGTGTTCCCCAGGTGACCACAAGTGTGCCGCGCGCCCGGGCTGGCGGTTCCGGGTGCGGCGCCGCGCCCTCCACGCAGCAGGGATGCACTTCTTGCTGTGTATATCAGTTCTGTTATGCTGGCATACATGCGCGCACGCGACATCATCGTCATCGCCCGTCGGCGCGCGGGCCTCACTCAGCAAGAGCTGGGCGGGCGTCTCGGCACCTCACAGGTGACGGTGGCGAGGTGGGAGAGCGGCGCCACCGAGCCCAAGTTCCAAACGGTGCAGGAAGTGGTGGCTGCCTGCAAGCTCGATCTGACGCTCGGGCTCGCCACGGCAGATGAGGGCTCGTGGACATCCTTGATCTATGAGCAACTCGGGCGCGAACCGACGGAGCGGGTCAGGCACCTCACCCACGACCACTTCGATCGCGTCGCCGCGCTGGGACTCTTCGGGGCCGTTGGCCTGCGCGCGATCGTGGTGGGAGAGACAGCCGGGGCGCTCCACGGCTGGCCGTTGATCCTCAGCGATGAGGGAACGCTAGATCTCGTCGTGCACCCCCAGGATCGCAGGCTCACCGAGGAGACCGTCCTCGCCGCGGCAACGACACCCGAGCGTGTACGCCTCATCGACGCGCCCCCCGGCACCTACGGCTTCGCCGACCTCGCGCGCGCCGCAATCGAGGTCACGGTCGCTGGAACAACCATAGAGGTGGCAGGACTCGTCGATCTGTTGCGCATCGCGCTCACCGACCCATCGCCATACGGCCGACGATTCGCACTCGCGATCGACGCAACGCTGCAGCTCATAGCCCGCGTCCCGAGTTCTACACAGAGCAAGCCCCCAAGCCTTCGGGCGCGGCGCGCTCGCGCTGAGGAATGGCTGACCAAGCAGACCCGATAGATCGCGGGCGCGAGACCCTGCTCCGCGCGCTGCACGACGGGGGCGTGCGGTTCGTGGTCATCGGCGGCGCCGCACTGCAGAGCCACGGCCAGCGTTACGAGACCGAGGACATCGACGTCACGCCCGATCGAGCACAGCAGAACCTCAAGCGGCTCGCTGACGTGCTCAACCGTCTGGAGTGCAGCCTGGAGGTCGATCCCGCGCATCCCGAGAAGGCAGTGTTGCTCCCGCCCGATTACTTCACTGCGGGCGTGCTCGCACAGGCCACGGTGTGGAACCTGCGCACCGCACATGGCAAGCTCGACCTGACGCTCGCGCCCAGCGGCTTCCCGGAGGGCTACACACAGCTGATCGCCGGTGCTGAGCAGCGCCGCGTAGCCGCGACGACGATCAAGGTGGCCGTCGCCAGCCTCGTTGAACGTGGAGCACTCAAAGCGCACCGCCGACCGCGCCAAGGACCGCGCGTACCTCGAGCAGGTCGGCCGGCTCGGTCCGCCACAGCCGACAGCCAACCAGCCGGCGAGCGCACCGTCGGTTGCACACAGCCTGCTGCGAGCCTACGCACGCCGCGAGGAGCTGCGCGCTGCGAGAGCCCAGGTCACAGATCCACAGACCACACGACGCGACCGCGCACGCGCCCTCGCCTACGACCTCGGCCTCAAGACGATCTACGAGGAGATCGAGGCATTTGAGCAGAGCAACGGCGGTCCACTCACCGCGCAGCAACGCGCCGAGCTCGAACATCCCAACCAGACTTCCTGAGCCTTCCTGCCAGCCGCTACGATGACCAAATGAACACAACAAGCAGCACCAGCAGCGAGGAGCGTGTACTCAGTGACTTCAGGGACGCGCTCGATGGCTGGCGTAAGGCGCTTGAGGCGCATCGCATGGCTCCCCCCGACCATGGCTTCAACGCCCGCCTGGCCGGTCTCGCCCAGGCCGCGAGCGAGGAGGCCCGGGCCTGTCGGGCCGCTGACGCTGCCGGCTTTGACTGGCCGCCCCATCGCGCCGCCGATCCCCGACCGCCATATGAGCTGCAGCCCGGCACCGGGCGCCGCGGACCCGAGGGCCTCTGGCGGCGCTTCGACGAAGCCGTCCGGCAGTTGAACACCACCGCGACCGGACAGAACATGCTCGATGTCGCCCGCGCCTACGACGAGCTCGCTGCCGCCGCCGCAGAGCTTGCAAAGGCGGTCGAGCGCGAAGACGGGGCGAGCGGCCGGCGGCCACGCGCCCGCGCACGCCGCTCAACCTGAGCCCACCCGACAGGGGCTCCTGTCGCAGGCACGTGTCCGGGTTGCTCAGGAGCGCTTGGACGGCAGTGTCGGAGCGCGCGTGCCATCCCACACCGAGGCTGGACGCTCGGCTCCGCGCCAACGGTGGGGCAACCCCAGGGTCTCCGGCGCCCAGAGGTCGCGGCGTGTCGCCAGCGAGCTGCTGTCGGCCTCGGCGCGCGCGAGCAGCGCGTCCACGTGCTCGCGTCGTATCCGGAAGGCACGGCCGATCTTCGCCGCGGGCAGCGCGCCGCTGTCGATCCAGTTACGGATCGTCTGAGCGGTCACCTGAAGCTCTTCGGCGACCTGGGGCACGGTCAGGATCTGCTGCTCAGCCGTAGACAACTCAGAGCAAAATAGCAAAGCAAGCAGCCTTTGGTGCAACTGTGTGCCGTGAGGCGGAGCGCAGCGACGCTGAGCGGCGGGGTGCCGTGAGGCGGAGCGCAGCGACGCTGAGCGGCGGGGTGCCGTGAGGCGGAGCGCAGCGACGCTGAGCGGCGGGGTGGCCTTTGTCGTGGGGCACGACGGGCGACGGGAGGGGTTGCTGGGGCGCCGTTGGATACGTCGTGGGATGCGTGGGCGAGAGCCGGGTGGAGCCTGGATGGAGGGCGGGTGGAGCTGGTGGGCGCACCGTGTCGCGGGGCCCGCGGGTCGAGCGCTCGGGTGCAGCGCGGGTCAGTGGCGCCGGCTCGAGGCGATCGCGTCGGCGGGGGTTCGATCGGGTGAGCGGGCTGCGACTGCCGAGCAGGCACGTGGACAGCCGCGGGACTCTCTCCGTCGATCGAGCAGTCGGCCGGCCCCCGGCCCGGACCCGCTGCACACCCTGTCACACCCCTTGCGGGTTGACAGGGTGTGCCACGCTACGCGCGGCGGGGGCCGGGGGACTGCGATCCGCCGCGCTCGGGGCCCCCAACCAGGCGCCAGCCTGGTTGGGGAGCGGCGGACGATCGACCGTGACTTCCGCAGTTCGCCGGGAAGCACGCCTCGGCTGGGCGCGGGCCACGGAGGGCCCGCGCCCAGGCGGCTGTTCCGGCACTGCGGCGCGTGGACGATCCCAAAAATACTCGTAGAGAGATGATCGAATCAATGCTCGCCGTTCCCCGCGAGGCCGGGCGCGCATCGCTTCGGGCGGGCGGTCATGATCTGCCGCGATGACCGATCACGACGCTGTGCTGTTCGACCTCGACGGCGTTCTCGTTGACTCGCGCGTGCCATTCGCGCGCGGCGTCAACCACGCGCTCACCTCACACGGGCTAGCGGCGAGGCCCGAGCATGAGCTGCACCAGTACCTCGGCCCTCCCCTTCACCGAGCGTTTCGTGCGCTGGTGGACGATGAGTCGCTCGTTCAGCCGTGCGTCGACTCATATCGCACGCGCTATCGCGAGCTGGCCCCCAGCGAGACAACCGTCTTCCCCGGTATCCGCGAGATCCTCGACGGGCTCGCAGGGCACCTGCCGCTGGTCGTCGCCACCTCCAAGCCGCGTGTGCTGGCCGAGCCGTTGCTTGACGCTCTGCACCTGCGTGGATTCTTCGCCGCGGTGATCGGCCCCGAGCTCGACAGCGAGAACGAGCACAAGGCTGTGACCATCGGACGCGCGATGCGGGCGCTCCCGCCCGACGCGCGGCCGGTCATGGTCGGCGATCGCAAGCACGACATCGCAGCCGCCCACGAGCACGACCTCCGCGCCATCGGAGTTCTCTGGGGCATCGGCTCAGAGCTGGAGCTGCTCACCGCCGGAACCGACGCGCTCGCCCGCACCCCCGCCGAGCTCGCGACCCTCCTCGCCCCGTCGAGCTGAGAGCCATCGCAACTGCCGGCACTGCCCTCTTCGCAGCCACGCTCGTCCGCGCGCGCCGTTGCTCATCGACGAGCTTATCCGGCTGAGCCGCCAGCGCCGCGAGCAAGGCGTCCGCGAGGTCAGGCAGAGCGAACTCGTGAACACCGCGCGCAGGGGGACGGCTACGACGTTTGCGCTCGTCTTCTCGTGCGAGGCAGACGCGACCGATACTCGTGGCAAAGTGCGCCTATGGACGACCTCGCGGTCTTCTGCGCCGACATCGGGTCGGTGCGGGCGGGAAACTTCGGGTGGGCGTGCGGATTGCTCCCAGTCGGCATCACTCAGGATCGCGAGCACTCGAGCCCAGCGCACCTGGCCGAGGCGGTAGCAGCCCGGCTACGCGAAGGGCGCCCAGTGGCCCTTGGCTTCGAGTGCCCACTGTTCATCCCCGTCCCGGAGTCGGCCGACATGCTCGGCGCTGCACGCCCTGGCGAGGGCAACCGGGCGTGGTCAGCCGGAGCCGGCACCGGCGCCCTGGCGACCGGCCTCGTGCAGGCGGCGTGGGTCTTGGCGGCGATACGTCGCCACTGCACCGATGCGGTGCTTCATCTGGAGTGGGAGTCATTCGTGCATGCCAAAAGCGGCCTGCTGGTTTGGGAGGCGTTCGTGAGTGGGGCCGCAAAGGGTCGCAGCCACGTCGATGATGCGACAATCGCCGTCGAGGCGTTCGAGCGCGTACTCCCCGACCCGACGACAGTCTCGACGATCACCGCGGAGCGTCCACTTTCACTCGCCGGCGCCGCCGCCATCTGGAGTGGGTGGCTGCACGATTCACGCGCACTGCATACCCCGCCGCTCGTAGTTCGCGCCTGATCCCCCGACCTGCCGAGCACGCCTTTCTCGGCGAGAGTAACAGTTGCACCTATCTTCAAGCTACGGACACCGACGGTCGATGAGATGGCATGTCCTCGGATGCCCCTCTACAGATCTGGGCAGGACCAGAACCTGACCGCCTCACGATTTGGCCAGTGGACGATGGTCGGTATGGACTCGACGCGACATTCCAGGGCAGCTCGGGCTATCGGCGGGCCCAGCAACATCAGGCCGGGCTGGAACACGACGGAGTACCGCACGCCTTCCGCCAAGAACTCGACGGGTCATGGACGCTGCGGTTCGGGCCGCTGCGAGCGGCGGACATCGGTGTCGCGCTGTCAGCGTTCGTGTACTAGCCAGACAGCCGTCGAGTGCCCACGATGTGCAACGCGAGAGCCCGCATTAAGGATTGGCCGTGGCAGCCACTACAGCATCTGTGAAGGTCTGCGTACGGACAAGATCGCGGTCAAGTACCTCGTCGCCTACCGCTCCGTCCACCGCCTTTGAGGCAGTCTTGAATGCGGCGGTGCTTTTCGCGTCGTCGTAAAGCACAGCAAGCAGCGCTGCGCACTTGCGCTCCATCGCATGGGAGTTGAACTGCGGTAGCTGCCCACCAAGTGCGGCGTGCCGCACGGCCATGAGGAGATGGTAGCGCGCAGGCTTGTACTTCACATCGAGAAGCCCATTCCGGAATAGGTACTCAAGCCGGTAGTGTGCATACGCGCTGGCGTAATACATCTCCAATCGGTGGCCGTCCGCAAAGATTCGCCCTCCGATATCGTTTAGAAGGGTCGCGTAATACCGTCCTGCTCGATGCGGCTCGTCGAGGAACATCGCTGCAAATGCCCTGATCTGGAGCCCTCGGGTGACTATGCGAACCTTCTCGATTCCGGGTAGTCCCTCGTACTGCTTCGATCGTCGCTCGTAATACAAGCGATGGCGATCCTCAAACGCCGCATAGAAAGCCTCGAGTTTCTTCTGAAACCCCGATAGTGCCTGAAGATCCTCTGGCCCGATAGGCGTCTGAGAATTGGTGGCACGAATAACTGCGTTCGTGAGGTCATCATCTATGGTCGCAATAATCTTGACGGGGACATACACGTCCTCGGTGATCTTCTCTCGCTCCCGGTACAGTACATGGCTCGTCTGGCAGCCGTTGACTATCTGGTAGTCCTCGATGACGAACTTGTTTCCGGTTGTTGTCAACTCGCGGGTTACGATGGTCACCCCGTTGTTGAGCAACGAAAATGCGTTTTTGATTGGAGACTCCAGGGTCGCCTTGATCTGCTCGTTGACGACGTTAAAATCTTGGAAGTCCCGGACATTGTCATAGAAAAGCGATCTCCGCAGCTGATCAGCGTCGTCAACGATGAGCTTGAGATACTCGGTAGCTGGCAATACCCCTAGTGGTTCGTCTGTGAAGTTTGTGGGTTATGCCTCGAGGACCTTCCCGGTGTAGGTCCACTTGAATGGTTTGGCGGTCTGGTTGTAGGTCTCGATAAACGCGAGCATTTGCTCGGCGAGGTCTTCCTCGCTGAAGAAGATGCCGTGCTTGAGCAGTCGGCGGTAGAGGATCGAGAAGAAGATCTCGACCTGATTCAGCCACGAGGCGTGGGTGGGGGTGAATTGGAAGCTCCAGCGAGGGTGAGCGGCGAGCCATTCCTGTACCTCTTCGGTGCCGCGGGTGGAGAGGTTGTCGCTGACCGCGATGATCTGCTGGCCCTCGACGACGGGGATCTCGCTGTCGAGCTGGTCGAGGAAGCGGATCAGATCGAAGCGGTTGCGGGTCTTCGAGGTCATCGCGAGCACGTCACCCTCGTGGACCTTCAGACACGCGAACAGGCACTGCGTGCCGTTGCGGATGTATTCGTGCTCGCGACGTGTCGTTCGCCCAGGAGCAGGAAGGATGTCTGGCTTGGTTGGTGCCTTGGCCTGGATCCCGGTCTTTTCGTCGATCGAGACGACCAGCACGTTCTCTGGCGGATTTCACGTACAGACCGCAGACACCTTTCAGGCGCTCCTCGAACTCGGGGTCGGAGAAGTCGCTCATCACCCAGTAGTCGGTCAGGTGCGGCTTGATGTCGGCGCGCGCGAGAATCGTGTGTGCCTGGGCACGCGACATCCCCACCGCCTGCCCGAGTTGCTCATAGGTCCAGCGTTCCTGCTGAGCCCCCTCTGGTGTCTCCGGTGGACGCGTGCACGCCTTGGCGATCAGCCTCGCCCGATCCGCCTGCGAATAGATCAGAGGTTTACCCGAGCGCGGCAAGTCACGGAGCCCGGCGATCCCATCCTGCTCATAGCGCGCCCGCCACTTCTGCGCCGTGTTCGTCGAACACCCCACCAGCCGGCCGATCTCCGCAGCCGAACGACCTTCCGCGGCACAAAGCACGATCTGGGCGCGCTCGACCATCCGCACCTCAGCGGTGCTCGAGCGCACAATCCGATCAAGCTCCGCTTGATCGTCCGCTGCGATCTCAACACTCTTCGCCAACGCAGGCATACCGAACCTCCATCATCGCTGGACCCAACCAGCGACGAGTTCGGCAAAGACCACGACACCCCTTCAACCACCAACGCACTTCACAGACGAACCACTAGGTATGCCTCAGTTACGTGCTCCATTTCTGGAAGGACGGTACGTGAGGGAAACTGGAACTCTGCGGTAACACGGTGCTGAGTGTCACGGTAGAGCACCTGTATCCTATCGGCGTCGATCGGCAGAAACTCGACTCCCTCCGGCGCGAACAGGCCCAAGGCTTGAAGTGCCTCCACCTCGGTCGCAACACGACCCACCAGATGCGTGTCGTCGGTCCAACGTCCTGCACATACGTAGCGAAGTCGGCAGTGCGGATTGCCTCGCCGGAACCGTGCACTGTTGTCATAAATGGCTGCCTGCAGCTCGGCCATCGCCTGGATGCTGTCATTCCGCGGCAGGACCGGCTCCTGCGCAAAGAAATCACGCACTCCTGTGCAGAATGTGCCAATCTCGCCAGCGTCGAAGCTGTTGCTCGTCTTCGCTTGGACGAATACGAATGTCGCCTCGATATAGCCACTCGACGCGAGTAGATCTTCCAGTTCGTCGACGCCGCTGATCAGGCTACCGTTGACGATCACGGCGATTGCGTCAATCCCGGTGTCGTTGCCGCTTCCCACTACTACGTCATCAGGGTTGAACGTCTCCGGGTGCTCGCGCGAGACGACGCAGTATGCAGCGAACCGCTCGAAGGCGTCTGACTCCGGCATCCGGTTGATGCCTTCGCTGCTCACGAAATCGTCGAGCAGCGACTTGGTGATCCGATCGAGTGGCACAGCGAGTTGACTATATCCCAACGTTCGGTCGTGCCGCAGGTGGCGCGGGCGCCAGCCTATGCGTCACCTCAGCGAGCATGGCAACGCCTACGCAGGCGCGTCAACCGTGAAGGGCCATCGCGCACCGACTTCGTGCCTGCAAGCACGTCAACCAGCGTTCGCCGCTCCGCGAGGAAGGGAACCGGACAGCGATCGAGAACAACCGCGGCCCCGGCGCGGATCAGCACGGGTAGGCACCCGACCTGTACTCCTTGCCGTCCCTGATAGACACGCATGATCGCCTCCTGGCGAGCGCTCGGGTCATCGGGGTGCTCCAAGCGCACCCGTTCGATTTCGGGTTTGATGCGCTGCAACTCCGCGTCGAGCTATACCCAAAAGTTGTGGATGCGTGTGAAGAGGAAGGCGGCGTACCTTCCCGGTTGACAAAGACCGACCGCCGCGAGGCGGGAAAGGAAGGCACGCCATGGAGAATGTTCGCACGCTCCCTCGTGGGGAGGACCACGAGGGTCAGGTTACGCTTGACGGCTTGGCTCGCGAGGGCGCTCGGCGCATGATCGCTGCGGCACTCGAGGTGGAGGTCGAGCAGTATCTCTGCTCGTTCGTCGAGGAGCTCGATGAGCACGGCAAGCGGCTGGTCGTCCGCAACGGCCACGCGCGGGAGCGGCGGGTGACGGTCGGCTCTGGGACGGTCCCGCTCCGCGCGCCGCGGGTCAACGACAAGCGCATAGACGCAGAGACGGGGGCGCGCCGGCGGTTCAGTTCGCGGATCTTGCCGAAGTACGCCCGCCGCTCGCCGAAGGTCACCGAGGTGCTCCCGATCCTGTATTTGCACGGGCTCTCGACCGGGGACTTCGGCCCGGCGTTGCGGGATCTGCTCGGCGAGGACGCCTCGGGACTGTCGGCGAGCTCGATCGCGCGGCTGACTGAGAGCTGGCAGGCCGAGCACGAGGCGTTCCGGCGGCGCGAGCTGCGCTTTCACCAGTATGCGTACTGGTTCGTCGACGGGTTCACGTCTCTGTGCGCCTCGGCGAGGACGCGCGTCTGTGCCTGCTCGTGGTGATCGGCGTGCGCGAGGATGGGGCCAAGGAGCTGCTCGCCGTCGAGGATGGATACCGCGAGTTGACTGAGTCATGGGCCGGCGTGATGCGCGACCTGAAGGCCCGCGGCGTCAACGAGCCGAAGCTCGTGGTCGGCGACGGCGCCCTCGGGACCTGGGCGGCCCTGCGGGACGTGTTCCCAGGGGCGCGACGGCAGGCGTGCTGGGTGCACGCAATCGCGAACGTCCTCGACGCGCTTCCCAAGCGCCTGCAGCCCAGAGCGAAGGGCATGCTGCACGAGATCATGGAGGCACCAACCCGCGCCGAGGCCGGCCAGGCACTCGGGCGACTGCGCGAGGAGTTCGACGCCAAGTACCCGAAGGCGATCGCGAAGCTCGACCGCGACTGGCAGCACCTGGGCGCCTTCTATGACTTCCCCGCCGAGCACTGGCGCCACCTGCGGACATCCAATGCGATCGAGTCGAGCTTCGCGACGGTGAAGCTCAGGACCCGCGTCACGAAGGGCGCCGGCTCGAAGAAGGCCGCCCTGGCGATGGCCTACAAGCTGCTCGACGCCGCCCAGGAACGCTGGCGACGATTCAACGGCCACGAGCTCGTCGCCGACGTGCTCGACGGAATGAGTTTCAAGGACGGAGCGAAGGTCACAGACAACGAAACCACGACAACGGACCAGGAGGTCGCCGCCTGATGCTTCACCTTCTCATCCACAACATTTGACAATTGCTCCTCCGCGTCCGGCCCGGGGATCAACTTGCCGAGCAGCCATGGGGTCGCGCGCTGCGCGCCGAGCACAATGATCGTCTGGCGCAGGTTGGGCTCCGCTCCAGTCCGGGCGTCCACACGGCGCACCCGCCTGGGAGACCCGCGTGCGATGCGCCGCCGCTCCAGCGCAACAGCGGCGGCGAACACGCCGGCCCGCAGCAGCACCTGGCTGCGTTCCGCGGTTGGCAGCCTCATATTGAAGGATGGAGTCCGCGTCATTCGCCCTTGTAGTATGACGTAGCTTTGCAATTCATAGGCTGTTTTGCTAATTTGGGCTGAGAGTCCACCATGAACCAACCCCAGCCAACAGCCGAAATCCTCCGAGAGCCCCTGCTCGACGCGGAGCAGGCCGCGACCCTGCTGGGGATTCCGCGGTCCTCGGTCTACGCCTACGCCAAGCGCGGAGAGCTGCCCCACGTCAAGATCGGGCGGCACCTGAAGTTCATCCGCGGCGATCTGGAGCGCGCGCTGGGCGAGCGACGGGTCGGCTTCTAGCTGTAGTTCCTGAGTAGGTTCGTCCGGTTTGTCATCCGGGCCTCCTTGGAGGCTGATTGGTGTCGAAGCCACCAGCCCAAGGAGGACACCGGATGAAGTTGCACGCTAACGCTCGGACCTGTCCGAAGAGCAGGCAGCTGCTCGTTGATCGCGTTGATGATGGCTGGTCGGTGATGGAGGCGGCCGAGGCCGCCGGGATCACCGACCGCACGGCGCGTCGCTGGATCGCCCGCTGGCGAGCCGAGGGCGCGGAGGGGTTGCTCGATCGCTCCTCAGCACCGAAGCGTATCCCGCACAAGACATCGCCAGAGCGTGTCCGAGAGATCGTTCGCCTGAGACGGCTGCGGATGACCGCCTCCCAGATCGCGATAGCCCTGCGGATGGCGCTCTCGACCGTCTCGGCGGTGCTCAAGCGCGTCGGTCTGGGCAAGCGCTCCCGACTCGATCCCCCAGAGCCGCCGAACCGCTATGAGCGCCGGCGACCGGGTGAGCTGATCCACATCGACGTCAAGAAGCTCGGAAGGATCCTCAAACCCGGACACCGCATCACCGGCGATCGCCGGGGGCAGAGCAAGAACACCTACACGCCCGACGGTCGTCGCGTCGGCGATGCCGGCTGGGAGTTCGTCCACGTCGCGATCGACGACCACAGCCGCCTGGCCTATGCCGAGGTGCTCACCGATGAGAAGGGCACAACAGCCGTCGCCTTCCTGCGCCGGGCGCTCGAGTTCTTCGCCAGCCACGCCATCACCGTGCAGCGCGTGATGACCGACAACGGCTCTTCCTATCGCTCTCACGTCCACGCCGCGGCTTGCCGCGAGCTTCAGCTGCGCCACCTACGCACACGCCCTTACCGCCCACGCACCAACGGCAAGGCGGAGCGCTTCATCCAAACACTGCAGCGCGAGTGGGCCTACGGCCGCGTCTTTCAGACAAGCAACGAACGAACCGCAGCGCTCCTCCCCTGGCTGAAGCACTACAACTTCACACGACCACACGGCGCCCTCAGCCACAAGCCGCCCGGCTCAAGGCTGACGAACGTTGCTAGGAACTACAGCTAGCCGCCGACCCCCGCGAGCTGCACGCCCGGCTCCTCCGCAAACGCCGCCGAGATCCTGGCCGCGTCGGCGTCCTGCGGATAGAACGCCGTGTAGATCTCGGTCGTTGCCAGGTCGGAGTGGCCCATCCACTCCTTGATCGTCGTCTGCGGGATGCCCTTCGCGGCGCAGACCGTTCCGAAGGTATGCCTCAGATCGTGGATCCTGATGCGCCTCAGCCCCGCGCGCTCCAGCGCCACGTAGTAGCGCTTGCGCAGCGCGTTGCCGTTGACGTGGCGACCCTGGCCGCCGGCGAACACCAGGTCCGCCTCCGACCTCGCGAGCCCTGCATGCAGGAGCTCGGTGAGCGCCTGCGCGACCTCCGCGGCCATCGGCACCGTGCGCCCCGCTCCCGACTTCGGGGTGCCCTTCGCGTTGCGCACGTAGCTGGACTCGACGTGGATCGCAGAGCCCGTGAAGTCGATCGCGCGCCAGCGCAGCTCGAGCAGCTCGCCGAGGCGCAGGCCGCAGAATGCCGCGACCATGAACATCGCGGCGTCCTGCCCGTTGCTCTCAGCCGCGGCTCGCACGAGCGCGTGGACCTCGGCGGGGCGCAGAAACTGGGTGGTCGCCAGCGTCCGGTGCTTGCGCACCCGACCCGGACGGTCCACCAGCGTGACGGGGTTGCTCGTGATCGCCCCGAGCTTCATCGCCCGCTTCATCACCCCGTTGAGGTTGACCAGGTACTTGCGCTTGGTGCGCGAGCTGGCGGACGTGAGCTGCAGGTGTGTGCCGTCGGCCAGGCGCCTCACCTCGACCCCTGCCGCGCGCCGCTTCCTGGCCTCGGGGACGGAGATCCTCCGCTCCGCCGGGAAGCCCTCGATCCACTCCTCCAGTCGCTCCGTCGTGATCGCCGACACCCGTGTCTGCGCCCCGAGGTCGCGACAGATCCGATCGCACACGTTGCCGTAGTCGCCCAGCGTCGAGCGCTTGACCTCGCTGTCGCTCTCGGCCCAGCGCAGCCAGTGGTCGCACGCCTCGCGCAGCGTCATCGCCGTGGTGGACGACCTCGCGCGCTTGGCCGGGCGTCTCGAGGCGGCGGTGAGCATGTCGCGCAGCATGTCCTCCGCCTCCGTGGGCGTCAGGTGGCCGTCGGGCTTGGTGCCGTCACGCGCCACCCATCTGACGGCGCCCCGTGCGGTGCGTTTGCCCGAGTCCTTGACCCACGCCGGGCCGAGCCTCCGCTGCCGGCGCCCCTCAGCGTCGCGCACGAGCGCGTAGAAGGCGCGGTTGCCGCGCTTGCCCTTGACCTGCAGATGGCCCGTCGGGCGGACCGTGTCCTGCGAACTCATTAGACCCCTCCTCGCCGGGTGCCGGACCCCTGGCGATGTCATCGCGGGAACTCCGTAGGAGGCCATCGTGTTCCCTACGTGTTCCCAAATCGCATAAAGCAACTGGACGAGCGGCTTCAAAACCGCTTTGAACAAGCCTTATTCTACAGGGGTCGGCGGCGGAATGGCAGAACTTAGGAGCCGGTGGGCGCAAGCCCTTGGGGGTTCGAGTCCCTCCGCCCGCATTGCCTCGTTTCATGGGCAGAAGAAGCCCGGAGAGGTTCCGCAGCGCGCGGCTCGCAGGAGCCGATCGCCAGCCTTGATGCAGGGCGGCAGCTCCCAGTCGAGGTCGATGTTCGAGAACCACCTCGGCACCACCAACACATCGAGCGCTCCTTCACCGGCCACCTGGTAGGCGATCTGCAGATCGCCACTGCGCACATATCGCGTGAGCACCTCGATCATGCACGCATCGTATGCCTGAGCAGAGCAACCGGTTGTTGTTAGCTACGAGGAACTGCCTGTGCCACGCCATTAGCAGTTGCGTCACCGAAGGCTGGTCACTAAGATCCGGCGACGTGACCGGACCGATCGACGCTGATGCCTTCAATGCCTTCGAGGCAGCGGGATGGGAGCGCAAGGCGGCGGGTTACGAGGAGCTCTTCGGCCGGATCACAGCCCAATCGATCGATCCATTGCTCGATGCGGTCAAGGTCGGGCGCGGCGAACGAGTGCTCGACGTGGCCACCGGTCCAGGCTACGTGGCGGCGGGCGCCGCCGCGCGGGGCGCGGAGGCCGTCGGCGTCGACGTTGCAGAGGCGATGGTCGCCCTCGCCCGCGAGCGCCATCCGGAGATCGAGTTTCGCCGGGCGGACGCCGAGGCGCTCCCATTCTCCGACGCGTCGTTCGACGCCGTGGTCGCGAACTTCCTGGTCCTCCACCTTGGACGACCCGAGCGAGCGGCCCGCGAGTTCTCGCGAGTACTGGCACCCGGCGGACGAATGGGGCTCAGCGCGTGGGATCTCCCCGAGCGGGCTCGCCTCCTCGGGGTCTTCCTCGACGCGGTCGCTGCGACCGCGGCAACTCCGCCTGCGGACATCCCCCAAGGTCCCGACTTCTTCCGGTTCTCACACGACGACGAGTTCGCCGGCCTGCTTCGCGGAGCGGGGCTTGAGAACGTCGAGGTCGAGACGCTCGCGTTTACACACCCAGTCACCTCGGCCGACGAGCTTTGGGACGGCCTGCTTGCTGGGACGGTGCGCACCTCCACTCTGATTCTCGGCCAAACTCAAGATACCCAGGATCAGATCCGAACCGAGTTTGATCAGGTGGTGAGCGCGTACCGGGCCGGAGACCATCTGGAGCTGCCTGTTTCGGTCAAGCTGGCCACCGGACGAAAGCCGCTGGGCTGATCAGCGGCCACGGACGGTTCGCCGCGAGGCAGGCCCCCGTCCCCGAGGACGCGATAACGAGCCGGCCGTCCAGACGGCGGGTCTAGGAGGACAACCGGGACGGCCTGGGCCCGGGGCCCTCGAGCCGCCCCGTCACGGGCGCGTTGCCGCGCGCATCGAGCAGACCGAGTGCTCCCTCTTCCCGCCGGTTGCGTTCCTGTTGGGCGATCCAGATGCGAATCTTGCGCTCAACGGATCCTGGGTGTCCGTGCATCGCTGGCCTCCTCGTAGGTTCGAAGTGACCATCCTCGCGCGCGCACGCCGCGGGCGCACTGGACCGCGGTCCCAAATAAGCCTCCGCCTCCTCGACAGAGGAAGGGCGGAGCCCGCCATCCCGGAGGGAGCGGACGAGAGGGTGCTCATTTGGGGCGCATCCGCGCAGGTGGGCGAGGCCACGACGGCAGCGCGCGCGGGGCTTCCGTGCCCCGCGTCCGAGCGCTGGGCGCAAGCACCACGAGGACCAGACCCACTGCCACCGGTACCGTCGCGGGCAGCTCGTTGACTGTGAAAAACAGTAGGTCGAAGGCGACCGCGAGGCACGCGACGAGCCCCGCGGCGCGGACCTGGCGGGCGCGGACCGAGGGGAAATCCCGGGGAGGCCACCCGCGGGCGAGCAGGCCCCCGAACACGCCGGCTACGAACAGGTCCCCGTAGCCCATTGCGCCCGAGCCGAAGAGCGCGGCCTGCAGGCGCGGCAGGCCCGCCGCGGGGTGGGCGGCGAGGAGCACGTTGTTAGGGTGCTGCAGCAGTTCGGAGGCCACCAGCGCAGTGTCCGCGCACGCCATCAACACGATCCCAGCCGCCAGCCACCGCGGCGGGGTGACCGCTGCGAGCAACACCCCCAGGGTCACGCAGGAGAGCGCGGAGAGCGCGAGCGCCGCCGCCTGCCCCGCGAGCCCCGTGCGGTCGGCCCACGCGAGCGCGAACAGCACGGGCACCAGGAGCGCCAGGGCGGGCCGCGCGCCCCGCCCCAGCCAACCCAGCGCGAGCGCCGCGAGGAGCGGCACCGCGACGAGCGCCAGGTAGGTGAGACTCTGCGCGCTCGCCTGCTCCGCGGCGCGGGCAACGAACACGAAGCCAATCACCGAGAGCGGAGGGACCGCCGCCCACAGGCGGCTGCGCCGCCGGGCGACCCACGGGATCGAGAGCGTGCCGGGGAGCGCCACGAGCGCGCCCTGGGTGAGCGAGAGCAGGCCGATGGAGAGCCAGAAGGGCAGCACCGATTCAACATACCCTGACGCCGGTCCCCTGCTTGCGCTACAACGTGGCCGGATGGCCTCCCCCACCCCGCGGTCGGGCACCACGCTCTCGCCGTCAGGCGCCGCCCCTCCCCCCTGGTCAAGCGACCCCAGGGCACGGTACCGCCGCCGCCGCGCCGGCGCGGCGCTCGCGCTGGTGGCGCTACTCGCGCTCGCACTCGGCGCCGCCCACTCCCGCGGGGGCGCCCGCCGCACCGCCGCTCACCGGGCCGCGCGCCGGGCGACCGCTGTGCCGCTCACCCCCGCCCAGCGACCGATCGTCCGGGATCGGCCAGCGCGGCAGCGCAGCGCCGAAGAAGCGGCGGTCAACCGCGTCCTCTCCTACACCCCCGCCGTCACCGAAGGGGGCCACCACGGGCACGAGCTCGCGCTCACCTTCGACGACGGCCCCGGCCCCTACACGCTCCGGTTCGTGCACGTGTTGAACTCGCTGCACGTGCACGCCACCTTCTTCGCGATCGGCGAGGAGGAGCGGTGGTTCTCCGCCGGCACCCTCGCCGAGCTGCGCTTCGGGGACGTCGTGGGCGACCACACCGAGACCCACCCTCCGATGGCGGAACTCTCCGCCCACGCCCAGCACGAAGAGCTCTTCGAACAGATGCTCCGCATCCAGCTCCTCGGCGGCCCCACCCCGCGCCTGTTCCGTCCTCCCTACGGCTCCTTCAACGCCACGACCTTCAAGGAGCTGCGCGCCCTGCACCTGCTGATGGTGCTGTGGTCTGAGGACACCTCCGACTACACCCTCCCGGGGACCGCCGCGATCGTGCAGCGCGCGCTCGCCGGCGCCCACCCCGGCGCGATCATCCTCATGCACGACGCCGGCGGCGACCGCTCCGAGACACTCGCCGCGCTGCCGGCCATCGTCCGCGGTCTGCGCCGGCGGGGCCTCGAACCGGTGACCGTCCCTCGCCTGCTGCTCGACGACCCCCCGCCCCGCGGGGAGCCGGTCCCCACGAGCCTCGAGGGGGACTGACCTCGTCACCATACGCAGCTTCTCTAGTGGCCCAGCTGCACTGTCTTCACGACCAAAAGAGCCACCGCCACGACCAGGTAGCCGCGCAGCAGCAACATCGCCGCGCGGCGGCCCGGCGACCACACGGGTCGCTCCAGCAGCGCCAGCGGCGGCATCGTCCAGGCGTGGCGGCGCTCCTTGGACAACGCCGCCTCCTCCTCCGTCACCCCCGCCGCCGCGCCCGCGGGGACGCGGCGCAGCAGGACGTAGGCCCCCATCGCGGCGAGGCCTGCCACGAGCGCGACCGACAGGTACACGAACAGGTGGGTGACGTTCACCGTCGGGAACGCCGTGCTCGCGACCAGCACCAGCGAGAGCTCGACGAGCACCCCGATGATGACCGCCGCCACCGCGTTCAGCCACGGCGCGTTGACCCACGGGCCGAGCACCGCGCGGTCGTTGCAGAGCAGCAGCAGGAACACCGTCGCGCTCGGCAGCAGCACGCCCGCGAGCGCCTGCACCCCGGTCGTGATCAACCCCAGCGGGGCGCCCGGCAGCAGCACGATGCCCGCCGCTGCGCACACCATCAGCGTGAACGTCGCATAGAACAGCTTCGCGTCCCTGATGCCGCGGTGCAACGAGTGGCTCGCGCCGAACACGTCTCCGAACGCGTAGCTCGTCGCGAGCGTCACCGCCGCCGCGCCGATCAGCGAGGCGTTCAGCAGCACGATCGCGAAGCACGTCCCCGCCGCGGGGCCCACGTAGGTCCGCAGCGCGGTGGCCACCGTGCCCGCGTCGGCGAAGTTGCCCGCCGCGGGGGTGCCCGCGAACGCGAACGCCGCCACCGACAGAATCGCGCCCGCGCCGATCACCACGACGAACGCCCCGATCACCGTGTCGGCGCGCTCGTAGTTGATCCACCGCGGCGTGATGCGCTTGTCGATGATGTTGGACTGCTGGAAGAACAGCTGCCACGGCGCCACCGTCGTGCCCACGATCGCGATGATCAGCAGCACCGCCGTCGAGCTCGCGCCGCCCTGGATCGAGGGTGTCACCGTGTCGTGCGCGATCGTCGCAAAGTCGGGGTGCACCAGCACCAGCAGCGGGATCACCAGGAAGTTGGCGACCACGAACACGTACATGAACCGCTCCCAACTGCGGAAGCTGCCCGTCGCGGTGATCGCCACGAGCGCCGCCGCCGCCGCGGGCACCGCGACGAACTTGCTCACCCCGAAGTACCCGAGCGCGAGGCTCACCCCGATGAACTCCGTCACGATCGTCAGGAAGTTGAGGATGAACAGGTCCCCGACCGAGAACCACCCCCAGAAGCGCCCGAAGCGCTCGTTGATCAGCCGCGCGTGGCCCACCCCCGTGACGGCTCCGAGGCGGATCACCATCTCCTGGTTGACGATCAGCACGGGGATCAGCAGCACCAACACCCACAGCAGGCTCGTCCCGTAGTTCTGCCCCGCCTGCGCGTACGTGGAGACGCCGCCCGCGTCGTTGTCGCCCACCATCACGATCAGCCCCGGGCCCATGATCGCCAGCAGCGCCATCCCCCGCGAGCGCCACCCGTGACGCGCGCCGGTGTCGCCCATCCTGATCGTCCCGAGCGCCCCGCGGATGTCACCGAGGTGGGCCGGGTCGAGGACGGGCGGCACGCCCTCCGGGTGCGTCTGCGCGAGGGGCTCGCGCACGCCAGACCCGGGGGCCTCGGGCACGCCGGACCCGGAAGGCGGGACCGCAACCCGCGCAGCCGTCCGCGCCTGCTCGTCGTCCAGCGTCGTTGGGTTCTCGGCCATCTCGGTTCACCTCCTTTCTGCGCCTGGGGACTGCTCTACGAGCGGACATCTCTAATTTACGAGCGACCGTCAGCGACCGACACCCAACGGTGATCGGCGTCCGCCGACGATCGGCGCGAGCCGCGACGGTAGTCCCGGGGAGGCTGCTAGACCTGCGGGGACGAGCCCGACGTGCGCGCCTGCGGCTGGGTACTTCGTGGCTGTTCTCGATCCATCCCAGCCTCCTTTCCGCGCGCGTCGTTTCAGGGGCTCGTTCGGGCTCAGGGTAGCACCGCTATACCCAAGCGGCACCCCGCTGGGACGAGCCCCTCAACGCGCCCAGCCGTCAGCCTCGACTTGAGCGACCACCAAGTCGGATAGCTTCTCGCCATGCCCGACGGAAGCAAGGTCACTGCTGCGACCGTCAAGCCCGACACCGACAGTCTTGTCCAAATCAACAAGGCCGGGAGAAGTCTCGCTGCGCTTCGCACAGCAGCAATCGACGGCGAAGTTGACCTTGAGCGATCACCGACGAGGAGTGGGCACCCATCAGCGAGGAAGTCGAACTGCTGGAGGGCTGGCGCGAGCGGCACGCCGGCCCGCTGCGAAACACGAACGCGAACCTCCGCCACTATATTCGCCCGTACTCTATTCCGGGCTCCCGGGTCGTGTCGGTCACGCAGCGGCTCAAGAAGTTCTCGACCATCCTCGACAAGCTCAGCCGCTATCCGACTATGCGCCTTACCGCCATGGAGGACATCGGCGGCGTGCGCGCGATCCTGCCGACTCAGGCGGCAGCAGACGATGTCGCCCGTAGACTCCGCAAGAACTGGAAGGTCCATCGGTATCGCGATTACGTCCGTACACCAAAGGACTCTGGTTACCGTGCCCTCCATCTCATCGTCGTCAAGCAGGGCGTGAAGATCGAGGTGCAAGTGCGGACCCACCTGCAGGACTTCTGGGCCAACCAGGTTGAGCGCGACTCCCGCCACCTGCGGGTCGATTACAAGTCCGGTAGGGGCCACGATGCGGTCCACGCCTACTATGTGGGCATGAGCGAACTGCTGGCGATGACGGAAGCGTCCACCGTGCCGTCGGACGACTTCAGCGCGGAGCTACGCCGTCGATATATGCTTGCTGAGCCCTATCTCGCCTCGCAACATGACGGGGAGCAGCCATGAACGTAGACGAGATCCGCCATTTCCTAGTGATCTACGACATACGGGCCGCCAAAGCGACGGTCACCGAGTTCGACGACTACGACGCCGCACTCGCAGCCTACGAGAGCATCGAGAAGCAGAACTTGGGCAGGAACGACCTCGACATCGTCCTTCTGGGCGCCGACTCGCTCGAGACAATCGAAAAGACGCACTCCAGCTACTTCATGACGACCGAGGGTGGCTTCGAGCAGTTCCTCGGCGACCTGCTCACGAACGTCTGACAGCCCGACTCAGTTCGGGTCCGCGGATGGCGACCGCCGCTCGCACGGTCTCCGTTCAGTCGCGCACCAGCCCGAAGCGCCGCCTCCAGCCGGCCGGCAGCGTCAGCTCCAGCACGTCGTCCACGGTGATCACGCCCACCACTTGCTGCTGCTCGTCCACGACCGGGAGCGCCGCGAGGTTGTAGTCGGTCATCGTGCGCGCCACCTCGGGCAGGTCTGCGTCGGTGTGCACCGACTCCGGCTCCTCCTCCGCCACCTTCGCCAGGGGCGCCTGCGGGTCGGCGCGCAGCAGCGCCACGATCGTCGCCGCGCCGCTCAGCGCGCCCGTCGCGTCGTGCGCGTAGACGGTGCTCAGCGCGCCCGCCGCGATCGCGCTCGCGCGCACCCTCGCCAGCGCGTCCTGCGCCGTCGCCTCCTCCGGGAGGTCGATGAAGTCCGGGCTCATCATCCCCCCGGCCGTCGCCGGGTTGTAGCCCATCAGCGTTTCGATCCGCCTGCGCCCCGCCGGCGGCAGCAGCGCCAGGATCCGGCCCCTGCGCTCCTGGTCGATCTCCCCGATCAGGTCCGCCGCGTCGTCCGCCGCCATCCGTGCGACCACCGCCGCGACCTGCGCGTCCGGGCGCTCGGAGATGAACTCCAGCTGGTGGTGCTCGTCGAGCTCCTCGAAGACGTCCGCCTCGAGCTCACGGTCCTGGCCGACCGCTTCGATCAGCTCCTCGCCCTCGTCGTGCGAGGCCGCCTCGACCAGGTCCGCGATCTCCGCCGGGTGCAGGTTCGCGAGCTTGCGGTGGGAGAAGCGCAGGCGCGCGGTGGGCACGTGGCCGACGAACGGCTCCAGGTCGGTCCAGTCCAGGAACGGCCGGTCCCCCACCGCTCCTCTCAGCGCCCGCGGCAGCGCCCGGCGCAGCTGCGCGCGCAAGGAGGGGTCTACGCCCACCAGCCGCCACCACCCCTCGATGCACGCCAGCTCGATCTCGTGCGCGCTCACGAGCCGCGGCGGGTCCGCCTCGACGTTCACGAGCTTGCGGCCCAGCACGTCCTGGCGCAGCAGCACCTCCCCCACGCGCCGCTCGAAGCGCCCCAGGTTCAGTTTCTGGCCCGCCAGCTTCGCCGCCCTGGCCTCGAGCGTCGCCACCTTGTCCACCGGCACGAACAGCTCCCGGCCGCCGATCCGCGCCTTCAGCCCCGTCACCGGCGGGTACCCCCCGTCCGCCAGGCGCACGATCACGTCCTCCACTCTCCCCAGCCGCTCCCCCGTGCGATCCAGTAGTGGGCTGCGCAGCAGCATCGATAGGTGCAACACTTGCTCGGGCAACGCCCTCGATACGTTAGGGCATCGGCCGGCAGGGCACGCGTGGGGCACCCCGAACCTTCTTACGCACCCTTTATGGCTCCGCCCCATGATCGAGACGTGCCCGTACGCTCAACCCGACCGTGGCCCACAGTGCTTCTCGGCGTTCTTTGCGTTGGCGCAGTCGTCACCGCGGTGCTCGTCGTCGGACCGGCCTCGGGCAGCACGACCACCACAGGCCGCACCATCACCGTCGGCCAGGGTGTCGTCCAGTCCACCGTCTCCGGCTCGGGCAACATTCAGGCCGCCACGCAGCTCGACCTCGGCTTCAAGACCTCCGGCGTCGTCACTCAGATCTATGTCTCTCAGGGCGCCCACGTCACCGAGGGCCAGCTGCTCGCCGAACTGAACCCCGACACCGCCGAAGTCACCCTCGAACAGGCCCGAGCCTCTCTGCAGGCCGCCGAAGCTTCGCTCGTCCAGGAGGAAGAAACCGACGGGGAAGGCGCCTCCGGCTCGGGTTCCTCCTCGAGCTCCGGCCGGGCCACCGCCTCAGCCGCCTCGGTCGGCGCATCTACCACCCCGACCGAAGTCGCCACCACCACACCCACCCACACCACCCCCGCCGCCACTCATCCCACCCACACCACTCACACCACCCCCGCCGCCGGCGAAGAAGCGAGCACCACCACGCCCACCACGGAAGGTGCCAGCACCACCCCTGCCAAAGCCACCCTCTCCGCCGCCGCCCGCGAAGCCAACATCGCCTCCGCTCGCGCTGCCGTCAAGAGCGATCGCCTCACCGTGCAGAGCGCCGAACAGGCGCTCTCCGATACCAAGCTCTTCGCTCCGATGACCGGCACGATCGTCTCGCTCTCCGGGGAGGTCGGTGAAGCCGTCACCGCGAGCGGGACCACCCGTGCCTCGTCCAGCTCGTCCGGCTCCGGCTCCTCCGGCTCGGGCTCCTCCTCCGCGGCATCGGCCTTCGGGGCGTCCTCTGCCGCCTCGGGCTCCGGTTCCTCAGGCTCAGGCTCAGGTTCAGGTTCGAGCTCCTCGAGCTCCTCCTTCGCCGTGCTCAGCGACCTCTCCTCGATGCAGCTTGTCGTGCCCCTCTCCGAGTCGGAAGTCGTCAACGTCCGTCCCGGACAGCCGGCCACGGTCACGATCGAAGCGCTCGAAGGCCTCAAGCTGGCGGCGCACGTTCTCTCCGTCGCCACCCTCCCCACCTCCTCCTCTGGCGTCGTCAGCTACGACGTCACCTTCCAGCTAGACCAGCTCGCCTCCGGGCTGAAACCGGGGATGTCCGCCACCGCCGAAGTCGTCGTCAAGCAGGCCGAAGGCGTCAACGTTCCCACCACCGCGATCTCCGCCGACACCGTCACAGTCGTGCACGACGGCGCCGAGACCCGCCGCCGTGTCGTCACCGGACTGGCCGGCGACAGCTCCACGATCGTCCTCTCCGGCCTCTCCGCCGGCGAACAGATCGTCCTGCCCGTCGCGCGCGCCACCTCCACCACCTCGAGCCTCATCTCGAGGCTGGGCAGCCGCACCGGCGCGCTCGGTGGGGCTGCCGGCGGCCTCGGTGGGGGCGGCGGCGCAGCGTTCTTCGGCGGACCGGGCGGCGGCTTCAGGGGGGGTTGATGGACTTCTTTTTGGACCCCATATATAGGTGGGCGATGAACAACTTCTTCGACCCCACATACCCAGCTGACGCAACATCTTTTTCGAGCCTATATAGGCAGTGATGCGGCTCTCCACCACTCACCCCGTGATCGACGTCCGCGAGGTCTCCAAGACCTACGCCATCGGGCCGATCCGCGTGCCCGCGCTGCGCGGCGTCTCGCTGCGCATCGAGCGCGGCGACTTCGTCGCGGTCATGGGCTCCTCCGGCAGCGGCAAGAGCACGCTCATGAACATCCTCGGGTGCCTCGACATCCCCACCGACGGGCGCTATCTGATCGACGGCACCGACGCCCACGACCTCGACGAGGACGAGCTCTCCGACCTGCGCAACCGCAAGCTCGGGTTCGTCTTTCAGTCCTTCAACCTCGTGGCACGCACCCCCGCGCTCGCCAACGTCGAACTGCCGCTCGCCTACGCCGGCCTGCACCGTGCCGAGCGTCGTCGCCGTGCCGAACGCGCGCTGACCTCGGTGGGCATGGCCAACCGCCTGCACCACCTGCCCTCCGAGCTCTCCGGCGGCCAGCAGCAGCGGGTCGCCGTCGCCCGCGCTGTTGTCACCAACCCCTCGCTGATCCTCGCCGACGAGCCGACCGGCAACCTCGACTCGCACTCCACCGAGGACGTGCTCGCGATCTTCGCGGACCTCAACCTCGAAGGGCGCACCGTCGTGCTGATCACCCACGAGCCCGACGTCGCCGCGCAGACCAAGCGCATCGTGCGCCTCTCGGACGGGCAGGTGGTCGAGGACCACCGCCTGCTCGGTGTCCACGACCCACCGCCCGCCTCCCACCACCTGAAGTCCGCGCACCTTGCGGCCCTCGTCGAGGCGCAGCCATGATCGGCGTCGAGACGCTGCGCATCGCCTGGGGCGGGATCGTCGCCAACAAGCTCCGCTCCGGCCTGACGATCCTCGGCATGACGATCGGCGTGGCTTCGGTGATCATCCTGATCGCCGTCGGCAACGGCTCCTCCAAAGCGGTCGAGGAACGCATCGAGAGCCTCGGCACCAACGTGCTGCTCGTCGAGTCCGGCGCGATCCGCGGCGGCGCGCGGTTTGGCGGGGCGTCCTCGAGCGCCGTCTCGCTGACCAGGCAGGACGCCGCCGCCCTGCAGAGCCGCTCCGAAGCGCCCGACGTCAAGAGCGCCTCGCCCGTCGTCAACGCAACCGGCGTCACACTCGTCTTCGACGGCACCTCCTACGAGCCCGGCACGTTCGTCGGCACCACCCCCTCCTACCTCGCCGCCCACGGCTACCACCTCCAGGAAGGCGCCGCCTTCACCGAAGCCGACGTCGCCCACCACGCGCGCGTGGCCGTGATCGGGCAGACCGTCGCCGAAGAGCTGTTCGGAGGGCAGGACCCTGTGGGGCAGACGATGCGCGCCAACGGGGTCAACTTCGAGGTCGTCGGCGTGCTCGCCGCCAAGGGCTCCAACGGGGTCTCCAATCTCGACGAAATCGTCGTCGCCCCGATCTCCACCGTGCAGGACTCCCTCTCGGGCTACGGCCCGATCGACTCGATCACGGTAGAGGCCACCTCGGAGTCCGCGCTCTCCTCCGCCGAAGCCGAGGTCACGCAGATCCTCGAGCAGCGCCACCGCGTCAAGGACACCGCCGAACCCGGCTTTCAGGTCATCAACCAGGGCTCGCTGCTGGAAACCACCTCCTCCACCACCTCGGTCTTCACCACGCTGCTCGGCGAGGTCGCCGCGATCTCGCTGCTCGTCGGCGGCATCGGCGTGATGAACATCATGCTCGTCTCGGTCACCGAGCGAACCCGCGAGATCGGCATCCGCAAGGCCGTCGGCGCGCGCCGCTCGGACATCCTCACTCAGTTCCTGACCGAGGCCGTGCTCGTCTCGCTGATCGGCGGCCTCACCGGCGTGCTGCTCGGCGTGGTGGGCTCCCAGTTCGAAATCGCCGGTGTGCACCCGGCGATCGCCACCTACTCCATCTTCCTCGCCTTCGGCGCAGCCGTCTTGACCGGCCTGTTCTTCGGCACCTACCCCGCCGGGCGCGCCGCGCGCCTGCGACCGATCGAGGCCCTGCGCTTTGAGTGAGGCACCCACCCCCAAGGAGGAGCTCCCGACCGCGCCCGCCCCCAGCGAGGAGCACCCCGTCGCACCCCCCACCCCCAACGAGGAGTCCGTCATGCCCGAGGCACCAACCGCCATCCACGAGCAAGAGGACCAGTGGGCGGAGGAGCCCCTGGAAGAGCTCCCACCGCGCCCGCGCCGGCGCCTGCTCGGGGCGGGCGGGAATCCCATACCCCTCGCACTGCTCGGTGTGCTCCTGCTCGCCTGCGGCTTCATCGGCGGTGTGCTCGTCGAGAAGGGGCAGACCTCCTCCTCGAGCACCGGGGGCGCCGCCGCCGGTCTGGCCTCCAGGCTCGCGGCCCTACGAGGCGCCGCCGGCTCCACCACAACCGGCAGCGGCGCTGGCAGCAGCTCGACAGGCGCCGGGGGCTTCGCCGGGGGCGGGGGCTTCGCGGGGCGCCTCGGCAGCCTCGCGGGCGGCGCCACCATCGGCGAAGTCTCCTACATCAGCGGGAGCACGCTGTACGTGACCAACGCCGAAGGCAACACCGTCAAGGTCACCACCTCCCCCGCCTCTTCGATCACCAAGACCGTCAAAACCGACCTCCACGGCATCCACCCCGGTGAAACTGTCGTCGTCCGCGGCGCCAAAGGCTCCGACGGCGCTGTCAGCGCCGAATCGATCAGCGTCGGCGCCGCCGGCGGCGGCCTCTCCTCATTGTTCGGGGGCGCAGGCGGCCGTGGTGCAGGCGGGGGCGCGGGCGGGAGCTCGGGCTCCGGTGGACCGGCTCTGTTCGGCGGGTGATTGCCGTATCTTGATGTCCTTCGACAAAGGAGCTCCATGCCTCACTTCAGCACCAAGGGCCGCACACCGGCCGCAGCCGCACTGACAATCGCCCTGCTCGCCTGTCTCGGGCTGGCGGCGTGCGGCGGCTCTTCAAGCACCACGACTCAGACAACCGCCAACGCGGCCGCGACAGGCACGACGACGACCGGCGCGACCACCCCCGGGGCGTCGTCCACGCCCACCGCGCCCCCCGGGCGACCCAACCCGGCGCGGTTCACCGCGATGCGCGCGTGCCTGGCCAAGAAGGGCATCACCCTCCCTTCGCGCACCCCCGGGGCCGGCGGCTTCCTCGGCGGCGCACCGCAGCTGCCCAAGGGCGTGACGCGCGCGCAGTACGCGGAAGCGCTCAAAGCCTGCGGCGCGAACTTCCCGGCCGGAGGGCACTTCAGCAGGGTGCCACACGCCTTCACCAGCCCGCGATTCCACGAGGTGCTCGCCCGCTTCGCCGCGTGCCTGCGCCAGAACGGGGTCAACGTGGGTGAACCCAACACCTCGGGCAAAGGCCCGGTCTTCGACACCAAAGGGCTCAACACCGGCAGCGCCCAGTTCAAAACGGCCGAGGCGAAGTGCCGGAGCACGCTGCTCGCCGGTCTGCACGCCAGACCCACCGGGCCCCCTGAAGGTCGCGTTGAACCCCACCCCGGCGTGGCCGGCGGCAGCGCAACCGGCTGATTTGACGAGGCAGGCGCCCGCGGCGGCCTAGCCGTGGGCGCCCAGTTCGGGCGGGTCGGCCGTCGGCGCCCAGCTCCGGCGGCTAGCCGTGAGCGCCCAGTTCGCGGTTGGTGGGCGCAGCCTGCGGGTCGCGAATCGCCGTCGAGCTCGGCCCCGCGGCGACCGTCGGCTTCGGCAGCGCCGCGATGCGTCCGAACAGCTGGCTCCACTGCGCCTGGTTCAGGTTGCCCGTCACCGCCAGCGGCGAGGCCGTCGCGGCACGGGCGTTCGCGGTGTGAGCCCTCGCCGGCCGCGGGAGGAAGTCGATGTAGATGTGACCCCACGCGGAGGGCACCGCCTGCGTGGTCGGAGCTTCCGGGTACTTCATCAGGCTCACGATGCGGTGTGGCGCGAACCGCCCGCTGAGGGTCAGCAGCGTGCGGATCGCCGCGTCGGCAACCGACCCCTTGCCCTGGTGGCCGGCGATCGGGACCCCGTTGATCGCGGTGATTTCCACCGCCGTGCCCCGGTCGTGGGCCGCCCGAGCCGCTGCGGCGTCCGCGCTGAGGGCGACGCTCAAGCCCGACGGGGAGACTCCGCCCCGCGGGCACCGCAGCGCCGCCACAGTCGGCTGCAGGCCGCTGCGGGAGAGGAACTCCAGCACCGCCAGCACCCGCCCGTCGACCGCGCCCGACGCCACGTCCCGGCGACCGCACGCGTCGAGCTGGATCCCCGGGTCCGACAGCACAGCCAGCTCCAGTTCACCCTTGGACATCTCGAGCGCATCCCCGGCAGTCGCGCCGAGCAGCGCGCTCGTGCCCCTCGAGCCCTTGGGGTGCAGCGCCGCGCCGAGCTGCCTCCAGTTCTCGAGCAGCGGCTGCGGGTCGATCGTGGAGCCGTCCCCCGCCGGGCGCACCGCGAAGCGCATCTGCCCCGCGCTCGCGCCGACGGGCGTGTCGAGGTGGCCGAGCACCGTGCCCTCGGAGACGACCGAGCCGGTCCGCAGCGCCAGCCAGCGGCCGTTGCCCGTGCTCGCGGACTTCGCCGCGCTGGCAGCCGCGGCGCGCGCCAGCGGGTTGCCGGGGTGGGCGAACAGGCGCACCCGGCCCATCCCCGGGGGCGCCGTTTCGCCTTCGGGTTCCGTCGAGGCGCTCGGCAGCGGCGCAGATGCGGCGTGGTGCCTGACCTTCAGAGTGAGCGGCGACTGGTGGCCCGCCGTGGCAGGCTGCGTCGGCGCGGGGTCCTGCGACGCCGTGACGCGGCGCTCGACCGTGGGGACCGCGGGTCGGTAACGGGGAGCGATGGAGCCGAGGCCGGCGTACGTGAACACGTCGCCGTAGACGTCGCGCAGCACCAGGTACCGGCCGAGCGAGTGGGAGTGCCCGAGGTGCTCGATGCGCCCGTTCTCCACCGCCCTCACCGGGGCGCCCGGAGCGCCGAGCAGCTCGACCAGCTGTGAGGGCTTCGCGGGCCTGTTCGCGGCGGCTTCCGCGCGCCGCGCCGCGACCTGCGGTGGGGGTGGGGGCTTGAAGCTCTGAGCCGTCGCGGCGGCGGACGTCTCGCTCCCGGCGTGCGCGGCACCACCCGTGGCGGCGCTCGCCGCGGCCGTCCCCGCGGGGGAGGTTGCGGACGGGGTGCCGGCCCCTGCGTCCGCGGGCGTGGGCGCCGTCGCGGAGGGGGGCGCAGTAGCAGCCGCACTCGCCGGGGTGGGGGCAGTGCCCAGCGGCACCGCCCCCGCAGTGGCGCTCGAAGAGCCACTCGCAGGCGAGGTCGGGGAGCTCCCCGCGGCCCCGCCGGCCCCCAGAGTCGCTTCGAGACCGCTCGAGCCCGGTGCCACGTGCGCACCGGAGGTGGGCGCGCGGCCGTCCACGAGACCGGTGAGCGTGCCGATCACCGAGCGGGGGAAGCTCGCGATCAGGCGCGCACGCAGCAGCACCGATTCCACGTATTCCTGAGAGTGGTTGTAGGCGAGGATCGCCGCGTCGAGGCTGTGAGAGGCGCCTGCCGCGTGCAGGTAGCGCGCGGCCGCGAAGATCGCATCCACCGGGTTGGCCGGGTCGGCGTAGCCCGCTTCGGTGGCGTCCACCCCGTAGCGCAGCCACGTCGAGGGCATGAACTGCATCCACCCCACCGCTCCCGCGGTCGAGACCGAAAGGTCGGTGCCGTAGTCGGTCTCGACTTCGTTGATCGCCGCGAGCACCTGCCAGGGGATGTCGTACTGGAAAGCGGCTGCTTTGTAGATGGGGAGCAAGAACAGGGGGATGCGGAAGAAGTCGAGCGCCTGCGCGGACACGGCCGAGTCGGTGAACAGTGACGCGAGCCCCGCTGCTTCCCCGCCCGCTGCCTGCGGGGCCGGCGCGACGCCGTTGGGGGTACCGGGGGGCACCGTGGTGGGCCCGTTCTTCGTGGCGCCTTCGCCGACGGGCTTGGAGGCGCCACCCTGCCCGCCCGCGCCGGAGCCGCCCCTGGTGACGCTCGCGCCGGTACGCCTGCCCGCGGTGACCTGCTGGGTGCGCTGCACCACCACCGTCGGTGCCGCGGCTGGGGCTTCCGCGGGCGTGGTCGAGGCGCCCGCCGGAGCGGTGGAGGTGCCGGAGGATTCCGCCGGGGGGCCTGTCGAGGCGGGCGTGGTGGAGGTTGTGGTCGAGGGCTCGGCGGACGACCCAACCCCTTCCTGCGCCGGAGCCGGCGTCTGGGGACTGGTCGTCGTGACCGGTGGGGTGGCGCCTTCGCCGGTCCCGGCAGCGCCCGTGGGCGCTTCGGCGCCCAGCGCCGCGCCCGGCCCGCCCAGGCCGGCCGTGAGGCCGCCGCCGGCCAGTACGGAGAGCACGGCGCGGCGCGCCCACCGGCGCGGGGCCCGCGGGGCGCTCATCCGCGGCCTCCCCGCGGTGTTCTTAGATGGTCGTCGTAACGCATACGCATGCCAAAGGCCGGGCCGCTCGCGCGGCGCCAGCCACACTGGCTAGGGTTCATATCGGCAGCCAAGCACCTCGCGGTAAAGGATTTGTAATCCCGCCCGCAAACCTGACCGCGGTGATGGAGGCTGTTCAGGACGATATCCCCCATATCGGCGGGAGCGACCGCACAGTACAGACCCCAAGACAGAGTCTCTTTCGATGGCCGAATGGCTCATCCTGCGCAGGATCCGTTGCAGAAGCACGGGGCTCGAGCGACCGAGCGGAGCTCGAACGCGGAGTTCGCCAGCAAGGCCGGCTCCGGCGCTCCGTTCCGTGGAGTCGGGGGTTTGGGAGATTGAAGCTACGCAGCACCCCACACACAACACTCGGTTGCAGCCGAAGCTGCGAACGAGTACGGTCAAGGCTTGCAGTCGAAGCACACAAGAAGCGAGGGAGAGGTGTTCAACGTGTCCAGATCCAGAGCGCTAGTAGCGGCTGCCGTGGTGTGCGTGTGCCTGGCCACCGCCGCGGCGGCGTGGGCCGCTGAGACCCTCGAAGTCACCGCGGCCTTTTCCCCGGACAAGCTGGGCGCCCCCACCAACGTCCACGGGACCGCGACGATCGGTACGACCACGGGGGCGCTGCCCTCGCCGATTGTGGAAGCCACCGTGATGGGACCAGCAGGACTCACGGTGGATGTCAAGGGCGTGGGCACCTGCAACCCCGCCAAGCTCGAAGCCACCTTGAATCCAGGTGTCTGCCCCAAGGACTCCAAAGCCGGCTTCGGGGGCGGCGTGGGCGAGTACGAACTGGGCAAAGAACGACGCGAAGAGCCGTTCACGCTCAACTTCTACCGCGGCCCCAACGAAGACGGGCACCTCGTGCTGGTGGCCTTCCTCAACGCGGAATCCCCGGTCTCGGTGCAGCTCGTGCTCAAGGCGCAGATCGTCCAGGAGCCCAAGCCCTACGGGCTCGGTTTCGCCTTCAAGGTGCCGATCATCGAAACGCTGCCGGGAGCCTCCCCCGCGACCGCGAAGAACATCTACATCACGCTCGGCGCACCCAACGCCGCCTACTTCGAGCGCGTGCGCGGCAAGCGCCGGCTGGTCCACGTGAAGGGGATCGTGGTCCCCAAGCGCTGCCCCCACGGCGGTTTCCCCTACAAGACACAGATCGCCTTCGCCGACGGCACCACCAACACGGTCACGGGCGCGATCCCCTGCCCGCACGGGTAGGACGGGCCGGTGGGCACCGTGTTCACAGCGACCGTTCCCGCCAGCCGTCCTGCTAGCGCTCGCCGGGGGGTCCTCGCGCTCGGGGCGCGCGTCCACACGGCGCTTGCGGCAGCGGGCAGGGGGCTCGCGGCGCGCACTGCGCTCCTGGCCTGCACGGCGCTCGCGGCGGGGCTCTCGATCCCCGTCGGGGCGCAGGCCGCCAACTTGGAGACGGTCGCAGCGATCAAGCCGTCGTTCTCCCCGGACCGGCTCGGCGCGAAGGCGGCCTTCACCTTCGACGTCCACTTCACCGGTGGGGCGTTCGGAGTGCCCTCCCCGGTGCGCAGGGCGGTCGTGCAACTGCCTCCGGGGCTGAGCATGAACATCCCCCACCTCAGCAGCTGCACAAGGGCGCGGCTGCAGGCGCGCGGCGCGCGCGGCTGCCCGACACGGTCGCTGATCGGCACCGGACACGCCCTCGCGGACGTGCACGCGGGCGCGGGCGTCGAAAGCGAGGAAGCGACGGTGTGGGCGTTCCTCGGCCCGCCGCAGGGCCTCAACCCGACGATCGAGATCCTCGGCCAGGGCTACACGCCGCTCGACGAGCGAGTCGTGATCACCGCCACGGTGCTCCCCAGCCACCCGCCCTACGGCGAACAGCTCGTTATGTCGATCCCCGCGATCCCCTCGATCCCCTACGAGCCGAACGCCTCGACGGTCTCCTTCTCGATCACGGTCGGGGGCGCGCGCTTCCGCGGGCACAGCCCCAACACGGTCCTGCTGCCCACCCACTGCCCCGTGGGCGGCTTCCCGTTCGCGACCGAATTCGGCTACGAAGACGGCGCCACGAGCACCACCACCGCGACCGTCCCCTGCCCGTAGCGACCGACCTTCATCTGAGCCCGGTGAGTCTGTACCCTTAGTTCCATGGAAGCGCTGCTCTCGATCCTGCAGGTGTTCATCGCGGTGGGCCTGATCTTCCTGGTGCTGATGCACTCCGGGAAAGACGCCGGGCTCTCCGGGGCCTTCGGAGTGGGCACCGGCCAGGGCCCGCTGGGGGGCGGCTCACTCGTGGAGCGCAACCTCAACCGCTGGACTGTCTTCTTCGCGCTTCTGTTCGTCGGGAACACCATCATCCTGCTGACCAAGCCCTGGTAGCGGCTCCGGTTCGAGCCGGTTGAGGATCTCCAGGGCCTCCGCGCGCAGGGTGGCGTTGGTGGCCAGGTAGTCCTCGCGGGAGAGCTTGCCGGTGGCGAGGTCGAGCTCCAGGTCGCGCAGCTCGCGGTACTTGACTTCGCGGGCGAGCTCCAGCGAAGCCGGCCGGGCGACGACGCGGCGGCGCAGGGCTCCGGGAGAGGGCGAGAGCGCGAGCAGGCCGCCACCGAAGACGATCAGCCCGCCGAGCCAGATCCACATGATCAGCGGAGAGACGAGCAGGCGAAACTGTGCGGGGGGCGGGTGCTTGAGGTATTCGTGGGCGAGGAAGTCGATCACGAACAGGCCCTCGTCGGGGCGCGAGAAGGGGATCGTCCGGTTGCCGACTTCGATGATGCGTTTCAGCCGCGGGGTTTCGATTTCGGGTTCGATCGCGCTCCACACGTCGCGCGTGAGGCTTGCGCTGATGCCGATGTTGCTGACGGACTGACCACCGATCAGGTGCCCCACCGAGCCCTGTGCTTCTTCCTCGGATTCGTAGAAGTCCTTGGAGGGGCGCAGCGTGGTGACGTAGCGCCCGTGCTGGGTGACGCGCAGCACCGCGCCGAAGTTCGCCGTGGAGCCGGTGTGGGTGGGGTCGTAGCGGGGGGTGAGGGTCGCGGTGGGGCGCACGTAGCTCACGGTGTAGGAGCCCACGCGCGTGGACTGCCCGGGAGAGAGGCTCAGCTGGGAGACGTGCTGGAAGGAGGAGGAGGCGGCGACCCCGACGAACAGCACGGCCATCCCGACGTGCACGATGTAGCCGCCGTAGCGCCGGCGGTTGCGCCGGATCAGGCTCAGCAGCGCCACCGGGGGCGCCTCGCCCGAGGCGCCGCGGCGCACACGCGTGCCGCGCCAGAGCTCTTGCGCAACGGAGCCGAGTGCGAAGGCCGCGCAGCAGAACATCGCCAGCGCCGTCGGCTTCTGGGTGATGCCGGCCGCGAGCAGCGCCGCGAGTGTGAGGAGCGCAGCCGCGAGCGGCACGGCGAGGTTGCGGAGAACCCCGCTAGGAGTGGCGCGCCGCCAGGCGATCACCGGCCCGATGCCTGAGAGCAACACGAGGATCAGCGCCAACGGGACGGTGTAGCGGTCGAACCACGGACCCCCCACGGAGGCGGACTGGCCGGTGAGCGCTTCAGAGATCTTGGGGAACCACGTCCCCCAGAAGATCACGAAGGCGAGGCCGACGAGCACGAGGTTGTTGAACAGGAAGATCGCCTCGCGCGAAAGCAGCGAGTCCAGGCGGTGGGTGCTCGCAAGCTGCTCGCGGCGCGAGACCACGAGGTAGATCGAGCCCACGAGCATCGCGGTGATCAGCACGAGGAAAGGGACGCCGAGGGTGGCGCCGCCGAAGGCGTGGATCGAGTCGAGGATCCCGCTGCGCACCATGAAGGTGCCCATGATCGCGAGCGTCCCCGTGGCCAGCGGCAGCGACACGTTCCACACCTTGAGCATCCCGCGGCGCTCCTGGATCATCAGCGAGTGCAGGAACGCGGTGCCCGTCAGCCAGGGCAGCAGCGAAGCGTTCTCGACGGCGTCCCAACCCCAGTAGCCCCCCCAGCCGAGCTCCGAGAAGGACCAGCTCGCGCCGAGCAGGATGCCGATGCCGAGGAACAGCCAGGCGGCCAGCGCGAAGCGGCGCACCACGGCGATCCACTCCCCGTCCACCTTACGAGCGATCAGGGCGCCCATCGCGAAGGCGAACGGCACCGTGCAGAGCGTGTACCCCGAGTAGAGCATCGGGGGGTGGATCATCATCGTCGGGAAGCGCAGCAGCGGGTCGAGGCCCTCCCCTTCGGGGGGGGCGGGGGTGATCGTGGTGAAGGGGTTCGCGTAGAACACCATCAACGAGACGAAGAACCCGCCGAAGCCGAGCAGGATCGCGGTCGCGTAGGAGGCGACTTCGCGCAGGCGGTCGCGCGTGAGGAACAGCACGAGGCTCGACCACAGCGACAGCAGCCACGCCCACAGCAGCAGCGAGCCTTCCTGGGAGGACCACACCGCCGCGGCGCGGTAGAGCAGCGGGGTGGTGCGACTGGAGGTGTCCGCGACGGCCTTGAAGGCGAAGTCGTTGCCGAGGAACGCGATCTCGAGCACGACCATCCCGAGCGTAAGCAGGCCGGCGAGCGCGTACACCGAGCGACGGCCCGCGAGCGAGAACTCCGCCCGACCGCTGCGCGCACCGTAGATCGAGACCGCGATGCCGTACACGCACACGATCAGGGCGAGCACCAGGCAGACGTGTCCGAGGAGCGCCATCAGCGCCTGCCCTCAGCCACGACTACCAGCCTGCTCGAGGCCGTCAACCCCGACCTCCACCAGAGCCATCCGCCCAAGCGAGGCAACCGGCGCCCGGACGCCCCGGATAGCGGTGCGGAGCGTAGGGGACACTCAGGCGTTCTGCTTCTCGGAGGGCGGGGCGACCGTGTACTTGGAGGGGCACTTGGTGATCAGGGAGTTCGTTTCGCCGGTGTAGCCGGCGCCGTCCTTCTGCACGGTGACGATGATCTCGCGCCCTTCTTTGAAGGGGTCGGGCACGACCCCGGTGTAGGCGACGGGGACCGCGTCGGCGCCGTTGGCGCGGTCGGCGACCTTGAAGCGGAGCACGGACCCTTCGTGGTGCACGGAGCCGGTCACGACCGTCCCGGTGAGCTGGTAGCTGCGGCCGGGCTGCGCCTCGCGCAGCAGTTGGCTGGGCGTGAGCGCGGGGCTGGCGGCCGTGAAGCTTGTGTAGATCAGGGCGCTCGCCAGCAGCACCGCGGTGCTGAGCGCCACCACGAGACGCACCGTGCGCTTGCGAGCGGGGTTCATCGCGCCCAGTATCTCAAATGCCCGCCAGGGAATCGCTGGTGGACGGCGAAACCTTGGGGGATGAGCCGGGTCTATATGTACAGAGAGGTATGAGACCGAGCCTTCGGCATCAGATCGGCGAACGGCGCCGCACCCGCCGCACCCGCGGTGCGCACCGGCCCGACCCCGCGCTCGAGACCCCCGCCGCCGCCGTGCAGAAGGCCGACATCCCCGCACGGGAGCCCCACAGTGCCGTGCTTGAGCCCGACATCGCCGCGCAGCGGGTGCGCGAGGCGGGAGGGCCGAGCGACCTGGCCACATACGCGTGCGAGTGCGGCTACCTGTTCGCGGCGTCGGTGACCACCACCGTGGGATGTCCGCACTGCGGTACCTCGCAGGCTTGGTAGTCGCCCAATCTCTCCGATCTGCTCCTGGCGAAGCGCTCAGGTGCTACCCGGGTGAGCTATACCCAAAAGTTGTGGATGCGTGTGAAGAGGAAGGCGGCGTACCTTCCCGGTTGACAAAGACCGACCGCCGCGAGGCGGGAAAGGAAGGCACGCCATGGAGAATGTTCGCACGCTCCCTCGTGGGGAGGACCACGAGGGTCAGGTTACGCTTGACGGCTTGGCTCGCGAGGGCGCTCGGCGCATGATCGCTGCGGCACTCGAGGTGGAGGTCGAGCAGTATCTCTGCTCGTTCGTCGAGGAGCTCGATGAGCACGGCAAGCGGCTGGTCGTCCGCAACGGCCACGCGCGGGAGCGGCGGGTGACGGTCGGCTCTGGGACGGTCCCGCTCCGCGCGCCGCGGGTCAACGACAAGCGCATAGACGCAGAGACGGGGGCGCGCCGGCGGTTCAGTTCGCGGATCTTGCCGAAGTACGCCCGCCGCTCGCCGAAGGTCACCGAGGTGCTCCCGATCCTGTATTTGCACGGGCTCTCGACCGGGGACTTCGGCCCGGCGTTGCGGGATCTGCTCGGCGAGGACGCCTCGGGACTGTCGGCGAGCTCGATCGCGCGGCTGACTGAGAGCTGGCAGGCCGAGCACGAGGCGTTCCGGCGGCGCGAGCTGCGCTTTCACCAGTATGCGTACTGGTTCGTCGACGGGGTTCACGTCTCTGTGCGCCTCGGCGAGGACGCGCGTCTGTGCCTGCTCGTGGTGATCGGCGTGCGCGAGGATGGGGCCAAGGAGCTGCTCGCCGTCGAGGATGGATACCGCGAGTTCGACTGAGTCATGGGCCGGCGTGATGCGCGACCTGAAGGCCCGCGGCGTCAACGAGCCGAAGCTCGTGGTCGGCGACGGCGCCCTCGGGACCTGGGCGGCCCTGCGGGACGTGTTCCCAGGGGCGCGACGGCAGGCGTGCTGGGTGCACGCAATCGCGAACGTCCTCGACGCGCTTCCCAAGCGCCTGCAGCCCAGAGCGAAGGGCATGCTGCACGAGATCATGGAGGCACCAACCCGCGCCGAGGCCGGCCAGGCACTCGGGCGACTGCGCGAGGAGTTCGACGCCAAGTACCCGAAGGCGATCGCGAAGCTCGACCGCGACTGGCAGCACCTGGGCGCCTTCTATGACTTCCCCGCCGAGCACTGGCGCCACCTGCGGACATCCAATGCGATCGAGTCGAGCTTCGCGACGGTGAAGCTCAGGACCCGCGTCACGAAGGGCGCCGGCTCGAAGAAGGCCGCCCTGGCGATGGCCTACAAGCTGCTCGACGCCGCCCAGGAACGCTGGCGACGATTCAACGGCCACGAGCTCGTCGCCGACGTGCTCGACGGAATGAGTTTCAAGGACGGAGCGAAGGTCACAGACAACGAAACCACGACAACGGACCAGGAGGTCGCCGCCTGATGCTTCACCTTCTCATCCACAACATTTGACAATTGCTCTACCCGGGTCGTACGGTTGCGCTCCTCGTAAGCTTGCGCACGTGAGCGACTGCTCGCCCGATTTTGCCCGCACGGCCGATGATTACGCCCGTCACCGAGCGGGGTTCCCACCTGCGCTGCTCGATCGCCTGGCGGCGATGGGTGTCGTGCGCCCGGGTCGCGTGTTGTGGACCTCGGCACCGGGACGGGGAGCCTGGCGCGCCTGTTCGCGCAGCACGGGTGCGAGGTCACGGGCGTGGACATCGCGGGACCGCTGCTGGAGCAGGCCAGGCGGCTAGACCGCGAGGCAGGTGTGCAGATCGCCTATGTCGAGGAGCCAGCGGAGGCGACCGGCCTGCCCGGCGGTGGGTTCGATGTGGTCAGCGCGGGGCAGTGCTGGCACTGGTTCGATCGACCCGCCGCCGCACGCGAGATCGCGCGGCTGCTCGTGAGCGGCGGCACCGTGGTGATCGCCCACTTCGATTGGCTCCCGATCGAGGGGAACGTGGTGGCGGCAACGGAGGAGCTCATCCTGCGTTACACCCCGAGTTGGCCGTTCGCCGATCGCGCCGGGTTGTACCCGCAGTGGCTCGTTGACCTGCAGACGGCGGGCTTCACCGGGATCGAAACGTTCTCATTCGACGTGGCGGTGTCCTACTCGCATGAGGCGTGGGTCGGCCGCGTGCGAGCGAGCGCACCGATCGCCGGCACGCTCGACGCCGACGGCGTGAGGGCCTGCTCGCAGGAGCTGACGGCGATGCTCCACGAGCGCTTCCCCGAGGACCCCCTCGCCGTGCCGCACCGCGTGTGGGCGGTGACCGCGCGGGCAGCCCTACCATGTGGCAGATAGACCGAAGGCCCGTTCAAGCCTTGCGGTTCGGGGCGGGCCTTCGAGCCGATTCGTCAATGTTGGCCCAAGGGCCGCATGACGCACGACTGTCCACAGGCAACTATAGGATCGCGCAGGAGAACCCTTGAGCTGGGGGGACGGGATTCGAAGTCGGAACGCTCCCCCCGCGCGATCTCTTGTGATTGGGGCGAATCTGGTCGCGCCGGGCACCTTGCTCGAAGGTCTGGCCGTACCGACGGAGCGCAAGGCCCCGACGCGCTTCAAGCGCGGGCGACTCGCACCCGAGGGGGCGCTTTCCTTGAACCCGCCCCCTCAGTCTCAATCCCTGTAGGCGCGTCCACGGGGCAGGACCCGCAGGACGTGGATGACCCCTGTTTCGGTGTCGCGCTCGAAGCGAACCCGCCAGTCGCCTACGCGCAGGCGCCATTCATCTGCGTTCGCCAGCTTGACGACATCGCCAGCCGGTGGATCGCCTGCAAGTCGATCGAGGGCGCTTACGATGCGGCGCTTGACTGGAGGGTCAAGACGCTTGAAATCGCGCCCCGCCCGTGCCGAGAAAACCCAGCCGCCGCTGGTGCTCAAGCGACTTCGCGCCTGATCTCGTCCGCCGAGATCACCTCTCCGCGTGTAATCTGCGCGCGAGCTTCGCGTGCACCCTCGTCCTCCTCGGGCGTAGTCGGCTCATCATCGACGGGGGCACGCGCAAGTAGTTCGGCCAGGGCATCGCGGTCGCTGCGTTGGCGAACGATGAAGCCAAGCGTGTCCTGAGCTTCGGCCTCGGAAAGCCCTTCGACCGTCTGCCGCAGCTTCTCCTTCGCTGTCATGCCCTACAAAGTAGCGCCCCGGCCCGCGGCACCGAAGCGCCACGATGCTGTGCCCCCGACGCCGAGCCGCAGGCAAGCGCCCGGGCCGCTGCTCACGGTCGGCGTGGCACGACTGGCACAAATCCTGGCACGCGGGCCTCTGAGCAAGCGGAAACCCTGTACTGGACAGGGTTTCCGGGAGTACCGCCAACGGGATTCAAACCCGTATCTCAAAGTCGTGCATCTTGCCCTTAGACGACCCCCCAGTGCCATGCCAGAGGCACGCAAGGGCAGCCTACCGACGGCTTGGGACGTGCCCTGGACCTACCGAATCTGCATCCCCGAGATGGCCCGCGAGACAACAAGCTGCTGGATCTCGGCGGTACCCTCGAAGATGTCGTAAATCTTGGCGTCGCGGTGCCAGCGCTCGACGGGGAACTCGCGGGCGTAGCCGTTGCCGCCGAGGATCTGCATCGCGCGCTCGGTCACCCAGACGGCGACCTCGCCCGCCTTCCACTTGGACATCGAGCCCTCGGCGTTCTCGAAGGGGACCTGGTTGCGACCCATCCACGAGGCGCGCCAGACAAGCAGGCGGGCGGCGTCGATCTCGAGCTTCATGCGGGCGAGCGTAAAAGCGACGGCCTGGTTCTCGATGATCTTCTTGCCAAACTGTTCGCGCTCCTTGGCGTACTCCAGCGCGTACTCGTAGGCGGCGCGGGCGATCCCGAGCGCCTGCGAGCCGACCGTCGGGCGCGAGGACTCGAACGTCTGCATCGCCGCCTGCGACTTGGCCCGCTTGCCCTCGCGCACCCGCGCGAGGCGTTCGTCGAGCTTCTCCTTGCCGCCGAGCACGTAGCCGGCGGGGATGCGGCAGTCGTCGAGAAAGACGTCGGCGGTGTGCGAGGCGCGCAGGCCGTGCTTGGAGACCTTAGAGCCCTGGGAGATGCCCTTCGCTTCGCTCATCGGCACGACGAACGCCGCGTGGCCGCGGGAGCCGAGCTCGCGGTTGACCGTGGCGATCACGACGTGCACGTCGGCGATGCCCCCGTTGGTGGCCCACGCCTTCTGGCCGTTGAGCACCCACTCGCCGGCGGCCTCGTCGAACTTCGCGTTCGTGCGGATCGCGGAGACGTCCGAGCCGGCGTTGGGCTCCGAGGAGCAGAACGCCGCGACCTTGACGTCCTCGACGGTGCCGAAGCAGCGCGGGATCCACTCCCCGATCTGCTCGCCCGAGCCCTGGCCAAAGATCGCAGCGACCGCGAGCGAGGTGCCCATGATCGCCATGCCGATGCCGGCGTCGCCCCAGAAGAGCTCCTCGTTGACGATCGGCAGGGTGAGCCCGGCCGGGTCGGCGAAGAACTGGGCGAGCCCTTCGAAGCCGTAGAGCCCGATCTTGGCGGCCTCCTGGATGATCGGCCAGGGGGTGGCCTCCTTCTCGTCCCACTCGTGGGCGGCGGGCCGAATGACGTCGGCGGCGAACCCGTGCACCCAGTCGCGCACGTCCTTCTGGTCCTGGTTGAGGGCCATCGAGAAGGAGGCCTCCCGGTTGGCCGCGCTGGTGATCGCCTCGACCGCCGCCTCGGCGGCCTCGGTGGTCTCGGCAACGGGAGTGGCTGACATCGAAGGAGCTCCTTTTCGGTTCTACAGCAGGTCTTGAGGTGGATGGTGTCCGAAGCGGCGATCCCGGACGCCGCTCGCGGCACACGCAGCAGGGCGTAGCCCTCTGCGAAGACCCCGCAGTTTACCGGAACGGCGCCCGAGGAGGACAGATCTTCGCGGCGTGGCTGCTGCCCCCGACGCACGCCCTGACCTCAACTCGGCGAGGGCGCCTACCGGGTCTGCCAGGCGTCCTCCTCACGCGTGAGCGCGAGGACCTCCTTGGGCAGCTTCCCGGCGGCGACGTCGGCGACGGTCACGCGCTCGAGCACCTTGCGGAGGTTGGCGCGCAGCGCGACCCAGACCTGCTGGAGGGACTCCGCCGAGCCCCCATAGGCGACCTCCTCGGGGCGCTGGCCGCGCACCCCCACGAGCGGCCCTTCGACCGCGCGGATGACGTCCGCGAGCGTCACCTCGGCGGCCGGGTGGGCCAGCCAGTAGCCCCCCTCGGGCCCGCGCTGGCTGCGCACGATCCCGGCGGAGCGCAACTGGGTGAGGATGTTCTCGAGGAACGAGAGGGGGATGCCCTGGGCCTGGGCAACCTCGTCGACCTTGCGGGGGGCGTCGGAGTCGCTGGCCGCCAGCTCCACGGCGGCTCGTACGGCGTAGTCGGCCTTCGCGGTTACGCGCATGGCTGGATTCTCCCCTAAAACGCGGCGGGACGCCTCGCAGGGACCGGCGGGGGCCGGCGGCAACCCTCAGCGAGCACCCGAGGGGAGCCGCTGCGCCGCCGCGGGTCTGCCTGGGCCGCCACAATGCTAGAGAGGCAGGTAGCTCGACCTGATGAGGGTGATGCCGGCGTTGGTCGCCACCTTCCACTTCTTCCCGGGCGGGACGATGAACGTGAGGACCACCTTCGTCGTCCCGGTGGCCGCCGCGCTGTTCACGTCTTCGGCGATCGCGATGCCGCCGACCGCAACCTGCACGGTGGTTTCCGTCGTCGTTTTGCAGGACACGGTCAGCATGACCTGTACCGGTTCTGCAGCCGACGGTTCGAATTCGGTGTTCTGCGCGCGTTCCGTCAACCCCCCGTATTCCCCGGCGACAAAGCTCGCGCCTTTTTCGCCTTTGACTCCGGCTTCGCCTTTTTCACCCTTTTCGCCCTTTTCGCCTTTGGCTCCTTCTTTGCCTTCTTTGCCCTGCTTGCCTTCCGGGCCAGTTTCGCCTTTGACACCAGCCGCACCAGTCGCGCCTTTGGCCCCTTCTTTGCCTTCTTTGCCTTCCGCGCCTTTCGCGCCAGCTTCGCCTTTTTCGCCTTTCGCGCCCGCCGCTCCCGTCGCGCCCGTTTTGCCTTCTTTCCCTTCTTTGCCTTCCGCGCCTTTCGCGCCAGCTTCGCCTTTTTCGCCTTTTTCGCCTTTCGCGCCCGCCGCTCCCGTCGCGCCCGTTTTGCCTTCTTTCCCTTCTTTGCCTTCTTTGCCTTCCGCGCCTTTCGCGCCCACTTCGCCTTTAGCGCCTGTCGCTCCAGTCGCGCCACTCGCGCCCGTTTTGCCTTCTTTGCCTTCTTTTCCTCCCGGACCCGCTTCGCCTTTGACACCAGGTTCGCCTTTAGGTCCTTCTTCGCCCTTCGGCCCCTGCGCGCCCGTTTCGCCTTTGACACCCGCCGCGCCCGCTTCGCCCTTGGGGCCAGTCGCGCCCGTTTCCCCCGTGGGGCCCATCGGGCCGGTTTCGCCCGTCGCGCCCGTAGGCCCTTCTTTCCCTTCCTTGCCTTCCCGGCCTTCCTTGCCTTCCGGGCCTTCCTTGCCTTCCCGGCCTTCCGGTCCTTCCTCCCCTTGCGGTCCTTCCTCCCCTTGCGGTCCTTCCTTGCCTTCCGGGCCCGCTTCGCCTTTGACGCCCGCTTCGCCTTTCGGTCCTTCTTCGCCCTTCGGCCCCTGCGCGCCCGTTTCGCCTTTGACACCGGGAACACCTGTTTCTCCCCTGGGGCCGATCAGACCCTGGGGTCCTTCTTTCCCTTCCTTGCCTTCCGGGCCTTCCCGGCCTTGCGGTCCTTCCCTGCCTTCCGGGCCCGCTTCGCCTTTGACGCCCGCTTCGCCTTTCGAGCCCGCTTCGCCTCGGGCCCCCGTCGCGCCTTGAGGTCCTTCCCTCCCTTCTCTGCCTTCCTTGCCTTCCGCGCCGGCTTCACCTTTGACGCCCGCCGCGCCTTGAGGCCCTTCTTTGCCTTCCGCGCCTTTCGCCCCTGTTTCGCCTTTGGCCCCCGCTTTGCCTTCTTTGCCTTCCTGACCCCCTTTGCCTTCCGGCCCAGTTTTGCCTTCCAGACCCGCTTTGCCTGCCGGACCCGCTTTGCCTTCCGGGCCAGTTGCGCCTTTCGCCCCTTCCCTGCCTTCCGGACCCGTTTCGCCTTTCGGCCCTGCTTTGCCTTCAGGGCCCGTCGCGCCTCGCGGCCCTTCTGTGCCAGCTTTGCCTTCCGGACCGACTTCGCCCCTGATGCCGGCTGCGCCTTGAAGTCCTTCTCTGCCTTCCGAACCCGGCAGGCCCATTTCGCCCCGGACACCAGCCGCGCCTACTTCGCCCCTCGGCCCTTCACGGCCTTCCGGGCCCGCCGCGCCAGCTTCGCCCGTCGCACCAGCTTCGCCTTTGGCGCCAGCTTCGCCCGCGGGCCCGGCCTTGCCTTCCGCGCCAGTTTCGCCTCGCGACCTGACCCGACCTTCCGCGCCCGGTTCCCCTCGGGCGCCCCCAGTGCCCGGTCCGCCTCTGTGGTTCGTCACCTCCGTACCGCCGCCCCCGGGTGATCCCTTGCCTTCAGGACCCGGAACTCCCTTCGGCCCTTCCCTGCCTTCGGGGCCCGCTTCGCCCCTGGCGCCCGAAGCGCCCCGGGGTCCTTCCCTGCCTTCCGGCCCTTCCGGACCCGCGGGCCCGCGGGAACCCTGCCGGCCTTCCGTGCCTGCACACCCGGGAGGTCCCGGAGGACCCGCCAATTCGCCAAACCCCAGCGGAAACCCTTCAAGCGTGTGGAAGCCCGGAGCCGCCGGTGGGCCTCCCGCGCCAAGAGGTCCACCTGGGAGTTCTTCGAGTCCCGTGGGCCCCGAGCACCCCGCATGGCCCTGTGGGCCCCTCGGACCACGAGGCCCCGCAACTCCCGCGGGTCCCCGAGCGCCGACCCCCGCCGGCCCACTCAGGCCCGCTCCGCCCCGGGCAGCGCCGGCAGCGCCGTCTGACTTCGTGCCGCCCGTGCCGCCCGCAAGCGCGATGCGCACGGGTGAGCCGTTTTTTTTGGAGTTACTCAGAAAATACGTCGCAGCCAGCACGCCACCGGCCGTGAAAAGCACAACCGCAAGCGCGGCGGGGATCGAGCGGTGGACAAGTGCTTTCAACATGAATACCCTGCGGAGACGACCGGGAGGCCGTATCGCCCCACGTAGGCCGGTCCGACCAGAGCGAGGGACCCCAAGCACTTCGGCCCGAATCACGTGCGACGTGAAGTCTGAATCGAGACTTTCAAGCCAAAGGCGGAAGGGGCGACAAGATGTACAAACCACGCGAGGACGGTAAGCCCTTCCGGCAAAAGCAACCATCCAACCGAGCGATCGGGTACGGTTGCCACTTGCGACGTACCCACCTGTACGGTCTGGCAACAGCAGTCTTGGTCGCCCCCTCCCTTCTCAGGGTGTGGGACGAGCGAGCCCACGCTGAATACCGTCACGGTCGAGCACGCCGTCGCCGCGTCGATCGCGGCCCAGCATCACCTGACCGCGACGGTGCGCTGTCCGTCCAAAGTCCCCCGGAAGGCGGGATTTGCCTTCATTTGCAGGGCCAGCCTTGAAGTGGGAACGTACCCGGTGTCGGTAACGGAGACAAATAGTAAGGGTCACGTCGAGTATCAGAACCAGGAACCACTGGCAACTCTCGACATCGCGAAAGTCGAGCAGGCGATCAAACAGTCGATCAGCGGTCAGAGGCGCCTCAACTCGACGGTGACGTGCCCGGCCGAGGTAATCCAAAAAAAGGGAATCATTTTCACCTGCACTGCGGTGGTCAACGGCCAGTCGTACCCGTTCGAAGTGACTGAGGTCGATGACGAAGGCCACGTCCGCTATATAGGGCGTCGATAAACAATCCACCCGCCACCACCAGCCGTCCCCGCCCGTGAACCCGCCGCCGCGGGGCCGCCCTCAGGCGCGCGCCTCGCGCCACATCGCCCACATCCGCGGGCCGCGCGGCAGGCGTACCTCGGCGGTGACGCGGAAGCCGTGGCGGGCGTAGAAGTCGAGGTTGCGCTCCTTGGAGGACTCGAGGTAGGCCCCGACGCCGTCGGCGTCGCACTGTGAGAGCACGGGCTGAAGCACGGCCGAGCCGAGACCCTGCCCCTGCGCGGCTGGGTCGGTGCCCAGCACCGCCAGGTACCAGTGGGGCGGGTGAGGCGGGTGACGGCGCTCGAGTCCCACGAGCCCGGTCGCGATCAGCGGCGCGCGCCCGAGGAGGCGTGGGTGCAGCAGGCACCGCGCGAGCTCGGCGTCCTGGCGGAGGGTCGTCTTCCAGCGCTTCGGCGGCGCCCAGAGCGCGGCGGTGGCGAGCTCGGGCGTGGTCCACACCTCGCTCTCAGGGAGCAGGTGGCGCAGACGGAGGGCGTTGAAGCGCTCGAGCACGCCTGAGCGCAGAGCGTCCGGCCGGCACGACCACGCAGCCACCGGGTCGTCCAGGAACGCCCGCGCAAGCATCTGCGCGAGCGCCGGCACGTCATCCGGCGTGGCACGGCGTGTGGGAGGGGGAGCGGGTATGCACGGAGGATGACACGACCGCGAGGGCCGTGCTCGGCATCGCAGTACTGTTTCGCTCCCCGTTCCTCCTTCCATCCCGACCGTCAGGCCAGCGACCCCTCCCCCCCTGACGCGAGCGCCCCCTCGTGGCAGCCCGCCGCGTCGGGGCTCGCGCCCACGAGGGGACCACCCGGGCACTCTTCGGCACGCACACGGCGGCGCGGGTTTTCGATGCCCACCGCGCCGATGAGCCCGCCGAGCAGGACAAGACAGCCGGCGGCCCCGCAACCCACCCGGAAGCTCTCGAGCGAGGCGGCGTCGGCGGCACGTACGACCGCGAGCGCCTGGGCGGGCGGCAGCCCCGCGACGGACGGGCGCCCGAGCGTCAACCGCTTCGCCTGGGCAACCGCCGCGCGGGCGGACGGGGACAGCGGAACCCCGGCCAGGTGGCGGTCGAGGGCGGCGCCGAACTGGACCGCGACGACAGCGCCGAGCGCCGCGATCCCGAGCAGCCCAGCGACGCGCGCGACCGCGTTGTTCACACCCGAGGCGATGCCCGCCTGGCGCTCCTCCACGCCCGCGAGCACCGCCGCGGTCAGAGGCGCCACCGTGAGCGAGAGCCCTAGCGAGAACAGCAGCAACGCGGGCAGGACCTCCGTGAGGTAGTCCACGCGGACGCCGACGCGCAGCAGCGCGAGCAGCCCCAAGCCCGCGAGCACGGGGCCGAGCCCCATGAAGAGGCGCGGCCCAAAGCGGTCCGCCAACGCCCCAAAACGGCGTGAGAGCCCCAGCATCACAAGCGTCACGGGCAGCGTCGCGAGGCCCGACTGCAGCGGCGTGTAGCCTGCGACCTGCTGGAGGAAGAGCACAAGGAAGAAGAACAGCACCGCGAGCCCCGCGTACATCGAGAACGTCTCGACGTTGCCGACCGCGAAGTTGCGCCGCGCGAAGAGACTGAGCGGGAGCATGGGGTCGCGGGCGCGCGACTCGTGCACGAGGAACGCCGCGAACAGGAGCACGCCGGCGAGCAGCGGCCCCCAGACCGCCGGGCTCGACCAGCCCAGCCGCGGCTGCTCGATCAACGCGAACACGGGCCCCCCGAGGCCGAGGGCGCAGAGCAGCGCCCCGGTGAAGTCGATCCGCCGGCCGCCCGCAGCCGGCGCGTCGCGCGGAAGCACCGCGAGGATCAACCCCACGCAGACGACGGCGAAGGGCAGGTTGATCAGGAAGATCCAGCGCCAGGAGGCGATCCCCAGCAGCACCCCCCCGCCGAGCGGGCCGAGCGCCGCGGCGACGGACCCGAACGCAGTCCAGGAGCCGATCGCGGCGCCGCGCTCAGACTCGACGAACGTCGCGACGATCACCGCAAGCGAGCTCGGGATCAGCAGCGCGCCCGCGACGCCCTGCAGCGCGCGGAAGGCGATCAGAAAGCCGATCGTGGGCGCCAACGCGCAGAGCAGCGAGGCCGCCCCGAAGCTGCCGACGCCGAGCGCGAAGACGCGCCGCTCGCCGAACAGGTCCCCGAGCGAGCCGCCGACGAGGATCAGCGAGCCGAGCGTCAGCAGGTAGGCGTTGGAGATCCACTGCTGGCCAGCAAGCCCCCCACCGAGGCCGCGCTGAATCGTGGGCAGCGCCACGTTGACGACGGTGCCGTCGAGCAGCGCGATGGCCGACCCGAGGATGCACGCCGCGAGCGTCAGCTGCTTGACCTGAGCGTCCGAAAGCGAGCTCACCCGCGCACCGCACAACGGCCGAAGCGGACAACCAACAAGTCCGGTCTCAGGGGGGGATCGTCCGCGCGGGTAGGTACCGCACCGGGCGCGGGCGCGCTGGCCGAAACGGGGATGCTGGCCGAAACGGGGACTCGCGCCGAAGGCGCGTGTCTCCCGGCTTCGGTCGAAGGCGAGTGTCTCCCGGCTTCGGTCATCCTACCCCGCGTCGGCGCGCAGCGCGCAGGCAACGGCAAAAGGCGAAGCTGTCGAGAGCACCGGGCCCCGTTCGTCATATAAGCGAGCATCCAAGCACCACAAGAAGGAGGAAGGCGATGAAGTACATGTTGATGATCCATCAGGGAACGACCCCGACGCCCCCGTCGGAGGAGTGGGAGCGCCTCAGCACGACCACCGGCCCCACCGGCAGCGGGGCGATCCAGTACCCCCGCCAGAGCTCAACAAAGCCCACTCCCACACGGCAGTGAGGTGGGAGACCGCTGGGCCGATAAGGTGCGGGACATGGATCGGCGAACGCTCGGAGGGACCGGCGTCCATGTGAGTCCGCTGTGTCTCGGCGCGATGATGTTCGGCGCGTGGGGGGAGACCGACCACGAGGCGGCGATCCGCATCGTCCACCAGGCGTTGGACGGCGGGATCAACTTCATCGACACCGCCGACGTCTACTCGCGTGGGGAGTCCGAGGAGATCGTCGGCAAGGCGCTCAGCGGCGGGCGGCGCGAGAACGTGGTGCTCGCGACGAAGTTCCACGGCACGATGGGCGAGGACTCAAACCAGGCGGGCAACTCGCGGCGGTGGATCGTGCGCGAGGTCGAGGCATCGCTCAAACGCCTGAAAACCGACTGGATCGATCTCTACCAGGTGCACCGGTGGGACCCGTGGACCGATCACGAGGAGACCCTCGGCGCGCTCTCCGACCTGGTGGCTCAGGGCAAGGTGCGCTACATCGGCTCCTCGACGCATCCGGCAAAGGAGATCGTCAAGGCACAGTGGGTCGCCCGTGAGCGGCACCTGCAGCGCTACGTCTGCGAGCAGCCGCCGTACTCGATCCTCGCGCGGGCCATCGAGGCCGACGTGCTGCCGGCCTGCGCGGACTTCGGGATGGGCGCGATCGCGTGGAGCCCGCTGGCGGGTGGCTGGCTGTCGGGGCGGTGGCGCAAGGGCGCCGAGGATCTGACGTCGCGGCGGTCCGCGCTGATCCCGCAGCGCTACGACCTCTCGATTCCTGCCAACCAGGCCAAGCTCGAGGCCGCCGACGCGCTCGCGCGACTCGCAGAGGAGGCGGGCCTTCTCGTTGATCCACGTGGCGCTGGCGTTCGTGATACGCCATCCGACCGTGACCGCGGCGATCATCGGCCCTCGGACGGCGGAGCAGCTCGAGTCGCAGCTCGGCGCAGCGGACGTGCAGCTCGACACCGCGCTGCTGGACCGGATCGACGAGGTGGTGGCCCCCGGAACGACCGTGAACCCCACGGACGGCGGCTGGACCAACCCCGCGCTGGCGGCGGCAGCCCGCCGTAGGTAGCGACGTTCCGCCGGGGCCTTCGGCGGCTCCCACCACCCACCCTCCACGGCTCCCGCCACCACCCCGGCGGGCGGTAGACTCGCCACCGAGCCCACGAACCGGAGGACGAAGATGGCCGAGACCCCGACACTGTTCGTTTGCCACGGCGATGACGGCGGCCCGCGGATTCACCCGTGTCGCCGCGCGCAGGAGGCGCTCCGCGCCGCGGGCATCGAGTACGACAAGGTGGTCGCCGCCCACGGCAGCCCGGTTCCCTTCCTGCGCAAAGGCTCGCGTGAGGAGCTGCGCGAGGCGACTGGAGCGACGAAGCTGCCGGCGCTGAAGCTGCCCGACGGGACGGTCATCACCCACTCCCGCGCGATCCTCGCGTGGGTCGCGCAGCAGGGGAGCGCCGCGACGCAGACGTAGACTCCGAGGGTCGTGGGGAAGACCGACGGGGCATCTGGGTCGCAGCGCGGGCGTGCAGGTCGCACCGCGGCGGCATTCGGGGCCCTCCTCGCCGTCGGGCTGGCGGCTTGCCTGGCTTGCCGGCTGCTCGGGGTCGAACGGCCACGGCGAGGACGCCGAGAGACCGCCGCCACGCCGACGGGGCTAACCTGACATCGGCGCGTCGCACCTGCGGCGGGGCAACTCGAGGAAAGGCGGGAGTGGTGAGCAAAACACGCAGCGGACTGACGCTCGTCGCAGCACTCGCCATCGCGGCCTGGCTACCAGCTCCGGCTTCTGCGGGAAGCCTTCCGACGCTGCTGACAGGTCTGAGATGCGAGGGGCGTGGGTGCTCGAAGGTGGTCGCCGTCTACAAGGTGCGCCCACACACCGTCGTGCTCGCCGAGGCCCTCGGCGGAACACTCGTAGTGGACTGGGCCTCGTGGACGCAATCGAGCGCAACCGGCTCCGGCACGACCACCTCGTCGGGCATGGGGAGCACGACAACGACGCAGGTCAACGTGCGTGCGTGGCGCGTCGAGCGCGGCAAGTTCACGCGCCTCACGATCACGAGTCGTGGAGCGACGCGATACAGCGAGACGCTGCATTTGAATACCGGGCAGGGAGCGTCGTGGACCGGCGCGACGGCGCTCGTGGCGCACGCTCGGTGCGCCCCCCGCGGGCACGTCTACCTGCACACGTCGGAAGTGGTGCTCTGGTCAACGCAGGGGGCAGCGCAGCTGTATGTGTGCGTGCCAGCGACCGGAAGTGTTCATCGACTGGAGGGCGCCGATCCGGGCTCCTCTTTCGAGGACTTCCTCGCGGCAGGCCATTTCGTCAGCTTCGTGCAGGTCGAAGGCGCCTTCTTTTACCTCGACGTCTTTGACGCGCTGAGCGGCCGAGCCGTGCTCCGGCGCGACCTGGGGTGCTCGGGCCCGGACGGGTGCGAAGGCGCAGGAGCGAGCTTCCAACTCGCGTCCAACGGATGGGTCGCGCTGATCGGCCAGCCCCTGCGGGCCACAAACGGCCGCGACGAGACGGTGGAACTGGATACTGGACCTGACCTCCAGGCAACGCACCAAAAGTCGTGGGGCACCGACGGGGTGAGCGTCGAGCAAGGTACAGGGTCCACACTGCAGTGGTCACCGACCGGTGACACCTCTTTGTACTCGCTGCCGCTTGGATCGTCGCTGCAGGCCCTCGGAATAAAAGCTCTCAAGTCCGGCGCTGTTCACGCCGCCAGTCCACTCCCGGCGGCCTGCTCACTATTCACAGCCGCAGAAGTCCAAGCGGTGCTCGGCCAGGTGTCTCAGGCGTCACCGACCGGCGCGTGCACCTACACGACGACCACAAAGCCGACGAGCACCCTCACGCTCACCTTGCACCCCGGTCTCACGCCAACTGAAGTGATCGGCGCCGAGCATCAGGCCTTCAGCGAGGTGTCGAACAGCTTGCCCGGCGTCGACGTCGGACCCCCAGACTACAACCCTCACCTATGGAAGGCTGCCTGGGACACGGCGAGCGGCGGGATGAGTCAGACCAGCGAGGTACGGATCTTCGCCAACCTCGAGCTCACGGTCGAACTTGTGAGCGAAGACCCCCGCAACCATACCGACGATCCAGTCGGACCATCCAAGCTCTGGGATTCCGACACCGCGGCTGAGCACGCAGCCGACATCGCGTTCGATCGCCTGGCGGGCGTACCGATCTCCTACGAACACCGCTGAGCTCGGTCTCGCTCAAGCGAGCGCCTCGACACCCAGCTCGCGCTGGATCGCGAGCACCTCAGCCTGCATCGCCTCGCCGAGGGCGAGCACCGCCGAGCGCGGCCGGACCATCACGGTCAACTCGTCGATCAGCCCGTCCTGACCGGTGTGCAGGAAGTCGCACCCCTGCAGCTCCCGGTCCCCCACGCGCGCCCTGAACAGCAGTGCGTGGTCGCTGGCGCCCTCCGCACCAAACTCGCGTTCGTAGTGGAAGTCCTCGAAGACGCGCATGACGGCGCGGAGGATCACACCGAGCGCCTCGCGTCCGTGGTAGGGACGAAACACGACGGGGCTGTTGAACACGACCTCCGGCGAGAACAGCTCGAGCACGCGGTCGGTCTCGCCTGTCTCGATTGCGCTGCGGAACGGATGCATGGGACGCGACCTTTCTGTGGGGGTTGGCGTAAGCGAGGGCGACAAACGAGCGGCCTCAACACATTGCGGGGCCGACAGCGCAGTCGAGCCGACAGCCCGGTGCGGTGGCGAGGCGCTGCCGGTATCGATCCTCAGTCAGGCTGAGGCGGCGACCGCGCGTACCTCTCTGCGCACCACGGTCACCCCAGGCGCCGGGCTGCTCCCAACACCGAGCGCCTGCGCAGCTGCCTGGGCGTGCTCCTCCGTGTCGTACAATTCCAGCGACGTTCCCTTGTGGTCCTCGAGTGGTCGGAGCCAGTATCCGGCCTGGAATCCGGGCACCTGGCTGGCGCTGGGCACGATCTGCTCCTGCAGGCGCTTGAGCCCGACCTGCGGATCGGGCTGGCCGCTGGTATCGACCTCGGTCAGGACTGCGTGCATCGGATGCCTCCCTGTGCTGGTGTCGTGGACCTACAGCACGCTAGCGCAACCGCCCGTCCTCGACTGAGGAACAGCTCGTCGTAGTCCCATCGCACACGGAGAGACGTGGTCGCCCACGACTCTGCGCTTCTCGCACCGGCCGGCTGGCTGCCCGCTGCTTCAGGCCCTGACGAAGGCGTGCGCGATCGCGCAGAAGCCAAAGGGAGGCGCGACACTCGTCCCGTCCGCTCGGTGCAGGTAGTGCGCCGCGAGCTCCTCTGCGTCGAAGTGGGAGTCGAGTCGTAGCCCGTGGTCGGCTAGGACTGCCTCCGTATCTCCCGCCGGGATACCGCTGCGCGGCTCCTCATTGAGAGCACTCACGTAAGGCAGCCACTCGCGTCCGCCGTAGTAGCGGTCCGGGACTGTGAGCACGTCTTCGAAGACGTAGTCGAAAAGAAGAGATGTGCGTGGCGAGGTATGCACCGCAATCTGATCGAATAGCTCGAACACTGCCGTGTCTGGCAGGAACATAGCGACGCCGGAGAGAAGGAACAGCGTCCGCGCTGAGAGCTCGTGGCCGTGGTCGGCGAGTCGCTCGAGCAGATTCTGATATGTGAAGTCCACCTCGACGTAGGTGACATCTGCAGGCAAACATCCGAGAGCCTTCTCCAGGCGCGCGCGCTTCTCGCGCGAGGTCGCCGGATGATCCACCTCGAACACCGACACGCCTCTGAGACTGCCACTCATGCGATACGCGCGCGTGTCATAGCCAGCTCCGAGGATCACGACCCGGTCGAGTCCAGCAGCCACCTCGCGTCGCACGATGGCATCCATGTGATGTATGCGAGCAATCGTATATCCATAACTGCCCGGGTTCTTGCGCTCCACCATGCGGCGCACAAGGGGGTGAAGTGCCCGCACCCGCACTACCGCCAACTGCCCGTCGCCCCAACTGGTCAGCTGGGGCGCAACGGGATCGTTTACGCGGATCTTCGCGTCGCGCTCAGTGCCAGCAACACACACCCCCGCAAGAACCGCCAATGCCGTTACGGAGCCCTGCTCGGTTCCCTTGCTCATGCCCACCGCAGCGAAGGCTATCGATCTGCGCGACGAACCACTCGAACTGCTCGGTGTAGGAATCCTCCTCGCTCCGCCTACGGCTCCATGAGGAGGACCAGACACCCACGCTCCCGACCACCGCAGGGGGGGTCAATTCTCAATGCCGCGAGAGGACTTTGGATCGAGCATGGTGGGCATGGAAGTAGCGCTCGCGCCTGCGACAGCCAAGACCACGACGACCCCAGGACGAACGGCGCCACGTCGAGCCGGGCGGGTACTAACCTTGGAGGGCGATGTTCGACATGCGCGCCCTCCCATGGCACAACCGCACGGCAAGGACACACGCGAGCAGGCGATACTCGCGCGCGTACGCGCGATCCCGTGCGGCTGGGTGCGCACCTACGGCGACATCTCGCCCGGCGCGCCGCGCGTGGCGGGCCTGGTGTTGAGCCATACCGACGCGCCCGAGGTGCCGTGGCACCGGGTAGTGCGCGCGGATGGCTCGCTCGCCAAGGGCGAGCGCCAGCGCCGCCTGCTGGAGGCCGAGGGCGTGCCGTTCAGCGGCGCACGGGTGATGATGTCGAAGGCGCGTCTGCACGACCTCGACGCGGGATGACGCTGTTGTTCGACCCCGCACATGTGCGGACCGAAACGGGATGCGAGCGAAGCGAGTGTCAACCGGCTTCGGTCGGCGCATGCACCGCCGTGAACACACATCGGCGACTGATAGCTTGTGGCGCGTGCTCATCTCCACGATGAACGACCTCCCCGGCTATGAGATCGAGGTGGTGCTGGGCGAGGTGTTCGGGCTGACGGTGCGCTCGCGCAACCTCGGCTCGCAGATCGGCGCGGGGCTGAAGTCGCTGGTGGGGGGCGAGCTGAAGGGCATGACGAAGATGCTCGCCGCCGGCCGCGAGCACGCCACCGAACGGCTGGTTGAAGAGGCGGAGTCCAAGGGCGCCAACGCGATCCTCGCGTTCCGCTTCGACACCTCGGAGCTCGGCTCCATCTGGACGGAGATCTGCGCCTACGGCACCGCCGTGCGCGCCCGCAAACTCTGAGTCGCAACCGTAAGGAGCAGCGCAATGGATATGAAGCTCGAGCTGATCGCCCTCCCCGTCTCCGACGTGGACCGCGCGAAGGCGTTCTACGTGGAGCAGTTCGGATTCGTCGCCGAACACGACCACGACATGGGGGACATCCGCTTCGTGCAGCTCACCCCTCCCGGCTCCGCGTGCTCGATCGCGATCGGCAGGGGGATCGTCGACACCGAGCCCGGCTCGGTCGCCGGCCTCGGGCTGGTGATCGCCAACGCTGACGAGGCCCGCGCGGAGCTGCTCGCCAAAGACGCGCAGGTGAGCGAGGTCCAGGAGTTCCCCTGGGGGCGGTTCGTGTTCCTCAGCGACCCCGATGGCAACCGCTGGTCGCTGCAGGAGCTGCCGCCGCGGGGGTAGTCGGTGCTCTGGCGGCAAGCGTCTGGAGCGACGCCTCGTGACAGCGCCCGCCAAGCGCGGCCCCTCGGCGCCCGACTGCTCATCGCTGACGCTGCGTAAAGCTCACTCAGGTAGTCCTCTTGGCAAACGAGGTTGGCCGGAGGTATGTGAGGCGGGCGTGACTGGCTCAGTTGGGCCGGCGTGCGTGCCGATCAGGGGAGGGTGGACGCCTCTGCCTACGCCTTCGCGCACGGCGTGCGCCGTACGCGCAGCACCCTGCGCGCCTGGCAGCACGAGCGATGGCGGATCATGCGTCGCTGGGCCGCCGGTTCGGCGCTCGCGGCGTTCGGGCTGCTGCTCGCGGTGCTCGCCGTCTCCGCGCTATCCGGCGCCGGCGCCGAACCGGTCCCACCCGAACCGCCCTTCGCCGTCGGGGACGCGGCGAGCGTAGCGAGCATCCTCGGCCACAACCTGCTCGTGCTCGCGTTTCACGCGATGGCGTGCGTCGCCGGGTTCATCGCCGGCAGCTCGCTGCCGCTGCAGGCCGATTCCCACCGCGGCCTCTCACGCTGGGTGCACGAACGCGGAGGACGCCTCGCGATCGCGTTCGTGGTCTGCGCGACCACGTTCTCCCTCTCCGCCCAGGCCTACCTGCTCGGCGAGCGGCTCGCCGCCTACGCGCACTCCCTCGGTGTGCCGCCCGCGCTGCTGCTGCTCGCGGTCCTACCCCACGCGGTACCCGAGCTGATCGCGCTGTTCCTCCCGCTCGCCGCGTGGATCCTGGCCAGCCGCCGCGGAGAGTGGGACCAGTTGCTCGCCGCGACGCTCGTGACCGTCACCGTCGCCCTACCCGTGCTGCTCGCCGCGGCGCTCGTCGAGGTCTACCTCTCCCCGCACCTGTTCCACGCCCTCGTCGGCACACACCTCCCCGCCGCACCACCCTGGAGCGAATGAACGAGGCTCACCGCCTCGCGCAGGCCGCTGCGGGCAGGCTGCACGCCAGGGTGTCGACGAACTCCAAGCCCGCCCGCTGCTCAGCCTGTGCCGCCATGGCCGGGGCGCGCACGAGACGTACGGCAGCGACGCGGTAGACGCGCCGGCCGCGCAGGAGGAACACGTCGTCCTGCTCGGGGCCGTCGGGATTCACCCAGGTCAGGTTGCGCGCCTGTGGCGGCGAGAGCGCCGGCTGCTGCGTGCTGGCGCGGTGGCAGTCCGTGCTCGCGGCCTCCTCGAAGAGCTCGCGCGCCTGGCGCACTCCGGGGAACACGAGGACGTCGGCGCCGACGTTGTAGTCCCGCGTCCACCACCGCATCCCGTATCCCGCCGGCCACAACCCGTCCGCCAAGCGCGAGGCGCGCAGCCGCATCGGCGAGTCATCCGACCACATGTCTTCGGGGGCCACGATACCCGCGGCATACCGGCGGCCGCCGGAGTCCCCGAACACCCCCAACGGGCCGGCGCGCAGTGCGATCAGCTCGTCAATGTCGGCACCAGCCGTCGCGGGTAACCCGTGGGGAACACACCACGTTGACGCTCCCTGAGCGCTCCCACCACCGCCCACCCCGGCACCCAGGAGACTGGTCCTCGTGCCCAGCAACAGGACGATCGTCCCACCCAGACACGCCAGCAGCACCGCCAGACGGACCCGCTGCGCCGCCCACCACGCCACCGGCGGCGTGTCTCGATCGTGCTCCACACCTCACTATCGAGCAGCGGCACTCCCCGCTTGAGACGCCCCAGAAGCACGACGCCTCGCGTGCCTCGAGGAGCCAAGCATCGCCTACGGAAGACACGACGGGTGAAAGCGCCGGCCGTCAAGCGCTGCGTAGTGCTGTCATGCTCTGTATAGCGTGGGCCTGCTGCCCGATTACTCCCGCCAAGCCGAGCGCTATGACGAGACGCGCTCCGCGAGCCCGTCGGTTCTGCGGGGGCTGCGTGAGGCCCTCAAAGGCGCGCCCGGCCGACGACTCGCAGACATCGGTGGCGGGACGGGTAACTACGCCCTCGCCCTCGGGCGGGAGGGGTGGGAGCCTGTTGTGGTGGACCGCTCGCCCGCAATGCTGGCGTGGGCCGCCGCCAAGGGGCTCGAGACCGTAGAGGCAGACGCACAGCGACTGCCGTTCGAGGACGAGACGTTCGACGCCGCCACGATGATCTCGATGCTGCACCACGTCGAGGACCGCGGCGTGGCACTGGCCGAGGCGCGGCGCATCCTTAGACCTCGAGGACGCCTGGTGCTGAAGGGCTACACGGGTGAGGATGCCGCCACCCTCTGGATTCTCGACTACTTTCCGAGCAGCCGGCGCTGGATGGAGGCGACTCACCCGCCGCGGGCGGCGATACTTGAGGAGCTACCCGGTGCGCGGCTCTTCACTTTCGAGTTCGAGGACATGCAGGACGCATCGCTGGCCGCTCTCTCGGCCGACCCCGATCGGGTGCTGGAGGCTGCAGAGAGGGGCGAGACGAGCTACTTCGAGCGGATGTCGCGCGACCATCCCGAGGAGCTACGAGCTGGAGTTGCGCGGCTCCGAGAGGACATCGCGGCCGGCCGGGCCCCGAAGCGTGCCGGGACGGCGACGGTGTGCAGCTGGACCAAGCGCTAGCGAACACTCGCGCTCCGAGCCACCAAACGAAAGCGGCGGCCGAGGTTCGAACTCGCGACCTCAAGCTTGGGAAGCCGGGGGTAGATGGGGCTTTCTGCCCTGCAAATTGACATGTTCTCGGAAAATCCGTGTGCCCGTGGCCACACCGGGGCCGTGGATCTTTCGGATTTTGGGCGCCGCTGAGCGCCTGGATCGAGCGTGATGGCATGGGGACGATCAAGATTACGACGATCACAGGACAGGGGCCGAGACGGTCAGATGAGGCGTGGTCGAGCCGCCAAGCCCGAATCGCCGATGCGACCTGACCCATGATGCACTAAACGTTCTGTACTATTAGTACATGCGCTTTCGGGATCGCCCCCTGCTGGTCGATGGGCTCGACGCCGACCTTTACGTGCAGCGCCCGGCGCTCGAGCGCCCGCTGCTCGCGGCGCTCGCCAGGGAGCGCAATGTTCTGCTCCTCGGTCCGCCTGGGTCCGGTAAGAGCACCACGCTTCGCAAGCTGGCGGGTGACCTGCGCAAGGAAGGCCGCCAAGTCGCGCTCGTCAACGCCGGCGCCGCCCGGAGCACCGAGGACCTGCTGGCCCTCGTGACCAGCGAGCTTGACCTACCAGAGCTCCAGCCCGACCCCAACCTCGCGACACCTGTCGTGTCGCTCGTGCGCAGCGTGCGCCACATCGCGCAGGCGCCGCAGAGCGTGATCCTGCTCGACGATCCCCCGGACGCCGAGGGCGCCTACGAGTTGTTCGGACGCCTACGCGAGGAGCTCTGGGCACTCCCCCACCAGTGGGTGGTCGCCATGCGCAGCGATCACAGCTCCGCGCTGCGCCGTCCCCCCGCGGATGCGTTCTTCTCGGAGACGATCGAAATCCCACCGTTTGGCGAACGCGAGATCGAGCAGCTCCTGCGCAAGGGCCTGGACCCCGACGAGGCGCAGCGAGTCCTCACAGACGGCACGCGCCCGCTGCTGGACTACCCGCGCGAGGTCACGCGATTCGCACGCGAAGTACTCGAGGGCACGCTGGAGGAGAATCAGCACGCGGCACACCGCCGGGCCGAGATCGCGCTCGGGCTTGGACGCACCGCGTCGCTCGCCCTCGCCGAGATTGAAGCACTCGGCGCCCCGATCGCCGCCAGCGACACCAGCTTCCTCGAGCGGATGGGCTGGACTCGCCCCCACGCAGCGCGAACCCTCGCGAAGATGGAGGATGCGGACGTGCTGCGCAGCTTCACCGACGCCACCGAGGACCGCCCCGGCCGACCCCGCAAGCTCTACGAACCCAACCCCCACCCGCCCCGATGACGAGCCTCCGCGAGACCGCCGATCGACGCGTGTTTGCGTCGGTCACCGCACCTGAAGACCTCGTGCGCCTCTACGTTCCCTCCCACGAGCTCGCGGGCCTGCGCGGCGAGGACCGCCCCGAGGCCAAGATCGTTCGCGCGCTCGCCGACGAACAGGCCCCACAGCGCCTGCATATCTACGGCGAGGCGGGAGCGGGCAAGACCAGCCTAATCCTGCGCGCGCTGGCCGACGTCGCCCGCCGCGAGAACCTCGCGCGTCCCGTGCACCCGCTGTTCGTCAACACCGGCGACGCCCCCAGCGAGCTCGATGACCCGCATCACTTCATGCGGATGATCCTGGGACTGATCAGGGTCAACGGCGGAGCGTTCGCGAGCGTTGACCCTCGTCGTCTGCTCGACGCCACGGCCGAGCAGACGACCCATACACCCGCCACCTTGACGCACGAGGCAGGCATCACCGCGCCGATCTTCAGCTACCAGGCTTCGCTGACCGAGGCCTTCGCCTCCCAGACGCTCGGCCAAGATCCAGCACGCGTACGCAACGACTTCGAGGACGTCCTCGAAACGGTCACAAGGGAGTACCGCGCCGTGATCGTGATCGACGACACCGACCACTTCGCCGCATCGGGCGCCGGCGGCGAGCTCGACGAACAAGCCATCGCGAATCTCTACCACCACGGTGTACGCACGCTAGCCGAGTTCGACAAGCTCGACGTCCTCGTCGCGATCCAGCCACAGTTTCGCCAAGTCGAGCTTGTCGGCGAGGTCGAGACGCGCTTCAACTTTCGCCACATCGACGTCGCGACGCTCCCCTCCGGGCACGACGACCTCGGCCTATCGCACGTGCTCGCACGCCGGCTCACACGCGCCCACGTCGAAGCGTCAGTCGACGACCTGATCGAGCCGTCCGCGCTCGCGCAACTCCAAGGCGCGTACTTCGTCGTCGACCACGACCTTCGCCGCGTCCTCCAGTTCGCTGACGAAGCCGCTCGCCTCGCCGCGGACGATGGCGCAACGCGGATCGCACCACGTCACGTTCAGCGCGCACTCGAAGGTCATTGAGCCCAATCGAATGATCGCCAACCTCGGCGAGGTCGCCAAGTACTGCCACCATCTCCCAGCATGAGCCAACCACGAACTCGGGAGGATCCCGTAGCCAACGCCGTGACCCACCGCCTTGACTCCATCCGCGACCGCGGCGGGATCAAGTCCCGTGAGGTCGCCCAGATGCTCGACACCACGCCGCAGACCGTTTCGCGCTGGCGTACCGGCAGGGTCGAGCCGCAGCCCGACCGCCTGCAGCGGCTGCTCACGCTTGAGTGGCTGGTCGGTGAACTCGCAGAGCTCTACGAGCCCCAGGAGGCACGCCTGTGGCTGTTCGCGCCACACCGCCTGCTCGCCGGAGAGCGACCCGCCGACCGCATCCAGCAGGGCAAACCCGACGACGTACTCGCCCTCATCGTCCAGCTACGCGACGGCGCCTTCGTCTGACCGGCGCCAGCGACGGTCTACTCATTCGACCTGCTCGGCTTCCTACACGCGTACGCCTGCAGACGGCTGGGACACACACCCTGCCGATGAGGCAATCGGGGCGCGAAACCTCCACGTTGCGGTTTTGGAGGCTACATTGTCAGTAAATCGGGGGCTGCCAATTATTCGTGCGTCGGGTCGCATTTCTCTGAAACTATTACAATACCCTCAATAAACCGCTTGAGCGTTAATATTTGAATCGTGCCTATCCTCGGAACCAGGGGACGCCAAAGACCGATAGCTGAGTGCTTGTGACCGCTGGTAGCGGTCGAAGCGCGCCAGAAAAAAATCGGTCGTAGCGACTATGAATCTGGCGCGTGCCGTTGCGACAGAGAGTGTTTTGGGCTTACATTTTTAGACGTGCCTTCAAACAACACGTCCACGGTGGAGTCGTCTTCGACGCATGACCCGCAGTCGCGCATACTGCTCAGCAGACGAGAAGCCGCAGCCACGCTGGGAGTAAGCCTGTCGCATTTCAGCCGTTTCATACAGCCGCAGATGCCTTGCGTGCGGTGCGGTCAGCTCATTTTGTATCGGCCCCGAGATCTCCAGGAGTGGGCCGATAGGCTCGCCGGCGTGCCGCCAGCCTTCACCCGTGGGCGGAGGTCTACGATCTCGAGGGCAGGTGGATCGTCCTCGGCGCTTGCTTCGCCCGCGCCGTTGCGCCCGAATAGGGCTCCTGTTTCCTCTGCATTACCGCCCATGCCTGCGGCTGCGCCTCGACGTGCGAGAGCGCGTACAAGACGCCGCACCAACCTGCCGAGGCGCCCGCCAGATCAGCGCACTCGCTGGCCGTCCATCGTCATACGCCATCAGATCGCTTGCCCAGCGCACCTCGGCAAACGCTGTCGCTGCGAACCCCGTTACATCGCGAGAGTATGGGATCCTCGACGCCGTCGGCCCGTGAGCTCTCCATCGTTTCGCTCCCCGCAGGAAGGAGTTGCGTGGCAGCAGAACATGCGCGCCGCGTTCCAACGAGGACAGGCGCAGGCGGACGACATCACCGTGATCGAGGCCTGCCGTCGGTTTCTGCTCGCAATCCAGGATGGCACGGCGTTGAGCAAGCGGGGCAGGCCCTACAAGAAGAACACGATCAAATCGATCGAAGGCATCCTCAACGGGCGTATCGCGCGCGAGCTCGGATCGCTCCCGCTCGACTCGGTCCGTCGCAGCCAGCTTCAGGGCCTCGTGGACGAGATGGTCGCCGATGGACTCTCTGGCAGCTACGTGCGGAACGTGCTGAACGCGCTTCGTGCCCTCTATACCTACGCGATCGCGCACGAGTGGGTGCACGACTCGCCGATTGCCAACATCCTGCTACCCGCGGTCAACGAGAAGCCGCGGGATCGCATCGCGACGCCCCGAGAATTCAAGAAGTTGCTCATCGCGCTCGAGCCACCGGATGCCGTCCCCTTCGCGCTGGCCGGTTACGCGACCGCGCGTAGCCAGGAGATACTCAACCTGACCTGGTCGCACGTGGACTGGAGCGCTCGGGCCGTGCGCCTCGCCGACGACCCAGAGTACGCCAAGAGCGAAGCTGCAACGCGGTTGGTCCCGTTGATCCCGCAGCTCAGGCGGATCCTGCGAGCGGAGTGGAAGCGCCAAGGTCGACTCTCCGGTGACAGCTTGGTGTGCCCGGCACGCAAGGCGAGAACCACCGGCCGGCTCAGCACATGCGGGCTGTACGCCCGTGCCGACAAGGCGTGGGCAGCCAACGAACTCACGCGCATCCGCCTCCACGAGTGCCGGCACACCGCATCGAGCTGGATGCGAGCCGCCGGGATCGACCTGAAGGCACGGAGCGTGCTCATGGGACACGCAAGCACCGCCAGCACCGACCGTGGGGCCGGCTCGATCACCGACGATCGCTACACCCACCTGCTCCCCGGCGAAATTGAGCAGGCCGGTAAACGACTCGGGGACTACATAAGGGACGCCGAAACCAAAAGACATCGATCCAAGCGACGAGACAAATAGCCGTCATACCTCACCGCCTGGCCCGCAGGGCTCAGGTTTTGGCGCTGGCCGCGCACTCGCTCTGGCTAACCAACGCCGCCGATGATCGGTGCGCCGTGCTGGACGACGCTTGGGACGGTCTGCGTCTCGGGTCAGCGGGAGTGTTACTCGCGGGCTCGATCCACCACTGCTCCTTCCCTCCACGCGAGGTCCTCCCAAGACGCCCGCGCGGGAAATCCCTGCGCCCGGTCATCGTCCAAAGGGGGCAAGTCGGGCTCGACCGTCCGGCATACCCGCTCGCGTAGGAAGCGGTAGTGCCCGGGACTCGAACCCACCCTCGCCAAGCTCGCGCTCGCCGTCGAGCTGAGATCATCTCGCCCGCCACCACACACGCATCCGAAGAGGCCGCGACGCTCGTCACCACCTGAAAGTCGCACCCTGGCCACCACCGGAACTCCACGCGGGGTCGGGACATCCTCGACGATCAATCCTAAATGGAACTCACCCCGCCGTGACAGTCATCTCGCTGCCAGTAGACACGACAGTGAGGGTCGCTGTCCGCTCGGGTGCGTCGGGGAGCGCATCAAGCGCGACATACGGCTCAAGGAAGATTTGCAACAACGTCCCGTTCTCGAGCACGTCACCGTCTGCGTCCTCGCTCTGCGGATCGCTGAGCCCTTGGACGACGACATCGGACGATTCGGCTTGGCGTGTCACAACGCTGCGTTGCCTGGTCACGTAGTTCTCAACCGCTAGCGCAAGGTCAAGTCCCTTCGCGCGGTCCTGCTCAAAGCGGCTCTGGGTGACCGAGACGATAAGATCCATCGTGAGTTCCTGTAGGCGCACGAGGCCAAACGAGCGCCGCAGGTCGCGATACGGCGAGTCGGCAAAGTTTAGAATGAGCGGGATCACGAATGATCGACTGGCGCGGTCAGCGCCTGCGTCGAGGAGTCCCACCGAGTGCGACAGCCAATGCAACGCCCGCCGGCGGGCCTCTGCGACGAGCGTAAGTAGGTTTGGCCCCGGGTTACCGTCAGCGACCGAGTGCAGGGTCATCATCTCGTCGAGTTGCCCATCGGGCCGAAACACAAGCTCCAGGCTGATCGACGAAGGCGGGGCGATGGCAGTCGTGATCAGCTGAGTCTGCCTCGGCGCGACAGCGGCTATCTGCGCGCCGTAGAAGTGCATGTAGAACCAGACCACGCGGCCCGGCAGCCCCCACTCGGCGTCGGTCAAGTCCCGTACAAGGAACAGATCGATTCCCTTGTGCTTGGCGTAGGCCTCGGCACTGGGCTCGAAGCCCGTGGTGGTGAACAACACGGTCGCGTCTCATGAGCCGGGGGATTTGAGGTTGCGGGCGTAGCCTCCGCTTTGTCCTGACAAGACCAAGCGATGGAGGTACGCCCGCATGGAGAAGGTAGCCCCGAGCGAGAGGTTTCGCTCAGAACTGGATGAGGTGCTGGCCGGTGTCGGCGAGGAGCAAGACCCGATTGAGACGGTCGGGCGGCTGGGAGCGCGGCTGATCCTGCAGCAGGTGCTCGAGGACGAGGTCACGGAGTTCCTCGGCCGCCGGCGGTATGAGCGTGTTGAGGAGACGGTCAGCCACCGCAATGGACACGAACCGCGGACGGTCAAGACGACGAGCGGCTCGGTGGCGTTGGAGCGTCCGCGGGTGCGCAACGCGAGCAAGCTGGGGTTCGAGAGCAGGGTGCTCGGCAAGGGCGTCACGCGAACGCACGCGCTGGAGTCGCTCGTGATCAGCTCGTTCTTGCGGGGACTGTCCACCCGTGATGTGGAGGCCGCGCTCCAGGAAGTCTTCGAGGAGTCGATTGCGTCGAAGGCGACGGTGTCCAGGATCTGTGAGGACACCCGGGAGCGATACCGCCAGTGGTGCCGGCGGCGCTTGGAGCAGCACGACATCGTCTACTGCTTCTTGGATGCGATCTATCTGAAGCTGCATCCCGACGACACGCCGGCGGAGGGCGTGCTGGTGTGCTGGGGCGTCACGCTGGAGGGCCGCAAGGTTCTCCTCGGATTGGCTCTGGGGAGCCGTGAGAGCTATGACAGCTGGCTCGCCTTCGGCCGGGACATGATCGCCCGCGGCCTCAGGGCGCCGGCGCTCGTGATCGCCGACGGAGCACCCGGGATCTGGAAGGCGATGCGGGAGCTCTGGCCCGGAGCACTGGAGCAGCGCTGCACCGTCCACGCACTTCGGAACGTCACCGGAAAGCTGCCCGAGCGCCACCACCAAGAGGTCAAGTAGTGCTTTGTTAGTTTTGTTGTAGGAGTTTGCTTGGGTTGCGGCGAATCCTTCTCGCGTTTGGTTGTCGACGTGAGGAGTGATGATGGTCGCGGTGAGCGAAGCGAATTCGGGTGTGAGCGGAAGGGTTGATGTGCCGTCGGTCGTGTTGGGTCGGCTGGAGGCGTTCGGGGTTGAGGTGCTGGCGCCAGCGATGAACCGGTCGGTGCAGGTGCTCAACGGCGGGGTGTATCTGCGTGGGTTGATCGAGCAGGGGGCTCGCAAGTCGCTTGAGCCGATGGTTCATCGCCTCGGCGGGGAGGCTGACTATCAGAGCTTGCAGCAGTTTCTGGCTGACAGTCCGTGGGATCCTGGGCTGGTTGTGCGTGCGGTCGCTGAGCGGGTCGCGCCGCGGATTGGTGTTGAGGCGTGGGTGTTGGACGACACTGGGTTTCCGAAGGACGGGAAGGACTCGCCGGGGGTCAAGCATCAGTACTCGGGGACGTTGGGGAAGACGGGGAACTGTCAGATCGGTGTGTCGGTCCACGCGGTCGGAAGACGGGGGACGGTTCCTTTGGGGTGGGCGCTGTATCTACCGGAGGACTGGTGCGAGAACGCGGAGCGGCGACGCAAGGCGAAGATCCCGGATGAGGTGATGTTCAAGACCAAGCCGGAGCTCGGGGTCGAACTGGTCCAGCGCGCCGCCAGTTGGGATGTGCCGAAGGCGCCGGTGCTCGGCGATCACGCGTACGGTGAGAACACCAGGCTGCGAGACCGTCTCGATCAGGCCGGGTGCGAGTATGTGCTGTCGGTTGGACCGACCACGAAGGTGTTCGAGCACGGCACCGCCTTTGCGGTGCCAACCCCAAAGGGCAACGACGGTCGCGTGCCGTTCAGGCCGCGGCCGGACCGCAAGCCTGAGCCAATCGGCGATCTGATCGGCGGGCTCGGAGCAGACACCGCCCAGACGGTCGCCTTCCGCGACGGACCCGACGGCGAACCGGTCTCCTCCAGGTTCATCTTCGCGCGCGTTTACGCCGCTCACGGCTGGCGCGACGATCAGCACCGCAGCGGATGGCGCGAGGGCGCCGAGGTTTCCCCGCGCGAGGAGTGGCTGATCGCTGAATGGCCCGAGGGCGAGAACGGACCGACCGACTACTGGATCTCAAACCTCCCCGCCGACACCCCGCTCGAGCGGCTCGCGCGGCTCGCCAGGATGCGCTGGAAGATCGAGCTCGACTACAAACAACTCAAGGGCGAGCTCGGCCTCGACCACTACGAGGGCCGCTCATGGCTCGGGTGGTATCACCACACCGCGCTGGTGACCGCCGCTCACGGATTCCTGACCCTGGAGCGGCAGTACCCAAATCACCCACGGCCGGCCTGACCCTCCCTCAGGCAATCCTCCTGCTCCAGCCGCTGTTCAAGTGCTGGACCGGTCGCTGCCAAACCTGCTCCCAGCCCGTCGAACTCGACCGGCTCACCCTCAACAACCCACCCCGACAAGATGAGTGAACCTAACAAAGCACTACAAGGCGCGCTGGTGGAAAGCATTCGACGAGGCGCGCTCCCCGGGCGAGGCGACCCATGAGCTACGGGGCATCATCGCCGACTACAAGACGGCTTACCCCTCGGCGATGGCCGTCATCGAAACGGACCTGCCAGCGCTCGTCACCCACCTACAGTTCCCGTCCGCCCACCGCAAGCGAATCAGGACCACGAATCTCCTCGAGCGAACATTCGTGGAGGTCCGCCGGCGAACCAAGGTCATCGGCCGGTTCCCCGGCGAGACTTCCGCCCTTCTCGCTGATCTGGGCGGTGCTGGAGCTCTCCTCCCGCGGCTGGCGCGGCGTGAAGATGAACCCCAAGACCGTCGCCGAGATCGAGCGCCTACGCCGCCAACTACGCGACACCAAGACCGCTCCACCAACCACGACGAACACCGAGGAGGTGATCGCCGCATAACATCCCCCTCAAGCGGAGCCTGCCCCGAACAAATTCACCCGGGAAATGAGACGCGACCAACAACACGCCCTTCGCGACGGCGAGATCCTCAATGGTCGCAGCAAGCACGTCGATGCGATCATGGCCTACCTTCTCCTTCCAGCGCTTGCACTCGATGATCGTCACATATGTATGCGCTTTGACGGTGTGCGTCACCCTGACGTCGATCTGGCGCCTCGCCCCAGACTTGCCGACCTCGGTGACGTTGTGCTCGACTACGAGGCTTGGGTCCTCGTCGTACATGTCGGCGACGAAGCGCTCGAAGGCTTTCCAGTCGATAAGTCGATCGACGAATGGGTCGGCCACGGGGGCAGTGTAGAGCGAGCTTCTGACAGATCGCGGGCTTGGTGATCCTGGATCTCGCTGTTGCCGCCGCGCGTCCCGGCGTGACCGCACGCCCGTCGCTGCGCTCAGGAGATCGGCTTGGCCCAGATTGCGGCGAGCTGACGAAGCTCGGCCTCCTCGCGCATTGCTGGCCAGCGTGAACGAAGGATGAAGCGGTCACGCTCAAGACCTTCGAAGATGAGCAGGCAGCATGCGTCGTCAAGGACGCCGGGTCGCCGGGGATCGTCGAGGTAGTCGCTGTGGATGCAGCGTACCCGCTGACCATGACGGGCGACGAAGGACGACAATCGCGCGCGTAGCGCGCCGGGACCGGCGCGACAGTCTTCCTCGGAGAGCAGCTGGGCGAGCAGCGCCCGGTTGACGGCGCGTCTAGTGCCTGTGATCTGCCCGTGGAGTTCCGCGAGCTCGGGTGCGAGCTTTGCTGCAAGTGTGGCGGTGGCATCGGCACGACACCGTCCCCGGCGCTGGGGCTCGTGCTCCTCTTGCTCGTGTCGATATATGTCGCCGTGTGCCATGTTCAGAGCCTAGATCTAACGCTGGGGAGGCCGGCAGCTCCGCATCGGCTGCCGGTCAGTCGTAGAGAATGCCGCGCGTCCGCGCGAGCGCGAACAGCACACTCTCGGGAACCGATGGGGGCCACGCCTGACGAAGCCGGTAGCGGTCGTTCCCCAAGCGCTCGAAGATAAGCAGCGCCTCCGGCTGGAACAGCAGCGGGTTCGCGCGGTCGTCGCTCTCATAGTTGTCGTATAGCGCCTTGAGCTCCGACCCGTGCCGGGCGAGGTATGGAACCACAAGCTCCGGGTGGATCCGGTCGGCGGGCAGGCCGGTGAGCTCCGCCACGGCCGGCAGGATCATTCGCGACAGCCCGAGGTCGGGCTTGCGGCCAGTGAACCGCAGCAGCTCTCGCTCCAGGGGCGGTACCAGGGTTTCGAGCAGCGCGAAGTCCGGCAGCGCCAACAGCTCGTCCTGGAACATCCCGACTTCGCTGTCGAAGACCTCGGCCAGCACGGCGAGCCGATTGATTCGCCGCGCGATCTGGTCGGGGACGGGCAGCGGCGCCTTGTAGAGCGTGTCGTGGGTCGCGGTTGACCACGCGTTCTCGGCCTTTGTGTGCAGCTGGAGCTCCGCCTGAAGCCCGACGAGATCCCGTTCGTCGTCAGGGAGTTCGCCCTCGGGGATTTCCGCCTGGAAGTGTAGGCCAAGGTAGCCGACACGGTCGGCGCCGAGCGCCACGCGCTTGTCGTCACGCCCGCTGAGGATTAGGGCCTTGGCGAGGATACGCTCGATCTCTGGCTTGTCACGCACGAACGGCAGCACAACGCGGACGCCGGCCTTGTCGCCGATTTCGGCGAGTGGGTCGGCGTAGCCCTTGCGGATCGCCTTCTTGCCGAAGCTGTTGACATCCTTGGCGCGATGGGAGACCTCGACGAGGTGATGGCCATGCTCATCAAGCCGTCGGCGCACCAGCGCGGCCATGGCGTCGGCGAGCCGGCAATACGTGGGGTAGTGTTCCTTGCCGTAGCTCGCGACGACATCCTCGTAGCCCCATCCACTCACGAGAACTCCTCGGGCAGGTCTGCAATCACGATGCGCCCCGGCGTCGTTTCGGTAGCTAGCTCGATGGTGACCCTCTGGTTGAGCACATCGGGGGGCCCGCTGATGCGAATGCCGTGGCCGGTCTTGACGATGATTCGACGTAGCTGCCGGTCGATCAGGTGGGTGTCCTTGTCAATGGCGACCTCGGCGACCCCCCGCTCGCCGAGGTAGTCGAGGTATCGCTGGCGATCGTCGAGACGCAGGTGGCGCTCGGCGAACTCGGTCGGCGAGATCGTCTGGCTGGGCCGCAGCAGCTCGGCGGTCAGCGCAGCTCGATACTCGAGCTCTCGCTCCGGGTCGTCGAGCATCCTAAAGAACTCTCGTGAAACCTCGTGTATGCGCTTGGTGGCGACATCGGCCTCCTCCTTGAGCTTGCAGCCGAGAAACCGAGAGAGAAAGAACTGCGACACCTCAGCGTGCGCGTCGGCGTGGCGCTGATCGTCCGAGACGAGCCCCTCGATCGCGTCGGCGTTCACCGGCGCGTCAGCACGGAACACCGACGCCTTGAACACGCGAGTGTCGTCGTTGAGCGTGAGGTCATCGAAGATCGTCGAAGAGTACGTGCGCCGACCCTGGTCGTCGGTGATCTGCTGCATCCGCAGACCGGTCTGACGCTGGAGCTTAAGGATGCTGACGCATTTCTCCTGGCCGACTCTGCCGGTAATGACGGTGAGCAAGCCCGGATTGTTGACCCTGCTCTGCGCGGCATACAGAGCGCGCGCGAAATCTTGCGACGCCTCGACGAGATCCTCCGGCCGCTCAAGGACAAACGCGATGAGCTGCGGGACGTCGGATGACTGGTCGGGGTCGCGGACGACGTGATGCGCCTTACCGGACGCGAGGCTGATCGCGATCCGCTCGCGGAAGTAGTTCCGACGCTGCGCGTCGATGTTGGGGATCGGCGCCTCGCTGAAGGTGATGGCCTCGTCTGCGTTCAGGTCGCTGCGCTTGGGCACGTCATGCACGACAACTTCGTCCACCTGGAAGTTCTGTACGTTGACCGGCATCGGAATCTCTCGTTCGTGTTGACGTTCAAGATTATGTGAGCGACCGGCGTCCGCGCCTGAACCGCCATGGGCTTCCTTTGGACGCGGCTCAGTTGGTCCAAGAACCGCCCGGGCCGCAACGGTCCTGCGCATCCGTCTTGGACATGTCCGCACCGCTCCTTCGCGCGAGCAGCAGGCAACTCGATCAGCCCTCGAGGGCTTCTGGATCGGACGGTGGCTGTTGCGTAAAGGGGTGCGGCGCGCGGTCGTGAGGTCTCGGTGGTTGGGGATCGCGGCGCTGGTGGGTTGGGTGGTTCTTGCCGGGCAGGGCGCTGGGCCCGCTGGGCCTTTTCAGGCTCCGGCGGGGGCTGTCTGGTGCTTGTGGAGCTTCAGGAGGTTGTGGGTGGCGGTGATCAGCCGCCACTCCGAGCGTGCGGCCGATCTTCCTCGGCGTTGGAAGCGGTCGATACGACGGTTGAACTTGGTATTCGCGAACACTGGCTCGATCATCGCTTTGCGTTTTCGGTAGAGCCCGCCGCCAAGGTCGGTCTGGAGCACTCGCCGCATGTGCGCGTAAGCGCCACCATCCCATCCCGGTCTTGTGCCTCGGCGTTTGCCGGCGTCGGGCGGGATCAAGACCTGGATCCCCTTGTTGATCACACTCTCCATCTGCTTCTGATGCCAGTAGCCAGCGTCCGCGAGGACAACCTCGGGAGTGTCGGTCACGCCTGCCCGCTGAAGCCCGGTCTCGGTAGCGTTGACCATTCCTTCCAGGTGCCCGAAATCGGAGGAGTCGACGTTCACCTCAGCGGCGATCACGATCTGCTGCTCGGTCGCGACGGCTTGCGCGTTATAGCCCTGCATATACCCGCGCGGCGTCTTCACATTCTTGGAGTCGGGGTCGGTGACGTTGACCTTCCCCGTCGGCATGTCTGGCGGTTGGTAGGGGTCAGGCGGGCGACCGAACCGCCGCCCATCCTTCATCACCCCGCGCGCACGGTAGGCCTCATAGGCCTCGTTCGCGGCGCACTCGACAGCGAGCTCCTCCTCCAGCCGGCGCTTTGACTGCCGAAGGCGCTCAGGACGCGAACGCGGGATCGGCTTAGCCTCCTCAGCGCGCTTCTCATCAAGGCGACGTTTAGCCTCGCGCAACCAACCCCGCCGGCCCTGCTCGGTAGAAAGCTCAGGCGGCAACTCATCGCCGCGCTTCTCCCCATACTGCTCGTCCTCCAGCCGGTCGGTCTCCGCAGCCTCGCCAAGGATCTCCCTGGCGATCTGCTCATAGTCACGCGCCGCGTGCTGCGAAGCGTTCGCGTGCACCTTCGTGCCATCGATCGCGACCACACCGACCTTCACCAAACCAGCCTGTGCGCACAGCCCCAACACCTGACCAAACAGATCAGCGAGCGCCGTCTCATGGCGCTGGCGAAAGCGCGCGATCGTTGTGTGATCCGGGCGCTGATTCGCTGCGATCACGCGGTAAGCGACGTCCTCCACGCACTCCCGCTCGATCACCCGCGAGGAGCGCTGCCCCTTGCAGTAGGCGTAGAGCAACAGCGCGAGCATCATCCCCGGCTCGTGCGCCGCACGACCGTGACCATCCCCGCGGTAGACGCCATAAAACGCCGACAGATCCATCTCCTCGATCGTCGCGAGCACGAACCACGCCAAGTGATCCTCCGGCAACCACTCCTTCAGACTCGGCGGCAACAACAACTCCTGCTCACGATCACAAGCTATGAAGTTCTGGGGCATACCGACATCGTCTGAAACCCATCGGACAGCACCCCTTTACGCAACAGCCACGACGACAAGCAGCACTTCCGAGTGACACAGACCTACGACCGCTCTCCGCACCAAACGGGACGGTGCGCCCGTCAAGCCGCCGCCCGCAGGCGTCGCGGTCCCGCGTCCTCCTCGAGCTCGGCTCGAACGGCAGCTCGCGCCGTGCGCCACTGCTCATCGACCGAACGCGGGCCGAGGTGGCTGAAGTCATCGATCTCGTAGCTGTAGTGCTGGGAGAGCATTTCGAGGCTCGTGCCGCACTGCTCGGCGACTGACTGCGCGTCTTCGCTTCGCAGTCGCATCGAGATCCCGCCCCGTCTGAGCGCATATGGGGTCGCGCCGCGCAGGCTGGCGTATCCGTCGTGGTTGTCGGCTACCGAGTTGACGGCCGGCGCCAGGTACCGAGGCCCCCACTTTTGGGCCTGGTTGCCGCTCATGTGGCACGCACCGGTTTTCGGGTCGCGGATACCGAACCCATCGCCGGCGAGATCGCCAGGGATGATGAAATCGGCTCCGCGAGTTGGGTACCCCCGCTCGCGCAAACGCTCCCGCCACCACGCCAGATCCTCTCGCAGAAGCGCGGGGACCTTGGGAGCGCGGCCAGTCGCGTGTTCGGTCTTGCCCCACTCATCCAGCTGGTTCCAGCTCAGAACCTCGACGATGTGGGCGCGCTCACGGTCCAAGGCGGACCAGCGCATCCCGTAGACCTCCTGGTTTCGCAGCCCGAGCCCGAACTGGATGGATACCAGAGTCGCATCGCGGTAGGCGATCAGCGGCCTGCGAGCCCCCATGGCGCGTGCGAGCATGTCGGCGCGGATGAGCTCGACGGCCATCGGGGCGAGCGCCCAGCTTCGGATTTCCTCCCCGCGACGCCGGACGCTGCGACGCCCCTGCTGTCCTCTCACAGACTTCCGCCTGTTGCCGACCTTCTCGTTGGCCAACAGGCAGCCGTTGGTTTGAATCTCGGGCACCAACTCCGACTGCGCCGCCCAGGAGAGCACGGCCGACAGAACTCGCCACGCATGGGCACGTGCGGATTGCCCGACCCGCTCGCGTCTCATCGCATCACGCAGCGCGCGCGGCGCAGCAGCGTGATTGAAGCGCTCCGCAGGTTCCACAGCAAACCTCACGGCATATTTCGCCGATGGCATCCTCCGGCCCCTGCTCGCGCCTTCATGCCCGAGCAGATGCCGGTTCGCCGACCATGAGTAGGTGCGGAACGTCGAGGTCGCCAAGCCGTCCGCCGTGTCGGGCGCGTTGAAGGCGAAGTAGAGCTGTACGACCTCGCCGATCGTCCGCGTCTCGCTCGCCGCATTGGCTTCCCGGGCGTCGAGATCGAGAAGGAAGCGGCGCAGGCTGTCGCGGCCTCGGCGCTCGGCCGAGACGTAGTCCTCCATCCAGTCACGGGCCGCCCTCGCGACCGGAAAAGAGCGCGTGCGCTGCGAGCCCTCATGGTCGTAGAAGCCCACGAAGTAGGACCTGGCGCCGCTTTTGGCTACGTGCGGCCACCTCCCGTGCTTCTTCCAAGGTCTAGCCATCGCCCACCACCCGGGCTCGCAACGCCGCGAGCGCCTGCGGCGAGAGGTCGTAGAAGGCGACCGAGTCCTCATCGCCCAGGCGGGGGCGGCGAGCACGCCGGGAGCGCATCTTGCTCGCCCTGCCCGAGGCGTTGACCGACGGCCACTCAGCCCCCGGCCGCCGTCGGCGAGCACCCCGGTCGGGAGCATCGCCTGCGCCCCAGAAGTCGTGGATGGCCTCCTCCGGTATGCGGTAATGGCCGCCTGGAAGGCGGCGACAGCCGAGCAGTCCCGAGGACATGTAGCGACGCAAGGTGCGCTCGTGGACGCCAAGCACGGCCGCCGCCTCCCGCGTGCTCAACCACCGGGTCGGATATGGGGTTCTCTCCTTGCTCATCCATGCTTCTGTCGATGAGCGCGGCCTCTCTCCCCCTACGCAATTCTTTACCGTGCCTCCTTTCCCGGGAAGCCCCAAGGCATCGGCACGCTGCCGGCGCACGGCGGATGGCGCCAGGGCCTGCGGTTGCGCCGCCGCGTCAGCCCGTATCCCGTGGCCACAAGGGGGCCGTAGATTCGTGACCGTTTTGCCCGCGAACGCCCGCGCTTGCCCGCAGGGCGAGCCACTCGCCACCCCCGCGAATCCCCTGCCATAGAGCCAGATCCGGCCCCACGAAGCGAAAGCGGCGGACGAGATTCGAACTCGCGACCCCAAGCTTGGGAAGCCGGGGGTAGATAGAGCTTTCGTCCGAGGCGCTAGTCTCGTGCACGTCGTGGAGCGCGCTCGCAAGGCCGTGGTAGCAGGAGCCTCGCCTAGCAGGGGTTTGGGCGGAACGGAACAGGATTTAGGATTCGTCCGATCGCGGTCAGCGAGCCACCAATCAAAGGAGAGACGATGCCAGCAAAAGGGAGCGCGGAATGGAAGGGCGATCTGAAGGCCGGCAGCGGGACCTTCACCGCGGGTGAGCGCATCAATGGCGACTATTCGTTCAAGTCGCGGTTCGAGGATGGCCCAGGAGCCAACCCCGAGCAGCTGATCGCGGCGGCACACGCGGCGTGCTTCTCGATGGCGCTCTCGGCTGCGCTAGCCGACGCCGGCACCCCGGTCGAGTCCGTCAAGACCGACGCGACGGTGACGCTGCGTTTCGTTAACGGCGCGCCGACGATCACGGCGATCGCGCTTCACACAGTCGGAAGCGTCCCTGGAATCGACGAGGCCACCTTCAGGGCTGCCGCGCAGGGCGCGAAGGAAGGCTGCGTGGTGAGTCGCGCGCTCGCCGGTGTCGGGGAGATCACGCTGGAGGCGTCGCTCGCCTGAGCGGCGCGCGGACCTCGCTGCGCCGGCAGGCCGCGATGGCGGGCGGCCTGCTGCTCAGCGGCCGAGCGCATCTTGCGCAAGTCGAGCGCCTCGGCCAGGATCTCGGGGTAGCGATCATTCACCGCGTCATGACCGACCAACCGCATCACCGGAACTCAGCGCCACCCGTACTCCCAGTGCCCACTGATGTTTGACGCCCCACTCTGGCGCGACTACTTCGTGATGGTCGGCGGCGGGGCAGCCGCCCTGACCGGCCTCGTGTTCGTCGCGATGTCGCAGCACCTCTCAGCACCCGCTGATGATGTTGGGGTCTGAACCTCAATCCCCGGAGGTACCTCAACCCGCTTGACTCAGCTCGCGAAGGCCGGCGTCGCGTTCTAGCGACAAAATGAGGGTCTATGTTGCCGACACGTCGGAGGGGGTCACGGTGGTCACGGGCAAACCCGTGCCCGACACCTTGCTTGGAAGGTCGAGCTTCAACCATCGCGACAGTCGTGTGGGCAGTGTTGAGATGATCACCTCGTCGAAGCCATACTGGTTGATTGCATCATGCACCGCTGCGCCCGGGTCGGGGGCACCCACGATTCCCTCGACCGGGGCCCCGGCGGCCTCGCTCAGCAGGGGCAGGGCGTGATCTATCACGGCGTTGGCCTCGCCGGAGTCCTGGTCCTCGGGGTCGACGATCTTGTGCAGGCCGTGGGTCGCGTTTGGGACGAGCAGGGTGAACGTGCACGGCCCACGTTGCGCTCGCTCTCGCACGGCGTCGAGCAGAGGTTGTGTGGCGGCAGTCTTGTGAGCCACCACAAGTACTCGGATGGGGGTCTCGGAGGACTCCACGGTCGGGAACTCCCTTCTCGGTGGTTGGTTCTGATGATGCCACTTGTGCGCTCGCAGCGCCAGGTGTTGGCGTGTTGCTTCTCCCGCTGGCAGTAGCGCAGTCGCGGACCATTCGGCCCAGGCGACACTGCGGCTCGGGAATGGACGCCCAAAGCGAAAACCTCAACAGGGACGCTGACCATACCCCAGCCACCTCGGCTGGCGGCGCAGCGCGGCTGGAGGCACTCCCGTGCGGGCAAGTCCAAACGCCCCTCTCCCCCTGGCCTTGCGGCGGACGTCAGCCAGGAAAATCCCGGGCGGTGTCGATTTCGTCCGGCCTCGTTCGACGTGCGGGTAGAACCCACCCCACCTACAACAAGGAGACACCAATGCGTTTCATGGTTCTGGTCCCCGGGAGCCCCGAGTCCGAGGCGGGCGAGATGCCCAGCACCGAGATCCTGGGAGCAATGACGAAGTACAACGAAGAGCTCGTCAAGTCAGGCGTGATGCTGGCCGGCGAGGGCCTGCACCCGACCTCCAGGGGCGCAAAGATCCGCTTCACGGGCAGCGAGCGCACCGTCATCGACGGTCCCTTCACCGAGGCCAAGGAGATCGTCGCGGGCTACTGGGTCTGGGAGTGCGCGTCGCGCGATGAGGCGATCGAGTGGCTCAAGCGAGCGCCATTCGACGGCGGTGTCGAGATCGAGCTGCGCCAGATCTTCGACGCCGACGACTTCGGCGAGCAACTGACGCCGGAGCTGCGCGAGGCCAACGAGCGGCTGCGCGAGCAGGCAGCCCACAATTAGGCACGTGAGCCCGTCGGCCACCCATCGTGCGATCGACGCCGTGTGGCGGATCGAGTCGGCCCGGTTGATAGCCGGGCTGACTCGCATCGTGCGCGACGTGGCGGTGGCCGAGGATCTGGCCCAGGACGCGCTCGTCGCCGCGCTCGAGCAGTGGCCTGCGTCGGGGATCCCGGACAAGCCGAGCGCATGGCTGATGGCCACCGCCAAGCGCCGGGGCATCGATGAGCTACGCCGGCGCGTCACGCTCGAGCGTAAGCGGGAGCTGATCGTACGCGAGCTAGAAATCCTCCAACAGCTCGATCAGCCCAACTTCGCCGCGCAGGTCGAAGACGTGCAGGATGATGTGCTGCGTCTGATCTTCATGACGTGCCATCCGGTGTTGTCCCGGGAGGCGCGCGTCGCGCTGACGCTGCGTCTACTCGGAGGCCTGTCGACGCCAGAGATTGCGCGCGCGTTTCTCGTCTCCGAGGGCACGGTCGCACAGCGCATCGTTCGCGCCAAGCGCACGCTCGCCGAGGCGCGCGTGCCGTTTGAGGTCCCCAGTCGCGACGAGCTGAACGAGCGTCTGTCGGCGGTGCTCGAGGTGATCTACCTCGTGTTCAACGAGGGCTACGCAGCGACCTCCGGCGAGCACTGGATCCGCCCAGCGCTGTGCGCGGACGCCCTGCGCCTGGGAAGGATCCTCGCAGCGCTGATGCCCCGCGAGCCCGAGGTCTACGGCCTGCTGGCCCTAATGGAGCTCCAGGCCTCGCGGCTGCGGGCGCGGGTCGGGCCGCATGGGGAGCCGGTACTGCTTGCCGATCAGGACCGCGCGCGCTGGGACCACCTGCTCGTGCAGCGTGGCCTGGCTGGGCTTCGGCGGGCCGAGGAGCTCAGCGGCGCGCTGGGGCCGTACACGCTGCAGGCCGCGATCGCCGCCTGCCACGCGCGGGCCCGGAGCGTCGAGGAAACCGACTGGCCACGGATCGTCGCGCTCTACGATGGGCTGGCGGCCCTCACCGGCTCCCCGGTCGTGGAGCTCAACCGCGCCGTGGCCGTGACGATGGCCTTCGGCCCCGAGACCGGGCTCGAGCTCGTCGATTCGCTTGCTGATGAGCCCGCGTTGCGTGGCTACCATCTGCTGCCCAGCGTACGCGGCGACATCCTCGTGCGCCTGGGGCGGCTGGCGGAGGCGCGCGAGGAGCTCGAGCGCGCAGCCGACCTGTGCGACAACGCGCGCGAGCGCGAGCTCCTGCTCTCGCGCGCGCTCGCTTGTAGCGCACATGGACCGCGCACGTGTTGAGCTCGACTAACCGCTTTACGAGCTCAGGCATGCTGTTAGGGTCCGGCGACCGGGACAGCGGCTTTCTGGGAGAACGCATGTTGGGCAGGCCGGTTCTTGGACGATGGGCGTTTGAGCCCGGGCTTTTCGCATTTCCGGGCGGGTGCTACGGGACGCGATGTGCTTCGTGGGACTCGAAAACCATCTGCTTGCAGGCTCTCGGTCGGCCAGGGGCCGTCCCCGTTCGTCGTCCCGGGTCGCGGTTCCGGTTACGGACCGGTCCCTGCAGAGCGCTGGGCGCTGACACCCCGCGCGACGCGGAACTCCGCGGCGACCTCGCGTGTCGCCGCCTCGGCTCCGAGCGGAAATACGTGAAGCGCATCTACGCGCGAGATACTGGCAACGCCCGCCGCCAGTTCGCGCGCTAGGTCGATGCCGCCGCCGCGACTGATCTGCGCCACGGCTCGCTGAGGAATCGCGACCCCCGGTAGCGCGCAGGCGCGCTCTGCCATGTGCGCGCTGCGGAGCAGCGCGACGCTTGCGTAGAACCGCACGCCCGCGAGGGTATCCTCGGCGGCCGAGAAGGAACGCTTCGAGGCGCCCGAGGTCGAAGATCATCTGCGACTGCACGAACGTTGCTCCAGCGGCGATCTTGCGCCGCAGAAGCCGCAACTCCCGGTCAACGTCCTCGGCGAAGGGATTGACGACCGCCCCGACCGCCAGCGGGTGCGGGGCGCTCCATGGCGACGCGCTCGCAATGAGCTGCGTGGCGGTCATGTCGGCCACATGTTCGATGCCAGGCACCGGATCGCCCTGCATGCAGAGGACCGCCTCAGCGCCGAGCGCCGCCGCGCCCACGACCTGGGACTGCAGGGCAAGCCGGTTACGATCGCGGCAGGAAACGTGGACGATTGTCCCCACGCCCTGCTCCCGCGCGAGCGCCACCGCAGCCAGCGGCGACATCCGCGGCTGGCCGGCGTGATTGTCGGTCAACCCAACGACCTCGACGGTGTCGGCCAGAACAGCGATCCGGTCGCTGACGCGCGCGCCATCGGCCTCGGCCGGCAGCGAGATCTCCGCGGACGTCAGGGCGCTCAGCGACACGACCGCTGAAGCCTAGCCCCATCGGTCCACCAGGCCGACCCATGCCTCGTTCGAGGATCAGCTATCAGGACACTCGCTTTGCCCGGCAGGGCGCGCATCGTTACCCCGCGACAGCTTCCCCGCTCCGCGCGGCGCGGACGGCCAGCTCAGACGGCTGTCTCGCTCGCCTGCTGGCGTCAGGCGACCTTGATCCCCTCGCGCGCGGCGGCCTCGAGGATCTTCTGATCGAATGACGAGACCGCCGAGCTCGTGTGCTTCGCGGTCGCGAGACAGTAGGCGTCGGGGAGGCTGATCGGGTGCCGTTGTCGCAGGCGCGCGGCCTCGACCCCGATCGCCTCGTTCGGCTGGTGCACGGTGATGCCGAGGGCGGTGATCGCCTCCCGGGTGGCGGCGAGCTTCGACACGTCTGCTGAGGGAGCGATCAGCACCTCGGTCAGGTTCACGACACTGACGACGCGAGCGTCTTGGTCGTCGCGCCACTTGGTGAACAGCGCGCGAGCGCGATGATGATGCGAGTCGCTGCCGTCAAGCGCTCCGATCAGGACGTCCGCGTCGAGGAGCAGCTTCACCGCAGTTCATCTTCGGCGTCGAGCTGCTCGAGATAGCCAGCAGGGTAGGTGCCCGTCAGCGTCCCGAACGCATCCTCGAAGGTCGTGGTCGTGCGGCGGATCCGCAGTTCCCCGTCGCCGGCCGGCTCGACCGTGACTCGCTCGCCGGCGTGCAGCCCGACCTCGTCAAGCGCCGCGACGGGGATCGTGATCTGGTTCTTGGTCGAGATTCGCGCCATTCCTTTACTCTAGCAGTAAAGGGCACCCGCGTGGTGTCAGCGCCCGGGGAGACCTGCTTCCACCGTGGCGCGCATCCCAGCAGAACTCGCCACGCATGGGCACGAGCGGACTGCCCCACCTGCTCACGCTTCATCCCCTCCCGCAACGCGCGCGGCGCGATGGCGTGGTTGAAGAGATCCGCGGGTTCCGAAGCGAGCGTTGCCCGCAGACGCCCGCGCCTGTCCGCACGGCGCGCGACTATCTACACCCCAACCCCCTGTAGTAGAGCCACATTCAGCTCCACAAAGCAAAGCGGCGGACGAGGTTCGAACTCGCGACCTCAAGCTTGGGAAGCTTGCGCTCTACCAACTGAGCTACCGCCGCGCTGCCCATGATCTTACGCCCTTCCGCCGGGGCTGCGTCGTCCCGAGTCCCGGCGCCGCTCCCGCTTGTGCGTCCGCCGCGCTGCCCAGGCATCTACCCTTTCATGCCTGTGAGAAGACTGCTCGGACCCGCCATCGCGACTCTCCTCGGCGCCGCGCTGCTCGGGCTGCTCGTCTACGGGGTCACCCACCAGGGGCCCAGCCGCACCCTCGACCAGGCGCTCGCCGAAGGCCGGCAGCCGCTCGCACCCGAAGCCACCCACGCTCTGCCCGCGCTCACCGGGGGGGGCAGCGGCTCGCTCGCCTCCTACCGCGGCCACGTCGTCGTCCTCAACTTCTGGGCCTCGTGGTGCACGGGGTGCCAGGTCGAGGCCCCCGCGCTCGAGCGCCTCCAGCGCGAACTCGTCCGCCACCGCGCCACCGTCCTTGGGATCACCTACGAGGACATCACCTCCGACTCGCTTGCCTTCATGCGCCGCTACGACCTCACCTTCCCGAACCTCGTCGATGGATCGGGCGAATACGGTCGCTCCGCCTTTGGCACCGCCCAGCTGCCCGAGAGCTTCCTCATCGACCCCTCCGGGCACGTCGTCGCGATCTCCCGTGGCGCCGTCGAACCGCCGTTCCTCGCCCGCGCCCTGCGACTCGCGGAGAGCGCGTGAGCCTTCGCTCGGGCCAGCTCCACACGCGGGGAATGATGGCCCGCCCACCCGGAGGCCCCGGGCCCACCACCTCGGTGCCCCACTCACACTCGCGGATGAACCCCAAACCCAACCACTTGGCACCTCGCGCGCTCGTGCTGGTCGTGCTCGCCGTGGCGCTCCACGCTGTCTGCGCCTCCCCCGCGCTCGCCGCCGGGCCGGTGGCGCCCCGCACCACGCTGCCTGCCGTCGAAGGCCAGGTGATGTGCGTCACCTGCAAAATACCCCTGCTTGTCGCCCAGTCCCCGCAGGCCTCCCGCGAGCGTGCCTTCATCGAGCGCCTCATCGTCCTCGGCGACACCGAGGCGCAGATCAAGCGCGCGCTCGTCGCTCAGTACGGCCCCACGGTGCTCGCGCTCCCCCCCGCCCACGGGTTCGACCTCGCCGCGTACCTCGTTCCGCTCTGCGTGGTGCTCGCGCTGCTCGCGCTCCTCGCGCTGCTGCTGCCCCGCTGGCGTCGCCGCGCCCGGGACGCCGTCATCGCGGGGGACGCGCCCTCCCCGACGCTGTCTCCCGCTGACACCGCGCGCCTGGAGGCCGACATGGCGCGCTTTGACTGACCGCACCCGGACCCTCGCACTCGACCCTCACGTCTGGCCCCCCGCCTCGACCCTCGCGCGTGGACCTACATCTCCTGCGGTGCGCCCACCCCCAGCAGGTCCTCCAGGCAGCGGGCGATCGTGCGCTGCGCCGCCACGCACAGCGCGATCCGCTGGGACTCCTGCGCCGCGGACTCCACGCCCACCACGCGGCAGTCGCGGTAGAACGCGGTGAAGTCCTGTGCCGCCTCCAGCGCGTACGCCGCGATCCTGTGCGGCGCCCGGCGTTGCGCGGCCTCCCACACTTCACCCGGGAACGCCAGCAGCCGCTTCACGAGCGCCCGCTCGGAGGGGTGCAGCGGCCCCCCGCCCGCGCGCTCCCGCGACCCCTTCGCCGCGTCGTCTGCGCCGGCCGCCTGCGCAACCTCGGCGAGCGCCGCGGCGACGCGCGCCTCACCCGCCTTCGCCAGCACCGAGGCGATCCGTGCGTGCGCGTACTGCACGTAGTACACGGGATTCTCGTTGGACTCCTTGCGCGCGAGGTCGAGGTCGAGGTCGATCGTCGTGTCGTGCGAGCGCGACAGTAGGAACCACCGCGCCGCGTCCACCCCGATCTCCTCCACGAGTTCCTCCAGCGTCACGAACTCCCCCGCTCGCTTGCTCATCTGCGCGCGCTCGCCCCCGCGCACGAGGTGTACGAGCTGCATGATTACCATCTCCAGGTGGCTCGGGTCGGCGCCCAGCGCCTCGTACGCCGCCTTCATCCGCGCGACGTACCCGTGGTGGTCCGCGCCCCAGATGTCAACCTGGCGCTCGTACCCCCGCTCGCGCTTGGCCTCGTGGTAGGCGACGTCCGAGGCAAAGTACGTGTGCTCGCCGCTCGCGCGCACCAGCACCCGGTCCTTGTCGTCCCCGTACGTGGTCGTGCGCAGCCACACCGCCCCCTCGCTGCGGTACGTGTGCCCCCGCTCCTGCAGCTGCTCGAGCGTCCGCTGCACCCGGCTCGGGGTGCCCTCGTGCAGCTCGCTCTCGTATTGCCAGTGGTCGAAGGCCTTGACGCCAAACGCCTGCAGCGACGCCTGCATCTCGCTTACCATCGCGCTCACCGCCGCGCGTCCCACCTCTGCGGGGTCGGCCGTGGCCGCGTCCGTCACGCTCTGCGCGAGCCGTCCCACGTACTCGCCGCGGTAGCCGTCCTCGGGGACCTCCTCCCCCCGCGCCCACGCGGCGATCGACTCACCCAGCTTGCGCACCTGGGAGCCCGCGTCGTTGACGTAGAACTCGCGCGTCACCTCGTGCCCGTGCAACGCGAGCACCCGCGCGAGAGCGTCGCCGTAGGCCGCGTTGCGCGCGTGGCCCACGTGCATCGGTCCGGTCGGGTTCGCGCTCACGAACTCCACCAGCACCCGCTCGCTTCGCGCCGTCCCCCCGACGCCGAAGCGCTCGCCTGCCTCCAGCACCGCCGCCAGCGCCCGCCGGTGCCAGTCGTCCCCGAGGAACAGGTTCACGAAGCCCGGTCCCGCAACCTCGAAGCGCTCGAGGTCTCCGCCGACCCGCTCGCGCAGCTCCGCCCCCAGCCCCTGTGCCACCTCGCGTGGCGGGGCGCCTACGGTGGGCGCCAGCAGCAGCGCAGCGTTGGTCGAGTAGTCGCCGAACTCCACCCTCGGGGGGCGTTCTAGCGTCACCCCCACCGGTCCCCTGCTCGCCCCGCCGGCACCACCTCCACTCCGCGACCCGCTCGCTCCGCCCGACATGTGCGCGGCCGCCGCGAGCACGGCCTCCCGCAGACCCTCCAAGGGCGTCCGGGGTCCGTTCGCGAGGGGTTTGGCGTCGGCGTCCATCTCAGTAGTGGTAGGGCTCACCTGCAAGGATCTTATGCGCCCGGTACAGCTGCTCCAACAGGACCACCCACGCGAGTTGGTGGGGCAGCGTCCACGCACCCAGCGACAGGCGGTGGTCCACCCGCTCAAGCGGCGGCGCTCCGCGAGGGCCCCCGACCACGAACGCAACCTCCGCCCCCTCCCGGCGGCGCTCCTCAAGGAAGGCGCTGAAGGCGAGGCTGTCGTACGCCGCCCCGTCGGCGGCTAGCAACGAGACGAACGCCCCCCGCGGGACCCTTCGCGCGACGGTCCGCGCCTCGCGCGCCTGCACCAGCTCCAGCTCCACGTACCGGGAGAGCAGCTTGCCGTAGTGGGCCACGTCGTCGGCGAAGGGACGCCTCACGCGGGCCTCGCCGAGGACGGTGACGCGCACAGCTTGCGATACTAGCCCTGTGAACGACCACGACTCAGGCGCCGAGCGTAGCGGGAGGGGGCCACGCCTCCCTCCCGACCTCCCCCCGAACAAGGCCAACCCATGAACGACCACGACTCAGGCGCTGAGCGCCATATAAACATCCACCTGTCCCCCGAGATCATGGGGGGCGTGTACGCCAACTTTGCCAACGTCAGCCACTCCGACTACGAGTTCACGGTGACCTTCGCGCGCGTCGACCACGAGGTCGAGGCCGAAGAGGTCCCCGGCGTCGTCGTCTCCCGCGTGAACCTCTCCCCGCGCTTCATGCGCGAGCTGATCGACGCGATGGAGGACAACTACTCCAAGTGGCGCACCCGCGAGGACATCAAGAACCTGCCCGAGTAGGCGGGCGGCGAGGAGGGCTTACGAGCGACGCGCGTGCCGTCCGGGGGCTCTGAGGTCGCGCTCCCGCGCCGGCCCTGCACGCGCGCTTGCACCCGCCCACCGGTGTGTCGGCGCGTTAGCGGCGGGCCTCCTACCCTGCAACGATGAAGGTCGCGATCGTTTCTGACATCCACGGCAACCGGCACGCCTTCGAGGCGGTGCTCGAGGCCGTCGCCGCGAGCGACGCCGCTGAGCTGTGGTGCCTCGGGGACCTCGTGGGCTACGGAGGCGACCCCGACGCCTGTGTGGAGCTCGCCCGCGAGCACGCCGCGGTGTGCCTCGCCGGCAACCACGACCTCGCCGTGCTCGGGCAACTGCCGCTGTCGGACTTCTCCCGCGGCGCCGGTCTCGCGGTGCAGTGGACCCAGGAGGTGCTTGCCCCCGCCAGCCGCTCCTTCCTCGCCGACCTGCACCCCCAGGGGCGCGAGGGGCCCGTGGGCCTCTACCACGCGAGCCCGCGTGACCCCGTGTGGGAGTACGTGCTCTCCGCCCTGCTCGCCGAGCTCTGCCTCGACCACCAACCCGGGCGTGTCTGCCTGATCGGCCACTCCCACGTCGCGCTCTCCTTCGCGCGCCTGCCCGGCGAGCTCGCCTCCGGTGGGACCCGCCGCGAGGGGTCCGTGCTCGACCTCGCCGACGGCGAGTGGCTGCTGAACCCCGGCTCCGTTGGCCAGCCACGCGACGGGGACCCCCGCGCGGCGTGGCTCGAGCTCGACCTCGACGGGTGGACCGCCTCCTACCGGCGCACCCCCTACGACATCGCCGGCGCCGCCGCCTCGATCCGCGCCGCGCGCCTGCCCGACTCGCTCGCCGAGCGGCTGGAGTACGGTCAGTGACGGTGCGCCGCCCGATTCGCCTCCTCTCCGCTGCCGTGCTCGGCGTGGGCGCCGCCGTGCTCGTCTCGTGTGGGAGCTCCGGCACCGGTCTCATCCCAGCAGCGGACGCCGGTCCGCTGCTGCGCGACTTCCAGGCGGTTGAAGCGGCCGCGAAGACAGGCAACGGCAACTGTGCGAGCACCGAAGCCGCGCTCGCCGCCACCGAAAACGACTACCACGCCCTGCCCAGCTCTGTGGACTCGGGGTTGCGCACGCGGCTGGAAGAAGGCATCTCCCACCTGCACGAACGCGCCCTGGCGATGTGCGCCCAGCCGCTCGCGCAGACTACGACCACGGGCGAATCGACCTCCACCACGAAGACCGCCGCGCCACCCACCGCGACCACCGAAACGTCCACCGCCCCCAGTGAACAAACCTCCACCACCGGTACCGGAGCCAGCACCACGCCGAGCGCCACCACGCCCTCGGGCACCGAAGGAGGCACCGCACCGGGGGTGGGCAACGGCGAAGGCCAGGTCGGGGAAAGCGGCAGCCCCAGGGAAGGCGCCAAGAACGGCGGCGGCGCCTCCGGTGGAACTGGCAGCGGAGGTACCGGCAGCGGGGGAGTCGAACAGTGAGCGCCGTGGAGATCGCAGGGCGCTACCGCCTGGAGGGCCGGCTGGGCTACGGGGGCATGTCCACCGTGCACCTCGCGTTCGACCGGCGTCTGGAGCGGCGGGTCGCGGTGAAGCTGCTCGCCGAGCACCTCGCGGAGGACCCCACGTTCGTCTCGCGCTTCCAACGCGAGGCGCAGGCCGCGGCGCGCCTCGTGCACCCCAACATCGTGCAGGTGTTCGACTCCGGCCTGGACGAGCGCACCGGCCAGCACTTCATCGTGATGGAGTACATCGAGGGTCGCTCCTGCGCGGAGATCCTGCGCGACGAGGGGTGGGTCGAGGTGGACGAGGCCGCCTCGATCATCGAGCAGGCGTGCGAGGGCCTGTACTACGCGCACCGCCACGGGGTAGTGCACCGCGACGTCAAGCCCGGCAACCTGCTGCGCTCACTCGAGGGGGAGGTGAAGCTCGCGGACTTTGGGATCGCGAAGGCCACTGAGCAGTCGAGCATCACCCAGGTGGGCTCCGTGCTCGGCACCGCCGCCTACCTCGCTCCCGAGCAGGCGCGCGGCGAGGAAGCGGGGCCCCCCGCCGACCTCTACGCGCTCGGGGTCGTGACCTACCAGCTGATCTCCGGGCGTCTGCCCTACGAAGCCGCGTCGCTCACCGAGCTCGCCCTCAAGCAGCAGCGCGAGGAGCCCTCGATGCTCGACACGCTCGTGGCGGCCGTGAGCCCCGAGCTGGCGGACGCGGTGGCGATCGCGCTCGCGCTCGACCCCCGCGAGCGCTACCGCACAGCCCGCGAGATGGGCCGCGCGATGAGCGACGCCCAGCAGGGCCTCGCGCCCGTCCAGCCCGGCGGCGCACCCGCGCGCCACGCCACCGCGGCCACCTCGCTGCTCGCAGCGGGCAGCGCCGGCGCCGCTGGGGCAGCGGGGGCGCCCGGTCGCAGCCGCACTCCCCCTCGCGGCGGGGCGGTCGCCGTCCGTCAACCTCGGCCTGGGCCGCCTCCCGCTCACGTGGAACCGGTCGTGGCAGCTCCCCGGAGCGGTCACTCGCGCGGACGGCGCCTGTTCGCCACGCTCTTCGCGCTACTGCTGCTCGCGGTCGTGGTCGTCGCGGTCCTCGTCGCCACAGCGCCCGCCCCCACCAAGGTCACGCTGCGCAACGTCGTCTACTCCGACGTCGAACACACCTCGCTCGCGCTGCAGGAACTGGTCCGCGAAAACACCCGGTAGCAGGCGAAAGGCGAAAGGCCCGCTTGCGCGGGCCTTTCGGTAAGGCGCTGCCCTTGCGGGCCGGATACCCGTCACGTACCCGGCAGACTAGCAACCTCAACCGTCGCCTTCAAACACGGCTCCGGTGGCCGGACTCGAACCAGCACCTGATACGTGACGGGTATCCATGCTGCCGACGGTCACGTTATACCGCGTCGTTGTCCAACGAGTCTTTTGGTTCGTTGGTGGTGACGCATCCGTTTCACCCGCTTGTGGGGGAGTGTTTGCCGGTCTTGTTCGTGCGTCGTTTTGCGGGTTCGCGTGTGTATGTGTGCGAGGGCGGGCCGTTGGGGAGTGTGTCGTTGCCCGAGGATGCGACGGATCGTGGTGGGGAGCCGGCTTCGGGCCCGTTGACGGTGGAGGTGCTCGCCGAGCTCGTGGTTGTGGTGGGCGTGATCGGTGGGTCGCTGGTGGCGGGGAAGGATTGCTGATGTTGTGCGCGAATAGAGCACAAGATGGCGGACGGCGTGAGCTTCAGCGAGTTGAGTGTTTCTCAGCTGCGGGCGCGGCGGCGGCGCTTGGCGCGGTCGGTGGAGGATCCGCAGGCGACGCTGCGTGGAACGTTGCAGCGTCAGGGCAGGCGTTGCGGTCGCGCGGAGTGCCGCTGCGCGCGGGGCGAGTTGCATGGCCCGTACCTGTATCTGGCAATTCACGGGGATGGGGGCGCCCGGTCAATCTACGTGCCGGGGGCGATGGCGGGAACGGTCGGTGCACTGGTCGAAGCGACAGCGCGGCACGAGGCTGTGTTGGCGGAGATTTCACATATCAACCTGGAGCTGTTGCGCCGGCGGGCGCTGGAGTGATGGGCGGGCGCCGGGATGGATGGCGAGGCGTGTCATGCGCTGGCCAACATGCTGGAGGCGGCGCTCGCGGGGAGCGCGGCCGGTGAGCGCCCCGGCGAAGGTCACGAGTTCGCACCGCGAGCGGCTGGCGGTGATCTATGTGCGCCAGTCGACGCTCGCGCAGGTACGGTTCAACACGCAGTTGACCGACCGCCAGTACGGGCTGGCGGAGGAGGCGGCGCGGCTGGGGTGGGAGGAGCCGCGGATCGCGGTGATCGACTCAGACCTGGGCGTCTCGGGTCGTACCGCGAGCGAGCGGGAGGGGTTCAAGGAGCTCGTCGGGCGGGTGTGCGTCGGCGAGGTCGGCGCGATCTTCGGCCTGGAGGTTTCGCGGCTGGCGCGCAGCTCCGCGGATCTGCAGCGGCTGCTGGAGCTGTGCGGCCTGACTGACACGCTGATCGTAGACTCCGACGGGATCTATGATCTGCGCAGCTTCAACGATCGTCTGCTGGTCGGGTTGAAGGGAACGATGTCAGAGGCCGAGCTGCACATCCTCGCGGGCCGTTTGCAGGGCGCCAAGCGCGCGGCGGCTGAGCGCGGCGAGCTACGCTTCCCGCTGCCGGTCGGCCTCGTCTATGACGAGGCCGACCAGACGATCCTCGACCCCGATGAAGAGGTCAGGGCCGCGGTCGCGGAGGTGTTCTTCGCGTTCGCGAAGAGGGGGTCGGCGTACGGGGTGGTGGGCGAGTTTGACGGGCGGCGGTTCCCCAAGCGCGCCTATGGTGGTGCGTGGGCAGGCGAGCTGCGCTGGGGACGCTTGACGCATTCACGCGCGATCGGGGTGCTGTCAAACCCTGCGTACGCCGGGGCGTATGTGTTCGGGCGCTTTCGCTCTCGCCGCGTCGTCTTACCAGATGGCACGATTAAGGTAAAACTCTGTGAGCTGCCCCGCTCGGAGTGGCCGGTCGTGATCCAGTCTCACCATCCAGGCTATATCAGCTGGGAGACTTTCCTGGACAATGAGCGGCGCTTGCAGGCCAACAATACCCGCAAGGGTGCGCGTCCGGCCAGGGAGGGCCGCGCGCTGTGCCAGGGGATCGTGCGCTGCGGTGGCTGCGGGCGGATGATGTTGACCTCGCACCGGCGGCAGGGCAGCTACTACGAATGTTCACACTCCCGTGCGGATCACACCGCCACGCCTGCCTGCCGCTCCGTCTCCGCGGGTGTCGTCGATGAGCTTCTCGCGCACCGGCTGCTTGCGGCGCTCACGCCGCAGGAGATAGCGCTCGCGCTCGCTGCCGCGGATGAGGTGTCCGAGCGGCGTACGCGCTCCACGCGAGCGATCGAGCTGCGAGTTGAGCGCGCCAGCTACGAGGCCGCCCGTGCCGAGCGTGCCTTCCATGCCTGTGAGCCCGAGAACCGCCTCGTTGCTCGCAGCCTGGAGACACGCTGGGAGACCAAGCTCCGCGAGCTCGCCGACGCGGAAGCCGAGCTCGCCGAGCAAGCCACGCCGGCGCTCGAGCCCTCGCGTGAGCAGATCGAGCAGCTCGCGCGCGACATCCCCGCACTATGGAACGCCGAGACCACCGCCGAGCGCGACCGCAAGCGGCTGCTGCGCACACTCATCAGCGATGTCACACTCACCTCCGAGCAGGAGAACCGTGAGGTACGCGTCGGGATCCGCTGGCGCTCAGGCGCAGCCGAAGAACACACAGTGAAACGGCCACAAACAGCCGCGCAGGCACGACGAACACCCCCGGCAGCGATCGAGATACTCACGCGCCTCGGCCCCGCCAGCACCAACGAGGAACTCCTTGCCGAGCTGCACGCCGCTGGCCTGCGCACCGGCACCGGCCGCCAGTTCGACCTCAAGACCGTGCGCTGGCTGCGCTGGCAGTACAAGATTCCCTCGCCACCCGGCTGGCGTCCACAAGACGGCGAGCTGACAGTCGAGCAGGCCGCCCGGCGACTCGGCGTCTCAAGCGGAGCCATCTACTACTGGATCAGCCACGGCCAGCTCCAAGCACGCCGCGGCCCCAGAAACCAGCTATGCATCCCCTTCGACACTGACGTCGAGCGGGCCTGCCGCGAACGCATCACCAACTCTATTCACATCCCTACCCAAACCCAAGCCAATGCTGCGTGAGGTTCAATATGAAGCCACCGTGCCAGTTACACCACACCGGAAGGCCGGTAGCGAGAGTACGAGTCACTTGGGATGAAACGCTCGCGCGGCCTCCCCCGGCGCCGCGCCGGCCCGCAGCGCCGCGGCGACCTCGGGGAGGCGTCCGGCGAGGAGCGCACCGCGCAGGTCGGCCATCAGGCGGGCGAGGAAGGCGAGGTTGTGGAGCGTGAGCAGCCGCTGCGCGGTCAGCTCGCCGGCCCGCGCGAGGTAGGAGAGGTAGGCGCGCGAGAGGCCTTGCGCGCAGGCGGGGCAGGGACAGCCCTCCATGAGGGGCTCCTCGGACTCGCGCCAGCGCCCCTTGACGAGATCGAGGCGCCAGCGGCCCGCGGGGTCGGGGACGAGCGCGGTGCCGTGGCGGCCGAGGCGGGTGGGCATCGCGCAGTCGAAGGTGTTGACCCCGAGCTCCACCCCTGCGATCAGGTCGTCCACCTCGCCGATCCCCAGCAGGTGGCGGGGCAGGGCCTCGCGGGCCCCGCCGAGCTCGCAGGTGGCGTAGCCGACCACCTCGTACATTTGCGCCTTGTCCGCCCCGAGGGAGCCGCCGATGGCGACCCCGTCGCAGCCGCTGTCGGCGACGACCCGCGCGGAGGCGCGGCGCAGGTCCTCGTAGACGCCGCCCTGCACGATCCCGTACACCAGTTGGCCCGGGGGACGCTGCTTCGCCACCCCGCCTGCGGGACCGCGGTCGGCCGTCCCTCCCGGGGGACTCTGCTCGGCCGCCAGGGTGGGCCCGTGCTCGGCGTGCCAGGCCAGGCAGCGCGTGAGCCACCGGTGGGTGCGCTCGGTGGAGCGCTCAGTGTAGGAGCGGTCGACGTGGAAGGGGGTGCACTCGTCGAACACGAGCGCGACGTCCGAGCGCAGTGCGGCCTGCACCGCCATCGAGCCCTCCGGTGAGAGGAACCGCTCGCACCCGTCCACGTAGGAGCGGAAGCGCACCCCCTCCTCCCCGATCGCGAGAATCGCCCCCTGGCGCTCGCCGCCCTGCCCACGGGCGCGGCCCTTGACCTCGTCGGCGACGGTGCCGTGGCCCATCGAGAAGACCTGAAAGCCCCCAGAGTCTGTGATCGTGGGCCGCTGCCAGCCCATGAAGGGGCCGAGGCCCCCGAGGCGCTCGATCAGCTCGGGGCCGGGGGAGAGCAGCAGGTGGAAGGTGTTGCCGAGCACCATGTCGTAGCCGAGCGCGGCGACCTCCTCGGCCAGCAGCCCTTTGACGGTGGCCTTCGTGGCGAGCGGCACGAACGCGGGCGTGCGCACGTCCCCGTGGGCGGTGTGCAGAGTCCCAGCGCGGGCGAGGGACGCCCCGTCGCGGGCTTCGATCGTGAGCGCGGCCACCGCGGCATCCTAGGGTCTGGGAGTGGGCCCTATGGTTAGACAATGCTCGCCTCGCTGATCGACGTCGGCCACTTGGTCGAAGTCTGGGGCTATCCGATCCTCGGCCTGCTGGTGGCGGCGGAGTCGGCCGGGGTGCCGCTGCCGGGCGAGACGGCGGTGGTCGTGGGTGGCGTGTTCGCGAGCCAGGGCAAACTCCACATCGAGCTGGTGATCGCGGTGGCGGCGCTGGCGGCGATCGTGGGGGACAACGTCGGCTACCAGATCGGCCGCAAGGGGGGCCGGTGGCTGCTGGAAAAGCCAGGCTCCTTCTCGCGCCAGCGGCTGGCGGTGCTGGAGATGGGCGAGCCGTTCTTCGAGCGGCACGGCCCGAAGGCGGTGTTCTTCGGTCGCTTCATCCTCGGGCTGCGCACGTGGGCCTCGTGGCTGGCGGGCGCCAACCACATGCGCTGGCGCACGTTCTTCCTGTGGAACGCACTCGGAGGGATCTGCTGGGCGACGGCGGTGGGGCTGATCGCCTACTACGTGGGCCAATCGGCGAGCAACGCGATCACGACGTTCGGGATCTACGGCCTCGTGGCGGTCGTGCTGGCGCTCGGGGGAGGGTTCACGCTGCACCGCCGCCACCGGCGTCACCAGCGCGCCCGGCAGGCGGCAGAGGAGTCCAAGCGCCGCCAACGTACCGCCGAGGCGGCCGACGGGAGCTAGTCAGCGGCGCGGCGGCCGACGGGAGTTAAGCCCTCACCGGCGCGGCAGCCACCGTTACAGGGAGCGATGCGCTCCCAAATCTCGGCCAAAGCGCCGAGCTCGTCCTCGGAGAAGCGGGAAAGGAACTGTTCGCGCACGACGGCGAGGTGGGTGCCACGGGCGGCGCGCAACCGGGCGCGGCCGAGGTCGGTCAGGCAGGCGTAGGCGCCGCGGGCGTCGTGTTCGCAGGAGCAGCGCTCCAGCAACCCCTCCCGTTCGAGCCGGTCGGCCAGACGCGTGAGTCCGCTGCGCGAGAGCTGAGCCTGCTCGGCGAGGTCACACATGCGCATGCGCCCGCCGGAGGCCTCGACGAGGTGGTGGAGGACCTCGTAGGTGCTGAGGGGCAGCCCGTGGGTGCGCTCGAGCTCGGCGTCAACGCGCTTAGCTAGCGAAGCGTGGGCGCGCTTGAGACCGCGCCAGGCGCGGAGCTCACCCTCGCTGAGCGCCTGCTCCTCCGCGGTGGCTGCGCACGGCACGGTGGAGGCGGTCTCGATGGCTGTCGCTGTTGCCATAGCGGTCGATACGGACATGACGCGGGCCCTCTCTACTCACCCGAACATAGCAGCGGGCGGCCCCGAGACCGGCGAGCGACAGCCGCGCGCAGGCCCACGAGAGGCGCTCGGCGAGCCGCGGGAGTCATTCGCGATCCGGCGGAGCTCCGCGCGTGGCCCGCCAGACCCACCGCATCAGCAGCGGCTGGAGGGGCAGCCGCGCGTACAGCGCCCACCTGGGGATGCGGTGGAACTCGGCGGAGTTGCGGGCCATGTGGAGGTTGGCGGGGAATACCGCGGCGAGCACCGCGATCAGCCACAGCCCGGCCAGGCGACGGGTGCGGGGCGCCAACACGCCGAGCCCGCCCGCGATCTCCGCGACGCCGCTGAGCGTGACGACGGTACCGGCGTCCACCCAGTCGCCGAGGCCGGGGGGCACGATCCGGCGGTAGGGGCGGGGCATCGCGAAGTGGTTGAGGCCGGCCCCCACGAAGGCGAGCCCGAGCAGCTTCGACCCACGCCGCCTGCCGCGACTCGCCCCGGCGGCAGCGCCCGTCTCTGTCTGTGCACCGATCTTGATCGCCATGTGCTGCTCAACTCCTTTCAAACGTATACAAGCTCGCTATAGACACGCGGCGCCGCGGGTGGCAGATCGTCATCGGCTCCCGTCCCACCCGAGGATCAGCGAGCGCCCGGACATCTCCCGCGGCTGGGGAAGACCGAGCAGCTCCAAGACAGTGGGGGCCACATCGGCGAGGATGCCTTCATCCGCCAGCAGCCGCAGCCCGTGCACGGTGGCGATCAGCGGCACCGGGTTGGAGGTGTGGGAGGTGGAGGGCGAGCCGTCGGGCTCGAGCATGTGCTCGGCGTTGCCGTGGTCGGCCGTGATGAGGCAGGCGCCCCCGGCGTCGAGCACCGCGCGCACGACCTCGCCGAGACAGGCGTCCACGGTCTCGCAGGCCCGCACGGCGGCGGAGATCACGCCGGTGTGGCCGACCATGTCGGGGTTGGCGAAGTTGAGGACCGCGAAGCGGAACCCGCCCTCGCGCTGCTCGCGCCAGGCTTCGAGGAACAGGTCGGCGACGGCGCGGGCCGACATCTCCGGCGCGAGGTCGTAGGTAGGCACGTCGCGGGGCGAGGGGGCGAGCCGGCGCAACTCGCGCTCGTGGGGAACCTCCTCGCCGCCGTTGAAGAAGTAGGTGACGTGGGCGTACTTCTCGGTCTCCGCGACGTGCAGCTGCGGCGCGTGTGCAGCGGCGAGCACGGAGGCGAGCGTGACGGTGGGACGCTGGGGGGGAAAAGCGACGGGGTAGGACCAGTCTTCCTCGTACTCGGTGAGGGTGGTGTACTGCTCGACCGGTTGGATGCCCCCGCGGCCCTCCCAGCCGGGCAGCTCCTCCTGGGCGGGCGGGCTCCCGTGGGCGGGCGGGTCTCCGAATCCCCGCTCGGCCAGCGCGCGGGTGAGCTCACGGACCCGGTCGGGGCGGAAGTTGAAACAGAGCACAGAGTCCCAGGGGCGAATCAGGCCCTCGGCGCCGACCGAGGTGGGAGCGATGAACTCGTCGGTCTCACCGCGTGCGTACGCCTGCTGCACAGCCTCCACCCCGGTGTCCGCGTGGTGGGCGGCGCGACCGTGGACGAGCAGGTCGTAGGCGGCCTGGACGCGCTCCCAGCGGCGGTCGCGGTCCATCGCGTACCAGCGGCCGACGACGGAGGCCACGCGCGCCCGGAAAGGCTGGCCGAAACGGGGATGCTCGCCGGAAGGGGGATTCTCGCCGGAGGCGGGTGTCTCCCCGCTTCGGTCGAAGGCGAGCGTCCCCCGGCTTCGGTCAGAGGGCCCGAGCTCGCGACACCAGCGTTCCACCAGGCCGACGTGCTCGACGCCCGATTCCGGCGGGGTGTCACGGCCGTCGGTGAAGCAGTGGACGACGAGGTCGCGGACGGAGAGGCGCCCGGCGAGCTCGAGGATCGCCTGCAGGTGCCCGAGGCTGGAGTGGACGCCGCCGTCGGAGACCAGCCCGATCAGGTGGACGCGCTCAGAACAGGTGAGCGCGTGGTTGATCGCGGCGTTCTCGGAGAGGACCCCGTCGAGGACGGCGTCGTCGATGCGGGTGAGGTCCTGGCGCACGACCGAGCCGGCGCCGAGGTTGAGGTGGCCGACCTCGGAGTTGCCCATCTGCCCCTCGGGCAGCCCGACGGCACGCCCGGAGGCGGTGAGGGTGGTGTGAGGGTACGTCTCCCACAGCTCGTCGAACACAGGGGTACGGGCGAGCGAGACCGCGTTGCCGGGGCCGGGCTCGGCGAGGCCCCAGCCGTCCAGCACGACGAGGCAGACGCAGGGCAGGGGGACCGGGGTGGGCTGGGGGACCTCCATCAACCGGCGGCCTGCGCGATCTGGGCGAACGCGGCGGCCTCCAGCGAGGCGCCCCCCACAAGCGCCCCGTCCACATCGGGGAGCGCGAGCAGCGAGGGGGCGTTCTCAGGGTTGACGGAGCCGCCGTAGAGGACCCGCACGCGCGCGCCCACCTCGGGGCCGGCGCGGTCGGCGACGAGCGCGCGGATGAAAGCGACGGCGTCCTGGGCCTGCTCGGGGGTGGCGGTCTCCCCGGTGCCGATCGCCCAGATCGGCTCGTAGGCGACGGCGACCTCGGAGAGCTGGGCGTCGGCGAGCCCGGCGAGGTCCTCGCGGATCTGCTGGCGCAGCTTGCGCTCGGTGTCCCCGGCGGCGCGCTCAGCCTCGGTCTCCCCCACGCACAAGATCGGGCGCAGGCCAGCGGCGAGCACAGCGGGGAGCTTCAGCGCGAGCGCGCGGTCGGTCTCGCCGAACAGCTCGCGGCGCTCGGAGTGGCCGAGCACCACGCCGTGGGCCCCGGTCTCGACGAGCATCGGCGGGGACACCTCGCCGGTGAAGGCGCCCTCGGGCTCGTGGTGGCAGTTCTGGGCGTACACCTCCACGCGGGAGCCGCGCGCGGAGTCGGCCATCGCACGCAGGTCGGTGAAGGGCACGCAGATGGCGACGTCCACGCCGCTGACAGCCGCCACCTGGGGCAGCAGCGCCTGGATGTACTGCTCGGCCTGCGCCTCGGTCTTGTACATCTTCCAGTTGCCCGCGATCAGGGGGGTACGGGTACTCACGAGACGCAGGCGCCTTCCAGGGCGAGGACGCCGGGCAGCGCGCGGCCCTCGACCAGCTCGAGCGTCGCACCCCCTCCGGTGGAGAGGTGGTCGACGGCGCCCTCCAGGCCGAAGTGGGCGAGCGCGGAGGCGGAGTCGCCACCGCCGACGACCGTCAGGCCCGGCGCGCGCGCCATCGCCTCGGCGACCGCGCGCGTGCCGGAGGCGAACGGCGCGTACTCGAAGGCGCCCATCGGGCCGTTCCAGAAGACGGTGCCCGCGCGCGCGATCTCGCGCCCGTAGCGCTCCGCCGTGCCGGGGCCGATGTCGAGGCCCATCCACCCCGCCGGCACCTCCACGCCGTCGAGCGCCCGGTGGCGCGCGTCGTCGGCGAGACGGTCGCCGAGCACGAGGTCGCTCGGCACGAGCAGGCGCGCGCGGCCGGGCTGCGGGGCGTGCGTGTCGCTTGCCCGTGCGAGCAGGTGGCGCGCGTGCTCGACGTCCTCATCGCCGCATAACGACTTCCCCACCGAGTGCCCCTGCGCGCACAGGAACGGGAAGCACATCGCGCCGCCGATCGCCACCGCGTCGGCGACCTGCAGGAAGCGGTCGATCACGGCGATCTTGTCGGCCACCTTCGAGCCGCCCACGATCGCGACGAGCGGGCGCGCAGGGTGCTCGAGGATGTCGGTGAGCGTCCGAACCTCGCCTTCGAGCAGCCGCCCGGCGGCGGAGGGGAGCAGGTGGGCGACGCCCTCGGTAGAGGCGTGGGCGCGGTGGGCGACGCCGAAGGCGTCGTTGACGTACACGTCGGCGAGCTCCGCCAGCGCGCGGGCGAAAGCTGGGTCGTTGGCGGTCTCGCCCGCCTCGAAGCGCACGTTCTCCAACAGCAGCAGCTCGCCGTCGTGGAGCTGCTCGGTGAGCGCCCGCACCTCCTCGCCGACGACTGCCGGCGCGAGCGCGACCGGCGCTCCGGTCAGCTCGCTCAGGCGCGCCGCGACCGGCGCCATCGACAGCTCCGGCACGACCTCGCCCTCGGGCCGGCCGAGGTGCGAGACCAGCACCAGGCGCGCACCCCGAGCGCGCAGCTCTTCGATCGTCGGCAGCGACCCGCGGATGCGGGTGTCGTCGGCGAGCTCCACCTCCCCGCCGGGGCCGTGGGCGAGCGGGGCGTTGAAGTCCACGCGCACCAGCACGCGCCGCCCCCCCACGTCGAGATCGTCGGTGCTCCTCACCGGTGCACCGCCTGCGATCGCGCCTCGTCAGCGCCCGCAGCGGGAGCGACCGCGTGTCCCGCCGGCTCCTCGTCTGCGGTGGTTCCTCTCTCGGCCATGACGTCCCCCCGGACCGGCCCCGCCCTAGAGGACCCTCTGCGCGAGGTCCACGAGCCGATTGGAGTAGCCCCACTCGTTGTCGTACCAGGCCACGACCTTGAGCATCGTAGCGTCCACCACCGCGGTCAGCTGGGAGTCCACGATCGAGGAGTAGGGGGAGCCGACGATGTCCGAGGAGACCAGCGGGTCCTCGGTGTAGGCCATGATGCCCTGCAGCGGCCCGCTCTCGGAGGCCGCCTTGAGCGCGGCGTTGACCTCCTCGACGCTTGTGGCGCGCTCGCACTCGACGGTCAGGTCGACCACCGAGCCGGTCGGCACCGGGGCGCGTACGGCGAAACCGTGCAGGCGGCCCTGCAGCGCAGGGATCACGAGACCGATCGCCTTGGCGGCGCCGGTCGAGGCGGGGATCAGGTTGATCGCGGCGGCGCGGGCGCGGCGCAGGTCTTTGTGGGGCATGTCCTGCAGGCGCTGGTCGGCGGTGTAGGCGTGGATCGTGGTCATCAGCCCGTGGCGGATGCCGACCGTGTCGTTGACCACCTTCGCGACAGGCGCCAGGCAGTTGGTGGTGCAGGACGCGTTGGAGATCACGTGGTGCACGGCGGGGTCGTAGGCGGTCTCGAAGTTGACCCCCGGCACCACGGTCACGTCGGGGTCGCTGGCGGGGGCGGAGATGATCACCTTCCGGGCCCCGCGCTCCAGGTGGATCGCCGCGTGGGCGCGGTCGGTGAAGCGCCCGGTGGACTCGATCACCACGTCCACCCCGAGCTCCTTCCACGGCAGCTTCGCGGGGTCGGTCTCAGCGAGCACCCGCAGCTCGTGGCCGTCCACCTCGATCGCGCCGTCGAGCGCGCGCACCGTGCCCGGGTAGGGGCCGTTGATCGAGTCGTACTTCAAGAGGTGCGCGAGCGTGCGGGCGTCGGTGAGGTCGTTGACCGCAACCCACTCGATTTGATCGAGAACGAGGGGCTCGGCTGGCCGGCCTTCGGCCGGCTGCGCCACCCTCGTGGCGGCATCACCTCGCGCCTGGGCGGCACGGAACACATTCCGGCCGATGCGACCGAATCCATTGATGCCTACACGTACGGGCACTCTTCACAGCCTCCTATGGGGAACAGACATATACAACGAGCGATGGGGTCGAAAACGAACGATGCCGGACCTCGGGAGCGCTCCCCCGACGACCCGGCTATCGGCGAAGGCTATCGGACGGCAGCCCTCAGCGAGAGTTGGCGACGATCTCCACGCGCAGGTCGTCGGGGTCGAGCAGGTAAGCGGCGTAGTACAGCGGGCCGTACTGCGTCCTCAGCCCCGGCTCCCCGTCCCCGCGCCCGCCGGCGGTGAGACCGGCGGCGTACGCGTGGTCCACCGCCACGCGCCCCGCGGCACGGAAGGCGACGTGCCCGTAGCCCGGCGCGGGGGGCCGCCCGCGGGTCACGATCCAGAAGACGGGGGCGGTTACGCCGTAGGCGATCGCGTGTGTGCCCTCGTGCACGCGGCGTACACCGATCGCGAAGAACACCGCGTCGTAGAAGGCCGCGGAGCGCTCGAGCGCGCTCACCTCGACACCCAGGTGGTCGATCATCGGCCGGCAGTTTGACGGACCGCGCCGCCCCGGGCGCCGCCGGGGCGTCCGGCGGGCGCCGGCGGGGGACGCAGGCGCGGCGGGAGCGCCGCGCCTCAGGCGTCGCGCGAGCGCTTGTCAACGTCGCGGTGGGTGACCGCCACGCTCAGGTCCTCGCGGTCGCGGTAGCGCGCCGCGAGCCCCTCGGCGATCGCTACGGAGCGGTGGCGACCGCCGGTGCAGCCGACGGCGACCACGAGGTGAGCACGGCCCTCGGCGACGTACTGGGGCAGCAGGAAGTCGAGCAGCGCGTACAGCCGCTCGTAGAGCTCGGCCAGACGCCCGTCGCGCGCGACGTACTCGACCACGCGGGGGTCCTCGCCGGTCAGCTCACGCAGCTCGGGCACGTAGAAGGGGTTCGGCAGGAAGCGTACGTCGAACGCGAGGTCCTCCTCGCGTGGGGGACCGTGCTTGAAGCCGAAGCTCATGAACGTCAACGCAAGGCGGCTGGTGGCGCGACCCGGCAGCAGCTCGTCGGCGATCTTGCCGCGCAGCATCGTCGCGGACATGCCGGTGGTGTCGATCACCACGTCGGCGCGGTTGCGCAACGGCTCCAGCAGCGCCCGCTCTGCGGCCACCCCGGCCGCGACGGAGCCGTCGGGAGCCAGCGGGTGGCGGCGACGGGTCTCCTTGTAGCGGTTCACCAGGGTCTGCTCGGCGGCCTCCAGGAACAGCACGTGGTGGTCAAGCCCCAGCGACTCCAGGTCGTCGACGACGGCCTGCAGCGCCTCGAAGTAGACGCCCCCGCGCACGTCGGAGACGACCGCCGCGCGCTCCACCTTGGAACCCTCGTGCACGAACAGGTCCACCAGCGAGCGGATCATCTCCGGGGGGAGGTTGTCCACGCAGAAGTACCCCGCGTCCTCGAACACGTTCATCGCCGTGGACTTGCCCGCGCCGGAGAAGCCGGTGATCACCGCGAGCTCCTTCAGGCTCGTCGCCACGGCCGGCTTCTCGGGGGTGCGGGGGGAGCCTCGCAGGGGCCTGTGCACGGACACCGCCTGATTGTGCCGCGTTTGGCGGACACGGGCGGCCGCTTCCCTCGGTGTTTCCCTCCCTTCCTCGATGAACAACGCCCTGAGACGGTCCAGGAGCAAGGGAGGCAAGGACGCAAGGAGCGAAGTGTGCTCGGCACACGAGCGACTGAGGACGCAGCATCCCGCAGCTCATGGGCCGTCTCAGCCCGCGCGGTTCAGGTGCGCGTGCAGCTCACGCGCCACCTTCGCCGGCAGCCCGGGCACCGCCTGGAGCTCCTCGCGGGAGGCCGCGACCACCGCGTCGGGGGAGCCGAAGTGGGCGAGCAGCGCACGCTTGCGCGCGGGGCCGACGCCGGGCAGCTCGTCCAGCAGCGAGGCGGTCAGCGCGCGGTCGCGGCGGGTGCGGTGGTGGGTGATCGCGAAGCGGTGCGCCTCGTCGCGGGCGCGCTGCAGCAGCTGCAGCTCGGGGGTGCGGTGGTCGAGCACCAGCGGAGCGCGGCGACCGGGAAGGAACACCTCCTCGGCGCGCTTGGCGAGCGAGATCACCACCACGCCCCGCTCGCGGAAGCTGCGCAGCGGCCCCAGGCCGGCGGCGAGCTGGCCGCGGCCGCCGTCGAGCACGATGACGTTGGGCAGCGCCGCGAAGCTCGCGTCGTAGGCGGGGTCGTGCGGCGAAAGATCTGCCTGGCGCTCCCACTGGGCGAAGCGCCGGCCGAGCACCTCGGCCATCGCGGCGTAGTCGTCGGACTCGCCCTCTCCCAGCGAGCGGATCTTGAAGCGGCGGTAGTCGGCTTTCTTCGGCGCGCCGCCCTCCAGCACGACCATCGCCGCGACGGTGTGGGTGCCGCCGAGGTTGGAGATGTCGAAGCACTCGATGCGCACCGGCGGCACGTCGAGGCCGAGCGCGCGCTGCAGCCCCTCCAGCGCCTCCACGCGGCTCTGGCGGCGGCGCTCGGCGCGCAGGTGCTCCTGGTCGAGCGCCAGCCGCGCGTTGCGTTCGGCCAGCTCGAGGATGCGGCGCTTGTCCCCGCGCTCGGCGGCGCGCAGCTCCACGGGGCCGCCGCGGCGGCTGGCGAGCGCCTCGGCGAGCGCCTCACGGTCAGCCTGCACGAGCTCGCGCTGCACGACGATCTGCGCGGGGATCGAGGCGTGCCCGGCGTAGAACTGGAGCATGAACTCCTCGGCCACCTCGGCCACGTCGCGCTCGGCCTCGTTGGACAGGTAGAACGACTGGCGGTCGGAGAGCACCCCGTCGCGCACCTGGAAGACCTGCGCGTTGGCCTCCGTGCCGTCAAGCGCGACCGCGACCGCGTCGAGCGTGCCCACGGACTCGTTGGCGACGCGCTGGCGCTCCAGCAGCGAGCGCACGGCGCGCAGGCGGTTGCGCTCGAGTGTCGCCTGCTCGTACTCCTGCGCGGCGGCGGCGGCGCGCATGCGCGCCTCCAGGTCGCGCTCGATGACGCGGTAGCGGCCAGAGAGAAAGTCGATCACCCGGTCGATGTTGGCGCGGTAGCCCTCCCGGGAGACGTACCCCACGCAGGGCGCCTCGCAGCGCTTGATGTAGTAGTCCAGGCACGGGTTGCCGCTGCGCCGCCCCGGCTCCGGGCCGGTGCAGGAGCGGAACAGGAACACCTTCGTAAGCAGGTCGAGCGTGGAGCGCACCCGTTTGGCGTTGGAGTACGGCCCGAAGTACGCGCGGCCGGGGCGGTGGCGCTCGCGGGTGAAGTACACCCGCGGGTACTCCTCGTCGAGCGAGACGGCGATGAACGGGTAGGACTTGTCGTCGCGCAGGCGGATGTTGAAGCGGGGGCGGTACTGCTTGATGAAGCCCTGCTCGGCGAGCAGCGCCTCGGCCTCGGAGGCGACCACCACGAACTCGATGTGCTCGACGCTCGCGACCATCTCCGCGTGGCCGGGGGAATGAGTTCCCCGCCCACCCACGTCGGCCTTCGCGAAGTGCGAGGCGACCCGCTTGCGGATCGACACGGCCTTGCCGACGTACACCACACGACCGCGCCCGTCGCGGAACAGGTACACGCCCGGCTGGTCGGGGAGCGCGCGCCGTTGGGCGGCGAGGGTCGCGGTCAATAGGTGCGCGAGTAGCGGTAGAGCGCGAACAGCGTGTACGCCACGAGCGCGAGCAACACGAACCACACCAGCTCGCCAAAGCCCGTGGCCCACATCCGCACCTTGGCGGCGAGCGTCACCACGCCCACCCCGAGCGCCCCGTAGAGCAGCGCGCGGCGGTTGTCGCCGAGGCTGTAGATGTCAACGCGGCGAGAAAGGTAGAACCGCAGCCCGGCGTACGCGAACCCCACGCCGAACGCCACCCCGAGCACGGTGCTGACGGTGTACGCCGCCCGGTGGCCCCCCGGCAGGAACGCCACCGCGGCCGCGAGCACCAGCAGGATCCCCACGTTGCGCGCGGTCTTCAGGCTGTCGTCCACAGGCCCAGTCTAGTTGCGGTGTGACCCACTCCGCCGGCGCGGGAGGCCCCTCACTCCACCAGAGCTTCCAGACGCGCGTAGGCCTCTTCGACGGCGCGCCGCGCGGCGGTGTGGCGGGCCTCTGACTTGGCGGCCTCGTACTTGGTGGCCCACGCGGCGGGGTCGGCGAGCTCGTCCTCCAGCGCACGCTGCGCGGCCTCGGCCTCTTCGATCGCGCGCTCGGCCCGTTGCTGGTCGGTCAGCCGGTTCTTGGAGGGACCCTTGGGTTTGGGCTTGGCCCGCTTCGCCTTCGGCTCCTTCCCGGCGGCCCCGGCCGACCCGCCCCCCCCGCCGGAGGGGCCCGCGCCGTTCGTGGAGCCCGCGCCGCCCGCGCGGCCGTTCGCGCCCGAGCCGACATCCGAGCTGCCAGCCGCGCCCACGATGACGGCGTCGCTCCCGGCCGAAGCCGGGAGACACGCGCCTCCGGCGCGAATCCCCGTTTCGACCAGCATCCCCGTTTCGGCCAGCGCCGTGGGTGGGTGGGCCCCGGTTGAACGGCGCTCTTCGCGCACCCGTACGTACTCGGGCCAGCCGCCCGTGTAGCTGCGCAGCGAGCGGCCCTCGACTGCCACCGTGCGGCTGCCCACCGCGTCGAGCAGCGCGCGGTCGTGGGAGACCAGCAGCACCGCGCCCTGGAAGGCGCGCAGCGCGTCCTCGAGCGCCTCGCGGGACTCGATGTCGAGGTGGTTGGTCGGCTCGTCGAGGATCAGCACGTTGGCGCCGGAGTGGACCAGCACCGCCAGGGAGAGTCTGCGGCGCTCCCCCCCGGAGAGTCCGGCCAGCGGTTTTTCGGCCTCCTCGCCGGAGAACAGGAAGCCCCCGAGCAGCGCCCGCGCCTTGTTCGGGGTGAGGCCCGTCGCGCGCTGCGCGGCCTCCAACACGCTCTGGCTCGGCGGCCCGCCCGCGCCGAGCTCGTCGGCGTGCTGAGAGAGGTAGCCGACCTGCACGTTGTGCCCGCGGCTGAGGCGCCCCGCGGCCAGCGGGCGGCGCTCGGCGAGCGTCTCGATCAGCGTCGTCTTGCCGCTCCCGTTGGGGCCGACCAGCGAGACGTGCTCGCCGCGCTCCAACCACAGCTCCGCGTGCTCCAGCAGGACGAGTGGCTCGTCCCCGACCTCCACGCGCGCGTCGGTCAGCTCGAAGATCACCCGGCCCGAGCGCTCCGGCGGCTTGAACGCGAACTCCAAACCCTGCCCATCGCGCGGATCGCGCTCGAGGCGCTCGATCTTCGCGAGCTTCTTCACCCGCGACTGCGCCTGGCGGGCCTTCGTGGCCTTGTAGCGGAAGCGCTCGATGAAGCGCTCCATCCGCGCGATCTCGGCCTGCTGACGGTCGATCGCCTTGCCCTGGGCGATCTCGCGGGCCGCCTGCTCGCGCCGCCAAGCGTGCCAGGTGCCGGGGAAGAAGCGCGAGCGGCCGGCCTCCAACTCCAGGACGGAGGTGCCGACGGCCTCCAGGAACCAGCGGTCGTGCGCGACCAGCGCCACCGCAGCGTCGAGGCCCGTGAGCGTCTGCTCCAACCACTCCAGTGACTCGATGTCGAGGTGGTTGGTGGGCTCGTCCAGCAGCAGCAGCTCCGCGCCGGTCGCCAGCGCGCGGGCGAGCGAGGCACGCGTCAGCTGCCCCCCGGAGAACGTGTCGAGCGGGCGGGCCAGGTCCTCCTGCGCGAAGCCTAGGCCGCGTGTCATCACCGTCGCGCGGTCGCGCCACAGGTAGCCACCCAGCGCCTCCAGACGCGCCTGCGCACGGGCGTAGCGGTGCAGCAGCGCGTCGTCGGAGTCCTCCCCCATGCGCCGCTCCAGCTCCGCCAGCTCCCGCTCGGCCGCCAGCTCCAGGGTGCACCCGGAGAGCACGTACTCGCGCAGCGCAACCCCCCGCTCCCGCGGCGGGCGCTGGTCGTGCAGGGCCACGCGCGCCCCCTTCTGCAGGCTCAGCTCGCCCCTGTCGATCGACTGCTCCCCTGCGAGCATCCGCAGCAGCGTCGTCTTGCCCGCGCCGTTGCGCCCGGCGATCGTCATGCGCTCGCGGCGCTCGAGCTTGAACGACACGCCGCGCAGCAGCGGGCGCCCGGCGATGTCCTTGTGCAGGTCGGAGGCGATCAGTACGGCCACGACTCGCATGGTAGGGGGGGAGGGTTTTGATGGGCCGGCCTGGAGGGCCGGCTGGGCGTCGGTTGCGCTCGCGTCCCCACGCGCGGTTCGATGAGAACCCCGCGTCGCCCAGCTTGGTCCAGAGACGCCCCGGACGCACCGCCTATTTCGAAAGACGTTCTAAGGGCCATCGCGAGGCCGCGCCCTCCGGTACCATTCACAGTCTCGTGCGTCGCCTGCTCGCAAGCCTTGCCTCCTGCGCTCTGCTGCTGCTCGTGCTCGCCCCCGCGGCGTTCGCGTACAACGACGGGCGCGGCTTCTACGGGGCGACCAACGACAAGGTTGTGACGATCGCCGGGTTCATCCTGATCGTCTTCTTCCCCACCTTCGTGTTGCTGGCGAGCCTGCTCCAGCGGCGCCTGGAAAAGCGCAAAGACGCCCGTGTCGCGGCGGAGCGCTCGCACGCCGGCGATCCGCGCTGGCGCGGCGGCTGGTAGCGCCGCCGCGGTGTCCCGCGTGGCGGTCCCCGTGAGCGAGCGCGGCCCGGTCCCCACGTGAGCGACAGCGCCCCCACCGACGGCGACGGCCAGGCGCGCCCGCCCGTCCGCTACGAGCGCCGCGGGGCCGCCGCGCTGCTCACGATCGACCGCCCCGAGCGGCGTAACGCCGTGGACGGCCCCACGGCCGCGGCGCTGCACGAGGCGTACCTGCGCTTCGATGCCGACGAGGAGGCGCGCGTGCTCGTGCTCACCGGGGCCGGCGGGGTCGCGTTCTGCGCGGGCGCGGACCTGAAGGCGCTCGAGACTTTCGGCGAGCGGCTCACCGCGCCGGAGGGGCCGATGGGCTTCACCCGCCTGACGCCATCCAAGCCGACGGTCGCCGCGATCTCCGGTTTCGCACTCGCCGGCGGCCTGGAGCTCGCGCTGTGGTGCGACCTGAGGATCGCCACCGAGGACTCCCACCTCGGCTTCCCCGAGCGCCGCTGGGGGGTGCCGCTGATCGACGGCGGCACGCAGCGCCTGCCACGCGTGGTCGGGCTCGGGCGCGCGCTGGACATCATCCTCACCGGACGCATCATGGACGCCGCCGAGGCCCACGCGATTGGCCTCGTCAATGAGCTCGTCCCCCCCGGCCGCCACCTCGAGCGGGCGCTGGAGCTCGCCGAGGGCCTGGCCCGTTTCCCCCAGCGCACGATGCTCGCCGACCGCAGCGCCGCGATCCACGGGCTCGGCACCTTGCTTCCCGACGGCCTCGCGCTGGAGGCTCGGGCTGGCCCCGACGTCTTCGAGGACGCGATCCGCGGAGCTGCCCGCTTCGCGGGGGGCGAGGGCCGCGGGGGTGCGGGCGCCGGGGCGTGACACGGGTGCGGCAGCTCTTTGGGCGCCTATATATAGGCGCCCAAACGGAGCAATACCAACCCGCCTATACATAGGGACCCGGATGAACAAACCCAACGCACCTATATAGGGACCCAAAATGAATAGGAGCACCATCCCGATATAGGTGCCCAATGAAACAATGCCAACGCACCTATATGTGGGTGCCCCTACGTGGGGCTCTGTCCCACCTCCAGGCGCGAGTCGGATAAAGAGGAGTGGCCCTCACGATTTCGACCCGAGGCGAGCCGCGCCAACTTCCAAGGCGCCCTCGTGCTAGACTAAGTCCCATGACTAAGTCTGTTGGAGTACACGAAGCCAAGACACACCTCTCACGGCTGCTCGAAGACGTGGCCGCCGGCGAGGAGGTGGTGATCACCCGCCGCGGCGAGGCGGTCGCCACCCTCGGTCCTCCGCCGAGCGAGGCGCCCCTGCAGTTTGGGATGGACGAAGGGCGCTTCGTCGTCCCCGAGGACTTCGACGCACCGCTCCCCGACGAGCTGCTCGACGCGTTCGGGCGGTGAAGCTGCTCCTCGATACCCACGTCTTCCTGTGGCTGCACACCGCGCGCAAACGCCTCGGCGAGCACCTACCGCTCATCGAAGATCCTCACACCGAGCGGCTCCTCTCGGCGGCGAGCTCGTGGGAGATCGCGATCAAGTACGCGCTGGGGAGGCTGCCGCTGCCGGAGCCACCCCAGCGCTACGTCCCGAGCCGGATGCGCGCGATCGGCGCCGTCGCCGTGCCGATCGAGCACAGCCACGCGCTCGCGGTCGCCGCGCTGGAGCCGCTGCACGGCGACCCCTTCGACCGGCTGCTCGTCGCGCAGGCCCGGTTCCTCGATCTGACGATCCTGACGGCTGACGCCGCCGTCGCCCGGTACCCCGTGCGCACGCTGCTCGTCGGGGGCGGATAGCCGCCAACTCGACGACGGCGCCGTGCTATCCCCCCGCAGGCGCGGTCTGCCGGCGGATCGTGTGCTCCACCTCCTCACCCTTCGGGGTGAGGCTCCAGATGTTCGGCTCCCCGCGCGCGGGGCCCGCGCCGGTGTTGTGGATCAGCCCGAGGTGCTCCAGGCGCGCGAGCAGCTTCGAGATCTGGCCCTGGTCAGCGACCCCGGAGGCGTCCGCGACCTGGCGATTGCTCGCCCCCGCGTGCGATGCGATCGCGAGCAGCACGCGAACCGTGCGGTACGTCAGGCGCATGTCGAGGTCGCGCAGCGGGTCGCCGGGAGCGTGCGCCGGATGGCGATGGCGTGGGGTGGGCCGCGACGCCTCGCGCGCCGCGGCGTCCTGGCCCTGGTAGGGGAGCACGATCATCCCCATCAACGGGGCCAATAGCGAGACCATCGACGGGCTGCCCTGGCGCGGCGAGGAGCCCCCACCACGCGACCTGCGCCGTGCCGAGCCGCCCGCGCGCGATACCTCTCCATTGCAGCCCGCCCGCGGTGCGTTCCCGTTGCGCCCTGTGCGCACTGCGTCTGCGCCGCCGTTCGTCGTCAGCCTTGCGTGCAGCACCGCCAGGACGGCGCCGACGACGCCCTCCGCAGTAATCCGCGTCGGACGAGCGCCGCCCCTCACCTCGTGCCGGCCTTCGTGGACGGCGGCGATCAGCGCGTTCACGACCTGCGCGCGGCGCCCGATCGCCCCCGGGCCGGCTCCGAGCGCGTCCACGACGCACAGCGCGCCCATCCCCGGCTCGTCCTCCAGGAACTCCAGCAGCGCGCGCAGGCCGGCTCTGATCCGCTCCCGCCACGCGCCCGGCGCCTCGTACGCCGGGAGCACGCGCTGCGCGGCCCGCTCCACCGCCTGGTCGAACGCCGCGAGGAAGCAGTCGTCGCGATCCGCGAACAGTTCGTAAAACGTGCGGCGGGAGACGCCCGAGCGGGCCACGATGTTTGCGACCGTCACCCCGCGCGCGCCGCGCTCCCCTGCGACCTCGACCAGTGCCGCGATCATCCGCGCGCGCTGGATCTCCGCCACGCCGCAGCGGCCGCCGCGGTCGACATCGACACGGATGGCTGACGGCATCGGGTTCCCTACCGCCTGTTCTTCGCCTTCTTCGCCTTCTTGTGCTTGTGGCTCGCCTTCTTGGCCTTGTGCTTCGGGCAGCCGGTGACCGCGATCTTCGTGCTTGTTTTGATTTCGGCGCCGTTCTGCCCGATGAATTCGGTCGGCATCGCGAGGCTCTGCTTGCAGAGGTTCCCGGTCGCCGCGAGCGCTGAGAACGGGCCCTGGGGGAGCGTCAGTTCGAAGGTGCCGACGGGGACGTCGGGGATCGCCTTGAACGTCGAGCTCGTGATCCCCGCCTTGTCGATGAACGTCGAGCCGACCAGGTGCACCGTCGTGCCGTACCCCTGCAGCACGATCACGAGGCTCGGGAACGCTTCGCCGCCGTGGGAGACGAAGTACGCGGGACCTTCCAGCGCGACCGGGAGCACCGGGGTGGTCGCGGTCGCGTGCCCCACGATCGACGCCGCCGGGCACGCCGCCGGGTTCGATTCGAACGTCGCCGCGGCGCACGCCTTCTGCAACGTCGTCAGCCTGGAGGGCAGCGCCTTCGGCAGTTCGACTTTGACTTTGGCGATGTTCGCGTCGTACGGCCCCGCGGGGTAGGCAAGCTTCACGTGCAGGCTCGCCCCGTCCGCCCTGGAGGTCTTCCCCGAGGTCGAGGCTTCGAGCTTCGGCTTGAACGCGAGCACCGCGCAGTTGGTGACCTGGAACGGGACCGACAGCGCATCCGTGGACCCTTCGGTGCTCTGCAGGTTCCCGGTGATCTGAAGCGGGTCGCAATTTGTCGGGTTGAACGTGAAGGAGGGCCGGTCGATCGCAACGTTCACGTGCTTGATCTGCAGCGGTATCCCGTCGATGATGTGCGGGATCGAGTACGGACCCGAGGGGTCCGTCGTGATCGTCAACGCCGCCGTCGTCGGGTCCACTTCGATCTTCGCCCGCACGATCACTTTCCCCAGGTCATACGGCCCCGCCTTCGCAGGGTTCACGATCGACAACCCGTACGGGGCACCCTCATACGGGCCGGTGATGAACACTTCCCCGCCCGTCACGCTGTAGGGGTCCCCGCCCAGGCCGACGCTGACCGTCGTGTGCCCGATCAGGCTTTCCGGGCCGCACGTGCCGTCATCGGCCTGCGGTTCCCCGCACAGCTTCACACCCGAGAGCGTCCCCAGCAGCCCCGGCGGCATATGCAACGTGATCGCCTGCAGGTTCTGGCTGCCGTCTTCCCGGGACATCGTCATCGTGAACGGGCTGAACCCACCCGCCTGGATGCTCGTCGTGCCCGCCGTCAGCGACGGCGCGAACGGCAGCGGATCCGCACACGCACCGTGATTCGGCCCCGAGGTGATGTCGAACGTCGAAGACGGTTCCGCCGGTGCGTTGCCTGACCACGGCGCAATCGAAGCCGTGGTCGTATAGGACCCGCACAACGCGGGCGTCGCCAACGGCGCCCTGTCCCCACCGAAGAAGCGCAGGTTCAATTCTTCGAAGGGCAGCTGCGGAGTGTTGGCGAACGTCGAGACGAGCTGCCCCGTCACCTGGTTCAGCACGACTTCCCCAGCGACCTTGATCAACGTACCGGACACGGGGTCCTGCACCACGATGTACAACGCCACCAGGCTCCCGAACGGGTTGGCGTCCTGCGCCGCCAGGTACGCCGCGCCCGTCAACGGATTCGGCAGCAACGGCGTCTTGATTTCAACCGTCCCCACCTTGGACGCTTCCGGACACGACGGGACGACATCGACATGAAGCGCTACCTGAGCTTCCGAGCACGCTTCCAGGCCATCCCCCGCCGCGGGGTTCAACGCCACCCCTTCCGGCAACGTCACGACCGTGTTCTTCACGTTCGCCTCCGCCAAGCCCGTCGCGTTCAATACCAGATTCTGCGGCACATGAATCCCCACCGTCAACCCCGACGGAGTGCTCCCTTCCTGGCTATCCGGTGCGACGCTGAGCGAAGGGCTGAACGGCAGCCGATCGCACCCATCCATGCTTGGCGTAAACGGCGGCGAAACCGGCGCGTCGAAGTTGCCCTCGTTCGCCCACGAGTCCACTTCCAGCGTCGTCTGCAACGGCCCCGTACAGGAGGTCGGCAGCGAGATCAGCGGCGGGGGATTCGACTCCCCAAGCGGCGTACAGGGCTGGTTGGTGCCAAAGACCCCGTCACCGATGCAGTCCCATCCCCGTGCCGAGTCGTGGCTGGGATCACCCGGGACGCCCCAGAACGTAGCGATGCTCCCCAGGAACGTCGCGGTCTGCACGGTGTTGTTCACGCTGACCGTCACCCCGTAGTCCCTACCGGTGCGCACAGAGGTATCGAGGTACACGTAGTTGCCGGCCACGTCGAGCCCGAACCGCGCGGGCTCACCTGTCGAGGGCTTCAGGTTGTACAGCGGCACGGGAATCGTCTGGATCTTCGGCCCGAGGAACGTTTCCACGATCGAGACCATCGCCACACCCACGACCGTGTCAGGTGGGCAGGCGTTCGTAAAGTCGGCAGGGCCTTCACCTGTGAAGTCGAGATCCGAGCACTGCGGAAACGGCGTCGGATTGCCGAGCAGACCAGGCGGGAGATTGAAGTGCAGATCCTTCGCGAGCGCCGGAGCGTACGGCGTCGCCGCGGTCCGGTTCAACGAGAACGTCGTCGTGAGCTCGTACGGGTGGGAGCCCGCCTGCGTATCCGACGTGCCGTTTTCATTATACGCCGCCACTTCATAATCTTCGACGCCGAACCGCACCGGTTCGCTGCTCACCACCAGCGGACGAACAAGCGACGCGCTCGGCGCACCCCCACCGAAGACCTTCACTTCGCTCGCTTCCCCGGGCTTCGGACCAGCATGCACTTCGACCGCGATTTCGGCGCTCAACTGTTCAAACGGAGGCAACATCCCCTTGAACGAGCATTCCACTAGCGCAGCCGACACAACACTGCATTCCAGTTTGCCGTCGCGGTTGCCCACACTCTCGAAGCCGCCGCCCTGGCCCGAGGCCGAGGTCGCCACAAGCCCCGCCGGCAGCCTGTCGCGCAGCGTCACCGTCGAATTGGACCCGTCGATTTCAGCATCCCCGAGGTTCGTCGCCGTGACATCGATCGTGCTCCTGCCACCCGGCGGCAGGTTCGCCGGAGCCGACACCGAGTTCAACTGCCAGAAGCCCGTCGCCGCGCTCGCGCCGGCCGCGAACACCGACGGCACCACCAGCACGCCGAGCGCCACCACACCAACCACGAGGCTCCTGATCGAGCCAACAGCGAGAACCCTGATCGAACGCACCGCGATCACCTACCCTTCCTCGTCGCACCGGACTTGCGCGAGCGCGCCGCCGCCCCATACTCCCTGCGAGCTTGCCGCTCGCACACGGCCCGCTTTCCCTTCGACCTCTTCCTGCATGCTCTCAGCGCCCGCGCGAGCTTCTGCGCTCGGGGCAGCGACTTCCGCGCCGCCACAACAGGCGCGGGCGGCGAGGCGCTGAGATTCCCCGAGCCCGAGAACGTCGCGCTCGCCGGCGCCCCGAAGATCGGCGGCTGCAGCGTCGGCGCCGCCTTGCACGAATCGCTCGTATCGCACGGCGGCGGCTCCGACGGCGAAGACACACACGGCGCCGCCGAAGAGCACACGTGTGCATCGTAGATGTCGTAGCTGTCTTCGAAGTCCTGCGGCACCAGCCGTTCCGCGGTCTGGAAGAAGACATCGTCGCCGCTTTCGCTCGCGTCCATGAACCCCGATTCCGCCGACGAGGTACCAGAGGAGATCAGGCTCACGCAACCACCCAGGCGTTCGCTGAACGTCACACTCGACGCCGTGCAACTGCCAACCCCGAGCGGCTCGTACTCATACACGTCCCACGTCCCGTTCGCGTCCTGCGGCACAAGCGCATCGTCGCTGTTGAAGAACAGCCGGCCACTGCTGGAGAGATAACGCGACTGGTACAGCGATTCCACAAGGCTGAAGTTCGTCCAGCCCGGGATCGTCGCCGCGACCCACGTCCCGGGAGGCAGCTGCCTCCCGCCGACCAGGTTCAGTTCCCCTGCCCCGCTGCCAGTGACTTCGGCCCCCGACGGCCGCGCGCCCGTCGGGTCGCACGACGGGCACACGAGCCTGCCGGTCGCCGCGTCGTACAGGTAGACCTCCTCGTCGGCCACGCCGCTGACCGCGTCGCGATCGTCATACCCCGTCAGGCTCCGATCCGACATGAACGTCACGTATTCCCCATTCGGAGACACCCTCGCGGTGTGTTCGCTCAGCTCTGCCGTCCAATCCCCCGCGTCGGCGTTCGAGAGGCCCGCGATGAACACGGGTTGCGCCCACTCCCCACTTGCTTCTTCGTAGTGCGACACGTAGAGGTTGTTGGCGCCGTCCTGGGCTTTTTCGCCGTATGCGTTCGCGGCGTCCGACAATTCGCCGCCCGCGACGAAATACACGTACGTGCCGTCTTCGCTCGCGCCGAGCACCCCGCCCCGCACATCGGCCTGCTGTCCGTGGTTGGGGTCGATCGTCAGATCGCTCAGGTGACATGACAGCTTGCCTGCCACTTCCACCACTTCGCACACATACAGATCGCGCATTTGATCGCGCATTTTTTCACCCGCCGTGGAGCTCCTGGTCAACTTTGCGCTATCGGTGAAGAACACCCTCGATCCGTCGCTGCTCGCGATCTGATAAAACCATCCCTCGCCGCCTTCAGCACCGGCTTCGGGCGCGTCAAGCTGCACGGTCTGCTCGCTCGACACATCCCGCATATACAGGTGAGAGCCGCTGCCAGGCGCTCCTTCCCCATGCCACACGATGCGCGTACCGTCGCTCGAGACCGCGCCCCTGTTCTGGCCGCCGGCGTAGCCACCCCCCACCTGACTCGTAGAGGCCGGTTCGCCGCCGGGCAGCACCGCGACGAACTGCAACCGCCCCCCGGCCCACTCGAACATGTCCCCCTTCTTCAGCGGCCTGCCTTCCGGAGTCGTTTCCGTCAAAAGCTCGCCGGACGCGAGCAGGACATGGCTCAGATCCGAACTGGCGTCTTCGAAGGTATATCCGTGGCTCTCAAATTGTTCTCTGCCACCGAATTCGGTGCCCGGCGGCACATTCGCGGCCGTCAACAGCGGCGTGTAGCAGCCGGCGGGCGCCGCTTCACAAGTCAGATTGTGGCGCACATACGCGGTCCGTTCAGTCGCTTCGGAGGAGAGCGGGGTGAACGGGCCCTTCGGGTCCACGAGCGCCTGCGACAGGTCTGGCGAGAAGAACCGGTACTCGGTCCCGACACCGATCGATATGCCGGTCGCCGCGCTGTTCGGCGTGGCTATATCCCGCGATGACCAGCCACCCGCGCCACGCGTGGAGATCGCCTGCGAACCATTCGAGTTGCCCCGCGGTTCCAGTTCGGTCGGCGCATCTGTGGAGTAGGTGATCGCGCCACCGTCGGTGGAGGCCTGCTCCACGGATTGCGTACCGATCCACAAGATCACCGCGCCGTGCTTGTTCGGCGGGGTCACCAGTTCCCACTGACGCCCGTCCGGGAGCGCCAGCTCGGAGCCCGCCATCTGGGTCGTGATCGTGTGGCCTTCGCCGTCGATCGGCTGCACCGCGGCGATGTTGCTCGCCACGACCCGATAGCGATAGGTCACACCCGGCCGCAAACCCTGCACGTGTACGCTGACTTCCGTCGCGCTCAGACCCGCGCCCGCGTCCCCGGCCGGTACCGGCGCGCTGCTTTCGTACGCTTCGCCGATCCCGTACTGGAAGTAGTAGCTCGTGTCCGCGCCATCCGGGTCGATCTGGGCGTTGAACGTCACGCCTTCGGAGGTCACGTCCGTCGCCCACTCACCGAGGACCGCCGGCACGGTGGGGACGATTTCATCCCCGCCGTAGGCCAGCCCTCCCGTGGCGTGGCTCGCGGCCAGCCGGAAGTGGTAGATCATACCTGGCTGCAATCCCGAGATCTTGGCGCTCACGGGCACGCCCGCGATCCCTTCGCCGATGTCGTTCTGTTCGCACGGGACGGTGTCCGGGTAGACCCCAGCTTCGGTCCCGTATTCGAACTGGCACGAGGTGACGGCTTCGCCGTTCGGGTTCACCGTCCCGTTCAGGGTCGCGCCCGTCCCCGTCAACCCCGAAGGCGCTTCACTGGTCACCGCCGGCAGCAGCGAGAACTTCGCGACCGTGTTACTCCCGTCATCCGCGACATAGACGGTGCCGCTGGAGGAATCAACCGCCAGAGCTCTCCCAGCGGTGAGATCGCCCGCGCCGAACGTCGGCTGTTCCTTGAATTCGCCTCCGCCAGCTTCGAACACCGACACCGATTCACCTGTGTCGTAGAGGAGGTCGCCGTTGGACTCATCGGCCGCCAAGCCTCTGATAAAACCCAGGAACCCCTCCACTTCGAATTCCAAGAAGGCCCCTGTTTCCGAGAACTTCTCCACTTCGCCATTTGCCAGATACACGTCTCTGTTCACTGGATCGAAAACGATTTCACCACTACTTCCGGAACTCCACGACGAGATGAGTTCGTTCTCGACAGCGTCGTTGAACCTGAGGACATTTTGTCCCTCGCCGCTGGTGAAACCTGACACCCACACCTCGCCAGCGGGATCGACCGTAACTCCATTTCTATGAACCGACGTAAAGGCCGTCAACTCACCGAGATATTCGCCGGTGGGGCTGAACTTGTCGATCACGCTACGTTCTTCGCCGATATTCGTGTTGACATACACATCACCGGCCGATGGGTCCGTCAATGAGTCCCCCGAGTTGTCGATCGCGATTGCGTTCGGTTCGGAGAAAGGGCCATCCGCGGCGGGCGACCCCATCTTCGTCACGCCTTCGACTTCGAAGGTGCCACTGCCGTTGAACTGGCCGAGATAGGCGCCGGTGGAGCTGAAGCGCTCGACACGACCATTACCCTTGTCGACCACGTACACATCGTGTGTCGTGTCGTTCACGGCGACCCCGCTGGGACCTTCCGCGCTGAACTGCCCCTTGCCGGAGCCTTCCCCACTGCCGATGTGCAGAGAAAATGCACGCGGACCGCTCAGCGCCAGCGCCTGTGCGCCGCAGAGCACAAGGAGGCCCGCCGCGGCGGCCAGCACGGCAAGCAGAGCGCGTACGCTCGATCCACGAACATTCATCGACCCATCCCCTCTCGAACGAGACCAACACGAAATCCGCCCGCACCCGGGCAGCACAAGACCGCCGCGGACACACTCCCCGCGACCGGCGAAGAACACAAGGACGACGCGCCCCCGCGCGCGCGACCCATATCCACCCGGCCGCCGCCGGCGGACCGGCGCCCAGAGCCGGCGCCCACCCTATCCTCTGCAGGGGCAACCCGGGTGGCCCGCGTCGGCCACCCGATGGAGACTTTCGAGGATCTAGTGGTTCGTCTGTGAAGTTTGTGGGTTATGCCTCGAGGACCTTCCCGGTGTAGGTCCACTTGAATGGTTTGGCGGTCTGGTTGTAGGTCTCGATAAACGCGAGCATTTGCTCGGCGAGGTCTTCCTCGCTGAAGAAGATGCCGTGCTTGAGCAGTCGGCGGTAGAGGATCGAGAAGAAGATCTCGACCTGATTCAGCCACGAGGCGTGGGTGGGGGTGAATTGGAAGCTCCAGCGAGGGTGAGCGGCGAGCCATTCCTGTACCTCTTCGGTGCCGCGGGTGGAGAGGTTGTCGCTGACCGCGATGATCTGCTGGCCCTCGACGACGGGGATCTCGCTGTCGAGTTGGTCGAGGAAGCGGATCAGATCGAAGCGGTTGCGGGTCTTCGAGGTCATCGCGAGCACGTCACCCTCGTGGACCTTCAGACACGCGAACAGGCACTGCGTGCCGTTGCGGATGTATTCGTGCTCGCGACGTGTCGTTCGCCCAGGAGCAGGAAGGATGTCTGGCTTGGTTGGTGCCTTGGCCTGGATCCCGGTCTTTTCGTCGATCGAGACGACCAGCACGTTCTCTGGCGGATTCACGTACAGACCGCAGACACCTTTCAGGCGCTCCTCGAACTCGGGGTCGGAGAAGTCGCTCATCACCCAGTAGTCGGTCAGGTGCGGCTTGATGTCGGCGCGCGCGAGAATCGTGTGTGCCTGGGCACGCGACATCCCCACCGCCTGCCCGAGTTGCTCATAGGTCCAGCGTTCCTGCTGAGCCCCCTCTGGTGTCTCCGGTGGACGCGTGCACGCCTTGGCGATCAGCCTCGCCCGATCCGCCTGCGAATAGATCAGAGGTTTACCCGAGCGCGGCAAGTCACGGAGCCCGGCGATCCCATCCTGCTCATAGCGCGCCCGCCACTTCTGCGCCGTGTTCGTCGAACACCCCACCAGCCGGCCGATCTCCGCAGCCGAACGACCTTCCGCGGCACAAAGCACGATCTGGGCGCGCTCGACCATCCGCACCTCAGCGGTGCTCGAGCGCACAATCCGATCAAGCTCCGCTTGATCGTCCGCTGCGATCTCAACACTCTTCGCCAACGCAGGCATACCGAACCTCCATCATCGCTGGACCCAACCAGCGACGAGTTCGGCAAAGACCACGACACCCCTTCAACCACCAACGCACTTCACAGACGAACCACTAGCTGCTAGCCGTCGAGCCGGCCCAGCAGCACTAGAGAGAGAGAGAGAGAGAGAGATGCGACAGCGTCAAGCTGGCGCATCTAGGTACGCCACCCAAGTGGGTGGCAGGAACTCCTGTCACGTCGATCCCTCTCAAACTCACGCGAAAACCAACTCCCTCATCGATCCCGACCGGGTCCCTCTCCCAGACGAACCCTGGTGCTTCTTTGACAGGCCGGCCACAGAGCGGCCAGACCCAAACCCGATCCTATGTTCGAAACCCTGTGTCACCATCCGGTCGTGGATGGGGACGAGGCCACTATAGACACGCACGACGGTGTTGTCAAGTCCTACCTGCGCGGTCGGGGTCGAGCGCGTCAACGCGGGGCACGGAGGCTCCGCGCGCACAAGCCCCTGTGGCACCACCTGCCCACGCGGATGATCCCCAGGCAAAACCAAAGGGCCCAGCACGCCAACGACCGTAGGCGGCGGGCCTCGGGACATAGGCTGTCTGGCGGAGAGGGGCCCGGCTCACCGGCCTTCGGCCGGCTGCGCCACCCTCTATCCTCGCCCCATGGCCTACTTCGTTACCGGCGCGACCGGCTTCATCGGCCGCCACTTCATCGAGCGGCTGTTGGCCAACCGCCAGGGCAAGGTGTACGTGCTCGTGCGCGAGGCGTCGCAGGGGCGCCTGGAGGAGCTGACCGACGGTTGGCGCGCCGCCGCGGGGCCGGGGGTGGCAAAGCGCGTCGTGCCCGTGCACGGCGACCTGCGCCGGCCGCTGCTCGGGCTCGACGAGGAGCACGTCGCGGAGCTGCGCGGGCACATCGAGCACTTCGTCCACCTGGCCGCCGTCTACGACATGACCGCGCCCGCGGAGCGCAACACCGCCGCGAACGTCGGCGGGACCACGCACGCGATCGAGCTCGCGCGCTCATTGGAGGTGGGGTGCCTGCACCACGTCTCCTCGATCGCCGTCGCCGGCGCATACAGGGGGACGTTCACCGAGGAGATGTTCGACGAGGGCCAGAAGCTGCCCTCGCCCTACCACCGCACGAAGTTCGAGGCCGAGCGGCTCGTGCGCGAGCAGCCGTTCGTGCCGTGGCGGGTATACCGGCCGGCGATCGTCGTCGGGGACTCGCGCACCGGGGAGATGGACAAGGTCGACGGGCCGTACTACTTCTTCAAGGCGATCCAGCGGCTGCGGCGGTTGGTGCCGGAATGGGCGCCGCTCGTCGGCGTAGACCTCGGCCGCACGAACATCGTGCCGGTCAACTGGGTCGCCGCCGCGATGGAGCACCTGGTCCACGTGCCCGACCTCGACAGCTCCGCGTTTCACCTCACCGACCCTCGGCCCCAGCGCGTCAACGAGCTGATCAACGAGCTCGCCGCCGCCGCCCATGCTCCGCGGATCGCGGTCACGCTCGACCGCCGTCTCACGCGCGCGGTGCCGACGTGGCCGCTGGCGCTCGCGGCGGCGCTGCCGCCGTGGCGCCAGCTCGGGCGCCTGGTCCTCGGCGACCTCGGCATCCCCGAGGAGGTGCTCGCGCACATGGAGCTCGTGCCCCGCTTCGACAGCCGCGCCACGCAGCTCGCGCTCGCCGGGACGGGCCTCGAGCAGCCGCCCGAGCTGCACACGTACGCCGGGCGCCTGTGGGACTACTGGGAGCGCGAGATGGACCCCAACCTCAGCCGTGACCGGACGCTCGCAGAGGCGCTCGCGGGCCGGCGCGTGCTGATCACCGGGGCCTCCTCGGGGATCGGACGCGCGACCGCGCTGAAGGTCGCCGCCGCCGGGGGCGTGCCGCTGCTGGTCGCGCGCAACGTCGAGCGCCTGGAGGAGCTGCGCGCAGAGATCGTCGCCGCCGGGGGCACCGCGTTCGTGTACGCCGCGGACATGTCCGACATGGAGTCCGTCAACGGGCTCGTCGAGCGCGTGCTCGCCGACCACCGCAACGTCGAGATGCTCGTCAACAACGCGGGGCGCTCGATCCGCCGCTCGATCGCGCTCAGCTACGACCGCTTCCACGACTTCGAACGCACCATGCAGCTCAACTACTTCGGCGCGATCCGCCTGATCCTCGGCCTGCTGCCCCACATGCGCGAACGCGGCTCGGGGCACATCGTGAACATCTCCTCGATCGGCGTGCAGACCAACCCGCCGCGGTTCTCCGCGTACGTCGCCTCGAAGGCCGCCCTCGACGCCTTCACCCGCGTCGTGGCCTCCGAGACGATCGGCGACGGCGTCACGTTCACCACGATCCACATGCCGCTGGTGCGCACGCCGATGATCGCCCCGACGAAGATGTACGACGCCTTCCCCGCGATCACCCCCGACGAGGCCGCGGACATGATCTGCGAGGCGCTGCGCACCCACCCCAAGCACATGGGCACGCGCCTGGGCACCGCGGGCGAGGTCCTCTACGCCCTCTCCCCCAAGGCCGTCGATCGCATCCTGCACCTCGCCTACCGCGTGTTCCCCGACTCGGCCGCCTCCCGCGGCGAGCGCGACGCCGAAGAGCGCGCCTCGTTCGAGCAGATCGCGATGGCAACGCTCACGCGCGGGGTGCACTGGTAGTCAACGCCCCTGCGATGATTGGCTCGTGAGCGACGCCGCGATCGAGGTCAGCGACCTGCACAAGCGCTACGGCGAGTATGAGGCGGTGCGGGGGATCGACATAGTCGTGCAGCGGGGCGAGGTATTTGGGCTGCTGGGCCCCAACGGCGCCGGCAAGACGACGACCGTCGAGATCCTCGAGGGGTACCGCGCGCGCACGAGCGGGGAGGTCTCTGTCCTCGGGTACGACCCCGCGCGCCGCGCGATCGAGCTGCGCCGGCGCATCGGGATCGTGTTGCAGTCCGGCGGGATCTATAGCCACGTCACCCCGCGCGAGGCGCTGCGCCACTGGGCGAGCTTCTACCCGCACCCGCGCGAGGTCGAGGAGGTGCTGGAGCTGGCGGGCCTGCAGGAGAAGTCCGACGTGCGCAGCCGCAAGCTGTCAGGGGGCCAGCTGCGGCGCTTGGACTTCGCGCTGGCGCTCGTCGGCGACCCCGAGCTGATCTTCCTTGACGAGCCAACCACCGGCTTTGACCCCGAGGCGCGCCGCGCGGCGTGGGAGACGATCCGCTCGCTGCGCGCGCTCGGCAAGACGATCCTGCTGACCACCCACTACCTGGATGAGGCGCAGGCGCTCGCCGATCGCGTCGCGATCGTCAAGGAGGGCCGCGTGCTGGCGATCGGCCCGCCACATAAGCTCGGCGTAGGGGCGGCGCACTACCGCGTCGCCTATCGCGACGCCCAGGGTGAGCTCGTGGAGCACGAGACCGACGACCCCACCGGCCTGCTGCACACGCTCACCACGGAGGCGCTGGCGCGCGGCGAGCGCCTGGAGGAGCTCACCGTCGGGCGGCCCTCGCTGGAGGACGTGTACCTGGAGCTGACCGCGGATGTCGAGGGGCCGTCGCTGCCGGACCGGGCCGAAGGCGATCCCCCCGCGAGCGCCGCCCCCGCGCCCACACCCGAAGGGAGCGCCCGATGAGCGAGGCCCTGGTCCTCTCCTGGCGCCAGTACCGCCTGGAGCGGCGCATGTTCTGGCGCAACCCGAGCGCGGCGTTCTTCAACTTCGTGCTGCCGCTGGTGATCCTCGCCGGCGCCGGGGCGGCGCTCAGCGGCAACCAGCACCAGCTCGACAAGCTCGTGCCGATGATCGCCGGCATGAGCGTCATGTCAACCACGTTCACCGCGCTGGCCTACAACATCGTGTTCCTGCGCGAGCGCGGCGTGCTCAAGCGCATCCGCGGCACGCCGCTGCCGACCGGCTCCTACTTCGCTGGTGTGGCGGCCAACGCGGTGACCAACACCACCGTGCAGATCGCGATCGTCGTGCTCGCCGGGCGCGTCTTCTTCGGGATCGGCTGGCCGCAGCAGTGGGGCTCGCTGGTCGTGTTCGTGCTCGCCGGCGTCGTCTGCTTCGCCGCGCTTGGCGTCGCCTTCGCGCACGCGATCCCCAACTTCGAGTCCACCGCGGCGTACGTCAACGCTGTGTTCCTCCCGGTCGTGGCGATCTCCTTCTACGCGTTCGACTCCTCGAGCGCCCCCGGCTTCGTGCAGACGATCGCCGCGGCGCTGCCCCTGAAGCCGTTGATCGACGGACTCTCCAGCGCGATGGTCACGGGTTCGAGCCTGAGCGGCGAGCTCGACGCGCTCGCCGTGATCGCGCTGTGGGGCGCGTTCGGGCTGTGCTTCGCGGTGCGCGGCTTCTCGTGGGAGCAGTCGCGCAGGTAACCGTCAGGGATAGGATCGCACCATGAAGCAACTAGCCGAGGGCCTCTACCAGCTGAGCGGCCGCCCACGCAACGCGATCAACGTGTACCTCGCGGGGGACGTGCTGATCGACGCCGCCACCCGCCAGGCCGAGCGGCGCATCCTGCGCCAGCTCGAGGGCCGCACGGTGAGCGCCCACGCGCTCACCCACGCTCACCCCGACCACCAGGGCTCGAGCCACGCGGTCTGCGAGCGCCTGGGCATCCCGTTGTGGTGCGGCGAGGCCGACGTCCCCGCGGTGGAGACCCCCGGGGCGATCAAAAACCCCAAGGCCCCCGCGTGGCTGAACCGCGTGCAGGAGCGCTTCTGGACCGGGCCGCCGCACCCCGTGGCGCGCGCGCTGCACGAGGGCGACGAGGTCGCCGGCTTCAAGGTGCTGGAGACCCCCGGGCACTCCGTCGGCCACGTCTCCTACTGGCGCGAGTCCGACCGCGTGCTGATCGTCGGCGACGTGCTCGGCAACATGAACTTCATCACCGGCATCCCCGGCCTGAACACACCCCCGGACCTCTTCACCCCCGACCCGGCCCGCAACCGCGAGTCCGCGCGGCGCCTCGCGGCCCTGGAACCGGCGCTCGCCTGCTTCGGCCACGGCGCCCCGCTGCGCGACCCCCGCAAGCTCGCCGACTTCGTCGCGCGGCTGCCGCAGTGAGCGCCGACACCGAGAGCGTGTTCCTCCCCGACGGGGAGGGCCGCTTCACGCCGACCGAGCACGCGCGCGGGCCGTGGGACCCGCGAGCGCTGCACGGGGGCGCCCCGGCGACGCTGATCGCGAGGGCGTTCGAGCGGATCGAGCCCGAGACCGAGCTGCCGTTCGCGCGCCTGAGCTTCTCCTTCCTGCGGCCGATCCCGATGACCCCGCTGGCCTTGAGCACACGTGTCCTGCGCCCCGGCCGGCGCGTGCAGGAACTGGAGGCCGATCTGTACGCGGGCGAAGAGCTCGTCTGCCGCGCCCACGCGCTGCGCATCCTGCCCGCGCCCGAGCAGCTGCCCACACTCGCAGTACAGGTCGTGGCGGAAAGCGAACCCCCCCGCCTCCCCGGGCCCGAGCAGGCCCACTCGGTGCAGTTCGCCCCCGACGACGTGGAGCTCAAGAGCTTCGCGGCGAGCGCGATGGAGATGCGCTTCCTGCACGGCCGTCCGCTGAAGGGTCAGCTCCCCGAGGTGGGTGTCTCGAGCACCAACGCCCCCGTCGGCGCCGCCGGCGTGTGGATGCGCCTGTGCCGCCCAGTGCTCCCGGGCGAGACCCCCTCCCCGCTCGTCTACACGATGGCGGCGGCCGACTTCGGCAACGGCATCGCCGCGATCCTGCCGTTCGACGAGTACGTGTTCATCAACGCCGACCTCACCGTCACGTTCAACCGCCGCCCCGAGGGAGAGTGGATCGGCCTCGACGCCCGCACCCTGCTGCACCCCGGCGGCATCGCCTGGGCACAGAGCACCCTGCACGACAAGCGCGGCCCCTTCGGGCTAGCCACCCAGGCGCTGGTCGTGCAGCCACGCTGACTCCCCCACCCGGGCCACGCGAGACCCTCGCCCCGGCCACGCCGAGACTCTCCCCGCCCCACGGACTCTGGGCGCGTCGGTTCCGAAGAAGTAGTTGCGCACGCACCTATCCTCTGATAAGGTTGTGCGCACAACTACTAGAGAGGGAGTCCCCATGTCCGCAGAACCCACCGCCACCGCCCCCGCCGCGACCACCGCAACCCCCCTTCCCGCCGGCACCTGGAAGGTCGACCCGGTCCACTCGAGCGTCGAGTTCCAGGTCAAACATCTCGGCATCGCCACCGTCAAGGGCCAGTTCACCGAGTTCGAGGGCACCCTCGAGGTCGCCCCCGAGGGAGCCTCCGCCTACGGCACCGTCAAGACCGCGAGCGTCAACACCCGCGAGCCCCAGCGCGACGAGCACCTGCGCTCGGCGGACTTCTTCGAGGTGGACAAGTACCCCGAGATCGGCTTCCACTCGACCGCGATCCGCCCCACCGGCGAGGACGAGTTCGAGATCGACGGCGACCTCAGCATCCACGGCATCACCCGCCCGGTCACGCTGAAAGGAACGCTGGAGGGCATCGAGCCGGAGGACCACCAGGGCAACACCCGCGTCGGCGTCTCCGCAACCGGCCAGATCAACCGCTCAGACTTCGAGATGCGCTTCAACGCCGCACTCGGCTCGGGCAACGTCGTCGTCAGTGACAAGGTCAAGATCCTTGTGGATGTGTCTGCGGTGAAGGAGGTGTAAGGGTCTTGGTAGCGCAGAGAAACCCCGCCACAGCGGGGTTTCTCTGTATGTAGGACCCTCCGTCGCCAAGACGCGCTATTGTACGGATTTGTGTCGCTGACAAAGACGTACACCCTTCCGTACACCGCCGGGACGCCGGCAAGCCCGAGGAGGCCTCGATGAGCTGCAGGCTCTCGGAGGGCCGCTGGGAAGTCCGCTGGCGCGATGCCACCGGCAGCCACCGCTCGCGACGGTTCCCGAGCGAGGAGTCCGCCAAAGCGTTCGACGAGTCGATCCACGACCACGCGCTCGCCGAGCGCAAGCAGACGCGGTACGGCAGCAGCGGCGGCGTCTACCCGTATGAGACCGCCGCGGGGACCAGGTGGCGCTGCTCGGTCAGGCGCTCCGACGGCTCCTTCACGAGCAAGCGCGGGTTCACGAGCAAGAGGGCCGCACTGGACGCCCGCCGCCGGCTGACCGAGAAGCAGGAGCGCGGCGAGGTCCGCCACACCAAGGAGACCTTCGGGGCGTTCTGGTCGCGCTGGCTGGATCGCCGCAAGCCCTACCTGGAGGAAGGGACCTGGGGAGCGTATGAGCGGGACGGCCGCCTGCGTCTCGTGCCAGCCCTGGGGTCTGTGCCCCTCGGCCGTATCGACGTTGAGCACGTCCGCGAGCTGATGGACCAGTGGACCGAAGCGATGGAAGCCGAGGAGCTCGCGCCGAAGACGATCAACAACACGCTCGGGACGCTCGTGGTCTGCCTCAACGCGGCCGTCGAGGACGGGCTGATGGCCGCCAACCCGGCGCTGCGCGTGCCGCGGCTGCCGCCGGCGCACATCGAGCGCGAGTACCTGCGCCTGCACGAGATCCCGCTCTACCTCGACTCGTGCTCCGCTGTCTACCGGCCGCTCGCGGAGCTACTGATCGCAAGCGGCCTGCGGATCTCCGAGGCCCTCGCGCTGCGGGTCGGCGACCTGGAGCTCGAGCAGACGGGCGGCGTGATCGTCGTCTACCGATCGCGCAAGCAGCGGGAGACGGTTGGCTCGACGAAGACCGACCGCTTCCGCTCGGTGGAGATCGGGCGAGGGCTCTCGCGGGTACTGCGCGACCACCTCGCCCGCCGCGGCGAGATGATCTCCGGCGAACAACGCGCGGCACACATATTCGTGACGCCTGTGCGTATGGGCGTGCACGATCGCGGCCGCTGGGACGGCAGCGGGGCTGGGGAGCCGATGGATCGCAAGACCGTCTCCCGCGACTGGCACAAGCAGGCGCTGCAGGACGCCGCGCTGCGCGACATGCCGCTGCACTCGCTCCGCCATACCGCAGCCGCAGCCTGGCTGGCCGGCGGGAACTCGCTGATGTACGTGCAGCGCCAGCTCGGCCACTCGGACATCGGCACGACCGAGCGCTACTACGGACACCTCGAGCGCCACGTGCTCGCCGCTGGAGCCGTTGCGACCGAAGAAGCGATCGCACGGGCGTCGAGCCGTTTGCGGCGCTAGTCGAGATCGCTGCCCACCCAGCGCTGCGAGACCCCGAACCCAGCGCAAACCCAGCTGTTCGTCTACCGCCGGCGCGCTTTGTGTGTAGCTACCGGACTGGCAACCGTGAAACTGAGCGATTTGGGGCTTGAGTGCTGCCCGGCGGCATTTGTCGCCGTGATGACGAGCGTGTAGCGGCCCGGCTTGAGCTTCTTCGAATGCGAGATGCGGCCCTCGAAGACGACCCTGTTCGTGCCGCGATGGCCCGCGAAGGAGAAGACGCCCGCGACTGAGCCGCGCTCGCACACCTCGCGGCCGGCGTTCCTCGAGGTCTCGGCAACGCACCGGTCGCTCACCATGCGGCCGATCGTGCGCTGGACGAAGCTGAAGCTCACCGTGGCCTGCTCGTTGAGCGCGACAGAGAATGTGATCCCGACCGGCCGCTTTCCGATGTAGCGCAAGATCGAGGCCGACTGATCGGCGGCAGCAATCGTCGGCACCGCGGGCGTAGGGGTCGGCGCCGCGGGCGTCGGGGTCAGCGCCGCGGGCGTGGGGGTCAGCGCCAGCGTCGTAGCAGACGCAGATTCGATCGTGACCTTGCCCGTGGTGCTCGTGACGTTGCCGAGCGTATCGGCGCTGTGGAGCGTCACTTCGTAGGTGCCCGCGGTGGTGTAGGTGTGGGTAACGCTGGTTCCACTCGCCGACGCGCCATCGCCGAAGCTCCAGCTCGTTTCCCCGGGGATCGACCACACGTCGAGCGGGGAGACCGAGAACGTCACGGGCTGGCCGGCTGCGCCCTCAGCTGGGATTGAGACGTCGTTCAGAGTGGGTCCTGTGGCCGCGTAGCCGGCGGCTTCGACACCGTGTTCGCCGACCCATACCGTGATCGCGTCGCCCTGTTCGTCGAACGCGATCCCCGAACGGTATGTGTCGCCCCAAGCCGGATCGGAGATGTCCGTAGGAGCCTGCCACGCGCCGCCCGCGGGCTTGAACGCAGCCTGGACGACAGGGGGCGCTTCGGGCGACGACTGCTCACTCCACACCGCGAGCGCATCGCCACGATCGTCAAACGCCACATCGGGATTCTCGGCGGATGTGAGTCCACTGAACGCGGATAGATCGACTGGGGTTTCCCACGCGCCATCCGCCGGTTTGAACGCAGCCTGGATGAGCGGGCCGAATGCCCACCTCCACACCGCGACCTCATCACCCTGCTCGTCCACGGCGATCTGTGCGTCTTCCGCGCCTTTGGGCTGGTCCTCTTCCTCGCGTTCCCCGATAATGTTCACCGGCGCCTGCCAGACCCCACCAGCAGTCCTGAACGCAGTCTGCACGGTGCCGGGCGAGAGAAATCCGCTCGTCCACTGCTCCCAAATCGCAGCCGCGTCTCCCCGACCGTTGACCGCCACGTGCAACCCGCCGGCCACACCCGAGCCAGAGACCTCGACCGAAGCCTGCCACGAGCCGCCCGCGGGCATGAACGCAGACTCGACACCCGGCCAACCGTCCCACACCGCGAGCGCATTGCCCTGCCCATCCAACACGACCTCGGGTTCGCTCCCCGTTTCAGAGACCACGACCGGTGCTCCCCACACGCCCCCGGCCGGCCTGAACGACTCCTCTATAGGCCCGCCAAAACAAGTCCAGATCGCGATCGCATCGCCCCGTTCGTCGACAGCCAACTGCGGATACCCCGATCCCGGAGCTTCAACCGACGAGAGATCGACCGGCGCCTGCCAAGCACCGCCAGCCGGCCTGAACGCGGCCTGCACGCGGAAATGAGCATCGCCTTCGGGCACACTGCCGCTATAGGCATCCCACACCGCGAAGGCGTCCCCACGCCCATCGAACGCCACGCTCGCATTTTCCGCGCTTTCATCGCTACCGTCAGGCACAGAGATCGTTTCCGGAGCCTCCCACGCACTACCCGCGGGCCTGAACGCAACCTGAACCGCGTATTTTTGAACCGCGTATTTTCTTGTGCCTTCCACGGTCCCGTCTTCACGCTGCCAAGCCGCCATCGCATCACCGCGCGCATCGAACGCGACACGCGGGCTCCCGCTGATGCCACCGTGTTCCGCAGCCCAACCACCGCTGCCGCTGCCTTCCGCGATCAAACCTCCCTGAGACACACCGTCCGGAGCGAGCCACCCAGGCGCGGCGTTCGTGGCCGGAACCGCCAGCAAGCCGAACGGGAGCACCGCAACACTGATCAGAGCCAGCTTCATCTCATCAGATCGCGAGGATCGCCTTGGTCATCGTCAGCCCACCATTCACGGACAGCTTGAGCTTCGCAGCAACCGGGTGGTGCTTGTTGGCGGGAGCGAGCATCTTCTTGCCGACGGCCGTCAAACGCAAGACGACAGTCCGCTCCGTACCCTCCGCGAGGGAAAAGGAACCTCTGGCGAGAACGAGTGTCGCCCTTCGAGACAGCGCCGTCTTTCCATCGCCGGTCTTCGCGGGAGCCCGCATCGTCAGCTCGATCGATCCGCCGCACGTCGCCGCACGACACTCGACAGGAACCGGTGCCGAGTCTCCAGCTACCACGAGCTTCGACACAGTGACCGTTACAAGAGGCGCGGAATCCGACAAGCTGGGCTGAAGCGCAGTTGACGGAGAAGACTCGATCGAGGCGCCGGGCAACGAACCAGTTGACAAGCCGGGAGCGATCATCACACTTGCGCTGACCGCGCGTGCCGTCCCAACGGTGTTTCCCGCATAATTGATCGCACTGACTTCGCACGAAAGACTGTGTCCCTCGTCGGCGCTCTGGGCCACGTAGCTGCTCGCGGTCGCACCCGCGATCGGCGTACCGTCACGCAGCCAGTGATAGTAGAACGTCGGCCCAGGGTTGCCCGTCCACGAGCCAGGCAAGCACGACAACACTTCTCCGACAGCGTCCGTCCCCGACACCGTCGGCCGTTCGGTGTTGACCGGCCCCGCAAATACACCAGGCTGCATTGCGATATCGATGCCTCCTGTCGTATTGGGCTCGGTAACCGACACAACCTGCGCTTCGCGTTCTAACGATCCAGAACCATAGAACCGGGCCAGGTAGTTGGAGAATCTGGCGCGGACCTCAACCCAGTAGCCTCCATTCAGCTCTAGAATGGCGTATTCGCCGTTAGAGTTGGTGGTACCGCACTGCACTTCGTCTCCCCCCACTTCCCGTGCGCACGCTTCGACGCGTTCGATCGGTTCGCCCGTTACAGCATTCGTCACTCTTCCGGTCATCCGCCCGCCTTCCGTGAGCGCCGCGTTGACACCCGAAGTGACCTGCCCGGCGGTTACAGAGACAGGCGCAGCCTGCCTAAAAAAGAAATAGTCAAGACCCTGGGAGGAGAACGTTAGTTGGTATTCACCGCTCGTCAGTTCCGATATGGCGTATTCGCCGTTCGAGTTAGTACCCACGCAGTGATTCCATTCGCTTGGCTCGACGCAGACTTCAATGCCTTCGATGGGGGCGTTCGTCGCGGCATTTGTCACCCGGCCGGTGATCCTGCCAGCGAAATTGAATTTGGCATTGATTTCGCTGGTGGCCTGTCCTACGATGACTGACACCGGGTCGGCTTCTGCGAGTGACGACTTGTCGTCATAGTACTGCGTGAGGTAGTTAAACCCGATGCTCGAAAAGCCTACTACGTATTCGCCGCTTTCCAGTCCTTCCAGCCTGTATTCCCAGCCCAAAAGGGGATTGACGCACTCGCTAACCTCGCCAGTAATCGTGTATGCGCAGACTTCGACTCTCCCGCTGACTGGGTTCAGCCCACCCGGCCCCTTCACTACACCGGAAATAATCCCACCTTCCTGCAGTTCCGCATCGATTCCGGACGTTACGGCACCCGCAACGACCGACACCGTCTGGGCTTCAGCCGATGAACCGTGGTCGTCATAGAACTGGGGAGCATAGTTGTACTTGTGCGTGTGTTCCCCTCCGAACTCGACCCTGTACCCGCCGGCCGGAAGGCCCGTGACGTCATAGTCCCCACCCGCGCCTGTACTCCCGCATCGAGTTTCCCCGTTGCTCACGGCTATCGCACACACTTCGAGAGCAACGATTCCATCCTGCGTCGAGGCAGCGGTCACCTTGCCAGTGATTTGTCCGCCTTCCTGGAGTTCGGCATCGGTCCTCATCTGACTGCTCCCAGCAGCCATGGTACTCGGAGCGAAGCCGAGCGAGACAGCAACGACCAGAAGCGCAACCAACCATCGTGGTCCACGAACCATGGCCGCAATCATATCAGAGCTAGTGGAACAGAGCAAAGAACTCACCGCAGACAGTACTCTGCTGCTCACCATTGATGCCTGGCCCCTGAATGCCCCCCGCGCGCAATGGTGGCGGTCGTGTAAGTCGCCATCACCGGCGCACCATACGCTTCATAAACCGCGTTCACGAGCGTGGGACCCACGCCGCAGCTGATGCAGAAGCCGTGCTGAGACCAGCCGATCGCACGCGCGATCACTTCGTCGGCGTAGGTCACCCCGGCGGCGTCGTGGCCGTAGTAGTCATACGCGGCGTCCCATGCCGCGCCATCGAGCGCATACCCGGCACCGTCGATCGAGAGTAGATGCGCCGCGGCCATGATCGCATCGAAGTCGTCGTAGATCGACGGGTGCGTAGCGGTCACGTGGTCATAGGTCGCCGGGCGCCGTCCGTAGAGGTAGGAGTCGCTCACGAGATCCCACGTCGTCACGGGGCCGTTCGTCACGTTGAACTGCATCGGCCCACCGCAGCAACCGGCGAAGTTCAACCCGTAGTAGGTCGTGGGCGCAGTCGAGAACGCCGACTCCTGATCGTGGATCGAGGCGATCAACAGCCAGGCGACGCCGAACGCGCTCTGCGCGACCGAGTAGATCCGGTAGAACCCTTCCATCCAGCGCGTCGGTATCTCCGCTTCGGTCCCGTTGACCAAGCGCGCCGCCTCCGCGCCCTGGTGCGCACTCGATGGGCGCACGACGATGGCGGAGCGTGAGCGTCGCCCGTGCTGAGCGCCTCGGGCGGCACTTGAGGAGCTCACGCGGGATTCAGCCGAGGTCTTCTGGCCATTCCTCACGCCAACAGGCAGGCTTGCGGATGCCGACGCGCTGGGGACCGGCCTCGCTGCCACCACCAACACCGCCGGCGGGGAAGCCTGGGGCACGCCGAGCGTAGTGCGGCCTACGACGCCGGCGAGCACTGCCACCAGCACACCCACGCCGAGCGCGCCTAGCCCAAGCGCCACCAACCAGTGCCCCCGTTCCGATGGCGGGCTCGGCACGTGGGCACTATTAGCGGTGGATGTAGACGAACTGGTCATCGCGACACCAGCCGACTGCTACACCTACCCGACACGACGCCAGCACCCCTCACCGACCGTCGCATACAACGGCCGTCCCAGAGGTAGGGTTCGTTGCTCACTATTGTCCGCTCGGCGCCTCAGAGATGAACCGTGGCATGCAAATGCTCAAGCAAAGCCAGGCGCTGTTTGAGCTTAGCCCTGGCAACGACGAGCCAAGCCCCCTGAAAACGGCGCGCGATCACCTCTTCTTCCGGGGTTGACCCTTCGGGCCCCAGAGCCTGAAAGATACCCGGGTGCCCAGGGAGCGGTTTCATGCCAGGCAACGATGGCGGGGAGGCTCCAGGATGTGCGGCATCGAGCAACATACCTGCTAGCAGCGGCCATCCGTTCAAATTGTACGACGTGCTCGCACAAGAAAGAAAGCCTTGGCCGATCAATCCCGAATATGACCTGACCTGGACTATCACACTTCCCCCCTCTACATTAAGCCCAGGGAGATCCTTCATCGTAATTCGACAAGGACCAGAGGTCGGATACGCAGGATTTTCCAAGCGGCGAGTTGATACTTCGACCCCAAGGAGCCGCTGGGATGCAGAGCGCGATTGTGGAAGCCTTTCCCCTCTCGCATTTAGCGGGACAAAGTGCGGCAACGATCCCGATTCTTCAAGGAGCGACTTGCCATGGATTTCGAGCACTACAGCGCGCAGGCCGTCGGGGAGCGCAGCCTCGCTGTGAGTAGGAATCGGTGGTTCACTGTCAAACGATACAGAAGTAACCTCGCTCGTGGTCACAGCATAGCTCTCCGTCTCTGGAGGATGACCGCCACTGCTCCACGATTCAGCAACGATTGGTGGGTGGGATTTCCCCGGCGGACACCCGCCCACGGACCCGTTCACACTGATAACGCACCAACCCGCCCAACCCGTATCGATTGACGGTACCAGCAGAATTTCCTGATTCTTGGAAATCGATAACGTGCTGCCCGAACATGATGATACTCCCAAGGCGAGGGTGATAGCAACCAGCGCGCTACCCGCCCATCGCATGGACCACCGACTATATCTCCACCATTGGTATAACGCTGTAAGCGTCATTCGACCACACCACTCTCTCCATTGTGGGCATGCGGTTTACCCTGAATCTGCAAACCTATTTGCCTAGGCCAAGACACGTCTCACCGCTCATCCGGAGGTCCTGGCGTAGGATCTCCTTCCGGCGCGAGGCTAGAACATGATTCGGTATGCCCATCCTCTGCAGTTGCATACCATACTGTCGGACCTGCGCCGTACCAGTAACGACCAAAGACCCATGCTTGATAGGTATCGCCTTCTTCGCACACCCACGTATGGGGAAATTCATCCCACATATCATTTTCGACGTTATGGAACTCTTCCTTATAAGAGCGCTCATAGTTCTTGAACTGTCCGTTAGGAAGTCTTATCCGCAAGGCTATCTGTATTTCCATAATCTCAGGGTCGACACAGAAAGCGTGGCCAGTGATTCCCAGGCGATTATTAAGATAGTGGTCCCAGCTCACCCACACTGAACAATATGCCGAGTTTTCACCATGTTCGGGATCGGGGCCACAGCCTTCTACTTCTTCGTTACATTCTGCTTGCGGCACCGCCCCTGGCGATGTCGGCGGGTGTTCTCTCGCCCACTGTTCTTGGGCTGCTTTTTGGCGTGCGGCTTCTCGAGCGGGAGCTCCCGCAGCGAATGCCGCTGTGGCGTTGGCCGCCCCGGCCGACTGTGTGCTGATGTAGGGGGCGATGTAGGTTCCGTTGGGCGCCGCGCCAGGGGGCGAGACCGGCTGGGTCTGCAGAGGCGCTCCGAGCTGGGGGATGTAGCTGTCGCCGCCTGATACCGTGGCGCCAGAGGACAGTTCGGTGGTCACACCGACCGCGCCGAGCCATGAGTACTTCGGAGGGCTACTGGTCGTTGGAACTCCGAACTCGGTGCTGTTATAGCTTTTCAGAAGTTTTGTTTCGCTTTCGCTGAGGGAGGCTTCCGCAACGATATCGCCTTGGAGGTCGTGCAGTTGTAGAGCTGTGGTTCCTGAGCTGCTCTGGATGGCGTCCAGGGAGCCATCGATGCCGGGGATGTTGCGAGTCCATTTTTCTCCTTCGCTCATCCACGAGATCGTAGCCCCGGGTCCTGAATAGTTGTTGACCGTGGTCGTTTTCGGGCCTGGGTTATAGATTTCTCGGTTGCGGCCTTCGGGGTCGAGGTAGTAGTGCAGGGTTTCGCTGTTCTGGGTCTCTTCGCGGGTCTGGTTATCGACGTAGAAGCTGGCTTTGACTTCTTTTCCACCCGCGTCAGCGCCCGGCATTTTCGTCTGGTTACCGAAGGGTTCGTATTCCACCCCGGTGTCGATCAAGCGGTCGGCGGTGTCGTAGGTATGGTTTTCGGTGGTGCCGCCGGAGTTCGCGCATTTGCCTTCTGAGCCCGGTTCGCGCGTGGTGAGGCTCGTGCGGTCGGAGTCTTCGTTGTAGGTGTAGAGGCGGGTTTTGCAGCCCTGCCCGGCGGGAGTTTCCTGGACCTGGGTGAGACGGCCGTCGCTGTCGTATTCGTATTGCTCGCTGGCGAGTGTGCTCACGCGCGAGAGCGCTTCGCCGTGGATTGAGGGAGTGACCGTTTCTTTGAACCATACTTCTGGGCAGGTGCCTTTGCAGTGGGCGGTCTTGTCGTATTCGATCGCTGTCGCTTCCCCTGTGCTATTGTACGTGTAGTTGGCGGTCATGGCATTGGGGTAGGTCTCGCTCGTCATTCTGCCTTCCACGTCATACGTCGCCGTGAATGTCTTTCCTTCCAGGCCGGAGTCCGAAAGTGACGTAAGCTCCCTGGTGGTCGGGTTATAGGTGTAGGTCTGTTCGCCCTTCCCGTCGGTTATTTTTTCGACCTGACCGTCGATTTCGTAGGTATAAGTTGATTTGTTGCCGTCGGCATCCTTGTATTCAACCAGCTGACCGAGAGTGTTGTAGACGCTTTCGATCGACTCGCTCCTTTCTCCCGTGCTGGTTTCACCAGATGTGATGCTCTGTTGGACCAGCGCGCCCGTTTCGGAGTTGTATTCATCGGTGACTTTTGGTACGGCGGTGTCGATCGTCGAGGTCTCTTCGTTGGTGAGCAGGCGCCCGGCGTTGTCGTACGCCATTTTCTTGGTACGGAGCGTTCGACCCGAACGCTTCGGTGACGGTTTCGGGCTCATCCCACATGTTGTAGGTGTCGGTCACGACCGGGAGTTCGGGGAGACCCGCCGTGCCCGGCTGCGCCGCGGGCTGGGACTCGCAGGGCAGCTCGGCCCATTCGGGCCGGTCTCCGCACTGTGGATAGCCCGGGTCCCCCAACGCGCTGTAGTAGATCGTCTGGCTGATATGAGCGCTTTCGCCCGCCGGCGGTACCCACTTGTCGATCCGGTTGTTGGCGGTATCGGCGACGTAGATCGTGCCGAGCCCATCGTTGCCGTTAGTGGCGGCAGCGATGCCCGCGGCTTTGCTGAACTGCCCGCTACCCGAGCCTTCGGTCCCGAACTGCTGGCGGTATTCCCCAGATTCCGTGAATTCCTGGACGCGGTCGTTGCCAGTATCCATCACGTACACGCGGCCGTCCACAATCGATACGTCCTCGGGTTCCTTGAACTGACCGTTCCCCGAGCCTTCGCTCCCGAACCGCCGGATGTATTTGCCTTCTTCGTTGAACTCCCCGATACAGTCATCGCCGGTGTCGGCCAGGTACACGTCGCCGTTTGCGGCGACTGCAATACCGTGCGGTGTTTTGTCCCAGCCAGCATCAAGATATTCGCATTTATCAAATACTTTTTCGAGTTCCTCCCCGAACCGCCGGACATATTTGCCCTGCTCGTTGTACTCGTGCACACGATAGGAGTCTATTTCTTCCGTTTTGCTGCCGTTCACGACCCACACGTCGCCGCTTGGCTCGACCGCGACACCGGACGGGCTCAGCACCTTTTCTTCCGTGGTGCCGCTGTTACCGAACTGTGCCACGTATTTACCGCTTTCTTCGAACTGCTGCACGCGATTATTGCCCGTGTCCGCCACATACACGTCGCCGTTGGTTGCGACGGCGATACCTTCGGGGTGCTTGAATTCACCGTTCCCGGTGCCTTCTTTGCCGAAGGACGTGATGTATGAGCCTGTCGCGGAGTACTCCTCCACCCGGCTGTCTTTCGTGTCAGCGACGTACACGTCACCGTTGGAGGTGACCGCGACCCCATCTGGTTCGTGAACCTTGTGGCTTTCTTCGCCTTCGTTGCCGAACGCGGTCTTGAACGTGTACGAGCTGCCTGTTTCTTCTTTGGCCGCACCAGCGGCCGGCGTACGGCTTTCGATCACCTCTCCCGTTGACGGATCATAGATTGTGGTGTGCACGAGGTTCAGCCCTGAGGAGGATCCTCCCCACTTGCTGACACGGCTGTTGGCGGTGTCCGCGACATACACTTCGCCGGTCGAGGAGGTAGCGACGCCCTCGGGCATTTTGAGTTGGCCGTTCCCGGAGCCTTCGCTGCCGAACTGGCCGAGGTATTTGCCTTCTTCGTTGAATTCCTCGACTCGGTTGTTCCCGGTGTCAGCGACATAGGCAATCCCGTCCGCGACGGCTATCCCATCGGGTTCCTTGACTTCGCCGCTCCCCGAGCCTTCGCTGCCGAACTTCCGGACGTATTTGCCTTCTTCGTTGAACACTCCGACGCAGTCATCCCCAGTGTCGGTCAGGAACACGTCGCCGTTTGTGGCAACCGCGATACCATGCGGTGTTTTTACCCATTCCGCAGCGAGGTCTCCGCACGTGTCAAATGCTTTTTCCTGTTCCTTCCCAAACCGCCGGACATATTTTCCCTGTTCGGTGTACTCGTGCACACGATAGGACCCTATTTCTTCCGTTTTGCTGCCATTCACGACCCAGACGTCCCCGTTCGGGGCGAGGGCTACACCGGAAGGCTTTGTAACTCGTTCTTCGGTGCTGCCGCTGTTACCGAACTGCGCCAGGTATTTACCGCTTTCTTCGAACTCCTGAACGCGATTATTACCCGTGTCCGCCACATACACATCGCCGTTACTGGCCACGGCGATCCCTTCGGGCGCTTTGAATTCACCGTTACCGGCGCCTTCTTTGCCGAAAGACGTGATGTATGAGTCCGTGGCAGAGTACTCCTCTACCCGGTTGTCCTTTGTGTCGGCGACATACACATCACCGTTGGGGGCGACTGCGACATCGTCAGGTTCGTGGACCTGGTGGCTTTCTTCGCCTTCATCGCCGAACGCGAACTCGAAGACGCCCTTCAGCCCGTTGGTGGGATCAGTCGTGACGGACGTCGGTTTGCGCAACAACCAGCCAAGGTTGTCCTGGCCTGAGTAGGCCGTCGTCGTGGTGCGGCGGTTGACTTCGCCTCCGCCTTCATACTCGGCACCGTCGATCGTCTTTGTGGGGAGATCATACGTTTCGCTTTCGGGCGAATCTTCATCGTAGTAGTATCTTATGTGGTTTCGCGCCTCTTTTTCGGCGCCGCTGGCGAGCTTGACCATGTGCTGAGGCCCGAGCGTGCTTTCCAGCTCGGTGCCTTCGGTGTTGTATTTGCTTTTCGTATCCAGCAGTTCCGAGACTTCTCGGGATTTGGAACTTTCGAGTGCGGTGGCGCGGTTGTCGGCGCTCAGGCTGCGAACGACCTCGTTGTCTTCGTTGTATTCGCTGGTGGAGACCCCGCCCGACGGCGATACCTTGTTGACTGTGCGGCCGAATTCGTCGAGGTAGCTGACGGAGGCGCGGGTGTAGTCTTTCGCCGGCCAGCCCATCGGTTCGTCCGGCGGGAAGATCGCGGTAGCTTCTGTCGGATCGTCGGTCTGACCCCATTTTTCCACTTCCGCTTTCGTCATTGTCGGAAGGCCCGAGCCCGAGAGCGGCGCGTCGTACTCGATCGTCCAACCGGGTTGCGGGGAATGTCGTTCGCCTTCCGTGACAGTACTGTCCTCGGACGTCGGGATCTGACCGATCTTGCCGGTGCCGTTGTCGGTGAACCACAAGTCGCCTTCAGGACCCAGCGTGATCCCGTATGGCTCGCTTCCCGAGGGCAGGGCGTATTCGGCGATCGTTCCCGATGTCGTGATCTTCCCGATGTCGCCTGTGGCGGTCGCGGTGAACCACAGGTCGCCGTCCAGGCCCGCGGCGATCGACCGTGGATGGGTTTCTGCAGGCAGCGCGTATTCGGTGATCGAGCCCGATGGCGTGATCTTCCCAACCTTGCTGCTGAGGGCGTCTACGAACCACAGGTTGCCATCCGCGCCCGCAACGATCCCGGCCGGACGGCTTTCCGCGGGTAGAGCATATTCAGTGACGGTACCCGACGTCGTGATCTTCCCGACCTTACTGGTGTAGGGGTTCGTGAACCACAAGTTCCCGTCGGGACCAACGGTGATCTCAGCCGTACCGCTCCCTTTCGGCAGGGCGTATTCAGTGATCGTGCCCGACGTCGTGATCTTACCAATCTTGCTGCTCTCGGACTCCGTGAACCACAACGCGCCTTCTTTTTCCGGGCCCGCAACAATCCCGCACGGAGCGCTCCCCGTCGGCAACGCATATTCCGCTTCGACTTTGCCCGACGTCGTCATCTTCCCAATCTTATCGCTGTCGTGCTCAGTGAACCAAAGGTTACCATCAGGCCCCGCAGTAATCCCGCACGGAGCGCTCCCCGTCGGCAACGCATATTCAGTGATTTCGTTATGGGCGACCTTCCCGATCTTGCCGGTACCGTTGTCTGTGAACCACAGGTCATCTTCGGGACCCGCCGTAATCCCGAACGGTTCGCTTCCCGACGGCAGAGCATATTCAGTAATCGTGCCCGCCATGGTGATCTTCCCGATCTTGCCTGTGGCGGTCGCGGTGAACCACAGGTCGCCGTCCAGGCCCGCGGCGATCGACCGTGGATGGGTTTCTGCAGGCAGCGCGTATTCGGTGATCGAGCCCGATGGCGTGATCTTCCCAACCTTGCTGCTGAGGGCGTCTACGAACCACAGGTTGCCATCCGCGCCCGCAACGATCCCGGCCGGACGGCTTTCCGCGGGTAGAGCATATTCAGTGACGGTACCCGACGTCGTGATCTTCCCGACCTTACTGGTGTAGGGGTTCGTGAACCACAAGTTCCCGTCGGGACCAACGGTGATCTCAGCCGTACCGCTCCCTTTCGGCAGGGCGTATTCAGTGATCGTGCCCGACGTCGTGATCTTACCAATCTTGCTGCTCTCGGACTCCGTGAACCACAACGCGCCTTCTTTTTCCGGGCCCGCCGTAATCCCGCACGGAGCGCTCCCCGTCGGCAACGCATATTCCGCTTCGACTTTGCCCGACGTCGTCATCTTCCCAATCTTATCGCTGTCGTGCTCAGTGAACCACAGGTTACCATCAGGCCCCGCAGCAATCCCGCACGGAGCGCTCCCCGACGGCAACACATATTCCGCTTCGACTTTGCCCGACGTCGTCATCTTCCCGATCGTGCTGGTGTGCCAGTCGGTGAACCACAGGTTGCCGTCCGGGCCCTCGGTGGCCTGTTCTGAGTGATCACCCGTGGGCAGCGAATATTCAGTGATCGGGTTCGCCGCCGCGCTCTTATCGATCTTGCTGGTATGCCAGTCAGTGAACCACACGTTGCCATCCGGGCCCTCGGTGATCTGTTCCGACTTACCTCCCGCGGGCAGAGAGTATTCGGCGGCCGGCGCCCCGACCACGCCGCCGGCGGCAGTGGACGCCGACACAGACCCTCCGCCGTTAGTAGCCGTGACCACCGCGACGACCGCGTGACCATCGTCGCTGCCCTCCACGGTGTAGTTGGCGTTCGTCGCACCCGGGATCACCGTGCATTCTTCCCCCTTGTAGTTGCAATCCTCCCACTGATAAGAGTACGCAACCGGTTCGTTGCTCCAAACACCGTTAGACACCGCCATTCTGACCCCGATGATCGCTGAGCCCGACAGTTTCGGAGCTTCGCTATCTCGGGGTACTTCACCTTTCCATAGCGCCGCGGACGCTGGAGCTCGCGTCACCTTGAGCAGTCTGCCCGGGCTGGAATCATCCGGGATCGTGCCATACGTAAACGCCCACGACTCCTGCCCCGGCGGCGTCAACGCCGTAACATGCCCTTCTGAATCATAACCATAGACCGTCTTCAACGGATGTTCTTCCAGACGCGGGTCCCACTCCGCTCGAAGCCGACCTTTCGTGTCATAGGCATATTCGGCAACAGGCTTGCTTTCCATCGCTTTCGTGGCCGGGTTGTACGCACGGAAAGAGATCTTTTCCAGTCGCCCCTTGTACGCTTTCCATTCGCTCGGGCCTTCACCTGTCGCCGTCGTCGCGGTCGCATACGTGAATTCCAGGGCACGACAGCCATCTTTCAGTTCGCTCGACGCACAGCCAACACCCGTCGGCGGGGCCGCAATCGCCCGCTTCGGTCTCGTCACCCCTTCCAGTTCTTCCCATTCGAACGTGTCTTTTTCACCGTTCGTCTTGGAAAGCGAGCCTTCGCTGTTGGCGATCAGCCACGGACCGGACGGGAACGGCTGGGTGTACTTGACCGTCGTCCCCTCGGCGGGATCCTTCAACAGGTAAGCCTTGACCGTTTCGCCTTCCTTTTCGGCTTCCAACACCAGGTTTTCATCGCCCTTCGGCGATATGAACCCACCTTTGCCATCGCTTTCAAAGGTCGTACGGCCGCCGCTGGAGCTGACCAGGACCACGTTGCCGGTGGATTCCTGTTCGACTTCCGGCGAACCGCTGACACTCATCTTCCACTGCGGTCCGAGCGTACCCTTTTCGCCCGCGGTCAGCTCACGAGAATCATAGCTGCGAGACACCGACAGCGAACCGTTGCCGCCACCAATCGAAACATCCGACGCACCGAGCCGCAAGGCACCCGTGAGCGGATCCACCGAGCCCGGCCCGACCGACATAGGACCAGCGTGACGCACCGTGATTTCATACGGCTTCGTTTCTACGTTATTCGCATTATCAGTCGCTACCAATTCGAGCTTGTGCTTACCCGACCCGAAGCTTTCACCGTTGATCGTCCATTCCCCAGATGCCGTGCAGGGACCAGGCGTACAACTACCCGATTTACCAGGAATCGTATACCCATCAAGCCCCAGCTGCAGCGACTTGATCCCGGACCCGGAATCCGTCGCTTCGCCCTTCAAGTGGTACTGCACCCCGTCGATCACGCCACCTGCAGGAAGGCCCGAGAGCACCAGGCCGGTGGGAGGGGTCTTGTTGACGTTGACGTACGCCGGAGGCCAGTTTTCGCTGATATTACCCGCAGGGCCTTCCGCGTACATGAATATCTCCTGGTGAGTGCCGTTCGGCAGGGGTTTTTCTTTGTTCCACGTGAAGGCGCTCGTGAAGCTCTCTGGGCACTGAACACCCTTGCACTGTTTTTCCGTCAGCAGGTCGTGTTCATAGAACCTGTTATACCCTTCCCCCGAACCCGTGAACACCCAGACCTTCGCGACCCCGAGGCCTGTTTCGGTGACCGAGTAGCCGATCGCGCCGGAGTACGGGCCGAACCACTTATTTTCGCCATACAGCACGTTAGTAAATTCACCATTGATAAGCTTTTCGTGTTCGAAATCGAACGTTACCGTTGGTTTTACCGTCTGTTCGATGCTGACCGTCGCAGACTTCAGCCTGTTGATAAAGAAGTTATTTTCGCCGGTTGCCGCCTGGGCGTTGGAGACAAAATTATGGTTCTCCGCTTTCCCCGGAGAACAGCAGGTCAGCGTACCCGCTTCAGCTCCTTTCGTCGGGAGCAACTTGGTAGGGGCTTCTTGTTCCTGGCGTTCATTTTCGAGCCTGATGTTGCTTTCAATACCCCGGTTTTCGTATTCCCCGCCCTCTTCCACGCTGTACGACACCTGATAAATATGCGATTCGCCCTCCGTCCCATAGAAAAATTCCGCAAATTCCCCAGGTTTATAACCATAATACGCTTCGTCAGTTAGATATCCATTCAGCCCCCAACCCGTGGAGCGAAACTTGCCGTTTATGCCTTCTGTCTGAGTACAATTTTCGTGGCCAGTGTTCGTACAAAAAAGCCAGTTCGTAGGATCACCGTAACCAGTGACCTGTTTGTCTTCAACGGTCTGCGGGTCCACCTCGATCGGGTACTGAAACTGCCCAGAGCGCGGCACCGTCAAGACCAGGGTGTCGCCCAAAAGACGCATCGACACCGGCACTGGCGTACCAGCGGCGTCCCGTGCGTTGGGAAACAGCACTGTCGCGATCGCCATGCCTTCCTCAAGCACCTGCACCGCGCCCGAACCGTTCGTCGCCTGCACAAGGCTCGCACCAGCCGGCAACCCAACCCGGAAGAACAACTGCTGCGGGCTTTCCGCCGAACGCAGCACAGTATCCTCCTCGAACCCCAACGGCGTCGGCTTGACCACCGTATCCGTATCGGTCTGAGTGTTCGCGTAAAACACGGTCGCGCCATCGACAAACCCTTCCGAGCCACCCAGCGCAGCGTCACCTTCGCCGACCGGCGTGAGCGAGACGCCCGTGCTCCCTACCTGCACCCCTTCCCCCAGCTGCTTCGGTATCCGCAACGCCACAACCGACCGCCCAGGCTGGAATACCCCACCCGCTTCACCGAGCCCGAGATCGATCGGTTCGTGATGCCCCGACGACGTTTCGACCGCAAGCGGTTCGACCGATTCGATCACACCATGCTTCGTTTCGCCGAGATCGACCCGCGCCGCGTTATCAGTCGGATAACTCGTAATGCTCTCCCCCGCCGGCAGCTGCGGAGGCCCACCCGCCAGTTCATCGATCACCCCAGGGAACACTTCAGAAGCCAGACCCGCAGCCTGTTCAGGGCTCAGATTTCCAAACTTCGTCTGGGATTCTTCCCGAGCCACAACCACTTCGGGATTCGCCAGCCTCGCCTGTTCGGCCGCCCCAACCTGCTGACCCTCCTCCAACCCACCCGGAACAACCAACGCACCCACAAGCGACGAGCCCCGCACAGACGACGAACGGCGCGCCCGCACATGCAACGAATGGCGGGCCCGCGCGTGCGAGGAGTGGCGGCGCGCAGACCTCGAGTGGCGCACAGACGCCGAGCGGCCCGCCCACGCGGAAGGCAGACACACGGCCAGACCGGCCAGACCGAAAACCGCGCACAAGATCATCGACCGCAATGTACCGCGCATTCCCCCGCCCCTCCCGTTAGTTATTGATCCTCCACCGCGAAAGCTCGCGGCAGAACGTTGCTGACGTTTCTCGCGACTCACCCCAGCGCCTCAGTGATGCGCCGCGCAGTGGTGGTCACCTTCGGGCCAAGCTCCCTCAGCAGCCGCTCACCGGGGTAGGCGCTCGCGGGAACCGCCAGCTCCACCGCCGCGACCGCAGCGCCCTCCCCGTCCACGACCACAGCGGCGATCACTCGCCGGCCGGCAAGCAGCTCTTCGTCCTCCATCGCGACCCCTCTCACGAGGACTCGCTCGAGGTCCTCGCGCAGCGCGGTCTTGGTCACGATCGACTTGGGGCCACGTTTGGCCAGGCGCAGCTTGGCGATCAGCTCCCCCTGCCCCGCCGCGGGCAGACGCGCCAGGAGCGCCTTACCCGCGGCAGAGCAATGGACGGGCAGGCGCGTGCCCAGCCCGATGCCAGCATCGACCGTGTACTGCCCTTGGCGTGACCCCTGCCAACGGTCGATGTAGGCAACCTCGGTCCCCCCCAGGATTCCCAGGCTCGCGGTCCGCCCGGTCTGAGACCGCAGCTCCTTCAGATGCTCGCAGGCGACCCGGCGGACGATCATCGAGTCGACCAGCGAGAGCCCCAAGCTATGGACGCGCGAGGAGAGCCTGTACTTGCGCGAGGCCCCCTGCTCAAGGTAGCCAAGCGTCACGAGCGTAGTCGCGTACCGGTGCGTGGTAGAGCGACCCAGGTCGAGCTCCGCGGCCATGTCGGCGATCCCACGCTCGGGGTGCTCGGCGGTGAAGCACGTGAGCATCGCCAGGCCGGCGACCAGCGAGGAGGAGAACCTACCGGGGTGCTCTGGATCCAGCGGCTTGGCCATCACTCAAGGCCGATCCGCCATGTCAGGCACGGTGCCAGCGGGGTTGCGGGTTGGAACGCCGGGCTGGTATCCCGCCGATGACGAGGTGGCCAGGTTGGGCGTGGGCGAGAGTGCATAGATCGCGCGGGCGCCCAGCGAAAGGGGGTGAGCTAGTGGATCGTCCTTTTAGTTCGCTGGTGGTTGCAGGGATCTCGCAGGCTTTGCTGAACCTTTTGCTGGTGGTGTCCAGCGATGATGGGGGTTCGGTATGCCTGCTTTGGCGAAGCGCATTCAGATCGGAGACGACGATCGAGCGGAGCTCGAGCGGATCGCGCGGTCGGGGGTCGAGCAGGCGCGGATGGTCGAGCGTGCTCAGATTGTGCTCCACGCCGCTGAGGGCCAGTCGGCTGCGCAAATCGGGCGTTTGTTGGGGTGCTCGGAGAACACGGTGGCGAAGTGGCGAGCGCGATATGAGCGCGATGGGATCTCCGGGCTCGGGGACTTGCCGCGCTCCGGTAAACCGCTCGTGTACTCCCAGGCGGACAGGGCGAGGCTGATCGCGAAGGCGTGCACGCGCCCACCTGAGACGCCGGAGGGTGCACAGCAGGAACGCTGGACCTATGAGCAGTTGGGTGAGGCGGTCGGCATGTCGGGCTCCCAGGCGCATGTGATTCTCTCGCGCGCGGATATCAAGCCGCATCTAACTGAATACTGGATCATGAGTGACTTCTCCCGGCCCGAGTTCGAGGAGCGCCTGGGCGAGATTTGCGGTCTTTACGTGAACCCGCCGGAGAACGTGCTGGTTGTCTCCTTGGACGAAAAGACCGGCATCCAGGCCAAGGCGCCGACCAAGCCAGACACCTTGCCCGTCCCCGGCCGTCCCGTCAGACGCGAGCACGAATACACACGCAACGGTACCCAGTGCCTGTTCGCCTGCCTGAAAGTTCACGACGGCGATGTGCTTGCGATGGCATCAAAGACACGCAACCGCTTCGACCTGGTCCGCTTCCTGGACCAGCTCGACTCAGAAATCCCCGTGCTCGACGGCCAGCAGATAATCGCGGTCAGTGACAACCTCTCCACCCGCGGCACCCAAGAGGTCACCAACTGGCTGGCAGAACACCCCCGCTGGAGCTTCCAGTTCACCCCGACCCACGCCTCGTGGCTGAACCAGATCGAGATCTTCTTCTCGATCCTCTACCGCCGACTCCTGAAGCATGGCATCTTCTTCAGCGAGGAAGACCTCGCCGAGCAGATGCTCGCATTCATCGAGACCTACAACCAGACCGCCAAACCATTCAACTGGACCTACACCGGCAAGGTCCTCCAGGCATAAACCAATGAACTAAAAGGATGAACCACTAGGCGCCCGCGTGGATCTCTGTGTCTTGGCGCGGAGTTCGGGTAGCGCCAAGCTTGGGAGGCTGCTGCGCCGCTGCTCACGCACGGGGAGCAGCGATCCGTCTGCCTGCCTCGCGACCGCAGGCGCCCCTGCCGGGTGGTCGCGGTCGGGACGGCGCAGATCAGACGTCAAACGCCGGTGGCACTGCCCTGGGGCCACAACAGCCGGGGGCGCGTCGTCTGTGGCCGCGCAGTCTTGCACGTCCTCGGAGAGCCGAGCCGCCGCCCTGTCTGACGGCCGTGATGGGCCGCCCATCGACCGCTCGGCATCAGCGTGGCCGTTGCCTGGCATCATCGCTGCTGGCCTAGCGGACCAATGGCCATCTTTTGTTGACCGCCGTGGAGTCCACGACTCGTGATGGCGCGTGTGCGAGTCGAACGCTGCCGGTCAGGTCGGCAGTGACGTTCGACTCGCCCCGGGACACGACCAGCGACCCAGGCGAGCGCGACGGTGCAAGGCGGCCGCCGACCTAGATCATCTCCCCTCCCCGGGTACCTTCGCGGGTGGGTACCCGTCGCTGGCTCGGGCGGCGCCCTGCCGATCGCTCGCGCCGCCCGTAGCCGCTGGGCACGGTCGAGGTTGGCTCGCTGAGCCCTCGATCCGTGCTGTCCATTGCGTGTCCCTGTACGCCATCCCGGACATCATGGGACCCGGCGGGCGTCTTGTATAGCCATGCTTTGAGGGTTCAAAGTTTGGAAGTGTCCGGCCGGGAGAAAGAAATAGGTCTTTCGGCGGGGACGAACTTCCAGTAAGCTGCATCATTCAATGGCTGCCCAGCCGGAAAAGAAGAAGGCACCCAGCCGAGCAATGACCTCCCCGGTCTACTGGGTGCTACTCGGCCTCGTGATCGAACGCCCGAGCTACGGCATGGAGTACTACCACCGCTACCAGCGCGTGTATGGGGTTGCCCATCCCGTCAGCGGCTGGTCGCATATCTACAAAGCACTCGACGTCCTGAGGTCACGGGGGCTGATCGCGGCTATCCCCGGGAGCGGAACGGATCGTCAGCCCAGGCCGGAGTACCAGGCCACCCAGCTAGGGATCCGCAGCTATGAAGAGTGGCTCGTGGAGCAGGTGGACATGGAGCGCAGACGTCAGGAGCTGTGGGTGCGGCAGTTGGCGGTCTTCGCCCACGATCCCAGGGGGGCACTGCGTGTCCTCGGCCGCTTCGAGCGCCAGTATCTCAAGGGGGCAGGGCAGGTTGGAGACCGGCCGGCCGGGGCCGTGGCCGGCACTCGCGATGAGCTGATCGATGAGCTCGTCGCTGAGCAGCAGCGTATTGCCGTTGGGGGGATGATCTCGTTTCTGCGGGGCACCCTCGCCAGATTCGAAGCCCGCGGTGGAGGCGTCGCTCGCGATGAGCCTCCTCGAACTTGAGCAGGTAGGCAAGAGCTACAGCCGCGGCTCGCGTGTCGCGCTCGACGATCTGTCGCTCGTGATCGACTCGGGCGAGATGGTCGTGGTGCTGGGCGAGCGGCAATCCGGCCGCTCGACGCTCCTGCGGGTCGCGGCAGGGGTGGAAGCACCCAGCGAGGGCGTGGTGCGCTTCGATGGCCGTGACCTGGCCGCGCGTGGCGGGGAGATGCTCGGCGGCGGGATCAGCTTCTGCCGTCGGGGGTTTCTGCTCTACAGGGGACCCACGGTCCTCGACCAGTTGATGGCGAGCCAATTCGCGCGCAGGGTCCCGCAATCCACGGCGCTGCCCCGCGCCTGGAAGGCGTTGGAGCGCGTCAACGCCACAGGATGCGCTCCGCACAGGGCGTCCGAGTTGAAGGTCGAGGAAACGGTGCGGGTGGCACTCGCTCGCGCGTTGACTGCCGACCCGCGTCTGCTGGTGGTGGATGAGCCGACGATCGGCCTTGACCCGCTCGAGCGCGACCACATCCTGCGACTGCTGCGTTCGCTCGCCGACGATGGCATCGCGATCCTGGCGAGCGCCGGGGACGGCCTCGGACTGCTCGGCGCCGACCGTGTGCTCTCGCTGCGAAAGGGCAAACTACACGGCGAGCTGGTCCCCGAGCTCGCGCCGGTGACCGAGCTTGCGCGCCACCGGCAGGCGCGAGGAGCGAGCGGCGTTGCTTGAGCTCGACCGGGTGGTCAAGCACTACCACGGGGCGGGGGAGGAGGTGCGCGCTGTCGATGGTGTGAGCCTGACGATCGCGCCTGGGGAGATGGTCGCGCTGCTCGGCCCCAGCGGCTCGGGCAAGACGACGCTGCTGCTGTTGATCGCCGCACTGTTGAAGCCCGACGCGGGCGCGATCCGCTACCAGGGGCGCGACATACCCTCGATGTCCGAGGGCCAGGCAAGCGAGTACCTGCTCAGGGAGGTCGGATTCGTCTTTCAGAACTTCCATCTCATGCCCCGCGTCTCGGCGATCGAGAACGCCGCCCGCAAGCTGCTCATCAGAGGAGTCGGGATGCGCGAGGCCCAGGCTCGCGCGATCCCCTGGCTCGAGCGGGTGGGACTCGCTGACCGCCTCGAGCACACCCCCGAGAAGCTCTCCGGCGGAGAGTGCCAGCGCGTCGCAATCGCCCGCGCGCTCGCGGGGGAGCCAAGTCTCATCCTCGCGGACGAGCCGACCGGGAACCTCGACAGTGCACGCAGCAAGGAGATCGTGCAGCTGCTGCGCTCGGTCGCGCATGAGCGCGGCGCGCGGGTGCTGCTCGTCACCCACGACCGGGAGGCAGCCGCCGTCGCTGACCGTTGTACGACGCTGCGCGACGGCAAGCTCACCGATGGCAGTCCCGACGCGGACGTACGCGACGACTCTTTCGACGCGCGGGCGCGATCGGTGCCTGCGCAGGGGTGAGGTGCCTTGCAGGACTCCGAGCAATCGACGCGGCACGGTCTCATGCGAACCCGCGCGCTCGTCTACTTTTACAGCCGCCGGCTGCGAGTACACGCGACGCAGGAGCTGCTCGCCGGTATCGGGGTAGCCATCGCCGTCGCGCTCGTGTTCGCGGTCACGGTCGCCAACAGCAGCATTACGAGCTCCGCGAGCAATGTGGTCCACACGGTCATCGGCCCCGCCGACCTGCAGCTGCACGCCCGTGGCCCCAATGGCTTTGACGAACACCTCCTCGCCCGCGTGGAACGCCTCCCAGGGGTCGCGCAGGCCGCGCCGCTGCTGGAACAGGTCGCGACCGTCCGCGCTCCCAACGGTCATCAAGCGACAGTCGATGTCGCTGGCACGAATATTGGCCTCGCTCTGCTCGACGGATTGGCGCACACCCTGCCGATTGGGGCGCTCTCGCCGGGCGGGATCGGGCTGAGCCAGACGAGCGCCCGCGCGCTGGGGCTACCGGCGTACGACCCGACCCGCCCGGTCGAGGTCCGTCTGGAGCTACGCGGACGAGCTATCCCGTTGAAGGTATCAGCTGTACTGGGCCACGAAACGGCGGGGGCGCTCGCCGACGCCGAGGTCGCGGTCATGCCGCTCACCCGGCTACAGCAGCTCGCCGGGCTGCCGGGCCGCGTGACACGGATCTTCGTTCAGAGTGAGCCCGGACACAGGGCGAGCGTCGAACGCGAGCTACAGACCCTGGCCGCTGGCAGGATCACCGTCGCCCCGGCGAACCAGGACATCTCGGTGCTGCGCCAGGCGCTGCAGCCGAGCAACCAGGCGAGCGAGTTGTTCGCTGGTCTGAGCGCGCTGATCGGGTTTCTGTTCGCGTTCAACGCGATGCTGCTGACCGTCCCGGAGCGACGCGAAGCGATCGCCGATCTGCGGCTCGATGGCGCCAAGCGCACGGCGATCGTCCAGATGGTGCTCTTCCAGGCCCTCTGCCTCGGCGCCGCGGCATCCCTGGTGGGGCTGCTCGGAGGGTACGCCCTGTCGATCGGGTTCTTCCGCCAGTCCTCCCCGGGGTATCTCGCCCAGGCGTTCATGCTGGGCACGCGCACCGTGATCGGCGTAAAGCCCGTCCTACTTTCGCTCGGGGGAGGGATGCTGGCGATGTGCCTCGCCTCGCTGGTCCCACTGCAGGACCTGCGCCGCGGACGCCCCGTAGACGCTGTCTTCTCCGAAAGCGAGAGCGCCGACGGTGTACCGCCGGGCGCCCGCCGTTGGCTGGCGACCCTCGTGACCGGCCTTGTGCTGCTCGCCAGCGCGCTATTCGCCTTGGTGCCGGGCGCAGCGCTCGCCGCGTGCGTCGTGCTCGCGCTGGCGACCATGCTCGCGGTTCCGCTGGTGCTGGGGCTCGTCCTGCGCGTCTGCGGCGCGGTCGCATCCAGCAACCCAAAGCTCACGGTCCTGCCGCTGGTGCTCTCATCGCTGAAGGCCACGACACTGCGCTCGCTGGCGCTCGCCGCGACCGGCGCGGTAGCGCTCTTTGGCAGCGTCGCGCTCGGCGGTGCCCGTGATGATCTACTCCGCGGGCTGCACACCTTCGCCGGCGCGTACGTCGCCGATGCTGACATCTGGGTGCTGAACCCAAAGGACACAGCGGCGGCCAACAGCTTCTCACCCGACCACTACGTGTCCCGCATCAGCCAGATACCTGGGGTCGCGGGCGTTCATGCCTTTCAGAGCGAGTTCGTGACAATGGGCGATCGGCGCGTATGGCTGATCGCGCGCCCACCCAACGCGAACCTCGGACTGCTCACGAGCCAGATAATCCAGGGCAACGCTGCCATCACCGAGGCCCGTCTGCAGCAGGGAGGCTGGATCGCTGCCTCCAAGCAGATCGCCGAAGCACAGCACGTTGGACCTGGGGGGTCGCTCAGCCTGCCGACCGCCACAGGCATAGTCAAGTTCAAGCTCGCGGCAACGACGACCAACTTCGGCTGGACATCGGGCGTGGTGCTCATGAACATCAACGACTACGCTCGGTTCTGGGCGACCGCCGCACCGACAGCTCTCGGCGTCAGCCTCACACCAGGCACACCCCCCGGGCGTGCGCTGCGTGAGATCACGCTCGCACTCGGCCCGCAGAGCGGCCTGGAAGCAGTCACCGCGCGTACCAGGGCGAACCGATTCGACGCCATCGCCGCCGAAGGACTTGGACAGCTCGGTGAGATATCAACGCTGCTCGTCGCCGCGGCGATCCTCGCGATGGCCGCAGCACTCGGGTCGAGTATCTGGCAGCGACGACGCTCCCTCGCCGAACTACGACTCGAAGGCGCACCCCTCCGTCAGATCAAGCTTGTGCTGTTCGCCGAATCCGCGCTGATGCTCAGCGCGGGATGCTTGGCCGGCGCGGTGGCTGGCGTCTTTGGCCAGGTCGTGATCGACGGGTACCTCAAGCACGTGACCGGTTTCCCGGTCGCGGGAGTAGCCACAGGTGGACGCCCGATCGAGATACCCCTGCTCGTGATCGCCGCAGTGCTTTTGATCGTGTCCCTCCCCGGCTGGTTCGCCTCGCGCGTACCTGCGACGCTTGCCCTTGAATGAGTAGAAGGCACACACCTCCACCCCGCAAGGCGCCGCGCGAACACGAGCGACCAGCGGGCAGCTAAGACCGACCAAAGCCATGTCTGCCTTTGGTGATCGCCGGCTCCTGGCACGAGCCGGTGTGGCCCTGGCGCTCGCGAACGTCCGCTTCTGGCCGACCGTCACGCCGCTCGTCCGCAAGCAGCTCAAACGATGGGAGCAGCGCGCCCGCGCGATCGACGACCCCATCCTTCACGCGCTCGCACTCGAGAAGCTGCGCGAGGAGCGCTTCAACGCCGAGGTCGCAGCGACGCTCGCGACACTCCCACCACGAGAGCACCGCAAAACCGTCGTCGAGGCGGTCGTGGCCTACGAGATCATGTTCGACTACCTCGACAGGCTGATCGAGCAGCCGACAGCCGACCCGCTCAGCGACGGACGCAACCTCCACCAGGCGCTCACGGACGCGATCGCCCTCGACTCCGAGCCGACAAGCGGCTACTACACCTCCCGGCCCGCGGACGACGGCGGCTACCTCGAAGAGCTCGTCGGCGTCGTGCGGAGAGCACTGGCCAGACTGCCATCCACGGGCGCGATCTCCCCCGCCGCGAGGGGAGCCGCGAGACGGTGCGCGGAGGCACAGATCCGCGCACACGCCGTCCCAGCGCTCGGGACCCCCCAGCTCGAACAGTGGGCGAGAAGCGAGGCGCAGGATATCCCCCTTGGATGGCAAGAGTTCCTCGCCGGCGCCGCGTCCTCCGTGCTCGCCGTCCACGCGCTGATCGCCGCCGCGGCCGACGAGCGCACCACACCCGCCCACGCCGCCGAGCTCGACACGACCTACCTGTCGATCTGTGCCCTGAGCACGATGCTCGACAGCCTCGTCGACCACCAGCGCGACGCACAGACTGGGCAGGTCGGCTACCTGCGCTACTACCAGGATCACGACCTCCTCGCCAGGGATCTCGCCGGCGCCGCACGACGCGCAGTCGAGCACGCCCGAGCGCTACCCAACGGCGCGCACCACGCGATGACGCTCGTCGGTGTCGCCGCCTACTACATCTCCGCCCCGACCGCCGACAGCGACTTCGCTCGGCCCGTGACCCGCCAGGTTCGCCGGGAGCTCGAGCCACTCATCACTCCGACGCTCGCTGTCATGCGTACCTGGCGGGCCGCCAAGCGAGCCCGCAGCACGATCCTCCGCCGGCCCGGCCACTGATGCCCGCCGACGCGCCAGACGCAGACGACGACCCGACTCGCCAGGCCGCTCGCTACGTCGCGATCATCGCCGACGGTAACGGCCGTTGGGCACGCTCCCGCGGCGTGCCGGTCAACGATGGCCACGAAGCGGGGGCAGACACCCTGAAGATGCGCCTGCGCGACGCGGTGGAGCTCGGCATCGAGCAGCTGACCGTGTACTCGTTCTCGACAGAGAACTGGTCACGGCCCGCCGAGGAGGTTCGAGGTCTCGTCGCGATGCTCGCCCAGCGCATCGCCCGGGAGACCCCCGAGCTTCATCAGGAAGGGGTCCGTATGCGCTTCATCGGGCGCCGGGAGGAAGTACCCGACGAGCTGGTCGAGCAGATGCACAGCGCGGAGACACTCACCGCAGGGAACCAGCGCCTGCGGCTGTTCATCGCCTTCAACTACGGCTCGCGAGCGGAGATCCTGGACGCCGCACGGCGGTTCACCGGCGGCGGGGAAGAGGAGTTTCGCCGCTGCCTGTACGCGCCGGAGATGCACGACCCCGACGTCATCATCCGCACCGGCGGCGAGCAGCGACTATCCAACTACCTGCTCTGGCAGGCCGCCTACTCCGAGCTCGTGTTCCGCGACGAGCTCTGGCCAGACTTCACACAAGAAGCCCTCAAGGAATCCCTGGCCGAGTTCAACGACCGCCGCCGCCGCTTCGGCGGCCGCTGACCAGCCCCTCACGCCGACCAGCGCGGGGGCGATCTCGGCCAGCCAGCCAAGACTACGATCATGTAAGATTCTACCAGCAAGTTGATTCTGCTTGGGCGCTTGCGATCCAATGGCCTACCCACGACTCCCCCCGACACCAGCGCGATACCCCCGGCCAAGAGCGACAGAACCGGCGGCGCTGAGGAGAGGGTGGTGGTCATCGCACGAGCAGCAGCATTCGTGGCTGGGGGCCTGCTGCTCGCGACCGCTGCCCACACAGCCTCCACCAGCGTCGCCTCTCCCGCCAGCAGCACACCCAAGGCCCACACGGCACGAGTCATCAAGGCCACCGATACCGCCAAACTACGCTACATCAAGCACTCCGGCTCGCAACTACTCGAGGAAGGCTCAGCGCAGGGGACGCTCCCCGGCAGTATGCGCGCCCGCTGCAACCTCGGCGCCACCTTCACCGCCAACTTCACGATCTACACCCACGGCGGCACCATCAACGGACGCGGCACAGCTACCCCACGCGGCTCCGGCATCTACGAAAGCTTCGCCGGCACAATGGTAGTCACCGGCGGCACCGGCCTATACGCCCACGCGCACGGACACGCGGGACTCTACGGCACGTTCGACCGCCGAACCTACGCCCTTGTCGTACAGACAACCGGGTCGCTCACCTACTAAAGCGACTAGGCAGTGAAGCGAAACCGAGCTGTCCGCCCAGCCTTCCTCCTCATGGCGACCATCATGCTCTGCGCGGGCGCGTGCGCTACCGCCTCGGCGGCACAGTCGGTGACCCTCAACGCCAAGTTCACCCCCGAGCGGCTCGGCCACAGCACCACCATCACCTTCAGCTTTCGGATCGCCACGCCCGCCCACAAGGTGCCACCACCCCTCACCGGGGTCGAAATCAACTATCCATTGGACCTTGGGTTCGCGCTCAGCGAACTGGGCCTCGCGACATGCTCCACAAACACACTCGAACACTACGGCCCGGAAGGATGCCCAGCAAACTCACTGATGGGATACGGCGACGCGCTCGCAGAGATCCCAATCGGCCCCACGATCGTCCACCAGACCGCGCAAGTAACCATCGTCAGGACCACAAACCACGCCGGGCACCTAGGGCTACTCATCGCCGTCAACGCCGAAACACCCATCAACGAACAGATCGTGTTCCCCGGCCTCATACTCCCCGCCACGGCACCATTCGGCGGACGCCTGGACATGAACATCCCACTCATACCAAGCCTCCCAGGAGCACCCGACGCCGCCGTCGTACAGTTCCACTCAACCCTCGGACCACTGCACCTGCGCTACCACGAACACACCCACGGCCGCACCATCGAATACAAACCAAAGGGCATCCCCCTCCCCAACAACTGCCCACACAGAGGGTTCAGGTTCTCCGCCAACTTTGCCTTCCAGGACGGCAGTCACTCAACAGCCCTCGCCACCGTGCCCTGCCCACCAGCTACATGAGAGCATCAACAAGAGAGCAGGCGATCGGTTGCGATGACGGCGAGTATCTGATCGCGCGCTGCCCTCGTGACTGGGATGTCTCCACGCCACAGTCGCTCTGGGAAGAGAACCCGTCCGCCGAGTCACTCACTTACACCCTTGGGAAATGGCTCTCGCCTGCAGACGTACACCAACGCACGCTGATCTACTTCATCGCACCAACCAAGCGGGCGCTGAAAATCATCACGCTCAACGATCGTGAGTGGACAATGCTCCGGGAGTACGAAGCCAAAAGAAACTACGCAGCAATCGGCCGCAAGCACGGCATCACGCGGGAGCGCGCGCGACAGATCGTAACGCGCGCCCAGAGGGTCGCCGCGTACCGTCGTGTTGTGGGCTTGGCATCCCCCGACGACGAGGGAGACCTCGATATCAGAAACACCGAGGCCCAACTCCCAACTGGCACCGGCACGGACCCGAAAGGGCACACCTTGCGGTTATCTCCCGACGTAGGCGCTCCGCACCCTCTCAACGCCCCACAGCCGTCGCGTCGAATCGGCTCGACAACAACATCGAGACTGGCATCTTTGGCACAATCAGAAGGGTGAAGATCAAAGATATCTTCCGCCGCAAGCCGAACCTTGACCCCAAGAACGTAACAAATCATCGCGACGCGATGAAGGTACTCCGCCTAGCACTCGACCGGCAAGAGAAGCGTCTTCGGGATATCGGCGGCGAGGTGGTCGACGTCCAGCTCGTTGGCCAGGTCACGACTGCCGCAGAGTGGCCCCAGCTTCTCGCGTACTGGGAAAAACGGTACCCCTCCGGGACAGCAAAATGGCCGCGTCACGTTGACCCCCGAGCCTACGTCATGAACCTCTGGCCACTTTACGCGGCCCGCGTCGTCCGCGCCGTCGGAGTCGGCGGAGACGTGACCAAGCGGCAGCCGAAGACAATGGTTTGCGGGCCAGCCTTGACAGTGTTCAACCCGCACAAAACCCCGACCGACCCCACGACGGTCTTGGCTGTAATCTGCGCGATCTGGTTCGAAGGCATCTGTAAGACCGACTATCCAACAATGCGCTTCGCGCCACCAATCCTCGAGCGCTGGGCGGCGGGCGGCCGTCTCGTCTCGCGGAAAATCGTGGACTTCGGTTTGGACTGGTCGCTCCCAGCAGCGAAAGGCGTCTAACCCTTCCCGGAACGGAGCACACAGCTACGCTCGGCGACTCTCAGACAGGGCCCATAGTATAGTTCCGGTTCTCAGGACGAGATGGCCCACACGATGAGGAGACGATGGTGTACAGCCAGCGCCAGCTAGTTGTGAAGGTCCGCGCGAGAGCGCTCGGCCCGGTACGGCCGAGCCGTTGGGTCGTGGTCGGGATACTCGCGTTCGCGCTCCCTGCACCCACCGGCGCGTTCGCGGCAGCCGGCCCGAGCGGGCGAGCGAACGGGGCGGCCACTGCGCCGGGCGACAGGGCTGCCACCCGTACGCTCCTGAACGCCGAGTATGAGCTTGTGAAGGCGACCCTGGCCCGCAATGTGGCCGTGGAGTCCGCGGTGGCGCGGGCCGCCGAAGCCGTCGGCCACGAATGCAAGGGCGTGCTTGACGGAGCACCGGACGAATCCGCGATCGAAGAAGAAGGCCCGCTCGCATCAGAGCCCAGGCTGTCCGGGCACGCCCAGGGCGAACGGGCACGCAGTGAACAAGAGAAACAGACGATTGACCTGGAGATCGGCGAAACGATCTTCGCCGCAGCCTACCGCGTCCTCCGCGGCCCCGACGAATCCTTCATCGCCACGGCCGACCGGCTGGGCTGGAGCGACCCCACCATCAACGCACTCGTCCACCAGGGGACAGCGCAGCTCCGGGAAGCCCTTGTCGGCCCGCCGGTCGCGGTCTGCGCCGAAATGAGGACTTGGGCGGCAAGCGGGTTCCACGTGCTGCCACCCGGAAGCAGGAGCTTGAAAGAAGCCAGGGAAGCCCGCAGTACGCAGGCCGTGCGAGGCAACCTCGAAGTGCTGCTGCAGCCCTACGAGGACGCCGCTGGGCGGACGATCGTCCGGCGCACCACAGCGTTGCGGGAAAGGTTCAGGGAGCGGGAGCGCACCAACGAAGGGCTCGCGAGGGCGGAGGTCCATATGGAGCTGGCACTCGGGGAGAAGCTGTCCCGGTTCGCCGCACGGCAACTCGCGCCCGTGATCGGCAAGGGACGGACATCTGCCGGCACAACGTTCGTGATCCGCCCAATCGTGGGCAAGAGTTCTCGAGGCTCCTGTAGACACGAAGTGGAAATCGAAGTTCACGAAGGCAAAGGCGGGAGCGGCGGCGGTGTCTGTCTCAGCGCAGGTGCCCACTCGCATCCCTCCGGCAGCTGCTCAGGGTCTGTGGAGACCGTCGAGCTCGCTACGCCGCCGGCCGTGCGCCAGGTACGGGTACGGTTCAGGGACGGCCGGATCGCAACGGTCTCCGTCGTGCAGGTCCCAGCCAAGGACGGAGGGCCGGCGGGAGTCTTCATAAACGCCTTCCGCGGGTACAACGCCCACCCTGTGTCTTTGCAGGAGCTGAGCCGCGACGGGAGGGTCCTGCGCACCGTGAGCTTGAGCCGAGTGCGCTGCACGAAGGAACTCGCGGCCGACGGGCCCGGACCGCCTCAGCCCGTCAGTCTCGCAACGCTGACGGCCCCCTCCGGTGAACCCCTGACAATCTCAGCGATCCTGCTTCGATTCCGCGGACGCACAGAATTCTCCCTTGGCCCACAGTCGGGCATCCGCAACTCGGAAGCCGGCGAAGAACACGGGAAGCCAAAACAGTTCCAGTGGGGCCTTCTCAACCGAATGCGCGCCACACCCATACTCCCTGCTCGACGGCATCCTCCTACCGCCCGGCGCATCTGTCCTCGCGCGCACCCCAGCCGGACTGGCACCCCTCACAAAGGTCGAACTGGCCGCCTCGACGCACGCAGAAGGACCACTTTTCTACGGCATCTACGCGACACCGCCAACCGAAATCGTCGTCGAGCGCGCCGACGGCTCCGTGCTCTACACGGAAAGCCTCGCCGCAAAGGCGACCGAAGAAACAGAATTTTGCGAAGGCTATGCCGAACGGTGAGGTACCGGCATCGGCCCTCGCTAAGGTAGGACGATCCTGAGCGGACAAACCACCGGCGCGCAGCGCTTCCAAAGCAACGCGCACTTCGCCCAGACCGTGAAGGGCGCCTACGACCGGCGGGCACCCTGAACTCGGCGACGTCGCACCCTCGCCTGCAAGAACGGCGAGATCGGGACGGCCATCAACAGCAGAGCGACGATCAGCAACGCGATCCCCACGCCGTGTCCGGCGCCCTTGCCCCACACGAGCAGCGAAATGCCGCCAAGCACGAGAAGGCTGGGCGCGAACGTGAGGCTCCAGGCGAATGCACGCTCGCCCCTTGTCAGCAACCTGCGCCGTTCCTCTCGCCTTCGCTTCATGGCGCTCCTCACGTCGCGAATACCCATCGCACGCATCGTAGTCGTTCAGTGGCCCGTACCTCCCTTCAGCGCCAGGAGGCCGAAGACAGGACTCCCATCGAGGCGACGCGAGCTTCCTCAAGCGCAAGCTCGCGCCACTACCACCAGCTGCTGCGGCAGGACCGACAGGCTACAGCCGTCCTGCTCCTCAGCTCATTCCGGCAGCCCGAGGGCATGAGCGATTTCTACGACAGGCTTACCGATGTCCCTTTCAAGGACGGGTATTGCTCGTTCGAACTCGAGCTTCGTGAGCTTGTGAGGAATCAGAGCCTTCTCGTCGGGGCGCTCATACGGCTTCAACAGGCGCAAGATTCTTTCTTCTAGATCTCCGGTTTCGCCAGGGCGAAAGTGAATCGTGGTAATGGAGTTCGCAGCGCCGCAGCTCGCGAGGAACTTCTCGGTGGTCGTCGGAGCCGCCTTGAATCCATCGGCAGCAAGAGCCTTCGCGTCCGCGCAGATGTCGGGGAGAACGAGCTTCTCCTTCGCCGCTTCTTCTCTGGCCGAATGACCCACGTAGTACGTGAGCTGGCGATTGCTCCAGCGCAGCCGCTGCACCGCCATCGCGAAGGCGAGCGTGGCATTTCGGGCTGGCCGTTCCAGCGTAAGCGGCACGTCTTCCACGATCTCGGCTCTAACCTCGATTGTCGGTTCGATAATTCGATTGAGGATTTTGGCGTTTTGAGCTATCGGGCGGGGAAGCTGTAGCTGAGGGTGCGTCCGCCCCACCAGGGCACCTTGATGCGCTTGTCCTGGTATGCGGCGTCGAGCAGCGCAGGGGTGTGGGTGCGGCGTCGGAGGGCGACCTCAACGTGGCCGGGGCTGAAGCGCAGCTCGCCGATCCCGTCGATCAGCTGGGCGCGGAGCGTGTCGGGGCTCTGGCGGCGGTAAGCGGCGTGCAGGCCATGCGCGAAGTGCCGGTAGACGATGTCGGCCAGGACGGTGAGCGCGATGTCGAAGTCCACAGCGAGCGGCACCTGGGAGCAGAGGGAGTCCAGGTGGAAGGCGCGGATCTGTTCGGCGAGCTGGTTCTCGATCCCCCAGCGCTTGGCGTAGCGCTCGATCAGCTGCTTGGGCGTCATTTCCTGGCGGTTGGTGAGGATCAGCGTCGGCTGGTCGCGGCCGAGGCCCTGGACGGCGAGCTGGCGGAAAGCTCTGCCCTCGATCGTGACCTGCTGCTCGTAGTAGCTGGCGGTCTTGTGCTTGCCTGCACGGTCGAGCCGGGTCTTGGTCCAAGCGCTGGCGGGGAGAGCTTCGAGCATGCCGATCAGCTTCGGGGAGCGCTGACGCAATGTGATGAAGCCGACCTCGATCTCGTCGAGCTCGGCGAGGTGCTCGTGGGTGGTGAGCTTGCCGTCGAAGACCAGCAGCTTCGGCAGCTCGCCGTGGGTCTTCTCGTAGAAGCGGCAGAACTCGATCACCTCGCCGGACTGCGCGCGGGCGGTCAGTTCGGCGTTGGCGTAGATGATCGTGTGCTCAGCCCCATCCTGGGCGATGAAGCTCAGCACCGAGCGAGTGCGCTGTGAGCGGCGGGGAACGTAGTGCTTCTCGAGGATCGTCTCCTGCCCGTAGCTCATGATCGCGTGAAAGTCGAGGTTCAGGCCCTGCTCGCCGCGCAGCCCGGCGTCGCGCAGCCGGGGCTGCAGCGCCTCAAAGAACGCGAGCTGCTGGGCGCGGGTGGTGCGATATGAGTAGGTCTTCAGGTGCCATGTCTTGGGCAGCGCGTTCAGAGAGCAGAACAGGCCGAGTGCCGGGTCATGAACGACGTTTGCCACGTGGCTGCGCCGCCGGCGCCCGGAAAGCTTGAGCGCCATCAGCGCCAGCACCGAGTGCAGCGCGTCGAGCTGGCTGGTGGACGGCCAGCCGGCCGCATCCACCAGCCCGGGCAGGTCGAGTGCGATCAGGTCCCCGATCAACAGGAACAGCCCGGCGTGCTGGGTCTCAAGACGCCCCGTCTCGGGCCACTCGCCCTCTCCCAGCACGCGCACCTTCTCCGCGGCAAGCCGCCCTGGCTCTGGCCCGGTCTTCGGTGGGAAGGCCGGCCTGGGCATCCGCGAGAGCCCCTCCTCCCGCAGGATCTCCCACACCGCGGTGCGCGAGAGAGGCGTCCCCGCCCGCGCAAGCTCTGCGACGATCTCCTCGATCCCGTGCCGCTCACGGCGCAGGACGAGCACCCGCTCGCGGGCGGCGTCCTTCTTGGGCTGGCGCTTGGGACCAGGGCGCGAGCGGGCGAACAGCTCGGCGAGGTCCGCCTGCCGGTAGCGGGAGATCAGTGTCTGCACGCTGCCCTTGCTGTAGCCGAAGCGCTCAGCGATCTCGCCAGCCGAGCGCTCCTCGACCCAGTACGCACGCAGCGCCTCGTAACGACGCTGCGCGGCGAGCGTCGGCTCGGTGAAGCGCTCATGTCCTGAACGGCCCATCTCTCAACGCGATTGGTGGACGATCATGGGAGTATTGTTGCAGTGGCTTCGGACGGAATCGTCGCTACGATCACGCCCCACCAAGCCAAGCACGCCCAATCCGTGGCCCTGGCTGCCGACCCGCGCCGGCCAACCAGATCACGCACTGCGCCGGGCGCGTCCACTCATTCCGCTGAGGCACGCCCCACCCGACACAGCGCAAGCCCCACGCCACCAGCCCATCGCCGCCCACCCACTCGCCCCGCTTACAACGAAACTAGTGGACAAACCCCCCGCCGACCATCCAGGCTAATGTCGTCGCGCGCACGGTTTTCAGGAGCCTCGGCGAGCACGCCCGAACATTCATTCTTGACCCCCGCGACAAGAGATTGGACTGCCGCTTCGCCGGCAGGTTGGCCGTGCTGCCCCGCGAGCGAGACCCGGTGCCGCGCGAGGAGGTAGGCCCTCGTGGCGGCAACGTTGTCGATCTTCCCGCCGTTGCTCCTGGCAAAGGTCGGGAGCGAGCCCAGGGCGAGCGCAAGCACGAGCACCAAGGCCGCGAGAAGGATCCTCCACATGAGCGGAAGTATGCCGAATCGTGCGTCGGACCGACCTGCGCGTCCATCCGAGTTCGCGAACGGCCACAAGCACCTGGCAGCGGCGTCCGGCGGGCTCCTCGGGATTGCGTACAGCTAGGTTCGTGCTGGGTACGGGACTGGCAGCCGCAGGCGCTTGCTTTGGCCTGTGGTGGTGTGGCGCAGAGCCGCTTACGTCGGCCTACCAGACAGGTTGGATCGACACCGCCGTTATGGGCGTAAACCCCGCCGCGAATAGGCAAAACCCCGCCGCGAATCAATCCGGCGAATCGGCCGTTCTTGGCTTAGATAAAGAGGATTAGGTATTCGCGGCGGAGTAAGGCCAGGTTGCCGCAACTCCGCCGCGAATCACCCCCTGCCACGACCGTCGGATTCCCAGGGATTTGGCTTGGTTGAGCCGATTGCGCGGATTCACGGCGGGGTCAAAACACGGTGACAGAGTATGGGTAGACAAGCTCTGCCGGCTATCTCCACAGCTTGCCTTGCATGTAGTGGCACAGTTCGATGCCCGGGCTATCTCACGGCCCCCTTGGGACTCGACCTGCTGGGTCATCGTCGTGCCCGTGCCTCCCCACCCCCGCATACCCCTGGCTTACGCGATCTCAGCATCCACCAATCCTCAAATCCGTCGGGGGGCAAACACCCTCTGCCCACGACATCTCTATGTGACCAGAAGACAGATCATCAACAACCCCCGGCTTGGGCACCTCAAGGGACGCCCGCTTCTCGTGCGGCTCCCTGGCTGCCCACCGAGACTCGGTGCCGTGATCGCACACAAGCCGCCCCGGCTCCCGGCCCTGGCCAGCACCACCTCCCCCTGCGCCATAACTGCTAGACGCCCGCCAGAGCCCACTACGGCCACAGCAACCCAAAGCGGTACTGATTGCCGCAGGCTGCGCCGCGCGCCGGCCAGTCCGTCCTGTGACCGCTGTCCTGGGCTCGGCAGTGATGCACGACCACGAACGCGCTCCACCCGGGGTGAAGCGTGAGCGCCGGGGCGGATCGTGTCCGCTTCCTACCGCCGGTCGCCGCGGAGATGCTCCAGGGCCTCTGCCAGCACCGGCTCCTGAGCACCCGCCAGATCCACACCCTGTACATGCCCGACGTGTCGCTGCGCTACACCCAACGCATCCTCACCGAGCTCCACCAGGCAGAGCTCACCGAGCGCACCCACGCCTCCCACGGCGCCGCGCTCTGGTCCCCAACCACCGATGGGCGAGCCATCGCGCGCTACACCAACCCTCACCAGCCACCACGCCGCCACCACGGCGCCCTCCGGCCACCCGCCAGCCTCACCCGCACCCACACCCTCGCGGTCAACGAGACCGGGGTCGCATTCGTCAACGCCGCCCGTGCACACCACGACGAATGCCACGCGCTCTCCTGGCACCACGACATCGCGCACCCCATCCCCCCCACCCGCGACGGCCGCAACGACCATCTGCTCATCACTGCCGCGCTGCTCACCTACATCGAAATCCACGAAGGGGTCGCAGTCCCACATCAGCGCTTCATCGAGCTCGACTGCGGCACACTCGGCGCCGAGCGATTCGCCGCGAAGCTCGCCGCCTACAAGCTCCTCTACCACGACGCACCTCAAACCACCGGTCAGCGGAGAACCGGGTGGCGCTCGCGCTATCGCACCTTCCCATGGGTTCTCGTCGTCCTCGCCGCCCAGCACCCCGACACCACCCCGCGCCGCATCCAGACCCTCATCTCGCTCTGGCACACCGACCTCGCGACCCAGCACCTCCCGACCATCCCCACGCACTTCGTCACCCTCGAGCAGCTCACACGCCACGGCCCCTACGCCCCGATCTTCACCAGCGCCAACCACCCAGGACAACCCCAGAACTGGCTCGGCGACACCACAACCGGCGGCGTCCCTTGACCGCGAGCCCCAGCCAACAGCAGCACCCAGGAAACCGCACGGCCGGCGAGGGCCGCGACGGGCCTACAGCGGGCACGCGAGGCCAATCACCGGACCTGACGCTGCTGCTCAGGCCTACGGAGGTGGCAGCCCAGCTCGGCGTCTCACGAACCTGGCTCTACGAGGCCGCCAAGACCGGCCGCATCCCCTCCATCCGCATCGGCGGACCAGACGGACCGCTCCGCTTCATCCCCGAAGACCTCCAACGCTGGATCGACGACGCCCGCGCGAAGCGGCCACCTGTCATCTTCCCCGACGTCACCCACGCCCAGGCCCGTGGCCGCCGAAGCCCTGCCTGCTGAGGACGCAGGGCAGCCCACTCCCGAACCGGAGCCCACAGAGCCGAGATATCGCAAGAGTGCTAGCCTTACACATCGATGGCGGTCCGCATCGCACATGACGGCGACGGTTGACAAGCGAATCGAGCGACCCAGCGTGAGATGCTCGACCGCATGAGTCCCACTCACCGTCGCATCGTAGCCACGGTGCTCGAACATCCGCTCGAAACGTCTTCGCGGCAGATCGCCGCCTTGTTCGACGACGAGTCGTACCTCGATGAACTCTTGAGCAGTCTCTCCGGCCACGCACGTGACCTTCTTGCCAGGGCAGCGTTCCGCGATAGTGGTCTCGCACTGCGGCTGCATCCGTACGACCTTGATCCATATTCCAAATGGGGGCGACAGCGTATGAGGGCGGTGAGGGAACTCGAGGCCCGTGGATTGCTGTTTCCCTTCATCAATCGCTGGGATATCGTCTACCACGTTCCCGTGAATCTTCACTCACCACTGCGGCGCATCATTGCAACCCGCTATGCGCGCAGCGCAAGACGTGCGACTGCGCAGCGATGGCTGGCTACACAACGGCAGGATCTCAACGACATAGCCACGCTGTGGATATTACTCGCTCTAACCCCGACGCCGACCAAGCCCAACGGTGAGATCTATACGAACTCCAAGCATCGGTTGCACGCTTCCCTATCGCCGGTGGACATCGACGATCCCGACGGAACGCTGACATCCAGGCGGATGAGGCTGGCGCTGACACAACTGCGCGACAGTGGCCATCTCCAACTGCGAACTGATGGACGTTATCGCCACCCCCCAAAAGGAGAACTCGCTGCCGCCGGTGACCTCGGACGGGCGCTAAAAGGTGGCGTCGCGTTTGAACACTTCCCCTATGACCACGGCCACCGCGACGTTGCGAACATAATCTGCGCTCGGGTACTCGGCGAGGCACTGACAGGGCGGGACGTCGGCATCCTCAGCTTCGAAAAATGTATGCAGCGCCTACTCATGGCCTTCGAAATATGGATACCTGACGAGAAGCATATACCCGGGAAGATGGCACTCGTTGGTCTGCTGCCGGGATGGCTGCGCGGTGAATTGCAGCTTGGCCTGAGCCGGGGCAAGCTGGTTGCGGTTCGCTTCGCACGCGCGCAGAAACCATCCGACGAGCGAGCAACCAGAAGGGCGATCGCAGAGCGATGTGACGCAGTACACCAAACAACACCGGTCAACGCTGTGCCTTCCACCTACTCACGCTGGTCCCCAAACGAGCCGTACTCGCTCTACATGCGACCGTTCCACGGGGAGGACCTTGCCGACAGAACTCTCGTCTCGACGCTGGATACTCCGTTGAACGAAGAGCTATTTGCCCCATTCATGGACGAGTGGGAACGAATCACCTTGGTAGGATGACCGAACATAATCCGTCCCGTGTCGGTGACGGATCCCGTGGCATGAAGCGACCAAGCCCCAGGCGGAGCCTCGTCGAAGGCCCTGGCACAGGTCGATTGGCCCCAATCCTCATGGTGGCGCAGGCAGCGGATTGACCTTGTCCGAGTCCCAGGTGACCCGCTGGTCGACGGAAACCGGAAGGGACTCGAGCCCGTCGTCTGCGAGCACCGCGCCGATGGATGCGCTGCTCCCGCCGACGTAGGTACTCATCAGGTTAACGTCTGTGCCCACGCACCAGGCGCGGTCCTCGGGCCACCACAGGTTGGGCGGATGGCGGTAAAACGCGTAGAACTTCTCGATCGCAGTGAGCGGTCCGCGCAAGAGTCGCATCTCCCGATTCGGCAGCATGAATGCTGCGCCGCTCTGCACCAACTCGCGCCACGCGGTGACCTCTTCCTCGGCAGCCTTCCGCCTGCGTCGCTGAACGTCCTCCGGAGTCCCTTCGCTGAACGAGAACATCAGCCCCAGGGTGTCCACCCCGTCCCACAACGCAAAGTAGGAGCACTCCGGGCTCGTGGTGTGCTTGGCGAGGACGGCAGCGAGCCGGGTGGCCGGCGCCTCGAGTAGTTCGCCGGTGCGGGGCGGCTGGTCCCAGAGGCCGGGCTGCTCGCGCGCTTGCCAGGACCCTGCGAGCGACCCCCACTCCGCAGCCGGGTGCATCACGCGAGCGTTGGCCGCGGCCACCTCGGCCCACCGTACCTCGACCTCGCCGGTGCCCATCCGGCGCGAGGCCGGATGAAAGACACGCGCATAGGCGCCGAACCCCGCGGGCACGATGGACCCGACCGTCCCGTCGAAATTACGCACGCCCGCCGTGACCCAGTCCGCAGCTTCGGCGTTGCTTGGTGCGCTGAACACGTCTATCTCCGATCGGCTCACCCAGAGCACGCGGCGATCAGCCGCCGGTTCGTCACTCTATCCGTCGGCGTCTTGGCGAGGGTGCCTGCGCCGCAGGAAGTCTCCAAACAGTGGGGCGGTGTAGGCGTACTCGCCGTAGCGAACGCGGTAGACGAGATTGTGCTGCGTCAGGCGGTTCAGGCTCTGCTGAACCGCGCCGGGCTTGAGCCTGGAGCACTTATCAACGAGGTCTCCCACCCTGAAGGTTGCGCCGCCCAGGGAGCCCGCGATCCTCAAGGTGGTCTGCTCCGCGCGCTTGGCCTCCTCGTAGCGACCCTCGAAGAACTCGGTGTCCAGACCGTCCTGGATCGACTCATGCGCAATGCCGTAGAGCCGCGGCTCGATCACGTCCAGGCCAGCATCGTCGGCCGCGTCCCAGAGGGCCTCCCCGTACCACTGAATGAAGTATGGGTAGCCGCTCACGTCCGCCGCAACCCGTTCGGCCACCTCCAGTGGAAAGGAGATCCCGCTGCTCTCCACCGCCCTGGTCAGCGCCGCGGCGGCGGGACTCGGCTCCCCCGCGCTGCCATCGAGTCCGAGGTTCCCCAGCTCCTCCACCTTGAAGAAGCGCTCAGCATGGCTCCGAGCAGCCTGCAGGTTCGTGGCCAGGGGTGGTAGTCCGCTCATGACCAGCATCACCGGTAGATCCTCCTCGTGATCCTGGGCCTCGACGAATCCACTCAGAAGGGCACTGAGTGGAAACTGGCCCGCCCGTGGCCTGTCATAAAGAACGTGAGCCTCGTCGTAGAGGAACAGCACACCGCGCTCCGCCCTTCCCGCGAGAACGCCGAGCTTGACCATCGCATCTCGAATGCGGTCCTCCAGAACAGCCGGTCTGGCGACCTTCGGAACCCCGATCTTGACCCTTACGCCCTCCCCCAAGTCGATGACCGCGCTCACCGACTCTCGCGCCGCCGTCACGAGCTTGCCCAGCCTGGCAGCCACCGACAGCTCCTGAATCGCACCCTCGAGGTCAGCCGTGATCGCCGTCGCGAAGGCCCCCTCCTCGTTCAACCTCGGGGTGAGATCGCGCTTGACCACGATCCATCCCCGAGCCCTGGCAGCCTTGCGGTACTCCTTGATGAGCACCGTCTTGCCGACGCCGCGAAGGCCAGTCACGCGAACATTACGCCGGTTCTCGGGAAAGTCATCGAGATAGCGCCGAAAGCGATTCAGCTGCTCCTCGCGATCAGCCAAGTACGGAGGCGGCTTGCCGACCCCGGGACGGAACGGGTTATTTGCCATCCACCAAGCCCCTCATCACACTACATCATACTAGAGCTAGTAATGTTCTGTGTGTTTCGCGTCGCCCCACCGCGAAACCACCTCGTCCAGCTTCTTACCAGCGCCGGTAAGAAGCTGTGAGGTTCTCAGGCAGCTGCGCCTGCGCGCCCCGGCAGCACGCCCTCCGCTCGCCCGTCTACGCCGCCCGCCCGACGGCCGCTTGCGTGTCGTCGCCGGCACCGAGGACCCTGTTGACCTCCTCCACGCCGAAGCGAGCCGGGTCGAACTCCGCCACCGCCTGAAGGCCAAGCCACTCCAGCATCTCCCCATGCTCCTCGTCAGCTGGATCGGCGAGCACCTCGCGCAGACGCTCATACCCCCACACGCCCCCGCAATCCTCGGGTGGGCAGGCACCCTTGCCGGCGACGCAGACCGGATAGCGAACACCCGGCTCGGCGACGAGCACCTTCTCAACAACGATCTCGTGCTCCCAGTCATCGCCGAAGTCGTAGGTGTAACGAATCCGCTCGCCCTTCTCGCTTGAGCAGCTGGCCGAGTGCCGCCTTGCGCTCATCCCGGTGCCCCAACTCAGGATCCGCCTGCCCGTACTCGCAAGAGCCGTCCGAGAACGCGTGCATGTGGTAGTCCTCCCAGCCCATCACCGCCTGGATCACGCCGTGCAGTCGGTTCAGCCGGATGTCGGCCGAGACCAGCAGCCGTCGCCAGACCGGCGGCTTCGATGCCCCGAGGAGACTGATCTTCACCTGCAGGACGCAATCCGCCGGTCCGCTCATCTCACCCTCCGATCGCAAGCTCTCAGCCCGAACACCACCTCCCCGCACGGTACACGCCGCCCCCGACAGACGCTCGACGGATGAGGTCACGCGACCTGGGGAGCCCCCACAGCTCCTTGCAGATCGCGGAGCTCTACCGCTCCGACCTGAGACCCCAACCCCCGGCGGGGTCCGCGGTTGAATGACGAGCAGACTGCCTGGAGCTCCCTCCGGATCGTCTCCGGCGCTGCTCCCTCCAGTTGCCGCATCCCGCCGTCCGGCATCATCACGCCGAAGAAGGCCCGGTCGCGGCGAAAGCGCCCCCACGGTCGCGCGGCGGTGATGTCAACCGTTGGCGCGCGATACCAAGCTATGCTTGCGCACCGATGGATGCGGGTGGGCACGAAGAGCGCGGTCGCGGGTGCTCGTGGGCTGGGCGTGCAGGTGCGTGGGCGGCGCCGCTGGCGCTCGCACTGCTCTTGGCCATCGTCCCTGCGAGCGCGGCGGCGAGGGCGGCGAGGTCCGAGAACGCTGCCGCAACCCACGCCTATCTGGTCGCCACGAACAGCTACGAGGAAACGGAGCTGTCCAACCTGCCACAGGCGATCGCGGCGAGGGAAGTGCTTGCCGCGCGAATCTCCGGCGAATGTCCGGGCATCCTCGCCAACGCTCCCCCACGAAGCGGTATCCGGATTCGGGCTCGTTGGGCCGCGACCGGTCGGGCCTGGATCGCAAGCGCCCCCGAGCGCACGGGCGGAAGGCGAAAGGCGCAGGCAGTCAAGACAGCAGGGCGACCTGAAGTTCGAGCTGTCCTTCGCGTTAGAAGACTCGCGGACTCAACCCGATCGCGAAGCGGTGGGCGCGCTGATCCATGCACTCACGCCGCTGAAATGGAGCAACCCCAAGATCACGGTTCTAGTCCAGGTGACTGCCGAAGCCGCCAAGGAAGAACTCGAAATCCCAGCTCCGCCCGTTTGCGAGGACATGAAGTCGTGGGTGGCAAGCGGCTACAAGACGCTGACTCCCATTTCCAGAGAAATCCAGAGCCGCTCGGAAGCACTCCTGAAGCGCAGTTTCGAGATCCTCGCTCTCGCCGCGCAAACCCCCACACAAACCTTCCCCAAGCTCCTCGCCTCCTCTGAGAGCGCCTCCGACAGGGCGCTCGCTCGCCACACAGAAGCCCTCAGCCGCCAACTCCACAAGGGGCGCGTTACGCAGACGACCGTCCTGAAGCGCCTCGAAGCCGCGGTCGGGCTGCCCGCTGCGAAACTGCCCAAGCCCGAACCGTCAACAAAAAGGCCCGCGGTGATCGACCGCGGCAAGACTGCCGCCGGCGGGAGCTTCGTGGCAACTGCCCAGCGGTCCTCTCACGTGTCTCGCGAGGGGGGCTGCAACGTCTTCGTCTCGATCACAGAACCATCCCGCCCGTCACCCGGCCTGCTGGCAGTCTTCTCCGGCGAAGGCACCGGGAGATGCCTCTCGCGATCCCATGTCGATCCCAAACCGGCAGTGCACTGCAACTCCGGCCTGCTGACCGTGGAGGCCAACCTGCTAGCGAGGACGCGCCGCGTGCGTCTGCGCCTGAGCGACGGCAACACGATTACCTCGTCCGCGATCCTCGTGCCGGGCCGCCTGGGAGGACCGGCGGGCCTCTACTACCAGGTCGTGCGCGGACCCTCCCCGATACCTGTGTCGCTGACCGAGCTCGATGCACAGGGCGCCACGTTGGCCGTACTGAAACTGCCGGCGGTCGTGGAATGCACGAAGCACCCCATCAAATACTTTCCCCACGGCATCGTCCGCTTGGTCCACGAAAGCCGTCCGCAGATGCCGGCCTTCACGATCCGCGCGGAACGCTACCGCAAGCTCGGCAGCGTCCACTTCGAACTGAAGCTCGAAGAAGGCAACGAACCACTCATCCTAGGCCCAGGCAGCGGGAGCTTTGAAGCCAATGTTGCCATGCCACGCGGCTGGCGTGTGTTCCAGCCACAAGCCTCAAGCGGCTGTCAGCCGCAACCCCACGTGATCATCTACGGGCTGCTGAAAGCCCCCGGCGACAGCGTGCTCGCACGGGTGTCCGGCACGCTCGTCCCACTGCGCAAGGTGGTCATCCCCGCGCACCTGCACGCCGGCGGCGTGCTCGCCTACGGAGAGTTCTCCCCGCTGCCCACCGAACTGCTGGTCCGCGACGCGAGCGGTATAACGATCGACAGGGCGAACCTCGCCGAAGCAGCCACGGCCGACACTGAAACCTGTGAAGGCGAAGCCGAAGGACCCTGAGGATCGAGCGCGGCGCGCAGGTCGCCGAGGCCTACTCGGAGCCACACTCGGGCTCTTCGGCCTGCATACCTACTGGGCCGTGGAAGAGCTCAACGGATTCGGTGGCGTCGGGAAGGGCACGAGCAGCCACCCACCGCGTGACAAAAGCCTGACAAAAGTCAGATCGTCCGATGCGTCCGATGCGTCCGCAAACCCGCACAGAACGGACGATCTGGACGCCCGCGGACGCATCTACGCGGAGTGTCCAGGGTCAAGATCCTTGTCGACGTGAGCGCGGTGAAGGCCGTCTGACTGGGCCGATCGGCGCACGTTGCTTCAGACGTGAATGACGGGTACCGACGAGAATGCCGAGAAATCATCGTCCTGCGTCACGACAGCGGTTCCGTGCCGCAGGGCGGTGGCGGCGATCCAAGCGTCGTGCCTGCGCAGCTTACGACCGGCCTCCAACTCCTGGGCAGCGATGCGCGCGAAGCAGGAGGCGATCTTCGCGTTGACCGGAAGTAACGGATATGCCCCACGCACACGCGAGAGCGTGGCAAGACGACGAGCGCGCGTCTCGGTGTCCTGCGCGCGAAGGACTCCCAACTCCAACTCCGCTGCCGTGATCACGGAGACCGCCAGCTTCTCCGGCAACTCGCCCAGCTTACGTCCGACCTCCTGCGCCACGAAGACCGAGGTGTCGGCAATCCCGCGCTTCACACGTCCTCTATCAAAGCCCCACGTACATCGGCGAGATCGGCCAACAGATCCTCGTCGGCCGGCGCCTCGTCGATGATGCTGAGCAGGACCGTCGAGGACACCCACGGATCGCGCTGCTCGACGTGGGGCACGATGTCAGCCACAGGATCGTGATTGACGGTCAGCGTCACCCGCTCGCCGGCACGCACTGCCGCGACCACGTCTGCCGTACTGTTGCGCAGCTCACGCACTGAGACGTTCATAGCCATGTGTGCATGAGCGTAGCACGCAAGTGCTACAGTGGGTCCCGAGGTATGGTGGCGTCAAGAAGGGCGCTCCCAAGAAACATGCGCCTGTTGCTCAACATCCTCTGGTTCGTGCTGGCTGGCCTGTGGTTCGCCATCGGGTACACCCTGGCCGCGCTGATCTGCTTCATCCTGATCGTCACGATCCCGTTCGGCATCGCGTCGCTGCGGATAGCCATCTTCGCCCTCTGGCCATTCGGCAAAACAGTCGTCAAGCGAGCCGACGCCGGCCTGGCGTCGGGTATCGGCAACGTCCTCTGGTTCGTGCTCTGCGGCTGGTGGCTGGCGATCGCACACCTCGTATCTGGAGTGCTGCTGTGCCTGACGATCATCGGGATCCCGCTCGGCCTGGCGAACTTCAAGCTCATCCCGGTCTCGCTCTTTCCGATGGGACGCGAGATCGTCAGCGTTGACCAGGCACGCACTCTCGGTGTTGAGCCGATGTTTGCGCCGAGCGGTACGTCACGAGAGTGAGCTCGCCCGTCTGTCGAAGATCGAGGAGAGCAGCACGCTCGCCTCGAAGAGGATGTACAGCGGCACCGTCTCGAGCAGCAGGGTGATCGCGTCACCGGGTAGGAGGGCCGCCACCGCGCCGCACGCCAGGATCGCGTAGCGGCGATGTGCTCGCAGCTGGCGCGGCGTGACGATGCCCGCGCGGGTGGCCGCAAGGATCGCGACGGGAACCTGGAAAACCAACCCCATCGCGAGCAGGATGGTCGCTGCGAAGTGGTAGTACTGGCTGGCCTGCACGAGCACGTTGAATTGATCGCTGTTGAAGTTCTCGAAGAAGCGCAGGGCGGCAGGCAGCACCACGAAGTAGCCGAACATGACCCCGGCGACGAACAGAACGGGAACCGCCAGGATCAGCGGCGAGGCAATGCGCTGGTGCTCCGGTCGGAGGGCCGGGAGCATGAAGCTGTAGAGCTCGTACAGGATGATCGGGAGCGCGAGGATCAGCGCGAAGAGCAGCGCGATGCCGAGCGTCGCGGTGAACGGCTCGCCGACCCCGAGCGTCACCGGCTTGTTGCCCTGCGGCGCGGCCGAGAGCCGCGAGATCGCCCTGTGCAGCTGTGGCCTCACGCCCCGAAGCGAGATGCGAGTCGCGGCGCTCGCTCCGCTTCCGGGCCGCTCGAGCGTCTCCACCACGTGTTCCAGCTGGACCCCGATCGAGCGGGCGCCCTGCTGCACCGTGTAGGTCGCCCCGAGCGGGCCGTTACCAGCGCGCACCTGTTTCTGCGTCTGGTGTTCGAGCGGTCGGTTGACGATGCGCAGCAGCGAGTGGTTCTGCCACAGGCAGACGCCGAAGGCCACCGCGAGCACGGCCAGCGAGACGATCAGGCGCGTGCGCAGCTCGTCGAGGTGCTCGACGAAGCTGAGCCGCTCCTCGTGACCGACTTTGCCGACGGCGACAGGTATGTGCGAGAGCGCGCTGATGACCTACTCGTTCGCGTGAGCGGCCACGGCGGATCACTGGGGGCGACTGATCTGTCCAGCCACTTGGCGCGAAGGAAGCGGGCAGTCATCGGGCAGCGCGAGCGGATGGTGAACCGACCGTCGCCGCAATCAAGCGCCGTCCCCACCAAACACACGAAAGGGAGTTGCACATGCCCAGCAAGATCAACCTGCAGGAGATCGACGTCGACGGCGCGGTTGCGGAAGCCCACGCCGAGGCCGTCGATGGGCTCGAGCACGGGGACACCCGCCTCGGCTTTCTACGCAAGACCGCGATCGCAGGCGCGGGCGCCATGAGCGCGGGAGCGGTGTTGAGCGCCTTCGCCACCCCCGCGCTCGCTGCCGGCACCGGACGGCCCCCCGCGAGCTTCGGGAAGGGCGACGTCGGAATCCTCAACTACGCGCTGACGCTCGAGTACCTGGAGGCCGCGTTCTACAACGGCGCAACCGCGGCCAACATGTCCCTCGACTCTCAGACGAGCGCGTTCCTGAAGGTCGTCACCAAGGATGAGAACGCGCACGTCGCATTCCTCAAGAGCCACCTCGGGTCGCAGGCGGCCAAAGAACCGAAGTTCGACTTCAAAGGCGCCAACACGAGTCCTGCGATGTTCATGGCAACCTCGCAGGTGCTCGAGAACACGGGGGTGCACGCCTACTCCGGGCAGGCCCTCAACATCAAGGCTGCGGCCTACGTGAAGGCCGCTCTGTCGATCCTCACCATCGAGGCTCGCCACGCAAGCGTGATCGGGCTCCTGAACGAACCGGCCGGCAACGCGATCGCCCCCGACGGCCCGTTCGACACGCCGTACACCGCCAGCAAGGTCCTCGCCGCGGTGAAGGGCACCGGGTTCATAGTCTCCTGAAGCCAAGCAGCACAGCCCCGCAGCGAGAAAGCCGCCCTCGGGCGGCTTTCTCTTTGGGCAGCAGTCTCGCCTCTGGGGGTACCCGTCAGCTCACGTGCGCGACGATGACCGCGGGACCAGTCGGCACCTGGGTGCCGCCGGCCGGCTCCTGAGTGACCAACACCTCGTTCGCTCCACCGCTGTCAGGCACGGCGACCGTCGCAGCGCCGGAGGAGGTGGGAGCGAACAGGCTGTTGGTCGGCTGTGGCTCTGCATGCCCGGGGCGCTTGACCCAGACCTCGTACACGTGCCCGGAAGAGGGCTCGGGCATGTTCGAGACTGTGAGCCACGTGTGTCCAGCGCTCTGGTGCAGCGCCGCGCTGGCGCCGGGGAGCGTGACCTCTGCGCTCGCCACTCGCGCCGCGGAGCCACCGACCTGGGCAGACCCGCCGCCGAAGGGGGTGGACAGCCCGCCGACCGCGACGCCCGCCGCCAACAGCCCCACACCAGCGAGCGCCAGCGCGGGGCGGCGCAGGGCAAGTCGCCTGCGGGCCACGCGTGGCCGGAGCGAGGAGCGGGCCGCCCGCTGGGCGGCCTCGCTGCGCACGACTGCCATCACCTGCCGCTTGGCGTGTGCCGGCGCGGACACCTGCGGGACCGTGGTGGGAAGGCTGTCGACCGCTGGCCCAAGCGCGGCAAGGTCGTCGCTGCACAGCGCGCACGACCGGGCGTGCTCGAGGAACGCCCTGCTGTGCCGCTCGTCAAGCAGGCCCAGCAGGTAGACGGCGGCATCGCCGCAGCAACGCCCAGCGGGGCTCGGCGAGTCGTGCGCTTCGAAGTCGCGTGCATCGCTCATTTGGACATTCCCTCCTCGCCAACCATTGTGAGGCGCAGCTTGGCAAGCCCCAGGCGCATCCGACCCTTGACGGTACCGACTGGCATCTCCAACATCGAGGCGATCTCGGTATGGGTGAACCCGCCGAAGTACGCCAGCTCGAGCACGCGGCTCTGCTCCTTGGGCAGGCCGTCCAGGGCGCCCCGGACCTCGTCGGCCCGCTCCCAGCCGAGGACCTGCTCCTCGGTGTCCTCGGAACCTGCCACCCGCTCGACGGCCCCCTCCTCGTGGAAGCGGTGCCGATCGCGCACTCCGCCGCGCCGCAGCGCGTCAACCGCGCGGTTGTGCACGATCCGTAGGATCCAGTTGCGCACGCTCCCGCGGGTGCGGTCGTACCGTGCGCCGGTGCGCCACAGCGCGAGGAACGTCTCCTGCAGGACGTCCTCGGCGGTCGCACGCCTACCGCACATACGGTACGCGAGCGAGAAGGCGGCGTCGCAGTGGCGGTCGTAGACGACCTCGAACGCGCCCGCGTCGCCCGCCCGCACGAGAGCCATCAGCTCCTCGTCGGCGAGCTTGTGCGCAGGAGCGGAGCCCTTCGCCGAAGCGCGGAATCCGCGCGCCCTGGACAGCGGTACCTTCACCGCGGCACCCTCACGGGCGCCTCGCGCGCAGACACGCCGGCGGCCTGCAACTCATCGCGGATTCTGCTCCTGTGCGGTCAGCGTTGGGTCTTGGGTGGTGGGCGTCGCCACCGGTGGGACGATCGCAGGGGCCGTGGGCTCGCCGCCCAGCGAGCTCTTGAAACCCCGCAGACCCTCGCCCAGCGAGCGGCCCATCTCGGGCAGGCGCTTGGCGCCGAACACGAGCAGCAGGAGCAGCAACAGGAACGCTATGTGTAGTGGATTGTCTAGTCCCATCGTTCACCTCTCAGTGTGTGTGTGGAATCGGCTTGCTCGTGGTCCCGAGCCGGCGACCGGGTTTGGCAAGGTTCCTACGCACTACCCCACCCCGCAGATCACCGACCGGCCGCCGCCGTGCGCGTCGGTCCGCAAGCCGGCATCGAGGACTCGGCGTCACCCGCCCGCCCCTCGTGAGCCCGGAGAGGTGCCTCAGCGCACGATGACGTCGCCCAGAGCCTCGTCCACAGCGACGAGCGTCTGGGCGGCGAGCGTCACGCCGGAGGCCGCGGCGTTGGCGTGAACCTGCTCGGGGCGGCTGGCGCCGACGATCGCCGAGGCGACGTTCGGCTGACGGAGCACCCACGCGAGCGCGAGCTCGACCATTGAGAGCCCCGCGCCCTCGGCGACCGGCACGAGGCGCTGCGCGGCCTGCAGCACACGATCGTCAAGCAGCCGGTCCATGAAGGCGCTCATGTCCTCACTCGCCGCGCGGGAGTCAGCGGGTGGCGCCTGCCCGGGCAGGTACTTGCCGGTGAGCACCCCCTGGGCGAGCGGGGACCACACGATCTGGGAGATGCCCTCGCGCTCGCACAGCGGGATCACCTCCGCCTCGGGCGCGCGCCAGATCGCGGAGTACTGCGGCTGGCTCGAGACCCACCGCTCCACGTCGGGCAACTCCAGCGACTCGGCGATCCGCTGCGCGGGCCACTCGCTGAAGCCGATGTACCGCGCCTTGCCGGCCTGCACCACTTCGGTGAGCGCCCCCATCGTCTCCTCCAGGGGCGTCTGCTCGTCGTAGCGGTGGCACTGGTAGAGATCCACATGGTCGGTGCGCAGGCGCTGAAGCGAGGCGTCGATCTGCTTGTGGATCTGCGCCGCGGAGAGCCCCCGGTCGGTGTCCGACATCGAGAAGTACACCTTCGTCGCGAGCACGTAGGAGGAGCGCTCGTAGCCGGAGAGCACCTCCCCCAGCAGCGTCTCTGCTGCGCCCCGCCCGTAGACGTTGGCCGTGTCGAAGAAGTTGATTCCCTCCTCGAACGCCGCCTTCACGCACGCCTCGGCCTGTTCGCGCTCCACCCCGCCGGAGTACGTCAGCCACGATCCGAGGCTGATCTCCGAGACCTCCAGGTCGCTGGTGCCGAGCTTGCGGTAGTTCACGTTGAGAGGGAGCCTAGCGGCATCGATGAGCGAGAGGGTCTTCCAGAGCGGCCTGGGTTCCGTTTCCAATCCACCTTGGGCGCGACTGCCGGCGGGGCATGAGAGGCTGTCCGGCGGGGGTGCTACTCATTACGCCCATGGCGAGGACGGCGGCTGGCGCGGAAATGCGCAAGCGGATCTCCCGCGTGACGAACCGGCGTGCGCGACTACTGCTGGAACTGATCGTCGAGCACGACGAGGTGACCACCGAGGAACTGGCCGACCAGTACGACTACCACCATCCTCCACGCGCGAAGAGGGACGCGATGGACCTTGGCTTCCCGGTCGTCTCGCGTAGAGTGCGCTCGAAAGACGGGACACGCAGCATCGCGGCGTACAGTCTCGATCTCAACGGCGCGCTTGTTGACCGCCGCACCGGTAGGAAGCGCATCCCGAAGGCTTTCAGAGACGAACTCCTGAAGCTTGCGGGCGGCCGTTGCGCTCACTGCGGCGGCGCTTTCCCCGACCGAGCGCTCCAAGTCAACCACCGTATTCCCCACGAGATCGCGGGTGAGGTCAACCAGTTCCGTCTGGCTGACTTTCAGATGCTCTGTGGCCCATGCAACCGCTCCAAGTCATGGACGTGCGAGCGAGAATGCCCAAACTGGACGAAGCGCTCCGCGGCGGTCTGCGCCACCTGCATATGGGCCTCGCTCGAGGGCTACAAGCACATCGCAACGCACCAGCGACGACAGGTCACCCTGACGTGGGATGGGGCCGACGTCGAGATGTTCGACGGCATCCGAGCCGCCGCGCAGGCAGAGGGCGTGGACGTCGCCACCCACCTGCAACGTTTACTCGACGAGCGCTAGCTCCTCCTGTACGAACGCGGGAACCAGGGTGTCCGAACTCGACAGCCTCGCTGACACGTACAGCGACTCGACGGTCTCCTCCACTCTCCCGGTGAGGGTGGCCTGCGAAGACCGGCCGGCGTGAAGGTCCAGCCGCGCACCCCAAAGCGCAGACGGCAGGGGCGTGCCGTATGCTCGCTCGCCGCTTCGGCCATCGTATGACAGGATCCACGGGACTTTGCGCTTGTTGAGGTCGGCGAGCAACTCTTCCAGTCGTGCACGCTCGAAGCCTTGGTAGTACCGCTTGTCAACCCCCTCGGTCGTGCCCTGCCAGGGCGGGTCCATGTAAACCAGATCGCCCGGTCCCGCCTCGCGAGCACAGTCCTCTGCATCGCCTGCAAAAGTCGTTGTGCGGCTCTTGAGCAGGTTGTGTGCTCCGAGTAGCTCGCCCGCCATCTTCCGGGGATGCATGCCCTTGCGGCGGTGGTCGGCGGACTGCGAGAACCCGAACCTCGAGAAGCGGGCAGCGTTCTTCACACAGCGGGCGAGGAGGTACAGGAGACGGGCTGCCTCCGGTTCGGCGTTGAACTCCGCGCGGATGCGGTCGAAGTGCTCACGGCCGCCCTCACTCAGTTGTCCCCTCCAGACGCTTTCGTAGCGCTGGGCGAGTCCGACTGGATCGTCAAGTATCTCATCCCAGATCGACACAAGCGGAGCGAGTGAGTCTCCGATGACGTAACGTCGTGCGACCCCGCGTGAGGAGGCGGCAATCGTCAGTGCCGCCGAGCCGGCGAACGGCTCATAGAACGTCGCGACAGGGCGACCCCTGATTGCCGACAAGATGCGCTCGGCAAGACGGCGCTTGCTGCCCTGATAGGGGATCGGATGAGGCAGGCGGGGTGGCATGCGAGGGAAAGCTACTGGTCGGCACGGCTGGCCGGCGCAGCGGACTTGCTCTGAGTGTCAGCCGCCGGGTGGGCCAACCGAGCGCGGACGCGAGGCACGGAGGCCGAGCGCACACCGACCCACGCCGGTGTCGCGGCCCACGTGGATGATCTCAAAAGATCGTCAAAAATCTACTCGCGTGTCGAGTCAACACTAGGGCCGGCTTCGCCGGCCCGCGCCCAGTCCCACACTGGTGGGAGGGGGTTCAACCGGCCCGCCCACCCGGGCCTGCCCTCCCCCAGCCTTCATGCCCTCCACCAGCTCAGTCCATCCCCAACGGCCCCTCGGCGGAGCCGCTGAGGAACTGGCGCACGAAGGGGTTTTCCGAGGAGAACATCTTCTGCGCGTCGCCCGCCTCCACGATCCGCCCGCGCCACAGCAGCGCGATGTATTCGCCGATCCGCCGTGCGGAGGCGATGTCGTGGGTGACGACGATGTAGGTGCCCCCGTGCTGGCCGTGCATCTCCTTGATTAGTTCGCACAACAGCGCCGTGCGCACGGGGTCGAGGCCCGAGTCGGGCTCGTCGAAGATCACGATGTCCGGTTTCATCACCAGCGCCCGGGCGAACCCAGCGCGCTTGCGCATCCCCCCGGAGAGCTGGTTAGGGAAGTAGTCGATCGCCTCCGTCAGCCCCACGTCGCCCACACGTTCGCGGACCAGCCGGCCGATCTGCGCCTCCGACATGTCGGTGTGCTGGCGCAGCGGGAAGGCGACGTTGTCGAACAGCGACATCGACCCGAACAGGGCGCCGTCCTGGAAGAGCACCCCGATCCGGCGGCGCAGTTCCAGCAGCTCGGGCATCGCGAGGCTCGGCACCGACTTGCCCTTCACGACCACGTCCCCGGAGTCGGGGAACATCAGGCCGATCAGGTGTTTGATCAGCACGCTCTTGCCCGTCCCCGAGGGGCCGAGCACGGTCGTGATCGTGTTGTCGGGGATCGCCACGTTGAGCCCGGCCAGCACCGGCAGGCCGCCGAGGCGCTTGTGCACGTCGTAGCAGCGGATCGACCACTCCCCCTCGCCGTGCTCGGTGTCCCAGTCGAACTCCGAGTGGTACTCGAACTGCGCGGCCGCGTCGAGCGTCGGGTGGGCCTCCGCGGCCGGGCCCAGGCCGCCCTCGGGCAGCGTCTCCTCCGGGGTAGGTGAGTCCTGCGTCCCCTCCATGCCGGGATAGTATCGCGCCATGGCACAGACGATCGCGGTCCTCTCCCAGAAGGGGGGCACCGGCAAGACCACCGCGGTGCGCACGCTCGCAGACGCCCTGCGGCGGGCGGGGGTGCGCACGCTCGCGGTGGACCTCGACCCGCAGGGCAACCTGTCGGACTACTTCGACGTGCCCCCCGACGCGCAGCCCACCGTCGGGGACGTCCTGAGCGGGCGCGCCACCGTGGCGGAGGCGGTCCACGAGGACGTGGTGCCCGCCAACCTCAACCTCGCCGAGGCCGAGCTGTCCCTCGGTGGCCGGCTGGGGCGAGAGCTCACCCTACGCCGCGCGCTGGCCAAGCTGCCCGAGGACGCCTACGAGCTCGTGCTGATCGACTGCCCCCCCTCGCTCGGCCTGCTCACCGTCAACGCGCTCGTCGCCGCCGACTACGCGCTCGTCACTGCCGAGGCCCAGTACTTCGCGCTGCAGGGGGTCCAGCAGGCGCTCGAGGTGATCGAGCTCGCGCGCGACACGCTCAACCCCGAGCTCGAGCTGCTCGGTGTGCTGCTGAACCTCGCGGACATGCGCACCGTGCACTCCCGCGAGGCGCTCGCCTCACTGCGCGAGCAGCTCGGTGAGCGCGTGCTCGACACGGTGGTGCGCTCCTCGATCGCCTACGCCGAATCGGCCGAGCGGGCCGTCTCGATCCTCGACCACCGCCCCGACCTCGGCGCCGACTACCTCGCGCTCGCCGCGGAGCTGCTGGCCCGGCTGCCGGGGTTCGAGGACGCGCGGGGGCGCCTTACAGCTCCCTGACGTAAGCCCCCTGCGGCTCGAACGGGACTCGCAGCAGATCCGCCCAGCCATCGAGCTCCCCGCGCAGCGCGTCGACCACGGCGCCGGTCTGCTCGTAGAAGCACCACACCAGGACCGTGGGACCCGCCCCGGAGATCGTGGCGCCCAGGGCGCCCAGCTCCCGCGCGCGGAGGGCCAGCTCGTAGGAGCGGGGGAAGAGGTGCGCGCGGCGGGGCTGGTGCAGGCGGTCTTGCAGGCCGCGCGCCACGAGGTCCCAGTCGCCGCGGGCGAGGCCCAGGGTCAGCAGCGCGCCGTGGGCCACATTGAAGACCGCGTCGGCGAGCGGCGCGTCGGCGGGCAGCGCCGCGCGGGCGGCGTGGGTGCGCACGGCGTCGTGGGGGACCACCGCCAGCGCCTCCAGGCCCGTGGGCGCATCGAAGCGCACGGCCCCCCCGTCCGCGCACACCACGAAGCCACCGTGCAGCGCCGCCGCGACGTTGTCGGGGTGGCCCTCCACCTCGCTCGCGAGCGCCAGCAGTTCCACGTCCAGCTCGAACAGGTGGTCGGCCGCCATCAGGCCCGCGACGATCGCCGCTGCGCTCGACCCCAGGCCGCCCGCGAGCGGGATGTCCGAGCGGATGCGGAACGTGAAGCCGTCGGCGGGGTGCAGACGCTCGAAGGCCCGCACACAGAGGTTCTCCCGGCCCCGCGGCAGCGACAGGTCGGTCTCGACCGAGAACGTCCCCGTCTCCTCGACCTCCAGCTCCACGTGGAGCGCGAGCGCCGCCGCCATGCAGTCGAATCCCGGCCCGAGGTTCGCCGAGGAGGCCGGCGCGCGCACCACGCGGCGTCGGATCACTCCCTCGACCCCGCGCCGTCCGCCGCCCACCGGGTCAGCGCTCCCGCTCGCCGGCGGGCTCGCCTATGACTGAAGGAAGAGGGGCCCGACCGGAGCCGGGAGACACTCGCCTCCGGCTCGCATCCCCGTTCCGGCCAGCCGGCCTGCGGCCGGCTGCGCCACCCTCTAGGGATCACCCAGGACCGCCTCTTCCAGCGCGACCGTTTCCGCCGCGCACGGGATCACGCGGCCGTTGGAGTTGTCGAGGGCGGTCTGCTGGTCCTTCAAGCCGCGGCCGGTCATCACACACACCACGCGGGCCGCGCCGTCGGCCCCGTACTTGAGCAGGCCCGCCACCGACGCCGCCGAGGCGGGCTCGCAGAAGATTCCCTCCTTGGCCGCCGTCAGCCGGTAGGCCGCGAGGATCTCCTCGTCGGAGACCGCTCGGATCGCTCCGCGCGAGGCGGTCATTGCGTCCATCGCGTCCTCCCAGCGCACCGGGTTGCCGATCCGGATCGCGCTCGCCACCGTCTCGGGGTGCTCCACCGGGTGGCCCAGCACCAGCGGCGCCGCGCCCTCCGCCTGGAAGCCGAACAGCCGCGGGGCGGCGCCCATCTCTGTGAAGCCACGCCAGTAGGAGGTCACGTTGCCCGCGTTGCCCACCGGGATGCACAGCAGGTCGGGCCCTCCGTCGAGCGCTTCCACGAGCTCGAACGCCGCGGTCTTCTGGCCTTCGATGCGGTATTCGTTGACCGAGTTCACGAGCGTAATCGGGTGGCGCTCCACCAGTTCGCGCACGAGCTCGAGCCCTCTGTCGAAGTTGCCCGACAGCGCGATCACCCGGGCACCGTGGATCAGCGTCTGCGCGAGCTTGCCCACCGCGATCTTGCCGTCCGGCACGATCACCGCGCACGTCAGGCCCGCCCGCGCGGCGTACGCCGCCGCGCTCGCCGCCGTGTTGCCTGTCGAAGCGCAGATCACCGCCTTGGAGCCTTCGCGCACCGCGGCGGAGACCGCGCACGTCATGCCGCGATCCTTGAAGGAGCCCGTCGGGTTGCCGCCCTCGAGCTTCAGGTACACCTCCGCGCCGACCCGCTCGGAGAGCACGGGTGAGTGCAGCAGCGGCGTGCCGCCCTCGCAGAGGCTCACCACGGGGTCCTCCGGCGCGAACGGCAGGTGCTCGCGGTAGCGCTCGATCAGGCAGGAACAGGGCATCCAAACTCCTCTTCTATCACCCGGATCGCGCGGGGCGCCGCGCGCACTCCAGCCCCCACCTGCGGGGGGACTCGCCGCGCAGGGCGTGCACCTTCCGCGGGGACGTCGTGCGAACGCCAGCCCGGCCCCGGAGGGGCCTCTTCAAAAAATCGGGTCCTCTCGCGCTTGGGTCTCATCCGAACTCCTCTTCTATCACCCTGATCGCGCGCGGGGGGGCGCGCACGAGGTCGAGCTCACCGAGACGCTCCAGCGCCTCGCGCAGGCGCGACTCCAGCAGCGGGTGCAGCACCATCGTCAGCGGCACCACCTCCTCGCCGACGCGCCGCTGCAGCACCGACTTGATCGATGCGCCCTGCTCGCCGAGGACCTGCGCGACCGCTCCGAGCACGCCGGGGCGCTCGGCGACTTCGAGGTGCAGGTAGAACGCGCTCTTCACGTCCTGCAGCAGTGGCACGGGCAGTGGCGGGGCGGGAGGGCGCGCACCGCCGGTCATCACGCTCACCACGTCGCCGAGCACGGCGCTTGCGGTCTGCCGGCCCCCGGCGCCGGGGCCGGACATCGTGATCTCGGTGATCGTCTCGGATTCGACGGTCACCGCGTTGAACGGCCCGGACACCGAGGACAGCGGGTGCCCGGCGTACAGGAACACGGGGTGCACCCGCACCGAGAGCCCGCCCTCGCGGCGCTCGGCGGTGCCGATCAGCTTCAGGCCGAGGCCCATCTCGCGCGCGGAGCGCAGGTCCTCGGCCTGCAGGTGCTCGATGCCCTCGTAGCGCACGTCGTCGAGGCTCACCGGCGCGCCGAACGCCAGGCGCGCGAGGATCGCCATCTTCGCCGCCGCGTCGCGGCCGCTCACATCGTCGCTCGGGTCGGCCTCGGCGTAGCCGCGGCGTTGCGCCTCGGCGAGCGCCTGTGCGTATGTGCTGCCGCGGGCCATCTCGCTGAGGATGTAGTTGGTCGTACCGTTGACGATCCCGTGGATGCGTTCGATCGGCGTCGCGGCGAGCGACTCCTCGAGCAGTCGCACCACGGGCACCGCGCCGGCCACCGCGGCCTCGAAGCGCAGCCGCACGTCGTGCTCGCGGGCGACCTCGAACAGCTCCTCGCCGTGCTGTGAGAGCAACTGCTTGTTCGCGCTCACCACGTCCTTACCGGCGCGCATCGCCGCCAGGAGGCACTCCCGCGCGGGTTCGATCCCCCCCATCACCTCGACCACGATGTCCGCACCGGGGAGGATCTGCGCGAACTCGCCCTGTGTGCGCGTCAACACGCCCGCGATCACCGGCCGGCGGCCGTTGAACCGCTCGATCTCGTTGGCGCGCTCGTCCAGCAGCGTCGCAAACGCCCCGCCGACCGTGCCGTGGCCGAGCAGTCCGATCCTGAAAGGCTCAGCGGACGCCACGCGCGCGCTCCTCCCTGCCCGCGGGGTCGCCCACCTGCGGCCCACTGGGCAGGTGTGCCTTTTTTTGGGCCCTATATATATATGGGTCCTCGAGAAGATCTTTGTCCTCACCGAGGCACCTATATAGGGCGCCAAATGACTCTTTATCAAGGCACCTGTACATGTCCTCCAACCCGTTACACGACATCGCGGGCGCTCAACTCGTCATACGTCTCCCGCCGCACGACCACACGCGCGTCGCCGTCCTTGCAGAAGACCACCGGGGCGCGGGGGACGCCGTTGTAGTTGTTGCTCATCGCGTACCCGTACGCGCCCGTCACCGGGGTCACGACCACGTCCCCGGGGCGGGGGTCGTCGAGTAGCGCCTCGCGCACGATCACGTCGCCGGACTCGCAGTGCTTGCCGGCCAGGACGCAGGGCGTCCCCCCGCCGGGGCGGTCGGCCACGTGCGCTTCGTACACCGCCCCGTACAGCATCGGGCGCAGGTTGTCGGACATGCCGCCGTCCACCGCCACCCACGTGGAGACGTTGCGCTTGACGCTCTGCACCGTGTACAGCGTCACCCCCCCGTTCGCGCTCACCGCGCGTCCAGGCTCGATCAGCAGGCGCCGGTGGCCGGGCAGCAGCTCGCGGGCCTCCTGCACGAGCGCCTGCACGTACTCCTCGATCGCGGGGGGGCGCTGGTCGGCGGTGTACGCCACGCCGAGGCCCCCGCCGAGGTCCCACGTGGCGAACCCCTCGGGGCCTCCGAGCTCGCGTAGCTGGGCGAGCTGGGCCGCCTCGCGACGGAAGGGCTCCAGGTGCAAGAGCTGGGAGCCGATGTGCGCGTGCACTCCCTCCAGGGCGAGGCCCGCCACGGCGCGTACCCGTGCGCACGCCTCCCCCGCCTCGTCCATCGCGAAGCCGAACTTCGAGTCGGCCTGGCCGGTGGAGATCTTCTCGTGGGTGTCCCCCCGAACGTTGGGGGTGGCGCGCACCAACACCGGCTGGGGGGCCGTGTCCAGACCGCCGGCTGCCCCCGTCCCTCGGTCTCCGCTCCCCTCCCTCTCCTTGAGCGCACCCTCCCGAATCAACGCCTCCAGGCGGTCCACCTCGTCGAAGTTGTCAACCACGATCAGCCCCACCCGGTGGCGCAGCGCCATACGCAACTCCGCCTCGGACTTGGCGTTGCCGTGCAGCACGAGCCGCTCTGGAGCGAAGCCTGCGTGCAGCGCGAGGTGCAGCTCCCCGCCCGATGCCACGTCGCACCACAGGCCCTCCTGCGCGAGCGTGCGCAGCACCGCGGTGCAGGGGAACGCCTTGGAAGCGAACACCACGCACAGCTCCTCGTGGCCGGCGTGGCGGCCGGCCTCGACGAAGGCCCGCGCCCGCGTCCGCAGGTCGTCCTCCGCCACCACGTACGCAGGGGTGCCGAACTCGCGTGCGAGCTCGATCGTGTCACAGCCCCCCACCTCCAGGCGCCCGCGCTCGTTCACACGGGTGCCTGCCGGGAACACCCGCCCCAGGCTCTGCTCAAGGCTCGTCGTCGTCTCTGTGGCCATGGTCTTGAAAGAGGGCTCGGCGAGCCGGGGGCACACAGCCCGAAGGGGCCGGGTAGGCCGACTGCGCCACCCTCCAAGCGTGGATTATCGCGTGCGCGTCACGCCGTCGCAGGCCGCGGAGTCCCAGGCCCCCCCGGCCGCAGCCCCGCGAGGCCGCGCCCACGCATCATCAGCGCGAGCCAGACGGCGCCGACGATCATCAGCAGGACGCTCTCCAACTGCGGCGCGGTGAGGCCGACGAGGACCTCTTTGTTGCGGCGGATGAACTCGACCAAGAAGCGCTCGAGCCCGGAGAGCAGGCAGTACAGCGCGAACACGACCCCCGGGCGCACGCGGTCGCGCAGATTCCACAACAGCAGGGCGACGAGGCCCATCGTGACGGTCTCGTAGATCGGGGTCGGCTGCACGGTGACCCCCGGGGGGGTGGGGACGGTGCCGTGGGGGTAGCCCATCGCCCAGGGCAGCGACGAGCGGATCCCGTAGTCGCCGTCGCCAGAGACCTGACAGCCGATGCGCCCGATCGCGTAGCCGAGGGCAAGCGCCGTGGCGCACATGTCGAGCATGATCAGCTGCAACTGGTCGCGCCAGCGCATCCAGCCGAGCACCCCGATGGCGCCCCCGATCGCACCGCCGTACCAGACCAGGCCGGAGCCGGAGAAGATCGAGCTGGCGAGGTGGTGCTCGACTTCGTCGTAGTTCTGGATCACAAAGTACCCGCGCGCCCCCACGAGCCCCCCAACGAGCGCGGCAAAGACGATCTCGTACGCCCAGTCCACGGGGCGGTCGAGCTCGCGCAGCCGCCGCGCCACGAGTAGCCCGCAGGCGAGGAAGCCGAGCGCGAAGACGACCCCGAAGCTCTTGATCGAGAGGCCGAGCACGTCGAAGGTCGGTTTCACGCCCGGGACTTTAGGGAATCGCAACCTCCTTCTGCGACAATCACTCCATGGCTGCCACCGCCCACCGGCAGGGACGCAAGGCGTTCGGAAAAGACACTGGCCTGCAGGCCCGAATGCTGCTGACGCTGTTCCTGCTGGGCCTCGTCTACGCCGTGCTGGTCGGCGTGCTGATCGCCGTGGGCGCCGGCGGTGTGACGATCCTCGTGGTGGCGCTAGCGCTGCTCGGCTTCCAGCTGTTCACCTCGGACAAGATCGCGATGGGGATGATGGGCGTCAAGGAGGTGGCGCCCGCGGAGGAGCCCGAGCTGCACGGAATCATCGAGCGGTTGTGCGTGCAGGCGGACCTGCCCAAGCCGCGGGTGTGCGTGATGGAGAACCAGATGCCCAACGCGTTCGCGATGGGTCGCTCCCAGAAGAAGGCCACGGTGTGCGCGACGCGGGGGATCCTGCAGATGCTCTCCCCCGCAGAGCTCGAAGGGGTGATGGCGCACGAGCTGACCCACGTGATCAACCGCGACGTGATGGTGATGACGCTCGCGAGCTTCTTCGCGACCGTGGCCTCGATCATCGTGCAGTTCGGCTTCTTCTTCGGGGGCGGTTTCGGCGGTGGGTACGGCCGCGGCCGCAACGAAGGCGAGGAGGACGTGATCATCGTGATCATGGTGGCGGCGGCGGTGTACGCGATTTCCTTCCTGCTGCTGCGCGCGCTCTCGCGCTACCGCGAGTTCGCTGCGGACCGCGGCTCGGCGGTGCTCACGGGGCGCCCCTCGGCACTGGCCTCGGCGCTGCTGAAGATCAGCGGCACGATGGAACGGATCCCGGGCCAGGACCTGCGCACCGTGGAAGGGATGAGCGCCTTCTTCATCGTGCCCGCCCGCGCGAAGAAGTCGCTGATGAACATCTTCTCCGACCACCCCCCGCTGGAGCAGCGCCTGGCGGCGCTGGAGCGGCTGGAGTCACAGCTGCAGGGCACCGCCTAGAGGCGGGAGGGGGGCAGGCCCCCCTCCCGACCTCCCCCCACACCGATCAACTTGTCGCGACACAAGCTGCAACTGCAAAGGACTGATTAATGGGCCTACTCGACGCGCTCACGGGCCGCCACCAGGTCAAGGGGCCGGCGCCGGATCGGTTGTTCGCGATCTCAACGGCCTACATCACGCTGCAGTCCGAGCACCAGATCGACCCGGCGGGCACGGCCGCCATCGTCTTCCAGAAGCTCGAGAACAGCGAGTTCGAGGCGACGATGCGCGAAATGGAAGAAGTCGTCACGGCGACCGGCGGCGAGAGCGGCACGCAGGTGCAGAGCAAAGACGACGAGTACGGCTACCGCTGGATGGTGCTGCGCAACCCCGAGAGCGCCCCCTCCGTCGAAGACCTCGCGGTGGGCATCAACGCGGTATCGAGCTCGATCGAGATGGGCGGCCACGGCGAGCGGCTGCTGTGCGCGGTGTTCGCGTTCCGCGACGCACAGAAGCGCAAGCTCTACTTCATCTACAACTACAAGCGCGGCTTCTGGTACCCGTTCGTGCCGGCCGGTGGCGCTCAGGAGCGCTCGACCGAGCGCGAGCTGCAGTTGAAGGCGCAGATGAGCGGCGAACTGCCGATGGAGCCAGAACTGGAGCGGTGGTTCCCCCTCTGGGGAATACCAATCTGATTATTAGCCGTCGCGGGGTGGTGTATCAGTTTTGGGGGTATATCATCAGCTGGACCTGTGGGTAGCAACCAGATGGCGGTTATGAGAGGTCCAGTAGCTATATGTTCGCCAATGCACTATCTGGCTCTCGCGATCTGCGGGTCCCGGCCAAACTGAGACACTACCCGTCGCCGCGCCACAAGGGCCGGCTTTGCCGGCCCGCGCCCGGGCGCGCCACAGCCGTAGCCGTAGCGGGAGGGGGTAAGCCGTAGCGGGAGGGGGTACTGGGGGAGGGCCTGCCCTCCCCCAGCTCAATCCGGTATCAGCCCCACGCCCGTGAATTCCGACTGGGCCTCGGCGAGCGAGATGTCGGCCGGCGGAAGGATCAGGTCGGAGCCCTCCAGATCGTCCTCGGCGAGCGGTGTGCCGTGGGAGCGCACGAACAAGAGCAACTCGTCGTAGCTGCTGTGGAAACGCTGCTCGTCGCCGGCCTCGACCGCGGCAACGACCGCGTTGTCGAGCTCGTTGACCTGTCCGTCAACGCCCTCAAGGCGGTACTGGTTATCGCCCGAGATGCGAACGATCATCCCTGGCCACCCTCAGCGGGGGCCTGCGGCGCGTCCTGCGCCTCGGCGGTGGCCGGCCCGCCTGCTCCGCCGGCCTCACTGGGCGCGGGGATCTGAGCGGGGGCGCCCGCGCCGACTTCCGCCTTCAGCTTGGCGAGGTCGTCGTCCACAGCGGAGGAGGAGGAGAGCTGCTTGAGCTGGCGGTCGATGTCGTCTTCGCCGGAGCCGAGCTCGGTGATGTCGTCGAAGGTCCCCGCGGCTTCCAGCTCGGTGACGGCGTTGGCACGGGCCTTCATGTTTTCGGTCTTGTCCACCGCGCGCTGCATCGCGAGGCCGACGTCGGCCATCTGCTCGCCCACGCCGGTCGCGGCTTCGGAGATGCGCACCTGGGCGTCAGCGGCGGAGTACTGCGCCTTGATGACCTCCTTCTTGGTGCGGAACGCTTCGATCTTCGCGCGCAGCTTCTGCTCGGAGTCGACCAGTTTCGTCTGCTGGTCCTCCAGTTCGGCGACCTGGGTGTCGAGCGACTGCAGCTCGGTCTGCACCACGTTCTTGCGCTCCAACGCCTGGCGCGCGAGGTCCTCCTGGCCGCCGGAGAGCGCCTGGCGGGCCTGCGTGTCGAGCTTGACGACCTGCTGCTGGAGGGTGGCCTCCTGCATCTGCAGGCGCTTCTTCGCGGTGACGACGTCGGCGATGCCCTTCTTGACGTTCTGCAGCTGTTCGACCTGCTTCTGGTAGCTGTAGTCGAGGGTCTCCGCGGGGTCTTCGGCTTTGTCGAGGAGCTTTGAGACCTTCGCCTTCACCACAGTTGACATGCGCCCGGTCAAGCCGGCCATTGCGTTCCTCCTGAGATCTCTGCTCGTGACGTACGGGGCAGGTTCAAGCGTAGCCTACCGGCTGATTCGCGACGGGCACACCTGTCTTCGCGACGACACGCCCGTCTGACGCCCGGAGGGCAAGCAGAGCAAGACCTGAATGCCCGCCCACCCCCGCGAAGTGTGCTCAAGCACACGAGCGACCGAGGACGCAGCTATGCGCCGCCATCCGGGCGTCAGACCTACAGCCCGACGGGGTGGCGCTTGAGGAAGCCGTGATTTTCGGGGCGCAGGGGGCGCCAGCGGGGGCCCTCCTCGTTGGAGGGGTCATCGACCGGACTTGTGTCCAGACGCAGGCCGGCGACGGTCATGTAGGCGTGTTCGGGGTTGGTGAAGACCGTGACCCACTGCCCGACGCCGCGTTCGCCCCAACTCATGAATTCGGAGGAGTCCATCGGGGTGGAGATCAGGGACGCCCCGTGCAGCGCGAAGGAGACGGTGCCCGAGCAGTCGTACCCGGGGGAGATGAAGGAGCCGTGACCGCCGCCGTAGATGTAGGGCAAGCCGATCAGCTGGTTGCCCGCCCAGATGATTTCCTGCACCGCCACGGGCGCGGACATGGGCGCCGCGGCAAGCCCGCTCACGTAGCGCGCGGTGACGCCGGGGACGAGCAGCTCGGGCTTGGCGGACCCTGTGAGCTCCACGGAGCTGCCGCCGGTGGCACCGTTGGTCTGGCCGGCCGGCGGCGGGGGCGCGTAGGGGACGATTTCGCCGGTGGGGGTCTTCTCGTACACCGGACCCTTGTAGGCGAGGCTCGCGGAGTGTGCCGTGACCGGGGCGGTGTAGACGTGCGGCTGCGTCGGCGCCCCGCCCGTCGCGGTGGGGGCGCCCCCGTTGACCTGAGGCCCGCCCGCCCCTGTCGGCGCGGGCGTCGAGGAGGAGGTCGAGGAGGCGGCGGAGGTGCCCCCGGAGACTTTGGCCGTGCCGTGAGCCGAGGCCACCGTAGGGGCCACGGTGCTCAGAACAGCCAAGCTGAATAGCGTTGAGCCAAGGGCTCGTACCCGCAAGACAACTTCCTCTTTCGTGGGCCTGCGGGGTTAGCTGACGGGCTAGCGCTAAAAGAGCCTGCGCTTCTCACGGCTTCACCGTGAGATTCGCCCCAACAACTTGGGTCCCCCGTTCCATGACATCTGGCCATGGATTCGGCGTTCGCGGCGGAACCCTAGCAAAGCGCAAGGACGGTTGCAGGCGCTGCATCGTTTTTCCCGCACTTTGCGAGGAAATACGGGCCAGCCCTGCTCGCGGCGTTCGCGTGCGCCGCAGCCTACGGGCGCTGGAAGAGCAACCGGCGACCGCCCCCGTAGATAGTGTCTCCGACGTGCCCTCCCCCCCGCCCCGGCTAGCCGCCACGCTGCTCGCGCTGCTGCTCGGAACGGCGCTCGCGGGGTGCGGCAAGTCGCTGCCGGCCGAAGGTCAGAGTCGCGGGGCAGCGGTGACGACAGTGGCCGAAAGCGGCCAGCTCGCGGCCAGCGGGCTGGCCACCAGGAATACGACGCGACTCGGTGGCGCGAACCCCGTCGCGGATGCGGCAGGAGTGGCGCTCGCGACAAACCCGGGACTGACCCCCGCGACCAGCCCCCAGGCAGTGGTGCTCGTGAACGATCGCGATTGGACAGCCGCGCTGGCGGCGGCGGCACTGGCGAGCGCTCCCCTGCGCGCCCCACTGCTCTACAGCGAAGGGAGCACCCTGCCGAGCCTCTCCGCGCAGGCGTTGGCGGCCCTGAAACCCACGGGCGCTGCGCTGCTCGGGGGTGTCCAGGTGGTCGAGGTCGGAACCTCCGTGGCCCTCCCGAGCTATCGGACTCGCACGCTGACTGGCTCGCCGGAGGTGCTGGCAGACGAAGTCGAGCACCTGGTGGACGCGGTCCAGGGAGGCCCTGCGCACCGGGTGATCGTGGTCGGCGCGGCGGGGCCACCGGCGCTCGCGATGCCCGCCGCGGGCCTCGCGGCAGAGTCCGGCGCCCCGATCCTGCCGGTGAACGCCGCGGGCGTACCGCCCGCGACCGGGAAGGCACTCGTACGCCTGCACCACCCCGCCATCTACGTCGTGGGTCCCCCGGTCGCGGTGAGCCACGCGGTGCTCGTAAAGCTGAGGCGGTACGGCCCAGTGCGGCGGATCTACCCCGGGCCGAGCGCGGTCGGCTCCGGGGGGCCGGGCTCGAGCGGTGAAGACCCAGCCGACAACGCGATCGCCGCAGCCCGCTTCTCCGACGGAACCTTCGGCTGGGGCATAGACCAGCCCGGCCACGGCCTGGCGTTCGCCAACGCCTCCCGCCCGCTCGACGCGCCCGCCGCTGCACCGCTGTCGGCGAACGGGGACTACGCGCCGCTGCTGCTACTGGAACGCCCCGACCAGGTCCCCCCCACGCTGAGCACGTTCCTGAGCGACATCCAGCCAGCCTACGACGCCACCCCGGGATCGGAATACCCCGCCGTGCGCGGAGCCTACAATCACGGCTGGCTGATCGGCGACGGGGGGGCAATCACGGCTACGGTGCAGGCCGAACTGGACACGATGCTCGAGATCGCTCCCCAAAGCTCAGGCTCCGCCACAACGGCCACCACGCCTGCGACCCCAGCCTCGACCGCCACCACCCCGACGACCGCCGAACCTTCGACCCCGACGTCAGCCCCCGAATCTCCAACCCCCTCGACCGCCGAACACAACCCCCAAACCACACCGTGAGCCAAGCCGAGGACCCAGACCGCCTGGAGCGAACGCGCGAACGCGAGGTGAGCGTCGAGGACGTGCGCCAGCTGATGGGCGCATCCACCCCCCACTTCGCCCTGCAGCTGCGCGAACGGATCGCACGGCTGATCGCGGATCTGCCGCAGGACCACCCCGCACGGGTGGAAGGCGAGCGGGAGATCGCGCGCTTGGAGCGCCTGGGGCTGGTCGGAGAGACACGCGGGGAGGAGGGAGAAAAAGACTGGAGGATGCACCTTCTGCCCTCCGTCGCGCCGGAGCGCCTGCCTGACTAGCCGGGGGGAGGCACGGGAGGGGGCCCGCCCCCTCCCGCACAAAAAGGCTGGAGGATGCACGTTCTGCCCTCCGTCGCGCCGGAGCGCTTGCTTGACTAAGCGTTGATGCTGCAGTCCCGTCACCGCTCACACGAGAGTCCCCCGCGCTGCCCGTTCGACGCCTGCGACGGCAGCGGCTTTCGGATCGACGTAGAGACGAACACAGCCTTCGACTGCGCGTGCCGGGCCCAGCGGGTCGCGAACGCCCGAGCCCGCCGCCTGCGCGACCGCGTGCCGCGCCGCTACACGGACCTCTCGTGGGATCGCCACCCGCTCACCCAGCTCGCCCTTGACCCACTGAACGCGAGTTCGGTGCGCGAGGTCAAGCGCTTCTGCGCCGACATCACCACCAACCTCGCCGAGGGTCGCGGCCTGTGGCTGATGGGCCACACAGGCACCGGCAAGACGACGCTGGGATACATGGTTGCGGCGAGCGCCTCCAACGCCCGCCACTCTGTGCTCAGCTTCAATGCCGTTGCGCTCCTGAACCGCATCAGGGCGACGATCGATCCGGACAGCCGCGAGAGGAGTGGCGACGTGATCAGGACACTCGCCGAAGTCGAGCTGCTGCACATCGAGGACCTGCGCGTGGCACGCCCCACAGAGTGGGTGCTGGAGCAGCTCTACCTGATCGTCAACGCACGCTACGAGGAACAGCGCTCGATCGTCTTCACCTCGGACATCGACTCCGACGCGGACGGTCCGCTGATGCCAGCCCCGAAGGAGCTGGCAGAGCACGTGGGCGCGCGCACCTACTCGCGGCTGCTCGAGATGTGCGGCGACCCCAAGTTGATCATGGGCACCGATCGACGGATCGACCCGGACGTGCCCGGCGCACCGCCGGCACCCGAGGCGCAACCGGCAGCTCTCGCCCTACCCTAACGGGTAGCGCTCACCCTTCCCTGAGCACCCGCGCGTGGCGCGCGTCGAGGAAGCGGGCGCGGAGCAGTTTGAAGAGCAGCGCAAACAGGGCGAAGTCGATCGCGAGCAAGCCCACAAACAGCAGACGCGGCACCGAAGTGATCTCGGAGAGCCCGAACACCACTGCCGTGGTGAAGAGCAGCACGGGGATCAGCGCAAGCATCACCGTGTGCGAGCGGTAGCCGGAGCGGTGCTCGCGCAGGGTCACCTCGATCGTGCCGAGCGCCACCGCGCCGATGCCCGCAAGCACCGCGGGGCCACCGTCGGAGAAGCCGTGGCGCGACTTGGCGAACCCGATCGCGGCACCGACCGCGCCGGCGAGGATCAACACCTCCGACAGCGGTAGCGGGTGCCAGGGCGCCGGGGGCCGCTCCCCGTAAGTGGGCGCGGTGGGCGACGTGCGTGGGGCGCCGCGAGTCTTCGCGGCCGCGGCGGGCGGAGGCGAGGCGCGAGCTCGCTTGCGGCCCGTGGCACCGTCGCGCCCGGTGACGGCAACACCACCCGAACCCACCGTGTCGTCCCCACCGGTGACGGCGACGTCGCCGGAGCCCGTGGCGGCCTTGCGCCCGGCGCCGGCAGGGCGACGCTTGCGGGAGCGGGCACGGGCCATGAGAAAGTCGATCCTAGCGGCTATCTATGCTGAGAGGGATGCCTGGCGACGACACACTCGCGCGGCCCACCCCCCGCCCGGAAGGCATCTCCGGCAGCGCGCTGGCAGGCCCGTATGGAGTCGGAGAGTACGCGGCGGCACTGCGCGCTCGACTGCGAGCGTTCGCGCGGGTGCAGCTCGTGGGCGAGCTCGCCGACCTGCGCCCCTCGCGAGCACGGGTGTACTTCGAGCTGCGCGACGCCCACGGCGCGATCCCGTGCGCGGCGTGGCGGGAGGACTGGGAGGCGATGGTGCGCCGCACAGGACCGGTGCGAGAGGGCATGCAGGTCGTCGTGGCCGGCGGCTGCGACTACTACCCGGGCAGCGCAAGCGCCTCGCCGAGCTTCTCCTTCACGGTGAGCGACCTGCGCGTCGCGGGCGAGGGGGACCTGCTCGCGCGGATCGACCGCCTGCGCAAGGTGCTCGCCGCCGAGGGCCTGGTGGAGCGCCAGCGGCGCCTGCCTCGACCGCTGCTGCCGCGTACGATCGGGGTCGTAACAGGCGAGGGGGGCAAGGCGCGCGACGACGTCCTCGCCGGCCTGCACCGCCGCGGCTGGGCCGGCCGAGTGGTGTGGGGCTTCGCCCCCGTGCAGGACCGCCACGCCGCCCCCGCGATCACCCGCGCGTTGCAGGACCTCGCCGCGGTGGGCGGAGTGGACGTGGCGATCGTGGCGCGCGGCGGCGGCTCGCTGGCGGACCTGCTGTGCTTCTGTGACGAGACGCTGTGCCGCACCGTGGCCCTCCTGGGGGTACCGGTGATCGCCTCGGTGGGCCACCACACTGACCGCACGCTGCTCGACGACGTGGCAGCGGTGAGCTGCTCGACCCCGACCCACGCCGCGGAGGAGGCGGTGGGGGTGGACTGCGTCCGAGCCCGTGCCCACCTGGGGGGCGCAGCGGCGCGCCTGCAGGACCACGGCCGCCGCGCGGTGCTCGGCCGCGCGCGCACGCTGGCGGCGCTCTCACGCGCCCCCGCGGAGCAGGTGGCACGCCAGCGCCGGCGCCTGCACCAGCAGCTGCGCGAGATTCGTGCCGCCGGGCGTTCGACGGGTGGCGGACGAGCGGACACTCACGCACCGCCGCGCCACGGTGGTGGCGCGCCAGACCGACGCTGCCGTCGGCCACTGCCGCCGCCGCGGCCCCCGGGAGCTCGAGCGCCTCGCACTCGCGCTCGCCGCCCACGACCCCCAGCGGACGCTGGAGCGGGGCTACGCACTAGTGCAGAGCCCCACGGGCAAGCCGCTCCCCACGGCCGCCCGGGCACGCGCGCAGGCCGAGGTGCGTCTGCGCTTCGCGGACGGGACGCTCGGCGCGTGCCTCGAAGCGGACATGAGCGCGGAAGGGACCCCCGCGACGCGCCTCGAAGCGGACACGAGCGCGGAACCTTGAGCGGGGAGCCCCCCACGTCCGCTCCCTCAGAGTCCACCCGCCCGCAGTCCGCGAGCGAGGCCCCCGCGCAGGAGCCCGCCTACGAGACGAACGTGGCGCGCGTGGAGGAGATCATCCACCGCCTCGACACGGGTGAAGCGAGCCTCGGCGAGACGCTGGAACTGGTGCGCGAGGGCAAGGGGCTGATCGAGCGGTGCGCCGCGGAGCTGGAGGCAGTCGGCGGCGCCCTGGAGGAGCTGCGCCTGGAGGATCTCGTGGCACGGTTGGAGGGTGGAGGCGCCTCGTGAGCTCATACGAGGGGGGATCGGCGGGAGGGGGCCCGGGTGGAGGGCCTGCCCTCCCCCCGCCCAGCACCTGGGAGCTGCTCGCAGACCTCGAGGTCGAGGTCGAGGGCTACGGGCTCGAGCTGCTGAGCGCACGGGTGTCGAGCGAGTTCGAGCGCGCCAGCACCGTGATCCGACTGCGGGGCGCAGGCGAGGAGGGGTTGGGGGAGGACGTCACCTACGACGCGGTGGACCACACGGCCCTGCTCGCCGACTTCCACGCCAAGGGGCCGACGCTGCCGCTGGCGGGCCGCTTCACGGTGGCGACCTTCGCGGAGCGCCTACGGGAGCTGGAGCTCTTCCCCCAGCCCCCCCAGCGGGAGGTTTCGCGGCGGTACCGGCTGTGGGCGTACGAGTCGGCAGCGCTCGACCTCGCGCTGCGCCAGGCGGGGACGACGCTGCACGACGTGCTCGACCGCAGGCCAGCGCCGGTGCGTTTCGTGGTCTCCCTGCGTCTCGGCGAGCCGCCCACGCTGGAGCCACTGCGTCGGCGCCTGGCGCTGGATCCGGGGCTGCGCTTCAAGCTCGACCCGACGAGCTCGTGGGACGAGCAGCTGGTCGCCCAGCTCGCGGCGACGGGGGCGGTCGAGTCGGTGGACTTCAAGGCGTACTACTCGGGCTCCATCGTGGACCAGCCCGCCGACCCGGAGCTCTACCAGCGCGTGGTGGAGGCGCTGCCCGAGGCGTGGATCGAGGACCCCGCGCTCACCCCGGAGACCGACGCGGTGCTGGCGGCCCACCGGGAGCGCTTCTCGTGGGACGCCCCGATCCACTCGGTGGCGGACATCGAGGCACTGCCGTACCCGCCGCGGATGGTCAACATCAAGCCCTCGCGCCTGGGAGGTCTGCGCAACCTCGCGGACGCCTTCGACTACTGCGCAGCGCGGGGCATCGGCAACTACGGGGGCGGCCAGTTCGAGTTGGGGGTCGGCCGCGGGCAGATCCAGTACCTCGCCTCGCTGTTCCACGCCGACGCCCCCAACGACGTCGCACCAAGCGGCTTCAACCTGCCCGAGCCGCAGCCCGGCCTACCGCGCAGCCCGCTCCCCCCGGCGCCCTCCGCGACGGGCTTCCGCTGGGTCTCCGCGGGCACCTGAGACCAGAGGCGGACCCCCGCGCGGCCCGCGCGGCCCCCGACGCCTCCGCGACAGACTTCGCTGGGGCCCACCGGGGCCTGAGAGCGTTTTCCCACACGACCCGACCGCCGCAACTTCCGTCCCGCGGTTCGGTTGCGAACCCCAAAGTCGGTAACGTCCGGCGTCCGTCCGGCCCCTCGCATGGAAAGCAAGCCTGCCAACAAGCGATCGACGACGTTCACGGTGGTAGCGGCGGCGCTTGCGCTGTTACTCCTGGCCCCCCCGGCGGCAGGGGCCTCTGAAGTCTCAGGGGGCACGTCCCCGCCGGGGACCTCGGGGACGGGCACACAGAGCGGCGGGTCGACGAGCGGCAAGGGGACCGGCGCGGGATCGGGGGGCACCACCAGCGGGGGCGGAGCGACCCCGACGGCGAAGTCGAAGTCGAAGAAGCCCGCGACGCCGAAGAAGCCCGCGCCCAAGAAGACCAAAGCCCCCCCGCAGCCGGCGGTGGCGATCGCGGCCGCGCAGTGCGTGCCGGCAGCAGAGTGCTCCACCAAGCCCCACGAAGTCTCCACGCACGGCACGCTGCTGCTGCAGGGGCGGGGCCTGAAGAGCGGCCAAGCGGTGGCGTTCCCCCACTCGTGGGACGCGCGCATCGCGAGCAACTCCCCGAGCGCGCACCTGCACCAGTCGCAGGAGGGCCTCGTGGTGACCGTGCCCGACAGCGCGCACTCGGGCGAGATCGCGGTGGAGTTGGGCGGAGGGCGCCACTCGAACACGTACGGGCCGATCAAGGTAGTGACGCACGCGCTGCACCCGCCCGCGCCGAAGCCCCCTCCCGCGCCGGCGCCCGCGGCGCCGGTAAGCACCACCGCCACCACCGCGGCCGGCACGGCGTTCGCGGGCCAGGGACAGTGGATCTGGTACCTGAGCGCCTCCGACGGGGGCTCCGTGGCGGCAATCGCAGCGCAGGCGCACGCGGCAGGGGTCACGACGCTGTTCGTCAAGAGCTCCGACGGCTCGACCAACTACTGGAGCCAGTTCAGCAAACGGCTCGTGGAAGAAGTGCACGCGCAGGGCCTGCACGTGTGCGCGTGGCAGTACGTGTACGGGACGAACCCCGTGGGCGAGGCGGAACTGGGCGCGCGGGCGGCAGCCGAAGGCGCGGACTGCCTGGTGATCGACGCGGAGTCCCAGTACGAAGGGCTGTACGGAGCAGCGCAGACGTACATCGCGACGCTGCGCGCGCACGTCGGCCCCGCGTATCCGGTGGGGCTGGCGTCGTTCCCGTACGTCTCCTACCACCCGTCGTTCCCCTACTCGGTCTTCCTGGGGCCCGGCGGAGCGCAGTTCAACGCGCCGCAGATGTACTGGCACGACATCGGCACGAGCGTGGCGAGCGTGTACGTGAACACGTTCGAACAGAACCTCATCTACGGCCGGCCGATCCTGCCACTCGGACAGACCTACGGGGGGGTGAGCCCCACGGAAATCGTCGCGTTCCGCTCGCTGGCCGCCGCGTACGGAGCGGCGGGGGACTCCTTCTGGGACTGGCAGGAAACCACAGCGGCGGGGTGGACGGCGCTGGCGGCCCCCCTCAACACGACCCTCACCGTGCCCCAGCCGGAGCTGACCTCACCGCTGCTGCGCGAAGGCGCGCGCTCCGACCAGGTGCTGTGGCTGCAGGAGCACCTCGCGAGCGCGTACCCCACCCAGCCGACGACGGGGATCTTCGAATCCCAGACGGCAGCGAACGTCAAGCAGGTCCAGACCGCTCACGGCCTCCCCGCGACGGGGGAAACGGACGCGGCCACGTGGGGGTTCGCGCTGGAACTCCCGCCGGTCACTGTGAACTGGACCGGCGGGGGTCCGCATACCTAAACGCGCTGGATGAGGGTCCCGGTGCCGAGACCCCCGCCGCAGCACATGGTGACGAAGCCGAGCTCCTTGTCGGAGCGCTCGAGCTCGTGCAGCAGCGTCGTGATCAGCCGCGCGCCGGTGGAGCCGAGCGGGTGCCCGAGCGCCATCGCGCCGCCGTTGACGTTGACGCGGTCCATGTCGGGGGAGTGCTCGCGCCGCCACGCGGCCACGACGGGGGCGAACGCCTCGTTGATCTCGAACAGGTCGATGTCGTCGATCGAGAGCCCGTTGCGCTCGAGGATCTTCGCGGTGGCGGGGATCGGGCCCTCGAGCATTTTCACGGGGTCGCAGCCGACGGTCGTCTGGTCAACGATCCGCGCGCGAGCGCGCAGGCCGAGCGAGGCGGCCTTCTCCGCGGACATCAGCAGCACCGCGGCGGCGCCGTCGGAGATCTGCGAGGAGTTGCCGGCGGTGATCTTGCCGTCGGGCTTGAACGCGGGCTTCAGGTTGGCGAGCGCCTCAAGCGTTGTGTCGGGGCGGATGCCCTGGTCAGTGACAAACGTGTCGCCGTTGACCTGGAAGGGCACGATCTCGCGCTCAAAGCGGCCCTCCTCGGTGGCCTGGTGGGCGAGCCGGTGCGAGCGCACCGCGAGCTCGTCGAGCTCGGCGCGGGAGATCTCCCACTGGTCGGCGATCATCTCCGCACCGAGACCCTGACCGACGATGTTGTGCTTGGCCATCAGCTCGGGGGTGAACGCGAAACCGAACTCCTGCTGGGTCTGCATCCCCGCGGCGAACGGGAGGTGGCCCATGTGCTCGACACCGCCGCCGATCATCGTGTCGTGCACGCCGGCCGCGATCAGCGCCGCAGAGAAGTTGACGGCCTGCTGGGCGGAGCCGCACTGGCGGTCCACCGTGGTCGCGGGCGTCTCGATCGGAAGGCCCTCCTGCAGCCACGCGTTGCGGGCGATGTTGAAGGCCTGCTCGCCGAACTGCTGGACGCAGCCCGCAACGACGTCTTCGACCTCCGCGGCGTCGATGCCCGCGCGGGTGATGACCTCGGAGTAGCACTTGCCGAGCAGCGCGTTGGGGTGGGTGTCCTTGTAGTAACCCTTCTCCTTGTGGCCGCGCCCGATGGGCGTGCGTACGGCCTCGACGATGACGACCTCGCGGCCCTCTGGTTTCCTCATGTTGAAGTCCTCCGTAGTAGCGGGTTGACGGCGGTGCCGCGCAGCGCCTCCAACACATACTCTACCGCGTGACACGCCTAGATTGACTGGTCAGTCAACCAATTCCTGTCCCCCTGACCCGGGGCGGGTGGGTCCGGGTCCACCACTACAGAAGGAGCAGCAACCGTGGAGCGACACGCATGAGTGAGGAGCGCCTGGCAGCCGTAGGCTCGGAAGCGATCGTGTGCGGCCTGGCCGCGACGGAGGCACGCGCATGAACGAGCACCTGGCGATCGTCGGCTCGGGAGCGATCGCGTGCGGCCTCGCGGCGACCGCGGCGCACCACGGCCCGGTGCGGCTGCTGGCACGCTCAGTCTCCTCGGCTGAGCGGGCCCAGACCAGCGTTGACCAAACCCTGGCGCGCCTGGCCGTGGAGATCGACCCCGAGCACGTGCAGGTGGTGACCGAGCCGCAGGCGCTGAGCGGGGCGACGTTCGTGGTGGAGGCGGTGGTCGAGGAGTACGCGGTCAAGGAGCGGGTGCACGCCGAACTGCTCGGGGTGCTGGGCGCAGACGCGGTGCTGGCGAGCACCACCTCGTCGTTGTCGATCGAGCAACTCGCGCAGGCCTCGGGCGTCCCGGAGCGCTTCGTGGGGCTGCACGTGTTCAACCCGGTGGCGCGCATGAAGCTGGTGGAGCTGGCGTTCCCCGCAGCGGCCACCGAGGAGACCCGGGCGCGGGCGAAGGCGCTGTGCGAGACGTTCGAGAAGACCCCCGTGGTGGTCCCCGACGTGCCCGGGTTCGTGGTCAACCGCCTGCTGTTTCCGTATCTCTTCAGCGCGGTGCGCCTGCTGGAAGAGACACAGATGCCGGCGCAGGACATCGACACGTGCATGAAGCTGGGGGCGGGCCACCCGATGGGACCGCTCGCGCTGTTGGACCTGGTTGGTCTCGACGTGGCGCGGGCGATCGGTCAGACGCTGGGGGAGCAGGTGCCGCCGCGGGTCGAGCAGCTGGTCGCTGAGGGTGCGTTGGGGCGCAAGAGCGGGCGGGGCTTCCACGACTACTGAGAGGAACTGGCCGGGCTCACCCCGAGAACCCACTTTGCGTGAGAATTTTCTTTGAGTGCTCCCTACTTTTAGGTTTGCTTCATCAAGGAAGTAGATACTTACAAGCGCGACACAGTTCGCAACGCACACCCGCCTCCTCCCAGTGCACACGCTCCGGCCCGCTCCCCCCGCGGGCCGGACGTGTGCCTGGGGGGCTTTTGCCCGTCAGCCGACCGCTGTTGAGTCCCGTGGCGCTAAGAACGTGTTTCAGAATAGGCGGTGCCTCCGGGGCGTTCCCGGACCAAGCTGGGCGACGCGGGACGGTGAAGCTCGTGCTGGTAGCACGGGCAAGCCGGCACGTGGCGATCCAGCGCCGCGTATCGGGGGCGCATCCGGGGGTGCCGGTCTTTCTGAAACACGTTCTAACGGCGTCCCCTTGCCTCGAAGGCCCTACGAGCCGTTGGCCTCCCGCCGTTCGACCTCCCGCGCCGGTGGGGAGCGGCGCTCGCGGATGCGCACGGACTCGATGCGGTTCTCGCGCACGGACTCCACACGGATCGAGAAGGGCCCGGCAGTGACGGTGTCCCCGCGGCGGGGTAGGCGCCCGAGCTCGGCGAACACGAGGCCGCCGACGGAGTTGTAGGCGTCAGAGTCCACCGGCAGCGGCACGCCGTAGTCGGCGAGGTCGGTGACGGCGACGTGGCCGCGGACGAACAGGTCCCCGTCGGGCAGCCGGCGCACCTCGCCGGCGGCGGGGTCGGTCTCGTCGGTGATCTCCCCGACGACCTCCTCGATGATGTCCTCGACTGTCACGATCCCGGCGACGCGGCCGTACTCGTCCACGACCACCGCGAGGGAGGTGCGTTGGCGCTGCAGGTCGGCGAGCAGATCGTCAAGCGGCTTGGTCTCGGGCACGATCGGCGCGTCGTGCACCACCTCTTGGAGCGAGGCGTCGGGCCCGTCGTCCATCAGCCGGCGGGCGAGGGCACTGGCGTGCACCAGCCCGCGCACGCGGTCGCGGTCCTCGCCTTCGGTGACCACGAGCCGGGTGTGCCCGGAGGAGATGCAGAGCCGCAGCGCGGTCTCGACGTCCCGGGACACGTCGATCGTGACGACGGCGGGGCTGGGCGTCATCACCTGGCGGGCCTCCTGCTCGTGGAGGTGAAAGACGCCCGTGAGCATCCCGGCCTCCCCGGGGTCGAGGTGCCCGCCGGCGTGCGACTCGGCGATCAGGCGCTTGAGCTCGTCGGGTGAGCCGCCCCCGGGCTCGCGACTCATGTTGACCCCGAAGAGCTTGAGGACGCGCGCGGAGATCGCGGTGATCGCGCGGATGAGGGGGCGGAAGAGAACACCGAAGCCCTGCAGCGGGCGCGCGACGCGGCGGGCGACGGACTCGGCACGGTCGATCGCGTAGAACTTGGGGACCATCTCCCCGAAGATCAGCTGCACGAAGATCACAACGGCGTAGGCGATCGCCACGGAGATCACCACGGCGACATCGTGGGAGAGCCCGCCGCCGAAGGCTTCCTGGAGCGCGTGGGCGAGCGTGGGGGTGGCGAGCGCGCCGATCGCGATCGAGGTCATCGTGACGCCGATCTGCACGGCGGAGATGTACTCGTTGATGCGCTCGTGCTGGCGCAGCGCGAGCGCCGCTCCGCGTTGGTCCTGCTCGCGCATCACCTCCAGGCGCGCACGGCGAGAGCGCACGAGGGCGTACTCGGCGATCACGAAGAACGCGTTGACGACGACCAGCAGGGCCGCGAGGATCAGCTTCGCGGCCACGTACCCTCGTCAGCCAAGCCCGTCGATCTCCCGGGCGAGCGCGAAGTCGGCCTCGGTGAGCCCGCCCTGGGAGTGGGTGGAGAGCTCCAGGCGCACCCGGTTCCAGCCGTGCAGGAGGATGTCGGGGTGGTGGTTGGCCGCCTCGGCGCGCTCGCCGACGCCGTTGACGAAGGCGAGCGCGGCGGCGAAGTCGGCGAGCGTCCACTCGCGCACGATCGCGCTCCCCTCGCGGGTCCACCCGCTGCCCGCGAGGCGTTGCTCGATCTCGTTCTCCGCAAGCAGCGCCACTGCGTCAGACGATACCGGCAGCGGTCGACTGAGCGGCTGCGAGCGAGCCCACGACCGCCACCACGGACAGCACGGCGCAGGCGGCGAGCCCCAGCGCAAGCGAGCGGCGGCCTTCGGTGAGACGGAAGGAGAGGCCGGCCAGCGCGCCGCCGATCAGCCCGCCGATGTGGGCGCCGACGGAGATGTTGGGGACGGTGAAGCTGAACAGCAGGTTGAAAACGATCAGAAACCCGATGCCGGAGCGCATCACGGAGAGCCCCCGCGCGCGCAGCTCCACGGCGGCGGCCCCCATCAGGCCAAAGACCGCCCCGGAGGCTCCGAGGCTGGGTGCGGCGGTGGCAACCAGCGCCCCAAAGGAGCCGCAGAGCAGCGAGGTGAAGTAGATCGCGGCGAACCGCACCGAGCCGATCGCGGGCTCGAGCATCATGCCGAGCAGGTACAGCAGGTACATGTTGAAGCCGATGTGCAACAGGTTGACGTGCAGGAACGCGCTCGTCACGAGGCGGTAGTACTGGTGAGCTTCGGAGATCCCGGCGCGGTAGAGCACGCCTTCGTTGACGACGGTGCCGTAGATGCCCGAGCCGCTGATGGTGAACTGCCCTTTCTCGGTCAGGAACGCGACCACGTTGACGGCGATCAGCGCGTAGGTCACGCGCGGCACGGCGGCCGTGTCCCGCATCCGCACGACCCGGGTGCGCTGGGAGGCGCACTCGGGACAGCGCATCCCCACCTGGGTGGGGGTCATGCAGTCCGGGCAGATCGGCCGTCCGCAGTTGGAACAGGAGACTGCGGTCTCGCGGGAGGGGTGGCGGTAGCACGTGGCCATGGCGGAAGAGAGCGTATCTCTCGCCGCACTCAGATCCCGGGGGCCGCAGCCACCGAACTGCCGGCGTGACCCACACGGCGAAGCCGAAAACCCGGGATGGGCGAGGTTGCCGCGAGCTCACGGGCTAGGCGGCGACCGCGGCAGAGGTCAGATGGAGCCGAGGATCACCGGCGTGCGCGTGGGTTTGAGGCTGCCCCCGAGAGGCTCGTCGGTGACGAGCACTTTGCTCACCCCCTGCAGGTCGCCGGGCACGCCGACCGCGCCAGAGCCCGTCCTGGTGACCGAGAACAGCGCGTCGGTCGGTTCGGGCGCAGCGGTGCCGTGCTCGAGCCATACCTCGTAGATGCGCCCGGGCGGCGGGGCGGGCATTCCCACCAAGACCAGCTCCAGGTGCGAGCCCACTTTGCGCAGCTGCGCGGTGGCGTGGTAGCCGGGGGCGACCACGGTCGCCGGGATCACCTCGGTCTTCTCGCTCGTCACGCCTTTGAACGCGAGCGCGCCGATCAACAGCCCCACACCAACCGCCAGCGCGCCTGCCAGCGCCGGGACGAGCCGCCTGAGGGTCGAAGGCCCGCGCGTCCGTGCGGGAGCCGCCTCGTCAGCCTCGCGCCCGGCGGCGCCCCGCCCGGAGGCGTCACCGCGCAGTTCGGCCTCGGCGCGCGCGGTGCCGACGACCCGGGCGCGCAGGCCCTCGGGAACCGCGGCGCGCGGTACTCCAATCGCGAGCAGGTCGGCCACGAGCTGCAGTTGAGCGACCTCCGCGCGGCAAGCCGGGCACCCGGCCAGGTGCCCACGGAGGGCTTCGGCTTCCGGCTCGTCGAGCGCTCCCAGCACGTAGGCCGCACAGTCCGGTAGTCGCTCGCAGTTCAGCTCGTGCCCGCCCGAACTCATGAAAGCACTCCTTCGGAGAGAAGTTGCGAGCGCATCTTCTGTAACCCAAGACGCATGCGGCCCTTGATTGTTCCCACCGGAGTATCGAGCATCGCGGCGATCTCGGAGTGGGTGAGGCCGCCGTAGTAGGCGAGCTCGATCACGCGACTCTGCTCGGGCGGCAGGTCCTCGAGCGCGGCGCGCACCTCGCGCGCTTCGTCGCGGCGACCGACCTCCAGATCGGTGCGCTCCGCCGCCTCGAGCTGCTCGTCGATGCCCTCGTCGGAGACCCGGCCGCGATCCTGGACCACCCCCCGGCGCAGCGCGTCGATCGCGCGGTGGTGGACGATGCCCAGCACCCACGTGCGCACGCTCCCGCGCAGGGGGTCGTAGCTCGCGGCGCCACGCCACAGCGAGAGGAACGCCTCCTGGACCACGTCCTCGGCGATCGCCCGCCGGCCGCACATGCGGAAGGCGAGCGCGCACGCCGCCTCGGTGTGGCGCTCGTAGACGATCGCGAAAGCGGCGGCGTCGTCCTCGCCCACGAGCTGCATGAGCTCCTCGTCGGCGAGCATCCGCAGAATGGCTGAGGCTGCCTCCGCGGAGCGCTTGTAACGGGCTACGTTGGACATCGACATTTACTGGTGCCAGAGCCACAGATCAGGGAGTCCGCGCTGGCACATCCGAGTCAACCACTTCCGTCGGATGGACTTAACCGAATACCAGAATAGTTCAGTGCGTGTCGGGCCGTTGCGGCGCAGTCGCCTCACCGGAGGTCCCGGCCACCCACTCAGCGCGTATCGGGCCGTTGCGGCGCAGGCGCCTCACCGGAGACCCCCGGCCACCCACTCAACGCGTATCGGGCCGTTGCGGCGCAGGCGCCTCACCGGAGATCCCCGGCCCCCGCTCAGCGCGTATCGGGCCGCGGTGGCGGGGCTGCGGCCTCACCCGCGGGCCCAAGCCGTCCCCGGCGGCGCGCGCGCAGCGCCACAAGCGCAAGACCGGCGGCGCCGCCCACGACGACCGCGGCGGCGGGCCGCACCCAGTTGCGGGGATCGCGCATCGCGGAGAGCTCCCACCCCTCCAGCTCCTCGGCGGCGAGCTCGGTGAGACTCGTGAGCGTCTCCTCCATCCTCCCCATCAGGTCGGCGGGCGGCTCGACAGGAGCGAGCGCGCGCCGCAGCAGGCTCTCCAGGTTGGGCGCGGCGTCGGTCATGAGACTTTTCTCATCGCGTCTCCTGGTCCCCCTCGGGAGCCTCCGCGACGAGCCCCTCCAACTGCTTGATGGCGCGGTGCAGGAGCACCTTGGTGGCGCCGTCGGAGCGCCCGAGCGCGCGGGCGATCTCGCGGTTGTCCATACCCAGCGCGAAGCGCATGATCAGCGCCTCGCGACGGTCCTCCGGCAGCAGGCGAACCCCCGCGAGCACGCGGCTCAGCTCCTCGCGGTCCTCCACCAGGTCCTCGGTGGTGTGGGGTGCGCTCAGCGCGACGGTGTCCTCGATCGAGGACGTTGGGCGGCGGGAGCGGTCGCGGTAGAGGTTCGCGGCGAGGTTGTGGGCGATCCGGATCAGCCACGGCCGTAGGGGACGCCCCCGGGACTCCCGCTGGGCGCGCTCGAAGTGACGGTAGGCCTGTAGAAAGGTCTGCTCGGTCAGGTCCTCCGCGTCGTGGTGGTTGCCCACGCGGTAGTACGCGTAGCTGTAAACGTCGCGCAGGTGAGTGCGGTACAGCTCCGAGAACTCCTCGTCGAGTACGGCCTTCGGCTTCGGGGCTGCAGAGCTGGACGGCGACCGGCGGGGTCCCTCCTGCTCGGTTGTGTGCTCGGCCACTCACAGCACCCTACCTCCGCGCCGCCCGCCTTCCGGCGGTGGCGCACTCAGGCCACACTCAGGCCGCACGGGTCTCCCGGCCCAGCTCGCGGGAGCGCGCTCGCGTGGGCTCGTGGCGGACGGAGGGCGCACCCCCAAGCCACTCCCACTGCAGCGAGACGCGCGCCCAGATGCGCTCGGTCACGGCGGCCCCCACCGCGGGCGAGGGACTCGGCACGGTGGGAAAGCCCAGCGGCGCCCCGCAGCGGATGGTGACTCGTCGGGGGCGCACACGCCACCCGCGGCGGACGTCCTCGGTGCCGATTACGGCAACCGGCACCACGGGCGCGCCGGTTTCCAGCGCGAGACGCCCAACGCCGCGCCGCGGAGCGCCCAGGGGACCGGAGCGCACGCGGGTGCCCTCGGGGAAGATCACCACGCAGTCGCCACGCGCGAGGATCTCGCGGGCGGTGGCGATCGCGTCCTCGTCACTGTGGCCGCGGTCGATCGGAAAGGCGCCGAGGGCGCTCAGCAGCCGCGCCTGCCAGGGGTTGCGGAAGAGCTCCCGCTTGGCCACGTAGTAGACGGGGCGACGGGTGAGGGTCCCGATCACGAAGGGGTCGAGAAAGCTGCGATGGTTGGCGGCCAGCAGCAGCGGCCCGGAGCGCGGGAGGTGCTCGGAGCCGATACGCCGCAGGCGGAAGTAGAGGAGGAAGGTGGGCACCAACACGAGCCGGACCGCCCAGTAGAAGACCGGGTTCACGCCGCGCTCGAGGGCGCGCGTACGAAAGCGCTCCAGGCCCCCACGCCGATCGTGCTCAGGGTCCGCCTGCCCCCCCGTCGCCGCGTCCCCCACGGCGGCACGGGCGAGGCCGCCGTCACGCTCGGGGTCCCCCGGCCCCCCCACGGCGGCACGGGCGAGGCCCGGGAGACGGTCGCGCTGGGAGTGGGCGCCCATAAGCTGGATACCCGCAGGCGCGCGGGCCGTTACAGTGAGAGGCGATGCCGATCGACCGTGCAAGGACGATTCGCGGCGCGCTTGCGGGCGCGCTGGCGGCGGGCGTGTGGGCGGCGCAGATGCCGCTGGACAAGCGCGCGTTCGGCACGGGCTTCGACGATGTGGAGCTGCTGGGCAAGGCGGTCACCCGGGGCCGGGCGTGGCCCCTCGTGGGGTGGATCTTGCACCTGCAGAACGGGGCCCTGTTCGGAGCGGTGTACGCCAACGTGGCACCGCACACTCCGCTGCCCTCGTGGGCGCGAGGACCGGCGGCGGGGCTGGCGGAGAACTTCGCCACGTGGCCGCTCGTGGCGCTCACCGACCGCGCGCACCCCGCGCGCGAGGAACTGCCGGCGACGTTCGCCAACCCCCGGGCGCTGGCGCAGTCGACCTGGCGCCACCTGCTGTTCGGGGTGCTGCTGGGCGAGCTCGAGCGGCGCATGAACGCCGATGACCGCGTCGAGGTCCCGGACTACTCCCACCTGGTTTCCACCAACGGCCACGGCCGCGCCGAGCACCTCGCGGCGGCGGGCTGAGCAACGAGAGCCGAGAGACATGCCCCGCTATCTGATCGAGAGGGTCTGGGATCCGCTGCAGGAGGAGGAGATGGCGGCGAAGGGTCCGCTCTCCAAGCGCATCCTGACGGAGGACGAGAGGTACTCCCGCGTCGTATGGGAGCACAGTCACATGGTCATGGACGAGGACGGCCAGCTGAAGTCCTTCTGCGTCTACTCCTCACCCAACACGGAGCTCATCCGGGAGCACGCCGAGAAGCTCGGCGACCACATGGTCACGAAGATCTACGAGATCGGCGGCGACATCTCGCCCGCCGACTTCGACTGAGCGCCCGACGCGACGTCGTAGCTTGCGTGCGTCTCCGCCTGCATGGCGAGGCCCCGTCGCAGCCGTGCGCGCCGCTGGCGGGCCTTGTCGCCCTCCGGGATCAGCTCGAGCGCCTGGTTGCACAGCTCGACGGCCTCGTGCGAGGCCCAACCCCTGCCGGCCTGGTCTGCCGCGATGAGCAGGTAGTCGGCGGCGCTCGCGCCCTCGCCGGCCTCGCGCCAGTGGTGGGCGAGGATCGCCGCATAGGCTGTCGGGTCTCCCGCCGCGTGCTCGACGAAGCGGGCGACCACGGCGTGACGCTCGCGGCGAGCGGCCTTGGACAGGGTCGCGTAGGCGACCTCGCGGACCAGCCCGTGCTTGAAAATCAGCTCCTGGTCGCCGGCGATCCTCGATGACGGGCTGCGGCGGATCAGGTCGCGGCGCTCGAGCGACTGCAGCGTACCCGCGAGGGAGCCGTTGCCGCCGAGCGCCTGCAGGCTGCCCAGCCAGAAGAAGTCGCCGACCACGGATGCGTCGAGGATCACCTGCCGCTCGGGCGCAGGTAGCTGGTCGACCCGCGCGGCGATGATCGCCTTGAGGTTCGCGGGGAGCCCGCCGGCACCCGCGGCGCCACCCTCCGAAAGCCACGCGACCAGTTCCTCGATGAACAGCGGGTTACCGCCCGCCGCCTCGTCCACGCGCCGGGCGAGCGCCTCGTGGTTGACCGCGCGGGCGAGCAGTTGGCGCACCAACTCGTGCGCGCAGGAGTCGGTGAGCGCCTGCACCTGCACGGTGACGTTGGTCGGCAGCCGCGCCCACGTCGGTCGCGCATCGAGGAACTCCGGCCGGGCGATCGCGAGCAGGAGCAGCGGCACACCCGTAAGGCGCACCGAGAGTGCCTCGACGAGCTCCACGAGACTGTCGTCGGCCCAGTGCAGATCCTCGAGCACCACCAGCGTGGGCTGCTCACGGGCAAGCCCCTCGAGGAAGCGCTGAGCGGAGGCGAACAGAGCGTGCCGGTCCTCGACCGTGTCCTCGGCCAGACGGGCCAGGATCGAAAGGTTCCTCGCCAGCTCGGGCGCTTCGGAGGAGGGCAGCAGCGAGGCCGTGCGCTCGCCGAGCTTGTGAGCTGCGACGTCGGGCGAGTCGGTCGCGAAGATCCCGCACGCCTCCCTGATGACCGCTCCAAAAGCCCAGTACGCGGCCGGTTCTCCATACGGGAGCGGGCGGCCGTGCAGAGTCCGTCCCCCCTCTGCCTCCACCCGCGCGGCGAACTCCCGCGTCAAGCGCGTCTTGCCAATCCCAGGGGGGCCGACCAGCGTGACGAGCTGCGGGTGGAGCTCGCCCGAGGTGCGCGCCCACGCCCTCACCAGCAGCTCGAGCTCCGCGTCGCGGCCGAGGAACGGCGCCGCGGAGAGCGGGCGGTCCGCTGGAGCCGACGTGGCCCCCTGAGCGAGCCACGCACGCAGTGGCGCCTGCTTGCCCTTTGCGAGGATCGGCTCCACCGCCTCGCAGGTGACCGCGTGCGCGCAGGCGGCGTGGGTCGCCTCTCCGAGCAGCACTCCCGCCGGCGGAGCGGCGGCCTGCAGCCGGGCGGCGGTGTTGACCGTGTCCCCCATCACCGTGAACTCCCGCCGGCCCGGGCCCACGGGAGCGAAGATGACCTCTCCGGTGTTGATCCCAACGCGCACACAGAGTCCCCCGAAGAGCGCCGCCTGCTCAGCCGCGCGGTGCTGGATCTCCAGGGCTGCCCGCACTGCCCGCTCGGAGTCGTCCTCGTGGGCGACCGGCGCCCCGAACACCGCCATCAGCGCATCCCCGATGACCTTGTCCACAGTGCCTCCGAAGCGCTCCACGACCTCGCCCATCTCCTTCATGCAGCCGTCCACCATCGAGCGGATCTCCTCGGGGTCGGTGCGCTCCGAGAGCGAGGTGAACTCGGACAGGTCGGCAAACAGGACCGTCAGCCAGCGCCGCTCCCCCTCCTCGCTGTCGCCGACGCCGGACGTCGCAGAACCCTTGCTCTCACACGGTGCGCCACACGATCCGCAGAAGCGAAAATCGGGCGGGTTGTCCTGGCCGCACGAAGCGCACTCCCGCCACAGCGACGTTCCGCAGTGACCGCAGAAGCGCTGCCCAGCGTCGTTGAGCTCAGCGCAGTTGGGGCAGGGCGCCTCAGCCAAGGCTCAGTCCTCTGGCGGGGCGTCAGCTTCAGAGGTCAAGCCCGGGTCGCGTGGTGAAGGCGTGCGCAAAGAGCCCATCGTGCACCCAGGATGCCTGCTACGCGTACATGTCCGCGGAGATGCGGTTGACCTCGACCACCGAGTCGGCAGGGATGCCGACGCGCCTGGCGGCGGCGACGATCAGGTCGGGCGACGGCGCCTCGTAGAGACAGTAGGCGCGACGTCGGTCGGCGCTGAGGAACGAGAACAGCCAGCGCACGCCCTCGTCGGCATTGACCTCCTCGATCAGCTTGACGTCGTCGCTTGTGAGGTCGAGCTGCTCGGCGAACGCGCGCTCGATCACGTACATCGGCATGTGTCCATGCTACGTCATCGCTCAGCTTCCAACCAGACCGCGCCGGTAGGCGTACGCCGTCGCCTCGGTGCGGTTCGCGCACGCGGTCTTGCGGAGAATGCCGCGCACGTGGTTGGCGGCAGTGTGCTCGCTGATGAACAGCGCGGCCCCGATCTCACGGTTCGAGAGGCCGCGAGCCACCAGCTGCAGCACCTCGAGCTCGCGGCCGGAGAGGCCGTCAGGCAGCGGCGGGCTCGACGCCGGCGCCAGGGCACGGATACGCGCGAGCAGCGTGGGCATCCCCACTGTCTCGGCGAGACCCGCGGCTTCGGCGAGCAGTTGCTCGCCGCGAGCGGGGTCTCCCCGGCCAAGCAACAGGCGCCCGTACTCGTAGGCGGTGTGCGCGAGCCAGGTGCTTGCGCCGATCTGCCGATTGAGGTGCAGGGCTGCCTCGAAGTGGCTGGCCGCGCAGTCGAGCTCGCCGAGTGTCGCAGCGAGCATTCCCAGGTAGCGGTCGGCGGCGCCGTGGCAGGCGACGCCGTGGCCGATCATGACGTACGTGCCGCTGAGCGGCGCGAGCTCCGGGTAGACGAGCGCGGCCACCCCCTCGTGTGCGACGGCGCCGGCGGCATCGGCGAGGAAGGTGAGCGAGGCGAGCCACAGCCCCTCGCGCAGCGGCTCGAGGCCCTCCGCCTGCACGCGGTCGAGCTCGCTGCGGACCTGCTCCTCCATGGCGAGCTCGGCGAGCATCGCCACGAGGCCCGGCCGCCACGCTCCGCCTGTGCGGTCGCCGGCCGCGAGGACGCGCATCACCGGGGCCAGCTCGGCGAGCCGGCCCTGCTCGCGCCGCACCCCGAACATCTGGATGCCGTAAACGCCTGAGGCGTCGCGGCCGACGAGCAGCCGGCCCCACTCGCGTGAGCGCTCCGCGGCCGTCTCGGCCTCCGCGAGCTCGCCCTGCAGCAGCGCCAGCGCCGAGCGGAAGTGCTCGACGACGTGGAGGATGAAGGGCTGGCGCGTGTGCTGGGCCATGTCGAGGGCGACCGCCAGCTCCTGGCGCGCGGGCGCGAGCTCGCCGAGGGCCATCAGCACGCAGAACCGCCACTGCGTCGCTTCCGCCTGACCCTCGACGTCGCCTATAGCTTCGGCGAGCTCGCGGGCCTCGCCGAGCATCTGGAGGACCTCTGCGAGGTCTGTCCTGGCGCTCAGGCCTTTGCCCGCGCTCGCCCAGTAGACGCTCATGAGCGCTGTTGCGAGCCCTGGCCGGTCGTCGATCCGGCGTGCCATCGCGATCGCCTCCGCACGTGCGGAGGCGGCCTGAGCTGAACTGCCCTCGTACTCCAGCGCGCGTGCAAGGCTCGCGAGCAGGCCGACACGGAGCGTGGAGTCACTCTGCGCAAGTGCCGCCGAGGCTTCCTGGAGGAGCTCGCGAGCGCCCTCGTCGGTGAGTCCCGGCCGCCAGCAACTCGTCTCGAACCCGATCGCCGCGCGGGCGAGCAACTCTCCCTCCCCGAGGTCCCGCGCGATCTCAGCCGCGCGGCGGAAGGCCTGCAGCGAGTCGAGCGAGCGGCCGGCGCGGAACAGCGCCGTGCCCAGGTCGAGCAGGACCGCGGCGCGCTGGCGCTCGTCTACCACCCCCAGCAGGGCCGTGCGCAGGCGGTCGGTGGCCTCGTCATAGGCCAGCGCGGTTGACGCAGCGTCCGCGGCGAGGAGGTTGTAGCGCACCGCTTGTGCCGGCCCGCCGATCGGCGCCGCCGCTGCGAAGTGATGGGCCAGGCCTGCGAGCAGGCGCCCCTGCCGCGGCCCCTCGACACTCTCCAGCGCCTTGGCGATCCGCAGATGCAGCTCAGCGCGGCGTAGCACGCTCAGCCGGTCGTACAGCGCGCGGCGCACGAGCTCGTGCGTGAAGCGATAGGCCAGCGCGGGGAAGGGCAGCTCCTCGATCACCCCGCTGCGCATCGCCGGTTCCAGCGCGTCGATCCGCGCGAGCTCGAGGGGCGCCGCGCGACGCAGGACGTCGAGCTCGAACTCGGGGCCGGCGACGGCGGCCAGCTCGAGCAGGTCTCTGCTCGCCGGATCGAGTCTGCTGAGGCGCTGGCTGACAACCTCGCGGACACTCTGAGGCGTTGCGATCTCCCGCAGGGGCGCAGTCAACCGGAGCGTGCCGTCTTCGATCGCGAACGCCTCCGTCTCGACCAGTGCCCGCCAGAGCTCACAGAGCAGGAAGGCGTTGCCCTCGGTGAGATCGCGCAGCGCGCGGGTGAGCTCGGGCTCGGCGGGATCGATCTCGCCGCCCCCGGCGCGGCGCACGAACTCTTCGACGTCCTCCTCGCTGAGGCCGCTCAGGCGTAGGCGCACGACGTGCTCTGAGCGGCGCAGGTCGGCGAGCGCGTCTGCGAGCGCGTCTGGAATGTCGGCCTCGGTGTCGCGAAAGGTCGCGAGCACGAGCACCCGGGCCTCGGTGCTCGCGCGCGCGAGGTGGCGCAGGAGTACAAGCGTAGGCGTGTCCGCCCAGTGCCCGTCCTCGAGCACGAGCAGCAACGACTGCCGACGGCCTGCGGCGGCCAGGACGTCGGTCACTGCCGTGTGCAGGCGGTGGCGCTCGGTGTCGGGGTCGGCCGCGATGGGCGCCGCAAGCCCGGGGACAAGAGCTGGCAGGTCGGGGATGAGTCGGGCCAGCTCCCCGCCGGCACTCCCGAGGTCCGCACGGAGCACGTCGGGGTCGGTGCTGCGAGCGAGCTGGTCGAGCGCCTCGGCGAAGGGACGGTAGGGCGTGTGTACGACGGCGTCGCAGGCGCCGTAGAGCACCAGCACTCCCTCGCGGGCGAGCGCCTGCGCCAGCTCCCGCACAAGGCGACTCTTGCCCGATCCGGCCTCGCCGCCCAGCAGCGCGAGCCGACCACGCTCGCCGGCCTCGCGCGGAACGAGCGCCCGCAGTGCCGCGAGCTCCGCCGAACGGCCGACAAACGGAGAGGACGGGGGAAGTCGTAGAGGACCGGGAAGCTGTTGCACGGGCAGAGTTGGGCGCTAGTCAGATCTGATTATCGCTCTGCAGCGGGCCATGCTGTGGGGGCGAGCGAACTGTGTCAATACGGGTCATGACAGCGGGCGGTGACGCGAGTACCGTCACCGGTGCGATCTTGCGTCCCTAGCGGGGCACCGGCGGAGTCCAACGAAGCAAAGGAGACGGGCATGAGCAGCACCGATGTGGCACAGGCAGCGCGAGGGGAGCTCGGGGCGAAGTTCGAGGGTGAGCTGGTCGGTCCTGAAGACCCCGGCTACGAGCAGGCGCGCGCGGTCTACAACGCGATGATCGACCGACGGCCGGCGCTGGTCGCCCGCTGCGCCAGCACCGCGGACGTAGCGGAGACCGTCTCCTTCGCACGCCGCCACGACCTGCTGCTCGCCGTTCGCGGCGGCGGTCACAACGGCGGCGGACTGGGGGTCTGCGACGACGGGGTCGTCCTCGACCTCTCCCCCATGCAGGCCGTCGAGGTCGATCCCTCCGCGCGCACCGTGCGTGTCGGCGGCGGCTGCACGTGGGCGCAGGTCGATGCCGCGACACACGCGGCCGGGCTGGCCACCCCGTCTGGGATCGTCGCCTCCACGGGCGTCGGCGGCCTCACGCTGGGAGGCGGCCTCGGCCACCTCTCGCGCAAGCACGGGCTCACGATCGACAACCTGATCGAGGCCGACGTCGTCCTCGCCGACGGCACGCAGACCCGGGCAAGCGCCGAGGAGAACCCCGAGCTGTTCTGGGCGCTGCGCGGCGGCGGCGGCAACTTCGGCGTCGTCACCTCGTTTCACTTCAGAGCCCACCCCGTCTCCACCGTGATCGCCGGACCGACGCTGTGGCCATTGGAGCAGACAGCCGAGGTGATGCGCTTCTACCGCGAGTTCCTCCCCGCCGCACCCCGTGAGCTGAACGGGTTCTTCGCCACCATGACGGTGCCCCCCGCGGACCTCTTCCCCGCCGAGCTGCACCTGCGCAAAGTGTGCGGCGTGGTGTGGTGCTACACCGGCCCGCCGGAGGCGGCTGGCGAGCTCTTGGCGCCGGTGCAGGCGCTCGGAACGCCGCTCCTGCACGGCGTGGGGCCGATGCCGTTCCCGGCGCTGCAGAGCCTCCTCGACGGCTTCTACGTCCCGGGCCTGCAGTGGTACTGGCGCGCGGACTTCGTCCGTGAGCTCCCGGACGCAGCAATCGAGCAGCACGTCGCGTTCGCTCAGAAGCTCCCGACGCTGCACTCGACCATGCACCTCTACCCGATCGACGGGGCCGTGCACGACGTCGGGGCCGCCGACACGCCGTTCGGCTACCGCGACTGCAACTGGGCCGAGGTAATCGTCGGCGTCGACCCCGACCCCGCCAACGCGAGTGTCATCCGCGACTGGACCGTCAACTACTGGGAGGCCACCCACCCACACTCGGCCGGCGGTGCGTACGTGAACATGATGATGGACGAGGGACAGGAGCGCGTGCGCGCGAGCTACCGCCAGAACTACGACCGCCTCGCCGCCGCCAAGGCGACTTACGACCCGGCGAACACGTTTCGCGTCAACCAGAACATCGAGCCGTCGGTTCCGGTGTGAGCTACGGCCCGCCGGCGCCCGGCGGCGGGAAGAACCCGGGTCCGCCCGGACCGCCGGGGAAACCGTGGTGGGCGGCCTGGAGGCGTCCCTCCCACACCGCTTTCGCGCCGAGGTCGCCTGTCCTGAAGCACATGTAGCCGGCACCGAGCGAGAGCAGCACGAGCGCGACGCGCAGCCCCGCGAACACCGACGGAGAGGACAGCGGACCGTCCACGATGCCGAGGCCGGTCGGCATCCCGCCTGAGATCCGCTGCGCGGCAAAGGTGACGATCAGCGTCGCTGTGAACACCACGTAGATGTACGCCAGGTAATGCGCGGCGTGTGAGTGTTCGGAGATCAGTTTGGCGGCCTGGCCCTGCAGGTTCAGCGCAGCGCGCAGTGCAGCGCCGGCCTGCATCGTGAGAAAGATCGAACTCATCGCGACGATCGACACCACGGCCAGCGCGATCCCGTAACGCGAGAACCACTCCCGCTTGAACACGAAGACAACCGCGGTCACGACCGTGGTCGGGATCAGGATCACCGGCACGTGCACGAACAGCGGATGCGCGGGCAGGCCGCTGTAGATCGTGGTGATGCGGATCGGCAAGGTGAGGAAGCCGAGGAAGCCGAGGAGCACCAGGACGAACTCGGCGCGGCGCCAGTCGACCCCAGCCCGGCCGCCGGCACCGATGCTTTCGGTTCCCATTCACCCGGAGGCTATAGCGGAAGGTAAGCCCTCTCTAAAGCCCGTGTGAGAGCTCTGCGAGAGTCGCTGACCTGCTCAAAACAAGCGTTCCTGGGGAGCACGTGGCGCACTGGGTGGGTCGCTCGGTGCCGATGGGAGCCCCCTCCAGCGCCCACCCGCTCCACCCGCACCCCGCCGGTGCACCAGTCCCGCCAAGCGCTCGCGCTCCTCGCGGGGGGCGTAGGCGCCGTGGCGGTACAGCTCCTCGTAGCGCTCCACCAGCTCGGGGCGTCGCATCTGCAGCCACTGCACGAAGAGGCCCCGCACCTCCCCGCGCAGGTGCAGCGCCATGCCCCCGATGCTCTGCGCACCCGCGTCGAGCGCGCCCTGCAGCAGCGGCTCCAGCTGGTGGGGGGCGTCGTTGATCCCAGGCATCAGTGGCGCGATCAGCACGCCCGTCGGGATGCCCGCGCGGTTCAGCTCCGCCACTGCCTCCAGGCGCGCACGCGGGTGGGGAGTGTGCGGCTCGGTCGCACGCCACGCCCGCTCGTCGAGCGTGGGGATCGACAGGTTCGCGCCGATCGTCGTCCGCTGCGCAATCTCGCGCATCAGCCCCAGGTCCCGCAGCAACAGTGGCGACTTGGTCAGCACAGAACAGGGGTTGCCCGCCCCGCCCGCCGCGTCGCGCAGCGCCTCCCAGATGCCCTCCATCAGCCGGTAGCGGCCCTCCACCCATTGGTAGGGGTCGGTGTTGGTGCCGAGCGCCACGTGCTCTCCCCGCCACGACGGGCGCGCCAGTTCCGCGCGCAGAACCTCTGGGGCGTTCACCTTGACCACGATCTCGCGCTCGAAGTCCCGTCCCGCGTCGAAGCCAAGGTACGTGTGTGTCGGCCGCGCGAAGCAGTACACGCACGCGTGGCTGCAACCCCTGTAGGGGTTGAGCGTCCAGCGAAACGGCATCCGCGAGCGCCCCGGCACACGGTTGAGCACCGAACGCGCCCGCACCTCGTAGAAGCGCATGTCGAGCGCCTCCGGCGCCTGGAAGCGTCGCACGACCGCCTCCTCCCGGTAGCCCGGCAGGCGCCGCTGCTCCTCCGCCTCGTGGGTCAGGTTGCTCCAACGCACGAACGTATGTTCGCAGTCGAGGCGGACGGGTACGTTGTGTTCGAGGGCCGAGTCGGGCGAGCGCATCGCGTGGGAGGGAAAGAGCTTGTTACAAAGGCGTGATTCGAGTTGCACGCTTTGATTCCCTCTGTCAGAATGCACTACATGCCCTCAACCCCCCGCTTTCACCTCCCTCGCGCCTCTGCCCAGCGCCAGTTGCGGGGCGGAGCCCGCGCAGCGCACCGCGAGGACGCCCTCCCACTCCCAGAACCACGAGGCGACGCTCCCTACCGCCTCGACCTCTCCGATGCTCTCGGCGCCAAGGCCGTGGCAGCGATCGAGGAGGCCGGCAAGCTCGTCTTTCACGCTGTCGGTGACACCGGCGGGATCAAGCAGCCCGAATTTCAGGAGAACGTCGCGGCGGCCATGGAGCGCGACTTCGCGGCGCTCAACCCGGCGCCGTCGTTCTTCTACCACCTCGGCGACGTCGTCTACTTCTATGGGCAGCGCGCGCTCTACTACGAACAGTTCTACGAGCCTTACATGCACTACCCGGCGCCGATCTTCGCGATCCCGGGCAACCACGACGGCGCCGTGACACCCGCAAAGGACACCAAAGACCCACCGGAGCACAGCTCGCTCGAGGGCTTCGTCGAGAACTTCTGCGCGCCGCCCGGCACGCACACGCCCGAGGCCGGCGAGGCCCCGCGCAAGGCCATGACCCAGCCGAACGTCTACTGGACCCTCACGACACCGCTCGCGACGATCGTCGGGCTCTATACGAACGTCCCCGAGCACGGGGAGGTCGATGCCGAGCAGGTCGCGTGGGTAGCCGAGGAGGTCGCCGCGGCTCCGAGGGACAGGGCGCTGATCGTCGCCGCTCACCATCCCGTCTACTCCGCCGACCAGTTCCACGGCTCCAGCCCGAACATCGGCGCGGTCCTCGACGAGGCCTTCGCGCAGGCGAACCGCGCGGCCGACCTCGTCCTCAACGGGCACGTCCACAACTACCAGCGGTTCACGCGCCAGTACGACGGCAAACCGGTCACCTACATCGTCGCGGGAGCCGGCGGCTACCACCACCTGCACCACATGGGCAAGGTCGACGGCCAGCCACCGCCCCCTGAATGGCAGGACGAAGAACTCGGTGTCGTCCTCAACGCCTACAACGAGATCGACTTCGGCTACCTCACGCTCACGGTCACCGAGGACACGATCGAAGGCATCTACAACGCTGTGCCGAAGCCCGGATCACCGGGCGGCACCGTGCAGGCGCCAATCAGCGACAGCTTCACGATCGCGCTCAGGACGACCTGACCGAGCTCGCGCCGCCGCGCCAGCGAACGGAGAACGGCACGTCTCGCACGAGGGTGGGTCAGTGACTTTCGCTCCGCGATCAACGGCCGTGCCGAGAGTCGCGTGGGAGAATCCCGCGGTGCCTCGTCGGCTGAAGTACGTGGACCCCCACCGCCCCCGCAGCGCGTTCAGCCGCGCGTACGCCGCGGGCTCCGCCACTCGCCTGGGAAGGCGCATCTCGGCCAAGGTCGTGTGGAAGGTCGATCCGTATCTGATGCGGGCGACCCGGGGCCGCCTGGGACTGGGCCTCGTCCTCCCTACCGCCCTGCTCGAGACCAGGGGCGCGAAGAGCGGCGCGAGGCGACGCAACGCGGTCATCTACTTCAATGACGAAGACAGGGTCACGATCGTGGCATCGAGGGCTGGTGACACGCGACACCCGGCGTGGTTTCACAACCTGCGGGCCCACCCCGACGTCACGTTCGGCGGTGTCCCGATGCGAGCGACGGTGGTCAGTGGCGAAGTCGAGCGCGACAGGCTCTGGGCGCTGGCCGACCGCGTCTTCGCGCCCTACGCGACGTACCGCCGAGAAGCGGCGCGGGCGAACCGGACGATCCCGATCGTCCAGCTCACGCCCCGCAAGTACGCCTGCGGCGGAGAGCCACTCGCAGGCGCGGCCGGCACCGAGTCGTGAGGCCGGCGGCCGGCACGCGGGGGGCCCGGGCGTGCCGAGGCCCGCGCCGCTCAGGAGGCTGGCTCGGGCTCGCCGAGCACCACGAGACCGTGGATGCAGATCACACAGATGGCAAAGACGCCAAGCGCCCACCACGGGTGACCTCTGCGCGCCGCCGCGCTACTCCCGATCCTCCGCACGCTTGCGACACGGTGACCATCGCGCAGCAACTGGTCAGAGGCGCACGCGGATGAGCTGCATCTGGTTTCGTTCGGAGTCTGTCGCGACGATGACGATCTCGGTCGGGCTCGCTTCGTCGATCGAGACCGTGGTCGAGAGTGTTGCGCTGGATCCGTGCCAGGGCGTGCGGATCCGGGCGCTGCCGTGGCTGGCGAACCGGGGGTCCGTTGAGCCGTCGGGACGGAGTGCCGTGAGTGTGATGTCGGTTGGGTCCGCGTACGGCGTCGTGGCGAGGATGGCGTCGTGGCCGTCGCGAAGCGCCTGCACAGACCCATCCATTCGAGAGGGGAATCGAACCGTGAGCCCGGCGGGCGTGCCGTCGGTCCGGAAGCGGGCTATGAGACCCGTGGCCGACGGTGCGGAGAACCGAGGCCCGCCGGCACACGGGTTCTGTCCTGTGCCGATCAGAGTGAAGCCTTCGCTGTCGATGTAAACGTCGCCGACGAAGGCACCAAAGTGGTGTGCGTCCCAAAACTGCCGAAGTCGTTCCGCGAACATCGGCTCGGGCGCTCCGGACGGCGTGAGCATCGCGAGCGCGAGGCCCCAGCAGCCCATGTTTCCGTAGCCGATATCGGCCAAGATGTCACCGTTCGGCTCGAGCGCCAGCGAGCGGACTCCTGAATCCTCGCCCGTCGGCAGCGCCGCTCGCCCCTGTGCCCCGAATCCATCTTCGAGCTGGCCGTGTTCCGATAGGGCCGCCGCCCAGTTCACGGTGCAGCAGCCAGCACCACCGTCGTCTCCGGCGATGACGATCCGCCCCGAGGGCTCCTGAAGGATCGCCGTCACCGCCCCGGGCAGCGGCAGCAGGGCCCATCCGTGGTTCCCGAACGTCTGATCTACGGTTCCGCGCGCGGTCACCTCACCCACCACCCAGTCGCCTCCATAGACGCCGGCCACGATCGCACCGCCACCGTTCCTCGGCGCGATCGCGTTGACCCAAACGCCTTCGGCAGGGAACCCGTCCTTCGCCGGATCGGTGGGCCGCAGACTAGAAGGGATCGTGATCGTCGCAGCACCGTCGTCGCCGAACTCGCGGTTGGGAGCACACGTGCGCGTGACGGAGCGCAGAACGGCAGACCTCTTCCCCGGATAGACGTCGGTGAGCGCGATCAACGTGGAGCCGTCCGCGATTGTCGCGCTCGCGACGACCGAGTCCCCGCCCAACTTTCCAGGCAGACGAGCTCCGCGCCCGCCGTTGCACAACGGGTCCGCGATCTCGGGCTGGACGACGAACCCACTTGGCGCCAAGGAAGCCGCCTTCGAGACGGTCCTCACACCGTGAGCCCTCGTCACCGTCCCGCCGAACCCAGCAAGCAAGGCCGCGAGGATCAGTGACGCTCCGCGCCCTGTCATCGTGTGCGTTCGTCGTCTAGTGGGAGGCGGGCGCCGTAGTCCACGAGGGGTGCGGCCCTCGCAGTGGGGCGGTTCCAAACGGACGCCGGGATGTCGTGCTCGCGCGCATAGGGGAGCAACTCGGCCTCGACATCTCTCTGACCCCACTCTCCGCCGAGCTGCCAGGTGCCGAACGCAACCGGGGAGACCTCCAGGCCGGTCGTGCCCAGAGTGACGGGGTTCAGGATGCTGCTCGACATGGTGCTCCCTGCTTGCTATGCCGGAGCGCTGACCCCGCTCAGCGCCTCGATGCTCAGCTCGCTCTCGATTGCCGCACCGATCGCAGCGAGCGACGGGGACCGTACGCGCTGCTTGGTTGCTGTGTGCGCCCCACGGTTCAGGCCGGCGAGCCGCTGCGCCTCGCGCTGTGCCGCCTCGCCAAGCTCAGCCGCTGGCACGACCTCGTCGAGGTAGCCGACCTGCACAGCCTCTCGGGGCGTGTACATCGCAGCGTCGATCACCGCACGCGCCAGGTGACCGGGGTGCAACCGCTGGCGCGCGAGCTCGATCACGAACTGAGGCATCGTCAGCCCAATCTGCACCTCGTTGAGGCCAACTCGAAACTCGCCGTCAACCCCGATCCTCACGTCCGCCGCCATCAACATGAAAGCTCCCGCCGCGACCGCGTGACCGTCGCTGGCAATCAACACCGGCGCCGGAAAGCCCATGATCCGCTGCGCCAGGGTCGCTCCCAGCCGGAGCATCTCGACGATCAGCTCCGCGTCCCCGCCGGCGAAGACCTTCAGGTCGAAGCCCGCCGAGAAGTAGCCGTCGCGGCCGCGTAGGAGGACGACCGCACCGTCGCGCTCGGCTCGGTCGAACGCCTCGTGCAATGCGCCCAGCATGTCTACCGACAACGCGTTGACCTTGCCGTCGTCCATCACGATGGTCGCGACGGCGCTCTCGAGGCGATAGTTGACGAATCCGCTCACCGCGGTCTCCCCTCTCGTGGTAGTGATCGTTGGCGATCAACGCGATGATTGCAGGCTTCGGCTCGGAGCTCGGCGCGTGGCCCCATAAGGGGTTTCTGCTGATGCTGTTCTCGCGACTGCTCGGCGCTCATGGTCCTCCCGCCCGTCATGTGGCCACGGCTCAGTCTTCGTACTCGTCGTGGCGGCGCCACCATATGCCGGTCTCGTTGCGCCCGAGCGGGGCGCGGTCGAGCCACGAGTACATGCCCCAGAGGCCATTCGACGCCTCGCCCGTAAGCCGAGTAGGTGTGGAACACGACGCCATCCTCGAGGGCGAACGCGCTCATACCGGGCCCCTCTTTTCTGAAGGTCACAGGATCGGTGCCGGCGCCCCTGGCGATCTCGATGAGCCCGGGGCTCTCCTCGGACGGCCGGAAGTCAGAGGTGCGAAAGTTGTACTCGACTGCGCCCGACTGCCATTCCTGCTCGGTGTGCGATGTGTGAAAGTCGTAGTTGAAGTCGCTCGCGAACGAGGACGCCCACGGAAAGCTCCAGCCCATCCGCAGCTTGTAGTCCTGCAGCTTTGCCAGCGGGGCCCGCGACACCGCCGTGAACGCGACGTCGTGATTGACCAGGTGCACCACAGATCCTGAAAAACCATCTGCAATCGCTGAGCACGACGGGCATCCGGCCGCGAAGTCGGGCCCGAACATGAAGTGGTAGACGAGCAGCTGCGAGCGCCCTTTGAAGAGGTCAGCCAGGGACGCGGTTCCCTCATCGGTCTCGAAGCGGTACTCCTTTTCGATCGGAACCCAGGGCAGGTCCTGCCGCAGCCGAGCCAGCTCATCGCCGCGCCGCGTCCACTCCTTCTCGGCGTCGAGCAGCGCAAGCCGCGCCGAAAGCCACTCATCGCGAGTTCCGGTCCTGTGATCGGTCATTGCGTCCTCCTTGTCGGTGTCAGGGATCGATTCCGGTTTCGGACTGTACGGCCTCGGCAAGCCGCTCGGTCCGTGCCAGGAGGATGCCGGCAAGCTCGTTGCCGGACGCGATGCGCGAGGATGAGGGCCATGGGAGGCGTGGCGATTGTGGTATTCAGCGACTTGGTCGAATCGACCAGGCTGTTGGCGCACCTCGGGGACGACCGGATGGAGCGGGTCCGCCGCGCCCACGTGGAGGACGTGAAAAGCGTGGTCAACGCCGCCGGCGGGCGGGTGGTCAAGACACTCGGCGACGGGGCGATGGCCAGCTTCGAGAGCGCGATGGGGGCGTTGCGCGCGGCGGCGGGAATCCAGGCGGCAGTCGAGCGGCTGGACGCGGAGGAAGGCGGAATCGGGATCGCCGCAAGGGTCGGCGTGGCGGCCGGCGAGCCGATACCCGACGGGGAGGATCTGCACGGGATGGCGGTGGTGATTGCCAGCCGCCTGTGCTCTGCGGCGGCGAGTGGTGAGGTGCTCGTGCAGGATCTGGTGGCAGCGCTCGTGGCATCGCGTGACGGGGTGGCGCTGGAGCAGGCGCGCGAGTGCGAGCTGAAGGGTGTGCCCGCGCCGGTGAAAGCAGCGAGCCTGCGCTGGCGCGAGATTGCGCCGGGAGCTCAACGCGCCCGCGAGCTCGTGCCGGAGGCTGAACGCAGCGAGGCGCCTGCGGCGGCCGGCGTTCCGCTGCCGCGCGTGCTTGCGGCATACGCGAGCGAGCCGTTGATCGGCCGCGACCGCGAGATCGGGGTGTTGCGTGAGGCGACAGCGCCGCGCACAGGCCGCCGGGCAGTGGTGGTGCTGGGCGAACCGGGGATCGGCAAGACGCGCCATGCCGCGGCGGCGGCGGCCGAGGCGCACGCGCGGGGCGCGGTGGTGGTGCTCGCGCGCTGCCCACCGGAGGCGGTGGTCGCGTTCGAGCCGTGGGTGAGGGCGATCGGCGAGCTCGCGCTCGCGGGCGACGGGGCCTGGCGCGAGGCGCTCACGAGGGCGGCGGGGGCCGAGCTGACGGCGCTCGTGCCGGAGCTCGGCGCGCAGGCAGCGCCGAGCGGACCGGCGGGCGCCGCCGGCGAGTGGGTGGCCGCCGAGGGCGCCCGGTACCGCCTGCTGCGCGGCATCGGCGCGGCGCTGGCGTGCGCGGCCGGCGGGGCGCCGCTGCACGTGGTGCTCGACGACGCGCAGTGGTGCGACGCGGCCTCCGCGCAGGCGCTCAGCCACCTGCTGGACAGTGCCCCGGCGGCCCAGCTGGTGCTGACGGTCACCGCGCGCGAGCGCGAGCTGGGCCGCCGGCACCCCGTGGCGCGCGCGCTCGCGGACTTGCGCCGCACCGGCGACCTGACCGAGCTGCGCCTGGAGGGCCTCGACGCCGGCGGGCTGGCCGCGCTCGTGGCCGCGCGGGTCGGGCGGGCGATCACTCCGCGCCTGGCGGCCCGGCTGCAGGCGCGCACCGCGGGCAACCCGTTCTTCGCCGCGGAGCTCGCGCGCGACCTGAACGAGCGGGGCGCGCTGCGCGAGGGCGAGGCGCTGGACGCAGCGCCCGTGCCCGACGCGGTCGCCGACCTCGTCGAGGAGCGCCTCGCGCGGCTCGACCCGGCCACCGAGCGGCTGCTGGCGGCGGTCGCGGCGATCGGCCCAGCCGCGCCGGTCGCGCTCGCCGCCCGGGCCGCTGGGATCGGCGAGCAGGACGCGCAGCGCGCGGTCGCGCAGGCGCTGAGCGAGCGCCTCGTGGACGAGGTGCCAGCCGCGCAGCCGACGGTCGCGTTCCCCCACGCGCTGATCCGCGAAGCGCTCACCGCCGGCGCCGACGGCGAAGGCAACGGCGCGGGCCGCGCGCGGCTGCACCTCGCGGTCGCCGAGGCGCTCGAGGAGGACCCGGACGCCGAGCCGTCGGAGCTCGCCCGCCACTACGGCCAGGCCGTGGCCCTAACGGGCCCCGAGCGCGCGTGCGCGGCGTACAGGACAGCGGCCGCGCAGGCCGCCGAGGGCCACGACCACGAGCAGGCGGCCGCCCACCTGCGCAGCGCGCTCGCCCTGCTGCCGGAGAGCGACCCGGCCGCGCGCGGCGCGGTGTGGGAGGAGCTCGGGGAGCAGGAGCTGCTCGCGGCCGACATGGGTCGCGCGCGCGAGGCGTTCCGCGCCGCCGTCGAGGTCGCGCGGGCGACGGGCGACGCCGGCCTGCTCGCCCGCGCCGCCCTCGGGTTCGCCGGCGGCGACGTGGGCTTCGGCTTCGAGCTCAACGGCGACGACGCCTCCACGGTCGTGCTGCTGCGCGAGGGTCTCGCGGCGCTCGGCGAGGAAGAGCCGCGGCTCGCGCTGCGGATCGTGTGCCGGCTCACGTTCGCGCTCGCGTACACCGACGACGAAGCCGACCTCGTCGCGCTGGCGCAGCGCGCGCGGGAGCTCGAGCAGCGCCTCGGCGACACCGAAGCCAGGGTCCTCGCCGCGTTGGCCGGGCTGTACGCGACCACTCGCGGCCCGGACCCCCTCGCGCTCGCGGTGTTCGACCAGGTCGAGAGCTTCGTCGAGCTGAGCGAAGTGGCGGAGGGGGGCGGCCGCGAGGACCTGCTGTTCCGCACGGTGCAGCTGTCGGTCGTGGTCCACTATGCGCTCGGGCGCATCGCGGAGTGCGAGCGCGCGATCGAGCGGATGGCGCAGATCGCCGAGCGCCTGGGCAGCCCTCGCTTCACGTGGGAGGTCGACGCGAATCGGGGCCAGCGGCTGCTGGACCGCGGCGATCGGGAGGGCGGCGAAGCGCTGATCCGCCGCGCCGGGGCGACGGTCCAGCGCCTGCGTCCCGATATCCAGATGGCCGTGGAGCTGACGGTGCTGCTGGCGACGGGGTGGATCTACGACGGCGAGGTGGCGTCGATGCGCACCGCCTTCGAGGCGATCGAGGCAGTGGGCCCGTGGGGCTACATGTCGGCGCTGGCGACGATGGCGGCTGCGGTCGAAGGCGACCACGACACGGCCCGGCGGCGGCTGGCGAGCCTGCTCACAGAGGATCTCGCACCGCTGCGCCGACCCGACGTCCACGTGCCGGCGGCGCTGTGCCTGCTGACGATCGCCGCGACGCTCGCCGAGGACCGCGCGGCGGGCGAGCGGCTGCGCCCACTGGTGGAGAAACTGCGCCCGTATGTGATGCAGGCGATGCCGAGCGTGTTCCTCGGCCAGATCGCCGAGTGGCACGTGGGTCGCCTGGAACTGCTGGCGGGCCGCCCCGACGCGGCCGTGGGTGAGTTGCGCGCGGCGGTCGCGCGCGCCGACACCCTCGACCTCGCGTGGCTGACCGGACTGGCCAGGGTGGACCTCGCCACGGCGCTCCACCGCCGTGACGGCCCGGGGGACCGGCAGGAGGCGCGCGCGGTGCTCGCCGAGGCCGAGACGGACGCCGAGCGCAACAGGATGCGCTGGGTGGGCGACCAGGCTGCCCGGGCGCGCGCCGAGCTGGAGGGACGCGAGCCGCGGACCCACGCGCCCGCCGGCGAGCACACCCGCCCGGTGCGCGCGCTGGCCGCCCGCACGGGCCGCCGCGCGCTGGCCGCGAGGGTCCGCGGCCACGACGACGAGACGCTCGAGCGGCGCTTCGCCGAGCCCCGCCGCCAGCGGGCGCTGCTGCGCGCGATGGCCCGCGGCTTCCAGCCCGCCCACGCGGGGGGCTTCCACGGAGCGATCGCGTACGAGCTCGAACCGTTCGCGATCGAGCCGCCGCCGGACGCCCCGTGGCGGTGGGCGATCGAGGTTGACTCGCGCGCCGGCCACGCACGGCTGGTGGAGCCCGCCCCGCTGGAGGCCGCGGTGACGGTCCACTTCGGCCTCGCCGAGTGGGTCAGGGTGGTCGCCGGCGTGCAGAACGCCGTGACCGCGATGGCCGCGGGCCGGTGCAGCGTCGAGGGCGACGTGATCCTCGCCGCGCGCCTGGAGGCGATGTTCGGCGCGCGGTGAGAGCTACCAAACGCGCACAGTCCGTCATGGTTTTTTGGGATCGTCCACGCGTGTGGGTACGCCAACCACGGCCGTGTGCGTGGGGCCTCCATGCCCCGCGTCCGCTGCTCGGGTGAAATCAACTGGAGCCGCTGGGCGCGCCGGCCCGGCCCTTGGCCTTGCGCGCGGCTGAGTGCTCAGCCTTCTTCTCACGCGCCTGGGTGTAGGACTGCGCGACGAGCGTCTTGCCATCGGACCAACCAAACGCTCGGACAAGCACCACGATCGCAAAGAGGATGCCCCACGCCGTGGTCACGAGCTGCTGGGACACGGAGTAGGCGGTCGCGTTGGACGTGCTGGTGACGCCCTTCAGCGAGAGCACGTTGAAGCCCTGCACGACCCCCGCCCCGCCGGGAGTCACCGAGCTGACGTTCGCGATCGAGTTGCCGGCCACCACACGCATGAGGATGTGAAAGCTGACGGGGATGTGGTAGGCGGACAGGAACACGGCGATCACCCCCAGCATCGCCACCCAGCTGATCGCCTCGGGAAGCACGACGCGCCCGAGGAAGGCGCGGCGGTGGACGAGGATCTGCCCACCCACCTTTGCCTGGGCCCACCACTGCTTGACGCGCTGGCGCAGCACCCGGGCCACGAGGTACAGGAGCGTGGCGAGACCGACGAGCAGGATCGCGGTGGCCCACGGGTGTTCGGTCACGAAACCCAGCTGGAGTGAGAAAGACCCGCCGACCGTCAGAAAGAGGTACACGTAAACGAACGTGCCGATCAGGGTGAAGAAGATCTTCTCGACCGCCATCCCGGCGAGCACGCCCGCGAACGTGGCGGCAGCGATGATCGTCGTGAACATCAGCAGCATCACCAGTGTGCCGAGGTTGGCCGGCAGGACGGAGTTCAGCGCGACAGCCGCTGCGTAGCACGCCAGGATCTGGATCCAGCGGACCTCGGAGTCGGGGTAGCCGTAGCGGAGGATCGAGTACCAGGCGTACGCGGTCGCGGTCGTCTGCAGCGTGAGCAGCACCAGCGCCGCGATCACGGAGCCGAGCGGGATGCTCGTGACGATGCTCCAGATGTGTTTGCACCAGCCGGTCAGGTCCCAGCCCGCAAGCGTCGCGGCGGCGCCGAGCACGACGAGGACCAGCGCGCCGATCAGCAGGCGTCTCAGGTGAAGCCGTTCGCGCCACGTCGCGAGTGCCGGAGTGCTTGCCACTGACCGATCTTATGCCCAAGGGCCCTCGGCGCATGCGCCGAGGGCAGGGGCCGCACATGTGCGGCCCCTCGGACCGTGCATGCACGGTCCGGCGACCGGTACATGTACCGGTCGCGCCGGCGCCGCATGCGGCGCCGGCCTCCCCCATGGACGCGGGTTCGGCGACCTCAGGGCGGGGCGCGCAGGCCGAGCAGCTGCACGACCGCGAACACGAGGATCAGCACACCGACCCCGATCAGGCCGTAGCGCGCGGGGCGCAGCGGGAAGTGGCCGCTGATGCCGACCAGGAACAGCACCGTGGCCAGGAACACCGTGTCGCGCACGTACTTGTCGCCGGTCGCCCCCGCGGCGGTGCCCTGCGCGAAGCTGGTGTCCGCCTTGGCGTCCTCGGTGTTCGCGAGGCGTTCCTGGGGGATGACGTACTGCGGCATGTAGGAGGGGCCGGGCGGCGCCTTCGGGTTGTGGGCCGGGTCGGTCGCCAGCCAGGCGTAGAAAGCGGGGCGGTAGCCCGGACGCAGGCGCTTCTCCGCCAGGCGTTCCGCGGTCGCGTTGCCGGCCGTGAACGCGCTGAACCAGGCGTTGAACGACACCGAGTCAAGCGTGCGGATCTGCAGCGCTTCGAGGTCGGCGCGGTTGGCCTTGGTGCGCTCCGCGGACGCTTTGGCCAGCGAGACCGACGAGTAGGTGCCCCACTTGGCCGCGGCGTAGCCCGAGTACGCGGCGAGCACGGCCACCAACGACAGCAGCAGCGCCTCGGTGATCGACAGCAGCCGGTCGCGGCGGTCCTTCGGCGGAGCCTCGGCCGCGTGCGCGTGCGCGTGCTGGTGCTCGCCGATCTCCTTGCCCACCTCGGATGCCGAGAGCCCCTCCGCCATGTGTCACGTTCCCGTCAGGCCGGAGGAGTGCGCAGAGAGCGCGTCGCAGCCGGCAGCGAGCCGCTCAGCTCCGACCCCCGAAGATCCGCAGGAAGAACAGGAAGATGTTGAGGATGTCCAGGAAGATGCCGGCCGCGAGCGGCACCGTTTCGGCCATGCCCGCGCGACGCATGCGGTTGAAGTCCAGCACGGTGTACCCCCCGAACACGACCAGGCCGGCGAGCGCGTAGATGAGGCTGGCGTGGGGGATCGAGACCAGCAGCCCGAGGAAGCCGAACACGATCAGGACAAGCAGCAGGACGAACAGCAGCCGGTAGCCGCCGGAGAGGTCCCGGCGGATCGAGTAGCCGACGCTGCCCAGCGCGGCCACGAACAGGGCGGTCGCGGCGGCGGCCTGCCAGACCGCGTCGGGAGCCGTTTCGGCGTAGTAGTTCAGCACCCCGCCCATCCCCAGCCCGAGCGCCAGTCCGGCGACGAACAGCAGTGTGATCGCGAGCATCTCCGAGCGCCGCGCGAAGTTCAGCCCGATGATGCACACGAAACCGACGATGAAGAAGACGATCGAGAGGCCGCCCACGAGTTCGCGGCCGAGGTAGGCGCCCAGCGTGAAGAAGCCCAGCGTGACGGCGACCAGGCCCATGACCTGGCCGAACACCCCCGCGGCGCCGACGGTCTCGACCGATCCGAACATCCCACGGTCGCCGCTGAGCGAGGTCTGCTGTGAGGACATCGCGCACATCCTAGAGATCCGTGCCCTGACCGGGAGAGAGGATGCGCACCTCGACGCTCGGGGCCAGGCTCGCGACGTGCTCGGCAAACAGGCGCGGCGGGTCACCGAGCTGCGCGCGGCGGCGGCCGAGGCCGATCGGCGAGAGCGTTCCCCAGTGCACGGGAACGGCGATCCGCGGCCCGATCAACCGGGCCGCCCGCGCCGCCTGGAGCGGATCCATGTGACCTGCGCCAAGCGTGGGACCCCAGCCGGCGATCGGCAGCAGAGCGACGTCGAGCGGCCGCGGCAGGTTGGACATCTCCGCGAAGAGCTCGGTGTCTCCGGCGAAGTAGACCGTGTGCCCGCCGCTCACGAGGTAGCCGAGCGTCTCGGCGTGTGGCCCGCCCGGACGGCGCCCGTCGTGGTGAGCCTGCACCGCGGTCACCGCGAGCGTCACGGCTTTCGCGAAGTCGCCGTCCCCCAACTTGGTCGCCGACCCGACTTGCGCAACCTCGCCGACACCCAGCTCGGTCACCGCCCCGAATCCCTTACGCCGCAGCCACTCCCCTGCGCCGGCGGGCACGATCAGGGGGGTGTCCCGACCGAGGAGCCGCAACGAGGGGAGGTCGAGGTGGTCGTGGTGCAGGTGTGAGACCAGCACCGCAGCCGGGTCGGCGAACAGGTCCCGCGGCAGCGGCGGGACCTGGCGGCGCAGGTGGGCGACGCGGTCGCGCAGCAGCGGGTCGGTGAGCAGACGCACGCCGTCCACTTCGATCAGGACCGTCGCGTGGCCGAGGAAAACGATACGGTCTGCGGCCCTGCCCGTGCGACGGGCAGCGACCGCGCCATCGACCATGACGAGACGGTAGCAACGAGATGCCCTCAGCGATCGGCGAGCGCGCAACCCAGCAACGTCTGAGCCGCTGGCGGCGGCTGGTGGGGTTTGGCATCCGAACCGTGGTCATGCTCGCAGTCCAGGCGCTGGCCCTGGTTGCATTGACGGCGCTGCTGCCAAGCCACGAATCGCTCTCCCTGCGGGCCGCCGTGCTCGTCGCCGCCGTGATGGCGCTCATCAACGCCGTCCTGTGGCCACTCGTCACACGTATCGCGCTGCCGCTCACGATCGTCACGTTCGGCCTCGGCTCGCTTGCGCTCAGCGCCGGCATGGTGGCGCTCGCGTTCTACGTAGTGGATGGCAAGACGCCGTCGTTCTGGGCCGACCTGGCGATCGCGTTCGGACTGGCCCTCGTCTCGATGGTGGTAGCGCCACTGCTCGACGTCGACGGGGACGCCCGCCACCTGAGCGTGGTCAGGCGCAGGGTGCGACGCACACGCCGCCACAGCGACACCGGAGTCCCGGGGGTGATCCTGTTCGAGATCGACGGGCTGGGCGAGGGAGTCCTGCGCGACGCGATCCGCGAAGGGCACACACCCACGATCGCGCGGTGGCTCGCAGACGGCAGCCACCGCCTGCAGAGCTGGGAGTGCGACCTCTCTTCGCAGACGGGGGCAAGCCAGGCCGGGCTGCTGCTCGGCAGCAACTGGGACATGCCCGCGTTCCGCTGGTACGAGAAGGAGTCGGGGCGCACGATGGTCTCCAACCATCCTGCCGACGCGGCCGAGATCGAGCGTCGCAGGTCGACCGGCGAGGGGCTGCTGGCGGCCGCGGGGACGAGCCGCGGGAACATGTTCTCCGGCGACGCGCCGCGCTGCACGGCGACGATGAGCGTGATCCGCGACCGCAGCCGTTCGAAGGCGGGAGACCTGTTCGCCTACTTCTCCGACCCCTATGGGTTGATGCGCACGATCGTGCTGTCGCTCGCCGACATCGCGTACGAGCGCCGGGCGGCCCGCCGCCAGCGCCGCAGCGGCGCCGAGCACGTCAACAGGAAAGGCGCGTACCCGCTGATCCGGGCGACGATCGCCGTGGTGATGCGCGACCTAGTCACGGCGCTGCTGATGGCCGACATCGTCGAGGGCGTGCCGGTCAGCTACGCGACCTTCGTGGGCTACGACGAGGTCGCCCACCACTCGGGCATTCGCGCGCCAGACGCGCTGGCGGTGCTGGGGCGCCACGATCGCCAGCTGGCCCGCCTGGAGCGCGCGAGCGCCCAGTCGCCGCGCCCCTACCACCTGGTGGTGCTCTCCGACCACGGTCAGACCCAGGGCGCGCCGTTCCGCCAGCGCTACGGCGAAACGCTCCAGGCGCTCGTGCACGGAGCGCTGGAGCAGGGCGGGGTGTACGCGCCGGCAGCAGTCGACGAGGCGTGGGGCGACGTGGGCGCCGTGCTGGCCGAAGCGCGCCAGGAGCCGAGCGTGCCGGGACGGATGCTGGCACGTGCCACCAGCGCCCGGTCGGTCGAGGGCACCGTCGCGCTGGGACCGAATCGGGAGGCCCTCGCGCAGCGCAGCGTTCGCCGGGGGGCGGACGAAAAAGTGGAGGGGCAGGAGGGGGACGAGGCGGTGGTGATGGTCTCGGGCGGCCTCGCGCTCGTCTACCTCCCGCTCAGCCCCGAGCGGCTCACGCTCGAGCAGATCGCCGAGACGCACCCGCGGCTGGTGGACACCCTGGCAGCCCACCCCGGGATCGGGTTCGTGATGGTGCGCTCCCAGGCGCACGGGGCGCTGGTGATCGGCGGGGCCGGTCGGCGGCGCCTGAGCGACGACGCCGTCGAGGGCGAGGACCCGCTCGCCCACTTCGGCGCTACGGCAGCGGACCATCTGCGCCGCCACGATCGCTTCCCGCACTGCCCGGACCTCCTCGTCAACTGCATGTACGACCCGAGCACGGACGAGGTGGCTCCGTTCGAGGAGTTCATGGGCTCGCACGGCGGTCTCGGCGGACCGCAGACCAGACCGTTTGCCGTCGTGCCCGCCGAGTGGAGCGAACCACCCGGGCCGATCGTCGGCGTGCAGGCGATGCACGAGGCGCTGCGCGAGTGGCTGGCGGTTGGGGCTCACGAATAAATATCTGACGGCCGGAGGTAGTGTCTCAGTTTGGCCAGGACCCGCAGATCGCGAGAGCCAGATAGTGCATTGGCGAACATATAGCTACTGGACCTCTCATAACTGCCATCTGGTTGCTACCCACAGGTCCAGCTGGTGATATACCCCCAAACTGATACACCACCCAGCCGGATGCACCTGTCTGGCGGCGCCAGCCGAGCGGGCGGGTGGGTGGGTGGGGTCCTAGACGTCCATCAACCTCCCTCCGCAGCGCTCAGTCGCTCGCGCACTCCGACCAGAGTGCTACAGCAAAGTGCTACCATGCGGCCCATGACCTCCCGTCATCCGCGCCTCGGCGTTGCACGCGACCCGGAGGTGGAGCGCGCGCTGGCTCTCACCGAGCCGCTGCTCGACCCCGCCGAGACACGCTCGGCGGCAGCGCAGATCCGTGCTCTGACGCTGCGCGGGGCTTGGGCGGTACTGGCCGACGCCGGCTCGGATTCCCAACTGCAGGCCAGACTCGCCCAGCACTACGGCGCGAGACCGGCACGGGGCAGCCTGTTTGAGCTGGACCCGCCGCCGGGCGAGCCAGACCCCACGGGCGGCGCGCCGGCGTCTGAGGCGCTGCGGTGGGTCCGCGGCGAGTGAGCGCTGCCTACGTCGACACCTCCGCGCTCGTGAAGCTGTTCAAGGCCGAGCGCGAGACGGCCGCCTTTCGTGCGGCGCTGGCCGACTGGCCCGTGCAGGTCGCCAGCGAGCTGATCCGCGTCGAGGCGCTCTGCACGGCGAGACGTCTCGGCGGCCGCGACGTGCTGCGGCTTGCCCGCGCGGCGCTCGAGCGGATCAACCTGGTCCCGCTCTCCCCCGAGATCCTCGAGCTCGCGACCGACGCCCACACCCCGCCGCTGCGCGCGATGGACGCGATCCACCTCGCCACCGCGCTCACCCTGCGCGAGGACCTCGGCGCCGTGTTCGTCTACAACAGCGACCTGCACGCCGCGGCGCAGGCGCACCGGCTCAATCCGCTCGCTCCGCGGTGAGCCCCACCGCGCACCTGCGCCCAGCCGGGCAGGACGACACCGCCGCGGCGCTACGATGCGAGACGCCACGCCGACGTAGCTCAGCTGGTAGAGCACCGCTCTTGTAAAGCGGATGTCGCCGGTTCGATCCCGGCCGTCGGCTCTGCGGAGTGGGCGTGCAGTGAGGCGAACCTCCGGCCTCTCGAACCGTCCAGGGTAGTCGAAGTTCAACAGGGCGAGTTCCGTAGACCTCCTGAGCCGTTGGGCAGCAGCGCAATGTCCGCGGTCCGGGGTACGGTCTGCGTCGTGACCGTGGAGCATCCCCATACGACTGACCAGGATGGCCGGCTGGTGGTGTTCGACGCGGGTTCCCATCTGCATCTTGCTCGCCGGCGTCCCTGGCTACTCGATCACGTTGACGTGATCCTCGAGACGGTTGCCCGGCCCGATCTCCACGTTCTGGACCCGACTCCCGGCCGGGAGCGCTTCTACCGCCAGCACGTGGAGCCCAGCCGCTGGCTACGAGTCGTCGTAGACTTCAACGAGGAGCCCGCGTGGGTTGTAACGGCTGTGATGCAGGACAACGATCCCGGTGGGTAGCGACATGACGATCACAATTGCCGGCATCGACTTCGACTACCACGACTACGACGAGCGTGGGGATGTCCTCTACCTGCATGTGGGGTCACCGGATGGGCCGCCTGCGAAGGCGCTAGAGACGCCCGAGGGGCACACCGTCGAGTACGACGGGCATGGGGCGGTCATCGGGCTGGAGTTGATGGGCGTGCAGGGCACCCTGGAGCGCGACGGAGAGCTACAACTAACCTGGCCGCCAGCTCAGCTGGCGGCCAGCGCGCTTCGACAGGCACTGGCTGCGTAGTCCGCGTTCAGCGTCTTTCGCCGCTGGAGGCCAGTCGCGCCCGCCTCGCTCTGAACATGAACATAGTCCACTGCGAGGCATCGGCAGCTTCGCGGTCCGCGTCCTCTGAGCAGCCTCAGTGCAGCAGGTGTTCGAGGGCGTTGCCGACTTCGTGCACCACGGTTCCGACCAGCGAGCCCGACTGTTCTTCGCTCGAGTCGCCTGAGGGTTCGGACCCGCTCGAGGATTCCGAACCGCTTGAGGATTCAGAGCCGCTCGAAGAGCCCTGGCTGCCGGAGGAGCCTTCCGCCCCGCCCGAGCCCGAGCCGGAGCCCGAGTCCGAACCGGAACCGCTCCCTTCCCCGGAGCCCTGCGGCGGCGCACCACTCGCCCCCGCCCCACTCCCGGAGCCGCTGCCGGCGGCCGAGCCCACGGGTTCGCCGGTCTGCCCCGCGCCCGATCCTCCACTCTGCCCCGAGCCCCCGCTCTGCCCCGACCCACTACCTTGGCTCCCTTGACCGGGGCTGCTCGGCGGCGTCGCGCCTTGAACCGTGCCCCCGGATCGCGGCGCGCCCGTACCCGAGTCGCCATGCGGCTGTGCGGGGGTACCGGCCCGCCCGCAGCAGCGGCCACCGCCGGGGGCGCTCACCACGACGGAGCGGCCCCCGCGGGTTTGACGGCCGCTGCCGGACGTGCCACGGCGCCCGAGCGCACTCCGACGGTTCGCACGGTGCGAAGGCGAACCGGCTGATGCGGACTCGCCACGCACAGGCCCCACGCCGGCCGGCGCCGAAGAGGAGCCGGCGGCGCCCGCGCCCCCGGAGACACTCGCCGCGCTGAGCCCGTGCCGATCGCGGTGGTGCGTGGACTCGCTCAGGTGGACGACCGCCGCACCGGTTAGCAGGGTGCCGGCGGTGAGCGCCACGACTCCCCCCTTCAACAGCAGCCCACCGACACCGAGTCCCACGGTCGCGCCACCTCCGGCGAGCTCTGTGACCCGTTCGGGCGCAGGCCCGCCCTGGTCGGCCCGGCCGGCCATCCAGCTGAGCAGCGGGGGCGGGGTGAGCACGGTGATCGCCGTGCGCAGCGTCGTGCGCGCCCTGTACACCAGCCCCCTGACCGCGCCGTCGCTGATTCCAAGGTCGCTCGCGACCTGCTCGTGGCTGTGCCCCGCGACAGCGGTGCGGACGATCGCCTCGCGCTGCAGCGGGGGCAGCGCCGCCACCTCGGCGAGCGCCTCGCGCGCTGTCAGTCCGAGGTCGGGGCCGGTCTCCGCCGCCGCCAACCAGCGGGCCGGGTCCGCGAGTGGCTCGCCGTCGTGCGCGGCATCACGCACAGCGTTGGCGGCGGTGTTGTGGACCACCCGGTACAGCCACGCTTTGAGGTCGCGGACCTCCGCCCCCTCCCGCACGGCGATCCAGGTCTTCAGCAGCGCAAGTTGAATGACGTCCTCCGCGCGGGCCTCGGGGAGCAGGCGCCGGCAGTAGCTCAGCAGCGGCCTGCGGTAGCGGTTCACAAGCGCCTCGAACGCGCGCTCGTGCCCCTCGCGCACGAGTGCGAGCAGTCGCTCATCCGACTGGGTCGCCAGCAGGCGGGTGGGGATTCCTGGACTCATCGCTTGTACGGGCGCCGTGGCGGCCCGGGGTCACCGGTGGCCCCGCAGCGGCTCAGCGCCCAACCATCCTTACGACACGTTAGACACGAACCACCTCAAGACTTCACGCGGCTGGACAAAAAGTCATGGGTCGAACCTCTACCCACGCGACTCATCCGAACTTTTTCCTCGCCGTCAGAGGCCTTCTCGCAACCGGCACCCTCGCAACCGCTCGTAGAGGCGCGGCCCAGGGACAGCTCGGGGCGGCCCGCCAGGATGGGCCGCCCCGAAGCCATGTCCCGCCCCGTGGGGAGGGGCGCTCTTGCACGAGACCGGACCCGTTGACGGAAGGATGGAGCGCCATCGACAGGGTCCGGGAGCGGAAACCTCGCGCGATCTGTTGGTCCTTACGGACGCCCTATAGAGACACGACTCTCCCGCAAACATCACGCGCTCCTCAGAAAACCTCACGCAGCTCCCGCAACACGCAGCCGAACACCCGACGACCACGCACCGCAACGATCGCCGCCCCACCGGGTTATTAGGGCGAGGTAAAGAGAGCCGTATGAGAGCTCGGGGCATGGCGGGACGGCCCCGGACCGACATCACCCAACCCTGCATTGAGGAGAGAACCCATGCGCTTGAGAAGGAGCATCGCGGCAGCGTGCGCAGTTGCAGTCGCGTCGGCGGTCATGTCGCTTGCACTGCTCGCGACGGAGGCCTCCGCGTTCAGGCATCCAAGTCCGGGCGGCCGGTGCCGCATCGGCATGGTGGTCGCTCCGCGGCGGATCACCGTGGGCGAACCGGTCACGATCTTCGGTCGGCTGGTGTGCCGACGCCGCGTGCGCGCGGCGGGCCAGGTGGTGCAGCTCTTCCAGCACATCCCGGGGACTGCAGGGTTCAGCTACGTGCAGAGCGCCACCACCGACGCGCAGGGCTTCTACCAGTTCCAGAACGCCGGCGGGGTGGTGGAAACGAATCGCATCTGGCACGTGCAGTCCCGTGGCGCCGAGGGCCCCGACAGGGGGGTGAGGGTCGCCGCCGAGGTGACGTTGAACGGGCCGGCGGAAGGCACCCAGATCCTGACCGGCGTCGCCAGCAGGGTCACGTTCACCGGCACCGTCACCCCGGCGGACGTCGGGGCGCGGGTGGTGCTGCAGCGCCAGAACGCACTCACCGGCAACGAATGGCACAGGATCGACTCAGGGGTCGTGGAAGCAGGGGGCGGCTACTCCATCACCCACACCTTCATCGTCCCCGGCGACGCCAATCTCCGTGTGCTGGTGCGCAGCCAGGGGCGCAACATCGCCAGCCCGTCGGAGGTGCTCTCCTATGAGATCTCCCAGGCGCAGAATCCGGCGCTGACGATCAACGCCTCGGCGGACCCGATCGACTACGGGCAGTCGGTGACGATCGGCGGTGTGCTTGCGGGCGAGACCGGTACGGTCACCTTGGAAGCGCGCACGGTCCACCAGCCCGGGTGGGTGCAGGTCGCCCAGGTCGAAACCACCAGCACCGGCGCGTACACGTTCCCGCCGCAGACGCCGGTCAACAGCACCTTCTACCAGGTCAAATCCAGTGGCGCCCCACCGTGCCCACCGGGCGCGGTGTGCCCTGCGCTGGCGATAAGCAACAGGTCCGCTGTGCTGTACGAGGGCGTCAGGTACGTGCTCAGCGCCCAGGTGTCCGCCACCACGATCCTGGAGGGCCAGACGGTCACGTTCACGGGCAGCGTCGCCCCGACCCCGAGCCGCCCGGGCCACGTGATCTACCTGGAGCGCGAGAACACCTCAACCCATGAATTCCATGTCGTGCAGGTGAGCACGCTCACGCCGGAATCGACGTTCTCGATCCCCTACCAGGTGTACAGCACGGGAACCGACGTCTTCCGCGTCCACATCCCCGGCGGCCCCGACAACGGGAGCGCGGCGAGTCAGCCGTTCACGGTCCAGGTGAACCCGGCGCCGGCCACGACGCTGACGCCGGAAGCTCCGAGCAACTCCTCGGGGCCCGCGGAAGGGTCCACGTCGCCCACTGAAGGGGAAAAGGAAGGCGAAGAACGCAACGGGGAAGAAGGGAAAGATTCCAAACCACCCCCCCACAGGCACGGCCACCGCAGGGCCGAACCCCTTTCCTGAGGCGTCACCACCGGCGGGACGCCGGCAGCTCGATCTCACCGAGGCCGCCCTGCGGGGCGGCCTCGGTCTGCCGAGGGTTCACGACAAAGTAGATGGCGGGATCGGAGTGGTCGATCCGTGGATGAGATGCGACGCACGTGAGCGCAGCCGTGCTGGTGGCACGGCGAGCATCGCGGGTGGCGCAGATCGCCGCGGAGCGGCCGCACCGGACCGTCAGATACTTTGTCGTGGGCCCCTTAGGCGGCGACCGCCCGCGTCCGCAGGTGCGCGCCCACCTTGCGCTTGACCCGCTGCAGGGCGTTGTCCACGGTCTTCGTGTCGCAGGCGAGCCGCACGCCCACCTGCTCGTAGGAGCAGCCGTCCAGGTAGAGCGAGAGCACGCGGCTCTCGAGCTCCGAGAGGGCTGTGGAGAGGCAGCCCACCAGCGAGCGCAGCTCCTCGGAGGAGATCACCTGGTTGGCGGGGTCGTGCACGGAGGGGCCGGGGAGCATCTGATCGAGCGTGGGGGCATCTTCGCCGCTCGCGGCGGGCGTCGAGGAGAACGAGACGTACTGGTTCAGGGGGGTGTGCTTGTTGCGGGTCGCGGTCTTCACCGCGGTGATGATCTGGCGAGTGATGCACAGCTCGGCGAAGTTGCGGAAGCTCGACTCGCGGTCGGTGCGAAAGTCCCGGATCGCCTTGTAGAGGCCGACGAGGCCCTCCTGGATGAGATCGTCGGAGTCTCCCCCGGCGAGGAAGTAGGAGGAGGCCTTCAGGCGCACGAAGCCGTGGTAGCGGCGCACCAGCCGCTCGTACGCGGTGCGGTCTCCCTGCTTGGCCATGGCGATCAGAAAACCGTCATCGACCTTGACCTCAGAGTGAGGGTTACTGGAGATACGTGCCACGAGCAGGTCCTTTCTCGGACTGCGCGCAGCCCGGATCGCTCAGTGGCGCACACCTCCCCCGGCGCCAACAGCTATGGAAAACGACTGTGGGTAAAGCTTAGGTTCAGCGTTACTGACGCGAGGGTCGCACAGTCAGGGAGCGTTGTCAAGGGCACGGCGGCGATTCTGCAAGATCTCGTACAGGAGCGCCGCCGCCGCCGCGGACACCCCCAGCGACTCGACCCGCCCCAGCAGCGGCAGCGAGACCAGCTGATCGCACGCCCCCGCCACCCGCGGGCGCAGCCCTCGGCCCTCGCTGCCGAGCACCAGCACCACCCCGCCGCGGTAGTCGGGGCGGTCGTAGGGCACCGTCGCGTCGGCCCCCCGTCCTCCCCCCTTCGCGGGGCTCCCCGTGCCCGTCCCCGCCTCGACGCGGCTGGCCCTTGAAGGGTCGCCGACCAAGGGAGCGCTGGCGCCGTAGGACCAACACCCAGCATCGCGGGCGTGCAGAAGGAAGTCCGCGACGTTGCGAACCCGCGCCACCCGCAGGTGCTCGACCGCGCCCGCGGAGGACTTGCAGACCGCGGGCGTGACCTCGGCAGCGCGGCGCTCGGGGATCACGACCCCGGTGACCCCCGCGCACTCTGCGGTGCGACAGATCGAGCCGAGGTTCTGCGGGTCCTGCACCTGGTCGAGCGCGACGATCAGCGGGTCCTGCTCGGCGAGCAGCTCGTCTGCGGAGACGTAGGGGTAGCCGCCGGCCTCCGCGCAGACCCCCTGGTGAGTGCTCGAGCCGCAGCGCCCTTCGAGCTCCTCCACCGTGGCCTTGCGGACCGCCACTCCCTCCAGCCACGGCTCGCGGGCCGCACCTCCTGAGACCCACACCGCACCGACCGTGTGCGCCCGGCGCCCTCGCAGCGCCTCCCGTACGGGGTTGCGCCCGTAGAGGATCACCGCGGCAGCAGCTCGAAGCCGTCCGCCACGTCGCGGACCTCCCAACCAGCGGCGGCGATCTCATCGCGCAGGCGGTCGGCGGCCTGAAAATCACGCTCCGCTCGTGCCTGCTCACGCTGGGCCGCCAGGGCCTCCACCTCGGCCGGCGCTTCAGCGGGCGCGGCCAGCAAGCGCTCCAACCCCAAGACGCCGAGCATCTCGCGCAGGTGAGCGTCGCCCTTGGCCTCGACCGCAGGGCGCGTCGCCTCGCGCAGCCATTCGTTGAGGTGGGCTAGCGCTTCGGGCGTGTTGAAGTCGTTGGCCAGCGCCTCGAAGAAGCGCTCGCGCAACTCGTCGAGGGCGATGTCCGAAGCGCCTGGGGAGAGCCGGCGTGCCGCCTCTCGAATGCGGCTGACGTTAGCCGTCGCCTGCTCGAGCGCCGCCTCTGAGAACGCCAGGGGCTGACGGTAGTGCCCGGAAACGAGGTACATCACGACAGCGTCGCGTCCGTAGCGCTCCATGACCTCGTGCAGCGGGGCGATGTTGCCGACCGACTTGGCCATCTTCTCCCCGGTGAACTGGATCATGCCGTTGTGCATCCAGATCCGTGCGAGCTCCTCCCCCCGCGCAGCGCGGGTCTGGGCGGCCTCGTTCTCGTGGTGGGGGAACAGCAGGTCCGAGCCACCGCCGTGGATGTCGAAGCCGACACGCAGGTTGTGCTCCGCCATCGCCGAGCACTCGATGTGCCAGCCCGGCCGCCCGGGACCCCAGGGCGAGGGCCAGAAGGTGTCCTCGCCATCCTTGCGGGCCTTCCACAGGGCGAAGTCGAGCGGGTCCTGCTTGCGGTCCGACCCCTCCACAGGCTCGCCCTGGTCCATGTCCTCCAGGCGGCGGTGGGAGAGCGAGCCGTAGTCGGAGTCCGAGCGCACGCGAAAGAACACGTCGCCGCCGCTCTCGTAGGCGTGGCCCCGCTCGATCAGCGCATCGATGTAGGCGACGATCGGGCCCATCGTCTCCGAGGCCAGCGGCTCCTCGTTCGGGCGGCCCAACTCCAGCGCGTCGGTGTCCTCGCGGTAGCGAGCGGTCATCTCCTCGGCCAGCTCGGCGCTCGGACGGTGCTGGGCGCGTGCGGCGTCGTAGATCTTGTCGTTGACGTCGGTGATGTTCATGACGAGCTTCACGCTGTAGCCCTCGTGCTCGAGCAGGCGCGCCAGCAGGCTGAAGATCACAAACGGCCGTGCGTTGCCGACGTGGATGCGGCTGTAGACGGTCGGCCCACACGCGTAGATGCCCACCCGGCCAGGGTCGCGCGGGCGCAGCGGCAGCACCTCCCCGGTGCGCGTGTCGTGCAGGCGGATGGGGCGCATGACGCGCCAACCCTAGCTGACCTGTGGCGCCCGCCGGCCCTTGCGAGTGCCGCGGGTCTCACAACAGCCCGTCGCTCGCGGCTGCCCGCAAGTCTCACTGCCGCCTACTGCTCGCAACTGCCCGCCGGCTTCAGCGGGTGCGCAGGCTCGCGACGGCCAGCGCCGCCACGCCCTCGCCGCGCCCGATGAAGCCCAGCCCCTCACCGGTGGTGGCCTTCACGTTGACCCGCGTGGGCGACAGACCCAGTGCCCGCGCGAGGCGCTCGCGGATCGCCTGCCGGTGGGGAGCGAGCCGGGGCGCTTCCAGCAGTACCGTGCAGTCGACGTTCACCACTTCGAGGCCGGTGGCGATCACGGTCGTGAGCACTGTTTCCAGCAGCACCAGCGAGTCGGCGTCGCGGTAGCGAGGGTCGGTGTCGGGGAAGTGCTCGCCGATGTCCCCCAGACCCGCCGCCCCGAGCAGCGCGTCGATCACCGCGTGAGTCAACACGTCTGCGTCCGAGTGCCCCTCGAGGCCGAGCTCGTGGGGTATCTCCACACCACCGAGGATCAGCCGGCGGCCGGCGACGAGGCGGTGGCAGTCGTAGCCGATTCCAGAGAGGCTCATCGAACGCCAGCTCCAACGGGCTCCAGGCGCCGCGCGCGGCGCTCGAACACGCACAGCTCGCCGACGCCAAACTGCTCCAAGAGCTCGAGCGCCTGGTCGTAGTCGGCCCCAACGTCCTCGGGGCGGTGCGCGTCGGAGGAGAGCGCGACTGGCGCACCGGCTTCCACGCACATCTGCAGGAACGCCGGCGCCGGGTAGAGCTCCCGCGCGCGCTTGCGAAGCCCCGCGGTGGAGACCTCGACCGCGATACCCGACTCCGCGATGCCCTCGAGCGTGAGCTCGTAGTAGCGGCGCAGGTCTCCCTCCGGCAGCGGACGGTCGGGACCCCAGACCTTCACGAGGTCGGGGTGCGCGAGGATGTCGAACAGGCCGCTGCGCGCGGCCTCCCCCAGCGTCTCGAAGTAGCGTCGCCAGATCTCCTCCGCGGAGCGGCCCGTACTCCAGATCCCGCCATCATCCATGTCGACCGCGGCGTCACGCAGGAAGTGCACGGAGCCCACCACGTAGTCGAAGTCGCGCGCCTCGAGCAGGTTCGCCGTCCGGTCCTCCGCGCCCGGCACGAAGTCCGCCTCGAGCCCCAACCGCAGGTCCGTCTCCTCGCGCACGAACCGGCAGTAGTCATCGAGGTCATCCACCGCGTTCTCAAGCCAGAAGGGGTGCCGCCACACCTCCAGCGCCTGGCGGAAGCGGTGGATGTGCTCGGAGACCCCAAGCTCCGTGATCCCTTGCTCGCGGGCGACCTCGCGGTAGCGCTCCACGTTGGCCGGCGTGAAGTGAGCGGCCGCGGTGGCCGCGAGGTCGTCAGGGCGCAGGTGGAGGTGGTAGTCAGTGAGCATCAGAGCGCGATTCAAGCAGCAACTCCGCCAGCGCGAGGTCCAGCGGGGTGGTCACCTTGATCTTGGCAGGGGGAGGGCAGGCCCTCCCCCTGAGCCCCCTCCCGGATGTGAGTCTGCTCAGTCAGCCGCTGTACTCCCAGCGAGCAGCAACTCCGCCAGCGCGAGGTCCAGCGGGGTGGTCACCTTGAGGTTCTCGCGGGACGCCTCCACCACCACGACCCGCCCACCCGCGCGCTCCACCAGCCAGGCGTCGTCGGTCGCCTGCGCTAGCACATCGGCCGGCACGTCAAGCGCCCGCTCCAAGGCGGTCCGGCGGAAGACCTGCGGAGTCTGCACTGCCCACAGGCCCGCGCGGTCGAGCGTCTCCAACACGGCGCCGCCCTCCCCCACCCGCTTGATGGTGTCAGTCACCGGAGCGGCCGCGATCGCCGCATCTACACCCTCTCCAAGCGCCGCCGCGAGCACCCGCTCGGCGAGCTGCGGCGTAAGCAAAGGACGCGCGGCGTCGTGCACGAGCACGGGGTCCCCCGACCCCGCCGCGGCGAGCGCGAGACGCACGGACTCCGAGCGGACCGAACCCCCCGTGACCGCGATCGTCTCTGCGAGCTCCGTCCCGCCGGCGGACTGCCCGCCACCGGAGGACGGCGTCTCACCCGTCAGGGCCGCACCGGAGAACCGACCCACGCCGGGAGGTAACCCCACACCTGGCGGCAGCGCCACCACGATCCGCTCGATCGCCGGCACAGCACGGAGCGCGTCGACGCTCCACTGCAACAAGGGGCGTCCGGCGAGCGCGGCGAGCGCCTTGGGACCGTCCGCCCCAAAGCGCTCGCCGCGACCGGCGGCTACGATCAGCGCAACCGGCAAGCCCTGCTACTCGGCCAGCGCCAGCCTGGAGGAGGCCGAGTTGGCGAGCAGGTCGTCGAGGTACTCTTCGGCCTCGTCCTCGTCCTTGTCGAGCGCGTACATCAGCTCCGAGGCGAGGATCTTCTTGGCGCGCGTGAACATCTGCTTCTCGCCGGTGGAGAGCCCCTTTTCGGACTCGCGCAGCGCGAGGTTGCGCACGACCTCGGCGAGCTCGTAGATGTCGCCGGTCTTGATCTTGTCGCGGTTGTGCTTGAACCGGCGGTTCCAGTTCTTGGGCATGTCCGAGACTTCGTCCCGAAGCACGTCCAGCACCTTCTTGACGGTCTCCTCGTCGATCACCCGGCGCAGGCCGGCGAGGCCGGCGTTTTCGGTGGGGACCTTGACCGTCATGTCGTTGTGGAGGATCTTGATCGTGAGGTACTCGCGGCATTCGCCCAGCACCTCCATCTCCTCCTTCTTGAGGACCTTGCCCGCACCGTGGTGGGGGTAGACCACGTGATCGCCCAACTCGAACTCGATGCACTCGCATTCGGTGACGATCTGGAGGTCCTCGATCGGCTCTGTTTCGATTGCCTGGGGAATAGGAATGGGTTCTCTCCTTTTAGTGGGTCCGCCCGGGGCGGCCTTGACGTCAGACTGCAAGCTTGAAAGCCGTTCCTAGCCCATCTGCTCACGTCTGCAGGTAGCGGTCCACGAGGTTGATCTCCTGCAAACGCCGAAGGCCCTCGCGGATGTCCTTGGCGCGTATCTCCCCCACCCCCTCAATCGCCTCTAGCTCGGCGTCGGTGGCCGCCAACAACTCGTCGAGGCCACCGAACTCCTTGATGATCTCGCTCACCACCAGCTTCGGCAGCCGGGGGATACGCCCCAGCGTGCGGTAGCCGCGTGGCGAGACGGGGTAGTCAAGCGTGTTCAACTTGCGGTCGTATTCGAGCAGCTCCGCCAGGCGCCCGAAGTCGAGCAGGTCCTGGTGGCCGAGCCGCCCGATCTCCTCGAGCGCCGAGGCAAACGCCTCATCGGAGTAGCTCGCCAGGTAGTCCTGCACGAGCGCCGCCTTTTCCGAGGCGGTGCCGACCATCGTCTCCTCGAGCTGCATCTCGATCAGGCGCCCCTCGGTGCCGAGCTCGACGATGTAGCGCTCGATCTCCACGGCCATCCGCGTCACGAGCTCCGCGCGCTGGAGCACGGTGAGCACGTCGTGCAGCGTGACCCCGCCCTCGAACTCCAGGGCCGTGAGCCGCGTGGAGACCTGGTCGAGGCGGGTGCGGTACTTCTCGAGGGTCGCAAGCGCCTGGTTGGCCTTGGCGAGCACCACGGGGATGTCCTGGAGGATGCACTTGGTGCCGTCCACGTACAGCGAGACCACCTCGCGGCGCTGGGAGATCGCGATCACGAGCGCTTCGGTCTGCTTGGAGATGCGCTCCGCGGTGCGGTGGCGGGTGCCCGTCTCGAGCGTGAGGATCGTGGGGTCCGGCATCAGCTGGACGTTGGCCAGCGCGATCTTGGTGGAGTTGGTGTTGAGGATGATCGCGCCGTCCATCTTCGCGACCTGGTAGAGCAGCGCCGGGGAGTAGTCGATGTCGAGCTTGATGCCACCCGAGAACAGGAAGCTCAACTCCTCGGGGTCGCCGATCACGATCAGCCCTCCGGTGCGGGCGTGCAGGATGTTCTCCATCCCCTCCCGCAGGGCCGTTCCCGGCGCCACCATCTCCAGCGCCTTCACCAAACCAGGCTCCGGGCGAGCGTCGGTGTCGAAGTCTTCGCCGGATCGTGGAGCCACGGACGGGGATTTTACGGCATTTACACGGGATTTAGCGCCTCCCCATGTGGGTTCTTGAGGCTGGAACACCACCCCGAGCCCACCGCGGGCCCACCCGCTTGAAACGAGCCCACACAAATCCTGCTCACCGGAACTTGCGGAGGCAAGCTGCGCCCTCGCCGGACTCGCGGAGGCGAGCTGAACCCTCACCGTACCGCGAGGCGAGCTGCGCCCTCACCGGACCCCGCGGGGGCAAGCTGCGCCCTCACCGGAGCCCGCAGGGGAGGACGCTACGCCGCTACCCGCGCGGGGCCACGCCGCTCCCGCGGCAGTACCCGAGCCAGCGCCTCGCGCAGTGTGCTGACCTCACAGGCGCCGGACCCACTGCCTGCGGGGGCCACCACCTCGGTGAGCCCGTGCCTGGCGGCCTCCTGCAGGCGGCGCTCGGGGTGGCCGACCCAGCGCAGCTCGCCCGTCAGACCAAGCTCGCCGAAGCACGCGCAGGGGACGGGTGGGTGGGCTTCTCGACTCGGACCGGCGAGGCCGGTGGCGGGCACACCCCGGCTCGCCGAGGCGACCGCGAGAGCGACGGCGAGGTCAACCCCGGGCTCGTCCACCCGCAGGCCCCCAACGACGTTGACGAACACGTCAGCCCCGCCGGTCCCCACACGGCCGTGGCGGGCGAGGATCGCGAGCACCAGCGCGAGGCGGTTGCGGTCGAGGCCCGAGGCGACCCGCCGAGGCTGTTCGAGCTCCGAGGGGGCCACCAGCGCCTGGACCTCGACTAGCAGCGGCCGCGACCCCTCCATCGCGGCCAGCATCACGCTGCCGGGGGCGCGCGTGGCCTGCGCGACGAAGCGCGCGGAGGCGTCAAGCACCTCCACCAGCCCGCCCTGGCGCATCTCGAACAGCCCCGTCTCGGAGGTCGAGCCGAAGCGGTTCTTCAGCGCGCGCAGCTCGCGGTAGGGGCGCTCGCGCTCGCCTTCGAAGGAGAGCACGCAGTCCACCACGTGTTCAAGCACCCGCGGCCCTGCAAGCGCGCCGTCCTTGGTGACGTGCCCCACGAGGATCGTCGCGACGCCCCGCGCCTTGGCGAGCTCCATCACGCGCACCGCGACCTCGCGCACCTGGCTCACCGACCCGGGCGCGGAGGAGAGCTCGGCTGCGTGGAGCGTCTGCACGGAGTCGATCACGCACGCCTGCGGAGCGTGCGAGCCGAGCACGTCGAGCACCGCGTCGAGATCGGTCTCCGCCACGATCGGCACCGCCAGCGCGCCGGGGCCGAGACGCTCCGCGCGCAGGCGCACCTGCTCGGGCGACTCCTCGGCGGAGACGTACAGCGTGCGGTGGCCCAGCCCCGCGAGGTGCCCGAGCACCTGGTTGGTGAGCGTTGACTTGCCGATGCCGGGCGCCCCCCCGAGCAGCACCAGCGAACCGGGCACAAGCCCCCCGCCGAGCACCCGGTCGAGCTCCCCGGTGCCTGTGGGCAGGCGCGCCACGGGGGCCGCGCCGACCTCCGCGAGGGGGCGGGGTGTCGGCCGGTCTCCGGGCTGCCCTGAGCGAACGCCACTGCCGCCGGCGCGTCCGCCCGTCCCGCCGGCCGCCGGGGCGCGCTCCTCCACAAGCGTGTTCCACACCTCACAGCCGGGGCACTGCCCGTGCCACTTGGCCGAGGAGAAGCCGCACTCAGAGCAGACGTGAACCGTGGAGGCGCGAGGCACGCCCGCAGACTACGGCCCGGCGGGGACGGCTCGGGTCGGGGGAGGGCAGGCGCTGAGCTGGGGGAGGGCAGGCGCTCCCCCAGAGCCCCCTCCCGTTAGGTTGTGAGGCGCTCCCCAGAGCCCCCTCCCGTTGGGTTGTGAGGCGCTCCCCCAGAGACCTCTCCCTTTGGGTTGTGCAGGCCCTCCCCCGGGGGCCCGGTGGTGCCTCAGTTCGGCCGGGACCGCAGCTCGGCGAGAAGCCATGTAAGCGTATTTGGGCGACATACAGCTACTGGACCTCTCATAACTGCCATCTGGTTGCTGCCCACAGGTCCAGTCGGTGATATATGCCCTCAAACTGATAACACCACCCGAGGCCCTCCCCTTCAATCCGTGGTGTCCGAGCTACTCCTCCGCGGCGTCCACGGGCCCGTCGTCGGGCCCGCCAACGTGCGGCTCGTCGCCGTCGCTGTCGCCGTCGCCAACCCCATCGTGGAGGTCCTCACCCAGGTCCTCGCCCGCGGGCAGCTCCGAGGTAGCCCCTTCGGCACCGACCGCAACGGGGGTCTTCTGCTTCTTGGGCTTGACGATCGTCAGGCGCACCTCGCCCTCCTCGCCGTCGGCGGCGGGGTTGACCACGACGGTGGCCCCGGGGATGACCTGCTCGCGCAGCACGAAGTCCGCGAGCGGGTCCTCGATGTAGCGCTGGATCGCACGGCGCAGCGGGCGGGCGCCCATCGCGGGGTCCCAGCCCTTCTCGACGAGCAGTTCCTTGGCGGGGTCGGTCAGCTCCAGCTGCAGCTCGCGTTCGGCCATCGTCTCGCGGATGCGCAGCAGCAGCAGCTCGACGATCTGCTTGATTTCCTCCTTCTGCAACTTGTGGAAGACGATCACGTCGTCGATGCGGTTGAGGAACTCGGGTCGGAACACCTTCTTGAGCTCGCCCATGATGCGGTTCTTCATGTCGTCGTAGGTGATGCCCGTCTCGTCGTCGGACACCGCGAAGCCCAGCGGCGTGTTGCGCGCGATCTCGGCGGCGCCGATGTTGGAGGTCATGATCACGATCGCGTGGCGGAAGTCCACGGTGCGCCCCTGCGCGTCGGTGAGCCGCCCGTCCTCGAGGATCTGCAGCAGGATGTTGAAGACGTCGGGGTGGGCCTTCTCGATCTCGTCGAGCAGCAGCACGCAGTAGGGCTTGCGCCTGACCGCCTCGGTGAGCTGCCCGCCCTCGTCGTAGCCGATGTACCCGGGGGGCGAACCCACGAGACGGGACACGGCGTGCTTCTCCATGTACTCGGACATGTCGATGCGCACCATCGAGTCCTCGTCGCCGAACAGGAACTCCGCGAGCGTGCGCGCCAGCTCGGTCTTGCCGACGCCGGAGGGGCCGAGGAAGATGAACGAGCCGGTGGGCCGCTTGGGGTCCTTCAGCCCCGCGCGCGAGCGGCGGATCGCCTTGGAGATGACCTCGATCGCGGGGTGCTGGCCGATCACGCGCTTGTGTAGTTCCTCCTCCATGCGCATCAGCTTCTGCGTCTCGGCCTCGGTCAGCTTGAACACGGGGATGCCGGTCCACATGGAGACGATTTCGGCAATCTCCTCTTCGCCGATCGCGGGCCGCTCGTGGGTCTCGCCGGCTTCCCACTCTTCCTCGAGCTCGCGCTTGCGGTGGGTGTACTTGCGCTCCTTGTCGCGCAGCGCGGCGGCCTTCTCGAACTCCTGAGCCTCGATCGCGGCCTCCTTTTCGCGCCGCGTGGACTCGATCTGCTCCTCGAGCTCGCGGTTGGCCGGCGGGGAGGTCATCGACTTGATGCGCATCCGCGAGGCCGCCTCGTCGATCAGGTCGATGGCCTTGTCGGGCAGGAAGCGGTCGGAGATGTAGCGGTCGGCCAGTTCGGCCGCGCCGCGCAGCGCGTCGTCGGTGATCTGCACCTTGTGGTGGGCCTCGTAGCGGTCGCGCAGGCCCTTGAGGATCTCGACGGTCTGGTCGATCGAGGGCTCCTCCACGCGGATCTGCTGGAAGCGGCGCTCCAGAGCGGAGTCGCGCTCCAGGTACTTGCGGTACTCGTCCAGGGTGGTCGCGCCGATCGTCTGCAGCTCCCCGCGCGCGAGCGCGGGCTTGAGGATCGAGGCGGCGTCGATCGCGCCCTCGGCGGCGCCGGCGCCGACGAGGTTGTGCAGCTCGTCGATGAACAGGATGATGTCCCCGCGCTGGGTGATCTCCTTCATCACCTTCTTCAGGCGCTCCTCGAACTCACCCCGGTACTTCGAGCCGGCGACCAACGCCGCGAGGTCGAGGGTGTAGATCTGCTTGTTCTTGAGCAGCTCGGGCACGTCGGCGTTGGTGATGCGCTGCGCGAGCCCCTCGACGACGGCGGTCTTGCCGACGCCGGGCTCGCCGATCAGCACCGGGTTGTTCTTGGTGCGCCGCGAGAGGATCTGCATGATGCGCTCGATCTCCGTCTCGCGCCCCACGCAGGGGTCGAGCTTGCCTTCGGAGGCGAGCTTCGTGAGGTTGCGGCCGAACTGGTCGAGCAGCTTCGAGGACTTCTTGCCTTCCGCGGGGCCGCCGCCTGCACCCGCGCCGGCACCCGGCGCTCCGGCGCCCTGGCCCTGGCGGCGCCCGGAGGGACCGGAAAGCATACGGATGACCTCGTTGCGGATCTTCTCGGAGTCGGCGTCGAAGTCGAGCAGGATGCGCGCGGCGACGCCCTCGTTCTCGCGCACGAGCCCGAGCAGGATGTGCTCGGTGCCGATGTAGTTGTGCCCCAGCGACAGCGCCTCGCGCAGCGCAAGCTCGAGCACCTTCTTGGCGCGCGGCGTGAACGGGATCTGCCCGGAGGTGACCTCCTCGCCGGAGCCGACGATGCGCACGACCTGCGCGCGCACACGCTCCACGGTGATGTCGAGGCTCTCGAGTACCCGCGCCGCGAGGCCCTCCTCCTCACGCAGCAGGCCGAGCAGGATGTGCTCGGTGCCGATGTAGTTGTGCTTGAGCGTCCGCGCCTCTTCCTGGGCGAGAACGACAACCTGGCGGGCCCGTTCTGTGAATCGCTCGAACATGGTAGGCAGAGCCCCTTCTGTCAGTCCGGTCTGGTGTGGTCCGTAGGGACGGTCGGCTGGGTGGCGAGGCGGGTGGGCCTCATCCCCCTCTTCGTCTCAAACCGCAAGAAAGATGAGCACCCGGTTCCCAACGCCGCCATAGGACAGTCTACCAACGGGCCCCCCGGGCCTCTGCCGGGAACCGCCCGCCCACTGGCGCTACGAGCGCATCGCGGGGAACAGCACGACCTCGCGGATCGAGTCGCGCCGCGTGAGGAGCATCACCAGCCGGTCGATGCCGAGACCGACGCCTGCGGTCGGGGGCATGCCCTGCTCGAGCGCCTGTACGTACTCCTCGTCGTAGGGCATCGTCTCGGCGTCGCTGCCGTCGAGCAACTGCACCCGCTCCTGCGCAGCGAAGCGCGCGCGCTGCGTGTCGGGGTCGATCAGCTCGCTGAAGCCGTTGGCGATCTCCATCCCGCCGGCGAAGGCCTCGAAACGCTCCACGAGCCCCTGCTTGTCGGCGGACTGGTGCTCGCGGGCGAGCGGCGAGAGCTCCGTCGGGTAGTCGATCACGAACGAGGGCCTGTGCAGGCTGGGCTCGACGTACTTGGAGAGCAGGTCGTCGGCCAGCTGGACCCAGGCGACGTCTTTCGTGTTCATCGCCAGGCCGCGGCGGGCGATCGCGGCTGCCAGCTCCTCGGCGGTCGGGTGCGCCCGCACGTCGATGTCCGTGGCCTGCTCGATCGCATCGACGAAGCCGACGCGCGGCCACGGCGCCGAGAAGTCGAGCTCGCCCGCGTATCCCACGGCCTCGGCGGCCGCGCGCACGATCGCTTCGGTGCGCTCCTCGGCGCCCGTGTAGTCGGCGTAGGCCTCGTACCACTCGACCACCGTGAACTCGGGGTTGTGCTTGTGCGAGACCCCCTCGTTGCGGAAGTCCTTGCCGAGCTCGTACACGCGCTCGAGCCCGCCCACGATCAGGCGCTTGAGGTAGAGCTCGGTGGCGATCCGCAGGTACAGGTCGCGGTCCAGCGCGTTGTGGTGGGTGGTGAACGGGCGCGCCAGGGCGCCGCCGTAGAGGGGCTGCAGCACCGGCGTCTCCACCTCGACGAAACCAGCGGCGTCGAGGGAGCCGCGTACGGCGGAGACGATGCGCGCGCGGTCGATGAACAGCTTGCGCGTGTCCTCGCTCGAGATCAGGTCGAGCTCGCGGTGGCGGTAGCGCGTCTCGACGTCGCTGAGCCCGTGGTGCTTGTCCGGCGGCGGGCGCAGCGCCTTGGCGAGAATCTGAAAGCTCTCCACACGCAGCGACAGCTCGCCGTGGCGGCTGCGGATGGCGGCACCGTCGACACCGATCAGATCGCCCAGGTCGAGGCTCGTCAACAGCTCGAAGCGCTCGGCGCCGAGCACGTCCAGGCGCGCGTGCAGCTGAATCTTGCCTGTGCGATCGACGAGGTCCAGGAACGCCGCCCGGCCGGACCCGCGGCGCGCCGCGAGCCTGCCGGCAACGCGGTGGCGCTCGTCGGTTTCCTCACCGGCGGCCAGGTGCTCGTAGGCTGAGAGGATCGTGTCGATCGGCTCGACGTCCGCGAACGCGTGCGGAAAGGCGGTGTCGTCGCTGGCGCGCAGCCGCTGAGCCTTCGCCCGGCGCTCGGCGATCAGCTCGGCTAGGCCGTGCCGGTGGCCCTCTTCGGTCCCGCTCATGGGCGAGAGAGTAGGGCTTCAACCGCGTCGGGAGCTCACCGGGGAGCCGGGGCAGGAGGGATTGGGAAGAGGACCCTCCGGGTCCAGCGGCGTTCGTAGCGCGGGGTCGGGGCTCGTGCAGCGACCGGGGAGGAGGCTACTTCAGGCCGACGTCGATCTTGGTGATCTTGAGCTTGCGCGCAGGACCGCGGGGGACCTGCACGGCGACGGTGTCGCCCCGGCGGTGGCCGAGCAGCGCGCGGCCGACGGGGGACTCGTTGGAGAGCTTGGCCTCGTCGGGGTTGGCCTCGGCGGAGCCGACGATCGTGTACTTCACGGACTTGGCGGTCTTCTCGTCCTTGACGTGCACCACCGAGCCGACCTGCACGACGTCGGTGGAGAGCTCCGTGGAGTCGATCACCGTGGCCATCCGCAGCCGCTCCTGCAGCTGGGCGATCTTGCTCTCGAGCATCGCCTGCTCGTTCTTGGCGTCGTCGTACTCGGAGTTCTCGGAGATGTCTCCGAACTCGCGGGCCTCCTTGATGCGTTCGGCGACCTCGCGGCGGCGCGCGGTCGAGAGCAGCTCCAGCTCGTCCTTGAGCTTCTCCAAGCCTTCGGGGGTGAGGATGACGTCCTTCGGCATGTGTCTAGCTCGCGGGGAGAGTGCAGGGGAGACGAACGAAACCCGCCGGTTGAACGGGCCCCACCCGGTGCAGGGCAGGGCGGCCGGGACGCGGCGGGCTCCAGCGAGCGCAGCAGTATAGCGAGCCCCGCAGGACCCGCCGGGCCCGGGAAAAATCTCGCAGAGCGCACCGCCAAGCTCATGCCACGAGCGCCGCGGGCCGGGCGGAGCGGGCGCAAAGACGAGTTCAGGCCGCAGGCGCCGCGGGGGGCGCAGGCGCGGGGCAAAGACGACTCAAGCCACGAGCGCCGCGGGCCGCGCACAGGAGGCGAGCAGGCGCCGGACCTCGGCCAGGTCGGCGGTGGCCTGCAGCGCCTGCTGCAGGTCGGCGAGCCGTGCCCCGCCGAGCCCCAGGCGGGGCAGGTACCAGGGGTAGAACTTGCGCAGGTACCGCCCCGCGCGCTCGGGGCCGAGGTGCTCGCCGGCGCGCACGAGCACCCACTCGAGCTCCGCCAGCACCTCCGCGGGGGTCGGCTCAGACACACGCCCACGCACGAGCTCCTCGAACAGCCACGGGTTGCCGAGACACCCGCGCGCGAGCATCACCGCGGCGACGCCGGTGTGGGCGAACGTCTCGCGGATGCCCTGCGCGTCGTGCAGGCCGCCGGTGAGGATCACGGGCGCGGGCAGCGTCTCGGCCAGGCGCGCGGCGAGCGCGTAGTCGGGAACGCCACGGTGGTGCACCGCGGCGGAGCGCGGGTGGAAGGCGATCGCCGCGACCCCCGCGTCAGCCACGAGGCGGTGAGCGAGCTCGAAGCCGGAGGTGTCCCCGGGCCACTGTCCCGAGCGGAGCTTCACGGTGACCGGCACCCCCACACGACTCTCGGCCCTCTCACCACCCGGCACCACTCCCCTGCCTTCGGCTCCGGGCGCTCCTCCTCCGCCTCCGTCCTGCGCCCCCCGTGCACCAGCTCCGTCCTGCACCCCGGCGACACGCGCTTCGGCGGCCCCCTCGACGGCGGCGCGGGCGACGGCGACGGCGCGGGCGGGGTCCGCCAGCAGCGCGGCGCCGGCTCCGGTCTTGCACACCTTCGGCACGGGGCACCCCATGTTGAGGTCGATCGCGTCGGCCCCCGCGGCGACCACGACGGCGGCGGCAGAGCGCATCACGGCGGGGTCCTGCCCGAAGAGCTGGATCGAGGTCGGCGCCTGCGTCCCGCCGGCCCCCACGCGCTCGGCGGGGTGGATGCGCAGTAGCTCGCGCAGCGTGCGCTCGTTGCGGTAGTGCACGGCGTGGCTCGAGACCATCTCCGAGACCACCAGCCCGGCGCCGTGGCGCTTGGCCTGCAGGCGCACGAACCAGTTGCCGATCCCCGCCAGCGGGGCGAGCAGCACGCGGTTGGGGACCCACAGGGGGCCGAGCTCCCAGGGGTCGGTCAGGCTGGTGGTGGACATCGGCCCATTATGGCTGGGCGGCGGCGCCGTCAGGGAGCGGGTTGACGGCCGGGGCCGCGGGCACCCGGGGCACGGTCAACGACCGAGGCCGCGGGGGGCACGGAGGACACCGCGCGCGACACTTGGCGCGATCACGAACCCGCTCGGGACGATCCCCCCAGAACCACGAGCTCCCACCAGCACAAGGTCCGTAGACTGCGCCCCGTGTCGTCGCCCGGAGACCCCGAGTACGCGTTGAGCGCGTCCAGCGAGGACGAGCACGAGCGGCTCAGCCGCCAGGCGGACTGGTACGAGCCGTTCACGCGCCGCCTGCTGCAGCGCGCAGGGATCGAGCCCGGGATGCGGGTGCTCGACGTCGGTTGCGGGCCGGGAGACGTCAGCTTTCTCTTGGCCGAGCTGGTCGGCAGCGAAGGGACGGTGGTCGGGGTGGAGCGCGACGAGCAGTCGCTCGCCACCGCGCGCCAGCGGGCGGGCGAGGCGGGGCACGCCAACGTCGAGCTGGTGCTCGGGGACTTCCGCGAGGTCGAGCCCGCCGGCGGCCCGTTCGACGCCGTGGTCGGGCGGCTCGTGCTCATGTACCAGGGCGACCCGACGGCGGCGGTGGCGAGCGTGGCGCGCCACGTACGCTCGGGAGGGGTGGTGGTGTTCGCCGAGATGTGCATCCACCTGGACTCGGTCCTACCGAAGCGCGCCCTCGTGTCCTGGCCGCCGACACCGGCCTCTGAACAGCTCAACGAGTGGATCCACGCCACGCACTGCAGGCTGGGCACGCAGCTGGACATGGGCATGCGGCTGCCTGCGGTGTTCGCGGCCGCCGGCCTGCTGCCCAACCCCGACCTCGACAGCGAGGTCGCGATCGGCGTCGGCGAGGAGGCAATCCGCCGCACTGTTGACCTCACCCGCAGCTTCCTGCCCGGTATTCTCGCCACCGGGGTGGCCACCGCCGAGGAGCTCGACCTCGACACCCTCGCCGACCGCCTGCGAGCCGACACCGGCCCGGTCGGGCGCGTCACCTTCTGGCCGACGGTGGTCGGCGCGTTCGCCACGAAGCCCACCTGACGGTCGCTGCTCGCGATGCGGTGGGTCGTGGACGGGATGAACGTGATCGGGGCGCGGCCTGACGGGTGGTGGCGAGACCGGCACGCGGCGTCGGTTCGCCTCGTCGGCCAGCTCGAGCGGTGGGCCGCCCGGTGCGGGGAGCAGGTGACCGTTGTGTTCGAGCGCCCTCCCTCTCCCCCAATCTGCTCCGAGGTCGTCGACGTGGCGTGCGCGCCTCGGCCACGGCGCGACTCGGCCGACGACGAGATCGTCCGGCGCGTCCTGGCCGACCCGGAGCCGGGCGCCATCGCCGTGGTCACCTCCGACGGGGCGCTCGCGGCCCGGGTGCGCGCCGCAGGGGCGACGGTGTGCCCGGCTGGGTCCTTCCGGGCGCAGTTGGACGAGACCGCTGAGGGTGCGAGCGGCCCCGCCTGAAGGGAGCGCGTCCGCGAGGTGTTGCATCGGCCGCGGGTGGCCGACGCGACTACGCACAACCGACGGACGCGGACGACACTCCGCGGCTCTCAGCCGGCTCTCGGCGGGGGGCGACGTGGCAGGATGGGGCGCGTGCTGTTCGAGGACCGATCCCGGGCGGAGTCCTTCGGCGCGGTGGCCGCGCAGTACGACCGCGTGCGGCCGTCCTACCCGCCGGCGCTGGTGGACGCGCTGCTCGCCGACGGCGCTCAGAGCGTGCTCGACGTGGGCTGCGGGACGGGCATCGCGGGCGCGCTGCTCGTGGCTCGCGGCTGTGCGGTGCTCGGTGTGGACGTGGACGCCCGGATGGCGGCCCTCGCCCGCGCGAAGGGCCTGGAAGTGGAGGTTGGGCACTTCGAGGAGTGGGACCCGCGGGGGCGGCGTTTCGACCTCGTGACCTCCGCACAGGCGTGGCACTGGATCGACCCCCGGGCAGGAGCGGCGCGCGCGGCTGAGGCGTTGCGCGCCGGGGGACACGTCGGGGTGTTCTGGAACTTCGGCGACCCCCCGTCGCACGTGCGGGAACTGCTCTCCCCCATCTACACGCGCCTTGGGCCCGGCGTCGAGAACTACTCGGTGCTGTTCGGCAACCGCGACGCCCGGGTGCAGGACACGCTCGACGGTCTCGCCGCTGCCGGCGCGTACGACCCCGCGCAGACGACGCAGTTCGCGTGGAGTGAGCGCTACGACACGGCCGGGTGGCTCGCCCAGCTGGCCACCCACTCCGACCACCACGCGCTGCCGCCGGCGCAGCGCGAGCGTCTGCTCGACGCGGTCGGTGAGGCGCTCGACTCGGTGGGGGGCTCGTTCGAGATGCCCTACGAGACGGTGCTCGTCCTCGCGCGGCGGACTTGATGCTCTGTCGCTCGTACACGACAGCGTGGCAACCGTGAGGGAGCCGGCTGCCGGCGGGTGGGGTCTGACGTCAGGAGCGGGTTGACGGCGAGGAGCGGTAGCGGCCGCTGCAGCGGGGCACGGAGGACCGATCGAAGATCCACGGGATCTCCGATCGGCCAGCGCGTGCAACGCCAGGGCGGCCCGCCCACACACGCGGACGATCCCCCCTGAACACGCACGGTTGGCCGCGCGCTTGGGCCCTACGTGCGGTTGCGCTCGTATATGAGCCGCAACCCGGTGAGCGTCAGGAGGTCGTCGACCCCTTCGATCGTGCTCGTGTAGGGGACGATCGCGTGCGCGAGGCCTCCCGTGGCGATCGTCTTGGTCTGGGGACCCAGCTCCGCGCGCAGGCGGCCCACGATCGCGTCGACCTGGCCCGCGGTCCCGTACACGATGCCCGAGCGGATCGCGTCGATCGTGGTCTTGCCGATCAGCGCCCGCGGGGCGGTGACATCGACGCGGGGCAGCGCCGCGGCGCGCTCGGTGAGCGCCTCCAGGGAGATCTCGACGCCCGGGGAGATGATCCCCCCGAGGTACTCGCCCTCGGCGGACACGGGGTCGTAGGTGATCGCGGTGCCGAAGTCCACCACCACGCACGGCCCCCCGAGACGCTCGTGGGCGGCGACGGCGTTGACGAGCCGGTCGGGGCCGATCTCGCGGGGGTTGTCGTAGCGGATCGGCATGCCCGTCTTGACGCCGGGGCCCACCGCGAGCATCTCGTGGCCGAGGTACCGCTCGGCCATCGCGCACCATTCGGGCCCCAGCACTGGCACCGTGGAGGAGACGATCGACGCGTCGATCTCGCCCATCGCCACCTGGCGCAGCTCCAGCAGGTTGCGCAGCGCCGCCCCCAACTGGTCGGAGGTGGACTGGCGCACGGTCGCGAAGCGCCAGTGCTCACGCAGCTCGGCGTCGCAGAAGGTCCCGAAGTGCGTCTGAGTGTTTCCGACGTCGACGGCGAGCAGCATCGCCCGGCAGGGTATCCCCCTTCCTCCACTCCGTGTAACTCGGGCTGGCGCGTAAACGTCACAAACATCGGCCTGCAAGCCTCACACGCCGCGGCGATCCTGCAGCGTGGCGGCGCAGCCCACGCGCTCCCACCACGGCGACCGAAGCCGGGAGACACTCGCTCCGCTCGCATCCCCGTTTCGGCCAGCACGGCGAACCACGAACCATTATGCTGACCCGGTGGCGATGAAGCTTTACGTGCTGCCGGGCTCGCACCCGTGCGCGGCGGTGGAAGTGGCCCTGCGGCGCAAGGGGCTGCCCTTCCAGCAGGTGAACCTGCTGCCGATGGTGCAGGTGGGGCTGGGGCCGCTGCTCTACGGCGGGAGCACCGTCCCGGGGATGCGCCTCGACGGTGAGCGGCTGGTGGGCTCGCGCACGATCATGCGCCGCCTCGACGTGCTCGCCCCGGAGCCGCCGCTGCTGCCCGCCGACCCCGGCGAGCGGGAGCGCGTGCTGGAGGCGGAGCGGTGGGGCGACGAGGTCTTCCAGAGCGTGCCCCGGCGGATCCTCGACGCCGGGTTCCTGCGCGACCCCGGGACGATGGAAAGCTTCGTCGGGGACACGAAGCTGCCGCTGCCCCGCGCGGTCCTGCGGCCCGCGCTGCCACTTACGGCGAAACTGATGGCGCGGCGCAACCACGCCGAGGAGGAGCCCGTGCGGGCCGACCTCGCCGCGCTCTCGGGCCACCTCGAGAAGATCGACGCGTGGATCGCGGAGGGGCTGCTCGGAGGCGAGGAGCCCAACGCGGCGGACCTGCAGATCGGCTCCACCATCCGCCTGTTGGAGACGCTCGGCGACGTGCGCCCCCTGATCGCCGGCCACCCCGCGGCGGACCTCACGCGGTACTTCCCGCCGATGGTGGGCGACATCCCCGCGGGGACGCTGCCCGCGGAGTGGCTGCCGGCGCGGGCCGCGGCGGCGTAGGGCTCGAGACGGCGTAAGCGCACACCGCTGCCCGGCTCAGCTCCACACGACGCCCGAGCCCTACCCAATCTGTAGCGGCGGCCCCGCCCAGCGCACGCCCTCGGTGAGCGTCAGGACCGCGAGCGCGTCGGCGAGGCGGCTCCCGTCGGGAGCGCACAGCTCGAAGTCGAGCTCGAGGGCGGGGACCAGCACGAAGCGGCGGGTGAGCAGCTGCTCGTGGGGTAGGCTCATGCGCTCGTGGCGCAACTCCGTGTCGCCGAACAGGAGGACGTCGATGTCGATCGCGCGGGGGCCGTGGCGGGGTCCTGTGGCGGCGCGGCCGAGCTCGCGCTCCACGTCCTTCACGGCGTCGAGCAGCTCCAGCGGCTCGAGCGCCGTGCGCACGCGCAGGCAGGCGTTGAGGAAGGACGGCTGGTCGAGCACGTCCCCCACGGGGTCGGTGTCGTACACCGAGGAGGACGCCTCCACCTCCACGCCCGCGGCGGGCAGTCGCGCGACGGCCTCCTGCAGGTGGGCGCGGCGGTCGCCGAGGTTGGAGCCGAGGCCGAGCAGGCCGGTGCGTACGGGCACGCGCGGAACGGTATACCGACGGACCCGTGCGGGGGACTCTACGTGGACCCTATAGGACCCCATAAGAGTCTTCTACACGGACCCCCTACGCCCCCGCGGGCTCGCCGGCGGGCTCTCCTCCCATCGGGGCGCGCTCGCGTAGGCCGATGCGGGCGTGCAGGCGGCGCAGCGGGCGGGGCGCCCACCAGGTGCGCTCGCCGAGGCGGCCCATCAGCGCGGGGACGAGCAGGGCGCGCACGACGGTGGCGTCGATCGCGACCGCGAGCGCCGCGCCGAAGCCGAGCTCCTTGATGAAGAAGATGTCGGAGGTCACGAACGCGCCGATCGCCACGCAGAACAGCAGCGCGGCGGCGGTCACCAGGCGCCCGGTGCGCTCGAGCCCGTAGGCGACCGCCTCGCGCGTTGGCAGGCCGGTGTCGTGGGCCTCCTTGATGCGCGCGAACAGCATCACGCCGTAGTCGGTGGAGAGCGCGAAGGCGAGGATGAACAGCAGCACGAGGTCGGACTCCTCCAGGCCGCCGATCGGGCTGAAGCCGAACAGCGAGGCGAGGTGGCCGTCCTGGAAGACCACCACGAGCAGGCCGGCGCCGACGGCGACGGTGAGCAGGTTCATCACGAGCGCCACCACCGGCAGCACGAGCGAGCCGGTCATCAGGAACAGGAAGCCGCCGGTGACGAGCGCGAGGATCAGCAGGGCGAGCGGGGTGTGGGCGGAGACCGAGGCCTTCTGGTCGACGAACCACGCGGTGGACCCGCCGACGAGCAGCGCGGGCGCGGGCGCAAGCGTGCGCAGCCGGCGCACGAGCGCCTGGTTGGCGGGCGCCCCGTCGGTGCCGCGGGGCTGCAGTTCGAGCTGCCACGTGTCGTGGCCGAGGTAGCGCGGCCCGCCCCCCACGACGGCGGCCTGGCTGCCCGCCACGACCTGCGCACGCCCCGCAAGCGCGACGACAGCGGGGGCGCCGTCGGCGGGCGCGTGGGCCACCAGGGCGATCGCCTGCGAGCCGTCCACGGCGAACTCGCGGGTGAGCGTTTCCGCGACCACACGGGGCTGGGCGCCAGCGGGCAGCACGTGGGCGTCGGCGGGGATCAGCGCGAGGCGCAGCGCCGGTGAGGCGATCGCGAGCAGCACGACCGACGTGGCGAGCGCGACCGTGCCGGGGCGGCGCATCACCCCGCGGGCGAGCCGCCCCCAGGCGCCCTCTGCGTCGGCGCGGGCAGCGCGCGCGGAGCTGCGCTGCAGCCACGCGGGCGCGAGCGAGTCGATGCGAGGCCCGAGCGCGACGAGCACCGCGGGCAGCACCACCAGCGAGACGGCGCCCGCGGACAGGGCGACGAGCCCGCCGCCGATGCCCATCGAGTAGAGGAAGCGCAGCGGGAACACGAGCATCGAGGCGAGCGCGCCGGCGACGGTGAGCGAGCTGTAGAGGACGGTGCGCCCGGCGGTCTGCATCGTGCGCCCGATCGCGGCCCGCGTGTCGAGGCCGCGGGCGAGCTCCTCGCGGTAGCGCGAGAGCACGATCAGCGAGTAGTCGATGCCGAGGCCCAACCCCACGCCGGTGACGAGGTTCACGGCGAAGATCGAGAGGCCGAGGAACTGGTCGATGAGGCGCAGCAGCAGGAAGGTCAGCACGATCGCAAAGCCGCCGACGAGTAGCGGCAACGTGGCAGCGATCAGCCCACGGAAGACCCAGAAGGAGAGCAGCAGCAGGATCGGGATGGCGAACGACTCGGCGCGTTTGAGGTCCGACGTGACGCGTTCGGTGATTTCGTGGAACGCCACGTCGTTGCCGCCGAACAGCACGCCGCTGCCGGCCAGTTGCGGGGCCACGCGAGCGACCGCGGCGGCCGACCGTTCGCGGGAGGCGTACGCGGCGAGCACGAGCGTCAGGCGCCCTCCCCGGTCGACGAGCTCGGGCAGGTGCGTGGCCGGGTAGTCGAGCAGCCGCTGGAAGCCGGGCTGGGCGGCGAGCAGCGCGGCGACCCGTCGCGCGCCGTCCGCCGCCGCGGGGTCGGTGCGGACGTCGCCAGTGGCGGGCACGAGCGCGGCGACACCGTAGTAGGCGGACTGGCCGGTGGCGCGTTCGATCGCGCGCAGCACCTGCTGGTTCTGCGCGTGGGGGTCCTGGAATTCGGAGGATTCGCTCTTCAGCAGCGAGACGATCGGGCTGCCGAGGGCCGCGGCGAGCAGGAACACGGCACCGGCGACGAGCAGCACGCGCCGCGTGCGGTCGGTGGCGAGCCCCGCCAGGCGGTCCATCACCGTCGCCTCTCGTCTTCACTCCGCCGCCGCGCGCTGCGCTGCGAGATGTCGAGCCGAGCCATCTCGGAGATTATAAGTGACTGCTAACTAACTGTCAAGCAGGGGTCCTACTCCTCCGCCTCGCGCCACACCTCGACGGAGACTTCCTCGACGGTGAGCGGGATCGGGGGCTCAGGCTTGGTGGCCTTGACCCACACCGCTTCGAGCTCGTAGTCAGCCAGCAGGCGGTCGGCGATCGTGGAGCACAGCCGCTCCAGCGTGCGGTGCGAGCGCTGCACGGCGAGCAGCGCGACGAGCTGGCAGACCTCGGCGTAGTCGACGGTGTCCTCGACGCGGTCTGTGAGGGTCGCGTCGGACTCGCCCAGCTCCAGGCGCAGGTCGAACACGAGGCGCTGGCCGACCTCGCGCTCGGCCTCGGAGACGCCGTGGTGGGTATAGAGGGAGAGGCCCGAGATCTCGATCGTCACCGACTCGACGCCCTGCTCGCGCTCGTCGTCCTCGTCCCCTTCGTCCTCTTCCTCCTCCTCGCCCTCCCCGCGCTTCTCCGGCTCCTCCGCCCGACCCCGTCCCCGCTCCAGCTCCTCGACCCAGTCCTTCTCCCTCCGCTCCCTCTGGCTCCGCTCCGCCGCCCTGCTCCCCGGCGCCCTCGGCCGGGGTCCCCTCCGCCTTCAGCTCATCGTCCTCGTCCGCGGCACGCGGGTCGTCCTCACCGTTCATGGCGCGCCCAACGTAGCAGCGGCCACCGCCAGCGCGGCGCGCACGGGGGCGACGTCGTGCACGCGCAGCACGCTCGCCCCACGCTCGTAAGCGAGCACGCAGGTGGCGAGGGTGCCCGCAAGCCGGTCCTCCGGGCCCACCGGCTCCTCGCGGCCGGCGGCGTCGGCGAGGATGCGCCCGAGGAAGCTCTTGCGCGAGGTCCCCACCACCAGGGGACGGCCGAGCGCGGCGAGCTCGCGCAGGCGGCGCAGCAGCGCGAGGTTGTGCGCAAGCGTCTTGCCGAAGCCGATCCCGGGATCGAGCAGCACACGATCCTCGGCGACCCCCTCTGCGACAGCAAACGCAAGGCGCTCTTCGAGGAACGCCTTGACCTCGGCAACCACATCCTCATAGCGGGGCGCCCGCTGCATCGTGCGCGGCTCGCCGAGCATGTGCATCAGGCAGCACTCCGCGCCGCTCTGCGCCACCACCGCCGCCATCTCGGGATCGCCGCGCAGGGCGGTCACGTCGTTGACGAGCGTCGCCCCCGCCCCCAGGGCTGCCTGGGCGACGCTGGCCTTGGAGGTGTCGATCGAGATTGTCAGGTCGCCCTGTGCGGCGAGCCCCTCCACGACGGGCAGTACCCGCCGCAACTCCTCCGCGGCCCCCACCGGCTCGGCGCCGGGCCGCGTGGACTCCCCGCCGACGTCGAGAATCTCCGCGCCCTCGCCCACCAGCTCGAGCCCGTGCGCAACCGCGGCCGCGGGGTCGAGGAACAGCCCCCCGTCGGAGAACGAGTCGGGCGTCACGTTCACGACGCCCATCAGGCGGAAGCCGCCCGGGGCACTCACCTCGGCGTCAAACGAGCTCGGGGCGCTCGGGGTCAGCCCCGCGCATGTCGGCCGTGCCACCAGCCAGTCCGGGCCGCGGCAGCGGCCGTGGGGCTTCGCGGCCGGCGCGGTCAGCCGGCGCGGGCGGCGGCGCGGGGAGCTCGGGCACGGGGTGCTCGTCCTCGGCGCCGAACACTTCCCGTTCGCTCTTGCCGTCGAGCAACGCGAGGAACTCCTCCTTCTCGAGCGTCTCGCGCTTGACGAGCGTCTCGGAGAGCGTGCCGAGGCTCTGGCGGTGCTCGGTAAGGATGTCCCGGGCGCGCTGGTGGGCGGCCTCGACGATGCGCCTGACCTCGTCGTCGATCTCGCGCGCGATCTCGTCGGAGTAGTCGGGCTCGGTGGAGAACTCGCGGCCGAGGAACGGCTGGCCGTGATCGTGGCCGAAGACGCGCGGGCCGAGCTTCTCGCTCATGCCGAAGCGCATCACCATCTGCTTGGCGGTCGCGGTGACCTTCTCGATGTCGTTGGAGGCGCCGGTGGTGATCTCTTCGAAGACGATCTCCTCCGCGGCGCGCCCGCCGAGGGTCATCGCCATCGTGTCGTTGAGCTCCGCGCGGGTGGTCAGGAAGCGGTCCTCCTGGGGCATCGAGATCGTGTAGCCGAGCGCCTGGCCGCGGGAGATCACGGAGATCTTGTGCACGGGGTCGGAGTGCTCCAGGTAGTGCCCGACGATCGCGTGGCCCATCTCGTGGTAGGCGGTGATCAGGCGCTCTTTCTCGCTCATCACGCGCGTCTTCTTCTCGGGGCCGGCGATCACGCGCATGATCCCCTCCTCGAGCTCATCCTGGCCGATTTCGCGCTTGCCGGTGCGCGCTGAGAGCAGCGCGGCCTCGTTGATCAGGTTGGAGAGGTCGGCCCCGGTGAAGCCGGGGGTCTGCCCGGCGAGCGCGTCGATGTCGATCACCTTCGCCAGCGGCTTGCCGCGGGTGTGGACTTCGAGGATTTTCGCGCGGCCCTTGCGGTCGGGGCGGTCCACGGCGATCTGGCGGTCGAAGCGCCCGGGGCGCAGCAGCGCGGGGTCGAGGATGTCGGGCCGGTTGGTGGCCGCGATCATGATGATGTTGTCCTTCGCCTCGAAGCCGTCCATCTCGACGAGCAGCTGGTTGAGGGTCTGCTCGCGCTCGTCGTGGCCGCCGCCGAGGCCCGCGCCGCGGTGCCGCCCGACGGCGTCGATCTCGTCCATGAAGATGATGCACGGGGAGTTCTGCTTGGCCTGCTCGAACAGGTCGCGCACCCGGGAGGCGCCGACGCCGACGAACATCTCCACGAAGTCCGAGCCGGAGATCGAGAAGAACGGCACGCCCGCCTCGCCGGCGACCGCGCGGGCGAGCAGCGTCTTGCCGGTGCCCGGCGGCCCGTACAGCAGCACCCCGGTGGGGATCCGCGCGCCGAGCGCCTGGAACTTCTTGGGGTTCTCGAGGAACTCCTTGATCTCGTGCAGCTCCTCGACGGCCTCGTCGACCCCGGCGACGTCGCGGAAGGTGATCTTGGGGGAGTCGGCCGACAGGCGCTTGGCGCGGGACTTGCCGAAGGACATCACCTTCGAGCCCCCGCCCTGAACCTGGTTGAGCAGGAAGATCCAGATGAAGATGAAGATCACCAGCGGCAGCGCGAAGGAGAGCAGCGAGAGCAGGATGCTGCTCTTGTTGGCTTCGACGTTGTAGGAGATCCCGGCCGCGTTGAGCTGTTTGATCAGTTCGGGCGCGGCCTGGTTGACGTAGCCGATTTCGTGCTTTTCCTTGTTCTTGAGTTCGACTTCGAGGGCGTTCGACTTGGTCTTGAACGTGACCGATTTAACTTCCCCATCGGGGATTTCCTTGGCCACCAGCGTCTGGTAGGTGCGCTGCGGCCCGCTGCTGTGACCGCTGGAGATCATTTTCGTGACGAAGAACGCCAGCACCACCACCAGCAGGATCGGAAACGCAGCGCTCTTGAAGAAACGGCTCATGGTGTGCTCATCGTGTCCGGGTGGCTGTCGTGATTGGCAGAAGGGGCTCGGTCACCGGCCGGCGGCCGGCAGCACCACCCTGGGCGGCTACCAGCCGTCTAGCGTACCATGAGAGGTCGCATTTTCCGGTCGGTGCAGAGCGCTCACGAACTCTCCAACGCGGCCACGAAGGGAAGGTTGCGGTGGCGCTCGGCGTAGTCGAGGCCGTAGCCGATCACGAAGCGGTCGGGGATCTCGAAGCCGACGTAGCGGATCGGATGGTCGACCTTGCGGTGGCCGATCTTCGAGCGGTCCGGCTTGGTCAGCAGCGCGCACACCTCGAGCGTCCGGGGGTCGCGCGAGCCGAGGTTGCGCAGCAGGTACTGCAGCGTCAGCCCCGAGTCCACGATGTCCTCGACGATCAGCACGTCGCGACCGTCGATCGGGGTGTCGAGGTCCTTGAGGATCCGCACCACCCCGGAGGAGTCGGTGGCCGAACCGTAGGAGGCGACCGCCATGAAGTCGACCTCCACGGGGATCTCGATCAGGCGCATCAGGTCGGAGAGGAAGAACATCGCTCCCTTGAGCACCCCCACGAGCAGCAGCGAGCGGCCCGCGTCGGCGTAGTCGCGTGAGATCTCCCGCGCGAGCTCAGCCACGCGCAGGCGCAGATCCTCCTCGCCGACCAGCACCTCGCCGACCTCGGACGCGGGAGCATCTACGAGCACGCTCAGCAGTCTAGGGCCTGTCAGGCCCTCAGTGGCGCGGCGGTAGCTTGACCATCCGCAGGCGGCCGTCCTCGAGCACCGCGCCGACGAGCCCGCCCACGTGCAGCTCGGCGCGCCCGCCGCGACGGGCGAGAGCGAGGATCTCCCCCACGCGGGCGCCGGCCTGGGGCACGTAGGTGCCGGCGGCCTGCTCGGCGAGGCGTACCACGACCAGGCGCGCGAGCGCGGCGGGCAGCTCCGCCAGGCGCTCGACCGCGATGCTCGACGCGCCCTCCAGCTCCGCATCGAGGAGGCTGTCGAGCACCTCGGCCTCCTCGCGCAGCAACCTGGCGGTGCGCAGCACGTTCTCCTGCGCGGCGGGGTGTACCGCCTCGAACGCCGGCACCAGTCGGTTGCGCACACGTGCGCGTGCGTACAGCTCGCTGTCGTTGCTCGCGTCCTCCCGCCAGGCGAGGCCGCGCGCACGGCAGTAGTCGGCGGTCTGCTCACGCGTGAGCTCCAGCAAGGGGCGCACCACGCGGCCCTCGCGGGGCGCCATCCCCAGCAGCGCGCGCCTGCCGGGCGAGGCGGCGAGGCGGTAGAGGATCGTCTCCACCTGGTCGGTCGCGGTGTGCCCAGTGGCCACCACCGTGTCGGGCCGCCCTGGCTGCTCGGGCGCGTCGCCGGGCCGCTCGCGCACATCGAGCTCTTGGGCCAGGCGGGCCGCCTCGCCGTAGCGCAGCTCCCGCGCCCACGCCTGCAGGTTGCCCGCTCCCGTGAGGCGCCGGGCGCGTACCACCTCCAGCGCCACCCTCAGCTGCTCGCACAGCTCCCGACAGTGACGCTCCTCCTCCTGCGCCTCGGGCCGCAGCCCGTAGTTGACGTGCAGCGCGTGGACGTACTGAGCTCCGCAGATGTTCACGGCGAGGTCCAGCAGACAGACCGAGTCGCGGCCCCCGGAGAGCATCGCCACGACCGGTCCTTCACGCGGTAACAGGCCGCTCGCCCGCACCTGCTCCCGGACCTCCTCGGGGGTCATCCTCTCGCCGAGGCGAGGAACAGCTCGGTCGGCTCAGAGAAGCCCTTGAGGCCGACCTCGCCGATCAGCTTGAAGGCAAGCCCCGGGACCCCCTCGGCGAGGTCGACCACGGTGCGGGTCACCAGCACCTCCCCGCCAGCGGCGCGGGCAACCACGCGCGCGGCCTGGTTGACCTCGCGGCCGTAGTAGTCCCCGTCGCGGTAGATCGCCTCCCCGTAGTGGACCCCAATGCGCGGCGGCGGCACCCCCGCAGGCGCCTGGGCCTGGAAGCTGACGGCCCACCGCGTCAGCGCAACAGGGTCGGGGGCGACAACCATCACCTCGTCGCCGAGCGTCTTCAGCACCCGCGCGTCGATCGGCAGGGTGCGCTCGACCGCCTCCACGAAGCGCTCCACCGCGCCCACCGCGTGCTCGTCGCCCCGCTCCTCGGTCAGGCGGGTGTAGCCGGCGAGGTCGGCGAACGCGATCGCCACCCGCAGGCGCCCCTCCTGGGAGGCCCGCCCGTCCATGTCGGCCTCCATGTGGCCGATCACGTCCTGCTCGACGAAGTACGCGAGGAAGCGCCCGTGCAGCCAGTTCATCAGCGGGGCCGCGAACGGCAGCAGCTCGCGCGCGATGCCGTCCATCTGCTCGGCGATCTCCAGGCCCGAGACACCCGAGCGCATCAGCGGCTCGTGGATGTACATGTGGAACAGGCGCACCTCCGTTTCGGCCATCTGCGCGAGCGTCTGCCCGTATACGCGGGCGAGCTGGATGAAGGCGGCCTCAGGCAGACCGGCCTCCAGCATCGCCGCCACGTACTTGAGCATCTCCAGGTCCTCGTCGGAGATCGCGTCCACCGACATCGCACTCAGGCCGAGCGCTCCGACGATGCGCTCGATCAGCTCCGGGGAGAGGCCGGTCGCGCGCACGGTCTGCTTGAGCGTGTGGCGCCCCTCGGGGACGGAGAGGAAGCTTTCGACGTCTCCGAGCGCCAGGCGCCCGCTGTCGGAGGCCTCGCGGATCTGCTCGAGTGTGTACCCGCGCTCGCGCAGGCGCGCGACGATCCCCACCTGCCGCGCCGCGGCCGCGCTCCAACCGCCGTCGTACTGGGGGATCAGCCCCTCCTTGACCCACCGCCTCACGGTTCCCGGGGAGACGCCCGCGCGCGCGGCGACCTGCGCCAGAGTGAGGCCGCTCGCCTCGGTGGTGCCCATGGTGGGCAGTCTAGGGGGCTCTCCCGATACGAATGTGTCGATCTCACAGACTCACTAAAGTCGGCGCGGATGGCACCACGCAACGGTCCTGAGCCCCGCCTGCCTGAGCCGATCCACCTGCGCCCCACGGCCGAGCTGGCCGAGCGCGTGCTGCTGCCCGGCGACCCCGGGCGGGCGCTGGCGCTGGCGCAGCTGCTGCTGGAGGGGCCGCTGATGTTCAACCACCACCGCGGCCTGTGGGGCTACACCGGCCCGGCGCGGGCGGACGGGGCGCCATTGACGATCCAGAGCACCGGCATGGGCGGCCCCTCCGCGGCGATCGTGCTGCAGGAGCTGATCGCGCTCGGCGCGCGGCGCGCGATCCGCGTGGGGACCTGCGGTGCGCTCGATGGGGGCCTGGCGCTCGGCGATCTCGTTGTGGCGCGCGAGGCGCTCGCCACGGACGGCACGAGCCGCGCGCTGGGGGCGGGCGAGCGGATCGCCGCGGACCGGGGGCTGACGGGGGCACTGGCGCGCGCAGCGGACGGCGCGGCGGCGGCCCGCGCGGCAGACGGCAGGGAACCGTCGCCTGCACAGCGGCGCACACACGTTGAGGGGACGATCGTGAGCACAGACCTCTTCTACGAGCCCGCTCGAGAGCGCGAGCAGGAGTGGCGCACGGCGGGCGCAGTGGCCGTCGAGATGGAGGCGGCCACCCTGTTCGCGGTGGGCGCGCGCGCCGGTGTCCCGGTGGGGTGCGTGCTCGCAGTGTCCAACGTGCTCGGCGAGGACCCCGCGGACCAGCAGGAGCACATCGACGACGACGCGCTGCTCGCCGCCGCCGAGGCGATGGGCCGGCTCGCGCTCAGCGCTTTGGTTTAGAGCTTTTGGCCGCCGTCCGTTTGGCGGCGGAACTCTTGGCGGCAGACCGCTTGGGGGACGGCTGTTTGGCGGACCGCTTGGCGGAAGGCTGCGTGGCAGAGGGCTGTTTGGCGGAAGGCTGTGTGGCGGAAGGCTGTGTGGCGGAAGGCTGTGTGGCGGAAGGCTGTGTGGCGGAAGGCTGTGTGGCGGAAGGCTGTGTGGCGGAAGGCTGTGTGGCGGAAGGCTGTGTGGCGGAAGGCTGTGTGGCGGAAGGCTTCGTGGCAGAAGGCTGTTCGGCGGACGGCTTGGCGGAAGGCTGTCTGACGTCGAGCTTGCCCGAGAGCGACCGCAGCTGCTCCTCGATCGCTGTGAGGCGCCCGTCGATCGACTGACCGGAGAGGTTGCGGCCGATGCGGTGCACACCGTCCTCGATCCCCTCCAGCCGCTGGGAGACCGAGCGCAGGCGGCGCGTGAGACGTTCGATGTCGGCGGCCGAGGGGAGGTTCAGCGCCCCCATCGCCAGCTCCTGCGCCTGGGCGGCCTTCTCGCGCGCGTCGGAGGCGCGACCGAGCGCTCCGTTCAGCAGCGGGTTCTCGAAGAGATCGCTCAGCGCCCGGCCGAGGCGATCCTCGGTACCGCCCGCCAAGCGCTCGCGCAGGCCCTTCGGTGCGTGTGCATCGGACATCCGGCTGCTCCTCGTGTCGGTCGCGAAGACGTACGGGCGGTGGCACAGAGGATACGGTGCGGGAGTGGCCGAACGCCTCTTCCTCTTCCTCCAGCTGGAGCTCCCCTGGGAGCTCGGCCCGCCCGACGGGCGCTACCTGCTGCGCGAGCGCGAGGGCGGAGCGCCGGAACGGGTGGTGGTGCTGGACACGGTGGGCGCCGCTCGGCGCCGCGGGCGGCTCGGCTCGCGACGTCCGCCGACCACGCCTGAGCCGGCTCCCGTGCCCACCACGCGGGCCACCGTGATCGACGCCGTGTCGGTCTCCACGGAGAGCCAGGCCAAGGCGTGGCTCGCGCAGCTGGACGCGCACCGGGAGGCGGACGCCGCCGCCGCGACCCTCAACCGTGTGCTGCTCGCCCACCGCCTCGCCACCGCGGACCCCCACGTGCGCGAGGTCGCCCCCGGGCACGCGCTGATCGTGCGGGCCGGGTGGGGCGAGGGCGAGCAGGTGGCCTACGGCCGCTGGCTGCACGCCCGCGAGCTACGCCTCGACGAGCGCCGCACCCGGCGCTCCGCCGCGCTGCGCTCCCACGAGCGCTTCGCCGCGCTGCTCGGCGCGCGTGAGCAGCCACTCCTCTGCGAAGAGCTCGCGCTGCGCGCCCGCCTCGACCTCGACGAGGGCCGCCTCCCCCACGCGGCGCTGGAGCTCGAGCACGCCTACACCGCCGCGCTGTCCGAGCTCGCCACCGAGGAGCGCCCCGACCTCACCGAGCGCCTCGCCGAGCTGGCCGGGCTGCACGCCGGCGTGCTCGAGGCCGCCCGCACCGCGCTGGGCGGGGGGGCGCCGCCTGACGGTGCAGGGTCAGATACCCCCGCGGCCCCCGACGAGGAGCTCCTCCGCCACGCGCTCGGCCGCCTGGAGGCCGCGCTGCGCGCCCGCGCGGCGGCGGGGCTCGTAGAGTGAGGGGCACCGTGGACCCCACCACAACAGCCCTCGGCACGTGGAGCGGCGGGCGCTTCATGCACTTCGGCGAGCCGTTGGAGGAGGAGCGCCTGCGGGCGCTGTTGCGGCCCGGCAGGGGCATTGACACGGTGCTGAGCGCCGACGTGTACGGGGAGGGGGAGGCCGACCGGCTGCTGGGCGAGGCGCTGCGTGGCGTGGCCCGCGAGAGCTACTGCCTGGTGGGCGCGATCGGGCACGACTTCTACACCGGGGAGCGCGCGGGCGCGAAGGGCTACCCGCGCTTCACCGACCCGCGCCTGCGCGGGGAGGCAGGGTACGCGGACTACATCAGGATGGCCACCGAGCGCAGCCTGGAGCGGATCGGGGTGGAGCACTTCGACCTGCTGCTGCTGCACAACCCCGACCGCACCGGGTACTCGAGCCCAGCCGTGTGGGAGGGGATGCGGGCCGTCCGCGAGGCCGGCCTGACGCGGCTGCTGGGCGTCGCACCAGGCCCCGCGAACGGGTTCACGCTCGACCTGATCGACTGCCTGGAGCGCTTCGGCGAGCTGCTCGACTGGGCCATGATCATCTTCGGCCCGCTGGAGCCGTGGCCGGGGGAGCTCGTGCTCGACGCCGCCGCCGCCCACCAGGTGCGCCTGATCACCCGCGTGGTGGACTACGGGGGCCTGTTCCACGACGACGTGCTCCCCGGCCACGCCTTCGCTCCCTACGACCACCGCAAGTTCCGCCCCGAGGGCTGGGTGCAGGCAGGGCGCGAGCGACTCGAGCGGATGCGCCCCTACGCCGCCCGCCACGGCCTGACGATGCTCCAGCTCGCCTGCCTCTGGAACCTCGCGCACCCGGCGGTGCACTGCGTGGCGCCCACGCTGATCCAGGAGTCCGTAGCGGATGGGAGACCACCCCGCCCGATCGAGGCCAAGCGCGCGGAGCTGGCGGAACTGCCCACGGAGATGCTGCTGAGCGACACCGAGGTCGCGGAGCTGCGCGCGATCGGCGACAACACCGGCTGCATGGCCCTCAAGGGCGCGAGCCTCCAGCACGACGGCGCGCCCCAGCCCGACCGCTGGGCGCTCACCGGCGAGCTGGCCGAGCTCGCCGGGCGCTGGGAGATCGCTCCCGAGCGCGACCTCGTCCAGCTGCCCTCCTAGGCGTCACTTGGTAGGCATCCACGCACCGCGGATGCGCACCGCGAACGCCGCTGCGGCCGGAGGCCGCTCATCAAAAAAACCGACGGGACCGCATCCGCGGGGCAAACTCACTTCCCGGTGAACCGCGGCGCGCGTTTGCCGAGGAACGCCGCGATGCCCTCCTTCGCGTCGGCGCTCTGAAAGACCGTCGCGAACGCGCGCTTCTCGGCCTCGAGGCCCTCGTCGAGGTCGCCCGCCGCGGAGACGCGCTTGATCTGCTCCATGGCCAGCGGCGCCTGACCAGCGAGGCGGCGCGCCCACGCCAGGGCGGTGTCGAGCAGTTCGTGGTCGTCCACCACCGCGCTCGCGAGACCGTACTCGTAGGCCTCGCTCGCCTGCATGGGGTCTCCGATGAGGTTCATCTCCAGCGCCTTGCTCTGGCCGACCAGGCGCGGCAGGCGCTGGGTGCCGCCGAAGCCCGGGATGATGCCCAGCTTGACCTCCGGCTGGCCGAACAGCGCCGAGCGCGCCGCGATGCGCACGTCGCAGGCCATCGCCAGCTCGCAGCCGCCGCCGAACGCGAGGCCGTTGACCGCCGCGATCGTCGCGACGCCCTCGGAGCCGAGCTCGCGGAACAGCGCGTGCGCCTTGTGGACCAGCGCCTCGCCCCCCGCGGCGTCCAGCGTCGTGAACGCCTTGATGTCCGCGCCCGCGCTGTACAGGAACGGGTTGGAGGAGGCGATCACCAGGGCGCGCACGCCGGCGCCCTTCACGTGGGCCCACACCTTGGCGAGGTCCTCGATGACCTGGGGGGCGATCGAGTTCATCTGGCCGTTGGCCAGCCACGCCACCGCCACGCCGTCGGTCCGCTTCTCCAACTTCACGACCTCGCCGGGCTGGTCGGCGTCGGGCTGCGGGTAGGCGTAGAAGCCCTGCCCGCTCTTCTGCCCGAGTCGCCCCTGAGCGACCAGGCGACGCAGGATGCGCGGCGGCGCGAAGCGCTCCCCGTGGAGCTCCTGCAGGTTCTCCAGGCGCTCCAGCACCGTGTCGAGGCCCTCCACGTCGGCGCGCATGAACGGCGGCATCAGCCCCCGCCGCGGGTCGAGGCCCGCCCCTGCCATCAGGCCGAAGTCGATGTCGCGGTGCACCGCCACGCCCTCCTCCAGCACGAGGCACGCCTCCACGAACGTCTTCAGCGTCAGCAGCTCCACGAGCGCCTGCACGTCGGGCTCGGCCTCGCCCTCGAGGTTCGGGGTGCCGTCCGGGGAGTAGAAGCCGTCGCCGCCGGTCTTCGCCCCGAGCTTGCCCTGCGCTACGAGCTTCTGCATGCCCTTCGGCACGTAGAAGCGTTCCGGGCCGTAGGACTCGGCGAGGTGCTCGGCCACGTGCAGCACCGTGTCGAGACCGAGCAGGTTCACGAGGAAGTACGGCCCCATCGGCACCACGTTCGCGGACCCCACCCCCTCGTCGATCAGCTTGATCGAGAGGCCCTGCTGCTCCTGCGCGCGCCACACCTCCGAGGTGCCCGCGTTGAGGATGCGGTTGACGACGAACCCCGGCACCTCCGCGCACGTGATCGGCTGCTTGCGGATCGCCTGCGCGAACGTCACCGCCGCGGTGACCGTCTCGGGGGAGGTCTCGTCGCCTTCGACGACCTCGATCAGCGGCATCACCGACGCGGGGTAGAAGTAGTGGAAGCCCACCACCTTCTCCGGGCGCAGCGTCGCTTCGCCGATCTCGGTGATCGACAGCGAGGAGGTGTTCGAGGCGAGCACCGCGTGCCCGGGGGTGGCCACGTCGAGCTCGGCGAAGACCGCCTGCTTGACCGCCATCCGCTCGGGGACCGCCTCGACCACGAAGTCCACGTCGCCGAAGGCCGCGTACGACGTCGCCCCCTCGATGCGCCCCACGACCTCGGCCACCTGCGCCTCGCCCTGCTCGGCGGTGAGCTTGCCCCGCTCGACCAGTTTGCCCACCTGGCCCGCCGTCACCGAGCGCGCCTCCTCCAGGCCGGCCTGCACGAGGGCGTCGTCGATGTCCTTCAGCACCACCGGGAACCCGGCGGCGGCGATCGTCTGCGCGATCTGCCCGCCCATCGTCCCTGCGCCCACCACCGCTGCCTTGAACACGAACACGCTGCCGCCTCCTCGCTTGTCTCCCGCTCGGGAGTGGTCCTTGTCTGGGTCGCCCGCAGCCTAACGAGGCGCGCGCGGCAGCGCATCGTCCCGTTCGCCCCGGGGTTAGACCAATTGGAAGTGGGTATCCCAGCCGTGGAAAGGCAGGTGCATGATGGCCAACGAACCGACAGCTGCACTGCACAGCAAAACGGAGGACTTTTTAATCGCCGGCGATCCGGATCCCGCCCACCCGGCCAGCGGCGTTCGTGCGGCGACCCCGCAGCGGGTGGATGCCTACACGGTGAGGCAGGACTGACTCGCGGACGCCAACTGCCCGGACCCGTGGCGGAGCCGGCTCGCGGGCGCTCTCTGCCCGCGCCCGTCGCAGTGCTCGCGGTGGCGCTCGTCTCGCTGCTGCTGCTCGCGCTGCCTGTCGCAGCGCAGGCGGTGGTCGCCCCGCCCGGCGTCTCCACCGGGGCCGCGGAGTCCGTGAGCTACGGCACGGCGACCCTGACCGGGTCGATCGACCCGCACGGCAGCAACACGTCCTACTACTTCCAGTACGGGCCCACCCGCGCGTACGGCGCGCAGACCGCGATCGCGGACGCCGGCGCCGGGGTCGCCACGGTGGTCGTGCACGTCCCCGTCACCGGGCTGCAGCCGCTCACCGTCTACTACTTCCGCCTCGTCGCCGTCAACGCCACCGGCGCCGCGACGGGCGTCAACAGGGCGTTCACCACCCTCAAGGTACCGCTCTCCCTGGCGATTCTCGCGGCCCCCAACCCCACGCTCTACGGGGGCACCGTCACGATCCAGGGCACGCTCTCGGGCACCGGCGCCGGCGGCGCCCCGGTGGTGCTGCAGGACAACCCGTTCCCCTACACCCAGGGCTTCCTCGACACCGGCAACCCCGAGCTGACCACGGCCGCCGGCGGCTTCTCGTTCCCCGTCCTCGACCTCACCGAGGCGACGCAGTTCCGCGTGGTCACCACCACCAAGGTTCCCGTCGTCAGCCCTGTGGCGCTCGAGGGCGTCGCGGTGCGCGTGGAAGCCCACGTGGGGCGCACCCGCCGGCGCCACCACGCGCGCATCTACGGCACGGTGACCCCCGCCGTGGACGGCGCGGAAGTCGCGGTGATGCGCATCACCGGCGGAGCCAACCAGCTCGTCGCGGGCACCGCCCTGCGCCACGGCACCACGACCACCTCACGCTTCAGCTGCGTGGTGCGGGTCCACCGCGGGGCCGTGTACCGGGTGCTCGTGCGCGTGACCAACGGCGCGCAGACCTCCAACTACAGCGAGCCGCTGTTCATTCGCTGAGCCGATCGACGATATTTAGAAGAAGTGTAATTGAGTAGTGTTTAGCGTGTTACACTTCTTCAATGAGCACAAGGCGCTTCGTCGGGCGAGAGGCCGAGCTGGCCAAACTCCAGGGGCATCTCGACCACGTGCGCCACAGTGGCTCGGGGCGGATGCTCGCTCTGCGCGGACGGCGTCAGATCGGCAAGTCGCGCTTGGTCGAGGAGTTCATCGCCCGCAGCGGCGTGAGCGCGGTGTTCTACACGGCCTCCCGCCAGAGCTCCGCTGAGGAGCTGCGCAACTTCAGCGAGCAGCTCGCCTGCACCGCCACAGCTGCCGCGACGGTCGCCGCCGCGGGACCGATCGGCTCGTGGGAGGCCGCGCTGACCGTCGCCGCGAGCGACGCCCGCGAGCAGCAGCCGGTCGTGCTCGTGATCGACGAGCTGCCGTTCCTAGTCGAGAGCGAGCCCGCGATCGAGGCCATCATCCAGAAGCAGTGGGACCGCCGGCTGGAGGCCCAGCCCGTGCTGCTGGTGCTGATCGGCTCCGACGTGTCGATGATGGCCGCGCTGAGCGACTACGGCCGGCCGCTCTACGGACGCCTCACCGAGATGACCGTCGGGCCGCTCTCGCCCGCCGCGATCGGCGACATGTTGGAGCTAGCCCCCGCCGCCGCACTCGACGCCCACCTCGCGATCGGCGGCTTTCCGCGACTCGCGGAGATCTGGCGTCGCGGAGAGGACCTCTGGCGGTTCCTGCGCCGCGAGCTGCAGAACCCCGAGTCGCCGCTGATCGTGCTCGGCGAGCGCTCCCTGGCGGCGGAGTTCCCCGCCGAGCTGAAGGCACGCGGCGCACTCGAAGCGATCGGCGCCGGCGAGCGTGTGTTCACCGCGATCTTGCAGCGGGCGAAGGTGTCGAACAAGACGCTCGAGACCACGCTTGCCACGCTGATAGCAAAGCGCGTGATCGACAGGGCGCTGCCCTACTCCGCCCAGCCGCGTCCCAAGCTCTCTCGCTACCACGTCTGCGATCCCTACCTGCGCTTCTGGCTGCGCTTCATCCGCCCGCACATCCCCGCTTTGGAGCGCGGCCGCGGCGACATCGTCCACCGGCACATCCGCGAGCGCTGGAGCGCCTACGCCGGCCACGCGATCGAGCCGCTCGTGCGCGACGCGATCCAGACCCTGCTCCCCGACCCGCGCTTCGGGGCCGCCGAGTACGTCGGCTCCTTCTGGAACCGCGACGGCAGCGTCGAGGTAGACCTCGTCGGCGGCCGCGGCCAGGCGACGAGCGAGCAGATCGACTTCGTCGGCTCGATCGAGTGGCGCGAGCGCGGCGACTTCGACCGCGGCGACTTCAGCACGCTGATCCAGCACCGCGCGCTGATACCCGGAGCGAGCGACGACACGCTCCTGCTCGGCGTCTCCCGCCACGGCTTCGGTGTCGATGGCCTCGACGTCCGCCTCACCCCCGAGGACATCCTCGCGGCCTTCAGCGCCTGAGCGACGGTCGGCTCGGTCTCGCGGTTCTCGAACAGTTCGTAGAACGTGCGGCGCGAAGCCCGCGCGCGGGAGGTGATCCGCTCGACCGTGGCTCACGCCGGTACGCGCCGCACGACGCGCCCTGCGCGCCGGCGTGATCGAACGCATCGCCACGCACCCGAGCGAAGATCGCCTGCACAAGCTCCCCCTGCCCGGCGCGGTGAGCGTCTACGCGGCGGCGATCGTGGGAGGACATCTCCGCATCGACCTACTTCTTCTTGTTTTGCTTGGTCCTCTTGATCGGCCCATATCTTTTGCGTGCCACGCGTTCGCACGCCGCGCGCCTGGACCTGCCCTGCTTGCGGCACGCCTTCAGCGCGTTGGCGAGCTTCTGCGCTCGCGTCAGCGAGCGCTTCTTGACCTTCGAGCAGCCGCTGACGCCGATCTTGGTGGTCTGCGCGATCACCGCACCGTTCTGGCCGGTGAGCGTCGTGGGCACTTCCAGCGACTGCCCGCACAGGCTGTTCTTAGCCGTCGCGGGGATGTCGGCCGCGCTCAGGGGGACAGGCCCCGCTATTGTCAACGCCCTCAGAACACGCGCCGGCAGCGCGCAAAACGCGCCGCCGCGGGGCACGGAAGCCCCGCGCACACGGCCGTCGCTGCCGCACAAGCCCGCGCGGACGATCCCCAAACCCCCACAAACGGCCCGCCACGCCGCACGGTCTCGTCGTGCGGTCGCGGCCTCTACGCGGCGACCGTCTCGGCCATCTCGACGCGCCGCGGCAGCAGCGTTTCGCGGGCGATCACGAGGCGCTGGATCTGCGAGGTGCCCTCATAGAGCTGCATGATCTTCGCGTCGCGGAACAGCTTCTCGACGGGGTAGTCCTTGATGAAGCCGTACCCGCCGTAGATCTGCACCGCGTCGGTGGCGACCTTCATCGCGGCGTCCGCGGCGAAGCGCTTGGCGTGTGAGGAGACGAGCGTGTTGCGTTCGCCGTTGTCGAGCATCGACGCCGACTTCCACGTCAGCAGGCGCGCCGCCTCGACGTCGGTGGCCATGTCGGCGATCATGAACTGGATCGCCTGGTGCATCGCGATCGGGACCCCGAACTGGGTGCGTTCCTTGGCGTACTCGGTGGCGAACTCCAGCGCCGCGCGGGCGATCCCGGTCGCCATCGCCGCCACGCCCGGGCGGGTGCGGTCGAGCGTCATCATCGCGAGCTTGAAGCCCTTGTTTTCCTCGCCGAGCAGGTTCTCCGCGGGGACCTCGACGTCGTTGAAGGAGATCGTCGCGGTGTTCGAGGCGCGCTGGCCGAGCTTGTCCTCCTTCTTGTCGACCACGACGCCCCACTCGCGCTCCACGACAAACGCGGAGATGCCGCGGTGGCCGGCGTCCTTGTCGGTCTTCGCGTAGACGGTGTAGTAGTCGGCGTAGCCGCCGTTGGTGATGAAGCACTTGGAGCCGTTGAGCACGTACTTGTCGCCGTGGCGCACCGCGGTGGTGCGCATCCCTGACACGTCGGAGCCGGCGTCGGGCTCGGTCAGGCAGAAGGAGACCAGCTTCAGCCCCTCGGTGACGGCGCCCAGGTACTTTTTCTTGACCTCCTCCGAGCCGCCCAGCACGATCGGGGCGGTCGCCAGACCGTTGCAGCCGAGGGAGGTCTGGATCCCCGAGCAGCCCCACGAGAGCTCCTCCTCGATCAGGCACCCGTCGAGGTAGCCGAGGCCGGGGCCGCCGTACTCCTCGGGGATGTGGGTGTTCATCAGCCCCACCTCCCACGCCTTCTGGAGGATCTCCTGCGGCCACGTGCCGTCCTTGTCGTACTCCCACGCAACCGGCCGGATCTCCTTCTCGGCGAAGTCGTGCGCCAGCTCGCGCAGGTTCTTCTGCTCGTCTGTGAGCGTGAATTCAACCATGTCTTCTCACGGGCTCCTCGGGGCTGGCGCGGGGCGCACCGCCCGGCGGGCGGGCCGCTCCTCGCGCGAGTAGATTGACTGGTCAGTCAACGCTGGCCACCGGGGAGGGTAGCGAAGCGCGGCCAGTTGAGCAACACTTAGTCGGTGCAGACCGCCTTCCCCCTGGTGCTGTTCGGCTCGATCGGGCTGTTCGTCCTCCTCGGCGTGCTCTCGATGTTCACGCACCGCAACCTCCACGACCAGATCGGCCAGGGCGGCCTGTTCGTCGGCGAGGACCCGTTTGGCGGCGGACCGCCCGCCGCGGAGAGGCCCGCACCGGCGGACGAGCGGGAGCGCGAGATCCGCCAGATGCTCGGTGCCCGTAGCCAACGCCTCGTGCGCCAGGGCCGCGCGCCGCTCGACATCGACGCCGAGCTCGCCAAACTCCAGTCGCCAGACGCCCGCGGCGCGCACGACGCCGCGCTGACCGCGGAGGTGCGTCAGCTCGTCCTCGCCCGCAACGAACGCCGTCAGCGTATGGGGCTCGACACGTTCGACCTCGAGGTCGAGGTGCAGCGAACGCTCGCCGAGCTCGACTCTCAATGAGGAGACCCGCCCGCGCGCTGCTGCTCGGCGTGCTGCTGGTCGTCCTCGGCGCCTTCCCCGCGGCTGCCCAGGCCCGAGGGCCGACGGTGTACGGCACGCTGCAGAGCCTGCGGAGCAGCGGCGCGCTGAGCGCCGAAGCGTACGGCGAAGACTCCTCCACGTACACCGAAGCGCTGAACGCGCTCAAGCGCCTGAGCGGAACGCGCCGCGCGGAACTCGAAAGCGTGATCGCGAACGTGCAGCAGATCGCCGCCGCCGGCCAGATGATCCCCTCGCGGCTGCCAGCGATGATGCTCACGCTCGAAAACAACGTCAGGTGGTGGAGCCGGGAACCGCTGCCGGCGGCCGATCAGCACGTCAGCTTCCCGGACAGCCACCTCGTGTGGGAGTACTACCCCGGGCAAGGCATCGAGATCCAGTGGCTGGCGACGTTTGGCGAGGCCAACGGCTACTACGACAACGGGCACGAGAACACGCAGCTGCGCGAAGTGCTCGAAGAAGCGGTCCCGCTCGCCACGCAGCGGGCCGGGGGCATCGCCTGGGAGTACTTCTTCCACTTCGACGGCGGAGCGCCCCCGTGGACGAGCGGGCTCTCGCAGGGAACGGCGCTGCAGGCGCTCTCGCGCGCGTACTCGCGCCTGCATGAACAGGTGTTCCTGACGGCCGCCCACCAGGCGCTCGGGATCTTCCAGACCCCGCCGCCGGCGGGCGTGCGCGTGGCGCGGCCCGCCGGCACGCTCTATGCGGAGTACACGTACGCCCCCAGCGACAGAATCCTCAACGGCTTCATCCAAGCCCTCAACGGGCTGTACGAATACGCCAAGCTGACCGGCGATCCGCTCGGCCGCCAGCTCTTCGAAACGGGGGACGCCGAGGCGCGCGCGATCGTGCCGTCGTACGACACCGGCGCCTGGTCGAAGTACGACCAGTACTCCGAATCGAACCTCAACTACCACGAGCTGCTCACCGAATTCCTGCAGAGCCTCTGCAAGCGCACCCAGGAAGGGGAGCCGACCCCGGCACCGTCAACGGCCGCACCAACTCCTTCGCCCACTCCGGCCCCCGCGACCCCACCGGCTGCCACCACGCCGCCGGCCTCCACCCCCACGGAACCCGCGAACACCGGCGGCGCCACCGCCTCGGCGGCTCAGACGAGCGCGGCGATCCCCGGGGACGCGATCTACTGCACCACCGCGCAGCGCTTCACCGCGGACCTGCACACGCCGCCGGGGGTCAAGCTCTTGACGCGGACGCTGCCCGAGGACGTGCGCGGCGGCGTGCAGCTGTCGCTCTCGAAGATCGCCACCGTCAGCCTGACAGTCCGCCGGGGCGGGCGCGTGGTGTGGAGCAACAGCGCCCTCCTGGAACGCGGCGACCCGCGACTGCTGTGGGTCACGCCGAGCACGGCCGGTACGTACGAAGTCGGCATCACCGCCGTGGACCTCGCGGGCAACACCGGCACTGCGAGCGGCACGATCGCGGTGGGCGCCCCGGTGAAGCACCGCAAGCGCTGAGGTCACACCGCGCGTCGCGGATGAGGAAGGTCGGGGAGCCCCGGGGGGCCGTCCGTACAATCGGGGTGTGCCGAGCGAAGCCCGTATCCACGGCGGCGCCGACCCCGGAGAGCGTTCCGCGGGCTCAGGCGTCACACACGCCTGGGGCGCCCTCGATCGCGACCGGCGCCTGGCAGCGATCGCCGCGGTCGCACTGTTCGCGACGATGTTCCTGCCCTGGTACCAGCAAAACGCCGTGGTCAACGCCCGGCGGGCCGCACCGCTGGTGAGCCGCAACCTGAACGCCTTCCAGGTCTTCTCGTTCGTGGAGGCCGCTGTGCTACTCGTCGCGGCGGCGGTGCTGTTCCTGCTGTACGCGCGCGCGGAGGGAGGGCGCTTCCAGCTGCCGGGCGGCGACGGGACCGTCGTGCTCGCCGCGGGGCTGTGGAGCGCCCTGCTGCTCGTGTTGAGGCTGTTCGACAAGCCCGGGGTCACCCAGCACGGCGTCGCCGCCAACGTCGGCGTGCAGTGGGGGATCTTCTTCGCGCTGGCCGCCGCCGGCCTGCTCGCGTACGCCGGTTCCCGGATGCGCGCCGCCCAGCGGCCCGAGCCGCCCCTGGTGCGCCGCTCCGAGCCGCGCCGGCCGACGCCGCCACGCGGCCCGGAGGAGCCGCCCGAGCCCGAGTGGGGACGCCCGTCCTCCGCTCGCTCTCCGGCCGCGGGTGGAGAGGACGAGGCGACGGTTGTGGTCCCCCGCGGCGAGGGCGTACAGAGGGCGGTGCCACTCCCCGCGAGCGAGCGCACCCCGGGCTCGGGTGGGCGGGCTCCTGTACCTGCGGGCAGACGGGGGCGATACCCTCCAGCCCCGAGCCGGGCGGGCACTCCCTCCGAGCAGCTCTCCTTCGAGGACCCGGACCCACCCCTGCGATGACCACGACGCCCCCCGACTCCCACGACGCCCCCACCTCCGCCACGGAGGTCGCGGAAGGTCTGCGCCGGGTCGGCTACCTCCCCGGGGCGTCCACGGCACTCGTGGCGTTCCTGGCGGTGCGGCTCGGCAAGCCCGTACTGGTGGAGGGACCGGCGGGAGTCGGCAAGACCGAGCTCGCGAAGGCGCTCGCGCACTACCTGGGGCGCGAGCTCGTGCGGCTGCAGTGCTACGAGGGCCTCGACGAGGCGAAGGCGCTGTACGAGTGGAACTACCGCAAGCAGCTCTTGCGCATCCAGGCGCAGGGCGGAGACGCGGGCTGGGAGGAGGTGCAGGAGGACATCTTCGGCGAGGAGTTCCTGCTGGCGCGCCCGTTGATGAGCGCGATCGCCTCCGAGCAGCCGGTGGTGCTGCTGATCGACGAGATCGACAAGACCGACCAGGAGTTCGAGGCGATGCTGCTGGAGGTGCTCTCGGACTTCCAGATCTCGATCCCCGAGCTGGGCCGGGTGGAGTCGCGCACGCACCCGGTGGTGCTGCTGACCTCCAACAACTCACGCGAGCTGACGGAGGCGCTCAAGCGCCGCTGCCTGTACCTGTGGCTTGACTACCCGGAGCTCGAGCACGAGCTCGAGATCGTGCGGCTGCACACGCCCGAGCTGGCCGAGACGGTCGCGCGGCGACTCGTGGAGGTGATCGGGATGGTGCGCGAGCTCGACCTCAAGAAGCCCCCCTCGATCGCGGAGTCGATCGACTGGGCGCGGGCGCTGCTGCTGCTGGGGGCGAAGGACCTCGACTCGGACACCTTCCTGGAGACCATGTCGGTGATCGTCAAGCACCGCTCCGACATGGACGTGGTGGCCGAGCGGGTGGGCCTGAAGCTGGGTTCGGCCGTCGATGCCGTCTGAGGGCCTCGCGGCGCGCCTGCTGGAGCTCGGCGAGGAGCTCCGCGACGAGGGTGTAGCGGTCGGCACCTCGGAGCTGCTGGACGCGTTCGCGGTGCTGCGCGAGGTCCCGTGGACCGAGCAGGCGGACTTCCGCGAGGCGCTCGCCGCGACGCTCGCCAAGAGCCAGGAGGACCGGCGCGTCTTCGAGCTGGTGTTCGACCGCTTCTTCTTCCGCGCGGTCGAGCTCGCCGCCGTCCAGGAGGGGGTGCGCGAGGGGCGTGACGGCGGGCGGGCGGGATCTCAATCATCCGACACGGGAGAGCTCGACCTGGAAGAGCTCTCCGAGGAGGAGCTCGACGCGCTGCGCCGCCAGATCGCGGCTGCGCTTCGCGACGGGGCGGACGGCGCGATGCGCGACCTCGCGCGCATGGCGATCGCCGCGCTGGCCCGCCGCGACGGGGGCTCGGGGGTGATCGGCGTCGACGTGCAGCGCATCCGCCGCGCGCTCGGCCTGCGCGCCGAGCCCCAGCCGGAGCTGCCCGAGGACGACCCGCGCCGCGAAGGGCTGCCGCGCGAGGCGCTGCGCCGCTTCGAGGCGCTGCTGCGCCGTGAGCTCGAGCGCGCGCAGGTGCAGCGCACCGGGACCCTCCCCCCCGCGCGCCCGCTCGGCGAGCTCGACCGCGCGCTGCCCTCCGGCCCGCTGCAGGACCTCGCGGCGGTGCACCGCGTCGTGGCGCAGCTGCGCCGGCGCCTGGCCACGCAGGGCCACCAGACGCGCGGGCACCGCCACCACGCGCACGTGGACGTCCGCCGCACGATGCGCGCCTCGCTGCAGACCGGCGGGGTGCCCGTTGTGCTCAAGTTTCGCCCGCGCCGGCCGCGCCGCCCGGAGGTGTACGTGCTGTGCGACGTCTCCACCTCCGTCACCTCCGCCTCGGTGTTCTTCCTCTCGGTGCTCCACGCACTGCACGATGCCTTCCGCAAGATGCGCTCGTTCGTGTTCATCGAGCGCATCTCCGAGGTCACCGACATCTTCGAACGCGAGCGCGACTTCAAGGCGGTCAACGAGCGCATCGCCTCCGACGCGGGGGTGGCCGACATCTCCGGGTACACCGACTACGGGCGCGTGTGGTCGGAGTTCCTCGAACAGATCGGCGACGATCTGAACCCGCGGGCGACGGTGATCGTGCTCGGCGACGCGCGCACCAACGGCCGCGACCCCCGCGCCGACTCCTTCGCGGCGATCGCCGCGCGCGCCGGGCGCACCTTCTGGCTGAACCCCGAGCCGCGGCTGTACTGGAACTACGGAGACTCCGTGATCGCGGCGTACGAACAGCACTGCACCGCATTCGAGTGCTGGACGACGGCGCAGCTGGAGGACTTCGTGCGCGCGTTGGCGCGGCCGGAGCTGGCGGTGGACGCGGGTAGGTGAGTCAGCTCTCCTCATCCGTCACCGCCGCCATCAGCTCCTGCGCAAGATACCGGCGCTGACCCCGCGGGCCCGCTCTCCCCTCCTCCAGCACTCCGACCCCTTCGAGCTGCCGAAGCAGCCTCAGTGCCGTCGGCCGGCTCACACCCAGACCAACCTCCACAGCGCGCGAGGAGACGATCGGCGTTTCGCATATGAGGTTGACGAGGGCCATCGCGCTGCTCGACGCGATCGCCGCCGCGGCCGTGCGGTAGCGCTCGCGAAGCTCGACGATGCGCTGCGCGCGCACGACCGCGTCCGCCGCCTGCGAGTGCACCGCGGCGAGGAAGAGCTCAATCCACGGCAGTGCATTGCCGCGCTCGCGGACGGCCTGGAGCGTCTCGTAGTATCGCTCGCGGTCGCGCTCGAGAGATGTGCTCAGATAGAGCAGCGGCGCCGGCAGCCGGCCGTGCTCGACGAGCAGGAAGACAGAGAGCAGGCGACCGATGCGTCCATTGCCGTCCAGGAAGGGGTGCAGCGTCTCGAACTGGTAGTGCAGTAGCGCATTCTGGACGAGCAGCGGTACCTCTAGATCGGCGTGCGCGTAGCGCTCCCAGTCGGCCAGTAGGCCGGGAAGCTCCTCCGGCGGCGGCGGGACGAAGCGCGCCGTCTCGATCGTCGAGCCGGCGGCTCCGACCCAGTTCTGCGTGGTGCGAAACTCACCCGGCATCCGCTCTCGGCCCCGCACTCCGGCGAGCAGCCGCCTGTGCATCTCGCGGATCAGGCGAACGCCGAGCGGCAACGTGTCCATCTGACCGAGGCCCCATTCGAGTGCTTCGATGTAGTTGAGGACCTCCTCGACGTCGGCGCTCGGCGGCTCGTCGCTCGCCTCGGCTTCGAAGACGTCCGCCAGCGATGCCTGCGTGCCCTCGATACGCGTCGAGGAGAGCGCCTCGCGCAACAGGTAGGGGCGGATCAGCAGGTGCGGGTTGGGCACCAGCTGTCCGACGCCGGCGAGCCGCCCAAGCGACGCCTCCGCGTCGGCGAGTAGCCGGATCGTCGACGCGGGCAGCTCGATCGAGCGGGGGATCGGTGCGGGAAAGTATGCGACGTATCCGTGCCGGCCGGGCGTGCGGCGGGGCTCGCCGAAGAGCGTCGATGCATAGACGTTGAGCTCCACGACCACACCCTAGCGTCCCTAACGCAAAAGCCCAAATCCTTTAGGGACGCGACGCGACCGTAACACCAGCTTAAGGGTCGTCTCGTTGCCCGCGCAGCCCGCGGTAGGCTTTACAAAGACAAGACAAACACCAGGGGGGCTGGCGGGAGAGCCGGCTGAGATGGCGCCACGACGAGGACCCGGCGCCGACCCTTCGAACCTGTGGGGTAATGCCCGCGGAGGGAGTGGCGTGAGTGTCGCAGGTACTCAGAGCCGGACCGCAGCCGTCTGAGACGGCCGCGCAAGAGTGCACAGTCAGCGTCAGCGGGGTGAGCCGCACGTACCCGCAGAGCGGAGCGAGGGGTTCGGCCGAGAGCGTGGCAGCGGGCGCGGGCGCAGGCGCCGCCGAGCGCGCGGTGCGGGCGCTCGCGGACGTCTCGTTGCACGCGGACCGCGGGGAGCTGCTGGCGGTGGTGGGCCCGAGCGGCTGCGGCAAGACGACGCTGCTGGAGCTGATCTGCGGCCTGCAGAGCGCGGACGCGGGCAGGGTGAGCAGCGAGCCAGCCGCACTGATGCCCCAGCGCGATCTGCTGCTGCCGTGGCTGAACGCGGTGGACAACGCGGCGCTGGCGCTGCGGATCGCCAAGTGTCCTCGTGCGCAGGCGCGGGAGCGCGCCGCGGCGCTGTTCACCGAGCTGGGGCTCGCGGGCTTCGAGGACGCCCACCCGCACGAGCTCTCCGGCGGGATGCGCCAGCGCGTGGCGTTCGTGCGCACGCTGCTGTCGGGCAAGCCGGTGCTGTGCCTGGACGAGCCGTTCGGGGCGCTCGACGCGATCACCCGCGCGGAGATGCAGGGGTGGCTCGCCCGGGCGCTCGCGCAGGAGCCGCGCACTGTCGTGCTCGTGACGCACGACGTGGAGGAGGCGGTACTGCTGGCCGATCGCGTGGCCGTACTCTGCGCGCGCCCCGGCCGCGTGGTGGCGGAGCTTGAGATCGAGCTCCCGCGCCCGCGGGCGCGCACGGACCCGGCGGTGACGGCGCTGCGCGAGCGGGCCTTGATCGCGTTGGGGCTGGGCGCCCCGCGAGTTGACGATCTCGATGCGCCAGGCGGACCCACGAGTTCCCGGATCGGCCTGTGACTCGCGGGGAGGCGAACACGCCATGAGGCGCCGCGCGCTGAACGTCCTGCCCGCGCTGCTGCTCGTTGCGGCGCTGCTTGGAGCATGGGAGCTGTACGTGTGGGTGGGAGGCGTGGAACCGTCGCTGCTCCCCGCCCCGCACGCGATCGCGGTGGAACTGTGGGGCAACACAGGGATCCTGTGGAGGAACTTCACGATCACCGCGAAGGAGGTGCTGCTCGGCCTGGGAGTGGCGCTTGTGTGCGGCTTCGCGATGGCGGTGGCGATCCACCTCTCCCCCCTGTTGCGCCGAGCGGCGTACCCGCTGGCGGTCGGCTCGCAGGCGGTGCCGATCGCGGTGATCGCGCCGCTGCTGGTGTTCTGGTGGGGCTTCGGGATCTTCCCCAAGCTCGTGGTGATCGGGTTGATCTGCTTCTTCCCGGTGGTGGTCACGACGGTCGACGGCCTCGCGGCGGTGGACCCCGACCAGCTCAAGCTGCTGCGCACGCTGGACGCCTCGCGCTGGCAGGCGTTCCGCTTCGCGGAGCTGCCCGCGGCGCTGCCGGCGGCGCTCAGCGGCGCGCGGATCGCGGTCGCGGTCGGCGTGATCGCGGCCTTCATCGCAGAGTCCCAGACCGCCACGGTCGGGCCCTACGGCGGGCTGGGCCGGGAGATCGTCACGGACGGGGACGCCTTTCAGAACCCCCGCGCGTGGGCTGCAGCCACGGTGCTGTGCCTGTTCGCGATCGCGTGCTTCTACGCGCTGGCGCTCGCCGAACGCAAGCTGAACCCCTGGAACCATCGAACAAGAGGAGCTCGACCTTGACCAAACCACCGTCCCGCCGCGCACTCACGCCTCTGCGCCCAGCCCGCCGTGCACTCCCGCGCCCGAGCCGGCGCACCGTGCTGGGTATGGCGATCCTCGCGTGCGCCCTGACCCTCGCGGCGTGCGGGGCCAAGCAGGACACCATCACCCCGACGGGGCTGAAGCGCTTCACGGTGGAGCTCGACTGGTTCCCCAACGCCGACCACGCGCCGCTGTACGCGGCGATCGCGAACGGGGACTTCCGCGCGGGCGGCCTCGACGTGCAGCCGGTCGTCCCCGCCGAATCTGTCGAACCGCTGAAGCTGCTCGCCGCCGGGAAGGTGGACGCGGCGATCTCCTACGAGCCGCAGCTGCTGCTGGCGCGTGACGAGGGTCTGAAGCTGGTGTCGATCGGCGCGCTGGTGCAGCGCCCGCTGACGTCGATTATCGCGCTGCCCAAGCAGCACGTCACCTCGGTAGCGAGCCTGGCGGGCAAGAAGGTCGGCACGGCCGGCATCCCCTACCAGGCGGCGGAGCTGCGCACGGCGCTGCAGAGCGCGGGTGTGAACCCAGCGAAGACGCAGGAAGTGAACGTGGGCTTCAACCTCGTGCCGGCGATGCTCTCGGGCAAGGTGGCCGCGACGCTCGGGGGCTTCTGGAACTACGAGGCGGTGCAGTTGCAGCTGCTGCACAAGCACCCGACGGTGATCCCGATCAACGAAGCGGGGGTCCCGACCTACGACGAACTGGTCGTGGTGGTGCGCCAGGAAGAGGCCCACCACGCCGGCCAGGACCTGCGGGCGTTCATGCAGGCGCTGACACGCGGCGAGCGCGCGGTGCGCGCGAACCCCGCGGCGGCAGCGAAGCTGATCGTGGCGGCCAACCCGAGCCTCGAAGAACGCCTCCAGCTGGAATCGATCAAGCGCACGCTGCCCGCCGCCCAGCCCACCGAAGCGGGCCGTCCCTACGGCTACCAGGTCCCCGCGCAGTGGGCGGCGTTCGGGCAGTGGATGTACACCCGCGGCCTGCTCCGAAGCAACCCCAACGCGGCGGGCCTGCCGCCGTTCACCAACGAGTACCTGCCGGGGGAAGGGATCTGAGCCGCGCGAGCGTTCCATCCCCAACCCGGCGTAGCCTCGGCTCGTATCATGCAAACCGTGAGCAGACAGGCCCACGTGACGCTCAGCGGCGACATCGCCGGGGAGTATGTGGTCGAGGACCGGCGCCCAGACGGGCGCCTCGTGCTCGTACCCGACACCTCCGCGGCGGCGATCCGCGCGCGCGGCGGCTCTCGCCGCCTCACCGCGACGGAGTGGCAGGACTTCCTCGCAGAGCACGGGCCCCACATGCTCCCTCCAGACGACGAGGGGAACTCGGTCCGGCGGCTCACCGCGGAGCCGACTCCCAGCGCGCGCAGAGGTAGTAGAGGATCACGATGTCGATCGCAATGATCATCATCGCCCAGAGCGGGAAGAGCGTGAAGGTGCCGAACTGGACGAGCATGTCCAGCGAGATGACGAAGATGCCGACGAAGCGCGCCCAGCTCTGCTGCGCGAGCAGGCCGAGGCCGGTGAGCGCGACCAGCGAGCCGAGGATCAGGTGCCCCCAGCCCCACGCGGTGATGTCCCACACGACGACGCCGTGGCCGCCGACCGTGATGACTTCGTTGTTGATGACCGCCGCGAGGCCCCACAGCGCGTCGAGGGAGCCCTCGATCAGCATCAGCACGCCGGCGAACACGATCCAGCCGCTGATCGGCCCCGGGGAGCCGTAGCGGGTGTCGTAGCGCTCGCCGGCGGCAGACGGCTCGGAAGTGGTGCTTGACATGACCGGTCCCTCCTCACTGCTGGTTGCGCCGCCCGGCACGGGCGGCAGGACTGAAAGATGTGGACGAGCCCGGTATCACGGACACTGTCGGCACGGAGCATCGCCCGCCCGCGGGTGAGGCAGCATCACCCCCCCGGGGTGACCCTGCGAGCGCCCGCGCGGCGCCGCTCAGGCCAGGCCCACGACGCCTTTGACGGACAGGTAGAGCCCCAGCGCGCCGAGCACGCCGGAGATCAGCGTGCGCGAGTGACGGCGCATCCACGCGTCGAGTCGCTTGAGCGTGACCTTGGTCTCCTCGGGGCGAAACGAGAGGAACGCGAGCGGGACGAGCGCAGGCGAGAGCATCAGCACGTTGAAGAGCAGGATCGCCAGGACCTGCTGGCGCTCGGCGACGTTGGCGACGACGATTTCCTTCATCGCCGCGATGTAGCGCACGCTCGGGAAGTTCAGCACGACGCCGGCGAAGAACGCGAGCACGGGCGGCCCCGACAGCAGCCGCTCGGTCAGCGGGGGCTTCTGCGGTCCGCCCTCCTTGGCCCTCTCCGCCTCAGCGAGCGCCGCCCGGCGCGCTTTGCGCGCTTCGGCGCGCCCCGTCGCGTACCAGACCGAACCGACCAGCAGCAGCACGCCGAGCACGAGGTCGGCGACCGGTCGCGAGGACGAGGAGGACGAGCCGAAGACTTCCGCGTCGGTGGCGACCGCGACGACCCCGATACCGAGGCCCACACTCCACGTGAAGGCGCCGGCGGTGTACGCGCCGAGCATCCGTTTGGGCCGCTCTGAGGCGAGCGTGAGCAGCACCACAGCGATCAGCACCGGGTTGAACGCGCAGGAGAGCCCGAGCAGGGCGACGGTCTCGAACATCTCCGGTGTCTAATGAAACCGCGGGCGAGCAGGCGTCATCCCCACCGGGTGATTGACTATGGCGAAGGAAGGGCACCCCACCGTCACCGTCACCGCCTGACCGTGGCCAGCGGCGCCGCAACCACGACCCCCACCGACACGACCCCCTGACCGACAACGATGGACACGACCGCCGTCACCACCACCCCCGCGACCCCACTGCGCGAGCGCCCCGCGTGGGCGGCGCTCGCCGCGCACTATGAGGCGCTCGAGGGGACGCACCTGCGCGAGCTGTTCGCCCAGGACCCCGCACGAGGCGAGCGGCTGACGGCGGAGGGCGCCGGTCTGTACCTCGACTACTCGAAGAACCGCGTCAGCGACGAGACGCTCGGCCTGCTCGTGGCACTGGCGGAGCAGTCGGGCCTCGCGGCGCGGAGGGCGGCGATGTTCGCGGGCGAGCGCATCAACGTCTCCGAGAACCGCTCCGTCCTGCACGTGGCGCTGCGGATGCCAAAGAGCGCCTCGCTGGTCGTCGACGGCGTGGACGTGGTGGCGCAGGTCCACGAGGTGCTCGGGCGGATGGCGGCGTTCGCCGAGCGCGTGCGCACGGGCGAGTGGCGCGGCCACACCGGCCGCCCGATCCGCAACGTGGTCAACGTCGGCATCGGCGGCTCGGACCTCGGCCCGGTGATGGCGTACGAGGCGCTGCGCCACTACACCCGCCGCGAGCTGACGTGCCGCTTCGTCTCGAACGTGGACGGAACCGACTTCGTGGAGGCCACGCGCGACCTCGACCCGGCCGAGACCCTCGTCGTCGTCTCCTCGAAGACGTTCACCACCCTGGAGACGATGACCAACGCGCGCTCCGCGCGGGAGTGGGCGCTCGCGGCGCTGGGAGACGAGACCGCGGTCGCCAAGCACTTCGTGGCGGTCTCCACCAACGCCGCGGAGGTCACGAAGTTCGGGATCGACACGGCCAACATGTTCGGCTTCTGGGATTGGGTCGGCGGCCGGTACTCGATGGACTCGGCGATCGGCCTCTCGACGATGCTCGCGGTGGGGCCCGAGCGCTTCAAAGAGATGCTGGCGGGCTTTCACGCGATGGACGAGCACTTCCGCGAGACCCCGACAGAGCGCAACCTGCCGGCGCTGATGGGCCTGCTGGCGGTATGGTACGGCAACTTCTTCGGCGCCCAGACGCACGGGGTGATGCCCTACGAGCAGTACCTGAAGCGCTTCCCCGCGTACCTGCAGCAGCTGACGATGGAGTCGCTGGGCAAGCACGTCACGCTGGAGGGCCGGCCGGTGGACCACCAGACCGGCGCGGTGTACTGGGGTGAGCCGGGGACCAACGGCCAGCACAGCTTCTACCAGCTGATCCACCAGGGCACGAAGCTGATCCCCGTGGACCTGATCGGCTTCGCCCAGACGCTCAACCCGCTGGGCGAGCACCACGACATCCTGATGTCAAACGTCTTCGCTCAAGGCCAGGCGCTCGCGTTCGGCAAGACCGCCGAGGAGATCCGCGCGGAGGGCACCCCCGAGGAGGTCGTGCCCCACCGGGTGATGGAGGGCAACCGCCCGACGAACACGATCCTCGCCGAGCGCCTCACCCCGCACACGCTGGGCGCGCTGGTGGCGCTGTACGAGCACAGCGTTTTCACGCAGGGGACGGTGTGGGGGATCGACTGCTTCGACCAGTGGGGCGTGGAGCTCGGCAAGGCGCTCGCCAAGCGGATCGTCCCGGAGCTGCAGAGTGCGACCGAGCCGCAGCTCGCCCACGACAGCTCGACGAACGCGCTGATCCGCCGCTACCGAGCGCTGCGGTAGGCCGGGTCTTTCATTGGGGATCGTCCGCGCGGGTGTGTGGGGCCAACACGGCCGTGTGCGCTGGGCCTCCGTGCCCAGCGTCGGCGCGCACGGCTATCGACACGCACCGCCCACCCGACTTCGATCACGCGCCGCTCAGGATGAACCGCTCGACCGCGAGGGCGAAGCCGTCCTCGTCGTTGGAGGCGGTCACGCGCCGCGCGGCGCGCTGCACCTCGCGGCCGGCGTTGCCCATCGCGATGGAGAGCCCAGAGTGGGCGAACATCAGCACGTCGTTGGGCATGTCGCCGATCGTGGCGATCGCCTCGGTCGGGATGTCGTAGCGGCTCGCGAGGTAGCGCACGACGCACCCCTTGTTCGCCTCGGGGTGGGTGACGTCCAGGTAGTAGGGCTGCGAGCGGGAGGCCGAGACGTGCTCGCCGAACTGCTCGGCGGCGGCGCCCGCCGCACGCGCGACGGCGTCGTGGTCGTCGCTCACGCCGACGATCTTGGCGACGTCCTCCACGAGGCCCGCGAAGCTCTCCACCAGCGTCGGGGCGAACTGCACCGTGAAGCTCTCACGCTCGATGTGCGGCCCGTGCAGGTCACGCACGTACCACTCGGCGCCACGGTACACCCACGCGGAAAGCGCGAAGGACTCCAGCAGCTCGAGCACCGGCGCGACGAGCTCCTCGGGGACCGCCCGCTCCTCGAGCACCGTCATGTCGGGGTCAACGAGCAGCCCGCCGTTGAACGCCGCCACAGGGGTGCTGAGCGCAAGCGGCTCGACGAGCATCTCCATCCCCCGCGGCGGGCGGCCGCTTGTCACGGCGAACAGCACGCCCGCGTCGTGCAGCCGGTGCACGGCCTCAACCGAGCGCGCAGTGAGCGCCTTCTCGGAGTTGACCAGCGTGCCGTCGACGTCGGAGAGCAGCAGGCGGATGGCGGGCGGGGACATGGCGGGAGCTCCTCCCCCGGGAGACTACGAGACCTGCGGCGCGGGGGGCGCGGGGACGGCGGGGGGCCCGTCCTGTAGCGGCGGAGCCTGCACGCGGGCGCGGAACACGTAGAAGGACCAGCCCTGGTAAGCCAGCACGAGCGGGAGGAAGAGCACCACGACGATCGTCATCACCACCAGCGCGTAGTGGCCCGAGGCGGAGTTGTTCACGGAGAGGTTGTACGCGGCGGAGGTGCTCGAGACCATCACGGAGGGGTACAGGTCCACGAAGATCGACCCCACCGTCGCCGCGATCGCCGTCGCGGAGGCCGCGAACGCCCACCCCTCGTGGTGCTCAGAGCGCGCCAGGCGGGCGGCGAACGCCACCGCGATCACGGCCAGCACTTCGACCGGTCCAGGCACCTGAGTGTGGCCGACGACCACGCGCGTCCACACCACGAAGCCCACCACGAGGCCGACGGCGGCCCACCCCAGCGGCCGGGCGAGCGCGCGGGCGCGGGCGCGCACGGCGTCGGTGCTCTTGAGCGCCAGGAACGTGGCGCCGTGCAGCAGGCACAGCCCGAGCAGCGTCACGCCCGTCCACAGGCCGTAGGGCGTCAGCAGGTCGAAGAAGTTGCCGGTGTACTCGTGGCTCGAGTCGATCGGCAAGCCGTGCAGCAGGTCGCCGAGCCCGACGCCGAGCAGCAGCGGGATCAGCAGGCTGCCCACCGTCGTGCACCACGTCCACGTGGCGCGCCAGCGGGGGTCGGCGCTCTTGCCCCGGAACTCGAACGCGACGCCGCGCGCGATCAGCGCCACCAGCACCAGCAGCAGCGCGAGGTACAGCGCCGAGAACATCGTCGCGTACCACCCCGGGAACGCCGCAAACGTGCCGGCGCCGGCGACGATCAGCCACACCTCGTTGCCGTCCCAGAAGGGCCCGATCGTGTTGAGCGCGACACGCCGCTCGAGTTCGGTGCGCCCCACGACGGTGTGCAGCACGCCCACGCCGAAGTCGAACCCCTCCAGGACGAAGAAGCCGACCCACACGACGGCGAGGATGATGAACCAGAGGGTGTGCAGGTGCATCAGTACGTCAGCGCCGGGATCGCGCCGGCCCCTCCCGTGGCCGTCCTGGACCCGTCGGCGCCCCCGGCCCCCTCGGCTCCCTCGTCCCCGTGGTCAAGCCCTTTGCGCGCGTAGCGCAGCATCAGCACCACGTCGGCGGCGCCGAGCGCCAGGTAGAGCAGCACGAACACCACCAGGCTGATCCAGATGTCGGTCGCGGTGACCGACGGCGAGGAGGCGTTGACCGTCTTCATCAACCCCTGCACGATCCACGGCTGGCGCCCGCTCTCGGTCAGCAGCCAGCCGGCGGTGTTCATCAGGAACGGCGTCACCACGGCCCAGATCGAGCAGCGCAGAAACCACTTCGAGCAGTCGAACGTGCCCCGGTGCAGCAGCCAGGCGCCCCACAGGGCGAGCAGCAGGATGAGCGCCGCGAGGTAGGCCATGACGCGCATCGACCAGTACTGGATGAACACGTCCGGCACGTAGTTGCCGGGGCCGTATTTCTTTTCGTATTCGGCCTGCAGCTGGTTGAGCCCGATCACCTTGCCGTTCCACGAGTTCGTCGCCAGCAGCGAGAGCACGTGCGGCACCTCGATGATCTGCGAGGGCGTCTCGTCGTTGTTGCCCCCCCCGATCTGAAACAGCGAGAACGAGCACGGCTGGCAGGTGCTCCACTGCGCCTCGGCGGCGGCGATCTTCATCGGCTGGTACTTGGCCTCCACGACCCCCAGCTCGGAGCCGACGAACAGCGCGAGCACGATCGAGGGGATCAGCACCGACAGCGCGATCGAGGCGGTGCGGTGGAAGGCCTCCACTTCCCGCTGCTTACGCAGGTACCACGCCGAGACCGCAAGCATGATCAGCGACCCCGTGACCAGCGAGGCCAGCAGCACGTGGACGTACCCCCAGAGGAACGTAGGGTTCGTGAACAGCGCGCCGATGTTGTTCAGTTCCGGCTGGCCTGAGTGGTTGAGGGTGTAGCCGACGGGGTGCTGCATCCACGAGTTGGCGGCCATGATGAACAGCGCCGAGAGCGCCGTCGCGAACGAGACCAGCCAGATGCACGCGAGGTGCACCCGCTTGGGAAGCCGGTCCCAGCCGAACAGCCACAGCCCGAGGAACGTGGACTCCAGGAAGAACGCCGCCAGCCCCTCCATCGCCAGCGGCCCCCCGAACACGTCGCCCACGTAGCGCGAGTACACCGACCAGTTCATCCCGAACTCGAACTCCTGCACGAGGCCGGTCACGACCCCGACCGCGACGTTGATCAACAGCAGCGTGCCGAAGAAGCGCGTCAGGCGACGGTACTCGGGGCGGCCGTTGCGGTGCCACGCCGTCTGCAGGATCGCGACGAGGAACGCGAGCCCGATCGTCACGGGGACGAACAGGAAGTGGTAGATGCTCGTCGTCGCGAACTGCCACCGCGCGAGGTCGTTGGTCATCCGTCGATGGTCCTCCGTGCGTCGGCTGGAACGGGCCGCCCCATCCTCGCGCCGCGGCGGGTGAGTGGCCCTCACCCCTCACGAGCGATCCTCGCCTCGCACGAGCGCTCCTCGCCCCCTTGCCCCTCGCCAGCGCCCCTCACCTCTCACGAGCGATCGTCGCCTCCCAGGAGCGCTCCTCACCCCCCGCCCCTCACGAGCGCTCCCGTACCGCCGCCCCCCGGCTCCGGCCGCGGTCGAGCACCAGCACCTCGTCCATCTCCGCCAGGTCAGCGTGCCGGTGGGTGATCAGCAGCGTCGCGCGGTCCTGCGTGAGCGCTAGCAGGTCGGCGAGGATCGCATCCGCGGTCGCCGTGTCGAGGTGCTCGCCGGGCTCGTCGAGGATGAGGACGGGGAAGTCGGCTAGCAGCGCGCGGGCGAGCGCCAGGCGCTGGCGTTGCCCACCGGACATGCGCGCGCCGCGCTCTCCTACCTCGGTTGCCAAGCCATCGGGCAGCTGTTCGACCCAGTCGAGCAGCCGGACCCGCGCCAGGACCTCGCAGAGCTGCTCTCGAGTGGCCTCGCGCCGCGCCAGACGGAGGTTCTCCTCGAGCGTGTTGTCGAAGACGTGGGCGTCCTGGGCCACAAGCCCAACCACGCGGCGGCAGTCCTCGCCGGCGAACTCGGCGATCTCCACGCCGTCGAGCGTGACGGACCCGGCCTCGTAGGGCAGGAACCGCAGCAGCACGCCAGCGAGCGTGGACTTGCCGGCGCCGCTGGGACCGACGACGGCCACACGCCGGCCGGGAGCGAGGTCTAGATCGATCCCGTCGAGTGCCCAGCGGGCGGCTCCCGGGTAGCGGCTGCGCAGGCCCCGGACCCGTAGAATGTGCCCCTGAGAGGCGGGCGGAGCGGCGGCGGCCGGTCGGCCGCTCGACTGGGAGGCGAGCGAGGCGCCGGGCTGGGCGTTCGGCGGCGGGGACGGGTGCGGCGAGGAGGGCAGCGCCACGGGATGCTCGGGCTCCGTCACGGGCGGCGGGGCGTCGAGCACCTCGAACACGCGCGCGGCCGCGCGGCGCACGCGCTGGAGGGTCTGGGTCGCGACCGGCAGGCCCGTGACGAGCTCGAACGCGACGAGGGGGATCAGCGCGAGCCCGGCGAGCCACACGCCGTTCAGGGTCCCCGCGCGCACCGCGGTGACCCCCACGAGCAGGGCACCCCACATCGCGAGCCCGGAGCAGAGGGTTGTCAGCCCCTGGCCGACCCCCGCGGTGCGCGCGCTCGCGCGGGCGATGCTCGTGACCTCGGCGTCCGCCGCCATCGCGCGCCCAAGTTGCGCCGCAGCAGCCCCGTTGACGAGCAGCTCGGGGGCGCCCTCCACGAGGTCCACGACCGACGCCGTCAACTCCCCCCGCGCCGCGGCCTGCCGCGTCTCGGCGCGCGCGGCAAGCGTCCCGGTCAACCACGGCACGAGCACCCCGGCGAGCAGCAGCGCGACGAGCAGGATCGCGCCCGCCGCGGAGAGCATCAGCCAGACCACGCCGACGGCGACCGCTCCGACGATCCCGGCGACGGCGAACGGGGGTACGACGCGCAGCAGCAGGTCCTGCAGTGAGTCCACGTCGTGGACCAGGCGCGCAAGCAGCTCGCCGCTGCGGAACGCGGGCAGGCCGAGCGGGGCGAGGCGCTCCAGACGTTCGTAGATGCGCACCCGCAGGTCGGCCAGCACGCGGAAGGCCGCGTCGTGGCCGAGGAGCCGCTCGCCGTAGCGGCACAGGCCCCGCGAGAGCGCGAAGAACTGCACGCCGACGATCGCTACGGCGACGGCCGACTCCTCCGGGCGCTCTGAGGAGCGGGAGATGAGCCACGCAGAGGTGGCGATCAGGCCGATCGCGGCGCCCACGGCCCCGGCGCCGAGCAGCGTGGCTAGCACCAGCCGCCCCGCCGCGGGACGGGCGATGGCGAGGGTGCGCAGCAGGGGAGCCTGCGGGCCGGGGTCCTCGGCGGCCGAAGCGGTCAGGCCCGCCGCGACCTCAGGTGAACCGGCTGGTTCCCGGGAGTCTCGCGTCCTCACGCCGCGACCTCCACCGGGGCGAGCGAGAGCACACGGTCGGCGAGGGCCAGCAGCGCGGGGCGGTGGGCGACGAGCACGACGGTACGTCCGCGGAAGAGGCGCCGGACAGCCTCCAACACCTCCCGCTCGGTGTGGCCGTCGAGGGCGGCGGTCGGCTCGTCGAGCAGTAACAGCGGAGCGTCGCGCAAGAACGCGCGCGCGAGCGCGACCCGCTGGCGCTCGCCGGCGGAGAGCCCCGCGCCCCGCTCGCCGAGCTGGGTCTCCAGGCCCTGGGGCAGGTCGGCGACCACGCCGTCGAGCCCAGCGGCAGCCACGGCCGCGCGAACCTCCTCGGTCGCGGCGCCGGGGCAGCCAAGGCGCACGTTCTCGGCGATCGACGCGGCGAACAGGTGCGGTCGCTGGGGCACCCACGCCAGGCGCGCGCGCCACGCGTCGGGGTCGAGCTCGGCGAGCTCGCGCCCCCCGACGCGAACCGATCCGCCCTGCGGCGCGACCAGCCCGAGCAGCACCCCGAGCAGGGTGGACTTGCCGCACCCGGAGGGGCCCGCAAGCGCGAGCACTTCCCCCGCGTGCACCGTCAGCGAGACGCCGTCGAGCGCAGGCTCGCTGCGACCGGGGTAGGCCACCCTCAGCCCTTCGACGGTGAGGTCGGCGACGGCAGGGTCAGGCACGTCAGTGTGCGCGCCGCGGGCGGTGAGGGGCCGCTCCGGCAGGTCGGAACTCGCGCTGCGAAGCGCAGGGGGCCGCTCCAGCACCGCGAAGACCTGCTCGGCGGCGGTCACGCCCTCGGCGCTCGCGTGGTAGTTGGCGCCGAGCTGACGCAGCGGCAGGTACGCCTCGGGGGCGAGCACCAACACGAACAGGGCGGTGCGCAGGTCGAGGTGCCCGGCCATCAGACGCAGGCCGATCGCGACGGCGACGAGCGCGACCGAGACCGTGGCGACGAGCTCCAGGATCAGCGAGGAGAGGAACGTGACGCGCAGCGTGGAGATCGCGGTGCGTCGGTACCGTTCCGTGACCTCGCGGATCGCGGCGGCCTGAGCCTTCGCGCGCCCGAAGATCTTCAGCGTGGGCAGCCCAGCGACGACGTCGAGGAAGTGGCCGCCGAGCCGCTCCAGCGCGCGTAGCTGCCGGTCCATGCGCTCGTGTGTGGAAGCGCCGACGAGCGCCATGAACAGGGGGATCAGCGGAATCGTGAAAGCGATGATCGCCGCGGAGAGCCAATCTTCGAAGAGCACCACGGCGAGCACGACGACCGGCACGATCACCGCGAGGAACAGTTGCGGCAGGTACAGCGAGAACCACCCGTCGAGCGCGTCGATCCCCCGCGTGGCGAGCACCGCGAGCGCGCCGGTGCGCTCCTCGCGGGAGCTATCGACGCCAAGCTCGGCGACCCGCCCGAGCAGTGCGCCGCGCAGCTGGGACTTCGCGCGCGCGGAGGAGCGGCTCGCCGCAAGCTCGGCCCCCCACGCGACCGCAGCGCGGGCCACCACCACGCACAGCAGTACGGCCAGCGGCGTGCGCAACTGCGCGAGGCCCCGCCCGTGGCGGAAGGCGCCGGCCACGACGTCCGCGAGCAGCCACGCCTGCGAGACGATCAACAGCGCGCTGAGCACCCCCAGGCCGACCGAGACGAACAGGAACGTCCGGGTCGCGCGCGCGTAGCGGAGCAGCCTCGGGTCGAGCGCCCTCACGGGTAGATCATGCCCGAGTCACGCGGCGGCGGCACCGGTGGTCGATTCCCGAGAGGTGTCATTTGGGGATCGTCCGCGCGGGTTCGTTCCGCCCCGGGGCGGGTGTGCGCGGGGCATCCCTACCCCGCGGCAGCGCTCACGTGGCCACCCACGGGCCATGCCACGCGCCGTAGCCGGCCACTAGGCGGTCCGCCTCCTTGGGGCCCCAGGACCCCGGCGCGTAGGGGTGAACCGGCGGGGGGGCGCTCAGCAGCGGTTCGAAGATGCGCCACGCCTCCTCGACCGAGTCCTGGCGGGTGAAGCGGGTGCTGTCGCCGCGCAGGGCGTCGAGCAGGAGCACCTCGTAGGGGGTGGGGGCCTCGCCGCCCTCCTCGGCGAACTCCATGTCGAGCGTGATCGCCTGCGGGCCGCCCGCGTCGGCGCGGTGGGCGTCGAGGATCACCTGGGTGCCGGTGGAGGGGTCGAGCTTGATGACGAGCTGATTGGGTTCGGGGCGGCGGTGCCCGTGCTCCATGAACCCGAGGCGCGGGGGGTGGCGGAAGACTGCCCGCAGCTCGGTCTGGGTGACCGGCAGCCGCTTGCCCGTGCGGATGAACCACGGCACACCGGCCCACCGCCAGTTGTCGATCTCCAGGCGCAGCGCGGCGTACGTCTCGGTGGTCGAGTCCGGCGCGACGCCGTCGATGTCGCGGTAGCCGTCGTACTGCCCGCGCACGTAGTGCGCGGGGTCGGCGTCGGCGGTCGAGCGGAACACGGCGTACTTGGCGTCCTTGAACGTTTCGGCGTCGTCGCCGGCGGGGGCCTCCATCGCGGCGACGGCCACGACCTGCATGAGGTGGTTGACGACCACGTCGCGCACCGCGCCGACGGGGTCGTAGAAGTGCCCACGGTCCTCGACGCCGAAGGACTCGGCCATCGTGATCTGCACGCACGCGATGTGGTTGCGGTTCCACACCGGCTCGATCAGGGTGTTGGCGAAGCGCAGGTACAGGAACTCGTCGGTGCCCATCTTGCCCAAGAAGTGGTCGATCCGGTACAGCTGGGACTCCTCGATGTACTGGTGGATCTCCGCGGCCAGCGCCCGCGCGGAGGCGCGGTCATGGCCGAAGGGCTTCTCCACGACGACGCGACCGCTCTTGACGAGGCCCGCGGCGGCGAGCTGCTGGATCACGGGCCCGAACAGGAACGGGGGGATCTCCAGGTAGAAGACGGGGCTGCTGGCCTCGCCCACAGCGGCCGCGAGGCGCTCGTAGGTGGCCGGGTTGGTGAAGTCGCCGCTCACGTAGGACAGCCGCGCCGCGAAGCGCTCGAAGATCGCGTCCTCGACGGTCTCGCCGGTACCCTCGATGCACTCGCGGGCGTGCGTGCGCAGGTGCTCGAGCGTCCAGTCGTCGCCGGCGACCCCGACCACAGGGCAGTCCAGCAGACCGCGCAACTCCAGGCGGTAGAGGGAGCGGAAGGTCATCACCTTGGCGAGGTCGCCGGTGATGCCGAACACGACGAACACGTCGGCGGGCCGCGGCTGCGCGGAGGTGGGTGCGACTGCGGCGGCTGGTGTGGTGGCTGTGGTTGCGTTCATGCTTCCGTCCCCGTTCCTTGTTTCGCGTAGCGGTGACCGGTTCCTATCGAATCTCGCGACCGAAGGGGTGACCGCGTATCGCCTGGCCGGGGTGATTACCCATGCGTCCGTCGCACACCGCTCCGAGCGCCCAGGGCCTCCGGCATCGCGGGTCTAAGGGCCTATCCCTCTAGGGTCGCACACCTGGATACGGCCGATGGCCTTCGCGAAGCTTTGTCCTCGGGCTCGACGTGGGCCCACCACGCCTTCGCCCTTGCGTCCGCGCCTCGCTCGACCCTCGACCGCCCCAGCCGCACGCCCCAATCGGGATAGGTCCTACGCTTCCACGTCGCCACCGAGCCTGCCGCGCGCGGCCGCCAAGCCGCCGGAGTCCCCGCCGGGGCCGCGCAGGATGTGGGCGCACGCGAGCGCGACCAGGCCCCCGGCGAGCGGGCCGGCGAGGTAGACCCAGTAGTTGCTGAAGTTCCCCGTCACGAGGTCGGGCCCAAACGAGCGCGCGGGGTTCATCGAGGCGCCGCTGACGGGGCTTGCCCACAGGCCCGCGAGCACGATGTAGCCGCCCACGCCCACGGCAGCCAGCGCGCCCACGTTCTGGGCCTTGGAGGCGGTCCCGAGGATCGTGCTGACCAGCCCGGCGGTGAGCACCCCCTCGATCAGCGCCGCCTGCCAGGCGTGCACGCCGGGGCCCGGCTCGGTCGCGCCGAGTTGCCCCACCTTGCCGAACACCGCGGCGAGGAACAGGCACGCCAGCGTCGCGCCGAGCAGCTGCATCACGACGTAGCCGGGCACGCGCCGCCACGGGAAGTCACCGCGCAGCCAGAACATGAGGCTGACGGCGGGGTTCAGGTGCGCGCCGCCGACGGCGCCCATGAACAGGATCACCGCCATCACCGTCAACCCCGGCGCGGTCACGGCCGCCCCGCGGGAGACGCCGCCGTGGCTGACGGCGTTCACGACCCCGGCGCCCGCGCCGGCGAGCACGAGCAGGAACGTGCCGAGCAGCTCGGAGAACAGCCGCCGCCATTCGTGCGCGGGGTCGTCGAAGTCGAACATCGCGGGCAGCTCGAGCCACAGCAGTCGCCGCTTGGCGCGCGCCATCTGCGCAGGCGTCAGCGGCCCCTCGCTGATGCGCTCTCCGCCAGGGACGGGCTCTCCCTCGCGGACGCCCCCTCCCCCGCCGCTGCGTTCTCCCTCGGAGAGGCGCTCTCCCTCACTCATCTCCCCCACTCTACCCCCGCGGCCTCCGCCACTCCCGCCGACGCGGGGCACGGAGGCCCCGCGCACCCGCGCCCGGTGGACGCGCTCGCCCGCGCGGACGATCCCCCTGATCTCCCCTTACACGGCGACTCTGGGCGGTCGTCGTTCCCCTGGGGGCGTGCCTAATCTGTAGCGCATGGCGCGCGTGGGTTTGCTAACCGGCGGCGGGGACTGCCCCGGGCTGAACGCCGTGATCCGCGGCGCCGTGCGCAGCGGGCTCGCGCAGGGGCGCCACTCCTTCGTGGGGTTCCGCCACGGCTGGGCCGGGGTGCTCGCCGACGACGCCGTCGAGCTCACGCTGCAGAGCACCGTTGGCATCCTCCCGCGCGGGGGCACCATCCTCGGCACCTCGCGCACCAACCCGTTCGCCGAGGGCGAGGGGGGGCTGGACGCGATCCGCGCCACGCTCGCACGCCGCGCAGTGGATGCGCTGATCCCGATCGGCGGCGAGGACACGCTCGGAGTGGCGCTGCGCCTGCACGAGGCGGGCGTTCCGCTCGTGGGGGTTCCGAAGACGATCGACAACGACCTCGGCGGCACCGACGTGACGTTCGGCTTCCAGACCGCCGTGCAGATCGTCACCGACGCCGTGGACCGCCTGCACACCACCGCGGAGTCGCACAACCGTGTGATGGTCGTCGAGGTGATGGGCCGCCACGCGGGGTGGCTCGCCACGCACGCCGGGCTCGCGGGGGGCGCGGACGCGATCCTCGTGCCCGAGCGGCCGTTCGACCTGGAGGAGGTCTGCGCGCACCTGCGCCGCCGCCACGCCCGCGGGCGCTCCTTCTCGATCGTCGTCGTCGCCGAGGGGGCCGTGCCGCGCGAGGGGACGTTGCAGGTCGTGCGAGGGGACGCCACCGACGCCTTCGGGCACGCCCGCCTCGGCGGCATCGGGGTCACGCTCGAGCGTGAGATCGAGTCGCGCACCGGCTTTGAGACCCGTGTGACGATCCTCGGCCACGTGCAGCGCGGGGGCACCCCGGTCGCGTTCGACCGCGTGCTCGCCACCCGCTTCGGGGTCGCCGCCGTCTACGCAGTGGCCTCCAGGCGCTTCGGGACGATGGTCGCCCTGCAGGGCACACAGATCGTCGAGGTGGACCTCGCGCAGGCGCTCTCCGCGCCGAAGCTGCTCGACCCGGAGCTGTACGCAACCGCGGAGCTGTTCTTTGGGTGAGCCCCGGAAGGTGAGCACCTCGCCTGTCATGCGCTCGATGGTCTTCGAGGAGGTCGGCCGGCCGCTGCGGGCGGTGGAGCGCCCCATTCCCGAGCCCAGCCCCGGGCAGCTGCTGCTGCGGGTCCGCGCCTGCGGGGTCTGCCGCACCGACCTGCACCTACTCGACGGCGAGGTGCCCATCGCGTCCCCGCCGCGCATCCTCGGCCACCAGATCGTCGGAACCGTCGAGGGGCGCGGAGTGGGCACCGAGGGCGAGGGCGCGTCGGCGCTGATCGGGCGGCGCGTCGGGGTGCCCTGGCTCGGGTGGACCTGCGGCGAGTGCGCGTACTGCCGCTCCGGGCGCGAGAACCTCTGCCCCCGCGCGCGCTTCACCGGGCGCGACCTCGACGGCGGCATGGCCGAGTACGTCGTGGCCGACGAGCGCTTCTGCTTCGACCTGCCCCCCGGCTACCCCGACGAGCAGGCCGCGCCGCTGCTGTGCGCCGGGCTGATCGGCTTTCGCGCGCTGCGCCTCTGCGGTGACCCCAGCACACTCGGCCTCTACGGGTTCGGTGCCGCCGCGCACCTCCTTGCCCAGGTCGCCCGCTGGCAGGGCCGGCGCGTGTTCGCCTTCACCCGCCCCGGCGACCTGGCCGCCCAGACCTTCGCACGGGAGCTCGGCGCCGTGTGGGCCGGGGGCTCGGACGAGCCTCCCCCCGAGCCGCTCGACGCGGCCATCATCTTCGCCCCCGTCGGTGCGCTCGTCCCGCTCGCGTTGCGCGCCGTCGCGCCCGGGGGGGTCGTGGTGTGCGGCGGCATCCACATGAGTGACGTCCCTCCGTTCCCCTACTCCGCCCTGTGGGAGGAGCGTGTCCTGCGCTCGGTCGCCAACCTCACGCGTCTTGACGCCGCTGAGTTTCTTGCCCTCGCGCCGTTGGTTCCGGTGCGGACCCAGGTCACCGTCTACCCGCTGGAGGAGGCCAACCGGGCGCTCGAGGACCTGCGGGCCGGGCGGTTCGTTGGGGCCGGGGTGCTGCGGGTGTCCTGAGCTACTTGCTGTTGATGCGATGATGCGATAGCATCAGCTGGTGCGCACGACGCTTGACATCGACGATGACGTGGTTGCAGCAGCTCGAGAGCTGGCTGCCTGTGAGCGCCGCTCGCTTGGCTCCGTCATCTCCGGCCTGGCCCGACAGGGCCTGACGCCTGCGCGCGTGGAGGCCGACGACGGCCTGCCAGTGATCCGTGTGCCGGCCGGCACACCGCCCATCACCCCGGAGATGGTGAGGCGCGCGCTCGATGAGGACTGATGCGCCCGCATGGCGTTGCTGGACGTCAACGCGCTGATCGCGCTCGCCTGGGACTCGCACGTGCACCACGCGCGGATGCGTGCGTGGTTCGCCGAGCATAGCTCGGGAGGATGGGCCACCTGCCCGCTCACCGAGAGCGGCTTCGTGCGCGTGTCCTCCAACCCCAAGGTGCTCCCGATCGCTGTCGGCATCGATGCGGCGCGCGCTGTGCTGTCGGCGTTGCGGGCTCTCGACGCCCACCGGTTTCTGACTGACGACGTCTCGCTCTGCGACAGCGACGTCCCGACGATGACGGGTCACCGCCAGGTGACTGACGCGCACCTGCTGACGCTCGCTAGACGCTACGACGTGCGCCTCGTCACCTTCGATTCAGGCGTGCTGGCACTGAGCAAGGGACGCGACGTGGAGCTGCTCACCGCTCTCTGAATCCCCCGACTGGCGGCCACATCGCTGCTCAGGCGCTCATCAGGTGCACCGCCGCCAGCCCCGCCCACTCGTCGTAAGGGGCGAAGAACTCCCGCACCTGCGACTCCTGCGCACGCGCGTACGGGTCCCCGCCGCTCAGCCGGCGCCCCACCAGCTTCAAGAGGCCCACGTCCCCCGCCGGCACCTGGTCGTGGCAGCCCTGGCCGTGCAGCGCCAGCATCTCCACCGTCCACGGGCCGATCCCCGGGATCGCGCGCAGACGCTTCCACGTGCGCTCATGGTCAGCGTCACGCAGGTCGATCCGCCCCCGCGTCACCTCCCGCGCCACGCGCACCAGCGTGCGCGCCCGCGCGCCGCCCAGGTCGAGCGATTGCAGCAGCGCCGGCGACACACCCGCCAGGGCCTCCGGCGTCGGCACGTCGCGCAACTCCTCTCCGTGGCCACGCCCGGCCGCGCGGCCCGGGTGGGCGGGTACGTCAGGGCGGGGCAACACGTAGCGCCGACCCAGCCGCGCCACGATCCGCCGCTCGATCGCCGCCGCGCGCTCGAACTCGATCAGCTGCTCGCACACCGCCCACGCCAGCGCCTCCCACGGTTCCGGGCGCCGGCGCACCCGCAGCCACGGGCGGCGGCGCACCGAGGCGCCGATCAGCGGGTCCCGCGAGAAGCGGGTGTGGAAGGCGCGCAGCTCCTCGTCCACGCCCACCGCGAAGCGCATCCGCTCGATCCCGTACTCCGCCGCCTCCCGGGTGCTGGCCCACGCCCCGAACACGATGCGGTCGGGGGCCACCTGGGAGACGCGCACCACCACCGGCTCCTCCCCGCGGTGCAGCAGTCGTTCGAGCACGCCCGCCCGGTGGCGCAGCACTCCGTCCACGCCCCCCTGCGCGGGGAGGCGAAACGGCCACGCAGGCCGCACCTCGACACGCGCCTGCACTCCCAGAGGCGCGTCCGCGTCAGAGCGTGCCACTTCTGCCGGGCGCGACCACGGCCGGGCGCGCCGCCTCGCAGGGCTTGCGCTAGTCGCGGCCACCGAGCAAGTGCACGTCGACCAGCAGCGAGCGGCTGCCCACGATCTTGACGAGCTCTGCCCCGCCCTTCGCGGACCCGCGCCCGCGGCCCCCGCCCGCGCGCCGGCCGAGGCGCCGCACGGAGCCGACCCGCACCAGCTCGCGGCGATGCTGGCGGCGATGCGCCAGGCCCACCAGGGCCGCCCCCGCGACGAAGCCCGTGGCGGCCACCGCTGCGGCCTGCACGGCGGGTACGACCGCCTCGGCGGCCCGGCGCGCCGGGAGCGCCCGCGGCGCGGGCGTCACGACTACGGCGTCGACTTCCTCGGTGTCGCCACCCTCGGCCTGCGGCAGGTCGGTCTGAAGCGGTTCGCCCACGCACCGGAGTGTAGAGAGCGGTCCAGACCGCTTCGCGGCGGAGCGCCGCGGCCGAGCGCCTCCGGCCCTCTACCTTGCGCAGGGACGCTCCCGGGGAGCTTCGCCTGCGAGCGGCGGCGCGGGGGCACACCTCGCGCAGGGCGCTCACCTGGCGGCTATTCGCCTGCGGGTGGCGCGGCGGCAGGCGGGGTGTCGAACACCCGCTCGTACACCCGGTAGCGACGCTTGATCTCGCCGCCCATGCCTTCCATCGCGCGGTTCATCGACTTGTTGACCTCGAGGATCCAGCCCATCTCCCCGCCCTTCTGCGGGGTGCGTTCGGCGGCGTCGAAGTGCATTTGGTAGAAGCGCGCCGCGACGCCGGTGTGCTGGTACTCGGGCTTCACGCCCAGCGCGAACACGCGCACCGCGTCGATCTTGCGTTTCTCGCGCAGCGCGGTCACCCACCCGAACGGCAGCAGTCGTCCGTTGAGCTTCGCGAGCACCTGGTTGAAGTCGGGCAGCGTCAGGGCGGCTCCCACGACCTCGCCGGTGTCGCGTTTTTCGGCGACCATCGCCCAGTTCTCGTCGAGCACCGGTTTGAGGTCTTTGGCGTAGTGGCGGACCTCCTCCTCGTTGAGCGGCACCGAGGCCCAGTTGTTTTCCCACGCGGCGTTGTAGACCTCCAGGAAGCGGGTCACCTCCGCGTGCAGGTCCTTCTTGCGGAAGGAGCGGCACACGATCCCGTGCTCGGACTCCAGGCGGTCGGCGGCCTCCCAGATCGCGGAGTGCACATTCTCGCGGCCGGTGACGTGCAGGCTCCACATGTACAGGTCCATCGCCTTGGCCACGCCGACGTCCTGCTCGAGCAGGCGCTGGTAGTAGGGGTGGTGCCAGGGGCACAGGATGATCGGCGGGTGCTCGTGCCCCTCGACCAGCACCCCGATCTCGTTGTTGGTCGTGAAGTCCATCGGGCCCACCATCCGGTCGCGGCCGCGCTCGCGCAGCCACGCCTCGGCGGCGTCGAGCAGCGCACGGGCAGCCTCGGGGTCGTCCTCGCACTCGAACCACCCCCACAGACCCCACTCGTTGCCCTGGAACTCGTTGAAGTTGCGGTCCACGTGGGCGCTGACGCGGCCGACCGCCCGCCCGTCGCGCCACGCCAGGAAGTACTGCGCCTCGGCGTGCTTGAAAAACGGGTTCTTCTGCTGGTCCAGCCGGTTCTTCAGATCCATCAGCAGCGGCGCCACCCAGTTGGGCTCGTTACGATAGGCCCGGTACAGTCGCCACGGCAGCTTGATGAACGTGTTCAGCTCGCCCTTGGTTCTCACGGGCCGGATCTCGACTGCCACGCGCGCCACTTTATATGCCCACCTCGACAGACGGCACGCCCACCTCAACCGACGACGGTGCACCGACCTCGGCGGACGGTGCCGCGCCCAAACCGCCCGACGCGGCCACGCCCACCCCGACGGACGGCGGTGACGGCGGTGGGAGCACCCCGGTGGACCCCCCCGCGACCGACGTCTTCGCCAAGGTCCGCCACCACGAGCGCGCCGCCCTGCTCGCCGCGGCGCGCGAGGCGGACGTGCTGCCCTACTTCCACGTGCTCACCTCCCCCGCAATGCCGGTCGTGGAGATGGAGGGCGCGCAGCGCATCATGCTGGGGTCCAACAACTACCTCGGCCTCACCGGGGACGAGCGCGTGCTCGCCGGCGCGCAGGACGCGCTGCACCGCTACGGCACCGGCCTGACCGGCTCGCGCCCGCTGAACGGCACCACGCCGCTGCACCTCGAACTGGAGGCCGAGCTCGCCGAGTGGATGGGCAGCGAGGACGCGCTCGTGTTCACGACCGGCCACCAGGCCAACCTCGGCACGCTCGGCACGATCCTCGGCGTCGGCGACACCGTGATCGCGGACTCGGGCGACCACGCCTCGATCCTCGACGGCTGCCTGCTCTCGCGCGCGAAGCTGCGCCCCTTCCGCCACAACCGCCTGGAGAAGCTCGAGAAGATGCTCGGGCGCGCGAAGGGCGACGGCGGCGGCGTGCTGGTGGTCGTCGACGGCGTCTTCTCGATGGAGGGCGACGTCGCGCCGCTGCTCGACATCTGCGAGCTGTGCGAGCGCCACGGCGCGCGGCTGATGGTCGACGAGGCCCACGGCGCCGGGGTGCTGGGCGCGCGCGGTGCCGGCACCGCCGAGCTGCTCGGCCTGGAGGACCGCGTGGACCTGCGCGTGGGCACCTTCTCGAAGTCGCTGGCCTCCTGCGGCGGCTTCGTGGCGGGACCCGCCGACGTGCTCGAGTACCTGCGCTACTACTCGCGCGCCTTCATCTTCACCGCCTCCGCCGTCCCCGCCGCGCTCGGCGCCGCGCTCGCCGCGCTGCGCGTGCTGCGCTCACCCGACGGCGCCGCACTGCTCGTGCGGGTGCTCGAGAACGCGTGGCGCTTGCGCGACGGCCTGGCGGAGCTCGGCTTCGCGGTGGTCGCCCCCCAGCCGCTGCCGGCGCGGCCCTCAGTCGCGGCGGCGCCCGGGGTGCGCCTCGACGCAAACGGAGCGCCCACGATCGTGACCCCGATCGTGCCCGTGCTCGTCGGCGACGACTGGAAGGCGGCGCTGCTGTGGCGCGCGCTGTACGACGCCGGGGTGTTCGTCAACACCGCCCTACACCCCGCCGTGCCCCCCGGCGGGGCGCTGCTGCGCACGAGCGTGATGGCCACCCACGACGCGGCGACGCTCGACCGCGCGCTGGACGTGTTCGCGCGCGTCAAGCGCGCCTTCGAGGCCGAGCACGGGCCGCTGCCCGGCCCGCGGCTCGACTGAGATTCCTCATAGGACCGTGAGAAAAGAAAAAGGTCGCTTCTTGCGCACGATCTACATCGGGCGGTGTTGACCGCGACCCCCCCGCGGGATAGCGTGAAGAGGCGCTACTGCATCAACGCTCGGAACTCGCTCCGCGTCACAGGTAGAGGGGTGCCGAGACCGGAAGGACGTCCGGTGGGCGAGTTGAGAGCGACGGTGCGAGCGCGGTCTTCGTCAAATCCAAGCAAGGTGTTGCGTCGCGGAGACCTCCTGCGGCGGCAACGGGGAGTGAGCTCAAACATGAACGCGACAGCGACGATTGCCCCTGCCGGCCCTCAGTACATGCGCGCCCTGGAACGCGCCAACAAAGTGCGACTAGCCCGCGCCGAGCTCAAGCGGAGGGTGGCAACAGGAGAGCTCGACGCTGCTGAGGTCATCCTCGAGTGCCCCTGGGAGGCGCACAGCATGACGGTGGCTGACCTGCTGGTGAGCCAACGCAGATGGGGAGCAAGCCGCTGCCGCAAACTGCTCTACCAACTGCAGCTCTCGGAGTCCAAGACCGTGGGGTCGCTGACCGAGCGCCAACGTCGCACGCTCGCCTCGGCCTGCCAGGAACAGACGCCGGTGGCGGCGCTCAACCGATGAGCGGCTGCGCCGGGGGGAGGGGCCTCCCGCGCCGGCGCGGAGAAGAAGGGTGCCGTGAGGCGGACCTGCGCGCGCTTCGAACGCGCGTGGCGGCGCGCTGCCTCGTACCGGAAGAAGCCGCGCGCCACGGGCGCGCGGCAGGGGTAACGGACAGCCCGAGGAGAGCGTCAGCTGCCACCAGCCGGCGAGCATCCCGAGCAGGCCGAGCCGGGGACGCACCTCCCACACTCCGCAGCCGCGTTCGCCGAGGTCGGTGACGGGCAGGCGCACGAACTTGTAGCGGCCCGGCTCCTCCCTCATCCGCTCCAGCAGCTCGCGTGAGCGCGTCTCGAGCTCCGAGCGCTGCCCCGCCTGGAGCTGCGCCCCCCGCAGACGCACCACGAGCCGATCGCGCAGCCGCTCGAGCTCCGCCAGCGAGAGCAGGTGAGGACCGGAGGGACGGGCGGGGTGGATGGAACCCGGGTGAGCGGGACTGCAATCCGAACCCGGGGAGACATGCGGGAAGCGCCCGGCGACGATCCCGGAGAGCTCGCGCTCGAGCTTGGCGACCTGCGCCCTCAACGACTCCCGCGCAGCGCGCTCGGCCACCCTGGTGGACGCCCTCCGCGCCGTCGTCTCGCGATCGAGCTCCGCGTCAACGGCGAGGCGAGTCGCCTCACGGTCGATGATGGGCTGCTCAGTAGGAACCATCGCCCAGCTACTCCTCCTCGGGGGCTGCCGCTGAAGCGATTCTATCAGCGCGCACCGACCCCTACCAGGGCCCCTCGAGCATCGCGTGGCACATCCAGAGCGCCTCCTCGACGTGCAGTGAGGACACCCCCGGGACCTGCAGAGTGAAGAGCTCGACGTCGCCGACACCAGACGCGGGGAGGTAGCCGGAGGCGATCTGCCCGAACAGCACCGCCACAGCGGAGTGCGCGTCGGCGACGACCAGCTGCCCCGCGGGCAGGAGGGCCGCATCGGCGGGACCTCTGAGGTCGGGTGAGCGGGCAGGCCGGCGGGCGGGCGCGCCCGCAGGTGGGCCAGCGGGCGGGCCGGCGGGCGGGCCTCCCAATAATTCCCCCTCGCGGCTCGCGCGGATGCCGAGCGGACCCTCGACCGCTGCGGCGTCGAGCGCCCACACCGGCACGCCGGTGTCCACCAGCGCAATCAGCAGCGCATCCGCGAGCAGGTGGTTGGAGTGGAAGCCCCCCTGGAACATGCGCGCGAGCATCGCCTCCTCGATCGGGGTGCGCACCACGTCGGGGTCGAGGCCGATGTGTCTGTAGAACACGCGGTAGGCCGCCGGGACCGCCCGCTGGCGCAGGTTGACCGCGTGCGGCCCCGCCCACCGGTTGGAAAGCTCCCGCAGCCGCGCCTTCACCGCCGGCGGGGAGCGCCGGCCAGTGTGCGCGACGGTGGCGCGGAGGTGCACAAGGAGCAGTCCCGGCAGCTCCTCCTCGACCTCGCGCTCGCACCACCCGTGCGTGGGCTCCGCGCCCCCGGCCCTGGCCGCGGCGGACTCCTCCGCGCCCAGGCCGTCCGCGGGCGAGGACAGGGGATGTTCGCTCACCGCGGGGGCCTCCACCTGGGCGTCTCACAAGTGGCGTCGCTCACCGCGGGGGCCTCCACCTGGGCGTCTCACAAGTGGCGTCGCTCACCGCGGGGGCCTCCACCTGGGCGTCTCACAAGTGGCGTCGCTCACCGCGGGGGCCTCCACCTGGGCGTCTCACAAGTGGCGTCGCTCACCGCGGGGGCCTCCACCTGGGCGTCTCACAAGTGGCGTCGCTCACCGCAGCGGCCTCCACCCTCGCGCGCGGGAGCCCGCCACGAGCTGCTCCAGACGGGCGCGTAGCGTGGCGAGCGGGGGCCGGTAGAGCAGTGCCTTGCTCTGCACCACCCCCCCGGGGTACGCGAAGGTCAGCTGGGGGCAGGTCGAGAGTTTGTAGAGCGCCGCCAGCACGCCTTCGTTGTCGATGCCGATCGGGACGCTGCTTAGGCCCCGAGCGCGCGCCAGCTCCCGCAGCTGCCCGCGGTCGCCTTTGATCGAGACCGCCGCGAAGCGCACCCCGGGGAAGCTGGGGGCAAGCGTCTGCAAATCGCTGAGGACCGCCTCACAGCCACCCGAGTCCACGAACAGCGCCAGCACCACCGGGCTCCGTTCGTAGAGCTGGCAGATGTTGAGGATCTGCGGGCCCCGCTCTGCGCACGCGGGCACCTTCCCGGCAGCGCCGTCGTTGGGGTGGGTCGCGACGTCGGCGGCCCCCTGCAGGTTGCCGCTCGCGAGCGGGACGGCAAAGGGCGGCAGCCGTTCCCCCGGCGCGAGCCCAACCGCCCCGTTGGACGGGGTGAGGATCGTGTTGAGCGTGATCAGCCCGAGGATCACCAGCGCCAGCGCACCCACCCACCGACCGTAGCGTCCGGGTGAGTAGAAGCCCGCCCCCCCGGCCGGCCGCTCAGACGGGCTCACGGCGCGAGCCGCTCAGGCCGGTCCGGCGGGCGGACAGGCCACTCGGGCCGGGCGGGCGCACGGACGATACCCTCGCACCGGCCCGGCCGCTGTGTGGGCCACCACTCAGACGGGCTCATGGCGCGGGCGCACACGGGCACGGAGCGCCGCCAGGGGGCGGGAGAGAGCGTCTCTTCGGCGGGCGAGCTCGCCCGGCTCGGCGAGCAGCAGCGCCGCGGGCAGCGCGACCAGCACTCCGACGAGGGAGACGGAGAGGTCGACGAGCGTGACGACGCCGAAGTCGCGGAGCATGCGGATGTCAGAGAGGACGAGCACTCCGAAGCCGGCGATCGCGGTTACGCCGGAGGCCGCCACGGCGGCGCCGGTGCGTGCGTAGGTCACGCGCAGCGCCTCCCCCAGCGACCGGCCGGCGGCTCGCTCCTGGCGGTGGCGCTCGGAGAGCAGCACGGAGAACTCGGTGGAGATCGCGATCACCAGCGCGCTGAGCGTGACCGACATGGGGTTCAGCGGCACGCGGATGACGAACACGAGCAGCGCCGACCACCCGGTGGCGAGCAGCACCGGCAGCAGCGGGGTCAGCGCCCGGCGGCGGTCCCCGCGGAAGGCAGCCAGCAGCACGAGCGCGGCCGCGGCGAGCCCGGCGAGCAGCGTCAGCACCCGCCGCCACGGAGCGGCGACCTGCGCGCCCGACTGCGCCGCGAGCACCGGCAGCCCGACCAGCTGCGCGCTCAGCCCGCGCGGGGGGTGCAGGCTCGCGCGCATCGCTTCGATCACGTGCTGCTGCTGTTCGAGGGGCCCCAGGCGGATGCCGAACGCGAGCGTCGCCACGCGCCGGTTAGAGGTGATCGCGTTCTGGGAGAAATACGGAGGGATCGCCCGCAGCAGGCCGTCCACCTCGGAGGCGGTGAGCTTCGTGTGCGCCGCCCCGCCCGCCGGGCCCGCCCCGCCACCCGTTGAACCGCTCCCCGAGGCGCCCGTGCCGGACTGCGCCGCGGGGGCGCCGCCTTCAAGGGCTCCTCCCTCGAAGAGCGTGGGCAGCGAGAACGCCGGGCACAGCAGCGCGCGCCCACAGCCGCGGGTTGAGGTGTAACCGAAGCGCTTCAGGACCGCGTTCTGGTAGGCGCTCATCCATTCGATCGCGGCCGGGGTGGCGAGATTCGCACCAGAGACCTCCAGGTCGATTTCCCCACCCACTCCAGAGGCGCGCTCGAGCGCGTCGAGGTTGCGCAGCGAGGCCAGGTTCTGGGGGACCAGCTTTTCGAGGTTGGTTTCGACGTGCGTCTGCGTGTCCAGCCCCCAGCCGAGCGCCGCGAGCGCGAGGCCCACGCCGATCACCCGACCGGGGTTGCGCACCGCGTACCCAAGCGCCGCCCGGGAGACGAAGCGGGTCAGGAAGTTCTCGCGCAGCAGCTCCTGCGCCCCGCGCCAGGAGGGGGCCAGGAGCGCGCCGACGCGCAGCACGGGTGCCGCGGCGCGACGCCGGACGGAGGCGAGCCGTCCACTGGGGGCCGCTCGATCGTCGCTGGCCGCTTGCCCGCCCGGTCCTGCCGTCAACCCGCCCCCGCGGTCCGCAGCGAGCGCGAGCACCGCGGAGCCCACGACGAGGGCGCAGAGCAGGGCCACCGCGATGCCCACGACGAGCAGCAGCCCAAAGCCGCGCACGGTGGGCACCGGGGAGAGCGTCAGCACGAGCAGCGCCCCCGCTCCGGCCGCGGCGGCGGCGGCGAGCGTCGGGCCCCCGACCGTGGCCGCGCGCACGATCGCGACCTGGATGTCCTCGGCGCCCTCCTCGCGGGCCTCCTGCACGCGCGAGAGGAACTGGATCGCGTAGTCGACGGAGAGCCCCACCAGCACGGGCAGGACGGCGACCTGGGCGACCGTCAGGGACGCTCCCACGGCGGCGAGACCCCCGAAGGTGAGCGCGGTGGCGAGCGCGGCGATCCCCAGCGGCAACAGGCGGGGACGGCCGCGGAAGATGAGACTGAGCACGACGGCCATCACGAGCAGCACAGCTACGAGCAGCAGCTCGATGGAGTGCGTGATCGAGCTCGTCAGTTCGGAGACGATCACGGGCTCGCCGGTGAGCAGGTAGTGCTCGCCGTGCTGCAGGCGCCACTCGGGCATCATGAGCGCGCGGCGGACGAGGGCGATCGTGCGCGTCCGCTGCGCTTCGCTCGTGCCGGCCTTCAGGCGCACCGAGACGAGCGCGGCTTCGCGACTCGGGAAGAGGTAGGCAAAGCGCTGCTTGGGGGTCCCGGGGACCTTGGCGGTGTTGTCGAACACGAGCGTGGCCACGAAGCTCGGGTTGTTGAGGCTCGGCGGCGCGGTGAGGCCGTACTCGGACCCCAGCAGCGCGATCTCCTGGACGTAGTGTTCGAGCGTGGCCTTGCTGGCTTCTTCGCCGAGCTTGTGCGCTTCGGCGGCGGTGCGACCGTGGGCGAGCGCCGCGCTGCGGATGGTCTGTTCGGCCTGACGGGCCTGCGTCTCGGCCCGGCTGCTCTGGGCGGCAAGCTCTTCGTCGATCTGCTTGACGGCCTCGTTGACGAAGGTGCCGGGGCCAATCACAACCTTCACGGTGCCCAGCCGGTCCAGCTGCCCGCAGGGGCCGTCGTCCCCACCCTCATGGGGCAGCGCGGCGCGCGGGACTTTGCCCGAGAGGCACCCCTCCAGACCAAGCAGGCGTTCGAGGTCGGAGCTGAGCAGCAGCTGCTGCAGGCTGCCCTGCACCATCACGTCCACGGGCTCTTCCCCGAAGGCGCGGTAGTAGCCCTGCGTGGCGCGGTAGGTGGCGGAGGAGCGACCGACGAACGTGTCGGCGGCGGCGGAGGGGTGCAGCCGCAGTGCGAGGGCAGCGCCGCCGAGGCCGAGTGCCACGGCGAGGGCGACCACGAGCAGCGGCCTACGGGCGGCACCCCCTGCCAGAGCCGAGAGTATCCGGGCGGTACTCACTCCATGCCGAGAGGCCCCGCCGAATCACCCGAGAGGAACTGGCGGACGAAGGGGTTCTCGGAGGCGAACAGCTCTTCGGCGGGCCCGGACTCGACGATGCGCCCGCGCCACAGGATCGAGATGTGCTCGGCGACGCGGCGGGCGGAGAGGATGTCGTGGGTGATCACCACGTACGTCCCGCCGTTCTCGGCGTGGACTTCCTTGATGAGCTCGCACAGCAGCGCGGTGCGCACGGGGTCGAGGCCGGAGTCGGGCTCGTCGAACAGCACGATCTCGGGGTCGAGCACGAGCGCCCGGGCGAACCCGGCGCGCTTGCGCATCCCGCCGGAGAGCTCGTTGGGCATCTTCTCGTTGGCGTTCCCGAGGCCGACCTCGCGCAGGCGCCGGTTGACGATCTCGGCGATCTCCTCCTCGCCCTTCTCGGTGTGCTGGCGCAGCGGGAAGGCGACGTTGTCGTAGAGGTTGAGCGAGCCGAACAGCGCGCCGTCCTGGAAGAGCACCCCGAACTTCTTGCGCAGCTCGAAGAGGTCGTCGTCGGAGAGCGAGGGGATCGAGTGCCCGGCGACGATCACGTCGCCCTGGTCGGGGTACAGCAGGCCGACGATGTGCTTGATGCAGACCGACTTGCCGGTGCCGGAGGGCCCGAGGATCATCGAGACCTGGCCTTCGGGGATGCCCAGGTTCAGCCCGCGCAGCACGCGGTTGGAGCCGAACGCCTTGTGAACGTCGATGAACTCGATCGCGTCGGGGACCTCGGTGGGGCGGGAGGCACCGGTGTGGTACTTGAAGGCCTCCTCGTCGGCCGGGTCGACCGGCTCGGGCTCGAGCGCCACCGTCAGCCTCCGAGCGCGGCGCGGGGGGCGCCGGAGTCGTGGCTTGCGCGGAGGTGCGCGACCTTCACCATTCGAAGGGCGCGGGAGTCACAGGGTGTGCAGCCGTGCAGGGGCACTCACCCTCCGATCGGAGCTCGGGGGTTGGCCCCCCAGAAGATCTGAGTGCCGAGCATCCCGATGAGGTGCACGAGCACGAGGTTCAGCACCATCGACTTCGCGGTGGCAGTCCCCACCCCGACCGGGCCCCCGGAGGCGTTGTAGCCGTAGTAGCACGCGACGAGCACGATCGCGGTGGCCATGAACATCGCCTTGATCAGGCTGAACAGGAAGTCCGGTGGGTTCTGGAACTGCCAGAAGATCAGGAAGTACCCGCCCGAGGAGACCACCCCGACCTGCTGCACGACCGCGATGTAGGAGGCGAGGAACGCGCCGCCGATGCCGGCGAGGTACATGAACGGGAGCACCAGCCACGCGGCGAGCAGGCGGGTCGCGCAGAGGAACGTGACGGAGTCGATGCCCATCACCTCGAGCGCGTCGATCTCGTCGGAGATGCGCATCGCGCCGAGCTCGGCGACGATCCCGGTGCCGACCTTCGCGGCCATCATGTAGCCGAAGGCGTAGGGGATGATCTCGCGCAGGTCGCACCACGCGGTGAACACCCCCGCATACGCGGGTGCCCCCTGGGCCTCGAGGAAGTAGGCGCCCTCGATGCCGCACTCCAGGCCGAGGATGAACATCAGCGACCAGATGATCAGCGTCGAGGAGATGATCAGGATGCCCGACTGGCGCAGCCCCTCGCCGAAGAAGCGAAAGACGCGCAGGTCGTAGACGTTGCGCATGATCTGGCCGGCGAAGCCGGCGATCTCCCCGGCGGAGCCGACCCATTCCCTGGGTACAGCCAACCATTCGTTCATCGTGCCTCACCCCCCGGCGGATCTGTAATCGGCGGGCTCATTTGATCTGGAGGATCTGGGGATGAGTGGCGAGCAGCGTCTGCGTGAAGACGTAGTCGAACGCGAAGATCGCCAGAAACGCGACGACGACGGCCTGGTTGACCGCGCGCCCCACGCCCTCGGCGCCGCCGGAGGCGGTCATGCCCTTGTAGCAGCACACGATCGCGATGATCGCGCCGAACAGCACGGTCTTCAGCGCGGAGCCCCACAGGTCAGTGGTGGAGGCGTTGTTGAAGAGGTTGTCCCAGAACGGCCCGAGCGGCTGGTGGTAGACGAGCTCGGCGAGCACGCCACCGAACAGGCCGAACAGGATCGCGTAGATGTTGAACAGTCCGGTGACGAGCATCAGCGCGAGGAAGCGGGGGACGACGAGGTTCTTGACGGGGTCCACGCCGAGCACCTGCAGCGCGTCGAGCTCCTCGCGGATCTTGCGGGCGCCGAGGTCGGCGGTGATCGCGGTGCCGGCGACGCCGGCGAGCACGATCGCGGTGACGTTGGGGCCGATCTCGCGGATCGCGGCGAGCACGAAGATCCCGCCGAGACGGTCCAGCGCGCCGAACAGCGTGAGGAAGTTCGCGGCCTGCAGGCCGGGCGCGGCGTAGCAGATGCAGACGGTGGAGATCAGCAGCGGAAACCAGCAGAGCCGCAGCGCGAAGAGGAACTGCGAGACGAACTCCCCGCCGTACGGGTAGGGGGGTTTCAGGGCGGAGGCGATGGTCCTGGCCGTCAGGATCATCATGTCGCCCACTTCCTCGATGAAGTTCCTCGTCGGGAGGAACGCCCGCTCGGCGGCGCTACGTACCACTCCTGCCTCCTCCTCAGCTCACAGCGGCGCAAGTGTGCCGCTACATGCACACTCTACGCGATCCGGGGGCGGAGCGCCACCCCTTCGGGGCGGTGGAAGCGCCACCTCTCCGAGGCGGGTCGGAGCGCCAACCCTTCGGGGCGAGCCGCTGGTATCGTGGCGACCTAGTGAGGGGGTCGCGTGCTTAGAGTCGTGCCACGGGTCGTGCTGCTCGGCGTCTGCGGAGCGCTCGCGAGCGCAGTGGCGGCCGGCTGCGGAAGCTCGGCGCCGCAGGATGCGCACGAACCCCGGGGCAGCTTCACGGTGAGCGTCGCGCAGGCGAGCTTCCCCGCCCACCAGTCGGTCGCGCGGCCGGTGCGGCTGGCGCTGGTCGTGCACAACACGAGCGCACGCACGCTGCCCAACGTGACCGTGGCGGTGACGTCGTTCGACTACCTCAGCAACTATCCCAACCTCGCGGACCGCAAGCGTCCGGTGTGGGTCGTAGACCGGGGGCCGGGACAGATCCCCGACCCGCCGGTCGAAACGGTGCAGGTCAACCCGCCGGGCAGCGGCACGACGCCCAACTACAACATCTGGGCGCTCGGCCCGTTGCCGGCGGGAGCGACGCGCAGCTTCGTGTGGCGCGTGACCCCGGTGAAGCCGGGCCTGCACAGGGTGTTCTACAGGGTGTACGCCGGCCTCAACGGCAAGGCCCAAGCGCAGCTCGCCGACGGCGCGGCTCCCGCGGGGAGCTTCACGGTGTACATCGCCCCCAAGCCGCCGCCGACCCACGTGGACCCGCAGACGGGCAAGGTCGTGCCCGGTCCGTACGTACCCTCGGAAGCGTAGCCCCCCCGTCATTTGGCCCGGTGTCGAAAGATCGGCCCGCCGTTTTCGCCACGGGTGCGACACGGGTGGACGCGCAGAGGTCTACGATGCGGTTCGGCCCGCGTGGGGGACGTAGTCTGTCGCTGCGCGGGCCGCGCGGTGGCCCAGCCCAGAGACGAGGAGGACAGAAGCCCCCCATGCCCAGGACACGTCAGCAGAACGTCACAGCAGCACAGTGGAGCGCGAACGGCACGGCGCTCGGCTCGCCCGACCTCACTCTCCCCGGCAACCAGGTGTTCGCGTCCAACGTGTTCAGCCCGGTCGTCCAGCGCCAGCGTCTGCCGAAGGACGTGTACAAGGCGCTCAAGCGGACGCTGGAGCGCGGCGAGGCGCTCGACACCTCACTGGCGGATTCGGTGGCGCAGGCGATGAAGGAGTGGGCGCTGGAGCGCGGCGCGACCCACTACACGCACTGGTTTCAGCCGCTGACGGGCTCCACCGCGGAGAAGCACGACTCCTTCTACGCCCCAGTCGGAGACGGCACGGCGATCGCGGAGTTCTCCGGCGGCGAGTTGATCCAGGGGGAGCCGGACGCCTCGTCGTTTCCGACCGGGGGCATCCGCGCGACGTTCGAGGCACGCGGCTACACCGCGTGGGACCCCACGTCGCCGGCGTTCATCCTGGAGAACCCCAACGGGGCGCTGCTGTGCATCCCGACGGCCTTCACCTCGTGGACGGGCGAGGCGCTCGACCACAAGATCCCGCTGCTGCGCTCGATGGACGCGCTCTCGGGCGCCGCGATCGGCGCGCTGAAGCTGCTCGGCGTGGAGGACGCGCGGCGGGTGTTCACCACGGTGGGGCCCGAGCAGGAGTACTTCCTGATCGACGAGCAGTACTACTTCGAGCGCCCCGACCTGCTGACCACGGGGCGCACGCTGTTCGGGGCCAAGCCCCCCAAGGGCCACGAGCTCGACGACCACTACTTCGGCTCGATCCCCGAGCGGATCCTCGCGTGCATGTTGGAGACCGAGCTAGAGCTCGCGAAGCTGGGCGTGCCGGTCAAGACGCGCCACAACGAGGTGGCGCCCAACCAGTACGAGCTCGCGCCGATCTTCGAGAACTCCAACGTCGGCTCCGACCACCAGCAGCTGACGATGCAGGTGATGCAGAACGTGGCGCGCCGCTACGGCCTGGTGTGCCTGCTGCACGAGAAGCCGTTCGCGGGCGTCAACGGGTCGGGCAAGCACAACAACTGGTCGATGGGCACGGACACGGGCACGAACCTGCTCGACCCCGGCGACACCCCGCACGAGAACCTGCAGTTCCTGTTCTTCTGCGCGGCGGTCATCCAGGCGGTCAACACCCACCAGGCGCTGCTGCGCGCGTCGATCGCGAGCCCCGGCCAGGACCACCGCCTGGGGGCCAACGAGGCGCCGCCGGCGATCATCTCGATCTTCCTCGGCAGCGAGCTGGAGAAGGTGTTCGGAGCGATCGAGGCGGGCAAGGCGCAGACCTCGAAGCCCGGCTCGTTCCTCGGCCTCGGCACCCCGGTGCTGCCGGCTCTGCCGCTGCACGGCGGCGACCGCAACCGCACCTCCCCGTTCGCGTTCACGGGCAACAAGTTCGAGTTCCGCGCGCTCGGCTCGAGCCAGTCGCTGGCGCTGCCCAACACGGTGCTCAACACGATCGTGGCGGAGGCCATCGACGACCTCGCGGGCAAGCTGGAGACGGCGCTGAAAGGCTCGGGCGCGAACCTCGAGAAGGCGCTGACGAAGGTCGTCAAGGACAGCTACGCAGCCAACAAGCAGGTCGTGTTCGGCGGGGACAACTACTCTCCGGAGTGGCACAAAGAGGCCGAGAAGCGCGGCCTCTACAACCTGCGCTCCACCCCCGAGGCGCTGCCGTGGCTCATTGAGAAGGGCACCGTGGCGCTGTTCAAGAAGTACAAGGTGCTCTCCAAGCGCGAGCTCGAGTCACGCTACGAGGTGTTCACCGAGCAGTACGCGGTGAAGCTCAACATCGAGGCCGAGACCGCGGCGGCGATCGCGCGCACGGCGCTGCTGCCGGCGGCGGTGCGGTACTTGAATGAATTGAAGGCCACGGGCCTCGATGAGTTGATCGGCGAGCTGGAGCCGCTGGTCAAGGAGCTGCACTACGCGCTGCTGAAGCTGGAGGACGCCAACCTCGCGGACAACCAGCCCGACTCCTCACCGGCGAAGTGGGCGGCCTACATGCGCGACACCGTTGTCCCCGCGATGGACGACGTGCGCGACGTCGCCGACCGCCTGGAGGGCCTCGTGCCCGACGACCTGTGGCCGCTGCCGAAGTACTCGGAGATGCTGTTCATCAAGTAGCCTGAGGGCCGCTCCTCGTTAGCTCTTCTTGCGCTTCTGCTTGGTGTTGACGGCTCCGTAGCGTTTGCGCGCGGCCTTTTCGCACGCCGCGCGCCGGCCCTTCCTGGCCTTGCGGCACGCTCTGAGCGCCGCGGCCAGCTTCTGCGCGCGTGTCGAGGTCTTCGCCCTCGCGGTCTTCGCGCAGCCAGTCACGGCGATCTTCGTGGACTGGTCGAGCACCGCCCCGTTCTGCGCGACGAAATCGGTCGGCATCACGAGGCTGCCCTTGCACAGGTTCCCGACCCCCGCCAGCGCCGAGTAAGGGCCCTCCGGCAGATTCAGTTCGAAACTGTCGATCGGGACGTCCGGGACGCTCTTGAACGTGCTGCTCGTGATCCCCGCTTTGCTGATGAACGTGGAGCCTTCCAGGTCGATCGTGACACCGTAGCCCTGCAACACCACGATCAGGCTCGGGAACGCTTCCCCACCATGCGAGACGAAATACGCCGGGCCGGTCAGCGGCACCGGCAGCACCGGCGTGATCACCGTCACATGCCCCACCAACGACGGCACCGGGCACTCCGCGGGGTTCGCGTCGAACACCGCCACCGTGCACGCTTTCTGCAACGTCTTCAACCGTGACGGCAGCTGCGCAGGCAGTTCGACTTTGACGCTCTTGATGTTCGACTGCGAGCTAGCCTGGTTCTCCCCCAGCGGCCCCGTCGGATAAAGCAGCTTCACCTGCAGTTCCGCACCGTTCGCCCTGGAAGTCTTCGCCGAAGTGGAGACTTTGAAATCCGGCGCGAATTTCAGCGCCTGGCAAGAACCCACCTGGAAATGACTTGCGATCGCGGCCGCCGCCCCCTCCGCGCTGGTCGCGGTCCCGCTGAAGGACTGCGATTCGCAACCGGTCGGGTTGAACATGAACCCCGGCTTATCGATCACAGCGTTGATCGCGCGCAGATCCGCAGGGATCCCATCAATCACCTGCGGCAACGGGTCGGTCGTGATCGTCAACTGCGCAGTGCGCGGATCCACTTCGATCTTCGCACGCACGACCTGCGTCTGCAGCGTGAACGGGCCCACCACCAGCGGCACCACGATCGACAGACCGTACGGTGCGCCCTTGTAGCCACCCGTCAGGTAGACCGGCGCCGGCGGCTGACCCGGCTGCGGCACCACCAGCGGATACGGACCCGGGCCAGCCTCCACAACGGTATGCCCAATCTGCGACGCACTGGAGCACGTCCCTTCGCTCGCCTGCGGCTCCGGACACAACGGCACCTTGCTGATCATCCCCAGCAGCCCCTCCGGAGTCTTGAACTGCAGGCTCCCGATCCGCTGCTGGTCATCAGGACGTGTCAACAGCAGCGAGAAGTCCGTGTACCCGCCGGCCTGGTCAGTACTAGCCCCCGCGATCATCGACGGGCTGAACGGCAACGGCGAGGAGGGACACGCGCCGCCACCCGTCCCGCTGGTGATCTGAAAGAGGCTGGATCTCAAGCTGTCTTCCACGAACGGGGTCGCCCACGGCGTGAAATCGACGCTCGTGGAGTACGTCCCGCACTCCGTCGGCGTCGAGAGCGCGGCCTGCGCGCCACCGCTGAACGCCAGCCTGAAGTACGTGAACGGCAGCGCCGGGGTTTCCTCGAACGTCGTCGTCAGCTGACCCGTCGCTTCATTCAGGTGCACGTCCCCGACGAGCTTCAGGTTGACGCCTTCCCCGTAGGCCGTGACGAGCAGCTTCAGGTTCGGCGGGTTGGACTGCAGCACGTAGACGCTGCCTCGCAGCGTGTTCTTCAGCAACGGCGTTTCGATTTCATCGGTCCCGACTTTCGACGCCGACGGGCACGACGCCGGACCGTCGTTTTCTTCACCGTCGGGCAGCCGCCCGAGACCGTCCTCGGATTCCTGGCAGGCGGCCAACCCCGCCGCCTGACCCGGGTTGATCGCGACGCCTTCGGGCAGCACCACCTTCGTGTCCTTCAGATCTGCCGTGGAGAGACCTTCGGGGGCGAGCAGCGCTTCCTGCGGGACACGCACTTCGACGGTCAACCCCGCCGGGGTATCCGCATAGGAGGTATCCGGGGCGACGCTGATAGCCGGAGCGAAGCTCAGGTGCTCACAGCCCGTGATACCGACCGGATCGCCGTTCTGATCGTGCGAGGCGTAGCTCGCTTCGCCCGTGCTCGGACTCGCCCAATCATTCACGCGGTACGTCGTCGTCAATGGCCCTTCGCACGACGTCGGCAACGCCAAAAACGGCTTCAACTGCGCAGTCGAGGACAGACCACATCTTTCCAGCCCTTCGACTATGGTGCACCGTTGGGCGTTGTGGCTGGCTTCCGCTGGGACACCCCAAAATGTCAGGCTGCTGGAGCTTATCGTCCTCTGCGGGATGTTGTTCACGTGCTCGGTGAGCCCATAGTCTCCACCACTGCGGACCTGCGCATCGAAGAACGACTGGACACCGAAAATAGTAAGTCCGAACTGCGCCGGCTCGCCCTTCGGCGGGACCAGGTTATAGACTGGGAAAGCGTAGTAGGAGGACGGTCCGGAGTTGAGCGTCTCCACCCCGATCTGCGTCGATGCCCCGCATTCTTCACGGTCGAACAACCAGCGCGCGCACTGCGGGACCGCGTTCGGGTCGCCGACGAACCCCGGCGGCAGCACCGCTTCGACGTCCCTCACTTCCCCACCCGCCGGTTCGGCGCGGAGCTTGCCTTCTTCTTCGGCTTCCGGTTCGTTGCGCGTGTTGAAGTCGATCCTGTACGTCGCCTCATACGGGTGTGAGCCGGCCTGTGTGTCCAGCGTCCCGTTCGCGTTGGAAAACCAACCATCGACGCTCTCTATGCCAAACCCGGCCGGCGTTGAACTGAACGTCACAGGATCGGTGGAGCTCGCGGAGGATTGCGCGCCGCCGCTCACCGTCACACGGTTGACACCCGTCCCCGACGCGCCCGCTTCGACAGTCACGTTCAGCCAACCGGAGGATAGACCTTCAGCGGTCGTGTTGAAATAGGCTCCATCCTGTGTTTGCACTCCCGCCGGCACCGCGCCGAGTGTCTCGCTGCACGTGACCGGACTGGCTCCCGAGCACGTCCATTCGCCCTGGCTGACCGCCGTCAAGCCCGCCGGCAGCGTATCGGTGACCGTCGCGCCGGGTGTACTCGCGTCCGCGCCCGTGTTGTACACCTCGACCTCGATCCGCGCGGGATGGCCAGGTGACATATGCGTCGGATAGGGCTGGGCGTGCACCTCCCACCCGGGGGTCCCAGGCGTGGGCTCGATGAACTCCATCGGCGGGCCCTTTACCATACCGTCTGCGTTGTACGCCACGACATGGTAGTAGTAGGTCTCGCCAGCCTGCAACCCCTTCAATGCCGCCCCAAAGGGCTGGTTGCCTTCCCCAGTCTTCACCCCCGGCGAGGTGTAGGTTCCATACGGTTCGTTCTTGCCATAGCTGGTCGTTGAGTACAGACCATATTCGACATAGACAGAGGTTTCAAGCCCGTTTGGGTTCACTTCCGCGGTAATCGACGGCACCGGGGCTTCGTGAGGCCCCAAGTTCTGGAACGCGGCGGACTGGTCTTCGATCGTCGGTGGACCCGCGGCGAACGCCGGGGCGCTGAACACCAGCAGCCCGCACACGGCAAAGAGCAAGAATCCATATCGCCTGATCATCCTACCTTCCCCCCCTGGTCTTGGTCGACTTCGACGCACCACTCGATCTCCCCCCATAGGACCTTCTGGCGCGCACCTCGCACGCCGTTCGCCCGCGCCTGCCCCGCTTCGCCCCGCACGCCCGCAACGCCCTCGCGAGCTTCTGCGCCCGCGTCAGCGCCCTGGGCTTCGCGTTCACGACACCGGGGGGCCCTGGGAAGTTCCCCACACCGTTGAACGTCACACTCGACGGCGTCGCGAACACCGGCGGAGCGCCCGGCACACCCTGACAACCGGTACCCGAACACGCCGGCGGAGTGACCGGGTGGGCACCATCGACGCTCACGTCATAGAGCTTGAAGTTTTCTTCCTGGTCCTGTGGAACCAGCTGCGCGCGCGTGATCATGAACACGTCATCGCCATTCGCGCTCGCGTCGAAGAAGTAGGAGTATTCCGTGCTCGTACCACCCGAGAGCAGGAACACGCAACCACCGCTCTGATTACAGCTGCCCGCCCCGTCGCGCTCCCACTCGTACACATCGTTGACGCCGTTCGTGTCCTGCGCCACCAGCGGTTCGGGGCTGGTGAAGAACACCCGACTGCCGTCTTCGGAGATCGCGTGCGGCATGTACGTCAAGCTGTAGCTCACCTGTATATAACCCCCATCGCTAGTTGATGACGGTGGCGGCGCACCGCTCGGATTGCACGAGACACACGACAACCGTCCCCCATCTTCAGTGCTGTAGAGATACACCTCCTCAAACCCCGTCGCACTGGGATACCCGGTCAAGCTCAATTCCGAGACGAACACGATGTTGTGCCCATCCGGCGTGACCTCGGCCGTGCGATGTCCAACCTCGGGCACCCAATCCCCGGTAGCCGAGCCATTTACAGATTTTGCAGGATGGACATAGTTACCATCCGTGGGCGAAAGCGTCGCGATGAACACGATCACGCCACCGTGGGCCAGATAGAGGTTCGGCTGTCCTTCAGTGGCGCCGCTCGCGAGCACGCCGTCGGCGGCGAAGTAAACGTATTCGCCGTCCTCGCTCGCGCCGAGGACGCCCTGAACTTCGCCACCGGGAGCCAGATCGGTCGTACCGCCCGTCTCGACGTCGTACTCGTACAGGTCGCCGGCCTTCGTGAAGAAGACCCGCGAACCGTCCGCCGAAGCGGTCCAGAAGCGCGCTTCTTCGGCGACCAGCACCGTACACGCATCGCTCGGCACCGTGCATTCGCCTTTTCCACCGAGCGGGCTCTGCGACTGCGCGTCGTTCTCGCGCACATACAGATCGCCGGTATTCAGATCGGTCCAGAAAACACGGCTGCCGTCTTCGGAGATCACGTGACTGAAATCCGGCCCATCCAGTTCGGCTGTCTCCGTTGCGAGCTTCGGCGCGCCAAACGTCGCGTTCGGTTCCGTGCTCCCATCCGGCAACACGTTCACCAAATGCAACTGCCCACCGACGGAATCGTAGAGGTTGTCGGCTTCTTCTCCCGGATCCACCGCATTTTCGGTCAGCGCGTCGTTCGCCTCGAACAACAGGTGCCCGAGGTTCGCCGAGGAACCCGCATACGCAAGCAGATAGTTCCCCGTGCCATCTTCCACCCCGGCAGTCCTGAATTCATACCAGGCACGGTTCGGTGGCTTATTGGTAAAGAACGGATGATAAACACCTTCAGCGAAAGTGTTCGTGTAGAGCATTTTGTAGCGGCTGAACGTGATTTCAGGGGACAGCGGGGTGGATTCTCCCTCGCCGGCTTCGATGATCCCGACCGACAGGTTGCTCGAGAACGCCTCGTAATTCGCCGTCGTGGTGTACGTCGGCGTCAGCGTGGACTGCACCCAACCACCACCCGGCGAACGCACCGCCAGATACTGATTACCCCCACCCGTACCCTCATTGCCGCTCCCGCTCGACGTCGGCGAGGCGACATACGCCACCGCATCGCCATCCGCAGCCGCCTGAAACGGCAATTCCGTGCCGATCCCATGCTGGGCGAGGCCCGCCCCCGGACCGGGTGTGTAAACGTCGGCGTCCTGGTCCCCGAGCGGGCTGACCAGTTCATACACCCGCCCATCGGGCAGCCCTTCAGACGACGCGACCGCGGGCCGCGCCGTGAACCACAATCCCGTGAGCGCCACCCAGCACGCCACCAACACAAACCAAGCCGACCGCGACCCAAACCTGCGAGCACTCATCGAACCATCTCCTCCTCGGTGGACAAACTCTCTCCTAGACCCACACCCATCACGCACGCGTACGCGTACGCGTATGGCTGGTGAGGCGTGACACGGCTGGATCGCTGGTGACTGCTCGCGCATCACGCGGCCTCGCGCTCGTGGTGGGCGCCGATGCGCAGCCGCTGCGCGACTCTTGCGCCCAGCGGTGTCAGCTTCCACGCGTTGGGCTCACCCTTGGTGTGCCCGTAGCCCGTGTTGGCCGTCAGACCCAAGCGCTCGAGGCGCCGCAGCAACTTCGAAATCTGACCCTGGTCGGCGACCCCCGCGTGCTCGGAAACCTCGCGATTGCTGACCCCCGGGCACCCCGCGATGCACTCCAGCACCCGCGCCGTCCGGTAGGTCAGACGCATCGGGACCTCCTGCAACGGGTCACGATCACCCCGCGGCCGCACGGGCTCCCCGCCCACCGCGGACGCCGGCGCACGGGACGAACGAGCCAGCTCGCGGCGCGCCGCCGCCGGACCCAGGTAGGGCAGCACGATCAGACCCATCAACTCACCCACCAGATCGCCGAGCGGCTCGCGCTCGCCACGCAACAACCGGGAATACACGATCGCGAACGCCGCACCCACCAGGCCCTCCGCCGTCAGGGCAGTACAGCCATCGCCGCGCGCGCCCTCACCGCGACCCCCATCGATCACACCCTCCAGGCGCGCAAGGATCTCCTCGCGACGCTGGATCACCCGCGAGCCGCCATGCAACGCCTGCACCACGCAGACCTGTGCGAGCGCCGGCTCGCGGTCCAAGAACGCAAGGATCACCGACAGGCCGCCGCGGACCCGCTCACGCCACGGCAGACCATCCAGGTTCGCGGCCGCGAGCTCATCCTCGACCCTCGCGAGGACCTCCTCGATCAGCGCGATCAGGCACCCCTCACGGTTCTCGAACAGTTCATAGAACGTGCGCCGTGAGACCCGCGCGCGGGAGGTGATCTGCGCGACCGTCGTATCCGCGTACCCGTACTCCCCAATCGCGTCGACCGCGCCCGCCAGCAGCCGCGAACGCTGGATCTCCATCAACTGCTCCGGCGCCATCACCCCAGACAGCACCCCCGGTGGCAGCGGAGCACTCGCCCGCCGCGAAGCACCCGCCGGCCGCCGCGACACCACACGCGCGGGCATCACACCACCCCCCACGCGCCACCCCACACACCGCTCAAGACCGGCGGAAACCCACCCCACGCGGGGGAAACCAGAGAACCGGCCGGAACCCGGCGATGAGCGGACCCGGCGTCAGGCCCTAGCGAACAAGAGAGAGAGAGAGAGAGAGAGATGCGTCAGACCGCTGACGCATCTAGGTACACCACCCTCATGGGCGGCGTACATCCCCGTCACGTATCTCCCTCCAGAAACCACGCTAAAACAACTCCCTCATCGAAAACGACCCGGCCCCTCTCCCCAAACCCTCATCAGCGCTGAGAAAGATCGACCCTAGTGGTTCATCCGGCAGGTTCGTTGGTGCATGAGGCCGGCTGCACCAAGCCTACGAGCCATTTCAACCGCCCGCGAACTACGAAAACGGTCCACTAGGTAGACCCAACCAGACCATATGTCTGTCCAGCAACACACAGGCGCTGCCCTGACAACACCCATCATAATCACACCCCGCACAACTTGTCAAGCCCCACCCACAAACCACCCCACCACCCCAGCCGCCGGCACCAGCCGGTCAGGTCATCCAGCTCCGGGGTCCACCACGGGATCAGTGGGCCGCGCGGCCTGCGCACCCTCGGCCAAAGGCCGCTCTGCCGCGGGTGTGCAAACGCGCAGACCGACCCCGCCCGCGGCGGTGGCCATGCGCACGTCGTACGCGTACACACACGCAAGGCGCTCGCCGAGGTCCAGCGCAGTGGCGAGGTGGATCGCGTCGAGCGAGCGCAGCGTAACGGGCTCCAACTCGGATGCCCGCTTGCGGATCCCCTCGGTCAACGGCAGCAGGCGCACCCCGGCGAGCTGAGCGCGTGCGGCGGCGGCGCCGTCCTCGCCACCCGCCCTGCGCGCGGCGCGCAGCGCCTCGACCTCGAGGATCTCCGAGGCAACCAGCCGGGCCGTGGGGGTGAGCGCCGCCACCAGCGCCGCCGTCTCGGGCTCGGGGATCACCAGCTTCACGAACGCCGAGGTGTCCAGATAGACGAGCGGGGCGTCCGCCACCGTCGTTCAGAGTCGCTCGCCGCGCAGCTGCTCCAACGCTTCGGTGCTCGCGTACGGTCTCGCGGGGTCGGGCGGGCCAAGGCTGCCAGCGGCCGCGAGCACCTCCCCGGTGGAGCGCTCGGCAGGGGTGGCCTGCCGCCGATCCAGCCACCGGTCGAGCTCTGTGCCCTGGTTGGAGAGCAACTCGCGCGCTCCGCGCAGGATCAGCTCACGCGCGAGCGTGGCCGTGGGCTTCCCCTCGCCGAGCAGCGGCCTGCTGCGCCGCAGCGCCTCGTCCAGCTCAGGGTCGCGCGTGAGCGCTATGCGGGGGTGCACCGTCGACACCACGCCAGTGTAACACCACAGTTGCACCTCGAGGCAGCCGTGTAGCGAGAGCGCCGTGCCGTCGGCCGGCGGCGAGTGGCAAACCAGTGGGGGGGGCTTGGGGATCGTCCGCGTGAGTTGGTGCGCAGGCAACGCTGGGTGTGGCCGGGGCCTCCGTGCCCCGGCGCTACGCTGCCCAGCGCTACTCGCTCCTCGCTAGCTCTTCTTGCGCTTCTGCTTGGTGTTGACGGCTCCGTAGCGTTTGCGCGCGGCCTTTTCGCACGCGGCGCGCCGGCTCTTCCTGGCCTTGCGGCACGCCCGCAGCGCCGCGGCCAGCTTCTGCGCGCGTGTCGAGGTCTTCGCCCTCGCGGTCTTCGCGCAGCCGGTCACGGCGATCTTCGTGGACTGGTCGAGCACCGCCCCGTTCTGTGCGACGAAGTCGGTCGGCATCGCGAGGCTGCCCTTGCACAGGTTCCCGACCCCCGCTAGCGCGGAGTAGGGGCCCTCCGGCAGATTCAGTTCGAAGCTGTCGATCGGGACGTCCGGGACGCTCTTGAACGTGCTGCTCGTGATCCCGGCTTTGCTGATGAACGTGGTGCCTTCCAGGTCGATCGTGACGCCGTAGCCCTGCAGCACCACGATCAGGCTCGGGAACGCTTCCCCACCGTGCGAGACGAAATACGCCGGGCCGGTCAGCGGCACCGGCAGCACCGGCGTGATCACCGTCACGTGCCCTACCAACGACGGCACCGGGCACTCCGCGGGGTTCGCGTCGAACACGGCCACCGTGCACGCTTTCTGAAGCGTCTTCAACCGTGACGGCAGCTGCGCGGGCAGTTCGACTTTGACGCTCTTGATGTTCGACTGCGAGCTGGCCTGGTTCTCCCCCAGCGGCCCGGTCGGATAGAGCAGCTTCACCTGCAGTTCCGCGCCGTTCGCCCTGGAGGTTTTCGCCGAGGTGGAGACTTTGAAGTTCGGCGCGAATTTCAGCGCCTGGCAAGAGCCCACCTGGAAGTGGCTTGCGATCGGGGCCGTCGCCCCTTCCGCGCTGGTCGCGGTCCCGCTGAAGGACTGCGATTCACAATCGGTCGGGTTGAACATGAACCCCGGCTTGTCGATCACAGCGTTGATCGCCCGCAGATCCGCCGGGATCCCATCGATCAGCTGCGGCAACGGGTCCGTCGTGATCGTCAACTGCGCGGTACGCGGATCCACTTCGATCTTCGCGCGCACGATCTGCGTCTGCAGCGTGAACGGGCCCACCACCAGTGGCACCACGATCGACAGGCCGTACGGCGCGCCCTTGTAGCCACCCGTCAGGTAGACCGGCGCCGGCGGCTGACCGGGCTGCGGCACCACCAGCGGATATGGGCCCGGGCCGGCCTCCACGACGGTATGCCCGATCTGCGACGCACTGGAGCACGTCCCTTCGCTGGCCTGCGGTTCCGGGCACAACGGCACCTTGCTGATCATCCCCAGCAGCCCCTCTGGAGTCTTGAACTGCAAGCTCCCGATCCGCTGCTGGTCATCGGGGCGGGTCAACAGCATCGAGAAGTCCGTGTACCCGCCGGCCTGGTCGGTGCTGGCCCCGGCGGTCATCGTCGGGCTGAACGGCAACGGGGCAGACGGGCACGGCGCGCCACCCGTGCCGTGTTCGATGCCGAAACTGCTCGATTCGAGCGCATCCGGCAGAAACGGGGTCGCCCACGACGTGAAATCGACGTTCGTCGTGTACACACCGCACTCCGTCGGCGTCGACAGAGCGGCCTGCGCGCCACCGCTGAACGCCAGCCTGAAGTACGTGAACGGCAACGCCGGCGTTTCGTCGAACGTCGTCGTCAACTGCCCAGTCGCTTCGTTCAAGCTCACGTTCCCCACGAGCTTCAGGAACACGCCTTCCCCGTACGCGGTGACCAGCAGTTTCAAATTCGGCGGGTTGGACTGCAGCACGTACACGTTGCCCTGCAACGTGTTCTTCAACAAAGGCGTCTGGATTTCGACCGTCCCGACTTTCGACGCCGACGGGCACGACGCCGGACCATTGTCTTCCTGCCCGTCCGGCAAACGTTCAAGGCCGTCTTCGGATGGCTGACACGCCTGCAGGCCCGCGGCCTGACCCGGGTTGATCGCCACCCCTTCGGGCAACACCACCTTCGTGTCCTTGATATCCGCCTCCGACAACTGTTCAGGCGCCAGCAACCCCGACTGCGGCACCCGCAATTCCACAGTCAACCCCGCCGGCGTATCCGCATAAGAGGTATCCGGCGCGACACTGAGAGCCGGTTCGAACGCCAAATCTTCGCAACCCGAGATCCCCGTCGGCACCCCATTCTGATCATGCGATTCGTAGCTCGCTTCGCTGGTGCTCGAGTTCTCCCAGTTATCCGCCCACTCGGTCGCTTTGAACGGTCCTTCACACGACGTCGGCAGCGTCAGATACGGCTTCAGCGCCGCCGTCGAGGATAGGCCACATGTCGTTTTTCCCTCGATCTCAGTACACCGTTCGGGGTTGTGGCTCGCTTCGGCCGGCACCCCCCATACCGTCAGGCTGCTCGACTCGACCCCGCGTTCGGCGATGTTGTGGACGTGCTCGGTGATCCCATAGTTCCCGCCGCTGCGCACTTCCGCATCGTAGAACGTCTGGATACCGAGCACTTCGAACCCGAACTGCGCCGGCACACCCGCCGGCGGCACCAGGTTGTAAACGGGAATCGGGAGGTCCAACTGTCCGCTGATATTGACCGAATCGACGCCGATCTGGGTTTCCGCAGGACAACTTATGCTGTCGAACTGCTGACGGGCGCACTGCGGCACCGCGGTCGGATCCCCTACGAATCCTGGCGGCAAGTTCGCTTCGACGTTCCTCACCATATCGACGGTTTCTGGGTAGAGCCGGTTTTCTTCTTCGGCTTCCGGTTCGTCGCGCATGTTGAAGTCGGTCCTGAACGTCCCCTCGTAGGGGTGCGAGCCGGCCTGCGTATCGAGCGTCCCGTTCGCCTTGCTGAACCAGCCATCCGACCGCTCGATCCCGAACCCCGCCGGCGTCGAGCTGAACGGCACCGGATCGGAGAAGCTCGCCGAAGACGCCGCACCACCACCTTCGACCACCACCTTGTTGACACCAGTCCCCGACGCACCCGCTTCGACATTCACGCGCAGCCGTAGTTGCTTACCGGCTTGACTCTCCGTCGCCTCAGCATCGATCCCCGCGCCGATCGCGGGTAGCGGTATGCTGCACTTCTCGGGCTTGCCAGTCGCGCACGTCCATTCTTCTTCGCTGACCGCGGTCACCCCTTCGGGCAGCGTATCGGTCACCACCGCGCCCGGCGCGCTTTCCGCCGCGCCGATGTTGTACACCTCGACTTCGATCCGCCCCGGCTTCCCCGGCGTCATATACGTCGGCACCTGCTGAGCACTGATCTCCCATCCCGGAGCGGATTCAGCGGCCGACGCAGCGGCGCCGCCCGCCGCAACCACACCGCACGCCGCGAACACCGCCGCGACCGACCACGCGACCCTCTGCGCTCGCCGAACGATCATCGCCCGCCCCTCCCCTCGCTCTTGGACACACCGGCGGAACGACCCGCCTTCCTACCACCCCTCCCGGACCTCGCCCTGCGCCTCTTCCTCGCTTTACGCTTCGCCTTCGCCTTCGGCTTGGGCTTCGGTTTGACCGTCGCTTCGGTACTCGGCGCCGAGAAGTTCCCGACCCCTTCATAGGTCACGCTCGCCGGCGTCGCGAAGATCGGCGGCGCCCCCGGCACCCCCTGACAGCCCGTACCCGAGCAGGCCGGCGGCGTCAGCGGCCGCAGACCATCCACGCGCGCGTCATACACCTTGTAATTTTCATCCAGATCCTGCGGCACCAGCTGCGCCCGCGTGATCATGAACACATCACTGCCATTCCCGCTCGCATCCAGAAGATACGAGCCGTCGGTGCTCGTGCCGCCCGAGAGCAGATACACACAGCCACCGCTCTGTTCGCAGCCATTCGAGCCCTCACGCTCCCACTCGTACACATCCGTCAGACCGTTCGTGTCATGCGCGACCAGCGGCTCCTGACTGCCGAAGAACACCCGGCTGCCATCTTCAGAGATCACCCGCGGCTGGTAGGTCAGACTTTCGCTAAAAGGCAGATAGCTGGCCGCAAGAACGTGGATCGGCGGCGGTTCGCCGTTCGGATCGCACGAGACACACGACAACTTCCCGCCTTCGGCGTCATAGACGTACACCTCCCAGCTCCCTTCGTTGGGATAGCCCGTCAAGCTGTTCTGCGACATGAACACGATGCTGTGACCGTCGGGGGTCACATCCGCCGTACGGCGCCCAAGGCCGGGCCGCCAATCCCCGACTTCCCCGTTGTCCGACGGCTGCACGTGATCATCGTTGGGGGAGAGCGTCGCGATGAACGTCGTGACACCCCCATGGCTCAGATAGAGGTTCGGCTGCCCCCCAACGGCACCGTTTGCAAGCACGCCATCGGCCACGAAGTAGACGTATTCCCCGTCTTCGCTCGCACCGACGACGCCCTGCACATCCGCACCGAGCGGATCCGAGGCGTTCCCGTCCACCGTCAGATCGGTCAGCTTCCCCGTGGGAACGTCATATTCGTAGAGATCGTTGCCCTCCAGCGTCCATCCACCGAGGGATTGTTCGATGCAGCTGGCACCGAACACGGCCGTCGCATTGCTGGTCAGCCGGCTGCAATCGGTGAAGAACACCTTCGACCCGTCGCTGCTCGCCGTCCAGAACCGCCCCCCGCCACTGGGACCGGGCCCCTGCGAGGCATCCACCTGCACGGTGCACGCATCCGTGGGCACTGTGCATTCCCCCTGCGGTCCGATCGGGCTCTGCGGCTGAGTATCGTTCTCGCGCACATACAGGGCCTTCGGCGCAAAACGGCTTTCTGCCTCCAATTCCACAGTCGACCAGAAGATGCGGCTGCCGTCAGCGGAGATCACATGGCTGAAATCCGGCTGTTCGTTGTTGTACCCGTCGGGCAGCACGAACGGCGGAGCGCCGAACGTCGCGTTCGGTTCCGTGCTCCCATCCGGCAGCACGTTGACCAGCTGCAGCTGCCCATTGACCGAGTCGTACAGGTTGTTCTCTTCTTCGCCCCCATCGACCGGGCTCACCCCGCCGAACGGGTTCACGCTCAGGGCGGCGTTCGCCTCGAACAGCAGATGACCCAGATTTTCCGATGAGCCCGCATAGGCAAGCGACTGGCCGACGGCCTGAGTTTCGTACCCGAAGGTCTCGTATTGATATGTGTAGCGGCCCGTCGGGTTCTCAGTATAAAACGGGTGAAAAACCCCGTCGGCGAACGTGCGCGCATACAGCATGTTGTAGCCACGGCCCGTCGGCGAAAGCGACACTTCCGGCGAAAGCGTAGCCGGCTCATAGTGGTCGCCATCGATGATGCCGACCGTCAGGTCGGGCGAGAACGCCTCGTATTCGTCATAGCTGGTATGCGTCGGCGTGAGCGTAGCCTGCGTCCAGCCGCCCCCCGGCAGGCGCATCGCGAGATACTGGTTGCCCCCTCCCCCACCGGCGCTGCCGTTGCCTTCGGAGGTCGGCGAGGCGACATACGACACCGCATCGCCGTCCGCGGCCGCCTCGTACGTCCCGATGCCCGTGAAGAGGGCCTCGCCGTTCGACACGCCGGGCGGGAGGTAGACGTCCGCGTCCTGGTTGTCCGGGGGCGTGACCATTTCGTACACGCGACCGTCCGGCAAATACGCCGCGCTGACCGGCGGCGCCCCGGACAGCAGCCCACCGCCCGCCGCACACAACGCCGCCGCCATCCCCAACAAGATCCCGCGAGCACTCATCGACACATCCCCTCCTCGGTGGACAAACTCTTTCCTCGTAGACCCCCACGTACCCACGACCCGCACGTACGCGTCTGGGCGCTCCCGCTGCGCGGTGTGCTGTGGGTGCTTTGCTGACTGGGAAGGGCGTGAGGCGGCTGATTCGCTGGCTGTTTGGGCGTCATGCGGCCTCCTGTTCGTGGTGGGCGCCGATGCGTAGCCGCTGCGCGACTCTTGCGCCTAGTGGTGTCAGCTTCCACGCGTTGGGCTCACCTTTGGTGTGCCCCTCGCCCGTGTTGGCCGTCAGACCCAGGCGCTCGAGGCGCCGCAGCAGCTTCGAGATCTGGCCCTGGTCGGAGACCCCCGCGTGCTCGGAGACCTCGCGGTTGCTGACCCCCGGGCACCCAGCGATGCACTCCAGCACCCGCGCGGTACGGTAGGTCAGACGTATCGGAACCTCCTGCAACGGGTCACGGTCCCCCTGCGGCCGTACGGGCTCCCCGGCCACCACGGACGCACGCGCGTGGGGCGAGCGGGCCTGCTCGCGGCGCGCCGCCGCCACACCCAGGTAGGGCAGCACGATCAGACCCATCAACTCGCTCAGTAGGTCGGTGAGCGGCTCACGCTCACGCCGCAGTAGCCGGGCGTAGACGATTGCGAACGCCGCACCCACCAAGCCCTCCGCCGCCAGCGGGGTACAACCACCCCCACGGGAGCCCTCACCGCGGCCCTCATCGATCACGCCCGCTACCCGTGCGAGGATCTCCTCGCGGCGCTCGATCACCTCCGGGCCGCCGCGCAACGCCTGCACCACACAGACCTGTGCGAGCGCCGGCTCACGGTCCAAGAACGCAAGGATCACCGACAGGCCGCCGCGGACCCGCTCACGCCACGGCAGACCACCAAGGTTCGCGGCCGCGAGCTCACCCTCGATCATCGCAAGGACCTCCTCGATCAGCGCGATCAGGCACCCCTCACGGTTCTCGAACAGTTCATAGAACGTGCGCCGTGAGACCCGCGCGCGGGAGGTGATCTGCGCGACCGTCGTATCCGCGTACCCGTACTCCCCAATCGCGTCGACCGCGCCCGCCAGCAGCCGCGAACGCTGGATCTCCATCAACTGCTCCGGCGCCATCACCCCAGACAGCACCCCCGGTGGCAGCGGAGCACTCGCCCGCCGCGAAGCACCCGCCGGCCGCCGCGACACCACACGCGCGGGCATCACACCACCCCCCACGCGCCACCCCACACACCGCTCAAGACCGGCGGAAACCCACCCCACGCGGGGGAAACCAGAGAACCGGCCGGAACCCGGCGATGAGCGGACCCGGCGTCAGGCCCTAGCGAACAAGAGAGAGAGAGAGAGAGAGAGATGCGTCAGACCGCTGACGCATCTAGGTACACCACCCTCATGGGCGGCGTACATCCCCGTCACGTATCTCCCTCCAGAAACCACGCTAAAACAACTCCCTCATCGAAAACGACCCGGCCCCTCTCCCCAAACCCTCATCAGCGCTGAGAAAGATCGACCCTAGGTAGACCCAACCAGACCATATGTCTGTCCAGCAACACACAGGCGCTGCCCTGACAACACCCATCATAATCACACCCCGCACGACTTGTCAAGTCCCACCCACGACTACCCCGCCGGCCCAGCCCGCAAGTAACCACTGCCTACTCACCCGGCGGGGCCCACAGCGCCGGGTCCTCTTCGCCCAAGCGCCAAACCCCCGCGGCGAGCCCGTAGCGGCGGGCGATGAGCAGGCGGTCGAGGATCGCGCGGGCGTCCATGTACCAGACGCGGTGGGCGACCCCGGTGCGGGTGTGTAGGTGCGTTGGCGTTGCTTCATTTGGGCACCTGTATAGGCGTGTTGGTCTTGCTTCATTTGCGCACCTATAGGCGAAGGTCAACTCCCCGGAGGCGGAGTCGCGCACGGGGGTGGCGCCGACGGAGCGGGCGAGCGCGAGGACGCCGGCGTACTGCAGCGCGGTGGCGCGACGAGGGTGCCCGTGGGGGACGGGCCAGTCGAGCCCGTACATCGGCACCCCGAGCACGAAGCGGTGGGCGTGGGGCAACGAGGCGAGGCGGCGGGCGACGGCCCGCACGAACGGCAGCGGCGCGAGGGGTCCGGGCGCGGAGCCTTCCCAGTGGACGCCCCACGCCTCCACGAAGACCGTGTCCGCGACGGCAGCGAGCGCGTCGTCGTCATATAGGTAAGTGGCGCGCCGCGGGTCTTCGCGGGTCACGCCTACGACGTTGACGGAGAGCCGCCGGCCGAGCGCGTGCAGGTGGGCGGCAAGCGCCCGCACGAAGGAGCTGAGCGCTCCGCGATCCCGCGGACCGTCGTTCTCGAGGTCGAGGTTGAGCCCCGCGTAGGAGGAGTCGGCGACGAGCGCGACCAGCTGCGCGAGCGTGCGCGCACGCAGGGCGGGCTGGGTGAGCAGGCGGTGCACGACGGCGCCGTCCTGGCAGCTGAAGCGGGGCTCCTCCACGAGGCCGTGGGCGGCGGCGTAGACGTCGACTTCGGGGTCGGGAGCGCCCACGAGAGCCCCGCCGGGGACCGCACATTCGAAGTAGGTGGGGTACACCGTGCCGATCGCCCCGACGTGGGCTTGCAGGTCGGCGAAGGAATCCGGCGAGCTCGCCAGCAGGAAGGCCTGCAGGGGTGCAGGGGGAGGATTTTGAGAAGGCCTTCCCCCCTTCGGGGGCGGCCCAAGGGGCATTGGAGCGCGTGCGGCCTGCCCACGCCGGTGGTGCTGCCACGGTGAGCGCCAGCGCGGCGGCAGAGACCGCGAGCGTGCGGGCGATACGGGGGAACTCCACAACTGAAGAGCGTGCGGGACGAGCCCCGAGCCGCGCTCAGCCCCCCAGCTGAGGCAGTTCCCAGACGCTCTGGTCCTCGGAGCCGAGGTGCCAGAGGCCGATGCCGAGACCGAGCGATTCGGCGAGCTGGGCGCGCACGCCGATGGACTGCTGGTCTGTGAACCACACGGAGTGGGACACGCCGCTCGAGTCCACGTAGGAGAAGTGCGGTTCGGCGGCGACCGGTTCCCATTCAGGCGTGGCCTCGACCTCGCTCTCCAGGGCCGCCACGTCGTCGAACTCCAGCGGGGTGCCGGGGTTGGAGGCGCCGCCCCCGTTGGGCCAGTCGATCCCGTACATCGGCTGGCCGAGCACGAACTTGCTCCTGTTGGGCATCGTGGCGGTGTAGTCGGCGACCTTGGTGAACCACGCCAGTTCGGCGAGCCCGCCGGGCGCGGAGGTCGTCCAGTGCAGTCCCCAGTCGAGCACGAAGACGTAGTCCGAGGGCACCGACAGCGCGGCGTCGTTGTACATCGCAGCGCGCCCGGACGTGACGTTGTAGTACTTGGCGGTCACCACGGTGGAGAGTTTGTCGCCCTGGGCGTGCAGCCGCGCGGCGAGCGCAGTGATCCAAGCGGTGAACGGTTCGCGCTCGCCCGGGGGGGCGCCCTCGAAGTCGATCTGGATGCCCTGGAAGTCGTCTTCTGAGCAGAGCGCGGCGAGCTGGTTGATCATCGCTTCCCCGGCGGCCGGTTCGTTGAGGATCTGGTCCTCGTCCGCGGGGTTCTGACAGTTCACGCGCGGCATCACGGCAACCTGGCGGGCCGCGGCCCAGTTGGTGATGAGCGGGTCGTTCTCGCCGGTCACCGCCCCACCGGGCCCACATTCGAAGTAGGTCGGGTACACCACCCCGATCTGCTGGTAGTGAGCCTCGAGGTCGAAAAAGCTCTGGTCGGTGGAGGCGAGCAGGAAGGCCTGGACGTTGCCGTGCGTGGGCGGGGGGTCGGATGTTGCGACACTCAGCCGCGCGGTGGGCGCGCTGATCGCCCCGAGCGAGTCCACGGCGACGACGGTGATCTGGTAGGTGGTGGAGGGCGCGAGGTTGGAGAGGGTCATACCCGGAGTGGAGGTCTGCCCGACAGGCACTTCGTTTCGAAAGACGCGGTAGCCGACGATGGTGCCGCTGACGGGCGTCGAAGGCGACCAGGCAAGGGTGACGGAGCTGGCAGTGACTTCGGTGGCTGCGAGGCCGGCCGGCGTCGAGGGCGGGGTGTGGGTGGTGAACACCGCGACCGCGGGGGCGGGAGCGGAGAGGTAGCCGTAGGAGTCCAGCGCCCGCACGGTGAACGTGTAGTGGCGCTCGGAGGCGAGCGTGACAGTCGTGGACAGACCGGAGACGACGCGCTCGGGGGCGCCGTTCTCGTACAGCAGGTACCCCACCAGGCTCCCGCTGTTGGCGGCGCCGGCCTGCCACACAAGCGTCGCGGAGGTGTCGGTGACGCGCGACGCGGAGATCACCGCGGGACCCTCGGGCGGCACGTGGGTGGTGATCAGGCGCAGCGGCTGGGTGCGCGCGCTTTCGCGGTGCGCGGCGTCGACCGCGGCGACCTGGACGAGGTACGTGCGGAGCGCGGAGAGGTGGGTGAGACGCATCGAGTCCGTGGTGCTCTGACCGACGAGGCCGCCGTCGCGGTAGACGCGGTAGCCGATGATCCGTGCGGAGCCCGGCCGGCTGGGCAGCCACGAGACGGTCGCGCCGGCTTCGCTCACTTCTGAGACGCTCAGCCGGTCGGGCGTGGTGGGGGGTGTGTTGCCCGCCACCGCGCGGGGGCGCGCGGCGCGCGGCGCGCCGGAGCCGGCCGCGATCTTCAGCACCGCGCTTGGCGGTCCCACCCGCCCGCGGGTGTCAACCGCGGCGACGGTGATCGTGTGAGCGCGCCCGGCGCTCAGCTTGAGGACGTAGACGCGCCCGGAGGTCTGCCCGACGACCGCGCCGTCGCGCACGACTCGGTAGCCGGCTACGGGGGCGTCGCCACGCGGCGCGCGGCGCCAGCCGATGCTCACCCCGGTGACGGTGTAGGCGAGCACGCGCAACCCTCGCACGCGTCCGGGGGGCCGCAGGCGCAGCGCGCTGTGCAGGCTCGCGGCGCAGACTCGCGGCGCGCGGGGGTAGCGGGCCTGCACCGTGAACGTGGTGGGCCGGCCAGGTACGACGGGGAGCACCATCGCGGTGCGCGCGGTCTGCCCGACGGTGCGCCCGGAGCGCAGCACCCGGTACGCCACCCCGCCCGCGGGAGCGGCGGCGGCAGGCGCCCGCCAACTGAGCCGCGCGCGCGACCCGGCCAGACGCGTGAGGCGCACCGCGCGCGGCGCGCGCCCGGCGCAGACCGCGTCGTTTGCGGAGGGACGTCCGTGCGCGGAGACGTGCGCGACCGAGGTCGGCGCGAGCGGGCCGGGAGCAGCAAGCGAGACCGCGGCAACAGCCGCAACCAACACCCCGTTCACGGCACGCCCCTCCCCGCGACCGGTTCACCGGTGATCAGGAGGACCGGTTCGTGGGCTCGCTCTTCGGGCGACTCGTGTTCGGCGAGCACCGACACGCCGACCTGCGGGGTGAGCGGGCCCGCGACGGGCGCGAAGACGTCGCGCTCCAAACGCGAGGCGCCCGGCGGGTAGCGCGGGGGTTCGTACGGCGCGGGGTAGACCCGGGCGTGGGCGGGCACGACCATTCGCTCCAGGCGCAGCACGAGCGTCGCGGGAGCGCGCGCGAGCGAGGGGGCGAGCAGCACCACGGGCGCCAGCGAGGCGGGCAGCAGCAGCGCCGCGAGCGAGCGCCGGAGGGAGAGCCGGTGGACCACCGACGGCACCCGATCGGAGAAGATGGGCCCGGCTTGTCTGCCTGCGTCCGACTGCGCCACCCTCTACGCCCCCTCCCCCCCGCCGCCGAGGCCGGCGGTCGCGGGTCGGGTGCCCCAGGCGGCGGTGCGGCAAGTGGCGATCGCGTAGTACGTCTGCCACAGCATGATGCCGAGGTAGAAGAAGACGAACAGGATCCCGTACAGCCACAGGACGTTGTAGCGGTCCTGGAAGAGCAGGAAGTAGAAGGAGTACACGAGCGCGAGCGCGTAGATCCCGGCGAGGTAGGTGAGCGGCAGCACCCCGTGGTGGGTGAGGGGGCCCCACACGAGCGAGTGCACCGCGGCGACCGGCGCGAGCAGCGGCAGCAGGATGCTCATGTAGGTGAAGCCCGCGGCGACAGGGTGCTTGCGCCAGATGAACCTCGCAACGAGCAGCGACTCGCGCGTCCACGAACGCTTCCAGCGGGTCTGCTGCTTGATGAACGCGCGGAACGTGGTCGGCACGATCGTGTGCGAGACGGCCTGCTTTTCATAGAGGATGCGCCAGTCGCGCAGCACGCAGTTGGTCAGCGAACGGTCGTCGCCGAACGTGGACTCGACACCCAGGAACGTCTGGTTCTCCCACCACTCCAGGCGCGGCAGGATCGCGGCGCGGCGGTAGGCTGAGAAGCAGCCCGAGCAGCAGGTGACCGCACCGAACACCGATTCGGCGGCCTTGACGACGCGGAAGGCGACGAAGTAGCGCACGGCCTGCATCCGCGTGATCCAGGTGTCGCGCACGTTGAGCACGTTGGCGTGCCCGCAGACCGCCCCCACGCGGGGGTCGGCGAGCGGCTGCACGAGCCGTTTGAGCGCGTCGGGCTCCACTGAGGAGTCGGAGTCCACGAACACCACCACCTCCGCGGAGGTGGCGCGGATCCCGGCCGCCATCGCAGCGCGCTTGCCGCGGTTCTCCGGAAAGTCGATCACGCGCACGCGCCCGCGCGACTCGGCGGCGACCCGCTGCATCTCCGCCAGGGTGTCGTCGGTGGAGCCGTCGTTGACGGCCACCAGCTCGAGCAGCTCGCGGGGGTAGTCGAGCGCCAGCAGCGAGCGCAGCGAGTGGGCGATCGCCTCCTGCTCGTTGAAGCCGGGCATCACGATCGCGATGTGCGGCTCGAGCCCGGCGTCCGGGCGGCTGCGGTAGAAGAGGCTGAACAGGAAGCGCGAGACGATGTAGCAGGCGACGGTGACCGAGTACACGCCGAAGAACACGTTGGCGAACAGCAGCCCGGCGAACGCCGCCTTGTAGGCCATCACGGCGGCGAGCAACAGCACCAGGTAGAGGCCGGCCAGCGCCTTGAAGATGCGGTGGGTCGTGATCGAGCGGTGGGACATCGGCTAGGGGGTCGTGATCGAGCGGTGGGACATCGGCTAAGGCGTGAAGCGCTTGCGTCCGGCGGCGTGCTGGCGGTAGGTGCAGTCGAGCACCGCCGGGCAGCGCTCCAGCCAGTCGTAGTCGTGGTCGGGGTGCAGCGTGGTGAGGATCGCGAGGTCGTAGTGCTCGGGGTCGAGGACGGGACTGCCGAGCCGGCGATCGGTGGCCTCCGCGTGCGCCGTGCCAGCCGCGGCCGGGGCCGGGGCCGCTACTCCGCGCGAGCGCACGCCGTCGACCTCGATGGTGGGGACAAGCGGGTCGTGGTAGTCGACCCGGGCGCCCTCGGCGCGCAAGCGCGCGATGATCTCCAGGGCGGGCGCCTCGCGGGTGTCGGCGACGCCGGGCTTGTAGGAGGCGCCGACGAGCAGCACACGCGCCTGCGGTAGCGGCCGTCCCAGCTGCACGAGCACTTCGTGGGCGCGCCACGCGACGTGGCGCGGGCGCCCGGAGACCTTGCGCAGCGCCTCCTCGGCGACCGTGGCGGGGCGGCCGCGTTCGCGCAGGTCGGCGAGCAGGTAGTAGGGGTCCACGGCGATGCAGTGCCCCCCCACGCCGGCGGAGGGGTAGTGGGCCAGGAAGCCGTAGGGCTTGGTGGCGGCGCCCTCGGTGACCTCGAGCGCGTCGAGGCCGTGCGTGCCGCACGCTTCGGCGAGCTCGAAGGCGAGTGCGATGTTGACCGCGCGGAAGGTGTTCTCGTAGAGCTTCACGAGCTCCGCGGCCTCGGGAGAGGAGACACGGTGCAAGCGCTTGCAGGTGTGGCGCAGCACAGCGGCAGCGCGCTCGCCGCACTCCTCGCTCACCCCACCCAGCACCCGCGGGGTCTGCAGTTGCTCGTGCGCGCTGACGCCAGGGTCGATGCGCTCGGGGGCGAACGCCACGAACACGTCCTCGCCGACGCGCAGGCCGCGCTCTGAGAGCGGCTCGGCGAGCAGCTCGCGGGTGGTGCCGACGTAGGTGGTCGAGGTCAGCACGAGCGTCTGGCCGGGGCGGGCGTGACGCACAACCGAGGCGCACGCCTCGCGCAAGATCCGCGGGTCGGGCCGCAGCCGCTCGTCGACGGGGGTGGGCACACAGATCAGCACCAGGTCGGCGGCGTCGAGCGCCTTGACGCGGTTGGTGAGCACGAACCCGTCGCTGGCGAGGTGGCGGCGCAGGTCGCGCTGCTCGCCCTCGAGCAGCTCGGCCTCGCCGGCCCGGATCGCACTCAGGCGGGGCCCGGAGACGTCGATCCCGACGATCCGGCAGCCGGCGTTGCGCAGTGCGATCGCCGTGGGCAGGCCGACGTAGCCGAGGCCGACGACCGCGACCACGGTGTGCCCAGCCTGCTTGGAGCGGTTTACGCCGGCGCGTCGACGGGTAGACCGTGTGGGAACTTGTAGAGCGGCGGGCTGGGGCGCGGACAGAGCGGCGGCGGGCTGTGGCATGGAGAGTCCTCTCCTGGCTAGAGGGCTGGGCAGTGGCCGTGCAGAATGGCCGCTCGCAGGCGAAGTTTCACGGCCGCTGGACGAGTGGTCGAGCAAAGTCCCAAAGAGTCATACGGGTGTGTCGTCCGGAAGGGACGACGAGCCTGCCCGAGAAGGGGCCGAGAACGACCGCGCGCAACTGCGGCCGCCACCCTCCCGTCCCCCGATCTTTTTGTGATCTCTTTTTCGACCCCATATCAAACGAGAACAAGACTCAGTCTTATTTGATATAGGGCCCAAAAAGAAAGAGTCCGCCCCCCCAGACCCCGGCCGCGTTGTGTTCTCTTCTTTTCGGACCCCATAAGAGCGGCAACGAGGCCGGTAGCATCGGGAATATGCGCGACTTCCTGCAGGCGATCTCAACCCGCGTCGTCGTCTACGACGGCGGCATGGGCGCGACCCTGGAGCAGTTCGAGCTGACCGCCGAGGACTACGGCGGCCTGCAGGGCAAGTGCCACGAGGCGCTCGTGCTGCACCGACCCGACGTGATCGAAGGGGTGCACGCCTCGATGCTCGACGCCGGCGCGGAGGTCGTGGAGACTGACACGTTCCAGGCCTCGCGGCTGAAGCTCGGCGAGTGGGGCCTGGCCGACTACACGGTCGAGATCAACACGAAGGCCGCGGAAATTGCGCGCAGGGCGGCCGGCGAGCACCGCTTCGTCGCCGGCTCGATCGGCCCGACCGGGTACCTGCCCGCCTCTGAGGACCCCTCACTCGGGCAGATCCGCTTCGGCGAGTTGGTGGAGGTCTTCACCGAGCAGGCCGAGGGGCTGATCGACGGCGGCGCGGACCTCATCATCATCGAGACCGCGCAGGACATCCTCGAGGTCAAGGCCGCGGTGTTCGGCGCGCGCGCCGCCTTCAAGAGCACCGGGCGCACGCTCCCGATCCACACCTCCGTGTCGCTGCTACCCAACGGCGGCAAGATGCTGCTGGGAACCGACATCTCCGCGGTGCTGACCACACTGGAGGCGCTGCGAGTCAACGTGATCGGCCTGAACTGCTCGACCGGCCCGGAGGACATGCGCGACGCGATCCGTTTCCTGGGTGAGTACTGCCCCGTGCCGGTAGCGTGCATTCCCAACGCCGGCCTGCCCCTGCAGGGTCCCGACGGCGAGACGATCTTCCCCGAGCAGCCCGAGCCGCTCGCGGAGGCGCTGCAGGAGTTCGTCGAGCGCTACGGCGTGGGGATCGTCGGCGGCTGCTGCGGCACCACGCCCGAGCACATCCGCGCGATCGCCGAGCGCGTCGGCGGCCGGTCGGTCGGACCGCGCCCCGCACCCCGTCCCCCCCACCTCTCCTCGATGATCGCCGCGACCCCGCTGGCACAGGAGCCGGCGCCGACGATGGTCGGCGAGCGCGTCAACTCGCAGGGCTCGCGCAAGGCCAAGGAACTGCTGCTGGCCGAGGACTACGACGGGCTCGTGCAGATCGCCGAGGACCAGGTCACCGGCGGCGCGCACGTGCTCGACCTGTGCGTGGCGCTGACCGAGCGGCCGGACGAGGACGAACAGATGCGCCTGGTGGCCAAGAAGGTCTCGCTGACCCAGCCCGCGCCGATCCAGGTCGACTCCACCGAGCCGGAGGTGATCGAACGCGCGCTCGAGCAGATCCCCGGCCGGGCGATCGTCAACTCGGTCAACCTCGAGGCCGGCCGCGCCAAGCTCGACCGCGTCGTGCCCGTCGCGCTCGCGCACGGGGCGGCGCTGATCGCGCTGACGATCGACGAGGTCGGGATGGCCAAGACGGCAGACAGGAAGGTCGAGATCGCCAAGCGCATCCGCGACCTCTGCTGCGAGGAGCACGGCCTCGACCCGCAGCTGCTGATCTTCGACTGCCTGACGTTCACGCTGACGACCGGCGACGAGGAGTGGCGCCCGTCGGCCGTCGAGACGATCGCGGGCATCAAAGCGATCAAGGAGCAGATCCCCCAGGTGAAGACCTCGCTGGGGGTCTCGAACGTCTCCTTCGGCGTCTCTCCCGGTGCGCGCGCGGTGCTGAACTCGGTGTTCCTGCACCACTGCGTGCAGGCCGGCCTCGACCTCGCGATGGTCAACCCGAACCACATCACCCCCTACGGGGAGATCCCCGACATCGAGCGCGAACTGGCCGACGACCTGGTGTTCAACCGCCGCGAGGACGCGCTGGAGCGCTTCATCGCGCACTTCGAGTCCCAGGGGGAGCAGGAGACCCAGAGCGCGGCCGACCCCACGGAGGGGATGGAGCCCGAGGAGGCGCTGCACTTCCACATCCTGCGCCGCCGTAAGGAGGGGGTCGAGGAGTGGATCGACCGCTCGGTGGAGAAGATCGGGGCCGTCCCGACGCTCAACGAGGTGCTGCTGCCGGCGATGAAAGAGGTCGGCGACAAATTCGGCGCGGGCGAGCTGATTCTGCCGTTCGTGCTGCAGTCCGCGGAAGTGATGAAGCGGGCGGTCGCGCAGCTGGAGAAGTACCTCGACCGGATCGAGGGCTACACGAAGGGCACGGTGGTGCTGGCGACGGTGTTCGGCGACGTGCACGACATCGGCAAGTCGCTGGTCAACACGATCCTCACGAACAACGGCTACACGGTGGTGGACCTCGGCAAGCAGGTCCCGATCCAGACGATTCTCGACGCCGCGCAGGAGCACGAGGCGACCGCGATCGGGCTCTCGGCGCTGCTGGTCTCCACCTCCAAGCAGATGCCGGCGTGTATCCAGGAGCTGCACGCGAAGGGCCTGGAGTTCCCGGTGCTGATCGGCGGGGCGGCGATCAACCGCGCGTTCAGCTTCCGCGCGCTGTACCCCGGCGGCAGGGAATCCGAGGAGGTGTACGAGCCGGGCGTCTTCTACTGCAAGGACGCCTTCGAGGGCCTCGCGGTGATGGACCAGTTGGTCAACGCCGACGCGCACAGGGCGCTACTCGAGAAGCTGCGCGCGGGCGCCACCGCGTTCCGCGCCAAGGGCGAGGAGCCAGCCGAGGAGCTCAACTTCGCCGACGACTCCGTGCGCTCGGCCGCGCGCACCGACGTGCCGATCCCCGAACCCCCGTACTGGGGCGTCAAGGAGATCCCGGTGAACCTCGAGGAGGTCTACTCCCACCTCGACACGCACGTGCTGTTCAAGCTGCACTGGGGCGGGCGCGGCATCAAGGGCGAGGCGTGGCGCGAGCTGGTGGAGGAGAACTTCCGCCCGCGCCTGGAGCGGATGTGGCGCGAGCAGGACTATCTGCACCCGCGCGCGCTGCTGGGCTTCTTCCCCTGCTACAGCGCCGGCAACGACATCGTGGTGCTCGACCCCGAGGACCGCACGACCGAGCTGACGCGCTTCGTGTGCCCCCGCCAGCCGAAGGGCGCCCGCCTCTGCCTGGCGGACTTCTTCCGCCCGGCCGCCGAGGACGGCTCTGCACCAGCCGAGCTCGACGCGATCGCGGTGCAGGCGGTGACGGTGGGCTCGGAGGTCACCGAGCTGATGGCCAAGCTCGAGTCCGACGGCGAGTACGCCGAGCAGCTGTATGTGCACGGCCTCGGCGTGCAGACCGCGGAGGGCCTGGCGGAGTGGCTGCACCACGAAGCTCGCGCGATGCTCGGGATCCCGGCCGCGCAGGGCCGGCGCTACTCGTGGGGCTACCCGGCGGTGCCCGAGCAGTCAGAGCACCTGAAGGTCGAGCGGCTGCTGGGCCTCTCGGACATTGGCATGCGCATCACCGACGGCTACGCCCCCGAACCCGAGCAGTCCACACTCGCGCTCGTCGCCCACCACCCGCAGGCGATCTACTTCGGCACCCGCCAGGGTCGTCTGCTCGAGAACGGCTCACCGGACGATCTCATCAAGGGCTCCACCCGCGACCCCTCGCTGTTCGGCAAGGGCGAGGGTTCCCCCGAGCTCGGCGACGAGGACCCGCCCGAGGGAGCTGTTGAGGAAGAGGACGAACCTGCCATGGCTTAGAGGGCCGTGGATGCCACTACGCACGCGAGGCCCCAGCCGCCCGCACGCGAGGCCCCAGCCGCCCCGCAGCGATGTCCATATGATGTTCGATCGTGACAGATCGAACTCTGGTCAAGGTTCTGTCGATCGACGGCGGCGGGATCCGGGGGATCATCCCGGCGATGGTGCTCGCCGAGATCGAGCGTCAGAAGAAACAGCCCGCGTGTGAGCTGTTCGATCTGATCGCCGGCACCTCCGCCGGCGGCATCATCGCGCTCGGAGTGACGGCGCCGGGACAGGGCGGGAAACCCCTCCATAGCGCAGAGGAACTCGCCGGGTTCTTCGTCGAAGATGGCCCGCAGATCTTCTCGAGCTGCCTGTTGCGCACACTCAAGACGTTCGGTGGTCTGCTGGAGCAGAAGTACTCGGCAAGCGGCTTGGAAGCAGCGCTGCAGCACAACCTGGGGGATGCGCTCCTCTCCGAAGCGCTCTGCGATGTGCTGATCACCTCCTACGACGTCCAGAGCCACGATCCGCTCTTCTTCAAGAGCCGCCAGGCGCGCAAGCGTCCCGACCGCGACTATCCGATGCGCGTGGTCGCCCGCGCCACCTCGGCCGCCCCGACCTACTTCGAGCCGGAGCATGTGATCCCGCCCGTGCACGTTTCCGGCAAGCCCCGCGACTACGCGCTCGTCGACGGCGGCACGTTCGCCAACAATCCCGCCATGTGCGCGTACGCCGAGGCGAAGCGCCACGACCCGGAAACCGACATCCTGGTCGTCTCGCTGGGCACGGGCCGCCTCGCCGAATCGATCCCCTTCCGCAAGGCGAAGCACTGGGGCCTGGTGGAGTGGGCGCGGCCGCTGCTCGGGGTGATCATGGACGGTTCCAGCGCGGCGATCGACTACCAGCTCAACCAGGTGCTCGGACGCGACGTGCTCCACTATCGCTTTCAGACAGAACTGAAGGGCGTGAGCGACAGTCTTGACGACGTGAGCAAAGACAACATCGAGGGGCTCAGCAAACTCGCCAAAGAACTGATCAAAGAAAGCGCCAAGAGCATCGCCGCGGTGTGCAAATTGCTTTAGAACGTGTTTCAGAAAGACCGGCACCCCTGGATGCGCCCCCGATACGCGGCGCTGGATCGCCACGTGCCGGCTTGCCCGTGCTACCAGCACGAGCTTCACCGTCCCGCGTCGCCCAGCTTGGTCCGGGAACGCCCCGGAGGCACCGCCTATTCTGAAACACGTTCTTAGGGCCGATGTGCTTGGGGGCGCCTTGGGTACGTTCGGAAAGCGCCCTACGCCCGCGAGGCGACCCCGCTGCCCCCCGGCAGCGGCGCCAGGCGGACCGGCGTGGCGTGCAGCGTGCGCAGGCGGACCTCCTTCCAAGAGAGACCCTCCGAGACGAGCGCCGGCGTGCCCATGATCACGGCGGTGGCGACCTCGACGGCCTGGAGGATGATCCCGTAGGCGACAGCGTCGGGGGTGGAGACGTGGTAGGCACCCGCGAGCACGGCGACGCAGGCGGCCTGGAAGACGCCGACGTTGGCGGGCGTGGCTGGGACGACCGCGGTGACGTTGACCGCGAACAGCACGCCCGCGGCGCCCGCGAAGCCGACCCGGTGGTCGAGGCCGAGCGCCATCAGCAGAAGCCAGCAGGAGGCGCACTGCAGCGCCCAGGCGGAGAGCTGCACCGTCGTGGCCACGGCCGCGCGGCGGGGCTGGCGAAAGACGCGCAGGCCCTCGCGCACGCGCAGCAGCGAGCGACGCAGCCCGAGCACCAGGGAGTGCAGCCGCGCGAAGCGGGAGATTGCCGAGCGGGGCAGCAGCACAGGGGCGAGCAGGACGGCGGCCAGCGCGGCTAGGGGCACGAGCGCGGCCACGGCCAGCGCCCCGTCGTGGCCGTGCAGGAGCGGCACGCCGGAGAGCATCGCCGCCCCGAGCAGGACGAGCGCGAGCAGGTTCAGGAGTGTCTGGGAGACCATCGTGCCGAGCACGACCGGCAGCGTCTCGCGGGGGCGGCCGATGCGGCGCGCGACGATCAGCGCGCGCGAGGGCTCCCCCAGGCGGGCGGGCAACGTGGCGGACATCAGCACGCCGATGAAGGTCCCCTGCAGCGCGTCGCGACGCCGCGCCGGGCGCCACGTGGGGGCCGCGGAGAGGATCGCGTACCAGGCGAGGCCGCGCACGACCATCGAGACGCACATCAGCGCGAGGCCGGCGGCCACCAGCCCAGGGCTGGAGGCGACAAGACTGGCGAGCACGCGGCCTACGCCGATCCGCGAGAGCGCGTCCAGCGCCAGCGCGAAGCCGGCGAGCGAGGCGAGCGCGAGCGCGCCACGGCGGACCGTGCGCAGCGCGCGGCGTGGCGCGGCCAGCGCGAGTTCGGGCTCGAGGCTGGGCATACGCCGAGCGCGCACGCGGGGCAGCAGGTCGGCGGGCACGAGACCGAGGCGCACCGCCGCGCGGGCGGAGCGGGTGGGAGCCCGTCCCACGGCGAGCGCCTGCTCGTAGACCTCGAGCACCTCGGCGGCAACGTGGGGCCAGGCGAAGCGCTCGGCCCGCTCGCGCGCCGCCACCGCCATCTGCTCGCGCCGCACGGGGTCGAGCGCCAGCAAACGCAGCGCCTCCGCGAGCGCGCGCGCGTCGCCGCGGGGGGTGAGCAAGCCGTCGAGGCCATCACGCACCACGTCCCGGTAACCAGCGATGTCCGAGGCCACCACGGGGGTGCCCGCGGCGAACGCCTCGGTGAGCACCATCCCGAAGCTCTCTCCGCCGAGCGAGGGCGCGCAGAGCACGTCGGCGCGTGCGAGCTCAGCCGCCTTCTGCGCCTCGGAGACCTTGCCCAGCGCGCGCACGCCGCGGTCATCGAGCAGCAGCGGCGCGATCTCCTCGGGGGCGGCCCCCACGAGCGTGAGCGTGGCGGGCAGGTGCTCGCGCAGCGCCTCGAAGGCGCGCAGCAGGACGGGCAGCCCCTTGCGCTCGACTGCCTGGCCAATGAAGAGGACGCGCAGGCCCTCGCTCTCACCCGCGTGCTCTGGATCCTCGCCACCAGCCTCGTCGAGGTGCACCCCGTTGGGCACGATGCGGTAGCGCCCGCCGAAGAAGCGCCGCGCGGTCCACGCGGCGGCCTCGGAGACCGCGATGCGCGCGTGCAGCCGGTTCATGCGCCGCCGTGCCCCGAGCGCCACCCCGATCCCGTTGGTGAGCGTGTTCTCGGAGTAGCTGTGGAAGGTGCCCACGAGCGGGAGGTCCCCGGCGCAGCCGGGCGCGTACCAGCCGACCAGGGGCACCACAGGCTCGTGGACGTGTACGAGGTCGTAGTCCCCGCCGCGCAGCTCTCGCGCCAGGGCCACCAGCGAGTCCGGCGTGGCCGCGAGGTTGGAGACCGCCCCGTTGGCGGGGAACCCTGTGGAGCGCCCGAGCGCCACGAAGCCTTCCGGAGGGGTGAGGCGTTGGGGGCACGCCCCCCGGTGCATCCTGCGCGCGAGCGCGTCGTCGGGGTCGAAGGGGGCGAGGATGCGCGCCTCGTGGCCAGCCGCCCGGAGCTCGTGGGCGAGGGCCTCGATGTGGCGGGTGACTCCCCCCGGGTACGTCCACGAGTAGGGCGAGACGAGCGCGATCCGCACAGATAAACCTTAGCCCCTCCGGTCCCCGAAGGCCAGTAGCCTGTGGGGTGTGAGCGAGCGCCACTTCGTCAAGTACACGTTCCTGAAGATGGACCCGGCGTGGCGGCGCCTTGACTCCGAGCAGCGAGCGCAGGACAAGCGCGAGTTCGTGGCAGCGTGCGAGGACTTCGCGGACGGGCACCTGCTGCAGTCCTTCTCGCTCGTGGGCACTCGCGGCGACGCGGAGCTGCTGTTGATCTCCGAGGCGGAGAACCTCGACCGCATTCACGAGTTCCACGTGGTGCTGACGCAGAGCGGGTTGATGAAGTGGGCGCAGACCCCCTACTCGTTCCTGGGGATGCGTAAGAGCTCGGAGTACTCCGAAGACGTGCGCACCACCCCGCGCGGCTTCCGCGGCAAGTACGTGTTCGTGTACCCGTTCGTGAAGTCGCGCGAGTGGTACGCCCTACCCGCAGAGGAGCGGTGGCAGATCATGCAGGGGCACATCGCGGTGGGGCGCGAGTACCCGGGGGTGGACAACCACACGACCTACTCCTTCGGCCTGGACGACCAGGAGTTCGTGGTGGCGTTCGACACCGACGACGTGAGCACGTTCCTGGATCTCGTGCAGCGCCTGCGTACGACCGAGGCCTCCCGCTACACAGTCAGGGACACGCCCAGCTTCACCTGCATCGCCACCTCGCTGGGCCGCGCGCTGAACGCGCTCGACGGCGAGCCGGTCGCGCTCGAGACGACGGCGTTGTCCTCTGCCTAAGGGGCTCGCACACCTGCGCCGGGCCGACCCGGTGCTCGCCGGCGTCATCGAGGCGGTCGGCCCGCGCCTCGGCGACCCTCGCGCCGGGCGCCCCGACGACCACTACGGGGCGCTGGTGCGCGCGATCGTCGGCCAGCAGCTCTCCACGAAGGCGGCCCGCAGCATCTACCTGCGCCTCACCGAGCGCTTTGACGGCCGCACCCCGACACCGGAGCAGGTGCTCGCGGATGAGCCCGAAGCGCTCCGCGCCGCCGCGGGCCTCTCGCGCGCGAAGGTCGGGTACCTGCGCTCGCTGGCCGAGCACGTGCTCTCCGGCGAACTGGAGCTCGAGCGCCTAGACGAGTTGGACGACGAGACGGCAATCGCCGAGCTCGTGGCGGTCAAGGGCCTGGGCGTGTGGACGGCGCACATGTTCCTCATGTTCCACCTGCAGCGCCCCGACGTGCTGCCCGTCGGCGACCTCGGCATCCGCCGCGCGATCGAGCGCGCGTACGCGCTGCCGGCGCTGCCCGAGGCCCCCGAGATCGAACGGATCGCGCAGCCGTGGCGCCCACACCGGACGCTCGCGTGCCGCTACCTGTGGCGCTCGCTGGACAACGAACCGTAGGACGCCCGTGGACGCTTCGCGCTGCGGCGTCCTCGGTCGCTCGTGTGCATAGCACGCCACGCTCCCTGCGTCCTTGCCCCGCTTGGCCTGCGAGCGTCCTACCTCACCTCAAACTGCCGAGACCTGCTCCTCCTCGGCCACCCTGAAGGACGAGCCGCAGCCGCAGGCGGCGACGACGTTGGGGTTGTTGACCTTGAAGCCTGCCCCCTGGAGGCTCTCCTCGTAGTCGATCTCGGAGCCCTCCACGTACTGGAGGGAGGTGCGGTCAACCAGCAGCTTCAGCCCGTGGCTCTCAAAGACGGCGTCCGAGTCGCGCTGCTCGTCGAAGGCGAGCTGGTACTGGAAGCCCGAGCAGCCGCCGCCGCGCACCCCGACGCGCAGGCCCGCGAGGGCCACGTCGGCGCTCTGGCCGGCGAGGAACTCGCGTACCTTCTCGGCTCCCTTGTCGGTGAAAACGACCATTGCTATCCAAAGTATAGCGCTGCGCCGACAAGCGGCTATCCTTTCAAAGAGGGTGGCGCAGCCGGCCAAAGGCCGGCGAGCCGAGCCCCTCTTTTTTCATTCCATGCCCACCACCGAAGAGATCAAGCAGCGCATCGAGGCCGCGATCCCGGGCGCCCGCGCCGAGGTCAGCGGCGGCAACGACCACTTCAAGGCGACCGTCACCGCCGACGCGTTCGCGGGGCGCAGTCGCATCGAGCAGCACCGCCTCGTCTACGCAGTCTTCGGCGAGGATCTCGGCGGGGCGATCCACGCGCTGTCGTTGAAGACCCACGTAGGCTGAGCCCACCGGACCCCTGAACCACCCCAAACCCCCCGCGCCACCCAGACCCTCCTGAGCCACCCCGAATCCTCCGCGCCCCACGAGAAGGAGCCTCACGTGTCAGCAAACCAGACGCTTCCCACCGACCAGACGCTGCCCATGGCCAGTAGCGATCCCGCAACCCAGGCCCCTCCGGCCGGGGACGGGCCCAACCCGATCCGCGAGGCAATCGAGCAGGCGATCGTGGAGAACCCCGTGATCCTGTTCATGAAGGGCTCCCCCGATGCGCCCGCGTGCGGCTTCTCGCGGCGCACCGTCGCCGCGCTGCAGGAGCTCGACGTGGCCTTCGCCGCCGTGGACATACTGCCCGACCCCCGCATCCGCCAGGAGCTCTCGGCGATCTCCAACTGGCCGACGATCCCGCAGCTGTTCGTCGACGGCGAGCTGGTCGGCGGCTGCGACATCGTCACCGAGATGTACGAGTCCGGCGAGCTCGCAGAGCTTTTCGACCGACCCCGGTAGGTCGGAGCGCCACAGCCCACCGAGGCGGGCGTACGCAACCCACCGAGGGCTGGCGTTCCCGCGACCCGCCGGGGACGGGGGTTGGTAGGGTGCTCGCCCCATGCCCTCCGTAGCGGTCGTCACCGACTCCACCCACTACCTCCCCCGCACGCTCGCCGACAGCGAGGGCGTACACCAGGTGAGCCTGTACGTGGGGTGGGGCGACGAACGCCGGCGGGAGACCGAGGAAGAGAACTTCGACGCCTTCTACGAGCGTCTGGGCTCCGACCCGCAGCTGCCTACCACCTCCCAGCCCTCGATCGGGGACTTCCTCGCCGTGTGGGAGCCACTGTTGGAGGCCGGGCAGGACGTGGTGTCCGTACACCTCTCGAGCGGCATCTCCGGCACCTGCGAGGCGGCCCGCCAGGCCCGTGGCGTGCTCGCCGAGCGCGGTCTCGCCGAGCGCGTGGAGGTGCTCGACGGGGAGACCGCCTGCGGGGGCCTCGGGATGCTCGTGCTCGCGGCTGCCGCGGCAGCACGCGGGGGAGCGGACAAAGACGGCGTCGTCGCCCGCGTGCGCGAGGCGCACGAGGCACTGCGCATCTGGTTCTGCATCGACACCCTGGAGTACCTGCGCCGCGGGGGCCGCGTCGGCAAGGCGCAGGCGTGGATCGGGGGCACGCTGCGGATCAAGCCGATCCTCACGCTGGGGTACGAGATCACGCCCGTCGAGCGGGTGCGCACCGCGGGGCGGGCGTTCGAGCGGATGGTGCAGTACCTGCACGAGCTGCGCGAGGCGGGGGCCGACGCGTGGGTGGTGCAGCACATCCAGGCCACCGAGCAGGCCCAGCGCCTGCTCTCGCGCGGACGCGAGATCTACGGCTCCGAGCCACTGTTCGTCTCCGAAGTCGGCCCCGTGATCGGCACCTACGTCGGGCCGGGCCTGATCGGCGTCGGCGGGCTCCCCCGTGCGCTAGTGGCCTGAGCTCAGCGGCGCCGGCGGTGACGGCTGCGCACGCCCAGCGCGAGGCCGACCACAGCCGCGCCGATCAGCAGCTCGCGCCGGTGGCGCGCGACGTGACCGCGCCAGTCGGTGAGCCGCGTCACCTCGCCGTGCAGGCGCTCCATCGAGACCGCGAGCTCCGCGCGGTTCGCCTCGATCGAGCTGCGGATCTCCGCCGGAGAGCGCTGCGCCATCAGGACCCCCCGCCGTCGGAGGGGACACGGTAGATGCCCGTGCTCGCGGCTGTGCCCGCGCCCGCGGCGGGGCCCGAGCCTGCGCCGCCCCCCGCGCCAGCTGCGCCCCGCGCGCCGTACGGACCCGCGCTCGCGCCGGGTGTGGAGCTGGCCTGCTCGGCGTACCCCGTGCTCAAGGTCTCGCGGATCAGACGCGCCTCCTCGATCGCCTGGGTGGGCACCGGCGGGGCGCCTTTTTTGAGCGCCCGGGCGGCGAGCAGTCCGGCGAGGGCGCCGAGCACGACCAGGATGAGCGCCATCGCGAAGAAGCCCCAGAAGTACGTGAAGTCGCTGCCGACGGGCAGGTAGTAGTAGAGCAGCCACGCGCACCCGATCAGCACGAAGAACAGCGCGGTGAGGAAGAACACGCCTGCGACCACCCCGACCACCGCGCCGCGGGCGAGCCGAGAGGCCTTCTCGGCGACCTCCGCCTTGGCGAGCTCGACCTCCTCGCGGACCAGCACCGCGACGCGCTCGGAGACGTCGGTGAGCGCGGTGGCGATGTTCAGAGGCGGAGTGGCCTCAGGTCCGGTGCGTTGCCCGGCGCGCGGGTCCTCGCCCGGCGCGACACTCACTCGGGAGGCTCCTCGTCGAACACCCGCCGCCACGCCAGGCCGGCGGTGCGCTGCACGAGGACGCTCGCGAGGGCGCCGAGGGCGGTGAGCAGGCCCGACCACAGCAGTCGCTTGACCATCTCGTTCTCCATCATCCGGAGAGTGTATTGCTCACGGTGGTCGTCTCCAGTCCCCCACACACCGTCTCGACCACAAGCCACGCGGCGCGCTCGTACTGGTCCTCCCCGTTGGGCAGCAGTCCGAAGATCCAGCCGGTGAGCATCTGCTCGATCGCGCCGTAGAAGGACAGGGCCGCGAAGGGCGCGTCGATCTCGGCCTTGAACGTCCCGTCGGCCTGGGCGGCGGTGACGATCGCGGCGATCAGCTCGTACGCCTGGCGGATCTGCGCGAGGTGGGTCTGCCCGAAGGAGTTGGCCGCGCGGGTGACCTCGACGATGATGACCTTCATCAGGTCGGGGTCGTGGCGGTAGGAGTCCACGATGAACGACGCGATGGCGTGCAGCTTCTCGCGCGCGCCAAGCTCCTCCTGCGCGTCCACGGCGCGGATCGTCTCGAGCATCACGGCCCACCGCTCCAGGAAAAGCGTGTCGAGGATCTCGTCCTTGGAGGCGAAGTAGTGGTACACGAGCCCGTACGCCACCCCCGCCTCGTCGGCGATGTCGGAGACACGGCAGGCGTGAAAGCCCTGGCGCGCGAACACCCGCACGGCAGCGTCGAGGATCATGCGACGCTTGTCGGGACCGGTCTTGGGCCGAGCGACACTCACGCGCACACCCCCTCCAACCGCCCGTACACCTCCGGGCGGCGGTGGGCGAGCACCGGCAGCTGTGCGCGGATCTCCTGCTGGCGGTCAAGGTCGAGGTCGGCCGTGACGAAGCCCTCGCCGTCGCCGGCCTCGGTGAGCACGACCCCCCAGGGGTCGACGATCACCGAGCGGCCCCCGGAGCGGTACCCCCCGGGGTGGGCGCCGACCTGGTTGGCGGCCACCACGAACACCTCGTTCTCGATCGCACGGGCGCGTACGAGCACCTCCCAGTGGTCGCGGGTGGTGGGCAGCGTGAAGGCGGAGGGCAGCACGACCACGCGGGCGCCGCGCAGGGCGAGCACGCGGAACAGCTCGGGGAAGCGCAGGTCGTAGCAGATCGACATCCCCACCTCGACGCCCTCGGCGGTGGCGCTCACGACGATGTCCTGCCCCGGCTCGGTCACGGCGGACTCGCGGTAGGCGCGCCCGGCGACGTCAACGTCGAACAGGTGCAGCTTGCGGTACACCGCACGCACCTCCCCGTCGGGGCCGACGTGCACGGAGGTGTTGGCCAGCTTCTCCCGCCCCTCCAGGCACTCCACGAGGGACCCCGCTACGAGGTCAACCTCGAGCTCCCGCGCGATCTCTCGCGTCCATGCAATCGCGGGCCCGTCGAGCGCCTGGGCTCCCGCCCGTAGATCCTCATCGCGGCCGATCACAGTCCACTTCTCCGGCAGTACGATCAGTCGAGCCCCGTCGGCGGCGGCGGCGCGTGTGAGGCGATCGGCGGCAGCCAGGTTGGCGGCCGCATCGGCCGTGGAGTTGAGCTGGACTGCGGCGACCCTCAAAAGCGAGCTCCCTTCCATGAGCGTCCCCTCACAGAATAGATTGACTAGTCAGTCAACGAGCCCAAGCATAGCGCCGTCGGGGCCCGTGCCCCCTGCTCACATGCCCCTGTTTCGCGGCACCCGTCCGCTCAAGCGCTGGCGCTACGTGGCGGTCTTCTGCGAGGAGCTGGCGGCGTGTGCGGCCGTCGTGCGCGTCGGCCCCGCGCGCCAGAGCTTCTGGGCGGTGCTCTCGCGCGGTGAGCGCCCCGGCCTGCGAGAGCGCACCCACACGCTTGCTCACCGCGGCACCGTCGAGCTCGCGCCGGGGCGGCTGCGGGTGCGCGACGGCGGCGTGGCGCTCGACGTCGCGTTCGCCGAGGGCGCCGGCATCGAAGCGGTGTGCCCCCACGGCGGCGCGTACGTGTGGACGCGCAAGCAGGCGGGCGTCCCCGCCCACGTGACGGTGGCGCTCGACGGTGGGCGGCCCACAGCGGTTGAGGCCCTCGCGGTGGTGGACGACACCGCTGGCTACCACGCGCGCGTAACGGAGTGGCGGTGGGCGGCCGGCGTCGGGGTGGACCCCGCCGGGACGCCGCTGGCGTTCAACCTCGTGGAGGGCGTCAACGACCCGCCCACCGGCAGCGAGCGCGCGGTGTGGGTGGCGAGCGAGCCCCACGAGGTCCCCCCGGTCAGCTTCGCGCCTGACCTCACCCGGATCACGGCCGCCGACGGCTCAGAGCTGCGCTTCACCGCCGAGGCCGAGCGCAGCCGCCGCGAGAACCTGGTGGTGGTGCGCAGCCAGTACCGCGCGCCGTTTGGCACTTTCAGCGGGACGCTGCCCGGCGGGATCGCACTCGCGCACAGCCTGGGCGTAGTCGAGCACCACCGCGCGCTGTGGTAGGGCAGATCACGCCCGGAACGTCGCGCCCTGCCCCGCCGTGGCCGCCGGTCCGGCGACCGCACCGCACTCCAGCAGCGCGGCCACCTCCTCCGGCGCGTAGCCGGCGCCGGCGAGGACCTCCTCGGTGTGCTCGCCTAGCGCGGGGCCGGGGAGGCGGTTGTGGGCGCCGGGGGTGCGGGTCAGCTTGACGGGGACGCCGAGCTGGCGCACGCCGCCCGCGACGCCGGGCTGGGGCAGCGTGACGACCATCTCGCGGGCGCGCACCAGCTCGGAGTCGAGCGCCTCGTCGAGCTCGAGCACGGGCTCCAGGCAGCAGTCATGCTCGCGCGCGAACTGCTGCCACTGAGCGCGGGTACGGGACTTGAAGAGCTCCACCACCTGCGCGTGGGCCTCGGAGCCCGGCGCTTCGAACTGGCGCTCGACGAGGTCCTCGCGGCCGACGCCGCGGCACCACGCCTGCCAGAACTTGGGCTCCAGCGCGCCGAGCGTGACCCACCCGTCGGCGCAGGCGTAGGGGCGGTAGCACACCAGCGAGCCCGCCAGCGGCAGGCCGCCGCGGCGGGGCACGACGCCGTCGGCGAAGTACGCGCCGGCGACCATCGCCAGCCACGAGAGCGCGCCGTCGGCCATCGAGACGTCCACCACCTGGCCCTCGCCCGAGCCCGGGCGGTCCGGGTGGGTGGGACTTCCATCCCTCTCGCGCAGCGCGGCGAGGATGCCGAACGCGGCCAGCAGCGCGCCGCCGCCGAGGTCGGCGATCTGGCCCGCGGCCTGCACCGGATGCCCGCCCGCCTCTTCGCTCTCCCCCGTGAGCCCGAGCAGGCCGACGAGGCCGAGGTAGTTCATGTCGTGGCCCGAGGCCTCGCGCTTGGGGCCGGTCTGGCCGTAGCCGGAGATCGCGCAGTACACGACCCCGGGGTTGACAGCGCGCATCCGCTCGTAGCCCACGCCGAGGCGGTCGAGCACGCCGGGGCGGAAGGACTCGAGCACCACGTCGTGCTCGGCCACCAAGCGCAGCAGCACCTCGCGGCCGCGCTCGTGCTTGAGGTCGACGCGCACCGAGCGCTTGTTGCGGTTCAGCGCGAGAAACAGGGCGGACTTGGCGCTGTCCTCGGGGCCGGGCGGGACCTCATAAAAGGGCGGCGACCAGCGGATGTAGTCGCCTAGGCCGGTGTCCTCGACCTTCAGCACCTCCGCGCCGAAGTCCGCCAGCAGCAGCGAGCAGAAGCCGCCCGGCAGCAGCCGGGAGAGGTCGAGGACGCGGATGCCCTCCAGCGGCAGCCTGGAGGGTGGCGCAGCCGGCCGGAGGCCGGCAAGCCGAGCCCCTCCTTCTCGGTCGTCAGACATCGCGCTGCGGGATGTTCAAGAGCCGGCGGGCCTCCTGCACAGTGGCCGGGCGGCGGCCTACGTCTTCGGTCATCTGCCGCGCCTTGGCGACCAGCTCGCCGTTGGAGCGCGCCATCGCGCCGTCGGGGAGGTAGAGGTTGTCCTCCAGGCCCACGCGCACCGAGCCGCCGAGGGTCAGCGCGGCGGCCACCAGCAGCCACTGCTCGCGGCTGATCCCGATCACCGCCCAGTGCGAGCCCGCGGGGATGTTGGCGACCATCGCCGCGAGGTTGCGCGCGCCCGGGGGGACCCCGCCGACGACGCCCATGATGCAGTCCACGTGCAGCGGGGGCACGAGCACGCCCATGTCGATCAGCGGGGCGAGGCTGCCGACGTGGCCGAGGTCGAAGCACTCGTGCTCTGGTTTGATGCCGAGCTCGGTCATTGCGCGTAGCAGCTCGACGATCTCCTCGAAGGGGTTGGCGAAGACCATCTTGAAGACGAAGTCCTTGCGCGAGCGCGAGTACTTCGCGTAGTTCATCGACCCCATGTTGAGCGCCGCGACTTCGGGGCGGCACTCGCGCAGGTACGCCACGCGCTTCTCCACGGGCACCCCCACCGCGCCGGTGGAGAAGTTGAGGATCGCCGCGTCCCCCACCTCGGCACGGATCGCGTCGCCGATCGCCCGGTAGTCCTCGACCTCGAAGCTCGGTCGGCCGTCGGGGGTGCGCGCGTGGATGTGGATCATCGTCCCGCCCTCGTCCACGATCCGCCGCGCCTCCGCGGCGTACTCCCTGGGGGTGTACGGGATCGCGGGGCACTGCTCGCGGTTGGCCAGCACGCCGGAGATCGCGCAGGTGATGACGACGGGGTCCTCGACGCTCACGCCGGGAAGTATCCCAGCCGGGTTGGTTGCCGGCTGGCGACACCGCTCGCCTCGTCTTGCGAGCGGCCCGTCCCACCCGGCGCATCCCTGTCGGATGAAGCAGATAGGGGCATTAGAATGGCTGTCGTGACTACCAGGGAACGCCTGCACCGACTCGTTGACGAGCTCTCGGACGACGACGCCGAGCGCGCTCTCGGCCTCGTGGAGAACGAGTTCGAGGACCCGGTGCTCAGGGCGTTCCGCGACGCACCCGAGGACGATGAGCCGTTGACGCCCGAGGAAGAGGCGGCGCTCGAGCGCTCGCGCCAGGAGTACCGGCGCGGCGAAGGCGTCCCCCTCGACTCGATCCGTCACGAGTTCTCTTGAGCGGCCGTTGGGTCGTCATCGTCACGCCCGCTGCGCGACGGGAGGTGCGGCGGCTCGACCCTCAGATCAAACGCCGCGTCGAGGCCGCGCTCGATCGAGTGGCGAGCGACCCGGACAGCAGCCAGCTACGCAAGCTCGCCGGCCGTCCCGAGTTGCGGCTGCGCGTTGGTGACTGGCGGGTGCTTGTCGAGCTCGACCGCTCGGCCCGTGCCCTCGTCGTCCACCGCGTTCTGCCACGAGGACGCGCCTACGATCGCTAAGAACCTCGCCGAGGAGCTGTTAGACGGGCACAACCCCATGCCGCTTCCACGGCCGCTCGACCCGCTTGCTCTGCGCCATCTCGAGCGCCCGGCAGATCGTCGCGCGGGTCTCGCGGGGATCGATCACGTCGTCGATCAGGTCGTTGCCGGCGGCTATATAGACGTCGAACTGTTTACGGAACCCCTCGATCAGCTCCGCGCGCTTGGCGGCGGGGTCGGCCGCTTCGTCCACGATCTTGCGGAACGCGATCTCGACGACCCCCTCGGCGCCCATCACGGAGATCTCGGCGGAGGGCCACGCGACGATCAGGTCGGGTTCGTAGGCGCGGCCGTTCATCACGTAGTACCCGGCGCCGTACGCCTTGCGGGTGATGACGGTCACCTTGGGGACGGTGGCGTTGGCCACGGCGTACAGCATCTTCGCGCCGTGGCGGATGATGCCTTCGGCCTCGACTTTCGTGCCGACCATGAAGCCGGGCACGTCCTGGAGGAACACGAGCGGGACGCAGAACGCGTTGCAGAGGTTCACGAACCGCGCGGCCTTGTCGGAGGAGTCGTTGTCGAGGATCCCCCCAAGCTGGCGGGGCTGGTTGGCGACAATCCCCACGGGGCGCCCCCCGAAGCGCGCGAAGCAGGTGATGATGGTGCGCGCCCACCGGCGCTTGATGTCCAGGTACTCGCCGTCGTCGACGACGAGCCGGATCACGTCGTACATGTCGTACGGCTTGCGGTTGGACTCCGGCAGCACGTCCAGCAGCGCCTCCTCGGCGCGGTCCACGGGGTCGGACACCGGCCGTACGGGGGGACGGGCCTCGCAGTGGGAGGGCATGTACGAGAGGTACTCCTTGATCCGCGCCACGCACTCCTCGTCGCTGTCCACTTCCATGTCCCCCACGCCCGAACGGCGGCAGTGCACACGCGAGCCGCCCAGTTCCTCCTGGGTGACGTCCTCCCCGACGGCGGCGCGCACGAGGTGGGGCCCCGCGAGCGCCATCGAGCCGCGGCCCCGGACCATCGGCACGAAGTCCGCGAGACCGGGGATGTACGCGGTGCCGGCCGCGCACGGCCCCATCAACGCGGCGACCTGGGGGATCACCCCGCTCGCCACGACCTCCTCGCGGAACAGGTGCCCGGAGCCGGCGAACATCGCGCCGGCGGCCTCCTGCACGCGCGCCCCGGCGGAGTCGAGCAGCCACACGAACGGGATGCGCTTGGTCAGCGCCAGCTCGCGCAGGCGGGTGGTCTTGATCTCGCCAGTCATCCCCATCGAGCCGGCCATCACGGTGAAGTCGTACGCGCACACCGCGGCGAGGCGGCCGTCGATCTTGCCGTAGCCGGTGATGACGCCGTCGGCTGGCGCCTCGACGCCGTCCATCGCGCGCTGCGCAGAGTGCGGGCGGCCGTGGATGCCGAGCTCGACAAACGTGCCAGCGTCGACCAGCAGCGCGATCCGCTCGCGCGCGGTGAGCTTGTCGCGCTCGTGCTGCTTGGCGATCTTCTCCTCGCCGCCGCCGAGCCGGGCCTGCGCGCGGCGCGCCTCGAGGTCCTCGACCAGCGGCCGCAGCAGGGACGTGGGTGTCTCCGTCGTGTCTTCGCCCATCATCGCCCTTTCCACACGGGGTCGCGCTTTTCGAAGAACGCGCTGACGCCCTCCACGATGTCCTCGGTGGAGAGCGCGAGCGTCAGCTGCGCGCGCAGGTAGTCCAACGCGTCGTCCAGGGGCATGTCCAGCTGCCGGCGCATGGCTTCCTTGCCGAGGCGCACGATCAGCGGGGACTTCGCGGCGAGCTTCGCTGCCCACTCCGCGACGGCCGCGTCGAACTCCTCCGCCGGCACGACCCGGTTGACGATCCCCGCGGCGAGCGCTTCCTGTGCCGACCAGCGCTCGCCGAGCAGCAGCAGCTCGTTGGCCTTCTTGCGCGGCACGTTGCGGTAGATGAGGGCCATGATCATGAACGGGAACGCCCCCACTTTGATCTCGGGCGTGCCGAATGTGGCAGCCTCGGAGGCGACGATCAGGTCGCACGCCAGGGCGATCCCCAGCGCCCCCGCGAGCACGTGTCCCCGCGCCGCACAGATCGTCGGCTTGCCGAGCGAGCCGATCAACTTGAACAGCCCGACGAAGGCTTCCGAGCCGAAGTGCTTGTGGACGAGCGGCACGTCACCCGCGAACCCCCCGAGGTTGGCCCCCGAGGAGAACACCGTCTCGTGCGAGGACGCCAGCACCACACACCGCACCGCCTCCTGCTCGCGCGCGTTCTCCAGCGCCCCGACCAGCCCGCCGAGCAGCTCCGCCGACAGCGCGTTGCGCGTCGAACGGATCGTTCAGCGTGATCGTCGCCACGCCGTCGGCGACCTCGTAGAGGACGGGCGCCAACGGGTCCTCGGGCGCAGGCTGCTCGGATACGGGCTGCTCGGACACGCTCGGCATCGTACCCACCCGCGGCCACCCTACGCCCGATCGTTGGCCAGCCGGCCAGCCTCAGGGAGCTACCTGCTGTGTCGCGAGTGGCGGTGGCGGCGTTCGAGCTCCCGCAGCCGCGCCACGGTGATCGTCTGCGCGGCCGGCGGCGCGGCGACGACGAGCGGGAAGTTGATCGCGGGGATGTCCAGCGTGACGGTCACCGCCGTCCCGTGGTCGTGCTCGGTGATCACCGTGCGCACCGGCAGGCCGTTCTGCGCCAGCGACGTTTCGAGCGTGACCGTCGGCGGCTGCGTCGGTGGAGGCAGCAGCCGCGAGGTGGACGCCAGGTGTTCGCGTTCGAGCTGGGCGGGTTCGAGGATCGCGAGGAAGTTCGTGACCGGCTGGCCGTAGAGCGTCCCGGCCCCGAGTTCGCGCACTTCCTCCGCTCCGGCGAGCACCTTGCGCAACCCCGCGAACGACGGTTCCGACAGCGCCGGCTCCTTTGGCGGGGGGCTCTTGGGCGCTTTCACGTGCTTCCCGTTGACGGTGAACAGTTCGAGGATGCCACCGGGACCGAGCTTGATCCAGAGGTCGCGATGGCGACGGGAGACGCCGGCCAGGTAGTAGGAGGTGCTGCCCACCACGCGCAGCTTGAACGGATGGCCGAACAGGGTCAGCGTGACATTGCCCGCCGGTGGCGAGATCGTCTCTTCTCCAGAGACCCCCGTGTCCCCCAACACCTTCAGGAAGCGCAGGACTTCGTGCTCCTTGTGCGGCACGGTGATCGAGGTCTGCGCCGAGAAGCGCATGCTCGTGATCTGCAGTGCTTCCATCTTCTGCTCGAGCGCCAGCAGCGTGGGAGGCAGGACCGCCGGCGCCTGTGCCGGCGGGGCCGTGGGCGCAGACGGAGCCGTGGGTGGAGCAGGGGCCGGAGCACCTTCGGCCGCAAGCGCCGTGGGAACCGTCCCGCCGAGGACCAGCACAGCCAGGAGCAGCACCCACACTCGCACCCACGATCTCCCCATCGGCCGGCCCCCTCGATTCGATTGGCAGCGACGTGTCGGCCTGAGCATACTCGAGCGTCCGGAGAGGCCAGCGGCAGCCCCGCTCGTCCTTGACGGGATCAACCAGGGCCCCACGCGGGAGCTACGACCAAACGATCCGCTCGGCCACCTCCGCGGGACCGAAGTCGATCAGAGCGCTGCGCTCGATCGGCTCGTAGCGGTCGCCGCGCAGCCCGAGCCAGTGGACCTCACGCTTCTTGGGATCGACGACCAACACCTCGTCGACGTCGTGGGCTGCGTAGAAGGGCAGCTTGGCCCAGCTCTCGTCCTTGGGGGAGAGGATCTCGACCACGAGCGCCGCGGTGGGGTAGTAGAGCCGAGCGGGTCCGGGGTAAAGGATGCCGCCGTCGGGCACGCGGTAGTCGCCTTCGGCGCCGACGTTGATATCGGCCAGCACAGGCACCAGCCCCGCCGCGCGCGAGGGACCGTCGAGCAGCACCGCCAACTGCTGCAGGACGAGACCGTGACGGCCGTGCGGCCCGGGGTTCACGTGCAGCACCCCTTCCCACACCTCGTCGGCCTTGTCCAGCCCGAGCCGCCGGCGACGATCCAGCAGTTCATCGAGCTCCACCGGAAGCGGATCGAGAATCACAGTCGGCATGGCGCGATTCTACCGCCCTTGAATCACGCGTCCCCGCGACGACATGGTGGCCGATGCAGCTCATTGTCTTCAGGCTACGGGCGCCTTGGGACGGAACGCTCGCGACCCTCGCCGCCCGCTGGCCTTTTCCTGGCTGAAGCGCTAGTTTCTGCAAGCACAAGCGCAGGACCGGCCCGCGCACGTAACGCGGCCCGCCGGCGCCGGCAACCGATCCCGACGACCCGCAAGAAGACAAGGAGCCCACCGACATGGCCGCCACCGCCGAGCGCGTCCTGAAGCCCGACCACCACGCCAAGCGCAAACACTTCCTGTTCACCGACGAGCACGAACAGCTGCGCGAGTCGATCCGCAGCTTCGCGCAGAAAGAGCTCGCGCCGCACGCCGAGGAGTGGGAGGAGACGACGTTCCCGGACTCGGTCTTCCGGCGCATGGGCGAGCTCGGCTTCCTCGGCCTCGACAAGCCCGAGGAGTACGGCGGCCAGGGCGGGGACTACTACAGCGCGCTGGTGCTCGCCGAGGAGATCGGGCACGCGAACTCCGGGGGCCTCGCGATGGGGGTCGCGGTGCAGACCGACATGGCGATGCCGCCGATCCTCGCGTTCGGCACCGAGGAGCAGAAGCGCGAGTGGGCCGCGCCCGCGATCGCCGGCACGAAGATCCTGTGCCTCGGCATCACCGAGCCCGACGCGGGCTCCGACGTCGCGGGGATCAAGACGCGCGCGGTCAAGGACGGCGAGGAGTACGTCGTCAACGGCTCCAAGACGTACATCACCAACGGCCACCGCGCGGACGTGATCGTGCTCGTCACGAAGACCGACCCCGACGCCGGCTACGACGGCTTCACGCTGTTCCTCGTACCAATGGACGCCCCCGGCGTGATCCGCGAGCAGAAGCTCAAGAAGATGGGGATGCACGCATCCGACACCGCGCTGCTGGCCTTCCAGGACGTGCGCGTGCCGGAGTCCGCCGTGCTCGGGCAGGTCGGCCGCGGCTTCTACCACATCATGTGGGAGCTCCAGGGCGAGCGGCTGATCGGCGCCGCCGGGTGCGTCGCGGGCGCGCAGCGCGTGTTCGACCGCACGCTGGAGTACGCCAAAGAGCGCACCGCGTTCGGCCGGGCGATCGGCAGCTTCCAGGTGACCCGTCACAAGTTCGCCGAGATGGCGACCAAGATCGAGACCGCCCGCCAGATGGTGTACATGACCGCGTGGCGCCACCACAACGGCGACTACCCCGTGCGCGAGATCTCGATGGCCAAGCTGTACGCCTCGCGGATCGCGTGCGAGGTCGCCGACGAGTGCATCCAGATCCACGGCGGCGCCGGCTACATGCGCGAGTACGGAGTCGAGCGCGCGTGGCGCGACATGCGCCTGAACCGCATCGGCGCAGGCACCGACGAGATTATGTTGGAGGTCATCGGGCGCTCGTACGGGCTGTGATGGTCATGCTGTGGACCGGGCCACATGTGGCCCGGTCGGCAACGCCACATGTGGCGTTGCCCGGGGCCGCACATGTGCGGCCCCGCCTGTCGGCACATGTGCCGACAGGAACTGCACCGAAACCCAGCGATGAGTAGCCCCACGCCCCCCTTCACCGACGAGCACGAGGAGCTCCGCGCCTCGATCCGCCGCTTCGTCGAGCGCGAGCTCGCGCCGCACGCGCAGGGGTGGGAGGAGGAGGAATGGTTCCCCGATGAGGTCTTCCCGAAGTTGGCCGCGCACGGGTTCCTCGGGCTGAAGTACCCCGAGGAGTACGGCGGGCAGGGCGGGGACTACCTGCACGACGCGGTGCTGATCGAGGAGCTCACCCGCACCGGCTCGGGCGGGACCGCCGCGGGGATCGGGGCGCACGTCAACATCGCCACGCCCCCCGTGTGGAAGTTCGGCACCGAGGAGCAGAAGCAGCGGTACCTGGTGCCCGCGATCCGCGGGGAGCTGATCGGGGCCCTGGCGATCACCGAGCCCGGCGCCGGCTCGGACGTCTCCGCGCTGCGCACCCGTGCGGTGCCGGTGGACGGCGGGTGGGTCCTCAACGGCGAGAAGACGTACATCACCAACGGAGTGCGTGCCCACTTCCTGGTGACCGCCGTGAAGACCACTGAAGATGGCGGCCACCACGGGATCTCCTTCCTGATCGTCGAGCGCGGCGAGGGAGTCAGCTCGGCGAAGCTCAAGAAGCTCGGGTGGGCCGCCTCGGACACCGCCACCGTCGCCTTCGAGGACGTGTTCGTGCCGGCGGAGAACCTGCTCGGCCCCGAGCACGAGGGCTTCAAGCTGATCATGGCCAACTTCCAGTGGGAGCGACTGGCGATGGCGCTCGGCGCATCCGCCGCGATGGCCCTCGCGTGGGAGCGCACCGCCGCGTTCGCGCGCGAGCGCCACGTTTTCGGGCGGCCGCTCTCAAAGCACCAGGTCACCCGCCACAAGCTCGCGGACCTTGCGACCAGCGTATATACCTGCCGCTGCGTCACCTACGACGCGCTGCGGCGCTTCGTGGCCGGCGAGGAACCGTTGCGCGAGGTGACGATGGCCAAGCTGCTGACGCAGCGCGCCTCCTACGAGCTGATGGACGCCTGCCTGCAACTGCACGGCGGCGCCGGGTACATGCGGGAGTACTGGGTCGAGCGCGCCGCGCGCGACGCCCGCCTCGGCCCGATCGGCGGGGGCTCGGACGAGATCATGCGAGAGATCCTCGGGCGCGTGCTGGCGCTCTGAGACAGTGAGCCTCACACGGGGGGAGGCCCGGGAGGGGGGCCCGCCCCCCTCCCGCTCCCTGCACCACAGCTTGCACCACACCACCCCCCGCGCGCGCCTGCCGATGGGTGAGCGCCGCACGCGCCGGCTTGGTCCCTGGCCGAGTTGGCGCGTGCGCGTACCGCCCGAAAAGTGTCCAAACCTGCCCGCCCCGGCTCAGGCCCGCGTGCGCGGGAGTCGATGCAACCGCCGTGGTCCACCCCCGACTCACACCGCTGCTCGCACTCACAGCCTGCCTGTGCGCGACTGTGGCGGGCGGGGTCTCCTCCGCCGCGGCCGCCGCGCCGTGCGCCAACGCGAACCTGACCCCGCAGCCGAGCAACCTCGGCCTGGTGCGCGCCGCGGTGCTGTGCCTGGTCGACCAGGAACGCGAAAGCCACGGCGAGCCGGCACTGCAGCCAAACGCCGCGCTTGCGCGTGCCGCGCAGGGCCACAGCCGCGACATGGCCGAACAGGACTACTTCTCCCACTACACACCCAACGGCGAAACCCCGCTCGAGCGGATGCGCGCGAGCGGCTACCTCACGAACCCGGAGGACGGGTACGTGGTCGGTGAGAACATCGCGTGGGGCACGTTGTGGCTGGCCACCCCGCAGGCGATCGTCTCCGCCTGGATGGCCTCGCCCGGGCACCGCGCGAACATCCTCGACGCCGCCTACCGCGAAACCGGCGTCGGGGTCTCCCCGCACCCCCCCGCGTCGCTCGCCGAAGGGCAGGCCGGGGCGATCTACACCCAGGACTTCGGCACCGTCGTCGCGTCCGGGCACTCGGCGCGCCGCTCCGCCGGGGAAACACACGGCCCACCCGCCCGCCAGATAACCTCCGCCGCTCAAACCAGCGAGCAGAGGAGCCACGCACACAATGGGAGTACTCGACGGAAAGTCCGCCATCGTCACAGGGTCCGCGCGCGGCATCGGGCGCGCCACCGCAGAACTGCTCGCCGCGCACGGCGCGCGCGTGCTCATCAACGATCTCGACGGCGACGTCGCTAAGCAGACCGCCGAGGAGATCGCGGGCGAGCACGCGGTGTTCGCCGGCGACCTGACCAAGCCCGGCGTACCCGAGGCGCTCGTGCAGAGCGCCGTGGACGCGTTCGGCCGGATCGACATCATCGTCAACAACGCCGGCTACACGCTCGACGCGCCGGTCCACAAGATGTCCGACGAGCAGTTCCAGGCGATGCTCGACATCCACACCGTCGTGCCCTTCCGCGTGCTGCGCGCCGCCGCTCCGCACCTGCGCGAGCCCGCCAAGGCCGAGCGCGAGGAAGGCAAGGAGGTGTTCCGCAAGGTCGTCAACGTCTCCTCGACCTCCGGCACCTTCGGCAACCCCGGACAGGCCAACTACTCGGCCGCCAAGGCCGGCGTCGTGGGGCTCACCAAAACGCTCGCGAAGGAGTGGGGCCAGTTCAAGATCAACGTCAACGCGGTCGCCTTCGGCTTCATCGACACGCGCCTCACCCAGGCGAAGGTCGAGGACAACACGATGGAGAAGGACGGCGAGCAGATCCAGCTCGGCATCCCCGAGCAGCTGCGCCAGATGGCCTCGATGCTGATCCCCCTCGGCCGCCCCGCCACGCCCGAGGAGGCCGCGGGCGGGATCTTCTTCCTGTGCACCCCCTGGTCCAACTACGTGCACGGCCAGACCCTCCACATCACCGGCGGGATGTTCGGGGGGATGACGGGCTAAACGGGAGGGGGGCGGGCCCCCCTCCCGACCACCCCCCGCGTGTAAGGCTCAGACGCCGGCCCGGCAAAGCCGGCCCTCCTAGTGCTCGATGCCCTCCACACCGTGGCGAGCCCTTCAAGGCCCGCGCAGGTCCAGCAGGCACCCCGAGAAGTACGCTCCCGCGGGGGAGGCGAGGTAGGCGACGAGCGCCGCTACCTCGCCCGCGGGAGTCTGCACGCCGGGGGCGACCGTCACCGTCACGATCCCGTGGCGCGCCCACTCGACCGACAGTGTGCGCGCGAGGTTCTCGAGGCCCGCGCACGCGGCGGGCGCGTGCTCGCCCGCGTCGGGCGCAGGAGCGAGGTAGACGATCCTGCGGGCGGGCGGGCTCGGATCAACGGGTAGGAAGGCGCCGTTGACGACCGCGCGCGTGGCATTCCAGGCGGCGTCCATGCAAGCCCGCAGCGCTGCGTGTCCGTCCCCGCCCTGCGCGAGGGCGTGCGCGAAGAGACCGGCGCCGTCGACCGCGAGCAGGTCGATCCGCTCTGTCTGCCCCACCAAGGCCGCTACGGCTGCATCGAGCGCGGCCTCCTCGGCGGTCTCGGGCCGGCAGGTGGACACGTTCGCTCCCAGCGCTCCGCACGCCTCGGCCACCGCCGCCTCCAGCACCCCCTCCGGGGGCGGCCCCTGCGCGACGGCGAGTAGCACCGAGACGCCCTCCAGGAGCCCGGGGCGCAGCAGCACGGATGCCTGAGTCACGGTCACGGCACCGTGACCATAAGGGTTTCGCTCAGGGCGCCGCGGGCGGGAACGGGCCCGACTGGAAGGAGGGGAGGTCCGGCTCCTCGATCGCGGGGCCACCCCCGTGGGCGCGGCGCAGGTCGAAGTAGAGGACAGCGGCCGCGAGCGCGGAGATCGGCGCGGTGAGGATGCCGACGACCACTCTCACGACCAGGCCGACGCCGGTGCCCGCCGCGTCGGCCGCCACCTCGAGCCCCGCGCCCACGAGGCCGACGAGGACAACCAGCAGCAGGATCACCGCGAACACGTTCCAGCCGTTGCCGCGCACCAGCTCGCGGCTGCGTCCGAGGGCGCGCAGGCCGCCGGGGCGCTCGAGCACCACGACCGGGGCCGCGACCGCCCAGAGCGTGGCGAGGATCAGGCCGGGGACTACGATCAGGATGAAGCCGATCAGGATGCCGATGCCCGCCACGATGCCCACCAGGATCAGCTGGCCGAGCACCGGCGTGACCGCGCGCAGCAGCTGGCCGGCGCTCGCGTCGCGCTTGCCGTCCTGGACGTCGGCGACCAGCTCGACGACCATGCCGGTGAACAGCGTGGTGGCGACGAGGCTGACGATCAGCGCGATGAATGCCAGTCCCGGCGAGGCCGCGATCAGCAGCACACCGAAGATCCCGCTGATCGCGAACACGACGGCGGCCGCCGGCATCAGCACGGGGGCCTGGTCCACGTAGATCTGGAACGTGCGGCGGATGACCGCGCCCACGTCGATCCCCTCGTTCAAGTTGTCCTCGCCTCCCTCACGCCTTTTTTACATGTACACGGAGCCTGGGGCCAGCCTCAGCCGACCCGGCTAACAGTACGCGACGCCCCCGACGACTTCGCCGCGCAGGCCCGCGGCCCCCAGGGCCTCCCTCTTGGGGCTGCACGGCACCAATCGGGATAGGCCCTCAGCCGACCTGGCCGACGGTACGCGACGCCCCCGACGCCTTCGCGGCGCGCTGCTGCTCGCGCACCCGGCGCAGCACGCCCCGGCGCCCGTGCTCCTCCAGGCCCGCGTAGAGGCGCTTGATCTCCGCGAGGATCTCGTCGGCGACCCCCTGCTGCTGGGCGCGGGTGGGGTCGGCGACGCGCTCCCAACGCAGCGCCTGGCCGTACTGCACGGTGACCTGGGGCAACTGCAGCCGGCGCCAGTTGCGGATCCGCGAGGAGCCGTGGATCGCGATCGGCACGACCGGCGCGCCGGTCTCCAGCGCCAGGCGGCCGATCCCGCGCTTGGCCTGCTCGGCGAGTTTGCCGGTGCGCGAACGCCCGCCCTCGCAGTACATCGTGATCGCACCACCGCGTGCGAGGATCGTCTGCGCGGTGGTGAACACCTCTTCGTCGCGCGCTCCGCGGCGCACGGGGAAGACGCCGCCGTGGGTGTAGATGAACTGCATCGGCGGCTTGAACAGCTGCGACTTGGCCATGAAGCGCACCTTGCGGCGGATGTAGCAGCCCATCAGGAAGTGGTCCATGAAAGAGAAGTGGTTCGGCGCAAGGATCACGGGGCCGGCGCCGGGCACGTTGTCCACCGAGATCGCGCGTGCGCGCAGGCCGGCGTACGCGTACAGCGAGGTCACCAGGCGCGTCAGCTCGTAGCACCAGTCCGGTTCCCGCGTGCGCGCGCGCTCGTGGAAGCGGTCGAAGTGCTCCTTCGGCCGCGGGTCGGTGTACACCTGCTCGCGCATCGGCGCCAGCTCGCTCATCTGCTCTCCCCTGCCCCGTCGGGGCTCTCCCGCTCGCTGTGCCGCTCGCTGTGCTCCACGGCCTTTCTACCTCGCGCAGGCGCCAAGGTTACGCGGCCGGCGTCATCGGCCATTAGCCCGTGCCGCCCGGCCACGTAGGGCCGACGGCTACTTCTTCTTGGGATGGCCCTTCTTGGTGCTGCGCCCGGCCTGCTTCCTGTGCTTGGAGCTCTTCTTTGCCTTGGGGCAGCCGGTGACGGCGATCTTCGTGGACTGGTCGATGACCGCGCCGTCCTGGGCTGTGAATTCGGTCGGCATCGCGAGCTTTGCTTTGCAGAGGTTCCCGACCGCCGTCAGCGCGGAGAATGGGCCCTCGGGGAGCGTCAGTTCGAACGACGTGATCGGGACGTCGGGGACGCTCTTGAACGTGCTGCTCGTGATCCCGGCCTGGTTGATGAACGTCGAGCCTTCCAGGTCGATCGTGACGCCGTAGCCCTGGAGCACCATGATCAGGGACGGGAACGCTTCTCCACCGTGCGAGACGAAGTACACCGGGCCGCTCACCGGGACCGGCAGCACCGGCGTGATCGCGATCGCGTGCCCGACCAGCGAATCCGGGGGGCACCCCGCCGGGTTCGATTCGAACTGCGCCGCAGTACACGCCTTCTGCAGCGTCGTCAGGCGCGAGGGGAGCCGCTTGGGGAGTTCGACTTTGACGCTCGCGATGTTCGACTGCGAGCTCGCCTGGTTGTTCCCCGGCGCCACGTTCGGGTAGAGGATCTTCGCGGTCAGGCTCGCACCATCCGCTTTGGAGGTCTTCCCCGACGTCGAGACTTCGAAGTCCGGGTCGAACTTCAAGCTCTGACAAGACCCCATCTGGAAATGACTTTCCAGCGGCGCGGTCGCGCCTTCGCTGCCTGTCGCGGTACCCGAGAACGATTGCGGGCTGCAGTTCGTTGGGTTGAACATGAACTCCGGGCGGTCGATCACCGCGTTGATCGTCCGCAGATCCGCGGGGACACCGTCGATCGTCTGCGGCAACGGGTCCGTCGTGATCGTCAACCGGGCGGTCCGTGGGTCCACTTCGATCTTCGCCCGCACCACCTGGGTCTGCAGTGTGAACGGGCCGACGACCAGCGGCACGACGATCGACAGGCCGTACGGCGCACCCTTATACGGGCCCGTCAGGTAGATCGGCGCCGGGGGCTGCCCCGGCTGCGGAACCACCAGCGGGTACGGACCCGGGCCGGCCTCCACGACCGTATGCCCGATCTGCGAGGCACCCGAGCACGTCCCTTCGCTTGCCTGCGGTTCGGGGCACAGCAACACGTTGTCAAGCCCTCACCCGCACCGGCCCCTGCACCAACCCCGGGTGCGCCACGCGAACGCCGCTGCGGCCGGAGGCCGCCATCAAAAAATCTCAGCTCGTCAGCCCAACGCCCAGAGCAGCAGGTGGGCGGGTATGAGCGAGTAGGTCTCGCGGAAGCTCAGCTCGCGTCTGCTCGCGAGGAGGGCGGGGCGTCCGGGGTGAGCCCGTGCGACGGCGGCCGCGGAGCGCAGGTCGATGTCGGCGCGGTACTTGACCTCGACGGCGTCGAGCGCGCGGCGGGGGCCGGCGACGAAGTCGACCTCGCCGCCCTTGGCGGTCTGCCAGATGTGCAGCCGCTCGGGTGAGGCGAACGTTTCGATCAGCCGCGAGGGGGGTTCGTAGCGGCGGTAGAGGGCCAGCCCGATCAGGTTCTCGATCAGCGCGGGCACGTCCGCGCTGCGTCCAGGGGCGTGCTCCAACGCGAGGGTGTGGAGCAGCGGGTCGGCGAAGAAGACCTTCTTGTCGTTGGAGAGGCTGTTGGTCTGCGAGCCGGCCCGCCAGAAGTACGTGATGAAGAGGAAGTAGCCGTCGGCGAGCAGCTCGATGTAGTCGCGCAACGTGTGGTGGCTGGTCGGCCCGCGGCGGCGGCTCAGCGGGACGTCCATCTCCCGCGCCATCCGGCTCCAGTCGGTCTTCGAGCCGAGCGAGCGGATCACGCGCTCCAGCAGCGCATGGGTGGCGGGCAGCCCGGCGCCGCGGCGCTGGACCTCCCGGACAAGCGAGTCGTACAGCACCCGCCTGACGGCCTCCGAGGGGGACGGGAGGCCCGCGGCGGCCTCCGCGACGGCGGCGGGCAGGCCACCGAACAGCATGTAGAGCTCGAGCGCGTCCTCCAGCGCCGGCCCGTGGATCTGCGCGTCCTGCAGAGCCTCCCGGCCCGCGGGAGCGAGGAGCTCTGCGACAGTGAGCGTCGGGGACGCTGGAACCGACCGGTCGAGCGCGCGCGCGAAGACGGCGAAGGACTGGGGCAGCACGAGGTGGTCCACCCCCGCGCCCCGCCGGCCGGGCAGGCGCTCGGCCGCGCCGCGCCGCAGGTCGATCGCCGAGGAGCCCGTGCACACGACCACGTCGCCCCGGATCGCCCCTCCATCCCAGAGCGCCTTCACAGCGGTCTGCCAGCGATCGACGAGCGTGACCTCGTCGAGCAGGATCACACCCGGGCCGTCGTGCCTGGCGAGCGCCTTCGCCCGCAGAACCGTCTCGGCGAGCTCGGCATGAGGCCGGCCCTCCAGCAGATCGAGCGTCAGGTAGACCACCGAACGCGGATCGCGCCCGGCCTGCAGCGCGCGCTCGACGAGCAGCTTCAGATCGGTGCTCTTGCCGACCTGCCGCGGGCCGCGCAGGATATGGACGCCACCGTTGAAAAGATCGAGCTCCGCGACGAAGTCCGCCGGCAGCCGCATCGGCTGGGAGTCGAGCAGCGCAAGCTGATGGTCCGACGCCCGCCACCCCGCGTCGGCCCACCACGAGTTCTGCGCCAGGATCTCACCATCGGGCAACGCCATCGTGAACTGGACCTTACCACACAAGCCAAGTTAGGGACCCTATCTTGGCGTTTCATGTGCGAACAAGGGACCCTACGTAGCGTACCTATAGAAGTCTTTGGGGATCGTCCGCGCGTGTTTGTGCGGGGCGCCAGGGTGCGTGTGTGTGGGGCGTCCGTGCCCCGCGTCAGCGCGCGTCGCGGAGGGCCGGCGCCTACCGCTTCCTCGGGTTGCCCCTAGCGCTGCGCCCGGCCTTCTTCCTGTGCTTGGAGCTCTTCTTAGCCTTGGTCTTCTTGGCCTTGGGGCAGCCGGTGACTGTGAGCTTGGTGTCGCGTTCGATGGTGGCGCCGTTCTGCGCGACGAAGTCGGTCGGCATCTTCAGGGTCGTCTTGCAGAGGCTGCCGTTCGCGGCGAGCGCGGAGTAGGGCCCCTCGGGGAGCGTCAGTTCGAACAAGTTGATCGGGACGTCGGGGACGGCCTTGAACGTGGAGCTCGTGATCCCGTTACTGCTGATGAACGTCGTGCCTTCCAGCTCGATCGTGACGCCCCCACCCTGCAACACGACGACCAGCGACGGGAACGCTTCCCCACCATGCGAAACGAAGTACGCCGGGCCCGTCAACGCCCCGTTCAACACCGGTGTGAGGACCTTCACGTGCCCCACAACCGAGTCCGGCGGGCAACCAGCAGGGTTCGCGTCGAACGTCGCAGCCAGACAAGCCTTCTGTAGCGTCGTCAACCGCGCGGGGAGCTGCTTGGGTAGTTCGACTTTGACCTGCGCGATATTCGACTGCGAACTCGCCTGGTTAGCACCCAACGCACCCGTCGGATAGAGGATCTTCGCCGTCAGGCTCGCCCCGTCCGCCCGCGAGGTCTTCCCCGAGGTCGAGACCTGGAAGTTCGGGTTGAACTTCAAGCTACGACACGACCCGACCTGGAACGGAGTGGAGATCGCCGCGCTGCCCCCTTCGGTGCTGTACGCGGTCCCCGTGAACGCCATCGGCGCGCAACTCGTCGGGTTGAACATGAATTCCGGGCGGTCCAGCACCACATTGATATCGCGGATGTCCGCCGGGACACCATCGAGGATCGTCGGCAACGTCACCGGGTTCGTCGTGATCGTCAACCGCGAGGTCCGCGGGTCCACTTCGACCTTCGCGCGGACCACGATCGTCCCCAGGTTGAACGGGCCCGCTACCACCGGCACCACAATCGCCAAACCATACGGGGCGCCTTCATAGGGGCCCGTCAGGTAGATCGGCGCCGGCGGCTTACCCGTTTCCGGGATGAACAGCGGGAACGGACCCGGGCCGGCGCCCACCACCGTATGCCCGATCTGCGAGTTGGCGGGGCATTCGCCCTTGGCGGCCTGCGGTTCTTCACAGAGCGTGACCGTGCTGATCTTCCCCAGCAGACCCTCCGGGGTCTTGAACTGCAGGCTCGCGATCCGCTGCTGGCCGTCTTCGCGCTGCAACAACATCGAGAAACCCGTGTAGCCACCCGCCTGATCGCTCGTCGCGCCCGCCGTCAGCTTCGGCGCGAACGGCAGCTGCGAGCTCTGCGAGACGCACGGTCCCCCATTCACGCCCGCACCGACCGGGAACGCGTCGGTCGCGGACACATTGTTCACAAACGGCGTGCTCCACGGCGTGAATTCCGAGGTGGTCTCGAACATCCCGCACGTCGGCGGAGTCACCAACGCCGCCTTCGGACCCGAGCCGAACGAGAGATCGACTTTTTCGAGGGGGAACTGTGGCGTTTCCGCGAACGTCACCGTCGCCTGGCCGGTGCGTTCGTTGAGCTGCACGTCGCCCACCAGCTTGATGTAGGTGCCCGCCGCATACGCCGACAGCAGGATCTTCACATTCGGCGGAGAGGATTGCAGCAGGTACACATTGCCTTCCGCCTTTTCCGTCAGCAGCGGCGTGGCGATCGACACCGTCCCGATTTTCGAGGAGACCGGGCACGACGGCGGCCCGGTCGTCCCCACCGCATCCTGCGAGACCTGGCACGCCCCTAGTCCCGCGGCGGCCCCCGGGTTCAACGTCACGCCTTCCGGGAGCACCGCGGTCGTCGTCTTGATATCCGACTGCGAGACCCCCACCGGATCCGACACGCCTTCCTGGGGCTCTTTCAATTCCACTGACAGCCCCGCCGGCGTTTCCGCGTCCGCCGAGCTCGGCGTGATCGCGATCGACGGCGTGAAGCGCAGGTGTTCGCAGCCGGTGTACCCGAACGGCAACCCTTCGCTTTCACTCAAAAAGCTGACATCCGACAGTTCCCCTTCACGACCCCACGCGTCCGCCGTCGCGCTCGTCGTCACCGGCCCCCCGCACGACGTCGGCATCGTCCAGAACGGCTTGCCGCTTGCCGAGAACCCTTTGACGTGGACCACGAAATAGGTGAACGTAAATTCCGGGATGTTGGGGACTCTGACCGAGATGCCGTAGTCGCCGTTCGTGCGCACCGCGGTGTTGAAGAACGTCCTGATACCCTGAAAGATCAGGCCGAGCTGGGCCGGCTGGTTCGCTGGCGCAACCATGTTGAACAACGGCAGCGTGACCGCGACAAATTCCGCGAGATGGACTTCGACGGTCCCGATCTGAGTGTCGGCTGGACACTCGCCTTCCGTGCCCTTGTCGAGCTGTTCGCGGGTGCACTTCGGCACCGCCTGCGGATTGGCGACCAGCCCGGGAGGAAGTTCGGTGACGACTTCCCGCACCATCCCGACCGGCTGTTCGTCTTCGGGCTCGTGGGTCTTGAGTTCCACCAGGAAAACCGCTTCCTCGGGATGCGAGCCCGCCAACGTGTTGACCGAGTTGGAGAGCAGCGTGATCTTATTGCCGTTGGCGTGCACCTCGCCGACCGGTTCGTCGGAGAACACGCTGGCGAACTTCGAGAACCCGAACCCGAACGGCGTCAGCGCGCCGGCGGCGCTGGCCGCCCCCAACGTCCCGGCCCACAGCGCCAGCGACAGGCTCATGGCCGCCACCCACGCGCCGCGCGCCCTTCCACGCAGAAACCACCGGCTCATCGCCGCCCCTCCTTCGACCGCGATCCCCGTGTCGGGCGAGCGCGTCCGGCCCGCCGCCCGGCGCGCCCGGCTCGGCTCGCCGGCCTGCGCCTCTTCTTTTTGCGCACCCTGCGCTTCTTCGCTGGCTTGTGAGCTTCCACCCCGGCCTGCGGCGGGAAGTTGCCGACACCCGCAAACGTGCTGCTCGCAGGAGCTTCGAAGGCCGTCGGCGGCAACGGCGCACCCTGGCAGCCGGTGCCGGTGCACTGCGCTTCAGCCGGCGGCAACACGCCCCCCGCATGCGCGTCGTAAAGATTCACGTTGTCGTTGACGTCCTGCGGCACCAGCTGCGCACGGGTCACGAAAAACACGTCTTCGCCTTCAGCGCTGGCATCGATGAGGTACGACGGGCTCGGACTGGTGCCCCCGGAAAGCAGGTAGACACAGCCCCGGGCTTCACCACAGCTGCCGGTCCCGTCGCGCTCCCACTCGTACACGTCGGGCTGACCGTTGGTGTCGCGCTGGGCCAGCGCTTCAGCGGTCTCGAAGAACACCCGGCCGCCTTCGTCGGAGATCCACCGCGGCTGATAGGTCACGTCGTGTTTTCCCCCCACGGGGAGATAGGCTCCCTGCGACGGCGGCGCTCCGGTCGGCTGGCAGGAGGCGCACGCGAGCTGGCCCGATTCCGCGTCGTAGACGTACACCTCGCGCGCGCCTTCGTTGTCGTAACCCGTGAGGCGGTTCACCGACTCGAACACGACGCCGTGGCCGCTCGGCGTCACCTCCGAGGTGCGATCGCCCAGCACCGGCCACCAATCCCCGCGCCTTGCGCAACCGACACGGTATCCGTTGTCCGCCGCGGAGAGCGCCGCCACCAGGCGCGTCGTGCCGTCGTGGCGCAGGTAAAGGTTGGGCTGCCCCGCGACCGCGCCTTCGGCGAGCGCTCCCGCGGCGACGAAGTAGACGTATTCTCCGTCTTCGCTCGCGCCGATCACGCCCTGCACTTCAGCCTGCGCCGCCCCGCCGGTCAGGTCGACCAGCCGGCCGGTGGGCGCTTCGAACTCGTAGAGGTTCGCCCCGCTGCCCGCGACCGAGTCACCGGTCAGGCCGGGCGCGTCGGTGAAGAACACCTTCGACTCGTCGGCGCTGGCCGTCCAGAACACCCCGCCGCCGCTTGGACCGGGGCCTTGCGAGGCGTCCACCTGCACCGTCGTGGGTTCGGAGGAGGCGTCGTTCTCGCGCAGGAACAACCTCGTCAGGCCGGCCGGATCTTCCGGGGCGACTTCGGTGCTCAGATCCGCCCAGACTATCCGCGAGCCGTCGGGGGAGATCACACGACTGAAATTGGGGCGGATGACCCTGAAGCCCCCGCATCCTCCGATTTCTCCCGGCTGCGGGGGGTCACCGCCGAACGTCGCGTCGGGCGCCGGCTTCCCGTCCGGCAGCACGTTCACCGAGATCAGCCGACCCCCGGCCGAGTCGTAGAGGTTGTTCCCCTTCGTGCTGTATTCGGCTTCCGGCGAGAGCGTGTCGTTGGCCTCGAACAGCACGTGACTGAAGTCCGACGCGGCGCCCGCATAAAGGGGGAGTTCCTGACCAAGGTCTTCCGCGTAGATGTTGCCTTCTTCACGCCAGCCGAACCCGTTCGGGCGAGAGGGAGGTTCGGTCATCAGCGCCCGGTAGCCACCACCTGCGTCGGAGTGCACATAGAGGCTCGAAAGATCCGGCAACCCTCCCTGCGCCAGCGGAGGCTTTTCACGATCGAAATACCCGCCCTCCCCAAGTACCGCATTCGACAGATCGGGCGAGAACGCCAGATACGTGGGCGTGGTGTAGCCGAGCGGTGCGATGTTCTGCGTCTGCCAGCCTCCAGCTCCTCGCGTAGACAGGTACTCGTTGCCAAGGTCTTCTCCAGTACGTCCGCTCCCTTCATAGGATGGATCGCCGGCATACGCCACCGCCCCGCCGTCGGCCGCCGCCCGAAACGGTTCTTCGGTAATGGTTTCGCCGTCTACAGGGTTCCTCCCGGTCAGGCTCCCGCCTTCGGGCACATAGATGTCCGCGTTGTTGTTTTCGGGGGGAGACACCATTTCGTAGAGGCGGTCGTCGGGCAGCGCCGAGCTGCTGGGCTGGTAAGTGGTGAAGGTCATGTCGGGCCCGTCTTCGATGTCGCCGGCGACCGTCGCCACGGCGCGGTAGTGGTATTCGGCGCCGGGCCGCAGGCCGCTCAGCGTCACGCTCGCGCTGTGCTGTTCGGTGCACGCCTGCTTGGCCAGATAGCTTTCGTAAGGCTCCGCGACGCTACCCGCTTCGGCGGGGATGCTGACTTCCGCGGTGCGTGAGCCATAGGCGGCGGTGGTGCCGTATTCGAAGTAGTAGCTGCCGGCTTCGTGTTCGAAGTCGCATTCTTCTTCACTGCTCTCGAAAACTCGAAACTGGCCGCTCGCGGCGTGCAGGGTGGCGGTTTCCGTTCCAACCCTGGAGGCGAACTGCACCGTGATGAGCGGCGCGGCGCCCGCGAGCTGCGCGCCGGGGCCGAGGACCGCCGCGACGGCGCACAGCAGCGCCAACCCGGTGGGGACCCATCTGTGGATGCTCATCCTCTGCTCCTCCTGTGGGCATGGCGCGAGCTGCGCGTGTGTTTGCTGGTCGCCCTTCCTCTGTGCTTGGCCGCTCTGCTCTTGGGGCAGCCCTGTACGGTGAGCTTGTCGGCCTGGCTGATCGTGGCGCCGTTTTGACCTGTCAACTCGGTTGCGGCGCTGAATGTCCCCTTGCAGAGGCTCCCGTCCGCGGTGAGCGCGGAGTGCGGGCCCTGCGGCAGCGTGACTTCGAAGGTAGCGAGGGGGACGTCGGGGAGCCCCGTGAACGTCACGGTCGTGATCCCCCTGCTGGTCGTGGTCGTGGCGGTGAGCTCGAGCGCGAGGCCGCCACCGTCCAGCACCGCCACCAGCGCAGGGTGCGCTTCGCCGGCGTGCGCGACGAGATAGACAGGCCCGGCGAGCGGCGCGGCGAGCACCGGGGTGCTCGCGCTTGCCTGCCCTACCGTCGCAGCAGCAGGGCAGCCCACCGGGTTGCTTTCGAAGACGCTCGCGGGGCACGCCTGCTGCAGCGCCCGCCCGCGCACGGACAGTCTCTTGGGCAGCGCGAGCTCGACGGTGCGCAGGTTCGCCTGGCCGCTCGCCACGACGTTCCCCTGCCGGCTCGGGGGGAAGGAGATCTTTGCCTGCAGGCTCGCACCGGTGCTCTTGGACGCCCGCGCGGAGGTGGTGAGCGTGAGCGTGGGAGTGAAGCCCAGGCTGCGACAGGAGCCGACCTGGAAGGGCGTGGAGAGTGAGATCGTGGCGCCTTCAGCGCTGCTCGCGCTCCCCTGGAAGGCGAAGGCGTCGCAGTTGGTCGGGTTGAAGATGAACCCGGGCCGGTCGAGCGTCGCGTGCAGCGTGCGCAGATCGAGCGGCACCCCCGCGAGAATGCCCGGCAACGGGTCGCTCGCGATCGTCAGCTGCGCGGTACGCGGGTTCACTTCGACCCTGGCGCGCAGCACCCGCGTACCCAGGTCGTACGGTCCCGCGAGGAACGGCACGGCGATCGCGAGCCCATACGGCGCGCCGTCGTGGGAGCCGGTCAGGTAGATGGGGATCTGTCCCTGGCCCGCTCCGGGCAGAAACAACGGATAACCGCCAGGGCCCACGCCGAGGACCGCGTGCCCGACCAGCGAGGCCACCGGGCAGGAGCCCTGCGAAGCCTGCGGTTCTTCGCACAAGGGAACGCTCGCGAGCATCGCCAGCACTCCGGGCGGGCCGGTGAGGCTGAAGCTCGAGAGGCGCTGCTGCCCATCCGGGCGCTCCAACAGGAAAGAGAGGCTCGCGAACCCCCCGGCACCGTCGATGCTCGTGCCCGCCGTCAGCGAGGGCGTGAACGGCGGCGGGAACGCGCACCCCCCGCCTTCCGGGCCACGCGCGACTTCGATCGAGGTCGTCTGAGAGGAGTCGAGGATCGCCGGCGCCGCCCACGGCGTCAGCAGCGTACTCACCGCGTACGCGCCGCACTCGCGAGGCGTCACAAGCGCAGCCTGCCCGCCGCCGCTGAGCGACAACCGCAGCTCCTCGATCGGCAGCGGCGGCATCTGCGGGACGCTCAACGTCACCCGGCCGGTCGCTTCGTCCAGCGCGGCGACGCCCACCAGCTTCAGATTCACCCCATCGGCCGAACCCGCGATCAACAGCCGCAGTTCAGGCGGGCTCGACGGCAACACGTACACCCCGCCTTCCAGCGTGTTCGCCAAAATCGGCGTGGAGATCTGGACCGTCCCCACCTGCGAGGTCCCCGGACACGAAGGCGCCGATTCACTGCCAAGCCCACTCTGCGCCGGCGAACAGGACACAAGGCCCTCGGCGCGCACAGGGTTGAACACAAGGCCTTCGGGCAGTTGCACCGTCGCCGCCTGGATATCCGCCGGCGAAAGGCCCCCGCCGGCGAGCAGCCCTTCCGGGGGGGTCTTCACGTTGACCGTCAACCCCGTGGCGGTGTCCGCGTCACTCGTTTCAGTGGAAACCGCAACCTGCGGCGCGAGCGCGAGACTGCCGCACCCCTGGATCCCCGCCAGTGCGCCACCAGCGGCCGGCGGCTCGTGCGAGAGGAACGACGCTTCGGCGAACTCCCCCTCCTGCTCCCACGTGTCGGCGCTCACCGCGAACGGCAGCGGCCCACCGCAGGCCGTCGGAAGCGTCAGGAAGGGCGCGCCCCCGGCTGCTCCGAACAACACGAAGCGCCCACCGACGATCTGCGTGCCCGGACGCTGCGGGAGATCGAGGACGTCCAGGTCGAACCCCTCTTCGCCGGCGCTCGGCACGCCGGTGCGCAGGCTCTCGTACGCCAGCACGTGCGCCCCGCCGGTCGAGAACCCCAGCTCCGCCGGAGCCGTCCCGGGCGCAACCAGATCATACAAAGCGCTCGATTCTTCGCCGGGCACCCCTCCCGACACCGTCTGCAACGTCACCTCGCCCACCTGACTGGCGCCGGGACACACTTCTTCGGCGAACGCCCGCCGGGTGCAGCCGCTGACCGCATCGGCGTTCAGGACCACGCCCGCCGGGAGGCTCAGACGCAGATCCCGCAGTTCCCCGCCCGTGCTGCCCAGCGCTTCCCCGCCACCGCCTCGCACCACGTTCAGCTCGAACGTGAGGCTCAATTCCTGCGGGTGCGACCCGGCCTGCATGTCCAGCGCGCCTGCCCCACCAAGCGAGTACCCGTTGAAACCGCCTTCCCCGTTACCGGCTCCTTCCTGCTGAAAGCCGAACCCCGAAGGCGTCGCCGGGAACGCCGACGCCGCTGCCGGCGCGCCCAGCCACACCACCAGCAGCGCGCACAGCGCCGGCAGCACAGCGCGCACACGGCCGATCCGAGCCGCGTTCAAGAGCACAGCGCTCACGAGCGCCCACCCCTGCGACGTCCCGCCCGGCGGGTGCCCTTGCGCGAGCGTCGCGCGCCCGCCCGCTTGGCGTGCCCGGCGACGCGCCGCCCGTGCCCGCCGGGGCTGCTCCTGCGCCTGGCCTTCTTCTTTTTCTTCTTCGCCGGCTTCTTGGTCTTGACCGGCGCTTCCAGCGGCGGCGGGAAGTTGCCGACGCCCGCGAACGTCGAGCTCGGCGGCGCCGCGAAGATCGGCAACGGGATCAACGCCTCGACGCATTCCGCGCCCTCGCAACCCAGCGGCGACGAGGGCAGCGCCCCCTGCACGCGATCGTCGTAGAGATGCTCGCTTTCGTTGTCGTCCTGCGCCACCAGACGGGCGTCAGTGACGAAGAACACGTCATCCCCGCTCGCGCTCGCGTCCACCAGGTAGGAGGGCGCGTGGCTCGTGCCGCCCGAGAGCAGGTAGTCGCAGCCGGGGCCTTCCTCGCACGCCCCTTCCCCACCGCGCTCCCACTCGTACACGTCCTGCTGGTTGTTCGGGTCGGCCGCGACCAGCGGCTCGAACGTATCGAAGAAGACCCGCCCACCGTCTTCGGAGACGAACCGCGGCATGTGGGTACGGCTCCACGAGACCGGCAGATACGCGGCCGCTTTGATCTTGACACTCCCGCCTGCGACTTCCACTTCGCTCACCGGCGGCGCCTCCCCCGTGCGATCGCAGGAGGCACAGAACAGCTCGCCGGCGCCTTCGGAGTCGTACACGAACACCTCCCCCAACGGACGGCCTTCGTCGTTGTCGCTGTCATAGCCGGTCAACGGCCGCACCGACTCGAATACGAGGCTGCGCCCATCGGGAGTGACCTCTGCGGTGCGGTGTCCGATCCCGGGCTCCCAATCCCCGAAGCTCCCCGCCCCCACGCCGTACTCCGAGGTGCCCTCGTCTTCGAAGGAGAGCGTCGCGATGAAGCGCGTTTCGCTCCCCTGGCGCAGGTAGAGATTCGGCTGGCCTTCCTGCGCCCCTTCGGCCAGCGCGCCGGTCGCGACGAAGTAAACGTGGGAGCCATCTTCGCTCGCGCCCACCACACCCAGCACACCGGCGTGCGCAGCCTCGGTCAGATCGGTCAGTTCGCCGCCGGCGACGTCGTATTCGTAGAGGTTCACGCCGCTGCCGGAGACCGTGCCGGCGGTCAGCCCCGCCGTATCAGCGTCGGTGAAGAAGACCCGCGACCCGTCGCCGCTGGCTGTCCAGAAGCGCCCGCCGCCGCCCGGGCCCGCCCCGCCCCGGGGGGCGTCCACCTGCACCGTGCTCGCGCCGTCCTGGCGGACGAACAGCCTCGTGACCCCCGCTGGGTCCTCCGGGGTCACTTCGGTGTTCAGGTCGGTCCAGAAGACCCGCGACCCGTCTTCGGAGATCGCGTGGCTGAAGTCGGGCGGGTCCGCCGGTTCCCCACTTTCGTTCGGCGCGCCGAACGTCGCATCGGGCGCTTCTTCGCCTTTGGGCAGCAGGTTGACCATGCTCAAATGCCCGCCGACCCACTCGTACAGGTCATCCGCGCCCCGCCCCGGATCGGCCCCTCCGCTCAGCGCGTCGTTGGCCTCGAACAGCAGGTCGCCGAAGTCCGCGGAGGCGCCCGCGAAGGCGAGCCCGGCGCCCCGCGGACCGACGGTCCCGGCGCTTTCGAATTCTTCCGGCGAGCGGTGCGGGGGCTTCGCGGCGATCAGCGGCTGGTAGCCGCCTTCGCCGAAGGTGTAGAGGTCGTCGTAGCCTCCGGCCGGCGCCTGCGCGGCCAGCCCTTCGCGCGATTCCAGCACGCCCGTCGAGAGATCACCCGAGAACGCCAGGTAGGTCGAGGAGGCGTCGCTCGGCGGCGTGAGATCCTGTGCGACCCACCCCGTGGCGGTGCGCCTGGCCAGATACTCGTTGCCGGCGTGCGCGCCGACGCTGCCGCTGCCGCCCGCCGCGGGCGCGCCGACGTACGCGACCGCTTCCCCGCTCGCGGCCGCCTGGAAGGGCATCGTCGTGGGCGTCGGATACGGCCCGTTGCCCGCTTCGGGCACGTACACCTCGGCGCCCTGCGCTTCGAGCGGCGAGACCATTTCATAAACCCGCCCGTCGGGCAGCTGCGCGCTCGATTCGGGGAACGTCGTGAACGTCTCATCCGCCCCGAACGCCGTGCCGCCGCCGCGCTGAGCGGTCACGACCACCCGATAGTGGTAGACCGTGCTCGGCCGCAGGCCGCCCACCGGGATGTTCACCGGCACTTCTTCGTGCACCGGGTTTGCGAGCGTCGCTTCCGCCGTCGAGGAGCCATACGATAAGCTCGTGCCGTATTCGAAGCGGTAGCTGTCCCGCGCGCCGAAGCCGTCGATCCGCGCCCGCAGCGTCGCGCTCGAGAACCCGACCGCCGAGAACGCCTCCGAATCGACGACCGGCGGCGCCGCGGTCGTGAACGAGCCCTGCGGGCCCTGCGTGAGACCGTACTCGTTTTCCGCCGTCAGCCGACATTCATAGCCGGTGTTCTCTTCAAGGTCCGCGACGGTCTGTTCGTCGCGCGCGACCTTGTCATTCGCTTCAACAGCGCCGGTCGCGGTCATCGACCACGGTTCCGAGCTGCCCGCCTTGCGGTATTCGAAGAACCAGCTCGTCGCGAGACCTTCCGGCTCCAGCGAGCCCTGCAGGATCGCTTCGGTGTTGAACAGTTCGCTCGCCGCGCACGCGTCCCCTTCGTTGAAGAGACTCGGCACCGCCAGCGGCGTTTCAAAGGCTTCTTCCCCCGTCGCGTTTTCACCATAGACGTTCTTCGCCGCGAGCCGGTAGACGTAGCGCGTGTTACCCCGCAGCCCGCTGAGCGCCGCCCGCACCTGCACCGCTTCCGCTGCCGAGCCGGGCGCCGGTTCGCACGGGGCGCTGTGTTCGGCGACGCTCACCGTCCCATATTCAAAGCGGCAGGCGCTGACCGCTTCACCTTCGGGATCGATCTTCCCGTTGAGCGTCGCGATGGTCGTCCCGCCGTGCTTTTCCAGCCCCGACGGCGATTCGATCCCGAGCGTAACGGCGGGAGGAATCTTGAGCACTTCGGTGACGCTTTCGTTCTTGCCGTTTGCATTTTCGACCGCGAGCCGGTAGTCGTAGGCGGTTTCCAGCGCCGGCGCGGGAAGTTCGGCGCTGACGTGCACCAGATCGAAGCCTTTGCCGATTTCCGCGGAGGACTGGGCACATTCGACGCTCTGGCCGTATGCTTCGCTCGTCCCGTATTCGAAGTAGCACTTTTTGACCGGGAGCCCTTCGGGGTCCACGCCGCCGGCGAGCCTCGCGTGGATCGCACCGCCCTTCTTTTCCACAACCGGAGCAAAGACCCTCGCGGGCGGTATCATCGTGTTGCGGAATACATTCACGACGGCGTTTTCGCCCGAGAAGTATCCGTTCACTTCGTCGTACGAGACGTAGATGTCGCCTGTCGCTCGATCGACGGAGACACCCATCCCACCAGGGGCAAACTGGGTCAGGTAGGCACCAGTCGAATCGAACACGTCAACGTCGTCGCCGCCATCGGAACCGGCGGCGTAGAGCATCGCTCCATTGGAGTCGCCCGCCCCGGGGGAGCCAACGCTTCCGCTGAGTTCGCGTCTGTGTTCGGGCGGCACTTCGAGGCCCGTCAGCGGCGGCAGCGGCTTTCCCGAGGATTCTTCGAACTCGTCCACGAAGTCGTCGTTGTTCTCGGCGAGCACAACGCCCGTACCTTCGTCGACCGCCAGACCGTCCGTGAAGGGACCAATCGATTCCAGGCTTTCTTCTCCCTGGATAAGCTTCATCTGCGAGAGATACCCGCCCGTGGGTTCGAACACGTCGACGACGCCGTGTTCGCGGTCCTCGACCAGGACATGGCCGTTGGCCTGGTTGACCGCGACGTCCAGCGGCACGATGATGCCGCAGCACGGTTCGGTGGGGGGCGCAAACGATCCTGCGGGCGTGTTGGAGCCGTTCCACGTTTCCACCCATTCACCCGAGGCTTCGAGCACATCGACCACCCCAGCGACGCTGTTCATGACGTAGACCCGGCCGGTCGCATCGTCGGCAGCGACGGAGAGAGCGCGTCCGCCGAACGATCCGGTGGGCGTGTTGGAGCCGTTCCACGTTTCCACCCATTCACCCGAGGCGTTGAATACCTGTACGAGGCCCGTCCCGGAGTCGGCGACCAGCGTGTCGTGGCTGAGCTCGTCGACCGCCACGCTGTCCGGCCGCAACTGACTGAAGGGGCCGCCGTGTTCTGGCGGCAGGGTCAGCGTCCTCAGCAGCTGAAACTGATTGCCCGCGAACGCTGGCGCGCTCCCTAGCGCGAGTGCGAGCAGCAGTGTGCAGGCCAGCGCGAGCGGCAGGCCGGCGAGCGTGCGCCGGTGGGATCCCCGCTCGTGGTGTGTCCTCACGCGGCCGCCTTCCGCTCGCGGGTGCTCGTGCTCAGGCGCTGTGCGACCCTGTGGCCCAGGGGGGTGAGCTGCCAGGCGTTGGGCTCGCCCTTGGCGTGCCCCACGCCCGTGTTGGCGGTGAGGCCCAGGCGCTGCAGGCGCGCGAGCAGCTTCGATATCTGCCCCTGGTCGGCGACGCCTGCGTGCTCGGCGACCTGACGGTTGCTGGCGCCCGGCTGCGCAGCGATGCACTCGAGCACCCGCGCGGTACGGTACGTCAAACGTATCGGGACCTCCCACAACGGATCGAACTCCTCCCGCGGACACGCCGCCGGCTCGCGGGCCGCGAGAGCGAGCGCAGGCATGACGCGAGCGCGCTCGCGACGCGCGGCCGCGGCACCGAGATAGGGCAGCACGATCAAGCCCATCAACTCGCCGTGGAGGCCCGTCAACGGCCTGTCCGTCTCATGCAACAGACGCCCGTGGACGATCGCGAACGCCGCCGCCGACCAACCCCTCGGCCATCAGCACGGTGCACTCCTCGCCGCGCGCGCTCTCCAGACGACCCTCGTCGATCACCCCCGCCAGACGCGCGAGGATCTCCTCGCGACACTCCAACACCTCCGGGCCGCCACGCAGCGCGTGCACCACACATACCCGCGCGAGCACCGGCTCACGATCGAAGAACGAAAGGATCGCCCATAGGGCGCCGCGCACCCGCTCACACCAACCCAGATCACCCAGCTCAGCCGCGGCCAGCTCCCGCGCGATCCTCCCCACCACATCCTCGAGCAACGCCAGCAAGCACGCCTCGCGGTTCTCGAACAGCTCGTAGAACGTGCGCCGCGACACCCGCGCGCGGCTCGTCACATCCGCGACCGTTGTATCCACATAGCCGAGCTCGTCGACCGTGACGACCGCGGCCGCGAGCAACCGCGAACGCTGAATCTCCACGATCTGCTCACGCTGGCCGACCCCCGCTCGATCCCCTCCACCCACAGCAGGCACCGGCGTCGCGCCCGACCGCCGCACACCCCCACCCGCCCGCGACTCGGGAGCGGGAGCACCGCGACGCGACATCACGCGCGCGGGCATCACGACATCCCCCCCGCGAGGAGGATCCCTGCCGCAGCGAGGGCGACCCCTACTGCACTCTCTGCGCCCAGATAAGACCTTCCCCCGCGCGCGGGGGAACCCGGGCGACGCGCCTGCGCCGCTACCGGCCGGCTAGCTGCAAGCCGAGAACCCGAAGAGAGAGAGAGAGAGAGAGAGAGATGCATCAGACCGCTGATGCATCTAGCAAGAACCCCATGCGGGGCCGCGCACATATCCAGCACGTTATTCCCTCTCGAAACCACGCTCAACCATCTCCCTCATGCGTTCTGACCCAGTCCCTCGTCCCAAAACCCAGTCCTGCAAGCGCTTGGACGTCAACCACAAGACGGGTTGACCCAAACCAGACCCTATGTGGCCGGCGCTCCACCCTCTGTGGGCACCGTGCCGCACTATATAACCACACTTGTGACGCGATGTCAAGTCCCTGAGGGCAGGCGTTCAGCGATCTCGACCGATCTCCACGTCAGCTCTTCCCGCCCGTGTGCCGCTAGCGCCTTGTATGCCTGCGCTTGGCTGTGGCCTTCTTGGCCTTCTTCCTGTGCTTGGAGCTCTTCTTCGCCTTCGTCTTCTTGGCCTTGGGGCAGCCGGTGACTGTGAGCTTGGTGTCGCGTTCGATGGTGGCGCCGTTCTGCGCGACGAAGTCGGTCGGCATCTTCAAGCTCGTCTTGCAGAGGCTGCCGTTCGCGGCGAGCGCGGAGTAGGGCCCCTCGGGGAGCGTCAGTTCGAACAAGTTGATCGGGACGTCGGGGACGGCCTTGAACGTGGAGCTCGTGATCCCGTTACTGCTGATGAACGTCGTGCCTTCCAACTCGATCGTGACGCCCCCACCCTGCAACACGACGACCAACGACGGGAACGCTTCCCCACCATGCGAAACGAAGTACGCCGGGCCCGTCAACGCCCCACTCAACACCGGCGTCAGGACCTTCACATGCCCCACAACCGAGTCCGGCGGGCAACCAGCGGGATTCGCGTCGAACGTCGCAGCCAGACAAGCCTTCTGTAGCGTCGTCAACCGCGCGGGGAGCTGCTTGGGTAGTTCGACTTTGACCTGCGCGATATTCGACTGCGAACTCGCCTGGTTAGCACCCAACGCACCCGTCGGATAGAGGATCTTCGCCGTCAGGCTCGCCCCGTCCGCCCGCGAGGTCTTCCCCGACGTCGAGACCTGGAAGTTCGGGTTGAACTTCAAACTACGACACGACCCGACCTGGAACGGGCTGGAGATCGCCGCGCTGCCCCCTTCGGTGCTGTACGCGGTCCCCGTGAACGCCATCGGCGCGCAACTCGTCGGGTTGAACATGAATTCCGGGCGGTCCAGCACCACATTGATATCACGGATGTCCGCCGGGACACCATCCAGGATCGTCGGCAACGTCACCGGGTTCGTCGTGATCGTCAACCGCGAGGTCCGCGGGTCCACTTCGACCTTCGCGCGGACCACGATCGTCCCCAGGTTGAACGGGCCCGCGACCACCGGCACCACAATCGCCAAACCATACGGGGCGCCTTCATAGGGGCCCGTCAGATAGATCGGCGCCGGCGGCTTACCCGTTTCCGGGATGAACAGCGGGAACGGACCCGGGCCCGCACCCACCACCGTATGCCCGATCTGCGAGTTGGCGGGGCATTCGCCCTTGGCGGCCTGCGGTTCTTCACAGAGCGTGACCGTGCTGATCTTCCCCAGCAAACCCTCCGGCGTCTTGAACTGCAGACCCGCGATCCGCTGCTGACCATCTTCGCGCTGCAGCAGCATCGAGAAGGACGTGTATCCACCCGCCTGGTCGCTCGTCGCACCCGCCGTCAGCGTCGGCTTGAAGGGCAGTTCCGAGACATCCGCCACGCACGGCCCGCCATCCGGGCCGGCTTCGATCGGGAACCGGTCGGTCGCCCTGGCATCCGCGACGAACGGCGTGCTCCATGGCGTGAAGTCCGAGGTCGCGCCGAACGTCCCGCACGTCGGCGGTGTCACCAGCGCCGCCTGCGGGCCGCTGCTGAACGACAGCTTCACGCTTTCCAGCGGGAACTGTGGCGTTTCCGGGAAGCTCGTGGTGATCTGCCCGGTCCTTTCGTTCAACGACACGTCCCCGATGATCTTGACCCATGTGCCCGCCGCGTAAGCCGACAGCAGCAGCTTGATGTTCGGCGGGTTGGACTGCAGCACATACAGGTTCCCTTCGAACTTTTCCCCGATCAGCGGCGTCGCGACCGTCGCCGTCCCCAGTTTCGAGGACGCCGGGCACGACGGCGGGCCTTCGGTGCCGATCCCGTCCTGGGAGAACTGGCACGCGCTCAATCCAGCCGCGGTACCGGGGTTGACCGCGACGCCTTCGGGCAGCGCGACCGTCGTCGTCTTGATATCCGACTGCGACACCCCCACCGGATCCGACAGTCCTTCCTGGGGCTCTTTCAGCTCGACCGACAGCCCCGACGGCGTTTCCGCGTCCGCCGAGGATGGCGTGATCGCCACCGACGGCGTGAACCGCAGATGTTCACAGCCTGTATACCCAAACGGCACCCCTTCGCTTTCGGTCAAGAAGCTGATTTCAGAGGCTTCCCCGCGTTCGGTTTTTTCCCACGGGTACGTGATCCCGACCGTCGTCAACGGGCCACCGCACACCGTCGGCAGCGTCCACCACGGCTTCACCGGCGCGCCCGTATGTTCGCCCGGGAAGCCCCACACTTCCACAACCGCCCTGGTGAGCTGTTTTTCGGCGATATTGGGGATTTTGACGTCGATTCCGTAATCGCTGCCTGTCCGTACGGAGGTATCGAAGTAGGTTCGGATGCCCTCGAAGTCCAGCGCGAGCTGCGCCGGCTGGTTGGCGGGCGGCACCATGTTGTACAACGGCAGTGGGAATTCGAAGAAGCCCGCGGCATACACCGTGACCACGCCCACCTGCGAATCGGGGGGACAGGCGGTTGTCCCATGAAACCCGCCGATCGTCGTGTCGAGCTCCGAGCGGGTGCATTGCGGCGCGGCGTTCGGGTTCGCCACCAGACCCCGCGGCAACGCGGTGATGACTTCCCTGGGTTCCTTGCAGGGAACCCCTCCCGGTTCCCCGTCCGGATAAGTGCTCTCTCCTTCGCGGAGTTTCTTGAAGCGTGCTTCGAAGATCGCGTTCGCCGGGTGGGAGCCCGCCTGGGTGTCGACCGTGCCGTTCGCATTGAGGAACTCACTGTTGAAGAATTCGAAGCCGGCCCCCGTGCTGCAGTCTTCCGGGCTCGCCGCGCGCGCGACGCCACTCGACCCCGCTGTGAACGCCACCGCCAGCAGCGCAACCCCGAGCGCCCATACGCCGAGCCGCCATGTCCGCAGAGAAGCGACCCCGCTCATGACCGCACCGCCGCGCGGTGGCGAAGAGCGCGACCAGCGCCCCCTCGCGCTTTCTGCCGACGCCCCGGCCTCCCGGCCGCAACCCTGCGCCTCCTATGCACATGTCTCTTCTTCTTCGGCACATGTCTCTTCTTCTTCGCCTTCCCGCTCGGGGGCGGCTGACTCGACGGTCCCGACGGCGAGGAGAAGTTCCCGATCCCGCCAAAGGTGACGCTGGCCGGCGCTTCGAACGCCGTCGGCGCCAGCGGCACGCCCTGGCAGCCGGTCCCCGAGCACTCCCCTTCGCTCGGCGGCAGCACCCCCCCTTCGTGAGCGTCGAAGAGGTTCATGGCTTCGTTGTCGTCCTGCTGCACGAGTCGCTCACGCGTCACGAAGAACACGTCGCCGCCGCTCTGGCTGGCTTCGATGAAGTACGACGCCTGCGGGCTCGTGCCGCCCGAGATCAAATAGATGCAGCCTCGCGGATTGCCGCAACTACCCGCCCCGTATCGCTCCCACTCGTACACGTCCATCTCCCCGTTGGTGTCGTGCGCCGCCAGCGGCGCCTCGCTGTCGAAGAACACACGCGTGCCGTCTTCAGAGAGCCACCGGGGGAGATAGGTGTTGTTGTGTGCCCCGCTGGGCGGGAGGAAGCTCGTGCCGGACAGCACCGTGTTCGCATTGTTGCCCTGCATCCGTGTCTTCCCGGGTGGTTCTCCAGTGGGCTCGCACGAGGCGCAGAAGATCTGGTTCGACCCAGCCTCGTAGAGGTACACCTCCTCGACGCCTTCATTGTCGTAGCCGGTGAGCTTGTTCACCGACTCGAATGTGAACGCGCGACCGTCTGGCGCGACCTCCGCCGTACGGAATCCAAGATCTGCCATGAGGTCGCCATCCTGGTCTTCGTTGGGGTTCCCTCCAATCTTTCCGGCGTCCGACTGGGAGAGCGTGGCGATGAACTTCGTTTCCCGATCGTGGTACACGTATACGTTCAACGCTCCCAGGGTGGCGCCTTCGGCGAGATCGCCGGTCGCCTCGAAGTAGACATATTCGCCGTTTTCGCTGCCATTGAAAGCATATTCCACCGAAGCGTTCGCCACCGGCGTCAGGTCGGCCAGTTCGCCGCTGGCGACGTCGTACTCGTAGAGGTTCGCGCCGCTGCCGGGAACCGCATCCTCGGTCAGGTCGTTGGTGTCCGTGAAGAACACCTTCGATCCATCGCCACTCGCGGTCCAGAACGTCCCGCCTCCGCTCCTGGCCTCCCTTTCCTGCTTTTCCTTTTCTCCTTCCCCTTCAGGCGCCTTCGAGGCGTCCACCTGTACGGTTGACGTGCCGTTCTCGCGCACGAACAGTTGGTGTGTTTCCGTATCGGTCCAGAAGACCCGCGTGCCGTCGGCAGACATGACGTTGCTGAGATCCGCCCCGAGGCTCGTCCTGCCTACGGAAGTGGGCCCCAGCATTCCGAACACGGCCTGCGGCGCCGGTGTCCCTTCCGGCAGCAGGTTGACCTGCTCCAGCTGTCCTTCCACCCACTCGTAGAGGCCGTTGGAGTCGCTCAGCAGCACATCGCGACCGTTCGTCGAGGAGCCCTGGTAGCTCGCTTCGGGAGCCAGCGGCACGTAGCCGTTCGCGGTACGCGCATAGAGCACGGGGACGTCGGGCGGGGCTTCCGGCGTCAGCGGTTCGGCGTCTTTTCCGCTGAATTCGCGTCCGCCGGACGTCAGAAAGGTCGTCGTGAGGTCGGGCGAGAATCCCAGGTACGCAGCCGTCTTCGTCGCCGGCGTGACGTTTTCGGTCATCCAGCCGCCCGCGGCGCGCTTCGCGAGATACTGGTTACCCTCTTCCTGGCTGATGCTGCCGTTTCCCTCGTAGGATGGGTCGGCCAGGTACGTCACCGCGCCGCCATCCGGCGAGGCCCGGAATGGAAGACCCGTCCCCGTTTCTCCGCAGCACGGTGGGAAGAAACTTCCAGTGACCGACTGGTTTTCCTCGACGTAGACATCTGCGTTGTTGAATTCTGGGGGCGAGACCATTTCATAGATGCGTCCGTCGGGCAGCCCGGAGCCGATCGCCGCGAACGTGCTGAAGGTCCTGTCGGGCCACTTGGTCGTCCCGTACTGGTCGATCGCCACGATCCGGAAGTGGTATTCGGTTTCCGGTTGCAGGCCGCTCAGCAGGGTGTGCAGGGCGACGCTGCCCTTTTCCGCTGCGACGCTCGTTTCCGGGGTCTTGAGCCCGTACGCCGCGCTCGTCCCGTATTCGACGTAGTAGGCGCTCGCCGTGAATTTTCCGACGAACCCGACGGGGTCGAACCCCCCGGTCACTTCGGCGTCGACCGAGCCAACTTTCTGGAAGGACTCGGGGCCTTCGATGACCGGCGGCCCGGTCGTCGTGAATTCGCCGTCCGCGCTGGTGGTCGTGCCGTACTTGTTGTGCGCCACGAGCCGGCAGTGGTAGGTGGTGTGCGGCTTCAGACCGGCGATCTTCGCTTCGGGCGCCACCGGGCCGTTGCTTTCGGAGGTTTCTTCCTTGGTTTCGGAGCCGTATGCCGTGCTTTCCCCGTACTGGAAGCTCCAGCCGGTCGAGACGCCCACGGGTTCAACGGTCCCCCCGTGCAGCGTCGCGGCTTCGTTTTCGATGGCGGCGTTCGGGGCGGCGCACCCGATCGCGCCCTTGACGGCGACCGGCGTTTTGAACACTTCTTCTTCGCCCTTGGTGGTGCCTTCCGTGCTCGTCGCGACCATCCTGTAGCGGTAGCGCTTCTGCGGCACGAGCCCTTCGAGAGCCACTTCGACCGGTCCACCGGCCTTGACTTCGACCGTGGGAGTCGTGGTGAGCGTCGCGGAGCCGAGTTCTCCGTATTCGACGTCCACACTGGCTGCGGCGGCGTTGGGGTCGACTGCGCAGCGGACGACCGCCTTCACCGGCGTGGGGAACACCTGGGAGCACCCGGTGACTTCAGGCTTGGGGTGCGCGGGCGCTTCCCGCGCGAAGACGTGCACATCGTGATGTTGCTCGTCGGTGACATAAAGATACCCACTGATGCCGGGTGAGCTCGACGGACCGAACGCCAGAACACCCGCGGCTGGGACCTGCCCGGCGCCAAAGGTTTCGATTGGTTCTCCGATCGTGTTGTATTCCACCACATGGTTTTCCCCCGCCTCGTAGACGTCCCCGGCGGGGTCGACCGCGACCGCGAAGTCAGAGTTCAGAGCAAGCACCGATTCGGATTCCACTTCCACCTCGAGGCTTGGGCTGAACGCCAGCTTCACCGTACCCACTTCGGAGAAGTTGAAGTAGCCTGAGATATACAGGTCGCCGTTGGGAGCCGTCGCGGCTTGGCCGTAGGGGTAGGTCATCGACATTTCCGCCGCACCGAGCTGTTCGCCGGCAGGGCCGAACTTGGTTACGGCCCCACCTCCAAACCGAGCCGTCCCTGTCACATAGACATCGCCTTCCGCATTGACGGCCAGACCCCTCGGCTGTTCGAGATGTTCGGATGTGTTCAGATCGCCACCGGGGACGTATTCGTATTCATCCGGTTTGCCGGGCTTCATCCTGAACTTATAGACCGCTCCCCCGGCGTACCGTGAAGCGATATAGACATCGCCTTTGGAGGGGTCGAGCGAGCTCGTCGAGTCGTCCACCGCCAGATAGCTTTCTTCATCTATGGCTCCCGTGGGCGTTTGCGCTCCATTGAATTCCGATGCGAATTCGTATTCGCCTTTGGAGTTGAGGGCGAACACCTCGACCCGATGGTCGTTGTTGTCCAGCACAAGCACATCGCCCGTCGACTGCTCCACCCCAATACCGCCGGGGTCTTCTCCCCCGCCGAACTGTCCGGGCCCGGAGCCTTCCGAGCCGAAGGAGGTGGGCGGTTCGACGAAGACAAGGGGCTTGACGAGCGGGGAGGCGAGCGGGGACTGGCTAGCCTGTGCCTGGGCGCATGTGAGCGTGAGCAGCGAGGCGAGAGCGAGCAGGACGCCGGCGAGCGCGCGGGAGGTCATGGCCCTGAGCTGGGTGATCGTCTCTTTGGGCGTGGGCTGGTGGAGAGCGACGCGGGTGCGCGCGGGGCTCGTGCCGGTCGTGTGGTGGTACTGGGTCACTTCTTCCTCCTGCGCTTGGCCTTCTTGGTGTGCTTGTGCTTGGCGGCCTTCGGGCAGCCGCTGATGGTGAGCTTGCTTGCCTGGTCGATCACGGAGCCGTTCTGGCCTGTGATTTCCGTCGGCGCGGTGAGCGTGCTCTTGCAGAGGCTGCCGTTGGCGGCGAGCGCGGAGCCGGGGCTAGCGGGGAGCGTCACTTCCAAGAGGCTGAGCGGGATGTCGGGGAGCCCGGTGAAGGTCGTGGTAGTGACGTTTTTGCTGATCGTGGTGGTTGCGGACAGCTCGAATGTGAGGCCGGCGCCCTGCAGCACGACGCTCAGCTGGGGGTGGGCTTCGCCGCGGGAGACGAGGTATGCCGGGCCGCTCAGCGGGGCGGAGAAGACGGGTGTGACGGCGCTCGCGTGCCCGACAACCGACGCGGCGGGGCAGCCGGAGGGGTTCGCCTGGAAGGTCGCGGCGGGGCAGGCCTGCTTGAGGGTGGCCTGGCGCGAGGGCAGCTGCTTGGGGAGTTGGATCTTCACGCTCTGGAGGTTCGCCTGGGTGCTCGCCAGAACATCGCCCTGGCGGCTTTCGGGGAAGCTGATCCTGGCCTGCAGGCTCACGCCGTCCTGCTTCGAGCCCTGCGCGGCGGTGAGCCTGAGGGTCGGGGTGAACCGCAGGCTCTGACAGGAGCCGACCTGGAAGGGGGAGGAGAGCGCGGCGGTGGCGCCTTCGACGCTGCTCGCGGACCCCTGAAAGCCGGAGGCGTCGCAGTTGGTCGGGTTGAACATGAACCCGGGCCGGTCGATGACCGCGTAGATCGTGCGCAGGTCGAGCGGTACCCCCTTGAGGATCGTGGGCAGCGGGTCGCTCGTGACCGTCAACTGCGCGGTCCGGGGATCGACTTCGATCCGGGTGCGCAGGACCGTGGTCCCCAGGTCGAACGGGCCGGAGTCGAACGGCACGACGATCGCGAGGCCGTAGGGGGCGCCCTCGTAGGGGCCTGTGAGGTAGATCGGGACCGGGGGCTGCCCGGGCGTCGGCAGATACAGCGGGTAGCCGCCCGGGCCGGCGCCGAGGACCGCGTGCCCGACCTGCGAGCCCGCGGGGCAGGCGCCCTGCGCGGCCTGCGGTTCTCCGCACACCGGAACGCTGGAGAACATTCCGAGCAGGCCCGGGGGCGCCTTGAACTGGAAGCCAGCGAGGCGCTGCTGGCCGTCGGGGCGTTCCAGCAGCATCGAGAAGTTCGCGAAGCTCCCCGCCCCGTCGTTGCTCGACCCAGCCGTCAACGACGGCGAGAACGGCAGCGACCTCGCGCACGCCCCGCCCACCGGACCCGAGGAGATTTCGATGCCGCTCGTTTCAAGCGCATCGCCGACCGCGGGCGTCACCCACGGCGTGGTATCCGACGCCGCCGTATACACCCCGCACGCCTCGGGCGTTACGAGCGCCGCCTGCGAGCCGCCGCTCAACGAGATCCTCACCTCGCTGAACGGCAGCAGCGGCGCTTCGGGGAACGACAGCGTCACCTGACCCGTCGATTCGTTGAGCGCGACCAGCCCGACCATCTTCAGATACGTGCCATCCGCGTACCCCGAGAGCAGGAGATCCAGATCCGGCGGGCTCGACGGCAGCGCGTAAACCCCGCCTTCCATCGTGTCCGGCAGGATCGGCGATGAGGCCTGCACCGTCCCGACCTGCGAGGTCGCCGGGCACGACGGCGGGCCTTCGGTCCCGATTCCGCTCTCGCTCAAAGGACACGACACCAGGCCCTCCGCGCGATTCGGGTTCAGCACCAGGCCTTCCGGGAGGACCACCGTCGTGCGCTGGACATCCGAGCCGCCGAGATCCGTCGCTGCGAGTAGCCCTTCCTGAGGAGCTTTCACATCGACCGTCAGCCCGGCCGCGGTATCCGCGTCCTTGGTTTCCGTGGAGACCGCGACCTGCGGCGCGAACCCGAGATGGTCGCACCCCTCGATCCCGACCGGTCCGCCGCCGCTCGCCGCGGTTTCGTGCGAGAGGAACGACGCATCGGCGTACTGTTCTTCGCTCTGCCACGTATCCGCGCTCACCCCGAAGGACACCGGCCCCGCGCACACCGTCGGCAGCGTCAAAAACGGCGCGGCATCGCTGCCAGAGGTGACACCGAACAGCGTGATCCGCCCGCCCACGATCGCCTTCCTTGTCGGGAGGTCGAAGAAGTCCAGGTCCATCCCGCCTTCCGCGGGCGACAGCGCGCCCGTACGCAGGCTCGTATACGCCAGCACGTCCACGCCGCCGGAGCGGAACGCGAGCTCCGCCGGAGCCGACCCCTCCGGCGCGACCATGTCATACAGCGGGCTCGTTTCTTCACTCACCCCGCCACCCGAAACCGTATCCAGTGTCACCGCGCCGACCTGGTATTCCGCCGCGCACGCCCCTTCTTCGTCGAGCGCTCTGCGCGTGCAGCGCGGCGGCGCGTCACCGTTGAGCACCAGGCCCGCCGGGAGGATCAGCTTCAGATCCCGCAACTGCCCGCCCGCGGCGCCCAGCACTTCGCCGTGCGCGCCCTCCACCGTGTTCAGTTCGAACGTGAACGTCAATTCACTCGGGTGCGAGCCGGCCTGCACTTCGGCCGCACCCTGCGAGTTCAGTGACAGCCCGTCGAAGCTCTGAAACCCGAAGCCCGACGGCGTCGCCGCGAAACCAAGCGCCGGCACGCAACCCCACAACAGCGCCAAGATCGCCACGCACAGCGCCACCGGGCCGGCCAGGGCGATCGTCTCGCGACCGCTGCGTCCGCTCATGAGCGCCCCCTCCTTCCACCGGCGCGCCCGGTGCGCTTGCGCGCCCTGCTCGCGCGGGACCTCTTTCCGTGCCCCTTCGCCCTCTTGCCCTTCGTCTTTGACTTGTGCTTCGGCTTGGGCTTGGGCTTCGCTTTCGCCGGGGCCTTCGCTACCGGCGGGAAGTTGCCGACCCCGGCGAACGTCGCGCTCGGCGGCGTCGCGAAGATCGGCGGAGCGACCGGAATCTCCTCGCATTCGCTGCCCGCGCACCCCGCCGGCGAAGAGGGCTGTACCCCGTCGACGCGATCGTCATAGAGATGGTCGCTTTCGTTGTCGTCCTGCGCGACGAGACGCGCGTCGCTGACGAAGAAAACGCTGTCCCCGTTCGCGCTCGCGTCCAGGAGATAAGACGCCGAACGGCTCGTGCCGCCCGAGAGCAGATACTGGCAGCCCTGCGGTTCCCCGCACGCGCTCGCGCCGTTGCGCTCCCACTCGTACACGTCCTGCTCGCCGTTGGGGTCCCCCGAGACCAGCGGCTCGAAGCTGTCGAAGAACACCCGGCTACCATCGTCGGAGATCACCCGCGGCTGATACGTACGGCTCCAGCCAACCGGCAGGTACCCCGCCGCTTTGACCCTCACACCCCCGACTTCCGTCACCGCTGGGGCCTCGCCGCTCGAGTCGCACGATGCGCAGAACAGCCCGCCGCCGGCTTCGGCGTCATACACGAACACCTCGCTCAACCCTTCGCTGTCATAGCCCGTCAGCGCACGCACCGACTGGAACACCACGCTCTTGCCGTCCGGCGTCACCTCCGCTGTGCGGTGCCCGAGACCCGGCTCCCAGTCACCGAAGCTCCCCCTTCCCCACCGTAGGCCATCGTGCCCTCGTCTTCGGGGGAGAGCGTCGCAATGAACGTCGTCCTGCCTTCGCGGCGCAGATAGAGGTTCGGCTTGCCCTTGGCCGCCCCGCCCGCGAGTTCGCCTTCGGCGACGAAGTAGACGTATTCCCCGCCTTCGCTCACGCCGATCACACCCAGCACACCCGCGTCAGCACCCGCAAGTTCTTCCGGCATCCCGCTTTCCACATCGAACCGGTAGAGCCTTTCGCCTTCGGTGTAAAACGCGTAGCGCCCGTCCGGCGTCGCCGTCCAGAAGCGCGCCGCGCCCGCGGACACCGCGACGGTACTCCCGCCGTTCTCACGCACATACACGCGGCCTTCCTGTGGGCCGGCTTGGAGGTCCGTCCAGAAGACCCGCGACCCGTCCTGGGAGATCACGTTGCTGAAGTCCGGCGGGTCGGCCGCGTTGCCCGTCCCGTTCGCCGCGCCGAACGTCGCGTCCGGCGCCACCCTGCCGCCCTCGCTCGCCGGCAGGATGTTCACCACACCCAGCTGCCCACCAACCGAGTCATACAGGTCGTTCGCACCCACGCCCGGGTCCCCTTCGGCTTCGGGGACGAGCGCATCGTTCGCCTCGAACAGCACGTGACTGAAGTCAGCCGAGGCACCCGCGTACGCGAGCCCCGGACCCTGCGGCCCCAGCGTCCCCGCGCTCCCAAATTCTTCCGCGGAGCGATCCGGCGGCCTCTGCGAGAACAACGCACCGACACCACCGCCCGACGCCGCCTTGTACAGCACGTCATAGCCACCACCCGGGGCACCCGACGCCAGCGGTTCGCGCGATTCCAGGACCCCCATCGAAAGATCGGGCGAGAACGCCAGGTACGACGGCGTGAGGCTCCCCGGCGGCATTACGTCCTGCGAGACCCAGCCCCCCGCGGCGAGCGCCGCCACGTACTCGTTACCGCCCCCAGCGCCCGCGTTCCCGTTGCCGCCCGCCGCCGGCGCGGTCGCGTACGCGACCGCATCCCCGCTCACGGCGGCCTGGAAGGGCAGCTCCGTCGGAACCGGGAACGGACCGTTGTCCGCTTCCGGGACATACACGTTAGCGCCCTGCGCTTCCGGCGGAGAGACCATTTCATACACCCGGCCATCCGGCAATTCCGCGTTCGCGACCGGGAACGTCCTGAACGACTCATCCGCGCCAAACGCCGTCCCGCCGCCATCCGGCTGCATCACGACGACCCTGAAGTGATAGGTCGTGCTCGCCTGCAGACCCTCCACCGGCTCCGTCACCAGCACTTCACCGCGCACCGGATGGCCAAGCGTCGCTTCCGGGGTCGAGGAGCCGTACGCGCCACTCGTGCCGTATTCGAAGCGGTAGCCATCCGCCGCCCCGAAGCCGTTGATCCGCGCGCTCACCGTCACACTCGAGAACCCGACCGTCGAAAACGACTCCGAGTACACCACCGGCGGCGCCGCCGTCTCGAACTGGCCTTCCCCGCCCACCGTCGTCCCGTACACGTTGCTCACGACCAGTCGGCAGTCATACACCGTGCTCGGCTTCAGGCCGGTGAGGCCCTGTTTGGCTTCCACCACCTTGCTCGCGGGGTTTTCGGCGCTCCCTTCCGCGCTCCTGGACCACGACGGCGCGCCTTCTTCCCTGTATTCGAAGTACCAGGTCACCGAGAGCCCTTCCGGCGCCAAGGACCCGTGCAGCGTCGCGCCTTCGCTCAGCAGGCCATTCGCGTCGCACCCGCTGACGCCGTTCACCGCGACCGGGGTATTGAATTCTTCGGTGTTTTCGCTTTCGCCGAGCCCGAACGAATCTTCGGCCAGCAGCCGGTACTCGTAGCGGGCACCAGCCTGCAGCCCGCTGACCTTCGCCATCACTTCCACAGTCTCAGACCCCGGGACCGTCGCCGGTTCGCACGCAACCGTCTGCCCCGACGGCAGGCTCGTCCCATATTCAAACCGGCAGTTCGTCGCTTCCTCGTTCCCGGGATCCACGCTCCCCTGCAAAGTCGCGACGACCTTACCGTCCTGCTTTTCCGCCGCCGTCACCAGAGGCTCAGCCGTCAACGTCATTTCACCGGCGGGCGTGGCGAACGAACTACTTTCGCTTTCGCTGACCCCATTCGCGTTCTTCGCGACAACCCGGTACACGTAGGTCCTATTCAGCACCAGCCCGCTCACCCTCGCCTGCACCGCCACCGTGCTCCCACTCGCTCCCGGGGCGGGTTCGCACAACGCCGTCTTACCCGAGGGGAGGCTCGTCCCGTATTCGAAGAAGCATTCTTCGACCTCCACGCCTTCGGGATCCACGCTGCCCACGAGCGTCGCCGCGACCGTACCGTCCTTGCCTTCCACTTCGGTCGCCGTCGTGACGGCAACGGTCGGCACCAACAACAGCGCGAAATCATCGAGCGTATCCGCCGCCGTATCCGCGACGTAGACCCTGCCGGCCGCGGAGCTCACCGCGACACCGCCGGTAGATTTCAACCGCGGAGAGCCAAAACGTTCGATCGGCGAGTCATTGGAGTCGAATCCCGCGACCGAGGTGACATTACCGATATAGAGATCGTTGGTCGCCAGATCGACGGCGACCGCCGTAGATTCCTCTTCATCGATCGGATTGAGAGTCGCGTTGCCTTCGTCGTTCAGTTCGAGCACGTCAAAAAGAGAATTGACATAGAAGTCGCCCAAGGAGTTGACGGCGAACCCCGGGATCGCACCGAACCCAAAGCCGCTCAGCGTGGTGCCTTTGCTCGAAGTTTCTACGTTGGCGACCGCGTTGCTGTAGCCATCGATTTCACCATTGGCCTCATACGCCCAGAGATTCCCGCTCGGGTCAACGGCCACGCCCCCAAGCGCCGGCTGAGAACCCGTACTCACCTGCCCAATGAATGCGCCTTCCGGGCCGAACTTCTCGATCTCGTCATCAGCGGTATTCGCCACGTATACGTCGCCCGCCGAGGGATCCAGCGGGCTCGTGGAGTTGTCCACGGCGATCTCCCCCGGAGCGTCGAACTGCCCCGCCCCTTCCCCCGCGACCCCCGCCCGGCAGCCGCTCGTGCAGACCTCGTATTTCGCTTCGCCGTTGCTCACGCCCCAGCCCCACGCCGAGATGAACGCGCCCGTCGAGCCAAACCGCTCGACACGGTCGTTGCCCGCGTCCACCACGTACACGTCTTCGGAGGGTTCGCTCAGCGTCGCTTCCCGCACAGCCACCCCCGCCGGTTCCAGGAGCTGACCGTCACCGGAGCCACGAACACCGAAGGAGCCAGCAAAGACATGCCTCTTCACCGCCAACGCCGGCGCGCACCCCAGCACGAGCACGAACAGCAGCGCGCAGGTCACTGTGAGTGACACACGCATTGAGATACGCAGAGCGCCTAGCCTGACGCGCAGCGAGGGGACGACCGGCCCCCCGGTCAGCAAGCGTGCCCGCATCAGAGGGCCACCGTGTGCTTCTTCGCTGCCGGTGTCTTACGCGCTATCACGTGGTCTCCCGCTCGACGCGGGACCTGCAGACGGATGCTCCGTGCGACCTGCTCGCCCTTGGCCGTGAGCGTCCAAGCGTTCGGCTCGCCCATACTGTGACCTAGACCAGTATTGACGAGCAACCCAAGGCGCTCCAGGCGCGCCAGTAGCTTCGAGACCTGCCCCGGGTCCGCGACCCCCGCGTGCTCAGCGACCTCACGGTTGCTGCCCCCCGGGCACCCCGCGACACCCTCGAGGACCCGCGCCGTGCGATACGTCAAACGCATCGAGACACCCTGCAACGGATCACCTACCGCCCCCCCAGCCACAGCCCGGTCACCAACCGCACCCCCACTCTCCACGCGCACCGGCCGCGCCAACTCCCGACGTGCCGCCGCCGCACCCAAATACGGCAGCACGATCATCCCCATCAACTCACCCGACAAGCCCATGAGCGGCTTACGATCCCTTCGCAACAGCCGCGCGTACACGATCGTGAACGCCGCGCCCACAACACCCTCCGCCGTCAACGGCGTACACCCACCACCACCGCGCGTACCGCCCTCCAAGCGACCCTCATCCACGAGCCCCGCCAAGCCCGCGAGGACCTCCTCGCGACGCTCGAGCAACTGCGGGCCACCACGCAACGCCTGCACAACACAGACCCGCGCCAAAGCCCGCTCACGATCCATGAACGAGAGAACCACCGACAGCCCCCCACGAACCCGCTCGCACCACCCAAGACCATCCAAGCCCGCAGCGGCGACCTCACCCCGGATCAGCGCGACCACATCCTCCAGGACCGCAGCCAGGCACTCTTCGCGGTTCTTGAACAGCTCGTAGAACGTACGCCGCGACACCCGCGCGCGACGCGTCACATCCGCGACCGTCGTATCCACATAGCCAAGCTCATCGACCGCGACAACCGCCGCCGCGAGCAGCCGCGAACGCTGAATCTCCACGATCTGCTCACGCTGACCGACCCCCGCTCGATCACCCCCACCCACAGCACGCGCCGGCGTCACACCCAACCGCCGCACACCCCCACCCACCCGCGACACAGGAGCAAGAGCAGGAGCAGGAGCGCCGCGACGCGACACCACACGCCCGGGCATCACGACAACCCCCCCACGCGAAGGAGGACCCCTACCGCAACCAGGGCAACCCCTACCGCACCCTCCACGCCCAGACAAAACCCTCCCCCGCACGCGGGGGAGTCGTAGCGACGCGCCTGCGCCGCTACCGGCCGGCTAGCAGCAAGCCGAGAACCTGAAGAGAGAGAGAGAGAGAGAGAGATGCATCAGACCGCTGATGCATCTAGCAAGAACCCCACGCGGGGCCCCGCACATACCCGGCACGTCATTCCCTCTCAAAACCACGCTAAACCATCTCCCTCATACGTTCTGACCCAGTCCCTCTACCCCACCCAGCCCCTGCAAGCGCTTGAACGTCAACCACAAGACAGGATGACCCAACCCAGACCCTATGTTGCCCCGACGCCCCATCCTCTATGGGCACCGCGACGACACTATCTAACCACACCCGCAACATGTTGTCAAGTCCCCCACCCTAGACCAACGCCAACACCAACCCCAAGAACGCCACCCACCACGGGACTGACCCAGACGCCCAGAACCGCAGGTCGCTACGCGAACGGGTCGCGCACGCGGATGCCGTCGAAGCGGCGGAAGTCGCGGTCGTGGGTGACGATCGTGCGAACGCCGTGGCGACGCATGAGCGCAACAATGTGCGTGTCGGTCACGAGATCGCCCCGCGCGCGCTGCTCTTCGGCGATCTCGCGGAAGGCGCCCCAGAACAGATCGTCCTCGCCGGGCGCATAGACGTGATCGCGGCTCAGCAGGGAGCCGACCATCGCCAGCGCCTCCGCCGGGGAGAGCGGGTTGGGAAAGACGCTCTCCCGCGTGGCGATCCGCAGAAAGGCCATCACCACAGGCCAGAACAGATAGACCACCTCGGGCCCCTCAGCCAGACCGGAGAGCACCTCCCGCGCCCGCTCGTTGTGATCGTCGTCGGCGTTCGACGCGTAGAGCAGGATGTTCGCGTCGAGCGCCAAGCTCACTGCTCGAGCCCGCGGAGATACTCCCCGTCGAGCATCCGACCCAACGCCTCTCTGTTGTCGAGGTCGACCCGGGGCTTGCCCATGTGCCTGCTCGGCCAGCGCAACGGCACGTGCTCCCGGGGCGCCTGCTTGCGCAGGCCTGCGGCCAGCACCTCGGAGGCAACCCGCCCCATGCTCTTATGCTCCCGCAGCCCCCGTTGGCGCAGCTCACGCAATACCGAGGCGTCGAGATCGAGCGTCGTGCGCGGCATGATGCTTGATGCTACCAAAACTTGACATCAGATGCGCGCCACGGGACTCTGGGCGATCTACTCCTTGCTCTTGGTGGGACGCACGGGTGGCCATCATACCCGCCGGCCTTTCTTCATCTTCCCGGTGTGCTTCTTCCTGTGCTTGGAGCTCTTCTTCGCCTTCGTCTTCTTGGCCTTGGGGCAGCCGGTGACTGTGAGCTTGGTGTCGCGTTCGATGGTGGCGCCGTTCTGCGCGACGAAGTCGGTCGGCATCTTCAAGCTCGTCTTGCAGAGGCTGCCGTTCGCAGCGAGCGCGGAGTAGGGCCCCTCGGGGAGCGTCAGTTCGAACAAGTTGATCGGGACGTCCGGGACGGCCTTGAACGTGGAGCTCGTGATCCCGTTACTGCTGATGAACGTCGTGCCTTCCAACTCGATCGTGACGCCCCCACCCTGCAACACGACGACCAGCGACGGGAACGCTTCCCCACCATGCGAAACGAAGTACGCCGGGCCCGTCAACGCCCCACTCAACACCGGCGTCAGGACCTTCACATGCCCCACAACCGAGTCCGGCGGGCAACCAGCGGGATTCGCGTCGAACGTCGCAGCCAGACAAGCCTTCTGTAGCGTCGTCAACCGCGCCGGGAGCTGCTTGGGTAGTTCGACTTTGACCTGCGCGATATTCGACTGCGAACTCGCCTGGTTAGCACCCAACGCACCCGTCGGATAGAGGATCTTCGCCGTCAGGCTCGCCCCGTCCGCCCGCGAGGTCTTCCCCGACGTCGAGACCTGGAAGTTCGGGTTGAACTTCAAGCTACGACACGACCCGACCTGGAAGTGGCTTGACAGGGGGGCACTTGCGCCTTCGGTGCTGTACGCGGTCCCGGAGAAGCTCATCGGCGCGCAGCTGGTCGGGTTGAACATGAATTCCGGGCGGTCGAGCACCACGTTGATGTCGCGGATGTCCGCCGGGACACCGTCGAGGATCGTCGGTAGCGTCGCGGGGTTCGTTGTGATCGTCAGCCGCGAGGTCCGCGGGTCCACTTCGACCTTCGCGCGGACCACGATCGTCCCCAGGTTGAACGGGCCCGCGACCACCGGCACCACGATCGCCAAACCATACGGCGCGCCTTCGTAGGGGCCCGTCAGGTAGATCGGCGCCGGCGGCTTGCCAGTTTCGGGTACGAACAGCGGGAACGGACCCGGGCCCGCACCGACGACCGTGTGCCCGATCTGCGAGTTGGCCGGACAGTCCCCGGTGGCAGCCTGCGGTTCTTCACAGAGCCCGACCTTGCTGATCATCCCCAGCAGGCCCTCCGGGGTCTTGAACTGCAGGCTCGCGATCCGCTGCTGCCCATCTTCGCGCTGCAGCAGCATCGAGAAGCCCGTAAAGCCGCCCGCCTGATCGGTTGTCGAGCCCGCCGTCAACCTCGGGTTGAACGGCAGCTGCGAAGGCCGCGAGACGCACGGGCCGCCGCCCACACCCGCGTCGATCGGGAAGCCATCCGTCGCGTCCACATTCCCCACGAACGGCGTGCTCCACGGCGTGAATTCCGAGGACGTGCCATACGCCCCGCACGCGGGGGGCGTCACGAGCGCCGCCTGCGGGCCGCCACCGAAAGACAGCTGCACGTTGCTGAGCGGGAACTGCGGCGTTTCCGGGAAGCTCGCCGTGATCTGCCCAGTCTTTTCGTTCAGCGACACGTCGCCCACGATCTTGATGTAGGTGCCCTCCGCGTACGCCGAGAGCAGCAGCTTCAAGTTCGGCGGGTTGGACTGCAACACATATAGGTTCCCTTCCAGCTTTTTCGCCAGCAGCGGCGTCGTGATCGACACTGTCCCGATTTTCGAGGAGGCGGGACACGACGGCGGACCTTCCGTCCCGACCCCGTCTTCGGAGACCTGGCATGCCGCCAACCCGGCCGCGGTACCCGGGTTCACCGTCACGCCTTCCGGCAGCACCACTGTCGTCGTCTTGATATCCGACTGCGACACGCCTGTCGGGTCCGACAACCCTTCCTGGGGCTCCTTCAATTCCACCGACAACCCTGTCGGCGTTTCCGCGTCCGCCGAGGCCGGCGTCACCGCGATCGACGGCGTGAAGCGCAGGTGTTCGCAACCCGTGTACCCAAACGGCACACCTTCGCTTTCGCTCATGAAGCTCCATTCCGCAAGTTCGTTTTCGTGCCCCCACGCAAATGCGGTCGCCGTAGTCGTGAGCGGCCCCCCGCACACGGTCGGCATCGTCCAGTACGGCTTCCCGTCGGGAAAGCCGAAGACGGTGACGCGAGCACGCAGGATCCCGACTTCCGGGATGTTGGGGATCCGCACGCTGATCCCGTAGTCGCTGCCGGTCCGCACGGCGGTGTTGAAGAACGTCCTGACGCCCTTGTAGATCAAGCCGAGCGTGGCGGGCTGGTCGGCGGGCGGAACCATGTTGTACAACGGAAGCTGGAATTCTGCCGATTCAAACCCCGTGAGAACGAGACCCACAGTTCCGACCCGGGTGTCCGCGGGGCAGAGGCCTTCTTCGCCGGCGTCCAGCTCCGCGCGGGTGCAGCCGGGTGTCGCGTTGGGATCGGCGACGAGGCCCCTCGGCAGGTTCGTATCGACCTCCCTGAGGAACCCCCCAACCGTGAATTGGGTCTGTGGGTTGGCAAGGAATGAAGTAGTGAAGACCGACGTGGCGGGATGCGAGCCGGCCTGGGTGTCGATCGTCCCGTTGGCGTTGTAGAACGCGCTTTCGAAGTTCGAGAACTGAAAGCTGCCGGGAGTGGTGGTGGCGCCGGCGGCCGGTGCCGCGAGGGCGCACCCCGCGACCAGCGCGACCGTCGTCGCCACCACCCGCGCCCTGAGCCGCTCGCAGATCCTCAGAGAGCCCCGGCTCATGACCGTCCCACCCTTCCCCGCCCGGCAGGCGCCGACTTCGGGCTCCTGCGCGCCCCACTCGCGTGCCTCACCCGCCCGGCCTTTCTCGGCCTCCTGCGCCCGCGCTTGCGCTTGCGCTTCACAGCCTTCTTCTTCGCGGGCGGCTTGTGCGCCGGCGATCCGGCCGACGGCGGGAAGTTGCCGACGCCGTCGAAGGTCACGCTGGAGGGGCTTTCGAACGCGGTCGGCGCCAGCGGCACTCCCTGACAGCCCGTGCCCGAGCATTCCGGTTCGGAGGGCGGCAGCACGCCACCGACGTGCGCGTCGTAGAGGTTGTAATTTTCGTTGCCGTCCTGCTGGGAGAGCTGCAGGCGGGTGACGAAGAATGCGTCATCGCCGTTCGCGCTCGCGTCGATGAAGAACGATCCGTACGGGCTCGTGCCCCCGGAGAGCAGGTAGACGCAGCCCCGGCTCTCCTGGCAGCTGCCGGAGCCGTCACGCTCCCACTCGTACACGTCGGTCCGGCCGTTGGTGTCGTGGGGGGCGAGCGCCGTCGTGCTGTCGAAGAACACGCGGTCGCCGTTCGCGGAGATCCACCGGGGCTGGTAGGTGCTGTCCTGGTCCCCGCCGGGAGGCAGGAAGCTCTCCCCGGACGGTACTTCCCCGGTGGGCAGGCACGACGCGCACGAGAGCTGAGCGGTTTCCGCGTCGTAGACGTACACCTCGCTGGCGCCGTTGCTCGGATGGCCGGTCAGGCTGTTCACCGATTGGAACACGACCGCGTGGCCGTCGGGTGTGACCTCCGCCGTGCGCCTCCCGGGGACGGGCAGCCAGTCTCCATACGCAATTGATCCGCTGCCTCCGCTTCCTTTGTCCTCTTCGGAGAGCGTGGCGATGAACGTCGTCTGCCCACCGTGGCGCAGGTAGAGGTTGGGTTCCCCTGCGCTGGCCCCTTCAGCGAGGTCCCCGTCAGCGACGAAGTAGACGTATTCGCCGTCTTCGCTCGCGCCGATCACGCCCTGCACGTCGGCACCGAGCGGATCCGAGGCGTCGTGATCCACGGTCAGGTCAGTCAGCCGACCGGTGGCGACTTCGTATTCGTAGAGATCGTTGCCAGTACTGAAATTGCCGAGGAAGGTTGGATGTTCCAGGCATTCGCTGCTGAACACGGCGGTGGAGTCTTCGGTCAACCGGTTGCAGTCGGTGAAGAACACCTTCGAGCCGTCGCTGCTGGCGGTCCAGAACTCCCCGCCGCCGCTTCTGGCTTCCCTTTCCTGCTTTTCCTTCGCTCCTTCGCCGGCAGGCGCCTGCGAGGCGTCAATCTGCACGGTCGTGGCTTCGGGCGAGCCCGCGTTCTCGCGGACGAACAGCCTCGTCTCGCCCGCCGGGTCTTCAGCGGTTACTTCCCTGTGCAGATCGGTCCAGAATGTGCGCGAGCCGTTCGCCGATATGACACGGCTGAGGTTCGGATATTTCAGCGCCGCATCCTCCTCTTCCGGCTGCGGCGGATAGGCGCCGAACGTGGCGCCAGGCGCCGGCGCGCCACTCGGCAGCACGTTGACAGACGTCAGCCGACCATCGATGAAGTCGTAGAGGTTGTCTTCCCTTTCGGTGCCTTCGGCGGCTTCCGGCGTCAGGGCGCCGGCGGTCTCGAACAGCACATCGCTGGAATCCGCCGACGCCCCGGCATACAGGATATGTCTCGGCCCGCCAGTTCCCTCTTCATACCAGCCGACTCGATCCTTTGAACGGACCAGAGCCGTCAACGTGTAGAGGGGGCGGTAGCTGCCGCTGCTGCTGGTACGCGCATAGATGACGTTATAACCGCCGCCCGGCGCTTCGGGCGCGAGCGGTTCGGTATCCACACCGTCGCCCGAAGTGAGGAACCCGACCGAAAGATCGGGCGAGAATGCCTGATATTCCGCCGAGAAGTGGCCGAGCGGTGTTATGTTCTGCGTCCTCCAGCCGTCGGTGGTGCGCGTCGCGAGATACTCATTGCCGCCATCTTCGCCGGTGTTGCCGCTGCCTTCGTATGAGGGATCGCCCACGTACGTGATCGCGTTGCCTTCGAGCGAAGCGCGAAACGGATACTCTGTCCCTGTTATCCCACTGCCTTCTTCAGCTCCTTTGAGGTCTCTCGGGAGGGTCAACGGTATGTAGACGTCGGCGTTGTTGTCTTCAGGCGGAGAGACCAGTTCGTAGATACGGTCGTCCGGCAGGCCCGAGCCAATGGTCGTGAAGGTGGTGAACGCGATGTCGGCCCCATCCGTCGTGCCGTACTGGTCGGTTGCGACCAGACGGGCGTGATATTCGGTGCCCGGCTGCAGGCCGGTCAACCTCGTGCGCGCGGCGACGCTGCCCTTTTCTTCGGCGACGCTCGTCTCCGGGGTCCTGAGCCCATATGCCGTGCTCGTCCCGTATTCGAAGTAGTACGTGCTCGCCACGAGCTTCCCGACGAACCCCACGGGATCGAACCTACCGGCCAATTCGGCATCGACGGAGCCCACCTTTTCGAACGACTCCTCGCCTTCCAGGACCGGCGGCCCGGTCGTCGTGAAGACCCCGTCCGCGCCGGTCGTGGTGCCGTACTCGTTGCGCGCCACGAGCCGGCAGTGGTAGGTGGTGTGCGGCTTCAGGTGGGCGAGCTTCGGTTCAGGCGTCACCTTGCCGCTGCTTTCAGAGCTTTCTTCCGCTGTATCGGAACCGTAGTTGGGGGCTTCCCCGTATTCGAAGCGCCAACTCGTCGAGACACCCAGCGGTTCCAGCGTCCCACCGTGCAGCGTGGCGCCTTCGTTTTCGAGGTCGGCGTTCGGAACGCTGCACCCGCCGACGCCCGCGACCGCGAGAGGCGTTTTGAACACTTCTTCTTCGCCTTTGGTGGCGCCTTCCTTGCTCGTGGCGACCATCCGATAGCGGTAGCGCGTCTGCGGCAGGAATCCTTTCAGTTCCACTTCGACCTGCCCGCCAGCCTTGACGTCCTGGGCGGATGTCGTGGTGAGGGTCGCGGAGCCGAGTTCGCCATATTCCACATCCACGCTGGCTTCCGCGGCGTTTGGATCGACGGTGCAGCGGATGACGCCGTTCACCGGCGTGGGGTTCGTCAGCGAGCATCCCGTGACTTCGGGCGCGGGATGTTCAGGAGCGCGCTGTTCGAAGATATGCACTTCGTGGCGTGCTCCGAACGCGACGTAGAGATATCCGCTGACTGCCGGGGAGCTTTCCTCCCTGAACGCGATGCCAGTCGTTTCGCCTGTCGCTTCCCGGCCGAACGCTTCGATGACTTCCCCACTCGAGTTGTACTCGGTTACTTGATTGTATTCGCCCTGATAGACGTTGCCTTTGGCGTCAACCGCCACCGGGCCTGGGTGGCCGCCCTCGGCGAATACCGATTCGGATTCCACTTCCAGTTCGGGACTGGGACTGAACGCCACCTTCAGCACCCCCGTTTCGAAGCCCTCGCTGGCGATGAAGCCCGAGATGTATAGATCGCCGTCCGGAGCTATCGTGGCGCCAAAGCTGTAATAGCTGATATCTATTCCAACTTCGCCCAAGGCTTCGCCCGTGGGGCTGAACTCGAGCAGTCGGCCACCTTCCGCGTAGACATAGACATCGCCCTTCGCGTTGACCGCTACGGCCGACCCATCAATGGGCAGTTGGCTGACCGATTCATACCTATTCGGTTCGCCCTCGACAGGCGCAAACTTTTCGAATCCATAATTGCGCGATACCACATAGACATCCCCTTTGGAGGGGCTGGTGGCCGAGTTGTCAACCGCCACCTGCGATTCCAAGATCGACAGTCCGTCGATTTCAGATAGGAATTCCCCGTTTGGACCGAACTTCTCGAGTCGGTTGTTGCCGGGGTCGAGCGCGAACACATCGCCCGTCGCATCTTCCACAGCCAGACTCGTGGGGCCACGTTCGTTTTCCCCGCCTCCGCTGAACTGTCCAGGTCCGGAGCCTTCTGAGCCGAAGGAGGTGGGTGGTTCGATGAAGGTGAAGGGCTTCACCAGGGAGGTGAGTTGGGGTTCGCCTGCCTGGGCGGGGGTGTTGGTGAGCGCGAGCAGTGCTGGTGCGAGGAGTGTGGCGGTGAGGATGCCGCGCAGGGCGCTCCCGATCCTCTTTGCCGCTTTAGCGGTCGGTGTGCGGGGGCTCTCGCCGTGGGCGCGGGGGCCGGCCTGGACGTCCGCTGCGGTGCTCGCGGGGGTCGGGTTGCGCTCGGTCATTTCTTCCTCCTGTGCTTGGCCTTGCGCTTGGTGTGCTTATGCTTGGCTACTTTGGCTTTGGGGCAGCCGGTGGCGGTGAGCTTGGTCGCCTGGTCGATGACGGCGCCGTTCTGGGCCACGATTTCCGTCGGCGCCGTGAGCTTGCTCTTGCAGAGGCTGCTGCTGGCGGCGAGCATTGAGTGGGGGCCCGCGGGGAGCGTCAGTTCCAGGGAGCTGAGCGGGACGTCGGGGATGGCGGCGAAGGTCGTGGTCGTGATCTTCCCGGTGATCGTGGTGGTCGCTTGGAGGTCGAGGGTGATGCCGGCGCCCTGCAGCACGATGCTCAGCTGGGGGTACGTTTCGCCGGCGTGGGAGACGAGGTACGCGGGGCCGCTCAGGGGGGTGGACAGCAAGGGTGTGACGGCGCTTGCGTGTCCGACGGTCGATGCTGGGGGGCAGCCGGCGGGGTTCGCTTGGAAGGTCGCGGCGGGGCAGGCTTGCGCGAGTGTCGCCTGGCGTGAGGGGAGTTGCTTGGGGAGCGTGAGCTTGATGCTTTGGAGGTTCGCCTGGGTGCTCGCCAGAACGGTGCCTTGGCGGCTTTCGGGGAACGTGATCCGGGCGTCGAGGCTGGCGCCGTTCTGCTTGGAGGTCTTCGCGGCTGTGGACAGCGCCAAGGTGGGGGTGAACTGCAGGCTCTGGCAGGACCCGACCTGGAACGGTGTTGAGAGCGCGACGGTCGCGCCTTCGACGCTGCTCACCGACCCCTGGAAGGACGCGGGGCCGCAGTTGGTCGGGTTGAAGATGAAACCGGGCCGGTCGATGACCGCGTCGATCGTGCGTAGATCGAGCGGGACGCCCTTGAGGATCCTCGGCAGCGGGTCGCTGGCGATCGTCAGCTGCGCGGTGCGGGGGTCAACTTCGATCCGTGCGCGCAGCACGCTGGTCCCCAGGTCGAACGGGCCGGCGAGGAACGGCACCACGATCGCCAGACCGTAGGGGGCGCCCTCATAGGGGCCCGTGAGGTAGATCGGGATCTGGGGCTGCCCCGGGGCGGGCAGGAACAGCGGGTAGCCCCCGGGCCAGCGCCGAGGACCGCGTGCCCGACCTGCGAGGCCGCGGAGCATTCTCCCTGGGTGGCCTGCGGTTCCCCGCATACGGGGACGCTGCCGAACATCCCCAGCAGACCGGGCGGCGCGGTGAACTGGAAGCCCGCGAGACGCTGCTGCCCGTCGGGGCGTTCGATCAGCATCGAGAAGCTCGCGAAACCGCCCGCCCCGTCGTTGCTGGACCCCGCCGTCAACGTCGGGGAGAACGGCAGCGGCTTCACGCAGGCACCCCCGGCGGGACCGGCGGCGATTTCGACGCTGCTCGTTTCAAACGCGTCCCCGACCGCCGGCGTCACCCACGGCGTCGTATCCGAGCCCGCGACATACACGCCGCACACCGCGGGGGTCACGAGCGCCGCCTGCGCACCGCCGCTCAGCGAGACCTTGACGTCGCTGAACGGCAGCAGCGGCGCGTCGGGGAACGACAGCGTCACCTGGCCGGTGGCTTCGTTGAGCGCCACCACACCGACCATCTTCAGGTACACGCCGTCCGCGTACCCGGACAGCAGCAACTTCAGTTCGGGCGGACTGGAGGGCAGCACATACACCCCACCTTCGATCGTGTCCGGGAGGATCGGCGTGGAGACCTCCAGCGTCCCGACCTGCGAGGTCGCCGGACAGGACGGCGGGCCTTCCGTGCCGATCCCGCTCTCTGAGAGCGGACACGACACCAACCCCTCCGCCCGGTTGGGGTCGAGCACCAAACCTTCAGGGAGCACCACACTCGCGCCCTGGATGTTCGAGGACCCCAGGTCGGTCGCGGAGAGCAGCCCTTCCTGGGGAGACTTCACGTTCACCGTCAACCCAGCCGCGGTATCCGCGTCCCTCGTGTCCGTCGAGACCGCGACTGTCGGCGCGAACCCGAGGTGGTCGCACCCCTCGATCCCGATCGGTTCGCCGCCGCTCGCCGCCGTTTCGTGCGAGAGGAACGACGCTTCGGCATAAGACGCTTCGTCCTGCCACGTATCCGCGCGCACCACGAACGGCACCGGCCCCGCGCACACCGTCGGCAACGTCAAGAACGGCGCGCCCCCCGGCGTGACACCGAACAGCTTGATCTGCCCACCCACGACCTTCCGCGGCGGCAGATCGAAGATATCCACGTCAAAACCACCTTCGGTCGGGCTCAGCACACCGGTGCGCAGGCTCGTGTACGCCACCACGTCAACACCACCGACCCTGAACGCCAGCTCCGCGGGGACCGTGTCCGGCGCCACCATGTTAAACACCGGGCTCGATTCTTCCCCGCCGGAAGCCAACTCCAGCTTCACTTCGCCAACCTGATCTTCCGACGCACACGCTTCTTCATCCAACGCGCGCCGCGTGCACGCCGGCACCCCATTGCCATTCACAACCAGGCCCGCCGGCAGCACCAGCTGCAGATCCCGCAGTTCCCCACCCGCGCTATCCAGCACTTCACCGTGCTCGCCCTTCGCGGTGTCCAACGCGAACGCGAACGTCAATTCCTTCGAGTGCGCCCCAGCCTGCACTTCGACTGTGCCAAGCGAGTTCAGCGGCAGCCCGTCAAAACTCTCAAACCCAAAACCCGACGGTGTCGAACCCAAACCCAACGCCGACACACAACCCCACGACAGCCCCACAACACTCACGCACAGAGCCACCACCGGCCACACAAACGCCAACCTCAACCCACCACGCCCGCCCGATCCACCACGCGCACTCAGCCCACGATGCCCGCTAGTGATCCTGGCGTTCCGGGCGCTCATGATCCTGTCCTCCGGCGGGGATGCCGGGCGCCGTTGCGTGCTCTGCGCGCGCTGGACTTCTTCCCGTGCCCGCCCGTGTGCTTCCCAGCATTGCCCTTAGCCTTGCGATGCCTGCGCTTGGGCTTCTGTTTACGCTTGGGCTTCGACTTCGGTTTCACCGGCGCGTTCGCGGGCGGCGGGAAGTTGCCGACGCCGGCGAACGTCGCGCTCGGCGGCGTCGCGAAGATCGGCGGAGCGATCGGGACCTCCTCGCATTCGCTGCCCGCGCACCCCGCGGGCGAAGAGGGCTGCACCCCATCAACGCGATCGTCATAGAGATGGTCGCTTTCGTTGTCGTCCTGCGCGACGAGACGCGCGTCGCTGACGAAGAACACGCTGTCCCCGTTCGCGCTCGCATCAAGCAGATAAGAACCCGAACGGCTCGTCCCACCCGAGAGTAGATACTGGCAGCCCCGGGGTTCCCGGCAGGCGCCCGTCCCGTCGCGCTCCCACTCATACACGTCCTGCTGGCCATTGGGGTCCGCTGAGACCAGCGGCTCGAAGCTGTCGAAGAACACCCGGCTGCCGTCTTCGGAGATCACCCGCGGCTGATACGTACGGCTCCAGCCAACCGGCAGGTACCCCGCCGCTTTGACCCTCCCGCCCGCGAGTTCGGTGACCGGCGGCAACTCGCCGCTCGCATCGCACGACCCGCAGAACAGGCCGCCCCCCGCCTCGGAGTCATACACGAACACCTCGCTCAACCCTTCACTGTCATAGCCCGTCAACGCACGCACCGACTGGAACACCACGCTCTTGCCGTCCGGCGTGACCTCCGCAGTACGGTGCCCCAGACCAGGCTCCCAGTCACCGAAGCTCCCCCCTTCCCCACCGTAGGCCATCGTGCCCTCGTCTTCGGGAGAAAGCGTCGCGATGAACCGCGTTTCGCCTCCATGCAGCAGGTAGAGGTTGGGTTCACCCTGCTTCGCGCTCCCGGCGAGCTTACCTTCAGCGACGAAATACACATATTCGCCGTCCTCGCTCACGCCGATCACACCCAGCACACCCGCGTCAGCACCCGCGAGTTCTTCAGGCATCTCGCTTTCCACGTCGAACCGGTAGAGCTTTTCGCCTTCGGTGTAAAACGCGTAACGCCCGTCCGGCGTCGCCGTCCAGAAACGGGCCGCGCCCGCGGACACCGCGACTGTGCTCGTGCCGTTCTCACGCACGTACACGCGGCCTTCCTGTGGGCCGGCTTGGAGGTCCGTCCAGAAGACCCGCGACCCGTCTTCGGATATGACGTTGCTGAAGTCCGGCGGGTCGGCCGCGTTGCCCGTCCCGTTCGGCCCGCCGAACGTCGCGTCCGGCGCCACCCTGCCGCCCTCGCTCGCCGGCAGGATGTTCACCACACCCAGCTGCCCACCAACCGAGTCATACAGGTCGTTCGCACCCACGCCCGGGTCCCCTTCGGCTTCGGGGACGAGCGCATCGTTCGCCTCGAACAGCACGTGGCTAAAGTCAGCCGAGGCACCCGCGTACGCGAGCCCCGGACCCTGCGGCCCCAGCGTCCCCGCGCTCCCAAATTCTTCCGCGGAGCGATCCGGCGGCCTCTGCGAGAACAACGCACCGACACCACCGCCCGACGCCGCCTTGTACAGCACGTCATAGCCACCACCCGGGGCACCCGACGCCAGCGGTTCATGCGATTCAAAGACCCCCACCGAAAGATCGGGCGAGAACGCCAGATACCCCAACTGGCTGCTGCCCTGTGGCATCACATCCTGCGAGACCCAGCCCCCCGCCCCGAGCGCCGCCACGTACTCGTTACCGCCCCCCGCACCCGCATCACCGCTCCCACCCGCCGCCGGCGCCCCAACGTACGCCACCGCTTCGCCACCCGTCGAGGCCTGGAACGGCAGCTGCGTCGGCACCGGGAACACCCCGTTGTGCGCTTCCGGGACGTACACGTTCGCGCCCTGCGCCTCCACCGGAGAGACCATTTCATACACCCGGCCATCCGGCAGCTGCGCACTCGTTTCCGGGAACGTCGTGAACTTCACATCCACACCGGTCGCCGTGCCACCACCATCCGGTTGCGTCACAACGATACGAAAGTGATAGGTCGTGGCCGGCTGCAGACCAGTCAACTGCACCGACACCGGCGCTTCGCCACGCACAGGGTCCTTGAGCGTGACTTCCGGCGTCGAGGAGCCGTACGTTTCGCTCGTCCCATATTCAAACCGGTAGCTGTCCGCAGCCCCAAAGCCGTTGATCGTCGCGTTCAACGTGACACTGGAGAACCCCACCTCCGCAGCCGCCGCCGCCACTACTTCCGGCGGCAACGCCGTCGTGAACTCATGATTGCCTACCGGTTCTCCTTCTTTTTCTTGCCCTTCCGTGCTGGTCGTGCTGCCATACAAGTTACTGGCGACCAGCCGACATTCATAAGTCGTGTCCTGTTCAAGCCCGGAGACGCCCTCTTCCGGGTCCGCGAACCTACCGGTCGGCTTTTCGACGCCGCCTTCAGCGCTCTTCGACCACGTTTCCGTGCTCCCCGCCTTCCTGTATTCGAAGAACCAGCTCGTCGAAAGTCCCTCCGGTTCCAACGAACCATGCAGCGTCGCGGCCTGATTCAACAAGCCGCTCGCGCCACACTTCGTGACACCCACCACCGCGACCGGGATATTGAATTCTTCGGTGTTTTCGCTTTCGCCGAGCCCGAACGAATCTTCGGCCAGCAGCCGGTACTCGTAGCGGGCACCAGCCTGCAGCCCGCTGACCTTCGCCATCACTTCCACAGTCTCAGACCCCGGGACCGTCGCCGGTTCGCACGCAACCGTCTGCCCCGACGGCAGGCTCGTCCCATATTCAAACCGGCAGTTCGTCGCTTCCTCGTTCCCGGGATCCACGCTCCCCTGCAAAGTCGCGACGACCTTACCGTCCTGCTTTTCCGCCGCCGTCACCAGAGGCTCAGCCGTCAACGTCATTTCACCGGCGGGCGTGGCGAACGAACTACTTTCGCTTTCGCTGACCCCATTCGCGTTCTTCGCGACAACCCGGTACACGTAGGTCCTATTCAGCACCAGCCCGCTCACCCTCGCCTGCACCGCCACCGTGCTCCCACTCGCTCCCGGGGCGGGTTCGCACAACGCCGTCTTACCCGAGGGGAGGCTCGTCCCGTATTCGAAGAAGCATTCTTCGACCTCCACGCCTTCGGGATCCACGCTGCCCACGAGCGTCGCCGCGACCGTACCGTCCTTGCCTTCCACTTCGGTCGCCGTCGTGACGGCAACGGTCGGCACCAACAACAGCGCGAAATCATCGAGCGTATCCGCCGCCGTATCCGCGACGTAGACCCTGCCGGCCGCGGAGCTCACCGCGACACCGCCGGTAGATTTCAACCGCGGAGAGCCAAAACGTTCGATCGGCGAGTCATTGGAGTCGAATCCCGCGACCGAGGTGACGTTACCGATGTAGAGATCGTTGGTCGCCAGATCGATGGCGACCGCCGTGGATTCCTTTTCATCGATCGGGTTGAGGTTCGCGTTCCCTTCGTCGTTCAGTTCGATTACGGTCAGAAGAGAATTGACATAGAAGTCGCCCAGGGTGTTGACGGCGAACCCCGGGATCGCACCGAACCCATAGTCGCTCAGCGTGGTGCCTTTGCTCGAAGTTTCTACGTTGGCGACCGCGTTGCTGTAGCCATCGATTTCACCATTGGCCTCATACGCCCAGAGGTTCCCGCTCGGGTCAACGGCCACGCCGCCGAGCGCCGGCTGAGAACCCGTACTCACCTGCCCAATGAATGCGCCTTCCGGGCCGAACTTCTCGATCTCGTCATCAGCGGTGTTCGCCACGTATACGTCGCCCGCCGAGGGATCCAGCGGGCTCGTGGAGTTGTCCACGGCGATCTCCCCCGGAGCGTCGAGTTGCCCCGCCCCTTCCCCCGCGACCCCCGCCCGGCAGCCGCTCGTGCAGACCTCGTATTTCGCTTCGCCGTTGCTCACGCCCCAGCCCCACGCCGAGATGAACGCGCCCGTCGAGCTGAACCGCTCGACACGGTCGTTGCCCGCGTCCACCACGTACACGTCTTCGGAGGGTTCGCTCAGCGTCGCTTCCCGCACAGCCACCCCCGCCGGTTCCAGGAGCTGACCGTCACCGGAGCCACGAACACCGAAGGAGCCAGCAAAGACATGCCTCTTCACCGCCAACGCCGGCGCGCACCCCAGCACGAGCACGAGCAGCAGCGCGCACGCCGGCGCAAGCGGCACTGCGATGAGCACGCGGCGAGCGCGGGCGGTTGGCCCACTGGCGCAAGCGAGAGATAAAAAACGGGTCGCACGGATCTCCCGCACGTTTCTCCCTCTAGAAACCACGCTGAACAAGCTCCCTCATCGAAATGACCCGACCCCTCTCCCAACCCAAACCGAAACGACCCGACCCGACCCCTCTCCCAACCAAACATCCTGCGAGCGCCGTGATGTCAACCCACAAGCGTGGATGACTCAACCGGACCCCAGACCCCATGTACGCCCGACACTCCACATCTGGACGCCGTGACGTCCCTATGTAACCACATCGGTAACGTGATGTCAAGTCCTAGGGCATCGAGCGTTCGAGAGCCAACGCTCCGTGCCCACCCCGCGAGCAGGCACGCCCGCTCGCCCCTCCCCCATACGTGGCTCAAAGAGCGCACGTTCGCGCCAGCCGGCACGCACATCGGAGACGGTCCAACAGGCCCGCCGTCCACACGTGTCCGTGCGGAGCCCCCGGGGCGCCGTGTGGCGGGGCGTCCGTGCCCCGCGTCAGCGCGCGCCGCGGAGGGCCGGCGCCTACCGCTTCCTCGGGTTGCCCCTAGCGCTGCGCCCGGCCTTCTTCCTGTGCTTGGAGCTCTTCTTCGCCTTCGTCTTCTTGGCCTTGGGGCAGCCGGTGACTGTGAGCTTGGTGTCGCGTTCGATGGTGGCGCCGTTCTGCGCGACGAAGTCGGTCGGCATCTTCAAGCTCGTCTTGCAGAGGCTGCCGTTAGCGGCGAGCGCGGAGTAGGGCCCCTCGGGGAGCGTCAGTTCGAACAAGTTGATCGGGACGTCGGGGACGGCCTTGAACGTGGAGCTCGTGATCCCGTTACTGCTGATGAACGTCGTGCCTTCCAGCTCGATCGTGACGCCCCCACCCTGCAACACGACGACCAGCGACGGGAACGCTTCCCCACCATGCGAAACGAAGTACGCCGGGCCCGTCAACGCCCCGTTCAACACCGGTGTGAGGACCTTCACGTGCCCCACAACCGAGTCCGGCGGGCAACCAGCAGGGTTCGCGTCGAACGTCGCAGCCAGACAAGCCTTCTGTAGCGTCGTCAACCGCGCCGGGAGCTGCTTGGGTAGTTCGACTTTGACCTGCGCGATATTCGACTGCGAACTCGCCTGGTTAGCACCCAGCGCCCCGGTCGGATAGAGGATCTTCGCCGTCAGGCTCGCCCCGTCCGCCCGCGAGGTCTTCCCCGACGTCGAGACCTGGAAGTTCGGGTTGAACTTCAAACTACGACACGACCCGACCTGGAAGTGGCTCGACAGGGGGGCACTCGCGCCTTCGGTGCTGTACGCGGTCCCCGTGAACGCCATCGGCGCGCAACTCGTCGGGTTGAACATGAATTCCGGGCGGTCGAGCACCACGTTGATATCACGGATGTCCGCCGGGACACCATCCAGGATCGTCGGCAACGTCGCCGGGTTCGTCGTGATCGTCAGCCGCGAGGTGCGCGGGTCCACTTCGACCTTCGCGCGGACCACGATCGTCCCCAGATTGAACGGGCCGACGGCGACCGGCGTCACGATCGCCAGACCATACGGCGCACCCTCATAGGGGCCGGTCAGGTAGATCGGCGCCGGCGGGTTACCGGGCTCGGGAACGAACAGCGGGAACGGCCCCGGGCCCGCAGCCACGACCGTATGCCCGATCTGCGCATTCGCCGGGCAAGCGCCGGTCGCGGCCTGCGGTTCTTCACAGAGCCCCACGCGGCTGATCATCCCCAGCAGACCCTCCGGGGTCTTGAACTGCAGGCTTGCGATCCGCTGCTGGCCGTCTTCGCGCTTGAGCAGCATCGAGAATCCCGTGAATCCCCCCGCCTGGTCGGTCGTGGAACCCGCGATCAACTGCGGTCCAAACGGCAGTGTCCCCGGGCACGGGCCGCCGTCGAACACCGGCCTGTACCGGGAAGCTGTCCGTCGAGACGGCATCCGCCACGTACGGTGTGCTCCAGGGCGTGAAGTCTGAGGTTGTGCCGTACGCGCCGCACCGAGGTGGTGTCACGAGCGCGGCCTGCGGGCCCCCACCGAACTCCAGGTTCACGCTGCTAAGCGGGAACTGTGGCGTTTCCGGGAACGTGACCGTTGGCTGGCCCGTCGTTTCGTTGAGCGTCACGTCGCCCACGAGCTTGATGTACGTTCCCTCCGCATACGCGGAGAGCAGCAGCTTGATGTTCGGCGGGTGGACTGCAGCAGGTACACGTTGCCTTCCAGGTGGGTCTGCAGCAGCGGCGTCGCGATCACCGCCGTCCCGATTTTCGAGGACAGCGGGCACGACGGCGGGCCGAGTGTACCCACCCCATCTTCAGAGAACTGACACGCCCCCAACCCCGCCGCGGTACCCGGGTTCACCGCCACACCTTCCGGCAGCACCACGGTCGTCGTCTTGATATCCGACTGCGAATCACCCGTCGGATCGGACAACCCTTCCTGGGGCTCTTTCAATTCCACCGACAGACCTGTCGGTGTTTCCGCATCCGCCGAGCTCGGCGTAATCGCGATCGACGGCGTAAACCGCAAATGTTCACAACCTGTATAACCAAACGGTTGTCCATTGTTTTCACTCAGGAAACTATATTCCGCGAGTTCGCTTTCATGACCCCACGCATCCGCCGTCGCGCTCGTCGTCAACGGACCGCCACACGCCGTCGGCATCGTCCAATACGGCTTTACATCGGGAAAACCCGATACGTTCACGCGAACGCGCACGAGCGTCAATTCTGGGATGTTCGGCACCCGCACACTGACCCCATAATCCCCATTGGTGCGCACTGCGACATTGAAGAACGTCCTCGTGCCTTTATAGATAAGACCGAGCTCGGCCGGCTCGTTCCCCGGCGGAACGAGATTGAACAATGGCAGCGTGGCTTCGACCAATTCCGCGAGCTTCACCGTCACGCTTCCGACCCGCGTGTCGGAAGGGCAATCGCCTTCGACGCCGGCGTCAAACACCGGTCGAGGGCACTGTGGTGTCGCGTTGGGGTCCGCGACCAGGCCAGCCGGCAGGTTCGTCACGACTTCCCGGGCTTCCGCGACCGGCCGTTCGCTTGCCGGCTCCTGGGTCTTGAACGCCACGTAGAAGCTCGAGTCTGCAGGGTGCGAGCCGGCTTGCGTGTCGATCGACCCATCCCCGTTCGTGAACGCGCTTTCGAACGTCGTTAACCCAAAGCCATACGGCGTAATACTGCTCGCCGCATACGCCCGGGCGTCCGACACCGCCGCTATGCACACGACGAGCAGAGCGGCCGCCAAGGCCGCGCACACCCTGCGCCGACCTACGTGGACGAGAGCCCCCACGTTCACGACCGCCCCCGCTTCGCGCCCTGACCGGCACCCTTCACGTGCCCGGCCTTCCTGCCATTCCCGTCGCGCTTCTTTACCTTCTTCCTCTTCTTCTTCCTCTCTTTTTTCTTCTTGACCGTCTTTTTCTGCTTTGTAGTCTTTGCCTTCGCCGACGCTCCCGATGGCGGCGAGAAGTTACCGATCCCGCCAAACGTCTCGCTCGAGGGCACCGCGAACGCCGTCGGCGCAAACGGCACTCCCTGGCAGCCCGTGCCCGAGCACTCCGGTGGCGACGGCGGTAGCACCCCTCCCGCACGCGCGTCGTAGATGTCATACGCTTCGTTTTCGTCCTGCGGCGCGAGCTGTGCGCGGGTAAGGAAGAACACGTCATCGCCGCTCGCGCTCGCACCGATCAGATACGACCCGTACGGGTTGGTGCCGCCCGAAAGAAGGTACACGCAGCCCCGGCTGTCCTGGCAACTGCCCGAGCCATCACGCTCCCACTCGTACACATCCGTCTTGCCGTTAGTGTCGTGCGCGACCAACGCCACGCCGCTGTCGAAGAACACCCGGCTGCCGTCTTCGGAGATCAACCGCGGCTGGAAGGTCGCATTCCTCTCACCGCTGATCGGCAGGAAGCTTTCTTCACCAGGCGGTTCTCCGGTGGGTAGGCACGACGCGCACGTCAGCTTGCCGGATCCCGCATCGTACAGGTACACCTCACGAAAGCCCGCGTTGTCATATCCGGTGATGCTGTTCGTCGTCTCGAACACGATGTCGTGGCCATCCGGCGTCACCTCGGCGGTGCGTCTCCCCAACGTCGGCTTCCAGTCGCCAGCAATCAACCCTCCAGAGCCCCCTTCCGGGTTGTCGGATCGCTCGTTGAGCGTCGCGATGAACGTCGTCTGACCGCCATAGCTAAAGTAGAGATTTGGCTGCCCCGCAGCCGGTTTCCTCCCTTCGGCGTCGCCAACCGCCAGCACGCCGTCGGCAACGAAATAGACATATCCCCCGTCTTCACTCGCGCCAACCACGCCCTGCACATCGGCGCCCAACGTATCCGAGGCGTTGTGATCGATGGTCAGGTCGGTCAGTTGACCGCTCGCGACATCGTATCCGTAGAGGTCGTTACCGGAAAGCCCCGCGTCATCGCTCCCCGCACCCGCATCCGCGCAGTTGCTGCTGAACACCGCGGTGGAGTCTTCAGTCAGTCGTTTGCAGTCCGTGAAGAAGACCTTCGACCCGTCGCTGCTTGCCGTCCAGAACTCCCCCCCACCCCCGGCTTCGGGACCATGCGTCGCGTCCATCTGCACCGTCCTCGTGCCATTTTCACGAATGTACAGATCGCCCGTTGCCAGGTCGGTCCAAAAGACCCGCGACCCATCGGCTGAAATGACGTGGCTGAGATCGGGGTCTTTACTGAACCCGTCGCCCGCTTCTGGCTCGGCCGGGTAGGCTCCGAATGTCGCATTCGGAGCCGGTTTACCGTTCGGCAGCACGTTGACCGACAGCAGCTGCCCGCCTACCCACTCATATAGGTTGTTCGCTTCCCTACTGGGGTCCACCGCTTCCGGCAGGGAGCCCGACAGCGCATCGTTGACCTCGAACAGAATATGGCTGAAATCCGCCGAGGCGCCCGCATAGAGGTCGTCACGCTCACCGATCCCCGGCAGATAGGTGGTTTCCTCCTGATGGAATCCAAATTCTTCGGACGCTCGGTTCGGCGGCGTCTTCGTGAAGAGCGGTTGGTAGCTGCTATTGCTCATGGTGCGTGTGTAGATGACGTTGTAACCGCCGCCCGGCGCTTCCGCGGTGAGCGGTGTTTTGTCGAAATAACCGCCCGCGGTCAGCACTCCGACCGACAGGTCGGAGGAAAAGCCATGGTATTCCGCGAACTTGACGGGCGGCATGATGCTGCTTGCACTCCAGCCTTCGACGGTACGTGTCGCGAGGTACGTGTTCCCGCCGTCTTCGCCGATGTCGCCGTTGCCGCCGAATGACGGGTCGCCGGCATACACGACCGCGTTACCTTCCGGCGCGACCTGGAACGGGTAGCCCGTGTCGGTTGTACCTCCTTCGGACACTTCATTCTCCGCGCCGCGGTTCTCGTCGGACGGTTCAGGCACGTAGATATCTGCGTTGTTGTCTTCGGGGGGTGAGACCATTTCGTAGATGCGATTGTCCGGTAGGCCCGAGCCGATCGTCGAGAAGGTGGTGAAAGTCGTGTCGGGACCCGTGGTTGTTCCATGTGCATCGGTCGCTACGACGCGGAAATGGTATTCGGTGTCGGGTCGCAGGTCGCTGAACCGGGCGAGCGCGGCGACCGTGCCCTTTTCGGCTGCGACGCTCGTTTCCGGCGTCTTGAGTCCGTATTCTGTGGTCGGCCCGTATTCGAAGTAGTAGGTGCTCGCGAAGCTCGTGCCGCGGAGTCCCTCGGGGTAGAATCGAGTGCGCACCGTGGCGTCGATGGAGCCGACTTTTTCGAAGGACTCGCTGCCTTCGAGCACCGGTGGCCCGTACGTCGTGAATTCGCCGTCCGCGCCGTCGGTCGTGCCGTACGTGTCGTGCGCCACAAGCCGGCAGTGGTAGGTGGTGTGCGGTTTGAGTCCGGCGATCTTCGGGGCGGGCGTAACCTTGCCTGTGCTTTCGGAGGTTTCTTCTTTGGTCACCAGCCCATACGCAGTGGTTTCGCCGTATTCGAAGAACCAGCTCGTCGGCTTGCCGAGCGGTTCCAGCGACCCGCCGTGCAGTGTCGCGCCTTCATTTTCGTCTTCGCCATCCGGGACGTCGCAGCGCTCGCCGCCTTTCACCGCGGGAGCGGCTTTGAACACTTCTTCTTCGCCCGTGACGGTGCCGTTCTCGCTGCTCGCCACAAGCCTGTAGCGGTATTTTGTCTGGGGAGTCAAACCTGTCAGCTCGATTTCTACCTCTCCGCTGCCCACGATCTTCCGTTCGGGCATCTTGTCGAGGGTCGCCGACCCCAGTTCGCCGTATTCCAAATACACGCCAGCTTCTGTGGCATTCGGATCGACCGAACACTCGATCGCCGCGCTTGCCGGCGTGGAGATCGTGGTGGCGCATTCCCTGATCGCCGGCCTGGGCTTCGCTTCCACTTCCCGTTCAAAGATGTGTACGTCGTGGTGTTCGGTGTCAGCGACATAGAGGTAGCCGCTGATGGCCGGCGAGCTCAACGGGCTGAATCCGAGACCTTTGGAGAAGCCACTCTGTCCTGTGCCGAAATTCTTCGATGAATCTTCCGCTCGATTCATACTCGGCGATGACATTTTCTCCGGGCCCGAACCCCTTGGACAGATCGGCATAGACGTTGCCGTTCGGGTCAACGGCGACCGCCGTCCCGCTGCCTTCGCCGACGAACACCGATTCGGATTCCACTTCGAGCTTAGGGCCGGGAGCGAACGCCAACTTCACCACACCCAGAATGCCTTCGGGGAGGAAGGTTGCTATGTACAGGTCGCCGTCCGGGGCGGTGGCCGCGTCGAGACTGCGAAAATTGCTGTCAGCGAGTCCGGCCGTGCCCAGAGCTTCGCCGGTGGGACCGAACTTGGTCAACTGAAAGCCTTCCACCACGTAGAGATCGCCTTCGGAATTGACCGCCAGAGAGGTCGAGCCCGGAACGGAGAGCTGTTCGACCCACTTATACTTGTTTGGTTCGGCGACCGTCGGTGCAGGTGCGAACTTCTCGACGGCGCCCCGGTTGCGCAGGGCGATGTAGACGTCGCCTTTGGAGGGACTGGTGGGCGAGTTGTCGACCGCCAACCCCCCTTCTTGTTCGAAACTTTTTTCGGGTGTTTCTTCCCCGTTGAATTCGGAGATGAATTCGCCGTGGGGTCCGAACTTCTCCACTCGCCCGTTGTTGCCGTCGAATACCAAAACATCGCCCGTTACCTGTTCTACGGCAACGCTACCCGGACTTTCTTCGCCACCACCGAAGTCTCCGGGTGCGGTACCTTCTTCGCCGAAGGTCTTGGGTGGTTCGATGAAGGTGAAGGGCTTGACGTTCAAAGAGGTGAGAGCGAATTCGCTTGCCCGCGCGGGTGTGGTTGTGAGTGTGAGCAGGAGGGCCAGTCCGAGCAGTAGGCTCGCGAGCACGTGGCGGCGGGTGGTTGTGGGGTGGCGGCTGGTCACTGCTTCTTCCTCCTGCGCTTGGCCTTCATGGGGTGCTTGTGTCTGCTGGTGTGCTTGTGCTCGGCTGTGGTGGTCCTCGGGCAGCCGCTGATGGTGAGCTTGGTGCTCTGGCTGATGACAGCGCCGTTTTGGCCGACGATTTCGGTCTGGGTTTTGGGTGCGTTCTTGCAGAGGTTGCTGTTGGCGGCAAGCGCGGAGTGGCGGCCCGCGGGGAGCGTCAGTCCGATGGAGCTGAGCGGGATGTCTGGGAGCGCGTTGAACGTGACGGTGGTGGTGCTCTTGTCGATCGTAGTGGCGGCTTGCAGCTCGAGTGTGATCCCAGAGCCCTGGAGCACGATGTTGAGCGCGGGGTGCGCTTCACCGGCGTGGGAGACGAGGTAGGCGGGGCCGCTCAGAGCGCCCGCGAGGACGGGCGTGCGCAGGGTCGCGCTCCCGACGAGCGAGCCTTGGGGGCAGGCAGCGGGGTTGGCCTGGAAGACCGCGGCGGGGCAGGCCTGGCTGAGCGTCGCCTGGCGCGCAGAGAGCTGCTTGGGCAGCGTGAGCTTGACACGTTGGAGGTTCGCTTGTGTGGTCGCGAGGATGGTGCCCTGCTGGCTTGGGGGGTAGGTGATCTTCGCGGTCAGGCTCGCACCGTTCTGTTTCGAGGTCTTCGCCTGGGTTGAGAGGGAGAGCGTGGGGGTAAACTTCAGGCTCTGGCAGGACCCAACCTGGAAGGACGTCGAGAGCGCCACGGTGGCGCCTTGGGCGCTGCTCGCGGACCCTTGGAAGGAGGAGGAGTCACAGTTGGTCGGGTTGAACATGAACGCGGGCCGGTCGAGTACCGCGTAGATCGTGCGTAGATCCAACGGCACGCCGTCGAAGATGCTGGGCAGCGGGTCGCTCGTGATCGTCAGCTGCAGGGTGCGGGGGTCCACTTCCACGCGGGCCCGCAACACGACGGTCCCCAGGTCGTACGGGCCCGCGATGAACGGGACGGCGATCTCCAGGCCGTAGGGTGCGCCCTCGTAGGAGCCGGTGAGATAGACCGGGATCGCTTCTTGCCCAGCCGCAGGCAGATACAGCGGGTAGCCGCCGGGACCCGCGCCGATCACCGCATGCCCGACCTGAGAGGCTGCCGGGCAGGCAGCCTGGGCTGCCTGTGGTTCCCCGCACAGCGGGACAGACCCGATCATGCCCAGCAGGCCGGGGGGTGTCTTGACCTGGAAGCTTGAGAAGGCGCTGCTGCCCGTCGGGGCGTTCGATGAGCATCGCGAAGCTCATGAAGCTCCCCGCCCCATCGTTGCTCGATCCCGCCGTCAGCGTGGGTGTGAACGGCGGGGGGCTCGCGCACGGTCCGCCGCCGGGACCCGCCGCGATTTCGATGCTGCTCGTTTCAAACGCATCACCGACCGCGGGCGTCACCCACGGCGTGACATCTGAGCTGGCCGTATACACCCCACACGCTGGGGGTGTCACCAGCGCCCCCTGCGCGCCACCGTTCAAGGAGACGCGCAGGTCGCTGAACGGCAGCAGCGGCGCCTGGGGCAGTGAGAGCGTGACCTGGCCCGTCACGGGGTTCAGAGCGAGTTCGCCGAGCATCTTCAGGTACACGCCGTTCGCGTAGCCGGAGAGCAGCAGCTTCAAGTCCGGTGGGGTCGAGGGCAGCGCGTACACGCCGCCTTCCAGTGTGTCGGCCAGGAACGGTGTGGTGATCTGCAGCGTCCCGACCTGCGAGGTCGCCGGGCACGACGGCGGCCCTTCGCTACCCACCCCATCCTCAGACACCGGACAGGACACCAGGCCCTCCGCGCGGTTGGGGTCCAGCACCAGACCTTCAGGGAGCAGCACCCGTGTACCCTCGATATCCGAGGCGCCGAGGCCACCCGCTGAGAGCAGCCCTTCCTGGGGGGACTTCACATCGACCGTCATCCCCGCCGCGGTATCGGCATCCTTGGTATCCGCGGAGATCCCGACCGTCGGCCCAAACCCCAGATGATCACAACCCTCGACACCGATCAGCCCCCCACCCTCCGCCGCCGTTTCGTGCGAAAGGAAGCTCGCTTCCGCGAAGACTTCTTCCTGCTGCCAGGTATCCGCACTCACCGTGAACGGCACCGGCCCCACACACGCCGTCGGCAACGTCAAAAACGGCACTCCCCCCGGCGTCACACCAAACAACGTGATCCGCCCACCCACGACCTTCCCCGGCGGGAGATCTTGGACGCTCAGGTCGATCCCGCCATCGCTCGCGCTGCGCACGCTCTCTTGCGCCGGCACGTCAACCCCGGCGACCCTGAACGCCAGCTCCCCTGTGACTGTATCCGGTGCGACCATGTCGTACACCGGGCTCGTTTCCGTGACCACCCCGCCACCGGAGACCACTTCTAGAGCGACTTCGCCGACCTCGTCTTCCCCGGGGCACACGCCCTGTTCACCGAGCGTCTGGCGCGTGCACTGCGGAACCGCGACCGTGTTGAGCACCAGCCCGGCGGGGAAACCCAACGTCAGATCCCGTAGCTCCCCACCGGCGCTATCGAGCACTTCGCCATGCCCACCCAACACCGTGTTCAACGCGAACATGAAGCTCAATTCACGGGGGTGGGCGCCGGCCTGCATTTCAACCCCGCCAATCGCATTCAACGACAAACCCTCAAAGCTCTGAAACCCAAACCCCGACGGGGCCGCCGCGAACCCAAGCGCCGGCACACACGCACACAACAACACCACGATCGTGGCACACAACGCCAACGGCCCCACTACCGCTCGCCGGATTCCACCAGCCGCCCACCGCGTGCTCATGAGCGCCCCCTCCGCTTCACGCCAACCGGCTTGCCATGCTTGGCTCCGCGCAGCCTGTGCTTCTTGACCTTCGCCTTCTTCTTCGCTTTCTTGTTCGCGTGCTTCTTGACCCTCGTCGTGCTCACGGGCGTGGGCGGCGGGAAGTTCCCGACACCGGCGAACGTCGCGCTCGGCGGCGCCGCGAAGATCGGCGGCGCGATCGGAACCTGCTCACACGAGACACCCGCACAGCCCGCCAGCGCGGAGGGCTGCACACCTTCCACGCGATCGTCATAAAGATGATCCACTTCGTTATCGTCCTGCGGCACGAGCCTTGCGTCGCTGACGAAGAACACGTCATTCCCGCTCGCGCTCGCGTCCACCAGGTACGACCCAGCCTGGCTCGTACCGAGCGAGAGCAGATAGACACAGCCCGCTGCTTCCTGGCAGCTGCCGGTCCCATCGCGCTCCCACTCATACACATCCTGCTGGCCGTTTGTGTCCTGGGAGACCAGCGGCTCGAAGCTGTCGAAGAACACCCGGTCCCCGTCTTCGGAGATCAACCGCGGCTGATACGTCCGACTCCACGACACCGGCAGATAACCCGCCGCTTTGAAACCCCGTACCGGCGGCGCCTCGCCACTCGGATCACACGACGCGCACGCAAGCCGACCCATCACCGCGTCATACACGAAGACCTCGCCCAGCCCTTCGCTGTCATACCCAGTCAGCGGACGCACCGATTGAAAGACAACGCCCCGCCCGCCGGGCGTGACCTGCGCCGTGCGATGCCCCACACCCGGCTCCCAATCGCCAAAGCTCCCAGCGCCCTGCGCGTACAGCGCGTTGCCCTCATCCCCGTTAGGGCCTTCCGGGGCGAGCGTCGCGATGAAGTCCGTCTGCCCACCGTGGCTCAGATAGAGGTTCGGCTGGCCCGCAACCGGTTCCCCACCTTCAACGTTGCGATCCGCCAGGACACCTTCGGCGACGAAGTAGACATAGGAGCCTTCCCCGCCTTCTTCGTTGGCCCCGATGACACCGAGCACCCCGGCGTGCGTCGCAGCGCTCAGGTCAACCAGTTCGCCGTCGGGGACGTCGTATTCGTAGAGGTTGATCCCGCTGCCAGCCTGCGTGCTGGACGTCAACCCCGCCGTCGCAGCGTCCGTGAAGAACACCCGCGATCCATCGCTGCTCGCCGTCCAGAACCGGCCGCCGCCCCCAGGACCCGAGCCGCCGTGCGCGGCATCCACCTGGACTGTCGCCGTGCCGTTCTCCCGCACATACAAGTCGCCCGTGGAAAGATCCGTCCAGAAGACCCGCGACCCATCCGCAGAGACGGCGTGGTTGAAGTCTGGCGGGTCGGCCGGTTCCCCCGACTCGTTCGCCGCGCCGAACGTCGCATCTGCTGCCAACTGGCCACCCGGCAGCCGATTGACCACGCTCAACTGCCCACCGGTGGACTCATACAAGTCATTCCCGGTCACACCAGGGTCCTCAGCGCCCGTAGTCTTCCCTTCAAGCGCGTCGTTCGCCTCGAAGAACAGGTGGCTGAAGTCCGCCGAGGCACCAGCGTAGGCGAGACCCGCGCCTTTCGGGCCGAGTGTCCCAGCGCTCGCGAATTCTTCTGCAGAGCGATCCGGCGGAGCCCCCGCGAACAACGGATGATAGGCCCCGGTACCAGTCGTGGACGTGGAGTATAGATCGTCATAGCCCCCGCCTGGCGCGCTCGGAGCGAGTGCTTCACGGGATTCGAGGACACCCGTCGAGAGGTCGCTCGAGAATGCCAGGAATACCGGCGAGCCCCCACCACCCGGCGGCATCACATCCTGCGCGACCCAGCCTTCCGGTGTGAACCGCGCGAAGAACTCGTTGCCACCGCCCGCGCCCGCGTCCCCGTTGCCGCCCTGCGCCGGCGCGCCCGCATACGCGACTGCATTGCCGTCCCCCAAGGCCTGGAACGGCAGCATCGTCGCCACCGGGAACGGCCCATTGCCGGCTTCCGGGACATACACATCGTCTGTGACCGGGGAGACCATTTCATAGACCCGGCCATCCGGCAGCGCCGCCGCGCTCGAAGGGAACGTCCTGAACACCCGATCCACACCAGCGGTAGTGCCGTGCGCGTCGCTCACGACGACACGAAAATGGTAGACCGTGCCAGGTTCGAGCCCGCTGAGCTGGCCCCGTACACCCTGTTCGCCGGCCTGTGCTCCAAGCGCGACTTCCGGCGTAGAGGACCCGTAGGCCGTGCTCGTGCCGTATTCGAAGCGATAGCTGCCCACCGCGCCTTCATCCTCGAGGACCGCGCCGAGCACGACATGCAGATCCCCGACTTCCGAGAAGGACTCGCCGTCCACCAGCGGCGGGCGTGTCGTTGTGAACTCGCCGTCCGCGCCGAGGGTCGTGCCGTACCCATCACGCGCGACCAGCCGGCAGTGATAGCCCGTGAACGGCGACAGGCCCCTCACAGCAGCCGCTGCCGCGACCGGTGTCGTGCTACTGGAGCTTTCTTCGGGGGTCCTCGACCCGTACGCCGTGGTCGGCCCGTATTCGAAGTACCAGCTGGTCGCCGACCCCGTCGGTTCCAGCGACCCATGTAGCGTCGCACTTTCGTTTTCCACACCACTCACATCGCACCCGGTCACACCTCGCACCGCGACAGGCGTGGCGAACCCCGCTTCCCTACCCCTCCCGACGCCTTCTGCGTTGGAGGCGACCATCACGAACCTGTATTTCGCCTGCGGCCTCAAACCAGACACTTCCACTTCGACCCGGCCATTGCTCGTAACCTGCTGTTCAGCGCTCTTCAGCAGCGTCGCGGAGCCCACTTCGCCGTATTCCACATACACCCCAGCCGCTTCATTCGGGTGCACCACACAACCAACACGCGCGCTCACCGGCGTAAGCGCCTCCCCCGCACATTCCCTCACCAGCGGCCTGGCCTTACCGGTCGCTTCCGCTTCGGCGAATACGTGCACGTCCTGGTGTTCCAGATCACCGACGTAGAGATCCCCGGTGAACGCGCTGAAAGCCACGCCGAACGAGGAACCCATGTTCCCCGCCCCGAAATTCTTCGACCAGCGCCCCACCCGGATCGTACTCCGACACATGAGCGCCGCCTTCGGTGCCAGCCACATAAACATCCCCTTCGGGGGAGACCGCGACCGCGCTCGACGAGTCGCTATCGAGCACCGATTCCGATTCCACTCCGCCCTGCGCGCCGAGCACCACCTTCACCACATCGCCAAGGAAATTTACGACATACAACACCCCACCCGGAGCGACCGCGATACCCTGAGCAAAATCCGAATCCCCGACCACTATTTCAGCGAGACGTTCCCCTTCGGGACCAAACTCCAACACCACCGGGCTGAAAAGCTGCGCGACAAACACATCGCCCCTCGAATCCACCGCGACCCCAGAGGGCGACGAGAGCCCCGTCAACTGGCCGGCATATTCATAGTCGTTCTGTTCCCCCACCACCGGCCTGAACCGATCGACCACACCATTTTCCCTATCCGCCACATACACATCGCCCGCCGACGGACTCGACAACGAATTATCCACCGCCAAACCGAAGGCTTCAGGACCAAACCCTCCAACACCAAACTGAGAGAGATACTGACCTTCAGGGCCGAACTTCTCAACCCGCCGATTGGCCTGATCCAATGTGAACACGTCGCCTGTGGACGCTTCCACGGCCACACCGAACGGGCTTTCCCCGCCGAACTGCCCCGGCCCCGAGCCCGGTTCGCCGAACGACACCGGAGGCTCCACGACCACCGCGGGGCTCACAGCCGGTGAGGCGAGCTCAAACGCGCCGGCCGACGCCGGTAGACACACCGGCGCTAGCACACAGGCCGACGCGAGCAGCGAGGGGATCAGCCCCCCGGTGGACAAGCGTGCCCGCATCAGAGGGCCACCGTGTGCCTTTTCGCTGCCGGTGTCTTACGCGCTATCACGCGGTCTTCCGCTCGACGCGGGACCTGCAGACGGATGCTCCGTGCGACCTGCTCGCCCTTGGCCGTGAGCGTCCAAGCGTTCGGCTCGCCCATACTGTGACCTAGACCAGTATTGACGAGCAACCCAAGGCGCTCCAGGCGCGCCAGTAGCTTTGAGACCTGCCCCGGGTCCGCGACCCCCGCGTGCTCAGCGACCTCACGGTTGCTGCCCCCCGGGCACCCCGCGACACCCTCGAGGACCCGCGCCGTGCGATACGTCAAACGCATCGAGACACCCTGCAACGGATCACCCACCGCCCCCCCAGCCACAGCCCGGTTACCAAGAGCACCCCCACTCTCTACGCGCACCGGCCGCGCCAACTCCCGCCGCGCTGCCGCCGCACCCAAATACGGCAGCACGATCATCCCCATCAACTCACCCGACAAGCCCATGAGCGGCTTACGGTCCCTTCGCAACAGCCGCGCGTACACGATCGTGAACGCCGCGCCCACAACACCCTCCGCCGTCAACGGCGTACACCCACCACCACCGCGCGTACCGCCCTCCAAGCGACCCTCATCGACGAGCCTCGCCAACCCCGCGAGGACCTCCTCGCGACGCTCGAGCAACTGCGGGCCACCACGCAACGCCTGCACAACACAGACCCGCGCCAAAGCCCGCTCACGATCCATGAACGAGAGAACCACCGACAGCCCCCCACGAACCCGCTCGCACCACCCAAGACCATCCAAGCCCGCAGCGGCGACCTCACCCCGGATCAGCGCGACCACATCCTCCAGGACCGCGGCGAGGCACTCTTCGCGGTTCTTGAACAGCTCGTAGAACGTACGCCGCGACACCCGCGCGCGACGCGTTATATCCCCAACCGTGGTATCCGCATAGCCGAGCCCGTCAACCGCGGACACCGCCGCCGCGAGCAATCGCGAGCGCTGAATCTCGACAATCTGCTCATGCGAGGCACCCACGCTCGGGGCGCGCACCGCCACCGCACGCGCGGACATCAGAGCGTCCTCCCGAAAGCCAAACGAGACCGACCCCCGCGTGCGGGGGAGCCCGGGCGACGCGAACCGGCCGCTACCGGTCGGCTAGCTGCAGGCCGAGAAGCTGAAGAGAGAGAGAGAGAGAGAGAGATGCATCAGACCGCTGATGCATCTAGCAAGAACCCCATGCGGGGCCGCGCGCATATCCGGCACGTTATTCCCTCTCGAAACCACGCTAAACCATCTCCCTCATGCGTTCTGACCCAGTCCCTCGTCCCAAACCCTTTTCCCTGCAAGCGCTTGGATGTCAACCACAAGACGGAATGACCCAAACCAGATCTATGTCGGCCGGCGCTCCACCCTCTGTGAGCACCGTGCCGCACTATATAACCACACTTGTAACGCGATGTCAAGCCCCCAAACGCAGACCGACTCTGCACCGGCCCCGGGGACGCCACCCGCCACGGGAGGTTCGCCGTCCACCACCGTAAGTCGTACCACCTGCGTGGTACACTGCCGATATGCCGTCCACCAAGCCACGCGTCCAGGTGACGCTCGACTCCGAGCTGGCTGCCGCGGTGAGGGAGCTCGGCGGCGCCAAGCCACGATCGCGCGCCGTGCACGACCTCGCGCTGCGCGGCGCAGAGGCGGTCCGCGCGGAACAGACCGCACGGCGCGAGGCGATCGAGCACCTGCTGCGCATCGCGGACGGCGAGGACGACGGCTACGACTGGTCCGTCTCCGAGCGCCTCCATGCCGAACGCTGAGCCCTACGGTTCGGGCGAAGCGCTCGTCTTCGACACTTCGGCGTGGAACCGTCAGCACGATCCGGCCGTCCTTGCCCGCTGGTCCGCGACCGCGAAGCGCGACCTGCTCGTCGTATGCCCCGTGGTCGCCCTCGAGCTGCTCGCGGCAGCCCGCAACGAGGAGAGGTTCACCAGCCTCGATCGAACCTTCGCCGCCCTGCCAGCAGCGCCCATCACGCGCAGCGTCGGCGACGCCGCCCTCGGCGCCTCACGCGATCTGCACGGCGGGCGGCGCATCCCCGCGGCCGACTACCTGATCGCCGCCGCGGCCGCCGAGCGCGGCGCGGCAGTGTTGCACTACGACAGCCACTTCGACCTCCTCTGCGGCGTACTCGGGATCGAAAGCGTGTGGATCACCCAGCCCGGCTCGATCGACTGACCCACGCCAGAACCCGCAGGTCGCTACGCCAACGGGTCGCGCACGCGGATGCCGTCGAAGCGGCGCAAGGCGCGGTCGTGGGTGACGATCGTACGGGCCATTACGCCCGCCGGCCTTGCTTCGTCTTCCCGGTGTGCTTCTTCCTGTGCTTGGAGCTCTTCTTCGCCTTCGTCTTCTTGGCCTTGGGGCAGCCGGTGACTGTGAGCTTGGTGTCGCGTTCGATGGTGGCGCCGTTCTGCGCGACGAAGTCGGTCGGCATCTTCAAGCTCGTCTTGCAGAGGCTGCCGTTCGCGGCGAGCGCGGAGTAGGGCCCCTCGGGGAGCGTCAGTTCGAACAAGTTGATCGGGACGTCGGGGACGGCCTTGAACGTGGAGCTCGTGATCCCGTTACTGCTGATGAACGTCGTGCCTTCCAACTCGATCGTGACGCCCCCACCCTGCAACACGACGACCAACGACGGGAACGCTTCCCCACCATGCGAAACGAAGTACGCCGGGCCCGTCAACGCCCCACTCAACACCGGCGTCAGGACCTTCACATGCCCCACAACCGAGTCCGGCGGGCAACCAGCGGGATTCGCGTCGAACGTCGCAGCCAGACAAGCCTTCTGTAGCGTCGTCAACCGCGCGGGGAGCTGCTTGGGTAGTTCGACTTTGACCTGCGCGATATTCGACTGCGAACTCGCCTGGTTAGCACCCAACGCACCCGTCGGATAGAGGATCTTCGCCGTCAGGCTCGCCCCGTCCGCCCGCGAGGTCTTCCCCGACGTCGAGACCTGGAAGTTCGGGTTGAACTTCAAACTACGACACGACCCGACCTGGAACGGGCTGGAGATCGCCGCGCTGCCCCCTTCGGTGCTGTACGCGGTCCCCGTGAACGCCATCGGCGCGCAACTCGTCGGGTTGAACATGAATTCCGGGCGGTCCAGCACCACATTGATATCACGGATGTCCGCCGGGACACCATCCAGGATCGTCGGCAACGTCACCGGGTTCGTCGTGATCGTCAACCGCGAGGTCCGCGGGTCCACTTCGACCTTCGCGCGGACCACGATCGTCCCCAGGTTGAACGGGCCCGCGACCACCGGCACCACAATCGCCAAACCATACGGGGCGCCTTCATAGGGGCCCGTCAGATAGATCGGCGCCGGCGGCTTACCCGTTTCCGGGATGAACAGCGGGAACGGACCCGGGCCCGCACCCACCACCGTATGCCCGATCTGCGAGTTGGCGGGGCATTCGCCCTTGGCGGCCTGCGGTTCTTCACAGAGCGTGACCGTGCTGATCTTCCCCAGCAAACCCTCCGGCGTCTTGAACTGCAGACCCGCGATCCGCTGCTGGCCATCTTCGCGCTGCAGCAACATCGAGAAGCCCGTGAACCCGCCCGCCTGATCGGTTGTCGAGCCCGCCGTCAACCTCGGGTTGAACGGCAGCTGCGAAGGCCGCGAGACGCACGGGCCGCCACCCACACCCGCGTCGATCGGGAAACCATCCGTCGCGTCCACACTCCCCACGAACGGCGTGCTCCACGGCGTGAATTCCGAGGACGTGCCGTACGCCCCGCACGCGGGGGGCGTCACGAGCGCCGCCTGCGGGCCGCCACCGAAAGACAGCTGCACGTTGCTGAGCGGGAACTGCGGCGTTTCCGGGAAGCTCGCCGTGATCTGCCCCGTCTTTTCGTTCAGCGACACATCGCCCACGATCTTCACCCATGTGCCCGCCGCGTAAGCCGACAGCAGCAGCTTGATGTTCGGCGGGTTGGACTGCAACACATACAGGTTCCCTTCCAGCTTCCTCGGCAGCAACGGCGTCGTGATCGACACCGTCCCGACTTTCGCGGAGGCGGGACACGACGGCGGACCTTCCGTCCCGACCCCATCTTCGGAGACCTGACACGCCGCCAACCCAGCCGCGGTACCCGGGTTCACCGCCACGCCTTCCGGCAGCACCACCGTCGTCGTCTTGATATCCGACTGCGACACACCCGACGGGTCCGACAGCCCTTCCTGGGGCTCCTTCAATTCCACCGACACCCCCGTCGGCGTTTCCGCGTCAGCCGACGCCGGCGTCACCGCAACCGACGGCGTGAACCGCAGATGTTCACAACCCGTATACCCAAACGGCACACCATCGCTTTCGCTCAAGAAGGGTAATTCGGAGGATTCCCCGCGTTCCACGTTTTCCCACGGGTAGGCTACACCCACAGTCTCCAATGGCCCCCCGCACACCGTCGGCATCGTCCAAAACGGCTTCACCGGAGCGCCCGTGTGGTCACCCGGAAAACCCCACACCGTAACGACCGACCTGATGATTTCCTTGCGGACGATGTTTGGGATCTTCACGCTGATCCCGAAGTCGCTGCCCGTGCGCACCGACGTGTTGAAGAACGACCTGATGCCGAAGATGCTCAGGGCAAGCTGGGCAGGCTGGTTGGCGGGTGGCACCATGTTGAACAGAGCGAATGGAAGTTCGAGCAGACCGCCAAGGCTGATCGTGACAATGCCAACCTGGCTGTCCGGCGGACAATCCGTTCCCGAGAAGCTCCCGATTCCGTTCTGTCCTTCGGTGTCCAGCTCATCTCGTGTGCATTGCGGCGTCGCCTCCGGGTTCCCGACCAGGCCCGGCGGCAGTTGCGTCACAACTTCTCTGACTTCCTTGCAGGGCTCGCCCTTTTCGGTGCCCGGTTGGTTGCCGATGCCTTCGTCGGTGTTGTTGAAGCGAATTTCGAAGACCGACAGAGCCGGATGGGAGCCGGCCAGAGTGTCGAACAGTACCGTTCGCGTTGTAGAAGGTGCTGTTGAACGACTTGATCCCAAAGCCCGAGCCGCTGCAGGCCCCAGAGGTGATGGACGCGCGCGCCATGCCGCCACCCCAGGCCGCCGCCAGCGCGACGGAGAGGAGTGTCGCCAGAGCCACGCCGGCCAGGCGCCCCCAAGCGTGTGATGGCATCCAACTCATGAGCTCCGCTCCCTCGTAGGTTCTCCGCCGCCATGTCCACGCCCGGCCCCATTCGCGGCTCGCCTCACGCGCCCCGTCCTCCCAGTCCTGCGACCTCCCCGACCCCGCTTGCGTCTTGCCTGCTTGCGTTTCGCCTTTCTGTGCTTCGCCTTCCTGTGCTTCGCCAGCCCGTTCGCCTGCGGGGACGGCGGGGGGAAGTTGCCGACGCCGTCGAACGTAGCGCTCGACGGGGCTTCGAAGGCTGTCGGCGCGAGTGGCACCCCCTGGCACCCGGTCCCCGTGCATTCAGCTTCTGAGGGCGCCAGCACGCCACCGGCATGCGCGTCGAAGAGATTCATGTTTTCATTGACGTCCTGCTGCACGAGTGGCGCGCGCGTCTCGAAGAACGCATCATCCCCGTTCTGGCTCGCGCCGACGAAGTACGACGGGAAGGCGCTCGTGCCGCCCGAGATCAGGTAGATGCAGCCGCGAGCGTCCCTGCAACTTCCCGAACCGTCACGCTCCCACTCGTACACATCCAACTGCCCGTTGGTGTCGTGCGCGACCAGCGGCGCCTCGCTGTCGAAGAACACGCGCGCTCCGTCTTCGGAGAGCCACTGCGGCAGGTAGGTAGAGTCGTCTTCGGAGCCGGGCGGCAGAAAGCTGGCGCCGTTCGTCACCACCAATCCGCCATGGCCGGTCCCGTGCTCGTCTCCAGGCAGAGGCGTCGTCCCCGGCGGTTCTCCGGTCGACAGGCAGGAGGCACAGAAGAGCGTGCGCGTTTCGGCCTCGTACACGTACACCTCCAGCACACCCTCGTTTTCATAGGCGGTGAGCCTGTTCACCGAGTCGAACGCGATCGCGCGGCCGTCGGGCGCGACCTCTACCGTGCGCCAGCCGAGCGGCAGTTGCAGATCGCCGAACGCCGGACCCGACTCGTTGAAAGCCGAGGGTTCTCCCGCGTCGATCGGCGAGATCGTGGCGATGAACTTCGTTTCACCGCCGTGGCGCAGGTAGACGTTCTCGGCGCCCGTGGTCGCGCCCGCCGCGAGCGCCCCCTCCGCAGCGAAGTAAACGTATTCGCCGTTTTCGCTCGCTCCGAAGACGAACTGCACCGAGGCTTCTGGCGCCGCGGTCAGGTCGCTCAGTTCGCCGCTCGAGACGTCGTATTCATAGAGGTTCGCCCCGCTGCCCGCGACTGCATCGGCAGTCAGCTTACGGGTATCGCTAAAGAACACCCTCGACCCGTCGCCGCTAGCGGTCCAGAACTCTCCTCCGCCACCCTCTTCTCCGGGCACCTCTGAGGCGTCTACCTGCACGGTCGTGGCGCCGTTTTCCCGCACGAACAGCTGATTGGTCGCTCGATCGGTCCAGAAGACACGTGACCCATCCGCGGAGATCACATGGCTGAGGTTCTGCACAGGCCGGCCTTGGGGATCGACCGACGGGAAACCGAACGACGCTTCCGGAGCCGGCGAGCCGTCCGGCAGCACGTTGACCGCATCCGGCCGGCCATCGACCCACTCCTCGAGCGCGCCGCCACCTTCGGTCAGGAAGTCCCCACCTTCGGCCGCCGCACCGCGGTAGTGGTCTTCGACACCGAGCACGTGGTAGCTGCCGTCGCTCGCCGTGCGGGAGTAGAGCACCGAGCCATCCGGCGCTTCCGGGAGGATTGGTTCTGCGCCCCTTCCTTCTTCCGCGAAGAAGAAGCTCTCCGCGAGGTCGGTCGAGAAGCCTTCGTACCGTGAAGACGGGATCGCCTGGAAGGGGGTGATGTTCCGCACCCCCCAGCCCGCCGGACCGCGTGTGGCCACATACTCGTTGCCTTCGCCGTTGCCACTGCTTGCGCCTCCGCCGTAGGACGGGTCGCCCACGTACGCCACGGCGCCACCGCTCGGCGATACCTGAAACGGCTTGATCGTCGAGATTTCCCCACAGCAGTTTTGCGAGTTCGTGGCGGCGCTCACCGTGAACCCCTCCGATACGTAGACCTCTGCGTTGTTGTCTTCCGGAGGGGAGACCATTTCGTAGATACGGTCGTCCGGCAGGCCGGAGCCGATCGCGGCGAAGGTGGTGAAGCTCAGATCGGGGCCCTGCGTCGTACCGTACTGGTCAGTCGCGACGAGACGGAAATGGTATTCGGTGCTGGGCTGCAGGCCGGTCAGCAGCGCGCGCGCGGTGACGCCGCCGTGTTCAGCGGGGACATTCGTCGCCGGCGTCTTGAAGCCGTACTCCATCGTGGGCCCGTATTCGAAGTGGTAGCTGCTCGCCGCGAACTTGCCGACGTACCCCTCGGGATCGAAGCTGCCGACCGCTTCGGCGTTGACCGAGCCGACTTTTTCGAAGGATTGTGTGCCTTCGAGGATCGGCGCTCCAGTCGTCGTGAATTCGCCGCCGGGCCCCACGGTCGTGCCGTACTGGTCGTGCGCCACGAGCCGGCAGTGGTAGGTGGTGTGCGGCTTGAGGCCGGCGATCTTCGGTTCGGGCGTCACCTGGCCATCGCTTTCGGAGGTTTCTTCCTTGGTTTCGGACCCATAACTGGTGGTTTCTCCGTATTCGAAACGCCAGTTCGTCGCTGCGCCCCGTGGTTCCAGCGAGCCATGGAGCATCGCGCCTTCGTTTTCGATTGCGGCGTCCGGGACGCCGCAGCGGCCGACACCGCTCACCGCGGCGGGCTCTCTGAACACTACCTCTTCGCCGGTCGCGGAGCTGGTTGTGTTCGCGACCGCCAGCCTCGCGCGCTCGAGCGTCTGTGGCGTCAGGCCGCCCAGTTCCACCTTGACTTCCCCACTACCCGTAACGATGTGTTCGGCCGTCTTGGTGAGCATCGGAGAGCCAAATTCACCGTATTCCATGTAAACATGAGCTTCTGGCGCCTCCGGGTTCACAGCACACGAGATGACCGCGCTCGTCGGGGTGGGAGTCGTCACGGAGCACCCTTCGATTTCGGGTTCGGGGTGCGCCGGCGGAGGCTCTTCGAAGACTCTGGCGTGGGGCCCTTCTTCGAACGTATAGAGATACCCGCTGGCGCCGGGCGCACCCGGCGGAGCGAACGCGACACTGATGACAAACCCGGAGGGTGTAATTTCTTCCAGGAGTTCTCCACTCGAGTTGTAAACCAGGATCCTGGGTTCGTATGTGCTGGCGCTGTACCCAGATATATACACACCCCCGTGGGGTCCGACCGCGACCGCCAGCCCATAGTAGCCGGGAGCCAATACCGACGTTGCCAGAACTTCGCCACCGGGACCGAACACGAACTTTTCCACTCCTTCTGAGCCTATGGAGTAGAGGTCTCCATTGGGAGCAACCGCGACGCCATAGGAAAAAGAGCTATGAACGGTACCGAGCTCTTCACCCGCCGGGCCGAACTTCTGCACGCCTTCATCGAAGCCATTGCTGACATATACGTCGCCCTTCGAATCGACCGCCACGTCCCTCGGTTCTCCCACGTCGAGTTGGCTGACCCACTTGTACGCGTTCGGTTCGGCAAGCGTCGGCGCCGGTTCGAACTTCTCGACCGCTGCTCGGTATCGCTCGGAGACATACACGTCTCCCCTGGATGGCCCGGATGAGTTGTCCACGGTGATCGCCGGTTCGTTTGTTTCTATCGCTCCTTCAGGAGTTCCGCCTCCGAATTCGGAGAGGAATTCGTATTCGCCTTTGGAGTTGCGCTGGAACTTCTCCACGCGCGCGTTACCGCAATCCAGCACGAAGACGTCGCCTGTGGACGCTTCCACTGCCAGGTTGCCACGGCATTCGTCGCGCGCGCTGAACTGTCCGGGTCCGGAGCCTTCCGAGCCGAACGAGGTTGGCGGTTCGACGAAGACGAAGGGCTTCACCAGAGATGAGAGCTGGGGTTCGCCCGCTAGGGCGGGGGTGTCGGTGAGCGCGAGCAGTGCTGGAGCGAGCAGCGTGGCGGTGAGGATGCTGCGCAGGGCGTTCCCGATCCTTTTTGGCGGTTTGGTGGTTGGTGTGCGGGGGCTCTCGTGGTGGGCGCTGGGGCTGGCCTGGGCGTCTGCTGCGGTGCTCGTGCGGGTCGGGTTGCGCTCGGTCATTTCTTCCTCCTGTGCTTGGCCTTGCGCTTGGTGTGCTTGTGCTTGGCTGCTTTTTTGGCTTTGGGGCAGCCGGTGGGGGTGAGCTTGGTCGCCTGGTCGATGACGGCGCCGTTCTGGGCCACGATTTCTGTTGGTGCTGTGAGCGTGCCTGCGCAGAGGCTGCCGCTGGCGGCGAGCATTGAGTGGGGGCCCGCGGGGAGCGTCAGTTCGAGGGAGCTGAGCGGGACGTCGGGGATGGCGGTGAAGGTCGTGGTCGTGATCTTCTTGGCGATCGTGGTGGTCGCTTGTAGGTCGAGGGTGATGCCGGCGCCCTGCAGCACGACGGTGAGCGAGGGAGCTGTCGCGCCGGCGTCGGAGACGAGGTACGCGGGGCCGCTCAGTGGGGTGGAGAGCACGGGTGTGACGGCGCTCGCCTGTCCGACGACCGATGCTGGGGGGCAGCCGGCGGGGTTCGCCTGGAAGGTCGCGGCGGGGCAGGCCTGCGCGAGTGTCGCCTGGCGCGATGGCAACTGCTTGGGGAGCGTGAGCTTGATGCTCTGGAGGTCCGCCTGGGTGCTCGCCAGGACGGTGCCCTGCCGGCTCGGCGGATAGGCGACCTTGGCTGTCAGGCTCGCGCCGTTCTGCTTGGAGGTCTTCGCGGATGTGGACAGCGCCAAGGTAGGGGTGAACTGCAGGCTCTGGCAGGACCCGACCTGGAACGGTGTTGAGAGCGCGACGGTCGCGCCTTCGACGCTGCTCACCGACCCCTGGAAGGACGCGGGATCGCAGTCGGTCGGGTTGAAGATGAACCCGGGACGGTCGATGACTGCGTCGATCGTGCGCAGGTCCAGCGGGACGCCCTTGAGGATCCTCGGCAGCGGGTCGCTGGCGATCGTCAACTGCGCGGTCCGGGGGTCCACTTCGATCCGTGCGCGCAGCACGCTGGTCCCCAGGTCGAACGGGCCAGCGAGGAACGGCACCACGATCGCCAGACCGTAGGGGGCACCCTCATAGGGGCCCGTGAGGTAGATCGGGATCTGGGGTTGCCCGGGCGCGGGCAGAAACAGCGGGTAGCCCCCCGGGCCGGCGCCGAGGATCGCGTGCCCGACCTGCGAGCCCGCGGGGCATTCTCCCTGGGTGGCCTGCGGTTCCCCGCACACGGGGACACTGCCGAACATCCCCAAAAGACCGGGCGGCGCGGTGAACTGGAAGCCCGCGAGACGCTGCTGCCCATCGGGGCGTTCGATCAGCATTGAGAAGCTCGTGAAGCCGCCCGCCCCGTCGTTGCTCGACCCCGCCGTCAGCTTCGGGGAGAACGGCAGCGGCCCCACGCAGGCACCCCCGGCGGGGCCGGCGGCGATTTCGATGCTGCTCGTTTCAAACGCGTCCCCGACTGCCGGTGTCACCCACGGCGTGGTGTCCGAGGAGGACACGTACACCCCGCACGCCGCCGGGGTCACCAGCGCCGCCTGCGCACCACCACTCAAAGACACCCGGACGTCGCTGAACGGCAACAGCGGCGCGTCGGGGAACGACAGCGTCACCTGGCCGGTGGCTTCGTTGAGCGCCACCACACCGACCATCTTCAGGTACACGCCATCCGCGTACCCGGACAGCAGCAGCTTCAGTTCGGGCGGGCTGGAGGGCAGCACATACACCCCGCCTTCGATCGTGTCCGGCAGGATCGGCGTGGAGACCTCCAGCGTCCCGACCTGCGAGGTCGCCGGACAGGACGGCGGACCTTCGGTGCCGATCCCGCTCTCAGACGACGGGCACGACGCGAGGCCCTCCGCCCGGTTCGGATCGAGCACCAGACCTTCCGGAAGCACCACACTCGTGCCCTGAATATTCGAAGACCCCAGGTCGGTCGCGGAGAGTAGCCCTTCCTGGGGAGACTTCACGTTCACCGTCAACCCAGCCGCGGTATCCGCGTCCCTGGTGTCCGTCGAGACCACCACCGTCGGCGCGAACCCGAGGTGGTCGCACCCCTCGATCCCGATCGGTTCGCCGCCGCTCGCCGCCGTTTCGTGCGAGAGGAACGACGCTTCGGCATAAGACGCTTCGTCCTGCCACGTATCCGCGCGCACCACGAACGGCACCGGCCCCGCGCACACCGTCGGCAGCGTCAGGAACGGCGCGCCGCCCGGCGTGACACCGAACAACGTGATCTGCCCACCCACGACCTTCCGCGGCGGCAGATCGAAGATATTCACGTCAAAACCACCTTCAGTCGGACTCAGCACACCGGTGCGCAGGCTCGTGTACGCCACCACGTCGACACCGCCGACCCTGAACGCCAGCTCCGCGGGAGCCGTGTCCGGCGCCACCATGCTAAACACCGGGCTCGATTCTTCCCCACCGGAAGCCATCTCCAGCTTCACTTCGCCAACCTGATCTTCCGACACACACGCTTCTTCATCCAATACGCGCCGCGTGCACGCCGGCACCCCATTGCCATTCACAACCAGGCCCGCCGGCAGCGCCAGCTGCAGATCCCGCAGTTCCCCACCCGCGCTATCCAGCACTTCACCGTGCTCGCCCGGCACGGTATTCAGCGCGAACGTGAACGTCAATTCCTTCGGGTGCGCCCCAGCCTGCACTTCCGCTGCGCCGAGCGAATTCAAGGACAGCCCATCGAAACTCTGAAACCCGAAGCCCGACGGTGTCGAACCGAAACCCAGCGCCGACACACAACCCCACGATAGCCCCACGACACTCACGCACAGCGCCACCACCGGCCACACAAACGCCAACCTCAGCCCACCGCGCCCGCCCGATCCGCCACGCCTGCTCGATCCGCCACGCCTGCTCGATCCGCCGCGCCTGCTCGATCCGCCGTGCGCGCTCAGCCCACGATGCCCGCTAGTGATCCTGGCGTTCCGGGCGCTCATGATCCTGTCCTCCGGCGGGGATGCCGGGCGCCGTTGCGTGCTCTGCGCGCGCTGGACTTCTTCCCGTGCCCGCCCGTGTGCTTCCCAGCATCGCCCTTGGCCTTGTGGTGCTTGCGCTTGGGCTTCTGTTTGCGCTTGGGCTTCGACTTCGGTTTCACCGGCGCGTTCGCGGGCGGCGGGAAGTTGCCGACGCCGGCGAACGTCGCGCTCGGCGGCGTCGCGAAGATCGGCGGAGCGATCGGGACCTCCTCACATTCGCTGCCCGCGCACCCCGCCGGCGAGGAGGGCTGCACCCCGTTGACGCGATCGTCATAGAGATGGTCGGTTTCGTTGTCGTCCTGCGCAACCAGGCGCGCGTCGCTGACGAAGAATACGCTGTCCCCGTTCGCGCTCGCATCAAGCAGATAAGAACCCGAACGGCTCGTCCCACCCGAGAGCAGATACTGGCAGCCCCGGGGTTCCCGGCACCCACCGGCGCCGTCGCGCTCCCACTCGTACACGTCCTGCTCGCCGTTGGGGTCCGCTGAGACCAGCGGCTCGAAGCTGTCGAAGAACACCTGGCTGCCGTCTTCGGAGATCACCCGCGGCTGATACGTGCGGCTCCAGGAGACCGGCAGGTACGCCGCCGCTTTGACCCTCCCGCCCGCAAGTTCGGTGACCGGCGGTAGCTCGCCGCTCGAGTCGCACGACGCGCAGAACAGCCCGCCGCCCGGTTCGGCGTCGTACACGAACACCTCACTCAAACCTTCGCTGTCATAGCCCGTCAGCGCACGCACCGACTGGAACACGACGCTCTTGCCGTTCGGCGTGACCTCCGCGGTACGGTGCCCCAGGCCCGGCTCCCAGTCGCCGAAGCTCCCGCCTTCAGCGCCGTAGGCCATCGTGCCCTCGTCTTCGGGAGAGAGCGTCGCGATGAACCGCGTTTCGCCTTCGTGAAATAGGTAGAGGTTGGGTTCGCCCTGCTTCGCGCTCCCGGCGAGCTTGCCTTCGGCCACGAAGTAGACGTATTCCCCGCCTTCGCTCACGCCGATCACACCCAGCACACCCGCGTCAGCGCCCGCGAGTTCTTCGGGCATCCCGCTTTCCACATCGAACCGGTAGAGCCTTTCGCCTTCGGTATAGAACGCGTAACGCCCGTCCGGCGTCGCCGTCCAGAAGCGCGCCGCGCCCGCGGACACCGCGACGGTGCTCGTGCCGTCCTCACGCACATACACGCGGCCATCCTGTGGGCCGGCGTGCAGGTCCGTCCAGAAGACCCGCGACCCGTCCCGGGAGATCACGTTGCTGAAGTCCGGCGGGTCCGCCACGTTGCCCGTCTCGTTCGCCGCGCCGAACGTCGCGTCCGGGGCAGGCCCGCCGCCTTCGCCGGCGGGCAGCACATTCACCAAGCTCGGATGCCCACCGACCGAGTCATACAGATCATTGGCAGCCACCCCGGGGTCTGCTCTCCCGGCTTCGGGGGCCAGCGCATCGTTCGCCTCGAACAGCAGATGGCTGTAGTCAGCCGAGGCGCCCGCGAACGCGAGCCCCGGACCCTGCGGCCCGAGCGTCCCCGCGCTCCCAAATTCTTCCGCGGAGCGATCCGGCGGCTTCTGCGAGAACAACGCATCAGCCCCGCCGCTCGTCGTTGCGGTGTACAGCACGTCATAGTCACCACCCGGGGCTCCCGACGCCAGCGGTTCGCGCGATTCCAGGACCCCCATCGAAAGATCGGGCGAGAACGCCAGGTACGACGGCGTGAGGCTCCCCGGCGGCATGATGTCCTGCGAGACCCAGCCCCCCGCGGCGAGCGCCGCCACGTACTCGTTACCGCCCCCAGCGCCCGCATCACCGCTCCCACCCGCCGCCGGCGCCCCCGCGTACGCCACCGCTTCGCCATCCGTCGAGGCCTGGAACGGCAGCTGCGTCGGCACCGGAAACGGCCCGTTGTGCGCTTCGGGGACGTACACGTTCGCGCCCTGCGCTTCCACCGGAGAGACCATTTCATACACCCGGCCATCCGGCAGCTGCGCGCTCGTTTCCGGGAAGGTCGTGAACTTCACATCCACACCGGTCGCCGTGCCACCACCATCCGGTTGCGTCACGACGATACGAAAATGGTAGGTCGTGGCCGGCTGTAGACCGGTCAGTTGCGCCGACACCGACACTTCGCCAGGCACAGGGTCCTTGAGCGCCACTTCCGGCGTTGAGGAGCCGTACCCTTCACTCGTCCCATATTCAAACCGGTAGGTATCCGCGGCCCCAAAGCCGTTGATCGTCGCGCTTAACGTGACACTCGAGAACCCTACCCCCACAGCCGCCGCCGCCACTACTTCCGGCGGCAACGCCGTCGTGAACTCATGATTGCCTACCGGTTCTCCTTCTTTTTCTTGCCCTTCCGTGCTGGTCGTGCTGCCATACAAGTTACTGGCGACCAGCCGACATTCATAAGTCGTGTCCTGTTCAAGCCCGGAGACGCCCTCTTCCGGGTCCGCGAACCTACCGGTCGGCTTTTCCACGCCACCTTCAGCGCTCTTCGACCACGGTTCCGCGCTCCCGGCCTCCCTGTATTCGAAGAACCAACTCGTCGAAAGGCCCTCCGGTTCCAACGAACCATGCAGCGTCGCACCTTGATTCAACAAGCCGCTCGCACCACACTTCGTGACACCCACCACCGCGACCGGTGTTTCGAATTCGACTTCGGCGCTCGTACTCGAACCTTGGGGGCCTTCCGCCACGATCACGTAGCGGTAGATCGTGCTCGCCAGCAAATTGTTCACCGTCGCGTGAACCGCCACCGCGCCCGCGGCCGACCCCGGGGAAGGTTCGCACGGAGCCTTTTTCCCAGAAGGAAGACTCGGCCCGTATTCGAAGTAACATTCCTCGACTTCTTCGCCTTCGGGTTCCACACTGCCGTTAAGCGTCGCTTCGATCGTGCCGTTCCTCTTCTGCACACCCGAAGCCGCCGCGACAGCCACGTTCACCGCAGCAGGCCTCGCCAGCACTCCCATCGCGCTCGCATCCATACCATTCTCACTCCCGTCGCCCACCCCCCAGCTCCACGCCGCGACAAGCGCCCCGGAGGGACCCCTGACCGCCAACGCCGGCGCGCTTCCCAAGACAAGCCCGAACACCAGCGCGCAGGTCACTGTGAGCGACACACGCACTGGGACACGCAGAGCGCCTAGCCTGACGAGCAGCGAGGGGATCAGCCCCCCGGTGGACAAGCGTGCCCGCATCAGAGGGCCACCGTGTGTCTTTTCGCTGCCGGTGTCTTACGCGCTATCACGTGGTCTTCCGCTCGACGCGGGACCTGCAGACGGATGCTCCGTGCGACTTGCTCGCCCTTGGCCGTGAGCGTCCAAGCGTTCGGCTCGCCCATACTGTGACCTAGACCAGTATTGACGAGCAACCCAAGGCGCTCCAGGCGCGCCAGTAGCTTTGAGACCTGCCCCGGGTCCGCGACCCCCGCGTGCTCAGCGACCTCGCGGTTGCTGCCCCCCGGGCACCCCGCGACACCCTCGAGGACCCGCGCCGTGCGATACGTCAAACGCATCGAGACACCCTGCAACGGATCACCTACCGCCCCCCCAGCCACGGCCTGGTTACCAACCGCACCCCCACTCTCCACGCGCACCGGCCGCGCCAACTCCCGACGTGCCGCCGCCGCACCCAAATACGGCAGCACGATCATCCCCATCAACTCACCCGACAAGCCCATGAGCGGCTTACGATCCCTTCGCAACAGCCGCGCGTACACGATCGTGAACGCCGCGCCCACAACACCCTCCGCCGTCAACGGCGTACACCCACCACCACCGCGCGTACCGCCCTCCAAGCGACCCTCATCGACGAGCCTCGCCAACCCCGCGAGGACCTCCTCGCGACGCTCGAGCAACTGCGGGCCACCACGCAACGCCTGCACAACACAGACCCGCGCCAAAGCCCGCTCACGATCCATGAACGAGAGAACCACCGACAGCCCCCCACGAACCCGCTCGCACCACCCAAGACCATCCAAGCCCGCAGCGGCGACCTCACCCCGGATCAGCGCGACCACATCCTCCAAGACCGCGGCGAGGCACTCTTCGCGGTTCTTGAACAGCTCGTAGAACGTACGCCGCGACACCCGCGCGCGACGCGTTATATCCCCAACCGTGGTATCCGCATAGCCGAGCCCGTCGACCGCGGACACCGCCGCCGCGAGCAATCGCGAGCGCTGAATCTCGACAATCTGCTCATGCGAGGCACCCACGCTCGGGGCGCGCACCGCCACCGCACGCGCGGACATCAGAGCGTCCTCCCGAAAGCCAAACGAGACCGACCCCCGCGTGCGGGGGAGCCCGGGCGACGCGAACCGGCCGCTACCGGTCGGCTAGCTGCAGGCCGAGAAGCTGAAGAGAGAGAGAGAGAGAGAGAGATGCATCAGACCGCTGATGCATCTAGCAAGAACCCCACGCGGGGCCGCGCGCATATCCGGCACGTTATTCCCTCTCGAAACCACGCTAAACCATCTCCCTCATACGTTCTGACCCAGTCCCTCGTCCCAAACCCTTTTCCCTGCAAGCGCTTGGATGTCAACCACAAGACGGAATGACCCAAACCAGATCTATGTCGGCCGGCGCTCCACCCTCCGTGAGCACCGTACCGCACTATATAACCACACTTGTAACGCGATGTCAAGCCCCCAAACGCAGACCTACTCTGCACCGGCCCCGGGGACGCCACGCGAACGCCGCTGCGGCCGGAGGCCGCTATCAAAAAAGACCTTTAACCGGACCGCGCACGAGCCAACGCGCCGTGCCAGCCTGCGAGCAGACACGCCCGCTCGCCCTCGCCCATGCGCGGCTCAAAGCGCGCGCGCTCGCGCCAGCCGGCGCGTACGTCCGAGACCGTCCACAGGCCCGCGCCCACGCCCGCGAGAAAGGCCGCGCCGAGCGCGGTCGTCTCGGTCACCTCGGGCAGCAGCACCGGAACGCCGAGGACGTCCGCCTGGAACTGCATCAGCCAGCGGTTAGCGGTCGCGCCGCCGTCGGCGCGCAGCTCGCGCAGCGGCTCCCCTGCCCCCGCCTCCATCGCGCGGACCGCGTCCACCGTCTGGTAGGCGATCGCCTCCAGGGTCGCGCGCGCGAGGTGCGCGCGAGTGGAACCGCGCGTCAGGCCCACGATCGTCCCGCGCGCGTGGGGGTCCCAGTGGGGGGAGCCGAGGCCCGTCAGCGCGGGGACAAAGTAGACCTGATCGTTGGACTGCAGCGAGGCCGCGAGCGCCTCGGTCTCGGCCGCGTCGGCGATGATGCCAAGGCCGTCGCGTAGCCACTGCACCGCCGCGCCGGTCACGAAGATCGACGCCTCCAGTGCGTAGGTGAGAGCGTGGGTGGGCGGGAATCCAAGCCCCCACGCAACCGTGCTCAGCAGCCCCGCCGCCGGGGCCGGCGCGGTGAAGCCGGCGTTCAACAGCACGAACGAGCCCGTGCCGTACGTGTTCTTACCCATCCCCGGGTCGGTACACGCCTGGCCGAACAGCGCCGCCTGCTGGTCGCCCGCCACGCCCGCGACCGGGACCGCGTGGCCGTGCAGAGCCTCGGGCCGCGTGACGCCCAGAACGCCCGCACTCGCGCGTACCTCGGGCAGCGCCCGAGCGGGCACCCCGAAAAGCTCCAACAGCTCCGGGTCCCAACGCCCCGCCGCGATGTCAAACAGCATCGTCCGCGACGCATTCGAGGGGTCGGTCACATATTCGCCGGTAAGCCTGTATAGGAGCCACGAATCGATCGTCCCAAACACCGCGCGGCCAGCGCGCGCGCGCGCGCGCAACCCCTCCACGTGCTCGAGCAGCCACTCGATCTTGGAAGCCGAAAAGTAGGGGTCGAGCACCAACCCAGTACGCGCGCGGATCAGCCCCTCGTGCCCCGCCGCGCGCAGCTCCTCACAGCGCGCAGCGGTACGGCGGTCCTGCCACACGATCGCCCGATGCAGCGGCTCCCCCGTAGCCGGGTCCCACACACAGACCGTCTCGCGCTGATTGGTGATCCCCACCGCCAAAAGCTCCCCGTCGCGTACCCCAGCACCGTCCAGCGCCGCGCCCGCGACCGCACACGTCACCTCCCAGATCTCCCCCAGATCGTGCTCCACCCACCCCGGCCGGGGAAAGTGCTGCGCGAACTCCCGATACGCGCGCCCGACCACCTCCATACGCTCATCAAAGACGATGCACGTAGAACCCGTCGTACCCTGGTCGATCGCGAGGACCACGGGTATGAGCGTACCTGCAGGGGTATTTTGAGATCGTCCACGCGTGTTCGTGCGGGGCGCCGGGGCGCGTGCGCGCGGGGCGTCCGTACCCCGCGTCAGCGCGCGCCGCTCCTTCTGAGACCCCGCGCGCACTGGGTCGGACACGGCTGCTTGTGCTCCTACGCGATGATACGATGAGCGTATGAGGCGTGCTACCATCAGCCTGCCGGAGGATCTGGCCCAGGACATCGAGCGCGAGGCACAGCGGCGACGCGTGTCCGTCTCAGAGGTCGCACGGAACGCGCTGCGCGAGCACCTCGACAGGCAGGCCGCGGGCGGTCTGCCATTCATCGGCATCGGGCACAGCGGCACAGGCGACACGGCGCAGCGCGCGGAGGAGATCCTCGCCCGCGAGTGGGGCGATGCTCGCAGTCGTTGACACCGGGCCGCTCTACGCCTCACTCGACCTCGACGACGCAGACCACCACGCCTGCGCAGCCGCGCTCAGCCGCCCCGGACTGCGCCTGGTGATCCCGGTGCTCGTCATCGCCGAGGTCGCCTACCTCGCTGCGACACGCCTCGGCGCCGACGTCGAGGCGACCTTCATCCAGGCGCTCGGCACCCTCGACGTCGACGCACCCCCACCGCAGGAGTGGACACGCATCGCCGAGCTCATCCGCCAATACGCGAACTTCCCGCTCGGCGCCACCGACGCCTCCGTCATCGCACTCGCCGAGCGGCTCAACACCCCCCACGTCATCACCCTCGACCGCCGCCACTTCCACGCCGTCAGACCGCTCCACTGCAAGGCGCTGCAGTTGCTGCCGTAGTGAACCACGGGGGTGACCCCCGCGTCACGCGCGCCGCGGAGGGCCGACGGCTACTTCTTCTTTGGATGGCCCTTCTTGGCGCTGCGCCTGGCCTGCTTCCTGTGTTTGGAGCTCTTCTTGGCCTTGGGGCAGCCGGTGACCGCGATCTTGATGGACTGGTGGATCTCAGCGCCGTTCTGCGCGAGGAATTCTGTCGGCATCGTGAGCTTCGCCTTGCAGAGGTTCGCGTTCGCGGCGAGCGCGGAGTACCGGCCCTCGGGGAGTGTCAGTTCGAAGCTGCCGACCGGGGCGTCGGGGACCGTCTTGAACGTGCTGCTCGTGACCCCCGTCTTTTCGTTGATGAACGTCGAACCGGCCAGGTCCACCGTCACGCCGTAGCCCTGCAGCACGATGATCAGCGACGGGAATGCTTCGCCGCCGTGGCTGACGAAGTACGCGGGGCCTTCCAGGGGGACCGGGATCAACGGCGTGATCGCCTTGCCATGCCCGATCACCGACGCCGCCGGGCACCCCGCCGGGTTCGCTTCGAACTGCGCCGCAGAGCACGCCTTCTGCAACGTATCGAGCCTCGACGGCAACTGCTTGGGGAGTTCGACTTTGACGCGCTTGATGTTCGCCTGCGACCCGAATGGCGCCTTGGGGTAGGCCAGCTTCACGGACAGGCTCGCACCCTCGGCTTTGCTGGTCTTCCCCTGGGTTGAGACCGCGAATTTGGGGGCGAAGCCGAGCGTCGCGCAGTTCGCCGCGTCGAACGGGACCGACACCGGTGAGCTCGCGCCTTCATCGCTCTGGATCGCGCCGGTGATCGCCATCGGGTTGCAGTCGGTCGGGTTGAACGTGAACCCGGGGCGGTCGATCAGGACGTTGACCCTCCTGATCTGCACCGGGATCCCATCGATCAGACGTGGGATCGCATACGGGCCGCTTTCATCGGTCGTGACCGTCAACGCCGCGGTCTGGGGGTCCACTTCGATCCGGGCGCGCACGACCACGCAGTCGCACGCCGGCTCGTATTCGTTGGGCTTGGAGGTGTCGTGCTCGAGATCGAACGGGCCGGCCTTCACCGGGTTGACGATCGACAACCCAAACGGCGCACCCCTATACGGGCCGGTGATATAGACCTTCCCGCCCGTCACGCTCACAGGATCAGAGCCCACACCCGCGCTGACCGTCGTTTCCCCGATCAGACTCCCCGGACCGCACGTCCCAGCATTTGCTTGCGCTTCGGGGCACAGTTCTACCCCGGAGAGTAGCCCCGAGAAGGCCTGGTGGCATATGCAGCTGCACGCTCCGCATGTTCTGCTGGCCATCTTCGCGGCCGATCGTTGTCGAACAGCGCGCTGAACGCGCCGCCGTTGTTGTCGATCGTGCCACCCGTCAGCGACGGGCCGAACGGCAACGAAGACCCTGGGCACGCGCTCCCGTACGGGCCGCTAGTGATGTCGAACGTCGCGGACGGCGTCGAGGGCACACTGCCCGACCACGGCGCGAGCGAGGACGTCGTCGTATACGCGCCGCAGTGCGCGGGTGTCGCCAGCGGCGCGCGTTCCCCACCAAAGAAGTGCAGTTCCGCGTCTTCGAATGGTAGCTCAGGACTGTTTTCGAACGTCGCCACGAGCTGCCCCGCTTCGCTCAAGTGTACGTCCCCGGCGAGCTTGATCAGCGTCCCCGACACCGGATCTTCAGCCACCAGATAGACCGCAACCAACGACCCAAACGGGTTTTCGTTCTGCGACGCGAGATACACAAAGCCCTTCACCGGATTTGGCAACAGCGGCGTACGGATCGTCACTGCGCCGATCTTCGACGCGTTCGGGCAAAACGGTTCAGGCAAACCCGACGTGAAGCGCAGATCCCCCGGTGGGCTACTCTCACCCGGAAGGTACCCGATCTGCGATTCCGAGCACGCCCCCAGCCCGTCGCCGCCGGATGGGTTGACCGCCATGCCTTCAGGCAAGGCGACGGTAATGTCCTTGACCGAGGACTCCGCGAGCCCTTCCGGGTAGAGCGCCGATTCCTGAGGAACATGCACATCCACCGTCAGCCCCGTCGATGTGCTCGCATCCGGAACGTCCGGCGCGACGCTGATCCGCGGGGAGAACGGTAGATGGTTGCAGCCGTCCAACCCCACCGGCAGGCGGTAGGTCACCGGTTCAGCTTGTTCTGAGGCGATCCCACCTGCAGCCCACGAACCGCCCAACGCCGTCGATTCAAACGGCCGTTCACATGATGTGGGCATCATCAGGAACGCTGGGGGGTTGTTCTCGGTCAACGCTTCGCACCGGCCTTCACCGGCAAGCAATTCGCCACCACGCAAACATTGCAGGCCGCGTTGATCGTTGTGGCGCAGATCGCCCGGCACGCCCCAGAACGTGAGCTTGAAGCTCATTAGTGAGTCGAGCTGGACGATGTTACTCCCCGTGAGTGTCACACCATAATCTCCACCCGTGCGAATTGACGCTTCCAGATATACAGGGACGATCCCACCTGCCTCAAACGCAAACCGAGCCGGCTCACCCGCCAGCGGTTCCATGTTAAAGACTGGTTGTGTTGTTGTTTCAAGGCCGGTAAGCGAGTTGACAAACGTAACCGTGGTTACTCCGACAGCCGATTGCTGCGGGCATTCGTTTGGAAACCCTGTCGCGTCGTTTATGTTGGTATCGAACTGCGTTTGTGTGCATTGTGCGATCGCGGTCGGATTGCCAACAAGTCCCGTCGGCAGTTCGCCCACTAGCTCCTTCGGCAGCGCGACAGCCCCAGGCAAGCCCTTCAGCACGCCTTCTTTGAAGAACGTCTGGTCGAGCGTGAGCACGCTGCTTACCTGGAACGGATGCGAACCCGCCTGCGTGTCGATCGAGCCGCCCGCGTTTTCAGGGATCACGCGATATTCTTCGATGCCGAACCTTGGCGCCCCGCCCACTTTGATGGGGCGGCTGAGGGTCTTTACACCAGCGGCCCCACCGCCATAGACACTAACTGTGTTCTGTTCACCGGACGACGCGCCCGTCAGCACTCTTACCGCGATACGTATTTCGATCTGTTCGTAGGCCGGCAAGGTACCCGAGAACGTGCACGTCAGCTTTTTCAACGAGCAGCTCACCGGACCGTGGTTAAACAGCGCCCCGGAGTATGATTGGCCGCCCGCAATACCTTCGATCCCGGTCGCTGCCAATCCTTCGGGCAGGACGTCCACAATCTTGATCGGACTGGCCGCCCCATCGGCGTTGGCATCGCCCAAATCCTGCGCAGTCAAGACGATCTGACCCGTGCCTTCCGAAGGCAACTCACTCGGGCGCGAGCCCGACGTCACTCCCCACCACGGCGACGGCAATTCAGGGGCAGCATGGGCGGATGCCGCGCCGATGAGCACCGCCAAAACACCAGCGACGGCAACCGAGAAGATACTCCTACCCAAGATCAAGCGCTGCGCAATCACCGCATACCACCTCTCTTCCTACTCGTAGCGCTGGTCTTCTTGGCTCTAATCCTGGGCCCGTACCGCTTGCGCGCCCGCCCTTCACACGACACCTGCCTTCGATGGCCTTTCTGCCCACGGCATGCCTTTAGCGCAGCGGTCAGCTTCTGCGCCCGTGTCAACATCTTTGGCCTCACTGCCGGCACGGGTAGCGGTGAAGCCACATTGCCTGCCCCGGAGAACGTCGCGCTCGACGGATCCCCGAAGATCGCCGGTCGCGGCGTCGGCGCGGCCCTGCAGGATTCCACAGTCGTACACGCGGGCGAGGGCGCTGGCGAGCTAAAGCACGGCGACTGTTCCGTACACGCATGCGCATCATACACAGCCAAACCGTCGTCAACCTCCTGGCGAACAAGCTTTTCGGTGGTCAGGAAGAACACGTCACCGCCGCTTTCGCTCGCGTCGAGAAACGCTGATTCCTGGGCTGACGTGCCCGAAGAGATCAAATCGACACAGCCATCCGATGCCCTACCAAACGTCGAGGACGAAGTCAAGCAACTCCCAGTCCCGGCCGGCTCGTACTCGTACACATCCTCAGTACCGTCAACGTCCTGCGACACCAAGGCATCGTGGCTATTGAAGAACAACCGTCCTTCGTCAGACAGGTAGCGCGATTGATAGGCCGCCTCACTCTCTCCAAAGGACGTCCAACCGGGTAGATTTGCGGCCAACCACGTTGTATCTGCCCAGTTGATACGCCCGCCGGCCGCTAGTCGCATACTCCTCCCCCCGTCCCATTCGACCCCGACGGGAAGAGCACCCGACGGGTTGCACGACGCGCAGACCAGACGACCCGCGCCCGCATTGCCGTCCGCGTCATATAGGTACACCTCCTCGTCGGGCGCACCGCTGGCGGCGTCATGATTGTCATAGCCCGTCAACGATCGATCCGACATAAAGGCCAGGTAACGCCCATTCGGCGAAACCCTCGAAGTCAGTCCACTAGGCTCAAAACTCCAATCCGAACCATCTTCGCCCGACAACACCGCGACGAACCGCGGTGCTTCCCATTGCCCCGAGGTCGCGTCATAGTGCAACAGGTAGAGATTGCAGGTGACTCCCGGCGGCTGCACTCCAAGTCCGCCGGAACAATCCCCCTGAGTCGCTTTTTCGCCCTCTTCGTTCGCTACATAATTCAGGACACCGTCAGCGACGAAGTACACGTAGGATGCGTCTTCGCTTGCGCCGAGCACCCCACCCTGTACATCTGCGCTCTGTCCGGCGATCGTAGGCGTCAAATCGCTTAGCTTGCACTCGTTCCCACCGGCCGTTTCGACGATTATGCACTCATACAGGTCACCTTCCGTGCCCTGGTTGCTATCGCTTCCCGCGTCGCTCGTCAAAGGCTGTGAATCGGTGAAGAGAACCCTCGAGCCATCGCTGCTCGCGACCTGAAAGATAGGCCTAGATTCCACACCCAACCTCGGGGCGCCCGGTTCGGGAACGTCGAGCTGGATCGTCTTGCCCTCAATCGCATCCCACATGTAAAGATGTCCGTTATCCGACCAGAAGACGCGCGACCCGTCGGCAGAGATCGCGTGCCTGGTATTACGCCCAGAACCGAGTTCCCCGCCGTTGGCCGCCATACCATTCGGAAGGACACTTACCGGCTGCAGCTCTTTAGATGGCGATGGGCTGGCCGCCCACTCATACAATCCGCCGCCGTTTGGCGGCTCCGACGTCAACCCAACGCCGGAGAACAGGACCACGTGGCTTAGGTCGGACGTAGCACCGACGAATTGGATGTCATCGCCAAATTTAGTTCCCGCGAGCACATCGGCGTAACCGGGCGCACCCGTCACCAGCGGCATGTAGCAGGTAGCGGGAGTCTGATCGCATGTGTCATTGTGACGCAAATAGACTGTGGTTTCCGTGTCCGGCGGCGAGACTTCAGGCGCAAGGGACGTGAAGTACCTTTCATCCCACGGTTCGACCAGACCAAGTGATAGATCTTCGGAAAAGAACCTATATTCTTCGCCGTGGGCGAGAACCGGACCGCTGGGTGCACTGTGTGCCGTCGCGATATCGCGAGAAGCCCAGACTCCCGATTCGCGCCTAGAAAGGACCTGCTCACCTTCGTGATATCCGCGCGGTTCGGCTTCGGTCGGTAAGGTAGCTAGATAGGTCATTGCGTCACCCGATGCCGAGGCTTGTATAACACCTGATTCCGAAATGTGGGAGAACGAGGCGCCATGGTGGTCGGGGGGGGACACCAGTTCCCATTGACGCCCGTCCAGTAACGTCAATTCACTACCGGGCGCCTGGGTGGTGAACAATTGATCGGGACCTTCGATGGTGTAGGGAACGCCTTCGCGTTCATCAAACGCGACCACGCGGTAGTGGTAGACGGTATCTGGCGAGAGACCCTGCACCTGCACGGGACCCACCGTAACGTCGCTCGAACCATCGCCCAGCGACCCTTCGGAGATGACCGTGCCATAGGCCGTGCTCGTGCCGTATTCAAGCTGATATGACGCTTCTGCGCCCAACGGATTGATTCGGGCTCCGAACGTCGCGCTCGTGGATGCCACTTCGCTGACGGACACTCCGTCGATCGACACAGCAGGTAGCGTCGTGAATGTCTCGTCCGTGCCATCCGTGAAATGACCTTCGGAGTCCGTCGCGACAACCCGATAATGATAGGTCGTACCAGCGGTCAATCCCTTGATCTTTACCTGCACTGGTTCGTCGTTGAAACTTGCCGCCAACGATCCTTCCGGCACCGGGGCGCTTTTGCCATAGGATTCGGTCGGGCCGTATTCGAAACGGTACCTGGCCGCGTGATCCTCCGGATTAATAGTCGCGTTCAATGTAGCCGACGTGGATGTGACCCCGTTCACGGCCTCGCCGCCGACCAGCAGCGGTCCCGGCGGTGGCGGTGATACCAATCGCACAGCACTCTGGCTGACCGCATAGAGTCTTCCCAATGTGTCACCCCATGCGAGGCCGTTAGAGCCATCCGACTCGCTCGGCGCGAAGCGCGACAGCTCGATCCCCGCCGAACTGTACTCGACAAGGTGTTCCTTTTCCCCCTGACTTTGGCTGACTTCGTCGACGAAGACATCATCCGCTGAATCGATCGCCACGTTGCGAACGTCACCTTCTGGTTCAAGCTTCTTCAACAATACCCCAGAGGAGTCGTATTCAAGAACCCCGGGCCCCGACGACCCACACACTTCTGGATAGTCCGGGTTCTTATTGCTCTCCACCAGATAGATATCGCCAACGGAATCGATAGCCAAGCCGGTCGTGCAACCACCGCTGGTGTTGGCGAACTGGCCGATGTAGCCACCACCGGAGCTAAACTCCTGAACGCGACCCATATCGCCGACGTAGACGACACCATTTGGACCGACCGCGATCGCCATCCCGTCGCCGTAGAATTCGCCCTCGCCCAGGCCCATTTTGCCGGCCTCGCATTTTTCGCCTGCGAGGCAGATGTTGCCTTTGGTCCCTTCGTTGACTATACCGCCAAACATAAGTAGGAATTCGCCAGTCGGGCTGAACTCCTCGACCCGATGATTTTCCTTGTCCACCACATACACATCTTCATAGGACGAGCTCAGCGGGTCGTTGTCGACAGCCACACCTTCGGCGGAGAATGGGCCGAACTGTCCTGCGGCGGCGCCCCCCAAGCCCCCGAAGCACGTAACTGTGCACACCTGTAGAGCTTCGGTCGTCCCGTCGGCGACACCCCAACCCCAGGCCATCAGGAAGGCTCCTTCCGCGGTGAACTTGTCGAGGCGATTGTTGTTGCGATCCACGATGTAGACATCGCCGTTGCCCTGATCGACCGCCATACCCCTGGGTTCTTTGAACTGGCCCGCACCTTCCCCCATGCTGCCGAACCCGGCGGGAACCGCGGCGCTTGCAGGCGCGCCCGCGAGCAAGAGGAATCCAACCGCCGCGCAGAACCACGCCAAGGTCGTCGATATCAAGCCGCGGACACTCATCGAACGTCTCCTCCCATGTGATGGCAACGCCACCGTGCAGGGGCGAACCAGGGTGACCCGGGTGGACGCGATTGCCCGTCCAGGTCCGATCGTCGGTCTACATATAGGAAAGCGCATGACAACTTGGTCCTCACACGCTCAGCCTGTTACGACCCACACGCCGTAACCATATACCGTCTCTTTTTCGAGGAAAGCGGAAAAGGCCAGCACAGCACCCGATCTACCTGCCCCACGTGGGCCAAGTTCTTCCGCTCCATCGGGCCCGGGCGGTGGCGGTACTTCTTCTGGGTCGACGATGGCGAAGGGGACCCCCACCGGTTCTGTTTCGTTATATTTACTATCGGCCATCATTGTTGTAGTAAAGACACAGAGATTGCCGCTTTCCGCGGTCGGTTTCTTGTAGTTGCCACCACAACCCTGCACTGCTTTATAGCTAGGTTCTCCTTCCCCTTCCCCTTCAAGGATAAAGTGGACATGTTCCTTACTGAGAGAGCTCGCTAATGGGATGGGAAAGGAGATGCTGGCCCGGAGCTCTTCCTCTACTTCGGGTTTTGCCTTTGAGGCTTCGGTCTCAGCTTGAGTGTCTGTCACAGTCCAGACCCCCCGCTCAGATTCGCCTTCCGGCAGTGTTTCGGTGAATCCTGTCGTACCGTTCTTTCCTGCCTTGCCTTCTTTACCGGCGGGGCCTTCTTTACCCGCTGGCCCTTCTTTACCAGCGCCTTCCTTGCCCGCGGGCCCTTCCTTACCCGCAGCACCTTCTTTACCAGCGGTCCCTTCTTTGCCGGCCGGCCCCGCCGGCCCTGCGGGTCCCGCCGCTCCGGTTTTGCCCTTCGGGCCACGCGGCCCGGGCGTACCCTTCGACGTGGCCTTCTTCTGCTTCGCGATCGACGCCGTTGGGTGCAAACCGTTGCTGCCGCCGCCCGAGAGCGCGAACGCGCCGCCGCTCATCGCGAAGACGAGCGCGACGAACGCGATCAACGTCGCCGCGTTCAGGTGCTTACGGATCGTGGAAGTCATAGTATTCTCCTTGGAAATCATCGTGTTGTCCTTCCTGTCACCCATCGCCCTCAACGCCTCCTCCTCGCATATCAAGCTCTCTCTCTGTGTGTCGTCGAAGGCATCACGCGACCTGCCTTACGTCGCTCTTGAGAGCGAGCTGCGCGGTGACACGCTCTCCCAATACGGTTAGATGCCATGCGTTAGGTTCGCCTTTGGCGTGGCCCTCACCGGTGTTGGTGAGCAGCCCGAGGCGCTCTAGGCGCGCTAGCAGCTTTGAGACCTGCCCCGGGTCGTGGATCCCCCCGCGCTCGGCGACCTCACGGTTGCTCGCCCCGGGGCACTGCCCCACGCCTTCGAGGACCCGCGCGGTGCGATACGTCAAGCGCATCGAGACACCCTGCAGCGGATCACCCACCGCGCGGGCAGCCCCGGCCTGCTCACCAGGAGTGCCCGCAGACCCCACCGGTGCCGGGCGTGCTAGCTCGCGGCGCGCCGCCGCGGCGCCCCGGTAGGGCAGCACGATCATCCCCATCAGCTCACCCAGCAGGCCCGTGAGCGGCTCACGCTCCCCGCGTAACAGCCGCGCATAGATGATCGTGAACGCCGCGCCGACGACACCCTCCGCGGTCAACGGGGTACACCCCCCGCCACGCGCACCCTCCAAACGACCCTCATCAACGACCCTCGCCAAACCCGCAAGGATCTCCTCGCGCCGCCCGAGCAACAGCGGGCCGCCGCGCAACGCCTGCACCACACAGACCCGCGCGAGCGCCGGCTCGCGATCCAAGAACCCGAGAATCACCGACAGGCCCCCACGCACCCGCTCACGCCACGCCAAACCATCCAATCCCGCCGCCGCGATCTCACCCGAGACCAACGCGACCACGTCCTCCAACACCGCCGTCAGACACTCCTCGCGGTTGGCGAACAGCTCATAGAACGTACGGCGCGACACCCGCGCACGACTCGTCACATCCGAGACCGTCGTATCCGCATAACCAAGCTCATCGACCGCGACGACCGCCGCCGCCAACAACCGCGAGCGCTGAATCTCCACCAGCTGCTCGTGCGGCATACTCGTAACCCCCGCGGGCTCCGCTACCCCCGCCCCCGAGCGCCGCGCGCCCCTACGCGCCCCCGATACCTGGGCACCACGACGGACCACCGCACGCGCGGGCATCACGAGCACCCCCACGCAACGGGAACCCCTACACAACCCGGGGCCAGACGAGACCAACCCCCGCACGCGGGGAAGCCCGGACGGCGCGAACGCGCCGCTACCGGCCGGCTAGCTACAAGCCGAGAAGCCGAAGAGAGAGAGAGAGAGAGAGAGATGCATCAGACCGCTGATGCATCTAGCAAGAACCCCATACGGGGCCGCGCACATATCCAGCACGTTATTCCCTCTCGAAACCACGCTCAACCATCTCCCTCATGCGTTGTGACCCAGTCCCTCTTCCCAAACCCAGCCCCTGCAAGCGCTTGGATGTCAACCACAAGACTGGATGACCCAAACCAGACCCTATGTTCGCCCAGCTCCACCATGGGGTGGACACCGCGACCACGCTATATAACCACACCTGCAACACGTTGTCAAGCCCCCTACCCCAGACGGCATGGCACCAACCCCCAAGGCGCCACGCGAACACCTCAGCGGCCGCAGGCCATCCAGCTACTCACCCTTCCACCGGGGGCTGCGCTTTTCAGCGAAGGCACGCATACCCTCGCGCAGGTCGTGTGAGGCGAAGGACGCACGGCGCAGCTCGATCAGCTCCGCCTCGGTCTCCTCGGCGAGGCCGCTCTGCGCGCGCAGCAGGGCGGCGATCACGTGCTTGTTGCCGGTCTGCGACAGCGGCGCGTTGCCGGCCAGCTCGCCGGCCAGGTTCAGCGCGGTCCGCTCCAGCTGATCCGCCGCCACGACCCGGTTGACCAGGCCCCACTGCAGGGCGGTCGCGGCGTCGATGTGACTCCCGAGCAGGAACAGCTCGCGGGTACGCGCAGCGCCGATCGCATCCAGGAAGCGGCGCAGGCCGGTGTGAGAGTAGACCAGGCCAAGCTTGGCCGGGGGCATGCCGAGCTTAACTCCCTGCGCCGCCACGCGCAGGTCGCAGGCGATCGCCAGCTCGAGTCCCCCGCCGATGGCGTGTCCCGGCAGGGCCGCCAGCGTCGGGTAGGGGAACGCCTCCAGCGCCTGGATCGCCTCGGTGAACGGGTGCGCGACCAGACGCTCGGCCTCCGCCAGGAACCTGCCGTCGGTAATCTCGCCGATCTCGTAGCCGGCCGAGAACACGCCGTGCGCGCCCGTCACGATCACGCAGCGAGCCTCTCCCTCGACGGCGAGCTCGGTGAGCGTCGAGGCGATCGCGTCGAGGATCGGGTGGTCGAGCGCGTTGCGCTTGGCCTGGTTGGCGATCGTCAGGCGCGCGACGCGGTCGGCGGGCCGGTCGACCAGCAGCTTCCCGCCGGCGAGCTCGAGCATCGGAGCGGTGTAGGACATCTCCTACTCCAGCACGACCAGCGTGTCGCCCTCACTGACCGCCTGACCCTCCTCGCAGAGGATCGCGCTGACGACCCCCGCGTCCTCGGCCTCTACCGGCATCTCCATCTTCATCGACTCGAGGATCGCCACCGTGTCGCCCTCCTCGATCCGATCGCCCACGGCACACTCGATCTTCCAGACTGTGCCGGTGATATGGGCCTCTACCTCGGGCACGCGCGAACCTCCGTGTGGGTGTGGGTCATCACAGTGAGCCACACAATAGGGCTCGCGTGCACCACGCGTCGGGATCGGTCAATCGCGCGCCAGACCTCGGCCCGCTCGGCCCGTCACCTCCTCTCTTCAAATGTCGTCAACAGCCAGCTCTTGACGGCCTGCGCTGCTGCCGCGGCATGGTCCTCCATCATCGTGAAGTGGTTGCCGGGCACATCGACCCTGAGATGAGCGAGGCTCCAGGAGGCTCTCCACTCGCTGTCCGCCGGTATCCCGGGCAGCGGCTCGCTCGCACCGACGAACAGGGTCGGAGCCGCGATCTCCGTGGGCCTCCAATCGACCAGCAGCCGACTGTAAGCGCCCATCGCCGTCAGTCGAGTGTCGCTCATCGGCACATACGCCCGCTCTCGCTCCACCATGCCGCCGATCACCGGGCTCATGGCTTGCGCGAGCACCTGACTCCCGGGTGGGTAGGCGTCGATCAGGACGACCCCTGCCACGGGGACGCCGATACGCTCGAGATGGACTGCCAGCGCATAGGCGAGGATGCCGCCGGTGGAGTGGCCGGCGAGGACGAACGGAGCACCCTCGACAAGTCGCCGGATAGCCTCGGCGTGCGCCTCGACGGCGACGTCCATGGTCGCGGGCACGCGCTCCCCGTCGATGAATCCCGGCAGTGGCAACACCGTGGTGTGGCGCTCGCCGCGAAAGGCACTGGCGAATTTCGCGTACTGATGAGGACCGGCGATCGCGAGCACAGACGGCAGGCAGACGAGGCCGGGAGTCTCCTCACCCTTGGCGAGACGAACGGGTTTGGGAGTCTCGGCTGAGTTGGGTTGGGAATCGAACGTCGGACGGAACCCGGAGACGGCGATCAGCAGCCCCATGAACTCGTCGACCGTGCCGCGGATACCGGCCTCGCCCATGAGCGCACCGAGCGTTCCCCTGGCCTCCTCCTCGGAGGAGACGCCCTGCGCATCCGCATCCCTCGTCGATCCGTTGGAATGCTGCTCTTCATCATCCGAATGAGCCAGTGCGGACCGCAGGTATCCGGCCAGTGCGGTGGGGTTGGGGTAGTCGAATACGAGTGTTGCGGGTAGCTGCAGGCCGCTGGCGGCGCCCAGACGGTTACGCAGCTCGACCGCCGTCAACGAATCGAACCCAAGCTCCAGGAAGGGCTTCTCTACGGGCACCGCCTCGGGGGAGGTGTGTCCCAGGACGCTTGCTGCCTGGGAGCGCACGAGCTCTAGAGCGACACGCTCGCGCTCGCTCGCGGGCACCTCCGCCAAGCGCTGCGCGAGCCACCCGCCGGGACCCGCGGACACAGCCCGGACCGGGACGCGGACCAGGCCGCGCAACAGCGGCGGCAGCACCCCCGCCCTCGCGAGCGGACGCAACGCGCCGAGATCCAAACGCATCCCGACCAGCAGCGCGCGGTCGCTGACCCGCGCGGCATCGAACAACTCCAGGCCCTCATCGCGAGCGAGCGCAGCGACACCCATACGCGTCATACGCGACTGGTTGACCTCACCCAAACGGTCAGTCATACCAGCGCTTTGATCCCACAATCCCCACGCGATCGAAATACCAGGCAAACCCCGCGCGCGGCGATACTCAGCAAGGCTGTCCAAGAAAACGTTCGCGGCCGCATAATTTCCCTGGCCCACACCGCCGAACACACCCGCAGCCGAAGAAAACAACACAAACGCATCGAGATCGAGATGCTCAGTCAGCTCATGCAAATACCACGCCCCCCGCACCTTCGGCGCCAGCACCCGATCCAAACGCTCGCCCGTGAGCGAGCCGAGCACCCCATCATCAAGCACACCCGCCGCATGCACAACCATCCTCAACGGGTACTCCTCAGGAACCGACGCGATCAGCCGCTGAAGCTCCCCACGATCACTCACATCACACGCCACGACCTCCACCCGGGCGCCCAACCCCTCAAGCTCGCCCTGAAGCTCAAGCGCACCCACAGCCTCACGCCCCCGCCGGCTCGCCAACACAACACTACGCACCCCACGAACACCCACCAAATGCCTCGCGACCAACGCACCCAGGTCACCCGTACCACCCGTAACCAACACAGTACCCCGCAGACCCAACCCAACCCCAACCAACACACCAGCGCCCACAACCCCGTCCCCGTCCCCGTCAGCGACCAAAGACACCCCGCCCGCCCCAGAGCCCTCACCCGCGACAGGGTCCTCACCAGCAACAGCCACCCTCGTCAGCCGCGGCGCGAACACAACACCCCGGCGAACCGCCAACTGCGGCTCATCGCCGCCCAGCACAGCCCCCAACACCCCATCAGAAGACTCCTCGCCATCCACATCGACCAGCACGAACCGCCCGGGGTTCTCCGACTGCGCCGAGCGCACCAAACCCCACACCGTCGCCAGCGCCAAACCACCCAAGCCACCACCCACAGCACCAACCTCATCCTCACCCACGGCTACCGCATCCCGGGTCAACAACACCATCCGCGAACCCGAGAACCGCTCATCCGAAAGCCACCCCTGCAGGAGACCCAAAACGCGATGCGTGACCCCACACGCCGCCTCAGCCACATCACCACCAAAGCCACCAGCCATGCAATCCACCAGCACCACCCCAGGAACCACGGCACCCCCATCGACAGCCTCCCCCAACCCCGCCAGATCCCCATACACCCCAAGGCCACCCTCCCCCACACCACCCACGTCCGCACCGCCGACCAGCGCCCACGAAACCTGCTCCGCCTGCGGGGGTAGCTCGACCGCGACCCAATCCACACCAAACAACGACTGTCGAGCGCCACCCGCTCCCAGCTGCTCTTGGGTCACCGCGCGCGAGATCAGCGAATCGACCGATGCGACAAGCGCCCCGGACTCATCGACCATCACCAGCGACAGCGCGTCCTCCCCTAGGGACAACCGCGCCCGCAACGAGGACGCACCCCGCGCATACAGCCTCACACCACTCCACGCGAACGGCAGCCGCACACCACCACCAGCATCGCCCCCACCACCACCAGCAGCAGCACCATCTCCTCCAGCACCAGCAGCAGCAGCAGCAGCAGCATCATCATCGCCGTCACCCAGGACACCTACGCCGAACCCGTGTAGCGCGGCATCGAATAGCGCGGGGTGAATCCCGAATTGCTCGGCCTGTGCCTGCTGGTCTTCCCCGAGTGCTACCTCGGCGAACACCTCGCTCCCTCGCCGCCACGCAGCCCGCAAACCCTGGAAAGACGGCCCATACTCAAACCCCACCCCAGCGAGCAGATCATAAAGCCCATCGACCTCCACACCCTCGGCACCCGCCGGCGGCCACACACCCCCAGCCAAGTCGCCAGCCAGCTCCCCCGGCCGCTCCCCCCGCTCGTCCACATCAGCCGGTGCGAGGACCCCACCAGCATGACGCACCCACCGCTCATCGCCCCACAACTCCTCGCCCACCCCGCCCTCAGGCCGCGAATACACCCCAACCGGCCGGCACCCAGACCCATCAGGCTCACCAACCACGACCTGGACCTGTACCCCACCATCGCCCTCCAACACCAACGGTGCCTCAAGCACGAGCTCCCTCAACACCTCACACCCAACCTGCCCACCCGCAAACAACGCGAGCTCCACAAACGCCGTACCCGCCAACAACACCACACCCATCACAGCATGATCAGCCAGCCACGGATGCGAACCCAACGACAAACGCCCCGTGAACAACAAACCCTCACCCCCAGCCAACCCAACCGCCGCACCCAACAACGGATGACCCGCAACACCCAACCCCACCGCAGCGACATCCCCCACACCACCACCCCACACCTGCCCCTCAAGCCAAAACCGCTCCCGCTGAAACGCATACGTCGGCAACCCCACCCGCACACCACCACACCCCTCAAACACCCCACCCCAATCCACACCCACACCACGCACCCACACCTCGCTCAGCGACCTCAAAAAACGCCCGGGGCCACCCTCCTCACGACGCAGCGAGCCGACCACACCAACACCACCAGCACCGGCACCGGCAGCACCTGCGCCAGGACCGGCACCGGCACCGGCACCGGCACCGGGCTCATCATCGGCGGTCTCTATCACCCCCACCGCCAGGACCGGGTGCGGGCTGATCTCCACGAACGTCTTGCGGCCTTCCCCCAGCAAAACCCGCACAGCCCGCTCGAACCGCACCGTCTCACGCAAATTGCGATACCAATACTCCCCGTCCAGCCCCGCCATATCGATCATCTCGCCCGTCACCGAGGAATAAAACGGCACCCCACCAGCGCACGGGGCGATCGACTGGCATCCCTCCAACAACTCCTCACGAATCTCCTCGACCTGCACCGAGTGCGCCGCATAATCCACCGGGATCGCCCGCGCCCTCACGCCCTCCGCCTCACAGCCCCCAACCAAATCCAAGAGCGCGTCCCGCTCACCCGATACCACCACCGAGGAGGGCCCATTGACCGCCGCGACAGACACCCGGCCGTCAAACCGCTCGATCCACGACTGCACCTCTTCGACCCCAGCCGCGACCGACACCATCCCGCCACGCCCCGTCAGACCAGCCAGCGCGCGACTACGCAACGCCACCACCCGCGCCGCGTCCTCCAACGACAGGCCCCCCGCCACGCAAGCCGCGGCGATCTCACCCTGGGAGTGACCAACCACCACGTCCGGTACCACCCCGCACGCGCCCCACAACGCCGCCAACGACACCATCACCGCGAACAACACAGGCTGCACCACATCAACCCGCTCAAACCCCGGCGCGTCCTTCTCACCCCGCAACACACCTTCAAGCGACCAATCCACAAACGGCGCCAACGCCTCGCCACTCTCACGCATCCGCTCAGCGAACACCCGCGAAGAATCCAACAACTCAACAGCCATACCCTCCCACTGCGAACCCTGACCCGGGAACACGAACACAACCCCCCCACCACCAGCACCAGCCACACCCCGCACCACACCCCGCCCAACCACACCCCGCGCGTCCTCACCCCAGCCGTCTCCCCGCGCGAGCGCCCCCAGACCCTCCAACAACTCCTGGCGCTCCCCACCCAACACCACCGCACGATCTTCGAACGTTGCCCGACCCGCAAGCGAGAACCCGACATCCACAACACCCAGCTCCGGACACGCACCCATACATTCGAGCAACCGGCCCGCCTGCCCCCTCAACCCACCCTCACCCCTACCCGAAAGCACCCACGGCACTACACCACCACCCAGCACACCACCAGCGGCCATAACCGCCTCACGCACACCCCCGGCAAGAGCTCCACCGTCTACCACATCGCCACCGTCAGGCACAGCGTCACCCGAGCCCGACGCCGCCCCCACAACCGGAGTCGCCTCCACAGGCGCAGCCTCCTCAAGGATCACATGCGCATTGGTCCCACTGACCCCAAACGAAGAGACCCCCGCACGCCGAGGCTCGCCATTACGCTCCCAGGGCACCTCCTCGGTCAACAGCGACACACTCCCCGCCGACCAATCCACCTGCCCCGAAGGCTCGTCCACATGCAACGTCTTCGGTAACCGCTCGTGCTGCATCGCCATCACCATCTTGATCACGCCCGCCACACCAGCCGCGGTCTGCGTGTGACCGATATTCGACTTGATCGACCCAAGCCACAACGGCCGCCCCTCCCCACGCCCTTGGCCATAGGTCGCGAGCAACGCCTGCGCCTCGATCGGATCACCGAGCCTCGTCCCCGTGCCATGCCCCTCCACCACATCCACCTGCCCCGCCGACAGTCCCGCGCTAGCCAACGCACGACGAATCACCCGCTGCTGAGACGGACCATTGGGCGCCGTCAACCCGTTACTCGCCCCATCCTGGTTCACCGCGCTGCCCCGCACCACCGCCCGCACCCGGTGCCCATTGCGCCGGGCATCCGACAAACGCTCCAACAACAACACACCCACACCCTCACTCCAACCCACACCATCAGCCGCATCGGCGTAAGACTTGCACCTCCCGTCCCGCGCCGACAGACCACCCTGCGTACCAAACTCCACAAACGTACCAGGGGTAGCCATCACCGTCACCCCCCCAGCCAACGCCAGCGAGCACTCACCCTGACGCAACGCCCCACACGCCATATGCAACGCCACCAACGAAGAAGAACACGCCGTATCCACCGACACCGCCGGACCCTCCAACCCCAACACATAAGACACCCGGCCCGACACCACACTCCCCGCGCCACCAGTCCCCAGATAACCCGCAACACCCTCAGGCAACGACTGCAAACCCATCGCATAGTCGTGATACATAACACCCACGAACACCCCAGTCTGGCTGCCCCTCAGCGACAACGGATCGACACCGGCCTCCTCGAGCGCCTCCCAAGAAACTTCTAGGAACAACCGCTGCTGAGGATCCATCGCCAACGCCTCACGCGGACTGATCCTAAAGAAAGCAGCATCGAACTCACCAGCATCGTGCAAGAACCCACCCCTCGGCACAAAGCCCATCTCAGACAGATCGAGATCAGCATCGCCCTGCTCAAAACCCCACCCACGATCCGTCGGGAACCCCGAGATCGCGTCACCGCCCACACTCAACAACTCCCACAACTGCCCCGGCGAACCCACACCACCCGGGAACCGACAACTCATACCCACAATCGCGACCGGCTCATCGACAGACGCCCTCACCGGCGCCACAACCACAGAAGCACTCCCCAAACCCCGCACCTCACCCAACAGATACCCCGCCAAAGCAGCAGGATTGGGGTAGTCGAAAACGACCGTCGCAGGAAGCTGCAACCCACTGGCAGCACCCAGACGGTTGCGCAGCTCGACCGCTGTCAACGAATCAAACCCAAGCTCTTTAAAAGCACTACGAGGATCCACCGCCTCGGGGGAGGTGTGTCCCAGGACGCTTGCTGCCTGGGAGCGCACGAGCTCCAGCGCGATACGCTCGCGCTCGCTCTCGGGCACCTCCGCTAGGCGCTGCGCGAGCCACCCCCCGGCGCCCGCGGACACGGCGCGAACCGGGACCCTTACCAAGCCGCGCAGCAGCGGCGGCAGCACCCCAGCCCTCGCAAGCGCACGCAACATGCCTAGATCCAGACGCATCCCGACCAACAACGCGCGATCGCTCACCCGCGCGACATCGAACAACTCCAGGCCCTCATCACGAGCGAGCGCGGTAACACCCATACGCGTCATACGCGACTGGTCAACCTCACCCAAACGATCAGTCATACCCGTGCTCTGATCCCACAACCCCCACGCGATCGAAGTACCAGGCAAATCCCGCGCACGGCGATACCCCGCCAACGCATCCAGGAACGCGTTACCCGCCGCATAGTTGCCCTGGCCCGCGCCGCCGAACACACCCGCGGCCGAGGAGAACAACACAAACGCATCGAGATCGAGATGCTCAGTCAACTCATGCAAATACCACGCCCCCCGCACCTTCGGCGCCAGCACCCGATCGAGGCGCCCCTCGGTCAACGAGCCGAGCACCCCATCATCGAGCACGCCCGCCGCGTGCACCACCACGCTCAACGGGTGCTCCTCGGGAACCAACGCGATCAACCGCTGAAGCTCCCCACGGTCACTCACATCACACGCCACGACCCCCACCCGGGCGCCCAACCCCTCAAGCTCGGCCTCCAACTCCAGCGCACCCGCAGCCTCACGCCCCCGCCGACTCGCCAGCACCACACTACGCACCCCACAAGCACCCACCAAATGCCTCGCGACCAACGCACCCAGATCACCCGTACCACCCGTAATCAACACGGTACCCCTCGGATCCAACCCAACCCCAGCCCACACACCAGCACCCACAACCCCAAGCCCGTCCCCATCCCCATCCCCGTCAGCGACCAAAGACACCCCACCCGCCCCAGAGCCCTCACCCGCAACAACCACTCTCGTCAGCCGTGGTGCGAGTACGTTGCCCTCACGGATTGCCAGCTGGGGCTCATCGCCGCCCAGCACAGTCCCCAACACCCCATAAGAAGACTCCTCGCCATCCACATCGACCAGCACAAACCTCCCCGGGTTCTCCGACTGCGCCGACCGGACCAAACCCCACACCGGAGCCAGCGCCAAACCACCCAAGACCCCACCCACATCACCAACCCCACCCTCACCAACGGCTACCGCACCCTGGGTCAACAACACCATCCGCGAACCCAAGAACCGCTCATCTGAAAGCCACCCCTGCAGGAGACCCAAAACGCGATGCGTGACCCCACACGCCGCCTCAGCCACATCACCATCAAAACCACCAGCCGTGCAATCCACCAGCACCACCCCAGGGACCACAGCACCCCCATCGACAGCCTCCCCCAACTCCGCCAGATCCCCATACACCCCAAGGTCACCCTCCCCCGGCGCCCCCAACGCCCCCACCAGCGGAGCATCTCGGTCGCTGACCAGCGCCCACGAAACCCGCTCCGCCCGCGGCACGAACTCGACCGCGACCCAATCCACACCAAACAACGACTGTCGAGCACCACCCGCACCCCCTAGCTGCTCCTGGGTCACCGCGCGCGAGACCAACGAATCGACCGACCCAACCAGCGCCCCAGACTCATCAGCAAACACCAACGACAGCGCATCCTCCCCCACCAACGACAACCGCACCCGCAACGAGGACGCACCCCGCGCATACAACCTCACACCACTCCACACGAACGGCAACCGCACACCACCCACACCATCAAGCGCGCCCACACCACCCCCACCACCCAACAAGCCCACCCCAAACCCATGCAGCGCAGCATCAAACAGCGCGGGGTGAATCCCAAACAGCTCGGCCTGCGCCCGCTGATCCTCCCCGAGCGCCACCTCGGCGAACACCTCGCTCCCTCGCCGCCACGCAGCCCGCAAACCCTGGAAAGACAGCCCATACTCAAACCCCAGACCAGCGAGCAGATCATAAAGCCCATCGACCTCCACACCCTCAGCACCCGCCGGCGGCCACACACCCCCAGCCAACTCACCAGCCAGCTCCCCCAACCCAGACAACTCACCCACATCAGCCGGCGCGAGCACCCCCCCCACATGACGCACCCACCGCTCATCGCCCCACAACTCCTCGCCCACCCCGCCCTCAGGCCGCGAATACACCCCAACCGGCCGGCACCCAGACCCATCAGGCTCACCAACCACGACCTGGACCTGTACCCCACCATCGCCCTCCAACACCAACGGTGCCTCAAGCACGAGCTCCCTCAACACCTCACACCCAACCTGCCCACCCGCAAACAACGCGAGCTCCACAAACGCCGTACCCGCCAACAACACCACACCCATCACAGCATGATCAGCCAGCCACGGATGCGAACCCAACGACAAACGCCCCGTGAACAACAAACCCTCACCCCCAGCCAACCCAACCGCCGCACCCAACAACGGATGACCCGCAACACCCAACCCCACCGCAGCGACATCCCCCACACCACCACCCCACACCTGCCCCTCAAGCCAAAACCGCTCCCGCTGAAACGCATACGTCGGCAACCCCACCCGCACACCACCACACCCCTCAAACACCCCACCCCAATCCACACCCACACCACGCACCCACACCTCAGCCAACGCCCTCAGCAACGCGCTCGTCTCGGGATACCCACCACGCAACACCGGCACAGCGGTCACGGCACCCGCGCCGGCCAGGCCAGAGCCGGCGGGACCAGCGACCCGCGTTCCACCGCTTTCACCCCCGACCGCACCCGCGCCAGCCTCCCCAAGGCCATCCCAGCACATCGCGCTCAGTACACCATCGGGTCCCAGCTCCAAGAAGCTAGACACCCCCTGAGCGCCAAGGCAGCGCACCCCATCGCCAAAACGCACGGTCTCACGCACATGACGCACCCAGTAGTCCGCGTCGCACAGCAGCTCCGCAGAGGCCATCTCGCCCGTCACATTGGAAACAATCGGAATACGCGGCTCACCAAATGACACGCCCTCCGCCACCTCACGAAACTCTCCGAGCATCCCATCCATCCGCGGTGAATGAAACGCATGACTCACCCGCAAACGCCTCGTCTTCCTACCCCGCTCCCTCCACATCCCCTCCAGCTCCACCACAGCATCCTCGTCACCGGAGAGCACCACCGCAGACGGGCCATTGACCGCCGCAAGGGCAACCTGTCGCTCCAACCCGCTCCGCTCAGCCAGCAGCTCACGCACCTCTTCCTCAGAGGCCTCGACCGCGACCATCGCGCCACCCGCAGGCAGATCGCCCATCAAACGACCCCTGGCAGCTACCAACCGGCAGGCATCCTCCAGCGAGAACACCTCGGCGACGTACCCGGCGACCAGCTCACCGATCGAATGACCCATCAGATAATCAGGCCGCACACCACAACTCTCGAGCAGCCGGTACAACGCCACCTCGAGCGCGAACAACCCGGCCTGGGTGAACAGCGTCTCATCCAAGGACGCTCCGCCGACAGGCTCACCCATCCCGGCAGACCCCTGACCCTCACCGCCAGACTCCGAGCTCTCCTCGCCAAATACGACATCTCGCACCGGGCGACCCACATGAGCGTCCATCTGCACACAGACCTCATCAAAGGCGTTGCGGAACACCTCAGACAACCCGTAGAGCTCCCGGCCCATACCCACTCGCTGAGCCCCCTGACCCGTGAACAAGAACGCGACTCGTCCACCACGACCATCATCGTCATGAGCCGAACCCCGTATCACATCCCACGCCGTCTCCTCGCCCGCCAACGCCCCCAGACCCTCCAGCAGCTCCTGCCGCTCCCCACCCAGCACCACCGCACGATCCTCGAGCGCCGCACGACCCGCTAGCGAAAACCCAACATCCACAACATCCAGCTCCGGTCGCGCGCCCACACACTCAAGCAACCGACCCGCCTGCCCCCGCAACCCACCCTCGCCCCTACCCGAAAGCACCCACGGCACCACACCACCACCCAGCACACCACCACCCAGCACACCACCGCCAGCCAAACCGTCCTCGACAACCACCCCACCATCGTCCCCAGCAGAAGCGCCGTCCTCAGTCGCACCATCGCCACCACGCGTGGCGACAGCGCCACCCACGCCTGAAGCCCCCTCAACAACCGGGGCCTCCTCGAGAATCACATGCGCGTTCGTCCCACTGATCCCAAACGAAGAGACCCCAGCCCTCCGGGGCTCACCATTACGCTCCCAGGTCACCTCCTCGGTCAACAGCGAAACATCCCCCTCCGACCAATCCACCTTTCTGGAGGGCTCCTCCACATGCAACGTCTTCGGCAGCCGCTCATGCCGAAGCGCCATCACCATCTTGATCACGCCCGCCACCCCGGCCGCAGCCTGCGTGTGGCCGATATTCGACTTGATCGAGCCCAACCACAGCGGACGCCCCTCAGGACGCTCACGCCCGTACGTCGCCAGCAACGCCTGCGCCTCGATCGGATCGCCGAGCCTCGTGCCCGTGCCGTGGGCCTCCACCACATCCACCTGCCCCGCCGCAAGTCCGGCGTTCGCGAGCGCGTGGCGAATCACGCGCTGCTGAGAGGGACCGTTGGGTGCTGTCAACCCATTACTCGCCCCGTCTTGATTCACCGCGCTACCCCTGACGAGCGCGAGAATCCGATGACCGTTGCGCTGCGCATCGGAAAGGCGCTCCAGCAGCACCACGCCCACGCCCTCTGAGAAGCCCGCACCATCGGCCTTGTCTGCAAAGGCCTTGCACCGCCCATCGCTCGCGAGGGCGCCCTGGAGCGCAAACCCCGCCAACACCAGCGGCGAGGCCATCACCGTCACTCCTCCCGCAAGCGCAAGCGAGCAATCGCCTGCGCGCAACGCACCACAGGCGAGGTGCAGGGTCACCAACGACGACGAGCATGAGGTATCCACCGACATCGCCGGACCCTTCAAGCCAAACACATAGGATACCCGGCCCGAGGCGACGCTCAGGGCGCTGCCCGTCATGGCGAACCCACCATCCTCGCCATTCCTCGTTGCACCCAGCCCGTAGGGTTGGGGGCTGACACCCACGAATACACCGGTCTGACTACTCCGCAGCGAGGCAGGATCGATGCCCGCGCTTTCAAATACCTCCCAACAAGTTTCAAGCAACAAGCGCTGCTGGGGATCCATTGTGAGCGCCTCGCGCGGGCTGATCCCAAAGAACCCGGCATCGAAGCATTTGGCGTCGTCGATAAAGCCGCCTTCGCTCGCCGTGGCGGCGCTCAGACTCTCACCATCCACACCGGGCGGCCACCCCAGATCCCAGCCGCGGTCGGTTGGCAAGGACGAGATCCCGTCGCCACCGCAGGACACCAGCTCCCACAGCTCCTCTGGCGAGCAGACGTCACCTGGATAGCGGCAACTCATCCCCACGATTGCAATCGGCTCGTGCTGTCGCACCTCGACCTGCCGCAGGCGTGCGCGAGTGTTGTGCAGATCGATCATCACCTTCTTGAGGGACTCCAGAAGACGCCTATCGTCCACCATGGTCTATCTTTCCCTTCGTGTGGTGAGTCGCTTCACCATACGCCTCACAACGACTCGAGTTGTTGGTCAACCAGTTCGACTATCTCGTCTGCCGTTGCCGACTCAATCGCCTGCACAACGGCTGTGCGCTCCTCCGCCCCGCGCACGCTGCGCACGCTGGACAGGATCTCCTCCAAGCGTGTCTCCACCCTTGCTCGCGCGTCGTCATCCGCCGCTGCTTCCATGATCACTCGCTCCAACCTGGCGAGCTCCCCGTCAACGGAGACCGCGTCGGCCGATGGGTCGCCGGCGAACCTTTCCAGGAGGTAGTCGGCGAGGGCCACGCACGTTGGATAGTCGAATACGAGCGTCACCGGCAGGCGCAGTCCGGTGAGGACGTGAAGCCGGTTGCGCAGCTCCACCGCCGTCACCGAATCGAACCCGAGGCTTTTGAATACCTCATTCACTGGAACCGCCTCGGGCGAAGGATGTCCGAGCACGACCGCGACCTCCACGCGGATCGCCTCGAGCACCGCCTGCGTGCGCTCCTGCTCCGACATGCCCTCCAACCGCCTCGCCAGCGAGCCCTCGCCGGCATCCGTGGCGCGGCGCACTGGCGAGCGCACCAGGCCTCTCAAGAGCGGCGGCAGCATCCCAGCCTCGGCATACGGCGCCAGGACGGCGGCGTCGAGATGCATCGGGAGCACGACCGCCTCATCCATCCCCAGGGCTGTATCGAACAACCCCAGGGCCTCCTGGGGCGACATGGCCCTGGTTCCCATCCGAGCCATTCGCCCCGCGGCCGCCTCTGCGAGCCCCACGCTCACGCCAGCAGCCTGCTCCCACAGCCCCCACCCCAGCGAGATGGCCGCCAGACCGCGGGCTCGCCGGTGCTGCGCCAGCGCATCCAGGAACGCGTTCCCCGCCGCGTACGTTCCCTGGCCGGGGCCGCCGAGGGTGGCGGCGACCGACGAGAACAAGACGAACGCCGAGAGACTCACCCGCTCGGTGAGCTCGTGCAGATGCGCGGCCGCATCGACCTTCGCCAGCAGCGCGCGGTCAACCTGCTCCGCGGTCAAGCTCTCGATCGTGCCATCGTCGAGCGCCGCCGCGGTGTGCACCACGGCGCACAGCGGATGCTCGCTGCAGATGGACTGCAAGGTGGCTTCGACCTGTACTCGATCGGCCACGTCACATGCAGTCACAGTCACGTGCGCGCCGAGCTCGGCGAGCTCTGACTCCAATTCGAGCGCCCCGGGAGCGCTGCGCCCGCGACGGCTGGCGAGCACGATATGCCGCACCCCGTGGCCGGCCACCAGATGCCTTGCGATGCTGCCGCCGAGATCGCCGGTTCCGCCTGTGATCAGCACCGTGCCCAGCGGATCGAAGGTCGGCGAGTCGTCCTGCGCGGGCGGCCTGGCACGCGCCAGTCTGGGCACGAGCACCTCGCCCGCGCGAATGGCCAGTTGCGGCTCTTCCAGGGCCAGTGCCGCCGGTAGGGCAAGCAGGGACTCCTCGGCCGTATCGACGTCGGCCAGCACGAACCGACCGGGATGCTCCGACTGCGCCGAGCGCACAAGACCCCAGAGGGCCGCGTCCACGAGCCCCGGCACGCGGTCCCCAACGCGCACCGCCAGCGCACCCGTGGTGACCAGCACCAGCTGGCAGGCGGCCAGGCGCTCATCCGCAAGCCACGCCTGCAACGCCGCGAGCGTCCGCCGCGTGGAGGCGCGAGAGCGATCGCCGAGCCCGCCGTCCAGCCCGTCGCCTTCACCCGTTGGCCCCTCGCCTTCACCCTGCGGCCCCTCGCCTTCACCCGTCGGCCCACCGCCTTCACCCGTTGACCCCTCACCTTCACCCGTCGGTCCCTCGCCTTCACCCTGCGGCCCCTCGCCTTCACCCGTTGGCCCACCGTCTTCACCCGCCTGGCTCGATCCGGCCCCACATTCAGCGAGCACGAGGTCGGGCGCCTGCATACCCTCGTCGAGGGCCTCGGCGAGAGATGCAAGATCCGCGAAGACGGCGGGTCGCATCCCGCTTGCACGCAGTTCCTCGGCGACCGCAGCGCCGGTGCCGAGAACCGCCCAGCTACCCGGCGCCGCCCCTGGGACATGTGCATGGATCCAGTTCAGCTGGAAGAGCGACCTGTGCTGCCCGCGGCGCGCCCCCGCCAGCTGCTCGGCCGAGACCGGACGTACGACCAGGGCATCCACCGAGGCCACGAGCTCCCCGTTCTCCTCGACGGCGAGCATCGACACCGCACCCGCAGCCGATCGCGTCAGGCGGACCCTCAGGTCGGCCGCGCCGACCCGGTGGAGAGCGACCCCGCTCCATGAAAATGCCAGCATCGCGCCCGCCCGCTCACGATCGCCGCCGTCGGAGTCGAGCACGCCCGCCTGCACGGCGGCATCCAGCAGCCCGGGGTGCATGCCGAACAGACCCGCCGTCGCCCGCTGCTCCTGCGCGAGGGAGACCTCGGCGAACAGCTCCCCGTCTCGCCGCCACACCGCCCGCAGACCGCGGAACGCCGGCCCGTACTCCAGACCGGCGTCGGCGAGGGCCTCGTAGAAGCCATCGAGCTCGACCGCCTCCGCGCCCGCGGGGGGCCACGCCTCGCCGGCGAGCCCGTCCACGGGCAGCTCCGGCGCTCGCCCACTCACTGCGCCCTGCTCCGCCGAGGCGAGCACGCCGCTGGCGTGCAGCGTCCACTGCACCCCCGAGGAGGCCGCTTGGCTCACCGTCTCCTCCGGGCGGGAGTAGATCCCAACCGGCCGGCCGCCGTCATCCCGGGGATTCCCGATCGCGATCTGAAGCTGGAGCGCGCCCTGCTCCGGCAGGACCACGGGGGCCTCGAGGACGAGCTCCTGCACATGGCCGTATCCGACCTCGGCGCCCGCATAGAGCGCGAGCTCCACCAGCGCGGCGCCCGGCAGCAGCGCCACACCGGCGAGCACGTGATCGGCCAGCCAGGGATGCGTCTGCACCGAGAGACGACCTGTGAACATCCAGCCCTCGCCGCCGGCCTGCTCGACGGCAGCGCCCAACAACGGGTGCCCCATCGGGCTCTGGCCGGCCAGGGCCGCATTCCCATTGCTCCCCGACGTCCGCAACCAGTAGCGTTTGCGCTGAAACGCGTAGGTGGGCAGGCTGACCCCTCCGGCACCGGTGCCTCGAAAGACCCGCGGCCAATCCACCTCCGCCCCAGCCACCCACAGCTGGGCCGCCGATCCCAGGAAGCGCTCCAGGCCGCCGTCGTCTCGGCGCAGCGACCCGGCGACCACCGCGCTCTCCCGATCGGCGAGCGCTGCGGCAGCCGTTTCCTCGACTCCAGCGGTCAACACCGGGTGGGGACTGGCCTCCAGGAACACCCGCCGCCCGTCCTCCAGAGCGGCGCGGGTCGCCCGCTCGAACTGCACCCCCTCGCGCAGATTGCGATACCAGTACTCGGCGGTCAACTGCACGGTGTCCAGCAGCTCACCCGTCACCGAGGAGTAGAAGGGCACATCCCCCGAGCGTGGGGCGATCTCCGAGCAGCTCCTCAGCAGCTCCTCGCGGATCTCCTCGACCTGCGGGGAGTGGGCCGCGTAGTCCACCGGGATCTTCCGCGCCCGCATTCCTTCGGACTGCAGCCCCGCGACCAGCTCGTCGAGCACTTCAGGGTCCCCGGAGACGACGACCGAGGACGGCCCGTTCACTGCGGCGATCGAGATCTCGCCCTCCGCCACCTCCAGCCGTGGCGCCAGCTCCTCGGCGGACAGCGCCACAGAGGCCATCGCGCCGCGCCCGGCCAAACCGGTCAACAGCCTGCTGCGCCAGACCACCAGCCCCGCCGCCTCCTCCAGCGAGAGCCCGCCGGCCGCGTATGCGGCTGCGATCTCTCCCTGCGAATGACCGATCACCGCGGCGGGCCGCACTCCGCAGGCTTCCCACAGCCCGGTCAGCGACACCATGATCGCGAACAGCACCGGCTGCACGACGTCGACCCGGTCGAGCTCGTGTGAACCGCCGCTCTCACCGAGCACCTCCTCGATCGACCAATCGACGAATGGCGAGATCGCCTCCTCGCAGGCCGCCATACGCTCGGCGAACACCGGTGAGGACTCCATCAGCTCGACCGCCATCCCCGGCCACTGGGAACCCTGACCTGGGAACACGAATACGCAGCCACCCGCCGGCCCGGCGCTGCCCGTGAATGCTTTCAGCGTCGTGCGCCCTCCAGCGAGCGCACCGAGACCCTCGAGCAGTTCGTCGCGGGCGCCGCCGACCACCGCGGCCCGGCAGTCGAAGCTCGACCGGTTCGCGAGCGAGAACCCCACATCTCGTATGTCCAGCTCCGGCCTGTCCGTCACGAAGGCCCGCAACCGCTCGACCTGCCGGCGCAGCACCTCCACACCCGCACCGGAGAGCACCCACGGCACCGCTCCGGCGCCCGCCATCTCGCAGCCGATGACCTGCTCGCCGCCGGCGGCCTCCGCCGCCCCGCTCCCGGCACCGGTCGGGGCCCGGCCGTCCGCAGAGGCGGGCGCAGCGGGCGCCGCGAGCAGGGGAGCCTCCTCGAGAATCACGTGCGCATTGGTGCCGCTGATCCCGAACGACGACACGCCCGCACGGCGCGGCTCGCCGTCCGGCTCCCACGGCGCGGGCTCTCTCAACAGCGACACCGCGCCGGCCGACCAGTCCACCTGCGAGGTCGGGGCATCGACGTGCAGGGTCTGCGGCAGCACCCCGTGGCGCATCGCCATCGTCATCTTGATCACGCCCGCCACCCCGGAGGCCGCCTGCGTATGACCGATGTTCGACTTGATCGACCCCAGCCGCAGCGGACGCCCCGGTGGGCGGCCCTGCCCATAGGTCGCCAGCAGCGCCTGCGCCTCGATCGGGTCGCCCAGCGTCGTGCCGGTCCCATGCGCCTCCACCGCGTCCACTTGCGCGGGCGAGAGCCCGGCGTTCGCGAGCGCCTGGCGGATCACCCGCTGCTGGGAGGGCCCATTCGGCGCGGTCAGCCCGTTACTCGCGCCATCCTGGTTGACCGCACTGGCCCGCACCACGGCCAGCACCCGATGGCCGTTGCGCTGGGCGTCGCAGAGGCGCTCCAGCGCCACGACGCCCACGCCCTCCGCCCAACCGGTCCCGTCCGCCGCATCCGCGAAGGACTTGCAGCGTCCATTCCCCGCCAAGCCGCCCTGGCGGCCGAACTCCAGGAAGGCAAAGGGTTGAGCGAGGACCGTGACTCCACCGGCGAGCGCGAGCGAGCACTCGCCGCCCCGCAGCGCTCCGCACGCCAGGTGCAATGCCACCAGCGAGGAGGAGCACGCGGTATCCACTGTCACGGCGGGGCCCTCGAAGCCAAAGACATAAGAGACGCGTCCCGAGACCGCGCCGCCGGAGGCGCCCGTGGCGAGGTAGCCGGCAACCTCCTCGGTGACCCCGTCAAGACCGGCCATGTAGTCCGAGGAGGTGATCCCCACGAAGACCCCGGTCTGGCTGTCGCGCAGGGACGTTGGGCTGATGCAGGCATCCTCCAGAGCCTCCCACGAGGTTTCCAGCAGCAGTCGCTGTTGCGGGTCCATCGCCAGGGCCTCCCGCGGGCTGATCCCAAAAAAGGCGGTGTCGAACTCTGCGGCCTCGCGCAGGAACCCGCCTTCCAGCACGAAACCGGACCCCCCGGGATCGGCCTCGGTGAGCGCACCGAAGTCCCAACCCCGATCGCTCGGACACACGGAGATCCCGTCGCCGCCGTCGGTGACGAGCTGCCACAGCTCCTGCGGTGAGCTCACACCGCCCGGATACCGGCAGCTCATCCCCACGATCGCGATCGGCTCATAGCCGCGGCCCTGGGCGGCTCGCAGGCTCGCGCGGGCATCGTGCAGTTCGATCGTGACTCGCTTCAGATAATCCAGCAGCTGTTGGCTGTCAGCCAAGACGACCTCCCTCACTCATGCGGCGCTCGCTCTCCGCTGTGCCGGCCACCGGGAGCGAGCTGGCCGTCGATGAAGGCGATCACCTCGTCCGCCGTCGCGGAATCGATCGTCTGCGCCACCGCGACGGTGTCCTGTGCCGCATCGGTGCCGCCCATGTCGCTGAGCAGCGCCCGCAGGCGCATCTCGATCCTGGTGCGCTCGGCATGGTCCGAAGACGCCTCCCTGATGACGCGTTCGAGATCGTCGAGCTCAACGTCGACCGCGATCGGCGCCTGCGTCACCTGGCTGAGCAGGTGGGTGGCGAGCGCGGCGGGGGACGGGTAGTCGAATACGAGGGTGCTGGTGAGTCTCATGGCGGTGGCCGCCTGCAGCTGGTTACGCAGTTCGACCGCCATCAGCGAGTCGAACCCGAGGTCTTTGAACACGCGGCGGGGGTCCACCGCCTCGGAGGAGGCGTGGCCCATCACGCTCGCCGTCTGCGAGCGGACGAGCTCGATGACCGTCTGCTCGCGCTCACTCTCGGAGAGCCCGCTCAGCTGTTCGGCCAGGGCGCTGCCGTAGCCCTCCGGGACCGCCTCGATTTCCTCCAGCGCGCGGCGGACCTCCGGCAGGTCTTCGATCAGCGGGCGGGAGCGCACCGAGGCGAACACCGGGGTGTAGCGTCGCCAGTCGATGTCCGCGACGGTCAGGCACGTCTCCCCGCCGAGCAGCGCCTGCTCGAGCGCGACGATCGCAAGCGCCGGCTCCATCCTCAGCACCCCGCGGCGTTGCAGGAAGTCGCCCGCCAGCGCGCCCATTCCGGCGCCCGCCCACACGCCCCAGGAGACCGAGGTCGCGGCGAGACCGCGCGCGCGGCGGTGCTCGGCCAGGGCATCCAGGAGCGCGTTGGCGGCGGAGTAGCCGCCCTGCCCGCCCGCCCCGAACGCGGCCGCGATCGAGGAGAACATCACGAACAGCGAGAGGTCGTGCTCCGCGGTCAGCTCGTGCAGGTGCAGCGCGGCGTGCGCCTTGCCGGCCAGAGCTTCCTCCAGCACCTCCACCGTCAGCTCGTCGAGGGGACGATCGGAGGGGACGCCCGCAGCGTGCACGACCCCGTGCAACGGGAGCTCCGCCGGCACCGACTCGATCAGCGCCTGCAGCTGCGCGCGATCGCTCACGTCGCACGAGACCACGCTCACGCGTGCCCCCAGCGCCTCCAGTTCGCTCTTGCGCTCCTGCGCTCCGGGCGCCTGCGGCCCCCGCCGGCTGGCGAGCAGCAGGTGCTCCGCGCCCTCCCGCGCCAGCCAGCGCGCGACGTGCCCGGCCAGCCCGCCGGTGCCGCCCGTGATCAGCACCGTGCCGTGCCGGTCCCACGATGCCCGCGGCGCGGCCCGCGCCCGCACGGCCCGCGAGACGCGCCGCGCGAACACCCCGCCGCCCCGCACCGCGAGCTGATCCTCGCCGTCCAGGCCGCCGAGCGCAGCGCACAGCCGCGCCAGCGAGCGCTCCTCCAGGGAGCCCGGCAGATCGACCATCCCCCCCCAGCGTCGCGGCACCTCCAACGCCAGGGCGCGGCCGAGGCCCCAGATCAGCCCCTGCGAGGGGCTCTCCACGGGCTCGCTGCCATCGACCGACACCGCGCCGCGCGTGGCGACCCAGAGGGGCGCCTCCACGCCCAGGTCGCCCAGCGCCTGGGTCAGCCCCAGCGTCCCCAGCACGCCACGCGGCACCGCACCGCACACCGCGTGGGGACGCTGATCGAGGGCCAGCAGCGACAGCACACCTCCCACCCCGCCGACGCCGGCATCCTGCGCGCCTGGCGCGTCCGCGGCCGGGGACCTGGCGGGCTCGCGCTCGAGCGCGGCCCGCAGGCTCGCCGCCAGCCCGCCCCGATCCAGATCGGCGCCCTCGTCGAGGTCCAGCCGCGCGATCCGCGCCCCGTACCGCTGCAGCGCGCCGACGATCGCCGTGACCCACTGCTCCTCGACGGCGTCCACCGGCACCGCGACCAGCCACACCCCGGCAAGTCGCCCGGCCGAGACGCGCCGGAGCGGCTTCCAGCCGATCCGGTAGCGCCAACCGTCCACCACCGACTCCTCGCGCCGGCGCCGGCGCCACGCCGAGAGCGTCGGCAACACGGCATCCAGCGACGAGCGCGCGTCCTCCCCGGCGACCCCGAGCTCCCGAGCCAACCCCTCGACGTCGCCGGCCTCGACCGCCTCCCAGAGCTCTCCGTCGCTGTCACCCGGCCCGGCGCCCGCCCCAGCCGCCACCTCCAGCCAGTAGCGCTCGCGCTGAAACGCATAGGGGGGCAACCCAACCCGCTGAGCGGCGCATCCCTCGAACATCCGAGCCCAGCCGACCTCCACCCCGTGCGCCCACGCCCGACCGAGCGCCCCGAACAGCGTGCGAGCCTCCGAACGCCCGCCGCGCAGCAGCGGCGCGACGATCACGGAGACCTCGCCCGCCGGCGCCCCCTGCGCACGCTCGGTCTCGCTCTCGGCGGCGCCGACCCCTGCGCCGCCGGCATGCCGAGCATCGGCCAGGCAGTCCTGCGTCATCGCGCTCAAGACCCCCTCCGGCCCCAGCTCCAGGAAGCAGCGCGCCCCGCGCTCCACCAGCGCGTGCACCCCAGCGGCGAACCGCACCGGCTCGCGCACGTGGCGCACCCAGTACTGCGGGTCGCACAGCAGCCCCTCGGAGGCCACCTCGCCGGTCACGTTGGAGACGACCGGAATCCGCGGCTCGCTGAAGGACACGGTGCGAGCGAGCGCCCCGAACTGCTCGAGCATCCCGTCCATCAGCGGCGAGTGGAACGCGTGCGAGACCCGCAGCCGCCGGGTCTTCCTGCCGCGCCCCTCCCACGTGCCGGCCAGCTCCAGCACGGCCGCCTGCTCTCCCGAGAAGACGACCGCCGCGGGTCCGTTCACGGCCGCGAGCGCGACGCGACCCTCGAGCCCTGCCAGCGACTCGGATGCCTCCGCCTCGGTGGCCTGCACCGCCACCATCGCCCCGCCCGCCGGCAGACCCCCCATCAGCCGGCCGCGAGCCGCCACCAGCCGGCAGGCGTCCTCGAGCGAGAACACTCCCGCCACGTGCGCCGCCACGAGCTCCCCGATCGAATGACCGATCACGAAGTCCGGCTGCACGTCCCAGCTCTCCAGGAGCCGGAACAGCGCCACCTCGAGCGCGAACAGCCCCGCCTGGGTGAACAACGTCTCATCCAGCGGCCCGCCGGTCCCCGCCCCGCCGGAGGACGCCCCCACGGCACGCTCCCCGCCGACCGGTCCACGCTCCTGCTCTGCTGCGAGCACGACCTCCTCCAGCGAGCGCCCCAGCGGCGCATCCAGATACCCGCACACCTCCTGGAAGGCGTCCCGGAATACCGGAAACGCCTCGTGCAGCTCCCGGCCCATCCCGGGCCGCTGGGCACCCTGGCCGGTGAACAGGAACACCACGCCGCCCTCGCTGCCTGCCTTGCCCTGGACCACGCCCGGCACGCTCTCCCCCGCGGCCAGCGCCCCCATGCCGTCTAGCAGCTCCTCGCGAGCACCGCCCAGCACGACGGCCCGATACTCGAAGGCCGAGCGCGCCGTCAGCGAGCACCCGATGTCCTGCACGCCCGCACCCGTCTCGCCCGCGAGGAACTCGAGCAGCCGCCCGGCCTGGCCCTGCAGTCCCCGCGCGCTCCTGCCGGACACCACCCACGGCACCACACCGGCGCCAGACGGGCCTTCCGCCGCACCCGGGTCGCTCACGGCGCCCTCGGGCAGGCCACCATCCTCGCCGCTCGCGCCGGCGCCGATCGTCTCCTGCCCGTGGCTACGTGCCGGGGCGTCCTCGCTGGGCGCCTCCTCGAGGATCACGTGCGCGTTCGTCCCGCTGATCCCGAACGAGGAGACCCCCGCCCTGCGGGGCTGCCCGTTGCGCTCCCAGGGCACCTCCTCAGTCAGCAGCGCCACCGCGCCCGCCGACCAGTCGACCTGCGGTGTGGGCCGGTCGACGTGCAGCGTCCTGGGGAGCACGCCGTGCCGCAGCGCGGCCACCATCTTGATCACGCCGGCGACGCCGGCCGCGGCCTGGGTGTGGCCGATGTTCGACTTGATCGACCCCAACCACAGGGGGCGGTCCTCGGCGCGCTCCTGCCCGTAGGTGGCCTGCAGCGCCTGCACCTCGATCGGGTCCCCCAGCGTCGTGCCGGTCCCGTGTCCCTCGACCGCGTCGACCTGCGCCGCCGACAGCCCGGCGCTCGCCAGGGCCTGGCGGACCACCCGCTGCTGGGCGGGGCCGTTGGGCGCCGTCAGACCGTTGCTGGCGCCGTCCTGGTTGACGGCGCTGCCGCGCACCACCGCCAGCACCGGATGGCCGTTGCGGCGCGCGTCGGCGAAGCGCTCCAGCGCCAGCACACCGATGCCCTCTCCCCAGGCGGTTCCGTCGGCTGCGCCGGCGAACGACTTGCACCGCCCATTCGGCGCGAGCCCCCCCTGCGCGCTGAACCCCACGAACGCATTCGGGGTGCAGAGCGCCGTCACCCCCCCGGCGAGCGCCAGCTCGCACTCGCCCGCCCGCAGCGCCCCGCAGGCCAGGTGCAGCGCCACCAGCGAGGAGGAGCAGGCGGTGTCCACCGTCAGCGCCGGGCCCTCCAGTCCGAGTGCGTACGCCACCCGGCCCGACAACACGCTCGCCGAATTGCTGGTGCTCGCGTAACCGAGCAGGTCCGGGCGCGCGGCGCCCATCATCAGCAGCGCGTAGTCCTGGATGCTGATCCCCGCGAACACTCCGGTCTGGCCGCCGCGCAGCGAGATGGGGTCGATGCCCGCGTCCTCGAGCGCCTCCCAGGAAGCTTCCAGCAGCAGGCGCTGCTGCGGGTCCATCGCCAGCGCCTCACGCGGGCTGATCCCGAAGAACTCCGCGTCGAAATCCGCAACGTCGTGCAGGAATCCCCCCTCCCGCACGGACTCGCCGCCGGGCGCCTGCGCGCCGAGGTCGTACAGCCCCTCCAGGTCCCATCCGCGATCGGATGGGAATCCCGAGATCGCGTCCGTCCCGTTGCAGACCAGCTCCCAGAGATCCTGCGGGGAGCGGACCCCGCCCGGGTAGCGGCAGCTCATGCCGACGATCGCGATCGGCTCGTCGAGCGGGGCCCGCGCGGGCGCGGACAGGCCGGTGGAGGCCTGCGCGACCCCGAGCTCGCCCAGCAGGTGCTCGGCGAGCCCGGCCGCGGTGGGGTAGTCGAACGCAAGCGTCGCGGGCAGCCGCACCCCGCTGGCGAGGCTCAGCCGGTTGCGCAGTTCGACCGCGCTCAGCGAATCGAGCCCGAGCTCCTGGAAGGGCTGGCGCGGCGGCACGGCATCCGCCGTCGCGTGGCCCAGGACGCCCGCGAGCTCCCCGCGGACGAACTCGAGCGCCGCGCGCCGGCGCTCGCGTGTCGGCAGAGCGGCCAGGCGCGCCGCCAGCTCGCCGCGGCGCGCACCGACCTCGGGTCCGGCCGCGATCTCCAGAGCCCGCGCCACCTCGGGCAGCTCTTCGATCAGCGGCCGAGCGCGCGCGGAGGTGAAGACGGGTGCGTATCTCTCCCAGTCGATGTCGGCGACCGTCAGACACGCCTCGCCGCCGTCGATCGCCTGCGCCAGCGCGAGCAGCGCCAGCTGCGGCTCGAGGCCGAGTACGCCGCGGCGGTGCAACTCCTCCTCGGCGGCCGCGCCCATGCCCTCGCCGCGCCACATCCCCCACGCCACCGACGTCGCGGGGAGACCCCGCCCGCGGCGATGCTCCGCCAGCGCATCCAGGAACGCGTTCCCCGCCGCATAGGCGCCCAGTCCCCGGGAGCCGAACGTCGCCGCGATCGAGGAGAACAGCACGAACGCCGAGATGTCCATGTCGGAGGTCAACTCGTGCAGGTAGAGCGCCGAGCTCGCCTTGACGGCCACTTGGAGCTCGAGCTCGTGCGTGGTCAGCGACATGAGCGGGCTCGCGGTGGAAACCCCTGCCGCATGCATCACCGCGTCCAGGCGGCGCCCCTGACCGACCGACGCGATCAGCGCCTCCAGCTGCCCTCGGTCGGACACGTCGCAAGCCGCCACGGTGACTTCCGCCCCCAGCCCTTCCAGCTCGCTCGCAAGCGCCGCTGCGCCGGGCGCCTGCGGTCCGCGCCGACTGGCGAGCAACAGATGCTCGGCGCCCTCCCGCGCCAGCCATCGCGCGACGTGCCCACCCAACGCGCCCGTGCCACCGGTGATCAGCACCGTACCCCGCGCTCGCCAGGTCACCCGTGCAGCACGCCCGCCCACTGGGGCCCGCTCCAGACGCCGCGCGAACGCCCTCGTGGAGCGCACCGCCACCTGATCCTCGCCGCCGGCGCCGGCGAGCACCCCGCACAGCCTCTCGAGCGATCGAGCATCGAGCTTCGCCGGCAGATCCACCAGGCCGCCCCAACGTCCCGGTTCCTCCAGACCAAGCACCCGCCCCAGTCCCCACACCATTCCCTGCGCCGGACTCTCGAGCCGATCCGAGTCGCCCACCGATACCGCACCACGGGTTGCAAGCCACAGTGGCGCCTTGACACCGGCATCGGCCAGCGCCTGCACGAGCACCAGCGACCTGGCCACACACAGCCGAGCATCACCGGTCTCGGCTTTGCCGCCATCGTCAAGCGCCAACAGCGAGAGCACGCCGGCGATCGCGACGCCCCTCTCCTCGCCGTCGCCCTCGGACTCCTCATCGACCGCTGAGCGCGGGGTCGCCTCGCCCGCCGGCTCGCCATCCGGCGGCTCGCCCGCCAGGGCCTCCCGCAACCGCTCGGTCATCTCCTCGCGATCGGAACCGGCCACCTCATCCACCTCGACACGGACGACCCGGGCGCCACGCCGTTCGAGCACGCCAACGATGTCACCGACCGACTGGCCCTCCCAAGCGTCGGCGGGGATCGCGACCAGCCACAGGCCGGCGAACACCGCCGCCGGGGCGTCGCTCAGCGGCTTCCATTGAATTCGGTAGCGCGACCCCTCGAGAACCGATCGGTCGCGAGACCCCTGCCGCCACGCCGCGAGCGCCGGCAACAACTCGCCCAGGGACGCGCGCTCCTGCTCGCCGCCGACCCCAAGCTCACCCGCCAACGCATCGACGTCCCCTGCTTCGACCGCCCCCCAAAGCCCAGCCTCCTGCGCATCGGCGGCGATCGATCCCGTGACGGCGCCTGCTGCCTCCGGCTGCACAGAATCCAGCCAGTAGCGTCGGCGCTGGAACGCATACGTCGGGAGGGCGACCTGTTTGGCGTCGCTCCCCGCGTACAACGCGCTCCAACTCACACCGACACCTCCCGCCCACATCGCGCCCAGCGCCGTGAGCAGGGTCTGGGTATCGGGGCGTCCGACTCGGAGGGTCGGCACCGCGGTGATCGACAGCGAAGCGACCTCATCGCCGTCCACAACCGTCTCGGCTTCGCCGTCCTCGCCCGCGCCGCGCCGCGCGGAGTTCGACCAGGCAGTCGTTGACCATCGCGCTCAGAACCCCATCTGGACCCAACTCCAGGAAGTTGCGCACCCCCTGTGCACAGAGCCAACGCACCCCGTCCGCGAACCGCACCGTCCGGCGCGCGTGCTCGACCCAATAGCCGGGGTCGCAAAGCCGCTCGGCGTGCTCCACCTGCCCGGTCACATTCGAGACGACGGGAAGCCGCGGCTCGCCGAATGACACCTCTTCGGCGGCCTTCCCGAACTGCTCGAGCATCCCGTCCATGCGCGGCGAATGAAAGGCGTGGCTGACCCGTAGCCGCTTCACCTTGCGCTGGCGCCCCGCCCACGCGCCGGCCAACTCGAGCACCGCATCCTCGTCCCCGGAGAGCACAACCGACGAGGGCCCGTTCACCGCCGCCAATGCCACGCGCCCCTCATATCCCTCCAGTGAAGCCAACGCCTCCTCCTCGGAGGCTTGCACACCGACCATCGCCCCACCCGCCGGCAACCCGCCCATCAAGCGGCCGCGCGCCGCCACGAGCCGACACGCGTCCTTGAGTGAGAACACACCCGCCACGTGCGCCGCGGCCAACTCGCCGATCGAGTGACCCATCACATAGTCGGCGCTGACCCCCCAACCCTCGAGCAGCCGAAACAGCGCCACCTCGAGCGCAAACAACCCTGCCTGGGTGAACATCGTCTCATCCAGCAGTGCGCTGCCGTCCCCGGCGGGGGGCTCCCCGCCTCCTCGCCTACCACCGGGCTCCTCGCCGTGCTCGTCTACACCGAGCACGACGTCTCGCAGCGAGCGCTCCAACAGCGGCTCCAGGTGCCCACACGCCTCGTCAAAGGCATCTCGGAACACGGCGAACTCCCCGTGCAGCTCCCGGCCCATCCCCATCCGCTGGGCGCCCTGGCCGGTGAACAGGAACGCGACCCGCGCAGCGCCCCTGCGCTTGGTGCCCCGTATTACACCGGGCGCCGACCCGTCTGCCGCCAGCGCTCTCAGCCCGTCCAGCAGGCCATCGCGCCCGTCTGCGAGCATCACGGCGCGATCCTCGAGCGCCGGACGGCCCGCCAGCGACAGGCCGACATCGACGGCGTCGAGCCCTGCATTCGCAGAGACGAGCTCGAACAATCGGCCCGCCTGATCGCGCAGCGCCCCCGCGCCCTTCGCCGAGAGCACCCAAGGCGCAACGGCGAGCCCCGGCGAGCCACCACCTGCGGCGAGGGAGGTCTCGGTGGCCTCGATCGGCGGCGCCTGCTCGAGAATGACGTGCGCGTTCGTGCCGCTGATCCCGAACGAGGAGACCCCGGCGCGGCGTGGCCGGCCGGTCTCGGGCCAGGGTTGCGCCTCGCTCAGCAGCGCCGCATTGCCGGCGGACCAGTCGACGTGGGTGGAGGGCTGATCGAGGTGCAGGGTTCGCGGCAGCCGCCCGTGCTTGATCGCCATGACCATCTTGATCACGCCCGCGATGCCGGCTGCGGCTTGGGTATGCCCGATGTTGGACTTGACCGACCCGAGCCACACCGGCCGGCCCTCCTCGCGGCTCTGCCCGTAGGTGGCGAGCAGCGCCTGCGCCTCGATCGGGTCACCCAGCACAGTGCCCGTGCCGTGCGCCTCGACGGCGTCCACATCGACGCTGGAGAGGCCGGCGCTGGCAAGCGCCTGCTCTATCACACGCTGCTGGGAGGGGCCGTTGGGCGCGGTCAGCCCGTTGCTGGCGCCATCCTGGTTGACCGCGCTGCCCCGCACCACCCCGAGCACGTGATGGCCCTCGCGCCGCGCATCCGAGAGACGCTGCAGCAGCACCACTCCCACGCCCTCGGAGAACCCCGCGCCGTCCGCGGCCTCGGCGAACGACTTGCAGCGGCCGTCGCGCGCCAGGCTGCCCTGTTGAGCGAACTCCAGGAACACCGTGGGCTGGGAGAGGATCGTCACCCCACCCGCCAGAGCCAGCCGGCACTCCCCTGCGCGCAGGGCTCCACACGCCAGATGCAGCGCCACCAGCGAAGAGGAGCAGGCAGTATCGATCGTCACCGCAGGACCCTCGAGCCCAAGGACGTAGGACACACGGCCCGACACCACGCTTCCGGCGTTGCCCGTGCCCAGGTGCCCTGCGACCCCCTGTGGGATCGTGCTCAGACTCTTGACGTAGTCATGGGACATCACACCCGCGAAGACCCCTGTCTGGCTGCCGCGCAGCGCGAGCGGATCGATCCCGCCGGCTTCGATCGCCTCCCAGCACGCTTCCAGCAGCTGACGCTGCTGCGGGTCCATGGCCAGCGCCTCATTGGGACTGATCCCGAAGAAGGACGCGTCGAACTCGCCCGCGTCATAGAGGAACCCGCCTTCGCGAGCCCCGAGGAACCCGCGATCGCGAGACCCACCGGCGCCTTGGGGGTCGGCCTCGCCGTCAGCGAACCAGTCGAGGTCCCATCCCCGGTCCACCGGGAACCCCGAGATCTCGTCCCGGGCGGCTGCGAGCAGATCCCACAGCTCATCCGGCGAGCGGGCGGGCCCAGGGTATCGGCAGCTCATTCCCACGATCGCGATCGGCTCGTCCGTGGCTCGCGGCGCCGGCAGCCCAGGGCGAGCCCGAGGCTCGTCCTGCGCGACCCGCCCCAACAGGTACTGCACGAGCCGCGCGGCATCTGGATAGTCGAACACAAGCGTCGCGGGCAACCGCAGCCCCGTCACAGCGCTCAACCGATTGCGCAACTCGAGCGAACTCAGCGAATCGAAGCCCAGATCCTTGAACGACAGCTGGGAATCCATCGCCTCGCTCGAGGCGTCCCCCAACACCAGGGCCACCTGGCCGCGCACCACCTCGAGCACGAGGCCCTCTCGCTCCGCAGCGCTCATGCCGGACAGCCGGCGCGCCAAGCCGCCTCCCTCGCTGGCCCGCCGCAAGGGCGTACGTACGAGGTTACGCAGCAGATCCGGTAGCAATCCCGCCCTCGCCTGCGCCTGCAGCGCCCGCCCGCCGATACGCGCCGCCACCACCAGAGCTCTATCCGCCTCCTGTGCAGCGTCGAAGAGCTCGAGGCCGTCCTCGTTGGAGAGCGGGCTCACGCCCAGGCGCTGCATCCGGCTCAGATCGGCCTGCTCCAAGTGAGCGGCCATCTCGCTCGCCCGCGCCCACAACCCCCACGCCACCGAGACTGCAGCGAGACCCCGCTCGCGACGATATGCCGCCAGCGCGTCCAGGAACAGGTTGGCCGCCGCATAGTTGCCCTGGCCTGGACTGCCCAACATGCCGGCAGTCGAAGAAAACAGCACGAATGCCCGTAGATTCAGCTCGCGGGTCAGCTCATGCAGATGCCACGCCGCGTCCACCTTCGGCGCCAGCACCCGCTCCAACTGCTCACCCGTCAGCGAGTCGATCATTCCGTCGTCCAGCACCCCGGCTGTGTGCACCACCGCGCTCAGCGGGTGCCTGCTCCCGATTGACGCGATCAACCGCTGCAGCTGTCCGCGATCGCCCACGTCGCACGCCTCGACCCTCACCCGCGCGCCCAACTCGGCCAGCTCCGCCTCGAGCTCCACCGCACCCGGCGCCTCCCGACCACGGCGGCCGGCCAGCAGCAGATTGCGCACCCCGTACCGGACGACCAGGTGCCGGGCGAGGAGGCTCCCAAGCCCTCCCAGCCCACCCGTGACCAACACCGTGCCCTCCCCGTCGAACACGGGCGCGTCCTCCGCTGACCCAGCAACCTCCGAGTTGCCCTCGGCGAGGGGTCTCACATTGGCCATCCGCGTCAGACGCGGTACCAGGACGGCGCCTTCACGCAGCGCGAGCTGCTGGCCTGCCTCTGCCGACTCCCACCGCTCGACCATGGCTCCCAACGCCTCCCACGAGGAGCGCTCGCCATCGACGTCAACCAGCACAAAGCACCCCGGGTTCTCCGACTGCGCCGAGCGCACAAGCCCCCACACCGGTGCCTGCGCCAACTCCCTCTCACCAATCCCCACGCCAACGGCGCCCCGTGTCACCAACACCAGTTGCGATCCCGCCAACCGCTCGTCGGCAAGCCACTCCTGCACCAGACCGAGCGCGCTCCCCAGCACACCGCGCACGAGCTCGGGCAGATCCCCGACAGCCGGCTCAGCGGATTCCCCGACACAGTCCACGAGCACCGCGCCGGGAGCCGGCTCTCCCTGCTCCAGCGCCTTTTGCAGCGCGCCAAGCCCCTCGTACACCCTGCCACAGGACGCGCCTGCCGCCAGCAGCCCACCAGCAAGCCATCCCTCCTCGCCGCCCAACACCGCATATTCGCTCGCAGGCTTGCCGGCGGCGGGCGATGGCGTGGGGCCTGGGACCCACTCCAAGCCGAACAGCGCCTCCCGACGCACCCCCCGCGTGCTCTTCAGCTGCTCAATGGACGCACTGCGCACGATCAGTTGCTCCACCGTCGCAACCAGCACACCGCTCTCGTCGGCGGCACAGAGCGAGATGGCGTCCCGCCCCACCAACGAGACGGAGATACGCAGCAGACGCGCACCGGCAGCGTGCAACTCCACGTCATCCCAGCTGAACGGCAGCCGCACACCCTCTTGGATCCCACGTCCACTGCCTGACATCGCCAGGGCAGCGCCGTGCAGCGCGGCGTCGAGCAACGCCGGGTGGATCTCGAACAGCGCAGTCCGCGAATCCTCCTGATCGGGCAGCGCGATCTCAGCGAAGACCTCCTCCCCACGCCGCCATGCGGCTTGCAGACCCTGAAAGGCAGGCCCGTATTCGATCCCCGACCCGGCGAGCGCGTCATAGATGCCGTCCAACTCCACGCGCTCCGCGTCTGCAGGCGGCCACTCCCCCGCCAGCAAACCTGTCTGGCGCTCCATCCACTCCCCCCGGCGCCCTGCGTCCAGCGCGGGAGCCAGCGTCCCATCCGCGTGCAGGACCCATGGAGCCTCCTGCTCGTCCACCTCCTGGTCCGCTCGCGAGTAGATCCCGACCGACCGGCAACCCGACTCATCGACTTCCCCCACCGCAACCTGGATCTGCACCCCACCCTCGTAGTCCAACATCAGCGGCGCCTGCAGGGTGAGACTCCCCAGCCGTCCCCATCCGACGCGCCGGCCCGCGAACAGCGCCAGCTCCAGGAACGCCGTGCCCGGCAGCAACACGGCACCCCATACCATGTGGTCGGAAAGCCATGGGTGTGTCTCGAGCGAGAAGGCGGCCCGTAAACAACCATCCCCGCCCATCGGCCAACTCCACCGCCGCGCCCAACAGGGGATGAGCCACTGGGCCCTGCCCGATCGAGGCGATGTCTCCCGGCGCCCTGCCGGTGGGTTCAAGCCAGAATCGTTCTCGTTGGAATGCGTAGCTTGGCAGCTCGGTTGGTTGTGCGCTTGTGCCTTGGAAGATCGCGTTCCAGTCGATCTGTGTGCCGTGTGTCCAGGCTTCGCTGAGTGAGATCAGGAAGCGTTGTGGGCCGCCTTCTTGGCGTCGTAGTGAGCCAAGGACGGCTGTGTGTGTGTCTTGGCGGGGTGTATTTTCTGTGGTGAGCGCCTGGTCGATCGTTTCTTGTACTGCGACGCCCAGTACCGGGTGCGGGGTCACCTCGATAAACGTCCGGTAACCATCCTTGAGCAGTAACCGCGTTACGCGCTCGAATTGCACCGGGTCGCGTAGGTTGCGATACCAGTATTCGGCGTTCAGCTCTGCAGTGTCCAGCAGTCCGCCTGTCACTGTTGAGTAGAACGGGATCTCACCCGAGCGGGCAGTTACCGGGACGAGCGTGTCCAGCAGCTCGTCGTGGAGCGTCTCGACCAGGGGAGAGTGCGAGGCGACGGTCGCTGGGACCTCACGCACTCGGATACCCTCGGCGGCGCACTCTTGCAGCAGCTCGTCCAGTGCTTGACGATCGCCTGCCACGTTTGTCATCGCAGGCCCGTTCACGGCCGCGATCACTACTCGCCCCTCCCAGCGCTCCAAGCGCGCAGCGAGCTGTTGGGCTGGGAGCGCAACCGACGCTATGCCGCCCAGCCCGGCCAGCCCGGCCAGCATCTGGCTGCGCACCGCGACGATCCTCGCGGCGTCCTGGAGCGAGAGGGCGCCTGCCAGGTGCGCGGCCGCGACCTCTCCCTGGGAGTGGCCGATCACCGCGTCCGGCCGCACCCCGCAGGCGCGCCACAGCTCCGCGAGCGACACCATCACCGCGAACAGGACCGACTGGATCACCTCGATCCTGTCGAGCGAGGGCGCGCCTTGCCTGCTTCGCAGCACGTCCTGTGGCGACCAGTCCAGGTACGGCGCAAGCGCCTCCTCACAGAGCCGCATATGAGCAGCGAACACCGGCGAGCGATCCAGCAACTCGAGTGCCATTCCCTCCCACTGCGAACCTTGGCCCGAGCACATGAACACGACCCCGCCACCGATCCTGGCCGCCCCTTCGACCACACTTCTCACCGGCTCCCCCATCGCCACAGCGTCCAGGCCTCTCAAGAACTCCTCGCGATCCTCCCCAATGACGACGGCCCGCTGCTCAAACGCTGCTCTTCTGGCCAGCGAGAGGCCGATATCGCTCAAAGCGTGGTCGCTTGCGCCGGCCACGAAGTCCCGCAGCCGCGCCGCCTGGCCACGCAACCCCCGCACACCACGACCGGACACCACAAACGGCACCACGCCCTGCAGCACGCATGGCGCCAAGCCCTCCAATACGCCCTCACTCGAGGCCTCCCCCGACACCGCGGGTCCCGCCGCCGCCGCGGTCCCATCGAGGACCGCGGGCTCATCCACGGGGGCTTCTTCCAAGATTAGGTGAACATTCGTCCCACTGATCCCAAAGGAGGACACTCCGGCGCGGCGCGGCGTCCCGTTGCGCTCCCACGACACCGCGTCGGTCAGCAGCGACACCGCGCCCGAGGACCAATCCACCTGGCTGGTCGGCTGATCCACGTGCAGCGTCTTGGGCAGCAGGCCATGCCTCAGTGAGAGCACCATCTTGATCACGCCCGCCACGCCGGCAGCGGCCTGGGAGTGGCCGATGTTCGACTTGATCGACCCCACCCGCAGCGGTCGGCCGTCCACGCGATCCTGCCCGTAAGTCGCCAGCAGCGCCTGCGCCTCGATCGGATCGCCCAACGTCGTGCCCGTGCCGTGCGCCTCCACCACATCCACCTCGCCGGGAGCGAGCCCTGCGCTGGCCAGCGCCTGGCGTATCACCCGCTGCTGGGAGGGACCGTTCGGCGCGGTCAACCCGTTGCTGGCGCCATCCTGGTTGACCGCGCTGCCCCGCACCAACCCCAACACCCGGTGACCGTTTGCCTGCGCATCCGACAAACGCTCCAACAACACCACCCCGACACCCTCACCCCACCCCGCGCCGTCCGCGGAGTCCGCGAAGGACTTGCAGCGTCCGTCAGACGCGAGCACCCGTTGGCGGCTGAGCCCCACGAATGGACCGGGGCTCGATATCACCGTCGCGCCGCTCGCGAGCACCAGCGAGCACTCCCCCCCGCGCAACGCTCCACACGCCAGGTGCATCGCCACAAGCGAGGAGGAGCACGCCGTGTCCACGGTCACCGCCGGACCCTCCAACCCGAACGTATACGCGACCCTGCCCGACAGCACGCTCCCGGCGCCGCCGGTCGCCAGATAACCCTCGACGCCCGCGGGGAGCGACCCGCCCGCGATCATCCCCAGACCCACACCGTAGTCCTGCGTACAGATCCCCGCGAAGACCCCGGTCTGGCTACCGCGCAGCACGGCCGGGTCGATCCCGGCGTCTTCGACCGCCTCCCAGCAGGCTTCCAACAACAGCCGCTGCTGAGGGTCCATCGCCTGCGCCTCCCGCGAGCTGATCCCGAAGAACTCCGCGTCGAACTCGCCAGCGTCATGGACGAACCCGCCCTCGCGGACGTAGCTGGTGCCAGGGTGGTCGGGGTCGGGGTCGTACAGCGCCCCGAGGTCCCAGCCACGGTCGACCGGGAACCCCGAGATCGCGTCGCGGCCCTCCGCCAGAAGCTCCCAGAGCTGCTCGGGCGAGGAGACACCGCCGGGGTAGCGGCAGCTCATCCCGACGATCGCGATCGGCTCATCAGTGGACCTCACAGCCGCTACAGCGAGAGTGGGCTGGGCCTGTCCTTCGATCTCGCCCAAGAGGTGATTGGCGATCGCGGTGGGGGTCGGGTAGTCGAATACGAGCGTCGCGGGCAGCCGCAACCCGGCCAGAGCGTTCAGCCGGTTACGCAACTCGACGGCCAGCAGCGAGTCGAACCCGAGATCTTTGAACGCGCGCTGCGCGTCGACCGCCTCCGGGGAGGCGTGCCCAAGCACAGCCGCCGTCTCCCCACGCACCAGCTCCAGCACCACGCGCTCCCGGTCGGCCTCCCCGACCGCAGCCAGACGCCGCGCGAGCGACCCGCCGCGAGCAGCCGGCCGCGACGGCGCGCGCACCAAACCCCGCAGCAACCCCGGCAGCACCTCCGCTCCCGCCAGCGCACGCATCGCCCTGGTGTCCAGGCCCATCGCAACAGCCAGCGCCTCGCTGCCCACCACCGCCAGATCAAAAAGCTCGAGACCCTCCTCGGAGGACAACGCCCGCACACCCATGCGCTCTTCGATGCGTACACGATCGACCTCGCCCAGCTGGCTGGTCATCCCGGTCTCCTGCTTCCACCACCCCCAGGCGATCGAGACACCCGCAAGGCCCCGCGCGCGGCGGTGCTCAGCCAGCCGGTCCAGGAACGCGTTCCCCGCCGCGTAGCTGCTCTGCCCCGGGTTGCCGAACACCCCGGCGGCGGAGGAGAACAGCACGAACATCTCCAGATCCAGATCCGCGGTCAGCTCGTGTAGGTGCCACGCCCCTGCGACCTTCGGCGCCAACACCCGCTCCACGCGATCCGGTGTGAGCGAGTCGATTACCCCATCGTCCAACACTGCCGCCGCGTGTACCACACCCCGCAACGGTGCCTCGGGCGGGATCGCCTCGATCAACGCCTGCAGCTGCGCGCGATCGCTCACATCGCACGCTGCCAACCGCACCCGCGCGCCCAGCCCCTCGAGCTCACCCACGAGCTCGCCCACATCCGGCGCCTCGGACCCCCGCCTGCTGGCCAACACCAGACTACGCACACCATGCTCAAGCACCAGGTGCCGGGCAACGACGGCGCCCAACCCACCCGTACCACCCGTGATCAGCACCGTGCCCTGCGAGTCAAGCGAGTTTGCCGGCAGCGTCAACACGATCTTCCCGACATGCCGCGCCTGGCTCATGAACCGAAACGCCTCACGCGCGTGACGCATATCCCACGCTCTCACCGGCAAAAACTCCAGCGCCCCCCGCTCGAACAGACCTAGCACCTCCACCAGCATCTCCCGAATACGCTTCGGTCCAGCCTCCATCAAATCGAACGCGCGATAGCTCACACCCGCGTACTCAGACGTGACGCCCTCACCATCACGCACATCCGTCTTGCCCATCTCGATGAACCGGCCACCCCCCACCAGCAACCCCAGCGACACATCCACGAACTCACCCGCCAGCGAGTTCAGGACAACATCCACCCCACGCCCGCCCGTGGCCTCCAGGAACCGCTCCCCGAACCCGAGATCACGAGACGACGCAATATGCGCCTCATCCAACCCCATCGACTCCAACACACCCCACTTCCCCGGGCTCGCCGTTGCGAACACCTCCACACCAAGATGTTTCGCCAGCTGCACCGCGGCCATCCCCACCCCACCAGCCGCCGCATGCACAAGCAGCCGTTCACCACGCCCCAAGCGCACCAAATCAGACAACGCGTAATACGCCGTCAAGAACACACTCGGCACCGACGCAGCCTCAACAAACGACCACCCCGCAGGCACCCGTGCCAACAGCAAACGATCGCTCACCGCCACCGACCCAAACGCACCCCCCCACATCCCCATCACACGATCACCGACCACAAGATCCTCAACCCCCGGGCCAACCTCCAACACAACCCCCGCGCCCTCCGCTCCCACATCCCCCACACCCGGATACATACCCAACGCGATCAACACGTCCCGGAAATTCAAACCCGCCGCACGCACCCCCACACGCACCTGCCCCCACTCCAACTCCCCAGCCTCCCCACACGGAACCATCCGCAAACCATCAAGCGTCCCACCCCCAGCCTCAAGCCGCCACTCTCCGACACCCGCGAACCTTGGTGTGTCGTTGGGTTGGCCGCGTGTGAGGCGTGGTGCGTGGATGCTTCCCTCGCGTACCACTACCTGTGTCTCCTCGCACCCAAGCGCGGTGTCTAGCGCACCCCAGGAAGCCTCGCTCCCGTCGACGTCTAGGAGCACGAACCGCCCGGGGTGCTCGGCCTGCGCCGAGCGTACCAACCCCCACACCCCCGCAGTGACAAGCCCCTCGAACCCGTCCCCCACTTCTCCGGCCACAGCGCCCCGCGTCACGAACACCAGCCGACCATCGGCAAACCGCTGATCACTGAGCCACCCCTGCACTAACTCCAACACTCGACCCACACCCTCACACACCCCACCCGGCATACCACCCGGCAGAACCCCGCTGTTGAGAACACCACCATCGGGTCCTACCGCATCCGCCCCAACCAACGACTCTCCCACGCCACCACCCGCCAGCCCACCAGCACCAACGAACGACTCTCCCGCACCACCGCCGTCGAACCCCTCCACACCGGCCGTCAGATCGACCAGCACCGTCCCCGCGGACACCTCGCCCCGTTCGACCGCGTCCCCCAGCAAAACTAGATCCCCAAACACCCCCACGCCGCTACGGGGCGCCCCGCAGGCACCCAACCCCTCCACCAACGCACCCCCGCCAGCACCCAACACCACCAGCCCACCGCCCTCACCCTCACTCTCCCCCTCACCCGATGCTGCACCCCGCGGCGCATCCGAGAAAGACCCAGAGCCAGCAGCAGACCCCGCGAGCGCCGACACCGCAACCCAGTCCACGCTGAACAGCGAATCGCGTACACCGCCCCGTGCACCACGAAGCTGATCCGCAGAAACCGCGCGCACCACAAGCGACCGCGCCCTCCCGACCAACCCGCCCGACCCGTCCGCGAACACCACCGACACCGCGCCCTCCCCACACGGCGAGAGGCACCCGCGCAGCACCCCCGCGCCGCCAGCGAGCAACTCCACCCCACCCCACGAGAACGGCAACCCAAACCCCGCCCCGCTCCCACTCCCACTCCCACTCTCACCAACCCCCAAACCATGCAACGCAGCATCAAGCAACGCCGGGTGCACACCGAAAGACCCCGCCTGCGCACGCTGCTCCTCGGGCAACTCGACCTCGACAAGCACCGCCTCCCCATGCCGCCACGCCGCCCGCAACCCCTGGAACGCCGGGCCGTACTCCAACCCCAGCTCAGCCAAACGCTCATACAAATCCTCGACCTCGACCGCCACCGCACCCCGCGGCGGCCACTCCCCGCCGACCAGCCCAAGCTCCCGCTCCCCCCAAACCTCCCCAGCGCCCGAACCGGCCGGCGCGAGCACACCACCAGCGTGACGCACCCAACCATCACCCGAAGGCAAATCCTCGCCCGCGCCCTCCAGCCGCGAGTAAACACCAAGCTCACGGCAACCCGCATCGTCGGGCTCCCCAACCACGACCTGGACCTGCACACCACCATCCGCGCTCAACACCAGCGGCGCCTCCAGCACGAGCTCCTGCACAAGCTCACACCCCGCCTGCCGGCAAGCGTGCAACGCCAGCTCCAAGAACGCGGTACCCGGCAGCAACACCGACCCCAGCACCACGTGATCAGCAAGCCAGGGGTGACTACGCAACGACAAACGACCCGTGAACAACAGGCCCTCACCCCCAGCCAACGCGACCTCCGCCCCCAGCAACGGATGGCCCGCCGCGGCCTGCCCAACACCAGCGACATCCCCCGGCGCCCCCGCAACATCAAGCCAGTAACGCCTGCGCTGAAACGCATACGTCGGCAACCCGACCCGCCTCGCACCCGACCCCTCGAACACCCGCGACCAATCCACCCCGACACCCGCCACCCACGCCTCACCCAACGCTTCGAGCAACACCCGAGCCTCCGAACGCTCACCCCGCAGCAACGGCACCGCCACCGGCAAGACCCCACCCTCCCCGCTGCGCTCGTGCGCCTCCCGGGCACCCCCACCCCCACCCTCACCCTCACCCTCGCCCTCACCCTCGCCCTCCAGCAAGCAGTCATGAACCATCGCGCTCAACACACCATCAGGACCCAACTCCAGAAAACAGCGCACACCCTCACGCCCCAGCCAACTCACCCCATCACCAAACCGCACCGTCTCACGCACCTGACGCACCCAGTAAGCCGGGTCGCACAACTGCCCCGCAGAGACCGGCTCCCCCGTCACATTCGACACAATCGGAATCCTCGGCTCGCTGAACGACACACCCTCAACGACCCGCGCGAACTCCTCCAACATCCCATCCATCAACGGCGAATGAAACGCATGACTAACCCGCAACCGCTTCACCTTACGACCCCGACCCTCCCACACACCCGCCAACTCCAAAACCGCCCGCTCCTCACCCGAACACACCACCGAACATGGCCCATTCACCGCAGCCAACACAACACCCTCCCCGACCTCACCCAGCGACCCCAACACCTCCTCCTCAGAAGCCCCCACCGCCACCATCGCACCCCCAGCCGGCAACCCACCCATCAACCGCCCACGAGCCGCGACCAACCTACAAGCATCCTCCAACGAAAACACACCCGCCACATACGCCGCCACCAACTCACCAACCGAATGACCCAACAAATAATCAGGACACACCCCCCACGCCTCCACCAGCCGAAACAAAGCCACCTCCAACGCAAACAACCCAGCCTGCGCAAACTGCGTCCCATCAAGCAACCCACCCCCACCAACCCCCCCACCAACCAACCCCCCATCACCACACACCACACCACGCAAAGAACAACCCAGAAACACATCAAACTGCTCACACACAACCCCAAACGCATCCCCAAACACCGGAAACACCCCACACAACCCACCACCCATCCCCACACGCTGAGCACCCTGCCCCGTAAACAAAAAAGCCACCTCCCCGCCACTCGCCGGGGCGGGTTCCCGCTCACCCTGCGCAAGCGCCCGCAGACCGCTCAGCAGCTCCGCGCGGTCCTCGCCCAGAATGACGGCCCGCTGCGCAAGCGCCGAACGGGCAGTCAGGGAGAGCCCGATGCTCTCGATCGCCGCATCCGCGTCCGCATCGTCCTCGACCCACTGCAGCAGGCGCTGCGCCTGGCCATTCAATCCCTGCGCGCCCCGAGCAGAGATCACCCACGGCACCACCCCGCCCCCGCACCGCTCGCCGGCGGCGGCGTGCCCGCTCTCCTCCCCGACCGCGAGAGGAGCGGGGCCAGAGACCATCGGGGGAAGCGGCCGGCTCCCGTCCTCGACGGGAGCCTCCTCGAGAATCGTGTGGGCGTTGGTGCCGCTGATCCCGAATGAGGAGACACCCGCGCGACGGGGCTCCTCCCCGCGCGACCAGTCCACCTGCTCGGTGAGGAGCGCCACCTCGCCGGCGGACCAGTCAACCGCCCTGGAGGGCTCGTCCACGTGCAGCGTTCTCGGCAGCCGGCCGTGGCGCAGGGCCATCGTCATCTTGATCACGCCCGCCATCCCGGCCGCGGCCTGAGCGTGCCCCATGTTCGACTTGATCGACCCCAGCCACAGCGGGCGCCCGCTCGGGCGCTCCTGCCCATAGGTCGCCAGCAGTGCCTGGGCCTCGATCGGGTCGCCGAGCTTGGTGCCGGTGCCGTGCCCCTCGATGGCGTTGACCTGCGCCGGTGAGAGCCCGGCATTCGCCAGTGCCTGGCGGATCACCCGCTGCTGGGACGGGCCGTTGGGAGCGGTCAGGCCGTTGCTCGCCCCATCCTGGTTGACCGCGCTGCCCCGCACCACCGCCAGTACCGGATGGCCGTTGCGGCGGGCGTCGGAGAGCCGCTCCAGCACCAGCACGCCCACACCCTCCGCCCAGGATGTGCCGTCGGCGGCCTGCGCGAAGGACTTGCACCGTCCATCGGGTGCCAGCCCGCGCTGGCGGCTGAACTCCACGAATCCTCCCGGCGTGGAGAGAATCGCAACGCCGCCCGCCAGCGCGAGCGGGCACTCGCCCCCCCGCAGCGACCCGCACGCGAGGTGCAGCGCCACCAGCGAAGAGGAGCAGCCCGTGTCGATGGTCACCGCCGGGCCCTCCAACGCGAAGGTGTAGGAGATCCGGCCCGAGATCACAGATCCCAGGCCGCCGATGCCGAGATAGCCCTGAACGTCTTCGGGCACCATCCCGAAGGAGCTCATGCCATAGCCGTCGTTCCCGGCTCCCGTGAAGACCCCCACATGGCTGCCGCGCAACGAGCCCTGGTCGATGCCGGCATCCTCGAGCGCCTCCCAGGAGGCTTCCAGCAGCAGGCGCTGCTGAGGATCCATCGCCAGCGCCTCCCGGGGGCTGATCGAGAAGAAGTCGGCGTCGAACTCGCCCGCGTCGTGCACGAACCCGCCCGTCCGCACATAGCTGGTGCCCGGGTGGTCTGGATCGGGATCGATCACCCGATCGAGGTCCCACCCGCGATTGACGGGAAACTCCGTGATCGCGTCGAGGCCTCCATCGACCAGCTCCCACAGATCCCGCGGAGAGTGCACACCGCCGGGGTAGCGGCAGCTCATACCGATGATCGCGATCGGCTCACGGCTCTGCTCTTCGACCTCGCGCAGACGCAGACGAGCGTCGTGGAGGTCGATCGTGACCCGCTTGAGGTAGCTGCGCAGCCGCTCGTCGCTCACCCTGGCTCGCCCTCCCCCGACTCCTCCTCGACCTCGCCCGCGCCGAGCTCCCTCTCGATGAACCCGAAGATCTCCTCGTCCGAGGCCGACTGGATGCGCTCGGCGACATCGGCGCTGCTGTTAGCCGCCTGCGCGTCGCCACCCACCCTCGCCAGCAGCGCCTGCACACGTGCCCGCGCCTGCGTCAACTCGGCCTCCTCCAACGACGCAAGCGCCTGCTCCAGCCGGCCGAGCTCCACCTCCAGGGAGTCGCCCGCGGGCTCCTGCCCGGGCGCGAGCAGGCCGTCGAGGTGGGCGAGGAGCGCTGCGGGGTTGGGGCGGTCGAAGATGAGCGTCGCGGGCAGCTGCAGGCCCGTGGCGGTGTTCAGGCGGTTGCGCAGCTCGAGGGCGGTCAGCGAATCGAACCCGAGCTCTTTGAACGACCGCTGAGCGTCGATCGCCTCGGAAGAGGCGTGGCCGAGGACGGCGGCCACCTCGCCGCGGATCAAGCGCAGCAGCGTGCGCTCACGCTCGCGTCCGGCCATCCCGGCCAGGCGTTGCGCGAGCGGCTCCCCGGCCGGGACGGGACGGGACGAGGGGGTGCGCACCAGCCCGGCAAAGAGCGGTGGGAGCATCCCCGCTCGCGCGAGGGTGCGCAGGCCCGCCATCTCCAGGCGCACCGGAAGCGCGAGCGCGGCGTCACCCGCGCAGGCCGCGTCGAAGAGCCGCAGGGCCTCCTCGGAGGACAGCGCCCTGCCGATCCGCGTCAGGCGCGCCCGCTCGGACTCCCCGAGCTTCTCGATCTGCTCGCTGAGGTCGGCCCACAGCCCCCAAGCGAGCGAGATGCCGGGCAGACCTCGAGCGCGGCGGTGCGCGGCGAGCGCGTCCAGGAACGCGTTCGCCGCGGCATAGCTGCCCTGGCCCGGGTTGCCGAGCGTCCCGGCCACCGAGGAGAACAGCACGAAGGCGCGCACATCCATGTGCTCGGTCAGCTCGTGCAGGTGCCAGGCCCCGGCGACCTTCGGCGCCAACACCCGCTCCACCCCCTCCGCTGTCAGGTTCTCGATCGTCCCGTCCTCCAGCGCCACCGCGGCGTGCACGACCATCCGCAGGGGATGCTCCTGCGGGATCTCCTCCAGCAGCGCGCGCAGCTGGTCGCGATCGCTCACATCGCACGCCGCGACCCTCACCTGCGCGCCCATGGCCTGCAGCTCGCTCGTGAGCTCCCCGACACCCGGGGCGTCCGGCCCGCGACGACTTGCCAGCAGCAGGCTGCGCACACCGTGTTCGGCCACGAGATGCCTTGCGAGCACACCCCCGAGCTTCCCGGTGCCGCCGGTGATCAGCGCCGTCCCCTCGCGGTCGACCGGCGCGGGCAGCGTCAGCACGAGCTTACCCACGTGCCGTGCCTGGCTCATGAACCGGAACGCCTGCGGGGCGCGACGGACGTCCCACGCCCGCAGCGGCAGCGGCGTGAACACGCCGCGCTCGTACAGATCCAGGACCTCCAGGAGGATCTCGCGGATGCGCTGGGGACCGGGCTCTCTCACATCGAACGCGCGGTAAACCACGCCCGGGTGCTCCGCGGCGACCACCGCGGGATCGCGGATATCGGTCTTGCCCATCTCCATGAAGCGCCCGCCGCTGCCCAGCAGCGCCAGCGAGGCGTCCACGAACTCGTGCGCCAGCGCGTTGAGGACCACATCCATCCCCGCGCCCCCGGTCGCCTCCAGGAACCGCTCCCGAAAATCGGTGTCGCGCGAGCTCGCCAGACGCTCGGCGCCCAACCCCAGCGCACTGAGCGCTTCCCACTTGCCGGCGCTCGCCGTCCCGTACACCTGGGCGCCCAGGTGATTGCCCAGCTGCACCGCGGCCATGCCGACGCCGCCGGCTGCCGCGTGTACCAGGAGCCGCTCACCACGGCCCAAGCCAGCGAGATCCACGAGCCCGTAGTAGGCCGTCAGGAACGCGCTTGGCACCGACGCCGCCCGCGCGAAGGACCAGCCCTCGGGGACCGGCACGAGCAACTGCTGGTCGGTTACCGAGAGCGGGCCGAAGCACGCGGAGAACAGCCCCAGCACCCGGTCGCCCGGGTGCAGACCCTCGACCCCCGGTCCGACCTCCAGCACCACCCCGGCGCCTTCGCTGCCGATCGCGTCATCCTCGCCAGGCAGCGGGACCAGCCCCAGCGCCGCGACCAGATCGCGGAAGTTCACGCCCATCGCGGCCAGTGCCACACGCACCTGGCCGCTGCCGAGCGGCTCCCCAAACCAGGGGCAGGCGACCAGGTGCAGGTCGGTGAGCGAGCCTCCCTCGCCGTAGTCCAAGCGCCACTCCCCGGCCCCCGCCGGCGCGGCCAGCGCACCCGAGCCCGCCCGCACCAGACGTGCCCCCAACACGATGCCCTCGCGCACCGCCACCTGCGGCTCGTCGCTGGCAAGCGCCGCTCGTAGCGCCCGCCAGGAGTCCTGCACCCCGTCGAGGTCGACCAGCACGAACCGCCCCGGGTTCTCCGACTGCGCCGAGCGCACCAGGCCCCACACAGCCGCCCCCGCCAGATCGCTCACGGGCTCACCGGCCTCCACCGCGAGAGCGCCCCGGGTCACCAGCACCAGCCGCGCGCTCGCGAAGCGCTCATCCGCGAGCCACCCCTGCAGCAGGCCCAGCACGCCGCGCACGCTCGCGCCCACCGCCGCCGGCACGCCGCCATCGTCGAGCTCTGCGCCGGCCGGCGGGCGGGCGCCCGCCCACGCGCCGCCCTCCGGCGTGCAATCCACGAGCACCGTCCCCGGCGCGTCGGCTGCCGTGCCGCCGGCGAGCACGGCGGAGTCGTCCTCCGCGACTGCGCCCAGACCGCTCTCGATGGCCTGCCCAAGCGCCGCGAGATCTCGGTACACCGGCGCTTCCCCGGCCGGCGCATCGCTCTCCCCCAGCGCCTCCAGCGCCGCCGCGACGGCGCCCTGCCGGCCCCCCAGCACCGCCCAGGCGCGCGCGGAGCGCGATCCCTCTGGGTCCTCTATCCCATCTGCGCCAGCCGGCGCCCCGGCGGATCCGGGCAGCGCCGTCCAGCCCAACTCGAACAGGGACTCCTCTCGCCCACCACGCGCACCGGAGAGTTGCGCCGCCGAGACGGGGCGCACCGCCAGCGATCCCACCCGGCCGACCGGCGAGCCCGCCTCGTCGGCGAGCGCCAGCGACACCGCCTCCTCGCCCGCCTGCCACAGGCAGACGCGCAGATGCGACACCCCGCTGCGGCTCACAGCGACCTCGCGCCAGGAGAACGGCAGGTGCACCGTCCCGCCCTCCGGCGCCGAGCCCCAGCCCAACGGCGCCACCCCCAGGGCGTGCAGGGCGCTGTCCAGCAGCGCGGGATGAAGGCCAAAGGTCCCAGCAGTCTCGCCCTCGGGCAGAGCGACCTCGGCAAAGACCTCCTCCTCCCTCCGCCACACCGCGCGCAATCCCTGGAACGTCGGCCCGTACTCCAAGCCCACGTCGGCCAGACCCTCATAGAGGCCATCGACTGCGAGCGGCTGCGCCCCTGCCGGCGGCCACGTGTCGCCGCCAAGCGATCGCATCCGCTCCGCGAAGCCCACATCCGCCGCCTCGCCCTCCTCGCCACCCGCCGTCGAGCCCTCGCCGCCGAGCGCGCCGCTCGCGTGCGTAGTCCAGCCATCCTCCCCCGGCGGGGAGCCCTCCTGCGGGGACTCCTCGAGGCGCGAGTAGATGCTCAACGATCGCCGCTGCACCCCATCGCTCTCCCCGAGCAGCACCTGCACCTGCACGGCCCCCTCCTCGGGCAGCACCAGCGGCGCCTGCAGCACGAGCTCGTGCACCGCCCCACATCCAACCCACCTGCCGGCGAACAGCGCCAGCTCCAGGAACGCCGTGCCTGCCAGCAGCGCCCCGCCCATCACCACGTGGTCGCCAAGCCACGGATGCGTCTGCAGCGAGAGCCGGCCGGTGAACAGCCACCCCCGCCCATCCCCCAGCGCCACCGCCGCGCCCAGCAGCGGATGGCCCGCCGGCGCCTGCCCCATGCCGCCGGCATCGCCCACATTCCCCGCGAGAAGGTTCGAGCCAGAAGCGTTCTCGCTGAAAGGCGTAACCCGGCAGCCGCACACGGTTGGCGTCCGACCCCCGAAAGACCGCGGCCCAGTCGACCTCCACACCGCGCGCCCACGCCTCGCCGAGCGAGACCAGGAAGCGCCGCGAGCCGCCCTCCCCGCGCCGCAGCGAGCCGAGCACCCCAACCCGGCGGTCCCCGGAGCCGCCCTCCGCGGCCGCGGCGTCGTCGGCCGTTTCCTGCACCGCGACGCTCAGCACCGGATGGGTGCTGACCTCGATGAACGTGCGCGAGCCCTCGCCCAGCAGCAGCCGCGTCGCGTGCTCGAACTGCACGGGCTCGCGCAGATTGCGATACCAGTACTCCGCGCCCAGCTCGGCCGTGTCCAGCAGCCCGCCCGTCACCGTTGAATAGAACGGAATCTCACCCGAGCGCGGGGTCACCGGGGCGAGCGCCTCGAGCAGCTCCTCGTGGAGCTCCTCGACCAGGGGGGAATGCGAGGCGACGGTCGCCGGCACCTCGCGCACGCGGATGCCCTCGGCGGCGTACTCCCGCAGCAACTCGTCCAGCGCCTGGCGATCGCCCGCGACGTTCGTGATCGCCGGCCCGTTCACCGCCGCGATCACGATGCGACCGTCCCAGCGCTCCAGGCGCCCAGCGAGCTGCGCCGCCGGGAGCGCGATCGACGCGATGCCGCCCCGTCCCGCCAGCCTGGCCAGCATCTGGCTGCGCAACGCCACGATCAGGGCCGCGTCCTGCAGCGAGAGGCCGCCCGCCAGATGGGCCGCGGCAACCTCGCCCTGCGAGTGGCCGATCACCGCGTCCGGCCGCACCCCGCAGGCGCGCCACAGCTCCGCGAGCGACACCATCACCGCGAACAGGACCGGCTGGATCACCTCGATCCGATCGAGTGGGGGCGCGCCCTCCCCGCCACGCAGCACGTCCTCGAGCGACCACTCCAGGTGTGGCGCGAGCGCATCGCCGCACAGCCGCATGTGCGCGGCGAACACCGGCGAGCGATCCAGCAGCTCGAGCGCCATCCCCTCCCACTGCGAGCCCTGGCCCGGGCACATGAACACGATGCCGCCACCACCGCCGGCCACCCCTTCGACCACGTTTCTCGCCGGCTCTCCCGCCGCCACGGCGTCCAGGCCGCTCAACCACTCGCCGCGATTCTCCCCCACCACCACCGCCCGCCGCTCGAACGCCGCTCGCGTCACCGCCAGCGACAGACCGATATCGCCCAGCCCGTAATCGCTCGCGCCGGCCACGAAGGTCCGCAGCCGCGCCGCCTGGCCGCGCAGCCCGCGCACGCCGCGGCCGGAGACCACCAGCGGCAGCGCGCCCCCGTCCAGGACGACCTCACCCGAGAGCTCCGCGACCGCCGTGGGCCCCGCCGCCGCTCCGTCGAGGGCCGCGGGCTTCCCGGGTGGATCGGGAGCCTCCTCGAGGATCAGGTGGGCGTTGGTGCCGCTGATCCCAAAGGAGGACACTCCGGCGCGGCGCGGCGTCCCGTTGCGCTCCCACGACGCCGCGTCGGTCAGCAGCGACACCGCGCCAGCCGACCAATCCACCTGGCTGCTCGGCTGATCCACGTGCAGCGTCTTGGGCAGCAGCCCATGCCTCAGTGAGAGCACCATCTTGATCACGCCCGCCACGCCGGCGGCAGCCTGGGAGTGGCCGATGTTCGACTTGATCGACCCCACCCGCAGCGGTCGGCCGTCCACGCGATCCTGCCCGTAGGTCGCAAGCAGCGCCTGCGCCTCGATCGGATCGCCCAGGCGCGTGCCGGTGCCGTGCGCCTCCACCACATCCACCTCGCCGGGAGCGAGCCCTGCGCTGGCCAGCGCCTGGCGTATCACCCGCTGTTGGGAGGGACCGTTCGGCGCCGTCAGGCCGTTGCTCGCGCCATCCTGGTTGACCGCGCTGCCCCGCACCAGCCCCAACACCCGGTGACCGTTTGCCTGCGCGTCCGACAAACGCTCCAACAACACCACCCCGACACCCTCGCTCCATCCCGCGCCGTCCGCGGAGTCTGCGAAGGACTTGCACCGTCCGTCGGACGCGAGCACCCGTTGGCGGCTGAGCTCCACGAATGAACCGGGGCTCGATATCACCGTCACGCCGCTCGCCAGTACCAGCGAGCACTCCCCCCCGCGCAGCGCTCCACACGCCAGGTGCATCGCAACGAGCGAGGAGGAGCACGCCGTGTCCACCGTCACCGCCGGGCCCTCGAAGCCGAAGGTGTACGCGACCCTGCCCGACAGCACGCTCCCGGCGCCGCCGGTCGTCAGATAGCCCTCGACGCCCGCGGGGAGCGACCCGCCCGCGATCATCCCCAGGCCCATGCCGTAGTCCTGCGTACAGATCCCGGCGAAGACCCCGGTCTGGCTACTGCGCAGCTCGGCCGGGTCGATCCCGGCGTCTTCGACCGCCTCCCAGCAGGCTTCCAACAACAGCCGCTGCTGGGGGTCCATCGCCTGCGCCTCCCGCGGGCTGATCCCGAAGAACTCCGCGTCGAACTCGGCGGCGTCGCGCAGGAACCCGCCCTCGCGGACGTAGCTGGTGCCGGGGTGGTCGGGGTCGGGGTCGTACAGCGCCCCGAGGTCCCAGCCACGGTCGACCGGGAACCCCGAGATCGCGTCGCGGCCCTCCGCCAGAAGCTCCCAGAGCTGCTCGGGCGAGGACGCGCCGCCGGGGTAGCGGCAGCTCATCCCGACGATCGCGATCGGCTCATCGACGGGCCTAGCAGCCGCTACAGCGAGAGCCGGCCGAGCCCCCACCCCCTCGATCTCGCCCAGCAGGCGACTCGCGATCGCGGTAGGAGTCGGGTAATCGAATACAAGCGTCGCAGGCAGCCGCAGCCCAGCCAGGACGTTCAGCCGGTTACGCAACTCGACGGCCAGCAGCGAGTCGAACCCGAGATCTTTGAACGCGCGCTGCACGTCGACCGCCTCCGGGGAGGCGTGCCCAAGCACAGCGGCGGTCTCCCCGCGCACCAGCTCCAGCACCACGCGCTCGCGGTCGGCCTCCCCGACCGCAGCCAGACGCCGCGCCAGCGACCCGCCGCGAGCCGCGGGTCGGGACGGCGCGCGCACCAGACCCCGCAGCAACCCCGGCAGCGCACCCGCTCCCGCCAGCGCGCGCATCGCCCTAGTGTCCATGTGTACAGCGACGGCCAGCGCCTCGCTGCCCGCCGCGGCCAGGTCGAAGAGCTCGAGGCCCTCCTCGGAGGACAACGCCCGCATACCCGCCTGCGCCATCCGCACGCGCGAGACCTCGCCGAGCTGCCTGGTCATCCCGGTCTCCTGCTCCCACCACCCCCACACGATCGAGACACCCGCAAGGCCCCGCGCGCGGCGGTACTCAGCCAGCCGGTCCAGGAACGCGTTCCCCGCCGCGTAGTTGCCCTGCCCCGGGTTGCCGAACACCCCGGCGGCGGAGGAGAACAGCACGAACATCTCCAGATCCAGATCCGCAGTCAGCTCGTGCAGGTGCCACGCCCCCGCGACCTTCGGCGCCAACACCCGCCCCACGCGCTCAGATGTGAGCGAGTCGATTACCCCATCGTCCAATACCGCCGCGGCGTGCACCACACCCCGCAACGGAAACTCACCGGGGACTCCCTCGATCAACGCCTGCAGCTGCGCGCGATCGCTCACGTCGCACGCCACCACCCACACCCGCGCACCCAACCCCTCGAGCTCACCCACGAGCTCACCCACACCCGGCGCCTCGGGCCCCCGCCTACTGGCCAACACCAAACTACACACACCACGCTCACGCACCAAATGCCGGGCGACCACAGCACCCAACCCACCCGTACCACCCGTAATCAATACCGTCCCGCGCGAGTCAAGCGAGCTCGCCGGCAACCTTGGTGTGTCGTTGGGTTGGCCGCGTGTGAGGCGTGGTGCGTGGATGCTTCCCTCGCGTACCACTACCTGTGTCTCCTCGCACCCAAGCGCGGTGTCTAGCGCACCCCAGGAAGCCTCGCTCCCGTCAACGTCTAGGAGCACGAACCGCCCGGGGTGCTCGGCCTGCGCCGAGCGTACCAACCCCCACACCCCCGCAGTGACAAGCCCCTCGAACCCGTCCCCCACTTCTCCGGCCACAGCGCCCCGCGTCACGAACACCAGCCGACCATCGGCAAACCGCTGATCACTGAGCCACCCCTGCACTAACTCCAACACTCGACCCACACCCTCACACACCCCACCCGGCATACCACCCGGCAGAACCCCGCTGTTGAGAACACCACCATCGGGTCCTACCGCATCCGCCCCAACCAACGACTCTCCCACGCCACCACCCGCCAGCCCACCAGCACCAACGAACGACTCTCCCGCACCACCGCCGTCGAACCCCTCCACACCGGCCGTCAGATCGACCAGCACCGTCCCCGCGGACACCTCGCCCCGTTCGACCGCGTCCCCCAGCAAAACTAGATCCCCAAACACCCCCACGCCGCTACGGGGCGCCCCGCAGGCACCCAACCCCTCCACCAACGCACCCCCGCCAGCACCCAACACCACCAGCCCACCGCCCTCACCCTCACTCTCCCCCTCACCCGATGCTGCACCCCGCGGCGCATCCGAGAAAGACCCAGAGCCAGCAGCAGACCCCGCGAGCGCCGACACCGCAACCCAGTCCACGCTGAACAGCGAATCGCGTACACCGCCCCGTGCACCACGAAGCTGATCCGCAGAAACCGCGCGCACCACAAGCGACCGCGCCCTCCCGACCAACCCGCCCGACCCGTCCGCGAACACCACCGACACCGCGCCCTCCCCACACGGCGAGAGGCACCCGCGCAGCACCCCCGCGCCGCCAGCGAGCAACTCCACCCCACCCCACGAGAACGGCAACCCAAACCCCGCCCCGCTCCCACTCCCACTCCCACTCTCACCAACCCCCAAACCATGCAACGCAGCATCAAGCAACGCCGGGTGCACACCGAAAGACCCCGCCTGCGCACGCTGCTCCTCGGGCAACTCGACCTCGACAAGCACCGCCTCCCCATGCCGCCACGCCGCCCGCAACCCCTGGAACGCCGGGCCGTACTCCAACCCCAGCTCAGCCAAACGCTCATACAAATCCTCGACCTCGACCGCCACCGCACCCCGCGGCGGCCACTCCCCGCCGACCAGCCCAAGCTCCCGCTCCCCCCAAACCTCCCCAGCGCCCGAACCGGCCGGCGCGAGCACACCACCAGCGTGACGCACCCAACCATCACCCGAAGGCAAATCCTCGCCCGCGCCCTCCAGCCGCGAGTAAACACCAAGCTCACGGCAACCCGCATCGTCGGGCTCCCCAACCACGACCTGGACCTGCACACCACCATCCGCGCTCAACACCAGCGGCGCCTCCAGCACGAGCTCCTGCACAAGCTCACACCCCGCCTGCCGGCAAGCGTGCAACGCCAGCTCCAAGAACGCGGTACCCGGCAGCAACACCGACCCCAGCACCACGTGATCAGCAAGCCAGGGGTGACTACGCAACGACAAACGACCCGTGAACAACAGGCCCTCACCCCCAGCCAACGCGACCTCCGCCCCCAGCAACGGATGGCCCGCCGCGGCCTGCCCAACACCAGCGACATCCCCCGGCGCCCCCGCAACATCAAGCCAGTAACGCCTGCGCTGAAACGCATACGTCGGCAACCCGACCCGCCTCGCACCCGACCCCTCGAACACCCGCGACCAATCCACCCCGACACCCGCCACCCACGCCTCACCCAACGCTTCGAGCAACACCCGAGCCTCCGAACGCTCACCCCGCAGCAACGGCACCGCCACCGGCAAGACCCCACCCTCCCCGCTGCGCTCGTGCGCCTCCCGGGCACCCCCACCCCCACCCTCACCCTCACCCTCGCCCTCACCCTCGCCCTCCAGCAAGCAGTCATGAACCATCGCGCTCAACACACCATCAGGACCCAACTCCAGAAAACAGCGCACACCCTCACGCCCCAGCCAACTCACCCCATCACCAAACCGCACCGTCTCACGCACCTGACGCACCCAGTAAGCCGGGTCGCACAACTGCCCCGCAGAGACCGGCTCCCCCGTCACATTCGACACAATCGGAATCCTCGGCTCGCTGAACGACACACCCTCAACGACCCGCGCGAACTCCTCCAACATCCCATCCATCAACGGCGAATGAAACGCATGACTAACCCGCAACCGCTTCACCTTACGACCCCGACCCTCCCACACACCCGCCAACTCCAAAACCGCCCGCTCCTCACCCGAACACACCACCGAACATGGCCCATTCACCGCAGCCAACACAACACCCTCCCCGACCTCACCCAGCGACCCCAACACCTCCTCCTCAGAAGCCCCCACCGCCACCATCGCACCCCCAGCCGGCAACCCACCCATCAACCGCCCACGAGCCGCGACCAACCTACAAGCATCCTCCAACGAAAACACACCCGCCACATACGCCGCCACCAACTCACCAACCGAATGACCCAACAAATAATCAGGACACACCCCCCACGCCTCCACCAGCCGAAACAAAGCCACCTCCAACGCAAACAACCCAGCCTGCGCAAACTGCGTCCCATCAAGCAACCCACCCCCACCAACCCCCCCACCAACCAACCCCCCATCACCACACACCACACCACGCAAAGAACAACCCAGAAACACATCAAACTGCTCACACACAACCCCAAACGCATCCCCAAACACCGGAAACACCCCACACAACCCACCACCCATCCCCACACGCTGAGCACCCTGCCCCGTAAACAAAAAAGCCAGGCGGCCTGCCACGGTGGCGGTGCCACGCACCACGCCCGGCGCAACCCTCCCACCGGCCAGCAGCCCCAGGCCACCGAGCAGTTCGCCGCGATCGGCCCCCAGCACCACCGCCCGCTCCTCGAGCGCCGCTCGGCTCGCCAGCGAAACTCCCACGTCGCCGGCGCGAAGAGCGGGGTCCCCGGCCACCAGCTCCTCCAGCCGGGCGGCCTGATCGCGCAGCGCTCCCTCGCCCCGCCCCGACAGCACCCACGGCACCACGCCGCCGCCGACACCGCCGATCCTCGCCCGATCGGCAACCGCGCTCGAGCCACCCCCGACAGCCGCGCCGTCCTCGGCCGTGGACGGCGCCGAGGGCGCCTCCTCGATGACCACATGCGCATTCGTCCCGCTGATCCCAAAGGAGGAGACCCCCGCCCTCCTGGGCTCCTCGCCACGCTCCCAGGGCACATCCTCGGTCAACAGCGACACCGCTCCCGCAGACCAATCCACCACCCGGGACGGCTCATCGACGTGCAACGACCTCGGCATCACGCCGTGCCGCAGCGCCATCACCACCTTGATTACTCCCGCCACCCCGGCGGCAGCCTGGGCGTGGCCGATGTTCGACTTGATCGACCCCAGCCGCAGCGGGCGCCCCTGCTCGCGGCCCTGCCCGTAGGTCGCCAGCAGCGCCTGCGCCTCGATCGGATCGCCCAGCCTCGTACCGGTGCCATGCGCCTCCATGAGGTCGACCTGACCCGGCGAGAGACCGGCATTCGCAAGCGCCCGCAGGATCACCCGCTGCTGCGAGGGACCATTTGGCGCCGTCAACCCATTGCTGGCCCCGTCCTGGTTGACCGCGCTGCCCGTGATCAACGCCAGCACGGGGTGGCCCGAGCGACGCGCATCGGACAGCCGCTCCAGCAGGAGCACTCCGGCACCCTCGCTGATCCCTGTGCCATCGGCGCTGTCGGCAAACGGCTTACACCGCCCGTCGGGCGCAAGCACCTGCTGGCGACTGAACCCCACAAACGTGCTCGGTGTCGCCATCAGCGTGACTCCTCCGGCAAGTGCCAGCGAGCATTCGCCGGCGCGCAGCGCCTGGCACGCCAGGTGCAGTGCCACGAGCGAGGACGAGCACGCCGTATCGATCGTCACCGCCGGGCCCTCGAGTCCGAACGCGTACGCGACTCGGCCCGAGACCACGCTGCCCCCGCTGCTTGTGCCTATATAGCCCTCCAGGGCCCCCGCGCTCGCTCCCTGTGCCGGATCGCCCGCCTGCAATCCGGCCATGTAATCCTGATAGAGCACACCGCTGAAGACGCCGGTTTGGCTGCCGTGCAGTGTGTGCGGATCGATGCCGGCGTCCTCGAGCGCCTCCCATGAGACTTCCAGCAGCATCCGCTGCTGGGGGTCCATCGCCAGCGCCTCGCGCGGACTGATATTGAAGAACCCCGCGTCGAAATCGGCGGCGTCATAGATGAATCCCCCCGCGCGCGCATAGCTCGTTCCCGCCCTGCTCGGGTCGGGGTCGTACAGGCGCTCGAGATCCCAACCGCGATCCGTCGGCAGCCCCGCGATCGCATCGCCGCCGCGAGCCACGAGCTCCCACAGCTCCCGCGACGAGCGGACCGGTCCGGGATATCGGCAGCCGATGCCAACGATCGCCACAGGCTCGTGCGCCGCCGCGAGCATGAGGCGATTCTGGGCGCGCAGTCGCTCGGTCTCCTTCAGAGACGCCCGCAGCGCCTCGATCACCTGCTCGTTGGACGTGTCCATCCTCAGTTCCTCTCCGTCGTCTCGGCAACCTGGTCTCGATATCCAGACGTCATGTGCACGAGACCCTCGACGTCCATCGCATCGATCCGCTCCGCCAGCGCGCCGACGTCGGCGCCGGCCGGCATCCCCCCGTTCTCCTCGCCGGCCAACCGCAACAGCGCATCCAGCAGTCCGGCCTCGCGCAGGCGCACGAGCGGTATCGAGGCGAGGGCGCGGCGCAGCTCGGCCTCGGCGGGGTCGCAGTCCACGCCCGCCCCGCGCGGGGACACCTCCGCCAGCAGGTGCCCGGCGATCGCCCCGACGGTCGGGTGGTCGAACACGAGCGTGGCCGGCAGGCGCAGGCCGGTGATCTCGGTCAGGCGATTGCGCAACTCGACCGCCATCAGCGAGTCGAACCCCAGCTCCCGGAACGGGCGGCGAACGTCGATCGCACGCGGCGAGGCGTGTCCCAGCACGGCGGCCACCTCGCCGCGCAGCAGCTCGAGCACGACACCCTCGCGATCCTGCTCGGGGACACCGCCAAGACGCTCGGCCAGCGATCCCCGCGCGCCGCTCCCGGCGGGCGCCGGCACACGGACCAGGCCCCGCAGCAGCGCCGGCAGCGCTCCGGTCCGCGCGCGTGCGCGCAGCGAGCCGGCGTCGAGGCGCACCGGGACCGCCAGCGCCTCGTCCAGCGCACACGCGGCGTCGAGGAGCCTGAGGCCCTCGTCTGTCGGGAGCGCGGCGAATCCGAAGCGTTCGAGCCGCCGGACGTCCTCCGCGTCGCGGTCGCCTCCAGACACCTCCCACAGCCCCCACGCGAGCGAGAGACCGGGCAGGCCCCGCGCCCGCCGACGAGCCGCCAGCGCATCCAGGAACGTGTTCGCCGCGGCGTAGTTGCCCTGGCCGGCGTTCCCGAACACGCCGGCGGCCGAGGAGAACAGCACGAACGCGGAGAGGTCGAGGTGCTCGGTCAGCTCGTGCAGGTGCCACGCCGCGTCCAGCTTGGGGGCCATCACCCCGTCGATCCGCTCCGGCGTGAGCAGGTCGATCACGCCATCGTCGAGCACCCCCGCCGCGTGCACCACGGCGCTCAGTGGGCGTTCCCGCGACACCCCCGCCAGCAGCGCCTCCAGCTGCGCGCGGTCGGCCACGTCGCAGGCCGCCACCGTCACTCGCGCGCCCAGTTGCGAGAGCTCGCACTCGAGCTCCGCCGCGCCCTCGGCCTCCCGCCCCCGGCGGCTGGCGAGCAGCAGGTCGCGCACGCCGTGCTCGACGACCAGGTGCCTGGCCACGAGGGCCCCGAGAGCGCCCGTGCCGCCGGTGATCAGCACCCTGTCCCCCCAGGATGCCTTCGTGAGAGCTCCGTCTTCGGTCCCCGGAGCGCCGTCGCTCGGGTCCGCGGATGTCAAGCCGCCACCCTCGGGCGATCCCGAGCCACTCACCCGGGCGAGCCGGGGGGCGAGGAGCGCCCCCTCGCGCAGCGCCAGCTGCGGCTCATCCAGCGCGAGCGCGGCGCCCAACGCCTCCCGGGAGGACTCCTCGCCGTCGAGGTCGATCAGCACGAAGCAGCCCGGGTTCTCCGACTGCGCCGTGCGCACCAGACCCCACACCGGAGCGGCCGTCAGATCCGGCACGTCCTCCCCCGTCCGCGCAGCCACGGCGCCGTGGGTCACCAGCACAAGCCGCAAGGCCGTGAGTCGCTCGTCCGCGAGCCACTCCTGCAGGAGCGCCAGTGTCCGGCTCGCTTCAGCATGCGCCGCCGCCGGCCCGTCGCCGGCCCCTGCGCAGTCCACGAGCACCACTTCCGGCGCCTCGGCCGTGCCCTCGATGGCCTCAGCCAGCGATGCGAGGTCCGGGTGGGCCCGCGGGTTGCCCCCGGAGGCCCGTAGGGTGTCGGCGAGCGCATCCTGCTCGCCGCCAAGCAGCGCCCAGCGCCTGGCCCGCACGTTGGGCGCGGGCTCGAGCGAGACCCAGTCGAGACGGAAGAGCGAGCGGTGCAGAGCCCCGTCTGACACGCCGAGCCGCTCGAGCGCCAGGGTGCGCACGCTCAGCGAGCCCACCGTCGCCACCGGCGCCCCGCCCTCGTCGCCCACCGTAAGCGACACCGCATCGCCCTCCGTGCGGGCCATGCGCACCCGCAGCGACGTGGCGCCGGTCGCCTGCAGGCGCACGTCACTCCACGCAAACGGCACCGGCAGTCCGTCCTGCGCTGCGCCCGTCCGTTCCCGTGCACCGCCCTCGCCGCCGTCCTGCGGATCGCGTTCGTCGGTCCCCTCGCCTGCACCGCGCACGGAACCGGCTCCAAGCGCGTGCAGCGCGGCGTCGAGCAGCGCGGGGTGAATGCCGAACAGGGCCGCCTCCGAGCATTGCGCCTCGGGCAGCGCGACCTCGGCGAACACCTCCTCGCCCCGCGTCCACACCGCTCGCAGGCCCTGGAAGGCCGGACCGTAGTCAAAGCCCCGCGCGGCCAGCCTGTCGTACAAGCCGTCGACGTCGACCGCCTGGGCGTCCGCCGGCGGCCACGCGCACAGATCGAGAGCCTCGAGCCCCGCCGCCGCCCGCCGGTCCTCCCGGGCGGACCCGTTCGGACTACGCTCCCCGGCGCCACCCTCCTCCCCGGCACAGGCGAGCACGCCACGGGCGTGGCACGTCCACCCCTCGCCCGCCCCGAGGCCGTCCGCGGCGGCCTGCTCCTCGAGACGAGAGTAGATGCCCAGGGAGCGATCGCCCGACTCCTCGCGTGGTCCCACCATGATCTGCGCCTGCACGCCGCCCCGCTCGGGGAGCACGAGCGGAGCTTCCAGGGTGAGCTCCCGCACGACCTCGCATCCCACGCGCGCGCCGGCGTGCAGGGCCAGCTCCAGGAACGCGGTCCCCGGCAGCAGCACCATCCCCGCCGTCGCGTGATCGGCCAGCCACGGGTGCGTGCGCAGCGCGATGCGTCCTGTCAGCAGCCAACCCCGCTCGTCGGCCAACTCCGCGAGCGCGCCGAGCAGCGGGTGCCCGGCGGCGGCCTGGCCGACCGCCGCCATGTCCGAGGAGCCGCCCGCCCCGCTCTCGATCCAGTAGCGCTCGCGCTGGAAAGGATAGGTCGGCAGTTCCACCGGCGGCTCGCTGGACCCTGCGAACACCGCCTCCCACTCCACCTCCGCACCACGTACCCACGCCTCCGCCAGCGCGAGGGCAAAGCGCTCGGCGCCGCCCTCCTGCCGGCGCAGCGAACCGACCACGGCGACCTCATCCGAGTCGGCCAACGCCTGCTCGACGGTCTCCTGTACGGCGACCGTCAACACCGGGTGAGGACTGACCTCGATGAAGGTGCGAAAGCCCTGTTCACAGAGAGCGCTCGTGGAGCGCTCGAACTGAACGGTCTCGCGCAGGTTGCGATACCAGTACTCCGCGTCCAACAACTCCATGTCCAACGGCCCACCGGTAACCGTCGAATAAAACGCGATATCGCCAGAACACGGCTCGATCGACGACAGCACCCCCAACAACTCCTCCCGCAACCCCTCAACATGAGGGGAGTGCGACGCAACCGTCCCCGGCACCTCGCGCGCGCGCACATCCTCCGCCGCACACTCCCCCAGGAACTCCCCCAGCGCCTCGCAATCGCCCGCGACCGACACCGCACGAGGCCCATTCACCCCGGCAACCACGATCCGCCCATCCCACCGCTCGATCCGCTCTCGCACCCCCCCCACATCCAACGCCACCGACACGATCCCACCGTGCCCCGCCAGAGCGCTCAACATCCGGCTGCGCAACACGACAACCCGCGCGGCATCCTGCAAGGACAAGCCACCGGCCACACAGGCCGCCGCGACCTCGCCCTGAGAGTGACCCACCACCGCATCGGGGCGCACCCCACACGCAAGCCACAGACGCGCCAACGACACCATCACGCAGAACAGCACCGGCTGCAGCACCTCGATCAGCTCCAGCGACGGAACCCCCGCGACCCCCCTCAACACACCCACGGGCGACCACTCCGAGAGCTCCCCCACCGCCTCCGCGCACTCCCCCATCGCCTCCGCGAAAACCGGCGAGGCATCCAGCAACTCCAACGCCATCCCCTCCCACTGCGAACCCTGGCCGGGGAACACGAACGCCACCCTCCCCGCGGCGCCGAGGCGCGTCGCGCCCACGATCGTCTCTGCTGCCCGTTCCCCGCTCGCGAGCGCGCGCAGACCGCCCAGCAGTTGCTCCCGGTCGCCTCCGAGGATTGCGGCGCGCCGCTCGAGCGCCGGCCGGCGCGCAAGCGCACACGCGACAGCGGATGCTCCCGCCTCGGGGGAGTCCGTCAGCCGCTCCAGCAGCCGCCCCGCGTGCACGTGCAACGCGGGCTGCGCCCGCGCCGAGACCAGCCACGGCGCCACGCCGGCACCTAGCGCTCCACTCGCGGCACCCTCGGGATCGGCCCGGGGGACCGGCTCGCGGGGCGGCGCCTGCTCCAGGATCACGTGGGCGTTGGTGCCGCTGATCCCAAACGAAGAGACCGCCGCTCGCCGCGGCTCGCCCGTCTGCGGCCAGGGTACGTCCGTGCTCAGCAGCGTGACCGCGCCCGCCGACCAGTCGATCCGCGAGGAGGGCTGCTCCACGTGCAGCGTGCGCGGGAGCACGCCGTGACGCATCGCCATCGCCACCTTGATCACCCCCGCCACGCCGGCCGCTGCCTGGGTGTGACCGATGTTCGACTTGATCGACCCCAGCCACAGCGGACGCTCAGGAGGGCGCGCCCGCCCATAGGTCTCCAGCAACGCCTGCGCCTCGATCGGATCGCCCAGCGCGGTCCCGGTGCCATGGCCCTCCACCGCATCGACCTGCGCAGCCCCGAGCCCGGCATCGGCCAACGCTTGGCGGATCAGGCGGCGCTGAGAAGGGCCGTTGGGGGCGGTGAGCCCGTTGCTCGCGCCATCCTGGTTGACCGCGCTGCCCCGCACGAGCGCCGCGACCGGGTGGCCGTGGCGCAGCGCGTCGGAGAGCCGCTCGAGCACCAGCACCCCCACGCCCTCCCCCCAGCCCGTGCCGTCGGCGCCGTCCGCGTAAGCCTTGCAGCGCCCATCGGCGGCGAGCGCCTGTTTGCGGCTCGCGTCGATGAACGCCGCCGGCGTCCACAGCACCGTCACGCCTCCCGCCAGCGCCAGCGTGCAGTCCTCCGCGCGCAGCGCCCGGCAGGCCAGGTGCAGCGCCACCAGTGAGGAGGAGCACGCCGTATCCAGCGACACCGCCGGGCCCTCCAGCCCCAGCGCGAAGGCCACCCGGCCGGAGACCACGCTCCCCAGGCTGCCCGTGCCCACGAAGCCCTCCAGGCCCGCCGGCGCCTCGCGCGTGGCGTAGTCGCCGTACATCACCCCTGCGAACACCCCCGTCCGGCTGCCTCGCAGCGCCAGCGGGTCGAGCCCCGCGTCTTCCAGCGCCTCCCAGGAGACCTGGAGCAACAGCCGCTGCTGGGGATCCATCGCCAGCGCCTCGCGCGGGCTGATCCCGAAGAAATCGGCGTCGAACTCGCCGGCATCGTGCACGAACCCGCCTTCGTGCGCATGGCTCGCCCGGCGGTGGTCGGGGTCGGGATGGAGCAACTCTCCCACGTCCCACCCGCGGTCCTCCGGGAAGGCCCCGATGGCGTCCCGCCCGTCCGCGAGGAGCTCCCACAGCTCCTGCGGCGAGCGCGCAGGTCCGGGATACCTGCAGCCCATACCCACGATCGCGATCGGCTCCCGCTGGCGCTCCTCCAGCTCGCGCAGACGCAGACGGGCCTCGTGCAGGTCGACCGTGACGCGCTTGAGGTAGTCGAGGGCCTTCTCGTCTTCGGACATCAACCCTCCCGTCCGCCGTTGCCGGATCCCGGACCGCCGCCCGACCCCAGCTCCCTGTCGATGAACTCGAACACCTCATCCGCGCTCGCCGAACCCATCCTCTCCGCGACCGCGACGCCCGCCCGGGGCGCACCCTGGGGGCCCAGCCCGGACAGGATCGCCTGCAGGCGCGCCGCGACCCGCCCGCGTACGGGGTCCTCCGCGGCGCTGGAGGCCAGCGCCCGCTCCAGCCGGTCGAGCTCAGCATCGAGCGTCGCCGACCCCCCCGCGCCGTCCTGCGCAATTTCCGTGAGCAGGAGCTCGGCCACCGCGAGCGGTGTCGGGTGGTCGAAGACCAGCGTCGCCGCCAACTGCAGGCCGGTCGCGACGCTCAGCGTGTTGCGAAGCTCCACAGCCGCCAGCGAGTCGAACCCCAGCTCCTTGAACGTTCGCTGCGGCGCGACCGCCTCCGCGGAGGAGTGTCCCAACACCGCCGCCACCTGGGCGCGCACCGCCTCTAGCGCTAGGTGCTCGCGCTCCCGCGCCGAAGCCGCGGCCAGGCGCCGCGCGAGCGCCCCCGCGTCCAGCTCGCCCGGACGGCCGGCGGGCACGCGGATCAGCCCGCGCAACAGCGCCGGCAACGCCCCCGCTCTGGCCTGTGCGCGCAGCGCCGTCCGGTCCAGGCGCATCGGGATCAGCAACGCCTCCTCGCGGCCCAGGCCCGCGTCGAACAGCTCCAGACCCTCCTCGTCGGAGAGCGCCGCCACGCTCGTGCGAGCCAGCCGCGCCCGCTCCGGCGCACCAAGCCGGCCCGCCATCCCAGCTGCCTGCGCCCACAGTCCCCAGGCCAGCGAGGTTCCAGCCAGGCCACGCGCGCGGCGCCTCGCCGCAAGCGCATCCAGGAACGCGTTGGCCGCGGCGTAACTGGCCTGCCCCGCCCCGCCGAATACGCCCGCGGCAGAGGAGAACAGCACGAATGCCCCCAGATCGAGCTGCTCGGTGAGCTCGTGCAGGTGCAGGGCCGCGTCGACCTTCGGCGCGAGCACCCGATCAAGGCGCTCCGCGCTCAGCGAGTCGATCACGCCGTCGTCGAGGATCCCCGCGGCGTGCACGACCGCGCACAGCGGGTGCTCCTCGGGCACCAGCCTCAACAGATCTTGCACCTGCTCGCGGTCGGCCACGTCGCAGGCGGCGATCGTCACTCCTGCGCCCGTGCCGGTCAGGTCGGCCTCGAGCTCAGCCATGCCCTCGGCACGCCGCCCGCGGCGCGCAGCGAGCAGCAGGTGCACCCCGTTGCGGGCCAGGCGCCGAGCCAGCAGCCTGCCGAGGCCGCCGGTGGCGCCCGTGAGCAGTACCGTGCCGCCGCCCTCCAGCGCCGACGGGCGCTCGCCGGCGGGCGCCGCGCGCGCAAGGCGCGCCAAGCGGGGCGCAAGCACGGCGCCCGCGCGCACCGCCACCTGGGGCTCCCCCAGCGCCTGCGCGACCGTAAGCGCCCCGGGCAGCGCCTCCCACGAAGCCGGCTCGCCGTCGAGGTCGACCAGCAGGAAGCGTCCAGGGTGCTCCGCCTCGGCCGCGCGCACCAGGCCCCAGAGCGGAGCCTGCGCCAGGCCTGGCACATCCTCTCCGTCCGCAACCGCCACCGCGCCCTGCGTCAGCAGCGCCAGCCGTCCCCCGCCCAGGCGCTCCTCGGCAAGCCACCCTTGAGCCAGCTCCAGCGCCCGGTGGGCAGCCTCGTGGGTCGCGCCGAGCAGGTGCGCTGCCTGCCCGTCCGCCTCCTCGCCGGTGAAATCCACGAGCACGACCGCCGGCCGCTCGGCGCCGCCCTCCACGGCCGCTCCCAACGCCTGCAGATCCGTGTGCCTCTGCACCGCACCCGCTCCCGCCGCCGCGAGCGACTCGGCGAGCCCCGTCCGTCCCTCGCCCAGCAGCGCCAGCCGCTGCGGGGGCGCGCCGGGCACGACCGGGAGCGTGGTCCAGTCCAGCCCGAACAGCGACTCGTGGCGGGCGGCGCGGGCGCGCTCGAGCCGCTCACCAGACATCGGGAGCAGCGCCAGCGAATCGACCGCGATGACCGCCCGGCCGGCCTCGTCCTCCGCCAGCAGCGACAGCCGGCCGCCGTCCTGCGGCGCCAGGCGCACACGGAGCGTGGAGGCGCCCGTCTCGTACAGCCTCACCCCGCTCCACGCGAACGGCAGCCGGGGAGGACCGCCGCGATCGCCCTCCGCGTCCAGCGGGCTCGCGCTCAGCGCGTGCAGCGCCCCGTCGAGCAGCGCGGGATGCAGGCCGAACGCGCGCGCGCCGTCCCGCGCATCGCTTGGCAGGGACACCTCGACGAGGAGCTCCTCTCCGCGTCGCCACGCCGCGCGCAGTCCTTGGAAGGCCGGTCCGTAATCCAAGCCCTGCTCAGCCAGTACGTCGTAGAGATCCTCCACGGCCAGTGCCTCGGCGTCCTCCCCTGGCCACTCCCCCCCGGCGTGCCACGCGCCCTGCTCGGGCAGGCCGACCGGGCCGTTTTCGATCGGAGTCCCAGCGAGCACTCCGGTGGCGTGGCGCGTCCAGGACTGCTCCCCGTCGGCGTCGCGCGAGGAGCGCGAGTGGATGCTCACGGGCCGCCCACCGGTGTCGTCGGGTTCGCCCACGGAGACCTGCAGTGCCGCGCCCCGCTCGTCCAGGAGCAGAGGAACCTCCAGGGTCAGCTCCCGCAGCAGTCCGCAGCCCGCCTGGCGCCCGGCGTGCAGGGCGAGCTCCAGAAACGCCGTGCCGGGCAGCAGCGCGACGCCCATCACCGCGTGATCGGCGAGCCAGGGATGGGACGCCAGCGAGAGGCGGCCGGTGAACAACCAGCCGCGTTCGTCCGCCAGCGCGAGCGCGGCGCTCAGCAGCGGATGATCCGCGTCCGCTTGGCCGGCCTCGGCCGGGTCGCCCGCTCGCGGTGAGGGGGTCTCCAACCAGTAGTGCCCGCGCTCGAACGCGTAGGTCGGCAGCCGCACCCGCCGCGTGCCCGCAGCGCGCAACGACGCGGCCCAATCGACGTCCACGCCGTGCACCCACAGCTCGCCCAGCGCGCCGAGCAGCGTCCGCGCCTCCGGACGCTCGCCGCGCAACACCGAGACCGCAGCGAGGGCCTCGCCGTCGTCGAGGCAGTCGCGAACCATCGCGCTGAGCACACCCTCCGGGCCGAGCTCCAGGAAGTTGCGCGCACCCTGCGCGTACAGCCAGCGCACCCCGTCGGCGAACCTCACCGTCCGGCGCGCGTGTTGGGCCCAGTACTCGGCTCGGCACAGCTCCTGCGAGACCACCGCGCCCGTCACGTTGGACACGATCGGGATCCGCGGCTCGCCGAAGGAGACGCCCGCGGCCACCTGCTCGAACTCCTCCAGCATCGCCTGCATCCGCGGCGAGTGAAACGCGTGGGAGACCCGCAGGCGCCGCGTCCTGCGCCCCCGCCGCTCCCACGCCGCTGCCAGCTCGAGGACGGGCGCCTCATCGCCCGAGAGCACCGCCGCCGCCGGGCCGTTCACGGCCGCCAACGCGACCCTGTCCTCGAATCCGGCCAGCTCTCGCAGCGCCTCCTCCTCGGAGGCCTCCACGGCGACCATCGCCCCGCCCGGCGCCAGCTCCCCCATCAGCCGCCCGCGAGCCGCGACCAGCATGCACGCATCCTCCAGTGAGAGCACGCCCGCCACGTGCGCCGCCACGAGCTCGCCGATCGAGTGCCCCAGCAGGAAGGCCGGTCGCACGCCCCAGGCTCCCACCAAGTGGAACAGGGCGACCTCCAACGCAAACAACCCCGCCTGCGCGAACTCTGTCCGGTCGAGCGGCCCCTCGCCGGCGGACTCCGCATCGCCGGTGGGCCCACGACGCCCGAGCACCACCTCGCGCAGGGGGCTTCCCAGCAGACCGTCCAAGCGCTCGCACACCTCGTCAAACGCGTCCCGGAAGACCGGGAACGTCTCGTACAGCTCCCGGCCCATGCCGACACGCTGCGCACCCTGACCGGTGAACAGGAACGCAACCCGACCGCTCTGCGCCTCCGCACCGTCCGCCGCCGTGCCGCCGCTCTCCCGCGCCGCGCCGCGCACCACCGCCCCCGGGTGCTCCGCGCCGCGCGCCAACGCGCCGAGACCCTGGAGCAGCTCCTCGCGCTCGGCCCCCAGCACCACCGCGCGCTCCTCCAGCAGCGGACGAGCCGCGAGCGCCAGCCCGATGTCCGCGAGGCCGTGATCGGGAGCCCGCCGCGCAAACGCGTGCAACTGTGCAGCCTGTCGCTCCAGGCCTCCGGCGCCCCGACCCGAGAGCGCCCACGCAACCACGCCGGCGTCCGACCTGCCCTCGAACGCGAACGCGGCGGCGGTCGGCTGCGCCTGCGGAGCCTGCTCGAGAATCAGATGGGCATTGGTGCCGCTGATCCCGAACGAGGAGACCGCCGCCCGCCGCGGCTCCCCGCTCTCGGGCCACGGCATCCCCTCTCTCAGCAGCGAGACGGCGCCCGCCGACCAGTCCACCTGGCGCGAGGGCTCATCGACGTGCAGCGTCCGCGGCAGCATCCCGTGACGCATCGCCATCACCATCTTGATCACGCCCGCCACGCCCGCCGCTGCCTGGGTATGACCGATATTCGACTTGACCGACCCCAACCACAGCGGACGCTCCCGCGGGCGAGCCTGCCCGTAGGTCGCCAGCAGCGCCTGCGCCTCGATCGGGTCGCCCAGCCGTGTGCCCGTCCCGTGGCCCTCCACCGCGTGCACCTGCTCGGGCGAGAGGCCCGCATTCGCCAACGCCTGGGCGATCACCCGCTGCTGGGAGGGTCCGTTGGGCGCCGTCAGGCCGTTGCTCGCGCCGTCCTGGTTGACGGCGCTGCCGCGCACCAGCGCCAGCACCCGATGGCCCAGCCGCTGCGCGTCGGAGAGGCGCTCCACCACCAGCACCCCCAAACCCTCGCTCCAGCCGGTGCCGTCGGCGGTGTCCGCATAGGACTTGCAGCGCCCGTCGCGGGCCAGGCCCCCCTGGCGCGAGAACTCGACAAACACTGCGGGCGTCCACAGGATCGTCACCCCGCCGGCCAGCGCCAACGTGCATTCGCCACCGCGCAGCGCCTGGCAGGCCAGGTGCAGGGCCACCAGCGAGGAGGAGCACGCCGTATCCACCGACACCGCCGGACCCTCCAAGCCGAACGTGTAGGCCACGCGGCCCGACACGATGCTGCCGGCGCTGCCGGTGCCCAGATAGCCCTCCACACCCAGCGGCACTGACGCGCCCAGGCCACTGCCGTAGTCGTGGTACATCACCCCCGCGAACACGCCCGTCTGGCTGCCACGCAACCCGGCCGGGTCGATGCCGGCGTATTCCAGGGCCTCCCAGCAGCCCTCCAGCAGGAGCCGCTGCTGGGGGTCCATCGCCAGCGCCTCGCGCGGACCGATCCCGAAGAACGCGGGGTCGAACTCTGCCGCGCCGGCGACGAACCCGCCCTCACACGCATCGCTTGTCCCCAGCTGGTCGGGGTCGGGGTCGAACAGCCCCTCCAGATCCCATCCGCGATCCTCGGGAAATCCAGAGATCGCGTCGCCCCCACCAGCCGCAAGCTCCCACAGGTCCCCGGGCGAAGCCACACCACCCGGATAGCGGCAGCTCATCCCGACGATCGCGATCGGCTCGTCCACTGGCCCCGCGGCCCTCAGCGCCGCCCGCTGCACGCGCCCGCCGTCGATCTCGCCCAGCAGATGACCCGCCACCGCCACCGCGGTCGGGTAGTCGAACACGAGCGTCGCGGGCAGCCGCAGGCCGCTCACCCAACTCAGCCGGTTACGCAACTCCACCGCGGTCAGCGAATCGAAGCCGAGATCCTTGAACGCACGCCCCGGATCGACCGTCGCGGGCGAGTCGTGACCCAGCACCGCCGCGACCTCGCCGCGGACCAGCTCGAGCGCCACGCGTTCGCGCTCCTCTGCGGGAACCGCTCGCAGGCGCCGCGCAAGCGAACCGCCGGCGCCGTCGCCCCTGCGATGCCCAGCCACACCCACGATGCCGCTCAGCAGCGCCGGCAGTCCCCCAGCCTTGGCTCGCACCCGCAACGCCCCGACATCCAGGCGCGCCGCGACCGCCAGCGCCGCGTCTGAGCCGCAGATCGCGTCGAGCAGCCCGAGGCCCTCCTCGGTCGAACAGCGCCCCGAACCCCGCCCGCTCCATCCGCGCCAGATCGGCCTCGTCCACCGCTGTTGCCATGCCACCGCCGGCCCACAATCCCCACGCCAGCGAAACCCCGCGCAGGCCACGCGCGCGGCGCTGCGCGGCCAGCGCATCCAGGAACGTGTTCGCCGCCGCGTAGTTGCCCTGCCCCGCACTGCCGAAGATGCCGGCCACCGAGGAGAACAGCACGAAGGCGGAGAGCTCGAGCTGCGCGGTGAGATCGTGCAGGTGCTGCGCCCCGTCCACCTTCGAGGCCAGCACCCGATCCAGGCGCTCGGGCGTCAACGACTCGATCACGCCATCGTCGATGACCCCTGCCGTGTGCACCACCGCGCCCAGTGGATACTCCGCGGGCACGCGCTCCAGCAGCGCCTCCAACTGCTCGCGGTCGGCGACGTCGCAACTTACGACCGTTACACGGGCGCCCAGCGCGCTCAGCTCGCGCATCAGCTCGGCCGCGCCCTCGGCGCGCTCTCCCCGGCGGCTGGCGAGCATCAAGCTGCGCGCCCCGTGCGCCTGCGCCAAGTGGCGCGCCACCAGTGATCCCAGCACGCCCGTCCCGCCGGTGACGAGCACGGTCCGCCGCGGATCGAACCAGCTCTCTACAGCGCCCTCGCCGGCGTCTTCCCCACCGCCCGGCGAGCGCTGTGGGGTCGCCTCTGCCAGCCGCGCAGCGTACACCCGGCCCGCGCGCACGGCCAGCTGCGGCTCGCCCGATCCAAGCGCTTGCGCGAGTGCCGCCCACGAGGCGTCCTCACCGTCGAGATCGACCAGCACAAACCGCCCGGGGTGCTCGGACTGCGCGGAGCGAACCAGGCCCCACGCCGGCGCCTGCGCCAGGCCGGCGATGTCATCGCCCTCGTTCACAGCGAGCGCGCCCCGCGTGAGGAGCACCAGGCAGCAGTCCGCGAGCCGCTCCTGCGCGATCCACTCCCGCACGATCCCCAACACCCGCCTGCCGACGGCGTGCGCCGCCTCGACCGTCTCCCGGCCCGCCACCCCAGCGCCGCAGTCAACAAGCGCCGTTCGCGGCAGCGCACGACCCTCGTCGACTGCTCCTGCCAGCGAAGCCGGATCCTCATAAGCCTCGACCTCCACCCCGACCGCCTGCAACGCACCGGTGAGATCGGGGGCCCCCTCGCCCACCGCCGCCCAGACCTCAGTGCTCGCTCCCGGCGCACGCTGCCCCTGGAGCGCCACCCAGTTCACCGCAAACAGCGACTCGCGGCGACCGGCACGCAGCTCGGCGAGCTGCTCGCCGGCGATCGGGCGCAGGGTCAGCGAATCGACACTCACCGCGCCTACTCCCTCGCAATCGGCCGCCGCCAGCGACCACCCCCCAGCGGCGTCAGGCGACAGGCGCACACGCAACGGCGACGCCCCCGCCGGGCGCAGTTGCACGCCGCTCCACGTGAACGGCAGCCGCGGCCCGTCCTGCAGGTCGCCGGCGAGGTGCTCCGGGGATCCGCAGGCAAGCGCCTGCAACCCCGCGTCGAGCAGGGCCGGATGCAGCCCGAAAACGTCCCCCTGCTCCCGCGCGCCGGGGGGCAGCTCCACTTCCGCAAACACGTCCCGCTCGCGCCGCCACACACGCTGCAGAGCGCGGAAAGTCGGGCCGTACTCGAGACCGCGTTCGCTCGAGCCCGCATACAGATCCTCGACGGAGGACTCGATCGCACCCGGCGGCGGCCATGGCCCAGCCAGCGCCTCCACATCGAGGCTCCCCTCGTCCGCGAGCCCGCCGCTCCCCCGCACAGGAGCCAGCACTCCGCTTGCGTGCCGCCTCCACCCCTCCGCCGCCGGCGCCCCGTCGACCGAGTCGTCCTCCCGCCGCGCGTGAAGGCTCAGCGTCCTGCAACCAGCCTCATCGGGCTCACCCACCGAGAGCTGGATCTGCACGCCGTCCGCATGGTCCAGCGCAAGCGGCGCTTCGAGGACGAGCTCCTGCACCATCCCACACCCCAGCTGCGCCCCGACATGCAGCGCAAGCTCCACGAACACCGCGCCCGCCACGAGCACCACACCCATCACCGTGTGATCCTCGAGCCACGGATGGCGCTGCAGTGAGAGCCTGCCGGTAAACAGCCAGCGCTCGTCGTCCGCCAACCCGACCACCGCGCCCAGCAGTGGATGATCGGCTGGCGCCTGACCGGCTGCCGCCACGTCGCCGGAGCCGCCCGGCGGCGCCTGCAGCCAATAGTGCCGACGCTGAAACGCATACTTCGGCAGATCGACCAGCCGCGCGGCGGAGCCTCCGAGCAGCGCCCCGAGATCGAGCTCGGCGCCACCGACGTGCATCTGCGCCAGCGCGCCGAGCAGGCACCTCACCTCCGGGCGCCCGGCCCGCAGCGCCGCCACCCACCGCGCCGTCTCGCGCCCAGGCCCCCGACCCGCGCGCGATTCGCTCAGGCATTCCTGGCCGAGCGCGCTCAGCACACCATCGGGCCCGAGCTCCAGGAAGCTTCCGACTCCGCGATCCGCAAGCGCCTGCACGCCGTCCGCGAACCGCACCGTTTCGCGCACCTGGCGTGTCCAGTACGCCGGCGAGCACGCCTGCTCGGCCTCGAGCAGCGCGCCGCTGATGTTCGAGACGAGTGGAATCCGCGGCGCCGCGTAGCCAACGCTCTCGGCGACACTCGCGAACTCCTCCAACATCCCCTCCATGCGCGGCGAGTGGAACGCATGTGAGACCCGCAGTCGCCGCGTCTTGCGCCCTTGCTGCGCAAAGGCCCCGGCAAGGCTGAGGACGGCCGCCTCCTCGCCCGAGAGCACAACCGAACGGGGTCCGTTGACCGCCGCCAGCGCGACCTCGTGCTCGCAGCCGAGCAGCGCCGCGCGAGCCTCCTCCTCGGATGCCTGCACGGCCACCATCGCACCACCCGCTGGCAGCGCTCCCATCAGCCGACCGCGGGCCGCGACGAGCCGGCAGGCGTCCTCCAGCGAAAACACCCCCGCTACATGAGCCGCGGCAAGCTCGCCGATCGAATGGCCCATGAGGAAGTCGGGGGTGAGCCCCAGCTCGCCGAGCAACCCGAACAGCGCCACCTCCAGAGCGAACAGACCCGCCTGCGTAAACGCCGTATGGTCCAGCAGTTGCGCCTGCGCCGAGTCCGCGCCCGCAAGCAGCACATCCTCCAGCGGACGCTCCAAGTGGACGCTCAACTGCTCGCAGATCTCAGCGAGCTCCCGCCCGAAGCCCGGGAACGCCGCGCGCAGCTCGCCGCCCATCCCCGCCCGCTGGGCGCCCTGCCCCGTAAAGAGATAGGCGACGCGACGCGCATCGGCGACGTCCTCGATCACGCCCGTGGCCGGCTGTCCCTCGGCGAGCGCGCGCAGTCCGGCGAGCAGCTCTTCGCGATCGCCTCCCAGCACCACCGCGCGATCGGTGAGCCGAGCGCGCGATCTCGCGAGCGTGTAGGCGACGTCGGCGGGCTCCAAGCTCGTCGAGCCCTGCACGTGCTCGGCGAGCGTGCGCGCCTGCGCCCGCAGCGCGTCGGCGCCCCTGCCCGACACCACCCACGGCAGCGCGCCCGCCGCCAGCAGGTGCTCGGCCGAGCACACCGGTGGCCGGCCCGACGTGGCCGCGGGAGCCGCGATCGGCGGAGCTTCCTCGAGAATCAGATGCGCGTTGGTCCCGCTGACTCCGAACGATGAGATCCCCGCGCGGCGCGGAGCACGATCCGCCGTCCAGGGCACCTCCTCGCTCAAGAGCGAGACAGCGCCCACCGACCAGTCCACCTGGGTGGAGGGCCGGTCCACGTGCAACGTCCGCGGCAGCAGCTCCCCTCGGAGGGCCATCACCATCTTGATCACGCCTGCCACGCCCGCAGCCGCCTGCGTGTGACCGATGTTCGACTTGACCGACCCCAACCACAGCGGCCGGCCGGCCCGCCCCCGCCCGTATGTAGCCAGCAGCGCCTGCGCCTCGATGGGGTCGCCGAGCGTGGTGCCGGTCCCGTGGCCCTCGACCGCATCGACGTCGTCCGCCTGCAATCGGGCATTCGCCAGCGCCTGGCGAATCACCCGCTGCTGGGACGGTCCGTTGGGCGCGGTCAGACCATTGCTCGCTCCGTCCTGGTTCACCGCGCTTCCCCGAATCACAGCCAATACCCGATGCCCCAAACGCCGCGCATCCGAGAGCCGCTCCAGGATCAGCACGCCGATCCCCTCCCCCCAGCCGACGCCGTCTGCGGCATCGGCGAACGACTTGCAGCGACCATCCGGCGCGAGCCCCCGCTGACGAGCGAATTCGAGGAACACACCTGGCGTCGAGAGCACCGTCGTCCCGCCCGCCAGCGCCAGCTCACACTCTCCGCCCCGCAGCGCCTGAGCGGCCAGATGCAATGTCACCAGCGAGGAGGAGCAGGCCGTATCGACCGACACCGCGGGACCCTCGAGACCCAGCGTGTACGCCACCCGGCCCGACACCACGCTGCCCGCGCTGCCCGTGCCCAGGTAGGCCTCCAGATCTGTGGGGATCGCCCCGGAGAGACGCGCACCGTAGTCGTAGTGCATCACCCCGGCGAACACACCCGTCTGGCTGCCGCGCAGCGAAAGCGGGTCAACGCCCGCGTGCTCCAGCGCCTCCCACGCCACCTCCAGCAGCAGCCGCTGTTGGGGATCCACCGCCAGGGCCTCCCGCGGGCTGATCCCGAAGAAGTCGGCATCGAAGTCCCCGGCATTGCGCAGAAAGCCTCCCTCGCGGGCATAGCTCGTTCCTGGACGATCGGGATCGGGGTCATACAGCCGCTCGACATCCCACCCCCGGTCGAGCGGGAATGCCTCGATCGCGTCCCGGCCCTCGTGCACGAGCTCCCACAGCTCCTCCGGCGAGCGCACCCCGCCGGGGTAGCGACAGCTCATGCCAACGATCGCGATCGGCTCGCGTGCCTGTTCTTCGACCTCCTGCAGACGTCGCCGGGATCTGCGGAGATCGATGGTCAGCCGTCGCAGGTAATCGAGGAACTTCTCGTTGTCCGTGTCCACCGGCGCCGTAACCTCGTTCACGTTCGATCACCCTCGCCATCGTGCTCAGACGGCCCGATCTCTCGATCGATCAGGGCAAAGACCTCGTCAGCCGTCGCGTGCCTGACGTCCTCGTCCTCCACTTCCGTCTCGCCCATGCTCATGCGGTCGAGCAGCGCGCTCAGGCGCGCCGTCATCCTCCTGCGCCGCGCGTCGTCCGCGAAGATCGCCGGCAGTTCGCGCTCCAGCCGTGTCAGCTCCGCCTCCACCGGCTCCGCCGCGGCCGGTTCGCGCAGCGCGAGCTCTTCCAACAGACGTTGAGCCACCGCCGCCGAATTGGGGTGATCGAACACGAGTGTCGCGGGCAGCCGCAGCCTCGTCTCGGCGTTCAAGCGGTTACGCAGATCGACCGCGGCAAGGGAATCGAATCCCATGTCTTTGAATGTCTGCAGCGGATCGATCGCCTCCGCCGACGCATGGCCCAGCACCGCAGCCACCTGCGCGACCGTGAGTTCGAGCGCGATGCGTCTGTGCTCGGTGTCGGGCGCCCGCGACAGGCGCGCAGCCAGCGAACCGCCTCCCCCGTCAACCACGGGGCGCGGGGGCAGGCGGATCAGACCACGTAGCGGCGCCGGCAGCGCGCCCGTGCGGGCGCGAGCGCGCAGCACCGCCAAATCCATACGCGCCGCGACCACCAGCGCCTCATCGCTCTCACACGCAGCATCCAGCAGCTCGAGGCCTTCCTCGCTGGACAACGCCCTCAGGCCCGAGCGCACCATGCGCGCCACATCGGCCTCGCCCAGGTGAGCGGTCATGCTGCTGGTCCGCTCCCACAGACCCCACGCGATCGAAACCGCTCGCAGACCCCGTGCGCGGCGGTACGCGGCCAACGCGTCGAGGAACGCGTTTGCCGCCGCGTAGTTGCCCTGACCAGCGGCCCCCAGCGTCGCGGCGAAGGAGGAGAACAGCACGAACGCCGAGAGATCAAGGTGCTCGGTGAGCTCGTGCAGATGCCAGGCCGAGTCGATCTTCGGGGTCAACACCCGATCCATGCGTTCGGATGTCAACGAGCCGATCACACCGTCGTCGAGAGCGCCCGCCGCGTGCACCACCGCGCCCAGCGGGTGCTCGGGGGGCACCGATCCAAGCAGCGCCGCGACCTGCTCGCGATCGGCCACGTCGCAGGCGGCGATCCTCACCCGCGCACCCAGCGCGCTCAGCTCGGCCTCCAGCGCGGGCGCTGTCTCCGCCTGCGGGCCCCGCCGGCTTGCCAGCAGAATGCTGCGCACCCCATGAGCTGAGACCAGCCGTCGCGCCACCAACGCCCCCAAGCCCCCCGTTCCACCGGTGATCAGCACCGTACGCTCCGGATCGAACAACGGGGCTTCATCGCCGGGTAGGCCGACCTCGCTGGAACCTCCATCCGCCGAAGCCATCCGCGCCAGCCGCGGCACATACAGGCGGCCCTCGCGCACCGCGACCTGCGGCTCGCGCGACGCGAGCGCCTCGGGCAACATGCGCCAGGTGGACTCCTCGCCGTCGACATCGACCAACACCAGGCGATCCGGGTGCTCGGACTGCGCTGTGCGCAGCAGCCCCCAGATCGGCGCCTGCGCAAGGCCCGGCACACCATCCCCCCCCGCCAGTGCCAGCGCCCCCTGCGTCACCATAATCAACCTGGAGTCGGAGAAGCGCTCGTCGGCAAGCCACGCCTGCACCAACTCCAACGCCCAATGGGAGAGCGCATGCGCCACACGCGCCAGGTGGCCAAGTTCACCTTCGCCTCCCGCGCCGACAATCTCTGCCGCGCTGTCTTCATGGGTTCCGCAACCTACGAGCACATCCGTCGGCACCCGCATACCCCCATCCACCGCCTCGCCCAGCGCAGCGAGCTCCGCATCGCAGCGCGGCTGCAGTCCGACCGCCCCCAGCGCACCGGCGAGCCCCACTCCCGCTTCGCCCAGCACCGCCCAGCCAGCTGGCGAACCGGCCCCCGCCGAGCGAGTGCGAGGCGCCACCCAGTGAATGTGGAACATCGAGCCATCCCGCTCGGGGGCGACGAGCTGCTCCTCGGAAAGCTCGCGCGTGCTGAGCGAGCTCACTGATGCCACCGGAGCGCCGTTCTCGTCGGCAGCCACGATGGAGACTCCATTGGAGTCTCCAGGGGCAAGGCGCACGCGCAGCACCGAGGCGCCGGTCGCATACAACATCGCATCGTTCCACGAGAACGGCAACCTGACGCCGCCCCGCTCGCTCCTGTTCTCACCCATACCCTCGGCGATCCCGTGCAGGGCCGCATCCAGTAGCGCCGGATGAATACCGAACGGGTCCGCCCGACTGCGCTCCTCCGCGAGCAGCTCCACCTCGGCGAACACCTCATCGCCCCGCCGCCACACGGCTCGCAATCCGCGAAATACCGGTCCGTAGTCGAGACCCTCCCGCGACAGTTCCTCATATAGGCCATTCACCGCAACCGGCACCGCGTCCACCGCGGGCCACGCCTCCCCGACCAGCGACGCCATCGCCGCGTCGGCCACACGCTCCTCCTCGAGCTCCTCACACGCCAGCACACCGCTTGCGTGCTGCGTCCACTCGTCCCCATGCGCGAGCCCGCCGCCAGAGCCCTCCACGTGCTCCGGGCGGGAGTGCACACTCAACGTCCGCCGCCCCCCGTCATCAAGCTCCCCGACGACAACCTGCAACTGCACCGCACGCTCCTCATCCAACACAAGCGGAACCTCCAACGTCAACTCCTGCACCCGCCCACACCCCACCTCACCACCAACATGCAACGCCAACTCCAAAAACGCCGTACCCGGCAACAACACCCGCCCCATCACAACATGATCCCCAAGCCACCGCTCAGCATCCAACGAAACCCGACCCGTAAACAACCAACCCCCACCATCCGCCAACGCAACCGCCGCCCCCAACAACGGATGATCGACCGCGCCCTGCCCAACCGACGCGACATCACCCTCACCCCCAGGCTCCAGCCAAAAACGCTCACGCTGAAACGCATACGTCGGAAGATCGACCTTACGAGCACCGCTCTGCGCATAAAACGCTCCCCAGTCAACCTCCGCGCCACGCGTCCATACCTCACCCACAGCCCTCAACAAAGCCTCCACATCAGAGCGCCCAGACCGCAACACAGGCACCGCCGTCACAGCAACCCCACCAACAGCCCCCAAACCCTCGCCCGCCCCACCCACATCCTCCCCAACACACTCCCCCACCATCGCGCTGAGCACCCCATCACTACCGAGCTCCAAGAAACACCTCACGCCCTGCGCATACAACCAACGCACCCCATCCCCGAACCGCACCGTCGCACGCGCCTGCTCAACCCAATACCCAGGATCACGAAGCCGCTCCCCGGACACCACCCCACCCGTCACATTAGACACAACCGGCAATACCGGCTCACAGAACGACAACCCCTCCAAAACCTCCCTGAACTCCCCCAACATCCCCTCCACCAACGGCGAATGAAACGCATGCGACACCCGCAACCGCCGCGTCTTACGACCACGCTCCTCCCACACACCCGCCACCTCCAACACCGCCCCCTCATCACCCGACACCACCACCGCAGACGGACCATTCACCGCCGCCAACGACACCCGCCCCTCAAACCCAACCAACGACTCCAACACCTCCACCTCCCCAGCCTGCACCGCGACCATCGCACCCCCCCGCGGCAACCCACCCATCAACCGCCCACGCGCCCCCACCAGCCGACACGCATCCTCCAACGAAAACACCCCCGCCACATACGCCCCCACCACCTCCCCAACCGAATGACCCACCACAAAACCAGGCCTCACACCCCAACCCTCAACCAACCTCCACAACGCCACCCCCAACGCAAACAAACCAGCCTGCGTAAACACAGTCTCATCCAACAAACCACCACCAGCCAAACCACCACCCACCCCAACAGACCCCGACCCCCCAAATACCACCTCACGCAACGAACACCCCAAACCAACATCCAAAAACCCACACACCTCATCAAACGCATCCCTAAACACACCAAACGCCTCATACAACCCCGCACCCATACCAACACGCTGCGAACCCTGACCAGGAAACAACAACGCCAACCCACCACCCACACCACCAGCCACACCACGCACCACACCCCGCGCATCCTCACCCCAACCATCCCCACCCGCAAGCACCCCAACACCCGCAAGCAACTCCTCACGACCCCCACCCAACACCACAGCACGATCCTCAAACACCGCCCGACCCGCAAGCGAAAACCCAACATCCACCACACCCACACCCACATCACCAGCCACAAACCCACCCAGCCGCCCCGCCTGACCCCGCAAACCCCCCACACCCCGACCCGACAACACCCACGGCACCACACCACCCAACACACCACCAACACCAGCCTCACCAGCCTCACCAGCCTCACCAGCAGCATCGGACTCATCCCCGACCAGGACACCATCTCCCGCCTTCGCCGTAACGTCTGCCGGCGCCAGCGCCTCCTCCAAGATGAGGTGCGCGTTCGTGCCGCTCACTCCGAAGGAGGAGACTCCTGCCCGCCGCGGCTTCTCGCTCTTCTCCCAAGGCACCTCCTCGGTCAACAGCGAAACGTTCCCTGAGGACCAATCCACTTCTTTGGAGGGCTCGTCCACGTGCAGCGTCCGCGGCAGCACCCCGTGCCGCATAGCCATCACCATCTTGATCACGCCCGCGACACCCGCCGCCGTCTGGGTATGACCGATATTCGACTTGATCGACCCCAGCCACAGCGGGCGCTCCTCGCGACGCCCCTGCCCATAGGTCGCCAACAGCGCCTGCGCCTCAATCGGATCCCCCAGACGAGTACCCGTGCCGTGGCCCTCCACCGCATCGACCTGCACCGGTGACAACCCCGCGCCCGCGAGCGCCTGCATAATCACACGCTGCTGAGAAGGACCATTCGGCGCCGTCAACCCGTTACTCGCACCATCCTGGTTGACAGCGCTCCCCCGCACCACAGCCAACACCCGATGCCCGTTGCGCTGCGCATCCGATAAACGCTCCAGCACCAGCATCCCCACACCCTCCGAGAAACCCGTACCGTCGGCAGCGTTCGCGAAAGGCTTGCACCGCCCATCCATCGCCAGACCGCGTTGATGTGCGAACTCTGCGAACACACCCGGGGTGGACATCACCGTCACGCCCCCGGCCAACGCCAGCGAACACTCACCGCCGCGCAGCGCCCCACACGCCAGGTGCAACGCCACCAGCGAAGACGAACACGCCGTATCGACCGATACCGCCGGACCCTCCAACCCGAACACATAGGCCACCCGGCCCGAGGCAACACTGACGGTGCTGCCCGTCAGCCGGTAACCCTCGAGACCCTCAAACGCCCGCCCCGACCCCAGGCCATAGCCTTGGTCCCCGACCCCGACGAATACCCCCGACTGGCTGCCCTTCAGCGAACGCGGGTCGAGCCCCCCGTCTTCCAACGCCTCCCAGCACACTTCCAACAAATGCCGCTGCTGCGGGTCCATCGCCAACGCCTCCCTGGGGCCAATCCCGAAGAACGCCGCATCAAACCCAACCGCATCATCCAGGAACCCGCCCTCACGGGTATAGCCGCCACCCGCGCGACCCGGATCGGACCCATTACCCACCTCGAGACCCAAGCCCCGATCCGACGGGAAGACCCCTACTGCATCGACGCCCCCGGCGACGAGATCCCACAGCTCCTCCGGTGAGCCCACACCCCCCGGATAGCGACAGCTCATCCCAACGATCGCGACCGGCTCATCATGAGAGCGAACCAGCGCAACACCGGCCGCAGGCTCTTGCTGAGCGCCCATAACCAGATCCAACAGATAGCCGGCCAGCGCCACGGGGCTGGCATAGTCGAACACGACCGTCGCCCCCAAACGCAACCCACTGAGAGTATTCAGCCTGTTACGAAGCTCAACCGCGCCCAGCGAATCCAACCCCATGTCTTTGAACGCTCGCTGCGCGTCCACCGCCTCGAGCGAAGCATGCCCCAGCACACCCGCCGTCTCAGCACGAACAAGCTCGAGCACAACACCCGGCCGCTCCTCCTCCGAGACACCCGCCAGCCGCTGCGCCAGCGACCCAGCCGCGCCCCCCGACACCCGCCGCACAGGCTCACGCACCAAACCCCGCAAAAACGCCGGCAACTGCTCCCCCTCCCGCACCCGCCACCGCGCGATCTCAAGACGCGCTGCGACAACCAGGGAGCTGTCCATCGCACGGGCGGCGTCGAACAACGCCAAACCTTCCTCGGTGGAAAGTGCGCCCATGCCAGCGCTCTCCATCCGCGTCACATCGGTGTCTCGGAGCTCTCCCGTCATGCCAGTCGCCTGGGCCCATAGTCCCCAGGCGGTTGCGGTTGCTGGTTGGCCGTGTGCGTGGCGGTCGGCGGCTAGCGCGTCGAGGAATGCGTTCGCTGCGGCGTAGTTGCCTTGGCCGGGGCCGCCGAGCACGCCGGCGGCTGAGGAGAACAGCACGAACATCTCTAGGTTCAGGTGGGTGGTCAGTTCGTGCAGGTGCCAGGCGGCGTTGACCTTCGGTGTCATCACTCGGTCCAGGCGCTCTCCGGTAAGTGAGCCGATCACGCCATCGTCGAGTACCCCTGCCGCGTGTACTACGCCCCGCAGTGGATACTCACCCGGGACGGCCTCGATCAGCGCCTGTAGCTGCGCGCGATCGGCGACATCGCACGCCGCTGCCTCCACGCGCGCGCCGAGTTGCTCGAGCTCACCCACAAGCTCCAGTGCGCCGGGGGCCTCTGGGCCTCGCCGGCTGGCTAGCACCAGGCTGCGTACCCCGTGCTCGAGCACCAGATGCCTGGCCACCAGAGCACCCAGCCCACCTGTACCACCCGTGACGAGGACGGTGCCCTGCGGGTCAAGCGATGAAGCGGGCAACGTCAGCACGACCTTTCCGACGTGCCGCGCTTGGCTCATGAACCGGAACGCCTCCCGCGCGCGGCGCACATCCCACGCCCTGACCGGCAGCAACTCGAGCGCACCCGCCTCGAACAGACCCAGCACCTCCACAAGCATCTCCTGAATACGCTCAGGCTCAGCGTCCATCAAATCGAACGCGCGGTAACTCACACCCGCGTGCTCGACCGTGACCTCACCACTATCACGAATATCCGTCTTGCCCATCTCGATGAACCGGCCGCCCCCTACCAGCAGACCAAGCGAAGCGTCTACGAACTCACCCGTCAAAGAATTCAAGACGACGTCCACCCCACGCCCACCCGTCGCCTCCAAGAACTGCTCCCCGAACTCAAGATCGCGAGAGGACGCGATATGCGCCCGGTCCAACCCCATCGCTTCCAACGCACCCCACTTCCCCGGACTCGCCGTCGCGAACACCTCCACACCCAGATACTGCGCCAACTGCACCGCCGCCATCCCCACTCCCCCAGCCGCGGCGTGCACAAGCAACCTCTCACCCCGCTGCACACACGCCAAATCACAGAGCGCGTAGTACGCCGTCAAGAACACAATCGGTACCGACGCGGCCTCAGCAAACGACCACCCCTCAGGCATTCGCGTGAGAAGACGACGATCCGAGACCGCTACCGGGCCGAACGCACCCTCCAGCGCACCCATCACACAATCCCCAACCACAAGATCCTCGACCCCCGGGCCAAGTTCCAACACCACACCCGCACCCTCTCTGCCGATATCCCCCACACCCGGATAGGCACCCAAAGCGATCAGTACATCCCGGAAATTCAAGCCCGCCGCACGCATCCCCACCCGCACCTGGCCAGCCCCCAGCGGCTCACCCTCCCACGGACACCGAGCAAGACACAAACCATCGAGCGTGCCGCTATCCCCTGCCTGCAACCGCCACTCCCCGACGCCCGCTGGCGGCACAAGCGCCTTACCAGACCCTACGCGCGTCAGCCGCGGCGCATACGCAACCCCTTCCCGGACCGCCAACTGCGGCTCATCGCACCCCAACACTAAAGGCAACGCACCCCAAGCACTCTCACTGCCATCGACATCGAGAAGTACAAACCGCCCCGGGCTCTCCACCTGCGCAGAACGCACCAACCCCCACACCGCGGCGCTACCAAGACCCCGCACACCCTCACCCGACCCCACAGAGACCGCGCTCCTGGTAAGCACCACCAGCCGCGACTCACCCAGCCGCTCATCCACAAGCCACCCCTGCACCACCCCCAACGCACGATGCGCAGCCCCCCGCGCAACACCCGGCAAACCACCCAACACCTCACCCTCACCCTCTCCCAAAACCTCCCCCGAACCCACACCACCCAGCTCCCCCGAACCCACACCACCCAGCTCCCCCGAACCCACACCACCCAGCTCCCCCGAACCCACACCACCCAGCTGCACACCACCCAGCTGCACACCACCCAGCTGCGCACAACCAGCATCCGACGCCCAATCGACCAACACCACCTCAGGAACCTCACCACCACTCGCCAAGCCGGCTACCAACGACTCCAGATCCCCGAAGCAATCCGCAGACACCCCCGCTGCCCGCAACGACCCCACAAGCTCCTCTCCCCCACCACCCAACACAGCGACCCGCCCCGCGCACCCCGACACAGCCGAAACCTCAACCCAATCCACACCAAACAACGACTTACGCCAACCCCCCGCACCATCGAACAAATCCACAGGCGCCGCCCGCAACACCAAAGAATCAACCGACGCGACCAACGCACCACCCTCATCAGCCACCACCACAGACACAGCATCAGGCCCCGCTCCCGCCAAACGCACACGCAACACCGACGCACCCCGCGCGCGCAACACCACACCACCCCACGAAAACGGCAGCATCACCCCACCCGGACGCTCACCCCCACCCAGCAAACCCCCATCAATCCCATGCAACGCAGCATCCAACAACGCAGGATGCACACCAAACAAACCCGCCTGATCACGCGCCTGCTCACCCAACGCCACCTCAGCAAACACCTCATCATCACGCCGCCAAACAGACCCCAACCCCTGAAAAGCAGGCCCATAATCCAAACCCGACTCAGCCAACACGTCATACAAATCATCAACCACCACCCGCTCCGCACCCACCGGCGGCCAAACACCCCCCAACAACGACTCCACCCCCCCACCAACCACCACACCCTCCCCCTCATCCCCCACCAACACCCCACTCACATGCAACGTCCACCCATCCCCCCCATCAACCCCATCAACCCAGCCACCCTCCGGGCGCGAATACACACTCAACGTCCGCCGCCCCCCGTCATCAAGCTCCCCGACGACAACCTGCAACTGCACCGCACGCTCCTCATCCAACACAAGCGGAACCTCCAACGTCAACTCCTGCACCCGCCCACACCCCACCTCACCACCAACATGCAACGCCAACTCCAAAAACGCCGTACCCGGCAACAACACCCGCCCCATCACAACATGATCCCCAAGCCACCGCTCAGCATCCAACGAAACCCGACCCGTAAACAACCAACCCCCACCATCCGCCAACGCAACCGCCGCCCCCAACAACGGATGATCGACCGCGCCCTGCCCAACCGACGCGACATCACCCTCACCCCCAGGCTCCAGCCAAAAACGCTCACGCTGAAACGCATACGTCGGAAGATCGACCTTACGAGCACCGCTCTGCGCATAAAACGCTCCCCAGTCAACCTCCGCGCCACGCGTCCATACCTCACCCACAGCCCTCAACAAAGCCTCCACATCAGAGCGCCCAGACCGCAACACAGGCACCGCCGTCACAGCAACCCCACCAACAGCCCCCAAACCCTCGCCCGCCCCACCCACATCCTCCCCAACACACTCCCCCACCATCGCGCTGAGCACCCCATCACTACCGAGCTCCAAGAAACACCTCACGCCCTGCGCATACAACCAACGCACCCCATCCCCGAACCGCACCGTCGCACGCGCCTGCTCAACCCAATACCCAGGATCACGAAGCCGCTCCCCGGACACCACCCCACCCGTCACATTAGACACAACCGGCAATACCGGCTCACAGAACGACAACCCCTCCAAAACCTCCCTGAACTCCCCCAACATCCCCTCCACCAACGGCGAATGAAACGCATGCGACACCCGCAACCGCCGCGTCTTACGACCACGCTCCTCCCACACACCCGCCACCTCCAACACCGCCCCCTCATCACCCGACACCACCACCGCAGACGGACCATTCACCGCCGCCAACGACACCCGCCCCTCAAACCCAACCAACGACTCCAACACCTCCACCTCCCCAGCCTGCACCGCGACCATCGCACCCCCCCGCGGCAACCCACCCATCAACCGCCCACGCGCCCCCACCAGCCGACACGCATCCTCCAACGAAAACACCCCCGCCACATACGCCCCCACCACCTCCCCAACCGAATGACCCACCACAAAACCAGGCCTCACACCCCAACCCTCAACCAACCTCCACAACGCCACCCCCAACGCAAACAAACCAGCCTGCGTAAACACAGTCTCATCCAACAAACCACCACCAGCCAAACCACCACCAGCCAAACCACCACCCACCCCAACAGACCCCGACCCCCCAAACACCACCTCACGCAACGAACACCCCAAACCAACATCCAAAAACCCACACACCTCATCAAACGCATCCCTAAACACACCAAACGCCTCATACAACCCCGCACCCATACCAACACGCTGCGAACCCTGACCAGGAAACAACAACGCCAACCCACCACCCACACCACCAGCCACACCACGCACCACACCCCGCGCATCCTCACCCCAACCATCCCCACCCGCAAGCACCCCAACACCCGCAAGCAACTCCTCACGACCCCCACCCAACACCACAGCACGATCCTCAAACACCGCCCGACCCGCAAGCGAAAACCCAACATCCACCACACCCACACCCACATCACCAGCCACAAACCCACCCAGCCGCCCCGCCTGACCCCGCAAACCCCCCACACCCCGACCCGACAACACCCACGGCACCACACCACCCACACCAGCACCAACAGTCCCACCAGCACCATCGAGCCCACCAGCAGCATCGGGCCCATCCCCGTCCGAAACGCCGCTCCCCCTCAGCACATCACCTTGCACCCCTGCCGCAACGTCTACCGCAGCTGGCGCCTCCTCCAAGATGAGGTGCGCGTTCGTGCCACTTACTCCGAAGGAGGAGACTCCTGCCCGCCGCGGCTTCTCGCTCTTCTCCCAGGGCACCTCCTCGGTCAACAGCGAAACGTTCCCCGAGGACCAGTCCACTTCTTTGGAGGGCTCGTCCACGTGCAGCGTCCGCGGCAGCACCCCATGCCGCATAGCCATCACCATCTTAATCACGCCCGCGACACCCGCCGCCGTCTGGGTATGACCGATATTCGACTTGATCGACCCCAGCCACAGCGGGCGCTCCTCGCGACGCCCCTGCCCATAGGTCGCCAACAGCGCCTGCGCCTCAATCGGATCCCCCAAACGCGTGCCCGTGCCGTGGGCCTCCACCGCATCGATCTGCACCGGTGACAACCCCGCGCCCGCGAGCGCCTGCATAATCACACGCTGCTGAGAAGGACCATTCGGCGCCGTCAACCCGTTACTCGCACCATCCTGGTTGACCGCGCTCCCCCGCACCACAGCCAACACCCGATGCCCGTTGCGCTGCGCATCAGATAAACGCTCCAGCACCAGCATCCCCACACCCTCCGAGAAACTCGTACCGTCAGCCGCGTTCGCGAAAGGCTTGCACCGCCCATCCATCGCCAGACCACGCTGACGCGCGAACTCCGCGGACAAACCCAGGGTGGACATCACCGTCACGCCCCCCGCCAACGCCAGCGAGCACTCGCCGCCGCGCAGCGCCCCGCACGCCAGGTGCAACGCCACCAGCGAAGACGAGCACGCCGTATCGATCGATACCGCCGGACCCTCCAACCCCAGCACATACGCCACCCGGCCCGACGCAACACTGACGGTGCTGCCCGTCAGCCGGTAACCCTCGAGATCCTCGAGCTCCCGCCCCGCGCCATAGCCTTGGTCCCCGACCCCGACGAATACCCCTGACTGGCTGCCCTTCAGCGCACGCGGGTCGAGCCCCCCGTCTTCCAGCGCCTCCCAGCACGCTTCCAGCAACTGCCGCTGCTGCGGGTCCATCGCCAACGCCTCCCTGGGGCCAATCCCGAAGAACGCTGCATCGAACTTCACCGCGTCATCCAAAAACGCACCCTCACGGGTATAGCCGCCACCCGAGCCATCCAGATCAGACCCATAGCCCACCTCGAGACCCAAGCCCCGATCCGACGGGAGAGCCCCTACTGCATCAACACCGCCGGCGACGAGATCCCACAGCTCCTTCGGTGAACCCACACCACCCGGATAGCGACAGCTCATCCCGACGATCGCGACCGGCTCATCGAGAGAACGAACCAACGCGACACCGGCTGCAGACTTGTGAGCGCCCGTAACCAGCTCGAGCAGATACCCGGCCAGCGCCACGGGGCTGGGATAGTCGAACGCAACCGTCGCCTCCAAACGCAACCCAGCAAACGTATTCAGCCTGTTACGAAGCTCGACCGCGCCCAGCGAATCCAACCCCATGTCTTTGAACGCCCGCTGCGCGTCCACCGCCTCGAGCGAGGCATGCCCCAGCACACCCGCCGTCTCAGCACGAACGAGCTCAAGGACAACACCCGGCCGCTCCTCCTCCGCGACACCCTCCAGCCGCCGCGCCAGCGACCCAACCACGCCCCCCGACACCCGCCGTACAGGCTCACGCACCAAACCCCGCAAAAACGCCGGCAGCGCACCTGTGCGAGCGCGAGCGCGCAGCGCCGCGAGATCCAAACGCGCCGCAACCACCAGGGAGCTATCCATCGCACAAGCAGCGTCGAACAGCGCCAAACCTTCCTCCGTGGACAGCGCTCCCATACCAGCGCTCTCCATCCGTGTCACATCCGCGTCCCATAGCCCCCAGGCGGTTGCGACTGCCGGGAGGCCGTGTGCGCGGCGGTCGGCGGCGAGCGCGTCGAGGAACGCGTTCGCTGCGGCGTAGTTGCCTTGGCCGGGGCCGCCGAACACGCCGGCGGTCGAAGAGAACAGCACGAACATCTCCAGATTCAGATGCGCGGTCAGCTCGTGCAGGTGCCACGCGGCGTCGACCTTCGGTGTCATCACCCGATCTAGGTGTTCTCCGGTAAGCGAACCGATCAGCCCATCGTCGAGTACCCCGGCCGCGTGCACTACCCCCCGCAGCGGGAACTCACTCGGCACCGCGTCGATCAGCGCCTGCAGCTGCGCGCGATCGGCGACATCGCACGCCACCGCCTCGACGCGCGCCCCGAGCTGTTCGAGCTCAACCACAAGCTCCGGTGCGCCCGGAGCCTCCAGGCCCCGCCGGCTGGCCAGCACCGCGCTGCGTACCCCGTGCTCGAGCACCAGATGCCTGGCCACCAAAGCACCCAGCCCACCCGTACCACCCGTGACGAGGACCGTGCCCTGCGGGTCAAGCGACGAAGCCGTGCCGCTATCCCCTGCCTGCAACCGCCACTCCCCGACGCCCGCTGGCGGCACAAGCGCCTTACCAGACCCTACGCGCGTCAGCCGCGGCGCATACGCAACCCCTTCCCGGACCGCCAACTGCGGCTCATCGCACCCCAACACTAAAGGCAACGCACCCCAAGCACTCTCACTGCCATCGACATCGAGAAGTACAAACCGCCCCGGGCTCTCCACCTGCGCAGAACGCACCAACCCCCACACCGCGGCGCTACCAAGACCCCGCACACCCTCACCCGACCCCACAGAGACCGCGCTCCTGGTAAGCACCACCAGCCGCGACTCACCCAGCCGCTCATCCACAAGCCACCCCTGCACCACCCCCAACGCACGATGCGCAGCCCCCCGCGCAACACCCGGCAAACCACCCAACACCTCACCCTCACCCTCTCCCAAAACCTCCCCCGAACCCACACCACCCAGCTCCCCCGAACCCACACCACCCAGCTCCCCCGAACCCACACCACCCAGCTCCCCCGAACCCACACCACCCAGCTCCCCCGAACCCACACCACCCAGCTCCCCCGAACCCACACCACCCAGCTGCGCACAACCAGCATCCGACGCCCAATCGACCAACACCACCTCAGGAACCTCACCACCACTCGCCAAGCCGGCTACCAACGACTCCAGATCCCCGAAGCAATCCGCAGACACCCCCGCTGCCCGCAACGACCCCACAAGCTCCTCTCCCCCACCACCCAACACAGCGACCCGCCCCGCGCACCCCGACACAGCCGAAACCTCAACCCAATCCACACCAAACAACGACTTACGCCAACCCCCCGCACCATCGAACAAATCCACAGGCGCCGCCCGCAACACCAAAGAATCAACCGACGCGACCAACGCACCACCCTCATCAGCCACCACCACAGACACAGCATCAGGCCCCGCTCCCGCCAAACGCACACGCAACACCGACGCACCCCGCGCGCGCAACACCACACCACCCCACGAAAACGGCAGCATCACCCCACCCGGACGCTCACCCCCACCCAGCAAACCCCCATCAATCCCATGCAACGCAGCATCCAACAACGCAGGATGCACACCAAACAAACCCGCCTGATCACGCGCCTGCTCACCCAACGCCACCTCAGCAAACACCTCATCATCACGCCGCCAAACAGACCCCAACCCCTGAAAAGCAGGCCCATAATCCAAACCCGACTCAGCCAACACGTCATACAAATCATCAACCACCACCCGCTCCGCACCCACCGGCGGCCAAACACCCCCCAACAACGACTCCACCCCCCCACCAACCACCACACCCTCCCCCTCATCCCCCACCAACACCCCACTCACATGCAACGTCCACCCATCCCCCCCATCAACCCCATCAACCCAGCCACCCTCCGGGCGCGAATACACACTCAACGTCCGCCGCCCCCCGTCATCAAGCTCCCCGACGACAACCTGCAACTGCACCGCACGCTCCTCATCCAACACAAGCGGAACCTCCAACGTCAACTCCTGCACCCGCCCACACCCCACCTCACCACCAACATGCAACGCCAACTCCAAAAACGCCGTACCCGGCAACAACACCCGCCCCATCACAACATGATCCCCAAGCCACCGCTCAGCATCCAACGAAACCCGACCCGTAAACAACCAACCCCCACCATCCGCCAACGCAACCGCCGCCCCCAACAACGGATGATCGACCGCGCCCTGCCCAACCGACGCGACATCACCCTCACCCCCAGGCTCCAGCCAAAAACGCTCACGCTGAAACGCATACGTCGGAAGATCGACCTTACGAGCACCGCTCTGCGCATAAAACGCTCCCCAGTCAACCTCCGCGCCACGCGTCCATACCTCACCCACAGCCCTCAACAAAGCCTCCACATCAGAGCGCCCAGACCGCAACACAGGCACCGCCGTCACAGCAACCCCACCAACAGCCCCCAAACCCTCGCCCGCCCCACCCACATCCTCCCCAACACACTCCCCCACCATCGCGCTGAGCACCCCATCACTACCGAGCTCCAAGAAACACCTCACGCCCTGCGCATACAACCAACGCACCCCATCCCCGAACCGCACCGTCGCACGCGCCTGCTCAACCCAATACCCAGGATCACGAAGCCGCTCCCCGGACACCACCCCACCCGTCACATTAGACACAACCGGCAATACCGGCTCACAGAACGACAACCCCTCCAAAACCTCCCTGAACTCCCCCAACATCCCCTCCACCAACGGCGAATGAAACGCATGCCGACACCCGCAACCGCCGCGTCTTACGACCACGCTCCTCCCACACACCCGCCACCTCCAACACCGCCCCCTCATCACCCGACACCACCACCGCAGACGGACCATTCACCGCCGCCAACGACACCCGCCCCTCAAACCCAACCAACGACTCCAACACCTCCACCTCCCCAGCCTGCACCGCGACCATCGCACCCCCCCGCGGCAACCCACCCATCAACCGCCCACGCGCCCCCACCAGCCGACACGCATCCTCCAACGAAAACACCCCCGCCACATACGCCCCCACCACCTCCCCAACCGAATGACCCACCACAAAACCAGGCCTCACACCCCAACCCTCAACCAACCTCCACAACGCCACCCCCAACGCAAACAAACCAGCCTGCGTAAACACAGTCTCATCCAACAAACCACCACCAGCCAAACCACCACCCACCCCAACAGACCCCGACCCCCCAAACACCACCTCACGCAACGAACACCCCAAACCAACATCCAAAAACCCACACACCTCATCAAACGCATCCCTAAACACACCAAACGCCTCATACAACCCCGCACCCATACCAACACGCTGCGAACCCTGACCAGGAAACAACAACGCCAACCCACCACCCACACCACCAGCCACACCACGCACCACACCCCGCGCATCCTCACCCCAACCATCCCCACCCGCAAGCACCCCAACACCCGCAAGCAACTCCTCACGACCCCCACCCAACACCACAGCACGATCCTCAAACACCGCCCGACCCGCAAGCGAAAACCCAACATCCACCACACCCACACCCACATCACCAGCCACAAACCCACCCAGCCGCCCCGCCTGACCCCGCAAACCCCCCACACCCCGACCCGACAACACCCACGGCACCACACCACCCACACCACCAACAGCACCGTCGGGGCCATCCCCGACCAGGACACCGTTCCCCCTCAACGCATCGCCTTGCACCCCTGCCGCAACGCCCACCGGCGCCGGCGCCTCCTCCAGGACGAGATGCGCGTTGGTGCCGCTGATGCCGAAGGAGGAGACTCCTGCCCGCCGCGGCTTCTCGCTCTTCTCCCAGGGCACCTCCTCGGTCAACAGCGAAACGTTCCCCGAGGACCAGTCCACTTCTTTGGAGGGCTCGTCCACGTGCAGCGTCCGCGGCAGCACCCCATGCCGCATAGCCATCACCATCTTAATCACGCCCGCGACACCCGCTGCTGCCTGGGTATGACCGATATTCGACTTGATCGACCCCAGCCACAGCGGGCGCTCCTCGCGACGCCCCTGCCCATAGGTCGCCAGCAACGCCTGCGCCTCAATCGGATCCCCCAAACGCGTGCCCGTGCCATGAGCCTCCACCGCATCGATCTGCACCGGTGACAACCCCGCGCCCGCGAGCGCCTGCATAATCACACGCTGCTGAGAAGGACCATTCGGCGCCGTCAACCCGTTACTCGCACCATCCTGGTTGACCGCGCTCCCCCGCACCACAGCCAACACCCGATGCCCGTTGCGCTGCGCATCAGATAAACGCTCCAGCACCAGCATCCCCACACCCTCCGAGAAACCCGTGCCATCAGCCGCGTTCGCGAAAGGCTTGCACCGCCCATCCATCGCCAGACCACGCTGACGCGCGAACTCCGCGAACAAACCCAGGGTGGACATCACCGTCACGCCCCCCGCCAACGCCAGCGAGCACTCGCCGCCGCGCAGCGCCCCGCACGCCAGGTGCAACGCCACCAGCGAAGACGAGCACGCCGTATCGATCGATACCGCCGGACCCTCCAACCCCAGCACATACGCCACCCGGCCCGACACGACACTGATCGTGCTGCCCGTCAGCCGGTAACCCTCGAGATCCTCAAACGCCCGCCCCGACCCGGCGCCATAGCCTTGCCCCGACCCCGTGCCATAGCGTTGATCCTCAACCCCGACGAATACCCCCGACTGGCTGCCCTTCAGCGAACGCGGGTCGAGCCCCCCGTCTTCCAACGCCTCCCAGCACGCTTCCAGCAACTGCCGCTGCTGCGGGTCCATCGCCAACGCCTCCCTGGGGCCAATCCCGAAGAACGCCGCATCGAACTTCACCGCGTCATCCAAAAACCCACCCTCACGGGCATAGCCGCCACCCGCGCCATCCAGATCAGACCCATAGCCCACCTCGAGACCCCAACCTCGATCCGACGGGAAGACCCCTACTGTGTCGACGCCCCCGGCGACGAGATCCCACAGCTCCTTCGGTGAGCCCACACCACCCGGATAGCGACAGCTCATCCCGACGATCGCGACCGGCTCATCGAGAGAACGAACCAACGCGACACCGGCCGCAGACTTGTGAGCGCCCGTAACCAGCTCGAGCAGATAGCCGGCCAGCGCCACGGGGCTGGGATAGTCGAACACAACCGTCGCACCCAAACGCAACCCACTAAACGTATGCAGCCTATTACGCAGCTCGACCGCGCCCAGCGAATCCAACCCCATGTCTTTGAACGCCCGCTGCGCGTCCACCGCCTCGAGCGAGGCGTGCCCCAGCACACCCGCCGTCTCAGCACGCACAAGCTCGAGTACCACGCCCATCCGCTCCTCCTCCGCGACACCCTCCAGCCGTCGTACCAGCGACCCAACCACGCCCCCCGACACCCGCCGCACAGGCTCACGCACCAAACCCCGCAAAAACGCCGGCAGCGCACCTGTGCGAGCGCGAGCGCGCAGCGCCGCGAGATCCAAACGCGCCGCGACCACCAGGGAGCTATCCATCGCACAAGCGGCGTCGAACAGCGCCAAACCTTCCTCCGTGGACAGCGCTCCCATACCAGCGCTTTCCATCCGTGTCACATCGGCGGCCCGGAGCCCTCCCGTCATACCAGTCGCCTGGGCCCATAGCCCCCAGGCGGTTGCGACTGCCGGGAGGCCGTGTGCGCGGCGGTCGGCGGCGAGCGCGTCGAGGAACGCGTTCGCTGCGGCGTAGTTGCCTTGGCCGGGGCCGCCGAACACGCCGGCGGTCGAAGAGAACAGCACGAACATCTCCAGATTCAGATGCGCGGTCAGCTCGTGCAGGTGCCACGCGGCGTTGACCTTCGGTGTCATCACCCGATCTAGGTGTTCTCCGGTAAGCGAACCGATCAGCCCATCGTCGAGTACCCCGGCCGCGTGCACTACCCCCCGCAGCGGGAACTCACTCGGCACCGCGTCGATCAGCGCCTGCAGCTGCGCGCGATCGGCGACATCGCACGCCACCGCCTCGACGCGCGCCCCGAGCTGTTCGAGCTCAACCACAAGCTCCGGTGCGCCCGGAGCCTCCAGGCCCCGCCGGCTGGCCAGCACCGCGCTGCGTACCCCGTGCTCGAGCACCAGATGCCTGGCCACCAAAGCACCCAGCCCACCCGTACCACCCGTGACGAGGACCGTGCCCTGCGGGTCAAGCGACGAAGCCGTGCCGCTATCCCCTGCCTGCAACCGCCACTCCCCGACGCCCGCTGGCGGCACAAGCGCCTTACCAGACCCTACGCGCGTCAGCCGCGGCGCATACGCAACCCCTTCCCGGACCGCCAACTGCGGCTCATCGCACCCCAACACTAAAGGCAACGCACCCCAAGCACTCTCACTGCCATCGACATCGAGAAGTACAAACCGCCCCGGGCTCTCCACCTGCGCAGAACGCACCAACCCCCACACCGCGGCGCTACCAAGACCCCGCACACCCTCACCCGACCCCACAGAGACCGCGCTCCTGGTAAGCACCACCAGCCGCGACTCACCCAGCCGCTCATCCACAAGCCACCCCTGCACCACCCCCAACGCACGATGCGCAGCCCCCCGCGCAACACCCGGCAAACCACCCAACACCTCACCCTCACCCTCTCCCAAAACCTCCCCCGAACCCACACCACCCAGCTCCCCCGAACCCACACCACCCAGCTGCACACCACCCAGCTGCGCACAACCAGCATCCGACGCCCAATCGACCAACACCACCTCAGGAACCTCACCACCACTCGCCAAGCCGGCTACCAACGACTCCAGATCCCCGAAGCAATCCGCAGACACCCCCGCTGCCCGCAACGACCCCACAAGCTCCTCTCCCCCACCACCCAACACAGCGACCCGCCCCGCGCACCCCGACACAGCCGAAACCTCAACCCAATCCACACCAAACAACGACTTACGCCAACCCCCCGCACCATCGAACAAATCCACAGGCGCCGCCCGCAACACCAAAGAATCAACCGACGCGACCAACGCACCACCCTCATCAGCCACCACCACAGACACAGCATCAGGCCCCGCTCCCGCCAAACGCACACGCAACACCGACGCACCCCGCGCGCGCAACACCACACCACCCCACGAAAACGGCAGCATCACCCCACCCGGACGCTCACCCCCACCCAGCAAACCCCCATCAATCCCATGCAACGCAGCATCCAACAACGCAGGATGCACACCAAACAAACCCGCCTGATCACGCGCCTGCTCACCCAACGCCACCTCAGCAAACACCTCATCATCACGCCGCCAAACAGACCCCAACCCCTGAAAAGCAGGCCCATAATCCAAACCCGACTCAGCCAACACGTCATACAAATCATCAACCACCACCCGCTCCGCACCCACCGGCGGCCAAACACCCCCCAACAACGACTCCACCCCCCCACCAACCACCACACCCTCCCCCTCATCCCCCACCAACACCCCACTCACATGCAACGTCCACCCATCCCCCCCATCAACCCCATCAACCCAGCCACCCTCCGGGCGCGAATACACACTCAACGTCCGCCGCCCCCCGTCATCAAGCTCCCCGACGACAACCTGCAACTGCACCGCACGCTCCTCATCCAACACAAGCGGAACCTCCAACGTCAACTCCTGCACCCGCCCACACCCCACCTCACCACCAACATGCAACGCCAACTCCAAAAACGCCGTACCCGGCAACAACACCCGCCCCATCACAACATGATCCCCAAGCCACCGCTCAGCATCCAACGAAACCCGACCCGTAAACAACCAACCCCCACCATCCGCCAACGCAACCGCCGCCCCCAACAACGGATGATCAGACACAACCTGGCCGACCCCCGCAACATCCCCCACACCCCGCCCGACCGACTCCAGCCAAAAACGCTCACGCTGAAACGCATACGTCGGGAGCTCCACCAGCTCTCTGCCGGACTCCCCGATAACGCGACGCCAATCGACCTCCACACCCCGCACCCACGCCTCGCTCAACGCGACCAAGAACCGCTCCGCGCCACCCCGCTCACGCTGCAACGAACCGAGCACCCCGACATCCCCAAGCTCCCCGTCATCCACACCCCGCTCTTCGCGCATCGCATCAACAGTCTCCTGAACGCCAACCGTCAACACCGAATGCGGACTAACCTCAATAAACGTCCCACAGCCCTGCTCCAACAACACCCGCGTGACCCGCTCGAACTGCACAGTCTCGCGCAGATTGCGGTACCAATACCCACCATCCAACTGGGCGGTATCCAACAACCCACCCGTCACAGTCGAATAAAACGGAACCTCACCCGCGCGCGGCTCGATCGGCGACAACACCTCCAACAGCTCCTCGCGCAGCACCTCGACGTGCGGCGAATGCGACGCGACCGTCCCCAACACCTCGCGCGCGCGGACTTCATCCGCGGCGCACTCCGCCAGGAACTCCCGCAGCGCCTCACCATCGCCCGCAACCGACACCGTACGCGGACCATTCACCCCCGCCACCACGATCCGCCCATCCCAGCGCTCGATCCGCTCCCGTACCCCCCGAGCATCCAGAGCCACCGACACGATCCCGCCTTGCCCTGCCAGAGCGCTCAACATCCGGCTGCGCAACACGACGACCCGCGCAGCATCTCGCAAGGACAGGCCACCGGCCACACAAGCCGCCGCAACCTCGCCCTGAGAGTGACCCACCACCGCATTCGGGCGCACGCCGCACGCAAGCCACAGACGCGCCAGCGACACCATCACACAGAACAGAACCGGCTGAAGAACCTCGATCCGCTCCAGCGACGGAGCCCCCACAGCCCCCCTCAACACATCCTCAGGCGACCACTCCAAGAACTCCCCCACAGCCTCAGCGCACGCGCGCATCGCCTCCGCGAACACCGGTGAGGCATCCAACAACCCCAACGCCATCCCTTCCCACTGCGAACCCTGACCAGGAAACAAGAACACCAGCCCGCCACGCTCACCCCCGGCCACACCCCGCACCACACCCCGCCCGGCCGCACCCCGCGCGTCCTCGCCCCAGTCGTCTCCCCGCGCGAGCGCCTCAACGCCCGCAAGCAACTCCTCACGATCCCCACCCAACACCACCGCACGATCCTCGAGCGCCGCCCGGCCCGCCAGCGAAAACCCGATATCCACCACGCCCACACCCGGCTCGCCAGTCACAAACTCACCCAGCCGCCCCGCCTGACCCCACAACCCCCCCACACCCCGGCCCGAGAGCACCCACGGCACCACACCACCCAACACACCACCACCACCAACCTCACCAGCGCCGGCCTCCCCCCCGACACCAACCCGGCCCGTACCGTCGCCGACAGCGCCCGCTCCAGCCAACGCACCATCCCCCACCCCCGCCGCAACACCCGCAGGCGCCGGCGCCTCCTCCAAAATCACGTGCGCATTCGTGCCGCTCATCCCAAACGAGGAGACACCCGCACGACGCGGCCTGCCACCGTGCTCCCACGGCACCTCCTCGGTCAGCAGCGCAACCTTCCCTGCCGACCAATCGACCTCCCTGGAGGGCTCATCCACGTGCAACGTCCGCGGCAGCACCTCGTGCCGCAACGCCATCACCATCTTGATCACACCCGCCACACCCGCCGCCGCAGCCGTATGACCGATATTCGACTTGATCGACCCCAGCCACAGCGGACGATCCTCCCCACGACCCTGCCCATAGGTGGCGAGCAGCGCGTGCGCCTCGATCGGATCCCCGAGGCGGGTGCCCGTACCGTGCCCCTCCACCGCATCGACCTCTCCCGTGGCGAGCGCCGCATTCGTGAGCGCCTGTCGGATCACGCGCTGCTGCGAGAACCCGTTCGGCGCCGTCAACCCATTGCTCGCCCCGTCCTGGTTGACCGCGCTGCCCCGCACGACCCCCAGCACCGGACGGCCGTTACGCTGCGCGTCGGACAACCGCTCCAGGGCCAGGACGCCAGCGCCCTCACCCCAACTCGTGCCGTCCGCGCTCGCCCCGTACGACTTGCACCGTCCATCCGCAGCCAGTCCCCGCTGGCGTGCGAACTCGACGAACGTATCAGGCGTGGCGAAGACCATCACGCCTCCCGCCAATGCCAGCGAGCACTCGCCGGCGCGCAGGGCACCACACGCCTGGTGCAACGCCACCAGCGAAGCCGAGCACGCCGTATCGATCGACACCGCCGGACCCTCCAACCCGAGTGCGTACGCCACCCGGCCCGACGCGACGCTGTTCGCGCCACCGGTCAGCCGGTAACCCTCGAGGCGGTCGGCCATCGCCGATCGAATCGAGCCATAGCCCGAGGGCGCGATTCCGACAAACACCCCGGTCTGGCTGCCCCCGAGCGAAAGGGGATCGACAGTTGCGGATTCGAGCGCCTCCCAGCAGACCTCCAGCAGAAGCCGCTGCTGGGGATCGATCGCCAGCGCCTCCCTGGGGCCAATCTCGAAGAACCCGGCATCGAATCCCGCGGCGTCGTCGAGGAACCCGCCCTCGCGGGTATAGCTCGTGCCTGGGCGGTCGGGGTCGGGGTCGTACAGAGCGTCCAGATTCCACCCGCGATCAGTTGGGAAGGGCGAAATCGCGTCGACGCCGGACGCGACGAGCTCCCACAGATCCCGCGGCGAGCGCACACCGCCCGGGTAGCGACAGCCCATCCCCACGATCGCGATCGGCTCGCGGCCACGTGCTTCGTGCTCCAGCAGGCTCTGTTGAGACTTGCGGAGATCGATCGTCACCTGCTTCAGGTACTCGAGTAGCCTCTCGCTGTCAGCGGCCATCGCCGGTCACCTCACTGGCTCCGATACGCTCGCCGCCTCGGTGACGACCGAACTCTCGATCGATCAGGTCGATGACCTCCTCGGCGGAGGCGGACCTGACATCCGCATCGTCCACGACGGCTCCCCCGGGGTTCAGCCCGTCCATCAACGCCCGCAGGCGCGCCGCGATCCTCGTTCGCTGAACGTCATCCGCCACCACCGTGGGCAGCTTGTGCTCGAGTTGCGCCAGCTCCACCTCAACGGACACAGCCGCGGGCGGCTGATTCAGGGTGAGGCCATCCAACATGTGCCGGGTCACCGCGACGGAGGTGGGATGGTCAAACACAAGGGTGGCCCTCAGCCGCAGCCCACTTTCGGCGCTCAGGCGATTGCGCAGCTCGACTGCCGAGAGTGAGTCGAACCCGAGGTTCTTGAACGTTTGGCGCGGGTCGATCGCCTCTGGAGAGGCGTGCCCCAGCACAGCCGCAGCGTGGCCGCGGACGAACCTCAGAACGACACGCTCACGCTCGCCCTCCGGTACTCCAGCCAACCGCTCGCCCAGCGAGACGCTGCCCTGGACGCCCGCCCGGCGCACCGGTGGGCGCACGAGGTCCTGGAGCAGGGGAACAAGCCCCCCCGCTCTGGCCTGGCCGTGCAGTGCCGCGGCGTCCAGCCACACGGGGAGCACCAGCGCCTCCTCCAGTCCCCAGGCCGTGTCGAGCAGCTCGAGGGCCTGCTCGCGAGCCAGCGCCCGAACGCCACCCCGCGCGATGCGCGCCAGGTCGATCTCGCCCAGGCGATCCGCCATGCCATCGGCCTGCGCCCACGGCCCCCACGCGATCGAAGTCGCAGCGAGTCCCTGGGCGCGACGGCTCGCCGCGAGCGCATCGAGGAACGCGTTCGCAGCAGCGTAGTTTCCCTGCCCCGCACCCCCAAAGGTGCCCGCGACCGAGGAGAACAGCACAAACGCCCGCAGATCCATGTGCCGTGTCAGCTCGTGCAGATGCCACCCCCCGTCCACCTTCGGCGCCAGCGCCCGCTCCACCCGCCCGGGCGTCAACGAGCCGAGCACGCCATCGTCGAGGACCCCCGCTGCGTGCACGACCGCGCTCAGCGGATGGCGCACCGGTACCTCCTCCAGCAGTTCCTGCAGCTGCGCGGGGTCGGCCACATCGCAGGCGGCGATCCTGACATCCGCACCCAGCTCCGACAGCTCGGTCGCAAGCGCGCTTGCACCCTGCGCCTGCAACCCTCGGCGGCTGGCCAGCAGCAGATGACGCACGCCGTGCTCGGTAACCAGATGCCTGGCCACCGCCGCACCCAGTCCACCAGTGCCGCCGGTGATCAGCACCGTGCCCTCGGTCTCGCTCGTGGGAGCGGGCCCGTCCTGCTCACCGGCGGCCACCCCCCACTGCGAGACCCCCGCCGCAGCCGCCCGGCCACGATCCGTGTGCACACGCGCCAACCTCGGAATCAGCACGGCGCCCCCCCGCACCGCCACCTGCGACTCGCCACAGGCGAGCGCCTCCGGCAGCGCATGCCACGAGGCTTCCTCACCGTCCACGTCGACCAGCACGAACCGGTCCGGGTTCTCCAGCTGCGCCGAGCGAACCAACCCCCACACCGCTCCGCCCGCCAGATCCGACACGCCCTCTCCCGTGCGCGCCGCCACCCCGTCGCGCGTGAGCACCGCCAGCCGAGATGCGGCGAACCGCTCGTCGGCAAGCCACCGCTGCAGTACATCCAGGACTCTCTGCACGTTTGCGCGCACCCGGCGTGGCACGCCACCATCTCCGTCCAAGGCCCCCCCGCCGTCCTCACCGCCACCGCCAGCAACGCAGCCGGTGAGCACAATCGCCGGCACTCCCCCGCCACCATCCGCCGACCGCGCCAGCGAGGCCAGATCCACGTGGGCATCCAGCGGCACGCCGGCGCGCCGCAACTCCTCCTCCAGCGTCCCGCGATCGGCCCGAGGCGCTCCCTCCTCGACGTCCGACATCCGCTCGCCTCCACCGACCACAGCCCAGCGGATCGCGGAGCCGGACGCGGCCGTTGCGGGCTGGACCTCCCTCCAATCGACAACGTAGAGCGACTCTCGATGACCACCCGCAACAGCGCCGAGCTGCCCGGCGGACGCCGCTCGCAAAGTCAGCGACTCCACCGAGGCAACCGGCGCGCCGCTCTCGTCGGCCACCGTCACCGAGATCGCCTCGGCGCCCACGAACGACAGATGCACTCGCAGCACCGCAGCGCCCGTGGCATGTAGCGTCACGCCGTTCCACGAGAAGGGCAGCCACACCTGCTCCGCCCCTCCGCCCTCCGGGGCGAGTGGGCTCGCGGCGAGAGCGTGCATCGCGGCATCGAGCAGCGCGGGGTGCACGCCGAAGCGCGCCGCCTCTGCCAGCTGCGCCTCGGGCAGGGCCACCTCGGCGAACACCTCCTCGCCACGTCGCCACGCCGCCTGCAACCCCTGGAAGGCGGGCCCATATTCAAGGCCCCGGCCACTCTGCCCGTCATAGAGACCGTCGACCGCCACCGGTTCGGCGTCCTGCGGAGGCCATACGCCCCCAGCGACGCACGGAGACGCCTCCGGAGCGGCAGGCTCGGTCGGGGCGAGCGTGCCGCGAGCGTGCTCGGTCCACTCCTCGCCCGTCCCGAAGCCGTCGATCGCCGCGTCCTCGGGTCGAGAGTGAACACTCAGCGCCCGCCGCCCCGACTCGTCCGGCGCTTCGATCGCAACCCTGAGCTGCACCCCGCGCTCCACGTCCAGCACAAGCGGCGCGCTCAACGTGAGCTCCTCCACCTGCCGGCAGCCGAGACGACCGCCGATGTGCAACGCGATCTCCAAGAACGCCGTCGCGGGGAACAGGACGCGGCCCATCACTACGTGGTCGGCGAGCCACGGGTGTGCATCCAGCGACAGCCTGCCCGTGAACAGCCACGCGTCCTCGGCCAGCGCGACGGCGGCGCCCAGCAGCGGGTGATCCGCCGAGACCTGACCCACGGCGCCCGCATCGTCCCCGCGCCGCCCCGTGGAGCCGAGCCAGTAACGCTCGCGTTGAAACGCATAGGACGGCAGGCCCACCCTGCTGGCGCCGGAGCCCTCGAAGATCCGGGCCCAATCGACCCGCACCCCGCGCACCCACACACCCGCCAGTCCCGCAAGCAGCGTCTGCACTTCACCACGTCCAGCCCGCGCCGTCGCCACCGCCGCGAACGAGGACTCCTCGATCCCGCCGTCGCCGGGCAACCCATCCTCGCCCAGACACTCGTGGACCATCGCGCTGAGCACTCCGTCGGGCCCAAGCTCGAGGAAGCTCCCAACTCCGCGGCCCCTGGCCGAACGTACCCCGTCGCAGAACCGCACCGTCTCGCGCACGTGGCGCACCCAATAGGCGGGATCGCACAACTGCGCGGCGGAGGCCACCTCGCCGGTCACATTCGAGACGACTGGAGTGTGGGGCTCGCCGAACGCCACTTCCGCGGCAACTCGTCCGAACTCCTCGAGCATGTCGTCCATCCGCGGCGAGTGAAACGCGTGGCTGACCCGCAACCACCTCGTCTTTGCGCCCTGCGCGCGCCACGCCTCGGCGAGCTCCGACACCGCCTCGCGGTCGCCCGAGAACACCACCGAGGCGGGGCCGTTCACAGCCGCCAACGCAACGCGGCCCTCGAACCCGGTCAGCGACTCCAGGGCCTCGCGCTCGGAGGCCCCCACCGCGACCATCGCACCGCCGGCTGGCAGATCGCCCATCAAACGGCCCCTGGCGGCAACCAGCCGGCACGCGTCCGCGAGCGAGAACACCCCCGCCACGTACGCCGCCACCAGCTCTCCGATCGAGTGCCCCATGACGAGATCGGGACGCACACCCAAGCTCTCCACCAGCCGGCACATCGCCAGCTCGAGCGCGAACAGCCCGCACTGCGCGTGCAGCGTCCCATCCAATCGCTCCCACCCGGGTGACTGGCCATCCAAGGCTCCACCGGCCCACTCCCCGTCGGGGGGCCCCCCTCTGGCGAGGCTCACATCCGCCTCGGCCCCGGGGGCGGGGTCCTGGTCATCGCCAAAGACGACATCCCGCAGCCGGCAACCGAGCTGCGGGTCGAGGTGCACGCAGACCTCATCGAATGCGTCCCTGAACACCGCAAACGCCTTGTAGAGCTCCCGACCCATGCCCACCCGTTGGGCGCCCTGACCGGTGAACAGGAACGCGATGCGCTCCCCGCCGTCGGCGCCAAACGCGCCGACGCCCGCCGCGACCCCCCGCACCACGCCCGCCGCGGCCTCCCCCCGCGCCAATGCGCGCAGACCCTCCAGCAACCCATCCCGATCCCCGTCCAGCACCACCGCGCGATCCTCCAACGCCGCGCGGCCCGCGAGCGAAACGCCGACGTCGATCGCCTCGAGCCCGAGGTCGCCTCCCACGAACTCCGCCAGTCGCGCGGCCTGCCGGCGCAGACCCCGCTCGCCACGGCCCGACACGACCCACGGAACCACGCCGCCGCCCGGCGCCCCAACCCCGACGAGCGCCTCAGCTCCAGCGCCCTCGCCCGCCGGGGACCCAGAGGCGCCGCGATCCCCGGCAGAGTCGTCGCATGGCGCCTCCTCGAGAATCACGTGCGCGTTGGTGCCGCTCGCCCCGAACGACGAGACCCCGGCACGTCTGGGCTCGCCGCCCCGCTCCCAGGCCACCTCCTCGGTCAGCAGCGACACCCGGCCACTGCTCCAATCGACCTGCGTGGAGGGCTCGTCCACGTGCAGCGTCCGCGGCAGCCGCTCACGCTGCAGCGCCATCACGATCTTGATTACCCCCGCCGCCCCCGAGGCCGTGACCGTGTGGCCGATGTTCGACTTCACCGACCCCAGCCACAGGGGCGCCCCCTCGCGGCCCTGTCCGTAGGTCGCCAGCAGTGCCTGCGCCTCGATCGGATCGCCGAGGCGGGTGCCCGTGCCGTGCCCCTCGACCGCATCCACTTGCGCCGGGGAGAGGCCCGCGTTCGCCAGCGCCTGCAGGATCACGCGTTGCTGGGAGGGACCGTTCGGCGCGGTCAACCCGTTGCTGGCGCCGTCCTGATTTACAGCGCTGCCCCGAACCAGAGCGAGCACCCGGTGGCCGTTGCGCCGCGCGTCCGCCAGCGGCTCCAGCAGGAGCACGCCCATGCCCTCGCCCCACCCCACGCCGTCGGCGGCGTCCGCGTAGGGCTTGCAACGCCCGTCGGGCGCCTGCCCTCGCTGGCGGCTGAATTCGACGAACAGCTCCGGCGTGGACAGCACCGTCACGCCCCCGGTCAGCGCCATCGAGCATTCGCCGCCGCGCAACGCCTGGCAGGCCATGTGCAGCGCCACCAGCGCGGAGGAGCAGGCCGTGTCCACCGACACCGCCGGTCCCTCCAACCCCAGCGTGTAGGCGACCCGGCCCGAGGTCACGCTGCTGGGGCTGCCGGTCATGCCGTAGCCCGCGAGGCCCTCGCTGCCCGCCGGCGCCGCCCAGAGACCCAGGCCGTACTCAGTGCGACTGGTCCCGACGAACACGCCGGTCGAGCTGCCCCGCAGCGAGGACGGGTCGATGTCCGCGTGCTCCAGCGCCTCCCAACATCCTTCCAGCAACAGCCGCTGCTGGGGATCCATGGCCAACGCCTCCCGGGGGCCGATACCGAAGAAGCCTGCGTCGAACTCCGCGACGTCGTAGAGGAATCCGCCCTCGCGCGCATAGGACGTCCCCGGGCGGGCGAGGTCGGGGTCGTACAGTCTCCCCAGGTCCCACCCGCGATCGGTCGGGAACTCGCCGATCGCATCGCGACCGGCGCAAACGAACTCCCACAGCTCCTCCGGAGAGCGGGCGGGCCCCGGATACCTACAGCTCATCCCCACGATCGCCACCGGCTCGTCCGCCGGCGCCCCCCTGACGGCTGCCGTCACCCGAGCGGCGGGGGCGCCCCGCACACCGCCCGCCTCGCTCACGAGGTGCTCGGCGAGCACGACGGGCGTCGGATAGTCGAAGACGAGCGTGGCCGGCAGGCGCAGCCCGGTGGCGGCGGCAAGGCGGTTGCGCAGCTCCACGGCCGCCAGCGAGTCGAACCCGAGATCCTTGAACGCCCGCCGGGCCGGCACACTCTCCGGTGAGGGATGCCCCAGCACGGTCGCGGCCTCGCCGCGCACCAACTCGAGCACGACCCGCCCACGCTCGCCCTGGGGCACGCCCGCCAGTCGCAGCGCCAGTGAGCCGCCCGCAGCGCTCCTCCCACGGCGAGCAGGAGTTCGAACCAGGCCGCGCAGCAGCGCCGGCAGTTCCCCGCTGCGCGCCCGGGCGCGCAGCGCCGCGCCGTCGAGCCGCACAGGGACCATCAGGGCCTCGTTTGCGGCACAGGCCGCGTCGAACAGCTCCAGGCCCTCCTCCTGGGGCAGCTCCCGCAGACCGCCGCGCACCATCCGCAGCACATCGCCCTCCTCCAGCGCGGCGGTCATACCCGCTGCCCGGGCCCACGGGCCCCAGGCGAGCGCGACGGCGGCAAGGCCCTGCGCGCGGCGGTGGGCGGCCAGCGCATCGAGGAACGCGTTTGCGGCCGCGTAGTTGCCCTGACCCGGCGCCCCGAACGTCCCCGCGATCGAGGAGAACAGCACGAACGCCCGCAGATCCATGTGCCGAGTCAGCTCGTGCAGATGCCACGCGGCGTTGACCTTCGGAGCCAGCACCCGATCCAGCTGCGCAACCGTCAGCGAGCCGATCGCGCCATCGTCGAGCACGCCCGCGGCGTGCACCACGGCGCACAGCGGAAGCTCGCCGGGGACGCTCTCGATCAACTCCCTCAGCTGCCGCCGATCGCCCACATCGCACGCGGCCACCGCCACCCGCGCCCCCAACCCGCTCAGCTCAGCCTCCAACTGCCGCGCGCCGGGCGCCTCGCCGCCCCGCCGGCTGGCCAGCACCAGGCTGCGGACTCCGCAGTCGCCGACCAGATGCCGAGCCAGCAGCGCTCCCAGGCCGCCTGTCCCGCCCGTGATCAGCACGGTTCCTCGCGCATCGGGGACGTTGCGCGCCCAGGGCGCGCGGGGTCCGCCGTCCGCGTCTGTGGAGCGCCCGTCGGGCGAGCCGGTCTCGCTGGCGGGCGCGCTCCCCGCGGGAAGCGGCGTCACTCCGCGCAGGCGCGGAGCGAGCGCCTCGCCCACGCGCACCGCCAGCTGCGACTCCTCGCAATCGAGCATGGCGCTCAGCGCCCGTGGCAGGTGCCGGGCGCTCTCCTCGCCGTCGAGATCGATCAACAGCACGCGGCCCGGGTGCTCCGCTTGGGCGGAGCGCACCAGGCCCCACATCGCGCCGCCCGCCAGGTCCCGAATGTCCTCCCCGGGCCGGGTGGCCACGGCTCCACAGGTGACCAGACCAAGGCGCGCATGGGCGAACCGCTCGTCCGCGAGCCACCGCTGCAGCAGCTCGAGCGCCCAGCCAGAGCGTTCGCGCACCCCGATGGCCACCGCACTGACATGCCCGGACTCCCAGCCGTCCGCGTCAGCGGCACTCTTGACGTGCCCGCCCTCCCAGCCGTCCGCGTCAGCGGCACTCTCGACGTGCCCGCCCTCCCAGCCATCCACGTCAGCCGCACTCTCGACAAGCGCCGTGCAGTCCACGAGCACCACCTCCGGGGGCGCGACACCGGCATCCACGGCGCCTGCCAGCGAGGTCAGATCCGGGCTGCTCCCCATGCGCGACCCGCCCGCCGGCAGCGCCCGCCCGAGCATTCCGCCGTCCTCGCCCAACAGGACCCACCGCTCGTTCATTCCCGCCCGCCGCTGGTCTATGCCCGACCGCGCCGAGGGGACCGGAACCGCGACCCACTCGAGACCGAACAGCGACTCGCGGCTGCTCGCCGGCGCCTGCTCGAGCCGCTCCGCGGAGATCGGCCGCAGCGTCAGACGCCGTGCAGAGGCGACCGGCGCGCCGTTCTCGTCCGCGACCAGCAGCGATAACTCTGCCGGGCCCACCCACGAGAAGGCAGACGCGCAGCCGTGACGCACCGGGAGCGTACAGACTCACGTCGCTCCACGAGAACGGCAGCACCGTGCCAGCCTGCCCGCCTGCCGCGTCACCGGCGTCGGGCGAGCTCAACCACATCACGTGCATCGACATATCCAGCAGCGCGGGATGCACTTCGAAACGATAGGCCCCCCCCGCCAGGTCGGTGTTCAGTGAGACTTCGGCAAGCACCTGCCCGCCGAGCCTCCACGCCGCCTGCACTCCTTCGAAGGCAGGTCCGCCGGTGAAGCCGCGCTCGGCCATGCGATCGATGAGGCCGTCGATCGCCATGGGCTGCGCACCAGCCGGAGGCCACGACTCGCCGGCCAGACACGCAGCCTGCTCCGCCCATCCGTCCTCCGCTCGTAGCGACGCGTCGCCGGGGGCGAGCTCTCCGGTGGCGTGGCGGGTCCACGGCCGCTCCAACACACCGGCATCAACGTCGTGCAAACGGGCGTAGATGCCCACCGAGCGCACCCCCGATCCGTCAGGCTCGCCGACCCGCACCTGCAAATGCACTCCGCCCTGCTCGGGCAGCACCAGCGGCACCTCCAGCGTGAGCTCCTGCACGCGACTGCAGCCGACCTTGGCGCCCGCCCGCAGCGCAAGCTCCACGAACCCCGTAGCGGGGAACAGCACGACGCCCAGCGGCGTGTGATCGGCCAGCCAGGGGTGAGTCTGCAGGGAGATGCGCCCTGTGAACAGCCAGCTCTGCTCGTCGGCCAGTGCGACCGCGGCGCCCAGCAGAGGGTGATCCGCTGGGTCCTGACCGGCCGCGCGTACATCGGGGAGAGCCACCGCATCGCCATCCAACCAGTAGCGCTGGCGTTGGAATGCGTAGGTTGGGAGCTGCACCCGGCGGGCGCGCGATCCTGTGTATACGCGACCCCAGTCAACCGCGGCGCCCTTGACCCACGCCTCGCTCACCCCCCTGAGCACGGCCTCGATCTCGGAGCGTCCCCCGCGGAGCAGCGGCACTGCGCTTGCCGACTCCCTGTCAGCCAGGCAGTCCAGAACCATCGCGCTCAAAACCCCATCCGGGCCGAGCTCCAAAAAGTTTTCGATCCCCTGCGCCCCGATCCAGCGCACCCCATCGCAGAACCGAACCGTCTCACGCACATGACGCACCCAATACGCCGGTTCGCACAACTGCTCCGCAGACGCCAGCCCACCCGTGACATTCGACACCACCGGGATCGCCGGCTCACCGAACACCACCCCCTTCGCCACCAGAGCGAGATCCTCGAGCACCCCATCCATCCGCGGCGAATGAAACGCATGACTCACCCGTAGTCGCTTGATTTTGCGCCCCTGCGCCTCCCACACCACAGCCAGCTCCGACACCGCATCCTCGTCGCCAGAGAGCACCACCGAACGAGGGCCGTTCACCGCCGCGACCGCGACTCGCTGTGCCCACGCATCCCGTCTTGCCAGCTCATCGAGCACCTCTTCCTCAGAAGCTTCCACCGCGATCATCGCCCCCCCAGACGGCAACCGACCCATCAACCGGCCCCTTGCAGCGACCAGCATGCACGCATCTTCGAGCGAGAACACACTCGCCACATGAGCCGCCGCCAGCTCACCGATCGAGTGACCCACCACAAAAGCAGGGCGCACACCCAAACTCTCCATCAGCCTGAACAACGCCACCTCGAGTGCGAACAACCCAGCCTGCGTGAACAACGTCTCATCCAGCAACTCCACCTTGGGTGTCACGCCGTCAGACTCCCCATCGCAACGCTCCCTGTCAGACAACCCTCCATCAGGGTTCGCAAGGGCGCCAGCCGTAGAGACAGTATCCGCACCACCGCCGAACACAACGCCTCGCAGCGAACGACCCAGATGCGCATCAAAGTGCTCGCATACTTCGTCAAACGCGCCCCGGAATACAGGCGAAATCCCGTATAGCTCCCGGCCCATCCCTACACGCTGCGCACCTTGGCCCGTAAACAAGAACGCTACGCGCTCTCCACCTTTCGCTACACCTAGACCACCACCAGCCACAGCTCCCTGCACCACACTCGACGCAACGTCGCCGACAGCCAGCGCACCCAGACCATCCAGCAACTCCTCCCGGTTGGCTCCCAACACGACCGCGCGATCCTCCAACGCCGAGCGGCCGGCGAGCGAGAGGCCGACATCCCCCGTCCCAAGTTCGGAATCCCCTTCCACGAACTCCACCAGCCGCCCAGCCTGCCCCCGCAATCCCCCGACACCTCTGCCCGAGAGCACCCACGGCACCACACCACCAACCAACACACTCTCGGCATCTGCGCTGCCGGCGCCGACGCTCGCGCCACTCTCAACAGCCATCCCGGCCGGCGCTTCTTCGAGAATCACATGCGCGTTGGTACCACTGACTCCGAACGACGATATCCCGGCACGCCTGGGCTCACCGCAGTTCTGCCACGGCACCTCATCTCTCAGCAGCGATACCGCGCCACCATCCCAGTCCACCTGCCTCGAGGGCTCATCCACATGCAACGTTCTCGGAAGCCGCTCATTTTGGAGCGCCATCACCATCTTGATCACGCCCGCCACACCAGCCGCGGCCTGCGTATGCCCGATATTCGACTTCACAGACCCAAGCCACAACGGACGCTCCCTATCACGACCCTGCCCATAGGTAGCCAGCAACGCCTGCGCCTCAATCGGATCACCAAGCCTGGTACCAGTCCCGTGAGCCTCCACCACGTCCACCTCACCCGCCGACAAACCTGCGTTCGCCAACGCCCGCACGATCACGCGCTGCTGAGATGGCCCATTCGGCGCAGTCAACCCATTGCTCGCCCCGTCCTGATTCACCGCGCTGCCACGCACCAATCCAAGCACCCGATGACCATTGCGCCGCGCATCAGACAAACGCTCCAGAACCAATACACCAACACCCTCACCCCAACCCGTGCCATCCGCGGCGTTCGCGAATGACTTGCACCGCCCATCGGGCGCCAAACCCCGTTGGCGGCTGAATTCCACAAGAGCGTCGGGTGTCACCATGACCGTCACTCCGCCCGCCAGCGCGAGCGAGCACTCACCCCCACGCAATGCCCCGCACGCCAGGTGCACCGCCACAAGCGAAGAGGAACACGCTGTATCCACCGATACCGCCGGACCCTCCAGCCCAAACGCATAAGCCACCCGGCCCGAAACCACGCTCCCAATACTGCCCATCATCCGATAACCCTCGAGACCCCCGTTCGGGCGCGACCCCACCACTCCATATCCTGAAGCGCCAACCCCAGCGAACACCCCAGTCTGACTGCCCCTCAGCGACGGCAAATCGACGCCTGCATCCTCGATCGCATCCCAGCACGTCTCCAACAGCAGTCGCTGCTGCGGATCCATCGCCAACGCCTCCCGCGGGCTGATCCCAAAGAACTCTGCGTCGAACTCGCCGGCCTCATACAGAAACCCGCCCTCCCGCACATAGCTCGTCCCGTCATGATCGGGATCCGGGTCATACAATCCCTCCAGATCCCACCCACGATCCACGGGGAACCCTCCAATCGCATCACCACTCGAGCTCACGAGGTCCCACAACTCCTGAGCCGAACGCACCCCACCCGGGAACCGACAGCCGACCCCCACTATCGCGACCGGCTCCTGTGAGGCCGCAAGCAGCCGGCGATTCTCTCGCCGCAGCTGTTTCGTCTCCCGTACCGACGCCCGCAGCGCTTCGACGACCTGCTCAAAATTCGCGCTCGCCATCAGTTCACCACTTCACCTTGACGAAGCGAGCCGGCCTGCTCGAGTGTCATCCGCACGAGGCTCTCGACGTCAAGCGCCTCTACTGGGTCCGCGGTATCGTCCTCGAACGGCATCGTACCGTCGCCATCGAGGCCCGCGAGCTGAACCAGTGTGTCAATCAGGCCGGCCTGGTGCAGGCGAGTGAGAGGAATTGACGCAAGAGCTTGGCGAATCTCAGTCTCGTCTGGAGCAAGTTCGACATCGCTGCCACCGTACAGACCCAACTCGTTCAGCAAGCGGGCGGCTAGCGCGACAAGGGTCGGATAGTCAAACACCAGGGTTCTCGACAGACGCAGCCCGGTGGCGGCCGCGAGCCTGTTACGCAACTCCACTGCCGCCAGCGAGTCGAACCCGAGATCCTTGAACGACCGCCCCGAGGGCATCCTCTCCACAGAGGCATGCCCCAGCACCGCGGCTGCCTCCGAGCGCACCAACTCCAGCACCACATGCTCACGCTCGGACTCCGGCACACCGGACAGACGCTCGGCCAGCAGACCCTCGCGAGCGCTACCCTCACGAGCACTCGCACCCGGGGCACCAGCGATGCCACGCAGAGCCCGCTGCACCTCCGGCAGATCACCGATCAGCGGACGCGGACGCACCTGGGACTGGACCACGCGCTCCCAGTCCAAATCCGCGACCACCATATTCGTCTCCTCATGAGCGAGCGTCGCCCCCAGAGCGCCCGCAGCCAGCCCAGCGGACAGCCCACGCACCCCGACCCTGCGCAGTCGCTCGATGACCCCAGCCGCCATGCCCGCACCAGCCCAGGCGCCCCATGCCACCGCGGTCGCGGGTAGACCCCGCGCGCGACGGTACTCGGCCAGCGCATCCAGGAAAGCGTTCCCCGCCGCATAAGCACCCTGGCCACCCGAACCGAACGTCCCAGCGATCGAGGAGAACAACACAAACGCCGAGAGACCCATCCGCTCGGTCAACTCATGCAGACACCACGCCGCGTTCACCTTCGGCGCCAACACGCGCCCGAACCGCCCAAGCTCCAACGAATCGACCAACCCATCGTCGATCACTCCGGCGGCGTGGAAGACCGCGGACAAGGGGTACTCGTGGGGGATCGACTCCAGCAAGCCTTCGAGCTGTGCCCGCTCGGCGACGTCGCACGCCATCACACTCACTCGCGCGCCCAGCCCCTCGAGCTCCGCCCGCAGCTGTCCCACGCCAGGCGCCTCGGGTCCGCGGCGGCTCGCCAAAAGCAGATGCTCAGCACCCCCCCCTGCCAGCCACCGAGCGACATGCGCGCCCAACGCGCCCGTACCGCCCGTGACGAGCACCGTACCGGCCGGCCTGTACTCCCCCTCCACCCGCCGGCTACCCAACGGTGCGCGCACCAAACGCCTAGCGAACACCCCCGCAGAACGCACCGCCACCTGATCCTCCTCGCCCCAGCCGGCGAGTACCCCGCACAAACGCTCCCCAGCGCGCCCATCCAGCTCCGCGGGCAGATCGACCAGGCCACCCCAACGCCCTGGCTCCTCCAACCCAAGCACCAAGCCCAGCCCCCACACCATCCCCTGGGCCGGAGACTCCAACACATCCGCGGGCCCCACCGACACCGCTCCCCGCGTCGCGAACCACAACCGCCCCCCGACACCGGCATCCCCCAACGCCTGCGCCAACACCAACGACCCCGCCACACCCCCCGGAACACCCCCCGACACCAGCTCACAACGATCCCCCAACGCCAACAGCGAGAGCACACCATCGACCGCTAGAGCATCCACCCCACCCTCAGCGGCCTTACTCCCACCCTCAGCGACACCCTCAGCGGCCTCACCCCCACCCAGCTCACCAGCAAGCACCTCACGCAACCGCCCAGCCAACCCACCACGATCCACGCCAGCCCCATCGACCTCCACACACACAACCCGCGCGCCGTGCCCCCGAAGCGCCCCGACCACGGCCGATACCAACCCATCATCCGCTTCCCCCACACCAACCACAACCAGCCACACACCCCCAACAATCGACCCCGGAGCGTCACCCAACGGCTTCCACCGAACCCGGTAGCGCCAACCATCCACCACCGACCGCTCGACACGATCCCGCCGCCACGCCGAAATCGCCGGCAACACAACACCCAGCGAGGACCGCTGATCCTCACCACCAACCCCCAGCGCGCCCGCCAACGCATCCGCGTCCTCGCACTCCACCGCCGCCCAGAACTCAGCCTCAACCGAATCGCCAGCCGACGACACACCACCATCCCCCGCCGCCCCCGCCGCCTGCAGCCAGTAGCGCTCACGCTGGAACGCATACGACGGCAACCCCACCCGCCCAGCACCCGACCCCTCGAACACACGCGCCCAATCCACACCCACCCCACGCACCCACACCTCCGCCAACGCCCTCACCAACGCCCCGGCCTCACCCCGCCCAGCCCGCAACACCGGCGCCGCGACGACGGGCATCTCCCGCTCCCCCCCGACGCCACCCAAGAAATCCACGCCAGCAGACACACCCGCGGGAACACCCACACCCGCGGCCGCGCCGACCCGGCGAAACTCGCTGCCCTCCCAAGACCCCACACCAGCCAAACACTCCTGCGTCATCGCGCTGAGCACACCATCCGGCCCCAGCTCCAGGAAACTCCCGACGCCCTGGGACCCAATCCAACGCACCCCATCACAGAACCGCACCGTCTCACGCACATGACGCGCCCAATACCCCGCATCGCACAACAGCTCAGCAGACGCCACCCCACCAGTCACATTCGAAACGACCGGGATACGAGGAGCACTGAACACCACCTCCCCCACAACCCGCTCGAACTCCTCGAGCATCCCATCCATCCGCGGCGAATGAAACGCATGAGACACCCGCAGCCGCCTCGTCTTCGCACCACGCTCCTCCCACACCCCCGCAAGCTCCAACACCCCATCCTCATCCCCAGAAAACACCACCGAACAAGGACCATTCACAGCCGCCAACGCCACACGACCCTCAAACCCCACCAGCGACTCCCCCGCCTCCTCCTCAGAGACCCCCACCGCGACCATCGCCCCGCCAGCCGGCAACCCCCCCATCAAACGACCCCTCGCGGCAACCAGCCTGCACGCATCCTCAAGCGAGAACACCCCCGCCACACACGCCGCCACCAACTCCCCGATCGAATGACCCACCACAAAATCAGGCCTCACACCCCAACTCTCCACCAACCTGAACAACGCCACCTCCACCGCGAACAACGCCGGCTGCGCAAACACCGTGTCATCCAACCCCACACCACCAACCACACCCCGCCCACCAACCCCGCCCACACCCTCCCCGACAAACACACCCCCACCACGCCCAACCTCCCCCCCCTCCCCGAACACAACCTCCTTCAACGAGCACCCCAAGTACTGATCCATATACGCACACACCCCATCAAACGCCTCACCAAACACCGGAAACACCCCATAAAGCTCACGACCCATCCCCACACGCTGAGAACCCTGACCCGTAAACAAAAACGCAACCCGCCCACCACCAACACCAGCATCCACACCCCCCACCACACTCCCCACACTCTCCCCCCGCGCCAACGCACCAAGACCCCCAAGCAACTCCTCCCGATCCCCACCCAACACCACCGCACGATCCTCCAACACCGCACGACCCGCAAGCGAAAATCCGACATCAACCACCCCAACATCAGGCTCCCCCTCCACAAACCCCCACAGCCGCCCAGCCTGTCCCCGCAACGCCCCCACACCACGACCCGACACCACCCACGGCACAACACCAACACCCAACAAACCCCCGTCACCAGCCAACGACACCCCCACGCCACCACGAGAGCCGGCACGACCAGCGCCCTCCAACTCCTCGTCAACCGCAGCACCGTCCCCAGCCACAGCGCCATCCGGGTCCAGCGCCGTCCCCACAACCGAAGCCCCCTCGACAGCCGGAGCCTCCTCGATGATCACGTGCGCATTCGTCCCACTCATCCCAAACGACGACACCCCCGCGCGGCGAGACGCGCCATTGCGCCGCCACGGCACCTCCTCGGTCAACAACGACACCCCGCCCGCCGACCAATCCACCTTCCTGGACGGCTCATCCACATGCAACGTCCTCGGCAGCCGCTCATGCTGAAGAGCCATCACCATCTTGGTCACACCCGCCACCCCCGCCGCGGCCTGCGAATGACCGATATTCGACTTCACAGACCCAAGCCACAAAGGACGACCCTCCGGACGACCCTGTCCATAAGTCGCCAGCAACGCCTGCGCCTCGATCGGATCACCCAACGTCGTGCCCGTCCCGTGCCCCTCCACCACATCCACCTGATCCGGCGAGAGCCCCGCATTTGCAAGCGCCTGCAAAATCACACGCTGCTGAGAAGGGCCATTCGGCGCCGTCAAACCATTGCTCGCCCCATCCTGATTCACAGCACTGCCCCGCACCGTCGCCAACACCCGGTGGCCATTGCGCCGCGCATCGGACAGCCGCTCCAAAAGCAGCACGCCCACACCCTCACCCCAAGCCGTGCCATCCGCCGCATCCGCGAACGACTTGCACCGCCCATCCCTCGCCAAACCCCGCTGACGGCTAAACCCCACGAACACACCCGGCGTGGACATCACCGCCACGCCACCCGCCAACGCAAGCGAACACTCACCCGACCGCAACGCCTGACACGCAAGATGCAACGCGACCAGCGAAGAAGAACACGCCGTATCCACCGTCACCGCCGGACCCTCCAAACCAAACGTATACGCCACCCGACCCGACACCACACTCGCCGCGCCACCCGTACCGAGATAACCCTCAACCTCCTCACCCACCCGACCGAGCAAACCCGGGCCGTAATCATGGATGCTGATCCCCGCGAACACTCCGGTCGGGCTGCCCTTCAGCGAGTGGACATCCACACCCGCATCCTCGAGTGCCTCCCAACACACTTCCAGTAGAAGTCGCTGTTGGGGATCCATTGCAAGCGCCTCCCGCGGACTGATCCCGAAGAAAGCGCCGTCAAACTCACCGGCGTCATAGAGAAACCCCCCCTCCCACGCATAGCTGGTGCCCCACCGGTCGAGATCGTGCTCATCGAGCCCCTCCAGATCCCACCCACGATCCATCGGGAACCCTCCAATCGCGTCACCACCCGAGCTCACCAGCTCCCATAGCTCGCGTGCCGAGCGCACCCCACCGGGGTAACGACAACCCACGCCCACGATCGCCACCGGCTCATCAGCAGCCGCCACCCTGACCACAGAACGAGTCCCCACCGTAACACCCACAATCTCGCCCAGCAGATTCCTCGCCAGCTCCACCGCAGTGGGGTAGTCAAACACCAGGGTTCTCGACAGACGCAGCCCCGTGGCGGCCGCGAGCCTGTTACGCAACTCCACTGCCGCCAGCGAGTCGAACCCGAGATCCTTGAACGACCGCCCCGAGGGCATCCTCTCCACAGAGGCATGCCCCAGCACCGCGGCTGCCTCCGAGCGCACCAACTCCAGCACCACATGCTCACGCTCGGACTCCGGCACACCGGACAGACGCTCGGCCAGCAGACCCTCGCGAGCGCTACCCTCACGATCGCTCGCACCCGGGGCACCAGCGATGCCACGCAGAGCCCGCTGCACCTCCGGCAGATCACCGATCAGCGGACGCGGACGCGCAGAGCTGAAGACTGGGGCGTAACGCTCCCAGTCGAGGTCCGCAAGCACCAGAGATGAGGCCTCGTCGTGCTCGAGCGCTTGGCGCAGCGCGGCGACCGCGAGCTCTGGCGGCATCTGACGAATCCCACGCCGGCGCAGCCGCTCGATGACCCCAGCCGCCATGCCCCCGCCAGCCCAGGCGCCCCATGCCACCGCGGTCGCGGGTAGACCCCGCGCGCGACGGTACTCGGCCAGCGCATCCAGGAAAGCGTTCCCCGCCGCATAAGCACCCTGGCCACCCGAACCGAACGTCCCAGCGATCGAGGAGAACAACACAAACGCCGAGAGACCCATCCGCTCGGTCAACTCATGCAGACAGAGCGCCCCATCCGCCTTCCCAGCCAGTTGACGCTCGAGCTGCTCCGGTGTCAGCGAACCAACCGGCCCATCGTCCTCGTCGATCACTCCGGCGGCGTGGAAGACCGCGGACAAGGGGTACTCGTGGGGGATCGACTCCAGCAAGCCTTCGAGCTGTGCCCGCTCGGCGACGTCGCACGCCATCACACTCACTCGCGCGCCCAGCCCCTCGAGCTCCGCCCGCAGCTGTCCCACGCCAGGCGCCTCGGGTCCGCGGCGGCTCGCCAAAAGCAGATGCTCAGCACCCCCCCCTGCCAGCCACCGAGCAACATGCGCGCCCAACGCGCCCGTACCGCCCGTGACGAGCACCGTACCGGCCGGCCTGTACTCCCCCTCCACCCGCCGGCTACCCAACGGTGCGCGCACCAAACGCCTAGCGAACACCCCCGCAGAACGCACCGCCACCTGATCCTCCTCGCCCCAGCCGGCGAGTACCCCGCACAAACGCTCCCCAGCGCGCCCATCCAGCTCCGCGGGCAGATCGACCAGGCCACCCCAACGCCCTGGCTCCTCCAACCCAAGCACCAAGCCCAGCCCCCACACCATCCCCTGGGCCGGAGACTCCAACACATCCGCGGGCCCCACCGACACCGCTCCCCGCGTCGCGAACCACAACCGCCCCCCGACACCGGCATCCCCCAACGCCTGCGCCAACACCAACGACCCCGCCACACCCCCCGGAACACCCCCCGACACCAGCTCACAACGATCCCCCAACGCCAACAGCGAGAGCACACCATCGACCGCTAGAGCATCCACCCCACCCTCAGCGGCCTTACTCCCACCCTCAGCGACACCCTCAGCGGCCTCACCCCCACCCAGCTCACCAGCAAGCACCTCACGCAACCGCCCAGCCAACCCACCACGATCCACGCCAGCCCCATCGACCTCCACACACACAACCCGCGCGCCGTGCCCCCGAAGCGCCCCGACCACGGCCGATACCAACCCATCATCCGCTTCCCCCACACCAACCACAACCAGCCACACACCCCCAACAATCGACCCCGGAGCGTCACCCAACGGCTTCCACCGAACCCGGTAGCGCCAACCATCCACCACCGACCGCTCGACACGATCCCGCCGCCACGCCGAAATCGCCGGCAACACAACACCCAGCGAGGACCGCTGATCCTCACCACCAACCCCCAGCGCGCCCGCCAACGCATCCGCGTCCTCGCACTCCACCGCCGCCCAGAACTCAGCCTCAACCGAATCGCCAGCCGACGACACACCACCATCCCCCGCCGCCCCCGCCGCCTGCAGCCAGTAGCGCTCACGCTGGAACGCATACGACGGCAACCCCACCCGCCCAGCACCCGACCCCTCGAACACACGCGCCCAATCCACACCCACCCCACGCACCCACACCTCCGCCAACGCCCTCACCAACGCCCCGGCCTCACCCCGCCCAGCCCGCAACACCGGCGCCGCGACGACGGGCATCTCCCGCTCCCCCCCGACGCCACCCAAGAAATCCACGCCAGCAGACACACCCGCGGGAACACCCACACCCGCGGCCGCGCCGACCCGGCGAAACTCGCTGCCCTCCCAAGACCCCACACCAGCCAAACACTCCTGCGTCATCGCGCTGAGCACACCATCCGGCCCCAGCTCCAGGAAACTCCCGACGCCCTGGGACCCAATCCAACGCACCCCATCACAGAACCGCACCGTCTCACGCACATGACGCGCCCAATACCCCGCATCGCACAACAGCTCAGCAGACGCCACCCCACCAGTCACATTCGAAACGACCGGGATACGAGGAGCACTGAACACCACCTCCCCCACAACCCGCTCGAACTCCTCGAGCATCCCATCCATCCGCGGCGAATGAAACGCATGAGACACCCGCAGCCGCCTCGTCTTCGCACCACGCTCCTCCCACACCCCCGCAAGCTCCAACACCCCATCCTCATCCCCAGAAAACACCACCGAACAAGGACCATTCACAGCCGCCAACGCCACACGACCCTCAAACCCCACCAGCGACTCCCCCGCCTCCTCCTCAGAGACCCCCACCGCGACCATCGCCCCGCCAGCCGGCAACCCCCCCATCAAACGACCCCTCGCGGCAACCAGCCTGCACGCATCCTCAAGCGAGAACACCCCCGCCACACACGCCGCCACCAACTCCCCGATCGAATGACCCACCACAAAATCAGGCCTCACACCCCAACTCTCCACCAACCTGAACAACGCCACCTCCACCGCGAACAACGCCGGCTGCGCAAACACCGTGTCATCCAACCCCACACCACCAACCACACCCCGCCCACCAACCCCGCCCACACCCTCCCCGACAAACACACCCCCACCACGCCCAACCTCCCCCCCCTCCCCGAACACAACCTCCTTCAACGAGCACCCCAAGTACTGATCCATATACGCACACACCCCATCAAACGCCTCACCAAACACCGGAAACACCCCATAAAGCTCACGACCCATCCCCACACGCTGAGAACCCTGACCCGTAAACAAAAACGCAACCTCACCACTGCCACCAAGAGCACCCGCGCCAGAAACCGCGCTGCGCCCCCGCACCACATTCCCCGCGCTCTCCCCCCGCGCCAGCACACCGAGACCCCCAAGCAACTCCTCACGATCCCCACCCAACACCACCGCACGATCCTCCAACGCCGCCCGCCCCGCAAGCGAAAACCCCACATCCACCGCACCCAACCCCGGGTCGCCACCCACAAATTCCCCCAGCCGCTCAGCCTGTCCCCGCAACCCTCCAATACCACGACCCGAGACCACCCACGGCACCACCCCGGCACCAGCCAACACGCCCCCTGCCACCCCATCGCCCTCGGTGCCCGAGCCGCCCTCAACGGCCACGTCCAGTTCACCATCCACCGGGGCGCCGGCAGGGGGGGCGGCAACCTCCACAGCGGGCGCCTCCTCGAGGATCACGTGCGCGTTGGTGCCGCTGATGCCAAACGCGGACACCCCGGCACGGCGAGGACCACGGTCAGATCGCCACGGAACCTCCTCGGTAAGCAGCGACACCGCGCCCGCCGACCAATCCACCTCCCTGGAGGGCTCATCCACATGGAGCGTCCTCGGGAGCCGCTCGCGCTGGAGAGCCATCACCATCTTGATCACACCCGCCGCCCCCGCCGCGGCTTGCGTGTGCCCGATGTTCGACTTGATCGATCCAAGCCACAGCGGACGGTCCTCGCTGCGATCCTGCCCGTAGGTCGCCAGCAGCGCCTGCGCCTCGATCGGGTCGCCGAGCGTGGTGCCCGTCCCATGAGCCTCCACCGCGTCCACCTGGGCCGGCGAGAGCCCGGCGTTCGCGAGCGCCCGCAGGATCACACGCTGCTGGGAAGGACCGTTCGGCGCGGTCAAGCCGTTGCTCGCCCCATCCTGGTTCACGGCGCTGCCCAGGATCGTCGCCAGCACCTGGTGGCCATTGCGCTGCGCGTCGGAGAGCCGCTCCAGAAGCAGCACACCCACGCCCTCGGAGAAGCCGGCGCCATCCGCAGTGTTCGCGAACGACTTGCACCGACCATCCCTCGCCAGGCCCCGCTGACGGCTGAGCCCCACGAACACACCCGGCGTGGACATCACCGTCACGCCACCCGCCAACGCCAGCCCGCACTCACCCCCCCGCAACGCGCCGCACGCCAGGTGCAACGCCACAAGCGAAGAGGAACACGCCGTATTCACCGTCACCGCCGGGCCCTCCAACCCGAACGCATAAGCCACCCGACCCGACACCACGCTACCTGCGCCACCTGTACCCAGATAACCCTCAACCTCCTCACCCACCCGACCGAGCAAACCCGGGCCGTAATCATGGATGCTGGTCCCCGCGAATACCCCCGTCTGGCTGCCCTTCAACAAGCGGGCGTCTACGCCCGCGTCCTCAAGCGCCTCCCAGCACACTTCCAACAGGAGCCGCTGCTGGGGGTCCATCGCAAGCGCCTCCCGCGGGCTGATCCCGAAAAACGCCGCATCGAACCGCGGCGCCTCATACAGAAACCCGCCCTCCCGCGTATAACTAGTGCCTGACCGGTCGGGATCGCGGTCATAGAGACCCTCCAGATCCCACCCCCGATCCGCAGGGAACCCTCCGATCGCGTCACCACCCGAGCTCACCAGCTCCCATAGCTCCAGCGGCGAGCGCACCCCACCGGGCAAACGGCAGCCCATACCCACAATCGCGACCGGCTCGTCAACAGCCGCCACCGTGACCACAGAACGAGTCGCCACCGTGACACCCGCGATCTTGTCCAGCAGATTCCTCGCCAGCTCGACCGGAGTGGGATAGTCGAACACCATGGTGCCCGGCAGACGCAGCCCTGTGGCGGACGCAAGCCTGTTACGCAACTGCACCACCGCCAGCGAGTCGAAGCCGAGGTCTTTGAATGCCCGCCGCACTTCCACGCTCTCCGGCGAGGAGTGCCCCAACACCTCGGCTGCCTCCGAGCGCACCAACTCCAGCACAACACGCTCACGCTCACCCACCGCCGTTCCCATCACGCGAGCCGTCCACGATCCCCCGTCCTCATCCGCCCGCTCCGCTGCCGGCCGAGCCCGCAGAGCCCGCTGCACCTCCGGCAGATCGCCGATCAGCGGACGCGAACGCGCCTGGGACTGGACCAAGCGCTCCCAGTCCAGATCCGCGAGGACCACACTCGTCTCCTCACGAGCGAGCGCCGCCCCCAGCGCGCCCGTAGCCAGCTCAGCGGGCAGCCCCCGCACCCCGCCCCTTTGCAGGCGCTCAATAACTCCAGCCGCCATGCCCGCACCCGCCCATGCGCCCCATGCCACCGCGGTCGCGGGAAGACCCCGCGAGCGACGGTACTCGGCCAGCGCATCCAGGAAGGCGTTCCCCGCCGCGTAAGCACCCTGGCCGCCCGCACCGAGCGTCCCGGCGATCGAGGAGAACAACACGAACGCCGAGAGATCCATGCCCTCGGTCAGCTCGTGCAGACGCCATGCCGCGTTCACCTTCGACGCCAGCACCCGCCTGACGCGCCCAAGATCCAGCGAATCGAGCAACCCATCGTCGATCACCCCCGCGGCGTGGAAAACCGCGGACAAGGGATACTCGCGGGGGACCGACTCCAGCAAGCCCTCGAGCTGCCCCTGCTCGGCGACGTCACACGCCACCACACTCACCCGCACACCCAGCCCCTCGAGCTCCGCCCGAAGCTCCCCCACGCCAGGCGCCTCGGGTCCACGGCGGCTGGCCAAAAGCAGATGCTCGGCACCCCCGCCCGCCAGCCACCGAGCGACATGAGCGCCCAACGCGCCCGTACCGCCCGTGACGAGCACCGTCCCCCGTGGCTGCCACTCCCCCACCGACCGGCGCCCACCCAACGGCGCGCGCACCAAACGCCTAGCGAACACCCCCGCAGAACGCACCGCCACCTGATCCTCCTCGCCCCAGCCGGCGAGCACCCCGCACAAACGCTCCCCAGCGCGCCCATCCAGCTCCGCGGGCAGATCGACCAGGCCACCCCAACGCCCTGGCTCCTCCAACCCAAGCACCAAGCCCAGCCCCCACACCATCCCCTGGGCCGGAGACTCCAACACATCCGCGGGCCCCACCGACACCGCTCCCCGCGTCGCAAACCACAACCGCCCCCCGACACCGGCATCCCCCAACGCCTGCGCCAACACCAACGACCCCGCCACACCCCCCGGAACACCCCCCGACACCAGCTCACAGCCATCACCCAACGCCAACAGCGAGAGCACACCATCGACCGCCCGGGCATCCACCGGCTCATTCATGTGCAGCTCCTCAGCGAGAACCTCGCGCACACGCCGCGCCAGGTCGCCGCGCTCGACGGCGCTCGGATCGAGCTCGAGCGTGAGCACTCGCGCGCCCCGCTGCTCGAGCGTCCGCACCACATCCTCGGCCGGCCGCGCCTCCTCTGCGGAGGCCGAGAGGACGAGCAGCCACACCCCCCCGAACATCGAGGGCGGGGCGCCGGATAGCGGCTTCCACTGAACCCGGTAGCGCCACCCATCCACCACCGACCGCTCGACACGATCTCGCCGCCACGCCGAGATCGCCGGCAGCACGACGCCCAGCGAGGCTCTCTGGTCCTCGCCGCCAAACCCGAGCACGCCCGCCAGCGCATCGGTGTCATCGCGCTCCACCGCCCCCCAGAACTCGACCTCGCTCGGATCCACATCGGCGTGCCCGGGGCCCCCGCCCTCGATCGCGATAGTGGAATGGAGCCAGTAGCGCTCGCGCTGGAACGCATAGGTCGGGAGCGCCACACGCCGCGCGCCGGACCCCCCGAATATGTCGGCCCAGCTCACATCCACCCCGCGCACCCACGCCTGCGCCAGAGCGCCAAGCAGCGCCCGCGCCTCCGGGCGCCCGGCCCGCAGCACCGGCGCCGCAACGGCGGACCGCTCGTCCCACCCATCGGCACCGCCCAGGCCATCCGCGCCGTCCCGGCGAACCTCGCTCCCGTCCCGAGTGCCCTCACCGGGGAAGCACTCCCGCGTCATCGCGCTGAGCACCCCGTCCGGTCCCAGCTCCAGGAAGCTCCTGACGCCGTGGGACCCGATCCAACGCACCCCATCGCGGAACCGCACCGTCTCACGCGCGTGGCGCACCCAGTACCCCGGGTCGCACAACTGCCCAGCGGAGGCCACCTCACCCGTGAGGTTCGACACCACCGAGATCACGGGCTCACTGAACGCGATCCCCTCCACGACCCGCTCGAACTCCTCGAGCATCCCATCCATTCGCGGCGAGTGAAACGCGTGCGACACCCGCAAACGCCTCGTCCTGCGACCCCGCTCCCGCCACATCCCCGCCAGCTCCAACACCGCATGCTCATCCCCTGAGAGCACCACCGCGACGGGGCCGTTCACAGCCGCCAGATCGACGCGACCCTCGAACCCGGCCAGCGACTCCAGCGCCTCCTCCTCGGAAGCCTCTACCGCAGCCATCGCGCCGCCCGCCGGCAGATCGCCCATCAAACGGCCCCTGGCGGCAACCAGCCTGCACCCGTCCTCGAGCGAGAACACCCCCGCCACACAGGCCGCCACGAGCTCGCCGACCGAATGGCCCACCACGAAGTCGGGCCTCACGCCCCAGCTCTCGAGGAGCCTGAACAGCGCCACCTCGAGCGCGAACAACCCCGTCTGCGTGAACAGCGTTCGGTCCAGCAGACCCGTCGTCGCCCCCACATCGAACACCACCTCCCGCAGCGAGCGGTCCAGCGCGCCATCCAGATGTCCACACGCCTCGTCGAACGCGTCCCTGAACACTGGGAACGCCCCGTACAACTCGCGGCCCATACCCTCGCGCTGGGCGCCCTGGCCGGTGAACAGAAACGCGACCCCGCCCCCGACAGCCACACCCCGCAACGCCTCTCCACCCGCCCGCCTGCCTCCAGCCAGGCCGGCGAGGCCGCCCAGCAGCTCCTCCCGTTCGCCGCCCAGCACGACCGCGCGGTGCTCGAACACCGATCTCCCACCAAGCGAGAGGCCGACATCCGCGATGTCGAGATCGGGCTCCTTCCCAACGAATGCCCACAGGCGCTCGGCCTGTGCGCGCAGCGCGCCCTCGCTCCTACCCGACACCACCCACGGCACCACCCCGGCACCAGCCAACACGCTCCCTGCCACCCCATCGCCCCCGGTGCCCGAGCCGCCCTCAACGGCCGCGTCCAGCTCACCATCCACAGCGGCGCCGGCGGGGGGCGCGGCAACCTCCACAGCGGGCGCCTCCTCGAGGATCACGTGCGCGTTGGTGCCGCTGATGCCGTATGCGGACACCCCGGCTCGGCGGGGCTCCTCGGCTCGCGGCCAGCGCACCTCCTCGGTCAGCAGCGACACGGCCCCGGTGGACCAGTCCACCTCGCTGGAGGGGGCGTTCACATGCAGCGTCCTCGGCAACAGGCCGTGCCGGAGAGCCATCGCCATCTTGATGACGCCCGCTACACCCGCCGCCGCCTGGGTGTGACCGATATTCGACTTCACCGACCCAAGCCACAGCGGACGGTCCGCGTCGCGGTCCTGCCCATAGGCGGCCAGCAGCGCCTGCGCCTCGACCGGATCGCCGAGTCGCGTGCCAGTGCCGTGCGCCTCCACCGCGTCCACCTGCGCCGCCATGAGCCGCGCGTCGGCGAGCGCCTGCTCGATCACCCGCCTTTGAGCGAGACCGTTGGGCGCCGACAGGCCGTTGCTCGCGCCATCCTGGTTGACCGCGCTACCGCGCACGACCGCGTGCACCGCGTGTCCGTTGCGCTGCGCCTCGGAGAGCCGCTCCAGCACCAGCACGCCCACGCCCTCGCTCCAGCCGGTGCCATCCGCGGAGTCCGCGAACGACTTGCAGCGCCCGTCGGGCGCAAGACCGCGCTGGCGACTGAATTCGATGAACAGTCCCGGGCTCGACATAACCGTCACCCCGCCCGCCAGCGCCAGCGAACACTCGCCGCCGCGCAACGCCCCGCACGCAAGGTGCAGCGCCACCAGCGAGGAGGAGCACGCGGTGTCGACCGTCATCGTGGGGCCCTCCAGCCCGAGCGTGTAAGCCACCCGCCCCGAGAGGACGCTGCCGACGCCGCCCGTCAAGCCGTAGCCCTCCAGCCCCTCCGGCGCAGTGCGTAGACCGGCGTAATAATCGAGAATGTTGATCCCCGCCAGCACCCCGGTCCGGCTGCCCCTCAGCGTGTGGGGGTCGATGCCCGCGTCCTCCAATGCCTCCCAGCACGCTTCCAGCAACAGCCGCTGCTGGGGATCCATCGCCAGCGCCTCCCTGGGGCCGATCCCGAAGAAAGCCGCGTCGAACTCCGCGGCCTCGCCCAGGAAACCCCCCTCCCGCACATAGCTGGTCCCGGAGCGCTCCGGATCGGGATCGTAGAGCGCGTCGAGATCCCAACCTCGATCCGTCGGGAAGCCCCCGATCGCGTCCGCGCCGCGGACGACCATCTCCCACATCTCCAACGGCGAGCGCACCCCGCCGGGGAAGCGGCAGCTCATCCCCACGATCGCTACGAGCTCATCGACCGATCGGAGATCGGTCGGCACGACCGACGTCCCCCGCTCAGCCCGAGTCTCCACACCGGCGGTCTGTACGACGGCAAGAGCGCCCAGCAGGTGGTCGGCCAGCGCGGCGGGCGTGGGATAGTCGAACAGAAGCGTGCTCCGCAGCCGCCGACCGGTGAGCGCTGCCAACCGGTTGCGCAGCTCCACGGCCGCCGAGGAGTCGAGCCCCAGCTCCCTGAACGCCCGTCGCGCGTCAACCGTCTCCGGGGCGCAGCCCAGTACGTGCGCCACCTGGGCGCACACCTCCTCGAGCACCGCGAGCTCGCGAGCGCCCGCCGGCACGCCGGCGAGCCGCCTCGCGAGGGATGCGCCGGACGCCGCGGTGCCCGACCGGTGCGCCGCCACGTCGGCCAGAGACACCTGAAAACGCGTCAGGCTGCCCTGGCCGCGGCGCAGCGAGCCGACGACCAGGACGTCGCGCGACTCACCGCCCGCCCCTCCTCGCTCCCCGCTCAGCGCATCGACGGTCTCCTGCACAGCCGCCGTGAGCACCGGATGCGGGCTGACCTCGATGAACGTCTGGTGTCCTTGCCGAAGCAAGGCGCGCACCGCCCGCTCGAAGCGGACGGGCTCGCGCTCGGCCCGGTACCAGTGCTCGCCGTCCAGCTTCGCCGTGTCCCGCCGCCGCCCGGTGAGAGTCGAGTAGAAGGGAATCTCGCCCGAGCGCGGGGTGATCGGACCAAGCGCCTGCAGCAGTTCCTCGCGGATCGCCTCGATCTGAGCGCCGTGGGAGGCGTAATCCATTCGCACCCTCCCCGCCCGCACGCCCTCCGCCTCGCACCACGCTAGGAGCTCCTTCAAGGCCCCGCGATCCCCTGAGACCGCAGTCGAGGAGGGCCCGTTCACCGCGGCCAATGCCAGCCGGCCGTCCCAGCGCTGCAGCGGCCCGGCGATCCGCTTGGCGCCCAAGGAGACCGCCACGACCCCCCCCGTGCGGGAGAGCCGGCTCAGCGCCCGGCTGCGCAGCGCCACCACCCGTGCGGCGTCCTCGAGCGAGAGCCCGCCTGCGATATGCGCGGCGGCGATCTCGCCGTGGGAGTGACCCACGACCGCGTCGGGGCGCACGCCGCAGGCGCGCCACAGCTCGGCCAGCGACACCCCGATGGCGAACAGCGCCGGGGCCACCACGTCCACGCGCTCGAGCTTGCGCGCCCGGGGGCGGCCGCGCAGGACGTCGAGCAGCGACCAGCTCACGTGGGAGGCGAGCGCCTCCTCGCACGCCCGCATGCTTTCCGCGAAGACCGGAGAGGTCTCCAGCAGCTCTCGCGCCATGCCATCCCACTGCGAGCCGTGGCCTGAGAATACGAAGACGGTCCCGCCCCGCTCGCGGGAGGCGCCGGTCATCGATGGCGCCTGGCGCGGACCTCGGCGAAGCCGATCCAGACGTCCTCACCTCTGGCGAGGGTCACCCCCGACCCCGACCGCCCACGGAACCCCAGCGTCATCACTCTCCGTTCCACTACCCCAAAGCTGGCCCAAAAGTAAAAGATGTTTTTTTTGGGATTGTGGGTCCCCCTCGGAGCGGTGTCAATTCAGAAGTGAAAATTTCCCCCCAAATCGCTCCCCTTTTCCGCATGGTTCGACTTTCGCAAATACTTTCGACTAAACATTGGAATTATTGACGGTGCGGGAATGCAATCGCAGCGAGCACGAGGCCCTCACGCACCAGCCAGCGACCCTCGACGACCCCCGGGAAACGTCCTCCTACACTTGGCCAGGGCTTCAATAGCTGCGCGCGGAAGGTCCCGGCCGGATCGAACGCGAGCACCGCGTCCTCGAAACCCAGCCAGCACTCCGCGATCGGAAACCACACCTTGTACACCGCCTCCTTCGCGCTGAACAGCAGCCGATCCCAGTGGACAGCTGGCTCGGCGCGCGCCAACTCGGCCAGCCCCGGCCGCTCCTCCGCGCGGGCGACCTCCGCGAGCACCCCCTCCGGCAGCGGCTCGTTGGGCTCCGCGTCGATCCCCACTCCCGCCAGCTCGCGCGCGTGTGCAAGCGCACAGGCGCGGTAGCCCGCACAGTGCGTGATGCTCCCCACCACCCCCGCCGGCCAGAGTGGCTGCCCGCGCGCGCCCGTCGGGACCGGTGAGGGTGGCAGGCCAAGCTGCGCGAGCGCTTGTCGTGCGCACGCGCGTGCGGTGATGAACTCCCGTCGGCGCTTCTCCACCGCCTGCCCCAGGGCGGCGCGCTCCTCGGGGAAAAGCTCGACGTCGAGCAGGTCCTCGCGGGTGTCCACCGCGACCACCGCGGAGGGCAGGAGCTCCTCGATCACGACGGCTCCTTCCCAGCCGGCAACACCGAGTGCAGCACGACGCGCGAGGGGTCCCGGCGGTGCCACTCCCGCGGGTAGCCCAGCGAGACCTCGGTGAAGCGCACCCCGTCCTGGAAGGTCACGCGGGGAATGTGCAGGTGCCCGTACACCACCGCACACGCCCCGAAGCGCACGTGCCAGTCCGCGGTGAGCACCGTCCCGCACCACTGCGCGAACTCCGGGTGGCGCAGAACCCGCGTGGGGTCGGGGAGCAGTGGGAAGTGGTTGACCAGCACCGTCGGCACTGCCGGGTCCCGCGCGGCGAGGCGCAACTCGCTCTCGCGCACGCGCGCCGCGCACCACGCCTCGCGGCTCGGGTGCGGGTCGGGGTGCAGCACGAGCTCGTCGCTGCACACCACCCCCGCCGCGTACGCCCGCGCGAGCGCCAGCTCCTTGGTGGGAGCGACGTTGGTGCCGAAGGAGTAGTCGTAGAGCAGAAACAGTGGTGCGACCGTCGCCGGGCCACCCGGGCCCTCCCAGACCGGGTAGGGGTCCTCCGGCGTGAGCACGCCGAGGCGCCGGCAGACCTCCACCAGGTGGCGGTAGCGCGCCTCCCCGCGCAGCTCGGGGGGTTCCTCGGGGACGGTCCACAGGTCGTGGTTGCCGGGCACCCAGAGGACCACCTCAAAGCGGTCGCGTAGCAGCCCGAGCGCCCACTCCACGTCGGCGAGCATCTCGGAGACGTCCCCACACACGATCAACCAGTCCCCCGGGGAGCGCGGGCGCAGACCTTCGACCACGCGCCGGTTCTCCGGGTAGGTGATGTGCAGGTCGGAGATCGCGAGCAGGCTGGGGCCCCGTCCCCCCGAAGAGCTCATGGGGCGATAATACGTGCCGTCCACAGCGCCCCGTAACATGCACCGTCAACCACGCACGGAGGTCGCGCCGCAGATGCCGCCGCTCATCACCCCCGAGGAGGCTCGCCGCCTGGGCGAGATCGAGGACCACGCCGAGATCGAAGCGCTCGTGCAGCGCGCGTGGGAGGCACGCAGGGAGCGCTTCGGGGACTCCACCGACCTGTGCTCGCTGGTCAACGCCAAGTCCGGCGGGTGCGCGGAGGACTGCGGCTTCTGCGCGCAGTCGCGCTTCGCCGAGGCCGAGACCCCGATGCACCCGATGATGGACCCCGAGCAGATCCTCGAACACGCCCGCGCCGCCGAGGCCGCCGGCGCGCACCGCTTCTGCATGGTCACCCAGGGCCAGGGGCTCTCAAAGCGCGACTTCGCCAAGATCCTCGAGGGCGCGCGACTGGTCGCCGAGCACACCAACCTCAAGCGGTGCGCGTCGGTCGGGCACATGTCCACCGAGCGTGCCAAGGCGCTCAGCGAGGCGGGCATCCAGCGGGTGCACCACAACGTGGAGACCGCCGAGAGCTACTACGACGAGGTCTCCACCACCGTGCGCTACGAGGGGCGCCTGCGCACGATCCGCGCGGTGCGCGAGGCGGGCCTGGAGACGTGCGTGGGGGGCATCCTCAACCTCGGCGAGAGCCGCGCCCAGCGCGTGGAGATGGCGTTCGAGCTCGCCGCGCTGGACCCCACGAGCGTCCCCATCAACCTGCTGAACCCCCGCCCCGGCACGAAGTTCGGCGACCGCGAGCTGATGGACCCGTGGGAGGCGGTCAAGTGGATCGCGATCTTCCGCCTGGTGCTGCCCGAAGCGCTGTTCCGCGTGTGCGGGGGGCGCGTGGAGAACTTCGGCGAGCTCCAGCCGCTCGCGGTAAAGGCCGGCCTCAACGGGGTGATGATGGGCAACTTCCTCACCACCCTCGGCGCCGAGCCCGAGGAGGACCGCGCGATGTTCGAGGAGCTCGGCCTCAACACGGCCCGCCAGCCCGACAACGGCGCCAACCCCCGGCCCGACAACCGCGCGGGGTGGCTGGAGGGGCAGACCCCCAACGTGGTCGAGGAGCACCTCGGAGCTCTCGCCGCGGTGGGCGAGGACGGGCGCGCAAACGGCACAAACGGCGCAGAGGGACGTGCGAACGGCGCAGGGGGACGCGCGAACGGCGCCAGCGGACGCGCGAACGGCGCCAACGGCGGGCACGGCCCGGGAGCAGCCGAGCCAGAGGCCGCCGACACGGGCGAGGTCGATCTCAAAGTGCGCCTGTGGGACCCCTCCACCCAGCTGCGCTACCACCCCAAGCGCAAGGTCCCCGCGCGCCCCGACGGAGCGCCCAACGCGACCCCGCGCAGCCGCAGCGGAGCGGAGGCTCCTCCTCCAAAGGACCACCAGGACGAGCCCACCGCGATGGTGGCTACGGGCTGAGGCCGGGAGCGGAGACGAGACCGTGAGCGAGATCGAGGAGCGGCTGGGGGAGCTGGAGCGACTCGGTCTCAGCCGCCGGCTGCGGTTGATCTCGGGGCCGCAGGGGCCGCGCGTGCTGCTCGACGGCCGCCCCGTGCTGCTGCTGTGCTCCAACAACTACCTCGGCCTCGCCGACCACCCCCGCGTGCGCGAGGCCGCCGCCGAGGCCGCGATGCGGTGGGGCGTCGGCGCCGGCGCCTCGCGGCTGGTGTCCGGCACGATGACCGTCCACCACCGCCTGGAGGAGCGCCTCGCCGCGTTCAAGGGCACCGAGAGCTGCGTGCTGTTCGGCTCCGGGTACCTCGCCAACCTCGGCGTCGTCGGCGCGCTGGCGGGGCCTGGCGACGCGGTGTTCTCCGACGAGCTCAACCACGCCTCGATCGTCGACGGCTGCCGCGCCTCGCGTGCGCGCGTGCACGTGTACCGCCACCTCGACACCGAGCACCTCGCCTGGAGCCTGCGCCGCCACGGCGGCGACGGTCGGCGGCTTGTCGCCACCGACTCCGTCTTCTCGATGGACGGCGACCTCGCGCCGCTGGAGGAGATCGTCGAGCTCGCCCACGCCCACCGCGCGCGAGTGCTCGTCGACGAGGCGCACGCCACCGGGGCGGTGGGCCCCGGTGGACGCGGCGCCGTCGCGCAGGCCGGCCTCGAGGGCGAGGTCGACGTGCTCGTCGGCACCCTCGGCAAGGCGCTCGGCTCCTACGGCGCGTACGTGTGCGCCACCGAGGAGATGGTGCACTACCTCGTCAACACCGCACGCCCCCTGATCTTCTCCACCGCCCCCGCCCCCCCGGCCGCGGCCGGCGCGCTCGCGGCGCTGGAGCTCGTCGAAGAGCGCCCCCACCGCGTGGAGCGCCTGCGCGCTCACGCCCGCACCCTGCGCCGCGCGCTCGCCGCCGAGGGGTTCGCCGTGCACGACACCGACATGCACATCGTCCCCCTGGTGGTCGGCGACGAGCGCGACGCGGTGGCGCTCTGCGAGGGCGCCGTGGAGCGCGGGGTGTTCGCACAGGCGATCCGCCCCCCCTCCGTGCCCGCAGGCACCGCCCGCCTGCGCCTCACCGCGATGGCCTCCCACACCCCCGCCGAGTTGCGCCGCGCCGCCCGCACCCTCGGCGAGGCCGCCCGCGCACACGGCCTGGAGCCCGCGGAGCTCCCCGCGCCCGACGCGCGCCGCGCGGGGACCCCCCCTGAGCGCCACGAGCCGGCGGAGGACGCCGAGGAGCTCCCCGGCGAGTCCCGGTTGGGCGCGCACACCCCGGACCGCACCCCCTCGCCTGCCCCCTTCGACATCGAGCGCGAAGACTCCCACCTCACCCGCGCCGCCTAGGAGCGCTCGCCGTGCGGGGGCTGTTCGTCACCGGCACCGGCACCGGCGTGGGCAAGACCGTCCTCAGCGCCGCCCTGCTCGCCGCGGCGGCCGCCGCGGGTGAGCCCGTGAGGGCGCACAAGCCCGTGGTCACCGGCCTCGACGACCCCCCCAGCGAGTGGCCCCCCGACCACGAGTTGCTCGCGCGCGCCACCGACCAGACCCCCGAGGAGGTGGCCTCGGAGCGCTACGGCCCCCCCGTGTCCCCGCACCTCGCCGCTGAGCTCGCCGGCCAGCGACTGGACCCCGCCCGACTGCTCGCTGCCGCCCGCGCCGCCGGACAGGGGCACACCCTCGTAGTGGAGGGCGTCGGCGGGCTGCTCGTGCCGCTCGCCGACGACTACACGGTGCGCGACCTCGCCGCCGAGTTGGGGCTGCCCCTCCTGATCGCCGCCCCGCCCGGCCTCGGCACGATCAACCATACGCTGCTCACCCTCCACGCCGCCCGCGCCGCCGGGCTCGTCGTCCGCGCGGTCGTGCTCACGCCCTGGCCCGCCGAGCCCTCTGTCGTGGAGAGCTCCAACCGCGAGACCCTCGCCCGGCTCGGCGAGGTCGAGGTCGCGGGCCTGCCCCCCGTGCCCGGACCCGACCTCGACGCAATGGCCCGCGCGGGGGAGACCCTGCCGTGGCAGCGGTGGCTCACGCGCGAGCGTTTCGTCTCAAGCTGAGCCTAGGATCGGGACCGTGGCCTGAGACCGAGACGCGATGCTCCTCCCCTCTGGGTGGTTCCGGGGTCGTATCCCCGGAGAAAGGAGGAGATATGAACGCGATCAATGCTCTAACCACCGCCTTGCTTGTCGCGCTGCTAGTCATTGACCGGCTGACGCGGTAGCAAGGTGCCCTGGCGGTTGCAGCACGGACGGCCCCGGCAGCCGCCAGGGGCTCCTTAACCGGAGGGAGCCCGGTTGCCCGGGCCCCTCGGAGGACGTTGAACACAGTCAACGCTCTAACCGAAGCCAAGTCTAGCCCACCACCGAGCAGATCGCAATGCCTCCGCTGACGGTTGCAACAAGGACGGCCCCAGCGGCCTTCAGGGCATCAGAAAAAGAGAACCTGCACGGACTCCTTTCTCCAGAGTCGTACCCCCGGAGAAAGGAGAGCCATGCCCGCGTCAATAAGCATCTTGACCACAAGCAAGTCTAGCCTGCTGCCGGACGGACCGCACCTCGGGACCCGGCCCGTGCCGCCGCGACGACCGCCTCGCACACCGTTGCCAGCGCGTCCTCGTCGGTGACGTAGGGCGGCATCGTGTACACGAGGTCACGAAACGGCCGTAGCCACACGCCCCGCTCAACCGCCGCTGCGGTGGCCACCCGGACGTCCACCTCATGGTCGAGCTGCACGACTCCGATCGCGCCGAGCACGCGCACGTCCTTTACGCCGGGCGCCCCGCGGGCCGGCTCGAGACCCTCGCGCAAGCCCCGCTCGATGCGGGCCACCTGCTCGCGCCACTGCCCCGTGGCTAGCAGGTCGAGCGAGGCGAGCGCCACCGCGCACGCCAGCGGGTTGGCCATGTAGGTGGGGCCGTGCATGAGGCCGCCGCCCTCGCCCGCGGAGATCGCGCTCGCCACCTCCGTCGTGCAGAGGGTCGCGGCGAGGGTCATGTACCCGCCCGTGAGCGCCTTGCCCACGCACATCACGTCCGGGCTCACCCCCGCGTGCTCGCACGCGAACAGCGCACCGGTGCGGCCGAAGCCCGTGGCGATCTCGTCCGCCACCAGCAGCAGGCCGTGCTCGTCGCACACCTCGCGCAGCAGCGCCACGCACGCCGGGGAGTGAAAGCGCATCCCGCCCGCGCCCTGCACCACCGGCTCCACCACCACCCCCGCCAGTTCGTCCGAGTGGCGCGTCGCCAGCTCGCGCACCTGTGCCGCCCACCGCTCCCACCGCTCGTCCCGGGGCGCGTCGAAGCCGTCGGGGGGGCGCTCGGCGAAGACGTGCTCGGCGAGCAGGCCAGTGAACAGGCTGTGCATCCCCCCCACCGGGTCGCACACCGCCATCGCCCCGGCCGTGTCCCCGTGGTAGCCACCGCGCACCGTCAGCAGGCGCGTGCGCCGCGGGCGGTCCCTCGCGCGCTGGTACTGCAGGCACATCTTGATCGCCACCTCCACCGCCACCGAGCCCGAGTCCGCGAAGAACACCCGCTCCAGTCCCGCCGGGGCCCACTCCACCAGGCGCTCGGCCAGGCGCACCGCCGGCTCGTGGGTCAGCCCACCGAACATCACGTGCGCCACCTGCTCCAGCTGCTCGCGCACCGCCGCGTCCAGCGCCGGGTGGCGGTAGCCGTGCACCGCGCACCACCACGACGACATCCCGTCGATGAGCTCCCGTCCATCAGCCAGGCGCAGGCGCACCCCCTCCGCCGCGACGACCGGCAGTGCCTCCAGCCCCGCGGGCAGCCCGCCGTAGGGGTGCCACACATACTCGCGGTCCTTCGCGAGCAGTGCCTCCCAGTCGGTCCTCAGGTCAATCCTCGTAGACGGTGAAGTCTCGCTTGCGGGCGCCGCACACCGGGCAGAACCACGTGTCGGGGATGTCCTCGAAGGCCGTCCCCGCGGGGATCCCGCCGTCCGGGTCGCCCTCCTCGGGGTCGTATATATAGCCGCAGGACTCGCAGATCCACCGCTGCAGTGTTTGAGTTGTCACGCGCCTAAGAGTACCGCTCTGCTTGCCCACGGGGTAGGGTCCTTGGATTAGCGCGCCCCCCGACAACCAGCGGCCCGGTCCCGGCGAGGAGTACAACCCCGGCCCCCCCACGGTCCCGCGGCAGGCCGCCACCGTGATCCTGCTGCGCGGCGGGGACGCTGGGCTCGAGCTGCTGCTCGTCCGGCGCAACCCCCTTGCGCGCTTCATGGGCGGTGTGTGGGTGTTTCCCGGCGGCGCCGTCGAGCACGCCGACGGGGACGACGACCGCGCGCACCGCGCCGCCGCCGTGCGCGAGCTGCGCGAGGAGGCCGGCGTCGAGTTGCCCTCCACCGAGGCGCTCGTCAAGTTCTCCCGCTGGATCACCCCCGCCGCCGTGCGCACCCGCTTCGACACCCACTTCTTCCTCGCCTCCCTGCCCCCCGGCCAGGAGCCCCGCGTGGACGGCGAGGAGTGCGTCGCGCTCGGCTGGTTCACTCCCGCCGGCGCGCTCGAGGCCCACCGCGCCGGGGACATCGTGCTGGTGTTCCCAACCATCAAGCACCTCGAGCAGCTCTCCGCCTTCACCACCGCCACCGAGGCGCTCGAACATGCCCGCGGGCGCACCGTGGAGGCAGTCCAGCCCCGCGTCGTCGTCGAGGGCGAGGTTGCCCGCGTGCTGCTCCCCGGCGAGCCGGGGTACTCGAACAACGCCGACTAGGGCGTTCCTGGGCAAGCGAGGCAAGGACGCAGTGAGGGAAGTGTGCTCAGCACACGACCGATCGAGGACGCAGCATCGCGCCGGCCAGGGGCGTCCTAGTCCTGGCGAGCCTCGACCACGTGGGTGACCGCGTTGATCAACGCCAGGTGCGTGAACGCCTGGGGAAAGTTGCCCAGCAGCCGCCCCGAGGAGGCCTCCAGCTCCTCCGCGTACAGGTGCAGCGGGGAGGCGTACGTGAGCAGGCGCTCGCACAGGTGTTCGGCCTCCCGTAGCTCCCCGATCTCCGACAGCGCGGAGACCAGCCAGAAGGAGCAGATCAGGAACGTCCCCTCCTCCCCCTGCTGGCCGTCGTCGGTGTCCTGCGTGCGGTAGCGCAGCACCAGGCCGTTCTCCGTCAGCTCCTCTTTGACCGCCCGCACCGTCGCGCACACCCGCTCGTCGCTCGGCGGCAGGAAGCGCACCAGCGGGATCAGCAGGTTGGAGGCGTCCAGCGCGTCGGTGTCGTAGTGCTGGCGGAACACCCCCCGCTTGTCCACCCCCCGCTGCAGGATCTCCGCTTTGATCTCGTCCGCGACCTCCTGGCAGTGGGCTGCGTGCTCGTCCTCTCCGCGCCGTTCGGACAGGCGCGCGCCCCGGTCCATCGCCACCCAGCACATCAACTTCGAAGACACGTAGTGGCGGGGCTCCCCCCGCGCCTCCCAGATGCCCTGGTCGGGCTCGCGCCACACCCGCTCCGCGCAGCGCACCTGGTCGATCAGCACCGGCCACAGACGCTCGGGGATGTGGTCGCGCTTCTTGGAGTGCAGGTACACCGAATCGAGCACCGCGCCGTAGACGTCGTTCTGGCGCTGGTTGTACGCGCCGTTGCCGACCCTCACCGGGCGCGCGCCCTCGTAACCCTTGAGGTGCTCGAGCGTGCGCTCCTGCAGTTCCTTGTCCCCCCTGATCCCGTACATGATCTGCAGCGACCCGTCCTCGTTGCGCTCCAGGTCGGCCAGGTACTCGACGAAGTCGTCCGCCTCCCAGTCGAGGCCGATCGCGTGCAGGCCCCACAGCGTGAACGTCGCGTCGCGCATCCAGCAGTACCGGTAGTCCCAGTTGCGCGCGCCCTGCGGGGTCTCCGGCAGGGAGGTCGTGGCCGCGGCCACCAGTGCTCCCGTGGGCATGAACGTGAGCCCCTTCAGCGCCAGCGCCGAGCGCTGCAGCTGCATGCGCCACGGGTGGTCTGGGTAGGTCCCTTCCGCCAGCCACGTCCGCCAGAAGTGGCTCGTGCGCTCCAAGTACTCCTGCGCCTGCTCCGCCGTGCGCGGGCCCCCCAGCCCCTCCGTCCACGAGATCGCGCAGAAGCGCTTCTCGCCTTCCTGCAGCGTGTGCCGGGCGTGTACGCGGTTGCCCTCAATGCCCGCGCGCATGTCCGAGAACAGGCGGAACACCGTGCGGCCGTCGTTCGCGTCGAGCGCCTGGTGGTGGCCGACCCCCCCGACTTGCCCGGCCTCCGACTGGTCCTCCTCGACCGCGCTCCACCTCGCCACCGTCGCGCCGTAGTCGAGCATCGGCTCGCACACCACCTCCACCTGCACCTGGCCCTGGATGCACTCGATCACCCGCACCATCAGGTGGTCCGCGTCGTAGTCGGTCGGTGGGCGGGTGTGGCTCGAGCCCTCCTTGTTGTCGTGCCACTCCCCGACCGTCAGTGCGTCCACCACGCGCACCCACCCCTGCGGGGTCATCCACGTCGTCTCGAGCACGTTCGTCCCCGGCAGGTACCGCCGGCCCGCCGGCACGTACACCCCGTACGGCCCCACCCGGAAGCGCCCCGCGCCGCGGTCGAGCATCGCCGCGAACACGCTCGGGGAGTCGAAGTGCGGCAGGCACATCCACTCCACCGACCCGTCCGAGGCGACCAGCGCGCAGGTGTGGCAGTCCGACAGGAAGCCGTAGTCCGCGATCGGGGGGAACGGTGAATCCTCGGCCACTAAGAGTTCCTAGCTGGGGCTCTCGAGCCCGGAGTCCTCACCGGGTAACTCGCCCCACGAGACGCCCTCCCACACGGCGTCCTCCCAGTACGGGCGCTCCACCCCCGCCGGCAGCGAACCCTCCTCCTCGAGCTTGTCGAGGTGGGCCGCCAGCGTGAGCGTAGCCGCCGGACGCAGCTCCGCGGGCACGTCCCACCACGCCTTGTCCAACAGCTCTGTCACGGTGCGAGCCCCTTCGGCCAGCGCCGCCAGCAGGCGGTGCTCGCGGTCGTAGCGGTGGCCGATGCACTCCTGGAGCTTGGCCACCGGTTCCCACACCGCCGGGCCGTGGCCCGGGCACAGCACGTCGAGCTCGAGCGTGCACAGGTGCACCAACGCGTTGAGGTGGGCGTTCAACGCGCCCTCGTAGGGGGCGACGAAGGCGCTACCCTCCCCCAGCACCGCGTCTCCGGTGAAGCACACGCGGTCGGCCACGAACGCAAAGTGGTCAGGTGAGTGCCCCGGTGTGGGCACTGCCGTCAGGGGGCCGAACCGCACCCCCTCCCGCAGCGTCACGTCGACGCCCTCCCCGTGCGCCGCCGCCACCGGCGCCCGGCGCAGCTCGCGCAGAGCCGTGACCGACTCGGCGTGGTCGGAGTGGTCGTGGGTGAGCGCGATCCCCCCCAACCCCCCGCGCGCGTCGACCACCGCCAGCACCCGCTCGAGGTGCTGGCGCAGAGCCGGACCCGGGTCGATCACGTATGCCGGGTCGCGGTCCACGATCCACGTGTTGGTCCCTGACAGCGTGAGCGGCCCTGGGTTGTCAGCCCGCACACGCTGCACGTCAAACGCTGCGAGCCGCCGCGCTTCGGTGACCGGGTCGACCGAGAAGCCCCCCTCCCCGGCAAGCGCGAGATCGAGCTCCACCATCGATTGGGGCACCCACCCACCCTCGCCCCACTCGTCCTCGTCCCCTCGACCCCACTCGTCCGACTCCTCCCCGCTCGGACCCCCACCGTCTTCGACCTCCTCGCCCTGACGCCCTCCACCCTCGACCCGCTCGCCGTGAGCCACTTCACCCTGAACCTCGCCGTCACGGTCTCCCTCGCCCGGCGCCTCCCGGCGCTCGGAGCCCGCCGCGGGATCCGAATCGGAGCCTGAGGGAGTGTGAGAGCGCATTCCAGGACGGTAGCTCGTTCGGATGACAGACGCCCGAAACACGGACCTTTTTGTGTACGAGTGTCTGCATACTACAGGTGTTGCCGACCGTCCCCAGCGCTCAAGCCCGCGTTCCATACGGCCGAAGCCGTGTTCATGAGAGTGGGATCTTCATGGTTGTGTCCTACTGAGCTCGACCGTACCCGCATCGTTGACGCCAACGACCGCGTGCGTACGATCCGCCTCGTCGGCGCCGGCGCGATCGGCCTCGCGCTGCTGGCCTCGGCGCCGTGGATCGGCTGGTGGACCCTGATCCTGCTCACTCTCTGCGCGCTCAACTTCTGGAACGTCGAGCGGCGCCTGCCAGCGAGCCCCCACCCCGAGCGCGTGAGCTTCACCGCGATCGTCCTCACGCTGCTGCTGATCGGCGCGGGGGTGGTCCTCAGCGGCGGGCCGCGCTCTCCCGCGCTGCCGTGGATGGTGCTGCCGGGCGCGATGGTGGCCGCGCGCTTTCGCCCGCAGGTGGTGGCCGTCGGGATCGCGCTGACCGTCCTGCTGCTGCTCGTGGCCACCCTCGGAGTCGCGCCCGGCGCGACGCTCGCGGACCCCGTGTCGGTGATCGCCACGCTGGCGCTGCTCGCGGTGGTCATCTCGATCGTGCTCGCCCTGCAGGCCGCCGAGCTGCACCACCGCGACGAAGCGATCCTCGACCCGCTCACCGGCCTGCTCAACCGCCACGCCCTGCGCTCCCGCTTCACCGAGATCTCCCACCAGGCCCGCCTCACCCACCAGCCCGTGTGCCTGCTGCTCTGCGACGTGGACTCTTTCAAGGACATCAACGACCGCTACGGCCACGACCGCGGCGACGCGGTGCTGCGCGACGTCGCCTACGAGTTGCGCAAGCGGCTGCGCTCCTTCGAGCTCGCGTACCGCCTGGGGGGCGAGGAGTTCCTGATCGTACTGCCCGGGGTCTCCCAGCCGGAAGGCCGGGAGATCGCCGAACGGCTGCGTGCGGCGATCGAGGAGGCCCGTCCCACCGGCGTCCCCGTCACGATCTCCCTCGGCCTGAGCGTCGCCTCGGGGGAGGCGGTCGCCTACGAGACGCTCTTCAAGGCCGCCGACGAGGCACTCTACGAGGCCAAGCGCGCCGGGCGCAACCGCACGGTGCTCGCGCGTCCGCTCCTCGCCACCTCCCGCACACAGAGCTCCGAGGTGGTGGTGGGCGACCCGGTCGTGGCGCCCGCCCTGCTGGCCTAGACGGGGGCGGGCGTGCCTCCCGGCTTCAGTCGGCTGACCGCAGCCGGCGCCCGCTCACGGTAGCCTCCGGCTCGCCGTGACGACCGCACAGCTCGACCCCCAGGCCCAGGCGCTGCTCGAGGTGATGCAGGCGGTGGACGCCCCGCCGCTCAACACGCTCCCCGTGGCGCAGGCACGGGAGCAGGTGCGCGCGGCGCTGGTCACCCGGGGCGAGCCGCTCGCGCTGCACCGTGTCGAGGATCTCCGCCTGCCCGACTCCCACGGCGCACGGACTCTGCGCCTCTACCGCCCCCGGCCGGGCGTGCTGCCGATCGCGCTGTTCCTGCACGGAGGCGGCTGGACGCTCAACGACCTCGACACCCACGACCGCCTCTGCCGGCGCCTGGCCCGGCGCTCCGGGTGGCTGCTCGCTTCGCTCGACTACCGCAGGGCCCCCGAGCACCGCCACCCGGCAGCCCTCGAGGACGCCCGCCTCGCTTACGACTGGCTGGTGGAGCACGCCGACCAACTGGAGGGCGACGCCTCGCTGACCGCGCTCGTGGGGGAGAGCTCGGGTGCGGCCACCGCCGCCGCACTCACGCTGCTGCTACGCGACACCGGTGGCCCGCAGCCCGCGTTTCAGGTGCTCGCCTACCCGCCCACCGATGTCCCCGGCCGCTGGCCCTCGCACGAGGAGCGCGGCACCGGCTACACACTCGATGGGCCGCTGCTGTGGTGGTTCTTCGAGCAGAGCCTGCCTGCCTCCTACGACTCGGCGGACCCCTACCGGGACCCCTACCTCTTCCCGCTCGCCGCCCCCGACCTCGCGGGGCTTCCCCCGGCGCTTGTGATGACCGCCGAGTTCGACCCGCTGCGCGATGAGGGCGTCGCCTACGCGCAGCGGCTCGCCGCCGCGGGGGTCGACGTGGAGCACCTGCACGCCGAGGACCAGATGCACAGCTTCCTCCTGCTCGACCGCGCGATCGACCGTGCCGGCGAGCTGATCGACCACCTCGCCGACGCGCTTGCGGCGCGCGGGGGCCCGGCGCGGGTTAACCCGACGTGAGCGCGAGGTAGTCGACGCCGGACGGGCTCAGTCGAGGAGCTCCTCGAGCGTGCGGCCGCTGAGCACCGAGCGAGGGTGCTCGGCAACGACGTCCGAGCCGGGCTGCGCGTCCTCGTCGCGACGCTTGATCAGCAGCCACTGCGCCCGGGCGCCCGGCCGGGTGCGCTGCAGGGCGAAGCCGCCGCGCAGCTTCTCCCCGTGCAGCACGAACACGGCGTGGCCGCGACTGAGCGCCTGCGGCCACGCGACGCGTCCGCCCTGCTCGTAGGTCCCGCGGTCCCACACGATCGCCCCGCCCGCTCCGAGCGGCCCCTCGAAGGTGTTGTGCTCCAGGGCGTGGTCGGGGACCTCGACGGCGAGGCGCTTGACCGCGGGGTCCAGCGAGGGTCCCTTGGGGACAGCCCACGAACGCATGACCCCGTGAACCTCGAGACGCAGGTCGAAGTGGTGTGCCCGCGCCGCGTGCTCCTGGACGACGAACACCCCGGCGGCGACGCCGCGGACCGCGAACTGCTCGTGGCCCTCGACCGCGACGCGCTCCAGCGCGACCTCGGAGACGCGTGCCGGCGGCGGGCCGCTCCGCAGGAAGGCCGCGAGCTCCTCGACCGCCCGGGCGGGGCCCTCGGCGTGAACCTCCACGGTGCCGCCCTCCCCATTGCGCACCCACCCCTCCACCCCGAGCTCGCGCGCCCGGCTGACCGTCGCTTCGCGAAACCCGACGCCCTGCACCGCACCGCGCACGACGGCGCGGATCGCCGCGGTCCCAGTCTCGCTTTCCCGATCAGTCACAGCGACCAGACTAGGGGGGCACACCAGTCGGGTTCAGGGGGGATCGTCCACGCATGTGAGCGCGTCCACCGGGCGGGTGCGCGCGGGGCTTCCGTGCCCCGCGTCAGGGGCGCGGGGCGGGGCACCGCCCTCACCAGGCGTTCGACGAAGGGGCGCCGCTTGGCGGGGCGCCGGCGCCAATCCTCGGTTGGAGGGTCGAACAGCGTGGCGATCCACCGCCGCGAGTCGGCCGGATCGATGACGTCGTCGATCTCGCCGTACGCGGCCATGTTCAGCCCCCGCCCGTGCTCGTACGCGGCGGCCACCGTGGCCTGGAAGACGCGCTCGCGCTCGGCGGGGTCCTCGATCGCGTCGAGCTCGCGGCGCATACCCAGGCGCACCGCGCCCTCCAGTCCCATCCCGCCGAACTCCGAGGTGGGCCAGCCGACGGTGAACAGCGGGGCCTTGAACGAGCCGCCGGCCATCGCCTGGGCGCCGAGGCCGTAGCCCTTGCGTAGCACGATCGTGCCGAACGGCACCTCGAGGTTGGCGCCCGTCACGAACAGGCGTGCGAAGTGGCGCACGGTCGCGGTGCGCTCGGCCTCCGGGCCGACCATGAACCCCGGCGTGTCGCACAGGAACAGCACGGGCAGCGCGAACGCGTCGCAGAGCTGCAGGAAGCGCGCCGCCTTGTCGGCGCCGTCCGCGTCGATCGCCCCACCCAGGTGGGCCGGGTCGTTCGCGAGGACCCCCAACGGCCGGCCGTCCACCCTGGCGAGCGCCGTGAGCACCCCCGCCCCGAAGCCCCGGCGCAGCTCGAGCACCGTCCCCTCGTCGCAGAGGGTCTCGAGCACGCGGCGCACCTCGTAGGCGCGCTTGCGCTCTTCGGGAACGGCGTGCCGCAGCGCGCGCTGGTCGGGCGCCGTGAACTGCTCGACGGGGCCGTGGAAGTAGGAGAGGTACCGCTTGGCAGCCGCCACCGCAGCGGCGTCGTCGGCCACGCGCAGGTCCACTACGCCGTTTGCGTACTGCACGTCGATCGGGCCCACCTCGGCGGGGTCGTGGACGCCGAGGCCGCCGCCCTCGATCATCGCGGGGCCGCCCATCCCGATCGAGGAGTCCTCGGTGGCGATCACCACGTCACAGCAGCCCAGCAGCGCAGCGTTGCCCGCGAAGCAGTAGCCCGAGGCCACCCCGACGAGCGGTACACGGCCGGAGAGGCGGCCGAAGAGGTTGAACGCGCGGCAGTCGAGGCCCGCGACCATCGGCACGTCCACGTCCCCGGGGCGCCCGCCGCCGCCCTCGGCGAACAGCACCACCGGCAGGCGCCGGCGCTCGGCGAGCTCGAACAGGCGGTCCTTCTTGGCGTGGCCGCGCGCGCCCTGGGTGCCGGCGAGCACGGTGTAGTCGTAGGACGCCGCCACGCACGGGTTCCCCTCGACCTCCCCCACCCCCGCGACCAGGCCGTCGGCGGGAGTCTGGGCGATCAGCTCCTCGCGGGCCCGGCGGTGCTCCTGGGCGGCGAACAGCAGCGGGCCGTACTCCACGTAGGTGCCCTCGTCGAGGAGGTCGTCGAGGTTCTCGCGCGCGGTGCGCCGGCCCCGCTCGCGGCGGCGCGCCACGGCCTGCGGCCGCGCGGCGTCGAGCCCGAGCGCGTGGCGCTCGCGCACCGCCTCCACGTCGCCTCGGGGAGCGTCGAGGTCGAGCGCCCCGGGGCGCTGCCCCTCACGCCCCTGGAGCGCCTCCCCCTCGCCCGGGGCGAGCACGCCACCCCCGCCGGGCGCGAGCGCCGCGCCACCATCGCCCGAGGCGAGCACACCACCCTCGCCAGGGGCGAGCACGAGGAGCACCTCGCCCTCCGCGACCGTGTCCCCGACGGAGACCTCCACGCGCCGCACCACCCCGTCGCCCTCGGCGAGCACCTCGCGCTCCATCTTCATCGCCTCCAGCACCGCGACCGCCTCGCCCGCCCGCACCGGTCCACCGGGCACGTGCGCGACCGCGACCACCACGCCGGCGCAGGGAGCCCTCACGAAGACCTCGGGGTGCGACGGCGTCACGTACGCATCATTGCGCAGGGGGCCGCCGCGAGGGGGATCCGGGCCGCCGCGAGGGGGGTCCAGTCTACGGCCGGTGGTACTCCGCGTAGGAGACGGCGGACGAGCCGAGGATGAGTTTGCCGGCGCCGTACTCCTGCTCGGCGACGGAGGGCTGGAAGCCGGGCGTGAGGGGGATCTTCTTGCTCAGCGCGTACATCACGAACTCCACCTCGCTGGTCTTCCCGGACGGGGGGCAGATGCCTCCGTAGCCGCTGTGACCCTGTGTGTCGGAGCCGACGATGCCGCCTTCGGGCGTCGCGCCGGCGGCGACGCCTTTCGAGGTGGGGTTGATGTCGCCGACGACCCAGCGGATGCCGCTCGCGGAGCCGGTCGAGGTGTCGTCGATGACGAACAGCACGAGCGCGGCGGCCTTGGCGGGCACGTTGCTCCACTGCAGCGGCGGGCTGACGTCGGCGCCGTCGCAGGTGTACTGGGCGGGGATCGCTCCGTTGAGTTCGAAGGCGGGGCTCGCGATCGCGAACGCGCCGGGGGAGGAGTGGACCTCGCCGCCGGAGCTCACACCGGAGGTGCCTGCCGAGGAGCTCGCCGAGCCGGATGCGGAGTGCCCGGTGGAGGCACCGCCAGATGAGGAGCCCGACGAGCCGGCTGCAGAGCTCCCGGAGGAGGAGCTCGAGGAGGAACTCGCGGCCGTGAGGTTTTCGGGCTTGCCTTTGTACTCGACGCAGTCTTCCATCACGTACCCCGCCACGCAGGTCGTGTAGCTCTTCCAGTGACGCTGGAAGGCCTGCTGGAAGCTCGCGAGGAGGGCCTTGCGCTGCGCGACGCTCTTGCCGGCGGTGACCTGCGCCGCGATCCGCGACTCGAGCAGTTCCACCTTGACCCGCGCGAGCAGGTCGGCCTCGGTCTCGCCCGACTTGGCGAGGAACTTCTGCACGGAGCCGGCCTTTGGGAAGCTCTGGTGCTCGATCTGGGCGAGGCGCTGCTTGACCTCCGCTTCGGAGACCGCGAGGTGCCTGGCGGCCGCCTCGCCGAGCACCCAGTCGGAGGTGATGAGGAAGCCGAGCGCCTGGTGGCTCGGGTCGTCGCTGACGCCGAGCGCCTGCTCGATGGAGAGCCAGTGTGCGTAGCTCGACTTGGCGATCTCCATGTCGGAGACCCGCGCGACGGCCACGGCGCTCGACGTGTGGCCCTGTGCGGACACCCCGAGGTAGCTGGGGACCTTGGTGGAGGAGCTCGACGCGGCGGCGGCCGAGGCCGAAGTGGTGGAGGAGCCACCGCCGCAACCGGCGAGCAAGCCGACCGCGAGTGTGGCCAGGGCGAGCACACACGCCAGCGGGTAGACCCGTACACGCGCGAAGACCCCGCCCCTCAAGACCCTTTCCCGCATCCTCACGGAAACCTACCCACCCTGCCTAAAGGGCAGCGAAATCCCGTCCGAGTCAGCGCGCGCCGCCGCGCGCTGTGCATGAATACCGGGATGGCTGCCCGCAACGGCGCGAGCGCGCACGACCACTGCTCCCAACGGTGAGCGCCGTCACCGCCCCGTACACGACACTCCCCCCGCCCGGTGGAGCTCCGCCGGGGTCGGTGCCGCCTGAGCCGCCGCGCCGGGGGTGGTGGATGGCCTGGCGCTTCCTGCTCGCGGCGCTCGGCATCGTCGCGCTTGCGGGCGCGGCGACCTACGGCCTGGCCCGCGGCGAGCTCTCAAGCGTCGTCTCCGCGCTCAGGCAGCACGCGCCGGTCAAGGTCGCCCACACCGTGCTCGCGCCTACCGGCAGCGGCGAACCCGAGACGCTGCTGCTGGTCGGCAACGACGAACGCCCGCCCCCGAAGGACAACCCCGGCGGGGCGGTCCTGCCGCACTCCAACGAGATGCTGCTCGTGCGGATCGACCCGAGTCAGCCGACGATCTCGATGCTCTCGATCCCGCGCGAGCTGCGGGTGCCGTTCACCCGCCTCAACGGGGAAGTGGAAGAAAACCGCATCAACTCCGCTTACATGTTCGGCTACGAGGAAAGCGGCGATAAGACCTCCGGCGGCGTCGAACTGATGGTCGAAACGCTCAAGCGGGTGCTCGGCCTGCCCGTCATCAACCACGTGTTCGTCACGAACTTCAAACGCTTCGAACACGCGGTCGACGAAATGGGCTGCGTGTACATGACGGTGGACAAGCGCTACTACCACAACAACAGCGAACTCGGCGCCGAACAGTACTTCGAAATCAACCTGCAGCCGGGCTACCAGCGCCTGTGCGGCAAACAGGCGCTCGAATTCGTCGCCAACCGTCACGAAAGCACCTCGCTGATCCGCGACGCCCGCGACCAGCGCTTCCTGCTGGACGTCAAGGCGCAGTACGGCGCCACGCTCTTTGAAAACCGTGAAAAGTTCGAGCGGATCTTCGGCAAAGCCGTCGAAACCGACCTCCACGGCGAAGCAGAAGTGCTGGCGTTGCTGGAGCTCCTGGCCGAATCGGCCGGCAAGCCGGTGCGCCAGGTGCCCTTCCAGGTCGAACTGCACTCCAACTACGACACCGCCACACCCCAGCAGATCGAAGCGTCGGTGCACTCGTTCCTGACGGGCACCGCGGCGATCCCGCAACACAAGCTGAACCGGGCGGTGCGCTCCGTACACGTTCACGGAGCTCACCCAGCCGGCTTCTCCGCGCTCTCGCTCGCCCCCACCCCGAGCTCGACACTCGAAGAAGCGCAGGCGCTGGCAGGGCAGCTGCCGTTCGCCCTGGAGGCGCCGCGGTACCAGGCCACCACCGCGGAAGCCGGGCCGGACACGCTGCGCCGCTACGACATCCGCGACGAACACGGCCACCTGCACCCGATCTACACGATCGTCGTCGGCCAGGGTGAACTGGGGCAGTACTACGACATCCAGGGCAGCACCTGGACCAACCCCCCGCTGCTCAGCGACCCGAGCCAGACCGTGCGGATCGGCTCGCGCACGTACAGCCTCTTCTACGACGGCGAACACGTCAAGACGATCGCCTGGCGGGAAGGCGCCGCTGCCTACTGGATCGAAAACACCCTCACCGACAACCTCTCACCGCAGGCGATGGTCGCGATCGCCCGGGTCACCCGGCCCGTCGGCACCCCCGCGGCTCCCCCACCCTCAGCGGGTGTGGCGCGTACGAGCCTGCACGACACCGCCCTGCCCCCGCCGGGGACGACCACCGTCACCAGCCCACCCGTCAAGATCGCGGTGGCGCTGAGCTTCGTCGTGCTCGCCGCGCTGGTACTCCTCGCCGTGCTCGTCCTCGTTCGCCGGCGCGAACTGAAGCTGCTGCGCGAGCAGGTCGCGCACGCCCTGGAGCTCGAAGCACGCCTGCGCCCACGGCTCGCCGCGGCCGGCGGCGTCCCGCGGCCACGTGCGCCTACGACCGAGCCGGTCGGCTCGGCGCAGAGTGTCACTGCCGGCGTTACTGCACGTACGTGACAGGCGGGCGAGCCGCGCACGAGCGCGAGTCCTCACTCAGGTGCCCCCGTGAGGCGTCGGAGTCGGAAAACCTGTCGCGCTCAGGTCCACCCCGGATCGCCGTGCCGCGCTTCGCGCCCCTACGACACCGGCAGCGGCTGCGCCTGAGCCCCGGGCACCCCGGCCGCGGCGTAGGCGTCGGGCGCGTCGAGCGTCTCGGCCTCGAGCAGTGCCTGGGCGAGGCTCTCGAGCTGCTCGCGGTGCTCCTCCAGCAGCCGCGTGACCTCCTGGTGGGCGCTCTCGACGAGCGTGCGCACCTCGTGGTTGACCATGCGCTGGGTCTCCTGAGAGGTCTCGCTGACGCCGGGCAGGAACATCCCCTGACCCTCCTCGGGGAGGACGGCGATCGGGCCGATCGCCTCGCTCATCCCCCAGCGCCCGACCATCTGGCGCGCGATCAGGGTGAGCTGCTGGATGTCCGACTCCGCGCCCGTGGTGATCGCCCCGTAGACGACCTCCTCGGCGACGCGTCCGCCGAGCGCGACCTTGATCTTGGCCTGCAGCTCCTCCAGGGAGTAGGACACTCTGTCGGAGTCCGGCGTGGAGAGGGTCACTCCCAGAGCCATGCCGCGCGGGATGATCGACACCTTGCGCACAGGGTCGGCGCCTGGCGTGAGCATCCCCACCAGCGCGTGCCCGGACTCGTGGTAGGCGGTGCGCTCGCGGTCGGCGGGGGAGAGCAGGATGCCGCGCGGGGAGCCGAGCATGATCTTCTCGAGCGAGTCGGTGAAGTCGGCCATCTGCACCTTCTGGTGGCCACGGCGAGCGGCCACCAGCGCGGCCTCGTTGGCGAGGTTGGCGAGGTCGGCGCCGACCATCCCGGGGGTGCTCGAAGCCAGCGTGTCGAGGTCGACGTCCTCGCCGAGCGGGATCGAGCGGGTATGGACCGCGAGGATCGCCGCGCGCCCCTTGCGGTCGGGCGCCTGCACCGCGACCCGCCGGTCGAAGCGCCCGGCGCGCAGTAGCGCGGGGTCGAGCACGTCGGGGCGGTTGGTGGCCGCGAGCACGATCACCGCCTCGGAGGACTCGAAGCCGTCGATCTCGGTGAGGATCTGGTCGAGCGTCTGCTCGCGCTCGTCGTTGGCGCCGGTCACCGACACCGAGCCCTGCCGCGAGCGCCCGATCGCGTCGAGCTCGTCGATGAAGATGATCGCCGGCGCCGCCTCCTTGGCCTTCGCGAACAGGTCGCGCACGCGCGAGGCGCCCACCCCGACGATCGCCTCGATGAACTCCGAGGCGGAGATCGAGAAGAACGCGGCGTGCGCCTCGCCGGCCACCGCGCGCGCGAGCAGCGTCTTGCCGGTGCCGGGCGCGCCCGACAGGAGCACCCCGTGGGGCATCCGCCCACCGAGGCTGCCGTAGCGCTCGGGGTTGCGCAGGAAGTCCACGATCTCCGAGAGCTCGGACTTCGCCTCGTCGATGCCCGCGACGTCGTCGAAGGTGACACGGATCTTTTCCGGGTCCACGCGCCGCGCCTGCGAGCGCCCGAAGTTGCCCAGGGCGCCCATACCCCCGCCGGCCCGCGCGGCGCGGCGGAAGATCAGGATGAACAGGCCGACGATCAGCAGCGTCGGGCCGAACCCGAGCAGCAGCTCCTCCCACAGCGACTCGCTCGTGGTCGTCGATTCGGCGTTGATCCGCACCCCCTTTTCCTGCAGCAGCGCCGACAGCTCGGCGCCGTTCCAGAAGGCCGGCACCTGGGTGGCGAACAGCTTCGTGGGCGTCGCCTTCTTGTCGCTCGCGGGGTAGCGCTCCTTGGCCTTGAACTTGCCCTGGATCGTGTCGCCCTTGGAGGCGATCGAGCCGACCGTGCCCCCCCGCACCTGTTCCAGGAAGTACGGGCTGAACGGCACCGTCACCCGGGGTTCGCCCGAGGAGGGCGCGAAGAACAGCAGCGACAGCCAGTTGAGCGCGAGTAGCGCCAACACGAACCACCAGAAGCCACGCATCCGGTGCGGCGGCGGGCCGGTCGGGGCGTGCTCAGGCATCCCGCGCCCGTCGGGAGACGGCGAGACCTGCCAGCCGCGCTTGTCGCGTGGCAGCGGAGGGTGGGGGTCGGTGCGGTCGGCGCGGTCGGCGTTCAGAGTCTCGGGTTCGCTCGCCCTCAGGCCACCGGGCTCGCTCGGGGGTTGGTCTGGCACGGTGTAGATGCTACGCGCCGCGGCCCGCGAGCAGTTGCCACGAAGAGCGGATCGATCAACCGCTCTCGGCTGCGGCGAACGCCTCGGGCCTGACGATCATCAGCGACGGCAGCGCCGGCTGGGCCAGGCGCAGGTAGAAGCGGCCCACGCCTGCGTCGCCGAGGAACAGGCTGGGCGTCGCGCCCCCCTGCACGCCGCTGGGCCACCCGGACTCCGCGGTCCGGTAGCGGTCGATCCCGTGGGCTGCCACGCGCTCGGCGAGCGAGGGCGTCGGGGGGCCCAGCCCGCGGCCCTCCTCGACGATCTCCGCGTTGCCGGCCACGCCGTGGCAGAGCGACCAGCCCACCGACCCCGCCGCGAGCGCCGCCCGCACCCACGCTGCGGTGGTCTCCAGCGCCACGGCGGCTTCCGCGCGCAGGTCATCCGCTGGCTCCGCGGCTCCCCCGCTCGCGCGCCCCGCGGGTCCCTTGCTCACGCCCACCGGCGCAGCCCTCCCGTTCACACCCACCGGCGCAGCTCCCCAGCTCGCGCCCCCCGGCGCCGGGCCCCCGCTCGCGCGGGCCTCGAGCTCCAGCGCGCGGATGCGGGACAGCGCGATTCCGGGTGCGCCGTGGCACCAGTACGTCGAGTACGTCGGGCCCTCGCTGTGCGCGCCCGCGACGCCCTCGCGCAGGTCGGGCCAGTTGCGCACGCGCTCGTCGTACAGCGCCCGCTCGTACCCGAACGCCTCCAGGGCCGTGTCGCGAAAGCGGGACTCGCCGCTCGCGGCCGCCAGCTCCCACAGGGCGACCCCCGCGCCCGCGGCACCGTGGGAGAGGCCCGCCAGCGCACGTTCCTCCGCGGTGGCGTGGGGTGAGCGCCACGACCGTCCGCCCCTGTCGGGCTGGGCGCTCGCCTCCAGCGCGTTGCCGTGCCCGACCGCGCGCTCCACGAACTGCGGCTCTTCGAGCACCGCCGCGAGGGCGAGCAGCGCGAGGACCGTCCCCGCGTGCCCGGACACCAGGTCGAACTCCTCGGGGCCCTCAGCCGGGCCCTTGCCCAGGTCCTCGCTCGACCTCCGCGCAATCCGCCGGGCGGCCGCTTCGAGATCCGGCTCGTTGAGCAGCCGTGCCCCGTACGCGAGCGCGAGCGCGACACCTCCACGCCCGCCGTACAGACCGAGCGGCGTGAGCTGGTCGGCCGTCTCGGCGCGGGACGCGGCGTGGCGCAGGGCGCCCTCGGCACACGCCTGCACCTCCCGCTCGCCGCTCGCGCGCGCAAGCTCGGCCAGGAAGACCCCGATCCCGGCGGTCCCGCCCCACAGGTCCGGCCCGAGCGCTTTGTAGGTCACTTCGAACCCCCTGGCCGTCTCTTCGGGCCACGCGCCCACCCACCCGCAGCGGCGCTCGTGCCACACCGCCGCCTTGACCGTCGCGCGAGCGATCTCACACGCCACCTCCAGGCACACTCCACGCTCCACGCCGGTGGGCTCGGGCGCCTCCGGGGCCTCCTGGGGCAGTCGGCACTCCGCACCGGCGGGCTCGGGCGCCACGGGAGTCTCCGGGTGTCCGTGCGCGAGGCCGGCGGACCCTGGCTGGGGATCAGACACCGGCGGGGACCTCGGGGAGACGGTACCGGTCGACCGACCCCGGGCGCAGGTAGGGCCGCTCGAGGGACACCTGCGCCCGCGCGAAGTGCGCGGCCACGACCTCCATCCGTTCCGCGACCGACCCGGCGCCCCGCTCGGCGGCGTTGACGATCCCTTCCGCCAGCAGGCGGCAGCGGTTCGTGCCGAAGCTCTCCGCGTCCGCGCCCGGGTCCTCGGCGAGGGCGAGTCCCGGGGCGAGCGGCTTGGTCAGGGCCGGGCTCACCGGCCGCAGCCACGGCTCGATCCGGCGGTGCGCGTCCGCCACGATCGGCGCGAGGCGCTCGAACTGCGGGGCGAGCGTGTACAGCACGCCGGCGTCGCAGCGCCGGTACCCCTCCGGGTCGGCGATCACCTTGAGGCGGAACGCGACGCCGGCCTCGTTCAGCGCGCCGGTGAGCCGCTCGACCAGGGCGGCCGCGCCCTCGCTGCGCAGACTCCAGTAGCAGCGCACGATCCCTGCCGACGACGCGTCGGATGGGAGCTCGGCGTCGCCCAACGCCATGTAGAAGCCGGGCGACAGCCGCCTCAGCTCCTTTGGCATCCGCACTCCCACCTGTGCTCCCGGCTGGACCGCTGCGGGCGGCGGGGCGCACTCGCCGCAGTCGCCGGGGGCGCCCTCGGCCCTCGGCTGGACCGCTTCTGGGTGGGGGGCGCGCTCGCCGCCGTCGCGGTGGAGCTCCTGCGGCCTGACCCACAGCCGCAGGCCGTCGCGCTCGACCACGACGCGGCCGTCCTCGTGCGCGGCGACCGTCCACCCGGGCTCGCGCGAGCCGCTGCCGCGGTTGGCCTGCGAGAGCGCCCACACGAACGGCGAGGGGCCGAGCCGGTGGGTGGGCGCCGGGTCGAAGCCGTCGGGGCTAGCTGCGCCGAGGCAATAGAAGCTCGTGTACAGGCGCGTCTGCAGCGCGTACACGAGGTACGCCCGCGCCGCCGTGGCGTCCATCGCCGCCGCGCTGCGCTGCGCCAGGGCCTGCTGGGGCGCACCGAACCAGGCGAACGCCGTCGGCGAGAGGACGGTCGTCGCGGCCACCGCCCGTTCGACCGCCTCGCGGTGGGCGCCCTCGGTCGCGCCGGGCTCGCTCATCCTCGCTCCCGCGCGTCGAGGCCGTTTGGCATGGATGTTGGCCTTGCTCTTTTTTTCATGCCCTATGTGCCCTCTCTCTTTTCATGCCCTATATGCTCCGTATGCCGAGCAGCTCCGCGGGGGCCTCGCGCGGGCGCGCGAGCAGGTTGTGCGCAAGCTGCAGGTGCAGCACGACCGAGCTCAGCAGCTGCTGCTGTTCCTGGGAGGCCTCGAACGCGACCTGCACGAGCCGCGCCGCGGCCATCTCGACCGCGCGCGTCAACCGCTGTTCGACCTCGCTGCCCGCGATGCCCGCCGCGTCCGCGTAGGCGACCCAGCAGGCGCCCAGCGCCGGCTTCATCGCGTCGAGCGGGTACGCCGCGAGCTCCGGGAAGCGCTCGGGCGCCTCGCCGCCGGTCAGCGGGATCGAGAACAGCCAGAAGCTGAGGTACTGGCTGAGCGCGGACCCCACGTCCCAGCTGGGGTCGCCGACCATCGCCGACTCCCAGTCGATCAGCTTGACGCTCTCCTGCGGGGTGCCGGCGCCGACCACGAGCACGTTGCTCCACTTCACGTCGCCGTGGACGAGCGCGGTGGGCGCCCACGTCGCGCGCAGGCCGTCGAGGAGCTCGCCGAAGCCCTCCGTGCGCTGCACGACCCGAATCAGCTCGAGGCTGGCCGCGCTGACGTCCGTGAAGATGCTCGCGTCGGGCCGGTGCAGCGAGAGCACCCACGGCGGCGGGGGCAACGGCGTCTCCTTGGGAACCTCGCCCACGAGCGGGCCGGTGCGGCTGTGCAGCAGGCCGAGCGCCCAGCCGAGCGCCGCGGCCGGGGACGCCGAGAAGCGCCCGCCGAGGTGGTGGGTGTGGAGGTCTTCCGCGCCGCTGACGAGCTCGAGCACGAGCAGGTTCTCGTCGGGGTCGTAGCCCCCGAAGCGCGGCATCAGGCCGTTCAGCTGCACGTCGCCGAGCGCCAGCCGGTGGTACACCGCCGCCTCGTTGGCGACCGTGGCCTGCGTGTCGGGGCCGACCCCCTGCTTGAGCACGTACCCCGAGCCGTCGCGGGTCTGCACGCGGTAGTTGCGGTTGCGGCTGGACGCGTCCCTGACCGTCAGCTCCCCGTCGAGGACAGCCACGGGGTCCAGCAGGCCGCGGTCGAGCAGGTACCCCGCGACGCGCTCCTGGGTCAGCATCTCACCTCGTCTCGTCTCGTGTGTCTCTGTCGTCCGGCAGGGTGGTTGGGCTCGTGCGCCGAACTGCACGGCGCACGAGCCCCCAGCCCTACACCCTGCTCACGCGGGACAGTCCACGGTGGGCGGCGGCGGGCACCCGACGTGGGTGTACGTGCACGGCGGCCGGCTGATGATGCACGCCGGCGTGCGGGTGGGCGGCGGCGGCAGACAGCCGACGTCCTGGTACGTGCACGGCGGCCGGCTGATCGGCGGGCGGCAGACCGGCGGGGTCGACGTCGCGACGGGCACGTACGGCGGGGCGACGGGCGCCGGTCCCACGGGTGCACAGTGCGGGTAGTAGGTGACGTGCACCGGAGCGCACGTCGGGTCGTAGGTGACGGGCACCGGATGCACGCACGCCGCGTCGTAGGTGGCCTGCACCACGGGGCACGGCGGGTTGTGGGTGACGTGCGGGGTGCACTGGGCGTCGTAGGTCACGGGCCCGCACGGCGGCACGTGGGTGACCGGACAGAACGGCGTCGTGTGCGTGATCGGAAGCCCGCACGGCGGCGCGTAGGTGGCGTTGCCGCACGGGGGGACGTGGGTGATGAGCTCGCACATCGGCGGGTGGGTTACCGGAGGCAGGCACGGCGCGTGGGTTGGAGGACACACGTAGATCGGGATCGACACGACGGTTACCGGGCACGGCGGGGCGTGGGTGACGCAGGGGACGTAGACCGAGGGCGTCGCGGTCGGCGTGGGACAGACGACGTGCACCGACGGGGTGCCGTACGGCGCCTGGTACGCCGGCGGTGCGTACGTGGACGCGCCGTAGCCCGCCGAGCCGGCGAGGTTCTGCTGGACGATCGAGCCGCCCAGGTAGGACCCCTGCGCGGTGTGGGAGCCGACGGAGCCGTAGTTCAGCTTCGCGTCGGCAGACACCCACAGGACCGACCCGCCGTCTTCGGGCAGCGTCTTGTTGTAGAGCACCGAGCCGGAGGGCACGTCGACGTAGCTCGACAGGTCGTGGTCGAGCCATAGGCGGGTGGCGCTCGCGTCGGGGCTGGTCCCCGGCAGGCCCACCAGCTTGACGGTCGGCTGGGGCGGCTGCTTGGGATCAGGCACCAGCGCCTGGACCAGTGGATGCGGCGAGATTTTTTCAGCCATGACGAACCCTTTCGGTCTTGGATTTGGCGCCCCGTCTCGACACCCTCCCCAGCAGACTCTCGACTGGCGCTATGTCATCCGGCAGTTGGATCGTCGCATACTTGCAGGTCTCTTTGGAATAGTCAAGCAGGCAGATTTATCTGTTTTTTCACATCTCGGGTTGGTTGAGCGAGCCGCTTCCTTCCCCACCTTCTAGTTGCACGCCGCGCGGTCGGGGTCCTCCCGGACCTGGGTCTGGCCAGCGCGACACTTCGCAGCCCACCGCCGCAGTCTCTGTGCTCAGGCTTATGGCACAGGAACGGCGACCACTTCGAGCCCGTCGATGCCGGTGAAGTCGGCTGGGTTGCAGGTGTAGACGGGTAGGTCGTTGGCGAGCGCGGTAGCGGCGATCATCGCGTCGTAAGCACGCGCGTTGGCCTTGCGCCCGGAGCGGCGCAGCGAAGCGGCGACACCTCCGAAGGCGCGCGCGGCCCCAGCATCGAAGGGGAGCGGGTCAAAGTCCGCCTCCGCCTGCTGGAGGTGAGCCTGGCGCGCGACGCGCTCGCCCTCGTCTTCGGCCACGAGCGGGCCGACCGAGAGCTCCGCGAGCGTGACGGCCGTGATCAGCGACTCGGTTGGCAACGCCGTCGCCTCAGAGAGCTGTCCCATGAGGATGACCGTTGAAGTATCGAGGACTCCCCGGGTCGGGGGAGCCGGCTCAGCCCTCTCCGGCTTCTCGCTCACAGGCTTGTGTCCAGCAGCCGATCGACATCCGCACGCAGCGCGACAGGGTCCACGCGAGGCAGCCGGCGCCAGCGGCTCAACAGAGCCTCCGCGGAAAGCGGGGGATGCGGCAGCGCCCGCAGCTCGGCGACCGCCCTACCGGAACGCGTGATCGTGATCGTCTCTCCGCGCGTTGCGCGGTCAACCACCTCACCGCCGTGGTTTCGTAGATCTCGGATGCTTACCTGAGCCATGACCGGGATTGTATCGCATGTGATACAGAGGCTCAAACTCGACCCCACCGGCGTTCCGTGCGATATTGCGGTGGGCGGTCCAAAACGAACCCAAACGGAGGGTGCCATGGCCAACTGCACACACCTCGACCAAGTCCAGATCAAGCAGCTACCCGAGGCGGTCGCGGGCTGCGAGGAGTGCCTGAAGACCGGCGAACCGTGGCTGCACCTGCGGATCTGCCTGGAGTGCGGCAAGGTCGGCTGCTGCGATGACTCGCCCAACCGCCATGCCACCGCCCACAGCCACGCGAGCGGCCATCCGATCATCCGTTCGATTGAGCCCGGGGAGACGTGGTCGTGGTGCTACCTCGACGAGCTCGCGCTGCTCATCCCGGAGGTGCAGGGCCAGACGCGCATACCGCCCTCGCCGATGGGCGGCTGACACCCACCGCTCGCGCGCGGCCCGCGACCGTCGAGCCCGGCGAAGTGCTCTCCGGCTCCTGGTCCTGCACAAGGCGGTTACGACAAGGAAGCATTGACTCAAACACTGCCGACCAGCCCGGCACGGCGGCGCGCCGCGCGGACGGCTGCGGTGAGCGTGTCGATGTCGTAGGCGCCGTGGTGGCGGCGTCCGTTGATGAAGAACGTCGGCGTGCCCGAGACTCCGCTTGCGTCGGCGCTGGCTACGTCCTCGGCCACGCGCGGGGCGTGCTCGTGGTGGCGCAGCTCCTCCCAGAAAAGCTCGACGTCGAGGCGCAGCTCCTCCGCGTGGCGACGGAGCTCCAGCGGGGTGAGCGTGCCCTGGTGGGCCAGCAGCGCGTCGTACAGCTCCCAGAAGGCGCCCTGCGCCGCGGCTGCCTCGGTCGCCTCTGCCGCCAGCTGCGCGTCGGGGTGCACGTCGTTGAGCGGGAGGTGGCGCCAGACGTAGCGCAGCTCGTCATCGAAGGACGCCAGCAGTTCGCGTATGACAGGCTCGGCCCGCCCGCAGTAGGGGCACTCGAAGTCGCCGTACTCGACCAGCGTGACGAGCGCGTCGTGCGCGCCGCGGACGTGGTCGCGGGTGGGGTCGACATCGTCGGAGAGGTCGAGGATGTCCTCGACGGTGCCCGCGAGCTGGCGGGCGCGGACCTGCCCCGGCAGGCGCTTGACCACCGCGAAGACTCCCCACGCCACGAGCGGTGCGAGGACCGCCGCGGCGAGCACCCCGAGCTTTGCCTCCGCCAGGCGCTCGCCGTGGAAGGCGAGACTCGAGATCAGCAGCGAGACTGTGAACCCGATGCCCGCCACCGCTCCGCCTCCGGCGAGCGAGGGCCAGCTCAGCGTCGGGCGCACACCGTGCAGACGCGGGCGCGTGGCGAGCCACGAGGCGCCGAGGATGCCCGCCGGCTTGCCCACGACGTAGCCGACCGCGATCCCGAGCGTGATCGGCGAGGTGACCGCGTCCGCGAGCAGGCCGCCGGTCACGTGCGTGCCGGCGTTGGCGAGCGCGAACAGCGGCACGACCACGTAGCTCGTCCACGGGTGCAGGCTGTACTGCAGGCGCTCGTTGGGGGACACCGCCGCGAGCACGCCCAGCTGGGCGGAGCGCGCGAGCTCCGGCGTCGGCTGCTCGCGGAAGGAGCGTGTGAGCGCCGTTGCGCGCTCGAGGTCCTCGCGTGAGGGCGGGTACGCGCTCGTCACGAGGCCGACCGCCAGGCCGGCGATCACGGGGTCGACGCCCGACTTGAACATCGCGACCCACAGCGCCACGCCGACGGCGAGCGAGAGCGGACGCCGCCCGGCGGGCGCGTAGCGGAGCCCGAGGAGCACCCCGAACAGCCCGACGGCGGCGGCCAGCGCGGGGAGCGAGACGTGGGTGGTGTACGCGGTGGCGATCACCGCCAGCGCGCCGAGGTCGTCGACGACCGCGAGCGTCAGCAGGAACACCCGCAGGCGGGTCGCGGCACGGGGGGTGAGCAGCGCCAGCGCTCCGAGGGCGAACGCGGTGTCGGTCGACATCGCCGCGCCCCACCCGTGCGCTCCCGGGCCGCCGGCGTTGAGCGCGAGGTAGATCGCGACCGGCACCGCCATCCCGCCGGCCGCCGCGAGCACCGGGATCGCCAGGCGGCTGCGCTCGCGCAGCTCGCCCACGTCGAGCTCGCGCTTGGCCTCCAGGCCGACGACGAGGAAGAAGAACGTCATCAGGCCCTCGTTGACCCACTGGCGCAGGTCGGCACTCACCCCGCCGCCGCCGAGCGTGATCGAGAGCTTGGTACTCCACACCGACTCGTAGGAGTCCCCCCAGGGAGAGTTGGCCCACACCAGCGCCGCGAGCGCCGCCGCCAGCAGGACGACCGCACTGCCGGTCTCGGTGCTCAGGAAGTCGCGCACGGGCGCCGCGAGGTTCCGCGCCCACGCCGTGCGTGCGCTGTAGGTGCCCGCCTGCGCGTCGGAGGTGGCTTGCGCGTCAGCCATGCCACGCGATTATCGCGGGACTGTGGGCACGCCCGCCCGACCGCCCGCCCCGCGGCGCGCGGGGGCGCTGCACCGGCCCCCCTCTCGCTACGCGAACGAAACGCCACTGCGGCCGGAGGCCGCCATCAAAAAATCTCCCTTCGCGCGCTCAGCCTCTGTTCGGCGCGCTGCGGGCCGCACGACGGATCGAGAGCGCCAGCAGCACGAGCACCGCGAGCGGCATCACCCACCAGGCAGCGACGGCGGTTTCGGCGAGCGCCGCTGTCAGCGCCAGGGCGAACACGACCCCGAGCGCCGTCCGCCAGTCATCGCCGACGACAAACTCCCACACGCCGACGGCGCCGCTCTGCAGGCGCTTCATGTGCTCACCGTTGCCCGACGGGGGGGCTCGCCAGGCCGCGACTGCTCGCCGGCGGTCGGGCTCGTTGCGCGGCGTAGCGCCCACACTCCCGCGCACGCCGCCGCCGCCGTGGCGGGAACGATCGCCAAGAGCGCCGCGTCGCCGCCCGGCCAACTCGCGCCCGCGCCCTCGGCGCCCCAGAACATTCCGAACGAGCTGAGCATCACACCGACGGCGAACTTCATTGTGTTCTCGGGCACCCTCGCGAGGGGGGCTCGGGCCGCCACTCCCGCGGCGGCGACCACGAGCACGGCCAGCGCTGCGGCCGCGGCGGCCAGTGGGATTTGGTTCTGATTGGCGCCGAACGTCACCACGATGAACGCAACCTCCAACCCCTCCAGCAGTACTCCTTTGAAGGACACCGTGAAGGCGTAGCCGTCGAACCCCGGGTGCCTGGTGCCCGCCGCGTGCGCCGCTTCGGTCTGCACTCGGAACGTCGCCTGCTCGTCGTGCTTGGCCTTTACGCCGGCCGCACGTAGCACCGCCTTGCGCAGCCACTGCAGGCCGAACACCAGCAGCAGGCCGCCGACGCCGACCCTCAGCACGTCGATCGGCAGCGCTGTGAGCGCCGGGCCGAGCACCGCGACCACCGCGGCGAGCGTGAGCGCCGCGGCGCCGACGCCGCTCAGCGCCGCCGGCCAGCTGCGCGTTGTGCCGACCGCCAGGACGATGGTCAACGCCTCGACGGCCTCCACGGCGCACGCGAGGAACACCGAGACGGCCAGGCCCACCTCCGCGCCGCTCATGCCGTCCCCTCCGTCACCTGCCGGCTACTCCAGCGCGCCGCTCCGGGCGAGTGCCGCTCCGGGGTCGTCCCCCGCGCCGTCTCCGGCCTCGCCCCCGGCGTCGTCTCCGGCCTCGCCCCCGGCGTCGTCTCCGGCCTCGCCCCCGGCGTCGTCTCCGGCCTCGCCCCCGGCGTCGTCTCCGGCCTCGCCCCCGGCGTCGTCTCCGGCCTCGCCCCCGGCGTCGTCTCCGGCGTCAGACTCTCTGCTTTCGTTACTGTTACCACCGGGCGAGGGTACCTCGCGACGGCGAGAGGACGTGATGGACGACACGCTTGAGGCGGTTCTCGACGAGCTGCACCGCTACGGCACCGCACACGACGCCGGCCTGGCCGACCGGCTCCAGCGGCTGCGCAACGTCGAGCCCGACACCGCGCGGGTGCTGTCCGTCCTCGTGCAAGCGCTCGCCGCACGACGCCTTCTGGAGCTCGGCACCTCCAACGGCTACTCGACCCTGTGGTTGGCGGACGCCGTTCGCTCCGTTGGGGGCTGGCTGGTCACCGTCAACCTCGACGCGGCGCGCAGCGCTCTCGCCGCCCTCAACCTCGACCGGGTGGGTCTGCGCGAGCTGGTCGAGCTGCGCGTCGAGGACGCCGCCGTGACTCTGCGCGAGTCACCCGACGGCGCCTTCGACATGATCTTTCTCGACGCCGAACGACCCGCCTACGCCGGCTACTGGCCGGACCTGGTGCGGGTTTTGCGACCCGGGGGCCTGCTGGCGGTCGACAACGTGCTCTCCCACGCGGAGGAGGTCGCCGACTTTCGCGCACTGGTGCGGGCCGACGCTCGTGTCAGCGAAGCCGTCGTGCCGACCGGCGCGGGTCTGCTCCTGGTCGTTCGGGCTCCCGCCCTCGGGTGAGTCCTGGCGTGAGGCTGTCGGCGGGCTCTGTTCACGCGCTCACTTACGATCAGGGCGGTGGACGGCGAGATCCTCACCGGGGCGGTGGTGCGCACGATGGATCCGCAGCGCCCCGTCGCCCAGGCGGTCGGGACCCGCGCGGGACGGATCGCGGCGGTCGGGTCGGCCGCCGAGGTGCGCGGGGCGATGGGCGCGGGGGCTCGCGTCACCGACCTCGGCGGCGGTGCGCTGCTGCCGGGGTTCATCGACGCCCACCACCACCTGGCCTACGCCGCCCTCGACTACGGAGGGGTGAGCCTGCGCCTGCGAGCTGGTAGCGGGCTCGAGGACCTCTTGCGCGTGATCGCGGACGGGGTCGCGGCGAAGCCCCCGGGGTGGGTGTACCTCTGCGGGTACGAGGCGGGCGACCTGCGCGAGCGCCACGCGCCCCGCGCCGCGGAGCTCGAGCAGTGCTGCCCCGGGCGTCCGCTGTTCGTGCAGGCCGCCTCCGGCCACGACGGCGCGCTCAACCACGCCGGGCTGGACGCGATGGGGTGGACCGCCGCCTCGCCCGACCCGCCCAACGGCGTGCTCCTGCGCGACCGTCGCGGTCAGCTCACCGGCGTCGTGTCCGAGGGGGCGGCGTTCATGGCCGAGGCGGCGTTCCGCGAGCAGTTGCTCGCCGACGGCCCCGAGGTGTGGCTGGCGGCGTGCGAGGCGCACGCCCGCGACCTGCTCGCGCTCGGCATCACCCGCGTCGGGGACGCCGCGGTCGCTCCCTCCGTTGAGCGTCTGTACCGGCGCGCCGCCGCCGAGGGGCGCCTGCCCCTGACCGTCCACTCGATGCCCGTCGCCTCGACCAGCCTGCTGCTGCCGCGCTTCGACGGTCCCGCGACCGGGGAGGGGCCCGCGCGCGCGCCGACCGGACCCGCGAAGCTGTTCGTCGACGGAGGCCACCGCTGCGCGGTGTGCCTCTCAGCCGGCCAGGCGGCGTGGGTCGCCGGCGCGCTGCTGCGCAACACGCTCGGCGGCGGCGGACTGGCCGTGCTGCGAGCCGCCTCGCGCAGTGGCCGGCCCCGGTTGGGACGCGACCTGCACCTGCACGCCGGGATGCGCTTCTGGCACCGCGACGCCCTCGCCGACGCCGTCGGCCACGGCGCCCAGCGGGGCTTTCAGATCGCCCTGCACGCGATCGGCAACGAGGCGATCGACCTGGCGCTCACCGCGCTGGAGCGCAACGAGCGCCAGCTCGCAGCCGCACCCGGACACCCGCGCCTGGAGCACGTCGTCTTCGCCGCGGCCCCCCAGCCGCGGCGGATCGCCGACACCGGAGCGATCGCCGTGGTGCAGCCCGCGTTCATCGCCACCGCCGGCGACGACATGCTGCTCACACCCCTGCCCCCCTCGATCGAGACGCTGCCGCTGCGCTCGCTCAGCGAAGCCGGGGTGGAGCTGGCCGGCAGCTCGGACTACCCCGTCACCCAGCCGGACGTGCTCGCGGCCATCAGCGCCGCCGTCACCCGCCGCACCGCCGCCGGCGCGACGCTCGCTGCCGACCAGGCGGTCGACGTGGAGCCGATGCTCCGCGCCTACACGCTCGGCTCGGCCCGTGCGCTCGGCTGCGAGCGCGAGGCGGGCTCGCTCACCCCCGGCAAGCAGGCCGACCTCGTCCACCTCGCGGACGACCCCCTCGCGCACGACCCCGCGCGCCTCGCCGAGATCCAGGTCACCGCTACCTGGGTGGCCGGCGACCGCGCCCACCCAGGCTCGCATCGGCTCGCCGAGAGCCCGGGCCTCTAGCCGCCGAACCTGACGGTCACCGTCCTGGTCTGCCTGCGCCCCTGGGAGGGCGTGAAGGCGACCTTCAGCCTGCTCGTGAGTTTCCCGGGGTTCCTTCGGTTCAGCGTGAGGTTCAGCGCTTCCGGACCGGTGGCGCTCTTGCCGGATGAAGCGACGCCCCCGCCGGAGATCGTGAGCCTCCCCGCGGCGGGCACGTAGACGCCGAGCTTCACCGAGCGCCCGCTCACGCGCTTGGAGAGAACGGAGAGCACATGCGGACAGCCCGTCACCTCTATGCGGGTGGACTGTTTGAGCGCCGCTCCGTTCTGGGCGGCGAACGACGTCGGCATCACGAGCTTCTGCCGGCACAGATCGCCGTTTGCGGCGAGCGCCGAGTAGCGGCCCTCGGGCAGCGTCAGCTCGAAGCTTTCAAACGGCACGTCCGGTGTGGCGGCGAACGTCGAGGATGTGACCCCGTTCTTGATGAACGTATTGCCGACCAGGTCGATCGTGACACCGTAGCCCTGCAACACGACGATCAGATTCGGAAACGCTTCGCCCCCACGGGAGACGAAGTACGCGGGGCCTTCCAGCGGCACCGGCACCAGTTGCGTGTGCACAACCGCGTGGCCGACCACGGATGCGGGCGGGCACGACGCCGGATTCGCGGCGAACGTCTGCGCCGTGCACGCTTTCTGAAGCGTGGTCAAACGCGACGGCAGCTGCTTGGGCAGTTCGACCTTGACCTTCGCGACGTTGGCGTCCTTGCCGAACGCGCCGGACGGGTAGCTGAGCTTCACCGACAGGCTCGCGCCGTCTGGCCTGGACGTGTGCCCCGAGGTCGAGACTTCGAACCCGGGTTTGAACGCGAGCACGGCGCAGTTGGTGGCCTGGAAGGGCACCGACAGAGCCTGCGTCGCGCCTTCGGTGCTGTCCAGGCTCCCCGTGATCGCCATCGGCGTGCAGCTCGTGGGGTTGAACGTGAAGGCGGGGCGGTCGATCGTCACGTTCAGGTGCTTGATCTCCAGCGGAATGCCGTCCAGGATCGTCGGGATCTTGTACGGCCCCGAGTCATCGGTCGCGATCGTCAACCCCGCCGTGTGGGGGTCCACTTCGATCTTCGCGCGCACCACGATTTTTCCCAGGTTGAACGGCCCCGCGACCGCCGGGTTCACGATCGACAGGCCAAACGGCGCGCCCCCGTAAGGGCCGGCGAGATACACCTTCCCGCCCTTGACACTGAACGGATCCCCGCCGAGGCCGACACTGACGGTCGTTTCGCCGATTTCGCTTTCCGAGCCGCACGTCCCCGCATTCGCTTCCGCTTCGCCGCACAGCTTGACACCCGCCAGCAGGCCGGAGAGGCCGGGGGGCAGTTTCAGAGATATCGCCTGCAGGTTCTGGCTGCCGTCTTCGCGGCTCATCGTCATCGTGAACGGGCTGACACCACCCGCCTGGATACTCGTCGTGCCCGCCGTCAGCGACGGCGCGAACGGCGACGGATTCTCACACGCACTCCCGTTCGGACCCGAAGTGATCTCGAACGTCGAGGATGGGGTCGCCGGGGCGTTGCCAGAGGTCGGCGCGATCGAGGTCGTGGTCGTGTACGCCCCGCACTTGGCCGGGGTCGCCAGCGGCGCTCGTGCCCCGCCGAAGAAGTGCAGCGTCGCGTCTTCGAGGGGCAGCTGCGGATTTTCCGGGAACGTCGTGAGGATCTGCCCGGTCTGTTCGTTGAGCTTCATTTCGCCGGCGACCTTGACGATCACCCCCGCCTTGGGGTCTTCCGCGTAGATGTACATCGCGACCAAGCTCCCGAACGGGTTTTCGTCCTGTTCGGCCAGGTACACCGAACCTTCCAACGGTTCTGGCAGCAGCGGCGTCTTGATTTGGACCGTACCGATCTTCGAGGCGTCAGCGCACGAGGAGAAACCCGGCCTGTCCAGGCCGATCTGCGCGACCGAGCAGGCCCCCAGCCCATCCGCGCCCGCGGGATTGATCGTGACACCTTCGGGCAGCGTGACCGCAATGCTCTTCACATCGGACTCGGCCAGGCCACTCGGGATCACGACCTCGTTCTGGGGGACGTGCACGTTGACCGTCAACCCACTCGGGCTGCTCGCTTCCGTTCCGTCGGGAGAGACCTTGATGGACGGTTCGAAGGTCAGCTTGTTGCAGCCAACCAGCGTCATCGAGGGTTCGGTCTGGTTGTGCAGCGTGTAACGGATTGGGGTCGCGACCTCCCGCGGCTTATCGAGCGCCGACCACGAATCCATTTCCAACGTCGATTCAAACGGCCTGCTGCAAGACGTCGGCAGCGCCAGGAACGGTGCGCTGACCGTGTCTTTCGGGCATGAGCTCGGCGAGGAGACGTTCACGGTCAGGCAGTACACCCCGGTCTGCGCATCCTCGCGTGCGCGGTCATGGCGCGGGTCGCCCGGGACGCCCCAGATGGTGACCTGCGCGGAGAGGACCTGCCCGACCTGGCTGATGTTGTCCGAGTTCACGGTGACGCCGTAGTCTTCGCCGGTGCGAATCGCGGTGTCGAGGAACACCGGGAGCCCCAGGTCAAGCGCGAAGCGTGCCGGCTCGCCGGGCGCCGGCACCATGTTGTAGACAGGCACCGTGCCGGTGGTACGCAGCGGGTTGAAGAGCCCGATGATCGCCACCCCTACCTGGGTGTTTACAGGGCACTCCACTTCGCTGTAGAACTGCGCTTCGGTGCACTGCGGGATCGGCGTCGGGTTGCCGACCAGACCCGGCGGCAACTTGGAATGCACATCCTTTGGCATCGCCGGCTGGATCTCGAGTTCCGATTCCGGGCCACTGTTGTAGACCGTCGTGGTCGTCACCTGGAACGGGTGCGACCCGGCCTGCCGGTCGATCGAGCCATCCGCGTTTTCAGGGACGATTTCATAGGTTTCCATCCCGAACGGGGTCTTCGAGTCGTTGACCGTCAACGGATCGCTGACCGACACCGGCGGCGTTTCCCCGCCGGAGACGCTAACCCCGTCGAAGATCTTGCCTTCCGCAACAGTCGCTTCCAGCTTGACCTGGATGTTCAACTTCCAGACGCGTGTACGTCGAAAGATCACCCGGATCGTTGCACACCACCGTCTGCGGGGACGAGACCGAGCAGCCCCCTTCGAGGCTCCCCTGGTTGAGGGCCGACTTCGATTCAAAGTGCGCGGAGATCGCGCTCACGCCCGCCGGGAGCTTGTCTGTGAGCGTCACGGGCACCCTTTCGCCGTTGACCTGGCCGTCGCCGAGGTTCGTCGCGAGGACCGCAACCGTGCCTTCCCCGCCGGGCGCCAGATACGTCGGACGGGAGCCCACATTCACGTGCCACCATGGCGCTTCGGGAAGCGCTTCTTCAGCAAACGCCGCCGGGGCGCCCGCCGCCAGCGCGAGTGCCAGCGCCGCCACACACACCGGGAGAACGGCCCTCGGCCGCAGGGAATCGAACATCGAGCACCTGAACGCCGCCGTCACCCGCCAAACCGCCGCCGGCGCGACTAGCCGCCGAACCTGACGGTCACCGTCCTGGTCTGCCTGCGGCCCTGGGAGGGCGTGAACGCGACCTTCAGTCTGCCCGTGAGCTTCCCGGGGTCCCTCCGGTTCAGCGTGAGGCTCACCGTTTCCGGACCGCTGGCGCTCTCGCTGGCCGAAGCGACACCCCCGCCGGAGATCGTGATCCTTCCCGCGGCGGGCACGTAGACACCGATCTTCACCGAGCGCTTGCTCACGCGCTTGGAGAGAACGGAGAGCGCACCGGGACAGCCCGTCGGCTCTATGCGGGTGTTCTGTTTGAGCGCCGCTCCGTTCTGCGCGGTGAACGACGTCGGCATCACGAGCTTCTGCCGGCACAGGTTGCCGTTTGCGGCGAGCGCCGAGCCGGGGCCCTGGGGCAGCGTCAGCTCGAAGCTTTCAAACGACACGTCCGGTGTGGCGGCGAACGTCGAGGAGGTCACCCCGTTCTTGATGAACGTATTGCCGACCAGATCGACCGTGACACCGTAGCCCTGCAGCACGACAATCAGATTCGGAAACGCTTCGCCCCCGTTGGAGACGAAGTACGCAGGGCCTTCCAGCGGCACCGGCACCAGCTGCGTGTGCACGACCGCGTGGCCGACCACGGATGCGGGCGGGCACGACGCCGGATTCGCGGCGAACGTCTGCGCCGCGCACGCCTTCTGAAGCGTGGTCAAACGCGACGGCAGCTGCTTGGGCAGTTCGACCTTGACCTTCGCGACGTTCGCCTGCGTACCCTGCGGGGCTTTGGGGTAGGTCAGCTTCACCGCCAGGCTCGCGCCGTCCGGCCTGGAGGTGTGCCCCGAGGTCGAGACTTCGAACCCGGGTTTGAACGCGAGCGCAGCGCAGTTGGTGACCTGGAAGGGCACTGACAGAGCCGAGCTCGCGCCTTCGGTACTGTCCAGGCTCCCCGTGATCGCCATCGGTGTGCAGTTCGTGGGGTTGACCGTGAAGTTGGGGCGGTCGATCGTCACGTTCACGTGCTTGATCTCGAGCGGAATGCCGTCCAGGATCGTCGGGATCTTGTACGGCCCCGAGTCATCGGTCGTGATCGTCAACCCCGCCGTGTGGGGGTCCACTTCGATCTTCGCGCGCACCACGACTTTCCCCAGGTTGAACGGCCCCGCGACCGCCGGGTTCACGATCGACAGGCCGAACGGCGCGCCCTCATACGGGCCGGTGATGTACACCTTCCCGCCTTTGACGCTGAACGGGTCCCCGCCGAGGCCGACGCTGACAGTCGTTTCGCCGATTTCGCTTTCCGGGCCGCACGTCCCCGCGTCGGCTTCCGCTTCGCCGCACAGCTTGACACCCGCCAGGAGGCCGGAGAGGCCGGGGGGCATCTTCAGAGTTATCGCCTGCAGGTTCTGGTTGCCGTCTTCGCGGCTCATCGTCATCGTAAGCGGGCTGACACCACCCGCCTGGATGCTCGTCGTGCCCGCCGTCAGCGACGGCGCGAACGGCGGCGGGCTCTCACACGCGCTCCCGTTCGGACCCGAGGCGATCTCGAACGTCGAGGAGGGCGTCGCCGGCGCGTTGCCAGCCGTCGGCGCGATCGAGGTCGTGGTCGTGTACGCCCCGCACTTGGCCGGGGTCGCCAATGGCGCTCGTGCCCCGCCGTAGAAATGCAGCGTCGCATCTTCAAACGGCAACGGCGGGTTATCGGGGAACGTCGTGAGGATCTGCCCCGTCTGTTCGTTGAGCTTCACTTCGCCGGCGACCTTGACGATCACCCCCGCCTTCGGGTCTTCCACGTAGATGTACATCGCGACCAAGCTCCCGAACGGGTTTTCGTTCTGTTCAGCCAGGTACACCGAGCCTTCCAACGGTTCTGGCAGCAGCGGCGTCTTGATTTGGGCCGTACCGATCTTCGAGGCGTCAGCACAGGATGAGAAGCCGGGCCTGCTCAAGCCGATCTGCGCTACCGAGCAGGCCCCCAGCCCATCCGCACCCGCAGGGTTGATCGTGACGCCTTCGGGCAGCGTGACCGCGATGCTCTTCACATCGGACTCCGCCAGGCCGCTGGGGATCAGAATCTCCTGCTGGGGCACGTGCACGTCGACGGTCAACCCGCTTGGGCTGCTCGCTTCCGTTCCGTCGGGGGAGACCTTGATCGACGGTTCGAAGGTCAGCTTATTGCAGCCATCCAGCGCCATCGAGGGTTCGGTCAGGTTGTGCAGCGTGTAAGCCGCTGGGGTCGCGACCTCCCGCGGCTTATCGAGCGCCGACCACGAATCCGCTTCCACGGTCGATTCAAACGGCCTGCTACACGACGTCGGCAGCGCGAGAAACGGCGCGCTGACCGTGTCCTTCGGGCATTCACTCGGCGAGGAGACGTCCTTGGTCAGACAGTACGTCCCGGCCTGAAAGTTATTGCGTGCGCGGTCGTGGCGCGGGTCGCCGGGGACGCCCCAGAACGTGACCTGCGCGGAGAGGACCTGTCCCGTCTGCGTGATGTTGTCTGAGTTGACGGTGACGCCGTAGTCTTCGCCGGTGCGAATCGAGGTGTCGAGGAACACCGGGAGCCCCGCCTCGAACCCGAAGCGCGCCGGCTCGCCGGGCGCCGGCACCATATTGTAGAGCGGCGCCGAACTGGTGGTATTCAGGGGGTTACCGAGACCGATGATCGCGACCCCAACCTGGGTGTCGACCGGGCATTCCACTTCGCTGTAGAACTGCGCTTCGGTGCACTGCGGGATCGGCGTCGGGTTGCCGATCAGACCCGGCGGTACCTTGAAATGTAGGTCCTTCGGCATCGCGGGCTGGATTTCCAGTTCCGCGTCCGGTCCCGCGTTGAGGATCGTCGTGGTCGTCACCTGGAACGGGTGAGACCCCGCCTGCCGGTCGATCGAACCATCCGCGTTTTCAGGGACGATTTCATAGGTTTCGATCCCGAACGGGGTCTTCGAGTCGCTGACCGTCAACGGATCGCTGACCGACACCGGCGGCGTTTCCCCGCCGGAGACGCTGACCCCGTCGAAGATCTTGCCTTCCGGAAGAGTCGCTCCAAGCTTGACCTGGATGTTGACTTCCAGACGCGTATACGTCGAGAGGTCACCCGGATCGCTGCACACCACCGTCTGGGGAGATGGGACCGAGCAGCCCCCTTCGAGGCCCCCCTGATTAAGGAATGACTTCGATTCAAAGTGCGCGGAGATCGCGCTCACGCCCGCCGGGAGCTTGTCTGTGAGCGTCACGGGCACGCTTTCACCGTTGACCTGGCCATCGCCGAGGTTCGTCGCGAGGACCGCGATCGTCCCTTCTCCGCCGGGCGCCAGAGCCGTCGGGCGGGAACCCACATTCACATGCCACCACGGCGCTTCGGGAAGCGCTTCTTCAGCAAACGCCGCCGGCACGCCCGCCGCCAGCACGAGCGCGATCGCCGCCACACACGCCGGGAGAACGGCCCTCGGCCGCAGGGAGTCGAACATCGAGAACCTCATCACTTACCCCTCCCGTGGTTGCGGGTTTTCCCAGCCTTCCTGCCGGCCCTGCCGGCTCGCTTCTTGGCTTTGCCCCGGACACACTTCCCCCGGTCGAGCCTCCTGCCCCTGGGACAGTTGGTCGCCTTCTTGGTCGTGGTCTTCTTTGTCGTGACCGCGGCGGGCGCCGGGGCGATGTTCCCCGCCCCGGAGAATGTCGCGCTCGACGGCGCACCGAAGATCGCCGGCTGCGGCGTCGGCGCCGCCCGGCACGAGTCCGCAGTCGTACACGGCGGCGGAGCGACCGCCGCCGCCGGACACGGCGCCGCCGCGCTGCACACATGCGCGTCGAACACCGACAGAGCCGAGCCCGTGTCCGCCGCCGCCAGCGGCGCCGAGGAGATGAAGAACACATCATCGCCATTCGCGCTCGCATCCAGGAACGCCGATTCCTGTCCGGAGGCGCCCGAGGAGATCAACCCGACACAGCCTTCCGAGCGTTCGCTGTAGGTCGCGCTCGAAGCTTCGCAGCTGCCGACACCGGCCGGCTCATACTCGTACACGTCCGCCAGCCCATTCGTCGCCTGCGGCACAAGCTGATCGGGACTGTTGAAGAACAGCCGGCCGTCGTCAGAGAGATACCGCGACTGATAGCGAGCCTGCGAGAGATCGATCGCCGACCACCCCGGCACACTCCCAGCCAACCACCGACCAGAATCCCAGATCTGCTGCTTGTCGATCAGCAGCCCTTCGTAGAAATTGGCTTCATCGTGAACGTCCTGCACGCCGGCCGGTCGCTCTCCCGTCGGGTTGCACGACGCGCACACCAGCCTGTTTGACTGAGCGTCGAAGAGGAAGACCTCCTCGTCGGGCACGCCGCTGTTCGCATCGCGATTGTCGTACCCCGTCAGGCTCCGATCCGACATGAACTCCACATACTGGCCATTGGGGGACACCCGCGAAGTCATCTGTTCGAGATATCCTTCGCTCGATCCGGCATTTTCCTCTGAACCCCAATCCTTGCTGTCTTCAAAGGAGAGGCCGGCGATGAACAACGTTTCCCACTGTTTGCTTTCGTCGTTGTAGCGCGACATATAGAGATTGGGTGCGCCTTTTATTGCTTTTTCCCCACGCTCGTTTGCGACGCTCGTCAATTCGCCTTCCGCGACGTAGTACAGGGACGACCCGTCTTCGCTGCCGCCGAGCGCCGCGCCCACCACCCTGGCGCGCTGTCCACTGTTTGGGTTGACCGACAAATCGCTCAACTTGCACGACAATTTTCCGGCCGCTTCTTCCATTTCACACAGGTACAGATCGGCAGCGTCTTCGTTTGCCCTGGACGCGCTGGTCAACTGCGCGTGGTCGATGAAGAACACCTTGGACCCGTCACTGCTAGCAAACTGAAGCGTCGGGTTTTCGTCCTGGGATTCGGTGCTCACGCCTGGTTCAGGCACATCGAGCTGCACAGTCTGCTCGCTCGAAACATCGCGCATATAGAGGTGTCGTTCACCTGAGGATTCCGTTTCGCCATTCCAAATGATGCGCGAACCGTCACTTGAGATCGCGCCCCTCGCACTATCTCCCTTCCCCAGGCCCGCATCGCGTGCCTGTTCGCCTTCGGGCAGCACGCTGACGAGCTGCAACTGGCCCCCAGCCCACTCGTACAACCCACCTTCCGTTGACGGTTTCCCTTCCGGGGTATCTGCGGTCAAAGGAGCGCCGGAGTAAAGGACCACGTGGCTCAGATCGGGAGAGGCGCCGTCAAATCCGAGGTTGCTGCCGAAGATGGTCCCGGGCGGCACGTTCGAATACCCCTGCTTGGACGTGACCAGCGCCTTGTAGCCCCCTTCCGCCACGGCTTCACCGTAGGCCGCCTGCGCAGAGGGTTCGGACGCGAGCGGCGCATCGGCGCGCAAATAGAGCGTCTTTTCAGACGCCCCCGGCGACAGAGGCGTCGCCCCTTCAGCCTGCTGCGCGGCGAAGCCGGTTCCCAGCGGTTCCACCAGCCCGAGCGAGAGGTTGGGCGAGAAGAAGCGATATTCCTGCCCGTGGCCGATCGAGATGCCGGTTGACTGTTCATGGGCCGTTGAGATCTGCTTTGCCGACCAGCCGCCATTGGGATCGCGCGTGGAGAGCACCGCGGAGTAGTTGGTCGTGCCCTGCGGGTCGGGTTCCACCGAGCCGATCTCCCCGAAGGCGAGCGCGTCGCCGTCTTCGGCCGCCTGCGTCAACACGCCCCCTTCGGAGATCGGCTCGATCGCGGCCGAAGAGCCTTCATCGCCCGGCGGCGGGGAGACCAGTTCCCACGCCCTGTCGTCGGGCAGCACGAGCTCGCCGCCCGCCGGCTGCGTCGTGAAGGACTGATCGGCTCCTTCTTTCTTGCCGGCTTCGTTTTCGACGACCACACGGAAGTGGTAGAGCGTGTGCGGTTTCAGATCCTGCGGCTCGGCCTGCACGAGGACGCCTTCGGTCCCTTCGCCCGCTTGACCGGCGGGCACGGGGATCGTCTCGCCGTGCGCGGCGGGCGAATTGTATTCGCTGGTGTCATATTCGAAGCGGTACGTAGTGGCGAGGCCTTCCGGGTTAACCTTCGCCCGCAGCGTGGCGCTGATGCCGGCCACTTCCAGCACCGACTCTTCTTCGACCGACGGAGGCCCCACAGCCAACGCCGACGCCGGAATGCCCAGCAGCGCGAGCGCCGAGCCACACGCGCAGACACCGGCGATCATCCACACTCTCAACCCACGAACGCTCATTGCACCCATCCCCTCCTCGAAGGAATCCAAACCATGTCTCTTTCTGAGCTGCACATCTCTGCCACTCCCAATCGCCGACACGCACTGTTGGAACGGTGCAGTCGTGTTGCCCGGCACAAGTATTTGGCGGGCGCCGCAGCTCGCAGTGAGGGTCGCTGCGGCGCCACGGCGCCCGCGAGGCCCGTGCCCGCGTCGCGACGCGGCAGCCCCCCTGGGCACCCCTGAAGAGGGATGACGGGGCGCCCAAGACAAGCGCTCACACCATGCCGTGCCATGCTCTGCCCTGTGGCTGTCCTGCTCCCCCTCGACACCAAAGCCATCCCTCTCCGTTTTGATCCCCTGTTACGCCGGCTGCGACGCTGGGCCGCCTGACATCGCGAACCGTCCGCGGCCATGCACCCAGAGCATCTCCGCTCGGCGCGGCGAGGTCAATACCGTTAACGCAGGCATTCGTTCGCATAAACAAGGCGCATACATCGCGTCTAGCCTGTCGCGCGCAAGCCGAAGCGGGCGCCAAACGCACGGTGTATGATTGCTGCGTGCGTAGAGGATTTACAGGCTCCACGCAGGGGAACGATGTATCAATGGTAAGAAACGGGGAGAGGAAGCATGTCGGCGAGGCACGCGCTGCTGGGCCTACTGCTTGACCGCGCGGACTATCCGTATCAGCTGGCGGATCGGCTGCAGCGGCGGCTGGGTCCGGCGTGGGAGGTCAACTCCGGCCAGCTGTATCAGACCGTCAAGGGACTGGAGCGCGACGGGTTGATCGAGCGGGTGCGCGGCGCCGCCGGCGAGCACGAGGACCGGCACGTGTTCGCGATCACCGACGAGGGCGTCGATGAGTTCGAGCGCTGGTTCGACCGGGCTCCCGAGGCAGTCCGGCTGCCGCGCCGCCCGCTGCTGGCGAAGATCACGTTCGCGGGCCCGCGGCGCCTGAAGGACGCGCTGGCGAAGCTCGACGCCTACGAGCGCGAATGCGCGCAGCGGCTGGCTGAGACCGCCCACCTGCGCGAGGAGCTGCCGATCGACGGGCCGCTGCTGCGGGCCGATCATCTGCTGCTGCGTCTGAACCTCAGCACCGACGTCTTCCAGCTGGAGGGAGAGCTGCACTGGGCCAGGCAGGCGCGCGAGGTGCTCACATGGCTGGAGAGCAGCGAGGCGGTCTGGCCCTCGGACTCCGGCGAGCGTCAGCGCGAGCGCGACAGCGCGCGCAGGAAGTTGTTCACGAGGATGGCCGGCTTTGAGCCGGCGCCCGCCCCCCCGGCGCCCGCCCCCCTGGCCGCCGTCCCGGCGCCCGGCGAGGATGCGCCGGGCGAGTGAAGGCGCGCCGATGCTCCTCTCGCTGCAGCAGATCTCCAAGCGCCACCGCGGCTCCGGCGCGACCCGGATGGCGCTCCAGGACGTCTCGCTCCACGTCGAGCGCGGGCAGATCGTGGGCGTGTTCGGCCCCAGCGGCTCGGGCAAGACGACGCTGCTGCGGATCGCCGCCGGCCTGCAGGCCCCCGACAGCGGCGCGGTCGTCTACGACGGGCAGCACTTCGAGGAGCTGTCGGCGGCGGAGCGGATGCGCCTGCGCCGGCGGGAGATCGCGTGCGTGTGGGGCGCTCAGCCCCCGCAGCGCGGCCTGTCCGTGCTCGACCACGTGATGGTTCCGCTGCTGGTCGATCGCCGCGACCGCCGTGGTGCGCTGCGGCGCTCGCGCGAGGCGTTGCTCGCCTGCGAAGCCGAGCACTGCGTGGACATGGAGCTCGGTGAGCTCTCCGACGGCGAGCGCCAGCGCGTCGCGATCGCCCGGGCGCTCACGATCGAACCGCGGCTGCTGCTGGCCGACGGTCCGGCGTCGAACCTGTCGCTCGTCGAGCAGGAGGCGATCATGGTGCTGCTCTGCTCGCTCGCGCGCGAGGCACGGGTCGCGGTGCTGATCACCGCCAGCGACGGCGAGGCGCTGATCCGGGCCGACCCGATCCTCTACCTCCGCGACGGCAGGCTGATCGATCCCCAAGCCGCGGAACCGGGCGGCACGCTCTACCAGTTCCCGGGCCGCTCGCGTCGAGCCGCGGCCGATGCTTGAGCTCGAGCGCGCGCGCAAGCTGTACGAGAGCCCCGGCGAGGTGATCCACGCCGTCGAGGACGTGAACATGAGCGTGCGCGAGCGCGAGCTGGTCGCACTGCTCGGCCCAAGCGGCTCGGGCAAGACCACGCTGCTGCTGCTCGTGGCGGGGCTGCTGCGGGCTGACGGCGGCAGCGTGCGCTTCGAGGGCCGCGATCTGGGCACGCTCACAAAGCGCGAGGCGCTCTCCTACAGGCGCACCAAGCTCGGCTTCGTCTTTCAGGGCTTCCAGCTGTCGGCGGGACTCACCGCGGAGGAGAACGTCGCCCTGCCGCTGCTGTTGCGCGGGGTCGCTCACAGCGAGGCGCACCGGCGGGCACGCACCGCACTGGACGAGGTCGGCCTCGCGCGTCGCGTCGCCCACACGCCCGAGCGGCTCTCCGGCGGCGAGCAGCAGCGCGTCGCGATCGCGCGGGCGCTCGTCGGCGAGCCGCGGCTGATCCTCGCCGACGAGGCCACCGGCAGCCTCGACACCGAGACCGGCGACGCGGTGCTCGAGCTCCTGAGCGCGCTGCCCCGCGAGCGCGGTGCAGCGGTGATCCTCGTCACGCACGACGAGCGCGCGGCGAGACGCGCCGACCGCGTGCTGGGGATGCGCGACGGCCGCGTGACGGAGGCCGACCTCACCGCGAGCGCCACGCTCCAGACATGATCGGCTACCTGCGGACCCTGCTGCTCTTCTACAGGCGCCACCTGCGCGTGCAGCCGCTGCGCGAGCTGATGGCCGTCGCCGGGGTGGCCGCCGGGGTCGCGCTGCTGTTCGCCGTCCAGGTCGCGCACCGCAGCGTCACGGGCTCCTTCGAAGACATCGCGCACGGGGTCGCCGGCGGGGCGACGCTCGAACTCGCGGCGCGCGGCCCGGAAGGCTTCGAACAGCGCCTCGCCGAAGAAGTGGAACACATGGCCGGGGTGCAGGCCGCCGCGCCGATCCTCACCCAGCAGATCGTCGCCGTCGGCCCCGCCGGGCGCCAGGAACTCACGCTGCTCGGCGCAACCGAACAGATCACGCCCCTGCACGGCAGGCTCTCCTCGGAGTTCCAGCGCGCCGCCGAAGGCTCCCGGCGGGGCTTCCTGCTGCTGACCGAACCCACCGCCAGAGCGCTCGGCGTGCGCCCTGGGGACAGCGTCACCGTGCTGATCGGCGGGCACAGCGAACGCATGACACTCGACGCGGCCGTGCCCGCCAGCCGGATCGGCCCCGCGGCGGACAGCCCGATCGCCGCCGCGCCGCTTGCGATCGTGCAGGCCGTAGCCGGCCTTCCGCAGCGCGTGACGCGCGTGCTGATCGAGCCGCGGCCGGGCGCGGAAGCGACGTTGCGCCGCGCGCTGCAGGCGCGTTTCGGCGCCACCGCCAACGCGCGTCCGGTCGACACCGAACTGAAGCTGCTGGACAACGCCGCCGCCTCGGAAAAGCAGGTGACTCTGCTGTTCAGCGTGATCAGCCTCGTCGCGGGCGTGATCCTCGCCTACAACGCGCTGCTGCTCGCGAGCGCCGAGCGCCGGCGCTTCATCGTCTACCTGACTGAGACCGGCGCCCCCGATTCGATGGTGCTCGCCTCGCTGGCGTTCGACGCGCTGCTGCTCGGCCTCGCCGGCTGCGCGCTCGGCCTACTCGCCGGCGACCTGGTCTCGCTGCTCGCCTACCGCGACGTGCCCGGATACATCGCCGCCGCGTTCGCAGTCGGCCCGCAGCGGATCGTCGCCGCCCAGACCATGGAGATCGCGCTCGCGGGCGGTATGCTCGCGGCGTTCGCGGCGACGATCTTGCCGGCGCTGGCGATCCTGCGCGGCAGCGCCGCGGCCGAGCCCGAGGGGACGGGCCGCACGCTGTCGCTCACGCGCCGGCTGCGCCCCTCCGACCGGGGCGTGTTCGCGTGTGGCCTGGCGCTCATCTGCCTGTCCGTGCTCGCGGCGCTGCTCGAGCCGGCGAGCACGCTGGGGGCGCTCGTGGGTCTCGTGGCGGGGGTCGTCATCTGCCTGCCGCTGACCGCGCGCGGCCTGCTCGCGCTCGCGCACAGAGCCTCCCAGCGCTCCAGCGACCCCGCCGCGCGGCTGTCGATCGCCGAGCTGCGCGGCTCGCCGTCGCGCACGGTCGCACTGCTGGCCACGGGCACGATCGCGGCGTTCTTGATGGTCGTGATCGGGGGCTCGGTCGCCAACGTGCAGAGCGCCGTGCGCCGGGGCGCCACGGATCTGCTCTCCACCGCCGAGCTGTGGGTCAAGCCCGGCGGAGCGCAGAACGTCTACACCACCCAGCCGTTCGCCTCCGCGCAGGCGCAGCAACGCCTGCAGCGGCTGGGCGTGGTGCGCTCGGTGCTGCCCTGGCGCGACTCGTTTCTGGACCTGCCGGGACGGCGGGTGTGGGTGCTCGGCCCGCCGCCGCAGCTGCAGGCGCAGATCGCCCCCAGCCAGCTGCTGGAAGGGTCGCTTGCGAGCGCCGACCGGCGGTTGCGCGAAGGCGGCTGGGTGGCGGTCAGCCAGACGATCGCGCACGAAGACCATCTGCGCCTCGGTGAGCGCTTGACGTTGCCGACCCCCGCCGGCTACGCGAGCTTCCGCCTCGCGGCCACGACCGCGAACTACGGCTGGCTGCCCGGTGCGATCGTCATGAACGGCGCCGACCACGCCAGGCTGTGGATGAGCGCCAAGGCGACCCAGCTCGCCGTCGAGCTCGAACCCGGCGTCTCGATCGAACGCGGCAGGCAGCTCGTGCAGAGCGCGCTCGGACCCGGCTCGGGGCTGAGCGTGAAGAGCGCCGGCGAACGCCGGGCGGAAGTCAGCGCCGTGCTCGGCAGCACCCTCTCCCGGCTGAACGACACCACGATCGTCGTGCTCGTCACGACGATCGCGTCGGTGCTCGCACTGATGATGGCGGCCGTCTGGCAGGGCCGGGGGCGGTTCAACTCGCTGATCTCGATCGGCATGGGCTTCGGCCAGTTCGCCAGGATGATCTTCTACGAGAGCGGCACCGTGCTGCTCAGCGGCTGCCTGATCGGCCTCGCCGCGGGCCTCACCGGTCAGTACCTGATCGACGGCTGGCTGCACCACACCACCGGCTCCCCCGTCCAGTACGCGCCCGCGTGGCAGCTCGGCCTACGTACGCTAGTGATCGCGCTCGGCATCTCGCTGGCGGCCTCGCTGGCGGCGGCGCTGCGGATCAACGGCTCACAACCCAGAGCGGCGTTCTCGATGCAATGAGCGACAAGAGCACCTTCGCCCCGGGGCTGGCGCTGCTGAGCGGCCAGCTCAAAGCCGATGTGCACAGCCTGTACCGCGTGCTGCGCTCGCTCGACGACCTCGTCGACGAGGACGACCCGCGAGCGCCACAGCGGGTGGGAGCCGTCGAGGAGTGGGCGCGCGGGGAGGAGGCGGACACCGCCGAGACGCGGGCGCTCGCCGAGCTGGCGCACCGGCATCCGCTGCCGCGCGAGGAGCTGCTCGCATTCTGCGCGGGGATGCGCCACGACATCGCGCGCGCGAGCATCGAGGACGAGGAGGGCTTCGAGCGCTACTGCCAGTGGGCGGGCGGCTCGGTCGGGGTCGTGCTCGCGAACCTGCTCGGCGTCTCGGGCGCCAGGGCCGAGCACAGGGACGAGGCCGATCGCAAGAGCGAAGCCGAGCGCAAGATGGCCACGCTCGGTCGCGCGATGCAGGTGACCAACATCCTGCGCGACATCGACGAGGACCTCGCCCACGGCCGCCTCTACATCGCCCGCACCGCGATCGAGCGCTTCGGCTTCCCCTCGCCCGGGGCGCGCGAAGCGCTGTTGCGCGATCACATCGCCCGCGCCGACGCGCTCTACGAAGACGGCCTCGACGCGATCGCGCTGCTGCGCGACGGCCGCCGGGCGATGGCCCTCTCGGCGGCTCTCTACCGGGAGATCCTCCGCCAGATCGAACGAGACGGCTTCGGGCGCAGACCCGGTCGGGCGGTCGTGCCCGCCTGGCGCATCCGCGCACTGATCCTCAGGCACCGGCTGGCGAGCGCGTGAGACGGGAGGGCAAGCGCGTACGTGAGAGAGGGAGGACGAGCGCGTACACCGAGAAGCTGTGTACAAGCGAGCTCGCTGTTGTCATGATGTCTGTGCGGGTGAGGCCGTGCGGCGCTGTCGAAGAGACGTCACGAGGCGCCACCGGATAGGTGGAGGGATGCGAGGGGAGAGGGAACAACAATGAGGAGCTCTTACGGAATCGGGCGTACGCGCGCGCTGAGAGCCTTGACGATCGCGGTCTGCGCGGCGATTGTGGCGGGCGCCGGCGCCCAGGCAAGCGCGCAAGCCGCCCTCGGGGTCCAGACAGCCAGTGGAACCGACACCGCCCACCTGCACCTGGTCCACCAGGACGAAATGGTCCTGTACGAGGAAGGCCCGGCGACCGGCGCGCTGCCCGGCCACATGCGCGCAGAGCTCACCGTCGGCTCGACGTTCACGGGCAACTGCACGATCTACACCTCAGGCGGATCGATCACCGGCCACGGCGTCGCCACTCCGCACGGCACCGGGCGCTACCAGACCTTCAGTGGATCGCTCTCGATAACCGGCGGCACCGGCCGCTACCAGCACATTCGCGGGCGCACCGGGCTGTACGGCACGTTCGACCGCAGGACGTTCGCGCTGGTCGTGCGGACGACCGGACACCTCTCCTACTGAGCGATGGCCTGGTCGCGTGGGTACAGAGAGCGTGTTCAGTGTGCTCCGCGCCGCCGGCCGGCCGCGAAGCCCGATCGGCGCCCGCGCACCTGCGCTCGCGTTCCTGGCAGCGCTCGCCGCGTGCCTTCCGAGCGCCGCGCTCGCCGCGCCGTCGGTGAGGCTGTCAGCCGGTTTGCGCCCAGAGGTCCTCGGGCACAGCACGACCGTCGGCCTGCGCCTCCAGATCGCGCCGGGGAGCGAGGAAGTGGTCCCGCCGCCGCTGATCGAAGCCAACCTCAGCTATCCGGCCGGCCTGGACGTCCAGCTGAGCGGCCTCGGCATCGACGCGTGCTCGGTCGCGACGCTCGAACTGTCGGGGCCGCAGGGCTGCCCGCCCGACTCGCTCATGGGCCGCGGCTATGCCATCGCCGAACTCCCGATCGAACACGAAGCCTTTCGTGAAGCCGCGAAGATCGCGATCGTGCGGAGCGCCGAACAGGACGGCCACTTCGCGCTGCTGCTCTACATCTACGGCGAGACGGCAGTGAGCGCACAGATCGTCCTGCCCGCCCAGCTGCTCGCGGGCGACGGACCGTTCGGGGGGCAGCTCGCCATCCAGGTGCCGCTGGTCCAGAGCCTGCCGGAAACCCCCGACGTGTCCGTGGGCGAAATCGCGCTCGTGGTCGGTCCCAGGGACCTCACCTACTACGAACGCGTCCACCACAAGCTCCTCGCCTACAAGCCCGCGGGCATCGACCTACCCAAACACTGTCCCCACGGGGGCTTTCGCTTTGCCGTCGAACTCGGCTTCCTCGGCGGCGCCCACGCCGCCGGCGCCACGGCCGTCCCCTGCCCGACACCCCAGCGTCGTCGCCTGCGGCGCGGACGCGCCCTCGACGCGCAGGACGCTGCGCGACTGGCTGGCGGAGTCGCATCTGCAGGCAGCGCAGAAGACTAGAGTCGGTCACAGCGAGATGGCGACCGTCAGCTTCGTCACTCTGCTTGCCTGACCAGCGCGACGGCCGCCTCCGGCGTGGCGGCCTGGAAGCTGAAGCTCGCCTGCAGATAGAGGCGCACCACCTGGCCGTCGTGCGAGTCGTATCCGATCGACAGGTCCTGGCCGCAGTCGAACAGGAAGTCGCCTCCGCGCTGACTGACGAGGACCGCTCCCTGGACTCCGGGGGCCCAGACGATCGGACCGTCGAGGATCCGCCGCAGGTGCTCGAGCAAGGGGTAGCCGCCGTGCTCGGCGGTCTCGATCACGCGCTGGTGCTCCTCTGCGCCCAGCGCGAGCGCGTACGGGCCGTCGATCCCGCTGTTCAAGAGCCGCTCCACGGCCGCTGCGACCGCGCTCGGATATTCCTCGGCGGGCTCGCCGAGCGGGACCGGCTCATGAGGCGAGGCCTGCGTGATCCCGGCGATCGCACCGCTCCAGCCGTGGAACACGGCGACGTTCTCGGCGACCGCGATGCGGTGCGCCGCGCGGGCGAGCCCGTCGAGGTCGGCATCGGCGGCGCCGCGATCGGCGTCACGAAGCTCCTCCAGCGAGACCTCGAAGTCCGCTCGAGCCTCCACGAGCGCCAAGACGCGCCGCTGCAGACCCGTGACACCTTCACCCAACGCGGATTCCAGCGGGCTGGTGCGGCCGAGGTTGGTGGCCGAATGCGACCAACCATGCGGGCCGGCGAAGTCGACGAGCTTGCGCGCGGCGAGCGCCGGCGCGAGTCGTTGCCTGGCCTCGTTGTCAAGCAGTTGCCAGCCGGCGTCACTGATCGGCGCATGCGTACGGAGCAGGTGGTTCATCGACGCATCGCTCGGTTGGGGGCCATCGGGTCGGTCTCCTCGAGGTCAGAGGACTGGCTGTGGTTGTGCGGTGACACTCTCTTGCGCGGGCGCCGACTTCAGACTGCCGATCCGCAGCGATCCCTCGCCGGTCTGGCCATCGATCTCGCCGATGGGCCGTTCGGTGTCGGTGGACCTCGCAGCGCTGGCCGGGGTCGGTGGATCGTCGAGGAACTCGACTGTGGGCACGAAGAACAGGCTGCCCGTCGTCGCAGTGGAGAAGTCGAGGATGCGATCGTAGTTGCCGGGAGGGTTGCCGATGAACATGTTCGTGAGCATCTGCTCGAGCACAACCGGGGTACGCGCATAACCGATGAAGTAGGTGCCGAACTCACCGTCGCCGACCCGCCCGAATGGCATGTTATAGCGGACGATCTGACGCTCCTGACCGGCGTCGTCGACGATCGTCGTCAGCGCCACGTGCGAGTTCGCGGGCTTGATCTCATCCGGCAGCTCGATGTCGTTGAGCTTGGTGCGGCCGACGACCCGCTCCTGCTCGGCCACCGCCAGCACATCCCAGGCCGCCAGGTCGTGCAGATACCTCTGGACGAGCACATAGCTGCCGCCTGCGAAGTCGGGGTCCTCATCGCCGATCACTGCCGCCGCAGGCGCCGCGGCGCCAACCGGGTTCTCCGTGCCGTCGACGAACCCGAGCAGGTCGCGCTCATCGAAGGACTTGAACCCGTGCACCTCGTCGACCACCTCCGCGCTCCCGCGCAGGCGCTCGACCAGCCTTTGGGCGAGCTCGAAGCACAGATCGGCGCGGTGGGCCCGAATGTGGAACAGCAGATCCCCCGGCGTCGCCACGGCCATGTGCCGCGACCCGCTCAACCCGGCGAAGGGATGCAGCCCGGCTGGACGGGGCCAGCCCACCAGGCGATCCCACAGCGCCGATCCGAGGCCCACGACACAGCCCAGGCCACCGTCGGGGATGCGAAAGCCGACCGAGCGGATCAGCCCGCCGATATCCCGCAGCAGATCACGCAGATCGTCCTCGGCGCCCTCATCTACACAGAGCACGAGGAAGATCGCGGCCTCCGTGGGCGCCATCAGAATGGCCTGCGGCTCCGGTGTCTGCGCCACTGCTGCAACCTCATCCAGTCGGGAGAGCCAATCGTGCCACAAACGCGAGCTCAGTTCACCAAGCCGTCGAGCGGGTCTCCGGCGGCGTCTTCGATGCGGCCGTGGCGGCCAAGTCCTGTGCGGCGATTCATCGACCGTCTCGGGTAGCGGTGGCCATCTACTTGCTTTGCAGTTCGTGCCCGAGGTGCAGTACGATCGGGGCCTGTCAACAAAGGGGGTCGTTTTGTCGTCCACTGTGTCGGATTCCGAGCTGAAGGCGCGTCATCGCGCGATGTGGGCGTCGGGTGATTACCCGGATATGGTCGAGACGTTCCTGCTCCCGCTTGGGCCGCGCCTTGTCGAGGCATGCGGCATCGGCGTCGGCAACGTCGTCTTGGACGTGGCAGCCGGAACGGGCAACGCCTCGATACCGGCGGTGAAGGCTGGTGCGCAGGTCACCGCCAGCGACCTGACGCCTGGGCTGCTCGAAGCAGGCCGCGCCCGCGCGGAGAGCGAAGGGTTGGTTCTCGACTGGGTGCAGGCCGACGCCGAGCACCTGCCGTTCGAGGGCGAGTCCTTCGACGTCGTGATCTCCTCGATCGGTGCGATGTTCGCGCCTCACCACCAGGATGTCGCTGATGAGTTGGTTCGTGTGTGCCGTCCGGGTGGCACGATCGGGCTGCTGAGCTGGACACCTGAGGGTATGGTCGGCGCGCTGTTTAGGGCGATGGGGCCATTCGTTCCCGCGCCTCCACCGGGTGTTCAGCCGCCCCCGCTGTGGGGCAGCGAGGAGCATCTGAGGGAGCTGTTCGGCACTCGCGTTGACTTTCGCACGCTGAAGCGGGATGTGCTGGAGGTTACGGCCTTCGAGAAACCTCGCGAGTTTGGTGAGCACTTCAAAGCACGGTATGGCCCGACGATCGCCGCCCAAGCAAATGCGCGCCTGACCGGACGCGAGGCGGAGCTCGACGCGGCACTGAACGAGCTCTGCGACGAGTGGAACCGTGGCACACCCGATAACGCGCGCTTTGAGATGGAGTATCTGCTCACGGTTGGTACGCGGGCGTGACGACGCAGTTGCGCGGCAACGGGGGTGGCAATCCATTGATGGGGCCACTCAGCCGGAGAAGCACAAGCGCCGGTGGTGGGTCGTGCCCGTGGCCGCAGGCCCCGTTCCGGCTATCAGATCTTCTCGATTGAGCCAGAGCGCACCAGCGCACCGGTCTCCTCGCCGCGCGCACCGGCACGGTAGGCACTGTCCTTGAAGTGGGCAGCTCGTGCTAGCCGGGGTTCGTGGCCGCGACGATCCAGACGGCTCCGCGGCTGACTATGGAGCCGTCGGGCTTCTGCCAAGCGGCGTAGTGGTCACTCAAGGCCTCGGCGATCTCGCCCCTACGGCTCTCCCCGTACTCGCCGTTCAGGCGGATCAGCTCGGCGCCGGGTCCGATCGCGAGCAGGGAGTCGATCGCTTCGTTCATGTCCGCGCCCATGAAGTAGTCGAAGTCGCGCTGATGCAACTCGATCTCGTCGAACCCGGCGGCCTCGAGAATCCCGCGGGTGGTCTCGGGGTTACCGAGCGAGAATGGCCCGGGCCCGCAGGTGTCGGCCTCATACTCCTCAGGGCGCGAGAGGAACCGCTCAACGACCTGCTCGGTCTCCGCCCAGAGCGGGCTTTCAGCCTTGCGGCGCCAGCAGACCTTCGCGAGCGTGCCGCCGGGCTCGAGCGCGCCGCGGATCGCGCGCATAGCCGGGACGGGTGCGGCGAAGAACTGCGTTCCCATGCGCGAGAAGGCGTAGTCATAGATCCGATCCCACTCAGCCGTCTGCGCATCGGCGGTCTCGAACGCGATGTTCTCGACCCCCGCCTCGACGGCCTCGCGACGGGCGTCCTCGATGAACCGCGGCGAGGAATCGGTGCCCAGCGCGGAGCCTCCCGGCCCGACGAGCTCAGCCAGCCGCTGAGTCGTCTCGCCGAAGCCGCACCCGATGTCGATGCAGCGCCCACGCTCGGGCGGCGGAAAGAGCTCGAAGACCTCCTCGGTTACCTCTGTCAGCGCGCCCACGAACACCTTGCGGTTCGACTTCCACCGCTCGTACAGGACGGTGTTCCATGCACGCACCGCTTCCTCGTTGGCGACCGCCACCGCACCCGCGCCCTGCTGTTGCATCATCGGCCGATACTACACCTCAACCGCGGCTCCGCATGGCCCCAACGCCTGGGGTACCAGACGGATCGAAGAGCTCTGTGACTTCTGATGCGGCGTAGAGCACGGAGTGCAGTGAGCGCCCGTGCCGGCGCCGTCGGCCTGAGCATTCCCGCCCTGAGCATCGCCAGCAGGGCGCGCAGGTCAAGCGTCGCCTGTCCCAACGGCGGCGATTTCCCGCGCGGCGTCGCCGGCGCCGTCTTCGGTCGCGAGGCTTGCCTTGATCCTTCTGGCCGCCTGTCGGTACCCCGGACGCTGGAGTACTTGTTCTACGGTTCGTGAGAGCTTTCGGGCTGTCAGGCGTGTGGGGCTTAGCCTGACTGCGGCGCCAGTGGCCACGGCGCGGAGCGCGATGTCGCGCTGGTCGCGGGCGAATGGCACGCATAGCAGTGGCACGCCGTGGGCGAGCGCCGCCATGACGCTGCCGTGGCCGCTGTGCGTGATCATGATCGCGGCGCGCTCGAGCAGCGGGCCGTGTGGGATGTACGGACGCACGTTGACGTTGCCGGGCAGGGGACCTAGGTCGCTGAGGTCATATCCGGCGCCTGTCGTCACGATAGCCTGGACGGGGAGGCTTCCGAGCGCCGCGATCAGTATCCGCAGGTAGCGTCCTTCGTCCTGGTAGGTGGTGCTGAGCGACGCCACGACGAGCGGCGCTTGCGAGGGCTCGGGTGGGTCCAGTGGGATGTCGGCGGGCGCCTCCCAGAACGGGGGCCCGGTGTACCGCGCGTTCTCAGGGAGGTGGTTTGCGAGGAAGTCGAATGTGGGACTGGACAGGATCAGCAGCCGCTGCGCGCGGAACCACTGGTCGTAGATACGCGAGACGGGAGCGAGCTGGTAGCGGGCTCGCGCGTCGTTTAGCACATCGAGCCAGCGGCGCAGAAGCCGGTCTCGCGCAGCTCGCAGGAACGCATCTCGCCAGCGTCCCGGTAGGCCATGAGCGGGTTGCAGGCCGTAAGGAATCGGCGGCAACCCGTCAAGTGGCACCACCGCTACCGTGTGGACGAGTGCAACGCTTGGAATGTGGCACGCCTCCGCGCCCACGAAGGCGCCGAGCAGCATGAAGTCGCAGGCGACCACGTCGGTGGGAACGGCCTCGAGGCTGTCGACCACATCGGCTGCATGAGCAGCCGCCGGACCACACATGACGTTGAAGAGCGCGTGTACGGCGCCGATCGGAGTCCGTGCCTCCCAGTCACGCAGCTGGTCGGTCTCTCGCCGAGCTGATCCGAAGTCTGGCGCCCGCTGAAACGCTTCATACGCAAAGCCTTCCCGCGTCAGCTGACTCTCGAGTGAGCGCGCTGCCAGAAACCTCACGGCGTGGCCCCGTTCTCGCAGTCGGCGCGCAACCGCAATCGCCGGGGGCACGCCGCCACCGCAGTCGGCCTGAACGAACAGGACGTTCAGGCGCCGTGTCATTGCGATCCACTGGCGAGCAGCGCGCGGGCTTCGGGGTTTGACTCCAATGTGCGGACCAGCATCGAGAGGACGTTGCCAAGTAGGGCATCGGGCACCGTGTCGGGGTTGGTGAGCTTCAGCATCGCCAGGCCGACGCCGAGTCCGAGCGTCACGTTGGCGAACTGCTCGGCGGCCCCAGGTGGAGGTAGCACGCCGCCCTCGCCAGCACTGGCCCTGGCAAAACTGGCGAACGTCGCGTGCAGCTCGCGCAGCGCTCCAGCCAGGCGCACGCGCAACTGCTCATCGCGCTGAGCGAGCGTCCACAGCTCGACGAACAGGCGGAAGCGGTCGGGGCTCTCGTGCAAGCGCGCCATCCAGGTCTCGCTGCCGGCCAGCGGGCGCTCCCAGGTAGCGCGATCGCCGTCAAACAGTGTGAGCTGCTCGGCAATCGCTCCAGCGAGGTACTCCTCCATGAGCGCAGTCAGGAGGTTCTCCTTGCTGCCGAAGTGGTCGTAGACCGCGCCCTTGGTCAGCCGAGCCTGCGCGGCGACCTCATCGAGGGTCGCCCCACCGAAGCCACGGAGCGCATACACCTCGGCGGCGGCCTGCAACAGCCGTGCCCTGGTTTCGGCCTTGCGTGCGCTGCGATCGAAATGTCCCCGCGGCATCAGCTTGACACATACCTCCAAGTAGATATACTCACCAGTATAACTCTAACGTAAGGAGCACCCGCCATGGATCGTCAGCTGCCCCCGGGTCCGCGAATGCCGTCGGCGTTGCAGACGCTCGGCTTCTGGAGCCGCCCCACCGCCTTCCTCGAGCGCGGAAGGGCGCGCTACGGGAAGCGCTTCACGATCCGCCTGCTCGGAGCGCCGCCGTTCGTGAGCATCTCGGACCCCGACGAGATCAAGGAAGTGTTCCAGGCACCCCCCGACGTCCTGCACCCCGGCGAGGGAGCCAAAATCCTCGAACCGGTCGTGGGCCGCCACTCGGTGATCCTGCTCGACGGGGACTCCCACATGGAGCAGCGCAAGCTCATGCTGCCCGCATTCCACGGCGAGCGGATGCAGGGACTGGCAGACCTGATGAGCGAGCTGGCGCAGCGCGAGCTCGCCACCTGGCCGCGTGAGCAGCCGATCGAACTTCACCCACGGCTGCAACGGCTGACCCTCGAGATCATCCTGCGGACCGTCTTCGGCCTGGAGCAAGGCGCCCAGCTGGATGCGCTACGCAAGCTGCTGGGCGAGATCCTCGCGTTCGCCACCAGCCCGCTGTCGCTGCTGCCACCCCCGCCAGATCTCCTGACCGGCAGCGCGCCGATGGCTTGGATAGGAGCCAGATTCGGACCGATGGCCCGCCTGCGGCAGGTTGACGAGCTGATCTTCGAGCTGATCGCCGAACGTCGAGGAGCGGACGGGGAGAGCGCCGACGGTGAAAGCAGCGGGGCACCGCCGGCCAAGCAAGCGATCGGCGAGGACGTGCTCTCCACGCTGCTGGGCGCCCGTCACGAGGACGGCTCGCCGATGAACCCGCAAGAGCTGCGCGACGAGCTGATGACAGCCCTGGTCGCTGGCCACGAGACCACTGCCTCCCAGCTCGCCTGGGCGTTCGAGCGTCTCGCGCGCGAGCCCACCGTGCTGGCACGCCTGCGCGAGGAGATGGAAGAGGGCTCCGAGGAGGAGTACCTGACCGCCACCATCAACGAGATCCTGCGCCACCGGCCGGTGCTGCCCAACGCCGAGCCCCGCCTGGTCATGCAGCCCGTCGAGATCGGCGGCTTCCCCTACCCGCCCGGAGTGGCGCTGTTCGTCAACGCCTACCTCCTCCACCACGATCCGGCGGTGTACCCCGAGCCCTACGAGTTCCGCCCCGAGCGGTTCCTCGAGCGCGAGGGCGGGCAGAAGCCAGGGACCTATACGTGGATCCCCTTCGGTGGCGGGCGCCGGCGCTGCCTAGGCGCGAGCTTCGCGCTGCTGGAGATGAAGCTCGTGCTGCGCGCCGTGCTGGAGCGCTGCGAGCTCGCGCCGGCCGGCAACCGGGCAGAGGCCACGCGTAGACGCAGCATCACGATCAGCCCCGCTCGCGGAGGCACAGTCGTGCTCCATGACCGGACTCCGACCACGACAACACCCCCCGCCAGGACGCAGAACACGCCCATCGCCGTAGCGCAGTGAGACAAACTGGCCAAAAACCGTACGAGAGGTCCCATTATGTCTGTACCTGACCGGGGCTCGGCGAGCTCGATGGGGTTGAGGGAGGTCCCTTCAGTTAGGCGTTGTGAGGAAAGCGCACCTCCACCGCCAGGCCCCCCTCGGGCCGCGAGCTGACGCCAAGCTGGGCTTTGTGGGCGCTGGCGATGGCGTGCACGATCGAGAGGCCAAGGCCGTGACCGTCGCCGGGGCTGGTGCGGGCTGCGCCAAGGCGCTGGAACGGGGCTTGCAGGCGCTCCAGCTCCTCGGTTGGAACGACCGGGCCGTCGTTGGCCACCGACAGGACCGCGGTTGCGGCGGTGGTTGTGGTGGCGACCTCGATTCGCCCGCCGGCGGTGTTGTGGCGGACCGCGTTGTCAATCAGGTTCGCGGCTAGTCGCTCCAGGAGCTGAGGGTCGCCCTGGATGCGTGCAGGGTCCAGGGTGGCGTGCAGCCGCAGTCCGCGACGCTCGATCTCATCGCGGCGGTCGGCGAGCACCTCTCCGACCAGCGCCGTGAGGTCGACCGCCTGGCGGCGATCCAGGCCCCGCTCGCTGCTGGCCAGGCTGAGGAGCGCGTCGATCAGCTGCTCCAACTGCTGCTCGGAGGCGAGCACGCGATCGTGGGCGGCGCGCAGCGACTCCACACTCGCGTTCGGGTCGGCCAGCGCCACCTGTGCCAGCGTCTTCAGCCTGGCGAGCGGGGTACGCAGCTCGTGGGAGGCGTTGGCGACGAACTGGCGCTGTGCCTGGAAGGACGCATCGAGCCGCCCCAGCAGCCCGTCGAACGTGTCGCCGAGCTCCTTGAACTCGTCGTCGGGGCCGGCAAGCGCGAGCCGCCGGTGCAGATCCGTGGCCGAGATCTCGCGCGCCGCGCCGGTGATCGTGCGCAGCGGGCGCAGCACCCGTCCCGCCACCAGCCATCCGAGCCCCATCGAGATCGCCGCCATCGCCACAAGGGCGATCACCGACACGAATGCGAGCACACGCACGTCCGCGCCGTGCTGGCCTGGATCGAAGATCCGCACCGCGACTCCGCCCGGCGGTGGGGTGTGCAGTGCTTCTTCCACCTTTTTGCGAGGCCCTGCCAGCCCGGGCGGCAGGGTACCGGAGGGCGCCTCGTGCAATTCGGTCCGAATCACCGGTGCGGGGAACGCCTGCGAATAGACGCCGTGGGTGCGCGCGACACCGGCGTAGGTGATTCCCAGCAGGGCGGCACCGGAGAGGAAGAACAGACTGCCGTAGAGCACCGCCAGGCGCAGACGGATCGTGCGCCGCGGCAGTGGCAGGCGCCGCACGAGCTGTGTCAGTCGGCGGCCGAGACCCACGGCTCGCTCAGATCCGGTAGCCGGCCTTGGCGACAGTCTCGATCAGCGGCGGCTCTCCGAGCTTGGCACGCAGGCGGCTGACGGTGATCTTGACGGCATTGGTGAACGGGTCCGCGGCCTCGTCCCACACCCGCGCGAGCAGCTCCTCGGCCGACACGCAGCGGCCCTGCGAGGCGAGCAGCAGCTCCAGCACGCCGAACTCCTTCGGCGCCAGCTCGATCTCGCGCCCCCCGCGCGAGACACGATGCTGCGCCGAGTCGAGCACGAGGTCCTCGCGGCGCAGCAGCGGCGGGATCGCCGGCTGGGCACGCCGCGCGAGGGCGCCGATACGGGCGACCAGCACCGGGAAGTCGAACGGCTTGGGCAGGTAGTCGTCGGCGCCCAGCGCCAAGCCGTCGACCAGGTCCTCCACCATCCCCGCGGCGGTGAGCATCAGAATGCGGCTGCGACACTCCTCCTCCACCAGCCTTCCGCACAGCTCGTCGCCGTGCATTCCCGGTAGGTCGCGGTCGAGCACGATCACGTCATAGTCGTTCACGCGCGCGCGGACGAGCCCGGCCGGGCCGTCCAGCGCGACATCCACCGCCGTGCCCGTCTGGCGCAGCCCGAAGGCGATCGCCTCGGCCATCTCCTCGTCGTCCTCGATCACGAGCACCCGCACGCCCACGAGGCTAGCCCCCCACGGTTTCGGCGCGGTATCGCCACGTCACCCTGCATCGATACGTTCCCGAAACCGCGCATGGCGTACAAGCAGCTGCAACCGCCGTATACGAGCTGCGAGGAGACGACATGCCAGACGAGGACGCACCACTCGATGATCGGAGCACAGTCACAACCCGACTGCGACGCGCGGCTTGCGCCGCGGCGGTGCTGCTCCTCCCCGGCGTCCTCGTCGCGGGCTGCGGCGGCGGATCCCCGAACGGGGGCGTGGCGAGCCTGGGCACGCACACGTCGGCGTCCCACTCCTCGACGTCCAGCGCGGCGGGCGCAAGCGCAGGCCACGAAGCATCACCCGCCAGCCAGGCGATCGCCTACACCGCCTGCATGCACGCGCACGGCGTACCCAACTTCCCCGAGCCCCAGGTCAGCGAACACGGCAGCTCAACCAGCATCAAGATGGCCGTTCCCGCCGGTGTCGGACAGAACCCCAGGTTCAAGCCCGCCGAGGGAGCCTGTCGCAAGCTCCTGCCCGGCGGTGGGCCGGGCAATCAGGCTCCGCTGACACCGGCACAGCAGGGGCAGTACCTGAGGGCGGCGGCCTGCATCCGCTCCCACGGCGTGCCGAACTTCCCCGACCCAACGTTCTCCGGCGGCGGGGTCCACATCGAACACCAAAAGCTCGACGAGAGCTCGCCGGTGTTCAAGGCGGCGGTGCACGACTGCGAATCGTTGATCCCCGGCGGCGCGCACGGCTCCGGCCACACTCAGCAGGCCGCGCCGGGGCCCTGACCCGGGCCGGCTCCTCAGCTTTCTTTCAGGTTCGCCTGTCAGCATCGGCACATGCGGCTGCTGGTCGTTGACGACGACCCCTCCGTACGCGAGGCGCTCGAGCTGGTGCTGGACCTCAACGGGTTCGGGGTGGCGAGCGCGGCCGACGGGGGCGAGGCGATCCGCTCGCTCGCGGTGGACCGACCCGACGCGGTGATCCTCGACGTGCTGATGCCCGGCCTGGACGGCCTGGAGGTCTGCCGGCGGATGCGCGCGATCGGCGATCGCACGCCAGTGCTGATGCTGACAGCCCGCGCCGAGGTCTCAGAGCGCGTCGCCGGGCTGGAGGCCGGGGCCGACGACTACCTGGTCAAGCCGTTCGCCAGTGAGGAGCTCATCGCCAGACTGCGTGCTCTGCTGCGCCGCACCGGCTGGGAGGGCGACGGGGAGACCCTGCGCTTCGAGGACCTCGAGCTCGATCCGCGCGCGCACGAGGCGCGCCGGGCGGGACGTCCGCTGGAGCTGACCCGCACGGAGTTCCTGCTGCTGGAACTGCTCATGCGCCACCCTCGGCAGGTGCTTTCGCGCACGAGGATCTTCGAGTGCGTGTGGGGCTACGACTTCGGGCCGGCCTCGAACTCGCTGGAGGTGTACGTCGGCTATCTGCGCCGCAAGACCGAGGTCGGCGGGGAGCCGCGTCTGGTGCAGACGGTGAGGGGAGTCGGCTACGTGTTGAGGTGCTCGCCGCGATGAGCTTCCGCCGGCGCGTGGTGCTGCTGGCGGCCGGTGCGGTGGCGGCGGCAATCGTGATCGCGTCGGTCGTGGTGTACGTGGTGACCGGAAACGAGTTGCACGCGCGGATCGACGCCAGCCTGCGTCAAAAGCTCACTCCCGGCCGCTCTCAGGCGGTCCAGATCAAGACCGTGAACGTCAGCGCGGCGGAGCTGGCCAGGCTGATGCGGGAAGGAAAGCTGCCGCCCGGGGCATCGGCGCCGATCGGCTTCGGCCAGCCGGTGGCACGGCTCGGCCTTCCCCGCGGTGCCGCCGTCGCGGGGGTGCGGCCCTGCGCGCGTGCGGTACTGCATTTGATCGAAACCGCCTACTCGGGCAAAGCTTCCGGTTCGCTTTTACCCGGGGAACCCGCTCCTCCGCGTCCCGCTCGCTCACCGCACTGCGTCGCTCCCGTCAACCGACTCGTGCTGCCCCCTCCAACACCCGGCAGCGCGGTCGGGTACGTGCAGCTCTTCCAAGCCAACGGACAGGTCCTGCGCTCGGAAACCAGGGGGTTGCAGCTTCCGGTCACCGCCGCCACCCGGGCCGTGGCGGCCGGCCGGCGCGGCGCTTTCTTCAGCGAAACGACCGTCGCCGGCACACCCATGCGGATCTTGACCAAGCGTGCGCCGGAAGGAGGGGTGTGGCAGGTGGCGCTGCCGCTGACCGACGTGGACAGCACGCTCACGCACCTGAAGCTGGTGCTCGCGCTCGTGTGCCTGGGCGGGATCGGGCTCGCGGCGGCACTCGGGCTGCTCGTCTCGCGCACAGCGCTGATCCCCGTGCGCCGTCTGACAGGGGCCGCCGAACGCGTAGCTCGCACGCAGGATCTCGGCCACCGCATCCAGGCCGGCGAGGACGACGAGCTGGGGCGGCTGGCAGAGAGCTTCAACACGATGCTCGCCGCGCTCGAGCGCTCGCGGCTCGCCCAGCGACAGCTGGTCTCCGACGCCTCGCACGAGCTGCGCACGCCGTTGACGAGCGTGCAGGCCAACCTCGACGCGCTTGCGATGAGCGAGGAACTGCCCACGCACGAGCGTGCTCGCATCCTTGCCGCCGCCCAGGCGCAACTGCGCGAGCTCACGGTGCTGGTGGGCGATCTGGTCGACCTGTCCAAGACCGAGGTCGAGGAGGTCGAGGTCGAGGACGTGCGCCTGGACCTGGCCGCCGCCGGAGCGCTGCAGCGTGCGCAACTGCATGCGCCGGAGTGCCCGATCGTGATCGATGCCGAGCCCTGCCTCGTGCGAGCCGCGCCGGCGCGCTTGGATCGGGCGATCACGAACCTGCTCGACAACGCCTGCAAATGGAACCCGCCCACCGGTAACCACAAGGGTGAAGCGGCGGGCGGCCCCGTCGAAGTGCGCGTGCGCGACGGCGCGATCGAGGTCCGCGATCACGGCCCGGGAATCTCCGCGGAGGATCTCCCCCGCGTGTTCGACCGCTTCTACCGTGCGCCCGGTGCCCGGAGGCGACCCGGATCGGGGCTCGGGCTGGCGATCGTGCGCCAGATGGCCGAGGCTCACGGTGGATCGGTGCACGCCGCCAACGATCCCGGCGGTGGCGCCCGCCTGACGCTCGAGCTTCCACCGCTGCAGATGACCGATGCCGAGATCGCCTCGTCGAAGCTGGACGCTCCGAGGGCGTCGGGCGTCGTTTGAGGAAATCCCTCGCCTTCTCTCAGCCGATTCTCAGGTCGCTCCCGCATGATCTCCGTATGGCGCCGGGGAGAATCAACCTCAGCGTGGTCGTGCTCGCGAGCGCGCTGCTCGTCGCCGGCTGCGGCGGAGGCTCCTCCAACCCCGGCGTCGCGCGCCTGTCGTCCGGCACCTCGGGCGGCGGCACCTCGGGCGGCGGCACCTCGGGCGGCGGCACCTCGGGCGGCGGCACCTCGAACGCCACGACCGGCGCCGGCTCGGTCTCGCCGGAAGCCGCGGCGCTCGCGTTTGCCGGCTGCATGCGCGCCAACGGCGTACCCCACTTCCCAGATCCCAGGGCCGGCGGCGGCTTTCTCTTTCACACGGGCGCCGACCCATCATCGCCCCCGTTCAAGGCGGCACAGGCGAAGTGCAAGAAGTTCCTGCCCCCGGGCCCCGGCTCCGGCTCGCCGCCATCCGCAATGACACTGGCGCATTTCCTGACGGTCGCGCGGTGCATGCGTCAGCACGGTGTACCTGAATTCCCCGACCCTCGGACCACAGCCCCATCCAATCCCCGCGCCGCCCTGGGCGGTGGCGGCGGCGTGATCAGCGACATCGAAGGCGTGATCTTCGTGTTCGGAGGCAGGATCGACCAGCAGTCGCCGGCGTTTACGCGGGCGGCAGCCGCGTGCGCGTTTCCCCTGCACAACCACTGATGCGCCCACTTAGGAAGTTCCTCGCTTCTTCTCAGCCGTTTCTCAGGTCGTGTTCCGCATGATGTCGTCGCGTCACCGCTCCCCGCAACGGCGAACACCCGCTACCTGAAGGTGAAGGAGATCGAGAGATATGAAGATAGCCATGCTCACCCTGGCCATGCTTGCCGCCCCCGCCCTGCTGGTTGCCAGCTGCGGCGGCTCCTCGTCAAGCCCCGGCGTCGCGCAGCTCGCCTCCAGCACTTCCAGCAGGGCTGACCCCGGCAGCGGCAGCTCGTCCTCACCGGAAAGCGAAAGCAGCGCGAGCGCCCAGCAGAAGATGGTCGCGTTCTCGCAGTGCATGCGCTCCCATGGGGTACCCGAATTTCCCGAACCGGCCGAAGGCCACCTGCTGATCCACAGCAGCGACCACAACGGCCACGTGACCGGCGTCAACCCGCAGTCCGCGCAGTTCCAGGCCGCGACCAAGGCCTGCGCAAAGCTGGCGCCAAAGGGAGGCAAGCCCCCGAGCCCCGCGGAACAGACGAAGCTGCAGGAAAAAGCGCTGCAGTTCGCGCAGTGCATGCGCACCCACGGAGTTCCGAACTTCCCCGACCCGGAATTCTCCCGCAGCGGCGGCGGCGGTGTCGGCATACGAATCGGGGGCGGGAAGGGCGGCCCGAGCCGGATTGATCTCAGCTCGCCCCAGTTCCAGGCCGCCCAGAAAGCGTGCCAGTCGATCATGCCCGGGCCGAAGGGCGGCCCCGGCAACGTGGCAGTGGCCCCGTGATCGCCGTGGTGAGTGGGTTTCGGGCGTGGGCTCGCGCGTGAGGCCGGCGTTACCTTCCCGAAACCGTCGATGTCGTAAAAGCTGCGCAGCGCATGTCCGGTGAAGCGACGCCCACGCAGATCGGCCTCTCGGCTCCTCGCGCCCGCCGCAGGATGCTGGCGGCGGCGGGCCTGGCATTGGTCGTCGCGGTCGTCGCGCTGATCGCCACCGACCCGTTTGCCGGCGGGGGGAAATCCGGCGCCGGCGTGCTCGACAACGCTAGCGCCACCTCGCTGGCAGCGGTGAAACGGCAGTCGCTCTCGCAGCAGACACAGGTGAGCGGCACGCTCGGCTACGCCGGCTCCTCCAGCATCCGCGTGCCCTCCGGGACGGCACCCTCCGCCGTCCAGCAGGCCAGCCAGCAGGTCGCGAGCGCCGAAGCGATGCTGGCCACAGCCTCCACGACGCTGGCCATCGACACGCAGGCGCTCGCCGGCCACCAAGCGACGCTGGCGGCAGCGCGGGCGAAAGAGGCGGTCGACTGCGCGGGGGCTGGCGCCGCGGAAGCCGCCTCCGCCAACGCCTCGCCCGCCAGCGAAAACAACTCGCCGAGTGGGGGCGGGAGCTCGTGCTCGAGCGACGTACAGGCCGTGTCCTCGGCACAGCAGAACACCAGCAGCGCCGCCGACAAGCTCACCGCCGATCGCTCACAGGTCTCCTCTGCGGAACAACAGCTCGCGAGCGCGCAGTCCAATCTGTCCACGGCGCGCTCCTCGGCTGCGCTCTACGGACAGGGTGCGACCTTCACGGCGCTGCCGTCGGTCGGCCAAATCGTCGCGCGCGGGCAGAGCCTGTACGAGATCGGCGGCCAGCCGGTGCTGCTGCTGTACGGCTCCACGCCGGCGACGCGAGCGTTCGTGGCGGGCATGTCTCCGGGGCCTGACGTGGCCGAGCTGAACGCGAACCTCGACGCGCTCGGCTACGGAGGGGGCCTCCAGGGCGACGAGTTCACCGCCGGCACCGCGGCGGCGATTCGCGCGCTGCAGTCCGCGCGCAGCGCCTCGGTAACTGGCGAGCTGCTGGTGGGATCGGTCGTGTTCGAGTCCGGGCCGGTGCGCGTCACCAGCGTGACCCCCACGGTCGGGGCGACGGTCGTGCCGGGGCCGGTGCTCGCGATCACCTCGACCGCTCGCCAGGTCAAGCTCGCGCTCGACGCCTCCGAGCAGAGCAGCGTCGAGGTCGGCGACACGGTCACGATCACGCTGCCCGACAACCAGACCACGCCGGGCCGGGTCACCTACGTGTCGAGCGTCGCCACCTCGCCATCCTCCGGCGGTCAAGGCGGCGGGGGAGAAGAAGAAAGCGCGCCCACCGTCGAAGTGCACGCCACCCCGACCGACCCGGCGGCGACGGGGCATCTGGACCAGGCGCCGGTGAACGTGGAGATCACGACCGAAAGCGTCCAGAACGTGCTGGCGGTTCCCGTCGAACGCGCTGCTCGCGCTCGCCGGCGGCGGCTACGCGCTGGAGATCGCCGACGGCCGCGTGCACCGCCTAGTGGCCATCACCGTCGGCCTGTTCGACGACGCCGAAGGCCTCGTGCAGGTCAGCGGCCAGGGTCTGTACGCCGGCCAGCGCGCGGTGGTGCCGGCGACGCCATGAGCGGGCTACCGACAGGCGTCGCGTACGCAGACGACGGCGGGGCGCCGGTGGTGCTGGAGCTGCGCGGCGTCAGCAAGGTCTACGGCGCTGAGCCGCCGGTGTATGCGCTGCGGGAGGTCAGCTTCGCGGTGCGCGAGGGCGAGTTGGTCGCGATCGTGGGACCGTCGGGCTCGGGCAAGACGACGCTGCTACACGTGATGGGCACGCTCGAGCGCCCCACCGCGGGCGCGGTGTCGATCACCGGCCTCGACGCCGCGCGGCTGTCCGACCGTGAGCTCGCGGCGCTGCGCGCGACGCGCGTCGGCTTCGTCTTCCAGCAGTTCTTCCTCGCCGAGCACTCGACCGCGCTGGAGAACGTCGCCGACGGCCTGCTCTACGCCGGCGTCGCTGCCGCCGAGCGTCGCGAGCGCGCCGCCGCGGCGCTCGCGCGGGTCGGGCTGGCCGAGCGCGCCGGCTTCCGCCCGAGCAAGCTCTCCGGCGGCGAGCGCCAGCGCGTCGCGATCGCGCGAGCGCTGGTGGGACGTCCGGCGATCGTGCTCGCCGACGAGCCCACCGGCAATCTCGACAGCGCCTCGGGGACGAGCGTGCTGGAGCTCCTGGAAGAGCTGAACGCGCAGGGCGCGACGATCCTCGTGATCACCCACGATCACGACCTCGCCGCCCGCCTGCCCCGCCAGGTCCAGGTGCTCGACGGTCAGATCGTCGCCGACACGGAGGCGCGCCCAGAAGCGCGGGCGCTCGAGGCGCAGCTCGCACCCGACGCCGCCGCAGACGGAGCGCTCCAGCGATGATCGAGCGAGGAACCGGCCGGCCGACTGGCCGCCTCGCAGCGCTGGGACTGATCCTCCTCGCCGGTCTGGGCGCCTGGGCGGGCGCGATCGCCGGCGCCCCGGCGTTTGCTTCAGGCGAAAGGAGTGGGGAAGACAGCGGCGCACCCGGGGAAACGCAATCCTCGCCCACGGGTACCTCCAACTGCCCCTCGCCCAACCCTCCCAACCAGCTCACGCTCGTGGCGGGCACCCCCCAGACCACCCCGCTCGACGCGGCCTTCGCCGGTGGACTGCAGGTCGCGCTCTCCAACAGCGACGGCTGCGCCGTCACCGGCGCCGCCGGGGTCCCGGTGACGTTCAGCGCGCCCGCCGGCGGGGCGAGCGGACGCTTCTCGACCAGCAACTCCGACACCGCCACGGTCGGGGCCGACGCCTCGGGCACCGTCGCCGCGCCGACGTTCACCGCCGACGGCACGGCTGGCAGCTACACCGTCACCGCGAGCTCACCGTACGGCTCGGTCTCGTTCTCGCTCACCAACACCGCCGCTGGCATCCCCGCGCGGCTTGCCGCGATCCCCCTCGAGCGCAGGTCGACCAGGGTCGGCAGCCGCTTCCCGCAGCCGCTGCAAGTCCGGGTTCTGGACTCCGGGGGCAACCCGGTGGCGGGGGTTACCGTCACATTCACGCTCGATGCCGGCACCTCCGCCGGCTGCGGCGCCGGCACCACCGCGAGCGCCAACTTCGCCGGCGGCGGTACCCAGGCGACAGCCACCACCGGTGCAGGCGGGCTCGCCAGCTCCCCGGCACTCACGGCGACCACCGCCGCCGGCTCGTTCGCCGCCACAGCCTCGATTTCCAGCGGCGGCGGCGCAGGCGCGACCGAAGGCGCCAACAAGGCCGGGGATCCCAGCATCGCGCCGGTCGGCTTCTCGCTGGTGAACCTCGCCGGCAAGCCCGCCAAGATCGCCCCCGGCGTCGGCTCAACCCAGTCCACACCCACGGGGAGCGCGTTCCCGATCCGCCTCGCGGTCACCGTCACCGACGCCGACAAGAACCCGGTGCCGGGCGCGCTCGTCACCTTCTCCGCCCCGGCCACCGGGGCCAGCGGACGTTTCGCGCTCCGCGCCCGGGGCTCCCACCACCGCCGCGCGCACGTCTCATATGTCCGCACGGTGAAGGTGAAAACCGGCGCCTGCGGGATCGCCGTGACGCCTCCCTTCACCGCCTCCGCTCAGCCCGGGGGCTATGTCGTCAAGGCCAGTGCCGAGCCCGCCCAGCCGGCCGCGTTCGCGCTCGTCAACGAAGCTCCCGGCCAGTCTCTGTGAGGGCGCCGTGAGCGCTGTCGCCGATCCCGCCCGCAACCAGGTCGGCGCCGCTGATCTCACCCCACGACGACTGCGAGCCTCCGACCTCGCCCGCGTCGCGAGCGTTGGCCTACGGACCAGGCGGATGCGCGCCGGGCTCTCGGCGCTGGGAATCGCGATCGGGGTCGCCGCGATCGTCGCGGTGCTCGGCCTGTCCGCCTCCAGCCAGGCGGGGCTGCTCGAAGAGATCGACAAGCTGGGAACGAACCTGCTGACGGTCACCAACGGCCAGAGCTTCACCGGCAAGACCGCCGAGCTGCCGCTGGTGGCGCCGGCGATGATCGCGCGCATCGAGCCGGTGGAAACCGTGGCGGAGACGGGAAAGGTCGAAGGCAAGGTGTACCGCAGCCCGCTGATCCCGGAAGTCGACACGAACGCCCTCAGCGTCGAGGCGGCCAGCCTCGACTTGCTGCACACGCTGGGCGTGCGGGTCGTGCAGGGGCGTTATCTGAACGCCGCTACCGCGGAGGAGCCGGTGGCGGTGCTCGGTGCGGCCGCCGCACAGCGGCTGGGCGTCGACCACATCTACCCCGGGGAGCGCATCTGGGTCGCAAACCAGTGGCTCTACCTCGTCGGCGTCCTCGGGCCCTCCGTGCTGACCCCCGAAATCGAAAGCGCGGTGCTCGTCGGCTTCGGGGCCGCCGAGCGCTACCTGCACTTCGACGGGCACCCCAACACGGTTTACCTGCGCGCCCAGAACAGCCAGGTCGCCGCCGTACAGTCGGTGCTGGCCGCCACCGCCGACCCGGAGGCGCCCAACGAAGTGAACGTCAGCCAGCCCTCCGCCACGCTCACGGCCCGCGCGGACGCCCAGAGCGCGCTGAACGGCCTGTTCCTTGGGCTAGGCGCGGTCGCGCTGCTGGTCGGCGCGGTGGGCGTGGCGAACATCATGGTGATCTCCGTCCTGGAACGCCGCTCGGAGATCGGGCTGCGCCGCGCGCTCGGCGCCACCCGCGGACAGATCCGCACGCAGTTCCTGTCCGAGGCGATCCTGCTTGCGCTCGGCGGCGGCGCCGTCGGCATCGCCGTCGGCGCGCTCGCAACTGCTGTCTACGCCGCCACCAAGGGCTGGACAATCGTCGTGCCCACCGTCGCCTGGGCCGGCGGGTTCGGGGCGGCGCTTTTGATCGGCGCCGTCGCCGGGCTGGTGCCCGCGCTACGCGCCGCTCGACTGTCACCGACCGAGGCGCTGCGGACGGTATGAGCCGAAGCTGCTCTTAGAGTGCCTAACAAAATAGGCGGTGCGTCCGGGGCGTTCCTGGACCAAGCTGGGCGACGCGGGCTGGCGCAGCCCGTGCTGGTAGCACGGGCAAGGCGGACCGTGGCGATCCAGCGCCGCGTCCAGGGACGCATCCGGGCGTGCCGATCTTTTTGTTAGGTGCTCTTAGCGGGGGAATGTTTTTCCCACGACCTGCACTCCAGAGAACTGCATCGAGCCCGGGCCGTGGATGACCAGGAACCAGAAGGCGAAGGCCTCGACGCTGGCCCATCTGGGAGAAAATCCCGGGAGGAAGTTTTTCCGGCATGAACCCGAGAAGCAGAAAAGCCCCGGATTACCAGGGCTTTTCCGATTAGTCCCCGTGCCCGCGCTGCGGGCCCGCACGGGCTGATGAAAACGGTGATGATTGGGGTGTCGCCCGCGACGCCGATTTTCGCTTGGTGCTTGTGAGCCCGAGATTAGTCTGGCGTGTGGGTCTCCCCGGGCCTCCGGACTGTTGCTATGAGCACGCCTGTCAGATTCGCTAGTTCTCAGAGACTCCTGGGCGACGATTGTGTTCTTCGATCTCTCGGGAGGTTGCAATGGAGACGGTAGTCGAGCGCCCTGGGGCGCTGGATGTTCATAAAGCGCAGGTGACGGCGTGCGTGCGGGTGCCCGCGGCGCATGGCAAGGGTCGCGAGCAGCACGTCGCGGAGTTTCAAACGACGGTCGCGGGGCTGCTCACGCTGCGGGACTGGCTCGCCGCTCACGGAGTGACGCAGGTCACGATGGAGGCGACCGGCGTGTTCTGGAAGCCGGTGTGGGCGATCCTGGAGGACGAGTTCGAGCTGCTGTTGGTCAATGCGAGGCATGTCAAGCAGGTCCCTGGTCGCAAGACGGATGTGAAGGACGCCGAATGGTTGTGTCAGCTCGCGGAGGCCGGGTTGTTGAAAGCGAGCTTCGTGCCGCCGAAGCCGATCCGTGCGCTGCGCAACCTCACCCGGTATCGCAAGACCCAGATCCAGGAGCGCCAGCGGGAGGCCAATCGTTTGCACAAGGCCTTGGAGGACACCGGGATCAAGCTGGATTGCGTCGCCTCGGACATCCTTGGCAAGTCCGGGCGCACGATGCTCGACGCGCTTGTGGCGGGCACCACCGACCCTGAGGTCCTCGCCGACCTCGCCAAGGGCCGTCTGCGCTCCAAGATCCCCGCGCTGCGGGAGGCTCTGGAGGGCCGCTTCGACCATTTGCACGCCGTGTGGATCGGCGCGATTCTCGCCCACCTGGACTTCTTGGACGAGCAGATCGCCGGTCTTACTGAGACGATCGGGGAGCAGATCGCCCCTTTCGAAAAGGCCGTTGAGCTGCTGTGCACGATCCCCGGCGTTCAACGGCGCACCGCCGAGGTGATCATCGCGGAGATCGGCGTGGACATGAGCGTCTTCCCAACTACGAAGGAATTGGCTTCCTGGGCCGGGATGTGCCCTGGCAACGACAAGTCCGCAGGCAGACGCCGCTCCGGCAAGACTCGCAAGGGATCGAAGTGGCTCGACTGGGCGCTCGAGGAGGCCGCCCTCGCCGCAACACGCACCAACGACGTCTACCTCCAAGCGCAATACCAACGCCTCAGACCCCGCCGCGGCCACAAGAAGGCCCTCGGCGCTGTCAAGCACTCCATCATCATCGCGTGCTGGCACATGCTCTCCACCGGAGAGCTCTACAACGACCTCGGCGGCGACTACTACCGCAAACGCGACCCCCAACGCACCACCAAACGCCTCGTCACCCAGCTCGAAGCCCTCGGACACACCGTCACGCCGCAAGACGCGGTGGCAGCCTGAACGCTATTTTCCTGTCAGTCCCCGTGCCCGCGCTGCGGGCCCGCACGGGCTGATGAAAACGGTGATGATTGGGGTGTCGCCCGCGACGCCGATTTTCGCTTGGTGCTTGTGAGCCCGAGATTAGTCTGGCGTGTGGGTCTCCCCGGGCCTCCGCGGGTAGGCGTCGCACTACTCATGTTGTTGATCCTTTGCCGGAGCGGGTGCGGCTGGTGGGGGCTCCGGGAGAGCTGCGGGATGTTGAGCTCGAGGTGCGTGGGTGGACATCGGAGACGGGCGAGACCGCCCTGATCTGTCGGCTGGTGGATGGCAGTACCGGGGCGATCCCGGCGCGGTGGACGGATCTGCCGTGGCGAGCCCAGCCTGAGCCTGCGGTTGGTGGGTTGGCCTCGCCGGCGGGGTGGCGGTTATTGCTGGCGCGGGCGGAGCGGGTGCGAGCGCGTCGTCCGGGTCGCGGTCGAGCCTCCAGCGAAAACGGAGGCGATGATGTCGGGACAGCTCGCGCTGGTGATGAGCGAGGAGGTGCTGGTCGCGGCGGCGGTATGGGAGACGCTGCCACCGGAGCATCGGGTGCAGTTGACGCGCAGGCTCGCGCGGCTGCTGGCACGGCTGATGGAGGCCGAGCGCGATGAGTGACCGTCAGAAGATCACCGAGACGCATCTGCGTCGGCGCGCGGTCGTCTATGTGCGCCAGTCAACGGTCACACAGTTGGAGCGCAACCATGAGTCGCGGGCGCGTCAGTACGCGTTGCGTGAGCGCGCAGTCGAGCTCGGGTGGCTGGCTGGGTCGGTCACGGTCGTTGATGAGGATCTCGGTCGTTCGGGTGCCTCGACAGAGGGGCGGGTCGGCTTTAAGGATCTCGTCGCGGAGGTCGGACTCGGCCAGGTCGGGCTCGTGTTAGCGCTCGAGGTTTCGCGTTTCGCTCGCCGCTCAGCTGACTGGCATCAGCTGCTCGATCTGTGCGCGCTGACCGGCACGCTGATCGCTGACCAGGACGGGATCTACTCGCCGAGTGACTTCAACGACCGTTTGCTGCTGGGGTTGAAGGGCACGATGAGCGAGGCGGAGCTTCACTTGATCCGCGCACGGCTGAACGGCGGGCTGCGCAACAAGGCAGAGCGCGGCGAGCTTGAGCAGAACCTTCCGGTTGGCCTTGACCGCGAGGAGGACGGCGGGATCGTACTCGCCGCGGATGAGCAGGTACGTCACGCGATTGCCCGGGTGTTTGAGCTGTGGCGGCGCGTCGGCTCGGCACGGCAGGTCGTTGTTTGCTTGATCGAGGAGGCGCAGCGGCTGCCGCGGCGCACGGTCGGCTCGCGGAGGGTGCGCTGGGCGCCAGCGAATTATCCCGCAGTGCATGATTTTCTCACCAATCCGGCGTATGCGGGGGCGTTTGTGTTCGGCCGTACCCACCAGCAGAAGTCACTGGACGAGCACGGCCAGGTGCGCTGCCGTACCGTGGAGCTGCCGGTCGAGCAGTGGTCCGTCTGCCTGCCCGAGCACCATCCAGGCTATGTCAATTGGGATGAGTACCTGGCCACCCGTGCGCGGCTGCGAGCGAACGTGAGACCACGCGGGCAGGGCGGTGGCGCCGCGAGGGAGGGCGGCGGGCTGCTGCAGGGCATCCTGCGCTGCGGTCGCTGCGGTCGGCGGATGCAGGTCACCTACTCAGGTAACGATGGCCGCACGCCTCGTTATGCGTGTGTGCGCGCCAACAACTTCCACGGCGGGCAACGCTGCCAGTCCCTCGGCGGACTACGGCTCGAGAAGGCGATCGCCGCCGCGTTCCTGGAGGCGATCACACCCGCCGGCGTGTGCGCGTGCGCCGAGGCGATCGGTGAGATCGAGCGCCAACACGAGGAGCGCCTCGCCGGCCAGCGACTCGCGCTCGAGCGCGCGCAGTTCGAGGCCGGCCGCGCGCGCCGCAAGTTCGACGCGTGCGAGCCGGAGAACCGCCTCGTCGGCCGCACGCTGGAGCGGACGCTGGAGGAAGCCCTCGGCGAGTCCGAGCGTGAGCAGCGCAAGCTCGCCGAACTCGAACACCGCCGGCCAGAGCCGCTCACGAGCACCGAGCGTCAAGCACTCACGCGCCTGGGCCGCGAACTCCCACGACTATGGACGGCCGAGACGACAACCCCGCGTGATCGCAAGGAACTGCTGCGGACCCTCATCAGCGAGATCATCGTCACCGTGAGAGAGGACCCCCGGCGCGCTGAGATCGAGATCGTCTGGGAGGGCGGCGCCCATACCGAGCTGCTGGTCCCGCTCATTCGCCGCGGCCCCGAGACGACGCGCACCAGCGAGGACACGATCGAGCTGATCCGCCAGCTCGCCGCGCACCACCCCGACCACCAGATCGCCGCGATCCTGAACAAGCAGGGACGCCTGACCGGCACCGGCCTGCCGTTCACCGAGCCACGCGTCAAGCGCGCTCGAAAACAGCACCAGATCCCCGCGGCGCCACCACCAGACCCCGACAGCGGCATCTTCTCGATCGCCCAAGCAGCCGACGAGCTCGGCGTCGCGCACACCACGATCTACCGGTGGCTGCAGGCCGGGCTGCTACCCGGCGAGCAGACGACCCCGCACGCCCCCTGGAGGATCCGGCTCACCAACGAGATCCGCGCCCGGTTCGTGCCCGACGTGCCCGACGACTATGTGCCGCTCGCCGAGGCCGCCAAACGCCTCGGGGTCGCCCGCCAGACCGTTTTGCACAAGGTCCAACGCGGCGAGCTTCACGCCATCCAGGTCACAACCGGACGACGAAAGGGCCTGAGAATCCACGTCAACGGCGCCACGACTGGACTATTTGACCAATGACGATCACGAGGAGGGCAGTATGAACCAGGACCGCGGACTGTTGCTATGAGCACGCCTGTCAGATTCGCTAGTTCTCAGAGACTCCTGGGCGACGATTGTGTTCTTCGATCTCTCGGGAGGTTGCAATGGAGACGGTAGTCGAGCGCCCTGGGGCGCTGGATGTTCATAAAGCGCAGGTGACGGCGTGCGTGCGGGTGCCCGCGGCGCATGGCAAGGGTCGCGAGCAGCACGTCGCGGAGTTTCAAACGACGGTCGCGGGGCTGCTCACGCTGCGGGACTGGCTCGCCGCTCACGGAGTGACGCAGGTCACGATGGAGGCGACCGGCGTGTTCTGGAAGCCGGTGTGGGCGATCCTGGAGGACGAGTTCGAGCTGCTGTTGGTCAATGCGAGGCATGTCAAGCAGGTCCCTGGTCGCAAGACGGATGTGAAGGACGCCGAATGGTTGTGTCAGCTCGCGGAGGCCGGGTTGTTGAAAGCGAGCTTCGTGCCGCCGAAGCCGATCCGTGCGCTGCGCAACCTCACCCGGTATCGCAAGACCCAGATCCAGGAGCGCCAGCGGGAGGCCAATCGTTTGCACAAGGCCTTGGAGGACACCGGGATCAAGCTGGATTGCGTCGCCTCGGACATCCTTGGCAAGTCCGGGCGCACGATGCTCGACGCGCTTGTGGCGGGCACCACCGACCCTGAGGTCCTCGCCGACCTCGCCAAGGGCCGTCTGCGCTCCAAGATCCCCGCGCTGCGGGAGGCTCTGGAGGGCCGCTTCGACCATTTGCACGCCGTGTGGATCGGCGCGATTCTCGCCCACCTGGACTTCTTGGACGAGCAGATCGCCGGTCTTACTGAGACGATCGGGGAGCAGATCGCCCCTTTCGAAAAGGCCGTTGAGCTGCTGTGCACGATCCCCGGCGTTCAACGGCGCACCGCCGAGGTGATCATCGCGGAGATCGGCGTGGACATGAGCGTCTTCCCAACTACGAAGGAATTGGCTTCCTGGGCCGGGATGTGCCCTGGCAACGACAAGTCCGCAGGCAGACGCCGCTCCGGCAAGACTCGCAAGGGATCGAAGTGGCTCGACTGGGCGCTCGAGGAGGCCGCCCTCGCCGCAACACGCACCAACGACGTCTACCTCCAAGCGCAATACCAACGCCTCAGACCCCGCCGCGGCCACAAGAAGGCCCTCGGCGCTGTCAAGCACTCCATCATCATCGCGTGCTGGCACATGCTCTCCACCGGAGAGCTCTACAACGACCTCGGCGGCGACTACTACCGCAAACGCGACCCCCAACGCACCACCAAACGCCTCGTCACCCAGCTCGAAGCCCTCGGACACACCGTCACGCTGCAAGACGCGGTGGCAGCCTGAACGCTATTTTCCTGTCAGCGGAGGCAGGATTGAAACGCAAACCCGCGACCGAGATTCGGGCCTGGCGGTTTGGGATTTGGCGGGTCGGCGCTGGATCTACGAACGGATCTGGTGGTAGAGGGCCTCAGATGCTCGACGCCAACTGTTCCTCGACTAAACCGTATGATGTACGTACAATAATCCTCATGCGCACCCAACGACTCGAGCTTCGATTGACTGACGACGAGCGGCAACTCGACAGTACTGCGACAACAGCGGTTGGCAAGACGCTGAGCGACTTCTTTCGTCGCGCGGCAAGCGCGCGTGCGCAAGAGGTTCTTGCCGACCAGCAGCGGATCGTGCTCAACCAGGACGAAGCCGCGCGCTTCCTAGATGCGCTGGACGCTGTTGATCAGGGCACGATCGGACGCCTGCGCGAACTACGCCAGCGCGCGTGACTGCCGGCTTTGCCGGCACCGAACGCTACGACGCGGCCCGCCATGACGTCACGGACTTTGGCTGTGGCAACGAGCTACTTGATCGGTGGCTCGTGCGTTACGCAGACCAGAACCAGCGTCGAGACGCAGCACGGACATTCGTCGCTGCGACCAGCGACCAGCACGTGTACGGCTACTACACGCTCCTCGCCGGGCAGCTCGACATCACGAAGCGACACCCGAGACCAGCCGAGGGCTCTCGCAGCACTTCCCGATTCCGGTCGCGATCCTCGCTCGCCTTGCTGTCGATGCCAGCCAGCAGGGTCACGGGATGGGCGCAGACCTTCTCAACGACGCGCTCGTGCGCGTGGTCCGCGCATCCGAGCAAGTCGCCGTCCGTGCAGTGGTCGTTCACGCAGTCGATGACAGCGCCGCCTCGTTCTACGAGCGCTTTGGCTTTCATCCCCTCACCGCGACCCCGCTAACGCTGATGGTCACGCTCGCCGAGCTACGCGACGCGGGCTACCCCAGCCATGAACACTCACCGTAGGTGTGCATCCTGTGACTCAGCCGACCGACGAACTTTATGAGCGATACCAGGACTTCTCCGAGGACTACCTAGTGCAGGCTGTGGATGCAATTCTCGATGCCGCTGACCCTCAGTACCTATACCGTGACGAGCCGCTGCCCGGCTTCGCCGATGAGTTCTCCAAACTCGCTGTCAGATTGATGCGGGGCATCGAGGTCCAGAAGCGTTCTGCTCGCTTCGCCCTGATGCTTGCGGCCTTTGCCTGCGAGGCTTACACGAATATCTACATCGATCTCGCCCTGGACGACGATCACCGCGAACTGCTTGATAGACAATCAACGGTCAAGAAGCTGTTGATTGCACCCAAACTGGCTGGCAACCCACCTCTATTTGAGCTAGGACGCGAGCCGCTACAGACGATTCAGCGCCTCTTTCGGCTGCGCAATCTATTGGTCCATAGTCGCCGAGTGCGCACTGTTACCCAAACTCGGCCTAAGTTCGGGGCCGTCGGCGAGGAGGAGAATCTGATCGTCGCCGCGCAGTCCGTGACAGCCGTCGCACAGGTAGCCGTGTCGCTCGACATGCGCTTGAAGGAAACCCAGCCGACGGACTGGGTGGTAGGTTACGCAGCTTCGGTGGTAATTGAAGAGGAGCGCTATCTAGTAGATCTTGCCCGCCGCGCACAAGATTTCATGCCAGCGGTCAACGCGGAGGCGCCTCGCGATATCCTCGCACCGTGGCGATACGGTGGCGGACCAGGCACCTCCTCCTCCGCAGGTCGTAAGCACGTACGTTCTCCCCATCGGCGTAAGCGTGGTTCCATTTGGAGGCGATTATCGTAGCCTCGAAGCTGGGCTCGACGAAGAGAAGGGAGGCCGGTCGCGGCGAGCGCAGGCCACTCCGTTCAAGCGCGCGTATCTACGTGTCGTAGCTGGCCAGGCTGTGGCTACACCGCTACTCACAAACACTCAAAAATGTCTATTTTGCAGGGAAATAGCGGGGGCGGGATTCGAACCCGCGACCTTCGGGTTATGAGTTAGCTAGAGCCAGCTCTCATAGGCCGCTAATGCCCTTTATTCAAGCAATTTTGGTGCAGTAGGTCGAGTTAGGCAAAGCTGTTTGGGGAGGAACTTCGGGAGGAAATTCTGTCCGCCGCGCGCGCTACGGTTCTTAGGTCCGTCCCCCTCTCGGACAGTCCCTGTAGACCCACGGAAGGACCCGTCATGGCAACCCGAACACTCGATCCCCACGCCTCGATCAGCGGCCACGTCTGGCTGTACGAAGGCAAGCGCGGTAACACCTGGTGCGCCAAGTGGCGCGACCAACAGGGCCAGCACGAGAAGCGTCTCGGTCCCGACTGGACGGGCAAGGGCTCGCCCCCGCAGGGCTTCCTGCGCGAACGACAGGCCGAAGAACGCCTCGACGAGATCCTCGTCAACGCTCGACGCGGGCAGCTGCGCCAGGAGCGCACCGGCTATACGTTCGCGGACATCGCCTGGGACTGGTTCGACCGGGGACCGTTCGAGCGTGACTGGTCGGCCAGCACGCAGGTCGATTACCGATCGGTCCTCGTCGCGCACCTGCTCCCCGAGTTCGGCCCCAAACGCATAGAGACGATCACCGCCAAGCAGATCGAGCAATGGCGCAACCGACTCGCCGAGGACGGCACGCGCAAGCGAAAGACGGTCAACAAGATCGTCGGACAGGCGCACGCCATCTTTCAGCACGCCGTCGAGCACTTCGGCTTGGTCCTCAACGTCGTTACGAATATCAAGCGGCTGCGCGAGTCGGGCGAAGTAGCACGCTTCGACTTCTACTCGCCCGAGGAGATCGACCTGCTCGTAGCCACCGCGATCAAGGGCTCCCATCGCGACCCCCGCCGCCCAGCCGTAAGCGAGACCGAGCGCGCCCTGCGCGCCGAAGAGGACCAGCAGGACGCCGCGATCTACCTGACGGCAGCTCTCGAGGGACTACGCCGCAGCGAACTGTTGGCGCTGCTTTGGGAGGACGTCAACTTCGAGCAGTCCTCGATCCGCGTCTACGAAGGCTACAGCGCCAAACAGACCGGCAAGCCGAAGTCCCGCAAGTCGCGCACCGTGCCAATGGTCAACAAGGTCGCTCATGCGCTGAAGGAACTGAAGAAGCGCGGACACCACACCGCCAGAGGCGACCACGTCTTCGTAAGTCGCGAGGGCACCCTTCTCGACGGCTCCGCGCTGCGCCGACGCTATCTCGCCACTCTTGACGCCGCCGGTCTGCGGCGGCTGCGCTTTCACGATCTACGCCACACCTTCGGCTCACTGGCGATCAACGTCGCCAGCATCGTCCAGGTCCAAGCGTGGATGGGTCACGCCGACATCCAGACGACGATGCGCTACCTACACCACAAGAGCCGCGCCGAGGACGCCCAACTGCTCTCAACGGCCTTCCGACCCAAGAAGCCCAAGTCGACCGCCAAGCGCTCGACAGCCGCCAAGAAGCGCGGTCCTCGCGAGCGCGCCACCACTGGGACAGCGCGGTCCTCGCGAGCCTGATCGTGCGCGGCAGCGACGGCCAGGGGCCGCTCACCGAGCAGGACATCTGGGAGGCGTTCAACGCCAAGGACGAGAAGCGAAGGCTCAACATCACGGACGCACTGGACCGACTCGACGGCGCCGGGCTCATCGAACGGCGCGGGGGACGTTCGATCGCTTCAGAGGTCGCCCAGTACCTCGATCGCATAATGAAGCTTTGACGCGCACCCGGCCTACGTCGATGTATGCGACCTCACACGCTCGGCGAGCGTCGTCGGCTGTACTTGCTCGCACGCTTGATGGTCAAGCGTCAGTACCTCAAGTCATCCGGTCTGGTTATTTGCCTTCCAAGTATTGTTCTGCCGCCCAGTTACCCATCTGTTGAAGTTCCGACTGATCGTACGCGCTATGGACCGAAGGGTTTGCGCCAAGGCCTGGAGCACAGACGGGATCGTCGTTGTTGCACCAGCTATACGTCTTTTCTTCGAGCGCTGCGGGGAGCCGAGCAGACGGGGAGTCACCTTCGAGCGAAGCGAGCCAGTTGTTATACACCTTCGTGTAGATCCCGTCGGCCGTCGGGGTCGCGGATCCCCACTTTTCTACGTCCGGTTCCTGGCTTCCACCCAATTTCGACGGATCGGCAAGCAAAAGCACTGCGGCAATCTTCGACTGGATTTTGCTGTTGGTCGCGTTCGACATAGCCTGGTGGACCGCAAACGCGCCAGACGAGTAGCCGGCGAGGACAAACTTTGCTTTCGGACAGCGTGCCGCTTCGACGGAAAATACTTCTTCCGTGGCGTCAGCCCCTTCCCACAGGTTGTCGTAGTATTCGTCATCGACAATGCTCGCCAAAACTAGTACATCGTGAGTCTTGTTGCTGCTAAAGAATCCCAGCGCCGGATATTCAACGGCTACAGGTGCCACCTTTGCAGGTTCAATTGCCTTTTCGACAGCTTTCTCGGCCCAGTCGAACTTACGACCCAGAAGCTTGAATTGTTCATTTTCCCCATACGGCTCCGTTTCGTTGGTGTATTCACCTGAGCCCCTCGCCCCCACGAAGAAAATAGCTGGACATGAAGGAGTCGGCTGGGGCTGTACGGGTGTGGGTTTTGGCTTTGGCGGCGCGGTGAAACCAACCCACCCGGCCGGGATGGCGTCTGGATCTTCGATCGCCGTTCCCGTTCCAATTGGGGCCGGGCCCGATGCGCTACCCCAGTTCACGTCCACGGCTTCCATGTAGCCAACCCCTCCCACGCCGACGTCGGACTGCAGCACAGCTCCTTTTTGCATCAACACGTCGGCGTCTTCCGCAACAGACAGTGCAGTCGCCGCGTAGTCTAGCGTCGTATCTTCAAGGTCAGCCGACCCACCATTCTCGACTTCGATCCCATCCCAGTCACCCGCCGCCGGGGACCCGCTGCCGGTCGTCCCTCCGATCGTGTTGTCGTTGATCGACGTGAAGGTGATCGGTTCGGAAGCCGTGCCGACCGCGTCCAGCGTCCCCTCAACCGAGATCGAGCACGCATAGCCCCCGCACCCGTTGACGTCGTTGCCGCTTCCTTCGCTGGCCTTGATCACCGCGCCCGGCGCCACCGTCAACGTCACCCCCGCCGGCACATCGACGGTGGCGTAGCCAGAGATCTCCCAAGCGAACGAGGTGGCGGGCATCGCCTGAGACACGCTGGCCTCGCCATTGACGGCAACAGCATCGGATTCCGGGGGGGCCGTGATCGTGTTGCTCGCAAGCGCAGCGAAGTCGAGGTTCGCGGCCGCCACGCTGATCGCTGGCGTATTGCCGTCGCCGACGGGGATCGTCACGTGGTTGTTAGCGATATCAACGACGCTGGCGACAGCGCTCCCGACCGCGTCACAATAAGTCTTAATTCCCTGCCCACCGGTGATGGTGTTGCCGGTAACCGTCAAGGAGGGCGCACAGTTGACGTAGACGCCGCCGTCAATCGAGTTGTTTGTCAGCGTGATCGGCGAGCCAGCAGGACCGCTGAACGAAGACACGCCCCCTCCGTAGATCTGGTCGTCGTTGAGCGTAACCGCACCCGAGTCGAGCGTTTGGACCGCCGCGCCCGCATAACCGATAGTCGTATGCTGAATATCGAGCGTCCCGCCCGGACCGACGGCTGCGATACCCTGCCATTCACCCGCCGCTGGTGTGCCGCTGCCCGTCGCCCCGCCAATCGAGTTGTCGTTGATCGACGTGAATGTGATCGGTTCAGCTTCAGTGCCCACAGCGTCGAGCGTTCCCTCAACCGAGATCGAGCACGCATAGCCCCCGCAGCTATCGTCGTTGCCGCTTCCTTCGCTGGCCTTGATCACCGCGCCCGGCGCCACCGTCAACGTCACCCCCGCCGGCACATCGACGGTGGCGTAGCCAGAGATCTCCCAAGCGAACGAGGTCGCGGGCATCGCCTGAGACACGCTGGCCTCGCCATTGACGGCAACAGCCTCGGATTCCGGGGGGGCCGTGATCGTGTTGCTCGCAAGTGCAGCGAAGTCGAGGTTCGCGGCCGCCACGCTGATCGCAGGCGAAGTTCCGCCGGTGCCGGCGGGGATCGTCACGTGGTTGTTAGCGATGTCAACGACGCTGGCGACAGCGCTCCCGACTGCGTTGCAATAATTCTCGATGCCCGATCCGGTGACGGTGTTGCCGGTGACGGTCAAGGAGGGCGCACAGTTGACGTAGACGCCGCCGTCGATCGAGTTGTCCGTCAGTGTGATCGGCGACCCAGCACCAGCGTTGGGCGAGGATACACCAGCCCCGGCCGCGTCGATCTGGTCATCGTTCAGCGTCACCGCACCCGAATACAGTGTCTGGACCGCTGCGACCGCATAGGCGACGGTCGCGTGCTCAATGTCGAGCGTCGCGCCCGAGCCCACAACCGCGATTCCCTGCCATTCCCCTTGAGCCGGCGTGCCGCTCCCCGTCGCGCCACCCACACTATTGTCATTCACCGACGTGAACGTGATCGGTTCGGAAGCCGTGCCCACCGCGTCCAGCGTTCCCTCAACCGAGATCGAGCACTCATAGCTCCCGCACCCGTTGTCGCCGTTGCCGCCGCTTCCTTCGCTGGCCTTGATCACCGCGCCCGGCGCCACCGTCAACGTCACCCCCGCCGGCACAACCACGATGCAGTTGTCGAGGGTGTAGACACTGGCGTAGTTGGGTCCGATGGTAGTGTTGCTTGAGATCGTGCCGCAGAGGTCGTGCTGCGGTTCGACCGAGCTCCATGACGCCGACGGTGGCGTCGCGGTTTCCTTGGCACCGGCCTGATTGGTCGCCTGCACCGAGAAGCTATGCGGACCCGCCGCCGGGTTCTTGACCACATCAGGCGAGCTGCACGGGCTGTAGGCCCCGCCGTCGAGACTGCACTGAAAAGAACCGCCGGCCTCGGTGGACGTGAACGAGATCGAGACTTCCCCGATAGGGACACGCCCGCTCGGAGCGCTCGTGATCGTCGTCTGCGGCGGCGTCGCTTCGACCGTAAACGACGCGCTGGCCGGCGTCGGGTCCACTTCACCAGCAGCATTGACCGCACGCACCTGGAACGTATGGGTGCCCTCGGCGAGCGCGGTGTACTGCTGCGGGCTCGTGCATGACGCCCACGGCGCTCCATCGAGACTGCACTGAAACGTGTCATTCGTGTCGCTGCCGTGAAACGTGAACGTCACCGAGGACACGCCGATCAGGCCCGTGGGGCCGCTGTCGATCACGGTGCTCGGAGGGCTCGACGCTGGAGGCGCAGGTGTCGGCGATGCAGGGGCCGGAGACGAGCCACCCGGAGACGAGCCCGAGGGCGAGGAGGGTTCTGAGCTTGTCGGCCCCGACGCCTTCACCCCCGAGCCCGAGATCGTGATGACTCCCGCGTCGCGGCAATCGTTCTTCTTGCTGCGCTCCTGCACCTGGCCGAGGACATCTGCACACACGCTCACCTGATAGCTGCCCGATGCGCCCTTGGGAAGATCAAACTGAAACTTTGCCTTGTGACGCTGACCAGACTTCAACGCCGGCACCGCGAACCGGCCAAGCTGGACAAGACCGCCACTATCGCTCGACTTCCACGCCACATCCGCCGTAGACGACCTCGCCCGCGCAGAGCCTACGTTCCCGACCGTCGCCGAGCCCGCCAACACGTTCCCCGCCAACAGCTTCACGGTCGCGGCGGACACATCCAACTCCGCGAGCCGCTGCCGACGCGCCACCACAGCAGCAGTGTCGCTCCGACCGACGGCCTTGCTCGCGCGACCGACCCCCGGCGACGCCAGAACAGACACCACCGGCCCGCAAAGCATTAGGCCGAGCACAACCCACAAAACCGTGCGTCTCATGCCCATAGCCCTTCAACACACCGCAGCCGCATTGACAGTTCAATCGGCGTCACGGTTCAGGGAAAAACACGTCGGTTGCTGCTGCTTCACTGAGCTGTTCGATTTCCGTGTAGGTGTACGCGCTGTGTACGGCGGCGGAGGCATGGCGATCGGGTGCGCACACTATGTCGTGATCATCGCAAAGGGTGTAAGTGCGACCGACGAGGTTTTCAGGTATCGGCGGCGAGTTCTTGATCTTGGTATAGATACCGTCGGACGACGCGGCAGCCGAGCCGTAGTCCGATTCGCTTCCGTTGCTCGGTCTCGCTGGGTCCGCGATAAGAAGGATTGCGGTAATACGGCTTGGTGAGATCAATGGAGAGCCTTCAAGTTCATGGAGGGCTATGTGTATCGCAAGGGCACCAGAGGAGTACCCGGCGAGGATCACTTTCTCAGAGTCGTCACAACGAGCCTCCTGAGCTTTGAGCGTGTCCTCAACCGCATACACTCCATCCCAGATGTTGTTGTCGTAGTCTTTAAGGTCGTCGTAGTCTAGAAATGGATTCCAGCCCGGCTTTAGCTCGTCCGTGGAATCGGCTGGGTAGCGGAGCGCGACGGGCCGTATAGTCGGTTCCGCAATTCCGTGGTTGAAGGCGTAGCCGTCCACCTGCGATTCAAGCGATTCCTCCGCATCCCGGACCTTTGGACCCATGTTCGCCAGTTCTTCCGACGAGTATTCTTCGCCTTCTTGTGGTGACTCTCCGGACCCGCGTGCGCCGATAAAGAGAATGTCCTTGCACTTGGTCTGGTCCGGTTCTTCCGGCGGCGGGGGAGGCGAGGGTTGGGTGGGCGGCACGTACCCGATCCATGGAGTCGTCAGGACTTCTCCGACGATAGGCGTTCCAGTGCCTATGGGCGATGGACCGGAGGTGCTGCCCCAGTCAACTTCTGTAGCTTCAACGAACGTACCTGCTTCGACACCGACGGTCGAGTTTAGGATCGCCCCGTGGATGGTGACTTCCGCGCCGGATCGCGCGTCGAGCGCCGTCGCCGCGTACTCCAGTGTCGTGTGTTCAAGCTGTGCCGACCCGCTTTCCTGGACACCGATTCCTTCCCAGTCACCCGGCGCCGGGGACCCACTCCCCGTCGCACCACCAACCGAATTATCGTTCACCGACGTAAACGTGATCGGTTCAGACGCCGTGCCCACCGCATCCAGCGCACCTTCGACAGAGATCGCGCACCCGCAGGGCTCGCCGAACTTGAAGCCCTTGAGCACCGCGCCCGGGGCGATCGTCAACGTCTTGCCCGCAGGAACCGTCAGCGGTTCACCGCCCACCTGGTCTGGGTCCACCTCCCACGCAGCCGGCTCAGCAGGAAGCGTAGAAGTAGCCGCGATCGTGCCTTCGAGAGCGACGGCCTCTGAGCCGCTGCCCGTCGCGCTGTTCCCACCAAGCAGATCAGCGTCCAGCGACTGCGAGCGCACAGCAAACGCCGCCAGGCCTTCGCTCACACTCGCGTTCACCGAGGAGTCATCCTCAAGCGTCGGCGACGGCGCACCCGCACTTTCATTGTGGACCGTGACCGCGTGCTGTTCCTGCGAGGCAAACGCATCGTCCTCGATCACCGTCGCGCCTTCACCCCGAGCAGACACCCCCGTGCGGGCATAACTCACCTTCGCGTGCACCAAATCAATCGAGCCGCCACCGCTCGACCCGATTCCTTCCCAGTCACCCGGCGCCGGGGACCCACTCCCCGTCGCACCACCAACCGAATTATCGTTCACCGACGTAAACGTGATCGGTTCAGACGCCGTGCCCACCGCATCCAGCGCACCTTCGACAGAGATCGCGCACCCGCAGGGCTCGCCGAACTTGAAGCCCTTGAGCACCGCGCCCGGGGCGATCGTCAACGTCTTGCCCGCAGGAACCGTCAGCGGTTCACCGCCCACCTGGTCTGGGTCCACCTCCCACGCAGCCGGCTCAGCAGGAAGCGTAGAAGTAGCCGCGATCGTGCCTTCGAGAGCGACGGCCTCTGAGCCGCTGCCCGTCGCGCTGTTCCCACCAAGCAGATCAGCGTCCAGCGACTGCGAGCGCACAGCAAACGCCGCCAGGCCTTCGCTCACACTCGCGTTCACCGAGGAGTCATCCTCAAGCGTCGGCGACGGCGCACCCGCACTTTCATTGTGGACCGTGACCGCGTGCTGTTCCTGCGAGGCAAACGCATCGTCCTCGATCACCGTCGCGCCTTCACCCCGAGCAGACACCCCCGTGCGGGCATAACTCACCTTCGCGTGCACCAAATCAATCGAGCCGCCACCGCTCGACCCGATTCCTTCCCAGTCACCCGGCGCCGGGGACCCACTCCCCGTCGCACCACCAACCGAATTATCGTTCACCGACGTAAACGTGATCGGTTCAGACGCCGTGCCCACCGCATCCAGCGCACCTTCGACAGAGACCTGCGTGCCTTGTTCGGCCTTGATGATCGTCCCGGGCTGCGCTGTCAGGGTCGCTCCACTCGTCACGGTTGTCGAGCAGGTGATGATGTAGCGGGCGGCGTAGTCAGGGCCGATGGTGGTGTTGCTGGAGATCGTGCCGCACAAGTCGTGCTGCGGTTCGACCGAGCTCCAGGACGCCGAGGGTGGCCCAGCGGTTTCCTTGATCCCGGCCTGATTGGTCGCCTGCACCTTGAACGTGTGCGGACCGGCCGCCGGGTCCTTGATCACATCTGGCGAGCTGCAAGGGCTGTAGGCAGCGCTGTCGAGACTGCACTGGAACGTGCTGCCGGGCTCGTTTGACGTGAACGAGATCGAGACTTCCCCGATAGGGATGCGCGCGCTCGGAGTGCTTGTGATCGTCGTCTGAGGTGGCGTGGCTTCGATCGTGAACGACGCGCTGGCAGGCGTCGGGTCCACTTCACCAGCAGCGTTGACCGCTCGCACCTGGAAGGTATGCACGCCCTCGGCGAGCGCGGTGTATTGCTGTGGGCTCGTGCAGATCACCCACGGTGCTCCGTCGAGGCTGCACTGGAAGGTGTCGTTCGTGTCGCTGCCGTGGAACGTGAACATCACCGAGGACACGCCAATCAGGCCCGACGGACCGCTGTCGATCACGGTGCTCGGTGGGCTCGACGCTGGAGGCGTAGGTGTCGGCGATTCGGGTGCTGGCGAGGAGCCACCCGGAGGCGAGCCCGCGGGCGACGAGGGTTCTGAGCTGGTCGGCCCCGACGCCTTCACCCCAGAGCCCGAGACCGTGATGACCCCCGCGTCGCGGCAATCGGTCTTCTTGCTGCGCTCCTGCACCTGGCCGAGGACATCCGCGCACACGCTGACCTCATAGCTGCCCGACGCGCCCTTGGGAAGATCGAACTGAAAACGCGCTTTGTGGTGCTGACCGGGCTTCAACGCCGGCACCTGGAACCGGCCAAGCTGAACAAGACCACCACTATCGCTCGACTTCCACGCCACGTCCGCCGTAGACGACCGCGCCCGCGCAGAGCCCACGTTCCCGACCGTCGCAGTGCCCGCCAGCACATTCCCCGCCAACAGCTTGACCGCCGCAGCCGACACATCCAACTCGGCGAGCCGCTGCCGCCGACTCCCTGCCACAGCAGTGTCCCTCCGACCGACGGCCTTGCTCGCGCGACCGACCCCCGGCGACGCCAGAACAGACACCACCGGCCCGCAAAGCATTAGGCCGAGTAGCAGCCCCAGGGCGCCGCGCCATCTCCCGGTCAACGCCAACCGCCCCCTCATCGTGGACAGTCGGGCGCCCACGCGAGGACGCACATCAGGTTTGTCTGAGTCCCCCGCAGAGATCATTAGGTCGCCTTCGCGGACACAACGCTACAGAAAGCTCGCCGCTTCTGTTGGCTACGTCTCCCTGACATATGCTGCGAAAGACTACCGGGAACATGATCCCTAGCATGAAGGGGTCCGCCCACCGAGGGTTCAGGGGTGCGCATCAGCCAAACCCCACAGATCGCTCTCGGCCGGGCAATCCGCCTGCGCCGCGAGGAGATCGGACTCACCCAAGAGGCCCTTGCAGACGCCGCCGACCTCGACGCGACCTCGATCCGTGGCCTTGAGCGCGGAACATCCAACCCCACCTGGGATGTAGCCGACCGAGTCTCGCGGGCGCTGGGGCTGGCCCTCCATGAACTCGCGCGCATGGCCGACGAGCTGGAGACCAAGGATCGACGACCCACCAACCAGCCCATACGCCAGAGAGGCTGAGTCGGGTGTACTACTTTCCGTGAAGGGCGCGGCCGGGTCAACCTGAGCAATGACATTGCGGCCCAGTCTTGCCCAGGCGACCGCAACAAGCAAGAGTCGGGATGTGATGAGACCGCCACGCGGCTGTGCGGAGCTGGGAGCACTCGGCTACTCTGCCCGCGTGTCGGGAGTCACAGCAAGCCTGGCTGACGAGACTGTTCCACAGACCAGCGGCAACGCGGTCGATATCGCTGCTGCGGCCACAGAGGCGCTTGCCGTGGCTGCCCTGCGTGTCGGCTTTGGCCTAATGACGATCGCCGCTGCGAGCGACACCGTGTTCGCGCTGATCGACGGAGGTGGGCTGCTCGCAGGCATTGAGGGTATTGTCCTCACAGCTATCGCGGTGAGCGGCCTGCTGCGCCCGGCGACAGCGGCACGACTGTTGCGCCCACCTGGCCGGGTAGTGATCGCGGCAGCGCTGTTCGCCCTCGCCGGAGCATTCGATTGGAGCATCCAGAGCCACTTCTCCGAGGTGGCCCCGGCAATCGTGTGGATCGCTGTGATCGTCTCCTCGCCACCGTGGATCGTGGCCTGCGTTCTGGTCTCCGCAGCCGGCTATCTCGTCGACCTTCTGCTGAAGGGCCATTCCCTCGCGTGGACACTGACCCCGACCGGACGGGAACTCGTGGTCAACCAGTGGGTCAACCTCGCCGCGAACGCCGGTGCCGTGCTCGTGCTGGTCGTGCTCTTGCGTCGGTTCACCGTCGGTGTACCCTCAAGCCTTGCCGCCGCGCGAGCCGGCGGCCCAGCGATCACCCCGGCGCTGACCGCAGCGGTGCGCGCCGAGCCGGTTGCGCTGCTCCCGAGCGCCGATGCTGCCTCGCTGATTGCGCCTCTTACGGACGCCGAGCAGAAGGTCCTCGCGCTGCTCAGGGATGGCCTAGTGCCCAAGCAGGCCGCACTTGAACTGTCCGTGACCGTGGCGACGATCCGCTCCCACATAGCCGCAGCCAAGCGCAAGACCGGAGCACGCACGATCGAGCAACTCGTCGGCATCTACGCGCAGGCGACCGATGCCGGCTGAACTGCAACCCACCTCGTCGCAAACGCCGAGCAGCGACACGGCCAGCACGGCACTGATCCGCCGCGGGGCTGACCTTGTCTACCTCACCGAGGAGCTCTACCTGCGCCTGTTCATCCTCACCCTGCTGCTCACGGTGATCGGCTGTGCCCTGTCGGTGTGGTTCGCCGTGATCGGCTCCCACACCTCGCTGCTGCTCACGAGCATGATCGCGGCAGTCGCGCTCGCGTTCGCGGTCCTTGCGCTGGCAAGGCCACGGCCCTGCTACCTGTGGCTACGCCACAGCCGGCTACGACAGCTCAGTCCCGCGGCTTTCGCAATCGTCGCGGTGCTGTGCAACGGCCCGGACAGCCCTTCGTGGTGGGTCGCGCTGCCGTTGCTATGGGTGATCGCCGCCGTCAGCTCCACCACCCTCTCCGTCGCCGCGGCGACCGTGACGGCCGGTGCGTACCTCGCGGGCACCGCGCTGGGTGGCGAGTCACTGGTGCACAACGGCGATGCTGAAATCCTCGGCGCCGCCGTCGCGCTACCCGGCAACATCCTTATCGGACGGCTCGTCGCGGAGGTATTCGCGCGGTTCGTCCTGCGGCTGCACCAGCTCGAACGCCGAGCCGAAGCACCAGCGCCACCGAAGCCGGTCCGCGTAGGCGCAGGACCCGGCATCGCTGATAGCCCCGCCATGCCTCGACCCGCCCCGGTCGATACACCGAAACGCCACCGGTCTCACCTCACCTCCCGCGAGCTCGAGGTGATCCTCCTAGTACGCGACGGGCTGCTGCAAACCGAGATCGCGCTCGCCCTCGGCGTCTCCACCCGCCAGGTCGAGCGCCTACTCGCCTCGGCACGCTCCCGTACCGGCACGGCCACGACCAGTCAGCTCGTGGCCAAGCTCGTCACCGAGCAGCTATCGCCTTGAACGCCCTTCTCAGGCCAACCTCTATAACCCGTGCGGTCAGCTCGTCGCGTGTCGCGCCGTGGAGGTGCGATGCGAGGTAGGCAATCAGCTCGCGTGTCGGCGCTCGCTTGAGTGGCCGTTGGGTGCCGGTGATCCTCAGCGGCCCGAGCGGAGCAGTTGAGATTGAGCGTGGATCGTTGCCGGGCGGAGCTCCGTGCCGGCGGCCGGGAGGACCAGCGCTGACGAGTCCTCTGCCGTGCGTACCTCGGTGAGAAGGGATCTGGTCTTCCGCGCTGGGGCTGATGACGCTTATGTCTCGCACATCGAGGCAGCCGGCTCGATGTTAACTGGCGTACCTTCCTGCGGGCCTTTACGCCCCCTGAACGCGAGCCTCGCGGACCTTGCCGGCGAACTCTAGGCGCAGGCCCCCAGCGGCTAGGCTCAAACCCAGGCGGCGCTACCCCAGGCCCCCAGCACCGCCAAAAAGCAAACAGACTAGATGCACTGTGCCAGAGCGTGACAGTTTTCTGCTGGTAGATTCCGTGTCCATGATGACGGCTGCGAGTATCGGTGCGGGCCAGGCGGCGGGGTACGCCGCCTACCTGGAGTCGCGGACGGTCGCGCCCTCGCGCGGGGACTACTACCTCTCGGCGGAGGGGGAGCCGACGGAGGCTCAGGGCGTGTGGCACGTCCTCGATGAGACCCGCGAACGGCTGGGCCTGCAGGCGGGTGAGGCGGTGCGCGCGGAGCAGCTTGTCGCGTTGATGGAGGGCCGCCATCCGGTGAGCGGCGAGTTCATTCGCCGGGCGGGCGCGGACGGTCGCCGGGCGGGCGGGATCGACTTGACGTTCTCGGCGCCGAAGTCGGTCAGCGCGGTGTGGGCGCTCGGCTCTGAGCAGCAGCGCGCGGGTGTCGAGCTGGCGCATGGGCGGGCGGTGTCGCGTGCGCTTGAGCATCTGCGGGGTGAGGTTCCGGTGGTTCGTGAAGGCGCGGGCGGACAGGTGCTGTCCCCCGCGCGTGATGTGTTGGCGGCGGAGTTTCGTCACACGACCGCGCGGGGTGTCGCCGGGGGTGAGGCGCCCGACCCGCAACTCCACAGCCATGTCGTCGTGACGGGGGTGGTACGCCAGGACGGGCAGTTCGCGGCGGTCGCGAGCCGACCGTTGTTCCGGGCGGCGCGGGAGCTGGGCGCGTTCTACCGCGGTGCGCTGGCCGAGGAGCTTCAGGGGCAGGGGTATGAGATCGTGGCGGGCACCGGCCGTGATGGCCGCTACTTCGAGGTCGCCGGGATCTCCGAAGGTGCGCGGGAGGCGTTGAGCGGCAGGAGTCGGGAGGTGTGGCTGGCGGCTGAGCGTTTCCGTGCGCGTTACGGCCGCGCCCCCGAGCGCGACGAGCTGCGCAACGTCAAGCTCGAAAACCGGCAGGCCAAGACCCCACAGAGCCGGCCCGAGCTACAGCAGGTATGGGAGCAGCGCGCCGCGAGGGCAGCACGTCGACCGCGCCCACGTCGAGGGTCTGCGGGGTGCGAGCCCGGGCGGGGTGCAGCGCGCGGACGAGACGGGATGGCGGGAGCGGGTGACGGACTCGTTGACGGCGCAGGGCGCGACGTTCGCTGAGCGGGAGCTGCGCGCGAGCGTGCTCGAGCAGGGCGTCGGCGAGCTCGAGCCGAACCGGGTTGCCGAGCACGCACGCGAACTGGTGGCTTCGGGTGAGGTGGTCGAGCTTGAGGGTGGGCGGATGACGACCCGCGAGATCAGGGGCATGGAGCAGGCGGTACACGCGCGCGTGAGCGAGATGGCAGCCAGCACCGGCGCGGCGGTAAGCGATCGAGGACCGGACGGCAGCGGTGAGAGAGGTGGCCGAGCGGATCGGTGGCCCGTTGAGCGTCGAGCAGCAGCAGGCGCTCCAGGTGCTCGGTGGTGAGGAGCGTGCGGCGGTGCTCGTCGGGCAGGCCGGTGCGGGCAAGGGGGTGGTGATCGACGCGGCGGTTCGCGCGGAGCAGCACGCGGGCCGTGAGCCTTGGGGTGTCGCGGTCGCGGGTGACACGGCTGAGCGCCTCGGCCGCGAAAGCCCCTCCTTGGAAGGCCGCACGATGACGTTGGACTCGCTCGTCGCCAAAGCGCGCACCGGAAGCCTCACGTTGGATGAGCGCAGCACGGTGTATTTCGATGAGGGCGGGATGGCTGATACCCGTCGCCTGGACGCGCTGAGCGAGGTAGTCGAGCGGTCCGGGGGAAAGCTGGTGGTTATCGGTGACGCGCGCCAGCTCCCCGCGATCGGCGCCGGCGGCCTGTTCGAGGAACTCTCAGAGACCGTGCCGACCGCGCGACTCTCGGAGGTGCGCCGCACGACTGACCCGGATGAGCGCCGGGCGTGGGCGGATCTGCGCGCGGGCCGCGCAGAGCAGGCGATGGCTCACTATCAGGCCCGCGGGCAACTGCACTTCGCAGACACCCGCGAGCAGGCGCTTGAGGGAGCGGTCAAGCAGTGGGCCGGGCTGAGCGAACGCGACGGTGTGCGCCAGGTCGCGCTCATGTCCGATGCTTCCACCGCGGAGATCGACAGGATGAACGCGCGCGCACAGCATCTCCGCGTCAGAGCGCGGCGAACTCGGCGACACGGAGGTGGAGCTGCCCGACGTCGCCTACGGCCTGCGTGAACACGACCGCGTCGCGTTCATCGCCCAGCACCGCCCCGACGGGGAGCGCCGCGTGGAGAACGGCACACGCGGCCAGGTAGTCGGGGTGGACCCGGACGAGCAACAGGTGAAGGTCTTGACCGACGGCGCGCGCGAGGTGACAGTCGGCGGCGAGGACCTTGAGAATCTGCGTCTTTCCTACGCTCAGCATCTTTACCGTCAGCAGGGCGCGACCGTAGATCGCGCGGTCGTCGTAACGGGCGGCTGGCAGACGAGCCAGGAGGGCGCCTACGTGCAGGCTTCCCGCGCGCGGGAGGGGACCGATTGGCACGTCGCCAGGGAGGACTTGGGAACTGAGGGTGTGGACGCCGAGCGGGTTGGAAGGCTGGCGGAGCTGATGCGGGCTTCGCGCGCGCAGCTGCCCTCGGTCGCGTTCCGCGCGATCACGGGCGGCACGGATATGGGCGAGGAGCTCGAGCGCTCCACCGCGCGCCAGCTCGCACCCGACACCGGCATCCAGCAGGACACGGGGATGGCGCTATGAGCCGCGTGGCGATCACGCTGGACGAGCACGCTCTCGCGGAGCTTGGCCGGCGCGCACAGGCCGCCGGTGAGCCGGCAGCCAGGACGGCAGCGCGGTTCGTCCGCGACGGGCTGCTCAGCACTCAAGCCCAGGCGCAGGCCGCCGGCGAGCAGCCAGCGTCCCCCACCACACCCAAACCAGCCAAAGGCCAGGGCGCCGGGGCGCCGGGGTGGCTCCAGCCGCCCGGCGAGCAGGAGCGGTGGCGGCGCGAGCTATGGGCAGCCGTGTGTGCGCTGGCGGAGCGCTACCCCAACGTCTTCTCAAAGCTCGTCGCCGACTGGTGGACAGACCGCGCGCTCATAGAGGTCCTGGGCGCACTGAGCGCGTGGCGCTCGCAGCTCGACGCGGGCCAGAATCCCGACCCCCGCGCGGAGCTGCTGTTCCATGACCGTCTGGAACTGCTCGAGCGCCAGCTCACCCAGGCAGGCGACCCGACCGCCGCACGCTTCACCGGCGGCTCGCCGCCGTCAGAGTGGGTGACATAGCCGCTCGCGGCCGGTGCGGCAGAGCGCCTGCCAGTCACAGTCGGTCAGGCCGGGCGCACCGGCGAAACAGGTCGACGCCGATCGGCTCTCTACCTTGCGGCAGCGCGAGCGCTCGCCGGCCGGCATCGCTCGGAGGTCTGCGGGCTGGACGGCTCGCTCGCGCTGCTGGGCGTAGGAGTGACTGTCGCCGCCGGTGTAGGTCTTGCCGGCGCGCTCGACCTGGTGGGAGGTCGAGGTGTTCTCGCTGACCTGTGGTCGCCACACGAGCTGCTCGCCGCAAGCGTCGGAGACGAGCTGCGCGGTGTAGGGGTCGGCGACCCCGGCGAGCACGAGCCGCAAAGCGCCGGCGTGGACCACATCGTCGCGGTCTCGTGCTCGCCCCACCGCGCGCGGGCCTGACTCATATCCTGCACCCCCAATACCGGCACGATGCCCTGCTGAATGCCCTCGCTGAGCAGGCGCGGAAGCGAGCGGATCGGCGCGATGTTCGCCACCTCGTCGAGCGCAAGCAGCAACGGCCGCTGGAGGCGCCCGGCGGGGGAGGTGATCGCCAGGTCGATCGCGTGCGCGCACAGCCCGTCGAGAAGCGCGGCGATCAGCGGCGCGAGCTCCTGCTGAATACGCGACGGAGAGACGACGTAGAGCGTGCCCTGCTGCGCGATCAGCTCCCCGAGATCGATCTGCGGTGTGAACGCTGGATCGGTGGACGCTCTGACCGCCGCGCGCGAGGCCCACGCGAGCGCGACCTGCGCGGTGCCGAGCACCGAGGTCCGGTAGTCCCCGACGGCCTGCGCAGCGACCCCGGAAAGCTCCTCCAAAGCGATCTGCGCCTCGGCTTTACGCAGTATCTCTGCGGGCTGGGAGAACTCCGAGCGCCCCAGCCACCCCCGCGCACGATCGACACCGCCTCCGGAGAGCGCCGCCGCGTGAAATAACGGCGCCAGCAGCGCGCGGGCCGCGATCGCGAAGTGCTCGCCGTGACGGACGCTCTCATCGGCGGAGGCGGGGGAGAGCAACGCGGCGGCTACCTCGACCGCGCCGTCCCAACGTCTCACACCGCGACGAGCGGCGAGAAGCCGACGCTCACCTCGGGGCATCCGAGCGAGCCCGGTCGGGTCATACACCGCGACCGGCCCCCGCCGCGCACGGTGCGCCGGCGCTCTGCCAGAATGTCGCCCTTGGTCGAGGTGACAAGCGCCGGTCCGTCCCAGCACGCAAGCGTCGGCGCGATCACCTTGCGCGTCTTGCCCGACTTCGGCGGCCCCACGACGATCGCGGCGCAGTCGGCCGGGGTGCGCAGCACGCCGTCCCGGTCTGCCCGGCCCACACATGCCTCCCCACTAGTGGACGCCCCGGGCGGGCGAGCCACGGGTCATCAGGCTCAGCGGGCGACACGGGAGCATCCGTCGCTGCCGCGGGGCGGCGCCGAGGGCACGATCGCCCACAGGCCGGCCAGCGGCACATGTCGCGAAGCTCGCGAGCATGAGCAGCAACGCGATCATCGGCCAGCGCGGATCGTTAGGCCGGAGGATGGCGGGCTGACGCTGGGCAGCGAGCGGTGCACGCAGCGGCTCAGGATCAGCCGGCGGCGCCGGCCACTTCGGCTCGCGCTCACGGACCCGCGGCGTTACCACCATTCCCAACGCGAGCAGCAGGAACGCGACGAGACCCATCGCCACCGGCGAGGCGCCGAGAATCGCGTCGAGCGGGTAGCGCGGGCCTCGCCCGCGAGGACCAAGGCCACCGTGCGCCAGCCTTCCACGCCTCTGCCGTCGGCCCACCCCACAACGGCCAGACCACCACAACAGCGACGAGCAACATCCCAGCGCCCGCCAGGCGCTGACGCCAGCGCAGCTCGTCAAGCTCGACCGGGCGCAGCGAACGACGCAGACCCGCCGCGATCAGCAGCCACACGAATAACGGCACGAACACCGGCGCCGACCACCACCCGAGCTGCAGGCCGACCGTCCGTAAACAGCGCGTGCAGCCCCACGAGCAGCAGGACCAGCAGCCCCACCGATCACGAGCAGCACGCGCAGCATCGCGTCCTGGTCGGCTTCCTTGTCCGCGCGTGAACGCCCCGCGAACAACGAGTCCGCCCAGCCCGGCGGACGATCCATCCGGCCCCGATCGCCTCCCGTTCGCAGCTGCCTGCGAGGATCGTTAGTGCTCATCATCAACCTCCTTGTCCTTGGGTTCTCGGCCAGGCTCGCCAGCAGCGCCGCCTGGGTCCTCCGTCTGAAACGCGCCGGGCGACTGCGATCTGCCGCCGGAGCCGGCGACTTGCTTGGGATACGTGCGGGTAGGCGTCGATGAGACGGGCGACCTGCTCGGCCAGCCAGTCTTCGAGCATCACCCGCGTGAATCGCAAGTGACGCCCCACGCGCAGACACGGCAAATGCCCGAGCCGCGCCGCATCGCGCACCCACGAGACCCGCACGTTCAACAGCGCCGCCGCCGCTTCGCAGTCGAGCAGCGGCTCATCCAACGACACCGCGGCGCCATCGGCCGGCCCAGAGGTCTTGTTCGTTCGTGTCATCTGCTCGCTCCATTGACTTGTCGTGGAACAGGACGCGATTCCCCCGTATGAGTTGAGGCCGATCCGTCCCTGTCCCCCTTAATGACCGCGAGCAGCCGAAACCGGCCAACGACTTTTGGTCGAACTGCTGCTACCAGGCCGTCGTGAGCGACGACTACGCCCTCCGTGATGGATGTGAGACTCATAGCCGCCGGGCAGCGTAGAAGGCGCTGCTGTCCGGGCCGCAATCGTCGGCGTCGCCGCCGACGCCCCCACGATCACCGAGGGGTGCGCGTGCTGCGTCTCGATCGGCGCCTGTGAGCGGTTGGCTTCAGTATCACGACCTTCGGTGTGAGTGACGAAACGGCGGAGACCGCCAACCGCGACGGACGCTTACCGCTTGCTCTCGAGCGCGCGCTACCGGCTCTGAACTCGGCGAACGCGCGCATGCCGGCCTGCCGGCGGGAACTCATGTTCGGCGTCGTAGGAGTTCGAGCGTGCTCTCCCAGAAGCCCAGGGCGAGCCGTTCGATGTTGGCGGTGCTGGTCAGTGTCTGCTCGGCTGCTCGCCGCTGCTCGGCAAGCGCGAAGAAGAGGTCGCCGAGTCCTCGGCCGTGCATGACCTCGTCCAATCGCCGGCGGTCGGTGAATCGGCCGGGGAGCTGGGCCACGCCGGTGATGCCCAGCTCGCGGTAACGGCCTCGTCCGCCCTCGTGGGCGAACTTCTGAGCGACCAGGTGGGCGACGAGCTCGTGGTCGATCTCGGCGGGGTGCTCGCGGGCGATGTAGGCGAGATCCACCAGGTGCTTTGGGAGATCCTTCGAGCACCATCCGAGCAGCTTCTCGGCCGCCAGCTCGTTGAGGCTGAGTCCATGGACCTTGAAGGTGCTGTGCTGGGCCAGGAGAGGGTCGTGGTAGTCCAGCGGCGAGCGGGGCGGGTCCAGCCACTCCCCGGGGCGTACCGAGACGCTGACCTTCAGCGGCCTGCTGCGGCGGATCACGATGTCATCGAACGTGAACTCGACGGTGCCGCGAAACTGCTCCCGGGCGGCCTGATAGGAGAACGCCGGCTCGAAGGTGATGCCTTGCGAGTCGCCGAGCAGAGCCTGCTCCAATTCGGGGGCGCTCACAGTCTCGGGCTGGCGGTGCAGATAGTCGGCGTCCTGGATCGACTGGCGCGGACTGTTGTAGACGTGCGTCAGCAGGGTTCCGCCCTTGAGCACGAAGTGCTCGCTGTGCGGACCCTGGGCGATATGGCGCACCGCAGCGCTCTTTGCGACCATCAGCAGCAGCTGGTTGCGCGCCAACCCAGTGCGCTCCTCGGCGCGCTCAAGCAGATCCTGGTTGGTGACGCTCACTTCAGTTCCTTAGCGGAGCTGACAAGTGCCTCGTCGCTGTAAACGCGCCAGCGGGGGTCCACCTTGGCTCCCGGTGAAGGCGCCCGTCCTGGCGCCAGCGCTACCGCGGACTTGCGGCCCAGGTGCGCCTCCAAGTCTGCAGCGCCCGGGATGCTCAGCCTCTCCATGAAGTACCCCAGCCGGCGGTTGAGCACCGGGCCGCCCATCCTGATCGCGTAGGCCACCAGCCGCTGTGGGTCGAGCACACCCTGACGAGCGGCCTGGTCGAGGGCCGCGATCACGACCGGCATAGGTCCCGTCAGGGCAGGCGCGTCGAGCGAGTCCAGGAGCGCCTTCTCCAGGTCGGCGACCCATACCGGCGCCTGGTAGGCGTCGCTCTGCGAGAAGCCGAAGAACTTGCGCTGCGCGATGGTGACGAAACGTACGGTCTGGGCTCCCAGGCGCACCGGGCGCTTGCGGATCGTCACCGCGCACAGCACGGTGCGGGACTGCTGCTCGATCAACCCGTGATGCCACAGGCCGGTGTGCCACGAGAGGTAGTACTCGTGGTCCAGCCGCCTGAGCACGAGCTCCGCCACCGGCTCGAGATCGTCAAGGCGCGGACGTGGGCTGAGCAAACCAGGACGGTTGACGAGATACCGGCCCGCCTGCAGGCGGTGAGCCTCTCCCTTGGCGACCATCCGCCTCAACAGACTTTCCACATCCGGCGGGTGCTGCCCGCGCGCGCTCGCGAACCGTGCCAGCTCCGGCCCGTCCAACGAAAGATCGAAGGCGCTGCTCGCCTGCCCCCGATCGCGCTCGTCGAGCGAACCCAGGTAGCCGTAAAGAAGATCTCGCGCTGTCGCCGGCCTAGCCATAACACCGGATATGTTACACGACTGGTCGCCCATCCGTGCTACGTTTCCAGCGAAACCGCTGGGATGGGCTCGGCCCTCACTCGCGTATGATCGGGCTCGATCGAGCAGCCGCGCTGACACAACGACCACCCTCCAGGGCGTCTCGGCACGCACTCGTGGACGCCACCACACCGACGGACTCGAATACGTGCCGCCCAGTTTCGGGAGGAAATTCCGGGAGGAAGCTCTGCCGAGCATCATCCCTAGAAACACGAAAACCCTGGGATTTCCAGGGCTTTCTTGTATAGCGGGGGGCCGCTATGGACCCATTAGCGACCTGCTTATCGCGATAGAGACGGCGATCGCCTGGCCCGCTCAGTAGCGTCCGTATCCCGGCGTTGATCGGAACGCAAGTCTTCTCGGTTCCGGTCGCCGCCGCGCTCGCGCCCGATGCTACGCCGCCTTCGCGGACGGATCGGTCGCACGTCGCCCGGTAGCACGGCCGGCGGGTCCTGCTTGCCGGCCTGCTCGCGCATCTGCGTGATCGCGTCGACCGCGCCGCTGAGCAGCTTCATGATCTCGCGCGCGGCCTCCTTCCCGCAGATGTCCTGCAACTCCTCGCGGAGCATTGTCTGCCGGCGGCTGTCAGCGGCGACCCACCACGCGGCTACGCTGCCGGTCTGCACGAACGGGGCGAAGCCCTCGTGGTCCTCGTCGTCTCCGGGGAGCACGAGCCGCAGAGCGACGCCGAGCGCGACGGCAGCCAGGCGCGCCACATCGCGGTCGGCACCTTTCTCTGCGAGCGCCGGGAGTGCGCCCGTGAGCTCGCCGAGCAGCTCCTCATCGGCGTCGAGGCGCGTAGACACGTCGAGGCGCTGCTTGAGTGTCTGCTCGTCGAGCCGTCCTCGGCGCGCGGCGCTGAGCAGCGCTCCGCCGAGGCTCTCGGCGAGCTGCTGCGAGGGCTCCCCGGAGAGCACGCGGGCGGCGCGGAGGTAGAGCGTCGCCGCTACTCCGAAGCGTCCGGCTCTGAACTCGAGGCCTGCGCGCACCTTGCATGCGCGAGCCTGCAGATCGCGGTCCTTGAGGCTTCTCGCGAGCTCCTCCGCGCCGCGCAGGCTCGCCTCGGCGCTCTCGATGTCGTTCTGGTCCTCGGCGTCGAGCGCAAGCAGCACCATCGTGTCGCCCTCCGCGCGCGAGTCCTGCAGCCTGCGCGCGATCGACAGCGAGCGGTTCAGGTGCCGGGCCGCAGCCCGGTGGTCGCCTTTGCGGCGCTGTATCTCGCCAAGGTTCATGTGGGCCTGCTGGGCCAGTGCGCCGTCCTTCATGCCCTCGGCGATCTGCAGGCACGCGGTCAGGTCGGCCAGAGCGCTCGATAGGTTCCCGAGGTCGGCGTTGGCCAAGGCGCGGTCGTTGCGGATGAAGAACGCCTCGCGGCGGTCAGCGCGGCGCGCGAACACGCGCAGCGCGATTGTGAAGAACCCCGGTGCCGCGGCGGTCTGGGAGGTGTGGCTGAGCGTCGCGCCGATTTCCGCGGCGCGCCACGCCCATCGCTCGGAGGGCTCGTGTTCGCGTCGCAGCTCGAGCTCCTGCCTGAAGATCCCGGGTGCCTGCTCGGCTGTCTCGGGCGAGCCGAGCGCCCCCTCGCCGGCGCGACGGAGCGCCGCCGCGCGCTCGGCCGGCTCACTCGTGAGGTTCGCCGCCTCGAGCAGCCGGGCGACAGACGGCGTGGGCTCGCCGAGCGCTCTGAGCTCCGCGGCAAGGTTGGTCAGCTGCTGGACACGCCAGTGGTCGGTGCCGCCGGGCATGGCCAGCGCGCGTTCGGTCAGCTCGCGCGCCCGCTCGGCGTCGCCCGCCTGCATCAGCGACCCGCCAGCATCGCCGACTGCGATCGCTGCCTGCACCTGGTCATCGAGCTCGGTGGCCTCCTCAGCGACGCGCAAGAACAGCTCGGCGGCACGGTCGTATTCGCCGAGGCGTACGTGGGAGAGCGCAAGCGCCTGACGCTGGATACGCCTTTGGGTCAAGTCGTCGATGCTCTCGGCAAGCTCGAGTGCCTTCGCGTACCAACGCCTCGCGCGGGCCGGTTCCCCGAGGTCATGCGCGACGGTGCCGAGGTTCTGCATCGTGGTGATGATCCGCGGTGTCGATCCCGAGCGTCTGGCGCAGCGCAGCGCCTGACCGAATTCGGCCTGGGCGGTCTTCAGGTCGTCGCGGGCGATCGCGACAGTCCCGCGGTGCCCGTACAGGCTGCTGCGCAGGAACGGGTCGCGCAGGTGGTTCATCAACGACTCCAGGTCGTCCAGCAGCCGGTCGGCGATGTCGAGCCTAGCCTGGCCGGCGAAGACGTTGACGAGGTTGAACAGCACCTGCAGCCCTCCGTGCCAGTCGCCCAGCTCGCGCTTGAGCTCGAGGCTGCGAGCGAACTTCGCGCGCGCGGCCGTGTGGTCGTCTTCAAGGACGTCTTGGACACCCAGGTTCTGAAGCGCGGTGCTCTCGAGGTCGGCGTTGTCGAGCGCCTTGCCGAGCTGGCGCATCCGCTCGAACTGCGCGCGAGCAGCCGCGCTGGAGCTGCCCTGGCCGAGCGCCAGCCCACGGGTGTTGCACATCCAACCTCGCCACCGCTCGTCGATCGCCTCCGGGGGCACGATCCGCTCGATCTCCTCCAGCAGCTTCAGCGCAAGCCAGCCCAGGCCGACGTCGTAGGCGCCTTGGGCGACCCACCACAGTTCCTCGAGCACCTCGGCGGCCTCGCCGTCCTCGACGCGCTGCTCGGCCCGGGCGACCAGTTCGGCGATCGTGATCATCGAGCCGTCCTCGCCGGCGCTGACCTGCATGCCGCCGAATTCCTCTGCCGTGAAGGCGTCGACGCTTGCGCAGGTCGCCGCGATCCCACGCCGATGCAGCATCTGCGTGCGCCACCACCTGAGCGCCAGGATGCGAAGCGCTCTGGCGACGCGCGTCTTCAGCTCCCCCGGCGAGGAGAAGTTCTCGGTCGTGTTGCCTTCCCCGCGGATGCGTCTGACGAGGCGTTCCAGCTCGGCGTCCCGTGCGACGCCCGTCTTGAGCATCACGAAGATCGGCACGCCGGCGGCCTGTGCGGCCTTCAGCTCGCCGCGGGTGATCGGCGTGATCTCATCCTCGAGGATCAGCACGAGCCCATCCGAGGTGCCCGCCTGCGCGACGCACTCGCGTTCTGAGCAGTACGGGCCCGCCGCGACGCTGTTCTCCCATGCCCACGCGTGCCAGTGCGAAACCCCCTCGATCGCCTCGACCGCCGCGCGGCGCTCGGCCTTCAGCGCACCGCCGTTCATCTTCGAAGACACGAAGATCTTCCCGTCCTCCGGCGGGCGGGCGTAGATCAGGTTGCCTGGATCGGCGGGGTCGAAGTCCACCACATCAGGATGGCGCGCGCCGCGGTCGATACCGGTGCAACGCGCCGCATGGGCGTCGCACCGCATGCGGGCGTGGTGCACGCTGGGCGCGACTTTCGGGAAGATGAGCACGTGCTCGTCGTTTTCGACACCAACGTCCTGCACAGCGACGTTCGCGCCGATCGCAACATCCTGCGCTCACTCTTGGACGAGGCGCTACCGAACGGTGCGTTCGAGGTCTTCCTGCCGGAGATCGTGCTGCTTGAGCTCGACAGACAGTTCGCGGCACGGTGTAAGAAGGTGGTCAAAGACATCAACAAGGCGCTCGCCGACTACGAGAAAGAGATTCGGGAGCTCGGCCTCCCGGATCCTCGGATGTCGCGCGACGACGAGGACATCGCCGGTTATCGCGCGGCACTCCAACAGCGCCTGGAGAGCGCGGGGGTGACGATCCTCGCGCTGCCGGAGGATCTCTCACCGACGATCGAGTGGGCGGTCAACCGGCGAAAGCCGTTTAAGCCCACCGCCGAGGGGCTGCCCGACGCGGTGATCTGGCTGTCGGTGCTCGAGCTCGCCGACGCGCACCCGCAGGAGGAGATTGTGCTGATCAGCAACAACACCACCGACTTCGCCGAGAGCAAGAAATCCCCTGAGCTCGCCGAGGTGCTTCGCGATGACCTCGAGGCCAGAGACCGCCCCCGCGAGCAGGTGCGCCTGTCGCTGAACTTGAGGGACTTCGCGGAAGAGATCGGCGAGCGGCTGGAGTCCGCAAACGTACTCGCCAAACAGCTCGCTCGCGAGCATACTTTCGACGATGCGATCGAGCGGGCGCTGATGTTCTCGCGGATCGATGCGGGAACCCTCAACCTCGGTGTGGAACTCGACAACGACCCACAGGTCAGCGGATGGGACCTCGAGGATCTGAAGGTGCTCTCCACGGTCGAGCTTCCGGGCGAGCGACTGGTGGTCCGCGCCAGCGCGCGCGTGATGGTCCAGCTTGATGTGCAGATCTTCAAGGCCGACTACTACCTCGCGGCCGAGCACAGGACCGTGTGGGTCTCGCTGACCAACGCGGACTTCAACAAGCACTACGTGGAGGCCGAGAGCGAAGCCGACCTCGACATCGCACTCGAGATCACGTCGAACGCCGATGCCTCTGAGGTGGCCGTGGAGATCACCAACGTATCGCTGTCCTCCTTCGAGCTGATGCACCGCACGGTGCACACCCAGGAGGGACTCGAAGAGCTGCTCGAGACTGTCCAGCCGGCGCTCATGGGAGCGCACGTCGAAGGCTTCACGCCGCGTGAGCGGCTCGAGAGCGACATCGAAACCGCGAACGTCTCGTTCGTCTACCCAGGTGGCTCAGCGCGGCTTAGCGAGGTGATCGAATCCGACGACGAACGCCACCTGTGCCAGCTCGAGGTCGCAGTCGACGCGGATGTCGAATGGAGCGTGACGGCACCGAGCGGCTACGACATCGAGATCTTTGCCGGACTGGCGTTGAACGAGGAGTCCGACGCACCGATCCTGCAAGGCCACGATACGCGCGCGCCGCTGAGCGCCGACCTGAGCGCCTGGTGGGACCCCGAGCACGGATGGCACGATGTCGAGCTCGCAAGCGTCCAGCTGACGGCAGCCGAGGCACGCAGAAGAGAACAGCGCACCTCAGCCGCCGAAGAACGACGCACCGGCGAGACGGACCCCGAGCAGGAGTGAGCGCATCCGACGCTTACCCGTTCCGGGCTCGTGCTCGTGTCTCCCCTCTCTATCGGGCGCCGGTGCATCCTGAAGCTCGCGGACGAGGCAGGCGCGAGGCAGCGCTAACCCGAGATCGTGGTCGGCCTCGTGGTGCGGGGAAGCGAAGCTCAGGCGGCTCGCAGGAAGCGCCGCAGCGCCTCGCGGATGACCTCGGAGGTCGTCGTCGCATCGGCTCGCGCGCGGTCGATCAGCTCCCGTCGCAGCTCGGGATCGAGCCGCACGGACTCCACGCTCGCCGGCGCGGAGCCCAGCGCGGGACGACCTCGCTTCGGCCGCCGCGCGATCAGCTCATCGATGTCGTAGCCCGCCTCGGCCTCGGCGGCAAGGGCCTCGACGTCCGCGTCGGTGATCGGCCGACCGCCCCGGGTGTGGCCGTAGACGCGAGGCTCGCTCATGATTCGAGCAGCCTCCGGAACCGGGCGCGCATGGGCATGGCGTGGATCGCGAGCTGGTTGCCCTCGACAGTCGTCATGACGACCACCTCCAGGAAGTTGCCCGCGCGATCAGGTCCGATGACAAGCCAACGGTCGGGATCTTCGCCAGCGTCTTCGATGACCAGAGCATGATCGACGGCGTGGAGGACATCCTCATCGGCGACACCGTGCTTTCGCGCCGAGTCGTGGAACTCCACGCGATATAGTGTACTACGAAAAGAGGCCACGTGCTGCAACGCGGGTGTGCCCCTCGCCTTGGCCCGCCAGCGCCTCAAATCTTCCGGGCCCGCTCGAAGTGGCCCCAATCGGGGGCGTGGTGGCGTGCGGCGCGTGGGGTTCTGCCCAATGAACGGGCGATCCGCCGATCGACGATCGCGGAGAAAAAGCTCGCTCTTAGCGGGGCCGTCCCTCGCTACAAGTAACGACTCCGCCTGTTCTGCCGGTACAGATTTGAACCGTGCCCGCGATCAATCCATGTCCGCCTCTGGACCAGAACCCGCGCGACACCGAGCTGCTTGAGGAGCTCGCGCAGGCCCGCGCGCGCGGGCACGCCGATGCTGAGCGGGCCATAACGGGTCAGCTGCTGGCCGGATGGCTCCCGCGCGTCGAGGGCCTGGCTCGCTTCCGCGGACTCGAGCCGTACCAGGTCGGTGACGTCGTCGGGCGCTGGGGGGAGCGGATGGTAAAGGCGCTTGCCAAGCGGACGAGTTTCGACGGGCCGTTTGGTGCCGTCGCGATGCAAAACGCCCAATGGGCTTGCACCGACGAGCACCGGGCGAACGGGGATCGCGGCCAGCTGGCGGCCGAACCCTTCGCGGTCGATCCGGACGATCCACTGCGCGCGGCGGACGACGTGCCGGATGTCCTCGCGGCGGTCGACGCCGTCATTGCGGGGCTGTCGGCACGCGAGCAGGCGATTATCGACGGCGTCATCTGCGACGGGCGGCCGCACAAGGAGATCGCGGCTGAACTTGGGATGAGCGAGGGCGCCGCCAAGACCGCGCTCTGCCGGGCTCTCGGCAAGGTGCGGACGCAGCTGCGCGACGCGGGTGTAACCAATCGCGGCCGGCTGCCGGTATAGGGACATGAACGACCCTCTCCACAAGCTCGACGCGCACTACGCCTCGCTCGATGAGTTGACGCTGATGGCGCTGTTCGAGAATGCGACGCGCGAGGACGACGCCGACGCGCTCGAGCCGCTCGTGCGCCAGCTCGTGCTGCGGGCGGTGCCGGTGGTCGAGCGCACCGTGCGCGAGTTCGGCGAGCCGCGCGGCCTCAGTCCTTATGACCTCCGCCTCATCGAAGACGAGGCACTGACAAAGCTTGTCTTGCGGCTCGGGCGCGGCCTGCCGCTCCCGAGTATCCGCGCCCTCGCCTACGAGATCGCGCGCGGGTGCGCCGAGGATCCCGAGCGCCGGCCGATGCCCGGGCCGAAGGTCTGGCCGGTGCGTCCCGTGCTGCACGCCGTTGACGGGGGTCTTTCGTCCCGCGCTCGCTCGAACGGGCACCGCGGAGGGCAGCACGATGGCTGAGGTCGAAGCGGTCCTCGCCGAGGCGCTCGAGGACATCAAGGCCGGCCGGCCGCGGACAATGCCCGACTACCTCGGGCTCGTGCCGCGCTCGGAGCGCGCCGAGCTTGCCGAGCTCCTGTCGATCTTCTTCATGCGCGAGGCGGTCGCGGCAGGCCCCGAGCGCGTCGACCCTGAGCGCTACGAGCGCGCGCTCGGTGTGCTCGACCGCCTGAGCGCGACCGGGCCGGCCGGCAATCTGCCGGCCGCGCTCGCTGAGCTGCGGCGCACGCGCCGCCTACGCCGCGAGGACATCATTGGCGCAATCGCGGAGCGCTTCGGCGTCAAGGGCGCGGGCCGCGAGCGGCTGCGACGCTCCTACCACGAGCTCGAGACCGGGCAGCTATCGGGCCGGGGCCTCAGCCGCCGGCTGCTGGACGCGCTCGGGGGTATCCTGCGCGTCGATCCTGAAGACCTCGCAGCGGCTGCGTCGCGCGCGGCCCCGGGCGCTGCGCGGCCGGCGCGCGCGTTCGGACGCGGGGTCGGCGAGGTCACCCCAGTCCACGGCATTTACGGCGAGGAGCCCGCGCGCGATGAGTCCGAGCGCCTCGTCGATGACCTCTTCCGCGGCGGTGCGGATGGCTGACCCGGCCCTCGCTGCGCAGCAGCTGCTCGCCGAGTACGACGAGACTTATGGCCTCGGCGACATTCCGCCGGTCCCGGTCGCCGACATCGCCGAATCGCTGCTGATGCTCGACATCGTGGAGGAGGACGAGATCCGCGCGCTGCCGGGTGCGCCAGCAGACTGCGGGCCGCTGTCCGGGCTCCTGACGACCGCAGACCAGACGATCTGGGTTGACCGCCGCGAGGCCCAGCGCTCACCCGAGCGCAAGCGGTTCACGGTCGCCCACGAGGTCGGGCACTGGGTCCTGCACGCGCGGCGCGGCGAGGCCAAGACCTATGAGGAGGCGTGCGCGCCCGACGACATCCGTGAGGATGGTGGGCCGCGCGAGCGCGAGCGCGAGGCGAACGCATTTGCGAACGAGCTGATCATGCCCGAGGAGATTGTCTCGACGCTCGCGCCCGAGTTCGGGTTCAACCTTGCGCTGCTCGCTGAGCGTTTCGAGGTCTCGGTGCGCGCGCTCGAACTGCGCCTGATCCGGTTGGATCTGCTGCCGTCCTGGATGCGGAGCTGAGGCCCGTGCGGATCGTGCACCTCGCCGACACCCACCTCGGTCACCGCTTCCTGTCAAAGGTCGACAAGGATGGCCGCAACGTCCGTGAGCAGGATGTCTACGCGGCCTTCGGAGCCGCGATCGAGCGGATCGTCGAGCTCCACCCCGATGCGGTCGTCCACGCCGGCGACCTCTTTGAGTCATTCCACCCCTCGACCGAGGCGTTGTCGGTTGCACTCGACGGCTTCACGCGTCTGCGCGAGGCGGACATTCCGGTCGTGATCGCGTCGGGCAACCACTCGACGCCGCGCTTTCGCGCGACCAAGCACGTCTTCTCGCTGCTCGAGCGCTACGGTTGCGCGCACGCGGTCTGGCGCGAGCCCGAGGTGGTTGAGCTTGGTGAGCTCGCGATCACGGCGATCCCGCACCAGCACGACGAGGAGGCGCTCGAGGCCGCTGTACGGGCCGCAAAGCCGCGCTCGGACGTGAGATACAACGTCCTCGTCCTGCACGCCGGACTCGAGATCCTGCCACGCGTAGGCGCCGGCGAGGCCGGAACGCTCCACCTAGATCCAGCGCTGATCGAGGAGCTGCGCGACTTTGACTACATCGCTTTCGGTCACTTTCACGAGTACAAGGCGTTGCGCGTCAACGCCTGCTACTCGGGCTCACTCGAGCGGCTCAGCTTCAACGATCGCTCGAAGGAGAAGGTAATTCTCGAGATAGACCTCGCCGCCGGGTCGGGGGACGTAGCCTGGATCACGCGCCACCCGATCCCGACGCGGCTCGTGCATACGCTCAAAGAGCTGGACGGACTAGCAAGCGACGACCTCACGGCTGACGTGATCGCCGCGCTCGACGGGATCGAACTGGAGGGCGCGGTGTTGCGCTGCCCGATCCGAAGCGTGACCCAGGAGACCTACAGGCGCCTCGACATGACCGCGATCACCGAGAAGACCAAGAAGTGCCTGCACTTCGAGTTCAAGCCGCAATTCGTCGGGTCGGCGAGCGCTCGGCCGCGCTCGGCCGGCGACCTACGGGCCTACGTCATGGCAGCGACGCCCGAGGGCATGGAGGCCGACGAGGTGCTGCGCCGCGCCGAGGACTTCCTCGCCCAGGCAGAGTCGGGGCTCGGCGAATGAAGCTCGTCTCGCTGCGGCTCGAGAACTTCCGCTCGTTCGAACGCTGCGGACTCGAGCTCCAGCGCGAGGGACTGATCGGCGTCTCCGGTCCAAATGGCGCCGGCAAGAGCACGCTGCTCGCCGCGATCAACTACGCGCTCTTCGGCCGCGGCACTGGCTCGCGCGAGCTGAAGCCCGAGCGCGACGAGATGCCGCCGCGCTCGAAGTGCGAGGTCGAGCTCGAGTTCACGCTCGACGAGCGTTCGTGCAAGGTAGTCCGGGGACCAAACAAGGCCAAGCTCACGGTCGACGGCGAGGTCTGGGTCTCGACCGGCCAAGGCGAACTCACGGCGGCAGTGACCAAGCTGCTTGGCATCGGCAAGGCGAACTTTGCGATGACGTTCTACGCGCGCCAGCGCGAGCTGCAGGCACTGCGCGCCGGCGACAAGCGCAAGGACCAGCTCGAGACGCTGCTCGGGCTCGACCGCATCAAGAACGCCTGCGACCTCGCACACGATGCGCAGTCCAGCCAGGAGAAGGTCGTGCGCGCGCTCAAGGCAGAGCTGCCGTCGATCGCAGATGTCGAAGCGCGCTTGCGCCACGCCGAGGAGGAGGCCCAGCAGCGCACCCCGTCGGTCGAGCTAGCGCGCGAGGCGCGCGAGCGGGCGGCAGAGGCGCGCGAGCAAGCCCGCGCAGCGCTCACAGATGCACGCGAACGTGCGGCGAGCGCGTTGGCGCTCGAGGGCAAGGCCGCAGTCGCGGCAAGCGAGCTTGCCGCGACGGTCGAGCGCGAGCAGACAACGCGTGCGGCGCTCACCTCCGCGCAGGCTGCGGCCAGTAAGGTCGCGGAACTCTCGCCGGTGGCCGCGAAGGCCAACGAGCTGCGCGCACGCGACCGTGCTCTCGAGCTCGAGGCGCATGCCGCGGCACAGGCAGAAGCGGTGCGTGAGAAGCGCCACGCCGCGCAGCGCGCTGCCGTCGCAGCCGCCGACGAGCTGGCGGCGAAAGCGGACCCAGCGAACCGCCTAGCCACGGTGCAACCCAAGCTGGCCACTGCGCGCGCCGAGCACGAGCGCGTGACCAGCGAGATCCTCAAGCTCTCCTCGCAGCAGGAGAACGTGCGTGCGGCTGCTGCCGAAGCGGCGAAGGCACTGGCGGATGCGCAACGCGCCGGTGCTCTCGATGCGGAGATCGCGGAGCTAGGCGACATCCGCGCGGCGGTGGACCAGCGCGCGGCGGAGATCGCAGCACTCGAGGCGGAGGCCGCTCAGCTCTCAGCGCGCGTCGTCGAGGAGCGCGAGCACTACGAGCACGTGACGCGCGACGGGCGCGACGCGACCTGCCCGCGGTGCAAGGCGCCCTACGGCGACCGCTGGGAGGAGATCATCGCGGAGTTCGAGCAGACGCTCGCCCAGTGCGTAGCACGCGACAGAAAGATCACCGGCGAGCTCAAGCGACTGCGCAAGGAGCGCAAGGCCGACGCGACCAAGCTCGAGCAGCTTGCGAACCTGGAAGCCGAGAGGCGGGGCCTCGGCGAGGTCGGAGCGAATCTGCCGGCGCTCGAGGAGGCTGCGCTGCGCGCCGCAGACGCCCAGCGCGAACACGCCAAAAGCTACGAGTCGCTGACCGGAAACCGCGGCGAGCTCACCAGTGTCATCACCACGCTCGAGCGCGAGCTCGCGGAGCTGCAAGCGCAAGCCGCAGCGCGCGACAACCTGTCTGCCCGCAAGCGCGAGGCCGAGCGCGAACTTGAGCTCTTTGAGAAGCAGCTCGCCGAACTGTCGGTCAACGGCTACGACCGCGACGCCCACGGGCAGGTGCGTCAAGCGCTCGCCGAGGCGAATGCTGCGGAGACGCGCTGCTCTGAGCTCCGGGCGCAGACAGCCCAGATCGAGCTGCTCGAGGCACGGCTCGCGCGCGAGGAGAAGCTCGCCTCCGACGCGCGCACCGCACACGATGACCTTGCCGCTGCCGCCGCGCAGCACGCGCCCGACAAGGATGCGCCGGAGACAGCTGAGCGGGCCTGGGACGAGACCGATCGTGTCTACCGCGAGGCGGCCACGGCGGTACACGACGCGGAGCAGCAAGCGCTCGCCGAGAGCAACGCAGTAGCCCAGGCACGGGCCGACCTCGAGACGGCGCAGCGGCTCAAGGGCCAGATCGACGCGCAGAGCGAGGAGCTCTCGATGCGGCGCGTCGTCGCGCAGGCGCTCAACAACTACAGGACCGCCGTTCAACAGGAGGCGGTACCAAGCCTCGAGCAGGAGACCGCCGAGCTTCTCCGGCGCACGACGCGAGGCCGCTACTCCGATGTCGAGATCACGCCCGACGGCGACCTGCGCATTAGCGACATGGGGACCACCTATGACCTCGAGCGTTTCTCCGGCGGCGAGCAGGATCTTGCCAACCTCTGCATGCGGCTTGCGCTGTCAAAGCTGCTCGCGCGCCGCAACGGTATGGAGGCCCGCTTCGTCGTCCTAGACGAGGTCTTTGGCAGCCAGGACGCCGACCGTCGCCGCGCGCTCGTCGAGGCGCTGCGAGAGCTCGATCAGGAGTTCGGGCAGATCCTGATCGTCTCGCACTTCGACGACTTCATGGAGCACTGCGACCTGCGCGTCACGGTGAAGGCCGAGGACGGGAAGAGCATCGCTGAGACCGTTACGGCTTAAGGCTGGATGCCAGGCTACCTTTGTCCGCGAGGCACAGCCAATCGGGCAGGCACCGCGCGCGATCCGGCGGCCCGGGAACCGGCCGTGGTTGCGGAGGAAGCCTCGGATTGGACCGAAGCGGTTCTCACCCGCGGCGATCGTCTCCGCTCGGCCCAGGCAGCGAGTTCATCGGCCGCCATCGCAAGCTGATGGACGACAAGTCGCGCCGTGAGTGCTGCGTAGCCGACGACCGCCAGCACACCCACGGCGAGCGGGAAAAACGCTGGAAGCGCCGCCACATGCCCGGTTGCAGCTGCAACGCCAAGAAAGAACGGGTGTGTCGGGTTGCCGCCGCGCCAGACTCGGTGATCCGGCGACGAACCAGGGTGCTGCCGTTGATGCTGCGATCCTGTAATGGGCATGATGGGATCAGAAAACCATGCGACAAGCCGAAATGGGCTATCTCCGCAGGATCTGCGCCGGAACTTTCGCGGGCTGCTGAAGAACTGGGCGGACTACGAAAACGAGAAGCCGGCTGGCTGGCTGCCCGAGCAATGGGAGGCCCGCATCGACCCGACGATCCTGGACGATGCGGTCGTCGCGCTCGAGGATACCCACGACGATGAGGGACGCGCGAGGGCGCGACAAGCGCTGGAGCCGATCATCGCGCGTGGGCTCGTGCGCCGACACGGCCGGTTCCTTGCGCCACCAGCGATCGTGGAGCCCACGCTACTCAAGGACTGGGCGATCTGGATAGCCCTCCGCCTTGCCTACGACCATCTGGGTGGCGACGTCTCCGAAGTGCAATGTGAGCACTGGGGCGAATGTTTTCAGCTAATCGTCTGCGACTCCTGTTCGGCTGTTTTCCGCCCAGCGCGTCGTGCTCGACAAGCGTCGCGTTGCCATCTTTGCCGCCACCGACCCGCCGCTGCCGCGCTCGGATCACCCGAGACCCTCAAGGCTCTCGCAGCCGGCGAGCCCGTCACGATCCGCGTGCCCGAGAGCGTCGGGAACGTAGTCACGTCCTGGAAGTACAAGACGCTGATTCGTTGTCCGGAGTGCCGCGAGCCAGCCTTCGTCCGACATGGGGCGACAACGTGTGGCAAGCCAGCATGCAGGAGTCGTCGGAGGCGCCGCCAGCTGCCAACAGCCGACGCCCGCAGCGCCCTGGGGTTCTCAACGGTGGTTCCCGAAGCGCTCGCACCACAGTCGGCCGTCTAGGAGCAGCGCGTAGTCGAGCGCCGCAGGCACCCACGTCTGACTGTCATAGATCGGGCGAACGAACAGCGGGGTTCCAGGGTTCAGCGCCGCGTAGAACTCCATCGCCCGCCACCGGCGGCCGGTATCCGTTCGTCCCGGTTAAGGCTCGCTGACTATGGGAACAGGTTGAGATCGAGCCTTCCGCCGGCAGCATGCGCAACCAAGTGGCCGCGATCGCGTCCAGCGCCAGACCACGCGAGCGGGTTCGGGATGAACCCCGCGAGTCGTGCCCGGTCCCGGCGACGGTCCGGCTCCTTCGAGTGTCCCCACACGGCGACAGTGCGGTCCTCGTGGTCGCTCTCCGGCAGACACGACTGAGCATCGAACAGGAAGGTCAGCTCGCCTTGGGTGGTCTCGAGGATCTCTGTGGGCACGTTGCGCTCAGCGCGATACGCGGCCAGCCAGCGCTCGACGAGGATGTCGCGCACGAACGTGTCCCACCCGTCGGGCGTCACGCGATGCTCGGTGGCAAGCCGGCAGTACTCGACTGGCTCGACTTCGGTCATCCGATGAGGATGACGCTCAGCGCCGCCATCCTGTACCGGGATGCGGTTTCTCCGGCCGGGGGCGAGGCAAGCAGTTCGAGCCGCCCGACCTTCGGGTTCCTGACCCGACGAAGCGGCGGATTCCGACCAGGCGAGCGCGAACGGACGACCGGATCACGCGGCCGAAGTACCCGATGGCATAGCCTTCGCGCGCGATGCCGCCCGTGCTCGACTGCGACGCCCTGGCCGTACTGGTGGTGCGGCTGAGAAGCGGCGAGCCGCCCACGGGGGATCTGCGCTGGCACAGCTGGCACGAGATCCACGGCGCGAGCGAGCACGGTCTCGACGCGGGGAACCGCGCGGAGGACGGAGCACCGTACAAGCAGCTGCCAGTGGCGGACCGCCAGCCGTACTTCACGGCACACGTGCAGCGCCTGCTCTACCCTCCCCCACCCTTGCAGGCCCCCACAGAGGGGCAGATCCCAGAGCGCCGGATGTGCTGCCCGAGCGAGATGGCGCTGGACATCGGATGGGACGCGAACGGTGTGCGACGCGCGCGGGTGGAGCTGCTGGAGCGGGTGTCGGTCCCGCTGGAACCGCAGCAGAACATCGGCCTGATCCACCTCGCGCTGGAACCCGACACCAATGGGGACACGACGGCGACGTTGAAGTGGGCGAGCGACCTCCGCCAAGCGTTCACGCGCGGGGGCAGACCGCGTTTCACCCTCATCAACGGCTCCGAGCAACAGGTGCTCGACAGCGGGCGTCCCTTGAGGGGGCTGGTGGGAGCGTTGCTGGGCGACCCGGACGAGGAGATGGAGCGCCACTTCTACACGATGGTCTTCGCGAAGGAGCCGGCGACACTCCCGTCGGGAGAGCTCGATCGCGAGAACTACCTGGCGGGCTGGCGGCGGGCGCTCGCGCGCGGCTCACGGCGTGTAGAGGAGGGCGTGCGGGCTGAGCACCGCGATCCGGGGAAGGCGGCGGCACAGTACGCAAGCATCGGCGTGGTGGACACGATCGTGCTGGGGCGGGCGGCAGCGTTCACAGCGCCAAGCAAGGCCCTGGACGGCAGCTACGCGCGTAGCTTCCGCTCCTACTGGAGTGAGAGCCTGCTGTTCGCGCTGTTGCAGCACGACCAGCTGGAGCACCTGGCGGGCCGCCTAGCGGAGCTGGGATTCGACCCGTCAACGGAGTCGCTGGACCGCCTGTTCGACGAGTGGCTGGCGTTCCGCAACGTGCTGTGGTGGTCGCAGCTGTCGACAGCGACGGACGTGCCGCAGACACTGGTGAGCCTGCTACGAGCGGAGTGCGGCACGGAGCGGATGTTCTGCGAGCTGGAGGGTGATTTCGTGACTTACACGGCGCGCCGCCGGTGGCGAATGGAGGACGAGCAGGCGCGCGCGCTGGCAAACCTCCAGATCTACGGAGCGGCGGTCGCCGTTACGGGCGCACTGGCGACGATCGCTGCTCTCCTGCACCCCACCGGCGCCGTGCTCGCCATCACGGTGTGCGTAGTCCTCTTCGCCGGCATCGCCGCCGGTGCGTTCGTCCGCGGTCGACTACCGCGGCAGGCTGAGTACTCGACGAAGGGCAGGTAGCTCCCCGTTCTCCGATTCGCGGCGCGCGACACATCTCGCCAGCAGGCTACTCGACGCCGTTGGCTGGCTTCTGGATCTGAGCGTCCCTGAGCGTCCGCCTGCTCCCGCGCTCGCCCGCATCACCGTCACCTCGCAGAGTCGTCCCTTGGCGTCCAACTCCAGAACGGCTGAGCGCTAGGCTTTCGCGTCCTCATGCCGATCGCCGTGACCACCGAGGCCTGGCTGGGGATCGGCGCCGCCGTGGTCACCCTCATCGCGGCGCTTGTCCCGCTGGGGCACAACGTCATCCAGGCCCGGCGGCGAGGTGACGAGCTGGAGGTCCGTGGGCTTCCGTCGGCCGAGCAACTCGGCCTCGCGAACGAGCGCCGGCTGGTCTACCTCCCGGGGCGCGGCAGCTTCGTCAACCGGCACGAGGAGCTTGAGAACCTGATTGCGCGAGTGCACGCCGGCCGCGAGAATGTGCTCACGATCGAAGGCGACCGCTGGGTCGGCAAGAGCGCACTGGCCGCCGAACTCGCGCATTCGCTCCTTGCCCGCGGCCCGGCGACGGCGTTCGACCCGGCCGACCACAGCTTCATCTGGATTGACGCGCACGACAGTTGCCCGACGATCGCCGAGATTTGCGGGCACCTGTCGCGCCTCACCGAGGACCAGTCGTTGACGACGATCGCTGACCAGGATAAGCACGATCGCCTGCTCTTGCATCTCGCGATGACGCGGACGGTGTTGCTGCTGGATAACGTGAGCTTGGGCGATGACGATGCGTCGACGGCGCTCGGCGAGTTCCTGGACGATCTGCCGGACGGCGCGATGGTGGTCGCCACCGTCAACCACCCGGGAGACTTGGTCGCATCGGGCGTAACGCTGCGCGATCTCGATGTCCGGCACGTGGCAGAGCTGATCGATGATCGGGTGGAGGCGTTCGGGCTTGACGGGATCGACCGTCTGGACCGGTCGCTCGCCGCGCGCGTGCACGGGCTGATCGGCGGTAACCCCGGCGTCATCGAGTGGTTCCTGCGCAGCTACCGGCGCAGCACCGAGTCGCTCGACGAGCGCCTGGAGGCGATCCAGGCGGGCGCGGATCTCGACGAACTGTTCGGTCCCACGTGGGACCGACTCGCGCTGCCGTGCCAGGAAGTCCTGGCCGCGTGCGCGTTCCTGCGCGGCGAGGCGACGGCGCGCCAGGTGGCCGAGGCGTGCGCGCGCGACCCGGACGAGGTGCGTGACCTGTTGCGCCAACTGCATCGCGACGGCCTGCTGACGCCGATCCGCGCCGCCCACCGCCAGACCGTCCACACGTGTGCGCGCGCCTTCCAGCTCTTCGTCGCGTCACGCACGACGTCGGCCCTGCGCGAGCGTCACGCCGAGCGGCTCGCTGATGGCTACGTCGCGCACTTCCGCGAGGCACCGGAGGACGCGGCGTGGGCGCAGGACGAGATCCACGCGCTGCGGGTGGTGCGCGAGGAACTGTATGGGCTCTACGACGACGAGCGCATGCAGGCCCTGTTCGCAGCCACGCTGGACATTCTCTTCACGCTTGGGCAGTTCGACGAGCTCATCGCCGCTGCCGACATCGCCTACCTCAGTGCGGAGCGTGCCGAGGCGTTTGCGCCCGCTACCCATGCGGCGATGATTGGCGCCGTCACCCACGCGATCCGAGGCGAGCTGGTGTCGGCCCGCGACTGGCTGGCCCACGCGTCGCTCATGGCGCAGGCGGCAGGCGACCCGGCGTCGCTCACCCGGGCGCGCCGGTGTCAGGGCTTCGTCCTCTACCGCTCCGGTCGCGCCGAGGAGGCGCTCGCGGCGATCGACGGCGTCGATCCGCTCGCCGAGGCGTCCGGCGATGTCGTTGCCGTGGTCGACGTGCTCGATCTACGGACCTCCGCGTGCTGGTATCTCGGCAGGTTCGAGGAGTGCGAGGCCGCCGCCCGCGCGTCCCTCGCCGCCAGTAGCGCTATTGGCTGGGAGAGGGCGTGCGCCTATCCGCTGCGCGCCCTGGCCGAGCTGGCGCTCCACCGCCGGCAGCACGAGGAGGCGCGACGGCTGCTCGACAAGGCGAGCGCCGTGTCGGCCGCCTACGGCGACCTCCGGCAGCAGGTTCGCATCGACCTTAGTCGAGCGCGGCTCGAGCTGCTGGCCGGTGACCTGTCGGCGGGGCGCGACGCCGCGCGGCGGGCGGCATCAGAGGCGGCCCGGCTTGGTCTGCCGCCAGAGCGCCACGAGGCCGCGGCGACCGCGAGGGCGATTAGCCGCGCCCAGCGGTCGAACCTGCTCCGCCGATACTACGCACTGCGCCGGCCACGGCGGCTCACCGACGCTCCGATCGGCGGCGACTAGCTCGCCACCGACGCGCTCAGGCGCTCAAGCACCGTCAACAGCGCCCGGCTGACAACGAGGGTCTCTGCCGTGCGGCGAGCGTGCCACGTCACGTCCAATCCGAGACGCCGGGCGACCTCGCGGTAGAAGCCGACATAGAGGCCGTCGACGTAGACGCGCGAGGCCAAGCCGTCGGCGCGCCGCCGCCAGACGCGTCGGCCAGCCGTGGTCAGGGCAAGGCCGCGGTCGTCCCACGTCAGCTCATGGCGGCCGACGGTCAGCGCCACCCGAGTCGATCGCTCAGATGCGCCGGACTCGAGGTGCAGCCGAGTGGTCCCCACACCCAGGCCCAGGAGCACGTCGCATCGTTCATCGTTGATTGACATCGTCCGATAGGCGGCCAGGACGTCGAGCCGCTCATCGATGGTCCAGGCAAGTGCGAGATAGTGCACGCCGTGGTCAGCGAGCATCCCGCCGGAGCGCCCGAGTTCGCTGCGCCAGCCGGTAGCGGCGAGCGGGTCCGGGCCGGGCCGCCGCACGGTCATCCGCAGCGCGAACGGGCGCCGGAGGCGGGCCGCGGTGCGGGCCATCCCGGCCATCACGCGCCAGGGTCCAGCGCAGCGATACTGGTGCACAGATACGAGCGTCGCCGGCGTCCGCGCGGCGAGGCGCGCTAGCTCGTCATACTCCTCCGGGCGGAGCACCAATGGCTTCTCGCAAATCACGTGCAGGCCACGCCCCAGGGCTGCCGTGACCAGGGACGCGTGGGCCTCGGGCGAGGCGGTGACGAGCAGGGCGTCGCATGTGACTGTGTCGAGCATCGCTTCGGCACCGGTGAAGACCGGGACGTCGCTCAGCACACCGCCGAAGGCCGCGCGGCGCTCCTGATCGGGGTCGGCCGCGGCCACGATCTGCAGCCCCGGCGATCGCAGCATGGCGGGAACGTGTCCGCGCAGCGCGGCGGATCCGAGCCCTGCAACCGCCAGCCTCAAGCGAGCGCCTCATCGAAGACGTCGAAGACGACGTCGATCTCGTCCCGCGTGATGACCAGCGGCGGGTTGAGCCGGACACGCGGGACATGCGCCGCGGTCAGTACCCCGCGCTCGCGGCAGGCCCGAGCCACGGCCTCGCAGGCAGCGACCGGCGCGAGGTCGCCGGTGCTCGGGTCGACCTGGTCGAAGCCCAGCAGCAGCCCGACGCCACGCGGCCGCGTGACGCGATCGGAGCGCTCGGCCAGGGCCTCCAGCCGCCGGGCAGCATGCGCCCCGACCGCCTCGACCTGCTCGAGAAACCCAGGGCTGGTGACCACCTGGAGGGTCACCAGGCCAGCGGCGCAGGCGAGCGGGTTGCCGCCGAAGGCGGTCGTAGTCCCGGACGGCTGGGCGAGCGCAGACGCAGCCCACCGCTCTGGCGACGCGCAGACGGCGGTCAGTGGAAAGCCGCCGCCAAGGCCCTTGCTCAACACCATGATGTCGGGACAGACACCGAAGCGCTCGCAGGCGAAGAGCCGGCCGGTGCGGCCGAAACCGGTGATGGACTCGTCGAGGATCAGCAACCAGCCGCGCGAGTCGCAGAGCTCGCGTAGCGCCGGCAGGAAGCCGCGGGCGGGAACGAGGTTGCCAGCGGTGCCCTGGACCGGCTCAACGATGACCGCACCGACATCATCGAGGTCGGTGCGCGCGGCGAGCGCGGCGAGCACATTGGCGCCCGTCTCCGGGCAGTCGGCGTAGCGCGTGGGCCCGGCGCAGGTACACACCGGGTAGTAGTCAGCCATGCGTAGCCACCCGGGGCCCAGCCGCGCGGCCTCGTCGGAGGCAGACAGGCGCACATATCGCAACGCGGCCGTCTTGCCGTGGAAGCCGCCGGCGAAGGCGAGCAGGCCGGGGCGACCCGTGGAGGTCTGCGCGAGGCGGACCGCCATCTCGACGGCCTCTGCTCCACCGGAGAACAGCGCGACCTGGCTGAGGCCATAGGGCATCAGCGGGCCTAGCGCGCCAAGGTACTCGCCGAACCGATCGGTGTCCAGCGGCGCGACGGTAAGGCGACGTGCCTGGTCGATGACCGCCTCGACCCAGGCGGGATGGCTATGCCCCAGCGACGCGACGCCGAAGCCGGCGACCGTATCGATGTAAGCGTTACCGGAGAGGTCGCGCAGGCGTGAGCCGACGCCCTGGTCGACCACGATCCCGGCCGCGTCCGCGAACGGACGCGGACCGCCTCCGCGGAAGCGAGTGATGCGCTCCAGCGCCTGGCGCGCGCGGTCCGCAGTGCGCCTCATCGCGGTCCGTCCGGCGCGCCGGACGGTGGTCCGACCTCAGAACTCGGGGGGGGGGGGGGGGGGGGGGAGCACGGCGCGAGTCGCCGACAGCCCGAGGCGTGCGGCCTGCTCCGGGGCCGCGTCGCCCGCCCAAGACCCGGGGACCTCCGGGCTCACGAAGCCGTCGTAGCCTGCCGCTTGCAGCGCGGACACGAAGGGCTCGAAGTCCACAACGCCTTGGCCGGGCAAGACACGCTCGGTGTCACGCTGGTCTTCGGCAGCTCGGCGCGGCACGTCGGCGAGGTGCACGTACGCGATGTCCGGCCCGGCCGCGACGATCTCCACCGCGGAGGAGCCCGCGAGGTGCCAATGCCACGCGTCAACGAGTACGCCGACCCCCGCGCCACACGACCGCGCGAACATAGTCGCCTCGTCCAGCCGCCAGATGCCCTCGTGTGCGTGTGCGGTGCGACGGTAAAGCGCGCCGAGCGGCTCGACCGCAAGACTGATGCCGTAGCCGCGGGCGCGGTCTGCCATCGCGCACCAGCGGTCGTGCAGCAGCGGGACGAGCTCATCGGTGGGACGATCCGATGACGCGGGCAGCGAGCGGTGCAGGACCCGGATGCCGATCGTCGCCGCGGCCTCCAACCGCCGGTCGAACAAGGACAGGCCGGCAAGAAACGTGTCCTCGTCCTCGCGCATCTCGATCGGCAGCGGGCCGGCGCCACCGACGAGATCGGCCGCGTCGAGGCGGCGACGGATCTCCCCCGCGTCATCGTTCGGGCCCAGCTCGGCTAGATCGAGGTCCACCGCATCGAAACCGGCATCGGCTGCAACCCGGATGGCGTCCCGCCAGTGGAGGCGGGCGGCTCCGGCCAGCGAGCCGTGAAAACTGATCACCATTGCGCGCGATCCTATCCGCTCAACTCCGCCAGCCAGCGCAGGTTAGTGTTCGCCTCCCATGAAACTGTGCATCGCCGTCCGGCATGCGGAATCGACCTACAACGTCGCGGGTCGGGTCAACGGCGATCCGGGCGTTCCAGTGCCGCTCAGCGCCCGCGGGGTGCGCCAAGCTGAGATGCTCGCAGCACAGCTGCGGAACGTCGCGATCGACGCAGCGGTGCACACCCGGCTCGAGCGAACGGCCGCGACCGCCCGGCTTGCCCTCGATCGGCCGGGAGTGCTGATGGCCTGCGAGCCGTTATTGGACGATATCGGCTGCGGACTGTTCGAGGGTGCACCGGTCGCCGACGACCACGCCTGGCGGGCTGCCCGACCGCGCAGCGCCCGGCCACCCGGCGGCGAGAGCATCGTCGATGCGACGCGACGAATCGCTCGCGGGCTACGGCGGGTCGCGTACCGACGCGAGGATGTGGTCCTGCTGGTAACGCACGAGCTCGCGGTGCGCTACCTCCTCAACGGCGCCGCCGGCAGCCACGACATCGCGCGACCGCACCGCGAGGTCCCCAACGCAGTGCCGTTTCTCTTCGACGCCGCGACCGTTGAACGTGCGGCGACACATATCGAAGCCGCTATCGCCGGAGACTGGGTCGCCGCCGCGGCGGGCGAGGCCGCTAACGGTGGCTGAAATGCAGACGCGGGTACACCTGCATCCAGACGACATCCCCGCCGAGGCGTGGTCGGCGCTCGTCGCGCGGCCGCCCGCGTCGATCACAGGCTCGCGGGCGTGGATCGTCGCTGCCCTCGCGACGGTAGATCGGGGGCGGTCCCCGTACCTGGCCGCGTTCTACCGACGCGGCCGCCTCGCCGGCCTACTCACGCTCGTCCTCGACGGCGAGCCCGGCGGCGGCACCCTGCGCTTCGCCGCGTCGCCGTCCAACGACCTCGTGGACGTCCTGGCCCTGCCCGGACACGAGGACCACGTAGCAAGCGCCGCAATGGCATTCCTGACGCAGCGCGCCGACGAGGGCTGGCGCATCGAGCTGTCGGACCTAGACCCGCACGGCCTGCTCGCCCGCAGACAAGACGGCGGGCTGCACTGGGGCGAGGTGTCCGCAGCGCCGGTAGTCGACCTCCGCCACCCGTCGGCGGGCCTGCCGCGCCGTCGTCGTCTGGCTCGGGCGCTCGACCGGCTCCGCGACGACCACCGCGTGACGTTCCGGTGCACGAGCGGGGACGGCATGGTCGACGAGTTGGAGGCATTCATCGCCATGCGCGAGACACGCCTGCGGGCTCTCTCGCGCACGCTGGACGACCCGCCCCTCGACTTCCTCCGGGAGGCGGTCCGCGGACTCGCCCACACGGGCCGTTGCACGTTCCTCGACCTACTGGTCGACGACAATGTTGTAGCCCGCGATCTCCACCTCCTCGACCGCGGCGTCGCGATGCTATGGCTGCGCGCGCTCGACATGCGCTGGCTACGCCCACCCTGCGGCCTACTACTACTCGGCGAGAGCATGCGCTGGCTGCGCTCGGAGGGCTTTACCACCCTCGACTTCGGCCGCGGCGACGAGCGCTATAAGTTCGATTGGGGCGGCCAGCCACGCGGGCTGCTCAGCGCGACCGCCTGATGAGGTGGCGTATCGATCGTCAGCCGAGCGCCGGCCCGAGACCCATACTGAGTCCAAAGCACACGGCCGAGCGGCTCCGCGGCGTCAGTCCTCAGCTCAAGTGCTCGATGGGCAGCACGCCGCCGAGCCGAGCAAAGCGATACCCGCGACACCGCTCGGTCGCCTCGCGGAACAGCTCGCGTGGACATCGTCATAGCTTCAGAGCTGTGGGTCCACCGGGGCGCTCTCCAGAGCGAGCGCCTCAAACCCACAGTCACACGCGCCGCAGCGGGCTCGCCGCGCACGAAGTGCTCGAGCGCCGGTTCAGCTCACGGAGGCGAGTTCGTCCCCGGTGCCGACGGTATTCAGCGGGCCGTCGGCAGCAGCGGCACCCTCGTAGTCCACGCTCTCCTGGCCCGCGCTCGCCGATGCTTCCTCCGGTTCCCGGGGGATCGGCTTACCCATCGCGGCTTCGATGCGTTGCAGCAGCTCCTCGAAGCGCGCTGCGTAGAACGCGTCGAAGTCGTCTGTGCGGATGATCTCCGGGTCTATGACGTGCGTGCGTAGGATCGCGCTCAGCTCATCGCGCGAGAGGTGGTACTTGGCTTCGATCGCGCTCAGGTAGACGCTCGGCGCCTTCTTGCCGATCTGGATGTTCGTCAGCTTCGAGAGCGGCGTCTTGTTCACGACCGAGTCCATCACCGGGTTGTCAATGTCCTGGTCCTTGAACCAGCCCTGCGGGAAGATGTGGTGGATGTCGACCTGCTCGTCGAAGTAGGTGGCGAGCTGGATCGTTTCGCCGGTGCGGAAGTCCCTCGCACCGTCGCGCATGAGTAGCGCGTACAGGCCCTTATAAGCGGCGCTCTGGCGTCTGCGCAGCGTGTGCAGGCGCCCGGGTGCGAAGTTGGCCTGCGCCACCGTGTCCGGCTCCGGCCCGCCCCCGACCCAACTGACCACCTCGGGCAGATCGCGGGCGAAGCGCGTCTCCGTGGCTGAGCCGTAGAGCTCCCCGAAGACGCCGCACCAGTACCATCGGCGCAGCTTCGCCTTCACTGCCTCCTCCTCCGCCACCTGGCCAAGGACGGCGAAGATCGCGGCCAGCGGCACCAGCTGCGTGCGGTAGGGCAGGTCCTTGGGCGTGAACAGGTACTGGCTCGTGAGCAGGCGACCCGCGTATTCGAAGCCGCGCACCGCCAGCTCTCTCCACGCTTCGTAGTCCTCCAGAGTGAGCCGGAGCACGTCCCGGCGCTTGCAGCTCACCGCTGGGCGCCCGTCCTCCTCGACCTCGCCGTTGGACAGCGCCCGCTCGTCCCAGCGCCGCCGCGCATCGTACGTCGTCAGCAGCGCGACCGTCTGCAGGAAGTCAGTTGCCTCGACTGCGCGCAGCATCGGGTTGTGCGCAGCCAGCGCCTCGTGCGTACGCTTCCAGTCCTCGCGCAGGTCGAAGTCGTCCGCGGCGAACGTCGCCGTGAGCAACTCAAAGACGGTCAGAGAGACGCCACCCGTGTTCACCTTCTCGAAGACCTGACATACCGCGTCCTTCGGAGACTCCTTGCCGAGGACAATCGTCGGCATCAGGTAGCCCTCAAACGCTTTCAAGACCTCCGCGTCGAAGCGGTCCATGAGATCTTCGCGCGCCTTCGCCTCCTCTGGCGGTCCATGCCTTTCAAGGCCACGCAGCCACCGGCGCGTCTCGGCGTGCGGTCCGAAGACAAGCCGCAGCGGGAACAGGCACTGCTCCCACTCGAGCTCCTCGCTGCTCACGTCCAGGACGACATCGTGGAGGGTCCGCTGCTGGCGCGTCTTCGGCACGGAGATGATCGCTTCGTCCCGGTCGACGCGCTGGTCGAGCGCGCGCCTCATGTCGAGGTAGTACCAGCGCTGGATCGGCTTCTTGCGGTCATCCTGCGTCTGCACCGGCGCGTCGCACGCCAGCGCCTGGTAGAGGGAAGTCATGCGCTGCTGCCCGTCCAAGAGCATCCGCTCCGGCTCAACGCTCGTCGCGAGCGCGCCCTGGATCTGGCGCGCCTTGAAGCGCACTTCCGGGTTGCCGGTCTGCAGCAGCATCAGAGTCCCGATCGGGTAGCCGACGGAGACGCTGGCGAGCAGGCTCCTGATGCGCTCGTCGTCCCACACCCAGTCCCGCTGGAACTCGGGCAACTGGAGCGTCCCGTCGCGGACTTGGCCGATCAGCTTCCACAGCTCTTCCACGGTGCTGTCGAAGGTCGTCGCTGCTCGCCCCGTCATCGCCGCGCATTCTCCCACAGCCGTTGGCCACGGCGCGGACGCAGGCCGCGCTTGACGTGGGGGTACGTCTCGTCAAGGCCGAGCTTCGCTGAGGACGATCCGATCGCGAAGTTTGCCACCGGAGCGTTGTGGGGTATCCCCGCACTTGTCGCCGACATGTCCGAACGCAGTGTCCCCGGCTTCGGACACGCCCGCGTGCGCGCTAGCCGCTCCGGCGGATGACCGCGGTGGCGGTGGCGGTCGCGAGCAGGTTGCCGTCCTCGTCGCGCAGGTCTCCGGCCATGAACGCGACCTGGCCGCCGCGGCGGACGACGCGCCCGCAGCCGACGATTCGCCCCGGCCGCGCGGGTGACAGAAACTGCACGTGCAGGTCGGTCGTCGGCGCCCATTCGCCATGCGACAGTGTCGCGACGAGCGCCGGTCCGAGCGTGTCATCGAGCATCGCCGCGAGCAGCCCGCCTTGGATCGTGCCGGCCGGATTCAGGAACCGCTCGGTCGCGTTGAACGCCACCTCGATTGTGCCGGCCTGCGGGTCGATACTTACGAGCTCGAAGCCGAGCAGTACGGCCGCGGGTGGGGGGCCGGCGCGACCTTCCATCACATCCCAGAACGGGCCGCGGCGCTCGGCCTCGTCGGTAGGCTCATCTGCTTCGCGGCGCATCGCCGGCATGATGATATGACCGAAGCTGACTCGTGATACGCAAACACCTGCTTATAACCGGAGGTCCAAGCGCATGGCCCGAGTAGTCGCTGTCGGTGTGATCGGCGAGTTCAATCCGGAGTTCCCGCCCCACGTGGCGACGAACGCTGCGCTCGAGCACGCCGCCGCAACGCTGGGGGTCGGGGTCGACGTTCGCTGGCTGAGCACTATGGAACTGGAGGATCTTCCCGTCGCCGAGCTCGCCGAGCATGATGCCCTGTGGTGCGCGCCCGGTAGTCCGTACCGCAGCATGGATGGCGCGCTGCGGGCGATCCGTGTTGCACGCGAGTCAGATTGGCCATTCCTCGGGACGTGCGGCGGTTTTCAGCACGTGGTGATCGAGTATGCGCGCAACGTGCTCGGTTTCGAGGATGCGCAACACGCCGAGTACGACCCGTGCGCTTCTGAGCTGTTCATCTCGGCCCTGTCGTGCTCGCTGGCCGGCCAGACCATGAGCGTCCGGCTCAAGCCTGGCTCGTGCGCAGCCCATTTCTACGGCAAGGGTGAGGTCTCCGAGCAGTACTACTGCAACTTTGGCCTGAACCCAGACCACCAGGGTCGCCTTGATGATGGTGGCCTGCGCGTAGTCGGCACCGACCAGGACGGCGAGGCACGCATAGTCGAGCTACCTGACCGGCGCTTCTATCTCGCGACACTGTTCGTCCCACAACTCAGCTCCCAACCCGACTCCCCACACCCACTGATCGTCGCCTACCTACAAGCAGCGGTCCAGAACGAGTCAGCCGGGTCACTCGGATAGCCCGAAGCCGTCGTCGGTAGACCGGGCGCTATCCATCGCGATGGCGCACGAACCGCGCCCTGTGTGGTTGACGCTCATAGCCCACGGCTCGCCAGAAGCTCATCGCGGTCGGATCGTCGCCGGCGACGATCGCGGTGAGCCTGACCGCGCCCCGCTCGCGCAGGCGCCGCTCGCCCTCCCTGAGCAGCATCGTCGCGAGCCCCTTGCGTCGATGCTCCGGCGAAACCGCGAGCCGGTAGAAGCTCCCACGCCAACCGTCCCACGCGGCGATCAACGAGCCGGCCAAGACACCGTCGAGCTCAGCGACCAGCAGCGCCTGGGGGTCGGCAGCCAACAGTCGGGTCAGCCCGTCGAGGGAGTCGGTGACGCTCGGCGGGCTGCCCGCCGCGGCCCACAGGTCGAGCACGAACGGTATGTCCTCCTCGATGGCATTGCGGATCGTCCAGTGGTCATGGACGTCCATACGCTCGATCAACCCCTCGCTGATCACGTACCGGTGCTCGACCGTGTCCTCGGAGATCACGCTCCCCGCGCCGTCGCGCACTACCTGACGGACCGTCACGACCACCTGGCCGCTAGGTCGTTGTTCGATGCGCTGCGGCTCGACACGCGAGTCGATCAGGCCAAACTGGCGCCGCCAGTATTCGCGGACCTCCTGGTGGCCATGCAGGCGTCCGCCCTCCATCCCGTTCGGCCAATCGACGTTCGCGTGCATCGTCGCGAGGGCGCCCTCGATGTCGCGCGCGTTGAACGCCTCATAGGCGCAGCGCAGCAGCTGTTCTTGTGGATCGCTCATAGTGACGGCGCCCGTGCCGTGAGCGCCCACGCGTTGGTGAGGACACCGACGTCGATGTCGAAGTGGCTGGCGAGCGCTTGCCGCCCGGTTGTGGTGAGTCGCAGCGCGCGGGGGGCGCTGCGGGGGATGAGCCAGTCACGAGCCCGGAAGCTGTCCAGCAGGGCGGCGCCGAGCGCGCCGGCGAGATGGTGGCGGCGCTCGGTCCAATCCAGACAGGCGCATGCGAGCGGCCGCCGTCCCGCCCGGAGGGCCTCGCTGTCGATGCCGAGAGATCGCAGGCGCCGGGCGCCGGCGGGCGTGAGCGCGACGCCCTCTGCCGTGACGTGCAACGTGCCGTCGGCTGCCAGCCGGTCGTAGAGCGCGGTCGCGACGGTTCCGGCGAGGTGGTCGTCGCAGGTACGGGCAAAGCGCAGATCGAAGCCAGCGTTCGGTGTGCGGGATGCGGCGGGCGCAGGTGCGAACGCCATCATGTTCTCCAGCAACGCAGCGACCCTGGGGTTGGCGAGCCGGTAGTAGCGGTGCCGGCCCTGTGCCGCGACCGGCTCACGTTCATACCCGACCTCCCCCACAAGCTGTTGCTACACGGATGCCGTCCAGATACAGGCACGTATGCGCGTGCTCACTCCCCTCGCCGCCCTCTTCGCGGCGCTGATGTACCGCTACCGCCAAGCACGCTGGCGTGCGCTCGCGCGCGTGCTGGCCCCGTAACCGGCGCCACAGATTGGCGTCCGACGCGCCTTACGCACCCCGTGGCCGGCGTCCAGAGCGATCGCCAGCGCAATCCTCCTGGCGGTGGCGCTCGAGCTGCACGTGCGTCTGATCGAGGAGCCCTACCTCCAACGGATTCACGGCGAGCAATACGCCGCCTACGCCGCCCGGGTCGGGCGCTTCATCCCAGGGATCGGCCGCCTCCGGCTCGACGGCGAGCGTCGCTACACGTCGGAGCGAACTGATGGACGGCGGTAAGGCGGTTCGCATAACGTGAGCACTCCGTAGATTGCCTGGTCGAAACCACGATGACAGCCACGTCTGAAGAGATCGTCTTCCGCCCGTTTCGCCCAGGCGACGCCGAGGCGCTGCTGCGCTGGGCCAGCACACCCGACGAGCTCTTGCAATGGACAGGGCCGCGCTTCGGCTTTCCACTCGATGAGCGCCAGCTCGCCGAGTACGCCGACACCGCGGGCGAAGACCGCCACCTGATCTCCGCTGTGACCAGCACCAACGAGATCGTCGTCGCACACGCCGAGCTGACGGTCCTGCTCCAACACCAGCTCGGGCAGATCGGTCAACTGGCCGTCGCTCCCGAGATGCGCGGGCGGGGAATCGCCGGAAGGCTGATGGACTGGCTCGTCGCGTTCGCGTTCGACGATCTCCACCTGCACAGACTGGAGCTCGTCGCGTTCTCCTTCAACGAGCCCGCGCTGCGCTGCTACAAGCGAGCCGGCTTCAGAGAAGAGGGCCTCGCGCGAGATGCACGCAAGGCCAGCGACGGGTACTGGGACCTCGTCCACATGGGGCTGCTCGAGCACTGGCGTAACCGATCCACATGAGTCCTGCCAGCCAGCCCGCCAACGTCGACGGCATGGACCGCGCCCACGCTCTGGCGGTCCTACGGGCCCTGCACGATGCGCAGAACGCGATGTACTCCGGAGACGGGATGGACGCCGTGCGAGCGTTGCTGAGCGAGGAGATCGAGTGGCACGTTCCTGGCGAGAACGCAATCGCCGGCGACTATCACGGGATAGACGAGGTCGTCGATTACTTTTACAGGCGCCGAGCGCTGGCGTCGAACACGCTGCGCCTGCATCCCGGAGAGATATTCGTGGGCGACACCCGCGTCGCCGTCCTGACCGACGGCACCGCCATATTCGGCGGCGTCGAGCATCGTTGGTTCACAGTCGGGCTCTACCGGCTGCGCGGGCAGCAGATCGCCGCTTGCTGGCTGCTACCCCTCGACCAAGACGCGTTCGATCATGCCTGGGCACCACACCACGCGGCAGCGCTTCGGACCGCCTGACCGGAGCTCTGCTCGCGATGCTGAGAGATATCGTTGCGCCCGATGGTGCCCGATGCCCGCGTTTGAACGGTATGTCGCGATCGGCGACAGCACGACCGAGGGCCTCGGAGATCCTGTGGGGTCCGATCATTTTCGGGGGTGGGCAGACAGGCTCGCCGAGCGCTTAGCCAAGACCAATCCCACGGTCCAGTACGCGAACCTCGCAGTGCGAGGACGGCTCGCCGGCCAGGTCCACTCCCAGCAACTCCAGGCGGCCATTGCGTTGCGACCGGACCTCGCGAGCGTCGTCGCGGGCCTCAACGACGCGCTACGCCCGGGCTTCGACGCCCAGCGAGTCGCGGGGCACCTTGAAGCAATGCTGGACGCGCTCACACAAGCCGGCGCCACGGTAGTCACGTTCACGTTGCCGGACCCCGCGCCCGTCATGCCGATCGCCCGGTTCGCGCGGCCTCGCCTGATCGCTCTCAACGAGGCCGTGCGCGACTCGGCGGCACGCACGGGCGCGGTGCTCGTCAACATGGAGCGCCACCCGGTCGCCTCCGACCCGCGGCTCTGGAGCCAGGATCGCCTTCACCCCAACCCGGCCGGACACGAGCGGATCGCCGCGGCCGCCGCGCAAGCACTGGGGCTCACGGGCGCCGACGGATCCTGGTCACAGCCGCTGCCTCCAGCCCCCGCTTCTCATCGCTCCCGGCGTGTGTTCACCGAGCTTGACTGGACCGGACGCCACCTCCTGCCCGCACTCGCGCGCCGAGCACTCGGTCGCTCCTCCGGCGACGGCCTGACAGGCAAGCGTCCCGAGCTGTTGCCAGTGGACATAGGCCAGAGCGGCTAGCAGGCAGACCGCGCCGTCGGTTGGGCAGGCACGCGTCGCCTGAGTTGTAGGGTGTGCCGCCGATGGTGGCGGGGACCAGGTGCAGACTATGAGCGTTGAAATCCGCCCCGTCTCCTCCCGGCGCGACCTGCGCACGTTCATCAAGCTGCCGTGGCGGCTCTACCGCGAAGAGCCCCAACTGGGTCCCACCGCTGTTGATGGAACCCATCTCAGCATCGGCGGACGAAAACTTGGAGGCTTGACTAAGTTTAGAGCCTCCTCTAAACTTCTCATGGATGTCAGCTTCAGAATCGGCGGTTGGCCTGCGTGAGCGCCACAAGCAGCAGCGCCGCGAGCGCATTCTCGAGGCGATCCGCGAGCTGCTGCGTGAGTGTCCGCAGGAGGCACCGACCGTTGAGCGCATCGCCGAGCTGGCGGACCTCTCGCCTGCGACGGTCTTCAACCTCGTCGGGCCGCGAGAGCAGCAGTGGGCCGCGCTGTCCGACGCACTGCTGCGCGAGCTCGATGCCTGCCTCACTTTCACCGCCGATGAGGACCCCCGAGAGCAGGCGCGCAGAATCGTCAGCGAGACGGCTGAGTTGGTCATCGCCGACCCGGCCGTCTCGAGGCATCTGGTCAACAGCGGGGGGCGCATCGACTCGCTCCTGCAGGAGAACCCGGTCTCGCAACTGCGCGCTGCCCTGCGCGGTGGGCAGGCGACCGGGATGCTCAGACCCGATCTCCATGTCGAGGCGCTGGTCGGGCACATCGCAACGGCGGCCGGCGGCGCATTGCGTCAGTGGGCCGCAGGCCAGATCACAGACGCAGCGTTTCGTGCGCGCGTGCGCTTCGCGGTTGACGTGGTGTTCGCCGCGGGCGCAAGCGAGGACTGGGCCGTGGAGCTTGCCGTGCCCCTGCGACGCAAGCGGCGGCGTGGGTCGCGATGACGCGGGCCACCGTCGTGTTCGACGGAGCCGCGGGCATCCGCCTGGCCGCCGACACCTTCGGCGACCCGAACGCCCCAGTCGTGCTGATGCTGCACGGCGGCGGCCAGACACGACACGCGTGGCACGGGACCGCGACGAGCCTCGCAGACGCCGGTTGGCGGGCTATCACGGTCGATCTGCGTGGCCACGGACAGAGCACCCATCCGCGACCCCCCGCGTACGCACTCGAGGACTTCGCGGCCGACGTGCGCGCGCTGAGCGCGGCGATCACCGAGGACCCAGTCGTGGTCGGGGCTTCGCTGGGTGGCATCGCCAGCCTGCTGGCGCTCACGGAGTCGCCCGCCGCGCCCGCCGCCGGGCTCGTCCTGGTTGACGTCGCCCACCGCTTCCAGCCGCGCGGCGGCGGACGGATCGTGAGCTTCATGGAGCAGCACCCGGAGGGCTTTGCCACTCTCACGGATGCGGCCGAGGCAGTCGCCGCCTACTTGCCCCACCGCGCACGACCCCGCGACACGAGTGGCCTCCGCCACAACCTCCGACACAGCAACGGACGCTGGCGGTGGCACTGGGACCCGGAGATACTCACTCAGGCACGCCCGCTACTCCAGCACCAGGCCCAGCTCTCCGAGCGCCTCGCCAGCGCCACCACACGACTGCGCCAACCCTGCCTGCTCGTCCGCGGCGCCGAAAGCGACGTCCTCAGCGCCGGCATCGCGCAGGAGTTCATCGAGCTTGCACCGACGGCCACGCTGGCCGAAGTCCCATGCGCGGGTCACATGGTCGCCGGCGACAACAACAACGCCTTCACCACAGCAATCCGCGCATGGCTCGACACGCTTGCGACACGCACATCACTGAAACCCGCAACGAGTGGCAATCACCATGTTCGGACTCGCTGACGTGCGGGCTCGAACGAACGCGTGTGGGAGCATTTGGCGATGAGCGCTGCTGACCCCTTGGCAGGCAACCCCTACACCGCTCCGAACTTCGCGGCGGCGGCGCTGATCACGATCGACACCCAGCGCGATGTGCTGGACGGCGGCCCCTTCGAGATCCCCGGAACCTCGGCGGCACTCGGAGCGATGCATGCGCTCGCGCGTGCCTTTCGCGGGGCGGCCCGTCCGATCGTGCACATCGTGCGCCTGTACGAGCCCGACGGCACCAACGTCAACCCCTGCCGTCGCCAAGCCGTGCAGGGTGGCATGAGGGCATTCAACCCGGGCACCCCGGGTCCCAGCTCGCCGCCGAGCTGCTGCCCGAGCCCACCCTCACGCTCGACGCGGACCTGCTGCTCGCGGGTGATGCTCAGCGTCTCGGGCCGAGCGAGGTAGCGATCTACAAGCCGCGCTGGGGCGCGTTCTACGACACCGTGTTGGAGGACCATCTACGCGAGCGGCACATCGATACGCTCGCCTTCTGCGGGTGCAACTTCCCCAACTGCCCCCGCACCTCGATCTACGAGGCCAGCGAGCGCGACTTCAGGATCGTGCTCGCCCGCGACGCGCTATCCGGGCTGTACGAGCGTGGTGAACACGAGCTCGCAGGCATCGGCGTTCACCTGATGAGCGCACGCGAGGTCGCCAAGGCGCTCCTCGCCGCGACCCGCGAGCCACTCACCACCGGGCGTGGGGAATGGATGGAGACAGGACAATGAGCGTTGCGCTCTACCACAATCACAGCCTGGCGATCCACTCACAACATCTTGCTCGCGGGCTCGTCCCTACTCCTCGGCCATGACCAACGACCTGTGGGCTGCGGTCGATGACTATGTCGCCGGTCACCTGCTCCCGCAGGACCCGGTGCTCGACGCCGCGCTTGCTGCCAGCGACGCCGCCGGTCTTCCCCCCGCCTCGATCACCCCGGCCCAGGGCAAGCTGCTCGAACTCCTAGCGTCGGTTCGCGGCGCCCGCAGCATCCTCGAGTTGGGCACGCTCGGCGGCTACAGCACCATATGGCTCGCCCGCGCGCTGCCCCAAGGTGGTCAACTCGTGACGGTCGAGCTCGACCCCCGCAACGCAGAGGTCGCCAGTGCAAACATCACTAACGCCGGCCTCGCCGAGCGCGTGCAGATCCGTGTTGGGCCTGCGGGAGAGACGCTGCCCGAGCTGCACGCCGAAGGGGCCGGGCCGTTCGACGTCATCTTCATCGACGCCGACAAGCAGAACAACCCGCTCTACCTGCAGTGGTCATTGAAGCTCTCGCGCCCAGGCACACTCATCATCGCCGACAACGTCGTGCGTGGCGGAGCGATCCTCGACCCCCACGCAGATGACCAGCGGCTCGGCGACGGCGGCGTACAGGGCGTGCGTCGCTTCTACGAGCTGCTCGCCGCCGGGGTGGGTGGGGGTTTGATCAATGCGACGGCGATCCAAACAGTCACCGCCAAGGGCCACGACGGCTTCGTGCTCGCACTCGTCTCCAACGTAGTGTGAAAACTATTCTCAAGACCTCACTGCCCTGGATGTGTGAAAGTCTGGCCAGAGGGTCACAGCCGCATGAACGACCCGCGGCTGCGCGCTGTCGCAACAGACGAGCACCGAGCGCCCGAGCCGGACCAGCCCTCACGCTTCCTACCACGGCTGAAGCGATGGCGCCGCCCCGACCTTGGTAGGACACCCACCGCGCGATGCGCCGGCGGCTAGAGTGCGGGCGTGTTCGACCTGGACGCCTACCTGGAGCGGATTGGCCTGGACGGGCGGCCGAGCATCGCGCAGCTGCACAGGGCGCACCTGACCTCGATCCCGTTCGAGAACCTCGACCCGCATCAGGGCCTGCCGGTGTCCCTGGAGGTGGAGGACCTCGAGCGCAAGCTCGTGCGAGAACGCCGCGGCGGCTACTGCTTCGAGCAGAACCTGCTGCTGAAGGCAGCCCTCGAAGCGCTCGGCGCGGAGGTGGACATGTTCCTGGCGCGCATGCGCAAGGGCGCGAAGCCGGGCGTGGTGCGGCCCCGCAGTCACCTCCTCCTGCGCGTCCGCGAGAACGGCGCATGCTGGCACGCCGACGTGGGGTTCACCGGCAGCATCCTCGAGCCGATCCCATTCGGGCCCGGCCCCACGCAAGAGCAGTCGGGCTGGAGCTTTCGCGTCGTCGAGGACGGCTCCGAGCTCGTGCTCCAGAAGCTGACGGGGGACGAATGGACCGATGTTTACGCCTTCCTCCCCCAGCCGGTTCCGCTCATTGACGTCGAAACCAGCAACTGGTGGACCTCCACGCATCCGCACTCGCTGTTCGTCACCGGCCTGATCGTGGGCGTTCGTGGCGATGACGGCACGGGCACGTTGCTGTGCGACTGGAACGAGCTATCCCTCAGCGAGCAGACGCCCGCGGGCACGAGTGTGACGCCGCTCGAGCGAGACGCCATACCGGAGCTGCTTGCCACGCGCTTCTCGCTCCCCGGCTTCGCGCTCGCCACAGACGGGCGGCTCCTCCTCACCAACGCCGGATAGTCGAAGGGCAGGCAGTCTCGCGGACCCACCCGCGGGCACAGCAAAGGTGCGCGCCACTTCCGGTCAGGCTTTCCGAACCGGACGATTTTTCAAGCGCGTCGCCCGGCTGGCTCCAGGCGCTCGCTTCCACCAGGCGAAGAGGTAGCTCGCTTCACAGGTGCAAGACGCCTGACCATCGATCCGGCGCACAAACTCGACGCAGGGATCTGGTGCGCTCGCTTGGCTGGCGAAGCGCGAGTGATCGTCTCCCGATTCCAGATCGCCGACCCCCAAACCAGGGGCAGATCAGTCTCGTCGCAAGTCGTCCCTGGAGTTGATCGTCGCGCCGCTAGTTGGGGAAGCCGAGAAAGCCCCAGCACTCCACGTTTCCGGCGGATAGCAACGCGCAGCTACCGGGACTCCCGGCCGAAATCGCGATGGCGTCCGTGATGCCGGTGACGCCAACCGGGACATCGCTCTCGAGCGTCGTGCCATCGCCGAGTTCGCCGAAGTCGTTGGCCCCCCAGCAATCCACGCCCCCACCCGACAGCAACGCGCAACTTTGGCTGTAACCAGATGAGACAGCGACAGCATTTGTGATTGCGTCAACGGCGACTGGCTCTTCGCTGGCGACGGTCATATCGTCCCCCAGTTCACCGTTGGCGCCCTGCCCCCAACAGTCAACGGTGCCGCCCGCGAGCAACGCGCAGGTGTGGGCGAGGCCAGCCGATACCGCTGTCGCGTTTAGATGGTCGCCAAGATACCCGCCTCCCCAGCAGTCGACAGTCACACCCCCAAGCAGCGCGCAAACATAGTCGTAGCCCGCTGAGATAGCGGTCGCATCCGTTATCCCGGTGACTGGCACCGGCACATTGCTACCTACTTTCGTGCCGTCGGCAAGTTGACCGTCTTCATTCGCGCCCCAACAGTCAACTGCGCCCGTCGCGAGCAGCGCGCAGCTGTTCGTGTTGCTTACCGAGACCGCCGTGGCATCGTCGATTCCCTCTGCGCGCACTGGAGCGGCGCTACATGGGGAGCCAAAACAATTCGGGCCTTCTTCCGTTCCGTCGCCCAGCGTCCCGAGATCGCGTAGACCCCAGCAGTACACGCTACCGCTCAAGAGCACGGCGCAAGTGTGAGAGCCGCTGGTCGCCACACCAGTCGCTTCGGTGATGCCGCTGACAGCGACTGGAAGTTCGTAAGCGCTTATCTTGCCGTCCCCGAGCTGGCCCCAAACGTTAGCCCCCCAGCAGCGGATGCTGCCACCTGAGAACAGGGCGCAACTCGCTTCTCCGCCGCCCGTGATCGCGGATGCGTTAGTGATTCCAGGCACTGCGACCGGCACATCACTCTCAAAGGCTGCCTGGCTACTGCCACCAGAGCCGCCTCCCCCGGCCGAGCCGCCACTACCGCCACCCGTACCCCCACTGCCTCCTGAGCCGCCACCCGACCCTCCACTGGAGCCCTGGCCCCCCGGGCTACTTGCGCAGAAGTTTCCGCCGAGCTGTTGGCTGAAGAGCGCCGGCGTATGGGGCGTGCTCAGATGCCAGTCGAGAAGCTCTCCCTCGGCTGAGAATTGTCCAAAGTCAACGTTCCACAGGCACGTTCCGGGCTGCGCGCTGAAGTTGATGCCCGAGCCGACGTTCAGCGTGAGGCTACCGACGCCTCCAACACCGACCCCCGCCTTGACGGTCAAGCCAATACCTGCGGTCGCCTGCGCGAACTGTTTGGTGGTCATCGTGAAGTGTGGGTTGGCAAACGAGACGTCAGGGATTAGAACCATCGCCGGCGGGATGCCTACGGTGTGACCGCCAGCATTGACTTCGATGGAGCCTCCCGACTGGAGGTCTCCACCGACGCCGGCTGAGGCATCGAGATCGCCTTCTATGCCGGCGGTGACCGGGATGGGACCGGCCATACCATCGGCAGAGAACGAGAGGCTGATTGAGCACGAGAGCCCGGTGCCGGCGGTCACGTCAAGGCCAGCTTCGGTCGTGAAGTGGACGCTCGCCCTCACTCCGTCGGTGATGTGAACTCCGAAGACATCCACCGTGGACCAGCCACCGGAGAATGAAACGTCCTTGATATGACGATAGGGCGAGAGTCCAGACGCGGGGTCGCAGCTGGCCCCGAGGCTGGCCGCGATGGCCGTGGGAGCTTCTTTGACTTCCAGAGGCACGTTGAATTCGAAGTTTGGAGCAACCTGATAGATGCTGGCGTCGGTGAGCGATACTGAAGTCGCGTTGGGCCCGTAGGAGACGCCGGTGACGTTGGAGAGCACGCCTCGCGGCAACATCGGGCTCGGCGGCAGCGAAAGCACGTTGCCGCGCGCCAGCGTGACGTGTCCCTTCAGGATGATGCTCGATGGGTCTTCGGCCGGCCCCGTGATCGAGATCGCGCTCGAGGTCAGGAGCTTCAGTCCGGGATTGACGATCGAGGTGTAGCTGCCCTTCAGCAGCGAGTGCCGCCCGGCTACGACGCGGACGCTGACGGTCTTGTCCAACGAGGTGGCGATCGCTCCGCGTTTGATGGGACCATTCGCTCTCGTGAGCCTCGTCGGCGCCAGCGTTAGGCGGTAGAGCCCTGGCTTTGCCTTGGTGATCGTCAGACCTGTGGCCAGGACCGATCGGCGTAGTCCGCTAGGACCCTTCAGCACGGCCATCGGTCGCTGAGATCGAGGTAGACCCAACACACGCACCGTCAGCGACCCAGGCAGCTTGGATGCAGATGCGGAGCTCGCACTGATGGTCAGGCAGATCAGCGAGGCGCATGCAACGACAGCGAACCTCATGCGACAGGACATGGGGCGAGGATATTCGCCAACGAGGTTTGGCGTCGCCACCCGATAGCCCGGTACGCGCTTTGCCTCGTTTCGCCAAAAGCGTTAACGGATGTCATCGACACACCCGCTCGACCGGCCAAGCGGGCGTGCGCGCAGTCGAGTCCGACACTCCCGAGTTGGACGAAGCCGGGCACTGGCGCGCGCCAGCAGGACACTTCCGCATCGCGTCGCAGGCGTGAGCCGCCTCACCCGAAAGGGTCCCGTGCGTCAGCCGGAGATCGTGCGCTCGAGGGCGCGCTGGCGGGCGGGTCGCTGCGTGAGCCGCGCCAGGTAGTCCTTCAGGTTCGCGGGGAGCTCATCCGCGAAGCCGATGCGTTCCGTGAAAGCCAGCGTGCTCCCGACAAGTACGTCAGCCACGGTGAAGCGCTCGCCGAGGAGATAGTCGCTGCCATCCAAGGCGCTGGACACCGCGCGTGCGGCCTCGTCAAAGCGCTGTCGCGCAACGGCGGAACGGTCGGGGTCGCTCTGGGCGTGCACGGCGGACTCGATCAGCGGCGGCTCGAGCTCGGCTGGGGCGAAGATCGTCCACTGGTAAAGCAGCGCTCGCTCGTGGGTCCCCGGTGCCGGCGCGAGGCCGGCGTCGGGATGCAGGTCGGCGAGGTGCAGGCAGATCGCCGCCGATTCGAATACGAACCCGTCCTCGTCCTCGAGCACCGGCACGCGGCCCAGAGGATGGCGGACGTGATGCTCCTCGCTCTTGCTCTCCTCGCGCGTCATCACCGTGATCTCATACGGCTCGCCGAGCTCCTCGAGCACCCAGGCGACGCGGATCGGCCGGCCCGCGTGCTCTCGGTGATAGAGGCGCATCATGGACGGCACGATAGTGACTGGTGAGCACGCTCGCCCGCCTGCCCCAGGATTCAGGTTTCGGCGCCGGCAACGCACTCGCTGTACAACCACTCGCCGACGATCTGTGTGCCATGCTGGACAACACCTTGAACGGCCTGCGGTGCGGTGATTCAGGCGCCCAGTCGCTCGCGCGAGTAGTGGCGCTACTGCGGCTTTGTCGCGTAGGCGCCGATGATTGTCGGCCAGAACGAGATGCGTCCGACTGGTCCGGTGTTGGCGTGCAGGCGTTCGGCGAGGGTGTCGATGTCCACTTCCTCTTCGGTGGCCACCCCGGCAGCCACGATCCCGGGCAGCAAGCTGCGGGCGAAGTCCACGGCCTCGGAGACCGCGTCCTCGCCAACAGCAATCGCGACTTCGCTGTCGAGGTCCAGGCTAGGCTGCAGGCCGGCTTCGGCAAACGTCGCGGGCAACCGCATTCCCATGTCCGGCTGCGTGCCCAGCCTGCCGAAAGCGCCATCGATCCACTCGCTGAGCTGCTCGGACGCCGGGGTATGCGGCCAGGACACCAAGAACCTCTGCGGTATCGCGGACCCCGTGCGCATGCACATCTCCGCGAACACGACCACACCTCCCGGGCGTACGTGGCGTGCCGCGGCCCGCACCGCCGCGGGCGGGTCACCCTGGTACATCAGCACGAGCCGCCCGACCAGTGCGTCAAACGGGGGGCCGGCGAGCTCGATGTCGCGAAAGTCCCCGAGCACGAACTCGACGTTCTCGATGTCAGACTCGGCCGCGCGCTGACGCGCCCTTGCGAGCGCTTGCTCGTCGCGCTCGACCCCGACCACCGAACCGTCGGCGCCGACTAGCTCTGACAGAAGCAAGCTGACATCGCCCGGCCCGCAGCCGACATCGAGGACCCGCATCCCTGGCTCGATCCCCGCGCGCGCCAGCAGACGGCGCGTGAACGGCGCATACATGTCGGCCTGGCGGACCAGCCGCTCGTGCTCGTCCTCGCTGGAGGAGCTCAGCGCATACCCCGTGTCTCCCGTGGCTGGCACGCCGGGACAGTCTACGTGCGCCCGTCAGCCTCCGTCTGGCCGCCCTGCGTCCTGGAAGCGGAATACGGCTGCGGCCGGGATAGGCTGTTGCGGCGGTGACCGACGAAGACGTGCTCGCTCATGCATACCGACTGACGCGCGCATACCTTGACGGTGTGAGCGAGCGGCATGTGGGCGGCTCCGATCCGGTGGCGCTGCGCCGGCCGCTGACCGATTCGGGTGAGGGTGCGGTAGACGTCCTTGAGCAGTTGGCCGCTGATGCCGACCCGGGGCTGGTCGCGTCTGCTGGGCCGCGCTACTTCGGGTTTGTCGTCGGTGGGTCGCTCCCGGTCGCGCTCGGGGCTGATTGGCTTGTTTGCGCGTGGGACCAGATGGGCGGCATGTACAGCGCATCGCCAGCGGTGGCGGTCGCCGAGGAGGTCGCAGCAGGGTGGGTCCTGGAGTTGCTCGGTCTCCCCCGGAGCGCGAGCGTTGGCTTCGTCACCGGCGCGCAGATGGCCAACTTCAGCTGCCTGGCGGCTGCGCGCGGCGAGCTGCTACGGCGAGCGGGCTGGGACGCTGACGCGCAGGGACTGTTTGGGGCTCCGCCGATCGAGGTGCTGGTCGGCGAGGAGGTACACGTGACCGTGTTACGGGCGCTTGGCTATCTCGGTCTCGGTCATGATCGCGTGAGGCGGGTGGGCGTCGACGCGAACGGTGCGATGGACCCGTTGGCGCTCGAGGGGGCGCTGCTTGCTGCCGAGGGCCCGGTGCTGCTCTGTGCCCAGGCGGGCAACGTCAATACTGGAGCGTGCGATCCCCTTGGGGCGATCGGAAACCTCGCGGCTGAGCACGGCGCGTGGCTTCACCTCGATGGAGCGTTCGGTCTGTGGGCCGCCGCGTCGCCGCGCTTGGAGGGCCTGGTGGCCGGCAGGGACCGGGCCGACTCCTGGGCCGTCGATGCGCACAAGTGGCTCAACGTTCCCTACGACTGCGCGTTCGCGATCGTTGCGCCGCCAGAGGCGCTACCGCGCGCGATGGCGGTGAGCGCAGCGTATCTCGCGCGCAGCGATCACCGAGAGCCGGCGGAGTTCGTGCCCGAGGCCTCCCGCCGGGGGCGTGCGATCCCCGTGTACGCGGCGCTGCGATATCTCGGCCGGCGCGGGGTTGCCGAACTGGTTGAGCGATGCTGCGGGCATGCGACGCTCATGGCCTCCCTACTTCGGGAGGGTGGCCTGGAGGTGCTGAATGACGTCGTGCTGAACCAGGTCTTGGTCGCGGGCACGCCGGAGCACCTCGCCCGCGTGCAAGCCGACGGCGAATGCTGGCTCGGCGACACAACGTGGCGCGGACGTCACGCCCTGCGGGTCTCGTTCTCCAACTGGTCGACAACCGAAGATGACGTTCGTCGCACCGCGCGCGCGATCCTCAACGCAGCCAATTGATCACCGACCAGCTTCGTCCGGCGGTACGCGCCTCCCGCGGGAATCGAGGGGCGCCGGTGCGGCTTCGTGACACGCAGGCGTGGCCCACCTCGGGAGGACCAGTAGGATGGAATGATTGGAAGGCAGGCAGGCGTCGTGCTTTACGTGCTCGCGCTGGTAACCGTCGTGGTCGGCGTGGACGTCTTGTTCTTCAGGCATCGGTTCTGGGAGCGCCTGATGGTAAATGTCAGGATTGTCCTGGTGTTCGCGGCGTTCGGTTTGAGATTCCTGAAGCGAGCATGAGCGCAGCCGCCGCACGTCGGCGCGAAGCTGACCTTCAGCGAGATCCCGACCGACCAGACCTACCCGTCCTTTGCGTGCGTGGGCGCGGCCTTCGCTGGGGCGCTCGCATCTGATAGCCACAGCGAGACGTCAGGCCGCCCCGAGGCTCCCGCTCAGCCCCGAAGGCGAACGTAGTCGCGGTCGGTGACGCCCTCGGGACGAGATCCGAGCGCAGCGAGTGCGGAGCGGCACACGCCTGCTTGCGGAACCTCAACGTGCGGGAGAGACCCGGTAGCGAAGGTAAACGACGCGAGAGCCAAACGTCTTCGTCTCGACCAACTCCAGGTCGATCCTTTCCTCCAGGGTCGGGAAGTAGGGCGTGCCGCCGCCAAGAACGACCGGGCTGACGAACAGCCGCCACTCGTCGATCAGCCCCAGCTTCATACACGCACCGGCGAGGCCGGCGCCGCCGACGGCGATGTCCTTTCCGGGCTGTTCCTTGAGCCTGGAGACCTCCTCGCCGACGCCGTCTGTGGCCAGCCTGGTGTTGCCCACCACGCTCTGAAGCGTCGTGGAGAACACGACCTTCGGCAGGGCCTTCCAGGTCCGTGCGAACTCGACCTCATCCGTTGGCATCGGACTCTCCTCAGCGGTCTCCCAGTAGACCATCGTTTCGTAGAGCCGCCGCCCGCAGAGCTGCACACCGACCTCCTGCACATGCTCAAGGTGGAACCGAAACAGCTCGTCATCGGGCACCGACCAGTCGATCGCGCCGTCCGGTGAAGCGATGAAGCCGTCAAGCGACACAGTCAACGAGTAGATCAACTTCCGCATCACGGTCCTCCTCGGTCGACGGGCGGATCGTCACCCCGCAACTCTTCGCTTAGCAGGTCCATTAAAAGGTTGTCGTGCCAGCGGCCATCGGCGCCACGTTCGTAGCAGCGCATTACCCCCACTGGGCGAAAGCCGACCAGCGCATATGCGCGAATCGCGCGTCCGTTGTCGCACGCTGGGTCGATCGTGAGGCGATGGTATCCGCGCTGACCGAAGAACCATTCCGCGGCGAGCCGCAGCGCAGCTCCTCCCAACCGTTGGCCTTGATACTCGGGCGCCAGAAAGATGTCCAGGCCGACGTGGCGGTGGTCGGGATCGGTCTCCTCGTTGTATCCAAGCCACCCAGCCAGCGCACCATCGACTTCGACCGCAAACGCAGCGCCATCGTTGTCAAGACCCTCGCGCGTGTGCTCGGGATCATCGAGTGAGCCCCACCACTCCCGTACGCCGGGGCGCATCAGAATGGCCGCGAGCCGGTCAGCCTCGCCGTCTTCCAAGGGCCGCAATGTCACGCGCCCAGCGCGCAGGCTCGAAGGCACCATGCCAGTGTGCAACCTACCAGCGGAACTGGAGGCCCACCGCGGACCATGAAGCCACCCGTCGAGACCCAGCGACCAGAGTAGATATCCTTCGGGACGAGTAACAACAAGCTCGGAGGAGCCCGTAGATGCTCACCATCGCCATCGCAATCGCTGTCGTCGCGATCGTCGGCTTCTGGGTCGCCGGCGGAGTGCTCCTGCGCGCCGGCGGCATGATCGTCGCCAGCTTCGGCGTTCTCGTACTGGCCATCGATCACAGCCTCGCCGGGATCATCCTGCTCGCTGTCGGCGTGCTGCTCTGGCTCGCCGGGCACTGGCACTACGCCTTGCGCCACCACGAATATAAGAGCCCGCTCGCCCAACGCGCCTTCCAGCAGCTCCTACCCCGCCGCCTTGACCCGACTCGCGGCTGGGGCTTGCCGGTCACGACGATGGATCAACCGGACCATCAGTCGTCAAGACAGCCGAGGTAGGAGAGCGGCGGCGGGACCCCGGCGAGGATCGATCGGTTCGGCGCATCGATAGCCGCGCTTTGTGGCGCGCCCAACTCACGTCCGGAGCTCGCCGAAGCGTGTGCCCGATGGGGATCCCGTCCCGGGGGTCCTCCCAACGCTGGCGAGGCGGCTGGCGGCAGGCGGACCGGTCAGCCAATCCGCTCCGCCAGCTCGACGATGATGCCCACGGGGCCGCGGACATAGCAGAGCCTGTAGCTGTCCTGGTAGCGCCCCAGCTCGCCGACGAGCTCTGCGCCGCGGGCTCGGAGGCGAGCGAGAACGGCGTCGATGTCCTCGACGGCGAACGCGACGTGGCGGATGCCCGAAGCGTTCGCCGGCGCGCGGTGGTAGCCGCCGTCGGTGGACGGCGTGTCGAACTTCGTCAGCTCGAGTCGTCCGTGCCCGTCCGGAGTCCGCAGCATGGCGATCTGCGCCCGGACGCCCTCGAGCCCGACGACGCGGTCCACCCAATCGCCCTCGACCGGCGCCTCGCCCTGCAGCTCGAGTCCGAGCTCAATGAAAAACGCCACCGCGTCCGCGAGGTCGTCGACGACGATGCCCACATGGTCCATCCGCTGGATTGTCATGTGCTCGATGGTAGGCACGCGACTGAGCACGTCGGTGAACTATCCGGGGGGCGGACCGAGCGGCTCGCGGGCGTGACTCGTAGCTCGGACAATCTCAGATGAGCGAGACGAGCCGGTCTCAGATGATGAGATTCGCGCCTCACATCGATGAGACGCCCGTGTCGGTTGTCATTCCTTGGGGATCGGCCACTCGGTCACAGTAGCGCCTCCGCACAGGCCGGGATCGGCGTCGCGCCTTTCGCGAGCAGCACGAGCGCGGCGGTCAGAGCGGCGGTTCGACTGCTGGAGCGTCGATCGGGTGAGACTTGCCAGCGTCCCTGCCGTGTTTCGGGTATGCCGGCACGCTCGATCAACGCAGCCGCGATCTCGGAGTGGACGGTCACCGTGACGTCGTCGGCAGAGTGCCGGGCTTGCCGGGCCAGGGTGTTGGCGAGGACGTTTTCGGTGCGGGTGATTTTCTTGACGCACCAGCCGGGGTACGCCGCCAGGTAGCTGGTGACACGATCGCGCAGCGGACGGAGGTACTCGTTCTTGCCGCGATCCGGCTGGGCTGCGGACTCGCAGTCGGTCCTGAAGACGACGTCGGCGAGCCCGGCCCGCTCGGCGGCGCTCATCGCCAGCAGCAGCGCCCGTAGCTCGGCCTCGCTGCTGGTTTGGCACTGCACCAGCCGGCTGTGACTTTCGAGGCTGTCGCTTTGGTACGCGATCCCGGCCCAGCCGTCGCGGTAGGAGGCATCGCTGTTGACGTAGATCATCGAAGGCCGCCCGTTAAAAGCCCGTGAGTGTCACGGTGAAAAATCCTCCACGACGTTTTGACCTTCGTTGCGGACGGTGTGAGCAGGTCGTCTCGCAGGGCGACGGGCTGAACCGTGGTGGGGACACGGAACAGGGGGTACTCACCGTCACCCTGCGAGACGCTCCGCTGGCTACGCCACCGATGCCGCCTCTGCTTCCTCCTGCGCGCTTTCCAGCATCTCGCGGGCGATCAGCGTCCAGTCGTCCTCATCGAGCGCGTCGAGCGCATCCTTCACGCCGCCGCGCAGCCCATCCGACAGGCGGGTGACCGCTTCGGTTGCACCGGCGTGAATCCCCTCGGACATGCGCGCTTCGGCTGGCTGGCTGAGCCCGTCTCGGACCATCTCGACGGTGGCGCCTTTCACCGCGGGATGCCCGACGATCGAGCGCACCAAGTCGAGCAGGCTGTCACGGTCGAACGTCGCGCCCTTTGGTGAGGTGCGCTCCTCGTCGCCGTTTGTGTCCTGTGAGTGTGGTGATCCCATGCATTTTCTCCTTAACTAGAACGTGCCGTTGCTGGCGGAGACACGTCTAGCTCGACTGCGGGTAAAGGTCAAGGCTTTGACGGAAACTTTTTTTGTGACACCGCCATCGCAGTCCTCGTCCTTGAAGGTGACCACGGTTTACGCTCATCGATCCTCCATGTGGGCGGGGGTCTCGCCGCGCAGCCCGACGGTCGTGATGGCCTGAGCTTCGGAGCTGGCGACGCCTGCGTATGCCTCCCACGGGCACTCGGTCGTATAGAGCCGCATCGCGAACCGGCGGTTGCCGAGATCGGTCACGACGCCGACTGGCATACCGTCACGATTAACCGCGATGGTCGCGCCCTTTCGGTGCGAGGTGATTTCGGGCTCACGCTGGCTCATCGGCGACACCCCGGCGGGATGTTCGGTACACCCCACCGCCTCGTCGGATCGAGCACGGCGGGGAGCCGATCGAGAAAGACACGACGCGCGAGCGGGGAGCGGAAATAGTGATGGCGCAACGCGAACAGCCAGTGTCCGGCAAGCCACGCAACGGCACCGGTGATGGTTGCTGCCGCCATCGTGGGCGACCCGGTCGTCGCGGTGGCGAAAAGCCCGCCTACCGCGAGGACCGCCCCGCCAGTACGCAGGACGAATCCCCCAAGGAGCCACACGCCGAGCGCGACCAGCACGCCGCTCGCGGCAAGGCTCACCACGCCGGTCATCGCGTACCTCTCCTATGGGAAGCCGACATACATCGCCTCCTATCGAGTCTGTTGTCTGCATCGGGACACACGTCTAGCTCGATCCAGCGGAAAGCTCAAGTCGGTCATGCGGACCTTGCTCGCGCGCGACCGGAAGCCCGTCGCCGAGGCCCTCGGCTGCCGGATCGGGCGGGCGCGGCACGCTGTACCGGCGCTCGATTACAGGCCGGTCGCGGTTCGCGCGGGCGCCGGGCCTGACTTCGAGCTTGCCCTGAGCGACAAGCCCGTCGGATTTCATTCGCGCGGTGTGCTTGCTGATACCGAGGTGCTCGGCGATCTCACGCAGCGTGGCCGAGCCCACCTCTGTCAGCCAGCCGAGGATCGCCTCCTGCCTGACTTTGACCGGCGTCTTGCGCCGCGAGCGGCCTGCGGGTAGAGGCCACCACGCCGCCGGGATCGGCTCCTCGGGCGGCGCTCCCGGCGGCGGGTCGTCACCGATGCAGTCGTGGGCGTCGGCCAAGAGATCGCGGCCGACCTGCTCCCAATCCTCGCTCGTGGCGGCGCTGAGCACCTCGCCTATCGCAACCCGAAGCGCCTCGCCGATATCGGCTGGAGGCTCCTCGCCGCTGGTGGCGATGTCGAACACGTACTCGCTCACCATGTCCGCGGCGGCGGAATGCCGAAGCGCGCCGTGGATGAAGTCTCGGACCAAGTCGGTGGGGAACTTGCTGCCCCATTCGCCGCGGCGGGTGTCAGCGCCGATCACCGTCGGCTCCTTGGGCGCGGTGGCACCGGGCCGGCGCGAGGCTGTTTTGCGGGGCGGTTTCGCTCATGGCGGACACGTCTAGCTCGATCCGCCAGCACAAGCAAGTCCCGCTTGCGAGGTCCGCCGCACCGCGCTCTCGCCGGCCTCGGCCGATCCGCGGGCGAGGGGCGGCCGATCCGTGGGAAGGCGCATCCGCCGCCTTCGAATCGTCGTCTTGGCCGTGTCCCGCACGGCTGCTAGCGAACCGCGCGATCGGCCTCGGGGGGCCGTGCGAAAGGACTTGACTTGCCCCGCCGGGAGAGCTACCACGTCCACCGCCAAAGCCCGAAAGGGGCTCTAACAAAGGAGAATCGACGATGAGCAGCAAGACGAAGACCGAACCGAAGGGCTCGCCCGAGGAGGCCGTCAAGGCGGCGGTGGAGACGACCGCGGGCGGCACGACCGAGGGCATCGCGCAGGTCGCAGGGATCGGCCGCTCTACAGCCGGGAAGGTGCTCGGGCGGCTCGCCGACGCCGGTGAGGTCACCCGCCATCAGGGCGGGCGCGACCGCGGGAAGCGGCTGCCGGACCGCTGGACGCTCGCCGGGGTCGAGATGCCCGCCGCCGACGCCGGGCATGTCCTCGGCGACGCGAAGACCACCCCGGCGGCCGAGGGCAAGGCGCCCGCCGACGAGGGCAAGGCGTCGGACGCCAAGGCCAGTGACCGCGCGGCGAGCGCTGGCAAGCCCGAGAGCGACAAGCTCAAACCGGGCGGCCTGGACCCGCTCGTGCTGGGCTACCTCAAGGACAACGCCGGCAGCGGCCCGCATGGGCCGACGCAGGTCGCCAAGGCCCTCGAGCGCAGCTCGGGTGCGGTCGGCAACTGCCTCGCGCGGCTGACCAACGAAAAGAAGGTGAAGCTCGTCACGGAGAAGCCCCGCCGCTACAGCATCGCCTAACCCCATGCCGGTGACAGACCACGGCGCGCGCCCCGACTCCCCCCACCCCTCCGCCGCTCACCTTGGCGGCAGGGGCGAGGGGGCGGGCCGACGCGCAATCCGTCAACCGAAGGAGCACAGAATGATCGATGACCCGCAGGCCCAGGAGACGCTCGCCGAGCTCGCCGAGTCGACCGCCTCGGCGCTGCTCGCATTCGCGCAGGCGGTCCGCCCCGCGGCTGATACTGACGGCGGCGCCGACCTCGCCAGCGTCGGGCTCGGCCGCCGCCAGCAGGAGATCGCCGCGCTGGCCGGCCTCGACACCGAGGAGGGCATGTCCACAAGCGAGGTCGCGCGAGATATCGACTACGACGCGGCGAACACTCACGCCGCTTTGTACGCGCTCGCCGCGCGCGGGATCGCGGAAGGCTTCCGCCACGGCGACCACAACCGCTGGCGACTCACGCCAAAGTATCGCTCCGCCAACCCGTACCTCGCGATCGCGCAGTTGGTCGTGGCCGGCGAGTGGACGACCTTCGACGACATCTCCCTCGTCGTCCACGGCGACCGGCGCCACGGCCGCGACGTCGTGCGCGCAGCCGTTGAGCTGCCCGACTTTCCCGCTCACCGCGTGCTGCCGCCCGGTGGGCAGGTGCCCGCCGCATGGCGCAGCTACGCAACCAAAACCGCCGATCCCGGAGAGTGCGTGCGGCTGCTCAGTAGCGAGGGCGTTCCGATCGACGGCGATGGGCGCGCCTCGCGCGCGCATTACATAAGCTGGGACCTTCTCGCCGAGCGCGCCTTCAGCCTCGCGTAGCCGCCAGCGGCCTGAACCGCGGCGCGGTGCGCCGCACTCAGCGCTGGGCTTTCCTCGCCGCGACCGGGAGCCTCGCGGCGCTGGTTCCTGTCGTGAATTAACCCGTCCGGTCGGGCGATTAGACGTTGGTGCCGTCAACACGATTCTGTGGCGGCGCGGTCTAAGCGAGACAGGCCGCGCAAACCGGACCAAAGCACCTAACTCGCAGGATTGCAGCACTTCACCTCTAGGCGGTGAAGCGCCGCTGCTCGCCCGCAGGCGGGAGCCGAGGTCATGCAACCCGGAAAAGGGGAATAGATGACAGGTACATCGAGCAACGGGGAAGCACGCGACGCGGTGGGCAGGACGATCGTCGTCTTTGGGGAGACCCTGAGAAACAAGCCGATAGTGGATGAGCTACTACTCGACGGCTTTGACGCTCGCAAGGCACCCAATCAAGAGTTTTTGAGATTGTGCTGCCAGCCTGGGGATGTGGAGCTACTGATCTTCGGCTGCGGGCGCGACGCGGGATCGCTCGCGGTGCTGCGAGAACTTCGGGCAGGCGCGCTCGCCCCGGCGGTCAGCCGGACGATGCGAGTTCTATGGATCGCGCCAGGTGATACGGAGAGCGATGTGCTGCGCGCGTTTGACGCTGGAAGCGACGATGTGATCCGAGAGCCCGTACATCCACGGGAGCTACTCGCGCGGATCACCGCCCTCGTGCGTCGTTCACCGTCCCTCGCCTCGTCGGGTCTGGTGTCGCTCCGCGACCTCGTTATCGACCTGGACGCGCGAAGCGTGACGTTTAACGCTGACCCGGTCGTGCTGCGGCGGATGGAGTACGACCTGCTTGTGTGTCTCGCACGCTGCCCTGGGAGAGTGTTCACGAAGTCAGAGTTGCTTTCAGACGTGTGGGGTTACAAAGCGCTCGGGAACACCCGCACACTCGACTCGCATGCTTCACGGTTGCGCAGCAAGCTCGCAGCCGTGGGAGCCGAGGGCTGGATCGTCAACGCTCGCGGGGTCGGCTACTCGCTGTGCGTCAGAGATCGAGCGGCCGTTCGACCGCCGGCGGTGCGCGCGGCGTGAAGGTTGCGGTCCGCAGTGATGCAGCTATGTGTCAACTGTGCATCCCGGGCTGACAATGGGCGGGGTGTGCGTATGTTGGTTGTCCTGTAACCGTAAGCCGTTGCGCCGGTGCCGACGGCGGCCCGTGAAGTGACGGCATAGGAGGTAACAGGCGAAGTGAACGACCACTCCAAGCACAAAACCCACCCCGACGAGACGGTCCTCGACCGGGCGCTCCTTGACCTCATGCTCCAAACGTCGCACCCGTGGACCGAAGCCGAGCTAGCCCGCGCCGTCAGCTCCCGCGGTGAGGTCCCCGCGGCGCTCACGCGCCTGAAGGACGACGGGCTGATTAACCGTTGGGGCGAGTTCGCCGCGCCGAGCTACGCGGCGCTGCGCGTCTGCGGGATCAACCACGACCACGACAGCTCCTCCGCGCACGAGCATCGCGACGAGTCCATCGTGCTCGAGTTGATGCTGGCCACCACCGGCGGCAGCCGGCCGCTGTCCCGCCAAGAGCTACTGCGCGAGCTCGGAAAATCCAAGCGAAAGCGCAACCGGATCACCGACGCGATCGGGCGACTCGTCGCCGCCGGCCTGCTGGACAGCTCCGAGGGGATGCTGTTTCTGTCCAGGGCAGCGCTGCGCTACGACCAGCTAACAGTATGAGCGGCGCTTCAGCGCTGGGCCTCAGCAATCCCGCTGACACCAGCCCGCGCCGGCGCGGGCTGCGCAAGCGAGCGGCGGCCAATCAGAGCGGGACGCGCCCGCGTGCGCGCGCGCCGCGCCACGGCCGGCGCCCGCCGCCGGCCGCTTCGGCTGGCGATGTGCTCGGCCGATACATCGACAGCCGCGGGCGCCCGCGCCACGTCGTCGCCCGCGCCGGCTCCGGCGGCAGCGTGCTCGTCATCGACCATGACGCGATGACATTCGGCGACAGACGCCTGGTCGCTCACCTCGCCCCCGGCGAGCCGCCCAAGAACGCCCGCCTCGTCTGCGACCAGTACCTCGCCGACGCGCGTCGTGGCTGCCGGCCGGTGACCGAGGCCGATCTGCGGAGCACTCCCTGCCCCGACGACGACGAAGGTCACGATCGAGCCGAAGCGCCTGACCGCGATCTGCTGGTCGACCAGCACGGGCGGCCCTACCACCTGGAGCCCGTTCCGGCCCGCCTGTCGATCCCCGAGATGCGCTGGCAGCAGTATCCGCCCGACGGACGGGCCGGACCACCACGAGTCCTGACCGTGCGCGATGTGATCGCGGCGCTGGAGAGCTACGAGCCGGTTCGTACCCTGACGCGCCAGATGGTGGCCCGTCACCGACACGACCCGAAGGTCTCCGTGTCGGTGCTGCGACACGAGATAGAGCGATTCTGCGCCAGCCGATTCGTGCTCAACCGTGGGCTACGCGAAGCGGCGCTCGCCACCGCGAAGGCCGACGGCCTTGCGATGAGCGAGATCGCGAGGCGCTGCGGGCGCTTCAAGCACGACTCGCGCGGGAACCTCAGCGGCGACACGAGCTGGCTCTCACGCAGGCTGGGGCTGACACCGGAGGGCGGTGAGCACTCGCCGACCCCCTGGGTTGACAGCGACGTGCTGGCGCTCATCGCGAGACAGGGCCTGAGCATCAGCCCACGGGAGGTAGAGCTCGGATGAGTCAGGGCGCTCCGGTGCCAGCGCACTTTCACCCCCGCGCCTGGACGCCAGCCGCCGGCCCAAGGCGAAGCGGGATGCGTGAGCAGACCGTGAGCGAACGCCGCAGGCTGTACCTCCGGGCGTGCGCGCTGATCGAGCAAGGCTACCGCCGGTCGCTCACCCTTTCGGCGGTCGCCGCGATCCTGGCGATTTCCCCTCGACAGCTACAGCGCGCATTCGCGCAGTTCGGCGACCGGACGTTCCGCGAGGAGCTTCTGTGGCGGCGGATGACTGCCGCCGACGAGCTGCTGGCTCGCCCGGCGGTACCGCTTGATGCGATCCCGCACCTCGTCGGCTACCGTCGCGGCTCACAATTCGCGCGAACGTTCCGGCGCCATTACGGCGTGTCGCCATCGGCCTACCGGCGGGCGCTAGTGGCAGGGCGGCATGAGTCCTAGTGCGGCGTTTCTCGAACTGGCTTGTCGATTCGCGGCGCTGGTGATGATCTGCTCGGACGCCTGCGTTTCGTCCGTAACGAGCGTCTCCAACCCTCGCCGACAACGCGCCTGCTTCGGGTATAGACGCGCGTCCCTCGCGGTCGCACGTACGACCTTTCGCCTCGACGAGCACGTCGCCGGTGAACCGCCGTAGGCGTTGAGGTATAGAAGGCGCGACGTCCACGACGACTGGGTGCGGGGGTTGCGTCTCGGGTCTCTCGATTAACGTGCTGCTGATGGTCCTACAGACGTTGACTTTGGCGGTTTCTCACGTTCGTCGTTTGCGGACGCCGACCACCGTGCCGTCCTCGATGCGGCCCACGTTGACGTCGCTATCGATGGAACCGGCGGTGTCGTCGGCGTCGACGCCGACGACATTCGACCGGCGGACTCGGCGGACCCGCACCTTCGACGCGATCTCGGCTCGCCGATCGCTTGTGCCTGCGGCGAGCGCGGCTGCACTGAGCACGGCGCCGACGACACCTACGATATAGCCCGCCGTCTGTGAGCTCCAGACGAGCATCGCAACGTAGCCGGCTACGCCGCCAAGGACCAGAACGACGATGATCCTTCTGTTCCTGCTCATTGCCTCACCTCATGACGTGTCGGGTGCGAGTCGCTAGCCAACGTCTCGAGCAAGGCGTGGATCTCGAGTGCGCGTTGCGGGTGCGCGAGCGCGGCGACACCACACATCCCGATCATGCTGCTCATGTCGGTGGCTAGCGCTTGGAGCGACGATATCGATAGAGCGGCGTTCTCCGGCATGAGCTCGCCGAGGGCGGCGGCTACTTCTACAGCGGCCCTGGGGACATAGGGAAGAGCCAGTCGGATCAGGCGCAGGGCCTCCTTCGGTTCGCGCAGGTGGACGGCCGAGACGGCGAGCGCAGCTGCCCCCTGTGCGTAGAGGTCGATGTCGTCGATGAACTGGAGATCCTGCTTCGCCGCATCGAGTAGCTCTCGGGCGGTCTCCTGGAAGCCACCACACGTCAGTGCGCGTACCATGAGGGCGGCTGGTCGGGTGATCTCGCCAAACCATTCGGCGCTTCTCAGCTCCTTGGTAGATCGATCCCACGGGTTGTAACCGCGCAGCATGAAGTTGTGGGACATCCACTGTGTGCGCCGGCGTTCCACCACCGAGCGGCAGAGATCGAACGCACCGGGGCTTGCCAGCTCGGCCAAGACGTAGATTGGAGTGAGCTCGCCCGCTCCCCAGTCAGCATCGCGCGCATGGGCTTCGACGGTTTGGCATGTGTCGCTTGCGGCTCGGGTGATCGTGGCCTTCACCTCAGGGTCATCTGACTCCCGCTTCAGCGCGGCGAGCATCCGAAGGCGACCGACAGGCATTGGATGTTCGTCGCACATGCGAAGCGCACTGGTCAGTCCCCGGTCCCTCAGGCAGGCTCGTGCCTGCCCGGCCTCTATCTCGATGGGATAGTCCGTCACGCTCATCTTGAGCGCCGTGGTCAACGGAAGATCCAGCAATGAGCGCCACAGGCCGTCGGGACTCGCCCCATCCCAGATCTCCCGAGCGAGATCGGCTGCTCCAGCGGCGGACAACGACTCGACCAGCGGGAGGACGTCGCGGCGTCGCGGCGGCTCCGTGCCGCAGATCTTCAGACACGAGCGCACAGCATCGAGCTGTCCCTCGCCTGCCAGGAGTTGGAGAGCGGGGAGCAGACTCGATATGTAGGGAAGTCGATCAGGTTCGCGTGCTGCCCGCGCGAGCGCATCTTTCAGTAGCTCACCGGCAGCGTCCTCGCTTCCGCCGTGTCGAGCGGCAACGCTCACTCGAATTGCGGTTGCCAGCCACGCGGAAGACAGGACTCGAGCTTGGAAGGTCGTGTCTCCCCGCAGTGCGTCGTTCAGGCGACGGCGCGCGTAGGCCCTGGTTGCAAGTCGCTTGTCGTGGGACACGATCCGTCGCGCGGCACGTGCGCACTCAATCGCTAACGCACCCTCTCCCGGCAATTCGGATGCCTCGGTGAGCGCCCGCCTTACGGCCTGTTCGGCGAGCACAGGCTGTCGCGGTCGCGCGGCGTCCGCAACTGCAAGGAGAGCCCACACGCCCTCCGCCCCGCTAGCAGCTTCCAACCGATCGAGCGTCTCTCCGTATTCGGCAATCTCCGGCCACACGGCTCGTGCGAGCGCGACGACGTCGTCGGCAAGATCGGCTGCCTGCTTGACCAAGCCGAGTTGGCACATCGCCCGGACGAGGTGCCACTTCTGTGGTGCCCCACGGCTGGCAGCACGCGCCCGCTCCAGGGCATCGTGCGCGCTCTCGCGCAGGCCTGCCACCGCGGCGTAATATGCGATCTCCAGCCAATCGCTGAACGAGGCTGGGCTGGAGAATGCGTGCTTGAATTGCCGCTTTCCATCCCGCCTGCGCCCGTACCGCAAGAGGACCGCGCCGATTGCTGCCTGCACCCACGGCTTAGAAAGCCAGTCGTCGGGAAGAAGCTGTGTCGCCGTGTCGGGGTCGTTCACACGTGTGATCGCGGCAACCCAGTTCTTCGCGGAATAGCTCGCCTCAGCGGCTGTCGATGACTCGACGATGTCTCGCCAGACACACAGCGCATCGGCATCCGCGTTGCGCATGGCCATCTCTTCGGCAAGCCAGCGTAGGGCATCCATCCGCACGTCTCGGTTGCCGATCTGAAGAGCGATGTCGCGCGCAAGTTCCCATTGTTCGCCGTCGATCAGATGCACAACGAGATTGGGCCGATCGACGTCGTCGAGCATCGCCCGCGAGAGGCGTTCGGTCGTCCCGCGGCTCAGTACAGCGGTCTCCCCGATCAAGAGCGCGGCGGCTGCGCCCCAGTTGCCGGACTCGCTCAGGGCCCATGAGTCCAGGGATTCGAGGATCTCCGTCGCTCGCGACAGAGCGTCCTCGTCGAGCAGCTTCCACGCATATAGCAGTACACGCAACGGACCTAGGCGAGCGCGATCGAATCCCTCCAGGTCGCCCGCGGGATCGGTGTCACCGTAGAAGCGAGACGGATCGTGTCGGTTCCAGGCGAGGATTCGGCGTAGAGCGAACTCCGCCAGTCGCACCGGCTCGGTCGCATGCTGGGCGGCGGCAACAGCAGCATCGAGAACGCCCTGCGACCGCATCGACGCGGTGCCGAACAGCCTCACTTGCGCGTCACGGAATGATTGTGAGCGGGCAAGCTCCCATAGCTCGCTGTACTGGAATCCGGCGAGAAGATGCTCGGGGAGGTAGCTCACCGCATAGGGGTCCGGCGCTTCTCCCCAGTCGGGTCCGGCTCCTAGCAAATGCCCCGCGAGCCGCGAGTGCCACCGGCGCGCATCCACGTGGAATGGGTCGGCGGCACCGGTGGCAATTCCGGTGAGGAATTCCGCAAACGTGTCGTGGTAGAGCCTCCAACGGCCTTCGGGCGTGCGCTTGAGGAACTGGGCGAGATCCTCCACCGCTCCGGGGAAGGCTTCTGTTGGAACTTCCGCGTAGGCTCGAAGCTGTTTCTCCGACAGGGGTTCGAACGCAACGGCGAGAACGCACAGGATAGGACGGTGGGCGACTTCCCACGCGGTCGCCCGCTCGGGCTCCGCTGTTCCGGGTCCGTCAAGGGCCACCGTCCGGCGCGCACGAGCCTTGAGCCGGCCAAGAAAGAACCGGTACAGAGCGGCCGTCTCTGACGGCACGGCTTCGAGGCACAGCAGCGACCGGACATCCTCGGACGCAGGGTCGGCGGTCAGGGCCGCGTCGATCCCCCGTGCAAGTGCGTTGACGTACTGGAAATTGCCTTCTGCCTTCTCAGTCGCCTCTTTGACGAAGCGTGAGCTCTGCAACCGATGTCTGTGGAAGGCGTCGCGAACCGGAGGCTCACCGGCGAAGCCGTCCAAGAAGCGTCTGATGTCCGCCTGGATGTCCAGTCGCTCGTCCGGAGCGCTCGGGTCGATCTCGATCTCCGTGAGTGTGGAGCCGCGCATCGCTCGCAGGGGCTCGAGAAGATCGTGATCCGGTCGCGAGGTGAGCACGAACCGCAGGTTGCTGGGGAGCTCGCCACAGCCAGCCAGCCATGCGAGAATGTCCTCGCCATCCGGCTCGTAACGGATCTCATCCACAGCATCGATCAGGATCAGGGTCCGCGCGCCGGGATCCCGCTCCAGCAACACCGCCGCTGGGTCGAACAGTGCGAGGTGCTGGAGGTTTGACAACTGCAACAACCTGGGCTCGAGCGTCATCCGTCCAGCAGAGATGCCGATCAGGTCGCCGTGTACGACCCCGGCGGTGACAGTTACGTCTACCGAGGTCCGGTAGAACGGAGAGATCTGGAGATCCTCTACTTGTAGACCGATGGCTTGCGCGCCGCGACCGATCTCATCTGCGCGTACGCGGACGGCGATCTCGAGGCTCTGCGGGTCGAACGACTCAGGCGAGAGGAGCGCGAGTTGGTGTCCGAGCGCGAACAGAAGGGTCCGTGCATCTCCACCGTGCAATGGAAACATCGAGTCGTGACGAACGAAATGCCGCAGAGCGGATGGATGCTGCGCCGCTATGTGCGCGAGCAGAGCGGTCTTCCCCGCCCCGGGCTCTCCGGTGATCAGGACAACGCCGTTGCCGTCCTCGCCGACGGCGTCGAGGACGCGGGTCTCGAGCCACGGTCGGGCCACGAATCGCGGATGATCCGTATACGAGCCGATCAGCTCAGTCGAGAATAGATCGATGGACATCGTTGTGGCAACCCAGCATAATCACACGCGCCGGTGGTTTGGCGACCTCACGATCCCGCCGAGCCTCTCCACCCCTGGTTGGCCGAGATCGAGACCGAACGGCTGCCGGAACGCTTGATATTGGATCACTCGCGATCGGAGCGACGCTCAACCGTCCAGTACGGTTACTGTTCGTCTTCGACCCACGCTGTACCTCATTCCGCAAGGACCTCACGCAGGAAACGCTATGCGTCGCATGAGGAGTTCTGCTTTTCTGTGGATACGAGTGCGACGGATGATGCCGCTGACGCTCGTGCATTGGACGATCCGCGAAAGCCGGGGTCGGCCCTTGGCTGGCCGCTCCTTTCTACCGGGAGCGGAAGCCGGCTCCGGCCCTTAAGTAAACGGCATTGGAGTCTAAATGGTTCGTCGGGGGCCACCGGCCTGGTCTGCCAACGCGGCGGCAGTGACGCCGAGACTTGCTAGGGCACCTTGCTCATACGCCAGGACCCGCTCGGGTGGCAGGTCGAGTAGACGCGCGACCTCCTCTCTCGTAAGATTCTCGAAATAGCGGAGGGCGATTACCAGCTTCTCGGCCTCCGGTAGAGCCATGATCGTATCGGCGATCTTGTCCTTGAGTGGGTTCTTCTGTGCGGGAACCCGCTCACCGCCCCGGACGGGGGGCAGGAAGGGCAGCGCGCCCAGCGGCGGCACCACGTATGCCGGTTGTCTGCTGACCGTACGAATGAGATCCTCAAGCCCGTCTTCGTCGATGGCCTGGATCTCGAAGCGCTGCGCCACCGCCTGCAGCTCGAGCGGGATGTCCTCCGTAGTCGCACCCGGGAGCATGATGATCTTCACCTTCCTGAGGAAGGCGTCCTGATCCTGGTTGAACAGAGCCTTGAGGACGTTCGCCTCCCGCGCGGCCCTTGCGCCCGTCCCTGCGGCGGCTGTGCCTTCCCACCGCTCCCTGTACTCGGGGCTGGCGAGGATGAAGCCGAACTCCCGCTCCTTGATCGCCCGGGGTCCGTAGGTCGTCCAGTTGACGCTCGGGTCGTGTGCGTGGAACAGGTTGACGTCTACGTCTATGCCGAACTCGCGGAGCTTAAAGGCGAATTCTGCGGTTTGCTGCTGGCGGCCATGGTCGCCATGTGCCCAACTGATCACCGCACCGGGAGCGTCACGCAATGCGTCAGGCCCCTCAGTCTCGGCGCCGGCCGCGACTGCTGGCGCCACCTTGACCGGGCTGACCGGCTCGGCCTCAAGTTCCCGAGCCTTCTCCCGGCCGCCCATCGTGAGTTCGAAAGTCCGTGACGTTCGTCCAGGCTCCACAGGCTGGACCCTCAGGAAGCCTAGTTCTCTGAGATCGTCGATGGTGGAAGTAGAAGGGACAGCCCAGGACTCGTCCCAACGCGGGTGGTCGATCGTCCGCTGCATCCCGCCGCGGGGGACCAGGTGGAACGGAGTCGGCTCATGCCCGTCAGCCGACCACATCGAGTCGGCCTGCGCGATGCGACAGAGAGCGTCTCGATGCCTGTGCTCCACAGCCAGCGAAGTTTGCCATGCCATCCGGTTGCGTCCGAGCGCCGCGCAAGACTAGTGGTTCATCCGGCAGGTTCGTTGGTGCATGAGGCCGGCTGCACCAAGCCTACGAGCCATTTCAACCGCCCGCGAACTACGAAAACGGTCCACTAGATCGTGGAGGGGAAGCCCCTCCAGTCACACAAGAGGAAGATCGCGTCGTGAGCACCGTCATCAACACACCGAAGGCGACCGAGACGCAGTCGGCGACCGAGGAGGAGTCTTTCGGCCAGCCCGACTCGGTGGAGCAGTGCCTGGCGATCCTGAGCGAGGTCGGCGAGGAGCAGCGCGGCCGCAGCCGCCACCTCGATACCAAGGCAGCGAGCATCGCCGGCTTCGCCGGGACAGCGCTGACGCTGAACCTGACGCTCGGCCGCCCGCTACTCCAGCAGCACTTCGCCGGCCACGCGTGGGCGCACGGCGTGATCCGAGACGCGTTCATCTGCTCCGCCGCGATGTTCGCCTTGGCGGCCCTGGCGGCGATCGTCGGCGTGCTGAGACCCACCGGCACCAAAGATCTAGACGAGGAGGCGATCGACGGCTACGCAAACAGGCCGAAGGTGATCGCGCCGCCGCCAAAACTCCGCGAAACCTGGCTGCAGACGATGGCGGAGATGACCCTGGCCGATCGCAAAGCTGGCAATGCCAAGGCGACGTGGGCCACGGTTGCCGTCGTGCTCCTCGGCATCGGGATCCTCGGGCTACTCGCGCAGGCGGTTACACTCGGAGTCGCGTCATGAGCGACAAGCCGAAGCCGCCGCCAGCACCAAAGCCCGCCCCGCAGCGACCAGCGCCAGACAAGCTCGTGAACCTGAAAGAGAGCGACCACAAACGATGAGCAAGAAGCCGAAGCCGAAGCCGAAACGCCCGGCTCCGGACAAACTCAAGGCCGTCCTTGGTGGCGGCGGACCACAGGGCACGAAAAGATGAGCGACAAGCCGAAGCCAGCACCGGCTCCTTCGGCCCCCTCGCGCCCGCCCGCCGACGGCACGACGAAGGTCGGCAAGTCGGACAAAGGGTCGCGCGAGACACGGTAGCGGAGCAAGACCCAAGCGCCGACAAGCCACTTCGGGAACGCTGCGGCAAGGTGTCCGCGGGGGACGTCAGTTCTGCCCGAAGAGCCGCCGGTACATCATCTTCGTCTCGTGGCTGGGTTGAGCGCGGTGGGGAGCAGTCGCTGGCACAGAAGCGGCCCTCGTCCCGTCCGCGACGCTTCTCCGCCTGGGCGGCCGGGGCGGGCGGGTATCTTTGCCCTATGGTGGGTGGCGAGCGTCTGGATATCGCGCTGGGTGACGGTGGGCACCTGCGCGGCGAGCTGTTCGCTGCCTCTGGGGAGGTTCCCCGGCCGGGGGTGCTCGTGCTGCACGAGTCCTTCGGGTTGAACGACGACATCCGTCGCATCGCCGAGCGCTTCGCCCGGGAGGGGTACACGGCGCTTGCGCCCGACCTCTACTCGCACGGGCGACGCGTCGTGTGTCTCACGCGGGTGCTGGTGGACATGATGAGAGGCGGTGCCTCGCGCGAGGTTGACGACATCCACGCGGCGCGGGCGGCGCTCGCCGCGCGCGCGGACGTCGACGGCGCGCGTGTGGCGGTCGCCGGGTTCTGCCAGGGCGGGGGGTTCGCTCTGCTCGCGGCGACGCGTCCGGGGTTCGCGGCGGCGGCGATCAACTACGGGATGGTCCCGTCCGAGCGCTCCGCGCTCGACGGGGTGTGCCCGGTGGTGGGCAGCTACGGCGGACGCGACCGCGTCGTCGGACGGCCGATGGCGGAGCGCCTGGAGCGCCACCTGAGCGCACTCGGAGTGGCCCACGAGGTGAAGACCTACGACGGTGCCGGCCACTCGTTCTTCTCGCGTGTCGGCGGCTGGCAGGGGATGCTCGCGCGGGTGCCCACGGGAATGGCGGTCAGCTACGACGCGCACGCCGCGGAGGACGGCTGGAAGCGGATGCTCGCATTCTTCGCCGAGCACGTCGGCGCGGGCGAGCGCGCTCAGGCGTGAGACAGCTTGACCGTGCGCCTCATGACGGCATTGCCGATGCCGTCAACGGCCGAGCCGTACATCTGCCTGCGTGCTCGCGCACTTGGACCAGCCACCGTGCCCAATCACAATCGCGTGGGCAGGTCAGGACCTCCTGGTCCCGGCGCCGCGACCCGGCGATAGTTTGCAATACACGGTCGGCGCGGGCCGGCATGTAGGCGCCGGGGCAACTTCGTTGGTGCTCGTGTGGTGTAGCCTGGATTAAGAGTTCGATGGGTACCGTTGATTTGCCCGTCTCGCGTGGTTTGCCGGCGCACTCGCGGCGGGAGGGGTCGGTGCGGCGCTTGCGGGCGCCGTGGCGTCGGGGCGCGTGGTCTTCGGGGGAGGTGGCGCTGGCGTTGCAGGCGCAGCGCGCCGAGCTGCTGCGGGCCGTCCGTGCGCGCACGGACGCGGCTGGTGTGCCGGAGGACATCCTTGAGGAGCTCGTGAACGAGGCGATTTGCGTCGTCGTGATGATGCGCCGGCCGATCGTGTGCGAGGAGCACCTGATGGGCGCGTTCTGGACAGCGATGCGGTTGCTGCTGCGCCACCATCGCGAGGGCCGATATGGCCTGCGGGTTGGGGCCCGGCCACGTGTCGAGTTCGAGGCGGTCGCTGTGCGGGCAGCGGCTGGCGACCCGGGGCCGGATGAGGTCGCGGAGTTGAAGGACCGTGTCGCACGGGCGGCTGATTTCGTGGCGCAGCTCAGCGAGTTCGAGAAGCAGGTCGTGGCGATTATGGCCGTGCGGGGAGTGGGCGCGAAGCTGGCCGCCCAGGCCCTCGGGGTGCCCGTGAAGTCGGTCCGTGCCGCGGAGCGCTCCGCCTGGAGCAAGCTGGACCGCGTCGCCGTGATCGCCGCGGCGGGCCGCCTATGCGACTTCCGCGAGCGCGCGATCACCGCATACGCGAGCGGGTCCGCGCAGGGTGAGGATGAGCGTATGGCACGGGCGCACCTGGCGGCTTGCGCGGCGTGTCGAGGCTCGTATGCGCGACTTGTGCGCGAGATGCGCAGCCGTGAGTTCCGGCGGAGTGCGGCAGCTGCGTTCCTACCCGCCCCTGTGCTTCCGCTTGGCCACCATGCTGGCTGGGTGGGCCGGCTCCTCGGGTACGGAGTGGATCGCGCAGTACCGCCCGGCGGCCCGGGCGAGCGAGCGGCCGAGGTGCTCGGTGGCGCGGGTATCGTGAAGGTCGCCGCCGCGGGCGGCGCGGTGGTGATGGCGACAGCGACGCTCGCGACCGGGATCCCCAAGCTGGTCGCACCTTCCCAGCACCACAAACTGCATCCCCAGCACGGGATGCCGGTGCGGCATACCGCGTCGGCGATCGACGCCCCCGGATATCCCGGCGCGTTCGTCGGGGTCGAGGCCCAGGCGGCGACGGCCAGAGCGACCGCACAGTCGTCGGTGCCGACGGCACGGCATCCCGCAGACACCAGCCACCTGCCGCCGCGCGAGCACGCGGAACTTGAGTTCGGCCCCCAGGGCTCCCCGCAGTCAGGTACTCCCTCGCACTCCACCCAGGCCCCGGTAGCCTCCGCCGCATCAGCTCACACGAGCTCGACGTCGAGCGTCTCCGGCGTCGAACGAAGTGAATCCTCCACCGGCGAAGGCGAATCCCGGGTCGACAAAAGCAGCGCGACTCGGGCTGCACGAGAGTTCGGTCAGCCGTAACGGCCAAGGCCGAACACGGGCTCGATCGATCTCCGCCCGCTGTCGCCTTGGTGGTTTGCGGCGACGAGCCGGAATATGATGTGGCTTGTCTGTACGGGTGCCGTAGACTTGTGCAAGTCTGTGGTACTCAAGGGCGTCTGCCTGGATTTGTCATGTATGGGTGTGTGTGACGTCGATGAGAGATTCGATGCTCCGACCGAGCGTCTTTATCTCGACGACCGTCTTGTTGAGGATTTCGACGACGACGGTGAGCAGCCGGTCGATGGGCTGCTTGTCGCTCACATCGAGTGCGAGCGTCGGCGGCGGCCTTGGCTGCGCGCGGTCGTTTACACCCTCGGAGGGGTGCTCGTCGCACTGGCGGTATCTGTGACCGTCAGGTCCAGGGGCGTGCGCGGGCATGGCACCGGCTCTCCTGTGAAGCGCGCAATGGGCTCACAGCGGCCGCAGCGGCGTCGGAGAGTTGTGGATCTCCGCAGGCCGCCACGACCAATACATCGTGTAGCCCACCCGCGTATTCATCACCGCCAGCGCAGGGAGAGCACGCGTCGTGTCTATCCATATTGGCGTCTCCCGAGTACCTCTGCGGCGCCAGCGGCTCCTGTGCAGAGTGTGCAGGTGCCTGTGCGTCGGTCCGCTCCCGTGCGGGCTCCTCGGGGCGAAGAGTTCGGGTTCGAGAGGTAGCGCGTCTGGTGTCCGTGTCTGATGGCCTTTTGCGGCTCCTCGCTCGGCGTATGCACCTGCTGTCTGACCCGGTGCGGGTGCGGCTCTTGATGCGGCTGGAGGGCAGCGAGGCGTGCGTGCAGGAGCTCGCGGACGAGTTCGACACGACGCACCAGAGCGTGTCGCATCACCTCGGCGTGCTGTACCGCGACGGTGTGCTCTCGCGACGCAAGGACGGGACGACCGCCTTCTACACCGTCTGCGACTTCACCGCGTGCCGGGCGCTCGAGCAGGTACTGGCGAGCGTGACTGCGCACGCGGAAGAGATCGGCGAGCTCGCCACCGCACGCTAGCGCGAGAGGTCAGCAAACCGGCTCTGTGCACCCGTGACGCTCCCGGGCGCACGCTTGTGCGTGGTCCGCAAATATGCGTTTGCGCATTTGCGCTTATGCGCATTGGTGTACTTGTAGTGTTTTCTGGCCGGGGCGCGTACGGTCGCCGTATGAGCTTTTTTCACTTCAGATTGCGCAGGTGGCTGGCGTGTGTCGTGTCGCTCGTGGTGGTGTGCTCGCTGGTGTTCTTCACCACGGATGCGTGGGCGGCCGGCACCAATGTGGGGCAGAACGTGGGGAACCTGTTGAAGGGTTACGCGGCGGATCTCTACGGTGGGATCGTCGCAGCGTTCAGCCTGGTGTTTTTGTGGAACCGCCGGTATGTGGAGCTCGCGACGTTTCTGTTCGCGGCGGTCGTGGTCGCGTGGATGGTGTTCGCGCCGGATGAGATCGGTAAAGCCGCGGAAGCGATCGGCAAACAGATATTCGGGTGAGCTGGCTATGAGTGACTCTCCCGCACCGATCCGCTCCTACCAGCGGATCTTCACCCCAGACCGGCGGATCTACCAGATCGACGGGCGACGACTGCCCATCCCCGGTGGCGTGCCGCTGAACTGGCTGGGCTGGGCGTTCGGAGCGCTGCTCGTGATCCTGGTACTCGCCAGCCGCTCGCTGCTGTTCACCCTGTGCGCCGGCGCTGCCGGAGCGCTGGTGGGCGCCGGCTCGCGTGGCTGGCGAGGTGCGCTCGTCGCGGGCCCGGCGGCCGCGTGTGTGGTGCAGGTGTGCGGCCTGGTGTTGGGGTGGGTGGATTGGCCGCTGCGGCTTGTGGTGCTGCCAGTGCTCGTTGCCACCGCGGCTGGGCAGCTCTCCCCGGATGGCCGCTCGGCACACCGTTATCTGATCTCGCGGGTGGCGGTCCGGCTTCGAGCGGCGCGCCGCTCGCTTGAGCGTCCAGTGATGGTTGACGGGCGCGTGTGTGAATGGGCGCCGCGGGTGTGGGTCGCGCCTGACCATCACATGCCGGTGCTTCAGCACGGCCGGGTGTGTGGGCCGGCGCAGGTGGTGTTCGGCCGCCGTGTGGTGCTGACCCCGCGGCGGGGGCGGCATGTGGTGCGTCCGGCTGAGGGTCACCGTATGCGCTCGCGGGAGATCCTCGCGGAGGTCGTGGAGCTCGGTGCCGGGCAGGTGTTGGAGATCCGCCCGTGATGCGTTTCCCGATCCGCTACGCGCACGGGAACGTGCTGCTCGGACGCGGTGGCGAGGCAGCCGGGCTTTACCGGCTGTCGATGAGCTCCTACCCGTTTCTGCCGACGGGTGAGAAGTGGGCGCTCGCGCACCGGCTCGCGCGGCTGGCGCACACGATCGCCGCGGACTTCTCGCTGTGGCGCGTGAACCGCGCGTACCCCGCCGATGGGTATGTGCAGCACACCCGCGGCCTGGTGGATGACCGCCACCAGGACCCGCGGGTATGGGAGGCGTTTCTGGAGGGCCACCGCGAGCGGCTGCGGGCGCTCGACTCGCACGTCCCCGAGGTCTACCTCGCCGTGTCGCTGAACCGGAGTACACCGGCCGGGTTCGGAGCGGGGCTCTTGCGCGCGAGTGACCGGGTGCGCGCCCGGGTCGAGGATCTCACACGCACCGCTCAGCGCTCGCCGATCCCCGCCCGGCAGCTACGCGAGCTCCAAGAGGACGAGCGGCGGCTGTATGAGCGGCTACGCGGCGTGATCTCCCTGCGTCGTACGCGCACGATCGAGCTGCAGTGGCTGTTGCGCCGCGCCGCCGCGCGCGGGATCGGCGAGCCGCAGCTGGAGGGGCACTGGCAGCCGGCCGCGCTGAGCATCCGCACCCCGGATGGAGGGGTGGTGTACGAGCCGCTCGGCGCGACGCTGTGGCGCCTCGCGAACTGCGCGATCACCGAGCACGAGCGCGCGCTCAGCGTCGACGGTGAGCAGGGTTGCTCTCACCAGGCGATGCTCGCGCTCGGCGCGCTCGCCGACGCCCCAGCATTCCCCGGCCCGGCCGCAGAGCTGCTGTTCGCGCCCCTCGAGAGTGTCGAGTTTCCGGTCGACGCGGTGATGCACGCGCGCTGGCTCTCGAACCGTGAAGCGCTGCGGCAGGTGCGCAAGCGGATCGCGGACGTCGAGAACGTCTACCGCGAGCAGCTTGAGGGGTCGGCGTTCGGGCCAGGGTTGCAGGCCGAGGAGGACCGTGCGCTCGCGCGTGAGTACGAGGCGAAGCTGCAGGCCGGCGCGCACCCCTCGATGCTGAGGGGCTGGGTCGGACTCGCGCTCGGCGCCCCCACCCGGGAGGAGCTCGAGCGCCGGGTGGAGATGCTGCGCGAGCGCTATGGCGACATCCAGCTGCACCGTCCCGCGGGTCTTCAGCACCAGCTGTTCTTCGATCATCTCCCGCGCCCCGACGGCGGCCTCACCACGGACTATGCCCAGCAGCTGACCGTCGAGCAGTTCGGGGCGATGGTTGCGACGGCAACCCGCACGGTCGGCTCACAGTGTGGCGCGTACCTCGGGTACACACCGTCGGGGGTGCCGCGCCCGGTGCGGTATGACCCGGGCGAGGCAGCGAGGGAGAACCGTGCCTCCGCGGTGCTGCTGGTCGGCACGCTCGGGTCCGGCAAGACTGTGTGTGCGCAGAAGATCGCGCTCGAGGGCGAGCGCCGCGGGAGCCTGGTCGTGGACTTCGACCCGAAGCCCGACCACGGGTGGCAGAACCTCCCCGAGCTCGAGGGTCGCCTGCAGCTGCTTGAGCTCTCGGGCGACCCCTCCCAGCAGGGTGCGCTTGACCCGCTGCTGATCGGTCTCGGTGAGATGCGCGAGGAGCTCGCCTGCTCCTACCTGCTGGAGCTGCTGCGGGACCCGCCGCCGTCGTGGGAGAACGCGATCGGCCGCGCCGTCAAGGACACGGTACGTGAGGGCTCCACCAGCCTGCTGCGCGTCGTGGAGCTGCTGTGCGGAAGCGAGCAGCAGGCCGGGAGGGACGCGGGGGAAGCGCTCGAGGTGATCGCCGACTTCGGGCTGGCGCGCCTGGGGTTCGGTGCCGGGCGGGACACGCTGCTTGAGGCGAGGCGGTCTGTGACGAGTATCAGGATGCCGGGGCTCTCGCTGCCGGACCCGGCTGCCTCCAGGGACACCTACACCCGCTCAGAGCGCGTGTCCGTGGCAACCCTTGGTCTCGTCGCTGCGTATTCGCTGCGGCTGATCTCCCACGACCGTTCGCGGCACAAGATCGTGCTGCTGGACGAGATCTGGTTCCTGCTCGGCTCACCCCAGGGCCGCGCGATCATCAACCGGCTCGTCCGGTTGGGTCGCGCGTTCAACGCGACGCTGCTGCTCGGCACCCAGCGCGTCGCGGACCTCGGGGACCTCGCGGACCTGATCGGTGTCTACTTCGTCTTCGGCCAGGACTCCGACCCAGCCGCCCGCCGCGCGCTCGAGCTGATCGGACTGGACCCGCAAAGCATCCGGCTGGTGCGGCTGCTGCGGGAGCTGCGGGAGGGCCGCTGCCTGATGCGCGACCTCGACGGACGCGTCGGCGAGGTGCAGGTCGACCTCGTCTACCCCCATCTGCTGCAGGCGCTCGCGACCAGCCCACCCACCCGCGAGGAGCAGAGCGCATGAGAACCCTCCGCCCGCTGAAGTGGCTCGCCGCTCGACGACGCCTGGTTCTCGGGGTGCTGGGTCTCGCGGTGCTGCTCGTCGCCGTGGCGGCGCCAGCGGCGGGTGCGGGTGATGTGTACAGCAACATCGCGCCCGCGCCGCAGCTACCCCCGGGCGGGCTGATGGGCCGCTACCCGCTGGCCAACTACGAGCTCGACCAGTACTTCCCCGCGATCAACGTCGGCCTCTTCTCCGGGGTCGATGTCTCCGGGCTGCTGCCGATGATCGCCTATTTCATCGCGCAAGTGATCTGGATGATCACGGCGTTCGTCGCCTACGCGGTGATCACGCTCTTCGCGTTCGCGTTCAGCTTGGACCTCGTCAACGGGAATGGCACTCCGGGGTCCGGGGCGCTCGCCCCCGTCTCGCAGGCGATCCACAACATCTACCGGGGCACATTCGGTCAGCCGTGGCTGATTGCGGCGGTCTCGTTGGTCTCGATCTGGGCGATGTGGAAGGCGCTCGTACAGCGCCGTTACACCGAGACCGCCGGCACGCTCGCCGTCTCGCTCCTGCACTGCATCCTGGCGCTCGCGATCGTCACGCAGCCGCAGCGCACGATCGCCCCCGCGAGCGAGCTGGCGAACAAGCTCTCCACCGCGCTGCTGTCCCTCACAAGCCAGGGCAACCTCACCGATGAACAGGCCGCCAAGCAGGCCGCCGGGAACCAGCTCTTCTCGTTCCTGATCCTGCAGCCGTGGACGGTGCTCGAGTTCGGCGGGATCGAGCACTGCACCACCAGGGTCGCGGGGAAGACAGTCTCGGTCCCGGTCCGGCCGCTCAGCAGCAACCCCGTCGAAGAAGAGACGCTCGCCAGCCGGCTGCAGAGCACCACGGAAATCCACGCTCCGGGCGCCAAGACGTGCATCAACGACGAGCTCAAGTACGCCCCACACTTCCTCGCCTACCCCTTCCAGAGCAAGGAGCGCAACCACGAGTACGAAGCGCTCGAACACGGAGACGACTCGGACCTCCCCGAATCGGACCCCGCCAAGCACGACGGCAGCTACCCACTCGGTCCCGCCGATGAGCCTGCCGCCGAAGCGTCCGGCAAGGGCGGCCAGTACGAGCGGCTGCTGCTCTCGCTCCTGATCCTCACTGGGGAGCTCGGCGCGTGGCTTTTGCTCGGCGCGCTCGCGGTCGGCGTGCTCATCGCCGGCGTCTTCCTGCTGATGACACTCGCCCTCGCGCCGTACGCCTTGGTGATCGGTGTGATCCCCGGGCGCGGCCACGAGTTCTTCCGCGGCTGGCTCTCAAAGCTCGCTGGTTATCTGCTGCGGAAGGTCATCTACAGCGTGATCCTCTCCGTCGTCCTCGCGGTCTGCGCAGCGCTCGAGGACGCGACGAGCAACCTCGGGTGGCTGATGGCTTTCGGGTTGCAGGCGCTGTTCCTGTGGGCCGTGTTCGTGCAGCGCGACCGGATCGCCGGGGATCTTCTCGCCGCGACCGCCGGTGGCAACACCGGACGGGACGGGGTGGGCCGCTTGCAGTCCTTCTACTACGCCTCCCGCCTCGCGCGGATGGCCGGGCTGCACCGGCATCGCACACCCGCGGCATCCAGCGGGGGGCACGGCCCTGACACGGCCGTGCCCCCCTCCAATCCGACCGAGGAGGCCACCGTGAACACGCCACCACCACCCCGCGGGGTCAACGTCCCCGAACCCGGCGACGACGTTGACGAGCCGATCGCCGGCAGCGAAGGCGGAGACATCCCCAGATCCGCGCTCGAACCCGACGATGACACGGACGAGCCGATCGCCTCGAGCGGCGACCCGGCGCCGGACCCCGATGAGGAGCCGGCATGAGCTGGCGAGTCGAACACGCAGACGCACTCTCGCTGCTGCGGGAGCTACCGGATAACTGGGCGCAGACCTGTGTCACGAGCCCGCCGTGCACCAGCGCGTTCGCCGGCGTGCTCGCGGTCATTGCAGAGGTGCGTCGCGTGCTGCGCGAGGACGGCACGCTCTGGCTCTTCCAGCAGCCGGGCGAGCCGCTCCAGGACGCGCTGGCAGAACTCGGTTTCCACCGGCAGAGCTCGCCGCGGTGGTCTGCGCCACTCGCGGTGAACGGGCGCGCGCGGCTGCTTCTGTTCACCAAGCAGAGCCGCTTCTTCTGCGACGCGCTGACGCTCGATCGACCAAGGCCGCGGGGGCTGTGCTGCGCAAGGGCCACACAGGGCGCTGCCCGTTGTGCTCAGCCGTTGCCGTGTGAGCTCCAGCTGCGGCTTGAGCTCACCAGGCGCTGCATGTTGGCGGGCTCCTCGCCGGTCGCGTGCGGGGTGTGCGGTGCCCCGTACAGGCGTGCCCGCCCCGGTGAGAGAGCCCTGGGCGCACGGCGAGCGACATGCGCCCACAACGACCAGTCCGGTCGTTGCCTTGTGCTCGACCCCTTCTGCCACCCGGGCACATCCACCGCTGAGGTTGCCCACCGCTACGGCCGCAGTTTCCTCGGGATCACAGACGCCGTGCGGATCGGTGAACGCCGATGAGGGCGTGGCTCACGTCTGTGCGCGACCGGCCGATCGCGGAGCGCGAGCGCCGCACCGCGCTCGCCACCGTTGCGGTGCTGCTCGCCGCCAGCACCATCGTGCTCGCGGCCACCAGGCCCGCCGCGCAGTCTCGCCACCTCCCCCCACGCAGGCCCGCGGCGTCCCCCGCGAGCGCGTCGCGTCCCTCGACGCCCGCAGCCCAGGCGACTTCTCCGGTGTCTGTCGCGCCCGTGGCCGCTCGTGTCGCGCGAGGGTTCCTTGTCGGGTATCTCGCGTACCTGTACGGGCAGGCGCCGGCCACGGCCATCGGGGGTGCCACCCCGTTGCTGCTGCGCTCCCTGCGCGCCCACCCGCCGCTCGTCTCGCCCGCCATGCGCGCGCGCCATCCGCGTGTCCTCTCACTTCACGCCACGCCGGCACCCGCGGGGCTGGTCGGGGTCAGCGCCCTCGTCAACGACGGAGAGCTCGTCAGCTACCCGGTCGGGCTGCTTCTCAGCCCCCGAACGGGTGGGCTGCTCGTCAGTGCGGTGGGGGGCGCGTGATGGGCGCGCAGCGACACGGCCGACGGATGGGACTGTGGCTTTCGCTCCTGGGTGTGTTCGGTATCAGCGGCCTGCTGTTCATCGTGATCTTCGGGGTCGCCGCGGCGGTCCTCGGCGCGAGCTTCGCCGGCTGTGAGACCGGCAGCGAACCAGCCGCCGCTGCGCAGGCGGGGCCCGCGCCCTCGTCCTACGCGTTGCAGAGCATCCCACCCGGGCGCCTTGAGCTCTACGAGCAGGCCGGCGCCCGGTTTGACATCGACTGGAGCTTCCTCGCGTCGATCGGCGCGCAGGAGTGCAGCGGCGAGTGCGCCGGGGTCAACAGCTCCGGGTGCGCCGGCCCGATGCAGATCGCCTACGTCCGCGGCAGCCCCTGCAGCCCCGGGTCGGGGGCAACCTTGTGGGAACGCTACGCCGTCTCCGCGCACCCCGGGCAGGCACCATCGGTCAACGATCCCGCGGACGCGATCGACACCGCCGCGAGGATTCTCCGCCAGGACATGGGCGCCCCGGCTGTCGGCGGCTCCTACGCCGAATACCACCAGGCGGCCTGCAACTACTACGGCGCGTGCGCCGACTCGACCGTCGCCTACGCCGAAGAGGTCATGGCCCGCGCCGTGCAGTATGGGTTCACCGGCCGCGGAGCGCCAGCGCCCACGAGCCCACAACTCGCGCAGCCCGTGACCGCACCGCAGGGGCAGTGCAGCGCGAGCGTCCTCGCGCCGGAAGCCGCGAGCGCCTCCGCGATCGTCCGTGTCGCTGAAAGCCAGGTCGGCCAGCGCGAACACCCTCCGGGCTCGAACTGCACGATCTACGGGCCGTGCGAGGAATGGTGCAGCCTGTTCGCCTCGTGGGTCTGGATGAAGTCGGGAGTGCCGCTCCCCGGCCCCACCGCGCGCTACGGGTACTCCGGCGCGCTCTACACCTGGGTCGCCGCAAACGGCGGGCACATCCTCCCACCCACTGCGAGGCCCTCACCCGGCGACGCCGTCTTCTACGGCTCCGGACCCAGCGAAAGCCTGCACGTCGGGATCGTCGTGCGCGTCGGAGCCGACGGGCAGATCACCACCGTCGAGGGCAACTACGCCGGCCACGTCACCCGCGTCGGCCCATTCGCTCCCAGCCACCCGGTGGGTGAGCGCGGCCCGATCTACGGGTACGCGCAGCCACCCGCACCCACGGTGGGGAAGGCGTGAGCGCGATGCACAAGCAACGCAGCGTCGCTGTCGCGCGAGTGCAGGGGGCTGGCGGGAGCGCTTGCACGGGCGGGATCGTGGGTTCCTGTGTGGTTCCTGACCCGGTTCCCGAGGTGGTTCCTGACCTGGTTCCTGACCTGGTTCCTCACGGTCATGGTGGTGAACAGCGGGTATCGCTAGTGCTGGTCGGGGGTTTCGCGCTCTTCGTGCCCGGCTACATCTACATATCCGTAGGGGTATCTCTATGAGGAGCACCACGCCGCAGGAGCGTGCGTCCGTTCTCGCCTTGGCCGGCGTGCTCGGCCTGCTGGCGCTCGCCCGGACGGTCGTGCCCGCTGTCGCCCACGCTCTCGCTGACCCTCTCGATGTGGTGACCGGGGTGTTGCCGGTGATCGCGGGGGCTGTCGTGGTGGGTACTGCGGCGCTTGTGGTGCGTGCTGTGCTTGTGCGGCGGACGTTGCGCTCAAGGGTTCGGGTGGAGCTGCTGCCTTCGGAGGCGTTCGATCCGCAGGCCGAGGCGGTGGTGCGCTTCGCTTCGCAGCTCGCTCGCACGCGCCGCATGGTGCTCGGCTGGTTCGATCGCCCCGCGAGTGCCGTGCGTTTGCAGTTGGCGACGGGGGCGGATGGACTCGTCCACTACACGGCCGAGGTTCCCCGTCGTGCGCTTCCGGCGTTGCAGGCGGCGCTCGGCGCTTACGACCAGCTTGAAGCCCGCCCGGTGCAGCCGGACGCTGCGGCTCCCGGCGAGCGTGGGGGGGCGGTCGTTCGTGCTGAGCTGGTGCTCGCCCGGTCGTCCGCGTTGCCGCTCGCGGAGGTCGGTCTTGACCCGGACCCGTTGCAGAGCTTCGCTGCCGCGCTCTCGCGTACCAGGCAGACGCAGGGTGAGGGCGTGGTGGTCGCGGTCGACCTGATGCCTGCCGCGCCATACCAGCGTCGGCGTCTGCGCCGCCGGCTGCTGCGGGAATCCGAGCGCGGCCAGCCGTCGCTCTCCTCGATGCTCGGCGATGGGTCGGTGGGGTCGGGGCGGATGAGTACCGCGCAGACGGCGGGCCGGCGTTTTGAGGGCCGGGCGCTTGAGCGCAAGCTCGGCGGCGGCGAGCCGCTGTTCGGCCTGCAGCTACTCGTCCGGGTCAAGGCAAGCACGCGTCCGCGGGCGCGGGAGCAGGTGCAGGCGCTGCTCTCGTGCTTCGACGCGTTCGCTGGGGAGAACCATCTGCGCGTCGCTGGTCTCGCGCTCGGCGGCATGGGGTTCCTCGGCTCGGACTTGCCGTGGCGGCGGGGACGCTTCGATACGCGGGTCGCTACCGGCCGGTTCGCTCCGCGGCGACGCCGGCTGGTCGGTGCGGGTGAGATCGCCGGGCTGCTCAAGCCTCCCACCGCTCACTGTGCCGCGGAGAACGTCGCGCGCTCGGGCGGGGTGATCCCACCGCCGCCGGTTGGGCTGCCGACGTTCACCGGCCAGCGCGATCTGATCCCGCTCGGCCGGGTGCATGATCGTGACGGGGAGCGGCTGGTCGGCGTGCGTGCCTCGGAGACGTTCTTCTCCTACATGGCCGGCCGCAGCCGCTACGGCAAGACCGAGACCGCGATCGGCCAGTTCGTGCACCTCGCCAAGTCGGGGCACGGCGGCCTGTTCCTGGACCCGCACGCCGACGCGATCCGGGAGATCAAGAAGTACCTCACCGGCAGCGAAGTCCGCGAGCGGGTGATCGAGATCGACCTCTCTGACCCCGACCAGCGGGGCGCCCAGCCGACGTGGAACCTGTTCTGGCTCGAGCATCGCACGCCAGGGGAGGCCGCGAGCAGGGTCGAGGCGTTCGTTGATGCGCTCGCCGCGGCGTTGCGCTGGGATGACCGCAATACCCGCGCTTTGAACATCGCTACGCAGTCCGCGCAGGCGCTGGTCGAGCTCGCGCAGCGTCTGCCCGCGAAGCTCGCGCCGACGATCTTCCAGGTCCCCACCCTGCTCTCCGATACCGAGTGGCGCCAGGCCGCGCTCCCGCACCTCTCCAGCGGGACGGCGGGGTTCTTCCGCGACCGCTTCCCACGCCTCGCACCCGACGCGGCGACCGCGGTGACGAACATCGTTGACCGGCTGCGGGCCGCGCGGCCGGTCGCGGCGCTGCTCGGCAGCCCCGTCTCGACCTACGACTCCCAGCGCGCGATGCGCGAGGGGAAGATCGTGCTCGCGTGCCCCGGCTCGGGGTCCACCCGTGACCGGCTCGTAGCGAACCTTCTCGTCTACGACATCCTGCACGCCTTCAAGCTGCGCGCCCGCATCGCACCGGAGAAGCGCCGGCCGTTTTGGCTGTTCCTGGACGAGCTTCAGACCTACGACGGGCCGAACCTCCCGATGCTGCTCGAGCAGTCCGCGAAGTACGGTGGCCGCGCGTACCTGTTCAACCAGAACCCTGAGCGGCTGACCGACCCGACGTGGAACGCGGTCACCACCAACCGCTCGCACCTCTCCTCCACGACCGTCAACGCGAAGGCCGCGCAGATGATCACCCGCGAGTGGTCCGGTCAGATCGAACCCGACGTCCTGACGCGCCTCGAGCGCTTCACCTATCTCACGCAGATCACGCTCGGCACGCGCGCGAGCAAGCCGTTTCTCGTGCGCGGCGTCACCGCCCGCGAGCTGCACGCAGAGCACCACACCGACCCGTCGCCAGAGACCGAGCAGGCCACGGAGGGTGCTGTGCGGCGTCGTGCGATCGGTGAGACGCTCAAGCTCGTAGAAGGGCATGACGCGCGGATCTTGCGCTGGCTTGAGCAGCACCGGCCCGCACGCGCGCGCGAGTCAGCCGGCGAGTCTCACGCCTCGCCCGGTGGTGGGACACGGGTGCTGCAGAGCGGCTCGCCCGCCGGCCGGGGGTCCAAGTGAGCCACGATGACTTGGAAGCGATGCCCCTCGCGGCCGGCGAGGTGCTGGAGAGCCTCTATGAGCACCGGCTTCTCTCTACCCAGCAGATCCGCCGGATGCACACCCCCGGCTCGGGGATCCGCTGGACACGCCGGATACTGACCGGGCTGCGCCGCCGTGGCCTGGTGAGCTTCCTGCGCGTCGCCGACGGCGCCGGCTTCGTCTATTTCCTCACCGCCGAGGGAACCCAGGCGGTCGAGCTGATCGCTACTCGCGCGCTGGGGCGCCGTAAGCTCATCACGCCCGCGCAGGCAGCAGGGCCGTTGCGCGCTCACACCCTCGCGGTCAACGAAACCGGCATCGCGTTCATGGCGGCGGCACGCGAGCGCGGTGACGAGTTCGGCGCACTCGCCTGGCAGCACGAGATCGCCCACCCCACCGGCGCGCGCCGCAACGAGCTACTGATCGCCGACGCGCTCTTCACCTATCTGGAGTATGGGCCCGAGGGGAAGCTCATCTTCCACTGCCGGCTGCTTGAGCTCGACCGCGCCACCCTGCCTACCGAGATGCTCGCCGCGAAGCTCACGCGCTACGCGCGCCTCTACCACTACACCCGCGCGGGCCAGAAGGCGCCCGCGTGGCGAGCGCGCTACACGGTGTTCCCCGGCGTGATCTGCGTACTCGCCGGTGAGCCCCAGCCTGTGCTCGATCGTCGTGCGCAGAGTGTGCTCGCGCTCTGCCGCGAGGACCCCGAACTGGCGCGCACCCCCGAGGTCGAGATCTCGATCTGCCTGCTCTGCGACCTCACGGCCCGGGGGCCTTTCGCTGCGATCTGGCAGTGCCCCGGCGATCAGCGCCGACTCGACTGGCTCGGGCAGCCACCCCGCGACACAACCCACGACAGCAGTGAGAGGGATCGCGGGTGAACCCGGGGCAGCCCACCCAGCCGCTACGCGCCCTGGTACGCCTTCACCCCGACACGCTCGAGCGGCTGGCGGCGCGCACCGCCGCGCTCGTCACCGAGCGCCTTGAGCGCTCACAGCCCGCCGTGCCACAGCCGCCGGGGTTGCTGACGGCCGCCGAGGTCTCGGCGTGGTGGGGTGTGCATCGCGGCTGGATCTACGAGCACGCCGAGGAGCTCGGCGCGATCCGCATCGGCACCGGGCAGCGCCCCCGGCTGCGCTTTGACCCCGAGCAGGTCACCCGTCGATTGGCCCGGCCGCCGCACGCAAGAGAAAAAGTTCTGACAAGAGCGGCATCCCCCGGCATCGGCAGGTAAATAGGGCTTGCGCTCTCACCAAAACGGAGCTAGACATGGTCTTGCAACACCAAAGTGCATAGCACTAAAACCCAAAATGACTCTGTAACCAAACCAGAGGTCAACGCAATGTACGCTCCTTTGATCCATAGTGACAGACACGTCACCGTAACTGGCGGGCTCGCCAGCAAATCAGCACGGATGGACCCTCGGATTCGACGATGATGACTGCTGGCTGCGGGACGGTGTAACAACCGATCCGCAAGCACTGACAGAGTCATCGCGCGTAGGACGAGGATCCAAAGCATTTTTATGCTTTCCGTGCGTGATGCGCTGGAGGTGCTGTCAGCACAGTTCGAGGGAGCCTGACCAGAAAGGCAAGACAATGGCTACCGAAACACGAACAAGCGAGCAGGGCAGGGTCTTCGACGCTGCCACTGTGCGCGATTTCCTGCTGATAGCACTCGGCCACAATGCTGTCATCGACCAGGTAGACGACATGCTCTTCGAACATGTAATGAACCGCCGGTACCACCCCGCCGTGATCGCTACACATATGCGGTCAATCGTTGAGGAGGTTCTCGGTGTCGCCACGTTCGAGGACTGGAACTGCGTCACGAGCGCTCTCATCGCAGACGCCCGCGAAACGATCGAGATCGAGATCGAGCCACCCAGCGAAGCCCCTGGGGTGCAGCCACCCCGTCAGCCACACAAAAGGAAGCACACGCTGAGGAGCCTCGACTCAGGAGAGCTACGCGAAAAGCTCGCGGAGATCTACACGCACGACTACGTCTCGCTCGGCGTGGCGTGCCGGGCGCAGTGGATCATTCGCAGGATCAGCAAGCTCACGGGCGTCAGCCGCGAGCAGATCCAGGCCGACGCGAAAGCCGACGCCGAAGCGATCGCAGTAGCCGCCGATGACAACACGGCCACAGCCGATCAAAGTAGCGCACACAAACCAGCACATACCGAGGTATTGGAGGTGACCGCAGACCTTCCACAGGTGTTCGTCAGGCCGCTGGCGATGGAGGCTTACACGGTTGCACGCCTGCACGCAGGCAAGCCGGGCGGCGAGCATCCCAGCATTCACACTCGGACAGCGATCCTGTTGGCATCTGACGTCGGCTGCCCAACGTCGCTGATCGCGGCGATGCTGCTGGCTCAGGAGTCAGACGTACGCAAGGTGATCGCTGACTTCAACGAGCGAGGGATGACCTCGCTGGATCCCGGGCAGTAGCTGGGACTCCGCGAATCCCCGGGGCCTTGATCTCACTACGAGACCAAGGCCCCGGGATCGCGGAGACACCTTCCACCGATCAAATACACCAAGAGAGGTGAACATGCGACAGCCTCCACACACTCCCCGCCGCTGGCAGCTCAAGCACGCCGACTGCCTGAAGGCGCTCCCCAAGCTCGACGCCGCGAGCGTCGAGGTCGTCATCACCGACCCGCCCTACGGCATCAACTTCAACAACATGGCCTGGGATCGCCCCAGCCGCCTGGACCCGGCACGAGTACCCGGCCGGCGGCGCCCCCACCCGGACCCAAGCAGCGCGTTTCAGACCTTCAGCGCGCAGTGGAGCAGGGAGTGCCTGCGGGTCCTGAAGCCCGGTGGGCACCTCGCCGCATTCGCCGCGCCGCGCACCTTTCACCTCCTGGCGCGCGGCCTGGAAGAAGCCGGCTACGAGCTGCGCGACGTGCTGATGTGGATTCACTCCCAGGGTTATCCGGCGTCCCGCGCGATGCCAGGCAGCCACACCGGGTGGGGCACTGGCCTGAAGCCCGCCTACGAGCCGATCCTCCTCGCGCGCAAGCCCCCCGAAGGAACACTCGATGAGACCCTCGCCCGGCACGCCACCGGCGCGCTGAACATCGACGCCTGCCGCATCAGCGACGACTCCCCGCCGAGCTGCCCCGGCGAGGGGCGGGCGCATACGCCCGCCCGTGCCGCCAGCGAGAAGGGCCGCTGGCCCGCGAACCTCGCCTTCTCCCACCACCACGCCTGCGGCCCCCGCCGCTGCGACCCCGCCTGCCCGGTGCGGATGCTCGGGGAGAACCAGCGGTTCTTCTACTGCGCAAAGACCAGCCGCCGCGAGCGCGACACCGGCTGCGAGCGTCTACCGCGGCGCACCGTGCAGACCTTCCAGATCGGCGTGAAGGCCGAAGTCCGGGCCAAGGCCCGCCCCGTCGCCAACATCCATCCGACCGTCAAGCCGATCGAGCTGATGCGCTGGCTCGTGCGGCTGCTCACCCCGCCCGGCGGGCTCGTACTCGACCCGTTCGCCGGCAGCGGCAGCACAGGCGCCGCCGCCGTGCTCGAGGGCGCCCGCTTCCTCGGGATCGAGCGCGAACGCGACTACATCCCGATAGCCCGGGCGCGGATCAAGCACTGGGCCCACCGGCCCCGCGAGGGCCGCGAGCAGCGTGCGGGGGAAGACGCGCGATGACCCCCGCCTCCAAGGACGAGCCCCGGACAGCCGCCCCTTGTCCGCCGCGCAATAGGACAGCCGCACCCGCGAGGAGCCGAAACCGCGTGGGCAGGCGATCGGCCTGCCCACGACAGGACTTGAGATCCACCGCGGATCGAGCTAGACATGTGGAGCCCAAGCCCACCCAAAGGCGAGCGATACACGATGACCTGGCCAGCGCACCGATCACCATCTCAATCGAGCAGACTGCCCCGGGCAGCCCGCTCGATGAACGGCTGTGCCGAGAGCAGACCCGGGCACTGCTCGACCTTCTGGTTGACGTCGCGGCCCGACGCACGGTGAGGCCATGATGCGCTTCGCGTGGTACGGCCGGCTTTCTACGAAGGACAAGCAGGACCCGACCCTGTCGTTTCCTTCGCAGCGGGAGGCATGCGAGCACAAGGCCGGCGAGCTCGGGGGCCGGATCGCGTGCGAGTTTACCGACCAGGAAACTGGACGGCGTGACGACCGCGAGGCTTGGAGCGAACTCGTCGCCGAGGCTCGCGACCGCGACTCCCGCCGCTTTGACGCCGTCGTCATCTACTCCACATCCCGGCTCGCGCGCGATCTCTTCCACGCCCTCGCATTCGAGCGAGAGCTGGCGCGCGCCGGGGTGAAGGTCTACTTCGCTATCGCCGCCGGAGACCAGACGAGCCCCGAGGGACGCCTCATGCGCCACCTCTTTCAGGCGCTCGACCAGTTCGAGGTCGAGAAGCTCGGACGGGAGGTGCGCCGTGGGCAGACGGAGAACACCCGCCAGGGCTACCGCAACGGCGGACGCGCACCCCACGGCTACCAGCTCAAGCACGTTGCGCACCCCGACCCCCGCCGCGCGCGCTCGGGCGACCACAAGTCGATCCTCGAGCCCGATCCCGAGCAGGCGCCCGTGATCGTGGAGATCTTCGAGCGCTACCTCGACGGCTCGGGATTCAAGGAGATCACAAACCACCTGAACCGCCCCGGCGGGCCACCCTCCCCGAAGCACGTCGACAGCAAACGCAACACCGCCGGCAAGTGGTCAAAGACGACGATCCGCGCGATCCTCGAAAACCCTGTCTACACCGGCCGGCTGTGCTGGAACCGCCTCGACTTCCGCCAGACCAAGATCGGCGAGGGGCCTCTCATCCGTCGCCCCGAAGAGGAATGGATCCAGGCCGAGCGCCGCCACGACGCGATCATCCCCGACGACTGGTTCCAGCGAGCCCAGGAACAACTGACCAAACGCCCCAAGACGGAGGGCTCACGGCGCCGCAGCCCCCAGCGGCGCACCTACGCGCTGCGCGGGATCGTCCACTGCGCCACCGGGCACAACCCGCTGCGCATGCACGGCAAGGAGCGCAAGGGCATCACCTACTACGCCTGCTGCTACCGCATCGCCTACGGCGACAAGGCCGCCGAGGCACTCGGACACGGCAAGTGGCAGTACGTCCGCGAGGACGCCCTCCTGCCCGCCATCGACCGCTTCTTCGCGACCAACATCTTCGGTGCCCAGCGCATCCACCACCTCCGCGCCCAGCACGCCGACCTCGGCCGATCAATCGCCACCGAGGACACCCAGGAGAACGAGCGGCTGCGCGAGCAGATCGCCGACGTCGAGCACCGCATCGAGCTGCAGATCCGCGCGATCGAGGCCGGCATCGAACCCGCGCTCGTCAGCACGCGCATCGACGCGCTCAAGCACGAACAGCGGGACCTCCAGCGCGCCCTCGCCGCCAGCGAACGCTCCACCGCCAGCCGCCCTCACACCGACCTCGACAGCACCTGCGAAATCCTCGACCAGCTACCCCTCCTCGAAAACGAGTTCGCAGAGGCGGACCCCGAGCTACGCCGCCAGGTCCTCGACGCCTTCAAGTTCTCCCTTGAGATCGACCGCAACAAACCCGAGATACGACTGAGGGCGCTCATCTCGAGCGCCCTCAAAGCCACCAATCTTCAGGATCTTGTCGCTAATGGGTCCATAGCGGGGGCGGGATTCGAACCCGCGACCTTCGGGTTATGAGCCCGACGAGCTACCAGACTGCTCCACCCCGCGGCGGACTAGCCAGTTTAGCAAAGGACCCCTCCGCTAGCCACTCAACCTGGGGTACCCGAACCCCTCACGCTAGATGCTCACGATCGGGGGGCGCCCGCTCCTGCGCGGAAACTCCAACCGCGCGGCCGCCAGGCGGACGCCCCGTAGTCGTTCGTACCCAGCCCCCGGTTCACACGCATCCCGGTGCGGTCGTTCCCACCAGCGCCAAGCTCTTGACGCCACCGGGGCCGTGGGTCCACGCCTCGCGAGCCACCGGCGGTCTCGCTCACTCTGGAGGCGCCACCCCGCGCGGCGAGCTCACGACGACTCCTCGCACCTTCGGACCGGCCGCTTGCGGCCACGGTCCCTCTCCTCCTCCCCCGCGGACGGGGCAGGCGGGCGCCTCTATACCATCCCGCCCATGCGCGTCGCAGTGGTCGACATCGGCACCAACTCCACCCGCCTGCTTGTCGCCGACGTCGGTCCCGAGGGGTCCGTGACCGAGCTCGTGCGCCTCTCCCGCGTCACCCGCCTCGGCGCGGGCGTGGACGCTCACGGGGGGCTCTCTCCTGAGGCCGTCGAGCGGACCTGCGCAGTGCTTGCCGACTACCGCGCCCTGATCGACCGCCACGACTGCGAGGCCAACCTCGCCGTGCTCACCTCCGCCACACGTGACGCGTCCAACGGTGGCGCCTTCGCGGAGCGCGTGCGCCGCGACTACGGCCTTGACGCCCGCACCCTCTCCGGAGACGAGGAGGCCCAGCTGACGTTCCTGGGCGCGATGTCCGACCGGGAGGACTCCCCGGAGCCCACCGTCGTGATCGACATCGGCGGCGGCTCCACCGAGTTCGTCGTGGGGCGCCACCGCACCGCCGGCTTCCACGCCTCCCTCCAAGCGGGCGTGGTGCGGATGAGCGAACGCCACCTCCACTCCGACCCTCCTGCCCCCACGGAGCTGCAGAACCTTGCGCTCGACACCCGTACGATCTTCCTCGAGGGCCTGCCCCCCGAGGAGCGCGCTCCCGTGCGGCACGGTCTTGCCGTCGCCGGCACCGCCACCTCCGCGGCCGCCATCGACCTCGAGCTCGACCCCTACGACCCTGCGCGCGTGCACCGCTACCCCCTGTTGCTCGCCACCGTCGAACTGCTGCTCGCGCGCCTCGCCGACCTGGATGAAGCCGCTCGCCGCCGGGTCGTCGGCCTGCACCCCGACCGCGCCCCCACGATCATCGCCGGGATGGTTCTGTTGGGGGAGGCCCTGCGAGCCTTCGATCTCGACTGCGTGGAGGTCTCAGAGCACGACATCCTCCGCGGCGGCGCCCTGCGGCTCGCCCGTCAGGGTACGCCGGCCCCCCAGGCTCCCTGAGCCCCCTCCGCTCCCCCCTGAGCCCCGCCCCTCTGAGCCCTGCGGAGCGACTCGGAGCGGCCTGACCTGGAGCCTCCCGGCAGCGTCCGCGCAACCCCCACCGGGCGGCTCCTCTAGGCAGCGCCGCGCAACCTCAGCCGCACGCTCCCGCCTCGAGCCCCCGCTCTCAAACCCTTCCAAAGAGTGGCCCAGGTGGCTGATCTGAAATCTTTTCCGATTGGGGTTGCATTGGATTCCGATATCCGATACACTCACCGGGAGGTGGCGTAAGACCTCGTGTCTTATGCTCCCTAGCCGGTCCATAGACCTGGGCGAACCTGCCGCGCAATCGGCATTCCCGCCGTCCGGGTCACCCTACCCCCCGAGGCCTCAGAGGAACGTACCCCTGCCTGTCCCTCGAGGCCTACCTGAGGAAGCCGCCCACTGCCGGGCGGCTTCCTCGCTTTAAGGGCCGCGCAGCGCAATCCCCACGGCCGCGCGGCCGCTGCCGGCACGCATCCCACCACCGGCGCACTCCGCTCACCCCAGGTTCGAGCGGCGCGGGTACGCCACCGTCGGGTCTGTCAGCACGTTGACCACCGCCGGGCGCCCCGCCGCCAGCGCTCGCTCCAGCGCGCCCCGCAGCTGCGCCGGGCGCTCCACCAGCTCACCGTGGCAGCCCAGCGCCTCGGCCACCCTGTCGTAGCGGGTACCCGGACGCAGGTCGGCCGCCACCGAGTACCCGTAGAGGAACTCCATCGGGTGCTTCTCGAGGCCCCAGATGCCGTTGTTGCCGATGACCCCCACCACGTTCACGCCGTGACGCGCGAGCGTGTCGAGCTCCATCCCCGCGAAGCCCACCGCCCCGTCGCCCCACAGCAGCACCACCTGGCGCTCCGGGTGCGCGAGCTTCGCCGCGAGCGCGTACCCCGGTCCCGCGCCCAGGCACCCGTACGGCCCCGGGTCCAGCCAACACCCCGGCTCGTAGCTGTCCACCACGCGCCCGGCGTAGGAGACGAAGTCGCCCCCGTCCCCGACCACCACCGCGTCGCGCTCCAGCAGCCCCCGCAGCTCGCCGTACACCCGCATCGGGTGTAGCGGGGCGCGCTCGTCCTCGAGCTCCGCCCGCTCCCCCTCGCGCAGCTGCGCCTCCACCGCGCGCAGCTCCGCCACCCAGCTCTCGCTCCGCAGTGCCCTCCCTCCCGCAGCCGCGCGCAGGTCGACGAGCGTCTCGCTCAACGACCCGTACAGCTCCACCGCGACCTCCCGCGGGGGCCGCCGCGCGGGCTCCGCCACGTCTGACCACCACCAGCTCCGTCTGCTCCCCGAACGCCCCCCCGAAGCCCAGCCGGAAGTCCATCGGCACCCCCGCCACCACCGCCACGTCCGCCTCGCGCAGCGCGCGGCTTCGCGCGCGCGAGAGACACAGCTCGTGGTCAGCCGCCACACACCCCCGCGCGAGGCCGTTGAGAAAGACGGGGACCTGCAGCGCCTCCACCAGCTCCCGCAGCGCCACCTCGCCGTGACCCCAGTAGAGGTCGGTGCCCGCCATCACCACCGGGCGCCGCGCGCCGCGCAGCAGCCTCCCCGCCGCTTCGACGGCCTCCCCCGGCGCCGTCCGCGGACGCGGCGCCGCGACGCGTGCCCGAGCGCTCTCCCCGCTCGCCGCCCGCGGACCCTCCGGCGCCCGCCCCGCGCCCTCCGCGCCCGCGCCCGCCCCCCACTCGCCGCCCCGCGGCCCTTCCTCGATGTCCTCCGCCTCCTGAAACACGTAGTCCAGCGGCAGATCCACAAACGCCGGCCCCCCGTGCGGCGCGAGCGCCGCCGCGAACGCCTCCTCGACGAGCTCCGGGATCTCCGCGGCGCTCTGCGCCGTCGCCGCGAGCTTGCTCAGCGGTCGCACGAACGGCACGTGGTCGATCTCCTGCAGCGAGCCCTGGCCCCACCGCCCCGCCGGCGCACGCCCGCCCAACACCACCACAGGGGAGTGGTTCGCCTGGGCGCTCGCCACCGCGCTCATCCCGTTCGTCACCCCTGGGCCCGCGGTCAGCGCGCACACCCCCACCTCGCGCGTCACCTTCGCCCAGCCCTCCGCCGCAAACGCCGCGGTCTGCTCGTGGCGCACGTCCACGATCTCGATCCCCTCCGCACGGCACCCGTCGTAGATCGAGAACAGGTGGCCCCCCGACAGCGTGAACAGCTTGCTCACCCCGTGCGCCTTCAGGCGCCGTGCGACCAGACGGCCTCCGTGGAACGTCCCCCGCTCGGGGGGTGTCTGCGTGCTCTCTGCGGCCATCGCGTGCCCGCGACTCTACTTGCTGGCGGGGCCTTCCCGCCGGCGCAGCCACCTGCTGGGGTGAGCCGTGCGCAACGGGCAGAGACCTGTACGGCAGGCTCATGCCCGGGGTGGGAATCGAACCCACACACCCTTGCGGGGCACCGATTTTAAGTCGGCTGCGTATACCCTTTCCGCCACCCGGGCTCAGGGGCCTCCTCTACCACGAACCCCTTGTCAGTCTATGGGAGCGGTGGGCGGGAGCGCCCCGTGGGCGCCTGTGGGTGGCGGGCGGAGCGCCCCGCTGGTGTGGCCCCGGCCGGGAGCGGTGGGCCAGACGCCTCAGGGCCAGGAGCGTTGACACAAGCGCCTCGTAGGCCCCGGCCCCACCCTCGAACATTTTTATCTCCCCTTGGGGGTACCCGGGTAGACCACAGCCAGGAGCACGAGGCTCCTCCGGCCGCAACTATGCGGTTGGTACCGTGTCTTAGGGGACAGGACAGGCAGCGAGAGGACCACCGTGGAGGTCACCGCACTAAAATCAGGCGTCGCACCAGGCCTGCGAGGGGCCAGCCCGCTGTTGCGCCTCCAGCCGGACGAGCGCCTGATCGCGCTGACCCGCCGCGGCCAGCACGCCGCCTTCGAGACCCTCTTCTCGCGCTACCACACCCGCCTGCTCTCCTTCTGCCGGCACATGCTGGGCTCGCGCGAGGACGCCGAGGACGTCCTGCAGGAGGTCTTCGTCGCCGCCTTCAACGCGGTGCTCGCCGACGAGCGCCCGATCAACGTGCGGCCGTGGCTGTACCGGATCGCGCGCAACCGCTCGCTCAACCACCTGCGCCGCGCCTCGGCGATCGGGGTGGACTCGATGGACGTGCACTTCGCCGAGCACGGCCTCTCCACCGGCGACCAGGTGCTGCGCCGCGAGAGCTTCCACGAGCTGATCGGCGACGTCCACCAGCTTCCCGAGACTCAGCGCACCGCGCTGCTGCTGCGCGAGATCGACGCGCTCTCCTACGAGCAGATCGCGCTTGCGATGGACACCACCGTGCCCTCGGTGAAGTCGCTGCTCGTGCGCGCCCGCATCTCTCTCGCGGAGGCCGCCGAGGCGCGCAAGCTCAACTGCGAGGAGGTCCGCGGCGAGCTCGGAGAAGTCGCGGAGGGGCTCGTCAAGATCAGCCCCCCCGTACGCCGCCACCTGCGCGACTGCGAACGCTGCCGCACGTTCCGCAAGCTGCTCAAGCAGAACAACCACGCGCTTGCCGCCGTGCTGCCGGTCGGTCCTCTGCTGCTGCTCAAGCGCCTCGTCTTCAGCAAGCTTGGCACCTCCGCCGGAGCGGGACACGCCGCCGGCGCCGGGTCCGCCGGCGCGGGGGTCGGCGCCGCCGGTGGAGCGGGCGGTGGCGCGAGCGCCGCCGGGGCGGGTGCTGCCGGCGGCCTGTTCACCGCGGGCGCCGGTGCCGGTGCCGCGGGCGGGGCGAGCACCGTCGGGGGCTTCGTGACCGCAGGCGCCGGGGCGATCGCCACGAAGGCCGCCGCCACCCTCGCCGCGGCCGCACTCGTCACCGCGGGCGCCGTCGCGGCCGGTCGCACCGACCACGTCCACCACCGCGCCACCGGCGCGGGCGCCTCAGCCGCCGCTCCCGCTGCCCACGCCTACGTGGCGCCGCTGGTCGTGCGCTCCACGCCCCAGCCGTCCACCACAGCCGTGGCCGCCGTCCGCGTACCGCCCCCAGCCCACCGCACGCGCCGCCACGTCACGCGCAAAGTAGCGCTCACCGCCGGCCCCGAGGTCGTGCACCCCCACGTCCCGCCCGTCGCCGTCGTTCCCGCCGTCGTGCCGCCCGCCCCCAAGCCGCCCGTGGCGCAGCCGGTCGGGGTAGAGGTCACCACCGAGACCACCCAGCTGCCCTCCAGCACCCCCAGCACCACCGCGACGACACCTGCCGCTGAAACGCCTCCCCCGACCACCACGGGCACCACCAGCACGACGCCCACCACTCCGCCGCCGGTGGAATCGACCACCCCGCCGGCCGAAGAACCGGCCCCCGTGACCGTTCCCGTCCCGCCGGCGCCCTCCGGTGAAGGCGACCACGGCCCAGTGGTAGGCGTCGGGGGCGAAGGGGGTCCCACCGAAGACGGCGGCACTCCCGCCGGGCCGTAGCGGCTATTCGAGCGCGAACGTCGAGAGCGGTTCTTCGAGCGCGCCTTTGACGCCCACGTCCAGCGGGGAGGTCACCTGCCGGTTGCCCGCGGCGGCGGTGAGCATCGCAATCTGCAACCCTCGGCGCGTCCCCGGCTGCTCGGGGACCAGCAGGACGTTGCGCCCGTACATCTCCCGCCCCCCCACTCGGGTGGTGTAGAAGACGTTGTAGGTGGCGTACGTGGAGACCGCGTCGATCTGCGTGGAGCCCTCCCCGCGCAGCACGAACCCGGTCTGCCCCGGGAGGCGCGCGGCGGCGAGGCGGGGAATGTAGCCCGCCGCGTACAGCGCCAGGGCTGCGCCGAGCGCCTCCCCGCGGTAGGGGGGCAGCACGAGCGGTCCCACGGCGAAGGAGTCCTCCAGCTGGCCCCCCTGCACGCGCTGCACCTTCGCGTACCACCCCGGGGGCGGGCTCGTGCGAGAGAGCCCCCCGTAGCTGAAGCTGAACGGTACGGGCCCCCCGTGGGAGACGGTGGGACTCGCGAGCGTCAACGCCGCGCCGGCGAGCACCACGAGCGCCAGTAGGGCCACCGCGATCCACCCCGCGCGCACTGCCCGCGAGGAGCGCCGCCAGCGGGGCGCCAGCAGCTCACCGAGGGTCGGGCCGTACTCGCTCTTGAGGGGCAGCGCGAGCATCCGCGCCTAGGACCTCTCCCGATAGGGGCGTGCTGGCCGATCTTCGATCGGTGGGGCGGTCGAGGGTCGAGCGAGGCGCGGATTCATGCCCACCCACCCGAAGGCGTGGTGGGCCCACGCCGAGCCCGAGGACAAAGACCGATCGAAGATCGGCCAGCGTAGGCCATCGGCCGTATCCAGATGTACAAGCCTAGAGGGATCGGTCCGTAGCCTACCCGAGGCCGATGACCTTCAGCCGCCGTTCGAGCGCCTGCGCGGCGAACGCGCGGGTTTCGGAGACGCGCACCCCGAAGATCTCGAGGTCCTCTTCGGACTCGTCCATCCATTTGGGGCGCAGCACCCCCTCCGCGGCGGGGGCGACTTCCGCGAGGGTGCGGCCGATGGCCTCCCGGTAGCGCTCGTCCGCCTGGGCGTGGTCGCGCAGGAAGCGCGCCCCGAAGGCCACGTGGCGGTGCTCGTCGCGGGCGACGTTGGTGAAGCCCTCCACGAAGGCGGGCAGCGTGCCGATGCGTTCGTTGTAGGAGATGATGAAGTGCTGGCCGGTGAGGGCGAGCATGCCCTCGATCACCATGTGGTAGATCGTGATGGCCTCGACCAGCGCCTCGGTGTCCTCGGGCTCCTGCGCGAGCCGGTCCACGCGGCGGCCCAGCAGCTCGTCGAAGAGCTCCCCGAACTCGGGGTTGAGGTGGGCGGAGGTCTCCGCGAGGCGGCCCCCCAGGTCGTCGGCCTGGAGCACGCCGACCTCGGAGTAGAAGCGGTCGAAGAACGCGACGTGGCGGGCCTCGTCGGCGATCTGGGTACAGAGGAAGACGCGCGCGTCCTCGTCGGCGCAGGCGCGCATCATCGGCCCGAGCTCCGCGGCGACGCGCTGCTCGCCGACGAAGAACGAGGAGAGCCCGTACATCCGCGCGTAGCGCTCCTCAGCGTCGATGCGCTCGTGCCAGTCCACGCGGTCCTGGCTGAAGTCGAGGTCCTGCACCGCCCACTGCTGGCGCTCCCACAGGGAGTACAGCTGGCGGTAGTCCAGCAGCTCCACCCGGCCGCGGTCGCCGACCGCGGTCAGCGCGGGGTCGGAGGTCGCACGGAAGTCCTCGCGCTCGTTGAGGTCCGACCCGCTCTGCACAGAGGGTGCGCCGCTCTCGGACACCGACTCAGCGTACACCATCTCCTGGCCGTCCAACCAGGCTAGGGCCTATCCCGATTGGGACGTGCGGCTGGGGCGGTCGAGGGTCGAGCGAGGCGCGGGATCGGAGCCCACCCACCCGAAGGCGTGGTGGGCCCACGTCGAGGCCGCGGTGACGGGTCCCGGAGGGGTAAGGCCATCGGCCGTATCCAGGCGTGCGACCCAAGAGGGATAGGCCCTCAGGTCACTCCCCCAGCGAGAACAGCGACTCCAGGTCGTGGCGGGAGTACGCCTGGAAGGCGACCATCGTCTGCGTGCGCGCGACGCCGGGCAGCACGGTGATGTGGCCCGTGACCACGTCCGCGAGCTGCTCGTGGTCGGGGACGCGCACGATCGCCACGAAGTCCCACTCGCCCGTGACCGAGTACGCCTCGGCGACCCCCTCGATGTCCGCGAGCGCGCCCCCCAGGGTGGAGAGCGCGTCGCGTTCGGCCTCGATCAACACGACAGCGTGGGTCATGGTCATGGCGTGTGTCCCTGGGTGGCCGTCGGAGAGTGCACGACGGCGTGGGTCAGGGTGTGCACCGTGGTGAGGATCATGGCGTGTGCGACTCCCCCGGGGCGAGCACGACCACCTGCCCGGCGCCGGCAGCTTCGACGTCGGCCTGGAACGCCTGCGCGTCGGTCACGATCGGGGGAAATGTGTCGTAGTGGCAGGGGATCACCTGCCGGGCGCCCACCAGCCGCGCGGCCTCAACAGCGTCGAAACGGTCCATCGTGTAGTGCCCGCCGATGCACACGAGCGCCACGTCGAGCGGCTCGCGCCGGCCCACGAGGGCGAGGTCGGAGAAGAGCGCGGTGTCTCCTAGGTGGTAGACGACCTTGCCGCCCAGGCTCACGACGAGCCCGGCGGGAACGTTGGCGGTACCTTTCGGCGTAGTGGAGGTGTGCCACGCGGGCACGAGCCGCACCCACCCCCAGTCGAAGGTGACAGTGCCCCCGAGGTTGGGGTCGTGGACCTTCTCGAGCCCCTCCCCGGAGAGCTCCTGGGCGATCTCCACGATCGCGACCACGTCCGCGCCGGAGCGCCGGGCGATCGAGACGGTGTCCCCGAGGTGGTCGGCGTGGCCATGGGTCAACAGGATCGCGGTGGGGCTCAACTCCTCGGCGGCCACGGCCGCCCGGGGGTTGCCGGTCAGGAAGGGATCGATGAGCACCGAGGTGTCGCCGTCCCGAAGCTCGAAGGCCGCGTGGCCTAGAAAGCGGATCTCCATGTCTACTCAGCCTCTCTCGGTCACGGTTTTTCTTTTGATAGATAGGGATGGGCGATGTGGATGGCGACCCGGGGCGTGTGACCGATCGAAGATCGGCCAGCACTTAAGGGTCTACGAGCTCACGGTACTCGGAAGGATACGTGGCGCTTGGTGACACGGCGGCGCTCAGTGAGCGTAAACCTCAGCCAGTCCTCGCCCGGGTGCTTTGCAGACCGTAGCCCAGCACGAGCCCGACGGCCCCGCCGGTGACGCCCGCCAGCCAGCTCACCTCGGGGCGGGCAAAGGGCATTGCGAGCAGCACCGCGGCGATCACAGCGGTGCCGAGGAGGTCACCGTCGTAGTAGCGCCGGGCGCGGGCGGCCTGGAGGTCCGGCACAGCCCACGCTGCGAGCAGCCCGAGGGCGCCGGCGTTGGCGCCGCTGACGATCGGCAACGGGTAGGCAGCAAGCGCCGCGAGCACACCGGTGGCGCCGGCGCCGAAGAACGTGATGAGCACCGCAAAGGGGCCGTGGCGGCGCTCCAACAGCCACCCGAAGATCGCGACGGCGAAGAGCGCCACGAAAGCGTAGACCCCCGCGAAGGTGTCACTCAGGTAGGCGAACTGAGCGCTGAAGAGCTTCCACCAGTCGCCCTGCAGCGGCCCCACGACGAGGATCCGGTCGAGGCGCACGTACCCGCCGTTGGTCAGCACCCACACAACGCAGCTCACCGCCACCAGCGCGGCCGTGGCGTACGGCAACGAGTCCCCTCGCACCCCCTCGATCTCGCCCCGGCGCAGCCGGCCCAGCGAGGGCACGGGCAGCCGGTGCAGCGCGCGCTGGGGAGCGTGCTCGCGGGGCAGCTTCGGTGCGCGCCGGCGTAGTCGGTTGCCGCAGTAGGGGCACTCGGTGATGTAGGGGCTGACCTCCGAGCCGCACCGCTTGCAAACCACGAACAGATCGGCACCCGAAGACATCGCCAACCCATTCTAGGAGTCTCTCTCTCCCGGACGTGCGCAGCGGCCGGAACGGGGGCCTCGACTGCGTCGGCGCGGGCGCGGGAGTAAAGTCCGGGCCATGACTGAACTCGGATACGACAAGAAGCTCTACATCCTCGCGTTCGACCACCGCGGGTCCTTCCAGAAGAAGTTCTTCGGGATCGAGGGCGACCCCGACCCCGAGCAGACCGCGACGATCGCCGACGCCAAGCACCTCGTGTACGAGGGCATGGTGCAGGCGGTGGCCGCCGGCGCCGACCCGTCCGTGACGGGTGTGCTGGTGGACGAGCAGTTCGGCTCGACCGTTCCCGAGGAGGCCCACGCGAGGGGCCTGCGACTGGCGATGCCCGCGGAGCGTTCGGGCCAGGAGCTGTTCGACTTCCAGTACGGGGAGGCCTTCGGCGAGCACATCGAGCGCTTCAACCCCGACTTCACGAAGGTGCTCGTCCGCTACAACCCCGACGGGGACGCCGCCGCCAACGCCGAGCAGCGCGCGAAGCTCAAGCGACTCTCCGACTGGCTGCACGAGCGCGAGCGCAAGTTCCTGTTCGAGCTGCTCGTGCCCGCGACGGGAGCCCAGCTGGAGACGGTGGGTGGCGACACCGAGCGCTACGACGCCGAGCTGCGCCCCGAGCTGATGCGCCGCACGATCGCGGAGGCCCAGGACGCGGGGATCGAGGTGGACGTGTGGAAGATCGAGGGCGTGGACGAGCGCGCGGACTGTGAGGCGCTCGCCACCCAGGCCCGCGTCGGCGGGCGCGACGGCGTGGTGTGCGTGGTGCTCGGCCGCGGCGCCGACGACGCGAAGGTCGACCACTGGCTCGCTCAGGCCGCCCCCGTGAAGGGCTTCGTGGGTTTCGCGATCGGACGCTCGATCTGGTGGGACCCGCTCAAAGCGTACGTGGACGGCAAGACCGAACGAGGCGCCGCGGCGCAGCGGATCGCGGAGAACTACCTGCGCTTCGTCAAGGTCTACGAGCGCGCCGAGGACGGCGCCCCCGTCGGGTAGGCTGGGGCGGTGCCGCAGCAGGCCCAGAGGATGAGGCGCAGCGTCGCCGAGATCGAGGAGGCGTTCGCCGCGGAGATCTCGCTCGACCGCCACCGCCGCGACTCCCTGCGGCGCACCGCCGAGCAGCGCGCCCGCAAGCGTCACGTGCAGCGACGCAACAAGCGCGGCACGGTCCGCTTCACGCTGCTCGTGCTCACCTTGGTCCTGACCGCGGCGGTCGTCACCGTCGCCATGTTCCGCACGCTCTACCTGCTGCTCGGCTAAGGCCTATCCCGCTTGGCTCGCCCGCCCCAATCGGGGATAGGCCCTAAGCTCAGCCCTTCTCGCCAAGATCTCTGATCGCCTCGTCCACCTCGGAGCGGGCGTCCTCGGGGGGCTTGCCCTCCCCCTGCTGGCGCTGGATCTCGAGGTAGATCTCGGTCCGGAAGACCGGCACGTCGGGGGGTGCCTGGATGCCGATGCGCACCTTCTCGCCCACGACGGACAGCACCGACACCTCGACGTCGTCGCCGATCATGATGCTCTGATTGGTCTTGCGCGTCAGGACCAGCATACGGTGCACCCTCCGTTTCGCCGATGGGAACGGCGCGATTGCTCCCAGACCTCGCCTCAGTAGCAAGCATAGTCTGAGAGCCGGGAGAAAGGCGACCTCGTCTCGGCACACCGGTCCCACCCACACAACGCACGCGGGCCTGACTTTCTGACGCGCCCGTGTGCAGAATCGATGCCGTGGCGGTCGGGGGAGCCTCGGGGAAGGCGGTGGGCGCATCCGGGAGAGGTCCCATGCGCTAGTCTCCCGGGCCGCCCATGCCACGAAAGTCCCTGCGTCCACAGCTCAACCAGATCCGCGCCTGGGTGCGCCAAGGTCGCACCGACGCGTGGATCGCCCACCAGCTCGAGGTGACGGTGCAGGAGATCGAGCAGTTCAAGCGCCACAACGAGCTGGTCAGCGACGAGGACGCCGCGACCGGCCTCGCGGCGAAGGACTTCCCCGAGGAGATCGACCTCCGCGCCGAGGACGACGCGCTGATCGCTGCCGAGCTCGAGGCGGCCGCGCTCGAGGCCGAGCGCGAACGAGCGGAGGCGGAGGCGGCGGAGCGCGCCAGAGCCGAGGAGGCCGAGCGCGAACAAGCTGAGCGGGCAGCCCGGGGCGAAACCGAGGACGAACCGACCGAGGGGGGAGAGGCCGAGGACGAGGAGGGCCAGAAACCCCGCCGGCGCAGCCGGCGCGGTGGGCGCGGCCGGCGCTCCCCAGCCCGCAGCAGTGCGCCCCTGGAAGGCACCTTTGAGCACGGCGAGGAGGGCTACGGCTTGTGGCTCGACCCCGCCATCCAGGACAACCCGGTCTACGCCGAGCACTGGGCCGGCCACCGCCCCGTCGAGGTGCTCGTCGAGGAGGAACAGATAGTTATCAAGCGGGTCGACCGAGACGACTAGGACGCCGCCGAGGCGTTCGCCGATCGGTGGGATCTCCTACCGGCCAGCCAGCACACTTCGCGGGGTGGGGCGGGCCTTCAACTAGTTGCCTCGCTTGCCCAGCGACGCCCTAGAGGCGCAACTCTTAGACCCCGCCGTCACCGCTCGGCGGCGATTCGCCGGCCCCCGGCGTAGTCGGAGGCCTCGCGCAGGTACCGACCGAAGGCGGCGTCGACCACGACGCCCGAGTCCCACGCCCACGGGTCCTCCGGGACGGTGGCCATCGCCAGCTGCAGGCACCACGAGGTGCCCCGCTCGTAGAGCTGCGCGAGCTCCTCCGAGGAGAACCTGCCGCCCAGGCGGCGGCGCAGCTCTGCGACAAGCACGTCCACGACCCGCTCCAGCCGCGCGCGGCGCTCCGGCGGGGCAGCGAGAAGTCGCCGCTCGCCCTGCTGCCACTGGTAGATCGCGTTCTCGAAGCCCGGCACGGGGCGCGAGGGTAGCAGCGAGGGTGGGCCGTGGAGCCGGCCGGGGTCAGTTAGGGGGCAGCCCCGTGATCACGTAGGTCTGCTCACCGGGGCGCATCATCCCGAGGTGGCGCGCCTCCTGGACGAGCGTCCCCGGTGCGTTCAGGGCCGCGCGTTGGGCCTCGAGTCCCAGGTGCTGGCGCTCGAGCGCCGCCACCTGGGCGCTGTCGCTCCGGGCCTCTTTCCAGGCGGAGAGCACCGAGACCCCGGCGTTCGCGTAGAGGTACAGCAGCGCTCCCAGCACGCACAGCATCGCGATCGCCCCCACGCGGTCCCAGCGCACGTGTGCCCTTGTCGATCTCATCCCCTCCGCATTCGAGGCGAGCGGAGAACTTCCTGCCGACTATGAACGTCTTTCAAAATAGACGGGGCGTTCTTGGACCAAGCTGGGCGACGCGGGGCGGTGAAGCCCGTGCTGGTAGCACGGGCAAGCCGGCACGTGGCGATCCAGCGCCGTGTCCAGGGGCGTATCCGGGCGTGCCGGTCTTTTTGAAAGCCGTTCTAAAAGCGAGAGGGGCCCGAACAACCCCGGGAGAGGGCCTCCGGCCGACTGCGCCAGGCTCAGCTGCGGAAGACCGAGCGCCCGGGGAACACCGCGTCGGCGCCGAGCTGCTCCTCGATGCGCAGCAGCTGGTTGTACTTGGCCGTGCGGTCCGCCCGCGAGGGGGCGCCGGTCTTGATCTGCCCGCAGCCGGTGGCGACGGCGAGGTCGGCGATCGTCGTGTCCTCGGTCTCCCCCGAGCGGTGGCTCATGACTGCGGTGTAGCCGGCCTCGCGCGCGAGCGCGATCGCGGCGAGCGTCTCGGAGAGGGTGCCGATCTGGTTGACCTTGACGAGGATCGAGTTGGCGGCCCCCAGCTCGATGCCGCGCTGCAGGCGAGCAGTGTTGGTGACGAACACGTCGTCCCCCACCAGCTGCAGGCGCCCCCCGACGCGCTCGGTGAGGGCCTGCCAGCCCTCCCAGTCCTCCTCGGCCATGCCGTCCTCCAGCGAGACGATCGGGTAGCGACCCGCGAGGTCCGCCCAGTAGTCGGCGAGCTCCGCGGCGCTCAGCGTGCGGTCCTCGTGCTCGAGCACGTAGGCGCCGTCGCGGTAGAGCTCCGAGGTGGCGGGGTCCAGGGCAATCGCCACGTCTGTGCCGGGCTCGTACCCGGCGGCCTCGATCGCGGTGAGCACCATCCGCAGCGCCTCCTCGTTGGAGGCGAGGTTCGGCGCGAAGCCCCCCTCGTCCCCCCCGGCGGTGGAGAGACCTCGCTCGTGCAGGGTGCGCCGCAGCGCGTGGAACACCTCGACGCCCATGCGCAGGCACTCCGAGAAACTCTCCGCACCGCAGGGCACCACCATGAACTCCTGGAAGTCCACGCTGTTGTCGGCGTGCGCGCCGCCGTTGAGCACGTTCAGCATCGGCACTGGCAGTACCCGCGCGTCGGGGCCGCCGAGGTAGCGCCACAGCGGCACGCCCTCCTCGGCCGCCTGGGCGTGGGCGGCCGCGAGCGAGACCCCGAGGATCGCGTTGGCGCCCAGCCGCGACTTGTTGGGGGTGCCGTCCAGCTCGCAGAGCGACCGGTCCAGCGCGCCCTGGTCGGCGGCGTCCAGGCCGCGTACGGCGGCGGCGATCTCGCCGTTCACGCCACCCACCGCGCGTCCGACGCCCTTGCCTCCCCAGCGCTCGCCGCCGTCGCGCAGCTCGGTCGCCTCGAACTCACCCGTGGAGGCCCCGGAGGGGACCGCCGCGCGGCCGTGGGCGCCGGAGCGCAGCACGAGGTCCACCTCGACCGTCGGGTTGCCCCGGCTGTCGAGGATTTGGCGCGCGTGGACTCGGTCGATCTGGCTCATCGCTACCCGGGGCAGTGCCTCAGTTTGGTCGGGACCCGCAGATCCACGAGAGCCATATAGCGCATTGAGCGAACATATAGCTAACTGGACCTCTCATCTGGTTGCTACCCACAGATCCAGTTTGGTATATACCCCCAAACCGATACACCACCCTACCCGGCCCCCGACTCGTTACGTCGCTACGTCCCGCTTACGGGGCGGAGGTGGGACGCTACCCGGTCGCGCCGGCGGCACCAGCCGCGCCGGCGGCACCGGCGGCACCAGCCGCACCCGCAGCACCGCTCGCGGTGGTCTTCGGTTCCTTGTACTGCTGGCAGTCTGCGACCACGTACCCAGAGCGGCATTCGGTCCGGGCCTTCCACCTGTCTTTGAATTCTTTGACGAACTTGGCGAGCGCGCTCTGCTGCTGGGTGGCGGCCAGCTGCTGCTTGACCGATTCCTTGACCTGCGCGAGGCTCTGCTGGGTGGGCGCGTGGACGGCCTTGACTTCGAAGACGTAGTAGCCGAAGGGCGTCTTCACGGGGCCGGTGAGCACGCCCGTCTTGGCCGCGAAGACCGCTTCGCTGAGCGCCTTCTGCTCCTGGCCCTTGACCACGCCCGGCGTTTCGCCACCTTTGTCCTTGCTGAGCGGGTCGATCGATTTGCTCTTGGCGACGCTCGCAAAGCTCTTGCCCGATTCGACTTCCTTCTTCGCCTGTGCAGCCTCAGCTTCGGTCTTCGTGAGGACCAGCCGCAGGTCGCGCGATTCCGGTTTGCCGTAGAGGGTCTTGTGTTCGTTGTAGTACTTGGCGACCGCCGTTTCGTTCACTGCCTTCTTGGCGTCCTTGGTCACCTTTTCCTGGATTTTGGTGCTGAGCATCGAGAGCTTGACTCGCAGCAGCAGGTCGGAGATGGTCTGGCCCGTGGACGCCAGGAATTTCTGGAATTCGGCTTCCTTGGGAAACTGCTGCTTCTTGAGCTTGTCGAACTGCGCTTCGACTTCCTTGTCACTGACTTTGACGCCCTGTTCTTCAGCCTGCCCGATCACCCAGTCGGCGGAGATCAGGAAGCCCAGCACCTGCTGTTGCAGCGCCTTGTACTGCTGTTCGCACTGCGTCTTGAGCTGCGCTTCGGTCCTCGGCTTCTGGCCCTTCGCGGGCTTTGGTTCGATTTCTTTGAGGTGGGCGATGCAGTTGGTGTAGGCGGGCGGGTCGGGCACCACCGGCTTGGGCGCTTTCTGACCCGGCAGCGCCGCCGCGCTCGCGGAGGCGGCGACCCCCAGCCAGTGTTCGAAGGTCGACTTCGAGATCGCCTGCCCGTTGACCTGCACCACGGCGTCGCTCGGGATGCCGCCGCACGCGGCAAGCCCCCCAGCAGCAAAGAAAACGGCGCTCAGCGCCGCGATCCAACGAGTCAACTTAGACACAACGAGGGCACTGTAGCGGAAATCAGAAACGCGTGCTTAAGGAGTTTCTAAGTGCCGTCGGGCTGCGCTTTAGGTGGGCTCTCAGGCGGCCTCGCGAACCACCGCCAGCAGCACGTCCGCGGCGTGGACGACCGCGGGGAAGCGCTCGGGGCCCTCGCGGGGCACGCGCACGGAGACCTGCGAGCGGCCCGACTCGTACAGCGCCTCGGGCAGCTGCTCGCGCAGGCGCCGCGCGCGCGCGGAGTCGAGGTCGATCGGCGTGACCGCGAGGCGGTCGCCGCGGAAGCTCACCGCACGCGCGCCCGCCTGGCCGAGCTTGATGCGCGCGCGCTGGAGCGAGAGGAGGTTGCCGAGCGGCTCGGGCACGGGGCCGAAGCGGTCCTCGAGCTCCTCGCGCAGGCGCTCGACGTCGGCGACCTCCAGCGCCCCGGCAACCCGCCGGTGGATCTCGATCTTGGCCTGCTCGTAGGGCACGTAGTCGGCGGGCACAAAGGCGTCCACGTTGACGTCCAAGCGCACCGGCTCGGGGAGCTCCTCCTCGGGCACGCCGGGGTGGGCGGGGTCCGAATCAGCGCCTGCGCCTTCCCGGACGGCCTCGTCGAGCATCTGCATGTACAGCTCGAAGCCGAGCGCCGCCACGTGCCCGGACTGCTCGTCGCCGAGCAGGTTGCCCGCGCCGCGGATCTCCAGGTCGCGCATCGCGATCTTGAAGCCCGACCCGAGCTCGGTGTAGTCCGAGAGCGCCGAGAGCCGCTGCGCTGCTTCCGGGGTGAGCGCCGCCGCGGAGTCGTAGAGCAGGTAGGCGTAGGCGCGCTCGCGACTGCGCCCCACGCGCCCGCGGATCTGGTAGAGCTGGGCGAGGCCGAACGCGTCGGCGTGCTCGACGATCAGCGTATTGGCCTGGGGGATGTCGAGGCCGGACTCGATGATCGAGGTGCACACCAGCACCTCCGCGCCGCCGCGCAGGTAGTCCATCATCACGGCCTCGAGCTCCCCCTCGCCCATCTGGCCGTGGGCCACGGCGAAGCGCACCCCCGGGCACAACGCGCGCAGGCGCTCGGCGGTCTCGTCGATCGACTCCACACGGTTGTGCAGGAAGAACGCCTGCCCACCGCGGTCGTGCTCACGCAGGATCGCGCCCCGGACGAGCTCCTCCTCGTACTCCCCCACGTAGGTGCGCACCGGCCGGCGGCCCTCGGGGGGGGTCTCGATCACGGAGATGTCGCGCAGGCCGGCGAGGGACATCTGCAGCGTGCGCGGGATCGGGGTGGCGGACATCGAGATCACGTCCACGCGCAGCTTCAGCTGGCGCAGGAGCTCCTTCTGCTTGACGCCGAAGCGCTGCTCCTCGTCGACCACGAGCAGGCCGAGGTCCTTGGCGCGGACGTCGCGCGAGAGCACGCGGTGCGTGCCGATCAGGATGTCCACGCCCCCCTTCGCGAACCCGGCGATCGCCTCCCGCTGCTCCGCGGCGGTGCGAAAGCGCGAGACGTGGTCGACGGTCACCGGGTAGTCGGCGAGGCGCTCGGAGAAGGTGCCAAAGTGCTGCTGGGCGAGGATCGTGGTGGGCGCCAGCATCAGCACCTGCTTGCCCTGCGTGGCGGCCTTGAACGCCGCGCGCAGCGCCACCTCGGTCTTGCCGTAGCCGACGTCGCCGCAGATCAGGCGGTCCATCGGCCGCGGCGCCTCCATGTCGGCCTTGACCGCCTCGATCGCGTCGCGCTGGTCGGGGGTCTCGGTGTAGGGGAAGCGCTGCTCCAGTTCGCGCTCCCACTCGGAGTCGGGCTCGAAGGCGTGCCCGGAGCGCCGGCGGCGCTCGGCGTAGAGGGTGAGCAGCTCGCCCGCCAGCTCCTGTGCGGCGCGGCGCGCGCGCGACTTCATCGCCTCCCAGCGCGAGCCTCCAAGTTTGGAGAGTGGCGGGTGCTCGGGTGGGTGGGATCCAAATCCTCCAACGTAGCGGGAGATCTTCGCGAGCTGTTCGGTGGGCACGAACACGCGGTCGTCGCCCTGGTATTCGAGGTAGAGGTAGTCGCGCGTGACGCCCGCCACGGTGCGCGTCTCGAAGCCCGCGAAGCGCGCCACGCCGTGGTCTTCGTGGACGACGATGTCGCCGGTGCGCAGCTCGGTGAAGGAGCGCAGCGCGCCACGCCGCGAGCGCCCGCCGGCGCGTTGATCGGGATCCCCGCCGGGTGGGCGGGCACCCGATCCCCCGCGGCGGCGGCGCAGCAGGCGGTGCTCGGGGAACACCGCGAGCTTCAGCGAGGGCGCGATGAAGCCCTCGCGCAGCGAGGCGGCGGCGAAGCGCAGGGAGGGCTCCAACGGAGCGGCGCCCACTTCCACACCCGCCAAGCCCGAGGCAGACTCGGGCGGGGTGGCGCCCTCAGAGCTGCGCGCGGAACCGGGTCCGCCCGTGCTGCCGTGCGCCCCCAGCGCAGCGGCCTCCCCCAACCAGGTCGCTTTCAGGCGCGCGAGGTTGTAAGCCGCGCGCTCTCCCTCGCCGCGGTGGGGGAAGGTCACCACGGTGCGGTAGCCGGAGCGCACAAGCTTCTCCAGCTGCGGCTCCGCCTCCGCCAGCGAGCGCGCCGCGACGTCAGCGGACTGCGCGCGCAGCTGCAGCTCCTGGTCACCCGACAGCGAGGAGAGCCAGATGCGCACACGCCCCTCCAGCGCCGTGCGGATCTGCTCGGGGCTCACGTACAGGTGGTGCGCGTCGGCGTCGTGGAACGCCGCGCACACGTCGCTCCAGTGATCCTCGAGCGCCGGTCCAAGCTCCTCCTCCGCGGCCACCAGCAGCTCGGTGTCCGCGCCCAACAGGTCCAGCAGCGCCCCGAAGCGCTCCACCGGGAGCAGCTCAGCGATGTCCGGGCGCTCGCCGGCGTCCTCCAACGCGGCGATCTCCGCCAGCTCGCGGTGCTCGGCGGCGAGCTCCGCCGCGGGCGCGACCTCGACCTCCTGCACGTCCCCCAGCGAGCGCTGGGTGAACGTGGAGAACCAGCGCAGCGACTCGATCTCCACGTCGAACAGGTCCACCCGCACCGCCCGCTCCTCGGTCGCGGGGAAGACGTCGAGGAGGCCCCCGCGCACCGCGAACTGCCCGCGCTCCTCCACCTGGTCCACCCGCTCGTACCCGGCCGCCACCAGCTCCCCCGCGCACTCCTCCAGGTCGAGCAGCTCGCCCGTGCGCAGCGTGAACGAGCGCGGGCGCAGCGCGGGGTCGGGCACCTTCTCTGAGAGCGCCACCGCGGAGACGACCACGACGGGGGGCTCGGGCTCGGCGCCTGGAGACAGTCCCGACGGGGCATCGTCCCCCCGCACGGCTGGCCCCCTCGGCGCGAGCAGCGAGTCGAGCGCGGCCACCCGCAATCCGATCAGGTGAGCCGGCGGAGTGAGGTGGGACTCGTAGGTCACCCCACGCGAGGGGTAGTAGCGGACGCGGCGGGGAGACAGCCACGCGCGCAGGTCGGCCGCCAGTTCGCGCGCCGCACGGTCGTCGCCGACCACCACCAGTGTCGGCCGCGCCCCCAAGCCCGTCGCGTCGCTGTCCGCCAGACCCGCGATCAGGTAGGGGCGCAGCGAGGCCGACACGAACGCACGGCCTCCCTCGCGCGCAAGCCGCGCAGCCCCCGGATCGTCCTGCGCCAGTCCCAGCAGCGGACGCAGGCTCATCCTCGGCCGCCAGGGTCTCCCGCCGACCCCTCCTCGCCCACTACACGCTCGACCTCGTCGGCCGCGCGGCCGACCAGCTCGCGCACCTCCTCAGGCGACTCGCGGAAGCGGCCGAGCACGTGCGCGGAGACGATCTCGGGGTCGGTCGAGTCGGGGCGCCCGACGCCCACACGCACCCGCCAGAAGTCCGCGCCGCCCAGCTCGCGCCGCAACGACCGCAGCCCGTTGTGGCCCGCCAAGCCACCGCCCAGCCGCGTGCGCACCTCCCCGAAGGGGAGGTCGATCTCGTCGTGCGCCACCACCACCCGCTCCAACGGGAGGCGGTGAGAGCCGCGCGCAGGCCCGGCCGCCCGGCCTGCCTCGTTCATGAACGTCTGCGGCCACAGCACCGCCACGCGGGGGCCGCCGGGGCCGGCTCGACCCTCGCCGAGCAGCGCGCGGAAACGCGGCTTGGCGCGCGACAGGCCCCACCGCTCGGCGAGCTCGTCGGCGACCAGGAAGCCGACGTTGTGGCGCGTGCGCGCGTACTCGCGGCCGGGGTTGCCCAACCCCACGATCAACCAGTCGACCGCCGCACCGCTGCCGGAACCGCCACGCGCGCGTGCGTTGGCGAATGGCCGCAGCGAGGGGCGTCTCAGGGGTTGCTACTCCTCGGCGGAGGCGCCGCCCGCGGCGCCCTCGGCCTTCTCGGCCTCGCCGACGACCTCGGTCTCCGCCTCGATCTCGGTCTCCGCCTCGGTCTGCAGGCGCGGCGGCGTGAGCGTCGCGAGCACCGTCTCCTCGGGGTCGTCCAGCAGCGTCACCCCTGCGGGCGGCACGACCGCGGCAAGCGTGAGCGTCTCGCCGATCTGCATCCCCGAGACGTCGTGCGCGATCGCCTCCGGGATCGCCGTGGGCAGCGCTTCGACGCCAAGCTCGCGCGTGATCTGCTCGAGCACTCCACCTTCCCGGACGCCCGGGGACTCGTCCACGCCGGTCAGCTCGAGCGCCACCACCGCATGGATCGGCCTGTCCAGGCGCACCCGCAGCAGGTCAACGTGCACGGTGTCCCCGCGCACCGGGTGGCGCTGGGCCTCCTTGAGCACGACCGGGGTGGGTGACGCCCCGTCCACTCTCAGATCCAGCACCGCCCCCGCCCCCGCCAGCGCGAGGCGCAGCTCGCGGGCGTCGACGTCGAAGCTCAGCGGCTCCTCCTCCCCGCCGCCGTAGAGGATCCCCGGCACGCGGCCGGCGCCGCGCAGGCGTCGCGCCGCGCGCGAGCCTGAGGGCTCGCGGAGGCGCACGTCGAGCTGGGTTGCACTCTGGTCGGCCATCGGGCGGGGACTTTAGCAACCCCCATCCCACGGGCGACCCCCTCGGCACTCCATCTAACTCAGCCTGGCAAGTGGGCACCGTCGACCGGGGCCAACAAGCCCTCACACGGCCCGGCTATCCACCACGCCCGGCGGCGCAGCTCAGGCTCAGCAATCCGCGGTACTCCCGAGCCGCGGGCCGACCCGCAGCAGCGAGACGGAGATGCCTGTGAGGAAGTTGCCCGAGCGCCGCACCTGCACGCACTGCACCACGGGGTAGCGCCCGGGCACCTTCCACGCCACGCGCGTTTCGCCGACCGAACCGGTCAGAGAGTGGTCGGTGGTGGATTGCGTCGAGAGGACCTCCACCGACCCCGGCCGGCGCAGGGTCGCCGCGTCGGCACGAACCGTGGCCGCACACGACGCGTTCGCGCGACAGGTCGCGGCAAGCTGCGCGAACATCCCCGGCGCATCGCCGCGCGCCTCCGCCTGCATCAACGTGACCTCGTGGTCGAGTTCCACGTTTTCGGCGGAGAAGAAGCGCGCCAGAACTCCGCTGATCGCGAGGAACAGCAGCAGCCCTACAGCGATCAGCGTGAGCCGCGCGCCGCGAGACATTCGTCTGGAGCTCCCCGCTGCCTCCGTGGTGGTTCTGCCTACCGCAACCCTTGACATCGTGTTGATAATGATGACCCTTCCGTCGAGACCGGGCCGGCTACTCCGGCCGCTTTGCGGGTTGCACAACCCACTCGGCGTGCTTCTTGAGCGCTTTGCGCCGTCTCCCGTTCTTCGCCCCGCGAACGTCGCCGTGGGCCGGCTCGTCGTCTGTTGGAGTGCGGAGGATCTTTTGCTCCTGGTGCCGCAGGAAGCCGACCCGGAGCTTCGCAACCCCCCACAATTGCGGATCACCTCCGAGCGGACTCTCGACGGGCAGCCTTGCGGGAGCGCGATCGAGCGCCGCAAGGGCATCGCCCAAGACGACGGACATGTCGTCTCTCGGCTCGTCTTCATTGAGGGGCGTCGCGTTGCTGAACGCGCCGCTTTGGAACTCCCATCGGCCGTTGACGGCGTTACAGGCGTAGACCGAGATCAGCCGGTAGACCAGCGTCTCGTCGTCTACCGGCGCGTCAAGCGCGGGCAACTGCGGAGGGCGGTCCGGTGGTGGGCTCAATGTAGAAGTTCGACAGCCGATCCGCAACGCTCGCGAACAGCGAGTCCCCCTTGTCGGCGGGAGCCTCCCATTCTCTGTCGCCGACGGAGACAAGCAGTTCGCGCTCGCCGCGCAGCTGGTCGAACACGGCCTCGACTTCCACGTCGCCGTGCTTCCACGCCATCTCGATCCCGCCGCCGCTCAGTCGTCCGATCCAGGGCAGGCAGGTGTCCTCCCGCATCACCCGACCCAAGAACTCCAGCGCGTCGTACACGTCTTCGATGTTCAGAGGGCGTTCTCTCTCGACGTTCACCGTGTCGAGGTCAGCTAGCTCTTCGATGCGGTGAACGACAGCGTTTGCCCAAGGCGACACAAGGCTGTCACGTTTCCGTCTGAGCGCAATCGCACGCTGTGCCTGTGATCGGGGCTCATCCGCGAGAGCCCAATCCAAGGTGGACACGTCTGCTGCAGTGCCCATCGCGACCCGTATACCCATCATTCCGTCAGCCCCCAATAGTCGTGCATCGTGGCCGTCGTGAGATCCTTGAAACCCAGCACCACCCACTCGTGAGCTATGTCGAGCGCCTTCATCGCCCTATCGACGGTATCGCCCGCCGGCATGACGCGCGCCGTCATATTCACAAGATAGATCGGTGTCGGGTCCAATGCCAGATCGGCTTGCGCAAGGTCTGCGGGAATCGGCTGCGGGGGTCGCAGCCCCGGCTCGACCGACAGGTGCAGCCGCCCGATGGGTTCGCCTGCCGGACCCGCTATACGCCAACGCGCCTGCAGGTGTGCGTCCTCCGCCTCCGGTAGGAAGGCTTCTGACGGACGGTGCTGGAAGCGGTTGATGATGTTCGCAAGATCGGGGTGGGTCCGCCCCACGTGGTCGGTCGCCGCGTCGCCAGGGTCCTCGATCGGGTTCACGTAGGTCACTTCCGAAAGCTCCACCGGATGCTGTTGATCCAGCTCGTCGAGCGCTGCAGAGAGGAGCATGAGCAGCTGCCGGAAGCGTTTCCTCAGAGTTTTGTAGCGCGGATACGCAGCATCCGGCGTCATTTTCCGCCAATTGAGGGTCAAGCGGTGGGGCTGCAGCTGAACCAGTTCCACGCGGTTCTCGCTCTCGAATACGATCCGAGGGAGATCCGCAGGCCCCTCGAAGCGGATCTCGAACGAGGGTTGAGCTCGGCGCTGATCGAACTTCTCTTCGTTGCGCGGGACGAGCCCCTGGCGGGTCCGGCGGGGCAGCGCGTCTCGCAGCTCCCTAGCGAAGCGTCCGTACACCTCCAGGTCGATCGTCTCCGGCGGGAACTGCGCCGCGAGCACCACCTCAGCGACAGGCGGGCGCGCGAAGTTGACAAGCTCGTGTGGCGACTGGCGGCGGGCAGTCCGAGGCACTTCAGCGCCAGTGTACGCTAACCCCAAGCGGTCCGTCCCCCAACCCAGGCGTAGCCTAGAAAAGCTGGTTCTCCCCGTCGAACACCTCGGACACCGAGTCGTCGGTGAAGATCCGCCGGATCGAGTCTGTGAGCAACTCCGCGCAGGGCAGGACGCGGATGTTGTCGGGGCGCGCGGCGGGCAGCGGGATGGTGTCCGTCACGACGATCTCCTTCAGGCCGCAGGCAAGAAGGTTCTCGAACGCGGGGCCGGAGAAGATCGCGTGGGTGGCCGCCGCGTACACGCTCTTAGCACCCGCTTCGTAGACCGTCTGGGTGGCCGCCGCGAGCGTGCCGGCGGTGTCGATCATGTCGTCCACGATCACCGCGGTCTTGCCGCGCACGTCCCCGATCACGTACGCGATCTCCGCGACCTGCTGGGCGGGGCGCTCCTTGTCGAGGATCGCGAGCTCCGCGCCGATCTTGGAGGCGAATTTCTTGTTGAGCTTCACGCGGCCGGCGTCGGGGGCGACCACCACGAGGTCGGAGAGGCCGAGGTCGGCGAAGTACTGGGTGAGCATGAACAGCGCGGTCATGTGGTCCACCGGCTTCTGGAAGAAGCCCTGGATCTGCCCGGCGTGGAGGTCCATCGTCAGCACCCGGTCGGCCCCCGCGGCCTCCAACATGCGCGCGACCAGGCGCGCGGAGATGGGCTCGCGCGGCGAGGACTTCTTGTCCTGGCGGGAGTACCCGAACCAGGGGGTGACCGCGATCACCCGGTGCGCGGAGGCGCCCACGGCGGCGTCGATCATGAACAGCAGCTCCATCAGCGAGTCGTTGGCCGTCACCCCCGTCGCGGGGTTGCCGCAGGTGGACTGCACGATGAAGACGTCGGCGCCGCGGATCGACTCCTCGTAGCGGCAGTAGACCTCGCCGTTGGAGAACGTCCGCAGCGTCACCGGGCCGAGGTCCACGGCCAGCTTGCCCGCGATGTCCACCGCCAGCTGCGGGTTCGCGCGCCCGGCGAACAGCATCAGCCGCTTGTTGTAGTCGATCGGCAGGCTCGTGGCCGCGACCTGTGCACGCGTGTCCATCGTGCTCATCCTCTCTCGAAGTGTAAAGGTCTGAAGCGCGGCACAGTCAGTGGGATATTTGGGGATCGTCCGCGTGTGTCGGTGGAGCAACGGGCGCGGGGGCGCGGGGCGTCGTGCCCCGCGGCGAGGGGTTGTGCTCCGCCCGCGCGTCCTCGCGCCGCTGGGCGTACCCCTCACGGTTGACCTGGCGCGCACGCGCCACTCCCAGCGCGCCGGGGGGAACGTCCTCGGTGATCACCGAGCCCGCCGCGGTGTAGGCGTCGTCACCCACCACCACCGGGGCAACGAACGCGGTGTCCACCCCGCCGCGTACGCGCCGGCCGATCGTGGTGCGGTGCTTTGCGTGGCCGTCGTAGTTGGCGGTGATCGTGCCGGCCCCCAGGTTGGAGCGCTCGCCGACGTCGGCGTCCCCGATGTAGGAGAGGTGCGGGACCTTCACCCCCGCACCGAGGTCGGAGTTCTTGACCTCCACGAACGTCCCCACCTTCGAGCCCTCCCCCAGCACCGCCCCGGGGCGCAGGTAGGCAAACGGGCCGACGCTCGCGCCGGCGCCGACCACAGCACCGTCGAGCCAGGAGACCCGCACGACGGCCCGCTCGCCGATGCGCGAGTTCAGGGCGGTGGTGTGCGGGCCCACCACGGCGCCCGCGCCCACCTCGGTGGCACCGCGCAGCGAGGTGCCGGGCTCCAGGCGGGCGTCCTGGCCGATCTGCACGTCCACGTCGACCCACGTGGCGGCGGGGTCCACGACGGTCACTCCCGCGCGCGCGTGCCGTTCGAGGATCGCGCGCTGCGCCAGCGCCCGCACGTGCGCAAGCGCCACCTGGTCGTTGACTCCGAGCACGAGGTGCGGGTCGTCCACCGCGTGCGCAGCGACCACGGCGCCGTCGGCGCGCAGCAGGTCGAGCGCCTGCGGCAGGTACAGCTCACCCTGGGCGTTGTCGGCGCTCAAGCGTGGGAGCACCCCCAGCAGGGCGCCCCCGTCGAAGGCGTAGATGCCGGTGTTGACCTCGCGGATCTCCAGCTCCTCGGGGGTGGCGTCGCCCGCCTGCTTGGTCTCGACCACCCGCGCCACCGCGCCCCGCTCGTCGCGCACCACGCGCCCGTAGCCGGTGGGGTCGGCAAGCACCGTCGTGGCCATCGTGGCCGCCGCCCCGCCGCGCGCGTGCGCCTCCACCAGCTCCGCGACGGCAGCCGCGGACACGAGCGGCACGTCCCCGCTCAGCACCACGACCGGCACCCCGGGGTCGATCGCGCCCGCCGCCGCGAGGACCGCCCCGCCGGTGCCGTTGGAGACCGGCTGCACCACCAGCTCGACCCCCTCGGGCAGCACCTCCGCGAGCGGGCGCGCGGGGGAGTCCACCACGACCACCCGGCCCGCTCCCGCCTCCAGGGCGGCCACCACCGGCCACAGCCCCATCGGGCGGCCACACAGCTCGTGCAGCACCTTCGGCACGTCCGAGCGCATACGCGTCCCCTGGCCCGCCGCCAGGACAACAACTGTCGGTGCGCTCGCAGCGGTCATAGCTCACACCATCGGCATTGGGGGACACTCACACTAGTCCTCCCCTCCGGCGATCCCGGCCGCGCGCAGCGCGGACGGAGGTGTCGCGTAGCGGAGGCATTGGGGGGCAGGGACTCGAACCCCGATTCTCAGGACCAAAACCTGATGTCCTGCCATTGGACGACCCCCCACCGGGAATTCCATCGTAGCCGTCACGACCGACGCGACCCCCGTGGTACGCGCCCTCCCCCGGCGCCGGCCTCCGAGGCGGGGCCGCCGGAGTGGGCGATGCCGAGCACGCGCATCGCCTTCAACCCGAGGGAGAGCTTCTCGCGGCCGTCGCTGGAGGAGACGTCCAGGCCGGAGAGCTCGCGCACACGCTCGAGGCGGTAGTAGATGGTGTGGCGGTGGGTGAACAGGCGCTGGGCGGTGCCCGCGACGTTGCCGTCGGCGTCGAGGAAGGACTCCAGGGTGCGCACGAGGTCGGTCTCGTACTGCTCGTCGTAGGCCACCAGCGGCTCCACGGTCTCCGCGTAGAAGCGCTGCAGCTCGCGGGGGTTCTCACTCATCGTGGAGAGCAGCAGCCGGTAGGCCCCGGTCTGCTCGAAGGCGAGCACGCCCTCCTGGCCACCCCCTGCGGGGGCGGTGCCCCCGCCCCCGGCGGCGGCGCTCCCGCCCTCCGCGACATTCGCGGCGAGCAGCGCCTCGGAGGCGGCGCGCGGCAGGTCGGCGGGGTCCTCGGCGATGCGGCTGCGCCCGACCGCGAACGTGCAGCCGGGGAGACCGGCCTGCAGCTCGCGCAGCACCGAGTCGGCGGCGCGCGCCGCGAGGGACTCCTCGCCCCCGGGCACGAGCAGCAGCACTTCCGCGGAGGGAGACCCCTCGCGCTCGGTGAGGGCGGCGATCGAGCGGCTCACCGCGGCGCGCGCGCCGCGCTCGGCCACGGCCCGCACCCGCGCGCGCCAGCCCTCCTCCGTGGGCGCCTGGGAGTGGGCGCGGGCGACGATCGCGGAGGCCCCCTCCTGGAGCTCGAGGGAGAGCTCGCGCGCGCGCGCCACGATCTCCTCGCGGCCGCGCAACTCGCGCCGGGAGAGCGCGTGCAGGAAGTCAGCGGCGGCGGACTCGGAGGCCAGGTCGGGGGCGCGCACCCGCTGCACCTCGGAGGCGATCATCGTCACCAGCAGCCGCCGCATCGAGGCGGACGGCTCCGTGCGGGCGCGCATGTGCAGGGACCCCACCACGGCGTCGGCGACCCGCAGTGGGATGCTCGTGACCCCCTCGCCGCCGGCGAGCAGCGAGCGCTCCTCCGCGGGCGAGCGGGCCGCCACCGCGAGCGTCCCCCCGCGGGCGTCGGTCACAGCGAGGCTCGCGTCGAGCGCGCGCGCGGCGGCGCGCACCACCTCGGGCAGGCCCGCGCCGGACTCGACCGCCTCGGTGACCGCGTCGAGAGCGGTGAGCTCGGCCACTGAGTCAGACCCAGAAGTAGACGACGGCGAGGCCTGCGACGACCCCGATGCCGACGAGCACCGCGAGCACGTACAGCGAGAGGACACCCGCCGCCACGCGCTCCCAGAGGCGCGAGTAGGAGGACCACGCAGGCGCGAGGATCAGACCGACGTACAGCGCCAGGCTGAACACGGCCGCGCAGACGGCCACGAGGTAGGTGACATCTTTGTTGCTCACGGCGGACTAATTGTTACCTACGGCGAGGCCGACCGCTTGAGCGCGTCCCTAGCGTGAGCCGGTGGGAGACGGGATCTTCAGGTCGCGGCAGATCTTGCGGGCAAGCGGCCAAGGGATCTCTCGGTGGCGTGGGAGGGCTGTGGAGCGTTCTGGGTCAAAGCCCCAAAAAGGGCCCACGACAAAATATCTGACGGTCCGGTGCGGCCGCCTCGCGGCGGTCTGCGCCACCCGCGGTGCTCGCCGTGCCACCAGCACGGCTGCGCTCGCGTGCGTCGCATCCCATCCACGAATCGACCACCCTGATCCCGCCATCTACTTTGTCGTGAACCCCTAGCTGTGACGCCCGCCCTCGCGCAGCGGCCCGGCGCCGTGCTCGCGTAGGTGACGTTCGAGGTCGCGGCGCTTCACGCGGCGATCGTCAGCTCGAGCAGCTCGCTGTCGGATGCGGGCTCGTTGAGCGCATGCTCGCCGAAACGCAGCTCGAGGATGCCGTGCAGTGCGTCGATCACGTTTTCGCGTGCCTCTGGGCGGCTGTGGCCCTGACTGTGGGCACCTGGGACCTCGGGGATCGATGCGACGATCCAGCCGTCGCCACCATCCTCGTAGACGATCGTCAAGCGCAGCGTCTCGCTCATGCTTGACACGGTAGCGCCTCCGCAGCGAGTGGCGCGGGGACGCGCTCGGCCAGGGCGCGAGTGGCCGCGCGGGCGCGGGCGGGGCCGCGGGACCCGGCGAATAGCCCGAGCACGGTGGGACCCGACCCGCTCACGAGCACCACGTCGGCGTCCTGCCCCTGGGCCTCCGCGAGGGCGGCATCGATCTCCGGGCAGAGCGCACGGGCGGCGTCCTGCAGGTCGTTGTGCAGAAGCGCCGCCGGGGGCAGGGGGGCGCCCCCGGCGAGCGCCTGCGCAAGTGCGCCGTGACAGTCTTCCACTTCGGAGCGCCCCCGGGGAAGGCCCGCACGGTCGGCCTGTGCATACACCGCCGCGGTGGGGAGGGGCCGCGCGAGCGCCAGCACAAGCACCCCTAGGGGGACTTCGGGGTCGGGCAGCGCCTGCAACACCTCCCCGGCCCCGCCCGCGAGCCACCGCCCGGGCTGCACCTGCGCGGGGACGTCGGCGCCGAGCGTCCGCGCGAGCTCTGCGAGTAGGTCGTGGTCGCCCAACCCGGAGGCGGCAGCGGCGAGGCGCAGCGTGGCGGCGGCGTCGCCGGAGCCACCCCCCAGGCCGGCGGCGACGGGCACGCGCTTGTCGATCGACAGCTCCAGCGGCGGCGCGTCCCAGCCGGTGGCCGCGCGGAACGCCGCGAGCGCACGCGCGGCGAGGTTCTCGGCGGGCGGGGGGGGCGGGTCCCCGAGACCCGGACACACCACCACGTCGCCACTTGCGTCGGGGTCGGGCGCGGCCCGCAGCGTGAGCTCGTCCGCAAGGGAGATCGACTGCATCACCGTGGCCAGCTCGTGGCGGCCGTCCGCGCGCACGGGGCCGAGGAACAGGCCGAGGTTGATCTTCGCGGGGGCGAGCGCGCGGAGGGGCAGCGTGTTCACAGACCCAACGCCTCCGTCAGTGCCACGAGCTCCCGCGGGGCCAAGCGCTCGGCACGCACGTCCGCGGGGTGCCCCAGCTCCACGAGCGCTGCGCGGATCCGCTCGCGACCGGGCCCCACCCCGGCCAGCGCCAGCGAGCCCGCCAGTGTCTTGCGCCGGTGGGCGAACGCCGCTCCCACCAGCCGGCGCACCTCGGGCGCCGCCGCGCCGCCCGTGCGCACGATCTTGACCAGCACCGAGTCAACGTTGGGGACAGGCGAGAACACGGTTCTGGGCACCGCCCGCACCACCCGAACCTCACCCGCCAGCTGCGCCAGCACCGAGCTCACCCCGTAGACCCCGCTGCCGGGCGCCGCCGCGAGCCGCTCCCCCACCTCGCGCTGCACCATCACCACCCACATCCGCACGTCCGGCAGCTCCTCGATCGTGCGCAGCACCACCCCCGCGGCGATCCCGTACGGCAGGTTCGCCACCACCTTGCTCGGCGGCGGCTCAAAGCCCGCCAGGTCCACCCGCATCGCGTCGCCACGCCACACCGTCACGTGCTCGAGCTCAGCGAGGCGCTCCTCCAACACCGCGCACAGCCGCTCGTCCACCTCCACGACGTGCACCCACCGAACCCTCGGCGCCAGGTGGGCGGAGAGGACTCCCTCGCCGCCGCCGATCTCCAGCACCACGTCCCGCGTGGAGAGCTCAGCGGCCCGCTCGATCACCCCGAGGATGTTGGGGTCGCGCAGGAAGTTCTGGCCCAGCTCCCGGCTGCGCCGACCGAAGCCGGGAGACACTCGCCTTCGGCTCCCGTCCCCGTTTCGGCCAGCGCTCACCATCCGAACACGCGCGCGGCGGTCCCCTGCACGGCGGCGCCGAGCTCCTCCACCGTGACGCCGCGCAGCTGCGCGAGGAAGGCCGCGGTGTGCGCCACGAACGCGGGCTGGTTGGGATGCTTGCGCACCGCCTGGGGAGTGAGGTAGGGAGCGTCGGTCTCCACCAGCAGGCGCTCGTCGGGCACCCGCCGGGCGGCGTCGGCGAGGTCCGCGGCGCTTTTGTATGTGACGTTGCCCGCGAACGAGATCGCGTAGCCGCGCTGCAGGCACTCCTCCAGGTGGGCGGGCGCCGAGAAGCAATGCATCACCACGCTCACCCCCTGCGCCTCCGCGGCGAGCCGGTCGAGCGTGTCGCGCTCGGCGGCGCGTGTGTGGATCACCAGCGGCTTGCCCACCTCGCGCGCCAGAGCGATCTGCGCGGAGAACGCGCGCTCCTGGTCGGCGCGGGGGGCGTAGTCGCGGTAGTAGTCAAGACCCGTCTCCCCCACCGCCAGGCAGCGCGGGTGTGCGGCGAGCGCGCGCAGCTCGGCGAGGTCCGCGTCGTCGAAGCCGCTCGCGTAGTTGGGGTGCCGCCCGACCGCGGCGTACACCTGCGGGAACGCCTCCGCGGCCGCGAGCGCCGCCCGGCAGGACGCCCCGCCGGTGCCCACGGTGAGGATGCGCGTCACCCCCGCGCGCTCGGCCGCGGCGACGAGCTCGGTGTCGGGCGGCTCGCAGAGGTCGAGGTGGGTGTGGCTGTCGATCATGCGGGAGGGGACAGTGTGGCAACGCTGGCGGAGTGGTGGGGGCCAAACCCGGCTCCGTAGTTACTACGGATGGCACGAGCCGCCCCGGGGCCCACAGTGCTTGTAAGAATAGATACGACCGTGCGAGCCTCGGGGCTCGTGCCATCCCAACGAGGAGGTTCGGGTATGTCAACGTCTTCTGGCGAACTGCGGGAGCTCACAGGTCTGTGGTGGCTGGTGATGCTGTTCGGCCTCGCCGTGTTCTGCGTCGGCGCGTTCTTCGTGATCTCGCCGCACGAAACCCTGAGCACGTTCACGGTGATCGCCGGGATCTTCCTGCTCGTCAACGGCGTGATCGCGATCCTCGGGTCGATCTTCGGCCGCAGCGAGGGCCGCGGCCTGCTCGCGATGATCGGCGTGCTCAGCGTGATCGCCGGCCTAGTGCTGATCAAGAAACCGTTCGACACGCTCGTCGTGTTCGTGCTGATCCTCGGCGTGTGGTTCATCGTCGCCGGCGTCGTGCGCTTTGTGGAGGCCATCGGCGAGTTGGATAGGCGCGCGGCGAACATGGGCGTCGCGATCCTCGACATGATCGCCGGCATCTTGATCCTCTCGTGGCCCAGCCTCGGCCTCGCCACGCTCGCTGTGATCATCGGCATCGTGCTGCTCCTGCGCGGCGCGGTCTTCGTCGCCGCCGCTTGGGAGATGCGCCGCCTCGGGCACGACCTGGACGCCGAACTGAGAGCGCACCCGGCGACCTGAGCAGTCGGAGACAGCTGTCTGGACAGGAGTACGACGGTGCTGGACCTATTGGCACGACCGTTTGAATCTTCTGTCTTGGCCGCGTAGCATCCTTGGCGATCGGTTCCCAATGGATTGGAGGTCGCGATGGGTGTCGTGCGGTTAGCGTTGGCATGGCTGGCGGTCCGTCCGAGACGGCGGGATCGGGGCGCCTGCCCGCAATCGGTGCGGAGTGTGGTCGCGCTGACGGCTTCCCAAGCGGCGCTGTTGACCGTCTCGCAAGCCGTGGCGTTGGCGGTGGGGCCGTCGGGGATGGTGGTGCCTGATGTAGCGGCGGCGGAATCGTTGTGCACGGAGGCATGGAGAGGTGCGAGCGAAGGGGAATGGTCGGTGGCAGCCGATTGGTCGGAAGGGCGGGTGCCGGGGTCGAGCGATGTGGCGTGCATTGGGTCGGGGAAGACGGTCGTGGTGTACGAACGGGGCAACCAGGTTGGTGTGGTGCAGGGCGGAGGGACGCTTGTGCTCGCGGCTGGGTCCCTTGAAGTGTCGAACGCGCTGGAAGCGTCGAGTCTGCACGGGCTCACTATCACCGGCGGCATCTTGACCGGGGCGGGGACCGTGGATGTGTCTGGGTCGCTTACGTGGGAAGGTGGGGGGATGGCGGGCTCTGGGTCGACGGTGATCGAGGCCGGTGTCACCGCTTCGTTGAGCGATGCCTATATCGAAGGGTCGCGTCTGGTGGTCAACGAAGGCACGGCGACGTATAGTTCTAATACGTTCACGATGTCGGAAACGGCGGTGTTTGATAACACGGGGACGTTCAAGGCGAATACTGAAGCTACTTCGCCGGCGTTCAGGGTGTATAAAGGCACACCGAAGATTGTGAATACGGGGTTGTTTGAGAAGACGGCGGGGACGGGGAGAACGGAAATCGCGATACCGTTCGAAAGCGAAGGGACGATCGATGGCGCGAGTGGTACGTTGGCTTTCTGGTCGGAAACGACGGTGGCGTTGGGGGCGAGTACTGTCGAAGGATTCATCGAAAACTTCGCTACGGTGACGGCTGGTGACTTGAAAGCATCGAAAGCGACGTTGCTCTTGGCGGGCGGTTCGCTCAGCGTATCGAGCGGAAGCACCGCTACGATTGGGACCTTGGAACAAGTTAATGCGAGTGGCATGTTGACGGGTGCGGGCACGGTCGATGTGTCTGGGTCTCTTACAACGCACTATGGCGTGATGAGGGGGTCTGGTTCGACTGTGGTTTCTCCCGGGTGCCACTGCGACGCTCGGCAACACGTACTTGGAAGAAGCGCGCTCGTTGGTGAATGAAGGTGTTGTGACGTTTGGTGAAGGAGAGATCACGATGACTGGGACAGCCGAGATCAAGAACTTGGCGACGTTCAAGGCGAATGCGGAGTCAACTTCTCCGGTCATCAGGATAAGCGAAGGCGGCACGCCGAGAATCGTCAACAGCGGCGTGTTCGAGAAGACTTCGGGGACGGAAAGAGGGGAAGTCGAACCGCACTTTGAGAATCTCGGGAGCATCAAGGAAGAAACCGGCAAGCTCGACTTTCTCAAACCGGTCAAGGCCGAACCGGAAACGCAGTACGGCGGCTCGGAAAACCCGTCCGCGCCGGGGCAGGCGCCGCTCCCAAAGTGTGGCGACCCAGTGGAGTGTGCGACGGGGAACTTCTCGGAGAAACAGACCGATCTCGCTGTCGGGGGGCGCGGTGTCGGGCTGGGTTGGACGCGCTACTACAATTCGCAGGCCGCGGCGGCGGCGAACACCAAGGGGATGTTCGGGTATGGATGGACCAGCTCGTTCAGCGACCATCTCGTGGTCGAAGCGGGCACGAAAGCGATGCTGGTTCAGGCGGACGGGAGCACGGTGCTGTTCACGGATAGCGGCGGCAAATATACCGCTCCGGAATGGTCGGAGGATACGTTTGGCGGCTCGGGATCGGGTTATACGTTGCGATTGGCGAACCAGACGATGTATAAATTCAATGGGAGCGGGAGATTGGAAAGCGTTATCGACCGCAATGGGAACGAAACCACGCTCACGTATGGTGGGACGGGGCGCCTGGAAAAAATTACGGGCCCCGCTGGTCGTAAAATCACGCTTGCGTACAATAGCGAAGGGCTTGTGGAAAGCGCGAAAGACCCGATGGGGCATACCGTGAAATACACGTATGAATCGGGGGAGCTGGCGAGCGTTACGGAGCCGGGGGAATCGAGCACACGATGGCAGTTCAAATATAACGGGTCGCATGAGATCACGACGATGACCAACGGCCTCGGCGGGAAAACCGTCAACGAATACAATGGCTCCAATCAGGTGACCTCGCAGGAAGACCCGGCGGGGCGTATCACGACGTTCGAATACGAATCGTTCCAGACGAAGATCACGAACAAAGCGTCGGGTGAGGTGATCGACGAGCAGTTCGACAGCAACGGCCTGCCGTTCTCGGTCACGCGTGGCTACGGGACATCGAGCGCAACGACGGAAACGTTTACGTATAACGGCATGAACGAGCCATTGAGCGTGACCGATGGGGACGGGTATACGACCGAATACAAGTACAACAGCGCGGGCGACAGGACGAGCATAATCAATCCCGATAAAGACGAAACGCAGTGGACTTATGACGGCACCCACGATGTTCTGACGGTGAAGACGCCGAAGGGCGAGACGACGACGATCAAACGCAACAGCGACGGGGATGCGGAAACGATCGAACGCCCGGCGCCTGGCGGCAAAACGCAGATCACGAAATACAAATACAACAGCTATGGCGAGGTGGAAAAGGTCACCGACTCGTTGGAAAACACGTGGACGTACGGGTATGACAGCGATGGGGACCTGACGGCCGAAACGACCCCGGAAACCGAGAAGCGCACGATTGGGTACAACGAAGACTCCCAGGAGGTCTGGACGGTCAGCCCGCGCGGCAACGCGAGCGGCGAACTGACGAAGTACATGACCGGCATCGAACGCGATGAACAGGGCCAGCCGCTCAAGGTCACCGACCCGCTCGGGCATACCACCAAATATACCTACGATGGTGATGGGAACCTGGAAACGGTGACAGATGGTAATGGGCGTAAAACGACATACACCTACGACGCGAATAACCAGCCGGCCAAGGTCAAAGAGCCCAACGGGACGGTGACCGAAACATCGTACATCAGCGGCGATCGCGTCACCGACCAGAACGACGGAAACAAACAGACCACCAGATATTCCCGCAACGTGTTGGGCGAGGTCACCAGGGTGACCGACCCGCTCAATCGCGAAACGTTCAAGGAATACGATGCGGCAGGCAACCTGATAAAGCTGACCGACCCCGAAAAACGCATAACGACGTACACCTACGATCCCGCGGACCGCCTCACGGAAATCAGCTACTCCGAAGGGACAACCCATTCGGTCAAATACGAATACGACGCGGACGGGGATCGCACGAGCATGGTCAACGGGACCGGGACGACGAGCTACACCTACGACGAACTGGACCGCCTGACCGAAACGAAAAACGGGCACGGCGAAAGAGTCCGCTACGAATACAACCTCGACAACGAGCAGACGAGGATCACCTACCCCAACAACAGCTCGATCACGCGCGCCTACGATCACGACGGGCGACTGCAGAAGGTAACAGACTGGGCCGCACGCACCACGCAGTTCACCTACAACCAGAACTCCGACCTCACCACCACGACATACCCCGAAACCAAAGGCGAAGCGCCCGAAGACAAAGGCGAAGACACCTACACCTACAACGCCGCGGACCAGATGACCCAGGTCAAGATGACCAAGGGCACCCTCTCGCTCGCGTCGATCGCCTACACCCGCGACGACGACGGGCAGGTCACGGGCAGCACCGAAAAGGGTCTCCCCGGCGAAGAAACCCACAGCTACACCTACGACGAAAACAACCGCCTCGTCAAAGCCGGCGGCGGCCATGAATGGGAATACGACGACGCGAACAACCCCACCAAGATCGGCACCCGCTCCTACGCCTACAACGCCGCGGACGAGCTCGAAACTCGCGGCGCCTACACCTACAACGAAGAGGGCGAGCGCACCAAACTCACCCCCTCGAAAGCCCCCTCGACGACCTACCGCTATGACCAGGCCGGCAACATGACCACCTTCGAAAGAGCCGGAGAAGGCCCCACCAAAGGCTTCGCCGATACCTACGCCTACGACGGCAACGGGCTCCGCGCCACCCAAACCTCAAGCGAAGGCACCAAGTACATGGCCTGGGACATGGCCGAAGAAACCCCCCAGATCCTCAGCGACGGCCAGAACAACTACATCTACGGGCCGAATGGCCTCCCAATCGAGCAGATCAACAGCGAAGGCAAGGCGCTCTTCCTCCACCACGACCAGCAGGGCTCGACAAGACTACTGACTGGATCGACCGGTATCGTAGAAGGCGCGATGACATACGACCCCTACGGCAACCTGCTCGCCAGCTCGGGCACCAAGACGACCCCCCTCGGCTACGACGGCCAGTACACCAACTCCGAAACCGGGCTCATATACCTTCGCGCACGGGAGTATGACCCAGCGACCGACCAATTCCTGAGCGTCGATCCGATCGCCCCGGTCACCCGCGCGCCGTACAGCTATACGAACGACAACCCGCTCGACGCGGCCGACCCCTCCGGGCTGTTCTGCATCTCGTTCAGTGCGAGTTGCCTTGGAGAAGATGTGGGGGAAGCCGTCGGTGTCGCCTCGCATATAGGGGCCACCGTAGTCCAGAGTTCCCCAGTTGGTCAGGATCTCCAGCTCAGCTCTGAAATATCGGGTCTCACCGAGGGCCTCTGTGCCGGCGCCAGCTTCGTCGGCGGCGGCAACGTACATGTTTCGGCGTGCTATGTATCGTCACCGAATGGCCAGTCCGCGATCACGTACACGGGCGAGGTTGGCGGCGGCTTCCCCATCGGGGTCAGCGGATTCCTTGGGCCGATGATATCCAACGCCCAGAGCCCATCCGATCTCGGTGGGCGGTTCAACGTCGCGGGTGCTTCGATAGGTAAGGAATGGGAGTCCGGCGGAGGTTCGGTTGCGTTTGGCCAGGATAGCTGTGGACAGAGCATCTGGCAGGTGGCCGCTGGGTGGACACCCAACATTGGCCTAGGACCGCCTGTAGGCGCGTATGCGGGAACAAGCTATACCTTTGCATATGAATCCTACTGAGGTTCTACCACCACCTAACGTACAGTGGCCTATCCGATTTCGCTGCGGAGCTAGCTATCAGTGGCGAAACGGCGGTGGATATCTCACGATTGCTCCCGGCGTGCTCACTTTTGAGTTTACTCGCCTCACGCAGACGCTCGGAGCCGTGCCAAAAGTGATACATACAGGGAACACAGTCACCATGGTCCGCGCACGGCTTCTTCCTCCCGGTATTAATACCGGGATCATTGTTCGCGGAGAGACTGCAGCAGTGCAAGTCTCTACGTGGGGGCGACAACAACGTGTGCGTGACGCGCTGAGAGCTGCGGGGTTCACGATAGAAGATATTTCGCGTTGGATTTCGTGCGGAGAACAGCTTGCACGGGTCCAGACCCGCCAGGCTAAAGCAACCAGCCATCGACCCTCTTGATATGCATTTGTTATGAGCGCTACCGAGGCGGCCCCACCCGACATGCAACTGCCCATCCGTTCGCGCTGCGGAGCATGTTACCAATGGCGCAACGGCGGGGGGTATCTGACTATCTCCCCAGGATCACTTACATTCGAATTCGATCAATTTACAAGAAAGATATTTCGAAATCTACCTAAGAAGATCGTTCACGAGAGACAGGCAGTCATGGTGGTTCGCGCGCGGCTTCTTCCGCCGGTTCTCTGGACCGGGATAGTTGTTTGCGGAGAGGACAGCGCCGTATTGGCAACTACGTCATCTTTGATACAGCACCCTCGGATACGGAAGGCGCTGGTCGCGGCTGGTTTTGCCATTGAGGATGTATCGACATGGGTTTCTCGAGGAGAACGTCTTGCGCGAGATCAAACGCGTAAGCTGAGATCAATGAGCTGACAAGCCTTGATGGCCTTGCGGACGATCCTTTCAATTGCTATCGTGACGGTGCTAGCGGTTACTCTTCTCTATAGAGCTAGATTGGGTACTTTTCGACCGATCAGAAGACCGTCCGTTAAAGTGCCGGAGTCTGGATTGATAGTTGCTACTTGGTTCGTCCTAGTCGTAGTGATAATCCTTGTCGATCACTAGCTTAGTCGGCGATGATACCAACGGCCGTGGCGTGAGCTACGCCCGGTCTCCTCCCCACATATCCGGCCCGCTTGCGCACCGTTCGTTGCGAGGTATTCCCACTGGCCTCGGGCAATACACCTCGTCGGTGTCTATGAAAAACGCTACGCCTTGGGGAACAACGGTTCGAGCTCACCCACGGGGCGACCTGGCGAGGTGGGACCCGCCCCGAGGCGGGCGGCGCTGAGCGTTCGGTCCTCCGCACCGAGCGCATCGAGCAACCTCTCGGTGCTTGCCGGCATGTATGGGTTAAGCAGTAGGGACACCACGCGAACGCCGCTCGCGAGCGAAGCGAGCACTTCATCCAACTTTCCCGCCCTCTGCTCGTCCTTCGCCAGCGTCCACGGGGCGCGCTCCTCTACGTAGCGGTTCAGGCGCCGTACCCGCTGCCACACCGCGTCCAGCGCCTGTGTCAGCTCGGCGCGGTCGAGCAGGGCGCTCACCTCCTCGGCGAGGCCCTCGAAGTCGTTTGCCAGCTCGGGGTCGATCGGTGCCGCGGGCAGTATCCCGTCGCGGTAGCGGCGCACCATCGCCAATGTGCGGCTCGCGAGGTTGCCGTACTCGTTGGCTAGCTCGCTCTCGTAGCGCTGCTCGAAGGCGGTCGTGGAGACCGAGCCGTCCTGGCCGAACGGCACGTCGCGCAGGAGGTAGAAGCGCAGTGCGTCGGCGCCGAAGCGGTCGATCACCGCGAACGGGTCGAGCACGTTGCCGAGCGACTTGCTCATCTTCTCACCCTCCATCAGCAGGTACCCGTGGACGAACAAGCGGTGCGGCAGCTCGATCTCGGCGGCCTCCAGCAGCGCCGGCCAGTACACCGCGTGGAAGCGCAGGATGTCCTTTGCGATCAGGTGGTAGCTCGGCGGCCAGAACGTGGACACGAGGTCGGTGCTCGCGTCGGTTCGAATCCCACCCCCGCCACCCGCGACCGGCGCGCGGGCGGGATTCGGTGGGGCGGGGTTCGAATCCCCCGGCGCCGATGCTGTCACCGGAGCGGGTGCATATGTGAGCGCCGAGTAGTAGTTCAGCAGCGCGTCGAACCACACGTAGAAGACGTGCTCGGAGTCCCACGGCACGGGCACCCCCCACGTGAGCTTGTGGCGCGTGAGCGGCACGTCGCGCAGGCCCGACCGGATGAACGCGAGCGCCTCGTTGTACCGTGTGCGCGGGGCGAGCCACTCCGGGCGCTCGGCGTACAGCTGCTCCAGGCGCTCCTGGAACGCGCTCAGCTTGAAGAAGTAGCTCTCCTCCTGTTCGCGCACCAGCTCCACATGGTGGATCGGGCAGCGGTTGCCCTGCTCGATCTCGCTCTCCGCCTTGAAGTCTGCGCACCGCGGGCAGTACCACCCCTCGTAGGTCCCCTCGTACACGTACCCGTTCTCCCGCACGCGCGTGAGGACCTCCTGCACCTTCGCTTCGTGCTGCGGGTCGGTCGTGCGGATGAAGAAGTCGTTGCTCGCCCCCACGCGCGGGGCCAGCGCCTTGAAGCGCTCCGCGTTGCGGTCCGCGAGCTCCTGGGGCTCCACGCCCTGCGCGTGGGCCGCGTCGGCCACCGGCTCCCCGTGCTCGTCGGTGCCGGTCAGGAAGAACACCTCCTCCCCGCGCTGGCGGTGGTGGCGCGCCAGCACGTCGGCGGCGACCGTGGTGTACGCGTGGCCCAGGTGCGGAGCCGCGTTTACGTAGTAGATGGGGGTCGTTACGTAGAAGGAGGTCACGGGCCGCTCAGGCTACCGGCTCGCGCCCCCTACCCCCTTGCGCTCACCGTGAACGCGATCGACCGCGCCGCGCCGCGCGCGGGCGTGAGCGTGAGGCGGTAGGACCCCGGTGCGAGTGTGGTGGCGCCCCTCAGATGGGCGCTGTCGCCGCCCAGCACGGCGGCGAGCGTGAGCGCGCCCGTCGCCGCGACCCAGTGCGTACGCCCGCGCGCCGCGCGCAGTCGCGAGAGCGTGACCCGCACGCGCGCCGGGCCGCTGAGGTAGAAGGCGAAGGCCACCTGGGAGAGCGTCGGGCGTCCGCGTGCGATCGCCGCGCTCGCGGGGGTGGTCAGCGCGAGGTCGGAGAGGGTGACGGTTGCGCCGCCCTTGCCCGTGACCGCGTTCGTTTCGGCGGCCTGCCGCCGTTCTTCCTCCACCCGCGCCGCCTTCAGTTCTTCTTCGTCGCGCCGTTCGACCGCCCTCGACGCTTCCGCGACCAGCTGTTCTTCGGCGGCCCTCGCTTCCGCCGCCCGCTTCGCTTCCGCGACCTTCCGTTCTTCTTCGGCCCCTCGTTCGGCCGCTGCCTTCTGTTCGGCCGCCCGCCGTTCTTCGGTGGCTTTCTGCGCTTCCGCGGCCTTCCGTTCTTCTTCGGGTCGCCGTTCTTCAGCGGCTTTCCGTTCGGCGGCCTGCCGTTCTTCGGCGGCTTTCCTTTCCGCCGCCTGCTGTTCTTCTTCGACTTTCCTGGCGGCGGCTTCCCTCACCGCGAGCCGTTCGGCGTGTCCCGCTTCGGAGCCCGCTTCGAAGGCGGCGAGGCTCGCGGGCGCGCCGACGCCGCTCGGGCCGTCGTAGCCGGGGCCGGCGTTGCAGATCAGCACCCCTTCGCCGCAGTCGGACGGAGAGAGCGGGGACATGGAGCCTTCGCAGCCTTTTCCGTAGACGCCGTCGCACTTGCCGTCACCCCCCTCGGTGACGTCGTACAGCGACGCGCCGCCGAGGTGGGAGTAGAGCGTCGCGGCGGGGTATTCGACTCCGTGCGCCCCGCCGACGAGCGCGAACAGGGAGGCGACGATCGGGGAGGACAGGCTCGTGCCGCCGACCGTCACCCAGCCGGGCGCGACCGCGAAGCCCGGCTCGATGTAGTAGGGCACCGAGTCGTAGATCGCCGCTCCGGTGTAGGGAGCGCCGTCCACGGCGACGTCGGCGACCGCGCGTTTGGCCTGCGCGCCGGTGCCGCAGCCGACCGCGGCCCAGTCGGGCACCGCGGTCTGCCAGGGGGGAGCGGAGAACACGTTGCTGCAACCCCCGCCGGAGACGTCCTTTTCTTCGGAGCCGCCTTCGTTCCAGACCGTCTCACTCGCGCGCGCGCCCGCTTCCGTCAGAGTCAGCTTGGTGCCGCCGACCGCGATCACGTTGGGGGAGGAGGCCGGGTAGCCGACGAAGGGCGTCTCGTTGTCGCCATCCCAGTTGAGGTAGCCCCAGTCGCCGCCGGCGACGGTGATCACGACCCCGGGATCATCAAACGGGGACCCAATCGGTTCGCCGTAACCTTCCCAGTCCTCGCCCCAGGAGTTGGAGATCTCCGTCGCGCCGAGCCGCTCGGCCGTTCCCACGCCCGCTTCGAGGTCACCCTTCGCCTCCACGAGCAGGATGCGACAGTTGCGGCAGATGCCGCGCGCGGTCTCGATGTCCATCGAGATCTCCCCAGCCCACCCCGATGCTTCTTCCCTTTCCTGTTCGTCGCCGGCGACCGGGTAGTTCCCTGTTTCCCCATTCTGGTTGACCTTCTCGAAGCAATCTGCCACGGCGCCTTCCGTGCACGGGGGTAGCACGGGCAGCCCGAACGCTTCGGAGTAGACGCGGAGGTCGGCTTCGGCGTCGGGGTCGTCGTAGGCGTCCACGAGCGCGATCGTCTGCGGTTCGCCCACCGGCGCGTCGGGGCGTTCGCCGGGGAAGTAGGCGCTGCGGAAGTCGTTCGGGCTCAGGCCGTAGGCGCCTGACCTGGGGATGCGCAAAGCGACCCGGCCCGTCGTCATCCCCAGCGGATGGGTGCGTGCGCGCGCGGCCGCGGTCCTCGGGACGAGCATCGTCGCCAGGCACGTCGCGTGGCCGGGCGTGGGGGGCCCGCAGAGTGGGCGCGTCGTGTAGTCGGATTCCGGCAGCGGCGCGACCGAGGCGGCCGCGGCGGCGGGCAGGCACAGCACGAGGGCAACGGCCGCGAGCAGCGCTGCGCGGGTTGGGCTCTTGCTCCTTCGGTGCCTCGCGTCGATCGCAACCACCCCCGCACGGACGATAGCGCACGGCTACCCGCGCGTCAGCTCTCGATCGTGGCCGGGCCGACGACGAGGACGACCTCGCCCTTCGGGGGACGCTCGCGGTAGCGCTTTGCCAGCTCGGCCGCCGTGCCGCGCGCTACTTCCTCGTGGAGCTTGGTGAGCTCACGGCAGACGGCCACGGGGCGGTGCGGGTCGTTCTGCGCGAGCATCTCGAGCGTGGCCGCCAGGCGCTTGGGGGATTCGAACGCTACGAGCGTCTCGGTGGCGTCGGCGAGCAGGCGTTCGCGCTGACCGCGCTTGCGGGGCAGGAACCCGACGAAGCACCACCGGGCCGCCGGCAGGCCGGAGGCCACCACGGCGACCGGCACCGCGCTGGCCCCCGGCAGCACCTCGACCGCGACGTCCGCCACCAGGCACTCGCGCACAAGCAGGAAGCCTGGGTCCGACACCACCGGCATACCGGCGTCGCTGACCAGCGCGACCGTCTCTCCCGCGCGCGCCTGCGCCACGAGCTGGGGGACGCGCGCGCGTTCGTTGTGCTCGTGCAGGCTCACCAGCCGCGCCGCGCCGATGCCGTGGCGATCGAGCAGGATCCGCGTGCGGCGCGTGTCCTCGCAGGCGAGCACGTCGGCCTCGTCCAGGGTGCGCAGCACGCGCAGCGTCACGTCTTCGAGGTTGCCGATCGGGGTGGGGCACACGACGAGCCGCCCCCCTGCTGCAGGCGACCGCCCAACGTGCGCAACGTGCGCGTCCTCGCCCGGCATTCGGCCAATATAGAGAGCCTCGTGCCTCAGGAGACCGACCCCAAGCCGCAGTACACCCGCTACCGCGCCGGACGGAAGTTGCTGCCGGGTCCCCGCCAGAACGGGAGCGACGCACGCGATGACTCGCTGCTCGGAGCACCCCGTCAGCCCAGAGCCCCGCGCACCCTCTCCCGGTGGAGGGGACGGCTCACCCCCAAGCGCGTCGTGCTCGGCCTGCTCGGGTTGATCGTCGGCTGGCTTGTGCTCTCGCTCGTGCTGTTCCTCGTCTCTTCGCACTTCGAGCGGACCTCGCTGCCGAGCAACGTCACCGGCGTGCTCGACCCGGCCGGCTACCCGTTGACCTCGGCCAACAACATCCTCGTGCTGGGCTCCGACCGCCGCCAGAAGGACTCCAAGGAACCGGGGGCAGAAACCACCGGTTTCGGGCGCTCGGACACGATCATGCTGATCCGCACCGGCGGCGGGCACTCCGCGCGCCTGTCGATCCCGCGCGACACGGTGCTCGAAATCCCCGGCCACGGCCTGCAGAAGATCAACGCCGCCCACGCCTTCGGCGGACCGGCGGAGTCTGTCTCGGTGATCGAGCACTGGCTCGGCATCCCCGTCAACCACGTGGTCGAAGTCAACTTCGAAAACTTCCCCCAGCTGATCGAAGCGATGGGGGGCGTCACCTACACCGGGGGCTGCATCGTCTCGAACCTCGACGGCGGCGCGGCCGACGGCGGCTTCACGCTGCGCCTGCCCGCCGGCACCCACCACCTCGACGGCGAGCAAGCGCTCGCGCTGGCGCGCACGCGCGAGAACCTCTGCGCGCCCACCGAGACCGACATCCAGCGCGAGGAGCACCAGCAGGCGTTGTTCACGGACATGAAGTCCCAGCTGCTGTCCCCCTCGAGCTTCCTGCGCCTACCGTGGATCGCCTGGCACGCCCCGCCGGCGATCATCTCCGACATGAGCGGCCCCGAACTGCTCGGGATGTTCGCCGCGCTGGCCGTCACGGGCACGCCGCCGACACACGTACTCCTGCCGACCGGGCAGACCACCCTGCCCTCTGGCGAAGAAGGCCTGACGGTCTCAGAATCCGCGCGCCGCGCGGACGTGGCGCAGTTCATGGCGGGGTGACGCCTTGCCCGTCCACAGCCACCCCGTCCCGCGAGGTGCCGCGGGTCGGAGTAGAGGATGTGGCAAAGAAGTATCGCGAGGTGAGACGGATCCTAAGACGAGCCGGCTGGACCCTGCGGCACACCACGGGCAGTCACGAGCGTTGGGTCAGCCCCGATGGTGCCAGTGCAGTGACTGTGGCAGGCGGAGGCAAGGACAATCGCGAGGTGCCTCCGGGCACACTCGCTACCATCCGAAAAGAAACTGGTTTGAAGGAGCTGCGGTGATGGAGTATGTAGTGATCTACGAGCAGGGCGACACCGGCGGCTGGGGAGCGCATTCGCCCGACCTGCCTGGCTGCTACGCCCTCGGCGACACTCGCTTGGAAGTCGAGGACAATATGCGCGAAGCGATCGAGGCGCACCTGGACGAGCTCCGGCGACTTGGGCGGACTGCGCCCGACGTCCGCAACTACGTTGGCGTCGTCTCGGTACCAGCCGTCTGACCGCTCAGCTCTTGGCCGCAACCGGCTCGGACTTCTTGGCGGAGGAGCCCTTCTCTGCCTTGGACCCCCCATCCGAGGAGGAGCTCTTGCCCTCGGAGGATGAGCCCTTGCCGTTGGAGGAGGCCGAGTCGCTGGAGGAGTCCGTCGAGGAGGACCCCGAGTCCGAGGAGGAGCTCTCCGTGGCAGCCGCGTTCTCACGCTGACGCTTGCGGGTGCCGTAGTCGGTGTTGTAGAAGCCTTTGCCCTTGAAGTGCACTGCCGGCGCGTGCAGCACGCGCTGGACCTTCACCCCCGTCTCGGGGTCCTTGGTGAGAGCCTCGTCGGAGAACGACTGGACGATCTCGAACGTGCTCCCGTCTGGGCGGCGGTACTCGTAGATCGGCATTGGCACTCCCATTATAGGAGTGCCAGGCGCGGAGGGGAAGGCCTGAGCGGCCGAAGCTCTTAATCCGCCAGCAGCGCCCGCGCGCACGTGATCCCGGCCTGGACCGTCGCGGCGAAGTCGCGGTCGGGCTCGGTGAGCATCCGCAGCGCGAACCCGTCCCCGAGCGAGAAGAGGATCTCGGCGATCGCCTCCGGCTCGGCGTGCAGGCGCAGCACCCCCTCCTCCTGGGCCGCCGTGAGCATCTCGGCGACCTGCTCGCGCATCGTGCGCATCAGGTTGGTGTACTCGACCGCGATCTCGGCGTTGCGCCGCGAGAGCGTGAAGAGCTCGAACAGGAGCGTCACGAAGTCGGGGTCCTCGCGGATCATCTCCTGCAGGTGCCGGGCCAGCAGGCCGATGAAGTCCTCCGCGGTCTGCGCCCCCACCAACTGCTGCTGCAAGCGCTCCAAGCGCAACTGGCAGTCGCGTCGCACCGCCTCCGCGAGCAGCCGCTCCTTGGTGCCGAAGTAGTAGTGCAGCAGGCCCCGCGAGACGCCCGCCTCGCGCGCCACGCGCTCGAAGGTCGAGCCCGCCGTCCCGTACTGGGCAACGCTGCGCCGCATCGCCTCCACGATGCGTTGGGCGCGCTCGCCCGAGAGCGAGCGCTCGGCCCGGGCTCTCGGGGCACTCTCCATGTCTACGACAGACGCCACAGGCATCGCGCGGTCCGCTCTCCGCGAGGCTCAGGAGGCGGAGGCGCCCACCGAGCTCGGGGCCTCCTGCGCGGGCATCGTGGTGGAGCTGTAGTCGAACTCCTCCTCGGCCCCGAACAGCAGGTCGAGCGCCTTCGAGCGCAGGCCCTCGCTGAGCGCGAGCGCGAGCACGCCCGCGACGAGCGCGAACAGCAGCGCGCGGCCCAGCCCGCCCCGCCTGCGGCGCTCGCGCTTGGGGGGCTCTTTGAGCGCGTTCGACGCCTCGTGCAGCGCCACCGCCGCCTCGAGCAGCTCACGCTGGAGCTTGCGATCCTCGAACAGCGCCTTGGTGGGGGGCTTGCCGTTGCCGACCCGCCCGTACGCGCTGCGCGCGGCCGCGTAGGCGGCGAGCAGGTTGCCGCGCAGCTCCTCGTCCTCGAGGATGCGTTTGACGTACTGGTTGCGCTGCGCGGCGCGAGCCGCCGCCGAAGCCTTGTTGATGCTGTCCTTTGCCGCCATGCGGGCCACCGCCTCTACTGGAGCTTTTGCCTTGGGTCCACCCCAATATACGCTCGCTCGGCCCGTCGTGCAATCGCCCGGCGCGTCGCTCGCCGCCCGGAGCGCGCTCAGGCGTGCAGGGCGGCCTGTTCCTGCGCGGTTGGGAACGCCCACGCCGCGCGCGTGCGCCGCTCCTGGCGGAAGACCAGGCGCAGCTGTTGCGGCGGCTTGAGTTGCGCCTCATGAGGGCGGAAGGTCGCGCACGGCTCGGGTAAGTCCAGCGCACAGAGCAGGTTGCGCCGGAAGTAGCATTCGTCGCACGTCACCTTGCGGACGGCTCGCCCGCTCTGCTTTCGCTGCGCCAAGATCGCTCCCCTTCAAGGCTCGTCCGCTCGACTCTCACGCCGGGCGGGGTGGATCGCTTACGGCAGGGATCAAAGCACCCGCCGCCGGTCCGCTCAAGGAGCGTTCTCGCAAATCGCAGAGGAATTGTTTTTTACCCGCAAAGAGCCGCCGCGATGTCACTTTCCGGTGACAATCCCCTGTGTACGCCCGCACTTTCCGAGGTTTTGGGTCTCAGAGTGCCTAACAAAATAGGCGGTGCGTCCGGGGCGTTCCTGGACCAAGCTGGGCGACGCGGGCTGGCGCAGCCCGTGCTGGTAGCACGGGCAAGGCGGACCGTGGCGATCCAGCGCCGCGTCCAGGGACGCATCCGGGCGTGCCGATCTTTTTGTTAGGTGCTCTTACTGTACGAGCCCGAACGCCTCTCCAGCGCGGTCGGCGACGTAGCGAGCGATCGCCAGCGAGGAGGTGGCCGCGGGCGAGGGCGCGTTGCGCACGTGCAGCGCGCGGTCGGTGGCGGAGAACGCGAAGTCGTCCACCAGTCGCCCGTCGCGCGCGAGCGCCTGGGCGCGCACGCCGGCGAAGGCGGGACGCACGTCCTCCGCGCGCAGCTCGGGCACGTAGCGGGCCGCGGCGCGGGCGAACGCCGCGCGCGAGGCCGCGTGTCGCAGCTCGGTGGCGCCCGGACGCCACCACCGCGCGAGCATCCGCCACGTGCCCGGCCAGCGCACCGTGTCGAGCGCGTCCTCGCGCCGCACCCGCCCGAGCCGGTAGGCGTCGCGCGCGAGCACCGGCAGCGCGGTCGGGCCGATCAGCACCTCGCCGTCGATGTGCCGCGTCAGGTGGACCCCCAGGAACGGCAGCGCGGGGTCGGGCACGGGGTAGATCAGCGCGCGCACCAGGTGCTCGCGCTCGGGGGCCAAGCGCAGGTAGGCGCCGCGGAAGGGGACGATGCGCGGGTCCGGGTCCGCGCCCGCGGCCACCGCCAGCCGATCCGACCACGCGCCCGCGCAGAACAGCGCGTGCGTGGCCTCCGTCGCGCCGCGGGCGTGCTCCAGGCGCAGCGACCGCGCGCCGGCCCGCACGCCGTGCACGCCGCAGCCCGTGGCGATCTGCGCGCCCGCCCCGAGCGCGTCGCGGGCGTAGGAGCGAGCCACCGCGGCGAAGTCGACGATGCCCGTCGCGGGCGAGTGCAGGCCCGCCAGACCGCGCGCGTGGGGCTCGAGCTCGCGGATCTCCTCGGCGTCCACGCGTCGCAGACCGGGGACCCCGTTGGCGCGGCCCCGGCGCTCCAGCTCCTCCAAGCGCCCGAGCTCGGAGCGCTCGGTGGCCACGATCAGCTTGCCGCACGTCTCGTGCGGGATCTCGTGCTCGGCGCAGTAGGCGTACAGCTCGCGGGCGCCCTCGACGCACAGACGCGCCTTCAGCGACCCCGGCTGGTAGTAGACCCCCGCGTGGATCACCCCCGAGTTGTGGCCGGTCTGGTGCACACCGAGCTCGGCCTCGCGCTCGAGCACACACACCGACAACCGCGGGTGCCGGCGGCTCAGCTCGCGGGCCACCGCAAGCCCGACGATGCCGCCACCGACGATCGCCAGATCGCATCGAGAAGGCGCTTGCGAGGCAACCTCGGTGTCCAGCGGCGGCACGCGCCCCATTATCGCCGGTCGTGCGCGCGTCATCATGGTGGTGATGCGCATTCTCCTCACAGGCGCCAGCGGCTTCATCGGCTCGACCCTCGCTCCCGCACTGCTGGCCGAAGGACACGAGCTGCGCGGACTGACGCGTGATCCGCCCAAGCGCGCGAGAGAGGCGTCATCGGCCTCGTTGCCCCGCGCTGCGGAAATGGAGGTGGTCCGTGGCGACGTCCTCACTGGTGAGGGACTCGCGCGCGCACTCGAGGGAGTGGAGGTCGCGTACTACTTGATCCACTCGATGGAAAGCGCTCCCACGGGCCCCTCACCTCAGAGCGACTTCCCCGAACGCGAGCGCCAGGCGGCGAGCACCTTCGGGGCACACGCACGGCGCGCGGGGGTGGGACGGATCGTCTACCTCGGCGGCCCGTTGCCACACTCCGGCCCTGTCTCGCGCCACCTGGCCAGCCGCGCGGAGGTGGAGGAGATCCTGTTCGAGCACGTTCCCGACTCCGTCGCGCTGCGCGCCTCGATTGTGATCGGCGCGCGCTCGCGCTCCTTTCGCCTGCTCGTGCGGCTCGTCGAGCGCATGCCTGTGCTGACACTGCCGGCGTGGCGCAGATTCCGCACACAGCCGATCGACGTGCGCGACACGATCGAGATGCTCACCGCCGCCGCCCGCCTCCCCGCGGCGGGTGGGCGCTCGCTTGACATCGGGGGACCTGAGGCGCTCACCTACGAAGAGCTGCTCCAGCGCATCGCCGAGCTGCTGCTACTACCGAGGCCGACAGTCGGGTTGAGGGTCACGATGACACCGCTTACCGCGCGCCTCGCCGCCACGCTCACAGGTGAGGACCCCGAGTTGATCCTCCCCCTGATGGAGGGTCTGGAGTGCGATCTGCTGGCGGACGCCGACTGCGTCGCCGAGTTGCTGGGCGTGGAGCTGCACTGCTTCGACGACGCCGTCGAGTGCGCGTTGCGCGAGTGGGAGGCGGTCGAACCGCTCGCCGCGCGATGAGCCTCGTCACCCTTTCCACCCACATCTCCGCCACCCCGGAGGAGGTGTGGAAGACGGTGATGGATCCCTCCCGCCTGGGCGAGTGGGTCACGATTCACCGCGCGCTGCGGCGGGCCGACGGGGGGTCCCCGCAGGTGGGGTACGAGATGGAGCAGCAGGTCCACCTGCGCGGGGTGAGCCTCGACGTTCACTGGCGCCTGGTGGAGTGCCAGCCCTGCAGGCTGGCGGTGTGGGAGGGTCGCGGACCGGCCCGCTCACGCGCTCACACCGAGTACGCGATGCACCCCGAGGAGGGGGGCACGCACTTCGATTATCGCAACGAGTTTCGCCCCCCGCTCGGGCCGGTGGGAGCGCTCGCCTCCCGCGCGCTCGTGGGCGGAATGCCCGAACGTGAGGCCAAGCACACGCTCGAACGTCTGCGCGAGCTGCTCGAGCACCGCGACGGCAGCGCTCGCGACACCCTCTCCTGACCGCACGCAAACTCATCCCTCCCCGGCATTTTTGACACCGGTCTTGCGTGAGGGTGCAACGACCGGTGATTGTTGTAAGGTGACGTGCAACCGATGTGATGCACATCACATTAATCCGAGTGAACAGGATTCGAACGTGACCGACTTTCTCGACGAGAAGCACCAAGAGATCACCGACCGGCTGAGCGAATTGAAGCCGCTGGTGGAGGAGTACCAGCGCCTGGAGGCAGCCGTCGCCGCACTCGACGGCCTTGGTCCGTCGGCCCGTTCAGCCGCTGCGCCTGCTGCGCCGAAAGCCGCACCGAAAGGCGCACCCAAAGCCACGCGCAAAGGCCCCGGTCGACCCCCCGGTCGTCGTGGACCGGGCCGGCCTCGCGGTTCGAAAACCAAAACCAAAGCGGCTGCCGCTCCGGCGACGGCGACGGCCACCGAGACGACGGGACGCGGAGGTCCGCGTCGCAAAGCCGGGCGTCGCAAAGGCAGCGGCACGCGCGCGGCACAGGCGCTCTCCTTCGTGCAGGCACAGCCGGGTATCACCATCCCCGAGCTCGCCTCGCGCATGGGGATCAAGCAGAACTACCTCTACCGCGTGCTCCCCACCCTTGAGGAGGAACGCAAGGTCTCAAAGCAGGGTAGGGGTTGGCACCCGAAGGCCTAGTCTCGTCGCCCCTGGCGGCGTCCTCAGTCGCTCACCGATCGGAGATCAGATGCGATCTCCGATCGGCCAGCAGAGCACACTTCGCTCCTTGCGTCCTTGCCAGGAACGACGATCCGTCGGCCTTGAGGTATTGGCATCAACCGGCTGACGGCACACCAGATGCGCGACAACCCCGGCGAGGTCACAACCCTCGCCGGGGTGTGTTGCACCCCCTCAGATCAGGCCGAGGTCCTGCACGGCCTGACGCTCGTCCTGAAGCTCCTTGACGCTTGCGTCGATGCGCCCGCGGGAAAAGTCGTCGAGGTCGAGACCCTCCACGATCGACCACTCACCGCCGGAGCAGGTGCAGGGGAAGCCGCAGATGAGGCCCTCGGGGACGTCGTAGGAGCCGTCGGAGGGGACTCCCATCGAGACCCACGCTCCGTCGGTGCCGCTTACCCAGTCGCGCGTGTGGTCGATTGCGGCGTTGGCCGCAGACGCCGCAGAGGAGGCGCCGCGCGCCTCGATGATGGCGGCGCCGCGTTTGCCGACGTTGGGCAGGAACTCGTTTTCGATCCACGCCTGGTCGTCGACCGCGTCCGCGGCCACCTGGTCGCCCACCTTGGCGTGGAACAGGTCGGGGTACATCGTCGGTGAGTGGTTGCCCCACACACCCATCTGCGAGACGTCACTCACCGGGGCGGCGAGCTTGGCGGCGAGCTGGGCGACGGCACGGTTGTGGTCGAGGCGCAGCATCGCTGTGAACCGCTCGCGGGGGATGTCGGGCGCGTTGTTCATCGCGATCAGGCAGTTGGTGTTGGCGGGGTTGCCCACCACCAGCACCCGCACGTCGGGGGCCGCGACGGTGTTCAGCGCCTTCCCCTGGACCGTGAAGATCTCGCCGTTGGCGCTCAGCAACTCGGCGCGCTCCATGCCCTTCGTGCGTGGACGCGAGCCGACGAGCAGCGCGACGTTCGTACCGTCGAACGCGTCCGCCGGGTTGTCGTGCAGGTCGAGGCCGGTGAGCAGCGGGAAGGCACAGTCGACGAGCTCCATCGCCACCCCCTCGAGCGCCCCCATCGCCTGGGGTATCTCCAGCAGGCGCAGGTCAACCGGCTGCTCAGGGCCGAGCAGCTGCCCGGAGGCGATGCGAAAGACGATGCTGTATCCGATCTGCCCGGCTGCGCCGGTGACGGTGACACGTACGGGTTTGCTCACGGGTTCATCTCCTGTCGGGTGCTGTGTGGAATAGGTCGGCGGCTGCGTCGCTCTCCGCGTTCGTCAAGCAAGGCAGCGGGCCTACGCGGTGCTCGCAACCATCGCGCGTTGTAGGTTCTCGTCAATCGAGGCGAGGAACTCCTGTGTCGTCTGCCACGGCTGATCGGGGCCGACGAGCAGCGCGAGATCCTTGGTCATCTTGCCGCTTTCGACCGTCTCCACGCAGACCCGCTCGAGCGTCTGCGCGAACGCGCTCACCTCGGGGGTCTCGTCCAGTCGCCCGCGTGCGAGCAGGCCGCGCGTCCACGCGAAGATCGAGGCGATCGGGTTGGTGGAGGTCGGCTTGCCCTGCTGGTGGAGGCGGTAGTGACGGGTGACCGTGCCGTGCGCGGCCTCCGCCTCGACCGTCTTCCCGTCGGCGGTCATCAGCACGCTCGTCATCAGCCCGAGCGAGCCGAAACCCTGAGCGACGGTGTCCGATTGCACATCGCCGTCGTAGTTCTTGCACGCCCACACATACCCGCCTTCCCACTTCAGCGCTGCCGCGACCATGTCGTCGATCAGCCGGTGTTCGTAGGTGATGCCTGCCGCCTCGAACTCGGTCTTGAACTCGCTCTCGTACACCTCCGCGAAGATATCTTTGAAGCGCCCGTCGTAGCGTTTGAGGATCGTGTTCTTGGTGGACAGGTACACCGGGTAGCCGCGGCCCAGTCCGTAACGCAGCGAGGCGCGGGCGAAGTCGCGGATCGAGTCATCGAGGTTGTACATCGCCAGCGCCACCCCGCCGCCGGGAAAGTCATAGACGTCGAGCTCGACCGGCTGACTGGCGTCGGCGGGCGTGAAGGAGAGCGTCAGCTTGCCCTCGCCGGGCACGACCATGTCAGTGGCGCGGTACTGGTCGCCGAACGCGTGACGGCCGATCACGATCGGCTTGGTCCAACCGGGCACCAGACGCGGGATGTTGGCGATCACGATCGGCTCGCGGAAGATCACCCCGCCGAGGATGTTGCGGACCGTGCCGTTGGGCGAGCGGTACATCTCTTTGAGCCCAAACTCCTCCACACGCGCCTCGTCGGGGGTGATCGTTGCGCACTTGACCCCGACCCCGAAGCGCTTGATCGCCTCGGCTGCCTCCACCGTAACCCGGTCGGCGGTGGCGTCGCGGTTCTCGATGCCGAGGTCGTAGTACTTCAGGTCCACGTCCAGGTAGGGCAGGATCAGCTGCTCCTTGATGAACGACCAGATGATCCTGGTCATCTCGTCGCCGTCCAGCTCGACGACGGGGTTCTTCACCTCGATCTTGGTCATGTGCGGAGTTCGGAGGTCGGGAGTGGAGTGGAGTTGATTTGGGAGGAGGAGGAGAGGAGTTGTTTGTGCGGCAACTAGCGCGCGTGGGGCGGCGATGCTATCGCGCGAGCGCCCGGCGTCCCTCACGGTGCGAAGACGGCCGCCCGCGAGCGCACCGGAGGGACTACGCTGTAGAGGCGATGGCCACCGTCTCACAGCCCGCCGCCGGGACCTGGGAGACCCACGAGGTCTTCAACCAGACTCCGCCGCTGGAGGGCGTCAACGTCTTCTCCAGCAACCTCCCGCTGGTCGAGGCGCTGGAGCGCGAGGGCGGCGGCTGGGCCAGGGAGCGCGCCGCCGCGCTGGGCCAGTTCGTCGGCGGCCTGCCGCAGCAGTTCTGGGGACGCCTGGCGAACGAGAACAAGCCCGTGCTGCGCACGCACGACCGCTACGGGCACCGCATCGACGAGGTCGACTTCCACCCGGCGTGGCACAAGCTGATGGCGATGGGCGTGGAGAACGAGCTGCACTCGCTCCCCTGGACCTCCGCGGAGCCAGCTGCGCACGTGGCCCGCGCGGGCCTCTACATGACCGCGATGCAGGCCGAGGCGGGCTTCGCCTGCCCGATCACGATGACCTTCGCGGTGGTCCCCGCGCTGCGCGCCACCCCCGCGCTGGCGGCCGAGTGGGAGCCACTGGTGACCGCCACCACGTACGACCCGCGCCTGATCCCCGCCCGCGAGAAGGGTTCGGCGATCGCGGGCATGGCGATGACCGAGAAGCAGGGCGGCTCGGACGTGCGCGCCAACACCACACGTGCGCAGCCCCTGAACGGAGGGGGACCGGGCGGCGAGTATGAGCTCGTCGGGCACAAGTGGTTCTGCTCGGCGCCGATGTCCGACCTGTTCCTCGTGCTGGCGCAGACCGCAGATTTGGACCCGCCCGCCCTCTCCTGCTTCCTGCTGCCCCGCGTGCTGCCCGACGGCTCGCGCAACGCCTTCCACATCCAGCGCCTGAAGGACAAGCTCGGCAACCACTCCAACGCCTCCTCCGAGGTCGAGTTCCACGGCGCGTGGGCGCGGATGCTCGGCGAGCCGGGCCGCGGCGTGCCGACGATCATCGAGATGGTCGGCCACACGCGCCTGGACTGCGTGATCGGCTGCGCCGCGGGGATGCGCGCGGGGGTCGTCGCCGCCACCCACCACGCCGCCCACCGCTCGGCGTTCGGCAAGCTGCTGATCGACCAGCCGCTGATGCGCAACGTGCTCGCCGACCTCTGTCTGGAGTCCGAGGCCGCGACGATGCTTGCGATGCGCCTCGCGCGCGCCTACGACGAGGCCGGCGCGGAGTCCGGCGCGGGGTCCGACGACCTCAGCGACGCCCACCTGTTCAAGCGCCTGGCGACCGCGGTGTCGAAGTACTGGGTCTGCAAGCGCGCCCCCAACCACGCCTTCGAGTCGCTGGAGTGCCTCGGCGGCAACGGCTACGTGGAGGAGTCCGGGATGCCGCGCCTCTACCGCGAGGCGCCGCTCGCCTCGATCTGGGAGGGCTCGGGCAACGTGATGAGCCTCGACGTGCTGCGCGCCCTGGTGCGCACGCCGCGCTCCCTGGAGGTCTTCCTGCACGAACTGGATCAGTCCCGCGGCGCCGACCGACGCCTGGACGCCCACCTCGACGCCCTCAAGGACCAGTTCTCAGACCCCGCGACACTCGAGTCCCGCGCCCGGCGCGTGGTCGAGTCGATGGCGCTCGCGCTGCAGGGCTCGCTGCTCGTGCGCCACGGCGACCCCGCCGTCGCCGACGCCTTCTGCGCCGCTCGCCTCGGCCGTGACAGCGGCCTCGAGTACGGCACCCTCCCGGCCGGTACGGACTTCGAGGCGATCGTCGCCCGCGGTCGCGTGCAGGCGTAGGGCTGAGCGCCGTACTGCCCCGAACTAGGGCACCTAAAGAAAGATCCTTTAAGTTCGGCGTTGTTAACAGGGGCGCTGTTACTGTCACGCATAGTGCGTAACGCTCATCACGCACGCTGCGGCACAGGCCACCGCCACTCTCGACCGGCAAGAACCGGACCCCACCCGGCCCCGGGCCGCGCGCGGCCTACCATTGAAGGGTGGTACCTCGCAGGAACTTCCAGCTCGCGCGCGTCTTCGGCATCCGCATCGGGGTGGGGATCGGCTGGTTCTTGATCCTCGGGGTGATCCTGATCTACTTCGGCGTCGAACTCACCCCCTACTTCCACGAAGCGATCGGGGGGTCGCCCACCACCGCGTACCTGGTGACGGTCGCGATCGTGCTCTCCTTCTTCGTCTCGGTGGTCCTGCACGAGCTCGGCCACGCGCTCGTCGCGCGCCGCGCCGGCGTCCCCGTGATGGGCATCGAGCTGTGGGCGCTCGGGGGCGTCACGCGCACCGGCCCGATGCCCCGGCCGGGCGTGGAGTTTCGCGTGGCTGCCGCGGGGCCGCTCGTGACGCTTGTGGTCGTGCTCGTCTCCGTCGCCCTCGGCGCCGCCCTCGCCAGCGGCCACCACTTCTTTGCCGTCGCCGTCGGCTCCGGCGGGGTGCTCACGACGCCGGTGGTGATGTGGCTCAGCTGGGTGGCGACCCTCAACGTGCTCGTGCTGGTGCTCAACCTCGTCCCCGCCTTCCCGCTCGACGGCGCCCAGATCGTGCACGCCCTGTTGTGGTGGCGCACTGAGGACCGCAACCGCGCCACGCGCGCCGTGGGGCGCATGGGGCAGGGCTTCGGGGTGCTGCTCGGCGCGGGGGGCCTGGCGCTGCTGACACTCGGCGACGTCGGCGGCGTGTGGCTGGCGGCCATCGGGCTATTCGTCTACCAGAGCGCCACCGGCGCGGTGCTGCAGGGTACCGTCAACCAACGCATCCAGCGCCTGCGGGTGGCCGACGTGATGGACCGCGAGCCGGTCACGATCCCCGCCGAGACTGGGCTGCTCGACGCCCAGGAGCACTTCTTCCTGCGCTACCGCTGGCCGTGGTTCGCCGTCGTGGACCCCGCCCGCCACTTCCTCGGGGTCGTGCGCTCCGAACGCGTCGACGCCGAGATCGCCGCCGGGCGTCCCGCGCTGCCCGTCTCCGATGTACTGGAGGAAAACCTGCCGATCCGCATCGAGCAGGACCAACCGCTCGAGTCGCTGCTGCGCTCCGAGGGCCTCGGGCGCCTCGGCGCGATGGTCGCCGTGGACGACGACGGCGTGCTGCGCGGCGTGGTTACCGTCGCGCAGATCCGCCAGGCGCTGCGGCCCGCCGCGGGTACATAGGGCCGCTGGCGCATATAGAGTTCCGGCCCGTGCCAGCACACGACGTATTGATAATCGGCGCCGGTCTCGCCGGCCAGCGCGCGGCGCTCGCCGCCGCGCAGGGGGGTGCGAGCGTGGCGATCGTCAGCAAGGTCCACCCCGTGCGCTCGCACTCGGTCGCCGCCGCCGGGGGGATCAACGCGGCGATCTCCGTCGAGGACGACTGGCGCTCGCACGCCTACGACACCGTCAAGGGCTCGGACTTCCTCGGCGACCAGGACGCGATCGAAGTCATGTGCTCGGAGGCCCCGCACGAGGTCATGCACCTGGAGCACATCGGCGTCACCTTCCACCGCAACGCGGAGGGCCTGCTCGACCTGCGCGCGTTCGGGGGCGCCTCGATGAAGCGCACCGCCTACGTCGCCGACATCACCGGTCAGGCGATCCTGCACGTGCTCTACGAGCAGTTGATGCGCCACCACGAGACCGTGGAGCGCTACGAGGAGTGGTTCGCCACCTCGCTGCTGCGCGACGCGGACGGCCGCTGCTGCGGGATGGTCGCCCGCGACGTGCGCTCGGGGCGCATGGAGGTCTTCCACGCCAAGAACACGATCCTCGCCAGCGGCGGCGCTGGGCAGGTCTACAGCCCCACCACCAACGCGCTGATCGTCACCGGCGATGGGATCGCCCAGGCCTACCGCCTCGGCGCCCCGCTGATGGACATGGAGATGGTCCAGTACCACCCCACCACGCTCGTCGAGAACGGCCTGCTGATCACCGAGGGCGCCCGCGGCGAGGGCGCGGTGCTGCTCAACTCCGAGGGGGAGCGCTTCATGGAAAAGTACGCCCCCAACAAGCTCGACCTCGCCTCCCGCGACGTCGTCTCCCGCGCCGAGCAGACCGAGATCCTCGAGGGCCGCGGCGTCGGCCCCGACGGCTCGGGCATCTGGCTGGACATCACCAAGGTCCCGCGCAAGCGCACGCTGGAGGCGCTGCGCGAGATCGTCAACATCGGCAAAGACTTCGCCGGTGTGGACATCACCCGCGAACCGATCATGATCCGCCCCGGCCAGCACTACATCATGGGCGGCGTGAAGACCGACGTCAACGGCGCCACCCCGATCGAGGGCCTCTACGCCGCCGGCGAGGTGGCGTGCGTCTCGGTGCACGGCGGCAACCGCCTCGGCGCCAACTCGCTCCTGGACACCCTGATCTTCGGCCGCCGCGCCGGTGAGCACGCCGCCGCGCGCTCGGCGAGCATGTCGATGCCCTCCGCCTCCAACGGGCAGCTCGCCGAGGACACCGCGATGATCGCGGGGATCCTCGCCCGTGAGCGCACCGGACGACGCGTCTCGGAGATCAAGGCCGAGCTCGGCGCCACCATGAACCAACACGTCGCCGTCTACCGCGACCAGGCCGGGCTGGAGGAGGCCCTCGGGGTCGTCAAGCGCCTGCAAGAGGAGGCCGCCGTCGCCTACGTCGACGACCGCGGCACCGTCTTCAACCAGGACGTGCTCGGAGCGATCGAGCTCGGCTACATGCTCGACTGCGCCGAGGCCACCGTGGTCGCCGCGATCGAGCGCAAGGAGTCGCGCGGCGCGCAGTTCCGCACCGACTTCCCCGAGCGCAACGACGAGGAGTGGCTCAAGCACATCGACCTCACTCTCGGCGCCGACGGCACACCTGAGGTGAGCTACTCGCCGGTGACAATCACACAGTGGGAGCCCGAGGAGCGCAAGTATTGATGACTGTGAAGCTCCTCCACCCAGCCCGTCACGAGCAACGAACGCCGATCCCCTTCCTGAAAATGGCCGTTCCCCGCCCCGAGGAGGCGTCCCGCTGATGGCCGAGACCCACCGTCCGCCTGAGCAGTTCACCCTGCGCGTGCGCCGCTACGACCCTGAGTCCGGCGAGGCCCCCTACTGGGTCGAGCACACCGTCGAGCTGGAGCCCCACCGCTCGGTGCTCGAGGGCATCCTGCAGGCCAAGGCCCGCTTCGACGGCTCGATCGGGATTCGCTGCTCCTGCCGCGCGGCGATCTGCGGCTCCTGCGGGGTGCGCATCAACGGGGAACCCGGTCTCGCGTGCCACACCCACCTCGACCACGCCCGCGACGGCGCCCCGGGAGGGGTCATCGAGATCGAGCCGATGGGCAACATGCCCGTCATCAAGGACCTCATCGTGGACATGGACGCCGTGCACTGGAAGAAGATCCAGCGCGTCACCCCGTGGCTGCTGGCCAAGCAGCCGGTGCCCGAGCGTGAGTACGTGGTGCCGAAAGAGGCGATGGTGGACGTCACGCAGTCGATGGCCTGCATCCAGTGCGGGGCGTGCGTGTCGGACTGCCTGGCGATGGAGGTGGACCCCGGCTTCATTGGCCCCGCCGCGCTGGCGAAGGCCTACCGCTTCGTCGGGGACCCCCGCGACGACCGCCAGCGCGAGCGCCTCGTGGACCTCTCCGAAGATCCGCAGGGGATCTTCGACTGCACCCACTGCTTCAAGTGCGTCGAGGCCTGCCCCAAGGGCGTCAACCCGATGGGCCAGATCATGCGCCTGCGGCGGATCGCGATCTCCGACCAGCACATCGTCGACGCCAACAACGGCGAGCGCCACGAGGCGGCGCTGACGACGCTGGTGCGCAACTACGGGCTCAACCACGAGGCGGAACTGCCGCCGCGCTCCTACGGCGGTAACTCGTGGTTCGGGAAATTCCATCCGGCGGCCGCCAAAGAGCTGCTCTCGCTGCTGCCCACCGCCGTCAAGGCGATCGCGCGTGGCAAGATCGGCATCAAAGTGGCGCTGTTCGGCCACAAGCTCGCGCCGGCCGACCTACAGGCCGTCAAGCGGATCTACCAGACGGTCGAGAGCCGGCCCGAACGGTACGAGCTGAACCTCTACGTCTCCGGTGAGGACGAGGACCCGGACGCGACGCTCGTCGGCGCAGGCGCGGGTACGGCGAGCGCCGGGGACGGCGGCGGCAACGGGACCACCGAGGGCGGGGACGACCCCGTGGCGGCGGCCCCGGAAGGGAGCACCACCTGATGAAGGTCGCCTACTGGCCAGGCTGCGTGAGCCGCGGCTTCACCCCCGAGCTGCACGGCTCGATGGCGCGCGTGGCGCCGCTGCTCGACCTCGAGCTCGTCGAGCTCGACCGCGCCTCGTGCACCGGCTGCGGCGTGATCGCCGAGCACAACCAGGAGCTCGCCGACACGCTCAACGCGCGCACCTTCGCGCTCGCCCAGCAGGTGCCGGACGCGGAGCTGATGATGAACATCTGCTCCACCTGCCAGGGCGCCCAGAGCGAGTGCCAGGAGCGTCTCGACGCGAGCGCCGAGTACCGCGCGCACGTCAACGCCACGCTCGCCCCCGAGGGTCTCACGTACGAGCGCGGGCTCACCAACAAGAACTTCCTGTGGCTGCTGGTCGAGGAGCTTGGTCTGGACGAGCTGCGCGCGCGCGTCAAGCGGCCGCTCACCAACCTCAAGGTCGGGCCCTTCTACGGTTGCTACATCGTGCGCCCCCGCGCGCGCCTGGGCATCGACGCCGAGCACCCCCGCGACCGCTACTTGGAGCAGGTGATCGACGCGCTCGGCGGCACCGTGATCGAGTACGCCGGCGCGCGCAAGTGCTGCGGCTTCCCGATCGTCACGATGAACAAGGAGGCCTCGCTCAAGCAGGCCGGCCGCCACCTCGGCGACGCCGTGGACGCCGACGCCGACTGCCTCGTCACGCCCTGTCCTCTCTGCCACCTGAACCTCGACCTCCAGCAGCCCGCCGCCGAAGGCGTCGTCGGGCGCCAGCTGCGCATGCCGGTCCTGCACCTCCCCCAGCTCGTGGGCCTTGCGCTGGGTGTTGAGCCCAAGGAGCTTGGCCTTGGTCGCCACATCGTGCGGCCCACGTCGGTGATCGACTGGTCGACGTCGGTCGTAGGCGCGGCTGCGTAGTCTGCGCCAGGTGAAGATTCTCACCGTCGTCGGCAACCGCCCGCAGCAATGGAGCGGGAAGGGGGCAGGCTCCCCTCCCGACCTCCCCCCGGGTCATCGGTCGAGGCTGCGCCCGTGAAGATCCTGACGGTCGTAGGCAACCGCCCTCAATTCATCAAGGCCGCCGCTGTCTCCGGGCCCCTGCGCGCAGAGCACGAGGAGCTGCTGGTGCACACCGGCCAGCACCACGACGACTCGCTCTCGGAGGTTTTCTTCCGCGAGCTGGGCCTCCCACGGCCCGACCGGGAGCTGGGGATCGGCGGCGGCTCGAACACCTCGCAGCTGGCGCGGCAGCTTGCGGCGCTGGAGCCGCTGCTGGCGGCCGAGCGGCCCGACGCCGCGCTTGTCTACGGCGACACCAACTCCACGCTCGCCGGCGCGCTCGCGGCCTCGCAGGCGGGGGTCCCCGTGGCGCACGTGGAGGCTGGGATGCGCTCGTTCGACCGCACGATGCCCGAGGAGCGCAACCGCGTGGTCGTCGACCACCTCTCTGAGCTGTTGCTGTGCGCGTCGCAGACCGCCGCGGAGAATCTGCGGGCGGAGTCGGTCGCCGGGCGCGTCGAGGTCGTGGGCGACGTGATGGTCGACCTCGCGCTGCGCGTGGCCCCCGCCGCCCGCGCGGACGGGCGCGCGCTGGAGGACTACGGGGTGCAGGCCGGCGCGTACCTGCTGCTCACCGCCCACCGCCCCGGCAACGTCGATCCTCCCGAGCGGCTGCGGGCGCTTGTTGCACTCGTGCGAGCACTGCCGGGGCCGGTCGTCTTCCCGCTGCACCCCCGCACCCGCGCGCGGCTGGGCGCGGCCGGACTGCTGGAGGAGCTCGCCGGCGTGGAGGGCCTGCGCCTCACCGAGCCGCTCGGGTATGGCGAGTTCACCGCGCTGCTCTGCCACGCCCGCACGGTGCTCACCGACTCCGGGGGCGTCCAGAAGGAGGCGTACCTTGCAGGGGTGCCTTGCGTCACGCTACGTGCCAACACTGAGTGGGTCGAGACCGTGCAGGCGGGGTGGAACACGCTTGTGGACCTCGACCGCGACGCGACTCTCGCCGCGCTGGAGCGGACGCCGCCGGCGAAGCGGCCGGCGCTGTACGGGGACGGGCACGCCGCCGAGCGGTGCGTGCAGGCGATCGGTACGCTCGCCGCGTGAGCGAGGCGCCCATCCAAGTCGGCGTCGCCGGCCTCGGCTACTGGGGGCCGAACCTCGCGCGCAACCTCGCCGCGCTCCCCGGGTGCGAGCTGCGCTGGGTGTGTGACCCCTCCGAGCCCGCGCGCGCGCGGGTGGCGCCGCTGTTCCCCGGGGCGCGCGCCACCGCGGAGCTGGAGGACCTGCTCACCGACCCCGACCTCGACGCGGTGGTGCTCGCCACGCCGGTGCCCACCCACGCCGAGCTCGCCGTGCGCGTCGCGCAGGCCGGCAAGCACTGTTTCGTGGAGAAGCCGCTCGCCACCACCGCCGCCGATGCCGAGCGCGCCGTGGCCGCCGCCGGGCGGGCCGGGCGGGTGCTGATGGTCGGACACCTGCTGGAGTACCACCCCGCGGTGGCTCGCCTGCGGGCGCTGCTCGAGGGGGGGGAGCTGGGGGAGCTGTTTTACGTGTACGGCAACCGTCTCAACCTCGGCGTCCTGCGCGCCGACGAGAACGCGCTGTGGAGCCTCGGCGCGCACGACGTCTCGGTGATCCTGCACCTGATCGACGAAGAGCCCGCCGAGTGCACCGCGCACGGGCACTCCTACGTGCGCCCCGGCGTCGAGGACGTGGTCTTCTGCTACCTGCGCTTCCCCTCCGGGGTGGTCGCGCACCTGCACCTCTCGTGGTTGGACCCTCACAAGGAGCGCCGGCTCACCGTGGTCGGCGCGCGGCGCATGGCGACGTTCGACGACATGCGTCTGGAGGGCAAGCTCACCCTCTACGACAAGGGCTTCGACCAGGACGTGCGCTCGTGGGGCGAGTACCTCGCGCGCTCCGGGGAGATCTTCTCCCCCGAGCTCCCCGCCGTCGAGCCGCTGCGCGTGGAGTGCGAACACTTCGTGGAGTGCCTGCGCACGGGGGCCACCCCCCGCTCGGACGGCCACTCCGGCCTGCGCGTGGTGCGGGTGCTGGAGCGGTTGCAACGGTCGCTGGAGGGGTAGCTCTCCTCAGGATCGCCGGCGGGGCCGCCGGAGAACGGTGGGAGCGCCGGCCGGGGTTGTGCCCGCCGGGGACACATATACCTGCCGGGGACGACATATGCCCGCCAGAGGGACACATACCTGCCGGGGACGACCGATACATGTGCCCCCCAGGAGGCGACACGTGCCGGCAAGGGACGATACTCGCGGCACGGCATATATATAGGGTCCCTCACGGATGGCTTCCCCCCCGCGCCCCACCTTCGACCTGCAGTCCCACTCGCTGCACTCCGACGGCGAGCTCGCGCCTGCCGCCGTCGTGCGCGCCGCCGCGGCGGCGGGTGTGGAGCTGCTCGCGCTGACCGACCACGACTCCGTCGGGGGCGTCGAGGAGGCACTCGCGGAGGGCACCCGCGCGGGGGTGCGCGTGGTCCCCGCCACCGAGCTCTCCTCCGTCGACGAGGCCTACGAGGAGCTGCACGTGCTCGGCTACCTCGTCGACCACCGCGACCCCGCGTTCGCCGCGACGCTGGAAGACCTGCGCGGCGACCGCGAGCGGCGCGTGCTCGCGATGGCCGAGCGACTGCGGGCGGAGGGCTTCGAGCTCGACGACCGCGAGTTGCGCCGCCGCCAGGCCGCCGGGGACCCGCTGGGCCGCCCCCACCTCGCGCAGGCGCTGCTCGACCACCCCGCCAACGCCGAGCGCGTCGCCGCCGAGGGCATCGGCACCCTGCGCGAGCTGTTCCCCCGGTACCTCGTACCCGGGGTGCCCACCTACGTCGCGCGCACCCGCCCCACCGTGGCCGAGGCGATCGAGCTGATTCACTCCGCCGGCGGCGTGGCGGTGTGGGCGCACCCTTTCTGGGACGTGTCCGAGCCGGACACCGTGCGCGCGATGCTCGAGCGCTTCGCCGGCCTCGGCGTGGACGGCGTGGAGGCCTTCTACCCCACCCACACCGCCGAGCAGGTCGCCTTGCTGTGCGCCGTCGCCGAGGAGCTCGACCTGCTCACGACCGGCTCCTCGGACTTCCACGGCTCCGAGCACAAGACCTTCGCCGGCTTCAGGGCGTTCGAGCTCTACGGCCACGCCCCGCGGCTGGGGCGGCTCGCCGCGGTGGCCTGAGGGCCGAGGACCACTCGCCCTCGCCGCGGGGGCGCCGAGCGCAGAAGGTTTCTCAGCGGGCGCCGTTGCCGGCGTTGCGCGCCGGGCGCTGCCCGCGGGCCACGAGTAGGCCCATCACCCGCTCGACCGCCGCGTCCACCGATTCGCTGCCCGACCGCAGCACCAGGTCGGGGTGCTCGGGCGCCTCGTAGGGCGCCCCCACCCCGGTGAGGCCACACAGCTCGCCGACACGCGCGCGCGCGTAGAGACCCTTGGGGTCGCGCCGCTGGCAGAGCTCCAGGGGAGCGTCCACGAACACCTCGAGGAACTGCAACTGGGCCGCTGTGTGCAGCGCCGCCGCCGCTTCCCGGTCGGCCGCGTAGGGGCTCACCAGGCTCACCAGCGCGACTGAGCCCGACTCCGCCAGCAGTCGCGCCACGTGCGCGGTGCGGCGCACGTTCTCGCTGCGGGCCTCCTCACCGAAGCCGAGGTCCCCGTTGAGCCCGTGGCGCAGGTTGTCGCCGTCGAGCAGGAACGCCGGGCGGCCCGCCTCCACGAGGCGCTCCTCCACCGCGCTCGCCGCCGTCGACTTGCCCGCCGCGGGCAGGCCCGTGAACCACACCGTCGCTCCCGCGCACCCCAGCGCCTCCCAGCGCCGGTCGCGGGTCAGGCCGGAGCTCTGCCAGAGCACGTTGGGGCTGCAGTCAGGCTCGGTACGAACGGACGTCACAGACATTGACACGACCTTGCGAAAGATTGTGAGCAGGTTAGTGAGTCTTAATGATAGGTCAGCTCCGGGCTGCGAGCGCCTCCAGCACGCGCTCGACGGCAGCGTCGAGGTCTTCCTGGCAGGTGCGCACCACCACGTCGGGCCGCTCGGGCGGCTCGTAGGGGGCGCCGACGCCGGTCAGGCCGGTGAGCTCGCCGGCGCGGGCGCGGGCGTAGAGACCCTTGGGGTCACGCTGCTCGCACTGCTCGAGCGGCGTGCTGACGAACACTTCGATGAAGTCGAGACCCTCCGCGGCGTGCAGCGCGGCGGCCACCTCGCGGTCCGCGGCGTAGGGGCTGACGAGCGATACCAGCGCGACCGCGCCGCACTCCGCCAGCAGCCGCGCGACGTGCGCGGTGCGTCGCACGTTCTCCGCGCGCGCCGCCTCGTCGAAGCCGAGGTCGCCGTTGAGCCCGTGGCGGAGGTTGTCCCCGTCGAGCAGGTACGCCGGGCGGCCCGCCCGGACGAGCCGCTCCTCGACCGCGCGGCCGATCGTGGACTTCCCGGAGGCGGGCAGCCCCGTCAACCAGACCGTCGCGCCAGCGAACCCGAGCGCCTCGCGCCGCTCGGAGCGCGTCAGCGTCGCGCGCTCCCAGCGCACGTTCGGGCTGCGCTCCGTCTTGGTCTCCGCCCCAGCCGCCGCCGCGTCCTCGGCCTCCCCCTCGGTGTCAAGGATCACCCCGGCCGCCACCGTTTCGTTGGAGGCCTCGTCGATCACGATCAGGCTTCCCGTCGTGCGGTTGCGGCGGTAGGAGTCGAACACCACCGGGGCCGTCAACTCCACCCGCACGCGCCCCAGGTCGTTCAGCGCGAGCGTGGCGGCGCTCTCGTCGCGGTGCAGGGTGTCCACGTCGATCCGGTAGCGCACCTCCAGCGAGGCCACCCCCACGGTGCGCGTGGTGTGCTTGACCAGGTACCGCCGCCCCGGGTCCAGCGGGCGCTCGGACATCCAGCAGAGCAGGCTCTCGAAGGTGTGCGAGACCGCCGGCTGGTTGTGTGTACGCGCGATCGTGGAGCCGCGACTCACGTCGACGTCGTCGGTGAGCCGCAGCGCCACCGACATCGGCGGGAACGCCTCGCGCACCGGCCCGTCGAAGGTGTCGATGCCCGCCACCGTGGTGCGCTGCCCCCCCGGGAGCACCACCACCTCGTCGCCCGCCCGCACGATCCCGCCCGCCACCTGCCCCGCGTAGGCGCGGTAGTCCGAGGTGGGGTGGGACCGACTCCCTCGCGGGCGGATCACCCACTGCACCGGGAAGCGCACGTCGCGCAGGTTGCGGTCCGAGGCGATGTGGACGTGCTCGAGGTGGTAGAGCAGCGGCGGCCCCTGGTACCACGGCATCGCCTGCGAGCGCTCCACGACGTTGTCGCCCCGCAGCGCGGAGATCGGGATGAACGTCACGTCCTGGATGTCCAGGCGCGCCGCGAAGCGCTCGAACTCGTCCACGATCGAGTCGAACACCTCCTCGTCGTAGCCGAGCAGGTCCATCTTGTTGACGCACACCACCAGGTGCGGGATCGCCAGCAGCGAGGCGATGAACGCGTGCCGGCGGGACTGCGCCACCACGCCTTTGCGCGCGTCGACCAACACGATCACGAGGTCCGCGGTCGAGGCGCCCGTGACCATGTTGCGCGTGTACTGCTCGTGGCCGGGGGTGTCCGCGATGATGAACCGCCGCTGCGCGGTGGCGAAGTAGCGGTAGGCCACGTCGATCGTGATGCCCTGCTCGCGCTCGGCGCGCAGGCCGTCGGTGAGCAGCGAGAGGTCGAGGCCGTCGTGGCCCATCCGCCGGCTCGTCAGCTCGACGTGCTCGAGCTGGTCGGCGAGCACCTGCTTGGAGTCGTACAACAGCCGCCCGATCAGCGTGCTCTTGCCGTCGTCCACCGAGCCCGCGGTGGCGAACCGCAGCAGCTCCACGGGGCGCTCGGTGAGCCGCCGGAAGACCTCCTCGGTGTCCTGCGCGGTGCGTTCGCCGGTGTGGGTCTGGGCAGCGATAGGGGTGTCGGTGTCGGCTTGGACAGCCGTGTCGGTTTGCGTGGCCATGCGCCCAGCAACGGTTCTCGGCGGGCGGGACTTATGGGCCGGGGAACGAATATCGGACACCGGCGGGTGGTGTATCAGTTTGAGGGTATGTCACCAACTGGATCTGTGGGCGACAACCAGATGGGCAGCTATAGGAGGTCCAGTTGCCCATATATGCGCTCAAAAAGACAAAGGTCTCGTCAGGCCCGCGGGTCCCGACCAAACTGAGGCACTACCCACCGACGAGGAGCCCTCAGAAGTACCCGCGCCGCTTGCGGTCCTCCATCGCGGCCTCGGACGCGCGGTCGTCCCCACGGGTCTGCCCGCGCTCGGTGACCTCCGTGGCGGCGATCTCGGTGACCACCTCGGCGAGCGTCGCCGCGTCGGACTCCACCGCCCCCGTGCAGGTCATGTCCCCGACGGTCCGGTAGCGCACCCGCGCGGTGAACGGCCGCTCGCCGTCCACCAGCTGGACGAAGGGGGAGACCGCGTAGAGCATCCCTTCGCGCGCGAACACCTCGCGGTCGTGGGCGAAGTAGATCGAGGGCACCTCCAGGGCCTCCTCGGCGAGGTACTGCCACACGTCGAGCTCGGTCCAGTTGGAGATCGGAAAGACCCGCACGTGCTCGCCGCGGCGCAGGCGCCCGTTGTAGAGGCTCCACACCTCCGGGCGCTGGCGCTGGGGCTCCCACTGGCCGTGGGCGTCGCGGAAGGAGAGGATGCGCTCCTTGGCCCGCGCGCGCTCCTCGTCGCGCCGCGCGCCCCCGAACGCGGCGTCGAAGCCGTGCTCGGCGAGTGCGTCCAGCAGCGTGACGGTCTGCAGCGCGTTGCGCGAGGCCTGGGGACCCACGGCCTCCTCGACCCGCCCCCGGCGGATCGAGTCCTCCACGGAGGCGACGAGCAGCCGCTCCCCGAGCTCGGCCACGCGCCGGTCGCGGAAGGCCAGCGCCTCCGGGAAGTTGTGGCCCGTGTCCACGTGCAGCAGCGGGAACGGGAACGGCCCCGGCCGGAACGCCTTCTCCGCGAGGCGCAGCAGCACGATCGAGTCCTTGCCCCCGGAGAACAGCAGCACCGGGCGCTCGAACTCCGCGGCGACCTCGCGCATCACGTGGACCGCCTCGGCCTCCAGCGCGCGCAGGTGCGAGAGACGGTAGGTGGCGGCGGGGTCGCCCCCCGGGTGCTCACCGGGGGCACGCTCACCGGGGGCAGTCGGGTTCGCAGCCCCCACCGACAGCTCCGGCTCCATCGTGCGCGGCATGGGCCTCCAACGGTTTCGGGCGGGTGAGACTTGCGGTGGCAGGCCGTCACGGCCCCGTCTGCCGGCGCCCGTGAGCGCTGGCCGTCGGGCCCAGGATGCGAGCGTCGAGATCGAGCAGCGCACTAGCCAGTCGCGCGAGATTGTCCGTGGATGCGGCGATGACGACATCGAGATCCTGTGTCAGGCGCTGACCTCCGTATGCCTGGATCGCGATACCGCCGATCGTGACGTACTCGACGTCGCGGTGTGCAAGGGCCCTGAAGAGCTCGCGAGCGTCAAACCCGCCCGGATCGGTCAATGGCTGTGGTGCGCACGTCTGGTTGCGGCAAGGAGACCGGCGCGAAGCTCGGCGGCGACGGCGTTCCAGCTCAACGCCAGCTCCAGGCGCTCGGACATCGGACGCCGGCGCGCGGCAAGCACTGCCTCGGCGACAGCCAGTGGGTCGCGAACAGCGTCTGTAGCCGTCGGGTCCGTGGCACCTGCGTGGCCTTCCAACGAGGTCATGAGGTCAGCGTATCGTGCCCTGGACGACAGCGCCCGTCGTCGCACAGGTCAGCCGCTCGCCCAGGCAAGCGCAGCTGCGACGCCTCTTACGCGGCTGCCACGTCGAGGCCTTCTCCTCCGAGCAGGCACACGAGGTCGGCCGTCCTGCCGGCCGGACTGCGCAGGCGCGCCGAACGCGAGTTCGGCTACGTGATCCTGCCGCGTCCCTGATCACTGAGCAGGCGTGTCCCCGTCTGGCCCCGCGGTCGGAACAGGGAGAGTGCCGAGTATCAGCCACTTCTACGGGATCACGATCACGATGTACTGGCGCGAGGGCCATCACTCCCGTCCGCACTTCCACGCACGCTACGGCGAGTACAGGGCATCGCTTGACCTCGCGGGCGAGATCATCGTCGGCTCCCTTCCGAAACGCGCACTCCGCCTCGTCCAGGATTGGACCAAGCTGCACGCTGAGGAGTTGGACGCGGACTGGCAGCGCGCCGTCAACAAAGAACTTCTGGCGCCGATCGCTCCGCTGACCTAAAATGGCGGTCATGGACAGGCTCGTCAACGTCACCGGTGCTGAGGTTCTCGGCAACCACTGTCTGCGCCTCACATTTGAGGACGGGGTCGTCGGCGACGTAGCATTCGACAGCAGCGAGTGGCGGGGCATCGCTGAGCCGCTCGCCGACCCTGTCTTCTTCGCCCAGGTCCGCGTAAACCCAGAGATCGGCACAGTCGTCTGGCCCAACGGCTTCGACATGGCACCCGAGCCGCTGTACGAAGAAGCCTGCCAGCACCAGGTCTCACCCGACCCAGCGAGCGCGTAGCCCCACCCGCGGCGCCATCAGCCTCAGTCGGGTCCCATACGACGAGTCTAACCGCCCGTGGTGTGGAAGTGCGGACCCTCGGGCACCGTTAGCCTGGATGGTCGGCGGGGGGTTTGTCCACTAGTTTCGTTGTAAGCGGGGCGAGTGGGTGGGCGGCGATGGGCTGGTGGCGTGGGGCTTGCGCTGTGTCGGGTGGGGCGTGCCTCAGCGGAATGAGTGGACGCGCCCGGCGCAGTGCGTGATCTGGTTGGCCGGCGCGGGTCGGCAGCCAGGGCCACGGATTGGGCGTGCTTGGCTTGGTGGGGCGTGATCGTAGCGACGATTCCGTCCGAAGCCACTGCAACAATACTCCCATGATCGTCCACCAATCGCGTTGAGAGATGGGCCGTTCAGGACATGAGCGCTTCACCGAGCCGACGCTCGCCGCGCAGCGTCGTTACGAGGCGCTGCGTGCGTACTGGGTCGAGGAGCGCTCGGCTGGCGAGATCGCTGAGCGCTTCGGCTACAGCAAGGGCAGCGTGCAGACACTGATCTCCCGCTACCGGCAGGCGGACCTCGCCGAGCTGTTCGCCCGCTCGCGCCCTGGTCCCAAGCGCCAGCCCAAGAAGGACGCCGCCCGCGAGCGGGTGCTCGTCCTGCGCCGTGAGCGGCACGGGATCGAGGAGATCGTCGCAGAGCTTGCGCGGGCGGGGACGCCTCTCTCGCGCACCGCGGTGTGGGAGATCCTGCGGGAGGAGGGGCTCTCGCGGATGCCCAGGCCGGCCTTCCCACCGAAGACCGGGCCAGAGCCAGGGCGGCTTGCCGCGGAGAAGGTGCGCGTGCTGGGAGAGGGCGAGTGGCCCGAGACGGGGCGTCTTGAGACCCAGCACGCCGGGCTGTTCCTGTTGATCGGGGACCTGATCGCACTCGACCTGCCCGGGCTGGTGGATGCGGCCGGCTGGCCGTCCACCAGCCAGCTCGACGCGCTGCACTCGGTGCTGGCGCTGATGGCGCTCAAGCTTTCCGGGCGCCGGCGGCGCAGCCACGTGGCAAACGTCGTTCATGACCCGGCACTCGGCCTGTTCTGCTCTCTGAACGCGCTGCCCAAGACATGGCACCTGAAGACCTACTCATATCGCACCACCCGCGCCCAGCAGCTCGCGTTCTTTGAGGCGCTGCAGCCCCGGCTGCGCGACGCCGGGCTGCGCGGCGAGCAGGGCCTGAACCTCGACTTTCACGCGATCATGAGCTACGGGCAGGAGACGATCCTCGAGAAGCACTACGTTCCCCGCCGCTCACAGCGCACTCGCTCGGTGCTGAGCTTCATCGCCCAGGATGGGGCTGAGCACACGATCATCTACGCCAACGCCGAACTGACCGCCCGCGCGCAGTCCGGCGAGGTGATCGAGTTCTGCCGCTTCTACGAGAAGACCCACGGCGAGCTGCCGAAGCTGCTGGTCTTCGACGGCAAGCTCACCACCCACGAGCACCTCGCCGAGCTCGACGAGATCGAGGTCGGCTTCATCACATTGCGTCAGCGCTCCCCGAAGCTGATCGGCATGCTCGAAGCTCTCCCCGCCAGCGCTTGGACCAAGACCCGGCTCGACCGTGCAGGCAAGCACAAGACCGCCAGCTACTACGAGCAGCAGGTCACGATCGAGGGCAGAGCTTTCCGCCAGCTCGCCGTCCAGGGCCTCGGCCGCGACCAGCCGACGCTGATCCTCACCAACCGCCAGGAAATGACGCCCAAGCAGCTGATCGAGCGCTACGCCAAGCGCTGGGGGATCGAGAACCAGCTCGCCGAACAGATCCGCGCCTTCCACCTGGACTCCCTCTGCTCCCAGGTGCCGCTCGCTGTGGACTTCGACATCGCGCTCACCGTCCTGGCCGACATCGTCTACCGGCACTTCGCGCATGGCCTGCACGCCGCTTACCGCCGCCAGAGCCCCGACACGCTCCGCGCCCAGCTGATCGACGGGATCGGCGAGCTGCGCTTCAGCCCCGGCCACGTTGAGGTCGCCCTCCGACGCCGCACCCACACCCCTGCGCTGCTCGACGCCGCATACCAGGACAAGCGCATCAAGGTGCCCTGGTGGGGCGGACGCACCCTCAGCTACAGCTTCCCCGCCCGATAGCTCAAAACGCCAAAATCCTCAATCGAATTATCGAACCGACAATCGAGGTTAGACGGCGAGGTGGGCCCATCGCGGCACCGCCCGCATCAAGCGAGCGCGCACCGGGTTGTAGAAAGCGGACCGCGCAGTCGCGAGAGAGAGCTCGACAGGGAGACAGGGAGGCAGACGCACGATGGGCAGGCTGACAGTACGCCGCGGACTTGCGCTCGGCGCGGCGCTGATCGCGGGCGGCGCGCTCGCGCTGCCCTTTGCCTCGCAGGCGAGCCCCTCCTCCCCTGCCACCACGTCCACCGGGACTACCACCACGACCACCACACCCACTACGACCACCACCACCACCACCACGACGACCACCACCACCACGACCACGACCACGACGACTACTCCCAAACCCGCCCCCAAACCGCTCCCTCCGCTCGCGTACAGCGGCTACGTCGAACAGATCACCACCTCGACGGCCCTGCTCAAAGCGAGGGTCAACCCCCGGGGCGTGGCGAGCACGTACTACTTCCAGTACGGCCCCACCGCCGCGTACGGCTCCCAAACGCCGTCCGCCGCGGCTGGCAGCGGCACTACGGAAGTAGGGCTCACCCGTACCGTAACCGGCCTTCAGCCCGGTACCACCTACCACTTCCGCGTCGTCGCGAGCAGTTCCGCGGGGACGACCGCCAGCACGGACGCCACGTTCACCACCAGGAAAGTCCCGCTGTCACTGACCGCCACCGTCGCCCCCGACCCGGTCGTGTTCGGCAGCCCGCTCGAAGTCACGGGCACGCTCTCGGGGACCGGCGGCGCGGGCGCGACGGTCGTCCTGCAGGCAGACCCCTTCCCCTACACCCACGGCTTCCATGACGTCACGAGCCCCGTGGCAACAGATGCCACCGGGGCCTTCTCCCTCCCGGTCGCCGGCCTCCTGCAGAGCACCCAGTTGCGTGCCGCCACCGCCGGCAAACCGACGGTCTACAGCCCCGTGGTCACCGAGCTCGTCACGGTGCGGGTCACCCTCCACGTGCGACCTGCCCGGCGCCGCGGGGACGTACGCCTCTACGGCACCGTCACCCCCGCCGAGCCCGGCGCCGCCGTGGCGTTCGAGCGCTTCCTCCACGGCCGGTACGGCACACGTTGACCGGGGCGGGCATTCGGGGCGCATCCGCGCAGCCCATGGGAGCAACGACGGCCGTGGGCGCGGGGCTTCCGTGCCCCGCGTCGAGGCGTGGTGCGCGACCCGAGCTCGACTGGCCGAGTGCCCCTGAGGGAATTGTCGCCAGGTGTGTAGCGCGCAACCGCGACCAGCGGCAAGTTCAGCGCCAGGTCAGTACCACAGCGACGAAGTAGCTTCCTCGCAAGCCGCCCACCCCAGACGCTTCCACCTCGATGGATGCCTTGACCGATCGGTGCCTGCTCAATGCGCTGTGGACAGCAAGGAGGTTGCGGCGCGAGAGCGACAGCGCGATGCCCACCGTCCGGTGGGCCGTGAGCGTTCGTCGTACGCTGCGCAGCCTCAGGTGCCGACGATCGCGCGACAGGCTCAGATGTCCGTGCGCGTAGAGCGAGCAAGCCATGTTGCAGCCGACCATCAGATAGACGCGACCGTGATTCAGGCGCACGTCCTGACGGGAAGCCACCGAGGCCGTGAGCTGCAGGACAGGAGCGGGAGGGATTGGCGCAGAGGGCACCGTGGGACTGGTGGACGGCGGCGGGCTCGGCGGCGTAGGCGGTGTAGGCGGTGTAGGGCACGGGGTCGGCGTGGGTTCCGGTGCTCCGGGCGGCACCGACCCCGGCGGATCAGACGCCGGTCCCGGCGCCGGTTCGGCCGGCAGGATCAACGGCGGGCGTGGCGTCTGACAGAAATCGAAGTCGCTTTCCAGGTTCCCGAGACCCGGCGCTTCTTCGCGCACGTCCCGGCGCGAGTCGGGGCGCCCATCCGTCGCGGGATTCAAGCGCTGACCGTCCGTGAAGTCATCCTCGATGAACTTCAGGTATGCGTCGTGGGAGAGCTGCTGATGATCGATGTACCCCGCGCGGGCGTAAGGGCTGATGACCAGACCGGGGACGCGAAAACCGTACCCCTCCTGGTCGATCGCCGGCGGGACGACATTGTCATAGAACCCGCCCCAGTCGTCCCAGGAGAGGAAGATGGCAGTGCTGTCCCAGCAGGGACTGCGCATAATCGAGTTGATCAGCGTCGTCACATACGTCTGGCCGGTCGATATCAGCGAAGGAGGATGTTCTGAGACCTTGCCGTTGGGAACGATCCAGGAGACGTTGGGTAGGGCGCATTCGCCGGTGTTGTGCACGGCGGTGTAGAAGTTGTTCAGCGACTGCACGTCGCCGAGCTGGTCGTCTTCTTTGACGTCAGTGAAGTCCACAAGCGGGTTCCAGATCCCCGGCGTCTTCGGCCCCTGCACCACGGGCGCACAGGTCATTGCTTCGTTGCTCTCGCAGTCGGGCTCACTGCCTTCGAATATGTAATAAGCCCAGCTCACTCCGTACTTGTGCAGCAAATAGGTGATATCGGTCCAGGGCAGCGAGATCGCGTCAGGACCGGTATAGGGGTCTGGCTTTCCGCCGCTGGGTTCCGGGTCAGGCGGCCCTTCGGGCGCGCGGTAGCACGACATCGCGTTGGTGTATTCGTGGCATGCACCCGACCATCCGGAGACCATGTAGATGTGTTCGGGCCAACTCCACGAGGAGGCAGACTCGTATAGGTTGTCCTGCAGGACGAAGTTCTGGGCGTAAGTCCAATAGTTGGGAATCTCGCGCGCGTCGTGATAGCCCAACGGGTCGATGCACTGTGCGCCGGATTCTTTTTCGGTGCAAGGGCTGCAGCTAGGTTCGGTGCTTGAGCATTCCATCCCCTTCTCCGCCTCACCGACGAAACCGTCCATCTTGCCTCCGTCGAGGTCGGCTTCGAAGGCACTGTGGCCGTGGGGCCCGCCGTAGTTCTCGTCGTTCGGATCGTGGAAGGGCTGGACGCAGCCGCCGTGCAGCGGGTCGGGCACGCACACACCGGCGGGAATCCCGTTCGCGCCCGGGTAGGTCCCGAAGTAGGAGTCAAACGACCTGTTCTCCTGCATGATGATGACGACGTGCTGGATCTTGTGAATACCTTCCGTCGTGGCGCCCAGGGCTGCCGGCGCCACAACCAGACCCAGTAGCGCGACGGCCGCTGCCGCCCGTGCTTTGCCCCAACATCTCGCCATCTACTCCAGCCTTTCCTAGCTATCGCTTTCAGGATGACGCTGAGCTACCCCACCCGCTGCAGCTCCTAACACGATGGAGCCAGGATTGTTGCCGATGCGGCGCGGGGGCGTCGGCGATGCCTCTATATTCCGCTCGGGATGGCTGGGGTGAGCGCGAGCGGCTTGACCAAGCGATTCGAGAGGACCTGCGCGGTCGCAGGCGTCGACTTGGTCGTCGGGGAGGGCGAGGTGAGGGGCCTGCTCGGTCCCAACGGCGCCGGCAAGACGACGCTGCTGCGGATGCTGCTCGGGCTGGTGCGAGCGGATGAGGGCACGATCGAGCTCCTCGGTCGCCGGCTCGATGGGCCGGACTCGCTCGTGTTGGACGGCGTCGCGGGATTCGTCGAGGAGCCGAGCTTCTATCCGTACCTCTCTGGACGCGCGAACCTGGAGGTCCTGGCGGAGCTGGACGGCGGCACCGCGCGGACACGCATTGATGATGTGCTCGAGCAGGTGGAGCTGACGGGGCGAGCCGGGGATCGGGTGGGCGGCTATTCATCTGGAATGCGTCAGCGTCTGGGCATCGCCGCGGCGCTGATGCGCACGCCGCGGCTGCTGCTCTTGGACGAGCCGACATCCGCGCTCGACCCCGCGGGCGCTCGCCTGGTCGTCGGGCTCCTCCGTACGCTGTCCGAGGAAGGCGTCGCTGTACTGCTGAGCAGCAACAAGATCGAGGAGGTCGAGAGGGTCTGTGGCAGCTTCACCGTGCTCAGCCGCGGTCGCGTGGTATGGGACGGCAGCACCGAGCGGATGCGCACCGAGGCCCCATCGTCGGCTTCGATGAGCCCGCTCACGTCATTGTTCTTCGCGCTCACCACCGATCAATGCTGAGCGTCTATCGAGCCGAGCGGCGCAAGCTCCTCGCTCAGCTCTCGACCCGGGTGCTGGCGCTCGTCTGTGCGCTCGGCCCATTGGGGTTCGGCGCGATTCTCAGCCAGCAGAGCGCGCTCCCGGCGGACACGTTGCTCGGCGTATGGGTCCACGCCTCCGGCTATGCCGTGTCGTTTGTGGTGCTGGGCTTCGGCGGCTATCTGGGGTTCCCCGTGCTGGCGGGCGTGCTCGCCGGCGACCTGTTCTCCTCCGAGGATCGCCACGGGACGTGGAAGACCGTCCTCACCCGGTCTCGCAGCCGCAGAGACGTGTTCGCGGGAAAGGTGCTCGCCGCCGGGACGCTTTCGCTGGCGTTGATCGCGCTGGCCGCGTTGTCCAGCATCCTCGCCGGCCTGCTTCTAACCGGCGATCAACCGCTCGTCGGCTTGAGCGGGAACGTTCTCTCCTCCGGTGAATGCCTGTGGCTGGTGCTCGTGAGCTGGCTGCTAAACGTCCCTCCCCTGCTGGCGTTCACGAGCTTGGCGCTGCTGTTCTCGGTCGCGACCCGCAACGGCATCGTGGGCGTGCTCGGACCCGTGCTCGTCGGCCTGCTCATGCAGTTGCTGGAACTCATCGGCAGCGGATCATGGGTCCACGCGCTCCTGGTCGCCTCGGCTTTCAACGACTGGCATGGGCTGCTGAGTGCCCCCAAGTTCTACGGCCCGCTGATCATCGGCACTTGCGTGTGCGTCCTGTGGGTGGCGGTGTGCCTGGGAGCATCGTGGCTGATCCTCCGCAGACGGGACTTCGCCGGCGCGCCGGTCACCCGCAGACCCGGGTGGGTGCTGCCAGTGCGCGCGGTGCTCGGTTCAGCGGCGCTGATCGTCGTGCTCGGGGCTGGCACGAGCCTGGGGCCAGTGGCAGTCACACAAGCCCGGCTCGAGGCTTCGATCTCCTCCGCTTTCAACGATCTCACGGTGCTTCAGCAGAAGGAGCTCGGCCGCCTGGTTCCGAAGGGGGCCAAGCTCCAGCTCCACACGATCTGCGCCCGGCACGCCAGCAAGAGCCAGGGACCGGGCGACGACTGGACCTGCACGATGACTGTCATCACCGCACTGCCGGGGTTCGAACCGTTCCTGGCCACGCCCGTCATCTACGACGTGAGCGCCAAATCCGACGGCTGCTACAAGGCTGAGGCGCCACCTTCGTTCGTCGGGCAGCAGCTGATGTCGGTCGGGCACGGGCGCAGCGCCGTAAACCCGCTCTACACCATCTACGGTTGCTTCGACACAACCGGCACGACTGTCAAATGCACGGAAGGTTCGAGCTGCGCTCAGACCGCAGGCACGAGCGGCACGACCGTCGGCAGAAACCACGGCAAGGCGCCGGCTCCAGCCCGCGAGGCCGAACATAAAGCCCTACTCGAAGCCGAAAGGGCAGCCGGGCCAGCTGTCATGCAAGAAGTCGACGAAGCGGAGAAGCGAGAACAGCGAGCAGCCGAAAAACCGGTCGGAGCAGCCGAACCCAAAATCGGCAAATAACAAGGACCAGCCGTTGCGGCGCGGACGTCCGTGCCGGGGCCGCTGGGCCGGCCGGTACGGCGCGTCTGAGAACCGGCGGCGGCGCAAGCGCGGGGCCTCGAACGCCGTTATGCGGGCAGAGACGGTCCCATCGTGGGGAATCCGCTCGCATCGAACGACCGAGCGGCGGGTTGTGGATGGAGGAATCGGATCGCGCAGGAGCGAGACCTCAAAAGGGAGGCAGATGCAGGATGAGCAGGCTGAGAATCCGCAAAGGGCTTGCGCTCGGCGCGGCGCTGATCGCGGGCGGCGCGCTCGCGCTGCCCTTTGCTTCGCAGGCGAGCCCCTCCACGCCTGCCACCACGTCCACCGGGACTACCACTACTACCACCACACCCACAACGACCACCACCACGACCACGACGACCACTCCCAAGCCCGCCCCCAAACCACTCCCTCCGCTCGCCTACAGCGGTTACGCCGAACAGATCACCGCTTCGACGGCCGTGCTCAGAGCGAGGGTCAACCCCCGGGGTCTGGCGACGACGTACTTCTTCCAGTACGGCCCCACCGCCGCGTACGGCTCCCAGACGCCGTCCGCCGCGGCCGGCAGCGGCACCGTGGAAGTCAAGCTCACCCACGCCGTAAGCGGCCTGGAGCCCGACACCACCTACCACTTCCGGGTCGTTGCGAGCAGTTCCGCGGGGACGACGGCCAGCGCAGACGCCGCGTTCGCTACCAGGAAGGTCCCGCTGTCACTGACCGCCACCGTTGTCCCCGACCCGGTTGTGTTCGGCAGCCCGCTCGAGCTCACGGGCACACTCTCGGGGACCGGTAACGCGGGCGTCGCGGTCGTCCTGCAGGCAGACCCCTTCCCCTACACCCACGGCTTCCACGACGTAACGAGTGCCGTGCCCACGGACGCGGCGGGGGACTTCTCCCTCCCGGTCGCGGGTCTCCTGCAGAGCACCCAGCTGCGCGCCGCCACCGCCGGCAAACCGACGATCTACAGCCCCGTGGTCACCGAGCTCGTCGCGGTGCGGGTCACCCTCCACGTGCGCCCCGCCCGGCGCCCAGGGTACGTGCGCCTCTACGGCACCGTCACCCCCGGCGAGCCCGGCGCCGGGGTGGCGTTCGAGCGGTTCGACCACGGCCGGTATGTGCTGGTCAGCGGCACTACGGTCAGGACCCGTGCGAGTGGGGTGTCGCGCTTCGCCCGCACCTTGCGCCTGCGCCGGCGCGGGCTCTACCGCGCGCTCGTGCAGGTCGCAAGCGGTGCCGAGGTGTCGGGCCGCAGCCGGCCGGTTCTGATCCGCTAGTTCGCAGTCGCCATCGCAAGTCTGCCGCGCCGGGCGCCGTTGCTAGGCCGACGTCTCTACCTACCGAGAAGGGTGTGTATATCGATGAACCGTCTTTTGCGTGCGATGCCCCACCGGTCCTGGCCGATCGCAATCGCCTTGACCATCGTCCTGGGCGTCGGCGCCGCACCCGCGGGAGCCGCCACAGAAATCGAAGGGGTCTGGTCCTTCAACGGCGGCGAGGTCGCCATCCACCCAGCCGCGAATGGGGAGTTCGCCGGCGTGGTCGTCACCCCGACGAAATTCGCAGTGTGCACTCACAAGGCAGGCGAAGAAATGTGGATTGGCATGACTCCCCAGCCCGACGGGTCTTACTGGGGCTTTCATCGGTGGCTCTTTGAAACGACCTGTGAACCCAACCCGGAACCGGGGCCGACCGCGTGGCGGGTGCTGCAGAAGCCCGACGGATCCAAAGACCTGCTGGTGTGCTTCAGCGAACCGGGCAAGTCCCAGCCGACGATCGCGCCCAACGGCACCTTCGCCAGTGCGAGCTACGGCTGCGCTGAATCGGCCCCGACGGCACCCCTCCCGGTCGTATCCGGCGGCGGGTCGGGGCAGAGCGGAGCGGAAGTGATCAGCTTCCGTAGTGCGGTCGTGCTCCCGAAAGCCGCCGTCTGCGTCAGGCGGCGCACGTTGAAGATCGCGCTGCGAGATCCCAAGTACGATCCGCTCAAGCGGGTCGTGGTCAAGCTCAGGGGCAGAAAGATCGCAGACGTACGCGGCGTCGGGCGGCTCAAACGAGGCATCGTCCTCAGGGGTCTGCCGAGTGGCAGCTACACGCTCAAGATCGTGGCAACCACCGTCATCGGCCAGCGGCTCTCCGGCCACCGCACCTACCACAGCTGTGGGAAGGGCTCTTCTGTCAAGGTTCCCCTGCGCCGTATCAAGTAGCGCAGACGCCGTTGAGCAGCGCCGGCCCCGGGATCAGCGCGCACTCCGAGCGAGTCGGGGGCGCACGAGGTCAAAAAAGTGCGTGATGATTCAACTCGTGGAACCTGGAAGAATCTTCGCGCTATCGGAGTTGGTGGAGACATGCAAGCGCGCCACGTCGCATACGGCCTCGATCTCCGCTGCGCGTTTGCGCTACCCGGCATGGGGAGGGCGGAGACGGAGAGGGCGGTGGCGGACAAGTTGCCCTCGCTCGCGTTGGAGCTCGTCGGGCTCGGAGAGATCGAGGAAGTCTGGAGCGGCTCGGAAGGCCTGCCCGAGTGGACTGGGCAACTCGGCGACGGACGCAGCCTGGCGATCGAGCGAGGTGTATGCGGCGATGTCCTGTTCACCTACGGCAACCGCGCCCGCTTTCGCCTGGACGCCTCCCACAAGCGACTCGAATGCGCTCCACTGCGCTCCGGGCTGCACTGGCAGCAGGTGCTGCTGGGACGGGTCCTGCCGAACGTCGCCATCGTACGCGGCTACGAGGCCCTGCACGCAAGCGCCGTCGACTCCCCGGAGGGCGTCATCGCCGTGGCGGCGCCGAGCGGCGCGGGTAAGACGACGCTCGCGCTCGAGCTCATGGGTCGCGGGTGGCCGCTGTTCGCCGATGACGTGCTGACGCTGAGCGAGGGGCCCGCAGGCGTGCTGGCCCATCCGGGGACCCCGCACATGAACGTCGCCATGGGTTCCTCCGAGACGCTCCTCGCACCGGGGGAAGTCGAAGCCGAGACCGCACCGACAGACGGGGGCACAGTGCCCGAGCAGTTCGGAGCCACCCTTGGTGTGCTCGCCGGCGAGCGCTGGATCGCCGTCCGCGAGGCAGCCCGCGAGCCCCGCCCCGTGCGCATTGTCTGCCTGCTGGAGCGCAGCCCCGGCCTGCCCCTGCAGGGGCGCGTGGTGCCCTCGAGCCCGCTGCCCCTCGCCCCCTACATGCTCGGCCTGCTGGGAGGCCCGGAGCGCGAGCGACGCAGGTTCGCGTGTTACGCCGAGCTGATGAGCGGCGCAACGCTGGTGCGGCTCACCTGCGACCCCGGCGTTGCGCCGGCGGACCTGGCCGATCAAGTCGAGCGGGCGCTCGAACGGCGGCCTGTGCTCGTAGGGGGCGCCACATGACGCAGCCCTCGTTGGAGGTGACCGCAGCCCCAGAGTCGCTTGAGCACAGCGACGGAGCCCCGGCGCCGCTCAAGCACAGCGGCGCAGTCCCCACATCTCTCGAGCACGGCGGCGTAGCCCGAGCGCGGGCGGCCCTGGCGTCCGAGCTGGAAGACACCGCTCGCCCCCACGCGAGCCCGACACTAGCCGCGGACAACGCCTGCCCGATGTCACTGCGGGGCGTCAGCAAGCGCTGGCGGGCGGATCTGCCGCTGGTCCTCGACGAGCTCGACCTGGACCTCCAACCGGGGACGAGGACCTGGATCGGGGGCCGCAACGGCGTCGGCAAGACCACCCTGCTGCGAATCGCCGCCGGCCTGATCGACCCCGACGCCGGCAGGGCCGAAGTGTGGGGCCTCACCGCCCGCGAGAACCGCGTCCGCTACCAGCAACTGGTTTCGTTCTTGCCGGCCGGCGACCGAGGCCTCTACGCGCGACTGACGGTGCGTAAGCAACTGGAGTTCTGCGCACGGATCGCGATGGTCCCACGCGAGCGCTTCCGCCGCATGGTGCAGGAGGCGATCGCCACCTTCGACTTGGCCGAGCTCGCCGAGCGGCGCGTGGACCGCATGTCGATGGGTCAACGCCAGCGGCTGCGGATCGCGATGACGTTCCTGCCCGAGCCGGAGGTGGTGCTGCTGGACGAGCCCCTCACCAGCCTCGACGCGGAGGGCGCGGCGCTGCTGGAGCGGGCAATCGAGGAGCTGATCGCCCGCGACGGCGCCCTGCTGTGGTGCTCGCCCAGCGGCGAACACCTCGAGCTGGCGTTCGACGCCCACTGGAAGATCGAGCGCGGAAGGCTGGTGGCGGCATGACCGAGACGGTCGCCGCAGCGCAGGCCTTCATGGCCGTCCTGCGGCGCGACCTGCACGTCTACCTCACCTACCGCACCCGCCTGGTCAGCCAGGTGATGACCGCGGTGTTCAGCCTCGCGCTCTTCTACTACGTGTCGCGGTTGGTCCACCTGAACGGCTTCAAGTCGCACAGCAGCTACTTTGGGTTCGTCGTCGTCGGCCTCGCCCTGGTGAGCGTGATGTACTCGTGCTTCCTGATCCCGGAATTCGTCAGGCAGGAGCTCGTCGCGGGCACCTTCGACCGCCTGCTCCTATCGCCGTTCGGAGGAGTGCGTGGCGTGATGGCGATGACCCTGTTCCCGCTAATCCTGTCGTTCGCGATGGCGGCGCTCACACTCGCGCTCGGCTGTGTCGTGTTCGGGCTGCAGCTGCACTGGTCGACGGTCCCTGTGGCTGTGCCGGTGATGGCCCTGGCCTTGCTCGCGTTTCTGCCCTTCGGCCTGCTGTTCGCCGCTCTGACAGTGGTAGTCAAGCAGGGCAACGTGGGGGCGAGCTGGGTCATCGCGCTGATGGCGCTGACCGGCGGGGTCTACTTCCCAGTCACCGTGCTGCCCCAGTGGCTGCAGACGGTGAGCAAAATGCAGCCGTTCACGCCCGCCACCAGCGTGCTGCGCCACCTGCTCGTGGACAGCCCGGTGGCCACCGCGGTCGGCCCCTCGCTGCTGAAGCTGGCGCTGTTCGCCGGGGTGCTGCTGCCGGCGTCGATTCTGATCCTCTCGAGCGCGATCCGCGTCGGTCAACGCCGCGGGACGATCATCGAGTACTGAACCCCAGGCCGCAAAGGACAACATGGCCCCCGAGACAATGCCCAACGCCACAACGCTTCCGACATCAAGGATCAAGGTTCCCCAGCACGTCGTCTACCGCAGCTTTCCCTCGGAGACCGTCGTGCTCAACCTCCAGACGGGGCGCTACCACGGACTCAACCCGACCGCCGGCAGTATGCTCGAGGCGCTGGAGCGGGCCGCCTGCGTGCGTGACGCCGCGGCTGCGGTGGCCGGGGAGTACGCGCAACCGCAGGCGGCCGTCGAGCAGGACATATGCGAGCTGTGCAACGTCCTGCTCGCACGCGGACTGATCGAGCTCGATGGCGACTCCCCACACTGAACGGCCTCGGACGACGGCTCGTCCCCTGCCGCCCACGCGTCCGTTGCGCTCCGCGGAGCGTGTACGCCTCGGCGGCGAGATCGTGGTCGCCTACCTGCAGGCGCGCCGTGAGCTGCGGCGCGCCCCGATCGAGGCGGCGGTGGCAACGCTCCGCTCGCGCTCTCCACTGGCCCCACCCGCAGGGTACGCGCTCGAGGAAGCCCGCCGCCTGGGGCGGGCCGTGGCTCGAACCCTGAGGGTGTTGCCGGGCGACACCCGCTGCTTGGCGCGCTCGCTCGTCCTCACCCGGCTGCTGGCCCGGCGGGGGATCCCCGCCAAGCTCGTGATCGGCGCACGAGCCGCGCCGGAGTTCCTTGCGCACGCCTGGGTGGAGTACGACGGCCAGCCGGTCCTCTCCCCGGGCGACGGGTCGTTCGGACGGCTCGTCGAGCTGTGATGGGGGGACCCGCGACTCGTGTGGGAGTCGAGACCACCAGCCTCGACCCGAAGGGCCCGGCGGCGGGTCACCGCGAGGAGGGCACCAGATCAACCGTGTTCGGGCTCGACGTGCGCGCCGACGTCCCCCTGTCGTTCCTGGCGAGAGCGCCCGCCAGACCCACGGGGCGCACGTTCGACATCTCGGTATCGGCCGCGCCCGCCCCTCTGCCGGCACACGCCGAACAGCGGGCGCAGCCAGCACACCCCCAGCTCCCAGCCGCGCCCGGCTGGCCGGACTCGGCGGAGCTAGTCTGCGACCAGCGCGAGCGCGACGGGACGGTGAGCTTTCGCATCGAGTCCGCTCCCGATGCGGGGTACCTGATCTGGGGCCCCGCCTACGGCAGCCACCTGCTCTCCCCGGACGGCCGGCGTGTCCTGTGTATGCCGGAGGGCCGACCCGAGGGTACGTGGCAGCGGCTGCTGATCGCGCAGGTGCTGCCCTTCGCGGCGCTGCTGCGCGGACTGGAGGTCTTCCACGCCAGCGCCGTCGTCACGGAGGGAGGCGCGGTCGCCTTCGTCGGCCCCTCGCGCTCCGGCAAGACCTCCGTGGCGCTCGAGCTCTGCCGACTGGGAGCCGGCTTCCTGGCCGACGACGTGCTCGCGGTGGAGCAGGCCGAGGGGCGGCTGCTCGGGCAGCCCGGCACCCCGGTGGCGGGACTCGATCACGCCGAGGCGCAGAGGCTCGACGAGCAGTTCGTCGGAGGCGTGCCAGGGCAGTCCCTGGAAGACACACCGCAACAGAGGCCCGGTGACGCGCCGCGGCGGAGTCCTGGAGAGGCGCCGCAACAGAACCCCGGTGGCGCCCCGTGGCAGGAGGTTGTGGCGATCAACGCCCGCGAGCGGCTCGTGCGGATGCGCGGGGCCGCCGAGCCTGCCCCACTGGCGGCGCTGTTCTTCCTCGACCGCCGGCCGGACGGCCCCAGCCGTCCACGCTTCGAGCCCGCGGCGGACGCCCGGGCGCTGCTCTCCGCCACCTTCAACTCGGTGCTCACCGGTCCTGAGCGCCTGCGCGGCATGCTCGACATCTGCGCACGCGCAGCTCGGGGTCGAGTGGAGCGGGTGCTCGTAGGCCCCAAGGTGAACACCGCACAGCTTGCGAGCGCGATCGAGCGTCGCCTGGGCAGCTCGATGTGACCCGCTGGCTTGCCGGGGTCTTCGACCCGAGCAACCGCAGCGACGCCTCCCGTCTAGCCGGCGCGCTGGCGCCCCACGCCGCACACATCGTGGACAGGGCTCCCCTGAGGGTGGCCTACAGCGGCCCCGAGCCCCCGCCGACCAACCCCCTGTGCCTCTTCGATGGGCACCTGGACAACGCCGCCGAGATCCTCGGAGAGCTCGACCGCTCGCGCGGTGGTCCCGGCTCGTCACCGAAGGACGCCTGCCCGCCCGGGATCCGCGGCGAGACCGAGAGCAAGTCTCGCTTCTCGCCGCACATGGCGTACGGCGTGAGCGAGCCCGCGCCCAGCTCCTCGCCGGAGAAATTACTGGCAGCCGGCTGGCGGCGGTGGGGGCGTGACCTGCTGCCTCGCCTGCGCGGGGACTTCGCGCTGCTGCTGTGGGACCACGAGCAAGGCGAGGGGCTGATCGCCCGCGACCAACTGGGAGTGCGCCCGTTCTTCCTCCACGACGCCGGCGGCTGCGTGCGCTTTGCGAGCGAGATCCGCCACCTGCTGGCGCTGCTGCCCCAGCGCCCGGCGCCGGACCCGGCGAGCGTGGCGCACTGGGTGGCGGTGAGCAACCGCCCGGGGCCACAGACGCTGTACGTAGGCATCCGCCGCCTGGAGCCCGGCGGGATGCTGCTGCTCGACCGCCGCGGCGCCCGCGCGGAGCGCTACTGGGCCCCCCGCTTCGAGGAGCCGCTGGCGCTACCACAGGAGCAGCTCGCCGCGCAGGTGCGCGAGGCGCTCGAGCTCGCCGTGCAACGCCGGCTCGCCGTGGAGGGCCTCACAGGGGTGCTGATGAGCGGCGGGCTCGACTCCTCCTCCGTCGCGGCCCTCGGCGCGAAGCGCTCAGCCGGTCGCGTGTGCGCCTGCTCGGCCACCTTCCCTGAACACCCCGGCGCCGACGAGTCCGACCTGATCGCACAGCTCAGAGAGGCGCTGGCGCTCCCTGGTCTCAGCGCCGAGGTGCGACCGGGCGGCCTGGTGGCGAGCGCACTGGAGTCGCTCGCCGCGTGGCAGATGCCGCTGAGCAGTTGGGGGGACTTCTGGGCGCTGCCGCTGCTGCGCGCCGCCGCTGCGGCGGATGTGCGGGTGGTGCTTGGAGGCGACGGCGGCGACGAGCTGTTCGGGCCGCGGTCCTATCTGCTCGCCGATCGGCTGCGTGCCGGCCGACCGCGCGAGGCGCTGGCGCTGGCGCGCGCGCTGCCCGGCGCCGGGGACCGGCCCCCGCGCCGCGAGGTGGCCAGGGTGTTCGGCGAACTCGCGCTCCTCGGAGCCCTTCCACCGCGCCTGCATGGCGCCCTGCACGCTCGGTTCGCAACCCGTGAAGCGCCCGCCTGGCTGCGCCCCGGGGTCGCCCGCGAGCTCGTGCGCTCGGACGATCCCTTGGCCTGGAAGCGCCTGGAGGGGCCGCGCTGGTGGGCGGACGCCGCGCACGGAGTCACGCGCGGGATCGAGGCGGTCGGCGTGTTCGAGCACCACCGCCGGCGTGCAGCGCTGGCCGGGATCGAGTCACGCCTTCCGCTGCTCGACCTTGACCTCGTGAAGCTCGGCCTGCGCCTGCCGCCGCAGGCCACCTTCGATCCCCACCGCAGCAGGCCGGTGTTGCGGGCGAGTGTGGCGGGGCTGCTCCCAGACGTGGTGCGGCTGCGCCCCGGCAAGGCGCTGTTCGAGTCGCTCGTCGTCGACTGTTTGCGCGGCCCCGACCTGACGGCTGTCCGCGGGCTGCTTGGGGACCCGGGCGCGGAGCTCGGCGCGTACGTCGACCAGGGTGCCGTTCGGCGCGCGCTGCTGGACACCGACGCCGAGCTCCACCACAGCCCCTTCCGGTGGATGTGGCAGGTCTGGCGACTGCTCACCGCGGAGTGCTGGCTGCGCGCCCAGGCGCGTTCAGTCGAGGATCTGCTCCCCCCCGGGGCGCACGCGAGCCCGGCGCGTATAGCGATCCGCTCCACCCAACCATCGTCCCTTTTTCCACCTTGACCGCGCCCGCTCGTCCTCTAAGCTACGCCGTGTAGTCGGCCGTCCCATCATTTGAGATGATCGGGCGGGGAACCATTGATAAGGAACTGTCCACATGGATGACAAAGTGACTGCTCGGGCCTACGAGACCCCTCAGGTCGTCGACTATGGCGATCTGCAGGAGCTGACCGCCGCTTGTCTGGGCGGGACTGGTGGCGACGCGTTCGATCCCTCGGGGAAAGCTGGGGGATACACGGTCGGCGCGAGCAACCCCGCGGCGGGCTGCAAATCAACCCCCTGATCGTTTAGACAGCAGCAGAGCCAACCGCAGCTGCTGCTGCGGGCAGTGCCTTCAGCCGTCCTCTGGGACGGCTGTTGCGTTTAACCAGCCGTCGTTGTTTCTAGAAAAGGCAAAGGCAGTGCCTTAAAAGCAGTGTGCAACGGTGGACCGAGCGGCAAGGCGCGTAAGTCTGACGGCGAGCTCACCGTTAGTCGCCCATGTCAGGGACCAGCACGCAGACAGGCCGGCCCAGGGCTGCGAACCGCAACAGCGACGACGCGAGCGCTGTCGCGCTGATCGCCAAGGAGGGCGCACGTGAGCGCATCGGCGAGGTCTTGGGGCAGCAGGGGCTCGAGTTCACCGTATTCGATGGTGTGGAGGATCTGCCTGAGCCTCATACCGAGGCAACCCCTGCACTGGTGGTGCTCTGGGTCGATGAGGCGATCTGCCCGCTGGCGACACAGATCGATTCGTTGCGAGGGCGTGTCGAGCAGACGCCGGTCCTCGTGATCTGTGCCGGCATCGAGCGGTGGGAGGTTCGTGCGGCGTTGGCCGGCGGGGTGGCCGGGGTGGTGTTGGAAGAGGAGATGGCCGATGCGCTGGGTCCCTGCCTGCAGGCGGTTCAGGCAGGACAGGTGTGTGTCCCGCGACAGCACTGGCGGCAGGTCGAGCCGCCCGCGCTATCCACGCGCGAGAAGCAGATCCTCGGCCTTGTGGTGATGGGTTACATGAACGGTCAAATCGCCGAGCGGCTGTTCCTCGCGGAAAGCACCGTCAAGAGTCACCTCTCCTCGGCGTTTGGCAAGCTGGGGGTGCGCTCGCGCAACGAGGCGGTCAACCTCATCCTCGACTCCGAGCGCGGACTGGGAATGGGCATCCTCGCCCTCGGGGGAGAGCCCCTGGAGCCGGCGCCGGCTGTGGCGCGATGACCCCCGAGGTCGAGGTCAGGCGCAAAGAGGGCGCGAGCGATCACGGCGCCCAGACGGGCGCGGGCGAGCACCACGGCAGCGGCAGTCACCGCGCCACGGGCGACCACCGAGCCACGGGCGAACGCCTCGACGCGAGCCATCAGGACGGCGACGACGATCGCCAGGCGGGCGCGGAGAGCCGCGGCACCGAGACCGTCGTGACGCGCGGGCTGACCGAGAACCTGTCTCGCGATGCGCTGTTCCGCCGCTCGCTGCTGGCGGCCGACGTCGTGGCGATCCTCGGCGCGTTCGTGCTGCTGGCACAGATCTCCTCGCGGTCGCTGCAGTTCACGTGGGTCAGCGTCTGCGGCCTGTTGACGCTACTCGTGGGCGCCAAGATCTTCGGCCTTTACGACCGCGACGACGTGCTGATGCACAAGACGACGCTGGACGAGGCTCCCAAGCTCTTCCACGTGGCGACGCTGGGGGCCCTGGTCGCGTGGCTGGCGGGTGGCTTCGTGGTCAACGGGAGCACCCTCGACCGCGGGGATGCGCTGCTGCTCTGGCTGATGCTGATGTTCCTGCTGGTCGTGGCGCGCTCGACGGCGCGGGGCCTCGCGCTGCGGGCGGTGCCCGCCGAACGGTGCCTGTTCATCGGCGACCACACCCTGGCGCGCACGATCCGCTCCAAGCTCTCAGACCACGGCGGCGTCAAGGCCGAGCTGGTCGCCCACCTGGACCTCGATGACGTGGGGAAGTGGTCCGCCAAGACGTTCTCGGCACAGCGGCTCGCGGAGATCCGCAACCTGGCTCGAACGCTCGACGTGCACCGGGCGATCGTGGCGCCAGGCAGCGTGGACGGGGGCGAGATGCTCGATCTCGTGCGCACGCTGAAGGCGGTGGGGGTGAGGGTCAGCGTGCTGCCGCGCCTGCTGGAGGTGGTGGGATCCTCGGTGGAGTTCGACGATCTCCACGGCGTGACACTGATGGGCGTCAGGCGCTTCGAGCTGACCCGCTCCTCGGTGGTGGTCAAGCGCGCCTTCGACATCCTCGGCGCCTCACTGGGACTGCTGGCCACCGCGCCGTTGCTGATCGTGATCGCCGTTGCGATCAAGCTCGACAGTCGGGGCCCGGTCTTCTTCCGCCAGCTGCGAGTGGGGCGCTACGGGAAGCCCTTCAGCGTCCTGAAGTTCCGCACCATGGTGCCCGACGCCGAGGCGCTGAAGGACTCGCTGCGCGAGCGCAACGAGGCCCAGGAGGGGCTCTTCAAGATCGCCGAGGACCCCCGCGTGACCCGCGTGGGCAGGCTGCTGCGCCGCAGCGCGCTGGACGAGCTCCCCCAGCTCTTCAACATCATCAGGGGCGAGATGAGCCTCGTGGGACCCCGCCCGCTGGTGATCGACGAGGACGAGCGCGTGGAGGGCTGGTACCGCCGGCGGCTGGAGCTGATGCCGGGCATGACCGGCCCCTGGCAGATCCTCGGGCCAGCCCGCGTGCCGCTGCGGGAGATGGGCGCGCTCGACTACCTGTACGTCGCGAACTGGTCGCTGTGGGGCGACGTCAAGATCCTCCTGCGCACCGTCCCGCACGTGCTCGGCAGGCGGGGACTCTGAGCGACCTCGTCGGCGGGGTCGCGCTCGCTGCGCGCCGCCATCTGGCAGGCGGCGATGACCACGACGGTCACGACGAGCCACGCGAGCAACAGGAGCGGTAGCAGGATCAAGAGCATGAGCATTCACACGAGGGAGGACTCACATCCCTTACAACCCACGCCTCCCACGTTCAGAGTGGCTATCGGACGAAACTTAAGTTTGCTTTACGGCGCCCCGGGGAGATTGGCCGGGCTGTCCACCGCCAGCCGGGTGGGCGCGTGCGGGCGAGGGCCATACGACGTAAGTCTGACCACGGGCCCGCCGTTAGTCGGCCGTGTCAAGGATCAGCACCCAGGCGAGCCGGCCCCGAACCCATCCGGGGCCCCCCGAGCCGACGACACCGCGTATCGGCTTCGGTTGCGCGGGACTCATGCAGTCTGCCTCCAGCGGGCACCGGCAGCGGATCCTGGCCGAGGCCTTCGAGCAGGGCATCCGACACTTTGACGTCGCCCGCATGTACGGGCTCGGCGCCGCGGAGCGGGAACTGGGACGGTTCGCCCGCGGACGCCGCGAGGAGCTTGCGATCGCCACCAAGTTCGGGATCGAGCCCGCCGGGGCGGCCGGCGCGCTCGCGCGCCTGCAGTCCCCTGCACGCGCACTGGTCGCTCGCCTCCCCGCCCTGCGAGCGGCCCTCAAGCGCCGCTCGGACACCTTCCACCAGCCGCGTCGCTACGACCGCGCGACGCTGAGCGCAAGCCTCGAGACCAGCCTGAGGGAGCTCGGCACCGACTACGTCGACGTCCTCTTCATACACGGCCCAACGCCCAGCGACGTCCTCGACATGGACGAACTCGGCGACGCGCTCGAGGAGCTGCGCCGGGCCGGGCGCGTGCGGGCCTGGGGGCTCGCCGGCGATCCCGAGCCCTGCGTTGCCTTGAGCGGCGAGGTCAGCGCGCCCACGGTCCTGCAGATTCGCGACGACATCTTCGGTGGGGCGCTTGCAAGCGTTCGCCGGAGCTCGTGGGTGGTCACGTTCGGGGTGCTCTCAGGCGCGCTGCAGCGCATCCTCGGCCACGTCGCGAGCAGTGCGGAGCGACGCGCGCGGTGGACCGGCGCGGTGGGCGAGGATTGCGGGCGAGCGGAGGTCGTGTCATCGCTGCTGCTGCGGGACGCGCTGGAGCGCAACCGGCGGGGCACCGTGCTGTTCAGCACGACGCGTCCCGAGCGCGTGAGGGTCGCAGCCGGGATCGTCGAGGGACTCTCGCACGAGCCCGACCCTGCGCCGCTGCGCGCGTTCAGGGCGCTGGTGCGCTCGGAGCTAACCCCACTGGACTCGGTCGGTGATTGAGGTCGTGTCGAAGCTGGACAACAGCATTCGTACTTCCGGGCGTGAGGAGCTCGAGGCCGACGTGGCCGTGGTCGGCGCGGGACCGGCGGGCATCGTCGTCGCGCTGGAACTGGCCCGAAAGGGCCATAGTGTCGTGCTGCTCGAGAGCGGCGGCGCGCGCTTTGACCCCGAGGTCCAGCGCATGGGGGACACCGTGGGAGCAGATCGCCACCACGTCGCGATGTCGCTGGCGACGCGCCGGCAGGTGGGCGGGGCCTCCAATATCTGGGGAGGACGCTGCGTCCCGTTCGATCCGATCGACTTCGAACCGCGTCCGATCGTGGGGGAGACCGATTGGCCGGTCGGCTACGAGGAGCTCTCGCGGTACCTGCAACGGGCGTGTGACTGGTGCGTATGCGGCGAGTCAGTCTTTGCGGCCAGCGGCGTGCCGGAGCTCGCGGGTCGCTCGATCGTCCCTGGTTTCCTCGACGGCGAGGTGCGCGCTAGTGCGCTCGAGCGCTGGTCGCTGCCGACGAACTTCGGGCGGGTGTACCGCACTGCCCTCGAAGGTTCTCCGTCGCTGCGGCTGGAGACAGGAGTGACGTGCACCGAGATCGTGCCGCGTCCCAGGGACGACGGTGGCTGGAGCGTCGATCGTCTCGAAGCTCGCAGAGCAGATGGCCGCGCCGTCGCGATCCGGGCGGCTCGCTACGTCATCGCCGCGGGCGGCCTGGAATCGACACGCCTGCTGCTCGCCTCGACGCGCGAGCATCCCCGGGGTATCGGAAATCACTCAGAGCACCTGGGGCGCTGGTACATGGCGCACGTCGAGACCCGCGTCGCTCGCGTGCACTTCACCACGCCGCCCGCGCAGACGATCTACGCTCACGAGCGCGACGGCGACGGCGTCTACGTCCGGCGGCGGTTCACCCTCGCGCCTGAGACACAGCGCGAGCAGCGGCTACCCAATATCGCGATGTGGCTGGTCAATCCCGAGGTTGGCGACGCAGCGCATGGGAGCGGCGTGCTCTCGTTCGTCTACCTCATGCTGATCTCGCCGCTCGGCCGCCACTTCGTCGCGGAAGGGATTCGCCAGGCGCACATCAAGACGAGTCGCCCCACTAGCACCCGCGCCCACCTGCGCAATGTGCTCAGCGATCTCGGGCCAGCGACGGCGTTCGCGCTGAGCTTCGGGTACCGGCGGTTCGTGCGCCGTGGACGCAAGGTGCCGGGGTTCTTCGTTCCCAGCGCCGCCAATGTGTACCCCCTGCTCTACCACGGCGAGCACCTCCCGCACCGGGAGAGCTTTGTCGAGCTGAGCGGCGAGCGCGACGCCCACGGGATGCCGCGGCTGCAAACCCATCTGCACTTCAGCGAGGAGGACGTGGGCGCCGTGAGACGCGCCCACGAGGTGCTCGACCGATCGCTGCGAGAGCAGGGGCTCGGTCACGTCGAGTTCCTCTACGACGACGTCGAGGAGGCCGTGCGCGAGCAGCTCTTCGGCGGCTACCACCAGGCCGGCACGACCCGCATGTCGGCGCTGCCCGAGGACGGCGTGGTCGACCGCGACCTCGCCGTCCACGGCTTCGAGGACCTCTTCGTCGCCAGCAGCTCGACGTTCCCGACCTCGAGCCAGGCGAACTCCACGTTCATGCTGGTCGCCTTCGCACTGCGTCTGGCCGATCGTCTCGCCGGCACGCTGCGCACTGAGCCTCGCACCTTGGAGCTGGCATCGTGATCAAGGTCGCGGTCGTCGGACTCGGCAAGATGGGCCTGTCGCACCACGCGGTCGTCAACGCACACCCCGACGTCGAGCTGGTCGGCGTCTGCGACTCCTCGAGCTACGTGCTCGGGGTGCTGAAGAAGTACACGGGCGTGACGACGTACGCCGACTTCGACACCATGCTGGACAGGGTCGACCTCGACGCGGTCGTGATCGCGACGCCCTCGAGCTCCCACGCGAAGATGGTCGGCAAGGCGCTCGAACGTGGTCTGCACGTCTTCTGCGAGAAGCCGTTCACACTCGATGCCAGCGACGCCGAGCGGCTGACCGCGCTGGGACGCGAGCGCGGCCTGGTAACGCAGGTCGGCTACCACAACCGCTTCGTCGGAGCCTTCCGCGAGGTCAAGAGCCTGCTCGACGTCGGAGCGATCGGAAAGGTGACCCGCATACTCGGGGAGGCCTACGGACCGGTCGTGCTCAAGCCCAAGGGCGGCACCTGGCGCAGTCAGCGCAACGAGGGCGGGGGCTGTCTCTACGACTACGCAGCCCACGTCATCAATCTCGTCAACTGGTACGTCGGTGAGCCGACCGGCGTGGGGGGCACCGTCCTGAACCGTGTGTTCTCACGCGAGATCGACGACGAGGTCTCGAGCACCCTGTACTTTCCGCAGGAGCGAACCGCCCAGCTTTCGGTCAACTGGTCCGACGAGTCGTGCCGCAAGATGACCACACGCGTCACTGTGTGGGGTGAAGCTGGGCGGATCTACGCCGACCGCCAGGAGTGCCAGGTCTACCTGCGAGACACCGCCCGCATCCCGGAGGGCTACGAGCAGGGATGGAACGTGCGCTACACCACCGAGCTCACCGAGCCGGTCTGGTTCTACCTGCGGGGCGAGGAGTACAGCGCGCAGATCGACTCCTTCATCCAGCAGATCAAGGAGGGGGGTGCGGAGGGCGTCAACGACTTCGCAAGCGCGACGTTGACCGACAGGGTCATAGAGATGATGATCGCCGACGCGCAGAAGGGAGCCTCGACCCTCGCTGGGAGCGTCAGCGACGAGCCTGCTCGCGCCAGGCGCACGAAAGGGCTGGGCTGGTGGCGCCGCCGGCGCGAGCGGCCCGCTCCCGCGCTCTCAGGGCAGCTCATGACGAAGACGGACGCGTGATGGACAGACTGCTCTTTGGCGACAACCAGTTCTTCGGCGTGAACCACATGTCCGAGGAGAAGGCACGCGCACAGGCGCTGCGCTTCCAGGAGATCGACGCCGTGATCGACGTGCTCGACGCCGCCTACGAGGAGGGCGTGCGGACCTTCATGTGCACCACGCACGACCGCATCGCCCTGGTCTGCGAGCACGTCCGCGGCGATCCGCAGCGTTACGCTGACTTCACCTTCTATCCGGGCATGCCCTACGCGCACAAGTACGCGAACGCCGTGACCGAGAACGGAATGCTCGGCGCGGTGAAGCGCTTCCTGCCCGACGAGGGGCTGATGGACGCGGCGATCCGCGGCGGCACGTCCTTCGCCAAGAAAGACATCGAGGGTCTCACCACCCTGCTGGTCGACGCCGAGATGAAGATGTTCACAGGATTGCGCACGCCGGTGATCTTCCTCCAGAACGTGGTCGTCGACCTGTTGCTGGGCTTGGGGTTCAAGGACGCGTTCCGCATCTTCGCCGAGCACGTGCAGAGCCGCTACCAGGCGGAGCCGGGCTTCATCACGATGAACATGCCCGCGCTGCTCGACGTGCTGGAGGAGCTGCAGATCGAGGATCCGATCGTCTGCGCCAACATCAACAAGCTCGGCTTTCGCATGTGCGGCGGCGCGCAGGCCTACGAAGCCGCGCTGCGCGAGCGTCGGTTTCGTGCGATCGCGATGTCGGTCTACGCCTCGGGAGCCATACCGGCCCGCGAGGCGATCGAGTGGGTCTGCGCTCAGCCCAACATCAAGTCGATCGTGTTCGGCGCCTCGAGCAGGGCGAACATTCGCAACACCCGCGAACTGGTCTCTGAGTACTGGCCGGACATGACACCGGCGTCCCCACGATCGCCCACCACGGAGCGGCAGGCAGCTTGAGCACTCTGCTGGTCGCCTCGACCGGTGGCCACCTCAAGGAGCTGCATCACCTGTACGAGCGACTGTCCGGTGTCGAGGGCCCGTTTCAGTGGGTCACCTTCGACACGCCGCAGAGCCGCTCGCTGCTCGACGGCGAGACGGTCGACTTCGTGCCGTTTGTGGGCGGACGCGATCCGGTCAACGTGACGCGCAACCTGGCCGCCGCACGCCGCATCCTGCGCGATCGCGAGGTGGACACGGTGGTCAGCACCGGCTCTGCCGTCGCGCTGCCGTTCTTCGCACTGGCTCGTGCTCGACGGCTGCGCTGCCACTACATCGAGAGCGCCGCGCGCATCGAGGGACCCTCGATCACCGGGCGCCTGATCAGCAGGATCCCGGGCGTCCACCTCTACGCGCAGTACCCAGGGTGGGAACGGTGGGGCTACAGCGGCTCGGTGTTCGACGCGTTCGAGCGAACCGCTCGGCCCGCCGCGCGCGAGAGCCGGCTCGAGCGGGTCGTCGTGACGCTGGGCACCTATCGCGGGTACGGGTTCCCACGGCTCGTACGACGCCTGCTCGAGGTCCTCCCGCCCGAGGCCGAGGTCCTGTGGCAGACGGGCGACACGGACGTCAGCGACTTCGGCATCACGGGGCACTACGCGATTCCCGAGCGCGACCTCACCGAAGCGATGCGCGAGGCGGATGTGGTCGTCTCCCACGCCGGGGTTGGAACGGCGCTCGCGGCGTTCGAGGTCGGCAAATGCCCGCTGCTCGTGCCGCGACGGCTGTCCCTGGGCGAGCACGTCGACGACCACCAGACCCAGATCGCGAGCGAACTCGCCAGCCGCGGCCTGTCGGTCTCGGTCGATGCCGACGACCTCGGCTACCGCGAGCTCCTCGCGGCGTCCGACAGCAGCGTGAGGATGCTCGCCGAGGCCCCTGTGTTCGCCACCGCCTGACCGGTCGATGCACGCCGGGACCCGTGGGAGAGCTGCTCCGCGAAGAGCGCGTAGAGCTGCCTCGAGGAGCTCTCTGTGTTGAACTCACAGAGCACCTTCTCTCGACCGCGCGAGCCCATCTCGCGGCCGAGAGCGGGGTCCGCGAGCAGCCGCTCCAGGGCGTCGACGAGCTCGTCCACGCGGCCGGGCACGACGAGCAGGCCGGTGTGGCCGTCTTCGATGAGCTCGGGGATGCCGGTGATCCTCGTGCTCACCACGGGCAGCTCCATCGCCATCGCCTCCATCAGCACTCCGGGGATGCCCTCCGCAAAGCTCGGCAGGCAGAAGATCGAAGCGCCTGCGTAGAGGGCGTGGATCTCCTCCTGGCCGACCGCGCCCGGAAAGGACACCCGGGCGGCGAGCCCGAGGCGCTCGGCCAGACGTTCGAGCATCAGCCGGGCGGGCCCTTCACCGGCGAGCGTCACGTTGACGTGGCGCCCACGTGTGGCGAGCTGCGCCACCGCCTGCAGCAGCACCGCCTGACCCTTCTCGGGCACCTGGCGCCCGATGAACAGGATGCTGGGATCGCCCTCGGGGGGGCCGCCGTTCTCCGAGCGGGTGAACTGCTCGATCGGGATTCCCACGTGGATGACGCGCAACCGATCCCACACCTCCGGCGCGCTCAGGGCCATCAGCTGGCTGCGCGCGTAGTCGCTGATGCACACCACGAAGCGAGCGTGCGCCAGCTTCTCGGCCAGTCGGTAGTGACCGACGTCGTAGAACTCCGTGGGGCCGTGCATCGTAAAGCTCCACGACCACGGCCGCTCGGGCTCTACCGTAGACCCGAGCTGGGCGGCGAGCAGCGCGAGGTCCGCGGCCGCGTTGGCCAGGTGGACGTGGATGTGCCTGATGCCGCGCTTGCGGCACTCGCTCCAGAGCACCACCGACTCCGCGAAGTAGAAGAGCTGCCATACGCGCCCGCGCAGACCCTTCGGGGCCATGCGCAGCGCGAACGCCAGCGTCGCGAGGTACGCCGAGGGCTCCTTGAGCATGAGCCCGAGGTGGACTCCCAGCAGTCTGCCCCAACGAGGAGGGAGGATCGCGTAGGTGCTCTGGAACGCCACCCGGTCGGCCTGCGCGAGCAGTTGGTCGGCGCGCGCCCGCCGGATCGAGAAGGTGGCTATCTCGGCGCCTAGGCGGCGCAGAGCGTTGACCTCCCTGAGAACGAAGGTGTGGGAGACCGCGGGGTACTCAGAACAGAGGTAGGCGATCTTCATGAGCCTGACTGCTCGCGCTCGGTTCTCACCCAGGACGTCGGCCCGCCTCCCCCGAGCAGCCGGACGTAGAGCGCGACCTTGGCGGCGATCAGCGCCGGCGCGACGAGCAGCGCACGGTAAACCTGCACCGGTGCGCGCACGAGCCGCAGGCCGGCCAGCACGAACGTGAGCTGCGCCGCGAGTGTCGCGGCGGAGAGCGCGACGAGGCGCCTGGAGCCGAGCGCCAGACCGGCGAGCGCCGACCCCAGGCTGCCCGCGGCGATCAGCGACTGCGGTGGTACCAGGCACTCCAGCCCGGCGTGCAGGCGCACGACGTCGCGCTGGACCAGGCCCGAGGACACCAGCCGCGGACTCCAGTGGCGGATCAGCTCGAGCTTGCCCTGTTCCCAGCGCGCCTGCTGATCGGAGCCACCCTTCAGCGACGTGGGTACGGCCGAGCTGACCGAGGCGTCCCGAACGAACTCCGTCCGCTCGCCGGCCAGGACCAGGCGCATGTGGTATTCGCCGTCCTCCACAAGGCCCGTCGTCGTCCACGGCTCGCGATCCAGCAGGTCCTTGGTGAAGGCCATGCCGGTGCCAACCAGCCCGCAGGACAGACCGAGGCGCTGCTTGCCCTGGAAGCGCACGGTGTTCATCAGGGCAAACGCGCCGAAGCGCAGCGCCGAAGCGTGGGAGGCGTCGGGGTTGGCGGCCACGTAGTTGACCTGCAGCGCGCTCGCGCCGGATCGAAGGCGCCGGTCGATCGCGCTCAACATGTTGGGGGAGGCCACGCAGTCGGCGTCGAGCATGACGACCGCGTCGAAGACGGCCCCCTCGGCCCGCAGGCGCTCGAGCGCCCACGCCAGGGCGAAGCCCTTGCCCCGCCTCGTGGGGTCCACTCTCTCCCAGACCTCCACGCCCGCCTCGCGCGCGACGTCAGCCGTACGGTCGCCACAGTTGTCGGCGATCACCACGACGCGCCGGGCCTCGCCGGGGTAGTGACCGTCGGCGAGCGAATCCAGCGTGGTGCGAATGCCACCCTGCTCGTCGTGCGCCGGGACGAGCACGACGAACCTCAGCCTGTCTTGCTGAGGCGCTCCCGACAACTCGGGCAGCTTGCTCGTCTCCTCACGAGCAGCCACAAGCAACGCGAGCAGGTAGCCCATCGACACCGCCAGCACGCCCTCGAGCGCCAGGAAGGCTCCGCCGACCAGGCGCACCGGGGCGGCCCGGCGTTGCGATCGGGGAGCGGGTGTCGGGGCTTGAGGCGGCGGCATTGCGGCACGCCATCAACGGCGGCGAGGCCCCAAAAAGTGCGCTCGCAGCCGGTGTACACGATCGACGCCTGCGTCAAGTCCTTATGGGCTTGCAGCGGGTCCCTACCTGGAGCGTGCGGTCCGTGGGAGGTGCAGCAGGTGGATCGTGACCCCGCGGCCCCTACCTGGAGCGTGCGGTCCGCGGGAGGCGCAGCAGGTGGATCGTGACCCCGCGGCCCCTACCTGGAGCGTGCGATCTGCGGGAGGCGCAGCAGGTGAGTTATCGCCAGCACGTACCGACTGAGCACTCGCACGCTGTGACCCAGCGTGGAGTTTGCTCCCCACCCCTGCGCTGTCTGGGCGCGCCCTTCGATGGCCGCGCGCGAGGGAGTCACCTGGCGCCTGAGGAACGCGCGAAAGTCACCGGGGGGCGCCAACAGCCCGTCGACCAAGCCCATGTCGGCATAGATCTGGGCGGGGCTCGAGCGCGGCAGGGGGTCTGCCAACCGCACGGCGATGCGCCCGCGAGCGCCGAGCTTGGGCTCGCCCCCTGTTAGCCGGTCGGCTGGGAAGCCCACCGTCTTCTCGGCCACCCTCAACGCAGCCGTGAGGACGGGCGCGAGTGCGGGATACCTACGGAGCGGCCCATCGAGGGCACCCGGCGGCAGGGTGACGCCAAAGGCGTCCCACCAGGCGCCGAGGTCAACCGCGTGGCGTAGGCTCAGAAAGCCGTCACGCGCGTAGAACAGCAGCAGTGCGATCAGCTCATCGACCGGCGCCGGCCGCCACCCGCTGGCCAGGGCCTCGCTCGGGGCAAGCAGGTGATCACGCGCGAACCGCTGCTCGTACCAGTGTATGCGCCAGTGGAGCTCGACCGGTGGAAGCTGGTCACGCTCGTGAACCAGAGCGAAGTGCAGCAGAGGCAGTCCGCTCGCTTCAACGTAGTCGGTGGGGGCGGCGTAGCCCAGCCCCCGCACGACCTCCACCGCATCGAGCAGTCGCTCCTGGGCGACCAGCAGATCGATGTCACCAGACGGACGTCGCCCGGGATCGCGATAGAGAGCTTCGCTCAGCGGGGGCCCCTTCAGGGAGCTGCAGCGAATCCCGGCGCCGGCGAGTGCGCTCACCACCCGCTCGGTAATCATCTGTAGGAACGCGCCCTGCCGACGACCGGCGTCCAGAGCCTGTGTCACCGCAACCACGAACTGCTCGCCGGCGGGGTCTCCCGCAAGCTCGACCAAGCGCGGGCCCAGCAAAGGCAGCAGCCTCCTCTCACACAACAGCTCGGCGAGAAGTGACCAGTTCGCCCGTGCTCCAAGCTCATCCATCTGCCCCTGTGAGCTCTGCCTGCGAGCTGCTGTGCCGGCACTGAGAAGGATCAGCCGCTCCTCGGTTCTTGAGCGAGGAGGTCTCTTACGGCTCCTCATCCGTGGTGACGCTTATGTGCGAACGCGCGCCGTTGGCGCCTGGCTTTACGCGCTCGAGAGCGGGTGTGCCTGGTGCTGTGCAGTTCCATTTTGAGGAGCTGGAGGTCGCTCCACGGGAAGGAAGCGAGGAGTTCTTTGGGGTTCTCCCCTTCGAAGTAACCATTCGGACCGGTGTACGGTTCGGTCCCGGTGGGGATCGGGTCCTGTGCGTAGAAGGTTACGTTCCCCGCGCCGTCGGTCACGAAGATCCCGTAGCGCTGCGCCGCTTCGGCGATCATCAGGGTAACTTTTGGCAGGTGTAGCGTTGCGAGGTCGAGGTTGGGGTTGAGCCTCAGGTGAGCGCCCTCTGGTAGTGAAAGCGGGCTTGGGGTCTTGCCATCGCTGCGTTGCGCCGGTGAGGCGTAGACGCCGGAGCGGACGTTGGGGATCGCCATCTCCAGGGCGTGGTTGATCTGGCCGAGCTTGAAGTCTTCGAAGGTGATCAGACCACCCACGAGCGACAGCGAGGACGAGGAGAGCCCCCACCATGTCATGGCACCCGGCCAGGCGTCGGGTCCGTAGACACCCAGGTTGGACGACACGTCCTGCATCGCGCCGCCCCACGATGCGCTCCAGCCGTCAGCTTCGTGGACCGGCCGCCAGAATTCCCACAGCCGGTCGGTGCTCGGCTGCCAGACGATCAGGTCTTTGTCGGTGCCAACCGCGGGCTGGACGTTTGGCGGGAGCGGCACCGCGTCCCAAGCCGACTGAAGCGCAGGGATCGAGTGGTCGAGAGTGACTCGCACCGTCGGCTGGTTCGCAGGCACCGTGTAGACGGGGACGCTGTAGGAGGTGGTATCGATCCACGGTCCTTTCCCCGACTGCTGCTGCTCGCTGGCGATCAGGGCAGCGAACGCCCCCATCACTTCAGCCGAGGTGGGATCCAGCGGCGCGTCGGCAGGCACCGGCTCGTTCCAGAAGCTCGACGGCGAAAAGAAGCGGAACGGTACAGTAGCGCTCGAGGAGCGAGCGTCACCGACGTCCCCGCTTTCTCGGGACTCACCCGACAGCGACAACCCTGGGATCGGACCGGATGGTCGTGCGGCCACGGCGCCACATCCAACCAATGCGCTGCACACGCAGACGAGCACAAGTGCGGCGGCAGCGTGAGAGGTCCGTGCTGGCATCGTCAGTTGCAGAAAGCGGTGGATAGTGGTTAAGACTGCCTCCCGCAGTCGAGCGCGGCAGCGTCGAAGATCGATTTTACCTGCTTGGCGCAGCGGTCGCGCCACATGGGCCCACGACCCTGGGGCGCTCACGGCCGTGCGATGAGGAGACTGGCTGCCTGCAGAGGATCTGCGACAAGGTGATCCGCGGCGGCGCCAGCCACCGCCCGATCGCCGTCTTCCCCGCAGATCAACACTGTCCGCAGGCCGAGGCGCCTGCCGGCCTGCACATCGCTCGCAGAGTCGCCCACGATCGCGGCGCGGGCGAAGTCGAGCTCCGGGTGCTCGCTCTGCGCCCGCAGCAGCAGCCCCGGGTGGGGCTTACGGCATTGGCACTCGTCGATCCCGTGGGTGCAGGCGTAGATCGCGTCCACGTGCGCCCCCTCCAGATCAAGCAGACGCCTGAGACGCTCGTGGACGGCATCTAGGTCGGCAGTGCTCATGCGCCCGAGCGCGACCCCTCGCTGGTTGGTCACCACGCCCGTCCACAGCCCGGCGCGGTTGAGCATCCTCACGGCCGCAGCCGCGCCCGGCAGCAGTTCCAGATCCTCCGGGCGCTCGACGTACTCGCCGTCGGACGGCTTCACGTTCAGCGTGCCGTCCCGGTCGAGGAACACCCACCGAACGGTCGGGTGGTGAGGTGGCGCGGGGCTGGCGCCGCCCAGAGGTGTCGCGAGCGGCCGCGGGGAGCCGGCGAGCATCCTCCACAAGATATCCGGCTACGCAACCGTTGGTGGCCCGTGCTGGCGAGGGGTGGCAGAGCGTGATCATCTCCAAGACTCCCCTGCGCGTGTCATTCGTCGGCGGAGGAACCGACCTCGCCGACTTCTGCGACGAGCACGGTGGCGCCGTGGTCTCCACCGCGATCGACAAGTGGATCCACGTCGTCGTCGCTCCACGCTTCGAGGGCGACCTGCGGGTCAGCTACTCGAAGACCGAGATCGTCTCCACCGTGAGCGAGATTCAGCACGAGCTCGTACGGGAGGCGCTGCGCTTGACCGGGCTGCCGCGAGGTCTTGACGTGGTCACGCTGGCGGACGTGCCCTCCCAGGGCACGGGACTCGGCTCCTCCAGCGCCGTGACCGTCGGGCTGCTCAACGCGCTGTACGCCTACCAGGGGGTGTTCCGCTCGGTCGAGGACCTCGCCGAGGACGCTTCGCGCATCGAGATCGACGTCCTGGGCAAGCCGATCGGCCGCCAGGACCAGTACGCCGCGGCCTACGGGGGTTTCAACTTCATCGAGTTCACGCCACGCGGGGGTGGTATCAGAGTGGAGCCGATCGTCTGCCCCGCGCAGACGCTCGAGCGCCTGCACCGCTCGCTGATGCTCTTCTACACCGGGCGCCAGCGCGCGGCCTCCGACGTGCTCAGCGGGCAGCGCGAAGCGATCATCGAGGGCAGCGCCACCGAGGCGCTGCTCGGCATGCGAGACCTCGCCTACGAGCTGCGCGACGTGCTTGGCCGCGGCGACGTCGAGGGCGTCGGCCCTCTGCTCGACCGCAACTGGGAGCTCAAGCGATCACTGGTCGCCGGCTTGAGCGACGCCCAGGTGGACGAGTGGTACCGCCAGGCGCGAGCCGCAGGAGCCAGCGGGGGCAAGCTGCTGGGCGCCGGCGCCGGCGGCTTCCTGCTGATCATGGCCCCACCGGAGCGCCAGGCAGAGGTACGCACTGCGCTCGGCGACCTGCGCGAGGTGCCCTTCCACTTCGCTGCCCGCGGCACCCAGATCACACTCATGGACCGGAGCGTCGGGCAGCCATGATGGAGAGCCACATGGATGCGTACCTCGGTCGTCTGCAGGCGACCGTCGAGGCGCTTCCGCGCGAGCGCATGAACGCATTGGGAGAGACGCTGTTTCGCGCGTACCGCAACAACAAGCAGGTGTTCCTGCTGGGCAACGGCGGCAGCTCCTCCACTGCCAGCCACATGGCCGCCGACCTTGCGAAGAACACGATCGGACCGAACATGAAGCGGTTTCGGATCGTCAGCCTCAACGACAACGCCGCGATCATGACCGCCCTCGCAAACGACCTCGGCTACGAGAACGTCTTCTCGGAGCAGCTCACCAACCTGGTCCAAGCCGGCGACGTGCTGATCGTCGTCTCCGCGAGCGGCAACTCGCCCAACGTGTTGAAGGCCATGCGCTACGCGCGCTCGCGCAGCGCCGAGGTCGTCGGGCTGCTCGGCTTCGACGGTGGCGAGGCGGCCGAGCTGTCCGACATACCTCTGATCGTGCCCTCAGATCACTACGGCGTGGTCGAGGACGTCCACCTGATCATCAACCACATCCTGGTCGACTACTTCAAGACGCGCCTCGCCGAGGCTCAGCCGCATGTCGTCTAGCCGAGGTCGCCGGGTGGGCTGACGCGATGAACGCGATGATCTTGGCTGCGGGGCGCGGTACCCGCCTGGGCGAGTTGGGGCGGGCGGTGCCCAAGGTGCTTGTCGACGTCGGAGGAGAACCCCTGCTCACCCGCCAGATCCGCTACCTCAAGGAGGGAGGAGTCGAGCGCATTGTCATAAACGCCCATCACCTGGCCGGTCAGGTCGAGGGCTTCGTGGCCGAGCATCCGTGCGCTGCCGACATCGACGTGGTGGTCGAGCGCGACCTGCTGGGCACGGCCGGCGGCGTGCGCAACGCGCTGCCTCTCCTCGGAGAGGGTGCGTTCGTGGTGCTGTACGGGGATGTGATCATCGATGAGCCGATCGGTGCGGTGTCGGAGACTCACCTTCGCGCACGGGCCTCGGCCACGCTCACCCTCTACCGGACCGAGGAAGTCGAGGGCAAGGGCACCGTCCAGATCGATGCCGAGGGCATGGTCAGCGCCTTCCAGGAGAAGGCGGCTTCGCACAGCGACGGCCCCGCGTACGTAAACGCTGGGCTATACATGCTCCAGCCAAGCTGCCTCTCGGCTCTGCCGGTCGGCGTAGAGCTCGACTTTGGCCACGACGTGTTCCCCGAGGCCCTTGCCCAAGGGCACGCACTCGCGGCGCACGTCCTAGCGGCTCCCGTGATCGACATGGGCACCCTTGCCATGCTGGAGGTCGCACGCAGCGAGCTGGGGTGAGCCCTCCCCGCGCCGCGGGCCCACTCAACCGCCCCGTTCGAACTCCTCTACCAGGGCTTCGTAGGTGTCGCGCAGGCCCTGCTCCAGTGGGATCTGCGCCTCCCAGCCGAGTTCCCGCCGTGCCCGGGAGGGGTCCATGCAGCTGCGCTCGAGCTCTCCCGCTCGCAGCGGGGCGAGCTCCGGCTCCACCTGAGTGCCCGACGCCTGCGCCAGTGCGCTCCACACCGCCAGCACGTCGGTCTCCACCCCGGTGGCGACGTTGAAGGTCCCAGCGACTCCGGAGGCCGCCCGCAGGGCGCTCACGACATCGAGCACGTGCACGTAGTCGCGTGTCGGCTTGCCGTACCCGAAGACCTTGGGCGAGCGCCCAGTGAACAGGTGGTGGGTGAAGATCGAGACCACCCCGGCCTCGCCGTGGGGGCTCTGGCGAGGTCCGTAGACATTGCCCAGACGGCACACCGCGTGGGGCACGCCCGAGGCCGCGGACCACGTCCTGATGTACGCCTCTCCGGCCCACTTGGAGGCGCCGTAGGGTGCGAGTGGCGCCGGGATGCGATCCTCGGGCGTCGGGATCGGCGCCTCGTTGCCGTACAACGCTCCCCCGGTGGAGGTGAAGACCACCGGCGCTCGGTGGCGGTTGGCCGCCTCAAGCACGTTCAGGGTCCCCTGTACGTTGACCGCGCAATCACGGGCAGGGTCGGTCACCGATACGGTCACGCTCGACTGCGCCGCAAGGTGGAAGATCGCCTGCGGCTGGAGCCTGTCCACCACCGCGTCGAACGCGGCACGATCGGTGATGTCCACGCGACAGAGCTCAGCGCCGGCCGGCACCCGTCGCGCGTCTCCCGAGGAGAGGTCGTCGATCACCGTCGTCTGCACGCCCTCCGCCAGGAGCGCGTCGGCCACGTGCGAGCCGATGAAGCCCGCTCCCCCTGTCACCAGGACTCGTCGGGACATCCTGCTCAGATGCTCCAGGTCGGGAACGTTTTGCCCGTGAGCGTGCGAAGGCGCTCGACCTCGCCGGCGTAGAGCTCCACGAGTTGGGCGCGTAACTCGTCGTTCAGCGTCGAGGTCTGCAGCGGCGGCCACAGGACCCGCTCCACCGAGCGCCGCAGTGCCCGCCGCACCCCGGGAGGCAGCCGTCGCAGGGGCGCGGACACGGGCAACCCGCGCAGACCCCTGTACCCGGGCGGATAGAGACGGTGCCCGCTACTGGTGTTGAGCTCCTCGTCGAACTGAGAGGAGTTGAACCGAGTGGTCCACCTCCAGGAAGGCGAAGACCTGGCGTAGGGTTGCACGCCGATCTGCAAGCAGGTCCGCATGGTCGATCACCAGCAGGCGCTCCTGGGGAAAGTGGCGCAGGTAGAGGTCGATCTGCGAGGCGTAGAGGCTGGGGCATATGCAGAAGGAACTCGGATCCGGACGGTCGCCCAGCACCTCCTGCAGCGAGCGGCGCTCGCCCTCGTAGGCCACCCGGTGCTGGTAGTGGGACACACTGCGCGCGATCGGATCGCGTACGAGGTAGATGAACTTCGCGTCGGGCACGAGTTCCTTGATCCGCTCCGGCGCTCCCTGCCGTCGCGGGTGGCTTGCGTAACCGACCGACGCCTCGCCGCGCACTCCGACGGTTGGGTCGAAAAGCCGCTCATAGTCCTCGAGGCTGCTTACCCGTCCCTGTGGGTAGGGAATGCCGTTCTCGGGGCCGGCGAAGAAGTTTGGCTCCTTGGTCGCGGACATCTGGACCTCCGGGTGCTGGTCCAGGTAGTAGTGAAGGCTGGTCGTGCCCGCCTTGGCGGCGCCGATTATGAAGAAGGTGGGGAGAGCCATGTCCTGTTCCTCACCACCGATAACGGTCATCGAGCGAGCGGAGCGAGGTCTGCGAGATGGGCGAAGTTCTGCCACAGGCTCAGATCCACCTCGGGAAAGTCCCTCGCAAGCGAGATCACGTCCTCGCTGTAGGCCTCGACATACGCTTTCAACGTCTCAGGATCCAGCCGCGGCTTCTTGGGCTGGTAGTGCGGGTGAGCCGCGACGTCGGGTGCGAACTCGGTGTCTTGAAGTCCAAGAAACACGAAGGTCCGGCGCAGCTCCGAGAGTGGGTCTCGCGTGCAGCGCTCGTACTGCAAGATGAGAATCTGGGAGCGGTCGAAGTGGGCGAGCAGGCTCTTGAGCTGAGCGTGGTAGAGACCCCGCATGAACGCCTCGAGCGGAGCGAGCTCGCTGAGTGGCTCACCCTGCTCGCGTGCCACGCGAGTATCGTGCTCCAATCCCGACAGGTACCGCTCCACCGGGTCGCGCAGCAGCACCAGCAGACGCGTGTCGGGCGCCGCGCTGGCAAGCAACCTCGGGATCCAGGGCGCGCTCATGTAGAGGGGGCTCCACTCGCCGACCTTACGCTCGCCGTCCCTGGGGAAGTACTGCTGGTAGCCCGCCGCGTCGCCGGCCGTGAAACCACCGGCGTAGAAGCGGTCGAAGTAGTCGAGCTCCTTTGTGACCAGTGGTGGAACGATCTCCGGATGAGACGCGAGCAGATTGAACCAACGCGTCGTCCCGCAGCGCTGTCCGCCGACGCCTACGAAGGACGGTGGACCGGTACGCCATCCTGCCGGGCAGGCGGGCGGCGGCGGCGGAAAGTGAATCCCCCCGTCGTAGCGCTGGCGCGTCAGACGGCGTACACAGCTGTGGCCGACCGCCCGCGAGGTCCGCAGCCACTCCGGGGCTTCCTGGCGCCTGGAGTCTTTCAAGCCGAGGGTCAGAACGCGTTCAAGGGCGCTCATCGAGTACCCGCGTGTGGTATTTCTCGGGACGGTTCACCCGGTGGCCCAGGCGAGGATCGACCGTCGTGACACCCCAGAGCATGGCGATCTAACGGCAGGTGATCGCATAAATTTCCACGAGTGGTGGCGGCTGTAATTGCAGGCGTCGGGGCCCCGACAGAGGCGTCTCTCGATCGGCGGATCTCATCAGGCAGGTACCCACGCGGAATCGAGCGGCGCTGGGGCGATCGCCCTCGCCTGCCGTTCCTGGACTGCCAGAGTCGCTCCGCCCAGCGCCACCCCCGCCCAAACCCAGAGTAGAAATGCGGGAAAGGGAGCCTGGAAGGGGTTGACGACGCCGACGGCAAGGGAGAACACCGTGATGGCCAGGAGTCCGAGCTTCCATGGACGCAGGTCGTCCGGTCCACGGCTGAAGATGGCTCCCCCGAGCCCCCACAGCAGCGTGGCCAGCCACAGCAGGGCGCCGACCAATCCGAGTTCCACCGCGTAGGAGAGGTAGGTGTTGTGAAGTGGAAGCGGCCGTTCGTAGATCCCAAGTACGTAGTCGTTCAACTCGTTCAGCTGATACCCGTCCATTGGGTAGGTCTTTGCCTGCCGAAAATAGGGAAGGCTGTCGCTCGTGTAGCGGTTCCAGCCGAAGCCGAAAAGCGGCTTGGCCTCAAGCATCCGCAGTCCCGCGGACGTCTGGTTCTGACGATCCCATACGCTCAGCTGGTCGCTGACTCGGGCTGAGGTCTTGTTCGCGAGTGCCGGCGAAAGCAGGAGTGCCCCCCCGATCACCAGTGCGCACGCGACGGCTCCGGGAATCAGCCAGCGTCGTCCCTCCCGGGTGGCCACGGCCGTGACGACGATTGCGGCCACGGCGGCGATCCACACTCCTCGCTCGAGGGTCAGGAAGCAGCCCAGGATGCAGACGACAGCGACGAGAGCGGCATAGAAGCGGGCAAGCCAACCGCGCCACTGGGTACAGGCGATCACGGCCGCGACGGCGCACGCGAACGTTGCGAATCCCTCGGCCGTGGAGCCCTGGAATGGACCGTACGCGCGTCCAGCCGGGGATGCCGCGTCTACTTGGGCAATGTACCTCGGGAACACGAGGGAGTGCGGGCCCAGCGACTCGAAGATCGCCGTGAACCCGAGGTAGGCGCCCAGTCCCACCACCGTTGCGAGCAGCAGCTTGCGTTCGCGCTGGCCCGCGAAGATTGCCGGCGCTACCAGGAACATCAGGTAGGGCGCAATCCCCAGTTGGTCGATCAGCGAGAGGGCGCCGATTTCTTCCCCCAGCGTTCTGGACGCGGCCGCAGAGGCCACGGCGAACATGACCGTAACGCACATCAGCAGATGGACGTTCTTGACTTGCAGGCGTGGGACTTTTGCCGTACCGGGGGCACGCAGGAGGAACTCGAGCAGCACCATGACGACCAGGAGCCTGTCGAAGGGCAGGCCGCCCAATCCCATTTTGCTCCAGGCGCCGGAGAAGATCGTCAGGACGATCGCGATGCACATCGTCACCACCGGCGGAAGCTCCCACAGCTTGCGCGCCACCAGAACACCCGCGACGATCAGGCAGGGAGTGATGAACAGCCAGTGACCATGGAGCCGGCTGGGCGCGACCTCAGGCGTCAGCGCCAGCGCTGCGAGCCCGACGAGGATCCAAGCGTATGGCGGAGGGTGCCAGACCGCTCGTTCGGTCATCAGGGCTGCTCGGAGCTGCGCATCGCGGCTCCTACCCTCCGGCGAGCAACCGGCTCCTTCGCCGTTGCTCGCGCAGGGCCGCGGCCGCACAGCCAATGATGATTCCGGCCAGCAGCCCGATGAAGCCGAGGAGCTCGATCTTGGACTTGCGATTGTTGCTGGCGCTCACCGCGCTGGCGACGAGGGACACCAGTCCGCTGCGGGGCGCCCTACTCGCGATCGCGGCGGTGTACGCCACGCCGATCGCCCTGAGTTTGACTGCCGCGGTGTTCCTTGCGGCCTCGACCCTGGCGCGAACGCTGATGGGGACGTCTTTCCCCAGGTTGAGGTGGGCCAGCGCCGCTTCAGCCTGCTGTAGCTGGAAGGAGGCTTCGTGGTATTCGTGCAGGAGCGATTCGGCCTCCGGGTTGGCGCTGTTGCTCTGACTCTCGTATGCGATCACCGCGCCGGCCGCCACGTTTGCCAACTGAATCGCCGCAGATTCCGTTTTGCCTGTGGCGATCACAAGGAACGCGGGCGCCAGCGGAAGCGGCTCCGCGGAGAGCCGCGCGGCCGCCGCGGAGGAGGCCACGTGCAGCTTGTGCTGGACCGTGGCGAGCACCGGTTCGGCGCTGATCGCACGGCTGAAGGCAGTCGCAAGCGCACTGGCGGACTGCACGTAGCCAAGGAACCCGGGAGAGTTCGGGTTCACCTGCCCCACCTGCAGCGTTGCCGTGGCCGTGTAGGTGGGTTTGCGCGCGGTGCCAATCCCCACACCGATCAGAGCGCATAGGACCGCGACAGCCAGGATGAGTAACTTGTTGCGAGCGATGGCAGTGAGGAGAAAGCCGGAGGGAGGCTCGAAAACGCCCTGGATCCGGTTGGGCGGTTGGCCGGGCGCGGTCTCGGGTGGAGCGGGCTGGCCAAGCGTGGCCTCGGGCTGGCCAGGCGTGGGCCCGGTCGGCTCGTCGAGTGCCGCCGTTGGGATTGGGTCGGTGACTTTTGGGGGGGCGAGCATCGGTAGTCTGACCTGAGTGCCAGCGGGCCGGAGCGCCGGTGGCGATCCCGATCGTCCTCGAAATTCGATCGAGCTGTTACGGCGTCTAAACGGTCCGCTCGCCCCCAAACTTCCATCGAAGATTCGCCGAGCTGCGCCTCTCTGGGCTGGCCTGGGCAGTAGCTCGCGTGCACAAGCACCGACGGGGCTGCGCCACAACCGCAAGCGCGGGGCACCCTCCGTACGTTGGTGGCGCGCCGATGGCCACGCCAGACCACAACACGACCACGCCGGCCGACAACGCGACCACGCCTGGCCATACCGCGACCACACCAGATCACGATGCGACTACGCCGGCCCACGACGCGACCACACCAGACCACGAACCGACCACGCCGAACCACAGCTCGAGTCCCCAGAGCGAGCGCCGGCCCGCAGCCAAGCGCGCGAGCTACCGCTCCGGGTTCCTCTTCGGCACGCTCAACTTCGTCGCCGTGGCCGGCTTGGGACTGGCCTCGACGATCATCACCTCTCGCCTGTACGGGGTGCAGATCATCGGCGAATACGCACTCGCCTGGGCTCCCGTCGCCGCGCTCTGGATCCTCTCGACCGTCAAAGAGCAGCAGGCCCTCATCAGGGAGGTCACGTCACTGCCCCCACGGCATCCCCGGGTCACGCAGCTCTTTGCGGCCGTCTTCACGTTCTCATCTGGGCTGACCGCTGTCGTGGCGATACTCGTCGCCGCGGTCTGCTGGCCCATCTTCCACGGGCCGCTCCACGCCCCCCAGCTGATCGCGCCGGCCTACGCGAACATCGCCGGTTACGTGATCCTGGCCAACACCGGATGGAACATCGACTCGATCTTCTCGGCCTTTGTGGCCGGTCGCCAGCTGTTCCTTGTGCGCCTGCACGAAGCGCTGGCCTTCATCGTGATCGCGACGGCTGTCGGCTTGGTCTGGCACTCGGTCTGGGGGATCGTGATCGCCATGCTCGGAGGATGGTTCACCGCGCTCCTGCACCGTATGGTCGCAGTGCGAGCATTTGTTCGAGCCCACCTGAACTGGGAGGAATACCGTGCCGGGTTGCGAGTCCTGCCGGACCTGCTGCGCTTCGGCCTGAAGGCCACTCCGGGTCAGTTCGCACAGGGCATCAGCCAGCAGGGAGGCATCTGGGCCATCGGCGTGGTCGCGCCCGTGACCGTGGTGGGCGCCTACAGTCGTGCGCAGACGATCCCTCAGCGGCTGGTGCAGGCGAGCAACCGGATCACCGAAGTCCTGTACCCGACCCTTGTCGGACGGCACACGCAAGGCGACGGCCACGGCTTCGATCGGGCCCTGATCGATTCGATCCGCTACGAAGTCGTCGGGATGCTGCTGATCGCGTCGGTGCTTGGCGGCGCAGCCCACTCGGTGCTCGACATCTTCGGACCTGGCTTCGCCAGCGCCACCCCGGCACTGGCTCTGTTGGCCCTCTTCCCCGCGCTGGCCTCGGTCACGGCGACGCAGACCCAGGCGCTTTGGGCGATCAACCGGCCCGGGCAGACGAGCCTGATCGCAATGGTCCGCTTGGCGATCACGGTCGTTCTGTTGGTGGTGCTCACGCCCAGCTTCAACATGCTCGGCCCGGCGATCGCCCTGCTAGCCGGCTACCTGGCGGTCGTCGTGCTGAATGGGATCGCTTTGCGTCCCTCGCTCGCTCGCCCGCTGCGCGCCACGTGGCCGTTGCGAGAGCGTTTCGCGCTGCTGGCTGCCTACGCCGCCGGGTTCGCGGCCGCGCACGGAGTCGAGCACCTGGCGCCTTCGATCGCCGGACTGCTCCTCTGCCTCATCGCGGGAACGGCGACCTACGCAGCCTTGCTGCTGCTGTGCGGTGGACTCAATCACCGCGACCGCGGCCGCCTGGCCGAGCTCATCGGCTGGATGCGCTCCCGGCGTGAGCAGCGCAGCAGCCCGGCGCAGCCTCACCTCTCCGGCGAAGGGGTGGTCGATGACGCAGAGCATCTGACCACCGGCTTGGACCAGCCTCTCGGTCCGCCCGACCGATCGCCAGAGGCGGGTGAGGACCTTCAAGAGGTCGCTGTCCAGTGACTCGCCGTGGGGTCGTCCACGACGAACGGCTCAAGCCGTACTGTGCAGTTCCATCTTGAGGAGCTGGAGGTCGCTCCACGGGAAGGTGGCGAGAAGCTTTTTGGGATTCTCTCCTTCGAAGTAGCCGCCGGGGCCCGTATACGGTTCGGTCCCGGTGGGGATCGGGTCCTGCGCGTAGAGAGTGACGTTCCCTGCGCCGTCCGTGACGAAGATCCCGTAGCGCTGCGCCGCTTCCGCGATCATCAGCGTGACCCGAGGCAGATGCAGGTCAGCTAGATCGAGCGTCGGATTCAGCCTCAGGTGGGCGCCCTCCGGCAGCGAGAGCAGGTCCGCTGTCTTGCCGTCGCTGCGCTGCGCGGGGGAGGCATAGACCCCGGAACGGACGTTGGGGATCGCCATCTGGAGGGCGTGGTTGATCTGGCCCTGTTCGAAGTCTTCAAAGGAGATCAAGCCCCCAACGAGCGACAGCGAGGACGAGGAGAGCCCCCACCCCGTTTCGGCACCCGGCCACGCTTCCGGACCGTAGACACCCGGGTTGGACGACACGTTCTGCATCGCGCCACCCCACGACGCACTCCAGCCGTCCGCTTCGTGGACCGGCCTCCAGAATTCCCACAGCCGGTCCGTGCTGGGCTGCCAGACAACTAGGTCTTTATCGGTCCCCACTGCAGGCTGGGCGCTCGGCGGGAGCGGCACCGCGTCCCACGCAGACTGAAGCGCAGGGATCGAGTGGTCGAGCGTGACTGTGACCGTCGGCTGGTTCGCCGGTACCGTGTAGACAGGGACGCTGTACGAAGTGGTGTCGATCCACGGCCCCTTCCCTGTCTGCTGCTCGCTGGTGATCAGCGCATCGAACGCACCCACCACTTCAGCCGACGTGGGGTCCAACGGCGCGTCGGCGGGAACCGGCTCGTTCCAGAAGCTCGTGGGAGAGAAGAAGCGGAAGGGAGCCGACGGTTCGGTGACCGGTGATTCGGCGGGTGGTTCGGTAGCCGGTGGTTCTTCCACAGGAGTGCTCGAGCCGCCCGAGGACCCCGAGCCACCTTCCGAGCCCGTGGAAGAGTCGCCGCTGCCTTCAGAGCCAGATGCGCCACCACCGCCTGGAGGTGATCCGGGCTTTTCTTCCACCGTGCCCGCCGTGCCCCCGGATGTGCCCGACGCTCCTTCGGAGGAACTCAGATCGCCCGCGGGCGGGTCCGCACTGTCCGACGGCCCTGCCGAGCCTTCTAAGCTGGGTCCGACCGGGGAAGGGGCGCCCTCGATCGAGAGCTGTGATCCCTGTGACGAACCTGACTTACGGGCCGACGCAGCGGGAGACAGGCCATTGCGCCTGCTCAACGCAGTCGTGCGCGACTTGGAGCATCTCTTCCCTGATGTTCCCCTCCCGACGCCGCCATCAGAGCGCCGACGCCCGTGGTGGACCCGGGACGAGCACGCAGACGGCGAGGAACGCCTCTTGCTATGCACACCCCCCGTCGCCATATGCGCCCGACGCCTGGCAAGGTGATGGCCCACCCCCTGGGCGTAGACCGAGCCGCCTCCGACCCATAGGAACACCGCCAGCGCCAACCCTGCCGCCAGCAGGCCAACCTTCTTCGGGCCGACCTTCTTCGCGCACCGGCGGTCCGCTCCCACTGCAAGTCCCTGTGCACCGCTCATTGGCGTTGCTTATCGGACGATTTACCGAGACTTCAAGGGTCGCCCTGCCCCGCTGGACTCTTATTCTGGCCATGCGACCATCGCCGGGACTGCGCATCCACAAGGCGCCAGGACGCAGATCCCAACCGCATCAGGACTCTGCTAGAACGGCACCCTAGAGCGGCGTGCCTGAGGCCCTCAATGATCCCACAGGATTCGACCCCGACGCGTGACCGCCCCGCCGAGGTCGCACCCTGGCCCGGCGCGTGACCGCCTCCGCCGGGCAAGCAGCACCACCGGCGCGCCCAGCCTCAGCTTTCGCGCGGGGCGAGCTGTTCGAGCGTGCGCCACGGCATTTTTTCGAACACGCTGCCAGGGCCGTGCAGGATCTCGTCGAATTCGGGCAGCGTCGGGTCCGTCCACGCGGACGAGACGTGGGCGTTGACGTAGGTACCTATTCCAGGCCCTTCGGCGGGCTGCGAGGCCCCCGCGAAGGGGTTGACGTTCGTCTCGCAGTAGGGGCTGCCGACGGTCCGCGGATCGCTGAGGTAGAAGCTGACGAGGCCCGAACCGTCGCGCACGAACACCCCGTATTCGCGCATCGCTTCATACATGGCCGCTTCCAGCTTGCCTGTCATTCCATATTCGCTCGCCCTCGAGGCCGGGGGAAAGCGCATCCACAGGCCCATCGGAATCTGATCGGCCGCACCGAAGGCCGGATTTGCCGTGCCGTCGGAATGTTTTTCAAACGTATTTTCTCGATTACCGTTATCGGCTTTGGCTGGAGCGAGATGTTCGTTGTTGTTGACCACGACTGAGCAGCCGAGGGCGTGCCCGATGCTGCCACCACGATAGACGTCGATCAGCTCCTGCAAACTGATGTTGCCACCCAGCGAACCCAGTCCGCTCGCGCTATCGCCCCAGTGGTTGCCTGCTCCCACGCCAAACGGCACCCCGGGTATCCCGCTGGCGCTAGTAAGATTTGGGTAGTACCCCCCGAACCCGAACTTTGGCTCTCCCCGCTGGGGTCCTTCACCCGTGGTGGTCTTGAAGTAACTAAAGGTGTGCATTTCCCACGCCTCGCCCGTGGCGGGACACACAATCGCAACCGATTTGTCCGTACCCGTAGAGGCCAGCACTCCAAGCGGAACCTTTGCGGGGTTGGGCAACGGCACGGCTTCGAAGTAGCTCTGCAGGTTGCTCGCGGCCCCTGCGGCACGTAGTTTTTCTTCGGGGGTTTCTTTGCCTTCTTCTTCGACAAACCACACCTTGACGCGAGGGGTGCCGGGAGAGACAAAATACACAGGCACAGTATATTCGTACCAGTTGATATTTATGTTATGTTCACCGAAGGTCGGGTTACCAGAGCCATAACCTTCGTAACCGTAGAAGCTCCCACTGAGAGCTTTCTGCCCGTATAGGCACTGATTGGCGAACTTTTCCTTGTATACCTGGCTTTCTGCCACTACCAGCCCTGAGGCGGACTCCCGAAAAATCGACGCCCCAAATAGGTGGGGCGGCCGTGCTACATCAAACACTGTCGCGGACGCCCTCATTCTACATGCACCAAGACCAGTGGTGGCGTGGTACTGGTGGCTTCCATACTTGCCACGGCCAAGCTCACGAATTCGAATGCTGTGAAAGTATGCGCAGCGAGTATCTTGGGGGAGACGACTTTGACCCCGCCTCCCAGCGAGCCTTCCGGTAGGGTGACCTCGTTAGCAGAGGTCAAACCTCCCTGGCCCAGTCCGTACGTGCCTTCGGTCGTACTGTTCATCACCCCCACCATGATGCCCTGACCCGCCGCGTAAGTGGCTTCGGGCACTTCGATCAGTTGCCACGCTTCTGCGCCTTCCTGCGTCACTTCAGCACTCTGCGCAAGCAGAGTGTATTCCCCGACGGCTTTCTGGCCGGTGTCGTAGATGCTAACCCGTGTTTTCCCTTTCAAAGTCGCCCCGTTGCGCACCCACACTTTTGTGATTTTGCCTTCCTTGGGTACTATGAGGAGCTGAAAGTATCCCCTTTTCGCGGTCCCAAAAGCCTGGCTCGCTGTGGCAACGCGAAATGTGGGGCCGCTCATTAGACTGTAACACGTCCCCAACATGGACTCAACGCTAGTGGACCGTTTTCGTAGTTCGCGGGCGGTTGAAATGGCTCGTAGGCTTGGTGCAGCCGGCCTCATGCACCAACGAACCTGCCGGATGAACCACTAGATGGTCCCGTTGCGCCTTTTTTACCTTCTGGTCCTTCGGGACCGACCAGACTTATCGCCGAACCCCATGCACTTCCGATCTTCGGCCCATAGATCGTGTGCGCCGTCGTGTTGATGTAGTAATCTCCGGCAATGCCAAGGCCTTCTGCCGGCGCGCTCGCGCCTGAGCGCACCGTGTTTCCGGCTTGACCTTCAGGGCCTTCCAAGCCGGCGAGTCCGTACAGCGCGCCTCCGAGCACAAGCAGTGAGATCGCATACGTGCCCGTCGTTTTAAAGGCCGGTTCGCTGCCGATCCACGAGACGCCTTTGATCGAGAACGTGTGACCGTTGGGTTCCACCCACAGCGTGCCGTTTTCGCGGAAGGTGGGGAGTTCGGTCGGTTCAAATTCGGTCGCGCCCGCGAGCTTGGCCGTGAAGGTCGAGCCTTCCCCGAACGGGAGGTTGACGACCCCGGACACTTCGCCGAGCGCCTTGGTCCTGCCGATGACCACCGAGCTCGGCAGCTGGGCTTCGGGAAGCTTCCCGCTGCCTTCTAGCGACGCCACGCCACTTGGCTGGCCGACCTCTGACGTCGCGACCGCTTCGACGTCGGCCGCTTTCAGGACCACCGCGCCGGTTTTGCTATTCACGCTGGTAACTTCGCTCATGTCCTCGCCTCGACTTGTAGGCCGCCACGGCGGGGAGCCGGCGACCCGTAGTAGGTCGGTAGATAAACGGAACCATACATATATAGAGGCTTTGGCGTCGAGGCACGCGCGATCGCCTGCGGGCATGACGAGGCGTACCGAGACCCGGCTGGCGTCCGGCTCTGCGCGCCGGGCCCGGACGCGGGGCACGACGCCCCGCGCCCCCCACCTCGGGTGCCCTCCCAACCTGCGCGGATGCGCCCCAAATCACCCCCCTCCCCCTCCACCCCCAAGGGTCGGGGCGGTCGCCCCAGAAAGGCGCCTCGGAGTCCATGAGCCATCCAGGCACGAGCAGTGTGGCCCCACAGCCGTACGGTCGCGGGGCTGCGCGGCGCCACCAGCGACTCGGTCGCCGGACGACGGATCGCGGCCGGACTCCATGGTGAGCCCCCGATCCATGACCGAGCCGCGGAGGACCTCAAGGACGCCTCGGCCCGAGCGCACGCTGCGGAGCCTCAGACCGTTACGTCCTGCTTCGCCACCGCGTCGAGCTCGCGCTGATGCGTGGTATGATTGACTTGGGATGCATTCCTACCAAAGCGGTTTGCTGAGCACGGTTTCCGAGAAGGGGCAGATCACTGTTCCCAAGCGCCTACGCGAACAGCTTGGCATCCATCCGGGAGACCGGCTCGAGCTCGTCGAGGACGCGGGGCGGCTCGTCGCCACGAAGACCCTCCCCGGCGGCGGCGATCCGGTCGACGCCGTCTTCGGGATCCTGAATCTCGACGTGAGCACCGATGAGGCGATCCGAGCGATGCGTGGCGAGTCCGACCCTGAGTGATCACTGCCGTCGACACCAACGTCCTGCTCGATGTCTTCGCCAACGACGCCGAGTTCGGCAATCGCTCGGCCAACGCGCTCAGACGCTGCATAGCTGAGGGGAGCCTGATCGCCTGCGAGATCGTGTGGGCCGAGACCGGCGCATCGTTCCCGGACACGCAGGCCGCCGAGAACGCGCTTGCGGAACTGAGAGTCGGGTACTCCCCACTCGCTGCGGCCACCGCACTGCAAGCCGGCCGTGCCTGGCAGGAGTACCGCAAGGCCGGAGGACCTCGTGAGCGTGTGATCGCGGACTTTCTGATCGGCGCGCACGCGTCGAGTCTCGCCGATCGACTGCTGACCCGCGACCGGGGATTCTACAGGAACCGCTTCGCCCAACTGCCGATCATCGACCCCTCGGATGAACCCAAGGAGTCTCCGGCGCCATCCCCCGCCGGTGGGTGACGTGACAGATCTAGCCTGGATGTGAGCAGATTACGCCGCCGCCAGCAATGGAGCGGACGTGATGATCTACGACGTTGACGACCCGAACGAACTGCCCGACTGGGCTGTCCTTCGTTGACACCAGAGGCAAGTCGTCGCCCCGGGTCAGGTGACCTTGAATGTCCTCGTGAGGGTCACTCCTGTCTGGGCGCTTGCCAGGGTGATGCTTCCCGCGCCTTCGGGGGCGAGCGCGGGGACCGCGATTTCGGCTTCCAGTTCGCCTTTGGCGTTCGCCTTCACGCCCGGGAAGACCGTCTTTTCGCCACCGTAGGCGGTGAACTTCGGTGTAAGTGTATCGCCGGGTATGTAGCCGCTCCCGCTGAGCCTGACGATGGAGCCGGGTGGTCCGCTCGTCTTCGAGAGTGTCAGCGTGGCCTGTGTGACGAGCAGTGTCACCCCGGTGGCGGCGTACGTCGGCTTGTAGTAGAGGCCGGAGCCGATCCCGTCGCCGGACTCTTCGGCAAGGGTCCCCGTCAGCGAGGCACCGCTGAGGATCGCGAACGATTCCCCGAGCGCCGCGTGGAACGGCGCGGTCTGGAACAGACGCAGCGCGCCTTCTTCGAGCGTGGCCGCACCCGAGACCGACAGCGATCCGAAGTCCGCGGCGCCCGCGATGTAGTCCCTGATCCACCCGGTGTGAGTCTCCGTGTAGCTGCCGGTCACGTGGAGCGTCGCGCCGGCGGTGAGCGACACGCGCTGCGTGTTGGTGAGGTTGCCGTCAACCGTCCGAGCGCCTCCCTGAGCAGCTTCGACTTCGAGCGTCCCACCATTTTTGAGCGGGCCGGTCAGCGTGACGCCCGCGGAGCAGCCGCCGGCATCAGTCAGCGCAATCGCGCCCTTCCAGTCGCTGGTGATACCAGCGCTCGTGGCCAGTTCGGCGTTCTGCGAGCACGTGCCGGCCACCGCCAGCGTCTGCGAGCCTTCGTTGCCTCCGACCTTCAGCGACTTCACGCTCACGGTGCCTGTCGAGCTCGTCTGGTCCATCGTGACGGTATAGGTGCCGCTGGCCACAATGCACGCGCCTTCTCCAGTGCGCGGAGGCGCGCCGGTGCTCCAGTCCGCAGCCGTGTACCAGTTGCCGCCCGCGGTGTTCGTCCAGTAGTCCGTACAGCTGCTCGAGAACGGCTTGAACGCGTTGACCCCGTCGGGCGTCCCGACACCCGTGGGCCCGTCGTAGCCCGTCCCAGCCAGGCAGATACCCTTGGAGGCGCAGCTCGCGGCCTCTTCGGCGGGCGTGCACGCCGAGAGGCCGCCTTCGAGGAACGGCTTCGTGCATTCTCCGCTGGACCCGAAGGTAATGTCGTGCAGCGACCCGGGAGATTTGAGCTCGCTTTCGTAGAGCGTCGCGGCGGGGTATGCGACCCCGTCGGCTCCCCCGGCGAGCGCGAACACCGAGGCGATCAACGGAGTGGCGAGGCTGGTACCGCCGATCGTACACCAGTAGGCGACGTGTTTAACGCCCGCTTCTTCGTAGCGGTATTCGCATTCCGGGCTCGTGTCGTGGACGGCGACCCCGGTGTAGGGGTCCGCGTCAGCCGCGACGTCGGCGACGGCGCGTTTGTTGACGCAGCCGACCCCAGACCAGTCCGAGACAGACCGCTGCCAGGGGGGCGCGGTGAACACCACGCTGCAACCGCCGCCGGTGGCGTAGTCGCCGTTCCACACCGTCTCACTCGCCCACGCGCTGCCCGTGCCAAGGCTCAGGCGGGTGCCACCCACCGCGACCACGTGCGGCGAGGACGCGGGGAAGTTGACGTAGCCCCTTTCCGCGCTGCTTTCCGCATCCCAATTCAGGTAGCCGTCGTCGCCGGCGGCCGCCGTGATCACGAGACCGGGGTGGTTGAACGGGCTGACGCTCTCCAGTTCGGGGGTCTCGCCCTCCTCGAGGCCCGCCCAGGAGTTCGAGATCTCCCCTGCGCCGAGGGTGGCCGCGCTCCGCTCGGCCGTTTCAAGGTCTTCATAGCTCGGCGCGCTCGACTCCACCAGCAGGATGTCGCAGCTCTGACAGGTCGCGTGCGCGACCTCGATGTCGAGCGAGATCTCGAGCGCCCAACCGGTCGCTTCTTCGGCCTCTTCGCGTTTTGACCGCGAGCCTTTGCGCGCCGTTTCCAATTCTTTCGTAGTCTTGGGGAACGGCGGGTCCCCGGCTTCGCCGTTCTGGTTGACCTGCCTGAAGCAGCCGTCGCCGCTCGTGCATTCGGGCAGCCCAAATTCTTCGTCGTACGCTTTCAGGTCCGTTTCGGCGGTCGGGTCGTTGTAGGCGTCGATCAACGCGACCGTCTGCGCGCCCGCCGCGCTGTCCGGCAGGTCGTAGGCGCTGTGCAGGTCCTGCGGCCTCAGGCCGAAGGCGCCGGCGCTCGGCGAGGGCGCGGTCAACGGGGCGCTGCGAGTCATCCCGACCGGGTGCCTGCGGGCACGAGCTTCGGCGGTCTGCGGCACGAGCTGCAACGCCAGGCACGTGGCGCGCCCTGGAGCCGGCGCACCACACACCGCGTGGATGGTGTAATCCGAGCGGGGCAGCGGCGAGACGGTGGCCGCAGCCGCGTACTGGGCGCAGCAGAGAACAAGCCCGACCGCGACGACCACGGCCGACCGAAGCGCCGCTGTGCGATGACCCGTCAAGATGTCGAGCCCAGTTGTGGGAGGTCCAGAGCCGGTGTTCGCATACGCTGGAGCCTACCAGCGCCGCGCCCGGGCAGACGTTCTATCAGAGTGGTCTCACCTATAGGTGTAGTAGTCACCGGCGTTGGCCGAGCTGGTCCCCCCCGAGTCGCTGACGTACAGGTTCCACGTACCGGCTTTGGCCACGCCACCGGTGACAGCGGTGATTTCGGTCGGAGAGACCACCACCACTTTGGACGCCGGGATCGCAGTCGGCCCGACGCCATTGCCCTGTCCGATTTCCACAGCCGCGCCCGGAACGAACCCAGTGCCCTTGATCGTGATCGGGGTCCCCCCTTTCACCGTCCCCGACGCCGGACTGACCGACGAGACCGTGGGATGGGTGTAATAGGTGTAGTAGTCACCGGTGTTGGCGGAGCTGGTCCCTCCCGAGTCGCTGACGTACAGGTTCCACGTACCGGCTTTGGCCAAGCCGCCGGTCGTGGCGGTGATTTCGGTCGAAGAGACCACCACCACTTTGGACGCCGGGATGGTGGCGACACCACCGCCCTGTCCGATCTCCACAGTCGCGCCCGGAACGAACCCGGTGCCGGTGATCGTGATCGGAGCCCCACCTTCCACCGTACCCGACGCCGGACTGACCGACGAGACCGTGGGATGGGTGTAATAGGTGTAGTCGTCACCGCTGTTGCTGGGAGCTCGTCCCCCCCGAGTCGACGACGTACAGGTTCCACGTACCGGCTTTGGCCCCGCCGCCAGTGACAGCGGTGATTTCGGTCGGAGAGACCACCACCACTTTGGACGCCGGGATAGCCGTCGGTCCGACACCACCGCCCTGTCCGATCTCCACAGTCGCACCAGGAACAAAACCGGTGCCCTTGATCGTGATCGGAGTCCCCCCGTCCACCGTCCCCGACGCCGGACTCACCGAAGAAACCGTAGGCACTTTCGAGACCGGCGCCGACGCTTCGACCATCGGCGAGGACTCCAGTTCTAGGTGCCCACCGATGACCGTGCTGACGGCATACCACAGCGCTTCGGTCGAGCTCGCCGGAACGTAGGCTTCGGTGGCACTCGCCGGCAGTTCCGTGACCGCAACCTTGGAGGAGCTGCTCGGCAGGACGCTCAGCGGCGTGTTCGTGAACAGCGTTTCGAGAGTCTTGGTCGAGAACACCTTGTACCCTTCCGCGCCCGGGACCGGGGTCCATTTCAGACGCACGTAACCGGGGATGCTCGCCGCGGATTCCAGGGGGTACATCGTCGGCGCGGGGATCTTTTCGATGTTTTCGCCGGGGTGTTCCTTTTCGCCCACGAACGTCGCGCTCGACAGCGCCGGGTTGAAGACCGACACGCTTTCGGCGTCGGGGATCAGGATGTAGGGGCGTTTGACGAAGAACGTTTCGCCGGGCTTCAGTTCGCCGACCAGTTCGCTGAACTGCTGTTCGGGCTGGAAGATGAAGCTCACGTGCGGATTTTCTTCGATCGTCAGGGCGACGTTGTACAGCGGCACGTCGGATTTGTTTTCGACGCCGACGTAGACGTGGTAGGGCACGCCTTCGTGGAGCTTGCCTTCGTCGGCCCTGACCTTCAGCGTCATCGCTTCCTTGCCCCACACCTTCAGCGGGTTGGCGAGCGCCGCCTGCACCGACACCGGCGCGTTCGAACGGTTCGAGCGTCGACTTGTACTCAGCCGAGAGGTTGTATTCGCCCGGTTTGTCGCCGCGGATGATCCAGTTCGTCGTCGTGCTGCCGCCGCCCGGCACGGCCGGCACTTCGTTCCTCAGCGCCTGCTGCGCCGTGGTCGGGGCGAGGCTCAACCCTTCGGGCAGGTTCAGCGTCGCCGTGCCCTTTGAGAGCGTGAACGGTTCGGGGGAGAGGTTCTGGACGATCATGCTCACTTCGAAGAACTGCTTGAGCACCGCCGCCTTGCCGTGCAGGATCAGCCACTGGATCAGCGGGTGGCCTTGGACGACCTCGGGCTGGGCGATGATCCGTTCGCCGCCACCACCACCGCCGCCGCCCCCGCCGCCTTCACAGCCGCCGGACCCGCACGACCAGCCGCCCCCGCCGCCACTGGCGCCGGTGCCGCCCACGAACTCGCCGCCCGAGTTCACGTAGCCGTGCACTTCGATCGGCGGCGATTCGATGAACGCGAGCTTGATTACGAATTTGTAGACGTTCTGGTTGGCCGGTTCGCTCGGGTTGATCCCCGCGGCGACGATTTCTTCGTAGTCGAGTTCCTTCGACTTCACTTCCGCCGCAGCGGTTTCGCCGGGAGAGAGCGTGACGCTCGCCGAGCCGTCGCCTTCGCCGTTGACCGCCACCTGGGCGACGGCGGGGCGCAGGCCGCTCTTGTACACGTACACCGTGTCCGTGCCTTCCGGCAGGCCCTTGAGCACCGCTTCACCGCTGGAGCCGCTCGCTGCTTCGGTGCGCGCGCCGCCCGAGCCCACGTACAGCACGCTCGCGCCGGGGATCGGTTCGTCGCCCGTGCCCTTGACCGTGACGTACACCCCTTCGGCAGGGTGCCCCCCGCCGGCGGGTTTTGGCTTGGCGGTGACCGTGATCGTGACCGACGCGCTCGATTCTTCGCCGCCGCGGAAGACCGTCAGCCTCGCGGTGTATTTGTCCGCTGCCGCGTAGGTGTGGTGCAGGATCGCGTCGCCCGCGCCCTGTTCTTCGGCGCCATCGCCGAACTGCCAACGGTACTTCGTGATTTCAGCGGCGGGCGTGCTGCCCGAGCCGTCGAGAGTCACCGACGCGCCTTCCACCGCCGAGATCGCTTCTCCGGCGTACGCGTGCAGCGGGAGCGCCGAGATCACCGGACTGGGAGAGCTCGGTTCGGCCGGAGCGCTTTCCCCCGCCCCGTTGTAGGCGATCGCCTGCAGCGAGATCCGGTGGCCGGCGTCGGCACCGGTGAGCAGGTAGCTCTGCCCCGTCGCCCCCGCGATCGCCTGGCAGTTTGCGCCCGAGGCTTCGCAGCGCAGCCACTGGTAGGAGTATTCGCCCGGCGACTGTTCCCATGTGCCGGGCGAGTCGAGCACGATCGTCTGGCCCTGCTGCGTGCCCCCGGAGATCGTGGGCTTGGTGACGTTCGTGGGGACCTTTTCGGGCGATTCGCCTTCAAGCACCACAAGGTTCGTTCCGGTGGCCGTGTTGACGGGCGAGTAGTACAGGTCCGGGCCGATCGTGGCGCCCGAGGTGTGCCCGAACGAGCCCGAGCGCGAGGCGGCGGTGAGGATCGCGAATTTCTGGCCAAGTTCGCCTTTGAACGGGTTGACCTGGCGCGCGAGCACGGTGCCGGCGAGCGTCGCCGATCCGCTCACCGACAGCGCGCCGAAGTCCGAGGTGCCGCCGAGCATCGTCTCGAGCGTCCCGGCTTTGGCTTCGGTGTAGGAGCCCGTCACTTTCAGGGTCGTGCCCGCGCCGAGCGAGAGGAGGCGATCGTTGGAGAGGCTGCCTTCGAGTTTGCGTTCACCGCCGGTGCCGGGTTCCACGGCGATCGTTCCGGTGTTCGTCAGCGTGCCGCTTGCGAGGTTGAGGATGGCGTAGTCGTTGCCGCCGCAGTCGGCGCCGTTGTGCTTGGCGCTCGTGACCGTCAGCGAGCCTTCGTTGCTGAAGCCGCTCGCGGCATCGACGATCGCCGGGTTCCCGCCGCCCGCGCACGCTTCGATCGCAAGCGCCTGGCCCGGGGAGATGCTGCCACTCAGGTGGTCGTAGTAGCTGCGCAGCCTAATCGAGCTCGCACCAACCCCCGTGTAGTTGAGCGTCGCCTGTTCGACGACCACCGGTTCCGTGCCGCTGGTCGTTCCCGCGCCCTCGGTGAAGGACGTGCCCGACTGCGCCAACAGGTAGCCCGTGGCGCCGCCGGCGATATTGCCGCCCGCACCGTTTACGACCGAGCCGGTGTTCGAGACCGACAGCCCCACGCTTTCAGCCAGGTCGAGCGCACCTTCGTTGGTGAGCACCGTACTCGCACCGTCGTAGGAGGTGTCGGCGTCGAATGCCAGCGTGCCCCTGTTCGTGAGGCTGCCTTCGAAGGTGCGCGCGCCGCCGATGCCCGGTTCGACGTCGATCGTGCCGGTGTTCGTCAACGTGCCGCTTTCGACGTCGAGGATGGCGTAATCGTTACCGCCGCAATCGGCGCCACCGTGCTTGGCGCTCGTGACCGTCAGCGAACCTCCGTTGGCGAAGCCGCTCGCCGCGCGGACGATCGCCGGGTTCCCGCCACCCACGCAGGCTTCGATCGCAAGCGCCTGGCCCGGGGAGATGCTGCCACTCAGGTGGTCGTAGTAGCTGCGCAGCTTGATCGAGCTCGCACCAGACCCCGTGTAGTTGAGCGTCGCCTGTTCGACGACCACCGGTTCCGTGCCGCTGGTCGTTCCCGCGCCCTCGGTGAAGGACGTGCCCGACTGCGCCAACATGTAGCCGGTGGCGCCGCCGGCGATATTGCCGCCCGCACCGTTTACGACCGAGCCGGTGTGCGAGACCGACAGCCCCACGCCTTCAGCCAGATCGAGCGCACCTTCGTTGGTGAGCACCGCGCTCGCACCGTCGTAGGAGGTGTCGGCGTCGATCGCCAGCGTGCCCTTGTTCGTGAGGCTGCCTTCGAAGGTGCGCGCGCCGCCGGTGCCCGGTTCCACGTCGATCGTGCCGGTGTTCGTCAACGTGCCGCTTTCGACGTCGAGCGTGGCGTAATCGTTACCGCCGCAATCGGCGCCACCGTGCTTGGCGCTCGTGACCGTAAGCGAACCTTCGTTGGCGAAGCTTTTCGCTACATCGACGATCGCCGGCTCCCCGCCGCCCGCGCAGGCTTCGATCGCAAGCGACTGGCCCGGAGAGACGCTGCCGCTCAGATGGTCGTAGTAGCTGCGCAGCTTGATCGAGCTCGCACCAGACCCGGAGTAGTTGAGCGTCGCCTGTTCGACGACCACCGGTTCCGTGCCGCTGGTCGTACCCGCGCCCTCGTTGAACGTGGAGCCACTGGGAATCAACACGTTCGCGCCACCGGGCGCCGCGATCGAACCGCCGGTGCCGTTCGTGAACGTGCCATTGTTCGAAACTGAAAGCTCGAGGCCCGAGCCGAGTTCGACCGCGCCTTCGTTGGCCAACGTCGCTTTCGACCCGCCAAACGTCGTCGTCGTATCGATCGCCAGCGTGCCTTTGTTCGTGAGGCCGCCTTCCAAGGTGCGCGCGCCGCCGGTGCCCGGTTCGATGTCGATCGTGCCGGTATTCGACAACGTGCCGCTTTCGACGTCGAGCGTGGCGTAATCGTTACCGCCGCAATCGGCGCCACCGTGCTTGGCGCTCGTGACCGTGAGCGAGCCTTCGTTGGCGAAGCTTTTCGCTACATCGACGATCGACGGCTCTCCGCCGCCCACGCAGGCTTCGATCGCAAGCGACTGGCCCGGAGAGATACTGCCGCTCAGGTGGTCGTAGTAGCTGCGCAGCCTGATCGAGCTCGCACCAGACCCCGTGTACTCGAGCGTTGCCTGTTCGACGATCACCGGCTGGGAGCCGCTTGTTGTGCCCGCGCCCTCGTTGAACGTCGCGCCGCTGGGGATGAACACGCTCGCGCTGCCCGTTGCGGAGATCGAGCCACCGGCCCCGTTGGAGAACGTGCCGCTGTTGGGGACGAACAGCTCCACGCCTTCGGCGAGGTCGACCGCGCCTTCGTTCGTCAGCGTCGCTTTCGACCCGCCAAACGCCGTCGTCGTATCGATCGCCAGCGTGCCCGTGTTCGTGAGGTTGCCTTCGAGGTTGCGCGCGCCGCCGGTCGTGCCGGGAGCGGTCGTGATCGTGCCGGCGTTCGTGACCGGCCCGCCGAGCGTGACGGTGTTCGCGCAGAGCCCGCCGTTGGTGAGCGTGACGGCCCCCTTGGCGCCAACGCCGATCCCTTCGGTGCTGCCCAGCGAGGCGGCCCCCGAGCAGTTGCTTTCGACCGCGAGCGTCTGGGTCCCGGAGCTACCGCCGAGCGTCAGCGACTTGACGCTCACGCTGCTCGCGCTGAGCGTGACCGTGTAGGTGCCCGGTTCGGTGATGCAGGCTTCTTCGGTGGTGCTCGGCGCGGCTTTCTTGCTCCAGTTGGAGCCCGTGCTCCAGCTACCGCCCGCCGTGTTCGTGAACGTGTCGGTGCAGCCGCTGGCGTGCGCCGGCGAGGGCGCCCAGAATGCCAGGGCGAGAACCGCCGCGACCGCTATGCCCGCGCAGCGCGCGATCAACACCTGCAGAGAACCTGCTTGCCTAGTCAACGCTATACCCCCTCCGGCGCATCCCTGTCCTGTGGGCCGTGACGCGCATCGACGTCTCCTCTTGGGCCGGCGCTCTTCCCGGCGCTGACCGATACCGCGCGAGCATCCTATACAGACCACGCCCGCTCAAACCAAGGAAAGGCGATGTTCCACCGAAATTAGTACCTGCCCCGGTCTCAGACCATCGCCGCGGGCTCGCCCCTGCACGCCTTGCCACTCCCGCCCGCGGTTGATAGGTTCACCTAAGGTGCCTCTCGCCGCCTCGCCTAGCGCTGGCCGGAGAGGAGCGCGGGCACTCGTGAGATCCTCGGATGAGAGCAGGTCCTCGGGGTGAGGTGTGGCGATCGGAAATGAGAGGCCGGGAGGGGCATGACGTCGGGGGAGGTTATTATTCTGCGAGCAGAAATCGCTCACATCTTTTGGAACACCATTCGCGCTCCCGCCAACAGTTCGCCTCGTGCCGGCCGGACCGTCGCTCACGGTCCAGAGGGGTTGTACGGCCCCCCAAGCAGCGCCTTGTCTGCGAGAACCAGCCTTTTTCAGCACCCCCAGGGCCGGCGCTTACGGCAAGTCTGGCCGCCGTTCTGCGTTGTCGCAGAGTGGAGTACGAACCGACCTCGACGGCGGCGGTGATCGACGTGTGCGCAGACGATAGTTCGGCGACAGACGGCAGGCGCGATCTCCGCGTCCCGCGCAGGCTGACGATCGGCCTCGAACCGTTCGCGTGGGAGGCGCTCGAGCGGGAGGCCGCCCGGCTGAACGTCTCGGTCGAGGAACTCGCGAGCTACGGGGTGCTCTACTACCTCGCGGACGGCGACTCCGGGCGCATCGCACGGCGGCTGCCGGCGCCGCACCCGCTCGGGGAGCCGCACCCGCTCGGAAAGCTTCTGGGCGGCAGGGACTGACCCGTCCCGACTGGCCCGGCGACTGACCCGGGCGGCGTCAGGGTTCACGACCAAGTAGATGGCGGGATCGAGGTGGTCGATTCGGGGATGGGATGCGACGCACGCGAGCGCAGCCGTGCTGGTGGCACGGCGAGCACCGCGGGTGGCGCAGACCGCCGCGAAGTGGGCGCACCGGACCGTCAGATACTTTGTCGTGGGCCCTTAAGCGTGCGCCCGGGCGGTCATCGTCGTCGGGGCGACTCCCCGACTCGTCAGCTCCGCCGCGAGCGTACGGCGTCCGCGGTGGTGCAGTCCGTGGACCGACCCCTCGCTCTTGCCGGTGAGCTTCGCGATCTCGATCGGCGAGAGGCCGGCGACGTGGCGCAGGATCAGAACCTCGCGTTGGGCCAGCGGCAGCGTGTCGAGCGCCTCGCGCAGGTCCTGCATCCGGCCGCCCGCCGCCGGGTCGGCCTCCTCGCGCTCGTCGGCCTTTCTGATCTCCTCCACCGGGATCAGCCGCTCGGAGCGGATGTAGTCCATCGTGACGTTGCGTGCGACGCGCAGCGCCCACGCGAAGAAGGGGACGTCTCGCTCCTCGTATTTGCCGATCACCCGCATCAGCTTGGTGAAGACGTGCTGCGTGATGTCCTCGGCTTCGTGGTGGTTGTGGACGATGCTGCGCACGTAGCCGTAGATGTTGTCGGCGTAGCGCGCGTAGAGGAACCCGATCGCGTCGCGGTCGCCGGCCTGAGCTCGCTTGATCGCCTGCGAGACGAGGCGCGAGTTGGTCTCTCCCTGGCGAACCGCGGGCGCACCCGACCTGGCGTGCCGGAGCGGTCGCTCCATCCTTGCACTGTGGTCAACCCCTGCCATAGCCATTGGCACTTCGATACCCCCGTATCGCGGTCGATTCTCCCGGCTTTCCCACCCCGACGAGCGTTGTAGAGGAAAGCCAAGCTCTGCCTAGTGTCCGTAACCTACATGCCCCCAGCCAAAACAACGTTAAGCATCTGTAGAAAATCTGCGCCCGCGGCCCGTGACGATCGCATGGCCGCGATAGCGACATAACGACTGAGAACGCCTCATCTTGCCCCGGCGCAAGGACGTCCAGTCGATCGACGAGACGCAGAAAGCGCGACGCTCCCTGCGTCGATGTGCGCTCAGTGCTGCAGCTGGAAACCCCTCCGTTGTATCCCGATCCAGTACCGCGGCCTACTTCGCAATTTGCGGGCCGCTTGAGCGGGACCCTACCACACTGGACGAAAATTTGGGGGAAATCCGTGGAGCGTTGCGGAGCTCAAACCTCACTAAAATGGTGATAGTCGTGAGAGAGGTTTTGCAAGGGGGTTTTCTCACAAATAGAGTCAGGTTTATTGTGAATCTGTGATTTGGACTACAGATCCCTGAATGCAGGCCCCCCGCGCGGCCGGAAGGGCTACTCCACGCGGATCGTGTCCGGCCCGGAGAGCTCGAACGCGGCGTGCAGCGCGCGCACCACCGTCTCGACCCGGTCGCGGGGGATGATGCAGGAGATCTTGATCGGCGAGGTCGAGATCATGTCGATGTTGAGGTCCTCGGCGGCGAGCACCCTGAAGACCTTCGCGGCGACGCCCGGGTGCGAGCGCATGCCGGCGCCGACGATCGAGACCTTGCCGATCTCCTCGTAGGCGAGCAGCTCCGAGAACAGCTCGCCGGCCAGCGGCGCCAGCGCCGCGCGCGCAGCCTGCAGGTGCTCGCGTGGAACCGTGAACGAGATCTCCGCCAACTCGTCCCCCGCGGGCCTGTTCTGGTCGATCATGTCCACGTCGACGGCGGCCTCGGCGAGCGCCTCGAAGATGCCCGCCGCCACGCCCGGCCTGTGACGGACCCCCACCAGCGTGACCATCGCTTCGGAGGTCGAGTGGGTGACGGCGGTGATGAGGGGTCGCTCGGCGTGGTCCACGGTCTCTCCTTCGGAGACCACCACGGTACCGGGGCGGTCCTCGAAGGAGGAGCGACAGTGGATGCGCACCCCGTGGTTGCGCGCGTACTCGACCGAGCGCAACTGCAGCACGCCGGCGCCCGAGGCCGCCATCTCGAGCATCTCCTCGAAGGAGACGGTTCCCAGCAGGCGCGCGTCGGAAACGATCCGCGGGTCTGCGCTGTACACGCCCGCCACGTCGGTGTAGATCTCGCAGACCTCCGCCCCCAGCGCGGCGGCGACCGCGACCGCCGTGGTATCCGAGCCCCCGCGGCCCAGCGTGGTGACGTCCTGGGTCGTCGTCGAGACCCCCTGGAAGCCGGCGACCAGCACGATGTGGTCCTCCTCCAGCGCCGCACGGACGCGCTCGGCGCGCACGTCGAGAATGCGCGCGCGGGTGTGCGAGGTGTCGGTCACGATCCCAGCCTGCGAGCCGGTCAGCGAGATCGCGCGGTGGCCGAGGTCCTTGATCGCCATCGCGCACAGCGCACAGGAGATGCGCTCCCCGGTGGAGAGCAGCATGTCCATCTCGCGCGGGTCCGGGGCCGCCGAGACCTCCTCGGCCATCGCGATCAGCTCGTCGGTGGTCTTGCCCCGCGCCGAGAGCACGGCCACCACGCGCGCGCCCGCCTCGCGCCGCTCGACGATGCGCCGCGCCGCCCGCTTGATCCGTTCGGGGTCCGCGACGGAGGTCCCGCCGAACTTCATAACGACAATCTCCGACACGTCGGCAGAATAGGCGCTATGGTGGTTGTATGCGAGCAACTCGAATCGATAGGGGGTAGGGCGTGGCCTACCGTACAAGCATCTTCATCGACTTCTGGAACTTCAGCCTGCAGTGGCGCAACCGCGCCTACGGGGAGCGTATCGACTGGACACGGGTTCCCTCGGCCCTGCTCGCCGAGAGCGAACGTCAACTGCAGAGCGCGGGCTCCGGCGACGTGCTGCACCTCGAGGAGACGCTCGTGTACGCCTCCTACGACGAAGACGACGCCGGGCGCAAGCTGAAAGGCTGGCTCGATGCGTTCCTCGACAAGCAGCCCCGCTTCCGGGTGACCACGCGGGTGCGCCGCTCCAAGGCGCGCTCGGTGTACTGCAGATCGTGCGAACGGAGCATCGAGAAATGCCCCCACTGCGAGGAGATCCTGCGGTGGGCCCCGGAGAAAGGGGTCAACACGTCGATCGTCACCGGACTGCTCTCGCTCGCCGGGGAACGGGCGTTCGACGCGGCCCTGCTGGTGTCCTCCGACACCGACTACCTGCCCGCGGTCGAATCGCTGCAAGCACGCGGCTTCAAGGTCATCAACGCCACCTGGGCCAACCACGGCCACGAGCTCGCCCGCGCCTGCTGGGCGTCGTTCGAGCTGGACTCGATCGTGCCCGACCTGCGTCAAGAGAACGCCGGGCCGCGGGCCACACCCGAGCCGGAAACACACGAGCCAGAGCGGGCCGTCGCGAGCGACGACCCCTGCCCGCCCGTGCTCGTGCCGACACCGGCGTCGGCGTCGGTGCAGGCGGCGGCAGCGTCGGTGCAGGCAGCCAACGGCCACTCCGGCGCGGCCGAGGGTGTCCACGTCGCCCCGCCGGCTGCCACTCCCAGCGCGAACTGACCAGGCCCGGCCGCCGAGGCGAGACCGGGGTCCGGCAGCACAGGCACCTCGCCAAGGGCCGGCCTCCGACCACGGCACGCGGGTCTACAGCGACCGGCGGCCTGAGAGCGCCTTGCCGAGCGTGACCTCGTCGGCGTACTCGAGGTCGGCCCCCACCGGCAGGCCGCTGGCCAAGCGGGTCACGCGCAGCCCGGGGACGCGCTCGTGTAGGCCCTGGGCGATGTGCAGCGCCGTCGCCTCCCCCGTCGTTGTGGGGTTGGTCGCGAGCACCACCTCTCTGACGGTCGACGTGGGTAGGTGGGAGCCGTTGTCGGGGAGCGCGACGGGGCCGTCGGGCGAAGCCACGGCGGGCGGCGCCACGCGCGCGTAGAGCTCGGCGATCTTCAGGTCCTCGGGGTCCACCCCGTCGATCGGAGACAGCGCGCCTCCCAGCACGTGGTAGACACCCTCGAACTCGTGGGTGCGCTCCATCGGGATCACGTCGGAGGGCTCCTCCACCACGCAGATCACCCCGTGGTCGCGGCGGGTGTCGCGGCAGATCCGACAGCGGGGCTCGTCGGCGAGGTTGAAGCACACCTCGCACAGCCCGATGCGCTCCTTGACCTCGAGGATCGCCTGCGCCAGCGCGGTGGCCTCCTCACCCGGCACGCGCAGGATGTGGAAGGCCAGCCGCTGCGCGGTGCGGGTGCCGACCCCCGGGAGCTTCGAGAGCTCGGTGACCAGCCGCTGGACGGGGGGCGCGAAGGTGCTCACGGGACCCTACGGCCGCCCTACAACCCCGGCAGGCCGAGGCCGCCGAGCGCGCCCAGGTCGAGGCCCGCGGTCGCCCCGCCCATCCGCTGCGCCGCCAGCTCCTGGGCGGCGCGCAGCGCCTCGTTGACGGCCGCGCACACGAGGTCGCCGAGCATCTCCACGTCCTCGGGGTCGGCCGCCTCGGGGGCGACGGTCACCGCCTTGACCTGGAGGTCGCCGGAGACCTGCACCCGCACCACTCCCCCGCCCGCCGTGCCCTCCACGGTCTCGTGCTTGAGCGCCTCCTGCGCCTCCTCCATCTCGCGCTGCATCTGCTGCACCTGCTGGAGCATCTGCTGCATGTTGGGTCGCTTCTGCTGGGCCATGGTCTTGGTTGGCTCCTTAGTCGCTCTCGCCGATCGTCTCGCCCGCCCCCACGAGCTCCTCCGCTCCTGACTCCTCCACGGGGGGCACCTCCACGTCGAGCTCCTTCGCGTCGAACTCCTCCTTGAGGCGTGCCAGCCACTCCTCCTCGGTGCGTGGCGCCGCTCCCGCCTGCCCCTCCGCCGGCGGGGGCAGCTCCTCGCGCAGCTCGTAAGCGACACGCAGGCGCCGCTGTCCGGTCAGCTGGCGCAGCGCCTCGGTCACCGTGGCGCGGTGGGCGGCGTCCTCGGCCTTCTTCTTCGAGAACGACGCGCTCGGGGGGAACGCCACCGTCAGCTCCTCCTCGCTCAGCCCCACCGGCCGCGCTTCCGCGAGCACCGCGCTCAGCAGCTTGTTCTCCGCCCCGACCAGATCCAGCACCGCCGGCCACAGCGCGTCGAACGCCTCGACGTCCTGCGGCCCGTCAGTCGCGGAAGGCACCGGCGGCGGGGGCGTCCCGGGCTCCTCCACGTCCCCTGCCCGCGCGGGGACCTCGCTCGGCGGGGGCTGCTCGGGCACCGCCGCGGGTGGGTGCTGCGCCACCGCGGGCTGCTCCGCCGTGGCGACAGTCAGCAGCTCCTCCGCGGGGTGCGTCGGAGTTGGCGCCCGGTTCCGCGCAGCGATTTGATCAGGAGCCCGCCCACCCGCCTCGGGCGGCCCTCCTCCAACTCCTCCCGACTGCCTCTCCAGGCGCTCCAGGCGTGCGAGCAGCGCCCCCAGGGAGCCGTCGGTCTCCGGGCGCGCCGCCTTCACGAGCGCGAGCTCCAGCTGCGTGCGGGGCTCGCCGCCCGCCTTCACCGCCTCCAAGGCGCCCCCCAGCTGCTCCAGCAGACGCACCACCGTCGCGGGCGCGACCCGCTGCGCCTGGGCAGCCAGGCGCGCATCCGCCTCGGCCGTCAGCGCCAGCTCCGCGGGGAGCTCCCCGAGGGTGCCCACCACGAGCAGTTCCCGCGCGCGCGCCTCGAGGTCGGTCGCGAACGCGCCCGCGTCGCGCCCGCTCTCCGCGCACTGGGCCACCGCGGTCAGCGCCGCGCGGGCGTCCCCACGGTCCACCGCGTTGACGGTCTCTTCCAGCAGCTGGGAGTCCGTCACGCCCAGCACCGCGAGCACGTCCTCCAGCGCGGGCTGCGGACCGGAGTAGGTGAGCAGCTGCTCGAGCGTCCCCAGCGCGTCGCGGAAGCTCCCGGTCGCCGAGCGCGCCACGGCGGCGACCGCCTCCGGGGGGATCTCGATCCCCTCAGCCTGCGCCGCGCGGCGCACCACCGCGGCGATCTGCTCGACCGTGGGGCGCTGGAAGTCGAAGCGGTGGCAGCGGTCCACCACCGTCGCGGGGACCTTCTGCGCCTCGGTCGTCGCCAGCACGAACACCGTGTGGGGGGGCGGCTCCTCGAGCGTCTTCAGGAACGCGTTCCACGCCGCGGTGGAGAGCATGTGAGCCTCATCGAGGATGTACACCTTGTGGCGCCCGGACACCGGCGCGAACGCCACGGACTCGCGTAGCTCACGGATGTCCTCCACCGAGTTGTTCGACGCCGCGTCCATCTCGATCACGTCCAGTGAGCGCGCGGCGGCGATCGCGCGGCAGGACTCGCACTCCCCGCAGGGCTCGACGGTCGGGTGGGTGGGTTTCCGATCGCAGTTCAGGCTCGCCGCGAGGATCTTCGCCATCGAGGTCTTGCCCGTCCCCCGCGAGCCGACGAACAGGTACGCGTGGTGCACCCGGCCGCGCTCCACGGCGCCGCGCAGCGTGCGTACCACCGCCTCCTGGCCGACCACCTCCGCGAACGCCCGCGGGCGGTTGCGCCGGTACAGCGACTGCTGGGACTGCTGCTGTGGCTCGCTCTGGGGCACCCTGCTGAGTCTACCCGGGGCCACCGTCGCCGCTCAGCGGTAGCGTCCGGTCCCGTGGCACCCTCCACGCCCTCTCCCGCACGACCCGGCGCCCCGGGGGACTCTCCCGTGCCGGGAGGGGAGCAGGCCGGTCCCGCCCGGCCCCCGAACACGGCTCCCCTGCCCGGCTCCACACGCCTGCCCGCGGCCCTGCGCCGCCTCGGCGCGCCTCTCGCAATCCTCGCCGGGGCTGTGGCGCTGCGGGTGGCGAGCGGCGTGGGGTTCGCCAACTACGACACGCTGTACGCGCTCGTGTGGGGCCAGCAGGCCGCGCGCGGGGAAACGCCCCAGTACGGGATCCCGGTCGCCCCCACGCCCCACCCGCTCGTGGAGGCGCTCGGCTTCGTGACTGCGCCGCTGGGGCCGCGCGCGATGGAGCGGGTGGCCGTCGCCCTCGGCTTCCTCGCGCTGTCCGCCTGCGGGTGGGCCGTGTACCGCCTCGGCGCCCTCTGGTTCAACCGCCCCACAGGGGCGCTCGCCGCGGTGGTGCTGCTCACCCGCGTGGAAACGCTCTCCTACGGAGTGCGCGCGTACGTGGACCTCCCCTACCTGGCGCTCGTGCTCGGCGCGCTCGTCGTCGAGACCCGCCGACCGCGCGCGGGGGCGCCCGTGCTCGCGCTGCTCGCCCTCGCCGGGCTGCTGCGGCCGGAGGCGTGGGTGTTCTCGGGGGTGTACTGGGTGTATCTCTTTTTTTGGACCCCGTATTGCGCGCGGGTGCGTGCGGGCGTGCACGGGCGCGCGAAATGGGGCCCCCAAAGAGAACATTCTGCGCCCCCCATATGGGGTCCGAAAAGAGCACATGCTGCCCACGCTATATGGGGTCCGAAAAGAGCACATGCTGCCCACGCTCTATGGGGTCCGAAAAGAGAACATGCCGCGTCGCCTTTAGGGGGTCCAGAAAGAGAACATGCTGAGCCCCATATAGGGGGTCCGCAAGAAGCACAATCCGCGCCCCATATAGGGGCTCCCCAAAGAGAACATTCCGAGCCCTATATAGGGGGTTCAGAGGAACAACAATCCGCGCCCCATATATGGGGTCTGGCGCTGCTCGCCCTCGCGGCCCCGATCGCGTGGGTGGCGAGCGACTGGCTCGTGACCGGCAACGCGGTGTGGTCGCTGACAAACACCCGCCACACCGCCGAAGAGCTCGGCCGCGAGACGGGGATCGCGAAGGTGCCCGAGTGGGTCCCCAGGCGGATCGGGGAGATCCTGGGGCCGACCGGACTCGCGGGGGCGGCGATCGGGGGGGTCCTGTCGCTGGTGTGGCTGCGCAGGCGCGCCGTGCCCGGGGTGGTCGTGGGGGTGGTCGCGGTCGTGGTGTTCGCGGCGTTCGCCACCGTGGGGCTGCCGATCGACACCCGGTACGCGTTCCTCGCAGCGGCGATCGGGTGCGTCTTCTGCGGTGCGGCGGTCTTCGGGTGGATGCTCCTGCCCCCAGGCCACCGCGGGCGGCGCTGGTGGGGAGCAGCGGCAGCGCTCGTGGCGGCGGGGCTGGTGGTGTCGATCCCCTCGCAGTACCACACCGACCACCAACAACTGCAGAAACTCGCCCGCCAGCAGCGCATCCAGGACGACCTGGAGACACTCGTGGACGAAGGCGCCGTCACCGCCAGGTGCGAGCCCGTCAGCGTGCCCAACCACGCCCCGATCCCGCTGCTCGCCCTGCGGCTCGAAACCCCCCCCGCCGAGGTCGTGAGCGCCCAGGTGCGCACCATCTCCCACGGGACCTACGTGGACCCCGCCAACGAGGAAGTCCGGCGCAACTACGTCCTCAACCTCAACGACCCCCACGAATACGCCCCGGTGAGCGTGCCCCCCGGCTTCACAGCCACCCGCACCAATCGCTCGTGGCTGATCTTCCAGCGGTGCACGTCCGGGGATGGTTAGGGGGGATCGTCCGCGCGAGTGAGCACGGTTGACCGGGCGGGTGTGCGCTGGGGCCTCCGTGCCCCTGCAATCAGGCGTCGCGCACCGGCCCCGCACGGACCGCGCAAACCCTCGCAAAACGGACCGTGCACCCCCCGTCGAGGTTCCACCCAGGGCGCCGGAACACCACCCGCGGCTCCGGATCGGGAGCGCCCGCTGCGCCTGCCGGGGATCGCTTAAGGCTGCTTCCTTCCGGACCTGACCTGGTTCACAAGCCGACACCGCGCGGGACCCGAGCCATCGACGCCCCAAGCGGCGGAGCGACCGGAGCGAGCACCCCTCGGAGGGGAGTTCAGCCCCGCTAGAGCGGATTGCGGGTGCAGGGCACCGCTACCTCCCCGCCTAGCACGGTCCATCGCCGATCCTAGCGCGTAGGGCGTCCCCTCGCTGCGCGCCGGGACACTCCGGGACAGCGCGCGCTGCGCCACCGCACCACAAGCGCGTCGCGTTCCGTTAGGCTGCGCAACCGTGATGAACGACAACGACCTCTCCACATATGTCCTCGCCCGCCGTCTCCTCGCCCCCCGCCGCCTCGGCCTCGGCCTCGCCACGCTCGGCGCCGCCGCGCTGATCGCCGGCTGCGGCTCCGGCGGCTCCAGCTCGATCGGCGTGGGCGACGAGTCCGCCTCCGTGCCCACCACCACCGAAACCACCTCGACCACCGGCACCACGCCCACCAGCGGCCCGCTGGCCACCGAGCCGACGATCACGGTCCCCAAGGGCCCCCCGCCGACGACGCTCGTGACCAAGGAAATCATCACCGGCACCGGCGACGAAGCGAAGGCCGGGGACTCCGTGACCGTCAACTACGTCGGCGCGCTGTACAGCAACGGGAAGGTCTTCGACGCCTCGTGGAACCGCAAAGAACCCTTCACCTTCACGCTCGGCCAGGGCCAGGTCATCCCCGGCTGGGACAAAGGCGTCGCGGGCATGAAGGTGGGGGGCCGGCGCGAGCTGATCATCCCCGCCGAACTCGCCTACGGCAAACCCGGAAGGCCGCCCACGATCCCGCCCAACTCGGCGCTGGTCTTCATCGTCGACCTGCTCTCCGCCTAGAGGGTGGCGCAGTCGGCCGAAGGTTAACGAGCCGGGCCCCTCTTCCCCAGTCAGTGGTCGCCACGAAGCCACGCCTAGCCCGCCTCGCCGCGGCGGCACTCACCGCGGGCGCCGCCGCCGCGGGAGCGGTCGGCTGCGGCGGTCACCAACCCAGGCCCGCCGCACTGCGACTGGAGCGCGCGGACCTCGTGCGCATCGCGCACACCCTCCGGCAGTTGGAGGCCTCCACCAACAGCGAGGTCGCCACCGCGCGCACCGCGTGGCCCGCGCTCGCCCACGGGCTGCCCCGCAACCCCACCCCCGCGACGCGACTCGCCGTCGCCACCGCAGCACACCGCGCGGGGGCGATCTCACTGCCCGGGTACGTGACAAGCGAAGCGGACGGCCTCACCGGGCCCGCAGTGGCCGTGGGAGGGCTGCTCAAGACCTACGCCGTCCTCACCCAGCGCGGGTGGCGGTTCGTCGCGGCGGCGCTCGCCGCGGAACCCGCGACAGTCGCACAGGGCAGCAGGTCAAGCCGAGCGGCAGGCGGACCTGCAACGACCGTCGCGGCAGCCCGGTTCCTACGAGCCAACGCAGGCCTCTACATCTACTGCGTCTACGACGGCCACTACGACCTCTCGCTCCTCGGCAAGGCTCTGCAGGACGCCTACGACAAACTCGGGGGGCCCTCCGCGTTCGGCCTGACCCTCACGCAGCGCCAGGTCGAAGGCCTAGCCCGCGCCTACTCGATCCCCGCCACCCGCCTCGCGCCGCACCCGCAGGCCGGCCTGGCGGTGTAGGAGGAACCGCGGGCCGCGGACCTACGCAGAGAGCCAATAGAATCGGGCCTGTAGGGCACGTAGCTCAGTGGGAGAGCGCTCGCTTCACACGCGAGTTGGTGGAGGAGCCGCGATGGCCCGAATTGTCAGTGTTTGCCTGGGATTCTCACTGTCCACCAGTGATGCGGATGCGGCGGGATCGGGGGCGATTCTGCGGGGTTTGGGCAGCGGATACGCTCTGCTGCCCAAAGCCTCTGGGGCAATCTTTTTGGGGCGAGCGCTCAGCGCCTCCGCCACCGCGCCCACCCAAAGGCCATAGCACCGCCGAGGAGGGCACCACCAGCGCTATGCGCAAGGGTTCCTCCCAACACCATGCCGAAGCTCGTGATCGTGATGTATTCCGTGAGGGCGGGGTCTATCTTCTCAGGCCCAAACACTTCGACTAGGGGGGCTGAAAGCTCCAGCGATGCGCCCGACACTGCCGATGCTGAGGATGTCCGGATCGTCGTGGAACTTTGAGAGCGGCCTCCGGGATTTGAAGGTCAGACAGTAACGGTTTGTGGTGTCTCGGCGTGAGCGGCGGCGGGGATTGGAAGGGCGGCTCGTGCTGTGTGGCGTTCGATCGCGGCCACGAGCTTGGCGAGGTCGCGGTAGCCGATGATTCGCCGGAATTGCTGCTCGGCGACGAGCATCCCGGCGGCGGTCCAGCGCTTGCGCATGTCGCCGTCCTGCCAGCGCTTTACGTTGCGCTGAGTGCGGCGGACGATCTCGATCATGCTCTCGCATGGGTTCGTCGAGCACAGCGTCTTTGCGAGTCCTCCTGTGATTGCGAGCCGCATCAGCGTCAGCGTCTCGGGCATACCCTCCCGCAGCGAGGCGGCGGCGTCGGGCCAGGTGCGCTCGAGCTCTGAGGCCAGGAGTTCGAGGCGCTGCTCGGCGAGATCGGCGTCCTTGAGCGCCCACGCGCCGCGGACCCTGGCAAGGACGGCGGGACGATCGCGTTCGGGCAGCAGATCGCAGACATTTCTCTCCTTGTGACGGTGACACCGATGCACCAGAAGATGAGGGTAATCTAAAAAAGAGAACATTAGATTATCTTTTACGTAATTTTGATACAAATAGTCATTCGTTAAGATATAGTACTATTAATCATATGCTATATGAAAAGGATGTAAAACCTGAGCTAGTTTCAAAGATAGTAGGTCATACAGATCAAAGTATGCTTGTTAGATATACCCAACAAAAACAGGCTAAAGAAGAATTAATTAACTTAGGAAAAGATTTATAAAAGATTTTTTATTTCTATACTCTTATGTAAAGTATAGAAATGTCGCTTGATATTCAACCATCGATTTTAAATAATCAACCTAGTACGATAAATCAATTAGTTTTACCTATAGGTATTAATCTTGAAAATGGAGGTAGAACATTACAGCCAGATACAGCAAGTGTTGCTTACGACGTGACTACCGGAATAGTTTTTTATGGAAGTGGATCAACTTGGATACCTTTTGAATCTGGTCCTCCGATACCTTCCCCTACAAATACAAAAATAATATACGTTAACAAAGGTGGAAATGATAGTAATAATGGTAGCATATTAGCACCATTTTTAACTATAACTGCCGCTATGGCTTCAGTAATACCAGCTAATGGTCCTTATGAGATACAAGTTGGACCTGGTCAATATTCTGATAACTTTTCAATAAAGCCTTCTGTAATTATTGTTGGGTCGGAATTAACTATTTTAACAGGTGTTATAGACTTAAACGATCCTTCGTGGTCACCTGGGGGTGGAGTTGCCGGTTTTTCTCAATTAACAATATCTAGTGGTATGACTGTTGATTTTACCACACAATCAATTATGAATTCAGTATTTATCTTTGATGCTATTAGTATTGGAGACTTAAATATTATTGGATTTGATGATTCTAATTCACTGTATATGAGAGGAGGTGTATTCTTGGGAGTTTTTAATCAAACTGGGCAAACAGTTTATGCTTTAGCTGCAAGTTTTTTGAATACTAGTACAATTTCTGTAACTTCAAGTTCTACATGTAGTGCTAATTTAGTATTATCAGGTGGAGGTGGAACTACATCATCTTTAACGGTTAGTAATACTGGATCATCGTTTAATGTGAAAGTTATTTTGATATCTTTTGCAGTAGTTGGGACTATTACGGCCTCAGGAAATGTTTGTAATGTTTCGTATACATCAGGAACATTACCGTTAACGGGAATTACTTTATCTGGAGGAGCGACTGCTACTTTATTAACGGAAGGATCTTCACCAACTATTACTTTAACAGGAAATGTAACTGGCAGTGGTACTATCACGATTTCTACGTTATTAGCTGCACTATAAATTTACCGTCATCTACTGGAACTGAAATCTTAAGTTTCGATTCTTCTCAAACACAAGCGGAATTAATATTATTGAATAATGCACCAATTACCGCTACTTTTGATAAAGTTCATCTGCGATTTCAAAATGTTTCAAATTATGGTTATTATTTTAGTTATGATTATCAAGATCTTACCCCACAAGGCACTTTTCAATTATTATCATATAATGGCGTCATCTACACAAGAGATATTTTTTGTTGATGCTTTAGCTCCAAGTTTTACTTTTAATGTGCCTGTGATAATGGGGGAGGATTTAAGTATGGGTAATAGAGAAATTCATAATCTAAGCGTAGCAGGTTCCCCTGCATCAGAGGATGCCGTGAATGTTCTATATGTAAATTCATTATTAAATTCAACTACTTTTACCACAGATTCTGGTATAGCTACTATAACTAGTGGTAATATTAATTTTGAATGCATTAATATAGCTGGAAGTAGTGTTTCATTTAGTGGAAGTGGTAGTACTATAAATCTCAATGCTTCAGATGCTAACAATAATACAATGTTTGGTAAATTCGCAGGTAATGCGTCTATTACAGGAACTAGTAATACGGTTTCGGTTTAATGTATTACATTCATTAACATCGGGTATTAATAATACAGGGGTTGGTTTATTAGCATTAAATGCTTGTATAACAGGTAATTATAATACTGCGGTAGGCGTTCAAGCTTTGCAAAATAATAGTGGTGGTAGTTTTAATACAGGTATCGGATTAGCAGCTTTACAAAATAATACCGCTAGTAATAATACAGCTGTAGGAAGTAGTTCTTTACAAAATAATACTTCTGGAACATCTAATGTAGGTGTAGGCGTACAATCTTTACTACAATTAACTACAGGTATTAATAATACTTGTGTAGGAGGATTTTCTGGAGGAAATTATACCTCTAGTGAAAGTTATAATATATGTATTGGTCATCCTGGAGTTTTAGCTGAATCACTCAGCAATTCATATAGGTCAAACATCTGGTGCTGCTCAAGCTCTTTCATGTTTTATCGGAGGAATAAGCTGGTGTTTCAGTTACAGGAAGCGCTGTAATAGTTAATGCATCTGGTCAATTAGGAGTTACAGTTTCTAGTAAAAATATAAGATATTCACTATGTTTACGCGCGCTCGCCGAACACGTCCTTGATCGCCCGGCAGATCGCCTTGCCGCCGTCGATGACGAACAGGATCGCCTGCTCGGGGTCCAGGCCGCGGTCGACGAGGTCGGCCAGGAGCGTCCGGGCGAGCGTGGCGTTCTCGGTCGAACCCCTCCCACAGCCCGAGGGGGATCTTCACGCCCTCGGTCGAGATTCCGAGCGCGACGATGTGTGTGCGCCCGGCGATCTCAAGACCGTCGAGCATCATTACCGCCACGCGCACGTCCTCCAGCCGCCGGCCCATCAGCTCGCTGAGCGCGGTCCGGGTGCGCTCGATGAACATCTCCGACACCGACGTCTTCGAGGTCGCCGTCGAGGATCGCTGCACCTCCTCGCCGACGGGCTCCCCGACACCGGCGAACTTGCGCGAGGAGACACCGGCGAGCATCCGGTCCATCACCGCCCGGGTCAACGGGTCGCGGTCGGCGAAGTGCTCGTACGTGGTGACCGGCAGCTCCCGCTCATCATCGGCCGTGCGCATCCGCGGCCGGCTGACTTGCACACGTCGTCCACCCAAGGTCATCGACCCGTCCTCGTGGCCGTGGCGCTTCGCCATCCGGTCGGGATCATGCTTGCCCTTCGGGCCCACGACCTCGGCGACCTCGAGCTCCATCAGCTCATGCACAACACCGAGCCCGACACCAACGCTCAGCGCGAGCAATCCCTCCCTCGCTGCCCCCACAAGCTCACCGAGCGCCTCCTGGATCTCCGGTGACAGCGAACTCTCGACAGCCTCAACAGCCGTCACGACCTGCGGCGCGGATACCTTCTTCATGGCGGTTCCTCCTGTCCTCGCAGACTTGGTTGGCGCCTGTCACGCTCGCAACACGAGCGGACGAGGCGGGAGGACCGCCATTCAAAGTTCTACGAGGACACGGACAACCTCCCGATGCTGGTCGCAGTGGTATGACCTGCGCCCCTGTTTCGGCCCTCGCTTCATCATGGATGTGGCGCACATGGCTCACGGATGCAGTCACTTTGTCGGAGGTGAGGCTCCCAGGCCCTCCCCTACCGGCGTATCGACCCCCTTTGGGTCCTGGCAATGGCAATCCGGCCATGCCCCAAGGATACCCAGGGCGTGGGGCCGTTAGCGACTTCTCTGGCGCCGTGGGCCGCCGAAGTTGGACAATCGCCTGGCATGGCGCTGACAAGGAGGCGAAGCCGACGCCTCCGGTGCACGTAACCGCGGCCACCCGGCCGCCACAACTCCCGCCGTCAGCGCCGCCCGTAGTCCTCGCGCGCCCTCGACCACCGACTCGCGCATCCCCTGAGTGCTGCCTTTCTGGCGCCGCCTCGCGTCCTGGGATCATCCGGCTATGCCCAAGGATCGGATTCGGCGCTACCGCCTTGCCCCAGATGTGCGCGTCGTAATCCAGCGCTCAAGCGCTCATCCGGTCGGGTACGCGATCATGCTGCTCGCCGAGCGCGACGGGGAGTGGCACACGGTGCGAACCTTCGACAACGCCCACGATCCAACCGAGCACCACGAGCACCGCTACATCGGCTCCGAGAAGCAGGAGCCGATCATCACGCATGGGTCCGTGAACGACGCGATGCACGCCGCCGAAGTCAAGATCAGGGGAGGCTGGTCCGATATCGTTCGTAGCTGGGAGAACACCCGATGAGCACCGTCTATGACAAGACCTGGGACCTCTTTATGGCTGCGTCGATCAGCGACGACGACCTCGGCTACCCCGATGAGGTCGAGTTCATTCCCGGGGATCAGGAGTGGGCCGACGAAGTGCTCTGGCGCAACCTCACCGAAGGCCATCCGACCGTCCTCGTCAGCGAGGATGCCGAGCTGCTGCTGCTCCCGCGGCCCCGCAGCCTGGTAGACCGGCTGCGGGGACACGTCGTCGTCAACGTCGCCCATCGCACCCCCGGACACGCCTCGCCCTACGCGATTGCGGGCCGACTGGGCCGCCATCCCGTGCGCCAGATGCGCGAGTTGGCCCACGCATAGCTGTGCTTGCGCGGCGGGCAGTCCAAACTCCAAACTACGCCCGGCCAGCCCACCCGTCGGGCGGCGCACCCGGCACCCATGCCCGCGTGACGCCGCCGCCCTCTTGGCGAAGTTCCCGGCTGTAGTCGCCAAGCTGCACGTGAAAGGCCAGCTCGTGCCGCGGGTCGTCTGCTACTTGGTCGATCCAGTCGCGCCACACGACGAGCGCGCACAGCGTCTCGACGTGCGATGAATCGTCCCACCAGCCGTGTTTCAGGTATGCCAGCTCCCGCGGGTAGCGCCCGTAGAGGGCGACGATCGAACCCCACATGACGGATCGCCATTCCGGGTCGCCGAGGACTGGTTCGATCCAGGGGGCGTGGCGGTCGGAGTCTGGGGCCTCCGTTGGCGGCGAGGCCGAGATAGAAGCCTGGGCTCGCTGGAGGTCCTTGCCGTCAGCGATCCCGGCGCTGACCATCTGTGCCGCGACGCGCGATGCCGGTTCTCCGCGCCGCTCGGCGAGGACTTCGAGCTGGGTCATTGTTGGGTCTGGGAGGGTGATCTTCATGCGGTAGCTCATCGGGTTCGACCTCCGTGGCGGTTGACGCTCGCGCTGTTTGCGCTTCTTTGGTTAATGACCGTGAGATCGCGAAAACGGCCACGGAATTAGGTTGGCGCGGAAGCTGGGGTTCGCTGGTAGCCGATACGCAGGTCAGCCTCCTCTTCGAGTAGCTCATTGGCCCAGGTGTGTGCGGGCTTAAACCACTGTCGGAGGAGGCTGGATGCAGAGGATGACGGACGTGACTGCGACTGTCCACGCGGGCGAGCTCGCGTGGACAGTCGGCATCGATCTCGGGCGCCGCGCCGCGCACGAAGCGGTGTTGCGTGCACCGGACGGGACCGATCGGCGACTCAGGTTCGAGCATTCCCGCGATGGAATCGACGGGTTCGTTGGCGAGCTCGCTGGGCTTGACGGGCGCGTCCTGGTGATCATCGAGCCGACCGCGACACGCTGGCAGGCGCTCGTGGAGGAGCTCTCCGGCCAGGGCGTTGAGGTGCGCCAGGTTCACGCGGCGACCGTCGCGAAGCTCCGCGGCGCACTCGATGTCACGGGCGCGAAGTCTGATCGTGTGGACGCGCGCACCCTCGCCAGCGCGGCCGACTACTCCCATCTCGTGAGGCCGGACGCACCGGCGGTGGCGTGCGCGCACGCGCTGTGCTTGGAGCGGCTGCGGCTGCGCCGCGAGCGCCGCCGGCTTCGCGGCGCCGTGAAGGTTTGCCTGGACACGATCTGGCCCGAGTTCCTGCAAACCTTCCGCGGCGGCGAGCGAGGCATCACAGCACGCGCCGTGATCGCTGTCACCGGCGGAGACCCCGCACGCGCAACCAGGCTCGGAGCTATCGAGCTTGAGCGTCGAGTCCGGGCTGCCGCACCCGGACGCCATATCGGCCACGCCAAGATCAAGGCACTCACAGAGAAGACCAGCCGCCCCGTCGGATACCGCGCTGCCAGGACCGCCTATGCCGCCCGACTGCAGCGGTTGATGCGACGCCGCGCGCTCGTCGAAGGCCAGCTCGAAGCGCTCGAGGAAGAACTCCTGCGCCTCTACCCCCGGCTGCCCGGAGCGCAACGATTGCGCAGCCTGCCGGGCCTGCGAGAACTCGACCGAGCGCTTCTCCTCGCCGCCGCAGGCGACGTCCGCAGGCTCAGGTCCCCGCGCGCGCTCGGCAAGCTCGGCGGCTGCGCACCGATCGCCCGCGACTCCGGGCAAAGCACCCCGAAGCGCAAGATCTCCGAGCGCTGCCGCTACCAGCTGCGCGACGCCGCGTTCCAAGCCACACGAAGGATCATTCGTGCCTGCCCAGCGTTCAGGGCGCTCTACCACACGCTGCGCCAGCGACTCACCGCCACACAAGCCGTGATCGCCTGCGCGAATCGGCTGCTGCGCGTGATCTGGCGCATGGTCAACAGCGACGTCAACTACAACCCCGCGAAGGTCGCCCCTGCCCTGAACCGATAGCCCAAACGCCGTCACCGGCTGCCGCCTCACCAGATCGACCGAGCGCAAGCCCGCATTCGCAATTTCGAGCCCTCTCGAGCTCGCTTTGAAACAAGGGCCCCTGCGCACGCCAAAGACCGCACAAGACCCCCGGCCACCAAGGCCGCAACCGCACCTGACAGGAAAATAGCGTTCAGGCTGCCACCGCGTCTTGCAGCGTGACGGTGTGTCCGAGGGCTTCGAGCTGGGTGACGAGGCGTTTGGTGGTGCGTTGGGGGTCGCGTTTGCGGTAGTAGTCGCCGCCGAGGTCGTTGTAGAGCTCTCCGGTGGAGAGCATGTGCCAGCACGCGATGATGATGGAGTGCTTGACAGCGCCGAGGGCCTTCTTGTGGCCGCGGCGGGGTCTGAGGCGTTGGTATTGCGCTTGGAGGTAGACGTCGTTGGTGCGTGTTGCGGCGAGGGCGGCCTCCTCGAGCGCCCAGTCGAGCCACTTCGATCCCTTGCGAGTCTTGCCGGAGCGGCGTCTGCCTGCGGACTTGTCGTTGCCAGGGCACATCCCGGCCCAGGAAGCCAATTCCTTCGTAGTTGGGAAGACGCTCATGTCCACGCCGATCTCCGCGATGATCACCTCGGCGGTGCGCCGTTGAACGCCGGGGATCGTGCACAGCAGCTCAACGGCCTTTTCGAAAGGGGCGATCTGCTCCCCGATCGTCTCAGTAAGACCGGCGATCTGCTCGTCCAAGAAGTCCAGGTGGGCGAGAATCGCGCCGATCCACACGGCGTGCAAATGGTCGAAGCGGCCCTCCAGAGCCTCCCGCAGCGCGGGGATCTTGGAGCGCAGACGGCCCTTGGCGAGGTCGGCGAGGACCTCAGGGTCGGTGGTGCCCGCCACAAGCGCGTCGAGCATCGTGCGCCCGGACTTGCCAAGGATGTCCGAGGCGACGCAATCCAGCTTGATCCCGGTGTCCTCCAAGGCCTTGTGCAAACGATTGGCCTCCCGCTGGCGCTCCTGGATCTGGGTCTTGCGATACCGGGTGAGGTTGCGCAGCGCACGGATCGGCTTCGGCGGCACGAAGCTCGCTTTCAACAACCCGGCCTCCGCGAGCTGACACAACCATTCGGCGTCCTTCACATCCGTCTTGCGACCAGGGACCTGCTTGACATGCCTCGCATTGACCAACAGCAGCTCGAACTCGTCCTCCAGGATCGCCCACACCGGCTTCCAGAACACGCCGGTCGCCTCCATCGTGACCTGCGTCACTCCGTGAGCGGCGAGCCAGTCCCGCAGCGTGAGCAGCCCCGCGACCGTCGTTTGAAACTCCGCGACGTGCTGCTCGCGACCCTTGCCATGCGCCGCGGGCACCCGCACGCACGCCGTCACCTGCGCTTTATGAACATCCAGCGCCCCAGGGCGCTCGACTACCGTCTCCATTGCAACCTCCCGAGAGATCGAAGAACACAATCGTCGCCCAGGAGTCTCTGAGAACTAGCGAATCTGACAGGCGTGCTCATAGCAACAGTCCGGAGGCCCGGGGAGACCCACACGCCAGACTAATCTCGGGCTCACAAGCACCAAGCGAAAATCGGCGTCGCGGGCGACACCCCAATCATCACCGTTTTCATCAGCCCGTGCGGGCCCGCAGCGCGGGCACGGGGACTAATCAGGCCACGGCGTGCCACCTCACCGCTCACGAAACGCCACCCGCGAAGCGCACAGCCAGCCCCGCCCAACAACCGCGCCAACAGCGCGGACGAACACCCCTGCCAACACCAAACTTGACAAACGCCAAAGGCCAGTTTGGGGGCCACTTGTGGGTCCGCTCGGTTCCGTGCATCTGCGGATGAAAAGTCAAGGGTTTGCGCGAGCTTTTCTTCGGGTTGCTGAGGGCGTTGCTCGGCACTTGAGGGTCCATGCGGGCGGCACGGCGATGGGCTCGGCGCCTGGAGGGCCGATGCTTCTATGTTTGTCAAGTCTCGCTATTTGCGGGTTTTGGGGGGTTGGTGAGGAGGCGGTAGAGGTGGCGTGCGGTGTAGCGCTTGAGGCAGCGCTTGATCTCTCGGGTGTTGCGGCCTTCGGCTTGGCGTCGGGCGGTGTAGGCACGTGTGCGGGCGTCGTCGCGCATCCGGCAGAGCACGATCGTGTGCAGCGCCCGGTTGAGCTGGCGATCGCCTGAGCGGTTGAGGCGATGCCGGACGGTTTGCCCGGAGGACGCCGGGACTGGGGCGACGCCTCCGAGAGCCGCGAATGCCGCCTCGGAACGGATGCGCCCGGGGTGGGAGTAGGCGCAGAGGATCTGCGCTGCGACGATCGCGCCGACTCCCATCTCGTCCATGAGCATGGGTGCGATCCGAGCGACGATCGGCTCGATCTCGCGCTGAAGCTCGCTCGCTTCATCTTCCAGGGCGAGCGCGCGGCGTGCACTCGCGCGGATTGTGATGGTCGTCGCGCGATGCTCGCTGCCGAGCGTAGGGCTGATCCGTAGACGCGCGGCCTTGGCGAGCTGCTCGCGGGTCGCCAAACCGCGTAACCCTTCACGCAGCGACGGCGGGGCGGAGACGAGCAGCGCCTTCAGCAACAGGATCGCCGCGCGCTTTGAGCGCACTGCGCTATCACGTGTCGCGAGCAGCACGCGCAGCGCCTCGCGCTCGCCACGCAACCGGGGTTGAGCAAGATGCTCCCGGGAGAGCGCCTCGCGTGCCGCGCGGATCGCGTCCAGCTCGTCAGACTTCGCCCGGTCACGACGTGCCGGGCGGCGGGGACGGTCGACCTCGAGCACGAGCTCTCCCTGGCCCTGCAGGAACGCGGTGAGCCCGGAGCCGTAGCTGCCGGTCCCCTCGACCGCCCACGCACGGCGCCCAGGCGCGCTTTCCCGCGCGAAGCGCAGCAGCCGCCGGTAGCCCCGCTCGTTCGCGGCGACGGTGGTCTGTCCTTCCACGACCGCGGTGTCCGCTGCGAGAACTGCGGCGCTCAGCGAGTCGCGGTGCGTATCGACGCCGAGCACATGGTCAGCTTGGTCTGCCAGCATGGGATACGACCTCCTGTTCTGGGGGTTTGACTGTCGGTACTCGGCCTGGGCAATAGGAACCGCGAAGGGCAAGACTGTGATGAGTCACGCCCCGGGGACTCCCGAGGCGGACAGGCTTCTGATCAGGCCACCAGCGGCGGCCAGGCCGGGACCGGCAGCAACAGACGGACAAATCGGCGGTAAGGCACCCACGCCAAGACGCGAGGCCAGTGCATGTGAGAGTCACGTCCATCGCTACCGGGAGCCAGCCTGAACACCAGGCCCGACGTTCCCCCGCGGGGGAACGTCGACAACACAGCGACCACCCGCCGCCAACACCCACACGACACAGCAATCGCTGTGCGAAAGCATCACAGTGCATATGGTCTGTCCGGCTCTTTTGTTGCGTCGCCGGGTGTGTCGTGGCGCAGGGGTGAGCATCGGCGGCGGGGTCGCACCCGGCGCTTCGAAGTGGAATGATTTGTCGTGGTGCGGGTGACTGACGTAGCGAAGCGCAGGCGTCAGGGGCTTGTGGCCTGCCGCGCGGCTTTGCCCTTCGAGGGCTTGTTGGGTGCGCGCCCCGGTGTCGCACCCGCACCACCCTTCGGTGATGCTGTTGTGCGCCAGTCATCGACCAGGCGCCGGTAGGCGAGCTCGGCCTGGGCTTGCAGCTCGCGCTCGGCTGCGCGCTGACTGCTGGTCGGGCTCACGGGCGGCCCGCCGTGACGGCGTGGCAGCGGCGGAGCGCCGGCCAAGAGTTCCAGGCGACGCGTCTTCTGCCGGGTCAGCGACGGCCGCGCGAACGCGTAGTCCTGATCCCTTTGTGAGGAGGTGCCAGCAGAGCACGACGAGCTTGCGTGCGACAGCGACCGCGGCGATCTGAGCGCCACGGCGGGCACGGACGCGCTCGCCGAAAATGCCTTGAGGGGGCCGGGGCTTCGGATCGAGATCCACGCGGCCTCGACAAGCATCGAGCGGGCCTGCGGGTCACCGCGCTTTGAGATGTGCCCATAGCGCGCCGGCTCTGACCCGGACTGGCGAACCTTCGGGTCCAGACCCAAGTACGCGACGAGCTGGCCAGGGCTCTGGAAGCGGGCGATGTCCCCGATCGCCGCGATCACTGCCGCCGCGGTCCCGACGCCCCGGGGATCGTCAGCAGCCGCTGAAACCCGGGGAACGCGAGGGCCTGCTGGGCGATCCGTTGGTCAAGGCCGGTGATCTCGCCGCCCAGGAAATCGATGTGCCGCAGACAGCTCCTCACCGTCTCGGTCTCCTCCTCGGGCAGCTGCTGCTCGAGCAGCCACACACATCCCTTCTTCCCGAAGAGGTCGCTCACCGGGGGACGCCCGATCAGACACCTCGCGAGGACCGCGTGCACCTCGTTCTTCACCCGTGTGCGTGCCCGCACGAGCCCCGCGCGGCGAGCGACACGCCGCCGCAAAGCAGACGTCGCCTCGTCGGGCACCCACACCGCTTTGAGCATCCCGGCCGAGAGAAGCTTTGCGAGCATCGCCGCGTCAAAACGGTCAGACTTCACGCGCGCGTGAGAGATCGCACGTGTCTCCGCCGCGTTGCATACCACGACCCGCCCAACCGAGCCCTCGGCCAACAGCCGGGCGATCATCATCGCGCCGCAGCTGGCCTCCAACACCACCTGGGACGCTGCCATTCAGGCTGCCCGCGAACTCCCGGATCGACTCCGGGGTACTCGCGATCCGTCCCACGCGCGAGACCCAGCCGCCCTCGGCGACCGCGACCTCGCAGAAATCGAGGTGAACATCCAAACCAAAAAACCGCACGAGAACCATCTCCCTTCACGAACTGGACATATGAGATGGAAGGCACCGCGGGCAGCGACAACTACGGATACGGGCTCTCAGCCCAACCGGGTGAGTCGCAGGGGCGGCCATCTAGTCATTGACGGGCTCGCAGCCCAAATACACGGCGGCCTGCCCACAAGCGTCCTTCCCACAAAGGCCCCTGTCCCGGTCAAACGACCCTACGAACACGACCGGACAGCAGCCCACCCCGTATTTCATACCCGTAGTCTGTTTGAGTGCGAAGGTGCAGATGCCGGGTGGCGGCGTCGTGCACTGGCGCTCAGATTCGTGTCGTCTCAGCTTGCTGAGACCGTGCTTTCTGAGCCGGTGGTGTTGGCGTCCGATCGGCCGGGTTAGGTCCGGGCCGGCGGTGGGCTGACTCATAGTCTGTTTGTCGGCGAAGTGCCTGACCTCAATGCCGTTGTGTCGCCCACCGCCGTCCGGGATCACCGGCGTGACCTGACAGGAAAATAGCGTTCAGGCTGCCACCGCGTCTTGCAGCGTGACGGTGTGTCCGAGGGCTTCGAGCTGGGTGACGAGGCGTTTGGTGGTGCGTTGGGGGTCGCGTTTGCGGTAGTAGTCGCCGCCGAGGTCGTTGTAGAGCTCTCCGGTGGAGAGCATGTGCCAGCACGCGATGATGATGGAGTGCTTGACAGCGCCGAGGGCCTTCTTGTGGCCGCGGCGGGGTCTGAGGCGTTGGTATTGCGCTTGGAGGTAGACGTCGTTGGTGCGTGTTGCGGCGAGGGCGGCCTCCTCGAGCGCCCAGTCGAGCCACTTCGATCCCTTGCGAGTCTTGCCGGAGCGGCGTCTGCCTGCGGACTTGTCGTTGCCAGGGCACATCCCGGCCCAGGAAGCCAATTCCTTCGTAGTTGGGAAGACGCTCATGTCCACGCCGATCTCCGCGATGATCACCTCGGCGGTGCGCCGTTGAACGCCGGGGATCGTGCACAGCAGCTCAACGGCCTTTTCGAAAGGGGCGATCTGCTCCCCGATCGTCTCAGTAAGACCGGCGATCTGCTCGTCCAAGAAGTCCAGGTGGGCGAGAATCGCGCCGATCCACACGGCGTGCAAATGGTCGAAGCGGCCCTCCAGAGCCTCCCGCAGCGCGGGGATCTTGGAGCGCAGACGGCCCTTGGCGAGGTCGGCGAGGACCTCAGGGTCGGTGGTGCCCGCCACAAGCGCGTCGAGCATCGTGCGCCCGGACTTGCCAAGGATGTCCGAGGCGACGCAATCCAGCTTGATCCCGGTGTCCTCCAAGGCCTTGTGCAAACGATTGGCCTCCCGCTGGCGCTCCTGGATCTGGGTCTTGCGATACCGGGTGAGGTTGCGCAGCGCACGGATCGGCTTCGGCGGCACGAAGCTCGCTTTCAACAACCCGGCCTCCGCGAGCTGACACAACCATTCGGCGTCCTTCACATCCGTCTTGCGACCAGGGACCTGCTTGACATGCCTCGCATTGACCAACAGCAGCTCGAACTCGTCCTCCAGGATCGCCCACACCGGCTTCCAGAACACGCCGGTCGCCTCCATCGTGACCTGCGTCACTCCGTGAGCGGCGAGCCAGTCCCGCAGCGTGAGCAGCCCCGCGACCGTCGTTTGAAACTCCGCGACGTGCTGCTCGCGACCCTTGCCATGCGCCGCGGGCACCCGCACGCACGCCGTCACCTGCGCTTTATGAACATCCAGCGCCCCAGGGCGCTCGACTACCGTCTCCATTGCAACCTCCCGAGAGATCGAAGAACACAATCGTCGCCCAGGAGTCTCTGAGAACTAGCGAATCTGACAGGCGTGCTCATAGCAACAGTCCGGAGGCCCGGGGAGACCCACACGCCAGACTAATCTCGGGCTCACAAGCACCAAGCGAAAATCGGCGTCGCGGGCGACACCCCAATCATCACCGTTTTCATCAGCCCGTGCGGGCCCGCAGCGCGGGCACGGGGACTAATAGGAGCGTGGCAACCGCCCCAACTCAGACCTGTCCGCCGGAGGTCCACATTCATCACCTCCAACGAAGGGACCAAACAGGATGATCGTGATCGGAGCGGACACCCACAAGAGCACCCACGCACTCGCCGCCGTCGACGCCGGAACCGGCCAAGTCGTAGGCGAGCGCGAGATCGCCGCGGACGACGGCGGGCATCGCCAGGCGCTGCAGTGGGCGCGGCAACTCGACCCGGATGTGGTGTGGGCACTGGAGGACTGCCGGCACGTATCCCACCATCTCGAGCGCGCGCTCGTGACGTCTGGGGAGCGTGTCGTGAGGGTCCCGCCGAAGTTGATGGGGCAGTCCCGCCGTGGCGAGCGCGAGGCCGGCAAGTCCGATCAGATCGACGCGCGGTCAGTCGCCTGGGCCGTCCTCAGAGAGGGCATCGACAGGTTCCCCGGCGCGTTCCTGGACGAGGCCGCGATGGAGATCCGGCTGCTGTGCGACCACCGCGAAGGGCACGTCCACGAGATCACCCGGCTCACCAACCAGCTGCGCTGGCACCTCGTGATCCTCGACCCCGCACTGGAGGCCAGCATCCCCCCACGCAAGATGGACTACCCCGGACAGCTGGAGAAGGTCGCCAGGCGCCTGCGCAGCATGGAGCCCTCCGCGAGGGTCAGGATCGCCAAGGAGCACGTCCGGCGTATCCGGGAGCTCTCGCGGGAGGCGACACGCCTCAAGCACGAGTTGCACACCCTTGTCGCTGCTCACCGTCCCGACCTACTCGCCGAGACGGGGTGCAGCACAATCACCGCCGCGATCCTCATCGGCCAGACCGCCGGGGCAGAGCGATTCCCCACCGACTCGCACTTCGCCCGGATGGCCGGCGTCGCTCCGATTCCGGTGTCCTCCGGCAGGACTGATCGCCACCGCCTACACCGCGGCGGCAACCGTCGCATCAACCGCGCGCTGCACGTCATCGCGATCACCCGCGGACGCTGGGACCCCGCCACCCGCGCCTACCTGCAACGCAAGGAAGCCGAAGGCAAGAACCGCATGGAGGCCCTCAGATGCCTCAAGCGCCTCCTCGCCCGCCACTTCCACACCCTCCTCCTACAGCCACCAGCAACCCAGGCCGGCGCTGCTCCAGGGCAGTAGTCGCGCCTGTGGTCATGTGGACAACCCGCCGGGTTGTCCAAGCCCTGGCGGCGGCGAAGCCGCCCCAGGGCGCCATGTCCACAGGCGACCCAGCCCACCAAACAAATCCTGGCACCGAGCGAGTTGCTCGTCTGGTGGATTAGTCCCCGTGCCCGCGCTGCGGGCCCGCACGGGCTGATGAAAACGGTGATGATTGGGGTGTCGCCCGCGACGCCGATTTTCGCTTGGTGCTTGTGAGCCCGAGATTAGTCTGGCGTGTGGGTCTCCCCGGGCCTCCGGACTGTTGCTATGAGCACGCCTGTCAGATTCGCTAGTTCTCAGAGACTCCTGGGCGACGATTGTGTTCTTCGATCTCTCGGGAGGTTGCAATGGAGACGGTAGTCGAGCGCCCTGGGGCGCTGGATGTTCATAAAGCGCAGGTGACGGCGTGCGTGCGGGTGCCCGCGGCGCATGGCAAGGGTCGCGAGCAGCACGTCGCGGAGTTTCAAACGACGGTCGCGGGGCTGCTCACGCTGCGGGACTGGCTCGCCGCTCACGGAGTGACGCAGGTCACGATGGAGGCGACCGGCGTGTTCTGGAAGCCGGTGTGGGCGATCCTGGAGGACGAGTTCGAGCTGCTGTTGGTCAATGCGAGGCATGTCAAGCAGGTCCCTGGTCGCAAGACGGATGTGAAGGACGCCGAATGGTTGTGTCAGCTCGCGGAGGCCGGGTTGTTGAAAGCGAGCTTCGTGCCGCCGAAGCCGATCCGTGCGCTGCGCAACCTCACCCGGTATCGCAAGACCCAGATCCAGGAGCGCCAGCGGGAGGCCAATCGTTTGCACAAGGCCTTGGAGGACACCGGGATCAAGCTGGATTGCGTCGCCTCGGACATCCTTGGCAAGTCCGGGCGCACGATGCTCGACGCGCTTGTGGCGGGCACCACCGACCCTGAGGTCCTCGCCGACCTCGCCAAGGGCCGTCTGCGCTCCAAGATCCCCGCGCTGCGGGAGACTCTGGAGGGCCGCTTCGACCATTTGCACTGTGAGTGTGTGCACAGCGATTGCTGTGTCGTGAAGGTGCGTTCAGCGACTGCGTTGTAGTTGACGTTCCCCACGTGGGGAACGTCGGGCCTGGTGTTCAGGCTGGCCCCGGTGGCGATGGACGTGACCCTCATATGCACTGGCCCTGCGCTTGGCGTGGGTGCTCTTGTCCCGATCTGTCCGTCTGTTGCTGCCGGTCCCGGCCTGGCCTCCGCTTGTGGCCTGATCAGAAGCCTGTCCGCCCCGTTGTGTGGGGCGTGACTCATCACAGTCTTGCCCTTCGCGGTTCCTATTCCCAGGCCGAGCACCGACAGACAAACCCCCAGAAGAGGAGGTCGTATTTCATGCTGGCAGACCAGGCCGACCATGTGCTCGGCATCGACACGCACCGCGACTCGCATAGCGCGGCGATCCTCGCCGCGGACACGGCGGTCGTGCAGGGACAGATCACCGTCGCCGCGAATGAGCGCGGCTACAGGCGGCTGTTGCGTTTCGCGCGTGAGAGCGCGCCAGGCCGCAGAGCGTGGGCAGTCGAGGGAACGGGCAGCTATGGCGCGGGATTGACGGTGTTCCTTCAGCGGGAGGGCGAGCTGGTGCTCGAGGTTGACCGTCCTCGCCGACCGGCGCGTCGTGACCGTGCCAAGTCTGATGAGCTCGACGCGATCCGTGCAGCGCGCGAAGCGCTCACACGCGAGCATCTCGCGCGGCCCCGCCAGCGGGGAGAGCGCGAGGCGCTGCGTGTGCTGTTGGCCACGCGCGACAGCGCGGTGCGCTCCAAGCGAGCGGCGATCACGTTGATGAAGGGGCTGCTCGTCTCGGCAGCGCCAGCCCTGCGTGAAGGGTTGCGCTCTCTGCCCACAAACGAACAGCTCACGCGCTGTGCCCGCCTGCGCCTGCGCGTCAGCTCCACGCAAGACTCAGAACAGCGCGCGACGACGATCGCGATCCGCGCGAGCGCCCGTCGAGCGCTCGCGCTTGCAGAGGAAGCACAGGAACTCGAAGCGGAGATCAAGCCGATCGTCGCTCGTCTGGCGCCCTGCCTGCTCGCGGAGATGGGCGTCGGCGCGATCGTCGCAGCGCAGATCCTCTGCGCCTACTCCCACCAAGGACGCATCCGCTCCGAGGCCGCCTTCGCCTCACTCGCCGGCGTCGCTCCGATCCCGGCGTCCTCCGGGCAAACCGTGCGTCACCGCCTGAACCGCTCAGGCGACCGCCAGCTCAACCGAGCCCTACACACGATCGTGCTCTGCCGCATGCGCGACGACCCCCAAACACGCGCCTACACCGCCCGACGCCAAGCCGAAGGCCGCAACACCCGCGAGATCAAGCGATGCCTCAAGCGCTACACCGCACGCCACCTCTACCGGCTACTCCAAGCCTCACCACCGAATCCCGCAAATAGCGAGACTTGACAAACATAGAAGCATCGCCGTGTGGATCGGCGCGATTCTCGCCCACCTGGACTTCTTGGACGAGCAGATCGCCGGTCTTACTGAGACGATCGGGGAGCAGATCGCCCCTTTCGAAAAGGCCGTTGAGCTGCTGTGCACGATCCCCGGCGTTCAACGGCGCACCGCCGAGGTGATCATCGCGGAGATCGGCGTGGACATGAGCGTCTTCCCAACTACGAAGGAATTGGCTTCCTGGGCCGGGATGTGCCCTGGCAACGACAAGTCCGCAGGCAGACGCCGCTCCGGCAAGACTCGCAAGGGATCGAAGTGGCTCGACTGGGCGCTCGAGGAGGCCGCCCTCGCCGCAACACGCACCAACGACGTCTACCTCCAAGCGCAATACCAACGCCTCAGACCCCGCCGCGGCCACAAGAAGGCCCTCGGCGCTGTCAAGCACTCCATCATCATCGCGTGCTGGCACATGCTCTCCACCGGAGAGCTCTACAACGACCTCGGCGGCGACTACTACCGCAAACGCGACCCCCAACGCACCACCAAACGCCTCGTCACCCAGCTCGAAGCCCTCGGACACACCGTCACGCTGCAAGACGCGGTGGCAGCCTGAACGCTATTTTCCTGTCAGGCTCTTGCATGTGCGCAAAGACATCCGAGCAATTCGCGAGGGGTGGCGCCTCACGGAGCCCAGCGTTCGACGGTGGTGCGTCTTTGGTTTCCTGCTGGGCGCTCTGCCGGTAGGCGCCGTCGTCGCCGTTGCGATTCATCACGACACGCTAGCTGTTTGGCTTACAGGAGCCTGCGTTGCGGGCCTCCTGCTGCTAGCGGCTCGGTGGGTAATCGGAACATCGCGCGGCCGCAGACGCAGCCCAAATCCAGACTGAGACCACCATCGTGCACGATCGGGAGCCGGCGAGCTTTGAGCGCCTGGCCATGCGACTCTGGCTCACACACCGTCGAAACTGCGACGACGAAGCGCGACGAAAACCCGCAAACTGCGGACTCCTCTTGACATAGGAGCAACTTTTGTAGAGGCGCCGCCGTGGTGGCTGTGCGAGGCGAAGCTGCCGCGGTGCTGGTTGGCTCTGTCTGTCGGGCATGAGTCGGAGAGGCGAGAGGCCGAACGGGGCCGGGTCAGCCTGTAGGAGGCTGCACGAAGCCCCTGCCCTGGGGGTTTGGGCAGCAATGGGCAGCAGAGACCACGAGCGGACCCGTGCCGAGGCCACCGGCACCGCGAAAGCCCAATAGAATCAGGCGCTCAGGGCACGTAGCTCAGTGGGAGAGCGCTCGCTTCACACGCGAGAGGTCGGTGGTTCGAAACCACCCGTGCCCATGCCTCGATCTCCTTTATCTGAGCCAGATTCTACTCATCGCCAGCGAGCCCACTCAGCTCGCCTGAGAGGCCAAAATCGTCCATGGGCCCATTCATGGGCCTAAACTCTCCCTCCGCGCCGCGGGTGACCTGGCGTGTGAAGGGGCACTCGGCAGGCTCGTCGGCGAAGCGCATCAGCTCCCAGATCGCCTGACGCTCGCGGTCGGTGAGGCGACGGTTGCGGGTCTGCTGGTAGATCTGCAACGTGAACGCGGCCGAGGTGTGGCCGATCTGGTCGGAGATCCAGTGCGGGTCGCGCCCGGCCTGCGCGGCGAGCATCGCCCAGGTGCGTCGCAGCGAGTGCGGGGTGATCGCTTGGAGAGACGGTAGGCCCTGCTCGGCGCGGCGCTCGTTGGCGAGCTCGACGGCTCGCTCCAGCACACGATCGCGGAAGCGGTCGGGGTCGCGCTGCTTGCCGCTGATCGTGCCGAAGAAGTGGTCGGTCGGCCCCATCGGAAAGTCGTCGGCGACGCGCTGCCCGCGGTGGCGGACGAGCTCGTCGCGCAGCCACAGAGTCATCTCGACCTCGCGGACGCCCTTGGCGGTCTTGGCGTCGGGGATCTTGAAACGCGCCCGCGCGAGGTCCACCTGCCGGCAGCGCATCCCACACAGCTCCGAGATCCTGAACCCCGTGAGGGCGAGGGTCGCCAGCGCGGCGCGGCGCCCGATCCGGTGGTCTCGCCGCGCGGCCCGGTCCAACTCGCCGGCGGCGTCGAGCAGCGAGCCCAGCTCGTCGACCTCGAGGAACGTCCGCGCCGGCTTGGCGGTCGGCAGGAACCGCTCCCTGCGCCCGCCAACCTTCACCGGGTTGCGGTCGATGTAGCCGTAGTCCACCGCACGCTGGAGGATCTGGCTGAGCAGCGCCAGCATCCCGTTGATCGAGGTGTTCGACAGCGGGCGCTTGCGGCGCTCGTAGGGCTTACCCTCCTTGCGCTCGATGGTTTCCATCAGCGGCTTGCCGCGCGCGGTGGCCTCGCGGATCACGCGGGCGCGGCCGGCGAGATCGTCGCGGAACCCGTTGACTTGGGCGACGTCGATATCGGCCAGCTCCATCCGTCCGAAGTGCCCGACGAGATAGCCGAGCTTCCATTCGAGGTCGGCGATCGTGTCGGAGTCCAGGCCGTGGCTCTTCTTCGAGTCGATGACCTTGCGCGCGAACGGCCCGAAGGGTTGGCGGCCGTCGGGTCGCTCCGCGTCGCTCTGCACGGTCGAGGTCTTTGTCTCGGGCGGCACCCACGTGCCGCGGATCACCTGCTGCTGGATCGACTCCAGCTCGATCTCCGCGCGGGTGCGATTCCAGCCCTGCTTGTTGGTGCCGAAGACGAGCCGGTGGCGGCGCCCGTAGGCGTAGAGCCGTGCGCCGAAGGTAATCGTCTTGCCGTTGGCCCAGGGTCGTTCTGTGACCTGTCCGGTGGTTGGCCTGGGCATCAGTGCCCCCGGTGGTGGTCGTGTGTACGGTTGGGGTGCATCGGGGCCTCCCGGTGTCGCGCCGGGGGCCGTAGCCGCGGTGCCCCGGCTTTTTCGCGGTGCGGCCACTTTACCGGCGTCTGGCGACGATTGTCGGAGGCTGCTTGCGGGTCTGCATCGCCTGGCGCGCGGTGTGGAGGTCGAAGCGCAGCCGGGCCTTGGGGCCGTCGCCGAGGCGCATCGCGCCGAGGTCCATGGCGTGCGCGTAGACGTAGTCGAGGGAAACGTTGAGCGCGCGCGCCAGCTCTTTGGGGTCGAGCAGCTGGTAGGCCCCGGGGGCGGGTTGGTCGAGAAGCTGCACGACGCGCCGCGCGGCACGCTCGGCGATGACCTCGATGTCGTCGTGGTCGAGGGTCATGCCTGCTCCATAGTGAACCAAATTAGCAAAACAAGCATTAGAATACATAGTGCGGCAACCACTTGGAGAGCATGGCCGTCTCAGGCGACTGGTATGCCTACGCGATGAGCCCCGGTAAACAGAAGCGAAGGCGTGATCCACCTCGGCGCACCGCGCAGCCCCGTGGACGCGAGCGGGTTCCAGACCCTGGGCCGCCATACGAAGTGCTGTGGCATCCAGCGGCCGACGCCGAGCGTGCCGCGATCTCGGACGCGGCCGAGCGCGCCGCGATTCAGCACGCACGAGAGAAGCTCGAGGCGGTCGGCCCGCAGCTCGGCGCTCCGCACAGCAGCGCGATCAAGGGCGAGGGTGGGGCGGGGCTACGCGAGCTGCGCCCTCGTGCCGGACGCAGCCGGTGGCGGCCGATCTACCGGCGAGTACAGCCCGGGATCTTCGTGATTCTCGCCGTGGCTCCCGAGGCGCAGATCGACAAACGTGGCTTCGATGAGATGGTCCGCAACGCTCAGCGACGCTTCGAGGAGTTGGAGACCTGACCCCGGCCTGCACGCGATAACAGCCTTGCTATCATCCTAGAGGGACCGAAAGGAATGACGTGAAGCTGAGCGACATGAAGACGAGCGAGCGGGTGCTGGCCGAGGAGCTGCGCGACCCGGACTTCCGGCGCGAGTGGGACCGAACCACGGTCGCTCGGGCGGTCGCGCTGAAGGTGCTCGCCTACCGCACCGAGCACGGCCTCTCCCAGCGAGGATTGGCGCAGAAGCTCGGCATGACCCAGCCCCAGCTCGCGCGCCTGGAGGCCGGTGAGCACAATCCCACTATCGATACCCTCGCGCGGCTGGCGCAGACGCTGGACATCGAGTTCGCGATCGATGTCCATCCGCGCCAACGGGAGCCCAGGCTGCTCAGCGGACGCGCCCAGGGAAAAAACGCTATCGCCTCCTACGAGACCGATACCGCAGCGATCCTGCTGGCCGCGGGCTGACGTCGATCCTGCGGCGTCCGGCGGTTCGACGGAACTGCAAGTCACGGTCGATCGTCCGCCGCTCCCCAACCAGGCTTCGCCTGGTCGGGGGCCCCGAACGCGGCGGAGCGCAGTCCCCCGGCCCCCGTCCGCGGGGTAGCGTGGCACACCCTGTCAACCCACGAGGGGTGTGACAGGGTGTGCAGCGGGGGCCGGGCCGGGGGCCGGCCGACTGCTCGATCGACGGATGGAGTTTGGGTGGTGGGTCCCGCCGGCATTTGCTCACGTCTTGCCGGCGTGCTGGGCCTGCCGGCCGTGGCCGGTTGCCGATGTGGCCCAGTGCGCCCACAACGGGCACGAGCTGCCGCAGGCTGTAACGCGGAGGAGATTGCGCTGGCCGCCGAGCCTGGCGTCCGCCGCACCGCCCTACCTGCGATCTCCACGGCGTTTACCAGGCAACCGTGGAGGTCGGATGCCAGCTTGTTCAGCCGATCACCTCTGCTGCGAACTCCTGCACGGCGGCCTCAAGTTGGGAGAGTCCAGGTTCCTCGAGTGGAAAGTGGCCGCAGCGCTCAAGGGTCACCATGTGCCTTGGTCCGGCGAGCCTGTTGAGGAATCGCTCGGACAGTTCGGTTGGCGTCCAGTGGTCATCGCCCGGGTGGGCGAGCATGACCGGCAGCGTGATCGCGTCCGGCTCGCACTTCGGGGAGTAGTGCATCCAGGTCCGCAGAAAGCGAGCCGGGACGATCCGTCCACCACCGAGTCGGTCGTGGCGCACGATCGCGGCGACCGTGTCGTTGTTGGCGATCGCTTGCATGTTGGCCGCATAGGCCATCGGGATGGGTAGGGGATCAGTAAGGGCCGGCGCCCACCGGAGCATTCTGGCGCTCAGCGGTCCTGCCCACCGGGTGCGTCCCAGCGCGCGGAGAACCGTTGGATCGCGAGGGTCGATCAGCGCTGTCGCGATGATTCCAACGAGCGGCGCGCCCGCCGCGGCGGCATGGCAAGCCAGCATCCCGCCCATCGATCCTCCCAGTGCGATCACAGGCCGGCCCGAGCGCCGACTTTCGGCGGCGATCAGGTCACGGGCGCAGGTAACCCACGTCTCGTACGTGAACTGTCCGCGCGGCACGCGGGTCAGGCCATAACCGGGTAAGTCGGGCAGCACTGCTTCGAACCCGAGCCTGCGTGCGAACAGGCCGACCGGGGCGAGCATCCGCCCGTAGCCTCCGCCACCATGCAATCCGACTACGACCGCTGCGGCGTCTGCGGTCTCGTAGCGGTCGAGATGGACCGCGAGGCCCTGCCATGCCCACCTCTCCTCGCGCGGGAGATTCGCCTCGGTCAGCCGGTGACGCTGCGGGAGGTAGGGCTGGTAGCGCCGCCAGTTGGCCTGGTCGGCATAGGTACAACTCACCATCCCCATATACTGAGTAATTACTCGCATGTCGTCAACTCGCATTCCCGGCCGGCAGCTTGAGCCGCGAAAGCTCCCCAAGCAGGCGCGATCGCAGACGACTGTCGAAGCCATCCTCGACGCGGCTGCTCAGGTTTTCGAGCGTCACGGCTACGCCGCCGGGACCACGAACCGGATTGCCGAGCGAGCCGGCGTATCGATCGGCTCGCTCTACCAGTACTTCCCCAACAAGGACGCGATCCTCGTCGCGCTCGTCCACCGGCACATCGCAGAAGGCACAGCTGCACTCCAACCACACCTCGAACGGCTGCACTCCGGAGCACGCCTTGACGACGTTCTCCCGAACATGGTCCACGCGATGGTCGCGATGCACGCGCTCGCGCCGAGCCTTCACCGCGTGCTCTTCGAGGAGACCCAGCTCCCACCGACGCTCCGCGCAGAGCTTGATGAACTGGAAGATCGGCTCGTTGACCTTGCGGCAAGAGCGCTTGCGGCCGATCCGTACTCACGTCCCGTCGATCCCCGGTTGTCGGCCCGCATAGTGATCAGCGCGATCGAGGGCCTCACGCATCGTCTCGTGCTGCGCCCGCCGCCAGGTGCTTCCCCGGAAGTGATTGCCCGAGAGATCACCGACCTCGTGCGCGCCTACACCCATGCCCGACAGCACCCACCGTCGTGACAGTATGCTACCATGGTGCGATGATGAAGAACCTGACCGTTCGCCTCGATGAGGAGCTCGCGGCCGACACAGAGGCGCTCGCACGGGCGGAGGGCATGAGCCTGAACGAGACCGTCAAGCAGGCGCTCGCGGAAGCAGTGGAGCGCCGCCGCCGCGATCCAAAGTTCAAGGCTCGCGTACGTCGCATCATCGAGGAAGACCGGGAGCTGCTCGAGCGGCTGGCCAAGTGACGTCACACGACTGACTGTGCGCCTGCTCGGCAACCGCAACCCACTCACGCAGCTCGAGATCCCCGCCGTCGTGATCCTCCCGCGCCACCGCCGCTGACCCGCGCCGCACTCGCGCGCTCCACCGCGTACCCATCGACCTCGCTCGCTCCACCTCGCTCCGTTCGGCTCTCCACCACGCGTCCACGACGTACCCACCGGCGCCCAAGCAAACCCCTCCGGCCGCCATCGCACCCCCACGGCAAAGGCCACCCCGCCGCTCAGCGTCGCTTCGCTCCGCCTCACGGCACACAGTTGCATCTAAAGAGTGCTTCTTTTGCTATTTTGCTCTGAGGATGCTCTCCATAGGGAAGATCGCGCAGGGTCAGCACCGCTACTACGAGCAGCAGGTAGCCCAGGGGCAGGACGACTACTACACCGGCCGCGGGGAGGCCCCGGGCGAATGGGTCGGCACGGGCGCGCAGGCCCTCGGCCTCGAGGGCCTGGGTAGGCACGGGGCAGTTCGGTGCGCTGATCGCGGGCCACGACCCACGCGACCCCGCCGTGCGGCTGCGCTCCTGCGCGAGGGACCCGAAGGTCGCGGCGTACGACCTCACATTCAGCGCCCCGAAGTCGCTGAGCATCCTGTTCGCGATCGCGTCGGAGGAGGTCTCGGGTGAGCTGGTGGGCTGCCACGAAGAGGCTGTGAGGGCGGCGCTGGGGTACCTGGAGGACACGGCGGTGATGGTCCGCCGCGGGCACGCTGGCGAGCGGGTGCAGCCCGGGGAGGGCCTGGTCGCGGCGGCCTACCGGCACCGGATGAGCCGCGCGCTCGACCCGCAGCTGCACACGCACGTCGTCGCGGCGAACCTCGCGCGCGGCCCGGACGGCCGGTTCACGGCGCTGCATGGCACGGAGCTCTACCGGGCGGCGAAGACAGCGGGGTATCTCTACCAGGCGCACCTCCGCGCGCTCGTCACGGAGCGCCTGGGGTTGGAGTGGGGGGAGGTGCGCAACGGTGCGGCGGAGCTCGCGGACGTCGAGCGTCCGGTGGTGGAGCACTTCTCGCAGCGCCGCCACGAGATGCTGCGCGAGGCGCAGGAGGGCGGGATCGGCCTCGGTTCGAAGAGCGCGGCGGAGCACGCGGCGCTCGCTACCCGGGAGCGAAAGCAGTACGGGCTCGAGACGCACACGTGGCGGGAGGAGGTGAGGGCCCGCGCGGGCGAGCAGGGCCTCAACGCAGGCAGAGTCGCGGAGCTCCTGCGTGTGGGCCGGGAGCGGCTGCCGCACGGCCTCGCCAAGCAAAGCGTGGTGGACGAGCAGGCGGTCGCCGCTCGGCTGACGAGCGCGGAGGGCTTGACCGAGCGCAGCAACACGTTCGACGAGCGTGCGGTGCTGCAGGAGTTCGCCGCCGCGGCGGAAGCAGGCGCGCTCGTGGCTGAGGTGCGCGGCCAGGCGGAGCGGTTCGCGGAGCGCCCGGACGTGATCGCTACCCGCGTTGGCGAGATGACGACCGCGGAGCTCGTAGGGGTCGAGCGGCGGCTGATCGCGGCTGCGGTTGGGCGGGCTAGCGAGGGGACCGGTGTCGTCGATCCGTCCCTGGCGGAGCGTGCGATCACAGCGGCCGATCGTCCCCTCACCGCAGAGCAGGCAGCGGCGGTGCGCGGCGTGACTGGCTCGGGGCACGGGGTAAGCGTGATCCAGGCGCTCGCGGGGACCGGCAAGACGTACACCGCTGGGGTGCTGCGCCAGGTGTATGAGAGCGCGGGCTACACGGTGCTCGGCGTCGCGCCGACCGGCCGCGCGGTACGAGAGCTCGCCGAGGAGGCCGGCATCCCGACGCGCACACTGGACCGCCTCCTGCTCGACCTCGAGCAGCTCGGCGACGAGCTGCCACAGAACGGCGTCCTGATCCTCGACGAGGCCGGCATGGCCGCGACCCGCCCCACCGCGCGGCTCCTGGAGGCCACCGAGCGGGCGCGAGTGAAGACGGTCGCGATCGGTGACCCGGGGCAGCTCGCTTCCGTGCAGGCCGGCGGCTGGCTCGGAGCGGTCGGCCGCACGCTCGGCGCGCAGCGCCTGACGGAGGTGATGCGCCAGCGCGACCCCATGGAGCGCAGGGCGCTCGGCGCGCTGCACGACGGCCACCCCCAGCGCTACCTCGACTGGGCCGAGCGCAACAAGCGGATCGAGACGTTCAGCGACCCCGCGGGCGCGTGCGAGCAGGCCCTCACCGAGTGGTCGCGCGCGGCCACCACGGCGGGCCGCGCGCAGACGGTGATGATCGCCAGGGACAACGAGACACGCGAACGGTTGAATCAGGGTGCGCATGAGCTCCAGCGCCGGGACGGCACGCTCGGCGAGGAGCGCTCCTACGGCAGCGTCGAGATCGCGGTCGGAGACCGGGTGATCTGCCGCCGCAACGACGGACAGCTCGACGTGGACAACGGGATGAGAGGCACCGTGCGCCACATCGACCCCGACAGGGTCGTGATCGACACCGACGGCGGGCTCGTGCGCGAGCTGCCCGCCGCGTATGTGGCCGAGCATGTGGAGCACGCCTACTCGCTGACCGGCCACGGGATGCAGGGCGGAACCGTCCAGGGCGCGATCGTGGTCGCCTCACCCCGGGATCTCACTGCGGGCTGGTCCTACACCGCGCTCTCCCGCGCAAGGGAAACCACACGACTCCTGGTCTACGACGACGACCTCGAGCGAGAGCGCAGCGAGTTCGCGCCCACAGACCAGACCCCGAGAGCAACCCGCGGCGAGCTGCTCGAACGGGTGCAGCGGTGGATGCTTGAGCGTGACGACGAAGACCTCGCGATCGAGCAGCTCCCCGGAGCAGGCCGCACAGACGACCCCGACCTCACCGGCGCCCGGGCACACGCAGCAGCCCCGCTGCAGGAGCACGCCGCCGCCCGCGCCGAGCCCACCCAACCGGCTACGACGACCCCAGCGCGGCTGCGGGAGCTACGCGACCGCATCGAGCAGCTCCAGGCGCAGCTCGCGGCGCTACCGACACGCCAGCTGCAGCGCATCGAGGATCTCGACGCGCGCGCACTCACGCTCACCAGCCAGCGCGAGCAGCTCACCGGGAGCCTCGCCGGCCTGCCTGACCCGCAGCGGCGCCTCGGACGCGAACAGGACCCCTACGCAATCGAACGCGCTCACCTGACCAGCGTCCTGCAAGCCAACGAGCGCGAGCTCGACGCAGCTCTCACCCAGCGTGACCGTCTGGAGCGGGAGCTCGGGGATCCCGTCGAGGCCCGCGCCGAACGCGAAGGCCTCGAACACGCGATCACCCACGCCTCCAGGGATCACACCGCGATGCGCAACGAGCTCGCCGAGCGCGAACTGCATACCCCCGCCGCGTGGGTGAAGGCCACCTTCGGCGAGCGGCCCGACCGGCCCGCGCAGCGCGAGGCGTGGGAGAACGGCGTGCGTCACGCCGCGCGCCACCGCGCGCAGTACGACATCACAGACCCACCGACGCGCTCGGCCCCAGGCCCGAGCAGCGAGGCGGCCAGCAGCGGGACTGGGAACGCGCCCGCGAAGCGATCGACCGCGCCGAGCGCAGGCTCGGACGCGAGGTCTCCCCAGCGTGCGGCATCGACCTCGGGATCGGACTCTGACTCATGGTGCGCGGGGTGGACAGCCTGACCGCACCGATCCATGCGGGGAACGAGGATCAAGCGCAATCGAGCCGACACCCCGTATACGCTGGGGCGATTCCCGCAACGATGGTTGACGTATTAAGCGATGGCTGAGCAGCAGATATTGACCGTTCCCCAGGTCGCCGAGGAACTCCAGGTGACCGCTCAGACGATCCGCAACTGGATCGACAGCGGGGCACTGCCGGCGGCGAAGATTGGCCGCGCATTTCGGATACGACGCGAACACGTCGACGCGCTGCTCGCACGCGCGCAGGCCGACAGCAGCTCGCTGGCGACACGCCGCGATCTCTGGGCGCCGGAGACCCTCGGGTTGCCACACCGCCGCCGCGGTACGGAGCGTCCAGTGTCGGTGTGGGACGAGGCGGGTACCCCAGCACTGCCGTCCAAGCGCTCCTGAACCATCCGACCCGACTGCGACCGATGTTCTCTCCGGTCAGGCTGAGCGACGCGCGCGGGCACGCGGCCGGCGGGCGCTCGCGCTGTCTTCGCGCTCGACCGCCTCGGCAAGCTCCGCGGCAGCAGCGGCGAGCTCGTCGTAGGCGCGCGCAACATCGAGCATGTTCTGGCCGGTCGCCGCGGTGTTCAGCTGCCGGACAGCTTCATCGAATCGCCGCCAGAGACCCTCGGGTCCGCGGCGCCCGGTGCCGGGCTGCAGCTCATACGGCGGCCGGGGGTCGGCGGCACGGTGGGGCAGCCAGTCAAAGCCCGCAGCGTCTGCGGCCCGGCAGGCACGGGCCTCATCGCCTGCGGCCTGGGCGAGACCGGCAAGGCGCGCGCTGAAGCCGTGATCGGGGGGCGCCATGCGGTGCGTCTCAAGCGCCATACGCCAGCCGTCGAGTGCGTCCCTGAAGTCGCTGAGTACCTGCTCCTCACCGCTGGTGCTGCTCGTTGTGTTCATTTGGTCATCGTAGCTGATGGGTGCGTCATCGACTGATGTGAGGAACACCAGTAGGAGTTGGCATCCGTTTGGCACCCCAACCCGACACGCCTCCTTTGAGGAGGAGCAACAACGCGTCTACGCCGGGCCGGGGGCTTCTGCGTATCGTCCCCTGCTAGAGCGAACTGAGTGCCGCCGGTAATGCTCGCTCATCATGAGAAAGGAGCAGCGCGACAGGCGGCGATAACCACGGCTGGCGGTTGCGCGTCGTGTCGAGCCTGGCAGCAATCCGTATACTTGCGCCGGTCAAAACGCTCGAAACATCTAGGCAAGGAGCACCCATGGGCCTCGATTCCTCCGATCCACTACCTGACGGTATTAGCTACAAGGATGCCTACGCCGCGATACGCACCTGGTACCGAGCCAACGTAGATCGTTATGCGATGGATCCGCAACGGGGACGGTACGCAGCCGAATCAAAGGCATATATCGAGTCCTTGCCTGCGCCAGACAAAGCGACGCTGGACGATATCAAGAAGACTCTCCGTTACGTGCTCGCCGATGGTCTGGAGTGGGGGTACCACGAGTCCGATGGCCGATTCAAGATGGCGGCCTACGCGCAGGCTGCATTTAAGGCAGCCGGTGACGATCCGTTCACAGGATAATCCGGCCTATGCGTGCAACCCGGCTAACTGTCAGCAACTTCCGCAACCTCGGCTCAGTTTCGCTTCCATTGACGGCGGGGACGGTAATAGTCGGGGAGAATGGCGTCGGCAAGAGCAACCTGATCCACGCGCTGCGTTTGGTGCTTGATCCAACGCTCTCGTGGGCTCAGCGGACGTTAGGTCGAGAGGACTTCTGGGATGGATTGAGCGACGAATCTCCGGATTGGGACCCATTTGCTGACGGATGCGTGATAGAGATCAGCGTCGATCTCGATGACATCGAAAACGAGCCTGCTGTGCTGGCGGCACTCGGACTGGGAGTATCCGATACGGAGCCGCTCGCGGCACGCCTTACTTATCGATTCGCGCCGCGCGATGACATCGACCAGCCAGAGGAGGGCGCAAAGCGTTACGACTGGGGCATCTATGGCGGTGACGGCGACGAGCGCATTGGCAATGATTTGCGCCGCTTTCTGGCCCATGTACATCTGGGTGCATTACGCGATGTCAAAGGAGACTTGGCGAACTGGCGGACATCGCCGCTGCGCTCGCTGATAGAGCAGGCGGCAGAGCAGGCCGACGGCGAGGAACTCAGCGCGGTAGGCAAGGCCCTCAATGAGGCGAACGAGACGCTTGCGGGACTAAATCCCGTAAAAGAGCTCGCGCGTGAGATTGGCGAGGAGACTGAGCGGTTCGTTGGACCGCATCATGGCCTTGACACGTCCCTCGGCCTTACGCCTGTCGAGCCTCTTCGGATCTTGCGTGGGCTGCGGCTCTTCCTCGATGGCACGAGCAGGAGACGATTGTCGGCCGCGAGCCTCGGTGCCCTGAACGTCCTCTATCTCGCCCTGCTTGAGCTGCGTGTTGACCGACAGCTGGAAAATGGTGAGATTGCCCACGCGGTTCTAAGCATCGAGGAGCCCGAGGCGCATCTTCATCCTCATACCCAACGCAAGGTCTTCTCGCGGCTGCTGCGCGAGAATGCCTCACGTACCAGTTTAGTTACTACACATTCTCCGCATATTGTTTCTGTGACACCGCCTCAGCAACTCGTAGTTCTCCGCGCAATGGCCGATGGTGTGACCTCTGCGTCCGCCGCTATTGAGGCAGACTTAAATGAGGAGGAGTGGAACGACGTCGGTCGCTATCTCGACGCGACGCGCAGTGAGATGATGTTCGCCCGCAAGGTTCTGCTCGTGGAGGGGTTTGCCGAGCAGGCACTCATACCCGAGCTTGCTGCTTCGCTCCAGATCGACCTAGACTCGGAGGGAATTAGCGTTTGTGCGATTCACGGGACACATTTTGACGTCTATGCGCGCCTGCTCACTGCTCTTAATGTGCCGTGGGCGATCATCACTGATGGCGATCCTAAGCAAAGTGATCCAGCCATGCTCCAGGGCGCTGCTCGTGCCAAGCGCATCTTGGCTACGTTGCAGCGCGGGGATGAGGACCCCGACCGTCTTGGCGTCTTCGTTGGCGACGTGACCTTCGAGCACGATCTCTACTCGGTAGACAACGCAAACGCTAAAGCCTGCTGTGCCGCGCTCGCCGAACTCGTCAGCACGGTCACCGAGGATGATAATCTTGACGCGGACGCTTTCCTAAATAAGGTGAGGCGGCGTAAGGGCCGCTTCGCGCAGCGTCTCGCGGCTAGTGAGTACGAGCTAACTGCACCAGATTACGTAGTCCACGCACTTGAATATCTGGGTCAGGCGTGAGTGAGCTTCACCAGGCGATCGAGGATCTTCGTACGAACGAGCGTCAGTGGCGCGCGTTCAACTGGTCGCGTCTCATTCCCCGGGTGAATTCGTTTGGGGGTAGCTCCGCTTGAGGGGGATGTTATGCGGCGATCACCTCCTCGGTGTTCGTCGTGGCTGGTGGAGCGGCGTTGGTGTCGCGTAGTTGGCGTCGTAGGTGCTCGATCTCGGCGACGGTCTTGGGGTTCATCTTCACGCCGCGCCAGCCGCGGGAGGAGAGCTCCAGCACGGCCCAGATCAGGGATAGCGCGGAAGTCTCGCCGGGGAACCGGCCGATGACCTTGGTGCGCCGGCGGACCTCCACGAACGTTCGCTCGAGGAGATTCGTTGTGCGGATCCGCTTGCGGTGAGCGGACGGGAACCGCAGGTGGGTGACGAGCGCTGGCAGGTCCGTTTCGATGACGGCCATCGCCGAGGGGTACGCCGTCTTGTAGTCGGCGATGATGCCCTGCAGCTCGCGGCTGGCCTCGGCCGGGGAGCGCGCCTCGTCGAATGCTTTCCACCAGCGTGCCTTGACCTCCTGATGGTGGCGCTCGGGGAGCTTGCCGGTGACGTTCCTGAGCGCGTGGACGGTGCAGCGCTGCTCCAGTGCCCCGGGCCAGAGCTCCCGCGTTGCCTTCCAGATCCCGGGTGCCCCGTCGGCGATCACGAGCGCTGGTGCCCTGAGGCCGCGGGTGATCATGTCCCGGGCGAACGCGAGCCACGCCTCGTAGCTCTCACGGCTCCCCAGAGCCAATCCGAGGAGGACCTTGCGGCCCTCAAGCGTCACGCCCCAGCACACCAGGACGCCCTCCGCCGGCGTGTCGTCGGGGTGCAGCTTCAGATAGATCGCATCCAAGAAGCAGTAGACAATGTCGTGCTGCTCCAAGCGCCGCCGGCACCACTGGCGGTATCGCTCCCGGGTGTCCTCACAGATCCGAGAAACCGTCGCCTTCGACGCAATCGGCTCCTCGAAGACCTCCTGGAGCGCGGCCTCCACATCACGGGTAGACAGCCCCCGCAAGAACGAGCTGATCACGAGGGACTCCAGCGCGTGCGTTCGCGTGACTCCCTTGCCGAGCACCCTGCTCTCGAACCCCAGCTTGCTCGCGTTGCGCACCCGCGGACGCTCCAACGCCACCGAGCCACTCGTCGTCTTCACCGTCCTGGGTTCGTGGCCATTGCGGTGACTGACCGTCTCGCCAGCGCGCTCATACCGCCGACGGCCGAGGAACTCAGTCACCTCGTCCTCGAGCACCTGCTGCAGGATCAGCCGCGCTCCCAGCCGCCCGACCGTCTCAATCGGGTCCTGCTCCTCGCCGACACCGGCCAGCACCTCATCCAGCTCTTGGCGAAACCTTCTCGCTCGGGGCTACCTTCTCCATGCGGGCGTACCTCCATCTTCGACTTTGTCAGGGTCAAAGCGGAGGCTACGCCCGCAACATCAAATCCCCCGGCTCATGAGACGCGACCGTTCAACTCGCCAAGTCCCTGCGTGGTTCTAGCACCCCCCGGGAGTGGCAAGACCAAGCTCCTAACCACGCGCCTCGCCTATGATCTGATCACCCGCATCCCGGAGCCGCACGGCGCGGTGTGCATCACAATGACGAATGCTGCCGCGGACCAGCTGAGCGACCGCCTTGCGCTCCTTGGCGTGAAGCCGCGCTCGAATCTCTTCGTCGGGACGGTCCATCGTTTTGCGCTACGTTGCATCGTCCTTCCGTATGCGCGTCTCGGCGGCCTTTGCGCCGTCGCGGAAGCTTCTCTGGCGGACGAGAACGCCCGAAAGACTGCCCGCGCCCAGGCAGTCCTAGAGGTGCTCGGGTCGCACGAGAATCCAGAGGCACCCGATGTAACAACAACTCTCAACCAGCGCCGAAATCTCTTGAACTACGAGGCAACCGAAATCGCGCTCGGCGGTGAGCGCTTCGTGCGCCTTGCCCGCCGCTACGAGGAGCTTCTCCTCGCCTCAGGCCACTATGACTTTCAGGATCTTGTTCGGTTCGCGGTCGAGCTCGTCGAGGGCAACGAGTGGATTCAGCGGGTTCTGGCCGCTCGCTTCCCGCATCTCTACGTCGATGAGTATCAGGACCTCGCCCCCGGACTTGACCGTTTGGTCCAAGCGCTCTGCTTCGATCAGCGCGCGGACGCCGAGCTGTTCGCCGTGGGCGATCCCGACCAGGCGATCTTCGCCTTCTCGGGCACCAGGCCCCAGCTTCTGCGGGAGCTCGCCGATCGCGCAACCGTCAATGACGTCAGCCTGGAATGGAACTACCGAAGCCCTCAGAAGCTCATCAATGCGGCGATTCAACACCTAGATGATTGATTCCGTTCTGGGTCGGCGCTGGGGCGGGGGCGAGGAGACGTAGGAAGGGTGTCGAAGGTCGGCGTTGCTCTGTCCAACGTCGACCACGAAAGGTGGGGGACGCTTGACCGCCGATCTCGACACCCTCTTGACGGCACTTTACGTGCTGGCCGATGAAATCCTGCCGCGCAGGCCGCGTGCAAGACGCAACCCGCGGGTCACCGACGCCGAGCTGGTGTGCCTCGCTGTCGCGCAGATCCTGCTGGACTGCCCGAGCGAGCGGCGGTTTCTGCGCTTCGCGATGAGGCGCCTTGGGCACCTGTTCCCGTATCTACCCAAGCAGCCGGGGTACAACAAGCGGATGCGTGCGCTCGCGCCGCAGATCGTCACGCTGCTGAACACGATCGCGTTCTCCAGCCCGTCGTGGTGTGATGGCATACGGCTGCTGGACTCCACGCCGGTGCCCTGCGCGGCGTCCCGGGAGACCGTCAAGCGCTCGGAGTTCGCCGGGTACGCCGCCTACGGGTATTGCGCCAGCCACTCCCGCTACTTCTGGGGGTTCCGGCTATATCTGCTGTGCGCCTCCGACGGAATGCCGATCGCGTTCGAGCTGGCGGCTGCGAATGTCCCCGAGCGCGAGGTCGCCGCAGAGATGCTACGCCGCGTGGAACTGGAGGGGTACACCGTGGTCGCGGACAAGGGCTTCGCCAGCCGCGACTTCGAGGCGTTGATGGCTGAGTTCGGCGCGATCTTCGTGCGCCCCGACCGCAAGGGCGAGAAACCACGGTTCGGCAAACTCGGTGGGGTCCGCCAATGGGTCGAGTCGATCATCGACACCCTCAAGGGCCAGCTCTCCCTCGAGCAGCACGGCGCCCACACCATGCCCGGCCTCATGACCCGAGTCGCCCAGCGCCTACTCGCCCTCGCCGCAGGCATCTGGCACAACTACAAGCTCTGGGAAGCCGGCCAGATCGACAAGCCCGGCCGCAGCCTCATCGCCTACGACCACTGAACCCCAACGGAATCAATCATCTAGGGGAGAAGCGGATAGTCCGCGGTCGCCCGGATGGCGGCAGTATTGAGGCGATTGAATGCTCCGGGGGTTTCGATCACCAGCTAACGAAGGCTCAGCAGCTAATCGCAGCCGAACGCGCTCGCGGTACTCCGCTCGACGAGATCGCGGTGATCCTACGATTCAACAAGTCGCTCGACCGTGCGGTATCGACGCTTGAGGCACATTTGCCGGTCTTTGCTCGCCGTGATCGCGGCTACCGTCAGACGCCCGCCACATCGCTCCTCGAGGCGATGGCGGCCTGGTCGGTGCAACCCCGTGACGGGCGCGGCGTCCGGTTCGCAGATGTGATCCGCCGTTCACGATCAGTCACGCGGGCCGATCAGAAGACGCTAGCTGTATGGATCGAGATCATGCTGCGCTACCGCTTGACTCCCGATGCCCCAGCCACCGATTTCGTCGAGGCGATCACTGCGGCTACCTTTGCATCGAAACTCCATCGCAGCCGTCGTGAAGACGACGTCTTGGAGTTCTCCAGGATGAGGAGGGCGCTTGGGGACGGCGGCGCGCTCGAGGGGACGACGCTCGAAGATCTCGGTCTGCGGGCAAGGGCTCGGGACCGTCTGCTTATCTCAACCGTTCACGGTGCGAAGGGCCTTGAGTTCGAGGTCGTCATGATCTTGGAGGTCGAGGAGGGCGTCATGCCGTTCTTTATCGCGAAAACGCCAGTCCAGCTTGAAGAGGAGCGAAGGATGTTCTACGTCGCAATGACGCGCGCTCGGAACCGCGTCTACTGCCTGTGGAGTCCATGGCGCCAGACCAACTTTGGCCGTCGACACGATGGTCCGAGCCCCTACCTTCGGACCCTCGGGCTCGTGCGTTGAGGCGATACGCCTTGATCTGATCCTTGAGAGATGGGAAGAGGTCAAGACAAAGCGAGTCATCCCGTGTTCAGCGAGGATGAGGACATGCCAGGTAGGTATCCAGTCGAGGTTCGCAAGCAGGTTGCCCACGAGGGACTTTCGGTATTCCAGCGATAAAGAGTGGGTCCGTGGCCACTCGCACCGTCGGCCGGTGGCCGCCCGTAGGGGAGTCTCGAAGACCGCCCTATTCGCCATACTTCGATGATAATGAAGATCTCAAAGACGGACGCTGCACAACGCCAGCTCGATACCGCGATCGAGTTGTACTTCGCAGAATCCGACCCGGTAGCGATGCACACTTTGGCAGCAGCGGCCTACGAGCTGATAAAAGCGCTACGCAAGCGTAAAGGTCTTCCGGACGAGATCGAGGACATGATCATTCCTGGACGAGAGGCAGAGTTTCGCCGACTCTGGAATCAAGCACAGAACTTCTTCAAGCACGCCGACAGGGATGGCAACGCGATCCTCGAATTTGAGCCTGGACATACAGAACTCCGATTGTATGTGGCAAGTCACTACTTCGGGGCGCTAGCACCGCGCACCGAGGCGATGTTGGCGTTCGCGGCGTGGTATTCGATGCACAATGTCGAACTCCTGTTTGACCTGGAGCTACAGGTGATGCTGCGGACGGCGCGAGCCAAATGGGAAGGCATGACGCGAGTCGAATTTCGAGCGCTGATAGCCGAGGGCGCGACCAATGTCTTAGGATGATGCTTGTCGTCCAATCCGGGAGCGTTGACGGCGTCCGTCAACGCGCTCCGATCCAGGTAGGAGCAACCAACGAACCTAGATATGAAGGTGTGACAGGAGTGCGGAGATCTGTTCCACGAGCCCGGCGGCCCCGCTCATCGTCGCAGCACCTTGGATCACGTTCCAGACCTCTCGGATCTTGCCCCTGTCTGGACTCGGTGCCTGCACGTCTGCACGTAGGACTTCGATGGCTTGCGCCGTTTGGGCGTCGTCGGCCTGACGAAAGATCTGTTGGAGCTCGGCCAGCAGTGCCGGCAGTTGTGAGAGATCGCCGCCTTTCGCGCGCGCGCCAACGGCGACGCTCGTGCTGTCCGCTCGCGTATCGGCGCCAACCGCCGTGCCGCCAGGGATGTTCACGTTGCCGCGAGCGTCGGCCGCCGTCCAAATCGTGTTTCCAGAACCCATCGAGGGAACCGGTCCCGGCCCAACGTAGGTGTTGTCGTGGCCGATGACTGGCTTGCGCTGGCCGACCATGCTTGGATGTCGCACACCATGGGGAAGCCCCATGCCGCCACCCCAGGCGTCGAGTCGCAGCACACCGAGCCTTTCGATCTCCCGGAACGCGTGGTGCATAAGCGCTCGTGGATCACCCGGATCGCGGCCGATCGCTCGTGCTACATCGTCGCCGTCCACGATGCCGCTCACGCTCTCATCGATGAGCCGCTCCGCGGCTGCGATTAGTCCCCGTGCCCGCGCTGCGGGCCCGCACGGGCTGATGAAAACGGTGATGATTGGGGTGTCGCCCGCGACGCCGATTTTCGCTTGGTGCTTGTGAGCCCGAGATTAGTCTGGCGTGTGGGTCTCCCCGGGCCTCCGGACTGTTGCTATGAGCACGCCTGTCAGATTCGCTAGTTCTCAGAGACTCCTGGGCGACGATTGTGTTCTTCGATCTCTCGGGAGGTTGCAATGGAGACGGTAGTCGAGCGCCCTGGGGCGCTGGATGTTCATAAAGCGCAGGTGACGGCGTGCGTGCGGGTGCCCGCGGCGCATGGCAAGGGTCGCGAGCAGCACGTCGCGGAGTTTCAAACGACGGTCGCGGGGCTGCTCACGCTGCGGGACTGGCTCGCCGCTCACGGAGTGACGCAGGTCACGATGGAGGCGACCGGCGTGTTCTGGAAGCCGGTGTGGGCGATCCTGGAGGACGAGTTCGAGCTGCTGTTGGTCAATGCGAGGCATGTCAAGCAGGTCCCTGGTCGCAAGACGGATGTGAAGGACGCCGAATGGTTGTGTCAGCTCGCGGAGGCCGGGTTGTTGAAAGCGAGCTTCGTGCCGCCGAAGCCGATCCGTGCGCTGCGCAACCTCACCCGGTATCGCAAGACCCAGATCCAGGAGCGCCAGCGGGAGGCCAATCGTTTGCACAAGGCCTTGGAGGACACCGGGATCAAGCTGGATTGCGTCGCCTCGGACATCCTTGGCAAGTCCGGGCGCACGATGCTCGACGCGCTTGTGGCGGGCACCACCGACCCTGAGGTCCTCGCCGACCTCGCCAAGGGCCGTCTGCGCTCCAAGATCCCCGCGCTGCGGGAGGCTCTGGAGGGCCGCTTCGACCATTTGCACGCCGTGTGGATCGGCGCGATTCTCGCCCACCTGGACTTCTTGGACGAGCAGATCGCCGGTCTTACTGAGACGATCGGGGAGCAGATCGCCCCTTTCGAAAAGGCCGTTGAGCTGCTGTGCACGATCCCCGGCGTTCAACGGCGCACCGCCGAGGTGATCATCGCGGAGATCGGCGTGGACATGAGCGTCTTCCCAACTACGAAGGAATTGGCTTCCTGGGCCGGGATGTGCCCTGGCAACGACAAGTCCGCAGGCAGACGCCGCTCCGGCAAGACTCGCAAGGGATCGAAGTGGCTCGACTGGGCGCTCGAGGAGGCCGCCCTCGCCGCAACACGCACCAACGACGTCTACCTCCAAGCGCAATACCAACGCCTCAGACCCCGCCGCGGCCACAAGAAGGCCCTCGGCGCTGTCAAGCACTCCATCATCATCGCGTGCTGGCACATGCTCTCCACCGGAGAGCTCTACAACGACCTCGGCGGCGACTACTACCGCAAACGCGACCCCCAACGCACCACCAAACGCCTCGTCACCCAGCTCGAAGCCCTCGGACACACCGTCACGCTGCAAGACGCGGTGGCAGCCTGAACGCTATTTTCCTGTCAGTTCATCGACAAGCTGGGCGTCTGGCATGGGGCTAGCGTATCGCTGCGCGTGAAGCCTGCTGGAGCTGGCCAGTCCCACTTGCAAATGGACGACCTCCGCGCGTGTCGCCTTTGCCCACTTTCACGCTGGTTGCGGGCAGCAGGGCAGGACGCCATATCGCCCCACGTCCACCGTACCCGCATCGAGACCGAGGCGCTCGCCACACGGCGGCGCCGCGGGCTGACCGTCGGCAAGATCGCCGCGCTCTACCCCGCAATCGATACTGCCGAGGTCGAGGACGCGCTGGGCCTGGAGTCCGAGCTTCAGTCGGATCTCGCCCTGGCGACCTGACCGCTGCGGCCACACTGCGTCTCTTCGCGCTGGACCAGAACTTCCCGGAGCCCGCGACGCACCAGCCACATCTTGAGGACGACGTTGAACTGCTCCCTCTCGGGGACATCGATTGGGCGCTGCTTGACCTGCGAGGACGACCGCCTGAGTCCGCAAAATGCCTGGCGTGTCTCCGTCGAAGCGTCAAGCGCTGAACAGGATCGCCGATCGGCGGCGTAGCGGCGCGCCGTTCGATGGCTCCGAGCTGGAGAGACGGATCGACGAGCTGGGCGACGTGCGGCTCTCGACAGGATCGCGGCACGACACCTTCGCGGAGCTCTACGCGGCGTATACACCGCCGGGGTTTCGGCTGATGCCCTTCCCGGATGACTCGGCGCTCTACACCAGCGAGCACCGGGTGGTCATGCGGGCGGTCATCGCCGACGATATGCAGGGCCAAGTCGTTGGGAGATCGAGCGCGACTTGATCCTGGACCGCGCCGTCGTGCGACACGAGCTCCTCAAGCTGCAGGACGCATACCGTGGACGCGGTGTCAGCCTGATCTTGCTCGATCGGGCACTGCCGATCTATCGCCGGCTCGGCTTGAGGGTCGTCGCGGTGCACGCCGCGCTCGAGACGGGGCGTTGGCATTGGGCGCGTCTCGGGTTCGACTTCGCCACGCTGAGCGAGCGCGCAGTAGTGAGCCGCCCTGGGTTTGACGGGGACGGTGTTTGTAGGTTCCCTATCTTCTTCTGATGGGGGTGGTTGGCCCTGTTTTCACAGCGTAGAGTTCCTCGACTTCGCGTGGTGGCCGGTCGTCGAGTGATTCGTGGATGCGCTCGTTGTTGAACCAGGCGACGTACTCCAGGACGCCGAGCTCGAGCTGGGAGCGGCTGGTCCAAGTGCGGTCTGAGATCAGCTCGGTCTTGAAGCTGTTGACGAAGCTCTCAGCGACGGCGTTGTCGTAGGCATCACCGACGGTGCCGATCGAGCCGAGGACACCAGCGTCGTCGAGGGTCTGGGTGTAGTCGATTGAGGTGTATTGACTGCCGGCATCCGAGTGGTGCACCAGCGCGACATCAGCGCCTGGCGCCCGTTGGTGAAGCGCCATCCTGAGCGCGTCGAGAACGAGCGTGGTGCGCATGTGCGACGCGAACTGCCAGCCCACGATCCGCCGGCTGTAGGCGTCGATCACGAAGCTGAAGAACACCAGCCCCTCCCAGCAGCGCAGATACGTGAAGTCCGCGAACCACATCTCGTCCGGCCCCGACGCGGTGAAGTCGCGCTGCACCCTGTCCGGGCTGCGCAGAGCCGTCTGGTCCGGCCGGGTAGTCCGCCACGGCTTGCCGCGGCGCTTGGCGCCCTGAATGCCGTTCTGGCGCATCAACCGTTCGACACGGCTGCGCCCGACCCGCTCACCGGATCTGAGCAGCGCCTTCCACATCCGCCGCGAGCCGTAGGCGTAGTAGTTGCGTGCGTGTAGGTCTGTGATCAGGCCGAGCAGCCGCTCATCCTCGAGCTGGCGGGCTGAGCGTTGGCCGGTGGCGCGCTGGTAGTAGGCGGACGCCGACACGCCCAAGGTCTCGCAGATCGGCTCGACCCCGAAACGAGCGCGGTGCTCCTCGATGAACGCGCTCACTTCGGACGGTGTGGATCGAGCTCGCCGGCGAAAAACACGCTGGCGGCCTTCAGGATCTCGTTCGCGCGGCGCAGCTGCGCGACCTCACGGCGCAGGGATTTGATCTCCTCGCGCTCCTGGCTGCTCAAGACATCTTTGCGCCGGCCCTCGTCAGCTTCGGTCTGCCGAACGTGTTTGCGAAGCGTCTCGCTCTCGATGCCGAGGTCCCTCGCGACGTGCGCGACCGGCCGACCCGATTCGAACACCAGACGCGCACCGCGGTCCAGCAGCTCCTTTGAATACTTCCTCGCATGTGCCATGACCCGAGACTTCTCCCTCCGCCAGGCAAACCCTGGCATCGAAGCCTCCGTCAAACACAGGATGGCTCATAGTGCTCGGTTGGGCAGCGCTCGCGCTGGCGGGTCTTGGTCGCGAGCCGATCGACCCGGACGCCCCGGCGAGGCGGCTTGCGCAGCTCGGCACCGGCTCGCCTTCAGAAGAGGCAAGCATGGCCGATGTGCGTAGCGCCGTCGAGGCGGAGCTCGCGCGCTGGCGAGCTAACCCAGCCCGCCGTGCGGCCGTTGACCAGCTGGCGCAGGAGTGGGATCGGCGCGCGCAGGCGGAGTCAGCGGGTCGTCTCACGGCGCTCGATCCGCGCGGACCGCGTTGCTCGCCGGCCGCAACGGGCTCGACGCCTCGGACGAGATCACGCTCGGCAAGGCGATCATGCTGGCGGGCCCCGATTGGGAGGGCGTCTTCGATCTGGCTGACCAAGCCTCGCAGGACGCGTTTGAGCGCGAGTTCAGCCGGCAGTTCGCCCACCGGCCCTAGATGGTGGTAGAAGCCACCACTGGTGGTAGAATGCACCAGGAAGGAGAACCTATGAAGCGTGATCTCGATATCGATGCGTTCTACGGAGCGCTTGAGTCCAAGAAGAGCGAGTTGGGCGTCAGCTGGCGTGGCCTCGCCGCAGAGCTTGAGCTGCCCGACCACACGGTGTTCACCCGGATGTCCCGCGGCCAGACGCCCGATGTGGACACCCTGCTGTCACTGTCAGCCTGGCTCGGGGTGCCGCTCGAGACCTACGCGCACGGGGAGGTCGCCGCACCCGACAGTCGCTCGCAGACGCTCGAATCGATCCGGAGCTTCCTGCGCGCGGACGAGGCGTTGAGCGAGGAGAGCGCCGAGGCGATCACGTCGGTGCTGCGAGCGGCCTACGACCAGCTCGCCCAGCGCCAGGAGGTCGTGGCGGCCGAGCCGGCGCTGACCGCCGCGAGGTAGGACGAGCGCCCCACCCAGGAACTGGAGTCCCATGGTGCCGATCGAGCCCCGGGCCCTAGCATGAAGGCGACGATGCTCCGAGTCACCAGCGTCCGTCCGCTAGATGTAGTTCCTGAGTAGGTTCGTCCGGTTTGTCATCCGGGCCTCCTTGGAGGCTGATTGGTGTCGAAGCCACCAGCCCAAGGAGGACACCGGATGAAGTTGCACGCTAACGCTCGGACCTGTCCGAAGAGCAGGCAGCTGCTCGTTGATCGCGTTGATGATGGCTGGTCGGTGATGGAGGCGGCCGAGGCCGCCGGGATCACCGACCGCACGGCGCGTCGCTGGATCGCCCGCTGGCGAGCCGAGGGCGCGGAGGGGTTGCTCGATCGCTCCTCAGCACCGAAGCGTATCCCGCACAAGACATCGCCAGAGCGTGTCCGAGAGATCGTTCGCCTGAGACGGCTGCGGATGACCGCCTCCCAGATCGCGATAGCCCTGCGGATGGCGCTCTCGACCGTCTCGGCGGTGCTCAAGCGCGTCGGTCTGGGCAAGCGCTCCCGACTCGATCCCCCAGAGCCGCCGAACCGCTATGAGCGCCGGCGACCGGGTGAGCTGATCCACATCGACGTCAAGAAGCTCGGAAGGATCCTCAAACCCGGACACCGCATCACCGGCGATCGCCGGGGGCAGAGCAAGAACACCTACACGCCCGACGGTCGTCGCGTCGGCGATGCCGGCTGGGAGTTCGTCCACGTCGCGATCGACGACCACAGCCGCCTGGCCTATGCCGAGGTGCTCACCGATGAGAAGGGCACAACAGCCGTCGCCTTCCTGCGCCGGGCGCTCGAGTTCTTCGCCAGCCACGCCATCACCGTGCAGCGCGTGATGACCGACAACGGCTCTTCCTATCGCTCTCACGTCCACGCCGCGGCTTGCCGCGAGCTTCAGCTGCGCCACCTACGCACACGCCCTTACCGCCCACGCACCAACGGCAAGGCGGAGCGCTTCATCCAAACACTGCAGCGCGAGTGGGCCTACGGCCGCGTCTTTCAGACAAGCAACGAACGAACCGCAGCGCTCCTCCCCTGGCTGAAGCACTACAACTTCACACGACCACACGGCGCCCTCAGCCACAAGCCGCCCGGCTCAAGGCTGACGAACGTTGCTAGGAACTACAGCTAGACGGCTACCGCCTGCGAGTAGCGTTCAACGATGGCGTAGTGCGCGATGTTGACTGTGCCTTCTTGCTTCGCGGGACACTTGGTGAGCCCCTGCGCGATCCCGAGTACTTCCGGCAAGTGCGGGTCGATGAAGAGGCGCGAACGGTGGTGTGGCCCAACGGCCTTGATCCCGCGCCGGAGCTTCTGCATGGTGACTGCGAGCCGCTACCGGGGATCGTCTTCCGCTCGGGCCCTACCGGTAGGCGGGCCGGCATCGCCGGCGGCCCCGACGTCTGGGAGATCGCCGCGATCTGAAGGCGGCGGCAGGGGAGAGCGCGACGGACCCGATCGAGGCGGTTGTACGTATCAGCGGCCTCGACCGCAGCACGGTGGAACTGGCAGCGAGCTACTACGCCGCCTATCCCGCTGACATCGACGAACGCATCCAGCTGGACGAGGAGGCAGCTGAGCGGCTGCGGCAAGTTCTGGCCGCCGCGAGGTAGGACGCACACCCCAAAACGTTTAGGCCCATGGAGCCTCTCATGGGCCTAAACCCCCCCGATTTGGGCCGAAATCAGCCGAAAACGCCAATCGGCACAATCCCCACTTTCCCGTATGGATACAGGGAAAACCCGGTATCCGCCCCACCCTGCGGTACCTATTCACACGCGAGAGGTCGGTGGTTCGAAACCACCCGTGCCCATGCCTCGTTTCCCCTCTATCTAAACCAATGCCGACTGGCTGCGCACGGCTGACGAGGGGACCAAAATCGGGCCGGTGGGCTACAAGATCGGCAAAGTCCGTCTTTGGGTGCAGCAAATTTCGTTCTTTGGCACAAGGAGAAGGTGGTTCATCAGAGGCCTGGGTCGAGGGCGCCTATCAGGCTCGGGTTGCTCAACGCCGTAAGATCCGGAATCCAGTCACCCGCTATCGCTATAACCGACGTTGCGAATGAGCCCATACGAACGCGCCGCCCGACGCACATGATCGTCGCCTATGCCGGCAGGCGAGCCGGGTCGTTTCCAAATGACGCCGAGGACGCGGTTGCGACCCGCGTCCGGAGGCTGATAACTGCTCTAGCGCCGTCTGCCGTGGTTGGGCCTGCGGCCGACGGCGGCGATCTCATCACGCTGGAGGCTACCCTCAAGCACACCCGAAGCCCGACGGCCCACATCGTGCTGCCGACGACGCGCGAGTGCTTCAGGACGGCCTCGGTCGAGGACGGCTGGCGCGAACGCTTCGACCGGGCGCTCACTCGCGTACGCGAGCTGGGGGGAGATCTGGAGAGCCTCAAACTGGTGGACGGCGATGACGCCTACCGCCAGTGCAACACGCGCGTCCTGCTCAAGGCCGAGGAACTCGCAAGTCGGCACGAGCGCGTAATCGCGCTCGCAATTGCTGCGCCGGGCGAGGGGATGATGGTCAACGACTTCGTCGCCCAGGCGCAGCTACGTCGGATTGCCGTGCTGCGTATCGATCCGAGCGTAGATCTTGCCACCCGCCCGAACTGCTTCGTCGCAATGCCCTTCGGCTCGAAGTACGAGCCCCAGAGCAAGCTCACGGTGAATTGCGACCAGCTGTACGACAAGGTCCTCGTACCTGCGCTAGAGAACGCACAGCTCCAATATCGCCGTGCGGACGAGGTGATCGACACAGGTGTGGTGCTGGAACCGATGATCGAGTCCCTCAGCAACGCCGATCTCGTGATCGGCGACCTCGCGACGGGCAACTTCAACGTGGGCTGGGAGCTGGGCCTTCGCCACCTGCTGCGCGAGCGCCACACGGTACTGATGCTGCCGAAGGGGACTAGCCCTCCCTTCGACCTTCAGCCTCTGCGCCACGTCAGCTACCAGCGCACCCGGCGTGGGATCTCGGATACGGCGGCGATCGCCGCGTGGCAACAACTGGAACCATACTTGGCAGCCTGCGAGAAGCCGGCGATGGCGCGCTCCGACTCGCCCGTGGCGGCGGTGATGGATGTCGTGCAGTGGGCGGTCGTGCGCCCGCGACGCCCGCCGAGCGCGCGCTGGGAGAGCACGCGTGAGCGGCTCGCACTGGCGCGCGACCTCCAGGATGCAGGCCTGACGCGAACGATCGTCGCCGAAGCTGGCGCGCTGCCAACGAATCGGCGCCTCCTGATCCATGCGGAGGCGGGGGTTGACCTCGTGCGTATGGGCGCGTTCGCTGACGGCGAGGAGCTGTTGCGCGAGCTGGTACGTACCGATAATCAGTTGCTACGCCCAGCCGCGCACATCTTCTACGCGCAGGCGCTATACCGACCGGCCGAGGTCAGCGTCGAAGCGTTCGACATCGCCGAGGGCGTGCTACGGAGGCTGATCGAGCTGCGACCGGAGTATCCCGAGGCGTGGTCGGGGTTGGGCGCCATAAACAAGCGGCGTTCGAGCAGACGCGACAGCGACGAGCTGCGCCAACGCGACATCGAGGGCGCGCTTGGCGCATACGCACACGAGTACGAGCGCGATCTAGACGCTTACTACGCCGGCATCAATGTGGTCGCCTGCGGCGCGGTTTTGGAGATCGCCTTCGAGGATCGACGCAGCGGCACGCGCGCGCGGCGCGTGCTGCCGGCGGTACGTCTCGCGGCCGAGCTTGCGCGGGACCGTGATCGCTCCGACTTCTGGGCGGCAGTGACGATCGCCGAGGCGCTGCTGCACGAGGTGCTGCTCGATGTAGGCGCAGCAGACGCCGAGCGAGCGATCGGGGCATATGAGTGGGCGGGGGCGCTGGGTCCGTCTGCTGGAGCGATCGACAGCAGTATTACGCAACTCGAGTGGCTTGCGCACCAGGGTGTCGAGCATCCCCTGCTGGACGAAAGCGCCTGGGCGCTCGCCCAAGCGGCCGGCGCCGACTACCCCCGAAGGCGCGAGTCCTAGCCGAGCGAGGGGCCGGGTGAGCAAGGGCTTTCGTGGCTCGATTGGGACGACTTGCTAGCGCGCGCGCCCATCCTCGGAGCGCTCCCAACGTGGCGGACGACGTGGTGTCGGGGCCAGGCTTCCAAAGCGCTGACTCGTCCGTTCCCATTCCTCGTAGGTCTCGCTCAGGATGTCTTCGACCCGTTCGGCCAGCAGCTTGCCATGATTGCCGTCCGCCTCGTATTGGCGTGTGTGGGCCTGGAAGCGGTACTCCTCGTCGGCCAATCGTCGTGCGATCTTCGCGTTGACAGACCATTGGGTGGCACCGCTCACGACCGCCACCAACTCCTCGCCGGTTGCCAGCGCCGCACCGGCGACCAACGATCCCCAGAACCAGGTTGAGTAATACGAGACGCTGAGGACGAACGCCGCCACAACCGCGCCGGCGACCGTCACTGCTTGATACAGCCTGATCATCAGCAGCAAGTTGCGGCGCCTGCGTGACCGACCTTCGTGCCATTCCAGCTCCTCACGCAGCCTCTTCATCGCGAGCTCTTCCTGAGCGCTCTCGTCAGAGTTGGCGGCGCTTCCCTTTCTTCGTCGTAGGTTCCACGGCCCATCTGCATCCTCGAGCGCTTCGGTGAAGCGCACGTAGCTGTGGGCCAGCGACAGTCGATCGGTGGTGGCCTCCTCGTTGGCAACCGCCACTTCCTCGCCATATGCATAGCGTGTTGTCTGCTGGATCTGGACCTCGTCGAACCAAGCTTGCAGATCACACTCCGGCAGCGCGTATATGTCGCGGAAGAGCCGCTCGAAGCGAGCCTGATAGCCGTCCTGCTCATACTCACCGCCACCATGTCTCCAGCGCAGGCGTAGCTCGTCCTCACTCAGCTCGACCCGCGATGCGAGCGGGTAGACAACCAGCGGGCGCAGGTCGGCGGACTGACGTCGATAGCTCACCGCCGCCCTCGACCGGCTGAGGGCACCATCGAGACTCTGGCGGTTGGGCGTGAATACCACCACGAGTTTCTCCGGCAGCATAGCCGTACACACCCCGCTGGTGTCGCTTATGCCGGTGCGCGCGTCCACACATACGTAGCCAAATCGCTCGGCGAGCACGGTGGCCAGGCAGGGAAAGAGGTACGGCGCTCGCTTGTACAACCCGGACCAGTCGAATTCACTCACACGACGTGAGTAGTCCTCGGAATCCGACGCACCCGCCCACACCAGGCTCAGCGATGCATTGACAGGGTGCACAAACCTGTCGAGCGCCAGTTTCCGTACGAGCGCCAGCGTGTCGTCTTCGTCCAGGCCCGGCGTGTCATCGACCGTGCCCGCACTTGCGACGATGGGAACGAGCGCGGCGAGCTCCTCCAGGAGGTCGATCGTTCCCGCCTGTTCGTCGAAGCTGGCGCTAGCTTGCTCAGCGAAGTAGCGATGCAGCCCTGGCGCCTCGAGGTCCCAGTCCATGAGCAGAACGTTGCTTCCTTTGCGCGCAAGCAGCGTCCCAGCGTTGGCGAGTGCCATCGTCCTGCCCGTCCCCCCCTTGTAGGAGTAGAACGTGATGATCTGCCCGCGCGCGCTGTCCATCAGCGCGGTTGCTCCTGCTCGACCTCGGGACCCCAGTCGTCTTCGCGAGGTTCGGGGAGCACATATTCGTGGCAGTCGCGCGGCATGTGCGTGACCTGTTCACATGCCTTCCACACGTCCCACACGTGGTGCGCGATCTTGATGATCTTAGCCTCGAAAGCGGGGTGCTCGAGGATGCGCGGGCCGCTCACCGTGTACTTGGTGAAGTCCTCGAAGATCACCTGATCCGCGAGTTCGCCAGGTAGATCCTTTGGGTGCCCGCTGAAGAGCACCGGGACGATCATCGCCTTGTCCCGTGCCAGAATGCCGCCGAGCGCTTGTCTGCGGCGTGCTTCCAGCTCTCGCATCGCCCGGTACTCCTTTCGGCATTCGCGACTACGGCGGTATTTGGGGTAGTAGATAAGGATCCAGCACGCGCTCTTGCACATGCCGGTGGCGATTGCTTGCTGATGGTTTATCCCGGTGGCGAGCTGCTCCCGATCCCACCAGTACTTCTTGTCTTTTTCGAGATTCATGAGGTGGGCCTTCAGGCCTTTGACGAAATCCTCGACGAATCTCTCGACGAGATCTCCATCGTCGTGCGGATAGCTGATGAAGCAGCCGAAGTCGAACGCCATCGCTACACGTACCCCATGAACTGCTCGGGGCTCACCGTTTCGCCGATCCGCTCACCGATCCGCTCGAGCGCGTCCAGATGAGCGACGGAGTCGAGCTTCAACACGCTGTTGGGGTCGATGTCGCCTAGTCCCATCACGTTCAGCCCGGAACGCGTGAGTGCCACGTTATAGCGCAGGTAGGCGAACAGCTTTTCCGGCACTGGCCCCGGCTCCGCGTGCAGGTCGCCAAGCTCGAGCTCCAGTTCGTGCCCGAAGCGACACTCACCGAAGACGCGGCAGAGAATGTCCTGCTGGTTGAGCGCGGCGAACATCAACGCAGAGGGAACATTCACGGCGTTGTAGCCGAGGTTCATGCTCGACTGCTTGAGGTTTTCGTTGGCCTTCGGGCTGAAGCCGGTGCCAACGGACACGAGGAGCATCCGATCGGTGCCCGTGGCCCAACGGAGACGGTAGGCATCGATCGTAGCCATCAGGAATAGCTGGAAGGCGGGGTTGTTGTAGCTAGTCACGCCGCCGTCCACGAACTGATGAGGCCGGCCACCGATGTAAATCTCCTCGGGATTGAAGAAGGTCGGCGCGGCGGTGCTCGCCCGCACCAGTTGCCACAGCGGCAGGTCGAGATTGCTTTCCGTCGCCTCGTTGAACATCGCCTGCGGATTGTTCGACAACGGCCAGGGCGAATCAGTGCTGGCGTTGCGCAGCACGAGCATCAGCAGGCAGCGCAGCGACGGGTCGCCGAATCTCGTGTGCTCGCCGAAGATTTGCTTGAGCTCGGCTGTGAGCGGCTCTGAGGTGTACTTGGCCCACAATCGCTTGACCACGAACGGCTTCTTGAACATCCTCTCCCCGAGGTCGCGATACAGCTTCTCGATCTCTGCCACACTCATCCCACTCGCCAGTCCGGTGGCGATGATCGCGCCGGTGCTCGTGCCGCCAATGTAGTCGAACCAGTCGCCGAGCACCAGCGTCTGGTCTTCGGTCTGTTCGCGCAGCATCGTCTCCATGCGCGCAAGCACGCCCAGGGTGATCACCCCCCGGATGCCGCCTCCGTCGAGTGCGAGTAGGCGCTTCTGGTTTGGATTGATCACCGTGCCAACGATGGCCGGAGATACTACAGTGGCTGGCTACTTGCCTCTTTGCTGATGGTCTCTGCCATCTAAATTGATCCGCCGATCGTAACGCGATGTGTACGGCTCTCTGAGATGGCGCTCCTGATCATCGCCGTCATCGACCGGCGCAAGGTCAGGCGACACCGCGTCGGTGGCCTCGCCGACCGCGCGACCATCCTCACGCCGGCGGGCTGCAGGCACTTGGCCTCAGAAAGGGCCCATCCACCACCCGCGTGAGACTATCGGCTCCCCGCCTGACGCCGGCTCTCCGGCGTGTCTGTCAGTGTGAGGTTCGGTGAAGCGCTTCAGCAGCTGGGACGGGGTCGAGATCGCCTACCAGGAGTGGGGCGAAGAGACGGGGCTGGCGCCCGTCGTGCTGCACCATGGTTTCGTCGCCAACGCGGAGGCGAACTGGGTCGCGACCGGCGTGCTCGATGCGCTCCTCGCCGCAGGGCGTAGGGTCATCGCCCCCGACGCCAGAGGTCACGGCCATTCCGAGAAGCCGCACGACCCCGCCCGCTACGGGGAGCAGCGCATGGCGAAGGATCTCGCCGTGCTGCTCGACACGATCGGCGCCGAGCAGATCGATCTCGTGGGCTACTCGATGGGGGCGGTCGTCGCGCTGCTGTTCGCGAGCGGCGATGAGCGGATGCGGCGCTTGGTGGTAGGAGGTGTCGGATCGGGCGTGGTCGAGTGCGGCGGGGTGGATAGGCGGGCAGTCTCGAACGAGTCGATCATCGAGGCCCTCAGCGCCGCTGACCCGGCGAGCATCGGGAGCCCCGAGGCGGCGGCGTTCCGGACGCTGGCGGACGCTCTGGGTGCTGACCGGGAGGCGCTCGTCGCGCAGGCGACATCGGTCTACAGAGGCGGGGTGGTGCTCGATCGCATCTCTGCGCCAACGCTGGTACTGGCCGGCGAGGACGATCCGCTCGCCGTGCGTCCCGAGGTGCTTGCCGACGCGATCCCGAACGCCATGCTTCAAACTCTCGCGGGCAACCATATTGAAGCGCTGGGCGACCCACGGTTCACGCAGTCCATCGTTGATTTCCTCGCCTGATCGCATCCATGCTCACACCCACTCAGGCTGCCCATGCGCTGTTGAAGTACGCGCCGCAGGCCGCGCCGATCACGTGGCGGCAGCTCGCTGGTGCGATCGGGGCGCCATCGCGGCGGCGGCCAACTAGCTTCTTGACCGACGAGGCCGGCACCGACATCCCGAGTAGCTCTTCGAGCCCCAAGCTGATTAGCTCTGAGGCGTGCTTGGCGTGCCCACCGGTGTGACCGCGTGCCTCTTCGACCTCGACGGAGTGCTGACGCAGACAGCCAAGGTGCACTCCGCCGCCTGGAAGCAGATGTTCGACGACTACTTGCGCCAGCGCGCCCGACGGACCGGCGCGGCCTTCGTCCCCTTCGATCCGATCCGCGAGTACGACCAATACGTCAACGGCAAGCCCCGGGATGACGGTGTACGAGCGTTTCTTGCCTCCCGCGGGGTGAAGCTACCGGAGGGCGGCCCGGATGACACGCCAGAGGCGGAGACGATCCACGGTCTTGGGAATCGCAAGAACGAGATCGTGCTCAGACTGATCCACCAGCAGGGCGTGCAGCCGTATGAGGGCTCTGTCCGCTACGTCAAAGCGGTGCAGGCGGCCGGGCTACGCCGCGCCGTGGTCTCCTCGAGCACCAACTGCCGCGAGGTTCTGGCCGCCGCTGGCATCGAGGACCTGTTCGAAGAGGTCGTTCAACGGCGTCCTCGCCGAGCGCGAGCAGCTCCAGGGCAAGCCTGCGCCGGACACGTTTCTCGCGGGTGCCAAGGCGCTGGGCGTCCGGCCCGCTTGTGCGGCCGTGTTCGAGGACGCGCTGGCGGGCGTCGAGGCGGGCCGGGCAGGCCGCTTCGGCTTCGTGGTCGGGGTCGACCGAGTCGGACAAGCTGACGCGTTGCGCGCCCACGGCGCCGACGTCGTCGTGGACGATCTGGCCAACCTGCTCGAGACGCCATGATCCAACACCTTGCCTTCTCCGTCCATCCCTGGCTCGTGCGCGAGACGGAGCTCGACCTTGACAGGCTCGCGCAGACGGAGTCGATTTTCGCTCTGGCCAACGGCCACATCGGCCTACGCGGAAATCTTGACGAGGGCGAGCCGTGCGGCTTGCCGGGCACCTACCTGGCGGGCTTCTACGAGGGCCGGCCGCTGCCCTACGCCGAGGCTGGCTACGGCGACCCGGAGGCCGGCGAGACGGTCATCAACGTGACCAACGGCAAGATCATCCGCCTGCTCGTGGAGGACGAGCCGTTTGACATCCGCTATGGCGAGTTGCGCCGCCACGAACGGGTGCTGGATCTTCGCGCCGGAGTGCTGCGCCGCACAGTCGAGTGGGTGTCTCCGACCGGGCGTTCGATACGGGTTTCCTCCACGCGCCTGGTCTCCTTCGCGCAGCGAGCGGTAGCGGCGATCCTGTACGAGGTCGAGGTACTCGACGGCAAGGCGCCGGTGGTCGTGCAGTCCGAGCTCGTCGCCAATGAGACACTGCCGCCCACCGAGAACGATCCCCGCGCCGCGGCCGCGCTCGCCTCACCGTTGCGCTCTGAGTTCTTTGGCGAGCGCGACACGCGGCTGATCCTGGAGCATTCGACGCGTGCGAGCGGGCTGACGATGGCCGCTGCGATGGATCACGTTGTCGAAGGGCCACCGGGCACCCGGTCAACCGGGGAGAGCTTCGAGGACGTCGGTCGCCTGCTCGTGGGCGCGGAGCTAGTACCGGGAGCCCCCCTGCGCGTGGTCAAGTTCCTCACCTACGGATGGTCGAGCAAGCGTTCGGCGCCGGCGATCGTCGACCAGGTGTCAGCTGCGCTGGCGGAGGCGCGACACCGCGGCTGGGACGGTCTCCTCGCCGACCAGCGCGCGTACCTCGACGACTTCTGGGATCGCGCTGACGTCGAGATCGACGGTGACTCCGAATTGCAGCTGGCGGTTCGCTTCGGGCTCTTCCACGCGCTCCAGGCCGGCGCCAGGGCGGAGCAGCGAGCGATCGCCGCGAAGGGCCTGACCGGACCGGGTTACGACGGCCACGCGTTTTGGGACACGGAGATCTTCGTCCTGCCGGTGCTGACGTACACGGCTCCGCACGCCGCGCGCGATGCCCTGCGCTGGCGCCATCTCACGCTCGGGCTCGCACAGGAACGAGCTACCTCGCTCGGGCTGAAGGGCGCCGCGTTTGCGTGGCGGACGATCAGCGGACAGGAGTGCTCAGGGTACTGGCCCGCGGGCACGGCGGCTTTCCACGTCAACGCCGACATCGCTGACGCCGTCATCCGCTACGAGGCGGCCAGCGACGATGAGGAGTTCGCTACCGGCGTTGGCACGGAGCTGCTCGTCGAGACGGCTCGGCTGTGGCTCTCGGTGGGCCACCACGATGCTGCCGGCCGCTTTCGGATCGATGGCGTGACCGGTCCCGACGAGTACAGCGCAATCGCTGACAACAACGTCTACACAAGCCTGATGGCCGAGCGGAACCTCCGCGAGGCCTTCGAGTGCGCCAAGCGCCATCCCCAGCGCGCCGCTGAGCTCGGAGTCGACGACGAGGAGGCCGCCGCCTGGCGTGACGCCGCCCAAGCGATGCTCATCCCCTACGACAGGGAGCTGGGAGTCCACCCTCAAGCGGAGGCGTTCACGGATCACGAGATCTGGGACTTCGACGCGACCGCCCCGGAGCAGTATCCGCTGCTGCTGCACTTCCCCTACTTCGACCTCTACCGCAAGCAGGTGGTCAAGCAGGCCGACCTGGTGCTCGCGCTGCACCTGCGCGGGGACGTCTTCGGCGCGGAGGAGAAGGCGCGCGACTTCGCCTACTACGAGGGACTGACGGTTCGCGACTCCTCACTGTCGGCCTGCACCCAGGCGGTCATCGCCGCGGAGGTTGGCCACCTCGAGCTGGCCTACGACTACCTGAGCGAGGCCGCCCTGATCGATCTCGACGACCTCCAGCACAACACGCGCGACGGTCTGCACATCGCGTCGCTCGCGGGGACATGGATCGGCGCCGTCGCGGGGTTTGGAGGGATGCGAGACCACAACGGGATTCTGAGCTTCGCGCCCCGCCTACCGCAGGCGCTCACCCGGTTCACGTTCCGCCTCTGCTTCCGTGGGCGCAGGCTGCTGGTGGAGGTCGGTCCCGAGCAGGCGGCGTACTCGCTACTTCAGGGCGCCTCCCTGGAGATCGTCCATCACGGCGAGAAGACGACGGTGGACGGACAACGGCCACAGACCCGCCCCATCCCTCCGGCAGCCCCGCGCGAGACCCCCAAACAGCCGCCCGGGCGCGCACCGAAGCGGCGAGGAGCGCCGTCATGAAGGACCCACAACACCTGGCTCTGCGTTTCGGGACGCGACGCCGTCATCCGGCAGGCTTCGGGGTCTGCCCGTTGGGTAGTGTTGCCTTGCTCAGGGTCACAGTGCCGACGATGACCGATTCGTGGGGTGCGCTGGCCGAGGGACCGTGCCGGTTCAGGTAAGTGACTTCGAACCCCTCGCTCGATGCGCAGGAGGGCGTGAGCACGAAGAGCCCGAGCGAGGTGGTTCTGAGTGTTTCGTGCGCCCTGACGTGGCGATATAGGCCCCAGCTGGTTTCGGGGCGGCCACCGGCCTTGCACGTGGCGAACCCGTTGATGGCGTATTCGGCGGCCGCAGAGGTGACCGCGTAGGGAGCCGTGAACCCAACCTCACCCTTGTAGCACGGGTGGAGCAGGAACGCGGCGTTGCACGCTGCGCGGAGCTGGGGCAGGAGGGTGAGATGAACCGTAGCGTGCAGGCTGCGTGTCGGGTGTGACCGTCGCTCCTGTTCGACAACGCGCCTCGGTAGTGGTACGGGGTGCGTACCGGGCGGCTCGTGGATCGTGACACTGCCGAGGGGCGTGGGCTGTGGCAGGCCGCCCGCGAAGGTGACGTATTCGACGGTGAACTTCACCGCCCGGCTGCACGCGTCGGAGAGAACTCCCCCGACGGGTATGGTCACGAGCGCGCCGCGCGCGACGTCGGCGCGAGAGCTTTCACCGGCGAGGCCGCGGGAGCAGACCGGCGCCCTCACCGAGTAGGACTCGTCGGCATTCCTCACCGAGTAGGACTCGTCGGCATTCGTGACGGGGTAGGGCGCGTGGAAGCTGATCTGCGCGCTCGTGATCACGTGGTTGTGGATGTGCAGGTGCGCGTGCAGCGGCTCGCGCACGACGGGCAGCGCAGCCGGGCGTGGTGGCGGCACTTCCGAGAGTCCGCACGAGGCCAGGCGCAGGTCGCCCCGGTCGACGCACGGCCGTCCCGCGTAGCTGTAGGTGATCGCGGTCAGCGCCCCGTTCGGGCCGGCCGGTGAGCTGTAGTTGCCCGGTTCGTCTCTGCCGTCGCTCTCGCTGAAGCTTCCCAGCGGCCTGCCGCTGGTGTAGCGCTGCACGATCAGATACGCCCCCAAACCCGAGAGCACTGGCTGGGTGCGTGTCTGCGAGCCTTCGCGGTAGGTGATGCTCACCGCGTGCACTCCGAGCAGCCCGAAGGAGATCTCGCGGCGGTCGGCGGGCACCCCAGCGCCCGGGCGGGGGCTGGTGGCCGCGCTGAGCTCGAGCCCCACACTGTCCCCCGCGTAGATGGCGCCCGGACTCGAGCAGTCTCCGGCCATCCACCCGGATGCGTTCGCAAGGACTTCTGGGAGCGCGTCTGTGGGCAGCGGGTGAAAGCGCCCGTCGTTGTGAAACGCGCCGTCGACGCCGAGCTGTCCGAGCTGGTCGTCGTAGACGCGGCCGATCTGCACGCAGATGAGGCCGCGCGTGGTGTGGATGATCCGCATTCCCCACGGCAGGCCGCCCGCCGGGTCTGGCGCCCGCAGGGGGAGCAGCCGCACGCCGCCCACCACCGGGACGCCCTCGCCGGCGGTGGCGATCGGAGCACGCACCGTGCCGACCGGCGAGCCGGTGAGGATCACGCCGGTCGCCGCGAGCGTGAGCGCGGCGGTGGCGAGCACGAGCGCGAGCGCGACAAGCGCGACGCGCACAGGTGCGCGGCGTCGCGGTGGGGTGCGCGCGAAGCGTGTGCCGAAGAGCGCCGGCAGCAGCCGCCGCCCGGCGTGTCGGCGCCGCCCGGCCCGCACCAGCTCCTGCCCGAACCTGTCCATCGCGTCCATCCTCAGGCCTCCCTCATCCTCGTGCGCAGCTCAGCGAGCCCACGGCTCACGCGCTTGCGGACTACCGACTCCGAGCACCTCAGGCGTCGGGCCAGCTCGTCGTAGTCGGTTTCGTGGAGCACCCGTCCTTCGATCGCGCCACGCTGCTCGGCTGACAGCCGCTCGAGCTCGAGCAGCGCAGCGCTGCCGTCCGCCGCCGCCGCCCGCTGCTCCACGCGCTCGATGTCCTCGTCGCTGAACACGAGCGGCTCGAGGCCCAGGCGCCTGCGCGCCCGGTCCTCGACCTGTCCGCGACGGACCGAGTCCGCCATCTTGTGGTGTGCGATCGTGAACAGCCACGCGAGCGCCGAGCTGCGCTGCGGGCTGTAACGCGGCAGGGCGGACAGCGCCGCGGCGAACGTCTCCGCGGTCAGGTCAGCGGCGAGCTCGCGGTCGCCCGTGCGCCGCAGAAAGAAGGCGAGCACGGCGTCTACGCGCCGTCCGTAGAAGAGCCCAAACGCCTCCGCGTCGCTCCTGCCCGCAACAAGCAGCGCCTCATCGGCATGGTCATCATCGACGCCCACAACCAGTACATCGTGAAGGCCCGCGGGTTTGTGACGCGAGAGCGTGTCATCGCCCGCGTCGCGCGACCGGGGAGCCACGATCTCGGCGGTAGTCCTGTTTGGCGCCGAGGGGTGTGGGTGGCGGAGCACGAGCCGTAGCGGCGGGCTGGCCTAACCTGTGGGCGTGTCCACCGCTCCGTCTCCACGCACGAAGGTCCGTCGTAAGCCCGCCCGCGCGCACTACGACCGCGAGGCGATCGAGGCGGTCCTCGACGAGGCGATGGTCGCGCACCTCGGTTACACACACGAGGGCCAGCCCTACGTGATCCCCACGCTGTACGCGCGCGTCGGCGAGGAGGTGTACTTCCACGGCTCCGCCGCCAGCCGCACGGTCCGTGCGCTCGGCGCCGGGGCGCCGGCGTGCCTGACGGTGACGCTGCTCGACGGGCTGGTGCTCGCCCGCTCGGCCCAGCACCACTCCGTCAACTACCGGTCGGTCGTCGTGCTCGGCACTGCTCGCCTGATCGAGGACCTCTCCGAGCGCGCGCAGGCGGTGCAGGCGTTCACCGAACGCCTCGTGCCCGGACGCTGGCAGGAGGTCCGCCCGCCCACCGAGAAGGAGCTGAAGGCGATCCACGTGCTCGCTCTGCCTCTCGACGAGGCCTCGGCCAAGATCCGCACCGGGCCGCCCGTCGATGAGGAGGAGGACTACGCGCTGACCGCGTGGGCCGGCGTGATCCCGCTGCACACCCACGCCGGCGCCCCGGTACCGGACCCGCGCCTGGCCGGCGGCATCGCACCAACCCCCACGGTCGCCGCCTGGACCCCGCAGCGCAGCTGAGCGCCAGACTGGGCGTCGCGCCGAGGCGGGGAACGCGCCGCCTGGCGCCGCTGCCGATGACGCCGAGCTCGACACCCACGGCCGGGCGGAGCGCTCAGCTCACGTAGCCGGCGGTTCACACGCCCCAGCCGAGCGGAGTGCTATCTGTAGTAGCTCCGCCCTGGGACCGGCGGAGCGGACCGAACCCAAGCAAGGAGCGCGGGCGCGATGCTCGACGACGTAACGACAGCCACCGAGACCCACAGGGCCGACCGCGCGCGGTGGCTCGCGCTGTACGTGCTGTGCGCGGGGGTGCTGATGATCGTGCTGGACGGCACGATCGTGAACGTCGCGCTGCCCACGATCCAGCGCGAACTCGGCTTCACGCAGTCGGCGCTGGCGTGGGTGATCAACGCCTACCTGATCGCCTTCGGCGGCCTGCTGCTGCTCGCCGGGCGCCTCGGCGACCTGACCTCCCGCCGGGGCGTGTTCGTGGGCGGTCTGGCGGTGTTCACGACCGCCTCGCTGGTGTGCGGCCTCGCGCAGAACCAGACCGAGCTGGTGGCAGCGCGGTTCGTGCAGGGCGCGGGCGGCGCCGCGACCTCGGCGGTGGGGCTGGGGATGATCGTGACGATGTTCCCCAAGCCGCACGAGCAGGCAAAGGCGATCGGCGTGTACGCGTTCGTCGCCTCCGCGGGTGGCTCGATCGGGCTGCTCGCGGGCGGCCTGATCACCCAGGCGCTCGACTGGCACTGGATCTTCTTCGTGAACGTACCGATCGGGATCGCCACGGCGGTGCTCGCCCGGCGCCTGATCCAGGCGGACAGGGGCGTCGGCCTGCGCGCCGGCGCCGACGTGCCGGGTGCGGTGTTGATCACCGGGGCGCTGATGCTGGGCGTCTACACGATCGTCAAGCCGGCGGCCGAACAGGGCTGGGGCGCGGCCAAAACGCTCGAGCTCGGCGCGGTCGCGGTGGCGTTGCTGGCGGCGTTCGTGGCGCGCGAGGCGACGGCGCGCACGCCGCTGATGCCGCTGCGGATCTTCCGCTCGCGCAACGTCGCGGGCGCGAACACGATCCAGGCGCTGACGGTGGCGGGGATGTTCTCGGTGTTCTTCCTCGGCGCGCTGTACATGCAGAAGGTGCTCCACTACGACGCGCTGCAGATCGGACTCGCGTTCCTGCCGACAACGGTCGTGATGGGCGCGATGTCGCTGCGGCTGAGCGAACCATTGATCATGCGCTTCGGCGCGCGGCGCACGCTGGTGCCGGGGCTCGTGGCGATCGCGGTGGGCCTCGCGCTGTTCACGCGCGCGCCGGTGCACGGCAGCTACGTGAGCGACGTGCTGCCGACGATGGTGCTGATGGGCGCCGGCATCGGCAGCGCGTTCCCCGCGCTGATGAAGCTCGCGATGTCGGGCGCCACACCGGCGGACGCGGGCCTGGCGTCGGGCCTCGTCAACACGACGGTGCAGGTCGGAGGCGCGCTGGGCCTGGCGGTGGTGGCGACGCTCGCGGCGACCCGCACCAACAACCTGCTCGCGAGCGGGCACTCGCACGCGGCGGCGCTGACGGGCGGCTACCAGCTGGCGTTCACGGTCGGAGCGGGGCTGATCGTCGCCGCGCTCGCGGTCGCCCTCACGGTGCTGACGCCCGAACGCCAGATGAGCGGGCAACACGAAGCGGAGCACGAGCGGACCAGGGAGCCGGCCTACTCCGAGGCGTCTTAAAGGTTGATGAGCGGCCCCCCTCCGGGGCCGCCAGCGGCGTTCGCTGTGTCGTGGAGGAAGCGCGTGGAGAGCCAACAGCGAGGCTCTCCGGCGGGGCGTCCCTCACCTGCATATATATAGGCCCCATATAGGCCCCAAAAGAGTCTTATCACCCCCGGGCCAGCCAACAGGAAGACATTATTACCGCGCATATATATGGGCTCGAAAAAGAATCGTCACCTCCGAGCCGGCGGGCGCGAGGACAACTTCTACGCCGCATATATATAGGCCCCAAAAAAGAGTCCCATCACCCCCCGCGCCCCCGCGAGACGGCGGTTCGCCGGAAGAGCTCGTTGACCCCAAACAGCGGCGCGACGCGCTCGGCCAGACCGGGGGCGAGCGGCGCGAGCGCGAGCGCGAGTCGGACAGGGGCGCCGCTCTCGATCACTTCGGGCAGGTCGCGGCGGATCGCACGCACAACGGCGTCGGCAACCCGCTCGAGGGTCGTCTCGCCCATCAGGCGGTTGGAGCGCAAGCCGGCATCGAGCATCCGCTGGTACATGCCCTCGCCGGCGATGAAGCCGGGACAGACGACGGAGAAGCCGACCGGCTTGTGCCGGTACTCGGCGCGCAGCGACTGGGTGAGCCCGATCAGCCCGGCCTTGGTGGCGGCGTAGGGCTCGTCGTAGGCGGGGCCCGAGCGACCGCCGAGCGAGGAGATGAAGACCACGTGCCCGCGGCCACGGGCGAGCATCCCTGCGAGCACGCCGTGGGTGAGCAACAGCGGCGCGGTGAGGTTGAGGTCGACCGTCGAGGTGAGCTCCTCGCGGGTGACGGTGGTGAAGGCGCCGACGGCCTCCACGCCGGCGTTGTTGAGCAGCAGGTCGAGCGGCCCGAGAGCGTCCTGCGCGCGCTCGAGCAGCGGGTCGATCTGGCTGAGGTCGGAGAGGTCTACGGGCAGCGCAACGGAGCGCACACCGAGCGCCCCGAGCTCGGCCGCGAGCGCTGAGAGCTCGGCCTCGCGCCGCGCGGCGAGCGCAACGTCCATCCCCTCGCGCGCCAGGCGGCGGGCGAGGTGGGCGCCGAGCCCCCCGGAGGCCCCGGTGACCAGTGCCGTACGGCCTCGCAACTCCTCCACCGGAACCCCCTCCGCTCGTGTGTCGTCCGCCGCGATGTTATCGACCGGTCGCCTCCTGTAACCGCGGCCGGGCGGGGGGTACCTCCAAACAGTGACCCGCCTCGAGCGCAACGTGAACATCGCCGCAGTGGTGGTGCCGCTGCTCGGTGTGGTCGTCGCGGCGGCGCTGCTGTGGAACCGCTTCCTCGGCCCGCGTGAGGTGGCGATCTTCGCGGCGATGTACGCGCTGAGCGCGGTGGGCATCACGGTCGGCTTCCACCGCCTGCTCACTCACCGCGCCTTCCAGACCCACCGCCCGCTGCGCTACGCGCTCGCGGTGGCGGGCTCGATGGCGCTGCAGGGACCGGTGATCGACTGGGTGGCAGACCACCGCAAGCACCACACGTTCACCGACGAGGAGGGCGACCCGCACAGCCCGCACGCCGGTCGCGGCGCCGGCCTGGGAGGGATGGCGGCGGGCTTGTGGCACGCGCACGTGGGGTGGCTGTTCAGCACCCACGGCCAGGCTTCTTCGAAACGCTTCGCGCCGGATTTAGTGGAGGACCCGGGGATGCGCCGCATCAACCGCTCGTTCCCGTGGATCGCGCTGGCCTCGCTGGGGATCCCGTTCCTGCTCGGCTTCGCGCTCAGCGGCGGCTCGTGGCTCGCCGCCCTCGCCGCGCTGGTGTGGGGCGGCCTCGTGCGGATCTTCCTCGTGCACCACATCACGTGGTCGATCAACTCGATCTGCCACTTCTTCGGCAGCCGGCGCTTCGACACGGGCGACCGCTCGACCAACGTTTTCTGGCTGGCGCTGCCCTCGCTCGGAGAGGCGTGGCACCACAACCACCACGCCTTCCCCCGCTCGGCCTTCCACGGCCTGCGCTGGTACGAGCTCGACCCCTCGGGGTGGCTGATCCTCGCGATGGCCAGGGTCGGCCTCGCGTGGGACGTGGTGCGGGTCACGCCCGAGCGCGAGCGGGCGAAGCTGGCGCAGGCTGCGGCAACACGCTGAAGCGCCGGTAAAGCATCCCACAGGTTCGACCGCAACTACTCCCACCCTGCCGTGTCGTAGCGGCTGGACGGCCGACCGGCCGGCGAACGACGCCCAAGCTCCCAACGGCTCCCTGGAGGCTCAAGTGCTACCGAATCCCCTGCGGCGCGCCGCGATGCTCGCCGGCACGCTCTCCCTGCTCGCGCTGGCAAGCCCCGCCGCGGCCAGTGCCGCGAGCGAAACCTCGCAGATCACCTCGCCCGCCGGTCCGACGTACGCGCTCAACGACGAAACCGTCTCCTCGCCGCCCGCCGTCTTCACGGTCACCGGCACCACGGAAAACATCGCCGGGAAGATCGAACTGCGCTGCTACTACGGGTCCGGGGCGGCGTTCCCACCCTACGCCACCCTCGCCGAAGGCGTGAAACTGGAAGGCGTCTCGTTCTCGGTGAAAGTCGAACCGAAACTGCTGCCCACCGCACCCTGCGTGCTGCGAGCTGTGCCCGTGGGCTACGAAGAACTGAACCCGCCGGCGGCGGAAGAATCGAAAGACCCCTTCAAAGGGCCCCGCATCGTCGGCTCCCTGTTCGCAGTCGACTCCGAACACAGCGTCGCCTACAACTACGAACTCGAAGCGAACACGCTCACCGGCTACTTCGAAATCGGATCGGTCGGCGAATGCGGCTTGGCCTACTCAAACCTGTACACACCCGAAACGCTCGACTTCAGCAGCGGCCTGTTCGAATGCAACTCCGCGCTCTACGGAGAAGACGCGTCCGCGGCTCGCTCGGAGCTGCAGATCGACGGCGCCAACGCCTACAGCCCGGCGTCGGCGCGCGCGCTCGAGAAGGCCCTCAAACTCGGTGGCGCCCTCCCCGGCGCGCCGGAAGTGGCGGTGACCAAGACCTACGCGGCGGGCCTCGTCACGGTCCACGAGGTCAACCCGACGGTCAAGTGCTCGCCCTCGACCGCGTTCCCGCCGACGAGCACCACCTGCACGAGCTTCGTCCCCACGGGCGTGGCGCTCGAACGCACCTGGCAGACGAGCGCCGGCAACCAGGTGGCCTCGATGACCGACACGTGGCGTTCGACCGACGGGGCGGCGCACTCCCTGAACGCGATCTACGACCAGCGGACCGAAAACGGGGGCAAGGAAGGCGGCGCCTACGAGTTCCCGGGTACCAACGTGTTCGCTGCGACCACCAGGGGAGAAGGCTGTCGCCCTGCCCCCCGGTGTGGGCAGGATCTACTACAAGCAGGACGCCGCGACGCTCGCCGCAGGCGACGGCGAGCACCTCCAGGGAGCGATCGTCTACGACACGCCTCCCTCCGGGCCGATCGCGGTGTACCGCGGAACCAAAGAAGAACACCACAACGGTTTCGAGATGCCCTACCTGGCCACGATCCCCGCGGGCGGCTCCTACGCGCTGAACATGGCCTTCGTCCAGGCCTACAAGCTCTCCGAAGTCGAAGCGCTCTCCAGCGAAGCGCTCGCAAAGTTCCCCGCGACCTCGGGGCCGTCGCTGAGCATCGCCTCACCAGCGAACGGCACCACGGTCTCCACGCCGAACGTCACCGTCTCGGGCACCGTCTCGGACACCAGGGTGGTCACCTCGCTGACGGTGGACGGCCAGCCGGTGGCCGTGGGCCCCGGCGGCGCGTGGTCGACGAGCGTCCCGCTCGGCGAGGGCGCCAACACGATCAAAGCGCTCGCGACCGACCAGCCCGGCCTGTCCACGGAAAAGACGGTGAGCGTGACCTACAAGCCGATCCCGCCGGTCGCGCACGCCCGGCAGGTGGGCTCCGCCAAGGGGACGGGCGGCGAGGTCACCTTCACGCTCACCTGCACCGGCTCGGCGGGTACGAGCTGCGAAGTCGAAGCGACGCTCGCCACGTTCGAGAAGACCCGCAACGGCAGGGCCGTGGCGGTGGTCGCCAGGCGCCACCACCCCACGACCCGCTCGCAGGAGGTCTTCGTCGGCTCCTCCAAGCTGACGTTCCAGGTGGGCCAGCGGGTGACGATCGCGATCCAGCTCAACGCGGCCGGCAAAAGCCTGCTGTCCCACTTCGGGGCGCTGCCCGTCCACCTGACGGTGCTCCAGTTGAGCGCCGGCCACCGCTCGACGGTCATCGCCCAGAACCTCACGGTCACGCCTCGCGGGCGCCGCCACCACCACCACCGGCGCCGCCACCACCACCGGCGCTGAGCGCCACGGCGCGCCCGCCACGGCCCAGCTGGAGGCCGCGGCGGGCAGGCGCACCGCGCGGGAGGGCGACTTTTAGGAAAGATGCGTCCGGTGAACCGCGACTTCGAGCTGCAGACCCACCGGGTGGAGGACCGCCACTGGTGGTACCGCGGGCGCCGCCGGGTGCTGGAGCGGACCGTCGCGGGGCTCGGCCTACCCCCCCGCGCGCGCATCCTCGACGCGGGGTGCGGCTCCGGGCGCAACATGGTGGACCTCGCGCGCTGGGGCGCCGTCACCGGGGTGGAGCTCTCCGCCGCCGCCGCCGAGGCCGCCCGGGGACGCCACGTGGGCGAGGTCGTCGAGGGCTCGGTACTGGAGATGCCCTTCGCTCCCGCCTCCTTCGACCTCGTGGTGTGCCTCGACGTGATCGAGCACCTGCAGGACGACTGCGCGGCGCTGCGCGAGCTGCGCCGGGTGCTCGCCCCCGGCGGGGCGTTGCTGGTCACGGTGCCCGCCTACCAGTGGCTGTGGAGCGGCCACGACGAGGTCAACCACCACCACCGCCGCTACTCCCGCGCCACCCTCCGCCGGGTCGCGCGGGAGGCCGGCTGGGAGAGCGAACGCACCACCCACTTCAACTCGCTGCTGCTGCCCGTGGCGGTCGCGCTGCGCGCCCTGGACCGCCTCCACGCCCGCGCGACCGAATCGAGCCTCGACCTGTGGGTGCCCCCCGCGCCGCTGAACTGGCTGCTGCAGCAGCCGTTGAACCTCGAGGCCGCCCTGATCGGCCGCGGCGGCACGATCCCCGCGGGCCTCTCGCTGCTGGCGGTGCTGCGCTAGAGCGAGTCCGCCGCTGGGTGCATGCGGAAGGTCCACGCGCGGTTCACGAGGAACGTGCACACCGTCACGACCGCCGTGGTGCACACCTGGCCCACGAGCTTGTCCAGGCCCACGTCGTGCACGAACACGTAGACCAGGCCCTCGTTCACGGCGAGGCCACAGCCCTGCACCACAAACCACCGCACCGGCGTCAGCGCGTCTCCCACGTGCTCGCGGAACGTCCACCGGCTGTTCCACAGGAAGCCGTTGACCGTGCCCACGGCGAACGCCAATGCCGAGGCCGCCAGGTACGCCACCCCACCCACCTTCAGCAGCACCGCGTACACCGCGAGGCTCAGCACGGTGTTCGAGACCCCCACGATCCCGAACTTCACGAACTGCACCGCCACCGGCGCGTTGAGCCGGGACTTAGGCGCGTCCTCTACTCTTCCCCTGCCCTCCTCTACGCTTTCCACGTTCGCTACTTAACCAGCTTGACCCGCCCCGTGCCCGACTCCTCGCCCCGCTCGCCCACGCTGCTCTCCGTGGTCGCCCCCGTCTACAACGAGGAGGAGCTCGTCGAGCGCTTCGTGCGCCGCGCCTGCGCCGCCGTCGCCGACTACACCTTCGAGCTGGTGCTCGTCAACGACGGCTCCACCGACGCCACCCCCGCCCTGCTCGACCGCATGGCCGCCGAGGACCCCCGGGTGAGGGTCATCCATCTCTCCCGCAACTTTGGGCACCAGGCCGCGCTCACCGCCGGCCTGGAGCACGCCGTGGGGGACGTCGTGGCGATGATCGACGCCGACCTCCAGGACCCCCCCGAGCTGATCCCCACGATGGTCGCCCGCTGGGAGGCCGGCTCGGACGTCGTTTACGCCGTGCGCCGCGCGCGCGAGGGCGAGACCGCCTTCAAGCTCGCCACCGCCTCGTGGTTCTACAAGCTCTTCGACAAGCTCGCCCAGGTCAACCTCGAGCCCAACTCCGGGGACTTCCGCCTACTCGACCGCCGCGCGCTCGACGCGCTGCTGACGATGACCGAGCGCTCTCGCTTCCTGCGCGGCATGACCGTGTGGGTCGGTTTCACCCAGACCGCCGTCTCCTACGAGCGTGACCCCCGCCACGCCGGGGAGACCAAGTACACGCTGCGCAAGATGCTCCGTTTCTCACTCGACGCGATCGCCTCCTTCTCGCACGTGCCCCTGCAGCTGGCCACCTACGTCGGGCTGCTCTCCGCCGGGCTCGCGTTCGTCGCGATCCCCGTCGTGCTCGGCCTGCACTTCGCCGGCTCCTACCTCCCCGGCTTCGGCTCGCTAACGATCGCGATCCTGCTGCTCGGCGGCATCCAGTTGATCGCGCTCGGGGTCATCGGCGAGTACGTCGGGCGCATCTACGACGAGGTCAAGCACCGCCCCCTGTACATCGTGCGCGACGAGCGCAACCGCCCCGAGGACCTGGGCGGGCCCGTGGCCCCCATCGCGCGCGCGGGGCTGCCCGCACGGACGCGTGAGCGGCTCACGTGAGCGTGAGTGACGCCTCTCGCGCCGGGGACGCCCCGGTGCAGGACACCCACCTCTCCGAGTACCGCCACGAGCGCATCCGCCTCGAGACGCCCCGCCACCGCATCGAAGGGCTCGTCACGCTCGCCCGCGACGGCTTTCGCTCGCGGATCTCCGACGTGCTCAACGCCTCCGAGCGCGACTTCCTCACGCTGACCGACGTCTCTCTGCAGCCGCTCGACGGCGGGCCCGTGGAGAACCACGCCTTCCTCGCGGTCGCCCGCGTTCACATCGTCTTCGCCGTCCTGCCCCCCGAGGAGCCCGAGGGGTAGGGCCCCAGCGTTCGCCGGCGGCGCGGGGGCCTCGCGTGCAGCCCGTCCTCGGGGGGTGAGCGTGCTAGAAACAAACACTCCAATCTCGCGGCCGCAAACAGTGACCGGAGAGCACGAGGTGCGACACTCCCACCACTCACCTCGGGCTGCCGGATACTCTGAGGTGTGCCCTTAGGGCAGTACGTCTCGAGCAGTGCACTTGAACCGAAAGGACCGCAGTGGCTACCGACCTCCTGGAGAGGATCCGCAGCGAAATCGATGAGCGTCTCGCGCAGCTGCGCCCGCTGCTGAGCGAGTACGAGCGCCTGACCGCGGCAGCCGAGACGCTCGCCGCCGTGGACGCCACACCGCTCGCCGCTGCTGCCTCGCCCCCACCGCCCGCCGCCGTGGACGCGGCGGACGCAACCCCTTACGCGGACGCTCCCTACACCGAGCGCCGCTACGCCCGCCCTGCGCGGGAGGTGCCGGAGTTCCCCACGGAGTCCCCCGCCCGCTCTACAGAGGCTCCACAGCAGCTCCCCGCGGAAGCCCCCCCCGTGGACGCCGAGGACGAACACCCCGCACAGGCCCCCCGCCGCACTTACCCTTTGCGCGGAGCGGACGGGGCGATCAAACTGGCGATGTCGCTGCGCACCACCCCGCTACAGCGGCCGACGCCCAAGCCCGCCCAGCCGGCGGCGTCCGCACCAAGCGCCACGCAGGTCCTCGAGCGGCCGGCTCCCACCCCGAGCACCGTGGAGGAAGACACGTGGGAGCTGTCCACGCCCGACAGCAAGCCCGCGCGCGAGCCGGCTTCGCCCACCGCCGTACGGCAGGCGATCCTCGCGGCCCTCGAGCACGGCTCCCACACCGCGAGCGAGCTCGTGATGGTCACCGCGATGAGCGCCCCCGAGATCCGCGGCGGCCTCATCCGCCTCACCGGCCGCGGCTCGATCACGAAGGTCAAGCGGCGCGGCGACGGCAAAACCGCCTACGCGCTGCCCTTCTCGCGAGCGTAAGGGCCTATCTCGGTAGGAACGTGCTTCTGGGGCGGCCGAGGGTCGAGCGAGGCGCGGACGCAAGGCCGAAGGCGTGGTGGGCCCACGTCGAGGCCGAGGACAAAGCCTCGCGAAGGCCATCGGCCGTATCCAGTGTGCGGGCCTACTGAGATAGGCCCTAAGCCGGGGCGCTTCGCCGCCCGCGCGGCCCCTTCTCAGCAGGTCGCGCGAGGACGGCTTGCGCACCCGAGCCAGGGCTCGCACCGGGGTCTTCTGCAGCGGAAGGGGGGGGATTCGAACCCCCGAGCGACGTTGCCGCCGCCAACGGTTTTCAAGACCGCCGCATTCAACCGCTCTGCCACCCTTCCGGGGCGCCTGTGCTCGGTGACGTCCCGCCATGCTACGACGGTTGGGCTGCGCCTCGCGGTCCTGCGCCCAGCGGCCGAGCCCGCGCACGGCGTCCTGAGGCTACACTGACCCCCGACCTCTAGGAGAGGTGGCCGAGTGGCTGAAGGCACTCGCCTGCTAAGCGAGTATGGGGATTAAACTCCATCGCGGGTTCGAATCCCGCCCTCTCCGTCTTCGCCGGTGTAGGGCGTTGTTCGAACTACCCGGCGAGGCCCTGCGGTGGGCGGTGGGGTGCTCAGCCTCCGGGCGCGTTCCCTTTCCCGGGACTGGCGGCTCCCGCCCCAGCCCCGGGAGAGCCGGGACAGACGACCTCCGCGAGACAGGTCTGACTATTTTTTCATCGCGGGGTGGTGCTTCATCGCGGGGTGGTGCTTCTTCATCGCCGGGTGTTTCATCGCCGGATGCGAAGCCGCCTGGGCGGCCACGGGGACGGCGGCGAGGGCCAGCAGCGACGCGCCGAGCGCGCTAAGCCTGTGCAGGGAACGAGTGTGCATGTGTCTCCTTCGGTACGGGGTTGCGCCGGGCCGCTGCCCGACTGCGGTGCACTGCAGCGGACACCTCTTACGGTTTCCTTACGCCCCCAGCAGACGCTTGTAAGGGACCGGCAATATCTACCTGCCACGATGACCACGTGTTCGTCCTGATCGTCTTCGCGTTCGTCGCCGGCGCCGCCACCGCCGTCTCCCCCTGCGTGCTGCCCGTCCTGCCGGTGGCGCTCGCGGCGGGCGCGACAGGCGGTCGGCGCCGCCCGTTGGGCGTGGTCACCGGCCTCGCGCTCTCCTTCACCTTCGCGACCGTCGCGCTCGTGTACGTGATCTCCGCGCTCGGCCTGCCCGACTCCCTGCTGCGCACGCTCGCGATCCTCGCGCTGGCAGGCTTCGGGATCTGCCTGCTCGTGCCTCCCCTCGGCGACCGCCTGGAGGCGCGCCTGAGCCGTCTCGGCCCAAGCGGCGGGGTGGGTGCCGGGGTGAGCCCGGATGGGCGCCGGCGCGACGGCTTCTGGTCGGGGCTGCTCGTCGGCGGCGGGCTCGGCTTCGTGTACGCGCCGTGCGCCGGGCCGATCCTCGCGGGAGTCATCACGGTCTCGGCCTCGCAGACCTTCACCTCCGGACGCCTCGCGGTGGCGCTCGCCTACGGGATCGGCTCGGCCGTGGTGCTCTACGCGCTGATGCTCGGCGGGCGGCGGCTGACCGCTCCGCTCGCGCGGCGCTCCGCTCGCTTTCAGATGGCGATGGGCGCCGTGATGGTGCTGATCGCGTTCGCGATGCTGCGCAACTACGACACCCGCTTCGAGACCGCGATCGCGAGCGACCTGCCGTCCTTCCTGATCGACCCCACCCACAGCCTCGAGGAAAGCCACGACGCGTCCGTGCAGCTCGCCGCGCTGCGCGGCCGCAAAGCGCGCCAGGACGCCGGCCTGCGCGAGGCCGACGCCGGGTTGCGACTCCCCGTGCTCGGCACCGCGCCCGAATTCGTGGACACCCAGAAGTGGTTCAACACCTCCGGGGGCCAGCCGGTGCCGCTCTCGAGCCTACGCGGCCACGTCGTGCTCGTGGACTTCTGGACGTACACCTGCATCAACTGCATCCGCACCCTCCCCTACCTGAACGCCTGGTACGCCAAGTACCACCGCGACGGCTTTGAGATCGTCGGGGTCCACACCCCCGAGTTCCCCTTCGAGCACTCCGCCGCCAACGTCGCCGCGGCGATCGCCCAGAACGGGATCCACTACCCCGTTGTCCAGGACAACGAATACGGCACGTGGAACGCCTACAACAACCAGTACTGGCCCGCGGAGTACCTGATCGACGCGCAGGGCCGCATCCGCCTGGAGGACTTCGGCGAGGGCGAGTACGCCTCCAAGGAGCGCGCGATCCGCAGCCTGCTCATCGAAGCCGGCGCCACCGACCTCAGCGGGCCAGCCCACGTCAGCGCCATCAAACCCTCCGAAGCAGAAGTCACGCCCGAGTCCTACCTCGGCGTCGAACGGGGAGAACGCTTCACCTCCGGCCCCCTCACCCCCGGGGTGCACGACTTCGGCTCGCTTCCCGCCCAGCCTCCGCCGCTGAGCTACCTCCGCTTCGCGGGCACCCTGAGCGTCGGTGCGTGGGGTACCGCCCCGGCGAGCGCCACCAGCGGCGCGGTGCAGCTGAGCTTCAGGGCGCGGCGCGTGTACCTCGTGATGGGCTCCCTCGGCCACTCTCGCCCGGTGCGCGTGCTGCTCGACGGACGGCCGATCCCCCAGGGGCTCGCCGGGACCGCCGTGCGCGGCGGGACCGCCGAGGTGCAGATGCAGGATGTCTACAACCTCGTCGACCTCCCCTCCGTGCAGACCCACACCCTCACCGTCCAGTTCCCGCCCGGGGTGACGGTCTACGACTTCACCTTCGGTTGAGCGGACGGGCGCTGACGTGAGCGGGTCTACGACTTCACCTTCGGCTGAGCGGGCGGGGCAGACCGTGTCATGATCGCCGCAGCGATGCACCCCCCCGCAGAATCCGACCGAGGGCGACACTCGCTTCGCTCGGATCCCCGATTCGGCCAGCGCGCGTCGGTGCTGGTCGTTGACGACGAGCCCACCATCGGCGAGGTCGTGGCGCGCTACCTCGAGCGTGCCGGCTACGACACCCGTGTCGCAGGCGACGGCCCCCACGCGCTCGCCCTCTGCGCCCAGAGCGCGCCCGACCTCGTCGTGCTCGACGTGATGCTCCCCGGCCTCGACGGTCTCGAGGTGATGCGCCGCTTGCGCGAGCAGCCCTCCCCGGCGCGCGTGATCCTGCTCACCGCTCGCGGGCGCGAGTCCGAGCGGATCGTCGGGCTGCGCCGCGGCGCCGACGACTACGTCGTCAAGCCGTTCTCGCCCGGCGAGCTCGTCGCGCGCGTAGAAGCCGTGCTGCGCCGCGAGCGCCCAACGCCCCCGCGTGCGCCCACGCTCGAGTTCGAGGGCCTGCGCATCGAGCCAGCGACCCGGACAGTGGTGGTGGGCGAGCCCAGCCCGACGCCGGCGGGTGGGGGCCAGGGGGACGCGAGCGCGGGGGAGGCGACACAGGAAGGGGGCAGGCGGACCGGGGACGCCCGCGGCGGAGGCGAGCGCGAGGTCGCGCTGACCGTGCGCGAGTTCGACCTGCTCGTGTTCCTCGCCTCACACCCCGGGCAGGTCTTCTCGCGCGACCGCCTCATGGAGCTCGTGTGGCAGCTCCCCGACTACACCGACACCTCGACCGTCACGGTCCACATCCGTCGCCTGCGCGCCAAGCTCGAGCCCGACCCCGAGCACCCGCGCTACGTCCAGACCGTGTGGGGCGTCGGCTACCGCTTCCGACCGACGGGCGCGCTGACCCGTGAGCGACCACCTAGCCAGGAGCGCCCGTGAGACGCTCGGTGTGGAGCTCGGTCCCGGTGCTGGCGCTGGCGCTCGCCCCGGCCTGCGCGGTGATGGCCGCGATCGGCGGCTCGGTGCTCACGACCGTCGAGATCCTCCTCCCCGTCGGCCTGCTCGCGCTGGCGCTCGCGGGGCTCGCCGACAGCGGCCGCCTGCGGCTGCCGACGCTGCAGCACCGCTTCGAGCTGGGCGTCGTCCTGGCCCTCGGGCAGCTCCTCGCCGCAGTCGCGGTCGGGGCCGCCGTGATGTTCGTCTCACCACACGACGCGTGGATGACGGTCGCGATCCTGCTGTTCGCGGCGGTCGTCGCGACCCGCGCGGCACAGCTGCTGCTGCGCGGTGTCGAGCGCGACGTGGGCGCGATCCGCGCGGGTCTGCACGCGCTGGAGCGCGGCGAGCGGGAGATCGAGATCGAGGCCCACTCCGGTCGCGAGCTCGAGGACCTCGCGCACACCGCCAACCGCATGGTCGCGGCGCTCACCGCCGAGGAGCGCGCCCGCGACACCGCCGACGCCGCCCGTCGCCAGGTGATCGCCGCTGTCTCCCACGACCTGCGCACCCCGCTAAGCGCGCTGCGGCTGCTCACCCAGGCGCTCGAGGACGAGCTCGTGGACCCCGCCACCGCACGCCGCTACGTGCACACGGCGAGCGCGCACGTGCGCACCCTCGGAACGCTCGTCGACGACCTCTTCGAGCTCGCCTGCCTCGACGCCGGCGAGGTCGCGTGGAGCACCGCGGCCGTGGACCTCACCGAGCTGGTCGGGGAGGCGTGCGAGCTGCTGCGCCCCGCGACCGAGGCCGCGGGCGTCGCGCTCAGCGCCGAGCTCCCCCCGAGCCTGGCACCGGCCGACGGCAACCCCGACAAGCTCCGGCGGGTGCTGCTGAACCTGCTCCAGAACGCGATCCACAACACTCCCCCGGACGGCTCCGTCGCGATCCGGGCGGCCGCGGCAAACGGGACGGTGGAGGTCGAGGTCGCCGACACCGGCGCAGGGATCGCCCCGCAGGACCGTCCGCACGTGTTCGAGCCGTTCTACCGCGGCGGCGACGAGGCGGCCCGCACCGGCCCTGGCAGCGGCCTCGGGCTAGCGATCGCGCGCGCGATCGTCGAGGCCCACGGGGGTCGCATCTGGCTCGCCGACGCCACCGGCGGGACGCAGGTCCGCTTCACGCTGCCCGCCGCCGCGCCCGCTACCCCCTGACAAACGTCTCCCTCAGTAGTACAACGTGCCCGTGGTCTGCACCGTCATCGGGTAGGTTGAGCTCCTGCGGTTGATCGCCCCGTACAGGCCGCCAGTGCCGTGGGCGTGCGCGTAGCGGCCGGTGCCGCGGGTGACCGACAGGGAGCCCCCGAACGTGGAGTAGGCGCTCGTCGAGTGCAGAGTCCCGTGGCCGCTGCCGCTAATCGAGCCGCCCCCGTGGACGTAGATCGTGAACGACGCGTACACCGTGGGGCCGATGTTGAAGTTCACCCGCACCGTGCCCGGGATCGTCCCCGAAACCGCGCCTTCCTCGACCAGACTGGACCCCGAGTTGCTCACCATGTGCAGGTGCCCTTCGTCTTTGACGCTCAGCGCGTGCGCCACCCTCCCCACAGCGCTTGCCCTCGCAGCGCCGACCACCGCGGCTCCCTGCGCCCCGCCGTCGGCGGACGCCCCCACCGCGAGCGAGGCTGCGCCCCCCAGGAGGCCGGCACCGGCCACGAAGGCCGCCAGCACCGCCCCAAGCCCCAGCGCGCGTCTCTGACGGGCACGAGTCGAGGCCACGAGCCGGCGGGCCGTAACGTCACCGGAGCCGCGGAGGGCTCGGGCCCAGAGGCCGAGGCTCTGTGGATGTGGGTGTGGGTTTCGCACTCCTACCGTTTCGCGTCGTTCGTAGGTTGGCCACGCGGCGACATCCCGCTTTAGGCGCAAATCCGAACTTCGGGAATACACTTTATCAGCACACCTACGTTCGCGTGCGGGGTACTCCCGCTCAGCCTGTAGCGTAAAGTCTACACGCCGCGACGGCTCGCCACGGCCTTTGTCGTCCGCGGAGCCACAACGAGATTGGTCTCGAGCGCGACCGCGAGCCTGCGCGGCGTCTGGACGGCTTGTGCCATGCTGACCGCCCTCGGCACCTCATCGGGCTCGCCAACGAGTTGCGCGGCGCATCCCGAGCCTCCCCGACGAGAGAGCCGACGCGGGGACTCGAACCCCGGACCCGTGACGTTCAGCGCGTCGTTTCAGCTTAGGTACGCACGACGACGCTGCGGGTCACCCTCACCGCCGCGCCGTGTTGTGGAGTGAGCGTGACCTTCACCGTCAACGCCAAGCGCCGGTGGCGGCGCAACGCGGCCTTGCCGTTGGCGTTCAGCGGCACGGAGAAGGACACGCTGCCCGCCAGTAGTGAGGGGCGCACCAGCCGCCCGACGCGCACCTGCGCGCGGTGCCCAACCTTGGCCAGCGAGGCGCCAGCGGCAAACAGACCGACTTCCAATCGCCCGCCCGAGCCAGCCTGGGACACCTTGACCTGCCCGCGCACTGTCGATCCGCGCTGACTTGAGGCGAGCTTGAGCGCCCCCAAGGGCGAGCCGTGGCCGGGTTCGCTCGGCGTCGTCGGAGAGGTCGTCGTCGGGGTCGTCGGTGTGGTTGTGGTCGTCGTGGTGGGGGTTGTGCCAGCGGCGCTTTCCACGACGATTTCGTATTTGGTGTATTCGGGCCACAGCGTCGAACTTTCGAACTTGTAGGTCCCTGTTTGTTCGAACTTGCATTTGCCTTCCCAGCCCGTCTTCGAAGGCGTCGGGCTGACCGGCACCGACGATTCGCACGTCGGAGGGGTGCCTGTCCAAGCGAGGTTCGCTTCCTTACCGTGGTCGATGAACGTGACGGTCCCTCCGCTTGAGATCGTCAGAGATTTCGTGGGTTGGGGTCTAGAGGCCGACCCTTCCGTCGTCCAGCATGGCCAAGCAGCCTCCACACAGTTTTCGTTGACTTCGAGCTTCGCTTCAGACGGTGCGGCAGCAAGCGCGGGCAGCACCGCGACCGCCGCCCCGATCAGCGCAGCGAGGGCCAAAAGCACAAGAACGCGCGGTCTGGAAACGCTGCGCGGCTTCATCGTACGACCACGCTTCGCGTGAGGGTCATAGCGGCACCGTGTTTGGGTGTGAGCACAATCTTCACGGTGAGCGCCAGCTTGTGGTGGCGGTGTAGCGCGCTCTTGGCCTGAGCGTCGAGTGAGACCTTGAAGGACACCGTGCCGGCGGGCGCTGAGGAGCGGACGAACCGCCCGACACGCGAGCTGCCTCCTCGTTTGACCTTGGCCAGCGACGCGCCCTGAGCGAGCAGTTCGACTTCCAGGCGTGCGCCACCATCGGCGGCGGGGATCTGGATCGTCCCGTGCACGGCGTCACCACGCTGAGGGTTCGCCAGCGCGAGCGTCGCGAGCGGCTGGCTCCCGCCCGGTGAGAGAGTCGTTTCCGTCGAGCCGGGCGTGGTGGCCCCGCCGCCGCCGTAGGGCTGGGTGGAGGTCGTGGCTGTCGGCGTTATAGGGGTCGTGGGAGTCGTCGGAGTGGTTGGAGTCGTCGGAGTCGTGGGCGTGGTGGGTGTCGTCGTAGTTGTGGTGGTCGTGGTCGTGCTCGTGGTGCCGGTGGTTGTGCCGCCGCCTCCGGGGTTTTCGACGATCACCTTGTACTTGGTGTAGTTGAACCCGTCTCCGTCGAACAGCTCTTGGCTTTCAAATTCGTATTCGCCGGCGTTGGCGAAGGTGCAGGTGCCGGTCCAGTTGGTTTCCGGCGTGGACGGCACTTTGGGTGTGCAGCTTGGCGGCGTTCCCTTCCAGATCACGTCGGTGGGATAGCTGGCTTCGTTGTCTTCGAAGGAGACCGTGCCGCCCTGCGCGATCGTGAACGGTTGGATGTCGCGGATGTCTGCCGGGTTGTTCCCCTTGACGTTCCAGCAGGGCCATTTTTCGAAGTAGCAGTGTTCGGCGACTTCGAGCTTCACTTCGGACGGTGCGGACGTGCCGGCAGCGAGCGCGGGCAGCACGGCCACCGCCACTCCCAGCAGCCCAGCGAGGGCGAAAAGCAAAAGCGTGCGCGGCTTCATCGTGAACCCACCTTTCCCGTGCTTGATGTCCATATGGCGATCGCTGGGCGCCGTGCGTGGCACGGCGCCATCCCGGCCTCATCCCCTAAAGACTCCAGCGCGCTGAGATCCTTCCCACGACATTCCGCCGCGCTTCGCTGTCCGCGGCGCGGGCTCCTCGGTCGCTACAGTCGCAGCGGGAGCGGCCGTCTCGTTTGCCCGAGGATCGCTCCGCCCATCCGAAATGCATACCCTGGACCGCAGTCGCTGACGCAGCACGTGGACCGTCTTTATCGCGCCGCGTGGGCGTTGTGCGGCTCACGCGAGGACGCCGAGGATCTAGTAGCCGCCGGCCTGACAGCATCAGCCGTCAGGCCGCTGCTTGGGAAGGTTCGCAGCAGTTGCGGTGGGTCGCGTCTCATTCCCCGGGTGAATTCGTTTGGGGGTAGCTCCGCTTGAGGGGGATGTTATGCGGCGATCACCTCCTCGGTGTTCGTCGTGGCTGGTGGAGCGGCGTTGGTGTCGCGTAGTTGGCGTCGTAGGTGCTCGATCTCGGCGACGGTCTTGGGGTTCATCTTCACGCCGCGCCAGCCGCGGGAGGAGAGCTCCAGCACGGCCCAGATCAGGGATAGCGCGGAAGTCTCGCCGGGGAACCGGCCGATGACCTTGGTGCGCCGGCGGACCTCCACGAACGTTCGCTCGAGGAGATTCGTTGTGCGGATCCGCTTGCGGTGAGCGGACGGGAACCGCAGGTGGGTGACGAGCGCTGGCAGGTCCGTTTCGATGACGGCCATCGCCGAGGGGTACGCCGTCTTGTAGTCGGCGATGATGCCCTGCAGCTCGCGGCTGGCCTCGGCCGGGGAGCGCGCCTCGTCGAATGCTTTCCACCAGCGTGCCTTGACCTCCTGATGGTGGCGCTCGGGGAGCTTGCCGGTGACGTTCCTGAGCGCGTGGACGGTGCAGCGCTGCTCCAGTGCCCCGGGCCAGAGCTCCCGCGTTGCCTTCCAGATCCCGGGTGCCCCGTCGGCGATCACGAGCGCTGGTGCCCTGAGGCCGCGGGTGATCATGTCCCGGGCGAACGCGAGCCACGCCTCGTAGCTCTCACGGCTCCCCAGAGCCAATCCGAGGAGGACCTTGCGGCCCTCAAGCGTCACGCCCCAGCACACCAGGACGCCCTCCGCCGGCGTGTCGTCGGGGTGCAGCTTCAGATAGATCGCATCCAAGAAGCAGTAGACAATGTCGTGCTGCTCCAAGCGCCGCCGGCACCACTGGCGGTATCGCTCCCGGGTGTCCTCACAGATCCGAGAAACCGTCGCCTTCGACGCAATCGGCTCCTCGAAGACCTCCTGGAGCGCGGCCTCCACATCACGGGTAGACAGCCCCCGCAAGAACGAGCTGATCACGAGGGACTCCAGCGCGTGCGTTCGCGTGACTCCCTTGCCGAGCACCCTGCTCTCGAACCCCAGCTTGCTCGCGTTGCGCACCCGCGGACGCTCCAACGCCACCGAGCCACTCGTCGTCTTCACCGTCCTGGGTTCGTGGCCATTGCGGTGACTGACCGTCTCGCCAGCGCGCTCATACCGCCGACGGCCGAGGAACTCAGTCACCTCGTCCTCGAGCACCTGCTGCAGGATCAGCCGCGCTCCCAGCCGCCCGACCGTCTCAATCGGGTCCTGCTCCTCGCCGACACCGGCCAGCACCTCATCCAGCTCTTGGCGAAACCTCTCGCTCGGGGCTACCTTCTCCATGCGGGCGTACCTCCATCTTCGACTTTGTCAGGGTCAAAGCGGAGGCTACGCCCGCAACATCAAATCCCCCGGCTCATGAGACGCGACCGTTGCGGTGTCTATAGGTAGCGATGGCAGTTACGCGCCCGAGCACCCCGACATTCGGAGGAACCATGAAGCGAACCTACGTTTTCTTGGCCGTCGCCTTGGCGAGCGCGACGAGCGCCGCAACGGCCGCCAGCGCACAGAGCAACCATCCGGCCGCAAACTTGAGCCGCACCGCCACGGTGCAGCTACGCCACACCAGTTTGGGCAGCATCCTCGTCAGCAGCTCGGGCCGCACGCTGTACGAGTTCACGAGGGATCACACCAAGAAGAACAGTTGCGCGGCGATCAGCGGATGCTCAGCAGTGTGGCCGTCGCTGAAGGCAAGCGGCAAGCCGACCGCCGGATCGGGCGTCAAGGCTTCGCTTCTGTCCACGACCAGTGGCAATCAGGTCACCTACGCCGGCCACCCGCTCTACACCTACAGCGGCGACAGCGGCCCGGGGGACACCTCCTACGTTGGCGCCAAATCATTCGGCGGCACGTGGTACGCGATCAACGCCTCTGGAGACATGGTCAAGTAGCCCTGGTAGCCCTGGCGCTGAGCTGCCAGGCGCCGGTCTGCTCAGGCGCCGGGCAGCGCCCAGCGTAGTCGGCGCGTCGCGTCTGGTGAGCACGCGTCGATGGGATGAATTCGCCGCCGCTCGGTGGACTCGTCTGACCGTGCGAGTAGACGATCTCGGCGTTCAACACCGGCGGGTATCGCGGCAAGCATCGCCACCACGAGTAGACCGATTGCGCACCCCCGGAAGCCCACGCGAGCGATCCTACCACCGTGACCGCCGTAGTCTGCGAGGCGGCCGTTGCACACGAAATGCCGCAAGGTCGGATGCCGTCGTGCTCGATTCCGTGGATGCGCCAGCCTAGCCTTCGCTCAGAAGGTTCAGTGTGTTTTCGCCGTCGTCTACGAAGTAGATGCCCTTGCCGTCTGGGGCTATCGCCAGGCCGAACAAGGTTCCGGCTCCGGTCTTCTTGTCGGCGGTCTGCACGGCTACCTGCTGGCCGGCGGGTGTGGTTTCGACCATGTTGCCGTCACCGCCGTTGCTCGTGATGATGTTGCCGTTGGGTGCGATCACCATGCCGAGCGGTTCCTTGAGGTGTCCGCCTTCGGTCACGACGGTGCCGCCTTTCGCGGCCGGGGTGGTGCGCGTCATCGCTTCGGAGATCGCAAAGATCTTGTTGCCGTCGGTCGAGGCCACATACAGCGTCCCGTTGGAGGCGAGTGCGAGTCCGGTCGGGCCGAGCACGAGGGCTTCTGGCGAATCGACCCAGGGGATGCCGTTGGCGATCACCGTTTCGCTCAGCACCTTCGGCGTCTGTCCTTCGCCGGATTCCAGTTCGATCCGTAGCACGGTCGAGTTGTCGATAGTGTGGATGCCCTTCGCGGCGCCGCCATTGAGCGCGTTGCTAACGAACAGCGTGGTCTTGGAGCCTTCGCTCTTAGCGGTCGAGTCCCACGGCCCCTGGATGTTCGGGCCCGAAATCGTGCTTACGGGTCTGCCGCCTGGGTCGAGCACGATCAGGCAGCCGTACTTCGCGGTCGCTGACTTGCCGTTGGTCGTTGGCAGGCTGCCCACGATGACGTAGCCGCCCGGCAGGACGTCAAGCGCCGTCGTCAGCCCGACGCCGCCTGGGCATGAGCCGGGGAGCGTTTTGGCATCGATGCTCGCAAACGGCGAGACCTTCCCAGCGGTCGAGACCTGCATGATCGTCGTGCCGGTGCCCTGGCCACCTTCCTTGGTGTTGAAGTTGCCGATCAGCATCTGGCCAGCCTTCAGCTTGCCGACGCTGGTGGGAACGAACACGATGCCATAGGGGTTTACATCGCCGTTGGCCGGAACCGTCGAGGCGACCGTGCTGACGCTGGTGAACTTGGCCAGGAACGGGCTAGAGCTCGGCGTCGATTCAGCGGGCGTGCTGGCGCTCGCTGCGGAGTTGGTGCTGGACGAGCTACTGGTGCTGCTGGAGCTGCCGCAGCCGGCAACGGCCAGCGCAACACCAACGAGAGCAAGGATCGACGTTCTAGGCACTCGGGTTCTCCTGTGGTTCGGGGTATCGGACGAGACGGCTTCCCTGCTCGCAGCCCCGCCTCGACCGGAACCTCGCGATCCCATCGTCGGCTCTGCGGCAGCGATCAACGCACGGCCCGCATTTCGCGCGTTCCCAGTAGGACCCCGCACCCGCCCGATTCCTTCCCGCGAGGTTTGGCGCTTGCTCAAAGGCCCCCGCGGGCTTCGTGCTCGAACGTCGTTGCTCGGCAACAATGCGGGGGTGGAGACTCATCGCGCAGCGCTGGCCGATCAGGGGTTCGCCCATATCTCGGGGGGTCTCGCGACCGTCGAGGAGGCTTTTGGGGAGGCGTGGGCATTGGTCGAGGCGCTCGTACCTGCCGATGCTCTCGCGCCCCTTTCTGTGATTGGCGATTTCGTGATCCCGCCGCCGGACGCGACAGAGACCCGAGATTTCCAGACACTCCATTTCGACTTCGGACTGCCGATCGACCCAAAGCTGAGACGTGACGCCGCTCTATACACGGCGTTGCACGTCGCTCATGGTGCCTATCCGACGTCCGCGCTGACGAGGCTGGTGCCAATCACAGGGCTGCTGAGACAGAGGGCATGGCCCACACGCGAGAAGTTGGTGAGTCGGCTGGTCTCCTACGGCAAGACGCACGGGGCATGGAACGACGCCGAGGGCTACCGAGAGGGCAGCTTCGCGCGGATCATCGAGGCCGCAGACGGGAACACACCGCGTCTGCCGAGCGTGAAGGCAGACCCCGGGTTCCTCTGCGGGATGGAGTTCGACAGCCTGCAGGCCGAGGTCGCGTTTCTCCGTGGCTTTGACCTTGATGTGGATGCGGTCCAGGTCGCCGTGATGTTGCGCCCCGGCGACCTGCTCGTGTTCGACAACCTCAGATTGGCGCACGGGCGCAGCGGCACGCGCCAGCCTGGGGAGCTGCGCCAGCGCGTCTTCGGCTACAAGAATCTGAGCGCTGCCGGCCAGCTCGAGCTCAGGGACCGCGTGCTGGGCGCTTTCGAGGCTCCCTAGAACGCGCGTAGGCGGCGATGAAGTGGCCATGCGCCGGCCTGCCTTTCTCGGAGGATGTCCCACCACGTCTCAAACGCAGCCTTGCGCACCGCGGGCCGGTGTCAAGACCCGCGAACACACGAGCCAAGAACGAACCGGGCATCAGGTCCAGCGCCGCCTCGGGATCGATATCGCCACGGATCTCGCCGCGTGCCTGTCCGCGCTCGATAATCGTGAGCACGATCGCGCGGCGAGGCAGCAGAACACTTTGGCGAAACGCCTTGATGAGTTCAGGGGTGGCGGTCCTGTTCGGCTATCAGCCCGCCGATCAGACCAACGTATGAGGAGCCGTCAGCGGGAAGTCCTTGCTGTACTACACGCCAAAGCTCTGCGCGCGAGTCGCCGAGGTCTGGAGGCTCGAGCGACGGAAGCCTGGCGTGCGATCACGTGCGCGACGAGCTCCGCCTTGTCACCGAAGCGGCGGTAGATCGCGGGCTTGCCCACTCCGGCAGCCTTCGCGACAGCCTCGATGCTCAGCCGTCGTCCGGGTACCCCAGCGGCAAGGAATCAAGAGCCGACGGCCGGAGTCGAACCGGCGACCCCCGCTTTACGAGAGTCATGGCCCCCCAAAGATCAATCTCCCTGCAAAAGCGCTTGTTTCCGGACACCGAGAACAGATTTGTGGGGTGCCGTTTCCGCAGCGTTACCGCACCTTCGAGGATGACAGATAGGTCAGGCACATTGACGTCAACTCGAAGGGAAAGGCGTGTCTGCAACTCATTTCGGAGCGGCTGGAGGTCGCGTCTCATTCCCCGGGTGAATTCGTTTGGGGGTAGCTCCGCTTGAGGGGGATGTTATGCGGCGATCACCTCCTCGGTGTTCGTCGTGGCTGGTGGAGCGGCGTTGGTGTCGCGTAGTTGGCGTCGTAGGTGCTCGATCTCGGCGACGGTCTTGGGGTTCATCTTCACGCCGCGCCAGCCGCGGGAGGAGAGCTCCAGCACGGCCCAGATCAGGGATAGCGCGGAAGTCTCGCCGGGGAACCGGCCGATGACCTTGGTGCGCCGGCGGACCTCCACGAACGTTCGCTCGAGGAGATTCGTTGTGCGGATCCGCTTGCGGTGAGCGGACGGGAACCGCAGGTGGGTGACGAGCGCTGGCAGGTCCGTTTCGATGACGGCCATCGCCGAGGGGTACGCCGTCTTGTAGTCGGCGATGATGCCCTGCAGCTCGCGGCTGGCCTCGGCCGGGGAGCGCGCCTCGTCGAATGCTTTCCACCAGCGTGCCTTGACCTCCTGATGGTGGCGCTCGGGGAGCTTGCCGGTGACGTTCCTGAGCGCGTGGACGGTGCAGCGCTGCTCCAGTGCCCCGGGCCAGAGCTCCCGCGTTGCCTTCCAGATCCCGGGTGCCCCGTCGGCGATCACGAGCGCTGGTGCCCTGAGGCCGCGGGTGATCATGTCCCGGGCGAACGCGAGCCACGCCTCGTAGCTCTCACGGCTCCCCAGAGCCAATCCGAGGAGGACCTTGCGGCCCTCAAGCGTCACGCCCCAGCACACCAGGACGCCCTCCGCCGGCGTGTCGTCGGGGTGCAGCTTCAGATAGATCGCATCCAAGAAGCAGTAGACAATGTCGTGCTGCTCCAAGCGCCGCCGGCACCACTGGCGGTATCGCTCCCGGGTGTCCTCACAGATCCGAGAAACCGTCGCCTTCGACGCAATCGGCTCCTCGAAGACCTCCTGGAGCGCGGCCTCCACATCACGGGTAGACAGCCCCCGCAAGAACGAGCTGATCACGAGGGACTCCAGCGCGTGCGTTCGCGTGACTCCCTTGCCGAGCACCCTGCTCTCGAACCCCAGCTTGCTCGCGTTGCGCACCCGCGGACGCTCCAACGCCACCGAGCCACTCGTCGTCTTCACCGTCCTGGGTTCGTGGCCATTGCGGTGACTGACCGTCTCGCCAGCGCGCTCATACCGCCGACGGCCGAGGAACTCAGTCACCTCGTCCTCGAGCACCTGCTGCAGGATCAGCCGCGCTCCCAGCCGCCCGACCGTCTCAATCGGGTCCTGCTCCTCGCCGACACCGGCCAGCACCTCATCCAGCTCTTGGCGAAACCTCTCGCTCGGGGCTACCTTCTCCATGCGGGCGTACCTCCATCTTCGACTTTGTCAGGGTCAAAGCGGAGGCTACGCCCGCAACATCAAATCCCCCGGCTCATGAGACGCGACCCGGCTGGAGGGCCAGATGGCTAGGCCCTGGCGGAAGAAGTCGAAGTGGCCCTACGTCGCCAAGAACGGGCGGCGCTCCTACGTGGTCGGCTTCTATGACCACGACAGGCGCGAGCGCTGCCGCACCTTCCCATCGGTGCGCCACGCCCGCGCATGGATGGACGGCTACATCACCGCCGAGCGACGCGGCCGCGAGAGCCTGCGGCGCTTTCTCTTGGACCTCGACGCCAAGGAGGCCAACGAGCTTGAGGCACGCACGATCGGACAGCTGCTCGAGCTCTATCTGAAGGTCAACGCGCATCCCAGCAATCCTGGTGGCCTCGCGCCCGCGACCTACGAGCGCTACGAGTCGCTCATAGGGCTGCACATGCTCGATAAGCCGCGCCGCCGCGGCTTTGGGATGGTGCAGCCGCGACCGTATGCGGTGGCGTTCTGCTCGCTGCCGGCGGTACGCTTCAACGAGCCGCAGGCGCCGGCGGCGTGGCGTGAGCAGATGCTGCGCGAAGGCGTCCCCAAGGCCACGCGCAAGCAAGCCTGGCGAGTCCTCTCCGCGGCGCTCAGCTGGGCCGCCAGCTCAAACCTGGTGGGCGAGATCCGCACCAACGGGTGCAGCTTCGCGCCCGAACCACGCGGCAACATACGCCGCTCGCTGCGCTCCGGCGGCACCGGTTACGAGCCCGGGCCGCGCCGTCACGGTCCGCTCGTGCCGGCCTGGGCACTCTCGCCCAAGGCGGTCGAGGCGATCCGCACACAGATGCTCGCCCGCACCGCGGGACGCAAGGCGATCCTCGCCCGACGCGACGCGATGATCGTCAGCCTGCAGTACGGGCTGTGCGCGCGAAACCAGGAGGTCTGGGGAATGCGCTGGTCATCGCTGAAGGACGGGTTCGCCTGGGTACTGGAGGTCCTCTCAAACGGGCACCTTGACGAATGGGGCAAGACCGAGCACTCAACCCAACGACGCACCACCATCCCCTCTCTCTTACAAGAAGACCTCGCCGAATGGCGCTCGGCGCTCCAGGCCATCGGCCACCCAGTCCGAGAGCTCGACTTCATCATCCCCGGCGATCTCGCCGGCCCCACGCACGGCGAGCGCGACCCACGCACAGGCGCCTGCCACTTCAGCGCAAACCAGGCCGGCGGCTGGGGTCAACGCTTCTTCACCCCTGCCGTCGAGAAAGCAGCCCTACAGCCCGAACTCTTCGCGATCCTCGGTGCCACCCCCTACTCTCTGCGCCGCGGCGGCATCTCCCTGAGCCTGCGTGCCGAGGATCCGCAAACCGTCGCCAGTGAGTGCGGCACCAGCCTACGCACGCTCAGCAAGCACTACGCCTACGCGATCGAGGACCTCCGACGCAACGGACTCCGGTCAGCCGACACCGAGTGGCGCGCCGCACGCGTCGAACAAGTCGAACGCCAAGCGCCAGCGAGCCCGCCAGGCGCGCTCGTCATCGGCAACGCGTCGCACCCTCGCGGCAAGATCCGCAACTGGCTCGATACTCACAGGCGACGGACACGGCGGGCATAGCCGAGCTTCCGTTCACTCCGCAGCTTTCGCGCGCGGCACCGGCGAAGCGGACCCAAACGCCGAAACGCCAGCGTCGGCGATGAGCTGGAAGTCTTTGATGTTGTAAGTCCTCAACGGCAGTACCCTGGGCAGGGAGTGGCGCGAGTTATGTCGCATGCAAGTCGATTTTCTGCTCTACGGACCAAAAGTTAACGGTCTTGAAAACCGCCAGACGGGCAATCCCCGTCTCGGGGGTTCGAACCCCCTCCGTACTTCCGCTGATCGGGCAGCGATCAGCGGAAGGCTGAGCTGGCGAGACCAGCAACTGCGGGCGCAATTGTGTGCCCCCAGGGAAATCTGTGCGGATCCGACCAGCGGTGACCTGTAGCGTGTGCGCTGTTTGTCTCGTCAGGAAGCATTCGAGCAGTACACCGCCACCGACGGGACGCCGCGGTTTGCACCGTCCTGCGTGCTCTACTTCGATGTCCTCGGCATCACAACGATGGCTACGGGTCCGCTCGCCGCGGCAGAACTCCCGCGCCTTCGCTCAACGCTGATGCGTGCCAGCGAGCGAGCTGGCACAGAGCACGCCTCCGAACCGCACGCTTCTACCTGGTTCACCGACAACGTGGTCATCGGCACCCCTCTACTTAGACATGTCGATCGGGAAGGGGCGCTCCTGTTCACGATCGTGAACGTCTCATACATGCAGCTCATATTGCTCGATGAAGGATTCCTCGGACGCGGCGGGATCTCGTTCGGCGACCACTTCATGGACGACAGGTTCGTGTTCGGACCGGCGCTAATCGAGGCCGTCTGCCTTGAGAAGAACACGGTGTACCCGCGGATCGCCCTGACCCAGGAGGCAGTACAAGTTGTCAGGGCCGTAGCACCCGACTCCGGCTACGAGGATCCTGCCGAGGCCCCCGTCGTGCGACACCTGCTCTGCGGGGAGGATGACTCAGTCTTTGTCGACGTCTTCGGCCTGTGGCTCTCAGAGGAGGACAATCTTGAGGTGGTCAATCATCTCCTCCCCATTCAAAGGCGTCGGATTGAGGACGGCCTGAAGCTCACCAGCGACGTGCAACCGGTCCACGCGAAGTGGCAGTGGATGGCGGACTACTTCAACTATGCGCTCAGCGGATCTGACTTCCTGTCCGAGTTCAAGACCGAGCAGTCGCCAGGTGTCCACGGCTTTTCGCCGTTTCGCCTGACTGGGTAGCCCTGAGCCTCAGTCTGGCAGCAAGCGCACGCGGCAGCCCTCGCAGCCTGCCATTTTTTTGCTGCGCGTCCTTGCCCGGCCTCAAGACGCTCGGAATCGGCGATCTGAACGGCCACCCCAGTCTACGGTGCGGCGTTTACCGGGAACGGTGCTCCGACTGCGATGGCCTGCCTAACAAGACTGGTGGTCCACTCCAGCATCGCTCTCGCATCAAGGGACGCGACCGTTGGCAGGGTGCGCCACAGCTCAATGAACAGTGTTACCGCTATCGAACCGGTTTCGACGACGTGCCTGTCGTCAAACTCGATGAGGCCTGCGGCGTCCATAGCGCCGCCGGACGGGAAGATTCCCCCCATCAGGGCGGCCGGCGCGGCATGTACCTGCTCGGACCACAGCACGAACAGCTGCTCGTACTGTGCCTCACGCATAGGATTGCCGGAGCTCTTGGCGAGCGCCTTGACGTTCTTCCCGCACCAGCTGACGTCCCAGACGATCTTGCCCTTGGCGGTCACCTTGCGAAACTCGGGGAACGTGTGTTCCAGCATGTTGTCGAGAATCGCGACCCTCGACTGGTCGACGGGCCGTCCGGTGGCTTCCTCGTAAGAGATCTGAATCCGCTGGCCGCGCACCGTTTGCAGGAGGCCGAACTTCGCGTACCGGAAGACTGCTGCCTCGCGATCAGGCGCGGCGGCGATGTGCTCCAGATTAATCAGCAGCTCGAACAGTTGGCGGACTGGGCCAGCCGCCGTCTCCCAATGCGCTTGCTCAAGCAGCAGCCGGGCGGACTTAAGCGCGTTCACACCCCGCATGAGCACTTCGGCATCGAACCGGACGAGCTCGCTCCCGTCAGCGGGGGTTAGGGCGAGTGCGCGATCGCCGGCCGATGTGGCCTTGCCCATGCTCCTGAACAGATCCTTCAATCGTGCCTTCGGGAGCGGCAAGCGTTGCGTTTCGCCAGATCGATCGCGGCGCCGTTTAGCGCCATGCTTGCCTCGCTTCTGAGTCATTGCAGAATGCCGCTCCGTGGTCTACGCCGCTGGGCGCGAGGAGCTAGTGGATCGTCCTCTTAGTTCGCTGGTGGTTGCAGGGATCTCGCAGGCTTTGCTGAACCTTTTGCTGGTGGTGTCCAGCGATGATGGGGGTTCGGTATGCCTGCTTTGGCGAAGCGCATTCAGATCGGAGACGACGATCGAGCGGAGCTCGAGCGGATCGCGCGGTCGGGGGTCGAGCAGGCGCGGATGGTCGAGCGTGCTCAGATTGTGCTCCACGCCGCTGAGGGCCAGTCGGCTGCGCAAATCGGGCGTTTGTTGGGGTGCTCGGAGAACACGGTGGCGAAGTGGCGAGCGCGATATGAGCGCGATGGGATCTCCGGGCTCGGGGACTTGCCGCGCTCCGGTAAACCGCTCGTGTACTCCCAGGCGGACAGGGCGAGGCTGATCGCGAAGGCGTGCACGCGCCCACCTGAGACGCCGGAGGGTACACAGCAGGAACGCTGGACCTATGAGCAGTTGGGTGAGGCGGTCGGCATGTCGGGCTCCCAGGCGCATGTGATTCTCTCGCGCGCGGATATCAAGCCGCATCTAACTGAATACTGGATCATGAGTGACTTCTCCCGGCCCGAGTTCGAGGAGCGCCTGGGCGAGATTTGCGGTCTTTACGTGAACCCGCCGGAGAACGTGCTGGTTGTCTCCTTGGACGAAAAGACCGGCATCCAGGCCAAGGCGCCGACCAAGCCAGACACCTTGCCCGTCCCCGGCCGTCCCGTCAGACGCGAGCACGAATACACACGCAACGGTACCCAGTGCCTGTTCGCCTGCCTGAAAGTTCACGACGGCGATGTGCTTGCGATGGCATCAAAGACACGCAACCGCTTCGACCTGGTCCGCTTCCTGGACCAGCTCGACTCAGAAATCCCCGTGCTCGACGGCCAGCAGATAATCGCGGTCAGTGACAACCTCTCCACCCGCGGCACCCAAGAGGTCACCAACTGGCTGGCAGAACACCCCCGCTGGAGCTTCCAGTTCACCCCGACCCACGCCTCGTGGCTGAACCAGATCGAGATCTTCTTCTCGATCCTCTACCGCCGACTCCTGAAGCATGGCATCTTCTTCAGCGAGGAAGACCTCGCCGAGCAGATGCTCGCATTCATCGAGACCTACAACCAGACCGCCAAACCATTCAACTGGACCTACACCGGCAAGGTCCTCCAGGCATAAACCAATGAACTAAAAGGATGAACCACTAGTGGTTCGTCTGTGAAGTTTGTGGGTTATGCCTCGAGGTGAGCCATCCTGTGTTTGACGGAGGCTTCGATGCCAGGGTTTGCCTGGCGGAGGGAGAAGTCTCGGGTCATGGCACATGCGAGGAAGTATTCAAAGGAGCTGCTGGACCGCGGTGCGCGTCTGGTGTTCGAATCGGGTCGGCCGGTCGCGCACGTCGCGAGGGACCTCGGCATCGAGAGCGAGACGCTTCGCAAACACGTTCGGCAGACCGAAGCTGACGAGGGCCGGCGCAAAGATGTCTTGAGCAGCCAGGAGCGCGAGGAGATCAAATCCCTGCGCCGTGAGGTCGCGCAGCTGCGCCGCGCGAACGAGATCCTGAAGGCCGCCAGCGTGTTTTTCGCCGGCGAGCTCGATCCACACCGTCCGAAGTGAGCGCGTTCATCGAGGAGCACCGCGCTCGTTTCGGGGTCGAGCCGATCTGCGAGACCTTGGGCGTGTCGGCGTCCGCCTACTACCAGCGCGCCACCGGCCAACGCTCAGCCCGCCAGCTCGAGGATGAGCGGCTGCTCGGCCTGATCACAGACCTACACGCACGCAACTACTACGCCTACGGCTCGCGGCGGATGTGGAAGGCGCTGCTCAGATCCGGTGAGCGGGTCGGGCGCAGCCGTGTCGAACGGTTGATGCGCCAGAACGGCATTCAGGGCGCCAAGCGCCGCGGCAAGCCGTGGCGGACTACCCGGCCGGACCAGACGGCTCTGCGCAGCCCGGACAGGGTGCAGCGCGACTTCACCGCGTCGGGGCCGGACGAGATGTGGTTCGCGGACTTCACGTATCTGCGCTGCTGGGAGGGGCTGGTGTTCTTCAGCTTCGTGATCGACGCCTACAGCCGGCGGATCGTGGGCTGGCAGTTCGCGTCGCACATGCGCACCACGCTCGTTCTCGACGCGCTCAGGATGGCGCTTCACCAACGGGCGCCAGGCGCTGATGTCGCGCTGGTGCACCACTCGGATGCCGGCAGTCAATACACCTCGATCGACTACACCCAGACCCTCGACGACGCTGGTGTCCTCGGCTCGATCGGCACCGTCGGTGATGCCTACGACAACGCCGTCGCTGAGAGCTTCGTCAACAGCTTCAAGACCGAGCTGATCTCAGACCGCACTTGGACCAGCCGCTCCCAGCTCGAGCTCGGCGTCCTGGAGTACGTCGCCTGGTTCAACAACGAGCGCATCCACGAATCACTCGACGACCGGCCACCACGCGAAGTCGAGGAACTCTACGCTGTGAAAACAGGGCCAACCACCCCCATCAGAAGAAGATAGGGAACCTACAAACACCGTCCCCGTCAAACCCAGGGCGGCTCAGGCCGGCGACCGAGGATCCCTTAGCCCGGAACGTGCAGTAAGGGCGGGGGAGTGACCGAGGAGCTCGCGTGCGGCGATCCGGGGGGGGTGTGAGTGTGGCGTTGTCCGGTGGTGGTGGCCGTGCGGGCGGTTCCGCGATAGCGTGATGCTTGTGCGGCCGGTGTGCGGGCAGCGGTGAGCGAGGCCGTGGCCGGGAAGCTGCTTGGTGGTGTGGTCGGCCGGTGGTGGCTGTCAGCCGGTGAGGGCTGGGAGCGCTTTGAGCTTCTCGAAGGCGGCGAGGAGTTCGGCTGCCCACGGCCATGTGTCCTGGAGGTGGAGCTTTGCGCGGCGGCCGGAGAACGCGAGCCGGCCGGCGACGTGCAGCAGCCGGTAGCGGATGCGCTTGGGCTCAGCGTTGGCGAGGTCTCCGGTGAGGGTGAGCGCTTGGGTCCAGACGAATAGGTCGTGCGCGAACATCACGGTCTCAAGCCACACCTCGTTGAGCGCGAACTCTTTGAACGGGAACTTGGAAAGGCCGGTGTCCTTGTCATCGCGGATGCGATCCTCGACGTGCGCGTGCTGGCGGTGGCGGCACTCCAGCACGGCGATGTCCTGGTCGGTCTGGTCGGTGAGGATCGCTTGGAATCGGTAGCCGTCGTGGTCGGTGAAGGACAGCTGCGCTCCGGGGTGCGGGCGCTCACGCCGCACGATCAGCCGGGAGCGCTCGGGCCAAGCGGACAGATCAACCATGCTGGTGATCTCCACGACTTCGCCGTTTTTGCGGGCCGAGCCGTCCTGGTCGAGCGCCACAACCCACGTGTCCTTGGGGATCTGGAGGATCGCTGAGCGGACCGTCTCGGTCAGCTCGTAGCCGACCGAGAAGCGCATATTGCCCTCCCTGCAGTAGTCAACCAACCCGTGGGTGGCGCCGGCGGAGTCCGCGCGCACCAAGATCTCCAGCGACTGCACGTACTCGGCCGGGATCTGCTCAAGCGCCCTATCCAGCACCGCCACATGATCAGCGGCGGTGTTCGAGCCGGCGTTCCCCGGCCGCAGCAGGCCACCCATCACCTCCCTGGTCTCATCGAGGTAGACCTGCAACGGGTGAAACCCGTAGCCGCCCTTGTAGTTCCCAGCCGCCTTCTCCTTCTCCGAATGCGTCGTGATCAGCGTCGCGTCAACATCGAGCGTCAACCGCTCGGGCGCACCATGCATCTCCCAGAACCGGGCCCTGGCGCGCGCGTGAGCCCCGCGGAGGGCGTCCAAGGACCCTGGCGTCGAGGCTATCCGGTCGATCATCCGAAACGCTGTCGAATCAGACGCCACCGCCCCGAACAACGCGTCCTGCTCACGGACCGCGCCGAGATCAGAGACGCACTCGCCGCCATCGACCAACATCACCGCCAGATCACGGACCACCCAGCCCGGATCATGACCCCGACGCCGCTGCTTGACCCCGGCCAGCCCCAACGACAGCGCGGTGGTGAGCCCGACGGCCTCAGCGACCAGCGCGACCAGCGCGCTGCCCACGTGCGAGACCAAACCCGCTCCGTCCGACGTGACTTCTACGGTTACCGGGCGTCCATCACGCATCACCTTCAAGGTGAACCTCCTGAGTTCGGGAATCGGCCCTTCAGCAAGCCCAATTCTCCAAGCCCAGTCGGACGTTTCCGCGCCCCCGCTCACCCCGGGGGCGCGGTCGTTACTGCACGCTCCGGGTTAGCCAGGCGAAAGGAGCGCGTCGGCCAACGGCTCGGCGTGCCGTTGGCAAGACCGGCAATCAGGATTTCTGCGTCGACGGCGGTTTCTGCGGGCATGGCTGGTTTTGACCGGAACTGCAGCGCTTCCTCGTAGGTGCCGCGTGCGACACATTCGCCACTGTTCAGGTTCGGTGTCTGCTGCCACACGACGGCGTCGTCGGCAGCGAGAGTTATCGGAACCTATCTGCCGGTATCCATTTTTCTGGATAGCCGCGGATTCGACGATCGAGAAACGGGCAGCCTCCGGGCAACGTCCCACCGACCCCCAGGAGAGGCGTGAACAGAAGGCGCATGTTCGGGACCCGCGACCCAACAGTCCGCGTTTGCCGGCCCAATTTTCCGCGTCCACCGGACAATCATTCCGTGTTTGCCGCATTCTTATTCCGTATCTGACCACATCCGGTTGTAGGATCACTGGAGTGATCGAGCGTCGGATACGCCCTCTGATCCGCGAGTCGCTGGCCGACACGCGCGTCGTGATGGTCATGGGCGCGCGGCAGGTCGGCAAGAGCACGCTCTGCGAGGCGATCGCCGCCTCCGAACAGCGTCAGACGGTCAGCCTTGACGACCAGGCGCCGCGCGAGAACGCCATCGCCGACCCGGCCGGGTTTTTGGCGGGCTTCGATGGCCCAGTCTTCATAGATGAGGTCCAGCGGGTACCCGAGCTGATCCTGGCGATCAAGCGGATCGTGGACCGCGAGCAGCAGCCGGGGAGGTTCCTGCTGAGCGGGTCGGCGAACATCCTGGGCTCCCGCAAGATCCAGGAGGCGCTCACTGGACGGATCGAGTTGCTGCGTCTTGCACCGCTTGCGCAGGCCGAGCTGGAGAGCGCCGAGGACAACCTCGTCGATGCGCTGTTCGCTGCCTCCCCGCCGCGCATCCAGGGCGCGCCGGTCGGCCGGGCGGCGTTCGCGGATCGTGTCGCCGCTGGCGGCTACCCGGAGGCGCGCGGGCGCCGGGGACGCCGGCGGGAGCACTGGTACTCCAACTACCTGACGACCACCTTCGAGCGGGATCTGCAGGCGATCGCCGACCTGCACAAGGAGCACGAAATGCGGCGGCTGCTCGCGCTGCTGGCGACACGTTCGGGCAACCTGCTGCACTACGCAAACGTCGCCGGCAGCCTCGAGCTAGACGGCAAGACCGTCAAGAGCTACATCGAGCTGCTCGAAGCCATCTTTCTCGTGCGCCGGATCCCCGCGTGGAGGCCGGGCCTGTTGCAGCGGGTGGTGCACGCCCCAAAGGTCTATGTCACCGACAGCGGCCTGTTGGCGCACCTGCTGGGCGCAGACGAGCGCAGGATCTCCGAGGATGACCGGGTCACCGGCATTGCGCTTGAGACGTTCGCCGCGATGGAGATACTCAAGCTCGCCAGCTGGAGCGAGACCGAGCCGCACGTCTACCACTACCGCGACCACCGCGGTGGCGAGGTAGACCTCGTGCTAGAGGACCGCGCCGGACGGATCGTAGCGATCGAGGTCAAGGCGAAGGTATCGCTCTCAGGCGCCGACACCAAGAGTCTCGTCAAGCTCAGGAACGCCCTGGGCGAGGACTTCCTCGCCGGCGCGATCCTGCACGCCGGCGAGCAGACAGTGCCGCTCGGCCAGCGCTTGTGGGCCATACCCGTCAGCGGACTATGGGCATGAGCACACCCGACCACGCCGGCGGCGTCTACAGACTCTGATGCGCCTCGGTACGATGCTGGAGCAAGATGCCGACGTAGCTCAGATGGCCAGAGCACCGCTCTCGTAAAGCGGGGGTCGCCGGTTCGACTCCGGCCGTCGGCTCTCGATTTTCTGCCGCTGTGGTACCCGGCGCGCCGTGTATCGTTTGTCCTCGCCTGACCGGATCTGTCCTCCAGTAGAAGGGGCCTCATATCGAGTAAGCAAGCCAGAAATGGCTCTAACTCTCGCCTTTCGGCCCCCTTGCAGCGAGCGCTTACGAGAGCGGTGCTCTGGCCATCTGAGCTACGTCGGCGGGTGCTCTACGCATCCTATCGGCGCGCGGGCGAAATCGGCAGGGGGAGGTCCGCTGCAAGCCTATGGGGCAAGTGCGGATACGCACATATGGTCAATCTCTGTATAAGCGGGGTGGGGCATGTCGTCCCAAACTACTGATCTCAATCAGTGCTGCTTATCGTCCATTGCACGAATGTCGCAGCGGTCGATTGACGCGCTCGCTTTTTGCGCTAAGGCGCGACGGCGGTGCTCTTCGGGTCGACCAGGATCTTCGCGTGGGTCTCGGGATCTCCGAGCGCCTCGAAAGCCCTGTCGACGCCGTCGAGTCCCACGGTGCCGGTGACAAGAGGACCGGGGTTCACCTTTCCCTCGGCGAGCATGTGAAGCGTGTCGCGGAACTCGACGGGGGTGTAACCGAGGACGAAGCGCAGGTCGATTTCCTTGTTGATCGCCATCGCCGGCCTGATCTTGTCCGTACCCATACACACGCCGACGACGACCACGCGGGAGAACAGAGGCGCGCTCGCGATCACCTGGGCGAGCACCCCGGGCACGCCCACGCATTCGAAGATCACGGGGCTCTTGGGCTTGGCCAGGCCGAGCGCTTCGGCCGCGCGCCAGGTGTGATGCCAGGGAATCGGCAGCCGCTGCATTTTGCCCATACCGTCAACTGCGAGGTCGAGGGCGGCGGGAACCGCGGTGAGGTGACCGTGCTTCTCGGCTGAGGCGTGGGGCGATTCGTGTGCTGGGTCGACGACGACGTCAGCGCCGCTTGCCCTCGCCAACGCGCGACGCCCCGCGGAGAAGTCGCTCGCGATGACGGTGCGCACGCCGTGTGCCTTGAGCATGCAGATCACCGACAGGCCGATCGGCCCGCAGCCGATGACGACCGCGACGGTGCGCTTCTTGGCCTCGCCTCGGCGCACAGCGTGCCAGCCGACAGCCATCGGCTCGGTCAGCACGGCGACTCCGGGCGCGAGGCCATTGGGTACGGGAACGGTGAGGGACTCCTGCACGAGCATCCGCTCTGCATAGGCACCGGGAGCCGCCACCGACAGGCCGGTGGCGTGGATGTCCTTCCCGACACGTAGCAGAGGCAACGAGACCACCGTCGTCCCCGTCGGCACCGACCGCCGACAGGAGGGGCCATGTTCGACGATCTCACCGCAGAACTCGTGCCCCATGACGACGTCCTGGTTGGAGCGCATGAAGTCCGCATAGCCGGTCTCCAGAGCCACGTCTGCCATCTCGTCGCAGTGATGGCGAGCATGAAGGTCTGATCCGCAGATGCCACAGCGAAGGACATCGATCAATACCTGCCCCCTTTCGGGGGCCGGCGTCGGCAGATCGACGACCGTCAACTGGCCTTCTTTACAGTTCACGGCCTTCATCGGGCACCCGCGACGATCGATCCGGCGAGCACGCGCAAGAGCTCGACCCAGCCCGACCCGGGAAGGTCGGGCTCGACGGCACGCTGCACCCCGGTGCCGAGTCCGAGCGCGAGGATGATGGTGCTCAGCGCCTCGGGGTCGATCGGGAAGTCCTCGCCGAGCCGCGCAGCGATCACTTCGGCCCAGCCCGCGCGAAGGCGCGCGTGGCGAGCGGCGGTGGCGGCCTTGTAGGTGTCGTCGTGAGCGCTGAATGCCGCGAGCTCTATCTCAAAGCGCGTCCACTGCGGTTCGCCGATGGTGTCCTGCGCCCACGCAGCGAGCACGTCAAACCACTCATCGAGGCTGTCTGTCTCCTCCAGTGAATGTCTGAGATCGCGCGCCATGCGCTCGTACAGCCCATCGATCACGGCGATCCCCATCGCGGTCTTGCTGGGGAAGTTGGAGTAGACCGCGCCGCGGGTGAACCCTGCGTCCTCGCCGATCTGCTCGAGGGAGGTGACCTGGAAGCCGTCGCGCAGAAACAGGCGGGTGGCCGCGTCGACGATCAGCGCTCGGGTTCGCGCCTGGGACTCTGCACGCGTTAGACGGGTCATCGTGAGAACGCGTAGTCGTCGAGGTCGAAGCGGGCGCTGCGCCAGGCCGCCTCGAGCGAGAGGCTGGGCCGGAACGGCGCGTCGCCGTGCTTGTCGAAGTAGTAGCTGTTAGCGTTCGAGCAGGCGCCCCGGAAGAAGACCTGGTTGTGGCGGCGCCCGAGCATCGACTCGAAGTAGCGACGGTTGGCCTCGGGCGTGATCTCCACGCGCGTGGCGCCTTCGCTGTGCGCCCGCTTCAGGCAGCGCACGATGTGGCGCATCTGGGTCTCGATCAGACCGAAGTAGGACTGGCCGTTGAACCCGTAGGGACCGAGGATCGAGAAGGAGTTCGGAAAGCCGGGGACGCTCACGCCCTCATAGGCCTGCAGCCGGTTGGCATCCCACCACTCCTCGAGGTCAACACCACCCGCGCCCAGCATCTCGAATGCCGGCAGGTTCCCGGAGTCGAACACCTTGAACCCGGTTGCGAGCACGAGCACGTCGAGAGGATGCTCGACCCCGTCGCTCGTGCGAACGCCCGTCTCGGCGATCGCCTCGATGGAGGTGGTTTCGAGCAGCACGTTCTCCCGGTTGAAGACGGGGATGTACTCATTGGAGTAGCTCGGGCGCTTGCACCCGAGGGAGTACTTAGGCGTGAGCTTCTCGCGCACGACGGGATCCTTGACCTCGCGGAGCATTTTGCGAGCGGTGGCTTCGCCGCGGGCGGTGAGGCTCGGGAACTGGCCGGCGAAGTGGGCGGCGAGCACGAAGGTGACCTCCACGAAGGCCTGACTGGCCCAGCGTGTGGCGAGCTCGGCGCCGGGCACCGAGCGCAGTGCCCGGCGCACGCGCGGGCTCATCGGGGCGTCGAGCTTGGGTAGGCACCAAATGGGAGTGCGCTGGAAGACGGTGACCTGCTCGACTTCAGGGGCGATCGCGGGGATGAGCTGGATCGCCGAGGCACCCGTGCCGATCACCCCGACGCGCTTGCCGCGCAGGTCGACCGAGTGATCCCAGCGCGCCGTGTGCATGGTCGTGCCGGCGAAGGAGTCGAGGCTCTCGATCTCGGGCGGTTTGGGCTGGCTGAACACGCCTGTCGCGCCGACCACGTATCGCGCGGTGATCTGCTCGCCGTTCGCGGTCTGGATGTGCCACGCGTGGGCGTCCTCGTCGAACCTCGCCCCGACCACCTTGGTGTTCAGCTGGATGCGATCGCGCACCCCGTACTTGTCCACGCAGTGCTCCGCGTAGGCCTTGAGCTCCGTCCCCGGCGCGTACACGCGCGACCAGTCGCTGCGCTTCTCGAAGGAGAACTGGTAGCTGAAGGACGGGATGTCGACCGCTACCCCCGGGTAGGTGTTCCAGTGCCAGGCGCCCCCGACACCGTCCCCGGCCTCGAGCACGACGAAGTCGCGGAAGCCGGCCTGGTCGAGCTTGATCGCCGCCCCGATGCCCGAGAAGCCGGCACCGATCACGACGACCTCGTGGTCCGTCGCGATATCCGAAGTATCCATGTGCTCAAGGTATCGAGAACGCTCGCCAAGCGCTGCGGCGGCGCTGGCCACGAGCACCCACCTGGAAGGGCCACGGTAGTTTCCGCTCACGCGTATCTCCCGACCACGATTGAAGGTCGGCGCGGTAGCACTACTGCTACCATATGGGTTGATGGCGACGATCCCGCAAAAGGAGCTACGCAACCACGTCGGCGAGGTGCTGCGGCGCGCAGAGGCCGGCGAACGGTTCACGATCACCGTCTCGGGGCGTCCCGTCGCCGAGCTCGGCCCCGTGCGCGCACGTCAGTGGGTGTCCAGCATCCAGCTGGCCGACCTGTGGGCGACGCCCCCGGATCCCACGCTCGAGCACGACCTCCAAGCGCTGGGCGGGCAGCTCGCAGACCCCTGGGCCAGCGGCTGATCGTGGCGGTCCTGCTCGATACCTCGGTGCTGATCGCGGCCGAGAGGGGGCCCGAGGAGGACGCGGCGATCAGTGTCATCTCGCTGACGGAGCTGCACTTCGGCGTGCTCGTTGCACGCGACGATGAGACTCGCGCGCTGCGAGTGCGCCGGCTAGGAGCCATTGAGGAGCACTTCGACGCACTGCCGTTCGACGCCGCCGCGGCGCGCGAGTGCGGGCGGCTGCACGCGCTCGTCGCCCAACGCGGAGGAGCGCCACGGCGTCGAGCGATGGACCTCGCGATCGCTGCCACCGCCAACGTCCACGGCGTGCCGTTGATGACCTACAACATCAAGGACTTCCAGCTCATCGCCGACAAGGTCAACCTCCGCGAGCCTTGAGACTGGCGTTCGGGCGTTTGGGTCCGCTTCGCCGGTACCACCCTCGAAAGCTGCGGTGTCAACGAGTGGGTGCTGAGCGTGCGTAGGCTATTCTTTGTCCGCAGCCGTCCGAGCGTTCGTGGCTACACCTCCCCCTGCAAGCTGGTATGGTGCCGCCCCGCGCCGATGAGGACGACAAACTTGGGGGTGGGGGACGCCGCCTGCGGCCGTCCACACAGGCCGCTAGACGCACGTTTCGCGAGCCGGTGGGGGCTGGGACGAGGGTCCGCGCGGTCGCGGGTCGTCGTGCTCACGTTGGTGCTCGTGCTCGGGTTGTCCGGCGCTCTGCTCACAGCTGGCTCCGCGGTCGCGGCCGACTTCACGTGGGCCGGCAACGAACCGCCTGGCACACCCAACTGGTCGCATGGAGGCAACTGGGAAGGGGGAGTCGCCCCTGCCGGTAGCGTCGGCACGCTCACCTTCCCCGGCCTCTTTGGCGAACCGTGCCTGGAACTTGTCCGTACGTGCTACCAGAGCAATAATGACATACCCAACCTGGACGTCAATAGGATGTCGTTTGGAGGTGACATCAGTGCTCAGTACACCATCGGCGGTGAAGCACTGACACTCGGCGCAGGCGGCCTAACCGCGGCCATGACTTCGGGCGACGGCGTAGGGTACGCAACACTGACCCTTCCGATCACGCTTGGCGCCTCGCAGGTATGGTCGATAGACGGCAACGACAACGACAGCGGAATCAATGTCTCAGCTGGAGATAGAATCGAGGGGCCGGCGAAGTCATTGGCCGTTCACCTCAGTTCGTTGGCCGCCCTGCGCATTGAGGAAGGCGACATAGAGGCTGGTCCTATCACGATCACTGGCGCCAATTCGAGCTTCTCAGGGGTCGAAGCAAGTCTCAACGGCGAAGTGACACTCGGCAGCTACGAAGCGCGATCCGAGCGAGCCGCTGGTCACAGAAGTGCTGTCCACGCCGACGACGCATCGCCCTCGAGCTTCCTGAACGCCACTGACAAGAGCGCTGTCAACATCACCGACGTATCGCTCACGAGTTTTACCGGCAATATTGGCCCGTTGACGTCAACTGGCGGGCTTCTCGACATTGAGGAAACCCTCACCGTCGCGGGCGGTGTAACGCTCAATCCAACAAGTGAGTTGGAGCTTCACCTTGGCTCGCAGCTCACCGCCACCGGCAACGTCAACCTGGGAAACGCCAAGCTATCGCTGCCTGGTTCAGCGTGCGGCAGTCCTGTGCCTGGCGAAGTGTACACGCTGGTCAGCACCTCGGGCTCGGTGTCGGGCACATTTGGCGGTATACCAAATGGAGGTACAATCGAACAAAAGGATGGGTACTGTACCAACGAATACGCGGTCCTGAGAATCAACTACACGGCCCATGCGGTCACCGCGACCGTGGTTCGCTCGAGCTACTCCCGTCCCCCCGACGGCGGAGCGCTGACACTGCTTGAATTGCTTTCCGGCGCTGACAACCCGTCGGAGTTCTGCCCAATGTGCTTCCTCAGGAGGCTGATCTCGTTCGTTTCGCCGGTCGATGCTCCAACCGGCAACTTCTGGCACACCTTCGACGACCTCAGCGTTCCTGGCCGTGACATCCCGCTCGATCTGACGCGCACGTACAACTCGATGTCAGCCGCGACAGACGGTCCGTTTGGCTTTGGGTGGTCGTTTCCGTACGACATGTCGCTCAGCTTCCCCGACGCGACACATGTAGTCGTCAATCAGGAAAACGGCTCGCAGGTCACATTCACCGAACAGTCCGGCGGCACATACACGGCGCCCCCACGGGTCACCGCCGCCTTGGTGCACAACGAAGACGGCTCTTGGACATTCGTACGAAGGCACAGTGATACGTTCTCCTTTGACAGCAGTGGCAGGCTGACGCAGGAGCGGGACCTCAACGGCTACGTGACCGCCTTGGCTTACAACGGGTCCGGCCAGCTCGCCACCGTTACCGACCCTTCGGGGCGAAAACTGACCTTCGCCTACACAGGAGACCACATCAGCTCTGTGACAGACCCGCTTGGGCGGGTCGTGAGGTATGCGTACGACGGCGAAGGCGACCTCACTGACGTCACCGATGTCAGCGGTGGCGACACGCACTTCACCTACGACTCTCAACACCGGATGCTCACCATGCGCTTCCCCGACCAGGCTCCGGGCATTCCGGGCTCGACGGGCGCGGTCGTGAGCAACGCCTACGACGCTCAGGGACGGGTGATTGAACAGACCGACCAGCTCGGACGGACCACGAAATTCGCCTACGGCGGCGAACCGCTCGGTGAAGCCGGCGGCACAACCACGATCACCGATCCCAAGGGCAACGTGACGGTGCAGAACTACCAATACGGCGAGCTTCTGTCAGAGACCAAGGGGTACGGAACGCCGCAGGCCGCGACTTGGACGTTCGGCTACGACCCGGCGACGCTCGGCATGACCAGCGTGACCGATCCCGACGGCCACACGACGACATCCACCTTTGACAGCGAAGGCAACACGTTGACGACGACCAACGCGCTCGGGCGCACCACCACAAACACATACGACTCGCTCAACGACCTCCTGACGACCACCGACCCGCTCGGGGTCACGACGACGATGACCTACGACGGGCACGGCAACCTGCTCAGCGTCTCACGTCCGCTCACCGGGACCTCCGAAGTCCAGACAACGACCTACACCTACGGCGACCCGTCGCACCCCGGGGACGTCACGGCGATGACCGACCCTGAAGGCAACACATGGCGATACACCTACGACGCCGACGGCGATCGAACCTCAACCACCGATCCCCTGGGAGACGCAACGACCTCCACTTACAACGCGATCGGCTGGCTGATGAGCACCACGAGCCCGCGCGGCAACGCGTCCGGCGCAAACCCCGTCAGCTTCACCACGACTTACGCCCACAACAGCTTCGGCCAGACAACCGAAACCGTCGATCCGCTCGGGCACAGGACCACCAACCAATACGACCCCGACCAGAACCTGATCGCATCCACCGACGCCGACGGCAACACGACGACCTACACGTACGATGCGGCCGACGAGCAGACAGCCGTACGCCGCGCCGACGGTACGACCGCGCAGACCACCTACTGGCCCGACGGCACGGTCAAGGAACAGATCGACGGCGCCGGCCACGCCACCAGCTACGAATACGACCCGCTCGGGCGCGTGTCCACGGTCACCGATCCGCTGGGGCGTACAACGCGCTACGGCTACGACGCTGCCGGCAACAGGATCACGGTCACCGATCCCGAAGGGCGCGTCACCACGACCACCTACGACGCGGCCAACGAGCCGACCTCGATCGCGTACAGCGACGGCAGGACCCCCAATGTCACGGGCATCGCCTACGACGCCGACGGCCAGCGGATCGGGATGACCGACGGCAGCGGCACATGGTCGTGGACGTGGGACTCCCTGCACCGCCTCACGAGCGCCACCGAGGGCGACAACGGGACAGTCAAATATCAGTACGACCTGCGCGACGACCCGACGACGATCACCTACCCCGATGGGCACTCCGTAACGCGCGGCTACGACGCCGCCGGGCGCTGGACCAGCGTGACCGACTGGCTGGGCAACACGACGAGATTCAACTACGACCCCGACGGCGACCTGACCACGGAGACGCTGCCGCCCGCGACGGGCATCACGGACACCTCGACATACGCCGACGACGACACGCTCAGCTCGATCAGCGACACGCGCGGCGCGGACGCTCTGTTTGCGGCCAACTACACGCGGGACGCAGGCGGGCAACTCACAGGCGACAGCTCGCAACCCGAATCTGAAAGCAGGTTTGGATACACCGCGCTCAACCAACTCTGCTACGCGGGCACCTCCACGGGGCCCTGCGCCTCGCCGCCGCCAGGCGCCGCCCAATACCAGTACGACAGCGCGGGCAACCTCACGAAGATGGGAGCCACGACACAGACGTTTGACGCCGCGGACGAGCTTACGAGCACCTCAACCCCGTCCAGCGGTGGTGTGCCCGGCGGAGGCAATGAACCTCAAAGCAATGAAACCAAAGGGAGCACCCCCGGCGCTGGGGAACAAACCGCAAAAGTAAACGACGAAGCACACCCAAACGGCGGCACACTGGCCTATACCGACGAACGAGCCCTTCCCTCCGTGACCAGCGGCAGAGTCGCCTTTGCCCACACCAGCGGACGCGGCGGGAAGGTCTCGCAGCTCATCTCCACCAGCAATGCCGGCGATCTCCTGCTCGCGTTCGTATCGGCGAAAGAGCCACGACGGGGCGGACAGCGCGTCGCCAGCATCAACGGCGGGGGCCTCCAGTGGCGTGTGGTGACGAGCGAGTCGTCTTCCAGTGGCTACGTCTCTGTTTGGCAGGCCACGGCTTCTCGGCCTCTCGAGCGTACGCGCGTCAGCGTCAAAATGGGCACGGCTGGACTTCCGATAGCGCTCGCCGTCGTGGGCTTTGACAGCGGGGTCTCTGTGGCGAACGTAGCGCGAGCAAGCCGACGCTCCGGCGCCACCCACGTCACTTCGATCGTCCCCGCCGACGCGGTTGTGTGGGCGATCGGGCAGGACGCCCTCGGGCACGCCAAGCTCAGACCACTGCACGGGCAGACGGTCGTCACAAAGGTCGATGCTCCGGGCAGCGCCGTCTCCTGGCTGCAGACCGGCGCTCCGCCATCGACCGGGCGGTTGGTGATCGGCGACTCCACGCCACGGTCATCCAGTTGGGCGCTGGGAGCCGTGACCATCCGGGAGCGCTCTCCCGTTGCGGCGCAACTTGCTCGCCGGGCTGCGCCATCGCTCGGCGCCGGTCTTGCGGCTGGAGAGAGCGCCCTGCCGATGCCTCCCGCGTCCCCCGCGCACGACGCCGTAGCGGGAGCTCAACCACTTGCGAGCCCTGCTGCTAATGAAACTCGCACTTTTACGTACAACGCCGAGGGCGACCGGACCGGCGTGAGCTCCAGCAGTGGCGCATCCCAAACCTACTCCTACAACCAGGCTCTGGAGTTGATCGGTGTCGGCAATGAAGTATCGTACGCCTACAACGGAGAAGGGTTGCGCATGTCCGAGACTGTGGGCGCTACGACGACACCGTTCACATGGGACGTGTCTGGTGGACTACCGCTCATCCTCGAAGACGGCACCAATGCCTACGTGTACGGTCCCGATGGACTCCCGTTGGAGCAGGTGACCGGCAACAATGCTCTGTGGTTCCACCACGATCAGCTCGGCAGTACACGGCTGCTCACCGACGCAAGCGGTCAGACAGTGGCTACATATGCGTTTACACCATACGGCGTCTTGTCGAGTTCTTCTGGACCCGACTCCACACCAATGCTTTTTGCGGGCCAATACCGTGACAGCGAGAGTGGATTGTATTACCTCCGCGCTCGGTATTACGATCCCACATCTGGGCAGTTCGTGACTCGTGATCCGCTCGAGGCAACGACGGGGAGTCCATATACGTATGTAACAGATAGCCCGCTCACCGGGACAGATCCGTCCGGTATGGCGAAGTGCCTCTTTGGGGCCGGTCCGCTGGCACCCGGCGAAACGCGATGTGAGGGACCGCCATTGCCACCGTCTCCTTCCGCCTCGCCACCACCGACCCAATTACCCTATGTGGTATGCGTGTGGCACGGGAACGGCGTCCCTCTCGGGACGTGCCTACCAAGTTCACTCCCGCTCTCCGGGAGTACGGGAACCGTGCAGCTGGCGACTCTAAAAATTACTTGGAACGACTTTGTGGGTATCCAACAACCGACCACGATACAAGAGCAAACCCCGGAGAGCTGTGACTGGAGGACTGCGATTTTGACAAACAGCCAGATACAGGCGCAGCAGGAGGCCCAGGCAAGGCAAATCGAGGCTTACAACCAGTTCCAGGAGTACGGATACGAGTACGCAGAGATCTTTACGGATCTCCTGGAGTTGGGGTGATAGTCGCAGCGTCGGCCGTGTACTGGCAATCAGGACGCGAGCCGACACGGGGCGATCCAGCGCCGCGTACAGGAGCGCATCCGGGCGTACCGGTCTTTTCGAAAGCCGTTCTTACAGCGCCCCCAGCGCCTCCAGCAATGATTCGCCGTGCTTCTCGCAGAATGCGGGGCCGATGCCTCGGATCTCGATCAGATCGCCGTTGCTCTTTGGGCGGCGGCGCAATATCTCCTCCAGGACCGTATTCGCAGCTACTGTGAACGCCGGCTTGCCTTCCGCCTGGCCGAGGCGCCACTCCCTCAGCTTCTCGTACTGCTCCTCGTTCACCGGTTCGAGGGGTTCCGCCGTGCCGTTGGGCGCCGAACCGGCCGACCCGTTGTGCGCCGCGGCCACACACCCGTTGGGCGCAGATCCCGCCGAGCCGTTGCGGGCCGGCTCCGGCGCGCCGCCGTTGCTCGTGGCCCCGTTCGTGCCCGCCCGCGCGCTTCGCCCGCTTCGGGGCGCCCTGGTGCTCGCGCTCGCGGCCACCGCCCGCTCCAGCTCTCCATCGGGGTCGCACACGCTGCAGCAGCGGCCCTCTCGTTTTCCTTCCTTCTTGTCGCCGAAATGCTCAAGGATCTGGCGCCTTCGGCACTCGTTTCCGTTGGCTATGAACCGCTCGATCGCCCTATACGACTCCCAGCCGCGGTCCTTTGCCGCCTTGATCGCCTGGTACGCCGCGCGGCCGTCGATGTCGCCGGTCAATCGTACCCGCAGGATTCCTCTTGCGCCCGGTTGGAGCTCGGCTGCGCCGGCTCGCTCGGCGATCGACAGCAGCACCCGCTCGGTGTCGTCCAGTTCCCCTGGGGCAATCTCCACCACGCCCTTTTGCGCCTGGCGATTCAGGCGGTTCGTGTATGCGCGCACTTCCTCGACGCTTGTCTGGCGCTCGGTGTTGAAGCGGATCAACCTTCCCAGATCCATCCTCGACGCGAGCAGCATCGCCCTTGCCGGCTTTCCGTCGCGGCCCCCGCGGCCCGCCTCCTGGTAGTACGCCTCGAGGCTTGTCGGCAGCGCCCAGTGCGCCACGGTTCGCACGTCCGCCTTGTCCACACCCATCCCGAACGCGTTCGTCGCGACGACCACCTCGGCCTTGCCGCTCATGAACTCCTCCTGCGCCTTTCGGCGCTCCTCTGGGCGCATTCCCGCGTGATACGCCACGGTCCTGATTCCCTTTGCCGCGATCGTCTCCGCTACCTCCTCGGTGTCTTTTCGCGTCCCGCAGTACACGATCGCCGGTCTCGCCTCCGGGCTCGTTATCACGTGCATCAACGCGGCCCGCTTGCGCGCGACCGCTCCCTTCCCCTCGACGCTGACCACGTCGAACGCGATATTCGGCCGGTCGAATCCGGAGCTCACCGAGACCCACTCCTTCAATCCCAGCTTCGCGGCGATCTCCTTCGCCACCCTTGGGGTCGCCGTCGCTGTCGCGGCCATCACCGGCGGCCTTCCCAGGGCCGCTATCGCTCCATGCAGTCGCAGGTAGTCGGGGCGGAAATCGTGGCCCCACTCGGCCACGCAGTGCGCCTCGTCGACTACGAACAGCCCCACCTTGCGCGTTGCCACGGCCTCTCGGAACGCTCGCGATCCGAAGCGCTCTGGGGCCGCCAGCACCAGTTGCGCCCAGCCGGACTCGATGTCGAGCAGCGCTCTTCCGTTGTGCCCATCCTCCATCCCCGACGCGAGCATCACCGCGTTGACGCCGGTCTCCGCCAGGCGCTTCCACTGGTCGTTCATCAGCGCGATCAGCGGGCTCACCACGACCACGAGGCCCCTTCCCGCGAGCGCCGGCAGCTGATAGCACAGCGACTTCCCCGCGCCGGTCGGCATCACCACGAGCGTGTCCCTTCCCTCCAGCGCCGCGGCCACCGCCTCCCTCTGGCCGGCGCGGAACTCTTTCAACCCGAAGCGCCTCAGCAGCTCCTCGGGGGCCGGCGGGGCCTCTTCGCTCTCCGCCTCCCTGTCCACCAGCTCGCGCAGCTCGCCCGCCGGGCCCCTCACTTCCGCTCGCCGTTCGACATCGAGCGCCTCCCACAGCTCCCGGGCCTGGCTCAACACCCCTCGCGCGCGGGCGCACGCCAGCCGGTCGCCCGGGCTTTCCTCGAGCTTGCGCCTTGCGCCTTCGATCGCCTCCAGGATCTCCTTCATCCTTGAGACCGTAGCTCCTGCTCCGGCCGGTACGCTCGCTCGGGTCCCGCCGCTTTCGCCTTCTCACGTCGGTGAGGGTCGCGCGGCCCACGACACTTGCCTTCGGCTCCGCGCTTCGAGCCATTTTCCTCGCTGCGAACGCCGCTCCCGACCCCCCTTGTGGGGGTCCTCATCAAGATCCTTTTACGCGCGCCTGCTCCACACGACGCGCGTGCCCTCCGCGGGCACCAACGTGATCGCGCGCCTGCGGATCCGCTCGCCTGCTCGCCTTCGCCTTGGGCGCTCCGGCGGGAGCTTTGGCTCCATCTCTTCGAGGATCGTGCGCATCATCAACTTCATCTCGAGCGTCGCGAATGACGCCCCTATGCAGCGCCTTATCCCGCCGCCGAACGGTATCCACGAGAACGTCTCGGGCTGGCTGCCCACGAAGCGCTCGGGGCGGAACTCCTCCGGGTTCTCATACACCTTTTTGTCGCGATTCGTCAGCCATATCGACGGCGCCACCCTGGTTCCCTCTGGCAGTTCGTACCCCCCCACGCGCATTGGCTGCTTGAGGATCCGCACCACCATCGGCACCACGGGGCGCACGCGCATCGTCTCGTTGACGACCGCCTGCTGATACTCCTCGCTCTCGCCTTCGTCGATCTCCGCGATCAACTTCTTCAGCTTGTCGGGGTGCCTGACGAGGCGCTCCACCGCCCACGCGACCGAGGTGGCCGTCGTCTCATGCCCGGCGAGCAGCAGCGTCACGAGCTCGTCGCGCAGCTCCGCGTCGGTCATCGCAATCCCCTCCTCGTCGCGCGCCTGCATCAGCAGCGAGAGGATGTCCTGTCGGTCTTCGAGATCCTCCTGTGCGCGCCGGCGTGCGATCTCCGCATACGTCACCTCGTCGAGATGATCGAGCGCGCGCCCGAACGCCCCTTTTGGGCGCTCCATCGACGGTGCCCGCAACGCGATGAGCAGCAGCATCGGCAGCTTCAGCGGCACGAACAGCGCCCCGATCGCCTCGCGCAACGGGTCCATCCGCTCGGCCTCCACGCCGAACACCGCCCGTAGGATCACCTCCAGCGTGATCGCCCTTGTGCGCTCCTGCAGGCTCATCGGCGTCCCCGTTGGCCACGTCTTCATGTCGCGCTTCGTGGCCTCCACGATCGTCTGCTCATACTCCTTCATCCGCTCCCCATGGAACGGAGGCAGCAGCAGCCTTCGCTGGCGGATGTGCTCCGGGCCGGTCAGCGTCAGCACCGAGCTCGACCCCATCACCGGGGCCACCGGAGATATCCCCGCCGCCGATGGCGCGACCTCCGGTGGCGCCGTGAAGACCTGCTTTACCCGCTCGGCCCCGCTCACGACCACGATCTTCCTTCCGCTCGGGAAGAACCGCACCGTGAACTCCTCGCCGTACTGCCTGTTGCAGTAGTCGAGCATCCACGGCATCGCCACCGCCCACACCACGGTCTGCACCGCCGCCGGCCACCGCGGGCCCGGGGGCACCGACGTCGTTGACGTCGTCGTTGTTCTCGGCTGCTCTGCCGCGGGTAGTGTGCCTGCTGCGCTCGCCACCCCTCCAGGCTAGCGCGGCGCGGGCCTGCCTGCGGGGCGGCCCCCCGGGGTTGTGTCTTTGTTTTTTGGGGCCTGACGCGCGTGCGCGCGAAGGGCTCCGGGGTTGTGTGTCTTGTTTTGAGGCCTATATCGCGTGTGCGCGCGTGCGCGCGAAGGGCTCCGGGGTTGTGTGTCTTGTTTTGAGGCCTATATCGCGTGTGCGCGCGTGCGCGCGAAGGGCTCCGGGGTTGTGTGTCTTGTTTTGAGGCCTATATCGCGTGTGCGCGCGTGCGCGCGAAGGGCTCCGGGGTTGTGTGTCTTGTTTTGAGGCCTATATCGCGTGTGCGCGCGTGCGCGCGAAGGGCTCCGGGGTTGTGTGTCTTGTTTTGAGGCCTATATCGCGTGTGCGCGCGTGCGCGCGAAGGGCTCCGGGGTTGTGTGTCTTGTTTTGAGGCCTATATCGCGTGTGCGCGCGTGCGCGCGAAGGGCTCCGGGGTTGTGTGTCTTGTTTTGAGGCCTATATCGCGTGTGCGCGCGTGCGCGCGAAGGGCTCCGGGGTTGTGTGTCTTGTTTTGAGGCCTATATCGCGTATGCGCGCGTGCGCCCGCGATATATGGGGTCTTTTTTTGTGGAAGACACCCAGCCCGTCAGCCGGCCTCGTTCAGTGCGGCGCCGGCCGGCCCGCGATCGGCGGCCGCCCCAGGCGCGGAGGTCGCGCGCGGGGGCGCGTGCGCGCGAGGTGCTCTGCCAGCGCCCGTGCAAGCCTCCCCTGTGCGCGCCGCACCTCCTCCGCGCTCAGACGTTCCGGCTGGCGGTCCACATAGCTCAGCAGCATCCTCGCCGGCACCACCCGCACCCCCTTGCGCCGGCTGAGCGGCCGATCCACCCACGCGCGGCTGAACACCACCAGCGGCTCCACGTGCTCGCCCACGATCTCCTCGATCGCCTTGCGCTGCGCCTGCGCCTGGTTCAGCACCGCGCCGTGCAACCTGCCGACCCGTACCGGCCCCGGGTGGCTCTTCGTCTCGACCGTGAACACTCCTCCGGGGCCGATCAGGATGTGGTCCACGTTGCCCCGCCCGAGGCTCGCGTCGTGGACTACGTGCCACCCCTGGCCCGCCAGCCCCTCCAGCAGCCCCCCCACCTGCTCTTCCCCCTTCGCGCCCCGATCGTGGCGGTCCACCTGCGGCAGCACGAAGTGGGAGATCAGGAAGATCCCCGTGAGCATCGCCACCTCCGCCGCCAGGAAGCGCGGGTCCTGCCAGCCGAAGCGCCGGCCCATCAGAGTCGTCGCCACCGCGAGGCCCCCCAGCATCAACAGCGTGCGCATCCGCAACCGCTGCACGATCGAGCGGGTGTACTGCCCGGGCGCCCGGGCCATGGGGTCGCGTTCGAGGGGCACTCTGTTCGACATCGGTCCTCCTCCGCGGGGGCTTTAGGGTGGACGGGTGGTTCGAATTTGCGCCGGGTCGCGGGACCCGCCCTCTCGGCGCGGGCAATCCGTTGGGGGGCGCACGCGCCTTCTAAAGCACCCGGCCGCACCCGTCGAGTCCACCTATGGGCCGCAACAGCCATCCCTCGCGCCGGCCCACGTGAGTGCATGTCCGAAGACCGTTACCGCATACCCCTTTTGGAGTCCCCGCCAGACGTCTCACTGTTGCTGCTGGCCCACTCCGAGCAGCACCTGCTGAGCAGCAAGGTGATCCCTGTCGTGCGCCAACTCGAGACCGGCGAGCGGCTGCCCGAGGAGCAGCTCCCCGCGGCGACCGCCTACCTGGAGGTCATCTGGGCGGAGGCCGCCCTGCGCGCCCGTCAAACCGACGCCGCGCTGCGCCACCTCGAGGAGGTCGAGCCCGTCCTTCAGCCGCTCCCTGCGCGGGCGCGCCGTTACCACGCCACCGTGCGAGCCCTCCGTGAAGCGGTCGCGCGGCGGGTCGTGCCGCTGATCGCCCCTCCCGAGCTCTGCGCCGAGCGGCAGGGGCGCCTCTTCGACTGGTCGGAGCGCCTGCCCGACCCCATCTCGTAGCCGGGGCTCCGGTCTCGGACTCAGCCCGCGGCGAGCAGCGCCTGCAGCCGGTACGCGAGCGCCTCCAAGGCGAGCTCCTCGGAGACGTTGAGTGGTAGCCGCAGGCGCGTGTCCTGCACGAGCTCCACGCCCTCGCGCAGCCGCGCGGGGCTGCGGCCCGCGGCGTCGTGCTCGATCTCGGGGCGACGGTCCACCGCGTACACCAGCTCGCCCGCCCCCTCCGCCACGCACCACACGTCGCGCAGCCACAGCTGGGTGAGGCGTAGCGCGAGGTCGAGCGCCCCCGTGCGCGCCCGGCGCTCCGCGCGGCGCTGCGCCTCGGCCGCTTCGCGCTCGTGGCGTTTGCGCTCCTTCGCGGGCAGCAGCTCGAGCTCCTGCGCCACGCGCACGGCGAGCGTCTCGCCGACCTCCGTCCCCGCATCCTTCGCGACCTCCAGCAACCCCACCCACTGGCGCTCCGCGGTCTCGCCGCGCAGCGCGCCGCCCACGAACGCCTCCACGCGCTCGCGCAGCGCGCGGCCCCACGCACCCGCCAGCCGGCCCGCGAGCCGGGCGTCGCCGAGGGCCAGGCGCGCGCACGCCGCGAGCTGCCCGGGTGCGCCATCCTCGACGTCGGCCGTCAGCCGCTCCTCGATGCGGGCGCTGGGGAGCGGGTCGAAGCGCACCAACTGGCAGCGCGATGCGATCGTCGGGAGCACCTCGCGAGGGCTCGGGGCGAGCAGCACGAGGTGGGCGAACGGCGGGGGCTCCTCGAGCGTCTTCAGCAGGCGGTTGGCGGCCTGGTCGTTGAGCGTGTGGGCGTCCTCCAGGACGAACACCCGCCGGCGCGACTCGAAGGGGGTGTGGGCCGCCGCGGCGACCACGGCCTGGTCGATGTCCGCCACGAGCATTTCCCCCGCCCCCGAGGGCGTCACCCACGTGAGGTCCGGGTGCGCGTCGCGCGCAACCCGTCCAGCGACCGCCTCCGGCGCCCGCGCCCCCTCGGCCAGCAGCGCGGCGGCGAACGCGCGCGCCACGGTGCGCTTGCCCGCGCCGTGGGGGCCGTGGAAAAGATAGGCGTGAGCTGGTTCCCGGGTTGGTCTCTCCCCGTCGCGGGGCAGCACCGGCAGCAGCAGGGCCTGGGCGTGCGGATGACCGTCGAGGCCGGGGAGGCTCACGTGGCCCATCGTAGAGGCGATACTCCCGCGATGCCACGGGGCGCGTTGATCGCGATCGAGGGTCTCGACGGGGCGGGCAAGACCACGCTCGCACAGGGGCTCGCGCGCGAGCTCGCCGCACGCGGGCGCCCCGTCGAGCTGCTGCGCGAGCCCGGCGGCGTGGTGCTTTCGGAGCGCATCCGCGAGCTCGTGCGCGACCCCGCGCTGACTGTCTCGCCGCAGGCCGAGGCGCTGCTGTACGCGGCGGCGCGCGCCCAACTCGTGCAGGAGCGCCTACTCCCCCTGCTCGACGCGGGCGCGCTGGTGCTGCTGGACCGCTTCGTGGACTCCTCACTGGCCTACCAGGGCGCGGGCCGCGAGCTGGGAGTGGAGCAGATCCGCGCCGTCAACCTGCTCGCCACCGGGGGTCTCACGCCGGACCGCACGCTGTTGCTGTGCATCTCCCCCCAGACCGGGCGCGCACGCCAGGGCACCCGCGCGCTCGCTCCCGACCGGTTGGAGCTGGAGGGGGAGGAGTTCTTCGCGCGCACCGCCGCGGCGTACAACGACCTCGCGCGCGCGGAACCGCGGCGGATCGTGCCGCTCGACGCCGAGCGTCCGCCGGAGGCGGTGCTGCGCGACGCGCTCGCGGCGGTCGAGGACCTCTTGTAGGGCCGGGCGAGCGGCCGGGCGAGCGATCGGGTAGGTTCGGGCGAGCGACCGGGCGAGCGATCGGGGCACGCTCTGACGAAAGGCGTGCCCTAACATGGGACATGGTGCACCGCATCCTCGCAGGCTCCTCGCGGGCGACGACGCTGGCCCTCGTGGTGGTCCATCAGACGACCCCGCACACGACGAAGCTCTCCGCGTGGGCGCTCGTCGCGGTAGTGGCGGCGGCGCTGCTGATCCTCGTGTGCCTCGCGTGGGGAGTCGCGCGCTGGTGGGCGTACGAGCCCCACTGGGCGGTCACCCTGCGCCACTCCCTCGCGGAGGCCAGCTGGCGCCTGGGAGGCACCTGGGGGGAGTTCGCGGACTGGCTTCGACTCGGGCGCTGAGCCTCCTAGAATTGAGGGTCTTCCCCGGGTTTTTCCGTCCGGCCTGAGCGGGATGCTGTTCGGCCCCGAGAAGAAGGAGCCGAGGCCGATATGAGCACGATGTCCCACCCCACCATCGAGGAGACGACGCCCGGCCGGGCGCTGTCGATCGAGCGTCGTTTCACGTCCCCTGGGACGCACCCTTTCGACACTGTGGAGTGGGAGTTGCGCAACGCGCGCATCGGTCACGGGGACCGCGTGGCGTTCGAGCAGCGCGGGGTGGAGTTCCCCAAGAGCTGGTCGCAGAACGCGACGAACATCGTCGCCCAGAAGTACTTCCGCGGGCAGCTCGACAGCCCCGCGCGCGAGCGCTCGGTCAAGCAGATGATCGGCCGCGTGTCGGGCACGATCGCCCAGTGGGGACGCGAGCGCGGCTACTTCGCCACCGAGGAGGACGGCGACGCCTTCGAAGCGGAGCTGACCCACATCCTGCTGCACCAGCTGGCGGCGTTCAACTCGCCGGTGTGGTTCAACGTCGGCTTCGAGGAGAACCCGCAGTGCAGCGCCTGCTTCATCCTCTCCGTCGAGGACACGATGGAGTCGATCCTCGACTGGAACACCAAGGAGGGGATGATCTTCCGCGGGGGCTCCGGCTCGGGCATCAACCTCTCGAACATCCGCGGCTCGCAGGAGCAGCTCGCCAAGGGCGGCACGGCCTCGGGGCCGGTGTCGTTCATGCGCGGCGCCGACTCGTGGGCGGGGACGATCAAGTCCGGCGGCAAGACCCGCCGCGCGGCGAAGATGGTCGTGCTCGACGTCGACCACCCCGACATCCGCGAGTTCATCTGGTGCAAGGCCAACGAGGAGGACAAGGCGCAGGCGCTCAGGGACGCAGGCTTCGACATGTCGATCGACGGCGAGGGCTTCAAGTCGATCCAGTACCAGAACGCCAACAACTCGGTGCGCGTCACCGACGAGTTCATGCAGGCCGTCGCCGAGGACCGCGAGTGGCGCCTGACCTCGCGCGTGACCGGCGAGCCAGTGGGCGAGCCGATCCCCGCGCGCGAGCTGATGCGCGAGATCGCCGAGGCCGCCTGGCGCTGCGCGGACCCGGGCGTGCAGTACGACACGACGATCAACCGCTGGCACACCTCCCCCCGCTCGGGGCGGATCAACGCGTCCAACCCGTGCTCGGAGTACATGCACGTGGACGACTCCGCGTGCAACCTTGCCTCGCTGAACCTGATGCGCTTCCGCCGCCCCGACGGCACGCTCGACGTGGAGTCCTTCGAGCACGCCGTCGACGTGATGCTGCTCGCCCAGGAGATCGTCGTCGGCCCCTCCAGCTACCCGACCGAGGAGATCGGCGTGAACGCGCGCGCCTTCCGCCAGCTCGGCCTCGGCTACGCGAACCTCGGCGCGTACCTGATGGCAGACGGGATGCCCTACGACTCCGAGGAGGGCCGCGGCACCGCGGCGGCGATCACCGCGCTGATGACCGGCCGCGCGTACCGCCGCTCGGCCGAGGTCGCCGGGGCGCTCGGCCCCTACGAGCGCTACGCGGAGAACCGCGAGGAGCACAACGCGGTGATGCGGATGCACCGCGACGCGGCCCGCGCGATCGCCGACGAGACCTGCGCCGACCGCGAGCTACTGGCGGCCGCGCGGCGCTCGTGGGAGGAGGCGGTGGAGCTCGGCGAGCGCCTCGGCTACCGCAACGCGCAGGCCACCGTGCTGGCCCCCACGGGGACGATCTCGTTCCTGATGGACTGCGACACGACCGGCGTGGAGCCCGACTTCTCGCTGGTCAAGTTCAAGGAGCTCGTCGGCGGCGGGCAGATGACGATCGTCAACCGCACGGTCCCGCCGGCGCTCCAGCGGCTTGGCTACTCCGAGCAGCAAGTCGAGCAGATCGAGGCGTACCTGTCAGAGCACGGCACGATCGTGGGCGCCCCGGGCCTGAAGGACGAGCACCTGCCGGTGTTCGACGTGGCCGTCGGTGAGCGCGCGATCTCGCACATGGGCCACCTGAAGATGATGGGCGCGGTGCAGCCGTTCATCTCGGGGGCGATCTCGAAGACCGTCAACCTGCCCCAGAGCGCGACCGTGGAGGACATCCAGGACGCCTACACCGAGGCGTGGCGGCTCGGGATCAAGGCGCTGGCGATCTACCGTGACGGCTCGAAGACCGCCCAGGCGCTGCGCACCGACGCGCAGCAGGGCGAGCCGGCCGCCAAGGCTGACGTCGATCAGATCGTCGAGCAGGCGGTGGCGAAGGCGCTCGCGGAGGTCGGGCCGAAGCGCAAGCGGATGCCCCGCGAGCGCCAGTCGATCACGCACAAGTTCTCGATCGGCGGCCACGAGGGCTACATCACCGCGGGCATGTACGAAGACGGCTCGATCGGCGAGATCTTCCTCACCGACATCGGCAAGGAGGGCTCGACGCTGCGAGGCATGATGAACTCGTTCGCGACCGCAATCTCGATCGCGCTGCAGTACGGGGTGCCGCTGGAGACGCTGGTACAGAAGTTCTGCTACATGCGCTTCGACCCCGAGGGGATCACCACCAACCCGGAGATCCCGTTCGCGAAGTCGATGCCCGACTACATCATGCGCTGGCTGGCCTCGCGTTTCCTCGATGCGGACGTCCAGGAGGAGCTCGGCATCCTCACCCCCGAGGTCCGCGCCCGCAAGGCCGCGCAGGAGGCCGCCCAGTCGGTGATCGCCTCCGACACCGCGGGGCCAAGCGTCAACGCGGACCCCAGCACGGGCGACCAGTCCTCCGGCACCCCCAAGGGATCGGCCGGCAACGGGGGCAACGGCGGATCCAGCGCGCCTGCCGCCTCGTTCACCGACACCCCACCGGTCGTACCGGCCAGGCTCCAGGGCCTCGACCTCGGCCCGGCTTGCAGTCAGTGCGGAGGGATGATGCAGCGCACGGGGTCTTGCTACACGTGCTCATCCTGCGGCAACAACACCGGCTGCGGCTGAGGATCTACTTGCCGTGGTGTTTGGGGTGCAGTAGATGCGACCCATGGTCATGGGTGCTGGCGATCACGCCGGTGGGGCTAACGTGCGGCACCTGGGACGGGCCGGGCATCGGCACAGGCGCAGGCGGGAGCGGCTCACGGGGCGCTGGCTTGGGTGTGCTGAGCTTGCTCACTGACGCTCACGATTTTAGCTGGTCTGTTTAGCTCGATCACCACCGCGGCAGCGATCAGCCCGACGGCGAGGATAACGAGTGCGACGCGTAGCGCGCGTTGCTTGGCGTGCAGCCGGTGGGCGTTATTTGCGAACGCTTCGCCGAGGTCGGCGAGTAATTGCTTGCGGGCGGCGGTAGAGGGTTGGCCGCCGTAGGTGAGGTAGAAGGTGTCGGCACCGGGTCCGAGGTCGGTGTCGCGTGCGAAGCCAGGACCGATCCCGAGCGTGGGGACGAGACAGATCGCCGTCGCTAGGCCAACCGCGATCAGGGGTGTCCACCAGTAGGCGCCGAGTACACCACGGGCGGCGATGACGGCTGCCAGGAGCGCGCCATTGAAAGCAAGGGTACCCATCATGCGGCCGTCGAGGCTCGTCTCGTCGGCGAGCTGGCCGAGCAGCTGAGTCTGTGCGAGCGACAGCGAGGCTTCCAACAGATCCGGGCCCTCAGGGCCCCGGAGGCGAGAAGCAGATCGGGTAGGAAGCCTACGAGCGGCCACGGGGCCATCCAGAGTTCGAGCGGAGGCTGCACACGGGACAGCAACCTAGCGCACGTCAAGGTGCAAAATCTGGCACTGACCTCTGACTCCACTCACGGAACCGGGCGCTTTGCCAAGCACCAGCGCGAAGGCCCGGAGGGAAGGCCCACGCGCTCACTCTCCATACCAGACCTCAGGTCAGCAACTGCTCGCCCGAAGCCCGCTCGGCGGTTGAGACGCGGCGCTCGTCACGCCCCAGCATCGAGATGAAGACGGCCGCGAAGGCGATGCCGAAGACGAGGAACTCGATGAAGCACATGCCGGCGCCGGCGAGGTGCTGATCGTTGATCGCGGAGAGGCCGAAGGCGCGCGGGGCGCCGGCGTAGAGCGGGTACTGGGTGCGCGCGAGCCAGGTGAGGGGCACGCAGATCGCCGCGCTCGCCAGGCGCGAGAAGCCGAGCAGCGCGAGGCGCTCGCCGCCGGGGCGCATCCGCGCGCGGGGGAGCGGGTCGATGATCAGCCACCACAGGGCGAGGCCGGTGTAGAAGAGGGTGGCGTGCTCGAACGCGTGCACGGTCGGGTGCTGCGCGGCGAAGTCGAAGATGGCGGGGATCGCCCACACCCAGGTGGCCAGCACCCACAGGGGGATCGCCAGCCACGGGGAGGTGAGCCGCGCGAGCACGCGGCCGAAGCGCCCGCGAGGCGCGACCGCGAGCAGCGCCTCACGGGAGAGGCCGAGCGGCAGCAGCGGACGGCGCAGCCCGAGCACGAGCAGCGCGGGGGCGATGTCGGAGAGCAGCACGTGCTGGGCCATGTGCGCGGAGAGCAGGTACCGGTCCCCGATCGGGTCCAGCGGCGAGAGCAGCGCCACGGCGAGCACCAGCAGGCCGGCCATGTACGGGATCCAGTGCCCCGCGCCGATCGCGTCCGATTTCGCGGCGGCGCGGCGGTAGGCGCGCATGTAGAGCCACGCCGCGAGCCCCAGAGCGGCGATCACGATCGGATTGAAGGTCCAGGAGCCCCAGCCGGGTATGCCTGACATGCGCGGCATCCTATCGATCCTGCGGGCCGATAGCCGGCGCTGGCCGATCGGCGATCGCATCTGATCGCCGATCGGTCGGCGTCCTCGGTCGCTCGTGTGCAGAGCACACTTCGCGGGGTGGGCGGGCCTTCAATTGTTGATCTGCTTGGCTCTCAGCCCGCAGGGGCGTTGCGCAGATCTCAGGCGCCTCGTCAGTTGGTGCCATAGGACGCGGGCGGCGCCGGTTCCCCCCGGATCCCCGCGAGCTCGCTGAGCAACTGCGGCCCCGTGGTCCCCCCGAGCACCCGCAGCCGCGGCAGCCGGTAGGGGTCCCCGCCGGGTTGGGCCCAGCCGGGGACGACCGTCGTGGAGCCGCGGTAGCCGGCCGCCCGCACCGCGGCGACCACGGCGGCGTCGTAGTGGCCGGAGGGGTAGCAGAACCAGTTGACGGGGACGTGGTAGAGGCGCTGGACTTCGCCGCGGGCGACGGCCACCTGGTAGTGCAGCTGGGAGGAGTCGAGCGTGATGAGGTCGGCGTGGCTGAAGCCCTGGGTGTCGAGCTCCCAACCGCTGGACACCAGGCCGCGGACCTGGGCGGGTGAGAGCCCGCCCTGGGAGGGGGGCAGGCCGGTGAGCTGGATGTTCTCGACGCCGACCCACCCCAGCCGGTGCAGGGCGGGGAGGGCGTTGGTGTACTGGGACTGGTAGCCGTTGTCGAAGGTGAGCACAACCGGCTTGCCGGGCGGCAGCGGCGCGCCTTCCTTCCAGTTGGCCCACAGCTGGTCCATCGTGACCGCGTGGAAGCCGGCCTGTGCGAGCACCCGCATCTGTTCGGCGAACTCTTCGGAGGGTACGTAGAGACCCGGGAAGGGAGCCCCCGCGGGCGGGGGGTTGATGACGTGGTACATGAGGATGGGGACCGCCTCGGTGCCCCGCGGGCCATCGACCCGCCGGCCGGCGGCGGCGCCTGCCCGGTGCGCAGCGCCCGTTCCGGCGGCGACGCTCGCGGCGGAGGACCGGTGGCGCGAGGGCGGGGCCGACGTGCCGCCGCCCCGGGCGAGCAAAACCACGACGAGCACCGCGACCAGCCCCGCCAGCAGACCCCCTATGGCCAACATCCGCCGACGCCTCGCCAGTTCGCGGCGGCGGGCCTCACGGCGGGTATGAAGCCGTTCGCTGTCCAGCGCCTACCCGATCAGTTGAGGCGGCCCTTGAGCGCGCTCGCGGCGGAGAACTTGGCGGCCTTGCTCGCGGCGATGCTGATCGTCGCGCCGGTGGCGGGGTTGCGTCCCTGCCGGGCAGCGCGGTGGCTGACGCTGAACTTGCCGAAGCCGGCGAGGGCGACCTCGCCGCCGGCGGCCAGCTCGTCGGCGACAGCCTCGATCGTCGCCTCCAGCGCCTGGCGCGCCTGGCTGGGGGCCAGTCCGGTGCGATCTGCGACCTTGTCGGCCAGCTCGTTCTTGGTCATGTTTGGCACTCCTCCCGTGTGGGGTGTGATTGCTTAAAGCGAGCAGCCTAGCGCCCCGCCAGGACGACATGGCGCCACACAACGCCACACAACGTTCCTCATACTGGGACTCGCACCGGCGCAGACGCCTCCAAGCCCTCCCGCGGAGCGCCCTCCACGCCCTCCCGTGCCCCCACGGCGCTGGCCGATCTCCGATCGGTCCGCAGACGCCCGGCGGCGTAGGCGGTCCAGAGCGCAGCGATCCAGCAGACGCAGGCGAGGCCGACGTGCACCCACACGAGCTCGGTGGGGAGGTGGGTCTCGTACTGATCCAGGCCGACGGCTCCCTGGAGGGCGAGCAGCACGCAGAGCACGGTGGTGCAGCGGCGCACGAGTGGGTCGGCACCGCGGCGGCGGGCGAGCCACCACACGAGCACGGCGAGCAGGCTGAACGCGAAAGCGATCTCGGCGTGGCGGTGGATCACGAAGTCCATCGTGCCGCGCCCGTCGAAGTCGAGGCGGTTGATGCGTTCCCCCGGGTTGCCCCCGGCGTGGGGGCCGGCGGCGGTGGCGGCGGTGCCGGCAAAGATCGTCAGCGCCCCGAGGCCGACGAGCGCGCGGGTGCACCACACGAGCGTGCGGTCCCCGCCACGGGGACGTTCCCCCGGCTCGTACCGCGCCCGCCACGCCAGGGCGGCGGCGGCCACGAGGATCAGCATGGAGAGGGAGAAGTGGGCCATGACCCAGCCGTAGTCGAGTTTGCCGCGCACCGTCAGCCCGCCGAGCACGGCCTGGCAGACGACACCGAGCGGCAGCAGGGCGCTGAGCCACACGAGGTCGCGGCGGTAGGGCCGGCGGCGCAGCGCCCCGAGCCAGGCGAAACCGGCGGCGAGCACGACGGGCACGGAGATGACGCGGTTTGAGAACTCGATCACCGCGTGGGTGGAGAGCGGGGGGTAGAGGCGCCCGTAGCACTCGGGCCACTGGGGACAGCCGAGACCGGAGTCGGTGAGCCGCACGGCGGCGCCGGTGAACACGATCAGCGTGAGGGCGACGAGGGCGACGTACGCCACGAGGACGTACTGGCGGGGCGTGACGGTGTAACCGTGGGTGCGCTCGCGCAGGCGTTCTAGGCGGGAGGCCGGAGCCATGGCCTTGAAGTTTGCCAGCTTGGCTCGGCGGCAGCCCCATGTGGCGGCGTTGGTTGGTCGGTTTGCCGACCTATATATAGGCGCGCAAACGCCAACTTCGACGCCCTTATATAGGTCCACAAAAGAAGCAAGAGCCAACGCCTCGAGCGCCGACCCGCACGTCGCGCGGCAGCCCCCTCACCCCGCGCAGCCCCACACGGCGCCCTTCACCTCGCGAGACAGCCCCTCACCCCGCGCAGCCCCACACGGCGCCCTTCACCTCGCGAGACAGCCCCTCACCCCGCGGCAGCCCCACACGGCGCCCTCACCCCGCGCGCCAGCCGAGCAGGTCGATCGAGCTGCTCAGCGGGTGCGTTTCCGCGCCCGAGGTGGGGGTGAGGGTGACCACCACGGCCACGTCGTGCGCGGCGTTGCGAACGAGGTGCCGGGCGAGCGAGTCGAGGTGCACGACGACCTTGCCGGTGTGCAGCGAGGGCACCGAGAAGCCGGCCCGCCCGTCCACCGCACGACCCCCATGGACGTGGAGCGCCAGGACCCCCGTGCAGGTGAGGGCGAGGTGGCAGTAGAGCGCCACCGTGACGACCCCCTCCCGGTTCACGCCGTCGGCCTGCCGGGGGAGGGTGACGGTAGGGATGCGACCGTGCCAAGAGGAGCCTGCGGAGCCCGGAACGGCCACGCCCGGCGGGGGCTGGCCCTTGGTCCCCCCGGAGCACAGGGGCACGGCGTCGGGACCGGTGCCGAGGGTCGCCTGCAGCAGCAGTTCCTCGTGGGCGTTGGCGGCGAAGCCGTTGCGTTCGGTGGCGACCGCCGGCGAGAACACGGCCCCGTTGCCGGTGCCGTTGTTGGCGACGAAGGAGTCCACCGTGGAGCCGGGGACGGCGCCGATGACCTCGTAGGGGACGCCGGAGGGGTAGGCGAGGGGGTCGGAGGGGTCCCACCCGCCCTCGTCGTTGAAGTCCACGTAGTCGCCCTGGCTGACACAGAAGTCGGTCGGCTGGTAGGCGCTCACGGTGCTCCCGCTGGCCCCACCGGCACCGCAGACGGGGATTTCGAAGGCCTGGGTGGTGACGTTCACCTGGGCCCCGCCGCCAGCCTGGGGGACAAGATCCTGAAAGTGGATCTGGGTGAGCGGCGCCGGCCCGCCGGGGTCGGGCTGGGCACAGCCCTCGAGGCTGACGCTGAGGACCTGGCCGGAGGCCGGAGCGGTGGGCGAGCCGCTGGCGAGCGTGACGTTCCACAGGGCGGTGTCGGCAGCGTCGTGGTTGACGTGGAAGACGACCGACCGTTCTTCGGAGATGGTGGGGATGCCGTACCCGGGGTAGGCAAGGCCGGTCGCGGTGTTGAGGGTCGCCGGCACAGAGAGGGAGCTGCCGAAGGTCACCGTCGCGGCCCGCGCTCCCCCGGAGGCGCCCAGCAGCAGGGCGAGCGTCAGCGCGAACGCCGCGGCGAGGCAGACCAGCGCGCGCGAGGCGGTCGAGCGCGAACGATCCGCGGCAGCGGTGGTGGAAGAAGAGTTGAGCAGTGGCAGCATCGGACAACCGGCCTCACCCTCTCTTCGGTGAGAGCCTCCGAGCGCTTGAGGCGAGGGTCCACGAATCAGCGTACGTCGAGAAACGCCTCGGTTTCGGCGAGCCCCTCCGGCGTGCCGATCTCGTAGAAGCGCTCGTGCGCCTCGACGCCACAGAGCAGGCCGCCGCGAGCCAGCTGGGCGTAGAGCTCGGAGAGGTCGCACGTGGCAGGCGCGGCGCGGTCGAGCGCCGTCTGCGTGAGGCCGCCGAGACCGTAGTCGATCCAGCGCATCTCGGGGCGCGGAGCGCGCTTGTCGTACGCGCGCACGCGACCGTCGGCGTAGAGCACGTTGGAGGTGTCCCACCGGCCGTCGTTGCGCAGCACGCACATCAGCGCCGGCAGGCCGCTGTCGCGCCAGGCCCGCGCCGCGCCGGCGTAGTCGAGTCGCAGAAAGGTGTCCCCGTAGAGCACGAGAAAGCGCTCGCCGAGCAGCGCGCGCGCGCGGCGGATCGCACCGAGCGTGCCGTCGAGGCCGGGGGCGTCGTAGCTGTAGGCGATCCGCAGCCCGAAGCGCTCGGCGCCGACGCGCCGCTCGATCAGCTCGCCGAGGTAGCCGACGCAGAGCACCACCTCGCGAGCGCCGTGAGCGGCGAGCAGCCGCAGCTGGTGGTGGAGGAACGGCTCGCCGGCGACCTCGAGCAGCGGCTTGGGTGTGTCGCGCACGCGCCCACCCAGGCGCGTGCCCAAACCCCCGGCGAGGATGCACACCGGGGGCAGGGCGTCTCCCTCGTTACCCACGCTCGCAGCGCCTATATATAGGTCGTCTTTTTTCATATCGTCATCAGGGGATCGTCCACGTGAGTCGGTACCGCGCCCAGGCGCTTGCGCGCTGGGGCCTCCGTGCCCCTGCGTCCGCGGCAAGCCACCCTGCCGAGCGCCCCCGCGCTCACCGGAGCGCCGCCTCGCGCATCCCCGCGAAGGGCCCCGAGGCGTAGGCCGCCTCGACCTGCGCCCAGGCGTAGCGCGCGTCGCCCAGGTCGCCACATACCAGGCCCGGATCGCCGGCCGCAACGGCCGCGGCGAAGCTCGCCCACTCGCACTCCCAGGAGCGGTCGGCATCGGGGTAGACGAGCTCCTCGAGCTCGGGCGGGCCGAGGGCGGGCGACATGCGGTAGATGCGCAGACGCTGCGGGCCGTAGGAGCGCACGAGCCCGTCAACGCGAAGCTTCGCGGTGCGGCAGAAGACCTCCAGCGAGAAGAGGTTGCGCCACTCCGTCCAGCTGACATGCAGCATCGCCCAGGGCCCAGTGCGCGAGTCGCCACGGCCGAGGAGCAGCGCGGCGTTGTCCTCCACGGGGGTCTCCCAGAAGTGCGTGCGCAGCAGCGCACTGTGCAGCGGCAGGGGTCCGGCGAGCCAGTGGGTGAGGTCGAGCAGGTGCATGCCCTGGTCGATCAGCTCCCCCCCGCCGGAGCGCGCGGGCTCGGCGCGCCACTCGCGCTCGTAGCCGGGGCGCCCCCCGTGCCCGTAGCGCGCGCGCAGGTGCAGAAGCTCGCCGTGGCGCCCGGAGTGCACCTCCTCGGTGACGCGCGCGAGCCCCGGGTGAAAGCGGTGGTTGAACCCGACCTTGACGAGGCGCCCGCTGGCGCGCTGGGCCGCGAGCAGGCGGTCGATCTGCGCGACGGAGACCCCCGCAGGCTTCTCCACGAGCACGTGCGCGCCGGCGGCCAGCGCCCGCTCGGCGAGCGGCGCGAGGCGGTCGTGGACGGTCGCCACGACGACGACGTCGGGGCCGAGCGCGAGCAACTCATCGAGCGTCGCGCAGGCGCAGCCGCCGTGCCGGGCGGCCAGGGATGCAGCCGCCTCGGAGTTGACGTCGTAGCAGCCGAGCAGCTCATCGCCGGGCGCGAGCGCCGCGGCGCGCCTGGCCCCGATCAGCCCGCAGCCGACGACCGCGACACGGAGACCGCTCACGCGTCCTCCTCGAGCAGCCGAGCGACTCCGCCGGGGAGGTCGGGCGCGACCAGGTCCGCCCGCGCGGCGCCCAAACGCTTGTGGGCGCTGCCCGGGTACTCGAGCAGCACGGTCCGGCAGCCCGCGGCCGCCCCCGCCCCCACGTCGGCGTCGGTGTCTCCAAGCATCCACGAGGCGCCGAGCTCGAGGCCCAGCGCGTCCGCGGCCTCCAGCAGCATCCCGGGGGCGGGCTTGCGACAGAGGCACGGCCCTGAGAGCGCGGGAACCACTCCGTCGGGGTGGTGGAGACAGAAGTAGGAGGCGTCCAAGCGTGCACCCTCGCGCGCGAGTAACTCCGCCACGCGCTCGTGCACCGCGTGCAGCTCGTCCACGGTCGCGCGGCCCTTCGCCGCGGCGGGCTGGTTGGAGACACAGACGAGCACGAAGCCGGCCGCCGCGAGCCTGTGCATGGCCGCTGCGACGCCCGGCAGCAAACACACGTCCTCGACTCGCAGCGGCGACTCGAGCGCGCCGGAGTCGGGGTCGGGGACGCCCTCGTTGAGGACCCCATCCCGGTCGAGAAACGCGGCCGGCCGGCGAGCCGCCGCCCTCGCGCGCACGGCAGACTGAGGGCCGAGCGGGCGGAGCTCGGGTGCGTGAAGGCCGAGCGGGCGGAGCTCGGGTGCGTGAGGGCCGAGCGGGCGGAGCTCGGGTGCGTGAGGGCCGAGCGGGCGGAGCTCGGGTGCGTGAGGGCCGAGCGGGCGGAGCTCGGGTGCGTGAGGGCCGAGCGGGCGGAGCTCGGGTGCGTGAGGGCCGAGCGGGCGGAGCTCGGGTGCGTGAGGGCCGAGCGGGCGGAGCTCGGGTGCGCCGCTCACGAGGCCGCGCGCGCCGCGAGCGTCTCCCAGTGGCCGGCCTGAACCGCCAGCACCGGGTGCGAGACGAGACCGTGCCAGACCACGGCCTGCAGGGACTCGACCAGCGGCGTACGCCACGCCGAAGGCCCCTCCAAAATAATCGCGACGTCCGCGAGCTGCGCGAGCGTCCCGCCGGGCGCACCGACGACGCCGTAGATCGAGGCGCCGGCCTCGCGCGCGGCCTCCATCGCACCGACGAGGTTTGTCGAGACGTTGTGCTCGCGCGAGCCACCGCCGACCGAGAAAACGAGCAACGCGTCGCGGGCGCCCAGGCGTGAGACGGCGAGCCAGGCGCTGAAGGATGTTTCCCACCCGTCGTCGTTCGTGCGCGCGGTCAGCTCCGAGACGTTGTCCGTCGGCGCGTAGCTCTCCAGCCGGCAGAGCTTGCGGAAGTCGTTGACCGCGTGCGAGGCGTGACCCGCGCCACCGCCGACGCCGAGGATGAACAGGCGTCCCCCGCGCTCGCGCACGCCCGCGAGGCCGAGCGCCATCGCATCGAGCGCCGCCGGGTCGACGGCCCGCGCGAGGTCCGCCGCAGCGGCGAGGTAGGCGGCGCTGTGGTCGGTCTCGGACATCTCGATCAGCCTAACTATCCGAGAGGGCATCCACAAACGGGCAAAGCCCGTAGGACCGTGTGGTACCTTCGGGCGCAGGATGGGCCGGCATCGAGCGAGCGAGATCGACACCGCGACCCTCGCCGACGGCATCCGTCGCACAGTGATCGAGCAGTCCAAGCGTGCGAACGTGGGCCACATCGGCTCGGCGCTGTCGATCGCGGACATCCTCGCCGCGCTGTACGGCGGCGCTCTGGACCTGCCCGAGGATCGGACCCAGCGAGACCGCCTCGTCCTCTCCAAGGGCCACGCCGCGCTGGCCCTCTACGCGGCGCTCGAATTGACTGGACACCTGCCCCCGGGTACGGCCGGCACGTACTGTGCCGACGGCACGCTGCTGGGCGTGCACCCCGAGCGCGACCTCGACGGGGTCGACTTCTGCACGGGCTCCCTCGGCCACGGGCTGCCGATCGCGGTTGGCGCGGCGCTGGCGGCGCGGTTGGAGACATCGCCGCGGCGCACGTTCGTCGTGATGAGCGACGCGGAGCTCAACGAGGGGTCCGTGTGGGAGGCGGTGATGTTCGCCGCCCACCACGGCCTCGCCAACCTGGTCGTGGTGCTCGACCTCAACGGGCAGCAGGCGATGGGCTACACCCGCGAGGTGCTCGACCTGAGCGCACCGGCCCAGCGGTGGCAGGCGTTCGGCTGGGACGTGCACGAGCTCGACGGGCACGACCCGGCGGCCCTGCAGGCGACGATCGAGGCGCTGGACTGCACCGCGGGGGCGCCGCACGTGCTGATCGCCCACACGACGTTCGGCAAGGGCGTCAGCTTCATGCAGAGCGTGATCGACTGGCATTATCTGCCGATGACCGACGAGCAGTACACCCAGGCGCTATCCGAGCTGCAGGCGGCGGCCGCATGAGAGACGACTTCGTCGCCGAGCTCGCCGAGTTGGCGGCGAGCGACGAGCGCGTCGTGTTGCTCACGGGCGACCTCGGCTACATGGTGCTCGACGTCTTCTCGAGCCGCTTTCCCGAGCGCTTCTTCAACGTCGGCGTGGCCGAGCAGAACATGGTCGGGATCGCGACCGGCCTCGCCGAGGCGGGGTACGTGCCGTTCGTGTACTCGATCGCGACGTTCGCGACGATGCGCCCGTACGAATTCGTGCGCAACGGCCCGGTGCTCCACAACCTGCCGGTCCGCGTGGTGGGTGTGGGGGGCGGGTTCGACTACGGCCACAACGGGATCACGCACTTCGCGCTGGAGGACTACGCGCTGATGCGAGCGCAGCCGGGCATGACGGTGCTCGCCCCGGCCGACAGCGCCCAGGCGCGCGCCGCGGTGCAGGCCACACGCGCGCTTGAGGGGCCGGTGTACCTGCGGATCGCCAAGCAGGGCACGCCGGTGCCCGGCCTGAACGGCCGCTTCGAGACCGGCCGAGCGCAGCTGATCGGCGAAGGCTCCGACGTGGCGTTGATCGCGATCGGCTCGGTCGCCCGCGAGGCGCAGCTCGCGGCCGAGGCGCTCGCTGAAGAGGGCATCGGCGTGACCGTCGCGGTCGTCTCGACGTTCAACCCCTCGCCGGTCGAGGATCTCGTCGAGCTGCTGGGCGGCGTGTCGCTGGCGATCTCCGTCGAGACCCACTACCTCAACGGCGGGCTCGGCTCGCTGGTCGCGGAGACGATCGCCGAGCACGGGCTGGGCTGCCGCCTGATCCGCGCCGGCGTGCAGAGCACACCCAGCGGACTCGCGGGCAGCCAGCGGTTCCTCGAGGACCGCCACGGCCTCTCCGCGCAAAAGCTCGCGGCCACGGCGCAAGCGGCGCTCGACACCGCCACGGCGTAAGCGTGAAGCTGAGCGCCGTCATCGCCTGCTACCGCGACGCTCCCGCGGTGCCGGTCATGCACGAGCGCCTGAGCAGGATGTTCAAGGAGATCGGCGCCGACTACGAGATCATCTTCGTCAACGACGGCAGCCCCGACAACGCGCGCGAGGTGCTGGCCGAGCTCGCCGGCCGCGACCCCAAGGTGGTGGTCGTCAACCACACGCGGGCGTTCGGGTCCCAGAGCGCGTTCACCAGCGGCATGCAGATCGCGACCGGAGACGCCGTGGTGCTGCTCGACGGAGACCTCCAGGACCCGCCCGAGATCATCCCCAAGTTCGTCGAGCAGTGGCGGGCGGGGTTCGACATCGTGTACGGCGTGCGCGTCGAGCGCGAGGCGACGGCGTTCATGCGCCGCGCCTACAAGCTCTTCTACCGCCTCTTCCGCCGCCTCTCCTACGTCAGCATCCCGCTCGACGCGGGCGACTTCGGGCTGCTCGACCGCCGCGTCGTGGACACGCTGAACGGACTGCCCGAGTCCCACCGCTTCATCAGGGGCCTGCGCGCGTGGGTCGGCTACCGCCAGATCGGGGTGCCGTACGTACGACCGGAGCGCATGTTCGGCAAAACGACCAACTCGCTGGTCAAGAACGTCGGCTGGGCGCGCCGCGCGATCGTCTCGTTCTCCTACGTTCCGCTCGACCTGATCGCGTGGCTCGCGCTGGTCACTGTGGGCGTCTCGTTCATCGCCCTGATGGCGCAGCTGATCCTGCACTTCGCCGACCCGAGCCTCGCCCCGAAGGGCTTCACCACGCTGATCGTCGGCATGCTGTTCATCGGCGGCATCCAGCTGCTGTGCCTCGCGATCATCGGCTCCTACGTCGCGCACATCTACGAGGAGAGCAAGCGCCGTCCGCCGTACCTCGTCGAGAGCGTCCTCAACGCCCCCACCAAGGCGCCCACCGCGGCCCTCCCGAACGGGGCCGCCACCACCGCCGAGGCCGAGCCACTGAAAAAACCCGAGCAGGTCCCACAGGCCGCGGATGTCTGAGCGAGTCCCGCGGCCGTGAGCGACAGCGTCTCCACCTCCCCGCGCCGAACCGACGTCGGCAACCAGAGCGACGAGCACTGGCAACCGCTGCCCTTCACCCGACTCGACGGCCCCGCCAGTCGAACGATCGCGAGCGCTCGTCGCTTCTTCGACTTACAGGCCAGCACGATCTGGAGCGACCTCGCCGGCGAGCTGAGGACCGTCCGCGGCACGCTGCTTGACGTCGGCTGCGGCGCGCAGCCCTACCGCACGCTCGTACCCGCGGATGTGAAGTACATCGGCATCGACACGGTCGACGCAAAGGAGCGATTCTGCTACGACATGGCCGACACGGAGTACTTCACAGGCGACAGGTGGCCGGTGGAGGACGTCGTTGCCGACACGGTGCTGTGCACGGAGACGTTGGAGCACGTGCTCGATCCACCGGGCTTCCTCGCGGAAGCGAAGCGCTCGCTGCGGCCGGGTGGCCGGATCATCCTGACGGTGCCATTCGCGGCACGGTGGCACTACGTCCCGTTCGACTACTGGCGGTTCACCCCCTCCGGCATCAAGCACCTGCTGAGTGAGAGCGGGTTCACGGACGTCGAGGTGTACCGGCGCGGCAACGCCCTGACCGTCGCCTGCTACAAGGTGATCGTGCTGATCCTGCCGCTGCTGATGCCTCGCAGGGAGGGGCCGCTGCGGAGGTTGGCCTCGCGTGTCGGCGGCCTGGCGTTATCACCCCTGCTCGCAGCGAGCGTCGTCGTGGGCAGGCTGTCCCTGCTGCGAGACAGTGGCGAGGACTGCCTGGGCTACACCGTGCTCGCCAGACGGCCAGCCGGTCGGGCATGAGCGGGGCCGGGGCAGCGCATCATGGCGCAGCTCACACACCCCCGACCGGGTGTGGGCGCACCCTCCGCTGAGCCTCGCGGCACGGCGTCGGTGTGGGTCGCGCGCCTGCGCGCCGAGCTGCCGGGGGCTCTGGCCACAGCGGCGCTCGCGAGCGCCATCGCGGCCGTCGTACTGCAGGTGTGGCAGGCCAATCTGAGGGTACCGCTGTACTCGAGCCCCGGCGGCGACGAGCTCTACGGCCTCGCCACGATCAAGGGCATCCTCGAACACGGCTGGTACCTGACCAATTCGAGCCTCGGCGCGCCGGGTGGCCAACGTCTCTACGACTATCCGGTGTTCAGCGGCGACAGCCTCTACCTGCTGATCGTCAAGGTCATCGGGATTCCGTTCGGCAATCCCGCCGTGGTCGACAATCTCTTCTTTCTGCTCTGCTTTCCGTTGATTGCGGTAAGCGCCTACGCCGGGCTGCGCGCGGTGGGGATCTCGATCGGCGCGTCCGTGGTTTGCGCCGTCCTGTTCACGCTGCTGCCCTATCACTTCTTCGACGGCGAGAGCCACATCTTCCAGGGCTCATACTTCACCGTCCCACTCGCGTGCCTGCTGGTCATCGCCGTGCTCTCCAACAGGGTGCTCTTCACCCGCAGCGCGACGAGACGTGGTGTGAGGAGGTATCTGACGTGGCGCTCCGGCGCGACCGTGCTGGCGTGCGTCGTCGTGGGCTGCTCGGACAACTACTACGCCGCCTTCACCGCAGCCCTGGTGCTCCTGGCGGCAGTGGTGAGCGCCCTCGCCAACCGCACTCTGCGCGGAGTGGTGAGTGGGGCCGCGGTTGCTGCCCTCGTGCTCGCCACGGTGACGCTCAACGGGCTGCCCACCCTGATCTACACCTCCCAGCACGGCGGCGACCCGGCCGTCACGCAGCGCAAGCCAAAGGAAAGCGACATCTTTGCGCTGTCACTCGCCGACCTCGTCCTGCCGATCGCTAGGAACCGCATCGAGCCGCTGGCGCAGCTCGCCAAGGAGTACCGGGCGACGGCCACCGCGCCGATCGGCGAGGGACACAGCGCCAACCTCGGGCTGATCGGCACGCTGGGCCTCGTGGGGCTGGCGGGTGCGTTCGTGGTGCGCGCGCTGCGCGCCGGCCGCGCGAGCGTCCCCGACCCACGCTATGCGTACGCGGCGCTCGGCGCCGGTCTCGCCTTCCTGATCGGGACGGTCGGTGGGCTAGGGACGATCTTCGCCTACGTGGTGAGCCCCCAGCTGCGCGCCTGGAACCGCATCTCGGTGTTCATCGCGTTCTTCGCCCTGATGGGAGTCGGGCTGGGGCTGGATGCGCTGAGGCGGCGCATCGGCAGCGGCTCACCCCGTCGGCGCTGGGGCTACGCAGCCTGCCTCGCCGCCGTGCTCGCCGTCGGCGTGCTCGACCAGACGAGCTCCTCGCAGGCGCCGCCGTACAGGGCGCAGGACGCCGAATACGCCACCGACGCCCGCTTCGTCCACGCCATCCAACAGCAGCTGCCGGCCGGTGCGAGCGTGTTCCAACTGCCGTACGTCCCGTTCCCCGAAAACCCACCCGTCCACCGGATGGAAGATTACGCCGAGCTGATCGGGTACGTGCACTCGAGCCGCCTGCGATGGAGCTACGGACAGCTCAAGGGCCTGCCCTCCGAGTGGGAGTCGGCGGTCGTCAAGCAACCGCTGGCGCGGATGCTCGCCGAGGTCTCGGCGGCGGGGTTCGAGGGCGTGTACGTCGATACGTTCGGATACGCCCACCGCGGAGCGGCGCTGATCCCCGCGCTGTCGCACGCGCTCGGCGTCAAACCGCTCGTGAGCGCCGACGGACGCCTGTACTTCTTCGACATGGCGCTCTACAACCGACAGCTGCGCCGGCGCTGTTCAGGCACAGAGCTCGAGCGGCTCGCGTCGCTGGCGCTGCACCCGCCGCGGGCGCGCCCGCCGTCACGTAACGCACCGGCCCCGGCACGGGTATCCTCAGCCGCAGTGGCTGCATGCAAGGTAAACGAGTGGGCCCCGCGGGCGTGAGCGAGGTGCTCGACACCGAGCTGCCGCAGATGCACACCACCCGCTGCGCGATCTGCGAGCGCGAGGGCGGTGCGGCGGAGCGCTGGCCGGCGACGTTCGACCCGCAGGCGTTCAACGCCCGCGTCTTCTCGGCGCGGCGCCTGCCCGACCGGGTGCACTACCGGATGGTCACCTGTAACACCTGCGGCCTCGTACGCTCAGACCCGGTCGCGGACGAGGAGCTGCTCGAGGAGTTGTACGCGTCGAGCAGCTTCGACTACGGCTCGGAGGTCGCCTCGATCCAGGCGACGTACGGCCGCGCGCTCGGCTGGTTGGAGACGCGCTCGCCGCGGCGCGAGGCCCTGCTTGAGATCGGCTGCGGCAACGGCTTCTTCCTCCAGCGGGCGCGCCAGCAGGGCTGGAGTGAGGTACGCGGCGTGGAGCCGAGCGCCGACGCTGTCGCGAAGGCCCCGCCCGAGCTCGACGGCGCGATCGTGCAGGACGTGATGCGCCCCGGGGTGTTCGCCCCCGAGAGCTTCGACGCCGTGTGCCTGTTCCAGGTGCTCGACCACATCTCAAACCCCGTCGAGCTGCTCGAAGAGTGCCTCGCGGTCCTGCGGCCCGGCGGCCACGTCCTCGCCCTCAACCACAACGTCTCCGCGTGGTCGGCGCGGATGCTCCGCGAGCGCAGTCCGATCGTCGACATCGAGCACACCTACCTGTACTCGCCCGCGACGGCGCGCCGCCTGTTCGCGAAGGCCGGCTTCGTCGAGCCGCAGGTGCGCAGCGTACGCAACACCTACAGCGTGGCGTACCTCGCGCAGCTCGTGCCGCTGCCCACCGGACTGAAGTCCCGGCTGCTAGGAGCGCTGCGCGCGGGCGCGGCAGGTCGCTTACGGGTGACGGTGCCGCTCGGCAACATGTGCCTGATCGCGCGCAAGCCGGGTTGACCGGCGCGGTGCGGGCACCCGCCACAGACCCCGTGAGAGTCCTCGGCGCAAGCCTGGGTGAGACTCGGTGAGAGCGCCCGTCACGGTCGCCGCGGGCTTCCGCGACGCAGGCCGGGTGCAGCCGCGGTGAGAGCGCCCGTCACGGTCGCCGCGGGCTTCCGCGACGCAGGCCGGGTGCAGCCGCGGTGAGAGCGCTCGTCACGGGCGCCGCGGGCTTCCTCGGCGCGAACCTCGTGCGACACCTGGCCGCCGCCGGGCACGAGCCGGTGGCCCTCACGCGCTCGCGCGAGGGCGCGTGGCGGCTGGGGGACCTCCCGCCCGAGGTGCGCGTGCTCGAGCTCGACCTCCGCGACAGCGCCGCGATCGCGCGGGCCGTCGAGCAGACCACGCCGCAGTGGGTCTTCCACCTCGCCGCCCACGGCGCCTACTCGTGGCAGACCGACCTCGAGGCGATGGTCGCCGTGAACGTCACGGCCACCGCGGCGCTGCTCGCGGCCGCGCGCGCCGCGGGGGTGGAGGCGTTCGTCAACGCCGGCTCGTCCTCGGAGTACGGCCTGAAGAGCCACCCTCCGCGCGAGGACGAGTGGCTCGAGCCCAACAGCCACTACGCCGTCACGAAGGCCGCGGGCACCCACCTGACCGCGCTCGCGGCGGCGGAGGGCCTGCCGGCGGTGACACTGCGCCTGTACTCGGTGTACGGCCCGTGGGAGGACCCCGGCCGCCTGATCCCGGCGCTGGTGCGCGAGGCGACCCGCGGGGAGCTGCCGCCGCTGGTCGGCCCGCAGACGGCCCGCGACTTCGTGTACGTGGAGGACTGCTGCGAGGCGCTGCTGCGCGCGGCGGAGCGCGGCGCGCCCGGGGGCCCCGGCGCAACGCTGAACGTCGGCTCCGGCACCCAGACACGCCTCGACGAGCTCGTCGAGGTGGCCCGCCGCGCCCTGGACATCACGGCAGCCCCGCAGTGGGGCACGATGGGCCAGCGCGAATGGGACACGAACGTGTGGGTTTCGGACCCGCGCGCCGCCTACGAGCTGCTCGATTGGAAGGCGGCGACCTCACTCGAGGACGGACTCACCCGCACGGCCGAGTGGCTACGGGCAAGACCGGAGCTGTGGGAGCGCTACGGCGTGCGGGAGTGAGACTGACGGCCGCCCCGCCGGTGCCGCACGCCTGCTCGGCGCCCCTTCGAGTCGGGCAGGGCGACGGTGGCGAGACCCTCGCTCGCGGCGACGGTCAGCAGGGGGCCGTCAGAGCTTGCGATGCGCCCACCCGCTGGGGCGCTCGCCACGAGCACAGCGTCGGCGAGCGAGATCGGGCAGCGGGAGCGGTGGTAGTGAGCAGCACGAATCTCACCCGCGCGCCAGGCTTGAGCGGGTCCGAGCGGGAGCAGTACCAGGCTCTTCACCAGGAGGCCCTCGATCACCGGTCGCGTGCGCTCGATCTCGAGGTCGTAGCGCCGCTTGAGCCGGTCCACCGCCTCAGCGAGATTGAGGGTGGTCATCGCGGCGCCGCGACCCAGCATCTCCTGCACCTCATCGGCGGCGGGCTCAGCCCCAAGCAGCGCGATGAGCGCCGAGGCGTCGATCAGAGTGGTTGCCGAGGACCCAGCCGCGTCAGTGGCGGTCGCGCTCTTGGGCATCCAGTTCCTCTTCGCGATCCAAGCGCCTGGCCTCCTCGGAGCCGAGCGCGCCGATCTGCGTCGCGAATGCCCCTGCAGCGGCTGCCACTGGATCGTCTGGAACCGGGCGCAGCACAACGTGGTCGCCGCGATCTTCGGCAAGGACGGTTCGGGTCCGCCATCGCCTGCGCACCGCTGCGGGGACGGACACCTGCCCCCCGCTGGATATCGCAAGTCGCTTTGCCATGGCCATTACAAGATACCATGAAGCGGTGCAGGCCGGCGCCCTTGCTGGGCAGCAAGCCAGCTAGGCTACCCCGGCATGAGCGTAGTCAACGGCGGCACGAGCGGTCCTGTGTGCGTCCTGGGCTTCGGCCGCAGCGGGGCATCGTTGACGGTGCGGCTTCTGCATCTCCTCGGCGTGGAGATCGGACCCCCAGAGGATCATCTGGCCCCAGACGAGGCGGACGACCCCCGCGGCTACTGGGAGCCACGCTGGATGGTGGAGCTCAACGACGAGATCCTGGACAAGCTCGGGACCGTCTGGTGGCGCCCCCTACCGGCCGCGTCCGGCTGGGAGCGCTCCCCAGATTTCGATGAGCTGCGCGAGCGCGCGCGCGGCCTGCTGAAGGAGAAGTTTGGCGCAGCCCCGCTATGGGGGTGGAAGGACCCGCGTACGACGCTCACGCTGCCCTTCTGGAAGGAGTTGGTGCCAGACGCGAAGTACGTGATCTGCCTGCGCAACCCCGCGGACGCGATCTCCTCGATTCAGCGTCGCCCCGACCCGGAGTTGTCGCTCGGCGCGTGGGGAGAGCTGTGGCTGGAGTACACCGCCCGGGCGCTCAGGGAAACCCGGGGCCGCCCTCGAACGCTCGTGTTCTACGAAGACTTCTTCCGTGACGCTCAGGGCCAGCTCGCGGCGATGGCGTCGTTGCTCGGCCTCCAGCCCCCCGACCAGAAAGGCCTGCATCAGCGACTGCTCGAGGAGATCGAACCGGACTTGTGGCACCACGCTACGCCCCCCCGCGAACTGGCCGCCACCTGGGGGGTGCCGCCTGCGGCGCGCACCGTCTTCCTCGCCCTGCGAGCCGCAGAGGATGCCCGCCGTGCGGCAAGTGCTCGCCACCAGCAGGTACCCGAGGCGATCGAGCGCGTCGCTGCGGAGCTCTGGTGGGAGCGCCGGACTTCCACCGACCTGCGGCTCGCCAAGGCACGGCAGACCTCTGCGCTGCAGGATGAGCGAAAGAGGCTCACGAACGCGGTGGCTCAGGCGAACGAGGAGGCCACACAGCTGAGGACGCTGATCGAGCAAGAGCGGGAGCGGTCCCGCAATGAGCTGGGGAGTGCCTGCCGCGAGCTCGAGAACACACGCGAGCAGCTCGAGGGCACACGCGGGGAGCTCGAGAACACACGCAGCGAATTGACCGTTTCCGCAGTCCGGCACGGCGAAGCACAGACGGCGCTGTCGGAGCTGGAGGATCGACTGCAGCGACAGGGGAACATCCTCGAGAGGGTGCAGTCGTCGATGAGCTGGCGCATCACCGCCCCACTTCGCGCGGCCAAGCGCGGCGTACTGCGTCTGCGCCCGAGCAGTCGCGGGTCCGCGATCCCCGCCCGCAACCAGTCGCCTCTAGCCGGGATGTCGGTACCCGCAGCCCTGCCCTCCACGGTGGACGTTTCAGATCAGATCGAAGCCCAGCCGGGAGACCCTTGAGAGGAATCAAGATTAGGATTCGTCGATCCGGCTTCTGATTGCGACACCGCTCCATCTATTTCTACTCGACGCGATAACCGGTCGCCTGACTGAGCTTCGAAATGGCGACGGCGAGTACTACGGCCTGACCTGGAAGCGCGACGCCGTGCTTGTCGCCCACTCCCACGTCAACAACGAGGAGATCCTGAGCCATGAGGATCTCGCGGCCATCGACGGCGGGGATGTGGTCAGCTACGCCGCGGACGGCCAGATCGTCGCTCGAACCCCCCGACGACTCCTGCTGGCCCACCAGATCGAGTGGGTCGGCGATCGGCTGCTGGTTGTGGACACCGGCCGCGAGCGCCTGTTGGTCTACGCCGCCGACGGTGCCCTGATCCGAGACGTGGCCCTTGGCGATCGGGGTTGGGACCGCGGCCCGGGCGGCGTGCGGGGCCACCACTTCAACAGCGTCCACCGCAGCGGAGACCGTGTGTGGATCGTGGCCCACAACCACGACCATCCCTCAGAGGTTTGGGAGCTCTCCTGGCCGGAGCTCGAGCTCGCCGGGGTTCATGTGACAGTCGCAGCGTGGGCGCACAACATCTGGGATGGCGCCTTCGGGCTCGTCGTTTGCGACTCGCGCTCAGGGGGTCTGCACGAGGTGAGATCCGGCGAGGTGCTCTGGGTGCCCGAGGAAGACGGCGTGATCGTCCGGGGACTGGCAGTTGACGCCGACCACCTATTCGTTGGCCACTCCGAGTTCGGCGGACGGGGGGAGCGCCAAGTGAACGACGGCGGTCTGTGGATGGTAGATCGCGCGACACTGACCACCGTCGAACGGTTTCAATTCCCGGGTTCCGGATGCGTAAACGAGATCCGGCTCCTTGATGGCATCGACGAGTGCCACAACGGTGAACCTTTTGACGACCGGTTACTCGCGGGACTCGCCACATAGACCGAACCTGGAGGACTGCTTCACGACGCTGCAGGCCACTTGGAGGCCGTTAGCCGGGACGGTCACCAGACGCGCGTGGTCACTTTCAGGCCGGTGTCCGCTGGTCTTCGGGCTACTATTGGCTCATGGTGACTGCGGTGAAGAGGCTTGATTTGACGGTCGGCGAGCTTGTGGAGATCGCGGGGCGCCGCTATGAGGTCGTCCCGGATCGCGAGGGCGGTGTGACGATCGAGCCGCCGATCACTCCGACGGCGCAGTTGCACGCCCAGCGAGGAACCAAGCCTGCCTCCGAGGAGGACTTCGAGCGTCTCTCGGCCGACGTCCCCTACGACGCCGAGGGCTAGCGGTGCCGGCTACCCCGGCGGGCGGCTTGCCGCCCGTTTCGATCGAGTTCCACTCGATCGAGTGGCGAGAGGAGGTCGAGCGCTACGACCCTCGCTCGCCAGCTCGCGCTCAGGCGCAGAGCGCCCGCAAGACGATCGAGACCGGTACGGCGAAGCTCGACTGGAAGCGCTGCAAGGCCGACGGTCCGGGCGCCACCAAACTTCCGGGCTGCCGCAAGCTCTACGTCCCGCTCGGCAGGCATGGCGCCTCAAGGGCGCCCTACGGGTTCGTATTCCAGCTGATCCAGAAGCCAGACGACAGCCTCGCCTGGAGCATGATCGCCTACGGCGAGCGTCACCCCGCCGATGAGAGGACCCGCAATGTCTACGAGCGGGCCCACAAGCGTCTGCATGGTCGCTATCCGTAGCGAAGCCTGACGAGCCACCAGGCGAGTGCGCGCGGGGCCTCCGTACCCCGCCTCAGCGCGTAGCGCGCCGCGGCATGGCTCCTCACCGGCCGTGAGCGCCTTCTCGAGCCCCTGCGTCCCCATACCCGGTCGCCTCCTGATGGATGAACCGCGGTTCGATATATGCTTCCGGCCCCGGACCTGATCGCCTGACGAGACACTCGTCTACGCAAAGATCCACGACCACCTACATATCGTCACCGCGAACAGGAACAAGGATGCAACGCGCACGGATTCTTCATGCGATGGCGGAGATCGTCGCTGAGCACGGGTATGCGCGCACCAAAGTGAAGCTGGTGACCTCGCGGGCCGGGGTGTCCACCGGCACCTTCTACGAATACTTCGGGGATCTGGAGGACTGCTTTACGACGCTGCTGGATCTGGGGTCCGAGCGCGCCAATGAACTGATCGCGGAGGCGTTCGAGCGCGAGGAGCGCTGGCAGGACGGGGCGCGAGCCGCATTGGCGTCGCTGCTCGTGCTCTTCGACTCCGAGCCTCTGCTGGCGCGGATCTGGTTTGTCGATGCGTTGGCGGCCGGCTCCTGGGCGCTCGAACGGCGCGCACACAACCTCGCGCTGCTCCGCTGGACGATCGTCGAACGCTTCTGGCCGACACCACGCGAGGAGCGGCCCAAGCCATTGATCCTCGCCGGCATCATCGCGTCCGTCCTCGGGCTCATCCACACCCACCTGCTCACCAAGGAACCCACGCCGCTGATCGATCTCCTCAGCCCCATCATGGGCCTCGTCACCGCGCCCTACCTCGATACGCACGATCTCGCGCGGGAAATCGAGATGGGTTCGCAGCTCGCACGCGAGATCGCGGCCGGAGACCCCCGCTGGGCATCATTGGCGCAACAGCTGCCCGTACTGAATCTGGGGCTCGGCGCGATCCATCCCGCGATACCCAACAACGCCCACCGGGTGCGTCAATGCATGATCTACCTCGCCGAGCACCCAGACTCGAGCAACAGCGAGATCGCCACGGCAATCGGCATCACCGACCAATCGCAGATATCGCGGCTGCTGGCATCCCTCGCCCGCGAGAACCTCGCAAGCAAACGCTCCGAAGGCATCGGCAAGCGCAACGCATGGCAGCTCACCACGCACGGCGAGGAGATCGCGCGGGCACTGTCGGAGCAACGATAGGGGCACAAGGACCGTTTCGCGCCAGGTTTCGAGCCACGAGGCCCGGAAACACGGGCGATCCGGGTCGCCGCCGAGAGTTCCATCGCCGTCGCTGCATAGCGTTCTCGACATGCCCGCAAGAGCGATCACGCCACGGCTCGCAAACAGCCTGCGTTCGCTGGCCGAGAGTCAACTGCAGACGCAAGTGGCTCGCTCCGGCACGTTCGACCTCGGCGCGCTCGGCGTCGTGAGCGTCTGCGCGGCCATCGCGGCGATCGTCCTGGGCGTCAGATCCGCCCACCACCTTTGGATCGCGGCGCTCGTGCTGCTCCTCCTCGCCCTGTCCCTCGGCCTTGCCGTGCGCGTCCTGCTTCTCCCGGGGGCAGCGCAGATCGGCCCACCCGTGGCGGGCCTGCTCGACGCCCGCACCACCTACGACGACGAGACTGTCGAAGAGTGGCTGCTCGAAGCCCTCGCCCTGGAATCGCTTGCCAACGAGCGAGCCCTCGCGCGCAAGGACCCGCTGCTGATTGGCGCGGTGATCCTGCTCGTGCTCGCACTCGCCATCGAGCTAACATGAGTACAATGAGCGACATGGAGCAACCCAACGCCCGCCAGCCGGCACCCAAGGACCCACATCCCATGGAGACCGGCGCCAATCTCGTTAAACACTTCGACTCGCTCACGGTGCCCGACCTGATCTCGGTCCCGCTCTTCATCGCATGGCTGCGCAAACCGTTCCAGCGCGGCACCAAGACCTGACCGTCCCTGATCCCGACGGCCGACGCCGATAGCGCCAGTCGCTCGTAGCGCACAACGCATGGCAGCTCACCCCGAGCGGCGAGGAGATCGCGGCTGCTGTCAGAGCAACGGGATTGCGGGAGACGTGCTGATGCGTGGTGAAGCTCAGCAGTCGACGGCCGTGTTGAGCGCTCTGCAGAGCGCGATGAGCTTGGCCGGTCCGAGAGAGGTGATCCTCTCAGCGATCAGCGTCTTGGGAACGGTGATTCTCGTATGGACTGCCGTGCCACCCAATTGGCGCCGAGATCCTCCTGGGGCATCCGGGTGTATGACTCGATGATCGCGGCATCGATCTCGCGCCGCTGCTGGTCAGAGGCGTGCTCGTGCTCGACGGCTCGCAATGCGACCTCAGCGTCTTGCTCGCTCCAGCGTGGCGCTTCCTGCAGCAGCAGCTCTTTGGCGGTCACACCCGGGATTTTAGCGCCCAACCCCGGCCCGATGCGCAGCTCACGGTCCCCGACCTGATCTCGGTCCCGCTCTTCATCGCATGGCTGCGCAAACCGTTCCAGCGCCGGGCCAAGACCTGACACACGCCGAGCGCCTCCTCAAGCCCCTGCGTCCCCATACCCAGTCCCCTCCTAATGGATGAACCGGGCTCGATATGCTTCCGGCCCCGGACCTGCGCTCCGAAGGCATCGGCAAGCGCAACGCATGGCAGCTCACCACGCACGGCGAGGAGATCGCGCGGATGCTGCCGGAGATCGCATGATCGCGGTTCGCTTGAGGGCGTCGGGCACGCCCCTGGTGTGCCGGTCGCGCACGCCGCGCGACGGCTCGGTGTCTCGGAGCCGACCGTTCGCTCGTGGATAGCACGCGGCGCGTTGCACACAATCACCGGCTCACGCCCAGTCTAGGTCGAACCGGCGAGCCTGCGATGCGTGAGCCGCGCGCTCGATGAGCTGCGTGAGCGCGGACAGGACCGCGACTGGCTGGAGGCGCTTCTCGACTACCTCCACGACCTTCAGACGCGCCGCAGTCCCGCAATCGAAGATGGTCTACAGCAGCTGAAGCGCGGGGAACTCGAACCGGCCTGATGGCCTTCCTGCCACCGTCGGTCGTTGACGCCGAGACAAGCCGCCATGTTGTGAGGATGCCGCCTCGCCACCTCCGATGAACGGCGAGCTGCGCAGCCTGCTCAATGCGCTCGCCTGAACGAGCCTTGATTTTTGGGCTCTTCTGGTTGATAGGTCGCATCCACTGATGGTTTTAGCCAGTGTCTTTTCTGTCTATCTAGGCTTGACCGGTACCACGCCGGTCGGGTAGAAGTGCCCCTGCGGCGTTTTCGCCAGTCAAAAAAACGGCACCGGGACCACCTTTGGAAAGTTGGTTTGGGGTCCCGGCGCCAGACCGATACGACGGGGAGGTAGGGATGTCAAGGCAGGAGCTTGCAGCATCGACGGTGCGTGGACGCGAACCGATCGGCCTGCGCCGGATGGTGCCGGCGTCCTGCCTCGAGGAGTGGCGTGTTGGGTCCGGCTATCCCAGCACCAACGAACACTTCGACGTGGTGTCGGCGTGCGCTTCCGGCGGGAGCCCCGCACACAACATCGACCAGACGATCACACAATTTGCGTCGGGCACCTCATTTGCGGAAAATGTAGGATCAGAAAAAACCTTTGTCTTCGGGTCAAACAGTACGTGGCGAGACTTCAGCGCGCGCATCACTAGGGCTGACCTGGAAAGCGCGATCAACGCCGACAGGCGTAACCACCCCTTCAGCAAAAAAGAAGTAGAAGAAGCCGAGAAAGGTGAACAATCGTGGTCTGAACAAGGCTGCGGACGAAGCCTATCCACCAGCCCCGCAAACTACGCGCTCATTGGCATCGAGCAGGGGGTCGAGGGCGGGGGCCTTAGCGAGATCGGCGCCAGCGACGCGAACCTCCAGCTCTGGACCGAATACACGCCGTTGCCGCCCGAAGCGACTACGAACGCCGCGTCTGGAGTGCAGCCAACGCAGGCAACATTGAACGGGACCGTGAACCCCAGGGGCACGGACGCCCACTACTACTTCAAGTATGGCACGACAACAGGATACGGTTCGTTGACGGCATCAACAGATGCAGGGTCGGGTACGAGCTCGGTGCCCGAGAGTGCCACCGTGACTGGCCTGGAACCAGGTACGACCTATCACTACCGTATCGTCGCGACCAGCGCAGGAGGAACGGTCGAAGGCAGCGACCAAATGTTTACAACTGCTGCTCTCATGGATGTCTTCTGGGAGGGTCCCAACGGGCAACTGCGAAACGAGTACTGGGCCGAACCCAATTGGTCGTACTCCCCTATTGGGGAAGCGAGTGTAATGACGAGCAGTCCCTCAGCGGTCGAGTGGTAAGAATTTCTCGATGAGCCATATCCGCGAGCCTGAGTCCTTGATTCACCGTTTTGTGGATGGCTGCTGTTTGGTGGCGAGATTTACATGACCTCTTGAGCAGGTTGAAGGCTGTCGTTTCGGACGACGGCGGGGCCTGCGTCAGGAGGTCTACATGGCGAAGGGTCTGGTGGGTCGTCAACGCGGGGGTCAGTGATTGCGGTGACGCTAGCTCGACGAGCGCAGACGCTGCGCGACCGGACCGAACAGCAGCGGCCGACCTCCTAAGTTCGGTGTAATGGGGAGGCAGCACACCCTGGACCTACCGGGAGAATAGCCACACGACACGTCGGCTCTGTAGACTGCAATCCGTGATCTGGACTTGACTGTGGGAGCCCCACCACAGAGACGACTTCGTCGTCGGCACCTTATGAAGAGGCTCGCTGCGGCACTCCCGCTCGGCGAGCGTCCACGGCTTACGGCTAGCCTGTTTGCAATTGGCAGCGCAGCAGTGACCCTGGCGCTCGCCGCCAATGTGCTGGATCTCGCAGCGTCGTCCTCGTTCGGCTGGAAGAAGGCGACGCTGCTCATCATCGGCGGCGATCTAGTCATCGCTGGACTGATCGTGAGCGCACGTCGTACGCCACCCACCGGAGAGGTGAGCGGGAGCGCTGCATCGCTGCTGAGCAGGGCGATTGCGGACGGCGTGATGATGTTTGCGATCAGCGCCGCGGCCGTGATCGTGCTGTTCGGTCAAGCCAAGCCGATCGAACGCCTGGGATACTTCCTCGCGATCCTCGTCATCGTACCCCTGAGCGTCACGCTCGCATGGCGACGTGAGCGCGCAGGCGCGACGGGCGAGCGTCAGCAGCTTCTCGCCTTCGCGACGCTTGCTGCGACCGCAGGCGTGCTGTGTCTGGCACGTCTGCTCGCGCTGCCTGCGGCCGGCACGCTCGATACGTCGCTCTTCGTGCTGCTCGCGCTCGTTGCGGCCCGCGCCGCGATCGCACTCTCGGCGCGACTCGTGCCAACTGCCTGGCCGCGCTGGCTTTCGGCAAGCACGGCGGTCGCCACAATGCCCCTACTGCTCGCGGCGGCCACGGTGCCGTTCGTTCCCACCGCCACGCTCAGCGTCGTCGATGTCGCCGTTGCGCTGGCGGCCGGGCTGGCGGCCTTTGACCTGGTAAGAGCGTTTGGGGGCCGCCGCGGCCCATCGCGCGCTTGGACCCGAGTGATCGACATCGGCGTCCTCGCCACCTGCACGCTCGTGGTGGCCAATCTCGGGCTTCCGAATATCGCCTTGGCGCTCGATAACAACTACTTCCTTGGGCCGGCCAACGACGTACTCCACGGACACCCGATGCTGGTCAGCACATTCTCGCAGTACGGCGTCGGGATGATCGACGCGCTGGCGGCAGTCTTCCTCGTCGTACCGATCGGTTATGGCACGTTCATCCTGTTGTTGTCGTTATTGACGGTGCTGCTGTCGGCCGTCATCTACGTTATCTTGCGCTGGAGCACGGAATCGCTGCTCATCGCGACGGTTGGATTGGCTGTCGCCATATCCCTCTACGTTTTCGAGGAACCCGGCTACTACACCTACTACCCGAGCACCGGCGTGTTGCGATTTGGTCTGCCGTGGCTCGTGATCCTCTGGTCGCTCGCATCGGCGAGGACGGCGCGTCACAAGCGGCTATTCGATGCGTTGGTGTTGGCGACCGTTGCTGTCGCCGCTGTCTGGAGCGGCGAGGCTGGCGTCTACTGCATGGGAACCGCGAGCGCGCTCGCGTGCCTGGACGCCGCGGTCTTGGAGGCGAGCGGGCGCGAGCGCCTACGAATGGCCGTTCGCCGCATCGCGCAACTGGTCGCGGCAAGCATCTTCGGTCTGCTGGCCTTCACGTTGCTGACGCGCGTGGCTGCCGGCGCGTGGCCGCACTGGGGCTCATATCTCGACTACATCCGCCTGTACACCACGGGCGGGTTGGGCGCGCTGCCGATCGAACCCTGGTCGGCAGGTCTCGCGCTCGGAGCGATGTACACTGTCTCGGCCATCGTCATCGTGCTGCTCGCAGTGGTGCGGCCGGCGCTCCTGCGCGAGCGTGCAGTCGCATTTCGCGCCGCGGCCGGCCTGACAGTGCTTGGAGCGCTGGTCTACACTTACTACCTCGACCGCGCTCACCCCGACAACCTCACCCACATCTCGCCGCCGGCCGTGGCGTTACTGTTCGTTTGGCTCGGCATCATTCGCTTGACATTCGACAGTCGCATCGCAATCGCAGTCGCGAGCGGTACAGCGATCTTCCTTGGCGCAATGATCGTCGCGAGCGAGGGAGAAGACATCGGCCTGAAGTACCCGGGCTCGGCACTCGCCGCGGTCCTAGGGAGCGAGCCGCCGCTCGGCAGTCAGCTGCGTGCCTTATGGAGCAACCCAGTGAGCGAACCAATTGCTGCTCACGTCGTCGCCTTCGTATCGTCGCTTGGATCTACCCATGGCGGCCTGACGATCCTGTTGACACCGAGCGTAGCGACGGAGGCGCTCCTGCGTCTCGGTGCGGCAAATGCGGTCGGATCGAGCCAGCCATGCCAGGAATCGCTGTCGGCGCAGGGGCCCGGGCGTGTGGCAGCAGCCGTGCGCTCGTTGCAACCGGGCGGGATCGTCGTCATCAGCACGGCTCCGCAGGATGCCGGCCAGTTGCTGCCGATCCAACAGTACACCTTCGCGCTGCTGCGACGCCGTTTCACGCTGCAAAAAGTCGGTGCCGACGGGCAGGGCTTGCAGGCATTCCGCATGACGGCACTTGTAGCCACCACCCCAGGTCCGGTGACCGCCCCTCAGCCTTTTCTCAGAGGGGCGTTGGGTTGTGCGTAGCCGCAAAGCCGTCAACTAGTCCGCCGCAGATGACAATGAAGAATTGGTGAAGCCGATATACAGCGCACGCGGATCGCCTGGCGCCGCTTTGACCCTGGGAGCATCGGTGACGACTTTAATCGCGCTATTGCCCGGAGGCAACCTGAGAGACCGCGTTATCTTATATCCGTGATTATTCACCATGATATTGGTACTCGCACCGCTGGGCCACATTATGTTCACATGCGAGTTTGTAGGGTAGCCAGTAATCACAGTCGTGCTGTATGTAGTTGTCTGAACAGCCTTTGCGGGGTTGTTAATCGTTATGACGTCGGTCTGCCGTCCCCAGTGAGGGGCGTCGGCACTCGGTTCAGATTCATAGAAGCCACTTCCATAATTGAGCGTTAGGGGATATATTGTCGCCTCTCTAACGGCGGCTAGTTTAGCCGGAGGGATCGTGCGCTTCAATCGCGCAGCGTAGGGCAAGAGGTTGAAGAACACGGCACCGCCGTCCGCGTCGCCCATCGGGGGCGTCCCGATCAGAGCTTGTATCGAATTGACTACGGACGCTCCTTGATCGGCGTAATAGGGACGCAGGACGTACACACCACTGAAGCCGGCCGCGACGGCATCTACAATCAGCTGATCGGTAGGCAAGGTGGACACTCTCCCATCCCCTCGGCGTCAATACGAATGACCCATGTTATCCAAGGGATCTATATAGTCCGATGGCCGGAGACGACCGAACAGCGGTGGCCTGCCCCAGGCACTGCTCTGGCTGGGTGGCTGCACCGGCCTATAGGTCTTTAAAGACTCAAGACGCCAGCGACGTTGACCACCGGTCGAGGACGAACCTCCCTTGATCAGTGGCGCAGGATCAAGGCAAACGTCCGGTCGCTGGGATCACGAAGTGGCGCTGAAGCTCGTTGGCGTAGACGCTGCCGATCGAGCTGCTGTGCTCGGCGAGCCAGTCGCTGAATGCGATCTGGCCGAGAGGCGTATCGTGTGAGACGAGAAGGCCGCCGATCTCCTGTGGCGTCAGCACGACGTCGTGGACGAGCAGGCCCAGTGCACGCGAGGCCGCCGACATGGCTACCGGCGGCAGATGCAAGATCGACGATCGTGCTCGGACTGCGTGACGAATCGCCTGGATAAGCTCCTCGAAGATCATCGTCTGCGGCCCGGCGGCACTCTCGGTAGTGAAGCCCACGCGGCGGCTAACACTAGTCCTACCGTTGAGTACACGCCAACGGTGAAACCCTCGTTTACTACGTTGACGGCACCGAAGGCAGTGTCTGGTACTGGCTCAACACAGCTCAGGGAGCCTGGTACAACGGTACCCTGTAGGATGTGGTGGCCCGCTGGGTTCGCTGATCGGCCGAGCCCCGCTCGAGTCCTAGTGTCTCTTGGCTGAAACCGTCACATTGTCATCGGGCGGTCAAGCCGGGGCGCCAGGGACGGCGTAGAGGAGCACCCCGCCGATGGCACGAGCGTGCAAACCGAGCTGCGCCAACACCCCAGGCCAGGGACCGGCAAGGGCAGGGTCCACAACCACATGGCTTACAGAGTGCTGGCGGATGAAGGTTCCCAATTCAGGAGCCGCAGGCGGCGCATTCTGCAAAAGCCTGACCACGGCAAGCTGGCTGATAAAACTTGGTGGAACGACCTGCCCTACATAACCCTCCGGCATGTAGAAGTAGAAGCCCGTCTCGGCCTGCCAGAGATCCGACACGTCGTTGTATGCATAAGGTAGCGCCAGCACGGTCTCCCCGGGCTTCAAGTAATGCCGGTACATGTCAGTGGAAAAGAAGCGCGGATTCCGTGGAGGCACACCGTACAGCGAGGTCGTGACATTGGGGAAGATCATCACGGCGACCAGCAGCACCACCAGCCAGCGGCCAAGCACACGCCCAGCAGGCATCGCCAACCATGCCGCCAGACCGACACAGATCGCCAACGTAGTGAACAACGCGATACGGGAGGGAATGATGTCGTTGAACAGCGGTAGTTCCTTCGTCCAGTTGAGCGGCAGGGTGACCGTCTGGTAACCGGCAACGTGCAGGTGCGCACCCAGCGCCACCACAAAGGTCACTCCAGCAGCGATCAGCAGCAAGTGTGCAAGCGCCCGCCCGCGCTCGCTCTTCAACGCCCATAGCAGGAAGACGATGACGAGTGGGATGCTCAGATAGCCGTCCTGCCCGGTGACACCACCACCCGAGTAGGTGATGCTCAGCGACTGGAAGTCATTGTGTCCCAACCAGGTCGCATAGGTTGGGAACAATGGATTGAGCAGATCGAGCGCATGTACGTCCCAGTAGAGCGGGCTGCCACTCGGAAAGTTGCCGCCGAACAGGGCGTAGTAGAAGAACGGGGAAGCGACCAGCAGTGCCAGGACACCGGCGCCGGCGGTCTCCGCGATCAGGCCGGTGACTCGCGCGCGCTGTGGTTGCGACGCGAGGAAGCGCGCCGAGACGAGCAGTACCGCTCCAAACCCGACGCACTCAGCGAGCAGTTCTGTCGAGAGGCCGGCCTGGAGAATGCAGAGCAGCGCCATCGCGATCACATACGCACGGCGCGAGATCTCCCGATCCACCCGCCGCAGAGCGACGTACACCATCAACGGGATCAGAAAGATCAACGTCAGGTTCAAATGACCGGTCAGCTGCGCGAACTCGTATGAGCTGAACCCGAACAGGTAACCCCCTGCCACAGCCGGCAGCTCCCGCCGAACCACGTACCGGCAGAGCAGATACGCCGTCAGCGCAGACAGCACCGGACTGGCAACCGCGAGGATGTTGTAAGAGAAGATCGGCCCAAACAGCGCGGTGAACGGAGCCAGAACGATGGCAGCAGTCGGCAGCAGCGTCGCCTGAGCGGTATCGATCCCGGCCGGACTCCATAGATAGGGGCTGACGAACGGGTTCACCCCGTGGGTGATCGCGTGCGGCCACCAAGCCAAACCCCACATGAACAAAGAGGGATCTCCGCTACCCACCGACGCGCTGACGGTGAGCGGATGAGCGATCACGTGCCGGGCGATCGTGAACATTGCCATGGCCGTATAGAAGGCCAGTGCCCAGACCCAACTCGGGACATGCGCTAGGGTCCCCCTCACCAGATGCCGGATGGGCGATTGGTCCGTATCAAGCACGGCCTCGGCGGCAGTTGGGCGGGTTGCCACCGACATCGTCATGCTGGAGCGTCGGGAACGGCGTAGAGCAGCACTCCTCCGACCGCTTGCCCGTGGAAGCCGAGCTGCGCCATGACCCCTGGCCAGAAACCCGCCCGAGACCGGTCCACGACCACGTGGCTGACAGAGTGCTGACGGATAAAGGACCCTAGTTCGGGAATAGAGGGCAGGCTATTGTGTAGCAATTGACCCACGACAGGAGAGCTAAAGGAGGGGGGAACGAAATTGGACACGTAGCCCTCGGGCATGTAGAAGTAGAAGCCCGTCTCGGCTTGCCAGAGTGTAGACTGGTCGCCAGCGCCGAAGGGCAGGACCAGCACGGTCTCGCCGCGCCTCAAATAGCGCCGGTACGTCGCTGTCGAGAAGAAATGAGGATTGGGCGGAGCCACGCCGTATAGGGACTTTGTGACGTTTGGGAAGATCATCGCGGCGGCTAGCAGCACTACAATCCAGCGACCGATCACACGTCCGGAGGGCATCGCCAGCCATGCGGCTACGCCGATCGATATCGCCAGCGTCGTGAACAGCGCCATGCGGGAGGGAACTAGGTTTGCAAGCACTGGCAGATGGTCTATCCACGCGAACGGCAGTGTCACGGTTTGGTGACCCGCGATGTGCAGGTGTGCGCCCAGTGTCACCACGAGGCCAAGGCTCGCAGCGATCAAAAGCAGGCGCACAAGCACGGGAGATTCCCGCCTGGCTCTAAGCACCCACAGAATGAACGCGGCTATAAGCAAGATACCCAGATATCCATCCGCCTCCATTATGCTGCCTATCTCATAGGAGTGGCTCAGGGACTGGAAGTCATGATGGCCCAACCAGGTCGTCGTGGTGGGAAAGAAGAGATTAAGGAAGTCGAGTCCAAAAATATCCCAATAAGCGGCGTTGAATAACGGCACGCCTCCGCTAAAAATGGCGTAGTAGAAGAAGGGCGCGCCAAGCACCAGTGCCAGTATGCCCGCGGCGATCGTCTCGCCGATCAACCCACTGATACGTTCACGCTGGGCCGGGGGCGCGAGAAACCGCGCCGAGACGAGCAGCACTGCACCAAATCCAATGCACACCGCGAGCAGTTCCATGAAGAGGCCTGCCTGCATGACCAACAGCAGCGCCATCCCGACCAGATAAGCACGTCGCGATATCTCTCGATCAACACGCCGTAGAGCGATATGGACCATCACCGGGATCAGAAAGACCAGTGTCAGGGGCAAGTGCCCGGTCAGCTGCACGAACTCGTAGGAGCTGAAACCGAAAAGATAACCCCCTGCCACAGCCGGCAGCTCCCGACCCACCAGACGCCGGCAGAGCAAATAGGCCGTCAACGCGGAGAGCACGGGGCTCGCGATCGTGAGGATATTGTACGAGACGAACGAGCCGGCCAGGGCGGTGACCGGCGCCATCGCGATCGCCGCGGTGGGTACCGCGGCAGCCTCCTGCGCCACGTTTACACCCGTCGGAGACCACAGGTAGTGGGTGACGAATGGGTTCAGTCCATGGGCGATTGCGTGAGGCCACCACGACAGTCCCCACATTCCCGCGGCCGAGTCGCCGGTTCCCAGGCATGCGCAGACGGTCGCGGGATGACTCAAAGCGTGCCAACCGATGGTGAGAACGGCCATCACGAGGTAAAAGGCCAGCGCCCACACCCACGTCGGTATCGCGGTGACGATGCGCCTGGATGATCGTTGAGGTGGAGCCGGGGAGCCGGCAGAACGAGACTCAGCGACCGGCGGAGTGGAGACGACAGAAGCCATGGGGATACTTCTTACCCGTCGGCCCCCAAACGACCCAGCGCACCAAATGGCGCAAGCACCACGGAGCCGAGCCCGCGCCGGGCGGCAATGCGCATCAGGCCGCGCTGCTGGGCGGGGGTGAGCAGTCCGCCAGCATCGATCAATGGCAGGCCGGTTCTGACACGGTCCTCCAGGGCGTGGTAGGCGTCCTGGTACTCCTGCGCAATGAGCTTGAGATCATCGATGTCGCGGTCGAGCCTGACGATGTAGCGCTCGCGGTCGAGCTCCTGCCAGATGCGGGGGGCCGCCTCGGAGGGCGGGTCGGATAGAGCCTGTTCGTAGACGGCTATTAGCTGCTGGGCCACATCATCCGCGCTGGGGATCGGTAGGGCGCGCAACTGCGATAGGTGATGCTCGCGCGCCGGTCCGTCGCTCAATAGCGGCAGGACCGCCTTGGCGCTGGCGCTGGCGTCCCACGGTATGAGCGTCGCGGCGTCGCCCGCCAACTCGGCGAGGGAGGCCTGCGCGGCGAAGAGGCATGGTAGGCCCGATTGGGCGGCCTCGAATGGGAGCAGGCCGAAGCCCTCGTAGGTCGTGGGGTAGATCAGGGCGCTGGCGTGGCTATATAGCCATCGCCTGCATGGCTCGTCGACCTGCCCGAGGTCGAGGACTGACCCGGCTAGGTCCGGGTTCCCGCTCAGAAGCTCCTGCTCGCGCTCCCTCGAAGATCCACAGGGGACGTGGGTGCCGGCCAGCACCAACCGTCCATGCCAGCCGAGATCGCGCAGGGCGCCGAGCAGCTCGATCGCGAATGGTCGGTTCTTGTGGGCATAGTCAGCGCCAAGGCAGAGGAGGAAGGGGCCGTCCATCGGCAGGCCATCGGGTACCCCGTCGGGCGCACTCGCGGGCTCCATAGCCTCGGGGGCGATGCCTACCACGTGTGTGCGGCCCAATGGCAATAGGTCCTCGGCGAGCGCGTCATTCCGGGCGTGCTCGGAGAAGAAGACCACCTGGTCGGCTCCGGCGAGCGCCAATCGCGTGGTGCGCCGATAGCCGCGCCAGGAATCGATATCGGTGTGATAGGTGTAATTGTGGTAGCCAATCAGATCCTGCTGTCCGATGATCACCCGCTCGCCGGCCAATCTCAGCAGCGCGAGATCGTCGGGGGTGAACACCTGCTGCGGGCGATGAACGACGTCGGTGAGCGGGGCGCCATCGATCGCCTGCTCATAGGGGAGCAGCTCGACGTCGCCGGCGGCATTGAAGGCGTCTGCGGCTCGATCGGAGAGGTCAGGAGGGACCAGCACCCGCACGGTCACCGCCGGCTGGCGGGCCAACGCTAGGACCAACTCGATGATGTAGGTCTGGGTGCCGCCCACCGCCGAAACGAGGGCGCGCCCGTCGATCGTCACCGAGAGAGCGCTCAAGGCGCCGCGCGCACGGTTCAGCGCGCGATGCAACGGTCCGTGCTCGTCGGCGGCGATCGTCTCCTGTATGGGGTCCTCTGCAGGCCCGAGGGATACGCCTGGCTCGCCCTGCGCTCCACTCCCCGCGGAGGGCCCTTCTACCAGCACATCGTCCGCCGCCACGTGGACCATGCCGAGGGCGAGCGCTCGCAGCGCAAAGCGCGCAAACGCCTCATCCAGAGCGAGGGAACCATCGAGCGGCCCCGCGAGCTCGAGCGCCGATCGACGGAGATAGGCACAGCCGGGGCCGATCGTGGCAGTACGGGGATATAGCCTCAGCGCGCGCTCGCGGACACGGTGCGCGACCTTGTCGAGGTCCTCGGTTGCGCCAGCCCCCAATGACAGCGGGGTGGCGCTCGCGACGGTCGAGTCGCTTGTGGCCGCGGCGCGGAGGCCCTCGAACCAGCCGGCGGTGACGCGCATCCCCGGCGCCACGATGATCGCGTCGCCGGGGAAGCTCGTCTTCACCGCGGTGTTGAGCGCCGCGGTATCCGTGTCGCAGTCGACTGCCAAGCCCAGCAACACCCCCCCCTCCGTCGCGACGGTCGGCTCCTCTGCGATCCGCCCCATCGCGGCCGAGGGTCCTGCGACGATCACCGGAGTCGATGCCTCGGAGTGCTCCACGACGCTTCGTACGGTGGCGAGCGCCTGCGCATCCGCGGCTATGACGGGTATGCAGACCACCGCCGAGCCTCGCGTGAGCCCGAGCTGCTCACCGTCGGTGATCGGCCTGAGCGTCACTGCGCGTACCTCGCTCGCACGGCCTACCGCGCTGCCGGGCGACGCGGTTTGCGCCCCCTGCTCGGGCGCTGGTCGGGGTCGAAGGGGTGGGTGCGGCGCATGAACACCGAGAACTGGGGCACGGTGAAGTCGAGCTCGGAGCCCACCGGGTTGAAGATCAGTCCCTTCTTGAGCAGCCCGTCGCGGCGCACCGAGACCGCACGCTGTTCCTTGCCCATGTGGCGGGCGATCTCAGCCGAGGGGTTCCGACCCTCGCCGAGGTCGGCCATCGCCGCCATGTAGATCCGCTCCGCCTCGGTGGCTCGCTCGTAGCGATCGCGGAAGAAGCGCCGGTCGAGCTCGTCGTTGACGTAGTCCTCCGCGCCGAGCACGTCCTCGATCCCGATGGTCTTGGTCTCGGCTTCGTTCCACACGACTTCGCCCCACTGCTGCAGGAAGTAGGGGTACCCGCCAGCACGCTCGAGCACGTGCTCCAGGGCGTCCCGCTCAAACGTGACGTGGGCCCGCTCGGCGGGAACGGTGAGGGCTTTCGCGGCCGTCTCACGCCGCAGGCTCTCGATTCGGAGGTAGTCGAAGAGCCTCTCCGAGTACGGTCGGGCTCGCACAAGCATGAGCGACAGCTGCGGCAGGCCAGCGCCCACAATCAACACCGGGCTGCTCGCCTGGCTGATGTGGTGCATGGCGGTTGCAAGCAACGCCAGCTCACCCTGACCCAGAAACTGCATCTCGTCGAGCAGGAACACCACACCGGCCCCCTGCTCGGCCGCCGCGCGCCCCAGCTCGCCAAGCAGCTCCACGATGTCGGTCTCCGGATCGCCGGAGTCGGCGACGCCCCGCACGGCCTCGAGGTCGATGTTGAACCGCCACCGGAGGCTCTCGTCGAGCGTGAACGTGAACGCCTTGAGGACCCCGAACGCTCGCTGAACCGAGTCGGTCGCCCGCCGCTTGCGACTCAGAGCGCGCAGCGCACGGTGCGAGAGCTTGGCCACGAGCCCCCGGAAGTCGTCGTCCTCGTTGCACTCCACGACACCGGAGGAGATCCAACCCCGGCTGCGCGCCATCGCGTCGAACTCGCCGAGCAGCACCGTCTTTCCGACGCCGCGCAGGCCATCGAGGATGATGCTGCGCGCGTGCCGACCCTGGGCGAGCCTGGCAAGGGCAACGTCGAACGCGCTCAAAACCTCCTCACGGCCGACCAGCGCAGGCGGCCTGGCACCGGCACCCGGAGTGAAGGGGTTCTGGGTTGCATCCATCTCTAGAGCTTTCTATAATCCATTTTAGAAGACCTTAGTCGCGAGGCAGGCAGGTGGGAAAGCGGGCCCCAAACCACTTCCCTTGCCAGCCACATCCCTTCTACCAACGTCTAAAACGCAATTTAGACGACGGGTCGGATGGGATGCCCGCCTCCTGACACCACTCGCTCCCGGCGGTACGAGATCACCGTGGGACATCCTCGTACCCGCAACGTCGTCTGGCGGTACTCTCCGGGTCGGCGCGCGTTGGACCGGGTCGTCATTGGTGCGAGGCGGTGCCCGGCGACAGCACGGACAAGCCGGCCACGCTCGCCCGCTCAACAAGCTCCCCGTCGTAGGTGACGATCTCATCCGCACCGACCCTGAGTGCGACGGCGAGGTGGATGGCGTCGTTGGATCGCAGCGGCACGTGAGTGCCGGCTGCGAGCAGGTCCCCACGTGTGAGGTCGATCAGGTTCACGGAATCGAGCACGGCCCGCACCGCGTCGAGGTCGACGTCTTGAGGGTGGCGCCCTGCGGCGCAGTGCATCTCAGTGTGCAGCAACCATGACGAGACGAGCCGCCGGTCGTCCCGCGCGGCCAGCTCCGCGGTCAGCGCGTCGGATTGCGGCTCGTCGAGGACGAGTTTCATGGCGGCTGAGGTGTCCAGGTAGGCGATCGTCACCAGCGGCCGCGGACGTCGGCCACGATAGCCTGGCTCGAGGCGGTGCTCTTGCGTCGGACGACCGATCGCAAGCTAGAGGGCGGCTGTCGCGCCACTCGCACCTGCCCGCGCGATGCGAGGTCCGCGAGCGTATCGGTGCCCGGGGGAACGATCAGCGCCGTAACGTGGCCATGATTGGTGACCTGGATCGTCTCCCCGTCGGCGACCTTACGCAGGATGTCACCACTCTGGTTTCGCATCTCGCGGTGCGTGACGGTTCGCATGTCGCACAGCGTAGCACGCCAGCTCGACCGCAGGCCATCCATCAGGTCGCGCAGCGCGACCGAGTCGTCCAGGTCCACACGGGGGAGCGTCTGGGCGTCACCGAACCGGCGTATCGCGACGCGCCCGACGCGGACGAGGGAATGATAGATACATTCTGGCATCCTCTGGGATCGGATGATAGAATGCTTTTATCATGACCTCCGTGTATCAGACCCCCGAGCTGCAGCCGATCGAGATCGAGGTGCTTGGGATGATCGATGGCCTCCGCGACCAGCTGAGGAACTACGTCAATCCCGAGCCACGCCGCTGGTACGGCACGCTGCGCCGCATGTCATTCGCGCGGGCCGTCCAGGGCTCCAACAGCATCGAGGGCTACGATGCCAGCCTGGACGACGTGATCGCCGCGGTCGATGACGAGCCCACACTAACCGCCGATGAGGAGACGCGCTTGGCGCTCGCTGGTTACCGAGATGCCATGACTTATGTGCTTCAGGTTGCCCAGGACCCAGCTGCCAAGGTAGACGCCGGACTTCTCAAGTCGCTGCATTTCATGATGCTGAAGCATCGACTGGATAAGGACCCCGGACGTTGGCGCCCAGGCGAGATCTACGTCGTCCGGGCGTCCACGGGCGAGCAGACGTACGAAGGACCCCCATTCGAGTGGGTGCCTGACCTGATTGCCGCGATGATCGCGGAGCTGGAAGACAGCGATGCAAACGTCCTCGCTCGCGCGGCCATGGCGCACATCAACCTTGTCATGGTGCATCCGTTTAGGGATGGCAATGGCCGCATGGCACGTGCCCTTCAGACACTGGTGCTCGCTCGCGAGGAGATCAGGGCACCAATCTTCTCAAGCATCGAGGAGTACCTCGGCCGCAACACCGAGAGCTACTACCAGGTGCTGGAAGAGGTCGGTCAGGGCCAATGGCGCCCGGAGAACGACGCGCGCCCGTGGCTCAGGTACTGCCTGAGGGCGCATTACCACCAGGCAAGAACGCAGCTGCGGCGCGTCCAAGAGACGGAGCAGCTTTACGAAGCCTGCACAAATATCGCCCAACAGCGCGGCCTTCCGGAGCGCACCACAGGTGCCCTAGCCGAGGTCGCGTATGGCTTGCGCCTGACTCACAGCACCTACAAGACGATCATGGAGATAACCGCAGGCGAAACGATTTCCGGCCAGACCGCGAGCCGCGACCTCCGAGCGCTAGTAGACGCCAAGTTGCTCAAGCCAATCGGCCAGACACGTGGCCGCCACTACGTCGCTGAGCCAGTTCTGCTGGCCGAGCGTAAACGTATCCAGGCCGACCGCGCGCCCAGGGAGACCGCTGACCCATTCGAGCTAGCGACGGGTCAGCTCAGCCTCGCTCTCAGCTAGCCCTAGGCCCAGCGTGCTGCGGCGGCCTCCCGCTCTCCAAGCGACCGTCCTCGTGCAGTTCCTGGAGCCGGCTGCGCATCAGCCCCCCAACAACCTCAGGCGCCAACTGCGCCTGAACGTCCCGCATTCCCTGCTGCGCACGATGGCGCGCGCCCTCGGGGTCGCGGTGGACGGCCTGCAGCAATCGCGCCGCGTGTTCGATGTCCGGGTCGGCCCAGCTCGCATTGGCCGGGTAGTGCTCGACCCCATCGCCGACAAGAACTGGCGCCCAGGCCACGGGGTAGGAGTTCATCTCGCTCATGAACTCCATATTGCCGCCAAAGGCAGTCGCCACAACGGGCTTGCATAGCGCCATCGCCTCCGCCAGCGGCAGACCGTGGCCCTCGCTGCGGTGAAGCGACAGGTAGCAGTCGCACGCGGCGATCAGCGCGTCACGCTCCGCGCCGGACATGGTTCGATCGATCGGCAATATGTCTGGACGCCCATCAATGGCGGCCAAAAGCTCCGCCATACGCTCGGGTCGGTGCTGTCCGTTGACGGACTTGAGAATGAGGATTGCGCCGTCATCGGGGCCAAAGGCACGGCGATATGCCTCGATCGCGCCGAGCGGGTTCTTGCGCTCCAAAGTCGAGAGGAAATCGAACATGACCAGGACCCGAAAACCGGGCGGCAACTGCGGTGCGGAATGCGAGGAGATGGAGGGCTCCGACACCGGCGGCGGGAAGCCCAATACGGGAACGTCGACCCCGGCGCCGATCAGGTCCGCGCCGAAGCGCGAGTAGGTCCATACCTCGGCCAGATATGCCCCCGCCTCGCGCCAGCCCGGCGGCAGCACGTCCACCTCCCAGCTCCAGATTCCGATCGTGATGCGACCATCGCGCTGTGGTGCTTCGGGACCGTTGAGAAAGGGGACCATCTGCTCCGGGTTGAGGCACAAAAGGTTGAACGAGATGTCGTCGGCTGTCGGGCGGGGACCGTCTGCCAGCTCGGTACCGGCCGCGTCGCGGCCCGGGAGGGGAACGTCGCGGTCGCGCACCGGGACGCCGGCGCTGCGCAGCGCCGCCACGTAGCGCCGCGCGGCCTCGCCCACGCCGACCGCCGCATCGAGGTAACCAGCTAGCTCGACCGCGGGCGCACGATCCATCAGCGCGCCAGGCCTGGCAGTTGCGCGCATACGTAGGCGACCAGGCCGAACGGAGCATCGCCGTTGGGAGTCGTCTCCAGCCATGCGCCGATCCGCTCGTGCTCAGGCGTGCCCCCGCGGTGGGTGTACACGAGCACGCATCGAAGCATACCGGCGGGAAACCTTGAGGCCATGATTTGCGCTTCAATCGTATACCACGGTATACTGGGAGTTATGGCGAAGGTTATGGTGTCGATGCCAGACGATCTCCTGAGCGAGGTCGATGCCGAGGCGACTCGTCTCGGGACGTCCCGTAGCGCAGTGTTGCGCGAGTTCACCGACTCCGCGCTGCGTCGGCGCCGCACGGATCGTGCGGCAGCCATGGACAGGCTCCTGCGGCAGGCTGCACGGCATGGTGGTGCAGCTGCCGAGCGGGTCAAAGCCTCGAGGCCATAGCATGAGCACGCTGCTGTTGGATGCCAGCGTGATCCTTGCGGCGTTCGATTCCGACGACGAGATGCATCGACCATCCCAGGCGTTACTCGCTGATCCCGATGTGACGCTCACCACCCTCGATCTTGCCCGATACGAGGTGGCGAACGTGGCGGTTCGAGGCTGGTGCGAGCTCGGGCGTGTCACCCCTTTGCTGGAAGCAATCGACCGGATCTCTGGCGATGGTGGGGTCGTACCGTCCACGACGAGCTTACTCAGCCACGCCGCAAAGCTCGCCGATGAGCATACGATCTCCGTCTACGATGCGGCCTATGTAGCGGCGGCTGACCAAGGCGGCGGCACGCTGATCAGTTGCGACATCCGCGACCTCGTGAGTAAGGGGCTTGCGAGTAGCCCTGCGAGCACGCATAAGAAGGAGGCGCCTCCTCCAGACGGGGGCACTACAGAAGCCCAGCCGTAGTCGCCGGGACATACGATCCATCACCGTGGCGACGCGCTCGACGCGCTCCGTGGAGCGCCGGGCGAGTGCCCGCCGGTAGGCGCTCACCACCGGATGGATCGATGCCGGAGACAGAGACATAAACGGCTCATGCTACAGTATGTGTATGCCACTCGAGCATCGTCTGCAGATCCTGCTCGACGACGAGCGCCATCAGCGCATCGTGAAGGCGGCGCGTGAGCGCGGCGTGTCCGTGGCGACCGTGGTGCGCGAGGCGATCGACCGTGGCGTGAGCAATCCCGATGCTCGACGCAAGGCGGCCGGCCGACGAGTGCTCGCCGCGGCAGACATGCCGATGCCCGACATGGCTGAGCTGCGCAGCGAGCTGGATGAACTGCACGAGCGCCGCGCTTGATCGTCCTTGACACGACGGTGCTGCTGTATGCCAAGGGCGCCGATCACCCGCTGCGCGATCCCGCGAGACGTTTGATTACCGCGGTTACCGACGGAGACATCGAGGCGACGACCACCGCGGAGGTGATCCAAGAGTTCGTGCACGTGCGCGCCAGACGCCGCGGGCGCACGGAGGCGATCACGCTGGGCTACGACTACGCGGAGCTCCTGTCCCCTCTTGTGACGGTCACCGCCGAGCAACTGCACCGCGGCCTGGAGATCTTCACTCGCTGCGAGCGACTAGGAGCCTTCGATGCCGTACTGGCAGCCGCAGCCTTGTGCATCGAGGCTGACGCACTCGTCTCGGCGGATACCGCCTTTGGCACCGTCCCGGCGCTGACTCACGTCAACCCCGATGAGCAAGGTGTCACCGAGTTGCTATCCGAGCAGCCTGGTGAAGCTCCGGCTGCCGAGCCGCAGTGATATCCATCAGCGCGCCAGGCCCCGCAGCTGCTCGCAGACGTAGGCCACGTCCTCCCGCGTCAATGTCGCCGAGGAGGGCAGGTTGACGCCGCGGCGGGCCAGTTCGTCGGCCACCGGGAACTCCCTGCCCTCGTTCAGCTCCCGGTACATCGGGAGCGTGTGCAGCGGGTAGAAGAAGGGCCGCGTCTCGATCCCGGCGCCGTCGAGTGCCTCCATCACCTGGTCGCGCGGGCCGAAGCGGTCCTCGTCGATCACGGCGCACACGATCCAGAACGCACTTTTCGCCCACGGCTGCTCGGGCGAGAGCTCGACCCCCTCCTCCCCGGCGAGCTCTTCGCGGTACCAGCCGGCGATCTCGCGCCGGCGCGCTATGTGCCAGTCGATGCGCTCCATTTGCGCGAGGCCGATCGCGGCCTCGATGTTGGTCATCCGGTAGTTGAACCCGACCATCGGGAACCAGTAGCGCCGTTGCAGGTCCTGGCCTTGGCCGCGCAACTGACGCACAACTGCGGTGAGCTGGTCGTCGTCGCCGACCACCATCCCGCCCTCGCCGGTGGTGATGATCTTGTTGCCGTAGAAGGAGAATGTCGCAAGCGAGCCCATTGAGCCGGCGATCCGGCCCCGGTAGGTCGCGCCGTGCGCCTCGGCCGCGTCCTCGATCACCCACAGGCCGTGGCGCTCGGCCAGCTCGAGGATCGGGTCCATGTCGCAGGGGTGGCCGTAGAGGTGCACGACGACGATCCCCTTTGTGCGCGGTGTGATCGCCTCCGCCACCCGTTCGGGGTCCATGTTCCAGGTGCGCGGCTCCGCGTCGACGAACACCGGCTGTCCGCCGCAGTAGACCACCGGGTTGGCGGTCGCGACATAGGTGAGGGTCGGCACGATCACCTCGTCGCCGGGCCCCACTCCCTGCGCCATCAGCGCGAGGTGCACGGCGACCGTCCCGTTGCAGCAGGCGACCGCGTTGCGCACGCCGCAGAACTCCGCGAAGGCGGACTCGAAGCGCCCCAGGTACTTGCCGCTGGAGGAGATCCAGGTCGAGTCGACGCAGTCGAGCACGTACTCGCGCTCGCGCCCCACGAGCGCCGGCGCCGCCACCGGGATGCGCCGCTGCGCCGGCTCAGCCACCAAGCTCCAGGCGCATGACGATCTTCTCAGCGGGTTGGCCTTTGCGCTTGGCCTGCGCGCGCTCCTGCTCGCGGAAGCCGAGCGACGCGTAGAGGCCGAGGGCGGCAGCGTTGTCGGCGTATACGGTCAGGCGCACAGCCGGACAGCCCCGCTGCCGGGCCTGCTCGATCGTCCAGGCGGTGAACCGGCGCCCGATGCCCTGGCCGTGGCACTCGTGGTCGATGAAGATGCCGAAGCTGGGGATCTCATAGCCCTCGTCGAATCCGCGCAGCATTGAGAGGCCGAGCAGATCCGCTCCGCGGGTTGCGATGTAGTAGTGGTCCTGGCGCGGCTCGAGTGCGATCCGTCGCGCTTCGAGGGCCGTGAACGAGAAGGGGTCGAACATGACAGCGACCGCGGGAACCGTGTTGCGCTCGAACAGCGCCACGAGCGCGTCGGCGTGCTCGGGGCCGACCGGCTGGAAGCGCAGCTCCTCGGGCCGTACGTCGAGCGCGGGTCCGGGATCAGACATCGAGGATACGGGCAAAGTCGTTCGCGATCTGATCGAAGATGGGCAGTCGGCTGTCCACGTTCATGTGGCCGAGCTCCCGCGCGACCGAGTCGAGGCAACCGAGGCCCGGCCCGGCCCGCCGGCTCTCTTCGATCAGCTGCAGGAGTCCCTCAGCGTAGCTGTGCTCGTTGTAGGACGCCGCCAGCGCGCGCGCCCTCTCCCCCAGTGCTCGCCGCCGTTCCGGGCTTCCGACCAGCTGGCGCAGGGCCTCGTCGGCGGCCTGGAAGTCCCCTGTGGGGACCCGCTCGACGGCCCCCTCCGGCAGCTCCGCGAAGAAGCCTGACTCGAAGCACAGGATCGGCCGTCCGTAGGCGAGCTGGCGCATCAGCGACGCCGAGCTGCCCTCCATCACCGGATGGCGAAGATTGACGAACACATCGGCCTGCGCCATCAGGCGATCGAGCTCTGCTTCGGGACGCCAGCCGAGCAGCTCCACGCTCACCTGGTCAGCGTGGCGGGCGATGAGGCGGCGCAGATCGTTCACATAGGTCTTGAAGCCGTCGTCGGGGCCCACCACCGTGTAGCGCACGCGCGCCGCCAACTTCGGGTCGGCGGCGAGCATCTCCACCACGCGATGCACCTGCTTGTTGGGGTTGAGATGCCCCACGCTCAGCAGGTGCACGGGTCCATCGGAATCGCGCGGGTGCGTACCATCGACTCGGCTGAGGATGTCGCTGTAACACGGCAGGTGCAGTGCGCGTACGGGCCCAAGCCAGCGAGCGCGGACATCCGCGGCCTGGCTCTCGGAGTGAGTGACCACCCCATGAGCCCTGCGGATTCCCTCCTCGTAGAGCGGATAGCGGAGCACTTCCTCATCGGACTCCCACACCGGGCAGCGCTCGCCTTCGAGTGACGCGCGCGCGACCTCGGCGCCCTCCTCCCCGTAGTACGCCCCCATGCACTCGACGTAGGTCTCGCGTGCAGGCTCGTCAGCATTGAGCCACAATCCCGCGTACAGGTGGTGCAGGACACGGTCGTGCAGAATGACCACACCGGGGTAGCGCTGGGCGACCGCGTGCATCTGTCCGTGAAAGGGCAGGTAGTCCCCCATGTTGTAGACGACCGCGTCGCGCATGGGGAGGCGCCCCAAATTATCGGTGTCTTCCAAATATGTGATGACCGGGAGGTCAGTAGCGTGATAAGGAGGCTCGTCCGAGGTCCAGATCTCGACCTCTGCGGCATCTGAAAGCGTCTTGGTGACGTGGCAGCTGAACTCTCCGATGGCGCTCGTGGCCGACAGCGGCGTAAACCAGGCAATTCTCATCGTGCAGTCACTTCGTCAGACATTGAATTACCCGATCCCATGAGATCCCGAGCTCATCGATCGTGTCGTATGCCGCCTGACCAAGGCGTTCAGCCAGCGCCCGATCGTCGGCGAGATCGTCGATCGCGCTGGAGAGCTCGTCCGCATCGTCAACAACTCGCCCGTTGCGACCGTCCTCGATCAGCTCGAGCGTCCCACCGGAGTCGGCAAGCGTGATGACGGGCTTGCGAGCGTGGAAGGCCTCGAGCGTCACATAGCCGTAAGAATCCTCACCGAACGGCAGATAGACAACGCCTCTGGCGCCAGCCAGTAGACGCAGCTTCTCCTCGTCGGTGATCCACCGTGAGATCACCTCGACCCGGTCCTCGAGGTTGTGCTCGTGCACGACCGCCATCACTCGGTTCAGGTCCTCGGGCGTCTCGGGCTGCCCGGCGATCACCAACCGCGCTGAGCTCCTGACTCCCGCCATGGCCTCTACCGCCACATGCTGGCGCTTGCCCGCCGTTATCCGGCTGGGGAAGAAGAAGTAGTCCCCGTACTCCTCGCAGCGATAGGGAGTCGCGTCGAAGAGCGGGGGGAACAGCACGTCCGACTCGAACCCGCTGTAGAACAGCAGCCGATGTCCGACGATCTCCGAATTCGTGTATATGTGCCGGGTCTCTCCGAGGTAGCGGCGATCGCTGTCGATAATCGCCTCACGGATACGGTGTCCCATCGGGGTGTTGGGTATGTCCTGGTAGGGAGTGCCCCATAGGTCGTACGCTTGGCGGAACTGGTGCAGCAGCCACAGCACCTTGTTCTCGTGCGGAACGTAGTAGGCCGGGAACTTGAGCGCCACCACCCGGTCGACGTTGGCCAAGCGCACGAGTCGCGCCGCGAGCATGTGATCGATGATCCGCTCGGGTGGGTTCCACTGGAATGGAATCCTCACGATCTCGGCCTGGTGACCGTACTCCTCGAGCTTGTCGTGCAGCCACTCGGCCAGCAGCTCGGCGCCGCCCCGCACGAACGGGGCTTGGTTGTTGACGATGGCGACCTTCATCCGAGGAGGCTCGTCACCACGCGGTCCCAGCTGATGTCCTTGGCTATGAGGGTCTCGTTGGCGCGCTCTCCCATAGCGACCGCAGCCTGCGGATCGGCACGCAGACGATCGATCGCCGCCGCCAGAGCGATCGGCTCGGGGGCGACGACCAGGCCATTCTCTCCATCTTCGATGATCTCGAGCGTGCCGCCCGAATCCGAGCAGGTGATGACCGGCTTACGGGCGTGGAACGCCTCGAGTGTGACATACCCGTAGGAGTCCTCCAGAAATGGGATGTAGAGCACGCCCATGCTGCGCGAGATGAGCTCCGCCTTCTCCTCCTCGCTGATCCAACGGGGGATCAACTGCACTCGATCCTGCAGCTCGTGACTGGCGATCAGCTCGTTCAGCTGACGCAGCTGCTCGGGACTGTCAGCCGCACCGGCGATCACCACGCGCGCGTCGGTCGCCAGATGCGCTGCCGCCTCCACCGCCAACTGCTGGCGCTTGTGGCCGGTGATGCGACAGGGGTAGAAGACGTAGTCCTCAGCAGGCCCGGGCACAAACCGCTGAGGTTCTCCCAACGGCGGATATAGGACGTGACCCTCGAGAGCGTTGAACTCTCGCAGGCGGTCGGCCACTATCTGCGAGTTGGTGAAGATCCGCTTGGCCTCACGCAGATAGAGGTCGTCGGCCGCCACCACGGCGTGCCGTACAGCCAAGCCCTCGGGGGTCGAGGGGATGTCCTGGTAGGGGGTGCCCCACAGGTCGTAAGCGCCGCGGTGGTGATGGATGAACCACAGGCGCTTGTCAGGGTGGCGCAGCAGGTAGCTCGGTGTCCGAATCGCCACCAGCACGTCCGCGGCTTCGCTGACGTCCATCAAGCGGATCGCCAGCATCTGCTCCAGCATCGTGTCCCAGGCCGAGAGGAAGGGAATTTCGATCGTGTCGACCTCATGGCCCCGCTCGCGCACGGCACGCACGAGATCGCGCACGATCATGCGCCCCCCGCCCTCGATGAACGGCACGTAGGTGCTGGCGACGAGCACCCTCACGGGCAGCTACAGCCTCGACCACGCGGCGCGACAACGGGCGTCATCGGTGCAGCTCGTCGTGGAGCGCCAACTCATCCTGTAGTGCCGACACCTGCTGCTCGAGCGACTCGATGGCCCGCGCCTGCGCCGCGAGCTGACGCAGCATGAAGGTGACGACGCGCGCGTTGGCGCCATTCCAGACGGACTGGGCTTCGGGCAGCGGGTACAGCCCCTGCCGCAGGGCTCGCCTGAGTCGCACGACCAGCGGCCTGGTCCAACCTCGCCGCGCGGTGATCGGCAGCAGACGAAGATCGTGGGCCGCGTGCAGATGCCCGAGATCGCCCGCCACCGCGTGCTCGATCGCAAACGACGGACGGCGGCGCTTGTCGGACGATGTCGAGCGATCGGCATTCTGCCGCAGCCGAGCAGCGATCAGAGTGGTCCGGGCATCGTCAGCTGGCGCGCCATTCCGCGGGCCAACCAAGATGTCTGAACTCTGAGTCACGGGGCCGGGATGTTAGCGATGGGGCCAGGCGAGACGCGCGCGCAACCTTGGGAGCGCGGTCGCGGCAGAACCCGACGGAGCGCTCAGCGCTCATGCAGCTCGTCGCGCGTCCAGCCGCGGCGAGCAGGCCTGTTGCTGGCGTGGGTCGGCTCACTCGGATTGCCTGCACCGCCCAACCTTCTCGATCGCCGTAAGGAAGTCGTGGGCGATCTCGATTGCACGGTTGGCGTCCTCCGCCGGCGCCGACCAGGCGTCGTAGTCGGCCTGTTCGCGCTCGGGCTGGATCTTCTGCACGGAAGCCGCCAACTCGGCGTCCAGTTCGCCGCTCTCGACGAAGGCGGCGCGAAACTCGTGCCAGGTTCCCCGGTGTGTCTTGGCGGTGATGCCACGCTCGCTGAGAGCCGCGCGGGCGGCGTACAGCATCGCGTAGTAGGCAGCACTCAACGCCGTCGAGGGGTCCTCGCCCGCGACCACCTCGGCCGCGGCGAGCCGGCGTCGGGCGGCCTGGAGAAACTCGGCTGAGCGTGGGCTCATGCTGTGCCGCCGAGGACGATCTTGTCGCGGTCCACCTCGGCGATGAAGAACGATTCGACCTCGCGGCGCTGCGCGAGCCACGCCGGGGTGTTGATGTGGACCGAGAACGCCCACGTCAACGCCTGTAGATCCAAACCAAATGCCACCTCCTGGAGAGTGTCGTGGATCGCCGTCTTGCGCTCCCACGAGGCGTCCTCGACCAGCACCAGCAGATCGACATCCGACTCCTGCGAGGGGCGCTCACCCCTGGCCCGGGAGCCGAACAGCCACACACCGTGCAGCCGATCGCCCAGACGGACATCGAGCTCCTCGACAAAGCCCTCCAGCAGCGTCCGCTCCGCGGCGTCCAGCGACGCATTGGCCAGCGACGACATACGGTCAATTAGAGCATGTCGCAGGGCAGCTGGCCCGGCTACCCCGAGTGCAAGGCGCCGTACGGCCCCGGCGCGCCCGATACCCTTCCCGGGGATGCCAAGACCCTCGAGCAGCGGCCCGCCGCCGATCGTCGCCCAGTCGATCAGCAAGACGTTCCGCGTGCCCGAGGAGCGCACCCACACGCTCAAGGAGCGGGCGCTGCACCCGCTGCGGCGCACCCGCCACGAGTCCTTCAAAGCGCTGCGGGACATCTCCTTCGACGTGCGCAAAGGCGAGTTCTTCGGGATCGCGGGGCGCAACGGCAGCGGCAAGAGCACGTTGCTGAAGTGCCTGGCCGGCATCTACGGGGTGGACAGCGGGCGGATCTGGTGCAACGGACGGCTCTCGACGTTCATCGAGCTCGGCGTCGGCTTCAACCAGGACCTCGCCGCGCGCGACAACGTCGTGCTCAACGGCATCATGATGGGCCTCTCCCCGCGCGAGGCGCGGGCGCGCTACGACGCGGTGATCGACTTCGCCGAGTTGCGCGAGTTCGAGGAGCTCAAGCTCAAGAACTACTCCTCGGGGATGCACGTGCGCCTGGCGTTCTCCGTCGCGATCCAGGTCGATGCCGACATCCTGCTCGTCGACGAGGTGCTCGCGGTCGGCGACGCGGCCTTCCAGCAGAAGTGCTTCGACGTGTTCAACCGCCTGCGCGACGACGGCCGCACGATCGTGTTCGTAACCCACGACATGGGCGCGTTGAACCGCTTCTGCCACCGCGCGCTGCTGCTGGAGCGCGGCTCGCCGGTGCACCTCGGCGAGCCCCACGAGGTCGCCGACCGCTACCTGGAGATCAACTTCGGGCGCGACCCCGAGGCGTCCGGCGCCGAGGGGCGGGGCGGCGACGGGGAGGCGCGCGTGCTCGACGCCTGGATCGAGGACGAGCACGGCGAGCGGCCCGGCTCGCTACCTCAGGGGCAGCGGATCACACTGCGCGCGCGCGTCTCGTTCATGGTCGACGTCGAGGACCCCGCAGCGAGCGTGTACGTTCTCAACGACGAGCACGTCGCCGTGCTGGTCGCCACGACCGCCCGCGAGCACGAGCGCTCCGGGCGCTTCGCCGCCGGCGAGGAGGTCGTGTTCTCGTTCGCCTTCGACAACGTGCTCGCCCCCGGCCGCTACAGCCCGCTGTTCACGCTCGCCCACCGCGGCACCGGCCTCGACCTGATGGACCGCTTCGAGGGCTCCTTCTCGTTCGTGGTCACCGGGCCCGAGGCGATGGGCGGGCTGGTCGACCTGCCCGTCGAGGTCGCCGTCAGCCGCGACGCCGCGGCGCTCTCCCAGGGGGTGGGCGCGTGAGCCGGCCTGCGCACAGCGAGAGACGGCCTCTGAGCACCCCTGGTCGGGCTCACTGCGAGTCGCCGCCGGGTAGGAGGCCCGGCGCACACGCGCGGCGGTGGGCACACCGACACACGTGGACGATCCCCAATGAACACTGAGGCCATCGCACTCGCTGACGACGCTCCGCCCTACGCGGGGCTCGGTCAGCCGATCAAGGGCCCGCGCGCGCTCACCGACGACTGGGTGCGCTTCTGGCACCTCACCTACAACATCGCGCGCAACGAATTCAAGTTGAAGTTCTTCGGCTCAGTGCTCGGCTACGTCTGGCAGGTGATGCGTCCGCTGCTGCTGTTCGGCGTGCTGTACGTGTTCTTCGTCGTCGTCAGCCACGTGGGCAGGGAAGGCAAGCCCGACGAACAGTTCTACGGCGTCCAGCTGCTGGGCTCGATCGTGCTGTTCACCTTTTTCGCCGAAGCGACCGCGGGGGCGGTGCGCTCCGTCGTGGACCGCGAGAACCTCGTGCGCAAGATCCAGTTCCCGCGAATGGTGATCCCGCTGGCGATCGTGCTGCTCGGCTTCTTCAACCTGATGATGAACCTCATCGTGGTACTGATCTTCGCGCTCATCTCCGGCGTCCACCCGATGCTCAGCTGGCTCGAGCTGCCCCTGATCCTCGCGATGCTGATCGTCTTCTCGACCGGCATGGCGATGCTGCTCGCCTCGCTGTTCGTGAGCTTCCGCGACATCCAGCCGATCTGGGAAGTCTTCAGCCAGATCCTCTTCTACAGCTCCCCGTTGATCATCTCGGTGGTGAAGGTCCGCGAAACGCTCGTCCCCGACCACACCTTCTGGTTTCACATCTACACGCTCAACCCGCTGGTCGCCGTCTTTCAGCAGTTCCGCCACGCGATGGTCACCCACGGCACGCCCTCCATCGGCGCGACGATCGGAAGCTGGGCCGGGCTGCTGGGGCCGATCGGAGTCACCGTCGGGGTCTTCGCGCTGGGCTTCTGGGTGTTCAACCGCACGGCGCCGCAGGTCGCGGAGAACCTCTAGGGCCTAGCCCGCGCGGCGCAGCACCTCCGCGGCCTGCTCGGGCGTGCGCGGCAGGGGCTCCGGGGCGCGGCCCTCGCGGCGGTCTCGGCGCAGGCGCGCCGCGTCGGCGAGCACGCGCGCCACGCGCTGGGCGGCCCCCAGGTTCCCGCGCCGGCCGGCGTAGCGCCCCGGCTTGGTCGCGATCATGTTCATCGACACTCCCCCCCACACGTGGTTTAGCCACGCCAGGTACGCTCGCCGTGCGCCAGCGCGGTGGCGCAGGGCAAAGCCCCACCTGAGGCCCAGCGCCCTCAGCGCAGGCGTGCCGGGCGCCAGCTCGAGCGTCGCGTCGCCGAAGAACGCGCGGTAGTGCGGCTCGGCCACCTCGGTCAAAAAGCCCGCGCGGGTCGCCTCCCAGCGGTAGCGCCACGCCCAGTGGGCGTGCTCGTAGCCCTCGTACTGCTCGACGCCCTCGTCGTGCACCCCGTGCGGGTCGCGCACCGTCTTGAGCGTCTCGTTGACCACCAGCAGCCGCCCGCCGGGGCGCAGCACGCGGAACGCCTCGGCCATCGTGCGCCGCAGGCTCGCCCGGTCGTTGTGGTGGAGCACCTGGCAGCAGTACACGTAGTCGACGCTGCCCGACGCGAGCGGAACCGCGTCCATCGAGCCGAGCACCCGCTCGAAGTACGTGTGCCCGTCCTCGATGAACCAGTCGGCCGTGTACAGGCCCTGCGGCTCCACGGTGGCGATGTCCAGGGCGATCGCGCGCAGCCCGCGCTCGGCGAAGTGGTTGGCCGCCCAGCACGTGTTCGAGCCCACGTCGAGGACCGTCTCGCCCGGGGCGAACGGCACCGTCGTCAGCAGTTGGTGCATCGAGCGCGCCTGCACATACCAGTAGCCGTGCTCGAGGTCGGGCAGCCGCCGTACCAGCTCACGGTCCCACCCTTCGCTGCGCATGTGCTCGGCGAAGCGCTGCAACCCCGCGGCCTCCTTGAGGACGTGCACGGGCGGGTCGTACAGCAGCTCGGGCACGCCCCGGGACACCGTGAAGCGCTTCGCGCAGGCGCGGCAGCTCAACGTGCCCTCGCGCACCTCGCGCTCGTCGCTCTCCTGCGCGCGCAGCTCGAGCGTGCCCTCGCGCCGGCAGGCCGGACAGCGCAGCTGGTGGGCGAACTCAGGCTTCACTCGCGCACCCGCGGCCTCTGCGTCTTCCCCGGTCGGGCGCGTCCCATCTCCCCCGGCGGCACGGCATCACGCCTCGCGCTCCCGGAGATAGTCACCGAGCATCTGGCCCAGGAGGGTGGCCATCGGGGTGTGCCGGCCGGACATCGACGCCAGCGCCGCCGCTGCGTAGGGCAGTCCCGCGGGTCGGGGCTTGAGCCTGATGAAGGGCGGCAGGCCGTAGCGCGCAGCCACCCAGATGACCCACAACCGTGCGATGCGCCCGTTTCCGTTGGCGAACGGGTGGATGCGCACCCACTCGCCGTGCAAGTTGGCCGCGAGCAACAGCACTGCGCGCAGCTCAAGCGGCGTAGCAGGAGTTTGGCGAACCGGCATCGCCCCGTCTGGTCCGGCGATCGCGTTGCGCGCGCGGGTCTGCAGGGTCTCGAGCTCGCCGGGAACGCGCGCCGCTGGGACGCCGCGCAGGCGGCCGACCTGCACCTCGTAGTCGATCAGCTCCGGGAACCGCGGGTCGCTGTCGCGGACCTCGCCCGCGTAGTAGGACACCGGCAGCGGTACTCCTGCGTAGAGCACGCGGTGCCAGTTCTGGGCGGTGGCGACCGACGGCTGCTCACGGCGGGGAGCAGCCGTGTAGATCTGCGCGGCGACGGCACGTACGTTGGCCGCAATCTGAGCCTCGCTGCCAGCTGGGTCGTCGTTCCAGGCGACCGCCATCCGCTAACGGAACGCCTCGGCCACCCCAAGGGCGTCGGCGGGCTGGGGCTGGGAGACCATCCGCGCCTGCAACGGATCGGCCTGCTCCACCTCGGCCTGGGCAAACGCGGACAGTCCGGCCTCGAGGTCCTCCGAGCGGTGGCGCTGGAGCAGATCCAGCGTGCCGTAGAGGTCCTGCTCGATCGTCAGGCCGATCGCCTGCAGCTCGCGCGAGATCATGTCCTCGGCGAGTGCGTTCATCGACGTTCCGAAGTGGTCCGCGACGACGCGCAGCAGCTCGTGGGTCTGCTGGTGCTCGAAGCGAAGCGTGAACTTGGGTGAGGCGGCGCCGGCCATCCTGCTCCTTGCCGTCAAATAGTATATCTGACGGCATCACATTAGCACACGCACCGAAGGCGGGGCTCCGCCCTCGCCGGCCCAGACCCCCGGCCTCCACGTTACTGTCCCGATCGGGACAAGCTAGCCGGCCGCGCCACCCCTTCCAGGAACGCCTCCAGCGCGTCGATGCGCCGCTCCCACGCGTACTCCTGCGCCGTCTCGACGCCCGCCCGGCCGAGGCGCTCGCGCAGCTCGGGGTCCCCGAGCACGCGCGCGAGCGCGTCCCGCACGGCGTCGCGCTCGGGCGCGGGCACCAGGCAGTTCTCGCCGTCGCGGCAAAAGTCGCGGTTGCCGTGCGCGTCGGTACACACCACCGCGCCGCCGGTGGCCATCGACTCCAGCGGCGGCAGGCAGAAGCCCTCGTGGGTGGAGGTCTGCACGAGCACCGTCGCCTGCGCCAGCAGTTCGGCGACCTGCTCGTCGGAGGGGCTCTCGACGTAGCGCATCCCGGGGTCGGTGGCGAGCTGCGGCTCGATCCCGAACAGACACAGCTCCGGGCGCGGCTCTGCCAGCGCGCGCCACGCGGCGAGCGTCAGCGGCAGGTTCTTCAGCGGGTTGGAGCGCCCCAGCGCGAGCACGGTGTCGGTGCGGCGCTCCACCTCCGGGCGCGGGCGGAAGGTCTCGAGGTCGATCCCCGGGGGGATCAGCTCGGCCTGCAGGCCCAACTCTTCCAGGCGTTCGCGGTTCCAACCGGAGATCGTCATGTAGTGAAACTCGGGGCGGTAGGAGTCGAGCACCGCGTGGCGCACCACCTCGTCGTCGGGGTAGTAGGAGGTCTCGATGTCCTGCACGAAGTAGACGGGGACACCGCGCAGCACGCTCGCGCGCCACACCGGCGCGGCGGTGTTCCACCACGTCGCGACCTTGAGGGCGTCGAGGGGGGCGAGCGCCTCGATCAGCTCGTCGTAGTCCTCGAACGTACGCACCGGCGCGCGCAGCGGGAACCAGTCGGGCGGCTCGCCCAACGTGTACAGCGCGACCTCGTGGCCGCGCTCGAGCAGCCCGTTGAGGTGCTCGAAGATGTCGCGGTGCCCGCCGCCGATACCGGTGTCCTCGGTCACGTACACCACGCGCAGTCTGCCGTTCTCCGCGCGCACCTCGCGCGCGTCGAAGAACTCCCCCCACCGCTCCCAGAACACGCGCTGGGAGACGCGCTCGCGCTCGCCCACCTCGGTGCCGCGGGTGACCGACTCGTGGTGGTACAGACTCGCGGCCGGGAAGTACATCACGCGCAGGCCGGCCTGCCACGCGCGCAGGCACCAGTCGACGTCCTCGTAGGCCATCGGGTAGCGCTCGTCGAAGAGCCCCACGCGCTCGAGCGCCTCCCGCGTGAGGTACATGCACGCGCCCGTCACCGCCAGCACGGGGCCGGCCAGCGCGGCGGGGCCCCAGTCGTCGGGCTTGAAGCGGTAGCGGTGGTCGAACCACTCGGGCGCCCCCGCGTTGCGCACCGTGCCCGCGAACTGGATGCGCCCGTCGGGGTACAGCAGCCGCGCGCCGACGACGCCCACGTCGTCCTCCTGCGAGGCCGCGTACTGCAGGCACGCCAGCCACCCCGGACGCGCCTCGGTGTCGGAGTTCAGCACGACCACGTCGCGCGCCGGGTCCGCCGCGCGCAGGCCGCGGTTGACGTTCGCGGCGAAGCCCCTGTTCTCCTCGCCGGCGAGGACCTCGATCCCCGCGATCTCGCGCAGCGCGCTGAGGTGTTCGGGGCCGCTCGCGTCGTCGGCGACGATGATCCGCGCCGCGCCGTTTGGCACGGTCTTGCGGATGCTCGCCACGAGCGTCGCCACGCGCTCGGCGTCGCGGTAGCTGGGGATCACCACGTCGACGGGCTTTCCGTGCTCGCGGTACCACGCCACCGCGCGGTGGTAGGCGTTCTCGGTGCCACGCCCCTGCAGGCGCAGATACCGCTTCAACGGCGTGGCGCGCAGGGGGAACGTGACCACGCGGAAGAGCACCGTGCGCCAGCCGAGGTAGCGGTAGGTCAGGTAGATGCGCCGGCGCAGGCTCCTCATGGTCGTCCACCACTCCCTTGCACGCGTCTGATCAACTCGCCGGCCTCCCGCACAATGAGGTTGTTGAGGTTGAGATCGGTCACCGCTACGAGCCTCTCGCAGATCGTGCGGAGCTCGCCCTCGTCGACGCTTCCGAGCCTCCGGCCCACCAGGCCGGCCTTGCGGACCCGCACGAGCGATTGCAGGTCGATGACCGATTCGCTGCGCAGGCCGTAGCGCGGACGCTGAGCGTCGAGGTGAAACAGCGACTGCTCTTCCTGGTTGCGCACGCGTTGCGCCACCTCGCTCGAGAGGTTGGCGAGGCTCGTGATCTGGAGCGCCGCGTACTCGTGAAACCGTGCGAGCGGCCTGTCCTGCAGGAGCATGACGGGCCGGATCTTCGCCTGCACAGTGATCGAGAAGTCGATCGGCTCCTCCTTGCGTCTGACCGCGACGGCGAGGTCGTGTGCGTTCTCATAGGTGTGCTCAGACCCGTCGGGCTGGGCCAGACGGAACGGCGGCTCAGCAGCGTATGGCACGACCGCCATGTAGAGCGCCCCCTGATCGCCAGGGAGCGTCCTCACGGCCGGGGTCACTCGCTAAGCGCCGCGTCGAGGTCCTCCAGGTCGTAGTACGTCTCGGCTCCAGGTGTCTCAAAGATCGCGTGCGCCTCGACCGCCGCATCGGACGCGACAAGCTCGTACGGCGGGCGCGAGAGGTATGTGTCGATGATCTCTTCGATGCTCATGAAGTCTTCCGGGTGGAGGATCACAGCGTGCAGCTCGCCATAGCGGGTGACGAGGGTCGCCACTCCCTGCTGCGGGTCGGGAATCCGAACGTCGTTGGCTGCCAGCTCAGTATGCATCATATCTCGGACGATGTTATCAACTCTCGGACGAGAAGGATAGGCATCCGGGCCCTCCGTCTTGTCCCGATCGGGACAAGCGCATCGGTCGCGCCACGGCCTCCAGGAAGGCCGATCGTGGACGTTCACCGGCGTGTCGTCTCCATTCGAATTAGTCCGGCTCGGCGTCGGCCACGCGTGTTAGAGTCCGCACCTCGGTGGCGGCGGAGATCCATACGCTATCCACAACGAGGCAACCTGCGCCCGGCCCCCCGACGCCAGCTGACCCGGGACCGCGCCGGCGCATTGCCGGCCTGTCGCGCGAGGCGCGGTTGGCGGCAGGCGCGGTGCTCGCCTTCCTGGGCCTCACGGTATGGTGGCTGACGCAGGACACGCGTGTGGCCGACTGGGACAGCGCGCAGCACACGATCGACTCGTTCGTTGTGCACGACGACCTCGCGCGCGGGGCGCTGACAGCGCCGTTCACCGAATTCAACACCTACCCGCCCTTTGCGCACCTCGTCGGAGCGCTCGGCGTGTTCGTCGGCGGGTACCGGATCGCCGCGGTGATCATGGCCCTGAACCTCGTGTTCGTTCCCGCGCTCGCGCTCGGGTGCTACGGGGTCGGGCGGCTCGTGTCCGGCTCGCGCGCGGGGCTGCTGGCGGTGGTGTTCGCCCTCGGCGCGCCGATGATCGTGTCCGAGGCGCACGAGGCCTACGTCGACCCCATGCAGGCGGCGCTCGTCGCCGTCAGCGTCTGGGCGGTCCTCGCCTCGCGGCGCTTTGAGCGTTGGCCGGTCGCGGGGCTGGCCGGTGTGGCCACGGGGCTGGCGATGCTGACCAAGGAGACCACCCCGATATTCCTGGCCGGTCTGCTGATCGTCGTGATCGCACGCGGCGGCTGGCGGCACTGGCGCGGGCTGGCCGCCTACATCCTCGCCCTGGCGGCCTTCGGCGTCCCCTGGTACCTCTACCACCGCGGTCAGCTGAGCCAGTTGGTGATCGCGCACACATCCGAAGCCAACACGGCCGAGCCGAACCCTCTCGGCGGCAACTACCCGACGCTGTTCTCCATCAAAAACCTCACCTGGTACTTCTGGGATGCGGCCAACATCCAGCTGCTCGGGCCCCTGTTGCTGCTGTTCATTCTCGGCGTCGCCGCCGCGATCCGCCGTTGCGTGCGCGACCACTCCCCGGAGAACCTCTACCCCGAGCTGCTCGGCGGCGCGTTCGTCGCGTGGGCGGGGATGACGTGGCTGACGCACAAGGACCCTCGCTACGACCTGCCCGCACTCGTGTACGTGGCGGTCCTCTCCACGGCGTGGATCGCCGAGCTGCGAAGGCTGCCCCGGCGCTGGGTGACCGCGGTGCTGCTGGTCGCCGTGGCGGCGAGCTTCGCCGGAGTCGCGTTCGGGTTGGGTGGCACGTACGTGCTGCGCGTCGCGCTGCCGGGCGCCTTCCCCGCCTCCTACGAACAGAGCCCGCTGGGGGAGCGCTACGTCACGCTGTACTCGACGAGGGGCTGGCTGCGCGGAGCGCCGGAAAACGACGACGGCAACGTGCCCGCCCTGTTGAGCGGCCTACGGCGCGACGGCGTGACCGCGGTCACGTTTTGCTGCGCAAACCCGATCGACTTCAACGTCGTCGGGCTGTCGGTGATGACCACCGAAGCCGGGCTTGACAACCCGGTCAACCCAGCCGTCCTACGCCCCCAGGACGTGTTCCTGGCCGCGCACGCGCCCGTCGTGGCGGGCGACCCGCCACCGTGCCAGCGGCTGAGCGATGGCATCGGCATCTACGCCGAGCTCGGCGATCCGTTCGGTAAGACGTTCTCGCAGTACACGTTCATCTGCCCGGGGCGCCGGCCTGAAATCTACGGGTACCGGGCGACCGGCCCCCCACCGCCCGGCCTGCACATCAGCGCCGCTCGGTGAGGTCGTGCTCGAGCGGCGCGAAGCCGGCGCGGCTCTCCAGCGAGAGTGCTCGCCGCGCGCCCGGCGGCAGGCGAGCCGCGCGCGAGCCGAGCACGGCGCCCGTGAGGCGCACAGCGTGGTGAGCGCCGACGGCGGCGAGCGCCGCACCGCGCCGCAGCGGGCCGGCGCCCGCGGCGCGTAGCTCCCGGCGCGCGGGTCCCAGCGCCCCGCGCAGCTGGTCGGCGAGGTGACGCGGGGAGGCCGGCTCGCGCCACCCGTACACCTCGCGCAGCCCGCGCCACTCGTCGAAGCAGCGGCGCAGGTACTCGGAGGGGGTGTACGCGTGGGAGTGCACCACGGCGGCGCGCGGCACGTAGGCCTTGGCGTAGCCCGCCCTGAGCATGTCCAGCGCCAGCAGGCGATCCTCGGCGTAGGGGACCTTGCGAAACGGCACCCGCTCCCAGGCGCCACGTGCAAGGCAGGCGTTGGCGTCGGTGAAGAAGCCCCTGCGCCCTACCAGCTCCCAGTCGTGCCTGCGCACCAGCTCCCCGGCGCTCAGCTGAAGCTCCTGCTCGCTGAGCCGCTCCACGTGCGGCTCGCCGTCGGGGGAGAGTGAACTGAACCACCCCTTCAGATCCGCCCTCACGGCCGGCGAGGCGTCGGGCCGCGGCAGGTAGGGACCGTAGACGATCCCCACGCCCTCTGCCAGCGCAAAGCCGCCGAGCAGGCGCTCGAGCCACCGCTCGTCGGCGGGCTCGGCGTCCTGGGTGAGCAGCGCCACACGCTCCCCACGAGACTCGCGCATCAGTAGGTTGCGCGTCCCGCCGTGACTGAAGGCGCCCGGCTCGATCTCCAGCACACGCGCACCGTGGGCGCGTGCCCGCGCCGGCGAGCCGTCGCGCGAGCCCGAGTCGCAGACGAGCAGCTCGTGTGCGACCGTCTGGCGCTCGAGCGCGCGCAGCGTGCGTACGAAGAGCTCACCACCGTCGCGCACGGGAATCGCGACCGTGACGCCGTGCTCAGGCATAGAACGAGGTCAGCGTCAGCAGCTGGGCGGAGAAGCTGAGCGCAAGCATCCCGACCAGCAGCCCGCTACCTGCCAGCAGCGCGAGGCGGCGCCCGAGGCCGTGCAGCGAGGCCACCACCAGCACCGCGAGCGGGCCGATCGCAGGGAAGGCGTAGCGCCCGAATTCGGGGAAAAAGGTACGCACTCCGGTCGTGTAAAACGCCGCCTCAAACCCCGCCACCACCGCGAGCGCCATCAGCAGCAGCAGCGCCGCCTCCGGCAGGTTGCGCCGCACGAACGCCCACTCCGCGCGCGCGGCGAGCAGGCCGAGAAGGGGGATGAGGAGCATGACGAGGAGGATCGCGACGAACACCCACCGCGCGAACAGCACGTCGTACCATCCGAAGGCGCCCCACCCTCGCTTCACGAAGATCGTGAACGCCGGCCAGCCCACCCCCTCGAAGTGTGGCGCCATGAAGGAGAGGCGCGGCAGGAACACCTCCCACAGGTAGGCGAGGTAGCCCAGCGGGTGCGCGAGGACGCCTTCGGTGGCGGTCGCGGTCACGCTCCCCCCGGGGGTGCTGGCCCCGGAGGGCTGCAGGACGCCCGCGAGGCGCACAGAGAGCTCGTGAACCACGGCGGCCGCGACCACGAGGCCCGCCCACCCGGCGGCGTCAGAGCGGCGGTGGTGGCGCCACAGCGCGGCCAGGAGCGCGACCGCGGCGACGGGGTACAGCGAGTAGGAGGTGGCCTTGACATTCGGCAGCGCCAGCAGCAGCCCGCCGGTGAGCAGGCCCCACGGCAGCGTCACCCCGCGGCGCACCAGACGGATCAGCAGCAGCTCGAGCGCCGCCGCCCCGGCGTTCACGCCAACGTCGTTGTTGACCGCCCCCGAGATGAACCCGTACATCGGCTCGTAGGCGACCAGTAGCGCCGCCAGCACCGCCAGCCACGGCCGGCCCGGCGCGAGCTCGCGCGCGAGCAGGAACGTGAAGAGCACCGTGAGCGCGCCGATCAGCGCCGAGGTGAGGCGCATCAGCGTCAGCTGCGCGAACGGCGAGGAGCTCGCGAGAGCGTACGCCGGAGCGAGCGCCGCGTAGTAGATCGGGCCGTGGGTCGCTGCCGTCTCGTTACCGCCGCCGTTGTCCGAGAGCGGGTGCTGCGCCGCCACCTGCGCCCGGTAGTGGCGTTCCTGCTGGGCGCTCCACGGCAGCTTCGTGTTGCCCACCTGGTGGTCGGTGAAGAAGCTCATGTCTTCGAGCGCGAGGTTCTCCGCGCTCGACCAGCGCGCCAGCGGAGAGCCGGGGTTGCGCGAGGGCTCCTGCCCGCGTTCGACCAGCGACTGCGTGTAGGCGAAGTGGTCAACCTCATCGGGCGCCTGGAAGGAGGGCGTGATGAGCGCCCAACAGGCAAAGTTGAGCGCGGCGATCACGAACAGCGTCCCCGCGAGCCGCCGGGTGCCCCCCGCGCTGCCCACCGCCAGGCAGCGGATCGAGGCGAGCGCCAGCGCGGGGAGCACCCCGAGCAGCAGCAGCACGTACAGCCACGGGCCCACGAAGCCCGCCCGGAACAGCGAGGCCCGGCGCAAGATTGCCCCCGCGCGCGCCAGGTAGCTGCTGCGCGCGCCCGCGGGCGGCAGGTACCAGAGCGCGATCCGGGCCGACAACGGAGCGCCCTGCAGGGTGGGCGGCTGCGGCGGGGGCGCCAGCAGAGGAGTCCCACCCCAGTTCACCAGACCGCCGGCGGCGAGGCACACCGAGGCGTCCCCGTACGCGGGCCGGGAGGCGAGCCCGGGCACCGAGAAGACCGCTGCGCTGATGCGGTTGCTCGCGACGGCCGTGGGCCCCAGAACGCTCGAGAGAGTCGAGGCGCCCTCGCGCAGGATCAGGTGCAGCGCGGGGCGCTCGGTGGTGAGAGAGATCAGCTGCAGGCGCAGGCCGGCGGTGCCCGCGGGGATCTCAAGGCCGGGCACGCACACGCGCGCCCCGGCAGGAGCCTGCGCGACGTAGGTGTAGACCTCGACGGAGTCGGTGCCGGTGTAGTAGGCCCGCGGCACCACGCAGTAGGCGCAGATCAGCAGGACGAACGGCACGGCACAGAGCCCGGCAGCACGCCACACGCGGCGGTCCCCGGCGAACACGACCGCCGCCACCCGACGGATGCGCCCCACCTTCAGGGCCTAGCGGCGGCGCAGGCCAAGGATCGAGAGCAGGAACGACGAGAAGAAGATTTGGATGCCGACGATCAGGAACGTGGCGGCGATCACGGCGAGGTGTTCGTCGGCGAGCGACCCAAAGCCGTGGGAGACCCAGGTCGCGATGATCACCGCGCCCAGCGCAGTGCCGACGAGCACGAAGGCGCCGCCGAGCAGCAGGCCGTGCTCGAGTCTGAAGCGCGCTCTCGCGCGGTCGAACCAGGGGTCGCGGGCGCCCATGAAGTAGGTGCCGTAGGCGTGGGCGCAGAGGCCGAGCGCGAGCACCTGGGTGCCGACGATCATCAGCAGCGCCCCGCCGATCAGCGCGTGGATGCCCCACGAGCGCCCGAAGAAGTCGAGGCCGCCGCCGACCAGCGCGACGATCACCGTGCCGAGGCCGGCGAGCAGCGCGCCGGGCAGGATGAACAGGTGGGTGGGGGAGTGCACGAGCAGGAAGCGCAGGTGGCGCCAGCCGTCACGGAAGCTCGAGAGCTTGGACTCCCCGCCGCGGGGGTGGTACTCGATCGGGAACTCCGCGATCCGCAGGTCCTCCTTCGCGGCACGGATCACCATCTCGGAGGCGAACTCCATGCCGGTGGTGCGCAGGTCCAGGCGCGGGAGCACGTCGCGGCGCAGCGCGCGCATCCCGCAGTGGGCGTCCTTGACACCGGTGTCGAAGAACGCGTTGAGCAGGCCGGTGAGGATCGGGTTGCCCACGTAGCGGTGCAGCCACGGCATCGCGCCGGGCTGGATGTTGTCCATGCGGTCGCCCATCACGAGCTCCGCGCCCCGCTCGAGCTCCGCCACGAAGCGGGGGATCTCGTTGAAATCGTACGTCAGGTCGGCGTCGGCCATCACGATGTAGCGCCCGCGCGCCGCGGCGAAGCCGGCGAGGTAGGCGGAGCCGTAGCCGCGGCGCGGCTCGTGCACCACGCGCGCGCCGGCCGCGGCGGCGAGCGCGGCGGAGTCGTCTTCGGAGGCGTTGTCTACGACGAGCACCTCGCCGTCGAGCCCGCTCGAGTCCAGCACCTCCAGTGCGGCTCGCACACAGCGCTCGATGTTCTCGGCCTCGTTGAGGCAGGGAATCACGACGGAGACCGTCAGCGCGTGCTGGTCGGGAAGGGCGGGCTCCCCCCCTTCGACATCCGAGGGGAGGATCGGCCTGGTCTGCTCGACTGTGCTCATAGCTTGAAGACCCGTCCCCCCGCACCGCAACGTGGTCGGCGAGGCCGAGTCAAGCGGTTATAACGCGCGGGGGGGCGGAAAGGCGCGCGACCGAGTCCAGATGCTACCGCAGCGTGTGAGAGTCTCCCCGGACGATGCGCGTCTGCGTGGTATACGACTGCCTCTTCCCCCACACCGTGGGGGGCGCCGAGCGGTGGTACCGCAACCTCGCCGAGCGCCTGGCGGCCGAGGGTCACGAGGTCACCTACCTGACGCTGCGCCAGTGGGAGCGCGGCGGCGAGCCGCAGATCGAGGGGGTGCGGGTGGTCGCGGTGGGGCCAAAACTCGCGCTGTACACCGCCGACGGGCGGCGCCGGATCGCCCCGCCGCTGGTGTTCGGGCTGGGGGTGCTGTGGCACCTGCTGCGGGGCCCGCGCCGCTACGAGGTGGTGCACACCTGCTCCTTCCCCTACTTCTCGCTGCTGGCCGCAGCAGCGGTGCGGCCGCGCGGCGGGTACGGGCTGGTCGTCAACTGGCACGAGGTGTGGAGCCGCTCGTACTGGCGCGACTACCTCGGTCCACTCGGCGGGGCGGTGGGGTACGCGGTGCAGTTGCTCTGCGTGAGGCTGCCCCAGCGGGCGTTCTGCTTCTCGCGACTGCACGCGCAGCGCCTGCGCGCCGAGGGCCTGCGGGGGGAGCCGACGGTGCTGGAGGGGGAGTACGCGGGCTCGCTGCAGGCCCCGACGGCGCGGGCGGCGGAGCCGGTGGTGGTGTTCGCGGGGCGGCTGATCCCCGAGAAGCAGGCGCCGCTGGCGGTCGCTGCGTTCGCCCTCGCCGCGCGGCGCGTGGAGGGGCTGCGGGGCGAGTTCTACGGCGACGGCCCCGAGCGCGAGGCGCTGCAGCGGGCGATCCGCGAGCACGGCGTGGAGGGGATCGCGAGCGCCCCCGGCTTCGTCGAGGCGCCGGTGCTCGACGCGGCGCTCACGCGGGCGGAGTGCATGCTCTCGACCTCGCGACGGGAGGGTTACGGGATGGTGGTGGTGGAGGCCTCCGCGCACGCGACCCCGAGCGTGGTGGTCGCGGGCGAGGACAACGCGGCGGTGGAGCTCGTGCAGGAGGGCGTCAACGGGTTCGTCGCGGCGAGCGCGGAGCCGCAGGCCGTGGCGGAGGCGATCGTGCGTGTGCACGAGGCGGGGTTGGCGCTGCGCGAGAGCACGGCGCGGTGGTTCGCGCAGAACGCGCAGCGGCTGTCGCTGGAGTCCTCGCTGCGCGCGGTGCTGGGGAGCTACCGGCCTACGGGCGGCCCCACAGATCACTGACCGGGGCGTATGTGGAGGGAGCCATATGTGCGCGGGGGGCATACACGTGCTACATGCCGAGGGGCTATTCATGCGTGCGCGGGTCATATGTGCGCGGGGCCCCTATATAGGCCCCTATATATGGTCCGTAACGAACGGTGCCGGGCCCAACGCCCGCGCGTAGCAGTCGAGCGTGAGCCGCGCAGTGCGGGCCCAGGTGAACTCGGCCGCGCGGGCGAGGCCCTTCACGCGGAGGGACTGCGCGAGCGCGGGGTCCCCGAGCAGCCGCTCGAGCGAGGAGGCGATGGCGGCTACAGAACGGGGGTCGAACAGCAGCGCCGCGTCGCCGGCGACCTCGGGCAACGAGGACGTGTTCGCGCAGGCGACCGGGACACCACGGTGCATGGCCTCCAGGACCGGCAGCCCGAACCCCTCGTAGAGCGAGGGGAAGACGAACGCGTCGGCGAGCGCCCACAGGCCCTCGAGCTCCTCCCCGGTGAGCCAGCCCTCGAAGCGGACGTCCTCCATGATCCCGAGCGCAGCGGCGCGGGCGCGCAGCTCGGCCTCGTGCCAGGTGGGGTAGCCGGGCAGCACCAGCACCGGTCGGCGCTCGACGGGGAGGCGCCCCAGCGCGTCGAGCAGCGCGAGCAGGTTCTTGTGGGGGCGCTTGGCGGAGAGACTCAACAGCACACGCCGGTCGCCGAGGCGAAAGCGCGCGCGGGTGCGCTCAGCGGCGAGCGGCTGCGCGCGGGGGGAGCCGCCGAAGCCCTGCGGCACCACGTCGATGCGCCCCGGCGGGGTGCCCAGCAGCTCGATCAGGTCCTCGCGCGTGCTCCGGGAGATGGTGAGGACGCGGTGGGAGCGGCGCACGGCGAGCGGCACCAGCACCCGCATCCCGCGGTCACGCAAGCCGGAGTGCGCCTCGGGAAAGCGCGCGTAGATCAGGTCGTGGACGGTCACGACTCGCCGGAACGGGCCCCACGCGGGCGCGGTCGAGGCGAGGGAGTGCACGAGGTCCACCCCTGCGCGCGCCGCCAGCACCGGCAGGAGCGCCTGCTCGCCGAGCACCCACTGCTCGCGACGGCGGGCGTTGACCGGCACGGTGACCGCCGGCAGCAGCTCGCCCCAGGGTCCGTCACCGGCCGCGGCCGCCTCGCGGTTCACAAAGGCCGTGAAGCGGATCTCGCGGCCCGACTTGCCGATTCGGGAGACACTCGCTCCGCTCCCATCCCCGAATCGGCCAGCGGCGGCGAGCAGCGCGGGCACCAGCTCGCGCGCGACGACCTCCATGCCACCGGTCTCACCGGGCACAAGGTAGATCAGGTTCAGACCGACGTGCACGACGAGTGAGGCTAGCGCCGGCAGGACCGGTGGTGCGCGACCGCAGCCTCGTAGGCCAGATCCGGAGGGACCGGTCGCCAGCCGCTGGGCGCGTCAGGGGCGCGCCCTGGCGATGGCGCCGCGGTTGCGAGTCAGGTCAGGGACGCGCCCTAGCGATGGGGACGCGCCCTAGCGATGGGGCCGCGGGCGCGAGTAGCCTTCGCCCCCTTACCCGACTTGTGCTTCGGCTTGCGCTTCGGCTTCTTTTTCCGCTTCTTTTCTTCGGCGAGCTTACGTTCCTTGGTTTCCTTTTCGACCTTTTCCCGAGCTTCCCCTTCGATCTTTTCCCGGGCCTGCGTATCGGCCTTTTCCGCCGCCCCTTTTTCGGCTTTTTCTCTGGCTTCTCTTTCGGTCGTTGCCTGAGCTTCTTTGGCCTGCCGTTCTTTTGCTTCCTGTTCGCCTTTCTGCTTCACTTCCTGCGCCGCCTTGGCGCTACCTTCCGCTTCGCCTTTTTCGCGGCCTTCCCGTTCGCCCTTTTCCATGCCCTCCTTTTCACCTTTCGCCAGGCCTTCTTTTTCGCCCTTTGCACGACCTTCTCTTTCAAATTGTTCTTTTTCTTCCTGTTCTTTGATCTGCTGCAGTGTGCGAATCCGTTTGGCGGCGATCGTGCTGACCGGATGGCCCGCGGGGCCACTGGAGAACCCCGAGCCTGAGAATTCGTTGGTCAAGGTTTCGAGCGTGCCTTCGGCCATGGCGAACGATACTTCCCCCACAGGGGTGTCGGGGATGACCATGGAGAGCGACAGCTTGCCGTCCGTGACGGTACCGGACCAGGTACCGGGAAACCCTGCGAGAACGGTGGTTCCCGAATATTCGCCGGTGGCGAGGTCCATCTGCGTAATCAGCGCCGTGCCGTGCGTGGTCGGCGGCTCACAAGCGCAGTTGAGCACGTATTCCCATTCGCCACTCATGTCGTAGGTCGTGGCGCTCGCCGCAGCGCTGGAGCCGGCAAGCAGGGCGAGTCCGACCACCAGGCTCAGCGCCAGAGAGCGCAGCGGCCGCCCTGCCGGGAAGGAGCACCGCCAGCCGCTCGCCGCCGCCCTGCGGGCCAAACCCAGGGACGCGCGAGCGCAAGCATCCGCGCGCGTGCCGTAACGCATACTGGTACCTCCTGCCGATGTCAGCCTTGCGCCGGCAGGAGCCACTTTCCCCCGGCGCAAAGACCCATTCTCTTACGTCAACGATACCGCTCTCGTGACGGGGGGCAGTCCAAGTTCTTTCACTTGTGAGGTAACTCGGGCACGCGCACCAACCCGGCCAGCTTCCGTGCGCGCAGCAGGACCGCGTCGATCATTGGCGCGGTGAGCCTGCCGGTGAACGTGTTCTGCTGGCTGGGGTGAAAGCAGCCGAGCAGCGGAAACGGCTCCCCGGGGTGCTCGGCTCCGTGGCCGAAGCGCGGGCGAGGGCGGGGTTGGGGCGCCCCGGCGAGCGTCGCCCGCAGCCGTAGGGCGGCGTCCCACGCGAACCCCCCCAGGCAGAGGGCCACACGGATGTCCGCGAGCAGGCGCACCTCGGCCACGCTCCACGGCAGGCACTCATCGCGCTCGCCGCCGGTCGGGCGGTTGGCGGGCGGCGCACAGCGCACCGCGGCGGTGAGCCACGCGTCGCGCAGGCGCAGGCCGTCGTCCCGGTGAGTCGAGGTCGGCTGGTTGGCGAAGCCCGCGCGGAACAGCGCGGCGAACAGGAAGTCCCCGGAGCGGTCGCCGGTGAAGATCCGCCCCGTGCGGTTGCCCCCGTGCGCCGCGGGGGCCAGGCCCAGGATCAGCACCCGCGCCGCGGGGTCCCCAAAGCCCGCCACGGGGTGGGCGGCGTAGCGCTCCTGCGCGTACGCCGCGCGCCGCTCGCGGGCCACCTGCTCGCGCCACGCCACCAACCGCGGACAGCGCCGGCACCCTTCGATCTCCCGCGCGAGCGCCGCGAGTCCATCCGTCTCGCCGGTCACCGGAACTGCGCCTCTAGGACGTTCGCTGGTCAAGCGAGACAAGGACGCACCGAGCGAAATGTGCTTGGCACATGAGCGAGGGAGGACGCAGTACCGCGCCGGCCAGCGAACGTCCTAGCCCTTGATGGCGGCCGAGGTCCCCAACACCGCGTCGGAGGCGGAGAGCGCCTGCACCTGCACGTACGCCTCGGGCCCCGGGGTGGCGATCGTCGTCTCGAAGCCGCCGCGGGGAGCGCTCGCCACGGGAGCAAGGCTCTTGGCGGAGGAGCCGGCCAAGAGCCTCCAGGAGGCGACCTCCGTAGCCCCGTTCCAGCTCGTGTACACCGTCACCGGGCTCGAGGAGCTGCTCGCGCTCGCCGCGATCGCCGGCGCCCCCGAGGGGGTCCCCGTCCACGGGAAGCGGTAGGCGCGGTAGGACTCGTCGCCGGGCGGCATCCGCGCGTCGAACAGCAGCTGGCCGGAGGAGCTGAATTCCGAGAACCACGGTTCCGCGCCCCAGCCGATGAACAGGTTGCCGCTGGGCAGGCCCTGCACGTCGCCCTGGCTGCCGGCTTTCAGCGCCGTCGAGGGGTGCTCGTACTCCGCCACCAGCGTCTCGGTGTCGGTCTGCTTGTTGAGCGCCACCAGGATCCCGCGCGACTGCGGGTGCACCGTCGGCACCCCGCCGTTGTCAAAGACGGAGATCAGGCCGTCGGGCAGCAGCGTGGCGTCGTGCTGGAAGGCGGTCAGCGTGCCCGAGCCCATCTTGATCGTGGAGTGCTTGCCGCCCGCGCGCGTAAGCACCTGGCCGGTCTGTTCGTCAAGCTGGTACAGCGCCCACGTGTTGCGCGCGGAGATCAGCATGTCGCCGTCGGGCTCCTGGTCGAGCGAGTTCATGTGGAAGTAGTCGAACGGCCATTCCGTGTCGGCGCCGTAGGGCGTGGAGTAGGATTCGTCGAGGGCCACGTGGTCGAGGCTGGTCCATTCGCGCCGCACGAGCCCGGTGCGCAGGTCGATTTCCTGGAAGAGGCTGTCGTTGACCGCCGCGTCCTGTGGCCCGCCGATGGCGGTGAGGCTGCAGTGGATCGGGTCGAACGCCGTCGTCAGCGCGGTGTCGTTGGCGGCGAGGTGGAAGTCGTGGAGGTCCACTTTGAGACCGTTGCCCGCGTGGACGTGCGCGATCTCGCGGTAGGAGCTGTTGGCGATCACCTCTTCCCCTTCGCCAAACCCCTGCTTGGGGATGTGCCCCTGCCACCACGTCAGCGCCGGCTGGCCTTCGTAGGTCTGCACCTGCAGGTTGGTCGCAAAGACCCCCCGGGGCAGCGGGTCGAACCACACGAGCTGCCCGGTGCCGTCGAGGATCATCGGGCCGTTGCCGCCCGGGCCGGAGTAGGGCGCGGAGAAGATGTCCCCGGCCGGGCTCACGCCCGAGCCGGTCGTGACCTGGATCGAGGGCGGGTCCAGGCTCGGCGCCGAGTGGTAGTGCTGGACCTCGACGGACGTGCCCGCCGGTTCGTGGCCCGGCGGTTCCCACGGGATCGGGTCCGGCACTGAGATCGTGAAGCGGAACGCGAACGGCTGCCAGCGCCCGCGCGCGAGCAGCTTGCCCCGCACCGTGACCGTCTCCCCCGGCTGGAAGGGGTTGGAGGGCACGAAGCTCGCCCCGTCCCCCTGGGAGTAGGCGTCCACGCGGCCGGGGTGCCCACCAGTGGCCGACCCGCTCACGCTGATCTGCGCGAGCCGCGAGCGGGGGACTCCGAGCAGGCTGATCTGGGTGTGCGGCGTGGCGTCCAGGGAGTCGGGCAGCGGCGAGACCCTGAGCGTGGTGCCGGGCAGCAGATCGCTGCGGTCCAGCGTCGCGGGCACGCACCCGGGCGCCGCGGGGCCGCTGAACGCGGCCTCCTCGGCCATGATGCGCTTGCCCCCGAGCGCGAGCGCGCCACTGCTGGCCCCGAAGACCAGCACCGCACCGAACACCAGCGAGAAGCGCAGCGACCTGTGGTGGGAGTGCGCCTTGCGTCTGGCCCGAGCGGTGAGGCGAGCGGCCCTCCAGACGCGGACGGGCGTCCACGAGCCCTCGGCACGGCCCGGAGGGCGGTGCTGCATCCTGCTCACGATGTCCTTGACCGCCACAGGGAGTGGCTCATCGGTTCTCCAGTTCTCGTCTTGCACCAAATCGCAGATCCTAGCCTCAGACAACGCCGGACCCTCCGAGTTTCGCTCCCGCCCCCGCGAAGCCTTCCGGTGGGGACCGCGTCTCCGGTGTTAGGGCGATGTTAAGGTCTCGCGTCCAGATGAACCGTAACGGACCCATCGCGCCGCTCGTCGCAGTCCTCGTGGGGGTGGCACCAGTGTCGCTCATCGCGGTCCTCGCGGGGGTGGCGCTCGCCCTCGTGCTGGGCGCCTGCGGGTCCGGGTCCTCAGGTTCGCACAGCGCGGCCTCGCCGGCGTGCCTGCCGGCCACTGTGGACCACAGCGCCAAGCTCGAAGGACTGTCCGTCAACGTCTCGCCGGCGCCGGGCTCCGTCACCGCGAATCCGCACACGCAGATCAGTTTCCTGGGTGCGCCGGTCGCTGCGATTCAAGGGGTCTCCGTCGTGGGCCAGCGCAGCGGTCCGCACGCCGGCCACCTCTACGGCTACTCGCAGGGCGACGGAGCGAGCTTCGTGCCCGACACCCCGTTCGACCCCGGCGAGCGCGTGACCGTGCAGGCCACGATCGGCGGGGGCCGCGTGCAGGCCGTGAGCGGTGGGGGCCAATTCGGGCAGGAGAGCGGAGCAAGCGTCTCCCGGTCCGGGCGATCCCAAACGGCCTCCGGGCGATCCCAAACGGCCGGCGCAGGCGCCAAGCGGGTCACGTTCGGCTTTCGCGTCAACACCCCCTACCCGACGGCGACGGTCCCGGAGTTCCCCAGCCCACCGGCGGCGCCCGCCGACTACCAGAGCTTCTACACCCTGCCGGGCGTGCAGGCCCCGATCCTGAGCGTCACCGTGCCCGACCGCGACCCCGCGGCGGGCGACGTCCTCACGACCAACGGGCCCGGTCCGGGCCAGTACGGGCCGCTGATCTACACCCCGCAGGGCCGGCTCGTGTGGTTCGAGGAGCTGCCGGTGGGCGAAGCGGCGGAGGACCTGAACGTGCAGACCTACGAAGGGCGGCGCGACCTGACGTGGTGGCGGGGCAGAGTGCTCTCGCTGGGCTTCGGGCAGGGCGAAGACCTCGTCATGAGCTCCCGCTACCAGACGCTCGCCAGGGTGCGCGGGGGCAACGGCCTGAAGGCCGACCTGCACGAGTTCCAGCTCGCCCCCCACGACGTCGCCTACATCACCGCGTACAACCCGATCCGCTGCAACCTCGCGCCGCTGAAAGGACCACGCGACGGGGCGATCGTCAACGCGGCGATCCAGGAGATCGACATGCGGACGGGCCTCGTGCGCTGGGAATGGCACAGCCTCGACCACGTCCCCGTCTCGCAGACCGAGACCGAAACCCCGAACACGACGACGCCGTGGGACTGGTTTCACCTCAACTCGATCGACGTGGAGGGGGCGGGCACCGATTCATCCGGCAACCTCTTCATCTCGGCACGCAGCACGTGGGCCGGCTACCAGTTGGAAGGGGGCACCGGCAGGGTGCTGTGGCGCCTCGGGGGCCTGGCGAGCTCCTTCAAGATGGGGCCGGGCACCCAGACGGCGTGGCAGCACGACGGCCGCGTGCTCCCCGACGGCGAAGTCACGTTCTTCGACGACGGCGCCAACCCGCCGATCCACCGCCAGTCGCGCGGCCTGCGGATCGCGCTCGACTTCAAGACCCACCAAGCGCGCCTCGTCGCCGCCTACACGCACCCCGACCCGCCGCTGCTGGCCCCGAGCCAGGGCAACATGCAGACGTTGCCCGACGGGAACTCCCTCGTGGGCTACGGCGGAGTGCCGGCCATCAGCGAGTACTCGCAGGACGGCTCGCTGGTATTCGACGCCCACCTGCCGTTCGACATGACCTTCTACCGAGCCTTCCGCTTTCCCTGGAGCGGGCGCCCGCTCCAGCCCCCGGCGGCGCTCGCCAGCCTCAACGACACCGGCGAAGAGACGATCGTGCACGCGAGCTGGAACGGCGCGACCGAAGTGGCCGCGTGGCGGGTGCTCGCCGGGGAACACCCCGAAGCGCTCGAGCCGCAGACCACGACCCCGGTGAGCGGCTTTGAAAGCTCGAGCACCCTGCCCAAGAAGTACACCTACGCGGCGGTGCAGGCGCTCGACTCGGCCGGGCGCGTGCTGGGCACCTCGCGGACGGTCAAAACGATCGGCTTTGACGCCTCGCTTCCGAGCGCCGGGCGGTCGGGGTGAGGGCGGTGCGCGGCGGGCCGGCGGCGGTGCGGTCCAGTGGCCGCGTGGGTCGGCAGCCCAGGGGTCGGCGGCTCAGTAGGCCGGTTTGGTCGAGTGCTTGTGCGGGGCCGTCGTGGCGGGCGTGCTCGTCGAGGAGGAGGAGCTCCCCCCTTTGCCGCCGCACCCCGCCAGCACAACGGTGGCGGCCAGCGCAGCAACCAGCGTTAGCATGGCGGTCAGTGGCGTTCTTCTCATCGGCCGGGCTCCAATCGTCGCTCGTGGGCTCGCGCGCGCACCCTACCAGGCGTTCGCGGCGGCTGAGCCTTGACGACCGGTCGCGGTTGGTCAGAAGGCCATGAGCGTCGAGACCACGGCCAACCCGGTGGCCCCTACCGGCCCCGGGGCCACGGGGTCTGACCCGCTGGAGGGCGGACCGAGCTCGCGCTCGGCGTGGCTGCTCGGCGTCTGCTGCGTGGCGCAGTTCATGGTCATCCTCGACCTGAGCATCGTCAACGTCGCGCTGCCTCACATCCAGTCAGCCCTGGCGTTCTCCTCGCCCGAACTGCAGTGGATCGTCGACGCCTACGCGATCACGTTCGCGGGCTTCCTGATGCTGGGCGGCCGCGCCGCCGACCACTTCGGGCAGCGCCGCATGTTCGTCCTGGCGCTGCTCGTGTTCGCGCTCGCCTCGCTCGCCGGGGGCTTCGCGGCGGATCGCAGCACGCTCGTGCTCGCGCGCGCGGCGCAGGGCGTCGGGGGCGCGCTGATGGCGGCCTGCTCGCTGGCGATCATCACCTCCTCGTTCGCGCCCGGGCCGCAGCTCAACCGCGCGATCGGCGCGTGGGCGGCGATGAACGGGCTCGGCGGCGCCGCGGGGATGCTGTTCGGGGGGATCATCACGCAGGAGCTCTCCTGGCGGTGGGTGCTGCTGATCAACCCCCCGATCGGGGTCGCCGCCGCCGTGGTCGCGTACGCGGTCGTGAGCGAGCGCCGCCGAGGATCGGGACCCCACCCGCCCCGCAGCTTCGACCTCGCCGGCGCGCTGACGCTGACGATCGGCCAGATGGTGCTGGTGTTCGGGGTCGTGGAAGCCGGCCTCAAGGGCTGGGACACGCTCGCCGCGCTCGGCCCGATCCTCGGCGGCGTGGCGATCCTCGCGGTGTTCGTCGTGATCGAGACACGCCTGGCCTCCGAACCGCTGATCCCCTTCAAGGAGCTCACCAAGCCGCTGCGGACCGCCAACAACATCGTGCTGCTGTTCAGCGCCTCGCTGTTCCCGATGTGGTTCGTCAGCTCGCTCTACCTGCAGCAGGTGCTGGGGCTCTCGCCGCTGCACACCGGCCTGGTGTTCCTGCCGATGACGCTGGTGATCATGCTGGTCGCCTCGCGCACCGGCAGGCTCGTGAGCCGCTTCGGGGTGCGTGCGGTACTCGGCGGTGGCCTCGTCATGCTGACGGCGGGGATGCTGCTGCTCGCGAAAATCGAGGCCAGCGGCAGTCCGCTCGTGTACATCATGCTCCCCGGGCTGCTGACGGCGGCGGGGATCGCGATGTCGATCGTCCCCTCGACGATCGCCGCCACCCAGGGCGCCAAGGAGGGGCAGGCCGGGCTCGCCTCTGGTCTCGTCAACACCTCGCGTCAGATCGGCGGCGGGCTCGGGCTGGCGATCCTCGTCACGCTCGCCACCCAGCGCTCCAGCCACCTGATCGGCACCGGTGCGCAGGTGCCGCAGGCGCTGACCGACGGCTTCCGCCTGGCCTACCTGATCGGCGGCGGCCTGGCCGCGGCGGCGGCGGCGGTCACGTTCACGGCGCTGCCCCGACCCGCCGGTGCAGCGCGCGGAGCGGCGCGCCGGCTGGCGGTCGCGGTCGGCGTCGTCGTCGTGGGCTTCGTCGCGATCGACCAGGCGCTCGCGGGCTCGCACGGCGCCCCGGTCGGGGCGTACACGACCGACGGCGCCTACTCGTTCGTCACCGAGCCGGCGCTACACCCGCCGAAGCTCGAACGGGTGAGCTCCACCGCCGCCGAGGCGCGTGCGCGCACCGCCGAGCTGGCCCCCGGCTACGTGCTCGCCACCAACTTCTACAACCTCAACTACCCCCCGCTGGTCGGCCAGAGCGGGCCGCTGATCCTCGACAGCGACCTGCAGCCGGTGTGGTTCCAGCCGGTGCCCGAAAAGCTCGTCGCCGCCAACCTGAGCCTGCAGACCTACGCGGGCCGCCCGGCGCTCGCGTGGTGGCAGGGGCTCGTCACCAACACCGGCTCGACCGAGAGCGGCGAAGACGTCGTGGTCAACCAGCACTACCAGGTGCTCGCGCGGCTGCGGGCGACCGACGGCTGGGTCCTCACCCTGCACGAGTTCTTGATCGACGGCGAAGACGCGTGGGTGACCGCCAACAAGAACGTCGCCCGCAACCTCTCCGCCTACGGCGGCGCCTACAACGGGGCGCTGATCGACTCCGCGGTGCAGGAGTACAACCTCAAGACCGGCCGGCTGCTACGCAGCTGGGACGCGCTGGCGCACATCCCGCTGGGGGAGTCCTACGCGACCGTGCCGACCAACGGGTTCCCCTGGGACGCCTACCACGTCAACTCGATCGACCTGGCCGGCGACGGGCGGTTCCTCGTCTCGATGCGCAACACGTGGGCCGCCTACCTGGTCGACGCCGCCACCGGCAGGATCGAGTGGACGCTCGGCGGCAAGCGCTCGAGCTTCTCTTTCGGCCCCGGAGCCGCCTTCCAGTGGCAGCACGACGTGAAGCTGCAGTCGAGCTCCACCGTCAGCATGTTCGACGACCACTGCTGCCAGCTCACCGGTGGCGGCACCTCCGTCCCGGCGAGCGGGCCCTCGCGCGGGCTCGTGCTCAGGCTCGACCAGGGCGCGCGCACGGCGACGCTCGTGGCCCAGTACACCGGCGGGGGGCAGTTCGAAACCGAATACATGGGCGACACCCAGCCGCTGCCGGGGGGCAACACGTTCGTCGGGTGGGGCTCGGAACCGTACCTCTCCGAGTACAGCCCGTCGGGCAAGCTGCTGTTGGAAGGGCGCTTCCCCGGTCCCGACCTCAGCTACCGCTCGACGCTCGAGCCGTGGGTCGGCGAACCGCTCTACCCGCCCGTCGGCGCCGCCCGTCAAGCCGGCGGCGGGACCACGGTGTACGCGAGTTGGAACGGCGCCACACAGGTCGCCTCCTGGCGGGTGCTCGCCTCCGCGGGCGCCGGTAGGCTGAGCGCCGTGAACACCACCCCCAAGTCCGGATTCGAGACGGCGATTCCGATGCGACGGAGCTACACGACCTTCGAGGTGCAGGCGCTCGACACCGCCGGTCGGGTGATCGGGACCTCCAGGCCATTCACGCCGGCGGCGGCTCGGTGACCGTGACGATCACAACCGGCGCTCACGTGGAGCAGGTCCCCGGCGGGCCTCGCGCGGAGCAGATCCCCGGCGGCCCTCACCCAGAGCAAAGCTCCGAAGGCCCCCACGCGGAGCACGGGCGTTGAAGCGCGCGCTACCCCTGCTCACTACCGCGCTGCTCGCGGTGGCGCTTTCCTCCTGTGGTGAAGCCACCTCCCCGGCCTCGGTCGCGTTCGACGACAGCGCCGCGGTCGCCGCCGCGGCGGCCAACGCGGTCACCGTCTCGCCGCTGCCGGGGACCCCCGACGCCTCCCCCTCGACCCAGATCAGCTTCCTCGGCGGGGCGGGTACGCAGGTCGCGGACGTGCGCGTCGTCGGGTCGCACTCCGGTGTGCACCCCGGGCGCCTGGAGGCCTACTCCACCGGCACCGGCGAGAGCTTCCTGCCGGCTCGGCCGTTCGTGCCCGGGGAGCGCGTGAGCGTCCACGCGCTGGTGGGGACCGGCACGGGGACTCCCACGCAGGCGGTCACGACCGCCTTCACCGTCGCCCACCAGGCCGCCGTGAGCCAGGAAGAGTTCCCCGCCAACCCCGGCGACCCCCACGCCGTGCAGCACTACCTCTCAGCGCCGCAGCTCACCCCCTCCACGGTGACGATCACCACGCCGGCCAAGGCCGGGGCCGCGAGCGGCTACCTGTTCCTCGCCCCCTACCAGGGCGTGGGCTCCGCGGGACCGGTGATCGCCGAACAGGACGGCGCGCTCGTGTGGTTTCACCCGCTGCCCGCCGGCGAGTCGGCAACCAACTTCCAGGTGCAGAGCTACGAAGGCCAGCCGGCGCTGACGTGGTGGCAGGGCCGCATCATTCGCGTGGGCTTCGGCGAGGGCGAAGACGTGATCTACAACAACGCCTACCACCAGGTCGCGACCGTGCGCGCCGGCAACGGCTACCGCGCCGACCTGCACGAGATCCTGCTCACTCCCCAGGGCACCGCGTGGATCGACGCGTTCGACCCGATCCACATGAACCTCGCCTCCGTGCATGGCTCCCCCCACGGGATCCTCCTGGACTCGGTGATCGAGGAGGTCAACATCAAGACCGGCCTGGTGATGTGGGAGTGGCACGCGCTCGGGCACATCCCCCTGAGCGACTCGCTCAACCACGTCTCCTCCGGGGAATACCCGTGGGACTACGTGCATGTCAACTCGATCTCACCGGGGACCTCGGGCGACGTGTTGCTCTCCTCGCGCAACACGTGGACGCTGTACGACGTGGACATGCACACCGGCGGCTACAACTGGGTGCTCGGCGACGGCGGGCACTCCAGCTTCAAGCTCGGCCCCGGCGTGCGCTTCTACTGGCAGCACGACGCCCAGTTCCAGCCCGGCGGGCTGATCTCGCTGTTCAACAACGCCTCGGACCCGCCCAAGGAACGGGAATCCAGCGGCCTGCTGCTGCGTCCCGACTTCTCCAGCCACATCGTCACGCTTGTCAAGCGCTTCGTCAACCCGAGCAAAACGCTGCTGGCCTCAAGCCAGGGTGACACGCTGAGCCTGCCCGGCGGCGACTGGCTGCTCGGCTACGGGGGGCTGCCCAACTTCACCGAGTTCGACGCCTCCGGGCACGTGCTGCTCGACGGCACGCTCGGCAAGAACGTGCAGGACTTTCGCACCTACCTCTCGCCGTGGAGCGCCACCCCCACCACCGCGCCCGCGATCGCCGTGCAGGCGGGGACGAGTGGCGCCGGGACGGCGACCGTGGAGGCGAGCTGGAACGGCGCCACCGCCGTCGCCTCCTGGCAGGTGCTCGCCGGCGCCTCGGCCGAAAGCCTCGCGCCGCTCGCCACCGCTCCCCGCCAAGGCTTCGAGACGACCATCCACGTGAGCACCACCGAGCCCGATCTCGCCGTGCGCGCGCTCTCGGCCTCTGGGCAGACGCTCGGGGTCTCCGCTGTGCAGCCCATCCCATGAATGTGATCGGCGCCGGTCTGCCGCGCACGGGCACGCTCTCGCTGAAGATCGCCCTCGACGCGCTCGGGCTCGGCCCCACCTACCACATGTCCGACCTGCTCGCCGACCCCGACCGGGCCGGGCTGTGGGAGCAGGCGCTCTACGGCCGGCGGCGGTGGGCGAAGATCTTCGACGGCTACCACTCCGCCGTAGGCCCGCCCGCGAGCGGGTTCTGGGAGAAGCTGATCGGCGCCTACCCCAACGCCAGGGTGCTGCTCAGCGTGCGCGACCCCGAGAGCTGGGGCCGCGCGATCGGCGAAACCGCGTGGGGGGCGCGCGAGCCGCTCGCCCGGCTGGTAGCGGGGATGGAGCGCCACAACGCGGCCGTGCGGCGCGGCGTCCCGCGCGGGCGGCTGCTCGTGTGGCGCGCCGACGAAGGGTGGGAGCCGCTCTGCGAGTTCCTCGGGTTCCCCGTCCCCGACGTCCCCTTCCCGCACGTGGGCGCCGGCGCGGAGCTCCTCAACCGCGTCGTGGACTCCTCGCTCGACGCGCACGTGGAGTGGCCCGCCCTTCGAGAGCTCCCGCAGACGGCGGGTTGAGGTGCTGCGCCCCGGGCGGGGGCGCCGGGGCGCGCAGCCGCTGTTCGCCCGCGCCGAACGGGCTCAGCGGCCCGCGTTCGCTTTCCACGCGGCGCAGCCTCGCGGCCGTCGCGAGGCGCGCGGCTCTGGTGGCGGTCAACAGATAGTCCTGGAAGCCCAGCTCGCGCGCTTCGTGCAGATGCGGGGGCAGCGGGCCGTGCACCTCCTCGCGCAGCGCCCGCTCCATCGTGCGCCGCAGGGACGCCTCCAGACGGCTGGCGGCCGAACTCCGCACGGCCGCGACGTTGTCGAGCTCCAGGCGGCCCGCGCGCGTGCGGTAGTCGTAGAGCTCTCGCTCTTCGCCTTCCTGCAGGGGGGTGAGCCCGTTTTCGCTCCAGTTGGAGTACGTCACGTACTTCGCGTTCGGCGTGCGCATCGCCACCACGTGCAGCGGCGCGTCCGCCGCGTACAGTTCGGTCGCGAACTCCGTGACGATCTCGTCGGTCGTGTGCAGCGCGTACGGGCGCCCCGGCGCGCGCGGGTTGGCGAGGATCGCGGCGAGGTCCGCCCGGCGAGCGAGGTGCGCGTAGCGCCGCTCCCGCCGCCACGCGTTCGACCCGCTCGCGACGCTCAGCAGCAGCGGCGCCACGTCCACGCTCGATGTCAGCTGCGTGCGCGGGCGGCTGGTCGCGGCGGTCAACGCCCCGCGCGGGTCCTTGACGATCAGCGGCACCCTGATCGCCTCCTCGTAGGCCCCCCCGCCCTTGCCGCGCAGGCCGTGCGAGGCGCCGTACTCGCCGTGGTCGGAGGTGAACACCACGACCGTGTTCGCCGCCACTTCCGGGCGGCTTTCCAGGGTGCGCAGCACCCTGCCCACGTGCGCGTCCACGGTGCGCTGCAGCTTCACGTACAGGTCGAAGAACGGCGTCCACGCTTCGCTCACGTCGGGCCCCGTGAACGGCACCGGGCCGAACGATTTCGCCGCCGTCTGCTGCAGCGAGAGCTGTAGCAGCGGCTTGTTGTGGGCTTCGAGCATTTCCGGCGTCTCGTAGTTCGGGGGCAACCCCCGCACCAGCGCCGGAGCGCTGCGCTCCGCGGGGACGCGTTCGGTCCACTTGTGCCACCACGCGATGTCGTGCGGGTTCACGAACGACACGGTCGTGCACCACGGTTCGGGCGAGTCGCCGTTTTCGGCGAACCACTGCTCGAACTGCTCGGCGACGTGCGGGTCCACGCGCCAGCCCTGGCCAGGGCCCCCGTCCGGTGAGGGGTAGGTGCCGCCCGAGAACCCATACGGCTCGAGCGACCCCGCGTCCAGCGGCAGGCGCCACTTGTTGTCCCCGTGCGTCAGGTGCCACTTGCCGAACCACCACGTGGCGTAGCCGTGCTCGCGCAACATGCTCCCCCACGTCGGGAAGCCCGGGTTCAGCGTGCTGCCGCCCGTGATCATGCACCCCGTCTGGTGCGTGTACAGGCCGGTCAGCAGCGTCGAGCGCGCCGGCGTGCAGTCGTTGGAGGCCGTGTAGTGGCGCTCGAAGGAGACCCCTTCGCGGCGCAGGCCGGTGATGTTGGGCAGCATCCGTGCCAGCGTCGGCGAGGCCGTGAACCACTGCGGCGCGCGCAACTGGTCCACCACGATCACAAGGATGTTCGGCGACCCGCTGACCCCCGTCCCACCGGTCTGCCGAGGCGGTGGGGACGCCTGCTGCGCGGTAGTCCCCGCCGGCTGCGTTGCCGGGCGCCGAGTCGGTCTGTGCGCGCGGGTGGCCGGCGTCGCCGGCTGTTCGACCTCTTTGGCGATCGCGGCGATCGCGGCGCCCCCGCCCAGCAGCGCCCCGCCGGCCAGCAGCCCGCCCTTCAGGAACGTGCGCCTGTCGATTTGATGCCCGGCCATCGCCTGCCAAGGTACGTCAGAGCACCTTTGCGCGAGCGAAAGGTCGTGTTAAGAGCGCGTTGGGATCAGGTATGGCGCTCGCCGGGGACCGCCAAAAGAGGGTGGCACAGCCGGTCGGGGCGATGAGCCCTAAGCCGGGCCCCTCGCTTTTCGATCAGAAAACGGGCGTCTCGGTGTAGTCCCCGAAGACCTGCTGCAGCGCCTCCACGATCTCGCCCTCCGAGGCGCACGCGCGCGCGCAGTGCAGCAGCGGCTCCATCAGGTTGCGATCGGGCTGCGCGGCCGCCTGGCGCAGCGCGGCGAGGGTGCGCTCGACCTCGACGCCGTCACGGCGGGCGCGGGCGGCCTGCAGGCGGCCGAGCTGCTTGCTTTCCAACGCGGGGTCGATCCGTAGGATCGGCGGCGGCTGCTCGTCCTCGAGCACGTGGCTGTTGACGCCCACGACGATCCGCTCGCCGGCGTCGATCTCCCGCTGCAGCTCGAAGGCCGCGTCGGCGATCTCGCGCTGGGGGTAGTTGCGCTTGACCGCCTCCACCATCCCCCCGAGCTCCTCGATCTTCGCGAAGTACTCGTAGCAGCGGGCCTCCATCCGGTCGGTCGCGGCCTCGACGAAGTAGCTTCCCCCCAGCGGGTCGGCGGTGCTCGCCACGCCCGTCTCGTGCGCGATCATCTGCTGGGTGCGCAGCGCGATCCGCACCGCCTCCTCGGTCGGCAGCGCGAGCGCCTCGTCGTAGCTGTTCGTGTGCAGCGACTGGGCGCCCCCCAGCACCGCCGCGAGCGCCTCGACGGTCGTGCGCACGATGTTGTTGAGCGGCTGCTGGGCTGTCAGGCTCACCCCCGCGGTCTGCGCGTGGAAGCGCATCAGCCACGAGCGGGGGTTCTTCGCGCCAAACGTCTCGCGCATCTCCCGCGCCCAGATGCGCCGCGCCGCGCGGTACTTGGCGACCTCCTCGAAGAGGTCGATCTGGGCGTTGAAGAAAAAGCTGAGTCGGGGCGCAAACTCGTCCACGTCGAGGCCGCGCTCGACTGCCTGGCGCACGTAGGTGAGCCCGTCCGCAAGCGTGAACGCGAGCTCCTGCTGCGCCGTGGCCCCCGCCTCGCGGATGTGGTAGCCGGAGATCGAGATCGGGTGCCAGCGGGGCATGTGGCGCGTGCACCACTCGATCATGTCCCCGCACAGGCGCATCGCGGGGTCGATCGGAAAGCACCACTCCTTCTGCGCGATGTACTCCTTGAGGATGTCTGCCTGGATCGTGCCCGAGAGGCGCTCCAGGAGCCGCCCACTCGACGCCCCCGCCGTCGATCCGCCAGCCGCGATGCCGCTCGGCTCGGCACCCGGATCGCAAGCCATCACTCCCGACGCCGATTCAGCGGCGGCCACATAGAAGGCGAGCATGATCGCCGCGGGCGCATTGATCGTCATCGACACCGACACCTCGCCGAGGTCGATCCCCCCGAACAGCGTGCGCATGTCCTCGACGGTGTCCACCGCCACCCCCTCGCGCCCCACCTCCCCGAGGCTGCGCGTGTCGTCGGAGTCGTGGCCCATCAGCGATGGCATGTCGAACGCGGTGGAGAGCCCCGTCTGCCCGTGCTCCAGCAGATAGTGGAAGCGCTCGTTTGTCTCCTCGCTGGTCCCGAACCCCGCGAACTGGCGCATCGTCCACAACCTTCCGCGGTACATCGAGCCATAGACCCCGCGCGTAAAGGGGTACTCGCCCGGGCGGCCGATCGGATCCTCGAGACCGTCGGGCGGGCGGGCTCCAACTCCTATATCGGCCTCGGTATATAGCTCCGCAATCGGTTCCCCCGACAGCGTGCGCGAGTCGGCCGTACGGGCCTCGGCCACGTCGGCAGCCCGGGGCTCCGCCTCTCGGGACTCCGCCTCTGTGTCCTGCCCGGTTGGGGTTATGCGCACCGCCATCGCAGACCGATCATAGGGTGCGCCACCCGCCGCCACCCGCCGGCAGCTTTGCAAACCCATCCGGCTCTCCCCGCCCTCCACCGAGCGCGCGAAACGTCCCAAGCGCGACGTAGTCTCGCCAGACCGACGACATTCCACGGTGCGTTGGCAGCTCACAACAGATGGTGTATCATGAAACCCAAGCATCCAAAGCAGCCGGTCGAGGCGGCGCTCAAACGGGCAGAGAGCCAGGGATTCCGGGTCGAGACGAACCGGGGCCACTGGGGAATCGTCTACTGCCCCGGCGGCGAGGCAAGCGGGTGCCCCCCGTTCTCGATCAATGGCTCCCCACGGAACGCCGAGAACGAGGCCAGGCGCCTCGGCCGCTTTCTTGCCCGCTGTCCCCACAAGAGCGTATGAACGACCACACCTTCACACTGCGATTCCTCGCCCCCGGCAAAAGTGCCGAGGAGCTCTCGATCTCGATCTACGAGCGGATCGCAGACGCCTCGCTGATGGGCCCCGACGCAGACGGGTCGTTCCTGCTGGAGTGCGACCGTCGCTCCTCCAGCCTGCCCCGCGCCCTCGGTGCAACCGTGGCCGAACTGCTGCAGACGCTTCCCGACGCAACCATTCTGCGCGTCGAGGAGGACGACCTCGCCACGATGGCAGACATCGCCAAGCGCTCGGGCCGCACGCCCGAGAGCATCCGACTGCTCGTCAACGGTAAGCGCGGCCCCGGAGGTTTCCCGCCGGCAGCCGGACGCCTCGATGCTCGCACCAAGGTCTGGCGCTGGGCGGACGCTGCGCAATGGTTCGAGGAGACTCTGGGTCAGCCGCTTCCAGACACCTCCGACTGCGCCTTCCTACAGGCATTCAACGACGCCCTGGAGATCCGCCGACTCGCGCGCGGGCTCGGCAAGCCACAGCGCCAAGCCATCGCCACCGCCCTACCCGACGGGCTCTCGGTACCTGAGAGCATCTGCCGACTCGTCGCCTAGATTGCCGACATGCTCAGCGCCAGCGAGATCATCCTGGCAGACAACCTGGAGGTGCTGCCTCGCTTCGAGGATGGGGCCTTCCAGCTGATCTACATTGATCCCCCGTTCAACACCGGCAAGGCACAGACACGCAAAACCCTCCAGACGGTGCCCGACGAGAACGGTGACCGCGTCGGGTTCCAGGGCAGACGGTTCAAGACCCGGCTCCTGGCGGAATCGTCGTATGGGGACGCGTTTGAGGACTACCTCGCGTTCCTCGAGCCAAGGCTGATCCACACGCATCGACTCCTCGCCGAGAGCGGCACCCTGTACTTCCACATCGACTACCGCGAGGCCCACTACTGCAAGCTGCTCCTCGATGAGATATTTGGTCGAGAGTCGTTCCTGAACGAGATCATCTGGGCCTACGACTACGGTGCGCGCTCGAAGAGTCGCTGGCCCTCCAAGCACGACACGATCCTCGTCTACGTCAAGAACCCCGACGGCTATTACTTCGACGCCGAGGGTGTGGACCGCGAGCCCTACATGGCGCCGGGCCTCGTCACCGCCGCGAAGGCGGCGAAGGGCAAGCTCCCCACCGACGTCTGGTGGCACACGATCGTCCCCACCCACGGGCGCGAGAAGACGGGCTACCCCACCCAGAAGCCCGAAGGAGTCGTGCGGCGCATGGTGCAGGCCTCGACGCGTGAGGGCGATTGGTGTCTTGACTTCTTCGCGGGCAGCGGCACCTTGGGTGCGGTGGCCGCAAAGCTGGGGCGACGTTTTGTCCTGATCGACTCCAGCCCCGAGGCGTACGAGGTGATGCTTCAGCGTCTCAGAGCCGAGCCTCATATAGGCGCCCCGCGCGAAGGCGCACCGTCCGTCGCCTCCCTGCGGTAGCTTGTCCTTCCCATCTCACCAGGTAGGCCGTGTACAGTCGCGCCGCAATCCGATGAGGCGCACGGCAAGACAACGATCGTTGCTCGCGGTTCCGCGCCCCGCCAGAGAGTGGGCGACAGCTACAGCCTGCCTTGCGTCCGTGCTCACGCTCGCCGCCTGCGGCGGCTCCACCGGCGGCGGCTCTCCTCCTGACGGCGGCTCCTCCGCCAATTCGGCACACACCGCTGCAGGCGGCGCCGCGGGCGGGACGCTCCCCGGGGCGCTGCCCCACATGACCCACGCGACGTTGATCCTCGACTTCACGCCCAACGCGGTCCATGCCGGTATCTATCGCGCGCTGGCCGCGGGGTACTACCGGCGCGAGAACATCGATCTGCAGATCATCCAGCCGAGCGCCACGATCGAACCGCTCAGCCTCGTGGACGCCGGCCGCGCGCAGTTCGGGCTCGCCGACGGCAGCGACGTCGCCAGCGAGATCGACGGCGGCGGCCACGACGAGGCGGTGATGGCGATCGTGCAGCGCCCTGTCGGGGGGCTGATCGCGCTCGCCTCCGAGCACCTGCGCTCCCCCGCGCAGCTGCAGGGCCGCGCCGTCGGGATCACCGGAGTGCCCTCCGACCGCGCGGTGTTGGACACCGAGGTGCGCCACGCCGGCGGCGACCCCGCCAGGGTGCACGTCGTGACCGTCGGCTTCAACGGCGCCCAGGCGCTCGTCGCGGGCCGCCTCGCGGCGTTCACCGGCTTCGTGCCCGACGACGGCGTGGGCCTCGAAGTGGAAGGGCATCCGATCACCCCCTTCTGGCTCGACCGCAACGGCGGGCCCGAGTACCCCGGACTCGTGGCGTTCACCACACGCCAGCTCGCCGTCGCCGACCCGGCGCTCGTGCGCGACTTCCTCGCCGCCACCGTCCACGGCTACGAAGACACCCTTCGCGACCCCGCGCGCTCGCTCGCGGACCTGCTGCGGCTGAACCCCTCGCTGCCCCGCGCGCTCACCGCCGCCTCGCTGCGCGCCTACCTTCCCCTGTTCGCCGTCCCCGGCGTAGCGCTCGGGACGATCCAACCCGCCCACGTCGCAGAACTGTCGAGCTGGATGCTCGCCAACCATCTGATCGCCGCGCCGATCCCGTTCGCGCACTACGGCAGCGACGCGTTCCTGCCCGGCGCCCACGCCGGATAGGGGCCCCATCGCCGCCCGCGCGGCTTGGAGCCCACTCCGCCCGGTCCGCCGCACCCCGCCCGTCAGGCCCGGTCAAAGCCCGACTCCGGGCGCATACATAGGCTGGGCATTTTTCTATATGTGGTATTTTTACATGTCCTTGATAAGGACGTACGTAGATGTATAATGGCAAGTGCGATGCGTGGCAAGGGAATGCGGCGCCGCGGGGACTGGCAGGGAGAGGGGCGGGGCAGAGGGCTTGACTTGAGGACCCGGTGCGGGGGGCCACGATGCGGCTACTCGTGACCGGGGCGAGCGGGCTGGTCGGCTCCAACCTCGCCGCCGCCGCGGCGCAGCAGAGCTGGAGCGTGCTCGGCACCTGGCGCGACACGCCCGTGAGCGTGCTCGGCGCGCGCACCGCCCCGCTCGACGTGACCGACCGCCACGCCTGCGTCGCGCTCGCCGAAGAGCTCGAGCCCGACGTGGTCGTGCACGCCGCCGCGGAGAGCTCCCCGGGGCGTCTGGAGCGCGAGCCCCACCTGACCGAGCTCAGCGTGCTCGGAGCCGAGAACACGCTCGCCGCCGCGCGCGCCGTGCGCGCCCGCTACGTGCTCGCCTCCTGCGACCTCGTCTTCAGCGGGGCGCGCCCCTCGGGGGAGTGCTGGCAGGAGGAGGACCCCACCGAGCCGGCCGGCGCACTCGGGCGCTCGCTGGTCGCCTGCGAGCGCCTCACCCAGCGCTACCAGGGCAGCTGGCTGATCACCCGCCCCGCCGACGTGTACGGGCTCAACCTCTCGATCCCTGCCGCCGACGACGGGCACGGTGCGAAGCCGATGAGCCGATCCGCGAACGCGCTCGCGCGCGAGTGCCACGTGTGGGAGCGCTCAGGCCTGCCCCTGCGGTGGGTGGCGTGGCTGCGCGCTGGACGGCCCCTCGCGGCGCCCCCGGGCATCCGCCGCTCGCCCACCTACGCGTGGGACTACGCCCAGCGCGTGTGCGAGCTGATCGCGCAGGAGTGCGAGGGCGTCTACCACACGGCGGGTCCCACGATCCTCGGCCGGCTCGCGCACCTGCGCCTGCTCGCGCGCGCGTTCGAGTGCGACCTGCAGCTCGTCCAAGAGGGATCCCCCGCCGCCTTCCTGCGCGCCTGCGGCGAGCCGTCGGACGTGGCGCTGCCCGCCAACACCGCGCTGTGCGACGACAGGGCGAGCTTCGTGCTCGGCCGCCCGGCAGCCGACCCCTTCACGGGGCACCGCCTCATGCGCCGCGAGCTCGAGCGGCTGCTCGGGTGGACAGGGGGAGCGGGTCCCGATCCTCCGGATCTTCCGCTCCCGTCTCACGCGACTCTGGCACTAGGCTGAGAAGGGTGTACGGAACGCTCGAGGACACCACGCTGCTGCAGGGCGAGCTCGCGCGTGTGGTGGGCACCGAGCACGTGGTGGCGCCGCCGGCCAACGGGCGGCTCTCGCCGTACGACTACGACGCAACCCGCAGCCGCGGCCTGCACGGCCGCGCTGACCTCGTCGTGCGCCCCGGCTGCACCGCCGAGGTGGCCGCCGTGGTGGCGCTCTGCTACGAGCGCGACGTCCCCCTGATCCCGCGAGGGGGCGGCACCGGCCTCGCGGGTGGAGCAGTGCCGCTCGACGGCGGGGTGGTGTGTTCGCTGGAGCGCCTGCGCGCAATCCGCGAACTGGAGCCCGCGCTGTGGCGCATCCACCCCGAGGCCGGCGTGCCGACACGCCACGTGCAGCGCCTCGCGCGCGAGAACGGGCTCTGCTTCCCGCCCGACCCCGGCGCCGCCGAGCAGTCGCAGATCGGCGGCAACGTCGCCACCAACGCCGGCGGGCCGCACGCCTTCAAGTACGGGGTCACCGGCGCGTGGGTCACCGGCCTCGAGGCCGTGGTGCCGCCCGGCGAGGTGCTCACGCTCGGGGGGCCCTACCGCAAGGACGTCGCCGGGTACGACCTCAAGAGCCTGCTCGTGGGCTCCGAGGGCACGCTCGGCGTCATCACGGCGGTGCGCCTGCGGCTGGTCCCCGCCCCCGCTGCGGCGCTGCCGCTGCTCTCCTTCCACGCCACCCGCGCGGAGGGCTGCGCGGCGATCCTCGAGGTGCTCGGCGCCGGGGTGGTGCCCGCCGCGCTGGACTTCCTCGACGGGGACGCGCTGCGGATGGCGGCCGGCGCCTACCCGGGGGCGCTGCCGCTGCACGCCGAGTTCGCGCTGCTCGCCGAGGTCGACGGCACTGTCGAGGAGGCCCGCACCGCGCACGTCGAGCTCGCCGCCGCGCTCGGCGCCCACGCGATCGACCTGCGCCGCCCCGACCGCGATGCGCTGTGGCTGTGGCGCGACCGCGTCCCCGGCGCCGTCACCGCGATGCGCGGCGGGAAGGTCTCCGAGGACATCGTCGTGCCCGTGGAGCGCCTCGCCGAGGCGCTCGAGCGCTTCGCGGAGATCGCCGCCCGCCACGAGCTGCGCTCCTGCGCATGGGGCCACGGGGCCGACGGCAACGTGCACGCCAACCTGCTGCTCGACCCTCACGACGAGGCGGAGTGCGCCGCCGCGGCAGCGGCCACCGACGAGCTGTTCGCGCTCGCCGTCGAGCTCGGCGGCTCGATCTCAGGAGAGCACGGCGTCGGCTGGCTCAAGCGCGGCCAGCTCGCGCGCCAGTGGCCCGACGGCGCGCTGCGCCTGCACGAGGAGCTCAAGCGCGTGTTCGACCCCAAGGGTCTGATGAACCCGGGGAAGAAGCTGGCTCGGCTGCCTGGTTAGTACCCCGCCGCCGCCCCCCTCTAGCTGCGCGGGGCCTCCTCCCGCGCCACGGTGCCACGACGCCGGCTAGGCGTCCATTCCATTCTGGCAAGCGGTCTTTCCGCCCGGCGCGCTAGTCTGCGCGCCTGCTTGGAATCCAACCCGAAAGGAAGCACCCTATGAACAAGACACAGCTGGTCAACGCACTCTCCGCCGACAGCGGCCTCTCCAAAGCCGACTCCTCGCGCGCGCTCGAGTCGTTCGTGGCGACCGTCGGCAAGTCGCTCAAGAAAGGCGACGAGGTCGTGATCACCGGCTTCGGCAAGTTCTCGGTGGTCAAACGAGCCGCTCGCCAGGGCGTCAACCCGCGCACTGGGGAGAAAGTCAAAATCAAGGCCTCCAAGGCCCCCAAGTTCACTCCCGGAGCCGGCCTCAAGCAGATCGTCCACCCGAAAAAATAGACCCCGCCGCGGCCGTTGGCGGCCGCCAGGCTCGAACAGTTCAGCACAGGAGGAGTCGAGGGATGTAGCCTCGCCGCGCGCGCCCGGGGGCGCGCGCGTGGTAGCGTCGCGCCATGCCCCGTGTCGAAGAGCTCGAGCTGCCCACGCTCGACTACACCGACCCCGCGCTGCGCGGTGAGCGCTTTCATGCGGCGATGCGCGAGCTGCGCGCGCACGGCTGGCTCGCCGCGGGGCCCTACGGGTACGCCGTGCTCGACCGCGAGTCGGCAGAGTTCTTCCTGCGCACCCGCTCGGCGGTCTTCCCCGGCATGACCATCGCGGAGATCTTCGACGTCCGCGAGGGGCCCCTCTACGAGGAGATGCGCCGCAACATCCTGCACCTCAACGGCCCCGACCATTCGCGCCTGCGCAGCCTCGTCAACCCCTCCCTCGCGCCGCGCGCGGTCGAGCGCTACCGACCGGTCCTGCGCGGTTTTTTGGAGGATCTGTTTGCGTCGTTGCACGGAGACCGCTGCGAGTTCGTCGGCGACTTCGCCAAGCCCTACCCCTCGCAGGCGATCGCCTACGTGATGGGGGCGCCGTCCGCCGATGCCCCGCGCCTGCACCACTGGTCCACCTGGATCCAGCGCCAGTTCGACGCAATCTCGATGACCGAGCAGAAACCCGCGATCGAACAGGCCGTAGCCGAGTTCTACGAGTACGCCTGGGCGCTCGTGCGCGCCCGCCGCGCCAGCCCCGGCGATGACCTCATCTCGCTGCTGATCGCCGCCGAAGAGGCTGGTGAGAGGCTCTCCGACGTCGAGTGCGTCAACCTCGTGCTGAACGTCCTGATCGGCGGCGTGGACACCACCCAGAGCCAGCTCGCCCACGCCGTCCGGCTGCTGGCCGAACACCCCGCTCAGTGGGCTCTGCTCGCCGAGCGCCCCGAGCTCGTCCCGCAGGCCGTCGAGGAGGCTTTGCGCTTCGAGCCCATCACCCCCTTCACCGCGCGCATCGTGGTGGAGGAGCTCACCTTCCGCGACGTTCTTTTCCCCGCCGGCACGATCGTGATGGTCTGCGCGTTCACCGGCAACCGCGACCTGCCCGAGGACGGGGGCGAGCCGGACGCCTTCGACATCACCATCGATCGTGGCCGCACGCGGGCTCTGACCTTTGGCGCCGGCGTGCACTACTGCCTTGGCGCCAACCTCGCGCGTGTCGAGCTTCAGGAGGCGCTCACGTTCCTGGCCCCGCGTATGCCCGGCCTGGGTCTCGATGGCGATCCGGTCTTTGAGGGCATCACCGGCATCTACGGGCTCGCCGAGCTGCCTTTGCGATGGTCCTTCGTGCACTGAAGTGTTCCCTCGTAATGGGCCTCGCGCTCGGGGTCTTCGCGGCTGCCGCGCACGCCGGGGAGTACCACGTGTACTCGTGTCGCACGCCCTCGGGACAGGTCGCGCCTACCGAAGGGTGGGGCTCACCGGAACATCCCGTTTACGACCCAACGTCGAACACATGTGAAACCGGGGGCGGACTAGTGGCCGCATTGGATGCAGGCATTGCTCACGTCTCAGAGTCTGAAACTGATAGAGCGACATGGGTATTCGAGGCGCCCGCAGGGGAGGTAATCAAAGAAGCGACGTTGTGGCGGGCCGGCAACACGCTGGGTGGAGCAGCCGGAGCCACCTCGTACCTCTTCTTGTTTTCGGGGACGGCCTCGCTCGGCACGCATATCTTCGATGGGTGCGCTGCTGGTGAAGGATGCCTAAGTGAGGGCAGCACCACAAATCCAATGGCAGAAGAGAATCGTGTCATCGCTCCAAACGTGGCGTTGAACAGCCCATATCTTGCAATGGGCACCTACTGTGGATCACTCATTGGGACGTCATGCCCCAGCGACGAAGGCAGCACAATCACCTACGCCTCCATAATCGAGCTCTTTGCCGCGGACATCGTCCTTTCCCAGTCCACGCCACCCACCGTGTCGGGGGTTACCGGGGGCCTCGCCGAAGATCCCTCTGTGCAGGGCACCACCGACGTGGCCTTCCACGCGACCGACTCCGGCTCCGGGGTCTACGAAGCACTCATCGCGGTGGACGGGAAATTGGTCAGCCACACCGTTTTGAACGAAAACGGGGGACGCTGCCGCAACGTGGGCGGGACCACCGATGGGCTGCCCGCGTTCCTCTACACCCAGCCCTGCCCCGCCGCGGTGAGCGCCGACGTGCCGTTCGACACCACGGGGCTCTCCAACGGCGTCCACCACCTGGTGGTCACCGTCACCGACGCCGCCGGCAACGCGGCCACCGTGCTCGAACGCGAGATCACGGTCGCCAACCCGCTGACGCCCCCCGGCCCTCCGCTGGTGGCCGTGGCCTGCGCGAGCGCCACCGCCTCGGGCGCCGCCCACGTGACCCTCACCGCTGGCTGGAGATCCCCCGCTGGCCCACGCCTGCATGGCACACGCCTGAGAAGCACACGCCTCCAGGGCCCGCACCTGCGGGGCCGCTACGGCGCGGCGCACCTGATCGAGGGGCGGCTCACCGGCCCCACGGGCACGCCGCTCGCGGACGCGTCTGTGACGGTCTGTGAGCTGCCCGACTTCACCGGCGCCCGTGGCCGCCGGCTCGCCACCATCAGCACCGACGCTGACGGCGACTGGAGCCTCGCGCTGCCCCGCGACCTGCCCTCCTGCACTCTGCGCCTCGACTATCGCGTCACCCCCGTCGAAGTGCGCCCCGAGGCCTCTCGCACGCTCACGCTGACCGTGCCCGCCGCGCTGCCGTTGCGCATCGCCCCGCGCACCGTCCCCTCCGAAGGCGCGATCCGCTTCAGCGGCCGGCTGCTCGGCGGTCCGCTCCCGGCAGGCGGCAAGCAGCTGGTGCTAGAGGCCCGCGCCCCGGGCGGGCGCTGGCTGGAGTTCCACGTGATCCGCACCGGCGCCCACGGACGCTTCGCCTTCCTCTACCGCTTCCGCCTCCCCGGGCCGGCCCGCTACCAGTTCAGAGTTCTCTGCGAACCCGAAGCCGACTTTCCCTTCGCGGCCGGGGCGTCGAACGTGGTGGGGGTGTTCGAGCGGTGAGGGGCGGCGTCACGCGGACGCATCGCGGCGACTGGCAGGCTCGCAAAAGCGGGACTGAAGGGGGCGCAAAAGCGGGACCAAATGGTGCGCAAAAGCGGGACTGAAACCCGCGCAAAAGCGGTATCGTGGGGCGTGTGCCGTCTCGCAACTATGTACCGCGCCTGGCTGACAGGCGCCTGGAAGAGCTCTTCGCCGAGTTGCCGGCGCTGCTGATAGCAGGTCCCCGCGCCACCGGGAAAACGACGACCGCGCGGCGCCACGCCCGCACCGTGGTGCGCCTCGACGTCGAGGCCGAGGCCGAGGCCTTCCGAGCCGATCCCGACGTCGCGCTGCGGGCGCTCCCGACACCGGTGCTGCTCGACGAGTGGCAGGCGGTCCCGGGTGTGCTCGGCGCAATCAAGCGGGCGGTCGACGATGGCACGGGCGCCGGGCGCTTTCTGCTGACGGGCAGCGTTCGGGCCGACCTCGACACCCAGGTGTGGCCGGGAACGGGAAGGCTCGTACGCGTGCAGATGTATGGGCTGACCATGCGGGAGATGGCCGGCGGACTCGCGGGTGAACCGTTCCTCGACAAGCTCGCCCGCGCCGACCTCGAAGCATTCCCGGCGCCGCCTGACCCGCCCGACCTGCTGGGCTACGTGGAGCTCGCGCTGCGCGGGGGCTTTCCAGACGCCGCACTACTTCCCTCCCGGGTGACCCGGCAGGCGTGGCTCGACGGGTACCTGGACCAGCTGCTCACCCGCGACGTCGAGGCGCTTGACGGCGCTCGCGACCCGCGTCTACTGCGGCTCTATTTCGAAGCGCTGGCCCTCAACACCGCAGGTACCGCGCGCGAGAAGACTCTCTACGACGCCGCCAAGATCGATCGCAAGACGGCGGTCGCCTACGAGCGTCTGCTCACGAATCTGCTCGTGCTCGACACACTGCCCGCGTGGAGCAGCAACAGGCTGTCCCGCCTGGCCAAGACGGGCAAGCGATACCTCGTCGACCCCTCGCTGGCAACAGCGGCGCTGCGCCTTGACGAGACCACGGTACTCCGTGACGGCGACCTGCTCGGGCGCATCATCGACACCTTCGTCGTCTCACAGATCAGACCCGAGGTCGAACTCGGCCCCTCCAGGTCACGCCTGCACCATCTGCGCACCAGGGACGGAGGGCACGAGATCGATCTCCTCATCGACATGCCCATGAGCAACGTGCTCGCGATCGAGATCAAGGCGACCGCCGCCCCCAAGGCTTCAGACGCCAAGCACCTCTCATGGCTGCGCGACCAGCTGGGAGACCGCTTCCTCGCGGGCGCCGTTCTCCACACCGGACCACGGCCCTTCCCACTCGGCGAGCGCATCTTCGCACTGCCGATCTGCGCGATCTGGGGGTGACCGTGGAGACGCCCACCGACATCCTCTCCACCTCGGCCGCCGGCCCGGCGGCCGTCCGCGGCGGCGCGCTGCGCGTGGGCGGCTACCTGGTCGGGGTGCTGGTGAGCGCACTGGCGGCCGCGCTGCTGTTCCGCCACCTGGGGCGCGAAACCACCGGCCTGTACGTGGCCGCGATCTCGCTGGTGGCGATCGTGGGCGCGTTCTCGGACCTCGGGCTGACCGCGATCGGGATTCGGGAAATCTCGATCCTGCCGCCGGCGGAGGGGTGGGCGCTGGCGCGCAATCTGCTCGGGCTGCGGATCGTCCTGACCCTGATCGGGGGCGTCGCGGTGACGGCCATCGCCTGGGTGGCGTACTCGGGGGAGGTCGCCGCCGGGGTGTCGCTCGCGACCGTCGGGCTGCTGCTGCTGGTGACGCAGGACAACTTCATGATCCCGCTGACGGTCGGGCTGCGCATCGGCTCGGTGTCGGCGCTCGAACTCGCGCGCCAGCTCCTGACGACGCTGGTCATCGTCGTGCTCGTGCTGGCGGGGGCGAGCCTCGTGCCGTTCCTCGGAGTCTCGATCCCGGTGGGGGTCGTGGTGGTCGCCGCCACCGTCGTGCTCGTCCGTGGCGAGCGCGCGCTGATGCCGACGTTCGACTGGCGCCACTGGCGCAGGCTGATCGGGACGATGTTCCCCTACACCGTCGCGATCGCCGCCTCGGCGCTCTACCTGCGCGTGTCGATCCTGCTCGTCTCGCTGCTCTCCAGCCGCACCCAGCTCGGCTGGTTCGGGGCGTCCTTTCGCATCGTCGAAGTGCTCACGATCGTGCCCGGGCTGCTCGTCAGCGCGGCCTTCCCGATCTTCGCCCGGGCCGCCCGCGACGACCACGAGCGCCTCGGCTACGCGCTTGGCAAGGTGTTCGACGTGTCGCTGCTCGTGGGCGCCTGGATCGCGGTCTCGATCGCGATCGGCGCGCCGCTGGCGATCGCCCTGATCGGGGGCCCCGAATTCAAGGGCGCCGCCCCGGTGCTCGCCTTCCAGGGGGTCGCGCTGGGGGCGATGTTCGTCAGCATCGTGTGGGCCAACGGGCTGCTCAGCCTCGGGCTGTTCCGGCTGATCATGGTGTTGAACCTCTCGGCGCTGGCGTTCAACGCGCTGCTCGTCGCGCTGCTGATCCCGCTCGACGGCGCGCGCGGAGCGGCGATCGGCACCGCAATCGCCGAGATCGTGGTCACGATCGTCCAAGCCGTCGCCGTGGTCCACGGACGCCCCGCCCTACGCCCCTCGCTGCGGGTGCTGCCGCGCGCGGCGCTCGCCGCCGCCGTCGGCATCGTTCCGATCACCTTCACCGGCCTGCCGGTGATCGTCAGGCTGCTCATCTCGACGGCGCTGTTCGGCGCCTGCGTGCTCGCGACGCGGGCGCTCCCGCGGGAGCTACTCGACCTCGTCCCCTGGGGTGGTGGGCGCGAGCGCGCGGAGACATGAGGGACGCACTGCCATGACCGCGGTCGTTCACCTCGTCTGGGGGCCTTTGGGACTCGCTCCACTGCGCGACTTCCTGCGCTCCTACCACGCCCACGACGCGGGCGCTCCCCACGAGCTCGTGGCCCTCTTCAACGGGGTCTCTGGCGCGGATCGGGAGGCCTTCCTGGCCGAGCTGCGCGACACCCCCCACCGCCTGATCGAGCTAGACCGGCCGGTGCAGGATCTGGCCGCCTACGCCCAGGTTTTAGAGCGCCTCGACCACGCTCGCCTCTGCTTCCTGAACTCCTACAGCACGCTCCTCGCATCCGGCTGGCTCGCCAAGCTCGAGCACGCTTTGGACCAGCCACGGGTCGGCCTCGTTGGCGCCTCGGGCTCCTGGGCGAGCGTCCACTCGATGGTCCTTCACTCGCTGTTCCTTCCCAACCCCTACCGCGGGCTGCTGGACAAACGGGTCGCGCGCGCGCAGTTTCGGGAGATCGAGTTGGAACGGAGCGGCACAGCGGGGCGGGCGGATGAGCCGCCGCGGGACGACGGGCCGCCGGGACCTTCGCCGCCGCACGCCATGTTGGCCGCTCTGAGAACCCTCCCGTCGATGCCTGGGCAACTTTTCCGCTTCGAAGGCTTCCCCTCCCCCCACCTGCGGACCAACGCCTTCATGGGCGCCCGCGACACTCTGCGCAACCTGCGATGGGGCACGATCAATCAGAAGCTCGATGCCTACCTACTGGAGAACGGGCGCCACCGCTTCACTCGCCAGTTACAGCGCCTTGGCCTGCGCACGCTCGTCGTCGCCCGCGACGGCTCGTTCTACGCTCAGGACGATTGGCCCCTCAGTCGCACCTTCTGGCAGGGTGACCAGGAGGGTCTTCTGATCGCCGACAACCAGACCCGCCTCTACTCAAATGGCGGCATCGATCGGCAGCGGCTGCTCTCCGCATACGCTTGGGGACGCCAGGGCGAGCCCTCCGATCCTCCCCGATCGGTACAGCCATCTCTTGCGACGCGATCCACTTAGATGCCAAACGAGACTCCTCAGGTGACGGTCGCGATCACCAACTACAACGGCCGCAAGCTGCTCGAAGTGCTGATGCCATCACTCGCGCGTCAATCGCTGCAGCCGTGCGCGACTGTCGTGGTGGACGACTGCTCAAGCGACGACTCCCTCGCGTACCTACGCGAGCACTGGCCGCAAGTCGAGGTCAGGCAGCTCACGCAACGCAGCAATGTGACTGTGGCCATGAACGAATGCCTGCGTGCACGGCGCAGCGAGTACGTGGTGCTGCTCAACAACGACGTGGAGCTCGATCCCGACTGCCTCGCCGAGCTGGTCGCGGCACTGGAGGCGTATCCGCAGGCTGCGGCGTCGGCTGCGAAGCTGCGCGACTACCACGATCGCAGCCTGCTGGATGGTGCTGGCGACGTGTTCTTCTGGCGTGGCGCCGCCAAACGTCGCGGGCAGGGGGAGCCCGACGACGGCCGCTACGACGCGCCGCGCACGATCTTCGCCGCGTGTGGCGCGGTCGTCGCCTACCGCGGCTCTCTGCTTGATGAGATCGGCCCGTTCGACGAGCAGTACGTCGCCGGGCTGGAGGACGTCGACTGGTCCTTCCGCGCGCAGTTGCTCGGCTACGACATCCGTTACGTGCCGAGCGCGCTCGCCGACCACATGGGCAGCGCCACGATCGGACGCACGCTGACCCCCGCGATGGCGTACCTGAACTGGCGCAACTGGTTGTGGCTGATCGCCAAGGACTACCCCGCGGGCTCGCTCGCGCGGCACGCCCCCGAGCTCGTGCTGCAACAGCTCAGAATCCTCGCGCTCGCGCTCTACGAACGCCGGTTGGGGGTGTGGCTGCGCGCGTGGCGCGACGCGCTGCGCGGCCTGCCCGAGGTGCTCGCCAAGCGCCGCGCGATCCAGCGCGCCCGGCGTCGCGGCGCGCGCAAGCTGGAGCTGATCGTGCGAGAGACTCGCTAGGGGCGCTCAGAGGGCCCGAGCGCCCCCCGGCGCAGCGCGAGCGACTCGCGCAGCGAGATCGAGTGGTCGATCGCCTCGGAAGGGGGCCAGGGGTGGCGCTCACGTCCCCGCGCGGCGTGCCAGCCCTCCAGGCGCCCGCGCAGCGCCTGCAGGTCGCGGCAGATGAGCGCGTCGCCCGCGACGACCAGCGCCTCGGTGAACAGTGCGCGTGCGGCCACGCGGCGGCGCAGCACGCCGTAGCGGCGCAGCAGGTAGCCACGGCTGAAGCCGGCCTGGCGGCGTTGCGCGGCGGAGCGGCGGCCGTAGGTAACCGAGCCGAGGTGCACGCCGACCGCGTCGGGCGCCTGGGCGGTGGACCACCCGGCGCTGCGCAGCCGCAGCGCGAGGTCGAGGATCTCCATGTACGCGCTGATCGTCTCGTCGAAGCCGCCGACCTGCTCCCACGCGGCGCGCCGGTAGGCGCCGGTGGTGCCCTCCGGGCCGGTCAGCGCGCGGGCGCCGACGGTGGCCCGGGCGGACGGTTGGCCCTGCAGGCGGGCGAAGCCGGCGAGCGTGGGGTCGGCGCACACCCCGAAGGAGTCGATCGCGCCGTGGGTCCCGGGGCCGATCATCAACGCCGCCACCGAGCCGACACGAGGGTTGTGCTCCATCGGCGCGACGAGCCGCTCCAGGCAGTCGGGCCGGGGTTGCACGTCGTTGTTGAGCAGCACCACGTACTCCCCCTCGCCGGCGTCGACGCCGCGGTTGACCGCCCTCGTGTAGCCGCCGTTGGACTCCAGCTCCACGACCGTCACCTCCGGCCACTCGCGCCGTAAGCGCTGCGGCGAGCCGTCGCGCGAGCCGTCATCGACGACGATCGTGCGGTGGGGTGCGCTCTGGCGCGCGAGGTGCTCCAGGCAGGAGCAGCTCAGCTCGTAGTGCTCGTAGACCGGCACGACAACATCGATCACAGCCCGTGATGGTAGGGGACCGTATATTGGCTCGGTGACCCCGCCGGCACCACTGGAGATGACGCTCCTCCCGGGAGCCCGCGCGCTGCTGGCGGCCCACGCGCGGGAACTGCCCCAGCGCGATGACCTGTGCGGCGCGTTCTGCGGGGCGCTCGCGCTCGGCGCTGCCGGCCTCGGGGAGTACGCGGGGGAGCCGGTCGACCAGGACGCGGTGGCGCTGGCCGCGGGGAGCACCGTCTCCGCCGTCGCCGCCGTCGACCATCTGCCCCACGGCGAACTGGGAAGGCGCGACTACCGGCTCGCGCTGGGGCGCGTCGAGGACGGGGCGGTGTCCGGCACTACGGCGGCCGGGGTGGTGCGCGCGATCGAGACGCTCTCAGAGGGGGCGCTCGCGGCGGTGCCCTACAGCGGCCCGTGGACGGCGCAGACGCTCGGCGGCGTGTTCGACGCCGCGGCGGCGAGCGAGCACCCGGTCACGCTGATCGCGAACATCGCCACGCGCCATCTGTGGGGCGGGCGCCCAAACGCGGTGCAGATGCTCGACTACCTGTACGACGGGGCGCTCGACGGCCCGCCGCCGGACTGGGAGGTGGGGCACTTCGTCTGCGTGTTCGGCCGGGTGCGCGGACCCAAGGGCAGCCTGTACGGGGTCGCCGACACGTACCCGGCGCTCGGGAACGGCGGGGTGCACGTGCAGCCGGCGGAGCGCCTCGCCGCGGCGATCGCGCGGCGCGAGGGCCCGGCCGGGGGGGTGGTTGTGGTGGTTGCTTTTGAGAACCTATTGCGCGTGCGCGCACGCGCGCGCGAAGCAGGCCTCGTTGAAGGAGCATGGGACAACGGCAGCGTGGCCGGCCCCGGCGCCGCGGTGGGCCCGACCGAGCCGGGGGCCTCCGGTGCCGCGCGCGCGGCCCCGCCGGCGCCCGCGGAGTCGCCGCAGTGAGCTCGACCGAGCTGGTAGCGCTCGTGTGCTGCGACCTCGGGGCGGTCGTGCGCGGCCGCGCAGTGTTCGCCTCGGAGCTCGACAAGAGCTGGCAGGCAGGCGTGAGCTGGGTGCCCGCCAACCACTCGCTCACGCCGCACGGCCCACTCGCCGAGCACACCCCGTTCGGCTCGACCGGCGACCTGCGGCTGCTGCCGGACCCCGACACCCACGTGCGGATCGAGGCGGACGGGCACGGCGGCGGGCCGGACGGCTGCGGGGTGGGAGCCGGCGGGGAACTCGGGGCCGACAGTGGCAGCGCCCTGGAGTTCGTGCTGTGCGACATCGTGCAGACCGACGGCCAACCGTGGGAGTGCTGCCCGCGGCGCTTCCTGCGCGTGGCGCTGGAGGAGCTCGAGCGCGAGTGCGGCGCGCACGCGAAGGCGAGCTTCGAGCACGAGTTTCAGCTCCTCAGCGACGCGCCCCCGGCGGCGCCGTTCTCGCTGGAGGCGCTCAGGCGCGCCGAACCGTTCGCCGCCGACGCGATGGCCGCGCTCGACGAGGCGGGCGCGCAGCCGGAACGGTTCTTCCCCGAGTTCGCCGCACACCAGTTCGAGGTGCCCGTGGCGGCCACTGAGGGCCTCGCGGCCGCGGACCGCGCCGTGGTGCTCAGGGAGGTCGTGCGCGAGGTCGCCCGCCGCCGCGGCGGGCGCGTCACGTTCGCGCCGCTGACGGACCCCGCCGGGCCTGGTAACGGCGTGCACGTCCACCTCTCCCTGAACGACGCCGACGGAGCGCCGCTGCTCTACGACGAGGCGCGCCCGGCGTGCCTCAGCGAGCTGGGGGGAAGCTTCGCCGCGGGGATCCTCCGCCACGCGGGAGCGTTGAGCGCCCTCACGGCGCCGAGCCCGGTCTCCGCCGCGCGCCTGACCCCGCACCGCTGGAGCGCCGGCGCGGTGTGCCTGGCGGAGCGCAACCGTGAAGCGCTGCTGCGCATCCCCCCGCTGGTCGAGCTCGCCGCCGCGGACCCGGCCGAGCAGCTGCGTCTGGAGTACCGCGGCGCGGACGCGGCCGCCAACCCGTACCTTGCGCTCGGAGCGCTCGTGCGCGCGGGGCTCGCCGGTGTGCGCGAGGGCCTGCCGACCCCCCCGCTGCTCGACCGCGACCCCGCGCAGCTCGACGCGACCGAAGCGGAGCGCTACGGAGTCGGCGCGCTGCCGGCCTCACTGGAGCAGGCGCTGCAGGCGCTCGCCGAGGACGAGACCGCGCGCGCGTGGATGGGGCCGACGATGTACGACGCGTACAACGGCCTCAAGCGCGCGGAGCTCGACGCGGTGGCGGACATGGACGTGAGCGAGGTGTGCAGCCGGTATGCCGCCATCTACTGAAGCGCTGCTGGGGCGGCTGCTCGAAGGCATCGAGCGCGAGCTCCCGCGCGCCGTGGAACTGCGCCACCGGCTGCACGCACAGCCGGAGTTGGCCCACGCCGAGGAGCACACGGCGGCGGCAGTCGCCGAGGAGCTCCAGCTCGCGTGCGCGACGGTCGCAGGGACGGGCAGGGTCGCGCGCGTGGGACCGGCCGAGGGCGCGGCGGTGGCGGTGCGCGCCGAGCTCGACGGCCTGCCGGTGGAGGAGCGCACGGGCGCCCCCCACAGCGCAACGGGCGGCGCAGCGCACGCGTGCGGGCACGACGTGCACATGGCCGCGCTGGTCGCCCTGGCGCGCGCAGCGAACGCGCTCGGCGAGCGGCTGCCAGCGCCCATGCTGGCCGTGTTCCAGCCGAGCGAGGAGGCGTACCCATCCGGCGCGGAGCAGCTCGCGCGCGGCGAGCTGGCGCGGCTCGCGCCGGCGGCGGTGGTCGCGGCGCACGTGCACCCAGACGTGCCGTGGGGCGCCGTGGCACTCGACGCGGGCGCGGTGAACGCGTCGTGCGACACGGTGGAGATCACGATCGAGGGGGAGCCGACACACGGGGCGTACCCACACCGCGGGCGCGACCCGATCCTCGCGCTCGCACAGACGGTGGTCGCGCTCCACGCGCAGGTCGGCCGCCGGATCGACCCGCTCGCAGCGGCGACGGTGAGCGTCGGGGTGATCGAGGGCGGGACCGCGGAGAACGTGATCCCCGCGCGAGCGCGCGCGCGGGCCGCCCTGCGCGCCCACCGCCCCGGGGACCGCAAGGCGCTGCGCGAGCTGGTGGCGGAGGTCGCCGCCGGGATCGCCGCGGCCCACGGCTGCCGGGCAGGCGTCGAGCTGACCGAGGGCGAGCCGGCGCTCGAGAACGACCCCACAATCGTCGCGGCCGCGCGCGAGCTGCTCCCGGCCGCTGGCCTCACGCCCGCCCCGCAGTGGCGCTCGTGCGGCTCGGACGACTTCGCGTTCTTCGGCGCCATCGCCCCGCTCGCGATGGCCTTCGTGGGCCTCGACGGAGCCGCGGGCTTCAGCAGCCGACCGCTGCACCACCCCGAACTGCTGCCCCCGGACAGCGCAGTGGGAGCCGTGGCCCGCACCCAGGCGCTCCTCTACGTAGCCGCAGCGAGCACCGTGTAGAGCTGTTATTTGGGGATCATCCGCGTGGGCGGGTGTGCCGCCCGGGGTCCGTGTGCGCGGGGCTTCCGTGCCCCGCGTCCGCGGGTGTGTGGTCGCTAGGCGACCTGAACGTTGACGGCCTTCGGCCCCTTGTCGCCCGCTTCGGCGTCGTAGGTCACTTTCGCGCCTTCGGCGAGCGAGCGGTAGCCGTCGCCGACGATCGCGCTGTGGTGTACGAACAGGTCCTTCGACTGGTCGTCAGGCGTGATGAAGCCAAACCCCTTGTCGTCGCTGAACCACTTGACGGTTCCTGTAGCCATGGTGTGTCCTCCTGCGTTGGTGTGTGCTGCGAACGCGGAGATTGCTATGAGCAAGGGCTACGAGCGCTGGCACTGGGTTGATCGAGGCGAGCGCCCCGACGGATGCGGGGCATCGTAGCAGCCGACCGGGTGCAGCAGTGGGCGCGAAGCTCCGGGGCCGCGGCTCTACGCCGGAGGGTCGCCCGCCGGGGCAGGGGGGTCACCGTCCACCGAGGTCTGTGAGTCGCTGTCCGCTGGGGTCTGCGAGTCGCTGTCCGCTGGGGTCTGCGAGTCGCTGTCCGCTGGGGTCTGTGAGTCGCCGTCCACCGGGGCCGGCGAGTCCCCGTCGCGCAGGAAGTTGACGAGCAGCGCGTTGACCCGCTCGGGCGCGTCGTGCTGAACCCAGTGGGTCGCCTCCGGGATCCACTCCATGCGCAGGTCCGGCACCAGCCGCGCGGGCGGTTCGGCGAGCTCGGCGCCGAGGTGGCGGTCGCGCTCACCCCAGATGACCATCGTCGGCGCCGCGATCGGCACGAGCCGCGCGGCGGCCTTCCCCGGCGACTGGCGCAGGGCGGCCCGGTAGTAGTTGATCATCCCCGTCAGCGCTCCGGGCTGCGACCACGCCTCGACGTAGCGCTCCAGATCCGCGTCGGTGAACGCGCCGGGCGAGTCAGCGCGCAACGAGCGCTTGGCGAAGGAGAAGTGCTCGCGCGCGATCGCCCACTCGGGCAGGCCGGGGATCTGGAAGAAGAACATGTACCAGCTCTTGCGCAGCTGTTTGAGGGTCCTGAACCCCTCGAGCATCCGCGCCGTGTGGGGGACGTTGAGGATCGCCAACCGGCGCACGACGTCGGGGTGGAGCATCGCGGTCGTGTAGGCGACGGCCGCGCCCCAGTCGTGTCCCACGACGTACGCGCGCTCCTCCCCCAGACTGCGGATCAGCCCGGCGACGTCGCCGGCGAGGTGGCCGCCGTCGTACAGGCGCCAGTCGTGCGGCCTGTCGGAGAGGTTGTAGCCGCGCATGTCCGGCGCCACCACGCGGTAGCCAGCCGCAGCCAGCGCGGGGATCTGGTGGCGCCAGGAGTACCAGAACTCGGGGAAGCCGTGGAGCAGCACGACCAGCGGCCCCTCCCCCGCTTCGACGTAGTGCAGTCGGACCCCCCCGACGTCGGCGTAGGCGTCGTTGAGAGAGTCGGTGAGCTCTGCACCTGCAACAGCCGTGTCGTGTTCAGCCATCGGGTCCCCTTCGCTCCGGGTATGTACCGCACTCACCATACCGCCGCGGGCGAGTCTGTGCCGGGGCCTCAGATCGTGGGTGCGCGGTCGCGCATCCGGCGCTGGGCGCGCACGATCGAGCGCTGCGCCCGCGCGGGGTCGTCGCCGAAGCCGACGTACAGGTTGCGGCCCATCGCGGAGAAGTGCTCGATCACTTCCTCGAGCGTCAGCAGGCGGGCCAGGAGCCCGGTGATCATCCCGTGCGTGGCGGCCCACAGCTGGATCGCCAGCGATTCCGGCTCGGCCGGGCCGAAGCGGCCAACCTCGATGCAGCGCGCGACGGTGTCGATCGGCTGCTGCATGGCGACGCGCGCGGCCACGAGCTCCTCCTCGTCGGCCGGCGCCTCGAGGAAGACGGCACGGTAGAGGTGGGGGTTGGCGACGGCGTTGAAGCAGTAGGCCCAGGCGTACGCCGAGAGGTCGGCGACCGGGTCGCGGGTGGCCGGCACGGAGTCGAAGTAGTCGGTGAGGCGGGCGAAGCCCTCCCTGCGAACCTCGCGGCGCAGTCCGTCCATGCCGCCGAAGTGGGTGTAGAGCGCCATCGTCGAGGTGCTCACCTCCGCCGCCAGCCGGCGCGTGGTGAGGGCCTCGGCCCCCTCGCGCGCCAGGAGACGGGCGGCGGTCTCGATCAGGGCGTCGCGAACCTCCGTGTCGGGCGCCTTGGGACTCACGGTTGCAAGCTTGGCATAACAGCGCTATATTTCCGTTCTACAACAGCGTTATACAACGGCGTTACGCCAACGGCCAAGAGGAGCAGACTATGAGCGCCACCACCCCACTCCAGACCCTCCAGCCCGAGACGGCCTGTCAGCCACACCAGACCCACCGGCCCGAGAGCACCGGAACCCCCGCGGCAGCGAGCCCCGATATGAGCCGCGTGTTCGAGACGATCCCCGACGGCTACGACTACGCGGTCGAGCACGTGGACGGGCGCATCCCGGAGCAGCTGCGCGGGACGCTCTACCGCAACGGCCCGAGCCGCAACGAAATCGCCGGGACCCCGTTCGCGCACCTCTTCGACGGCGACGGGATGCTCTCCCAGTTCACCTTCACCGACAGCGGGGTGCACTACCGCAACCGCTTCGTGTGCACCAACCACTACCTGGGAGAGCGCAGCGCCACCGAAGCCCGCGCGCGCGGCTTCGGCGCCCAGCGCGCGGGCGGTCCAGTGGCGAACGCCTTTCGCCTGCCCACCGCGTCGAACCCGGCGAACACCAGCGTCGTCCTGCACGCCGGCAACCTGCTGGCGCTGTGGGAGGGCGGGCACCCGTGGCGCCTGGACCCCGACACGCTCGAGACGATCGGCGAGGAGGACTTCGGCGGGCGGCTGAAGCGGGCGCACGCGTTCTCCGCACACCCGAAGCTCGACCCCACGACCGGAGAGCTGTTCAACTTCGGCATCCAGTACGGCCCGCGCACGCGCATCCAGACCTACCGGGTGGACCGCGGGGGGCGCCTGCACTACCTGCAGCCCGTCACCCTCCCCTACCCGGTCCTCAACCACGACTTCGCGCTCACCGCCAAGCACATGATCTTTGTGATCGACCCGCTGGTGCTGCGGATGGGGCGCTTCCTCACGGGCTTCTCGAGCTTCGACCGGGCCTTTCGCTGGGACCCGTCGCGGGCGACACGGATCGTGCTCGTCCCGCGCGACGGCGGCAAGCCGCGCATCGCGGAGTGTGATCCGTTCTTCCACTTCCACTTCGCCAACGCCTTCGAGGACGGCTCGGACACCGTGATCGACCTCTGCCGCTACGAGGACTACGCCGTCGGAGAGCTGCTGCGCAACTTCAAGGGCACAACCGACATCAGCGCCCACAGCTCGCTGTGGCGGCTGCGGGTCACACCATCGGGGCGGGTCGAACAGACCGAGCTGTGCCCCTTCCAGGCCGAGTTCCCCCAGCTCGACACGGAGCGAACCGGTGCGCCCAACCGCTACACCTACCTCTCGGCGCGACCGTCGGGCGCGGGCTACCCGACCGCGGTGGTGAAGGTCAACAACGACACCGGACGCAACTGGTCGTGCGACCTCGGCGTCGGCAACGGCGTCGGCGAGCCGATCTTCGTGCCCCGGCCCGAGCGTCGCGAGGAGGACGACGGCTGGCTGCTGTCGCTCGTCTACGACGGCGCGGCACACCGCTCCCACCTCCACGTGCTCGACGCCCGCGACGTGGAGGGCGAGCCGCTCGCCATCGCGCACCTCCCCCACCACGTCCCCTTCGGCTTCCACGGTACGTTCACGCCGCGCGTCGCGGGGGTGTGAGACTCACCCTGCAGGTCGCGGGGATCCGGGACTTCACGCCGCGCGTCGCGGGCTTGAGACTTCACCCGCAAGTCGCGAGGTCTGAGACCTCACGCCGCGCGTCGCGGGGTGTGAGACAGTCCCAGAACCCCCACCCGCGCCGGTAGCCTACCCCCGGTGAGGGGCGCAGAGAGGCGGAGACCCACGTGGCTGCGCCGCCACCGGCGGAGAGTGAGCCTCGCGGCCGCGGCGCTCGCCGTGGTCCTCGTGGCGGTGGGGGCGGCGGTGAGCTGGCACTTCTCCTCGGAGGTGCTCGTGCCCGACCACGCGGCGTGGCCCGCCGAAACCGCGATCGACGGGGTCGCGCCGGGGCGGGTCACCGTGTCGCGATCCGAACGGACGGAGCGCCCGGGCGTGTACGGCCTGGACTGGCCGACGGGGCACGCGGTGGTCGGCGAAGTGCTGAGCAACGACGCGCAGGGAGTGACGCGCCGGCTGTGCGCCGTGAACGGGTACCTGGTGGCGGGGATGAAAGTCACGTACGACCCCGACGCGTACGCCGGCACCCCGAGCTCCGTGGGGTTGACGTACTCCACCGTGAGCTACCCCGACGAACTCGGGCCGATGCCGGCGTGGTTCGTGCCCGGGCGCACACACACGTGGGCGATCGTCGTACACGGAATCAACGGCAACCTCGAAGGCGACCTGCGCCTCGCCCCCGCCCTGCACCGGGCGGGGCTGCCGGCCCTGCTGATCGCCTACCGCGGGGACCTCGGCGTCCCGGCCGGCCCCGGCGGCCTGCACCACATGGGCCTCACCGAGTGGCGCGACCTCGCCGCCGTCGCCCGCTACGCGCTCGCTCACGGAGCGCGGCGCCTGGTGCTCGTCGGCACCTCGATGGGCGGGGCGATCGTGGCGCAGTTCATGGAGCGCTCCCCCCTCGCGGCGCACGTCGCCGGCCTCGTCCTCGACGCCCCGGCGCTCTCGTGGAAGGCGATCCTGTCGTTCAACGCCACCGAGATGGGGCTGCCCTCGTTCGCCGCGGTCCCAGTCGAGTGGGCGATCGGAGCGCGCATCGACGCCGACTGGAGCAGCCTCGACGCGCTCCAGCACCCCGACGCCTTCCACCTGCCGATCCTGCTGTTCCACGGCACCGAAGACAAGGTGGTGCCGATCGAAACCAGCGACCAGTTCGCCAACGAGCTGCCGGGGTGGGTCACCTACTACCGCGTGCCCCACGCAGGTCACGGCGAAGCGTGGAACGTCGGACCGGCGCTGTACGAACACCGCCTCACGGCGTTCCTCTCCCGGGACACGGGCGTGCCCGAAACCGCGATGCCGAGCCGCGCGGAGTGCGGGGGCCCCGGGGCGCCTTAGGGCCCATCCCTCTAGGGTCGCACGTCGCACGCCCCTATCGGGATAGGCCCTTAGCAGCAGAGGCGCCGGGCTCGCCGAGTGGACACTTTGACGCTACCGGCGCGGCGCTTGTTATCGTCGTGCCAACACTCGGGTGCCCGCCCGACCGCAACGTCAAAAGCGAGGTGAGCGCATGGACCCTGTCGTGCATTTCGAGCTCCCGGCCGAGGACCGCGAGCGGATGGCCGCGTTTTACACAGCGGCCTTCGGCTGGCAGACAGAAGCGCTCGGTCCGGAGATGGGCAGCTACACGGTGGTCACCACGACCGAGACCGAGGGGGGCAGACCGACGACCCCGGGGGCGATCAACGGCGGCTTCTTCCTGAAGACGAGCGACGCCGCCTCGCAGTACCCGTCGGTGGTGATCGCCGTGCAGGACGTCAACGCGGCGCTGCGCGCCGTCGAGCAGGCCGGCGGGACGGCGGCAGGCCCACCCCAGGAGATCCCGGGGGTCGGGCTGTACGGCAGCTTCCACGACTCCGAGGGCAACCGCCTCAGTCTGCTGCAGCCGCTTCCGCGGGCGTCTGGGCAGTCAGACTGACCCGATGCGCCAGCCCACCGCGCAGGGCGGCGTCAGAGTCCTACCGTGACACCCAGACAGGCCGGAGCAGACCACACGGGCCGAGCGCAGGAGCCCCGGCGGCCCGCGCCGGTGCCCGCGCGCCCACCGCAGTTCGACGAGTGGGAGATCGAGCTCCACGGGCGCCGCGTGGTCTACCGGGTCGCGGGCAGCGGACCGCCGGTCGTGCTGATCCACGGGATGCTCAACTCCTCCAGCCACTGGCGAGCGGTAGCGGAGAACCTCGCCGGCGAGCACACGGTGATCGCACCTGACCTGATCGGACACGGCGACTCCGCGGCACCACGCGGCGACTACTCCCTGGGGGCCCACGCCTCCAGCATCCGCGACCTGCTGGCCGCGGAGGGGATCGACCGTGCGAGCATCGTCGGGCACTCGCTCGGAGGGGGCGTCGCGATGCAGTTCTTCTACCAGTTCCCCCAACGCACCGAGCGGCTCGTGCTGGTTTCCTCCGGCGGCCTCGGCCACGGAGTCAGCCCGGTGCTGCGCACCGCCGCGCTGCCCGGCGTCTCTGCGCTGCTGTCATTGACAATCCACCGGCGTCTACTCGGCGCGCTGAGCGACACCGGCCGGCGCCTGCGCGAACGCGACGTGCGCCTCGGCGTGCACCTGCAGGCGGCGGCTCGGGCGCTGCGCCCGCTGGAGAGCCCCGAAGCGCGCCAGGCGTTCCTACAGACCCTTCGCGCCGTGATCGACGTGCACGGCCAACGGGTCTCCGCGACCGACCGGCTGTACCTGCTCGAGTCGATGCCCACGCTCGTGGTGTGGGGCGAGCGCGACAACACGATCCCGCTGCAGCACGGACGCCGGGCGCACGAGGCGATCCCCAACAGCCACTTCCACACGCTGCCCCGCGCCGCGCACTTCCCGCACCTCGAAGACCCCGACGGGCTCTCCGCAGTGCTGCGGGAGTTCCTCCAGAGCACCAGGCCCGCCACGTACGAGGACGCCGACTGGGGCGCGGTGCTCTCCAGACGCTCGCCCCCCAGACGCGTCAGCGACGCAGCGGCGTAGGGGTCAAGCGCGCCCCGCTCGTCGAACCACCCGAGGCCCGTCCCGTCGGGCTCGCGGTGGCTCTGCGCCTCAAGGCTGTCCGGCGCGCCCAGCAGCCAGAACGTCGCCCGCGCCCGCCTGGCGCCCGCGCTCATGCCGAACAGCCGGCACACCTCAGGCTCGCCGTGCCCTCGGAGGCTTTGGCGCGGCGCTGCCGCGTCGGGAGTCTGCCGCGAAGTTGCGGTCGAGGACAGTGGCGAGGTCGATCCAGCTTGCAGGCTCTGGGTACAGCTCCAGCCAGCGCAGAATGCCGCGGGCAATCAGCTCGAACTCACTGTGATCTATGCCATAGATGAGGATCGCACCGGCATGTGAGCGCTGCGCCTCCGCCCACTCGCGCAGGATCGCGGGGAAGTCGCGGATGTCCTGGGTCGCGAGGATGCGCTCCTCTTGGGATGCGAGTGCGAGCACGTCCTCGTCTTCGAGGCCCTCGAGCGCAGGCTCCTGGTCGAGCGCGCGCACGTCATGTCCCTCTGCTTCCAGCCGGTGCCCGACCCTGGGCCCGGAGACGTGGGCGTCGAGCAGAAGCCGCACCGGCGCAGCTACCGCGAGGGTGCGGTGCGCAGGAAGGGGTAGAGCTCGAGGAGCTCCTCGAGAGGCCGATGATTTTCCTCGATCAGCGGCTCGGTCTCCTCGGGGAAGCGCTCTGCGTAGGCCTGTGCCGCACGCAGGCGCCGGACGTTGAGAAGCGGGTGGTTTGCCAGCAACGACTCCTCATCGCCATCGTAGGAGCGCAGCATCTCGATGATCTCCCACACGTCGAGACCGCTGCCGATCACCCAAGCGCGGCGGGGCCTGTCGCGAAACGCGATGCCGGGGTGCAGCCGCGTCTTGGCGGCCTCCTCGGTGAGCTCCTCCACGACAGCGCTGCGCGAGCGCCCGGAGCGGCGGACCTCATCGGTGACGAGCAGGTTCGCCTGTGCGCCGAGCCGGATCGAGAAGGGCTGTGTCTTGGCGGGATTTGCGGCCATCGCACTACACTGTAGAGGATGTAGTGGCCGCTGTCGACCGCCCTCCGAGCGTATAGCCTGCCGAGCGTGATCACCGGGGAACTGAAGAGCAAGATCGATCGGATCTGGGACGCGTTCTGGTCCGGTGGCATCGCCAACCCGTTGGAGGTGATGGAGCAGATCACCTACCTGCTGTTCATCAGGCGGCTCGACGACCTGCATACCGCGCAGGAGAACAAGGCCAATCGTACGGGGAAGCCGATCGAGAAGCCGACCTTTCCGCCCGGCAACGATGCGAGCGGCCGGCCGTACAGCGATCTGCGCTGGTCGCGCTTCAAGGGCGTCGAGCCCGCCGAGATGTACAGGATCGTAGGTGAGCGGGTGTTCCCATTCCTGCGCTCGCTGGGCGGTGACGGCTCGACGTACTCGCACCACATGCGCGACGCGCGCTTCACGATCCCGACGCCAGCGCTGCTCGCGCGCGTGGTCGACATGCTCGGCGACCTGCCGATGGAGGGACGCGACACCAAGGGCGACCTCTACGAGTACATGCTCAGCAAGATCGCCACGGCCGGGCAGAACGGCCAGTTCCGCACCCCGCGCCACATCATCGCGCTGATGGTCGAGATGACCCGGCCACAGCCGAATGACGAAATCTGCGACCCGGCCTGCGGCACCGCCGGGTTCCTCGTCGCCGCGGGCGAGCACGTCCTGCGGGAATACCCGCACGTCCAGCACGACGCTCTCGCCAGCGGCCACTTTCACAGGAGCATGTTCCACGGCTTCGACTTCGACTCGACGATGCTGCGGATCGGCTCGATGAACATGCTTCTGCACGGCGTCGAGGAGCCTGACATCCGCTACCGGGACTCCCTCTCGGAAGGCGCGGCCGGAGAGGAGGAGCTGTACTCGCTGATCCTCGCCAACCCGCCGTTCGCCGGCAGCCTCGACTACGAGACCACCGCGAAGAACCTGCTCCAGGTCGTCAAGACGAAGAAGACCGAGTTGCTCTTCCTCGCGCTGTTCCTGCGGCTCCTGCGCCCCGGCGGGCGCGCCGCGGTGATCGTGCCCGACGGGGTGCTGTTCGGCTCCACCAAGGCGCACCGCGAGCTGCGCCGGATGCTTGTCGAGGACCAGAAGCTCGACGGGATCGTCAAGCTGCCGAGCGGCGTGTTCAGGCCGTACGCAGGCGTCTCGACTGCGATCCTGCTCTTCACCAAGACCGAGAGCGGGGGCACGGATCACGTCTGGTTCTACGACGTGACCGCCGATGGGTGGAGCCTCGACGACAAGCGCGCCCCGCTGCTGGACGAGGACAAGCTCGGTCCCATTCCCGCTACCGATCTGTCCGACGAGGACGAAGAGAAGAACAACCTTCCCGACATCCTGCTCTGCTGGAAAGCGAGGGATGACGATGAGCGTGAGCGGCCACGGACCGACCAGAGCTTCTGTGTGCCAAAGGCCGAGATCGCTGCTAACGGCTACGACCTTAGCCTCAACCGTTACAAGGAGATCGTTCACGAGGAGGTCAAGCACCGCCCGCCAGCCGAGATCATCGCCGATCTTGAGCGGTTGGAGGATGAGATCAGAGCGGGTTTGGAAGAGTTGAAGGGGATGGTGACGTGACGAGCTTCTCAGAAGTCTCGCTGAGCGAGCTAATGCCTGACAAAACACGTACAGTCAATCCCGCGGCCCACCCAGAAGAGATGTTTACCCTTTACAGTATTCCAGCATTTGACGCCGGCAGGCCACAAGAGGTCCGAGGAAGTGAGATAGGCTCGTCAAAGCAAGTTCTTGCAAATAACGACGTACTCCTCTCCAAGATCGTCCCGAGCACACGCCGTGCATGGGTAACGGCAGAGTCGTTGAATGGGTCGAGACTGATCGGATCCGGTGAGTGGATTGTTTTCCGTAGTGATCGGATCGTGCCGGAGTATCTGCGTCACGTTCTTCTTAGTGATGCATTTTACTCTCGCTATATGCAGACAATCGCTGGAGTTGGGGGGTCACTGATGAGGGCTCGACCCGCTCTTGTGGCGCGCATCCGGATTCCCCTTCCATCAATGGGGGAGCAGCAGCGGATAGCATGGGCGTTGGATTTTGCAGATGCGCTAAGTACTAAGCGACGTAAAGCTATATCACATGTAAAAGGACTTATCGAATCGATCTTCCACGAGATGTTTGTTGCTGGCCGGACGGAGGCATGGCCAACTGTCACGGTGGCGGATATCGCTGCCGCGGAGTCAGGATCTATCCGAACCGGACCGTTTGGAAGTCAGCTTCTTCACAGCGAATTTACCGAGAAGGGCGTGACTGTCCTTGGCATTGATAATGCCGTTAAGAACGAGTTCCGGTGGGGTAAGCCGCGCTACATTTCAAGTGAGAAGTATCAGCAGCTATCACGTTATACGGTCCATCCTGGAGATGTCCTCATTACGATCATGGGGACGTGCGGCCGTACCGCCATTGTGCCGGATGATATACCAATTGCGATTAACACAAAGCATCTGTGCTGCATCACACTAAATCAAACACTGTGCCTACCCGAGTATTTGCATGCCTACTTCCTTCGCCACCCGGTGGCGGCATCGTACCTCTCGTCCACGGCAAAGGGTGCCATTATGGCAGGACTCAATATGCGCATAATCAAGGATCTGCCTGTCTCCTTGCCGCCTATAGAGTTGCAGAGCGAGTTCGCTAGACGATTGCGGATAGCGGCAGGCGTTTGTAACGCCCAGCGGGCCCATCGTGCGGAGCTCGATGCCCTCTTCGCCTCCCTCCAAGATCGCGCTTTCAAGGGGGATCTCTGAGTGAGCACAGACGCGACGAGAGAGCCCAGCGAGCCCCCAAGCAACTTCGCCTTCCTTGTGGCTGAGTGGCCAGACCTATGCTGCGAAGCCACGGAGGCCGAGCAGAAAGCGATGACCGACCCTCGCGCGTCCTGCTTCTACGCACGTCGGACGCTGGAGCTCGCGGTACAGTGGATTTACAACGCCGAGGAGGGCCTGCGGACACCCTACAGCAGACAGCTCTCGGCGATGCTCTTCGCACCGGGTTTCCGTGCGCTTGTCGAGCAGCGGATCTGGACCAAGATGAACCTGATCCGCAAGGAGGGTAACGCCGCAGTCCACGAGAACCAGCCCATCGCGCCAGACACCGCGGCCGCGGTCCTACGCGAGCTCTTCCATGTGCTCTTCTGGGTTGCGCGGACCTACGCGCGCACGCCTGAGTACCTCCCGCAGTCAGGCCTCCGGCTCGATCTCATCGCGATCCCGCGGCCGGTGGGTGTCGCACCTCGTCAGCAGACGCGCGCAGCGCTTCGCAAACGGGAGGAGGAGCAGGCCGCTCAGGATGCGCAGTTGGAGAGCGCGCGCATGGACGACCCCGAGCTGCAGGCCAAGCTCGCCCGGTTGCGCGCAGAGATCACCCAGGTCAAGGCCGCCAACGAGGCGCGCCCCGATGAGCACGACTACGACGAGGAAAGCACCCGCGATCTGTACATCGACGTGCTTCTCAAAGAGGCGGGCTGGCCGCTGGATGGGGAGCGCGATCGTGAGTTCAAGGTCCAAGGAATGCCCAGCAAGAGCGGCGGCGGCCGCGTCAACTACGTGCTGTGGGGCGACGACGGCAGGCCGCTCGGCGTAGTCGAGGCCAAGCGCGCGCGGAGCGAGGCGGAGGCGGGTCGCGCGCAGGCGAAGCTGTACGCGGACTGCCTCGAGCAGCAGTTCGGCCAGCGACCGGTGATCTTCTACACCAACGGCTACGACACGTGGCTGTGGGACGACGAGCGCTACCCGCCCCGCCGGGTGGAGGGCTTCTACACCAAGGACGAGCTCGCGCTGCTCATCCAGCGGCGGACAGCACAGCGCTCGCTGGCGGACACCGAGATCAGGTCGCTGATCGTCGACCGTCCCTACCAGCACCGGGCGATCCGGAGGGTCGGCAAGGCCTTCGAGCGCGACCACCAGCGCGAGGCGCTTGTCGTGATGGCGACGGGCGCGGGCAAGACGCGGACCGTGATCGCGCTGGTCGACCTGCTCATGCGCGCGGGGTGGGTCAAGCGCACGCTGTTCCTCGCCGATCGCGTGGCGCTCGTCAACCAGGCGGTCGGCGCCTTCAAGGCGCACCTGCCCGATGCGGGTACCGTCAACCTGGTGACCGAGCGGGACGAGGATGGTCGCGTCTACGTCTGCACGTACCCCACGATGATGGGGCTTCTCGGCGGAGCGGCGGGGGAGCAGCGGCGCTTCGGTCCCGGTTTCTTCGACCTCGTCATCATCGACGAGGCGCACCGCTCCGTCTACCAGAAGTACCGTGCGATCTTCACCTACTTCGACTCGCTGCTCGTCGGACTCACCGCCACGCCCCGCGAGGAGGTCGATCGCAACACCTACGAACTTTTCAACCTCGAGCCGGGAGTGCCCACCGACGCCTACGAGCTCCACGAAGCAGTGGACCAGGGCTACCTCGTCCCCCCGCGCACCGTGGACGTGCCGCTGAAGTTTCCTGTTCAGGGCATCCGCTACGCCGATCTCCCCGAAGTCGAGCGCGAACAGTGGGAGGAGCAGGATTGGGGCGAAGAGGGACACACCCCTGAAGCTGTCGCTCCGGAGGCTGTGAACCACTGGCTCTTCAACGCCGACACGGTCGACAAGGTGCTCGAAGTCCTGATGCGCGAGGGCCACAGGGTCGCCGGCGGCGACCGACTCGGAAAGACGATCATCTTCGCCAAGAACACCGCCCACGCCGACTTCATCGCGCAGCGCTTCGACGCCAACTACCCTGAGTACCGTGGACACTTTGCCGAGGTCATCACCTCGCGCACCGAGTACGCCCAGAGCCTCATCGATGCCTTCTCCGGCAAGGACAAGGCTCCACACATCGCGATCTCGGTCGACATGCTCGACACTGGCATCGACGTGCCCGAGGTGGTCAATCTCGTTTTCTTCAAGACGGTACGGTCCAGGACGAAGTTCTGGCAGATGCTTGGCCGCGGCACCCGGCTGTGCCCCAACCTGTACGGCCCCGGAGAAGACAAGCGAGACTTCTTCGTATTCGACTGCTGCGAGAACGTGGCCTTCTTCAACCAGCAGATCGAACCAGCGCAGAGCCGACCCGCGCCTTCCATCGGTCGCAGCCTGTTCCGCGAATGTCTGGAGTTGGTGATGGCGCTCGATGCTGCGATTGAGCGCGGCGACACGGAGGGCGGAAAGCGCGACCTGCGCGAGGACACGGTGGCGCGGCTACGCGAGCAGGTTGCGGGCATGAACCTCGACAACTTTCTGGTGCGTCCACACCGCCGCTGGGTCGAGCGCTACCGCGATGCCGACGCGTGGAATGGGCTGGACCTCGACGACGCCAAGGAACTCGCCACGCACCTTGTCGACCTTCCCTCGTCTGTACGCGACGACGACGAGTTCGCCAAGCGCTTCGACCAGCTCGTCCTCCGCCTGCAGCTCAATCGCCTGCGTGGGGAACCCGGGCAGGTGCACCTGCGTCACCAGGTGCAGGAGATCGCCGCCGGGCTGCTGGAACAGACGTCGATCCCCGCAATCAAGGAGCAGGGGGCGCTACTGCACGAGCTCGCCGGCGACGAGTGGTGGGTCGAACGTGACCGTTTCAATGCTGGAGGGGGCGCGGCTGCGGGTGCGCGGCTTGGTCCGTCTGCTGGATCGGCGCAAGCGGGTGTTCGTCTACACCAACTTCGTCGACGAGCTTGGCGATGTCACTGAGGTCGAGTTGCGCGGCGTCGCGGCAGGCACCAACTTTGCGCGTTTCCGCGAAAAGGCACGGACATACCTGCGCGCGCACGAGAACCACGTCACTCTCCAGAAGCTCCGCCGCAACCGGCAGCTCACCGCGAGCGACATCGCCGAGCTCGAGCAGATGCTGGCAGCCGCCGACCTCGGTGACGCGGCCGACCTCGACCGTGCTCGCCGAGAGGCCCACGGCCTCGGCCTGTTCGTGCGCTCGCTCGTCGGCCTCGAACACGGCGCGGCATCGGATGCGCTTGCCGGCTTCATCGACGGCCGCAATCTGGGAGCCAACCAGCTCGACTTCCTGACCCTCATCATCGATCACCTCACCCAGAACGGTGTGATGGACGCTGGACGGCTCTATGACTCGCCGTTCACCGACCTTGCCCCTCAGGGCCCCGAGGGCATCTTCCCCAAGAAGGACGTGGACGAGCTCGTTGCCGCGATTCAGGCGGTCCGAGCCAGGGCCGAACCAAGTGAGGAAGCCGCGTAATTCCCGCAGATCTTCAAAGCCCGTCTGCGTCAACGCCCACAATCGACGAGCTGGTGATCGCCGACGAGCCCGAGCGCTGGATGGCTCTCGGCTTCACAGTCGTTGAAGAGTGTTGTCAGCTCGGCACGGTCCGCCTGCGTCTCGCGGGGCGCGGAGCCGGGCGGGGGATCGTCCGCTGGTCGCTGCGCGCGATCGCCGGCGTCGGACTCGATGGGCTGCCCACGACACGCTCGCAGTCGCCGGTGCAGCCACTCGCGCCCAAGCATCCAAACGGGGTGCTAGCGATCGATCACGTCGTTGCGATGTCCCCGGCGCTCGATCGCACCGTGCGAGCGCTGCAGGCGGCCGGCTTGGATCTGCGCAGAGTCCGCGAGCAGCCGACTCCGGCCGGAGCGCCGCGCCAGGCGTTCTTCCGGCTCGGGGCCGAGATCCTCGAGGTCGTTCAGGAGCCCGACGGTGCTGTGGAGCGTGGGGGTGGAGCGGACCGCTCGGCGCAGTTGTGGGGGCTTGCCCTGGTCGTCGGTGACCTCGACCGCGCAGTGGAGGGCCTCGGCCCGCACGTCGGCTCGATTCGGCCCGCGGTGCAGCCGGGCCGGCGGATCGCCACGCTGCGCCGCTCTGCGGACCTCGCGGTCCCGGTCGCGCTGATGAGTCCCAGGGCCAATCCCGCGACCGTGTAGGGCTGCGCCTGCCTCAGCTCTCGTACGCGATCAGGGCGTGCGCCTCGTGTGGCGCGAGTCGCTCGCGGCCCTGCAGGAAGGCGAGCTCCACGAGGAACCCGCAGCCGACGACCGTACCGCCGAGCCGGTCAACCAACTCGCACAGGGCGGCCGCGGTGCCTCCGGTCGCCAGCAGGTCGTCGTGGACCAGCACGCGCGCGCCGGGGGCTACCGCGTCGGTCTGCAGCTCGAGCTGGTTGGTGCCGTACTCGAGCACGTACTCCGCCGTGATCGTCTCGTAGGGCAGCTTGCCCGGCTTGCGCGCGAGCACGAACCCCGCGCCGAGCTCCAGCGCGAGTGCCGGGCCTAGATGATTGATTCCGTTGGGGTTCAGTGGTCGTAGGCGATGAGGCTGCGGCCGGGCTTGTCGATCTGGCCGGCTTCCCAGAGCTTGTAGTTGTGCCAGATGCCTGCGGCGAGGGCGAGTAGGCGCTGGGCGACTCGGGTCATGAGGCCGGGCATGGTGTGGGCGCCGTGCTGCTCGAGGGAGAGCTGGCCCTTGAGGGTGTCGATGATCGACTCGACCCATTGGCGGACCCCACCGAGTTTGCCGAACCGTGGTTTCTCGCCCTTGCGGTCGGGGCGCACGAAGATCGCGCCGAACTCAGCCATCAACGCCTCGAAGTCGCGGCTGGCGAAGCCCTTGTCCGCGACCACGGTGTACCCCTCCAGTTCCACGCGGCGTAGCATCTCTGCGGCGACCTCGCGCTCGGGGACATTCGCAGCCGCCAGCTCGAACGCGATCGGCATTCCGTCGGAGGCGCACAGCAGATATAGCCGGAACCCCCAGAAGTAGCGGGAGTGGCTGGCGCAATACCCGTAGGCGGCGTACCCGGCGAACTCCGAGCGCTTGACGGTCTCCCGGGACGCCGCGCAGGGCACCGGCGTGGAGTCCAGCAGCCGTATGCCATCACACCACGACGGGCTGGAGAACGCGATCGTGTTCAGCAGCGTGACGATCTGCGGCGCGAGCGCACGCATCCGCTTGTTGTACCCCGGCTGCTTGGGTAGATACGGGAACAGGTGCCCAAGGCGCCTCATCGCGAAGCGCAGAAACCGCCGCTCGCTCGGGCAGTCCAGCAGGATCTGCGCGACAGCGAGGCACACCAGCTCGGCGTCGGTGACCCGCGGGTTGCGTCTTGCACGCGGCCTGCGCGGCAGGATTTCATCGGCCAGCACGTAAAGTGCCGTCAAGAGGGTGTCGAGATCGGCGGTCAAGCGTCCCCCACCTTTCGTGGTCGACGTTGGACAGAGCAACGCCGACCTTCGACACCCTTCCTACGTCTCCTCGCCCCCGCCCCAGCGCCGACCCAGAACGGAATCAATCATCTAGCAGGAAGCCGCGGGCCTCGGCGGCGATCACGCAGTCGAACGTCTAGGGGGCGCGCGTACTCGGCTAGGCCCTGCACGGCGAGCGCGAGCGCCTCGCGGTCGGCCATCAGGGGCGTGATGTCCTTGAAGACGATCCCCGGTTGCGGGAAGTCGGGGATGTCGCGGATCAGCGCGCGCAGCCGCTCGTCCGTGTCCGTCGCAGCTTCACCGCCGTGCACGCCCTCCATCGTCGCAGACCGCGGGCGGCGTTCGAGCACCCCTGACGCGCCTGGCTCGGGACGCTGCGGGACTGTGGCGTTTGGAAGCCAGACTGGGCGCGCGGGCGCCCGCCTCCTCAGGAAGTCGTGGCCCGGGCCCGAGGCAGCGCTCAACGAGTCGGCGTGGGGGCCGGCTGCGGCTGTGCCCCGGCGCTGCGCCACTCGGGGACGCCGAGCGCGATCAGCAGCAGCTGGCGCTCGGCGGTCGCGACGACCTCGGCCTCCGCGAGGGGGTCCTGCGGCGGCGCGTCGAGAATCGCCTCGGCGATCGAGACCATCGTGTTGACCATCACCCCGGCCAGCAGCTGGAGATCCTCGGTGGTCCAGCGATCGAGGTAGGGGAAGCGCGCGAGGTCGATCGCGAGGTCGCTTGCGAACAGGCGGATCTCGCTGCGGATGGCGTGCCGCAGCGCGGCGACTCCGCCGAAGCGCTCGCGCGCGATGAAGCGGAAGTGGGTGTCGTGCTCGTGCACGTAGCCCACGAGGATCTCGACGGAGGTACGGATCACGTGCTCGTAGGTCCGCGGATCGGTGCGGGCCGCGCGGATCATCGCGCGCAGTGTCCGGAACGACTCGTCGATCAGGACGAGGCCGAGCTCCTCCATGTCGTCGAAGTGGCGGTAGAAGGCCGTCGGGACGATGCCCGCCCGCCGCGTCACCCGGCGCAGGCTGAGGCTCGAGAAGCTCTGCCCCTCGAGCAGCTCCAGCGCCGCGTCGAGCAGCGCCCGGCGCGTGCGCTGCTTGCGCTCCTGACGTGTCGCGCTGGTCTCTGCGGCGCTGCGGCGCGGAGCACGGCTGTGCACAGTCGTCTTGTGACGGGTTTTCGTGGACACCTCTGTTACCGATCCTCTGGGCAAGTGTACTGAGTGGTGTAGTCTGTGAACAGTCGTACACTGAGACCTGGAGTCGAGACCACTGCCCACCGCCACCCCCACCCGAGGCTTCGGCCGTCGTTTGCTGCACTCCCCGCTGCTCGAGGCCCTCGCCTACCCGCACGGGGTCGACCGCTACGTCGAGCTCGTGCGCCCGCTGCTGCTCAAGCGCGACGTGCGCGCCGAGGTGACCGCCGTCCGCCACCAGACGCCGCGGAGCGTCACGCTCACGCTGCGCCCGAACGAGAACTGGCGCGGCCTGCGCGCCGGGCAGTTCGTCGGGGTGTCCGTCGAGATCGACGGTGTCCGCGAGACCCGGCCCTACTCCCCGGCCAGCTCCGAGCACACCGCCGCCGAAGCGCTCGAGCTGACCGTCTCGACTCACCCCGAAGGCAAGGTGTCGCGCTACCTGCGCGACCACGCGCGGCCGGGGCTGATCGTCGGTCTGGCCCCGGCCGAGGGCCACTTCGTGCTGGGCGACCCGCGGCCCGAGCGCGTGCTGCTGATCAGCGGCGGCTCCGGCATCACGCCGGTGATGGCGATGCTCCGCACCCTCTGCGACGAGGGCTTCGCGGGCGAGCTGGGTTTCCTCAACTACGCGCGCTCGGCCGAGCTTGCGCTCTACGGCGCCGAGCTCGGCCGGCTCGCAGAGCGCCACACGGGGCTCCGCGTCGCCCGCGGCTTCACGCGCGGAGGCGGGCTGCCGTTCACCGGGCGCTTCCGCCGCGAGCACCTGCGCTCAGTCACCTCCGAGCACGCCACCGCCGCGACCTTCGTCTGCGGCCCGCCGGCTCTGATCGACTCGGTCCGCGCCGTCTGGGCGCAGGACGGGCTCGCCGAGCCGCTCGTCGAGACTTTCACGCCACCCGCGCTGCGCTTCGACACCGCCGGCGCCGTGGGCCACGTCCGCTTCGCCGCCAGCGGACGCGGGGCGGCCAACAGCGGCCTGCCGCTGCTCGAGCAGGCCGAGGACGCCGGCCTGACCCCTGAGCACGGCTGTCGCATGGGCATCTGCAACACCTGCAGCTGTCTCAAGACGGCCGGCACCGTACGCAACGTCATCACCGGCGAGCTCTCGAGCGCCGAGGAGGAGCAGATCCGCATCTGCGTGTCCGTACCGGTTGGTGACGTAGCGCTCAACCTCTGACCCGTCTGCTTTGAACCATCTCCCGGACCTCTTCCCGCCCGCGCTCCACGACTCCTTGACTCCGACTCCCCACCACTACCACCTCCCCGACTCGCCAACCCCGACTTCGAAGGAGCTGCCCATGTCCGCCACCGCACCCGCTCTTCCCGCCGCGCCCGCCGCTCCCCCCGCACCAGCCCTCACCCCCGAGCAGCTCGACGCCTTCGGCCGGGAGCTCGACGCGATCCGCGCGCGCGTCGTCGCGGACCTCGGCGAGCGCGACGCCGGCTACATCAACAGAGTCATCCGCGCCCAGCGCGGGCTCGAGGTCGCCGGCCGCGGCCTGCTGTTCTTCAGCCTCCTGCCGCCCGCGTGGCTCGCCGGCACCGCCGCGCTGTCGCTGTCGAAGATCCTCGACAACATGGAGATCGGCCACAACGTCATGCACGGTCAGTACGACTGGATGCGCGACCCGCGACTGAACGGCAAGACGTTCGAGTGGGACACCGCCTGCCCGGGCGACCAGTGGCGCCACTCGCACAACTTCATGCACCACACCTTCACCAACATCGTGGGCAAGGACCGCGACATCGGCTACGGGATCCTGCGCATGTCAGAGCAGGAGCACTGGCGCCCCTACTACCTCGGCAACCCGCTGTACGCGGCGCTGCTGGCGATCTTCTTCCAGTACGGCGTCGCCCTGCACGACCTCGAAACCGAGCGGCTCGCCACGGGCGAGTGGAACCTGGAGGAGAAGCGCGGCATGTTGGGAGAACTGTGGCACAAGGTGCGCGGCCAGACGCTCAAGGACTACGTGCTCTTCCCGCTGCTCTCCGGCCCCTCGCTCCCGTTCGTGCTCGCCGGCAACGCGACCGCCAACCTCGTGCGCAACCTGTGGGCGTTCACGATCATCTTCTGCGGGCACTTCCCCGAGGGGACGCACGAGTTCACCGAGGAGCAGACCGCCGAGGAGACGCGCGGGGAGTGGTACTTTCGCCAGCAGCTCGGCTCGGCCAACCTGACCGGCGGCAAGCTGTTCCACGTCCTCGCGGGCAACCTCAGCTTCCAGATCGAGCACCACCTGTTCCCCGACCTCCCGGCTCACCGCTACGCGGACATCTCCGTCGAGGTGCGCGAGGTCAGCCGGCGCTACGCCATCCCCTACAACACCGGCCCGCTGCACTCCCAGTTCGGCAGCGTGGTGCGCAAGATCGTCAAGCTCGCGGTACCGCCGCGGCGGTGGGTGTCCAAGCGGTTCGGCGGCGTCGTGCCCACGACCGTCAAGTCCGCGCTGGCGCCGCTGTCCGGCCGTGGCAGCTCCGACCGGGAGGGCGAGGTAGCCACGGCGGGGTGAGCGTCGGATAGACCCACAGCCTGGGAACAGGCTCGGATGCCTCCTCAACCGTTCGCAACGTATGTGGGCACGTCGTCCAGCGGGTGCAGCTGAGCGCGACCTGGCCATCCTTCACCCTCGAAGAGGGGCATGCACGCGTGCTGCGGATCCTCGAGCTCCGCGGCGAGCAGGGCGACGCCGACCTCACCCTTGTAGAGGCTGTCGCGGCGCAGGGTGACGCGTCGGATGCCGGCGGCCGCTCGGTCGGCGAGGTCGCGTGCGCGCGCAAGCCAGGCGTCTTCGCCGCCGTGGCGGTGGAGGTTCAGCAGCGCGTACGCCCGGCCCGCGAGGCCGCAGCAGAGGTCTCCCACCTCGGTTGGGTCCTCGTAGGCGGTCCACGCCGCAGCCCGGGCGAGACGCATGTGGGCGTCTTCGCCGGTGAGGCGGTGAGCGAGCGTCCAGAGCGGGACGTAGCCGGCAGCCCCGTTGCACCAACCGGCAGCAATCGGGTTGGCCTGCGGCGCCTCCCCGGCACCGTGCGGCCAGAGCATCCCACGGCCAGCCGGCTGGCCGAGCGCGGCGAGCTGAGCCAGGCGCTCGCCGAGAGTCGGATCGAGCTCAGCGCCCGCGACCTCGCGCCAGCGCAGCAGCGCGAACAGCACGCCGGCCCAGCCGTGAGCGGCTCCCAGCGAGCGCCACTCCTCGCACGCGGCGATCTCCGGCTGAGCCGCGCTCTGTGCGGCGAGGCTGTCGCTCAGCGCTGAGCCGAGCGCCCGCAGCGGGGCGTCCTCGATCGCCGGGGGCAACCCCTCCAGCAGCAGCGCGCAGCCGAGCAGCAGGCCGGCGCGGCCGAACGCGACGTCGAAGTGCTCGCAGGGCCGGCCCGCCTCGGCGAGGAACGCTTCGAGCGCCACACGCTGCGAATGCTCGTCCCCGTATGCGCCCGCCACGAGCGACGCGACCGCGTGGACGCCGGGGAGCGTGTGGTGCAGGGAGCGCTCGCCGATCGTCTCAGACGCTATCTCCAGCTCCTCGTTGTAGAACGCGTCGGACTCGGGAGACTCGCGCAGCGCCCGCACCGACCAGAGGTCGGCCTGGCCGAGCAGCCCCTCTTCGCCGCGGATCCCGGCTATGCGCATCAGCGCGTAGGCGAAGCCGGCGGCGCCGTTCTGCACGGAGGCCGTCGGGGCGCCCGGCCCCTCGGCGAACAGTTCGCCGCCGGGGGCCGCCAAGCGCACCAGCACCTCCTCGAGCAGCAGCCGCGCCGCCCCCGACTCCCGCCGTACGGACGCCTCGCGCGGGCAGGTACGCAGATCCTCCACGGCGGCGTCGTGGAACGCCGTGCGCATGTCCGCCACCGACGCGTAGCGCTCCTCCGGCTGCTTGGCGAGCGCGCGTCCCACCACCTGGGCCACCGCGCGCAGGTCGTGGACCTCGTGGCGCTCGAACGGCAGCGGCGGCTCCTCCAAGAGCTGACGCAGCATCTCCTCCTGCTCGAGCGAGAAGGTGTGCGTGTGCGCGCCGGTGAGCAGGAGATACAGCAGCGCGGCGAGCGAGTACTGCTCGCCGACGGCCGACAGCGCCGGCGGGCGCGCTCCCCCGAGGCGGGCCAGCGCGACCTCGGGCTCCATGAAGAAGTCGATGCCCCCGCGGCCGACCCCCGCGTCCACAGCAGACGTGCGTCTGGCGAGCCCGAAGTCGATCACGCCCACCTTGCCGTCGCCGCCGACGAGCACGTTACGCGGGTGCACGTCGCCGTGCAGCACGTGCTGTGCGTGCAGGTGCGCGTATGCGCCGATGACCTGCTCAGCGATCGCAAGCAACTCGGCGCGCCCCTCGAACTCGCCGAGACGGCGTGCTGCGGACGCCGCCTCGTGTGCGTCCGCGCCCGCGAACCACGACATCGCCAGGAACGGGCGCCCGCCGAGTTCGCCCTGACCGAGCAGACGGGGTGCCACTCCGCCGTCGAGGTCGGTGAGGATCGCCGCCTCATGCGCAAACAGCGCTCGCATCCCCTCCTCGGAGCCCTCGCGCGCGATCTTCAGCGCGATCGCTTCGCCGTCCGCAGAGCGAGCCAAGTGAACCTCGGTGTCGAGGACCACGTGCACCGGCGCCACGATCTCAAAGCCGCCGACCGTCTCGCCCGGCGTCAGCGTGGTGTCGATCGGCTGCGCCAGCTCGGAGTCGGGTGGCACCAGCAGGCCTTCGTTGACGAAGCCGCCGAGGATGCCGAAGGATTCGTCGAGCGTCGCCCGAGGGTCGACGCCCGCCGCCGTGCTGTACGCGATCACGGCATCGACGATCGTCGCAGGGGTGCGAAACCGCTCCAGCAGCGCGGCGGTCTTGGCGTCGACGATGCTCGACGTCGTTCGCGTCCGCGGCCTGGTGACCGAGTAGTCGCCGTCCGTGTGGTCGAGCTGCTCGCGCAGTCCGGGCGGCAGCTCCTCGACGGGCGCGATCACGACGTCGGCGGGGAGGATCAGTGGCTCGAGCACGGTCATCTCTCTCTACGCGCTCGCCAGCGCCTCCTCCCACATCCCGCTGGCCGGGATCCACGTGTCCGTGTCGATGCCTGCCAGACGCAGGCGCTCGAGCGCGAACTGCCACGGCTCCAGCTCCGCCGAACCGCCAAGGGCTCTCGGGGCGTGGGCCCCAAGCACCAGGTACTCGGCGAGACGCCCCGCCACCCACGATCGCCAGCTCGTCTGGCGACCGTCGAGCGCCGGCGGGTCCGCGCCCCAGGAGAGCAGGCCGTCGCTGGTCACCGCCGCGGTGAACGGGACGCCGTGCGCCGGAGCGCCGTCGAGCTCCTCGCGCACTCTGCTCGCGCCCTGCCGCAGGTCATCGAGGCGATCGAAGTAGACGACGAGCTTGTCGGGCCGGCAGAGACCGTGAACGTCGGCGCCGACCTTGAACGCCTTGACGCCGCGAGCGCCCGCCAGCGACCCGGCCACCGCCGCAAAGGCTGTCGCGAGCGCCTCCACGCCGGGGCTGACGTACAGCTTGTACCCGGAATCCCACCGCCCGCTCACCTCCTGCTCCCGCCGGGCGCGCCAGCTGCGCCAGTACGGGCGCTCCTCCGACGTGGCCGGCCGCTGCACCCAGCCGGCCTCCAGCGCCGCGCGCGCGGAGCCCGCCGCGTCGATGCCGAGGTGCGCCTCGAACGCCGCGGTACGCCCGAGGCGGTGCGCGAGCGCCGGTGTGACGGGTCGCCGCCCGTAGTTGTACAGCCGCAGCGCGAGCGACCCCTCCGAGAACCCGAGCGCGGCGAGCTCCTGCCCGTAGCGCAGCGCCTCCGTGGAGAGCGCGCCGATCCGCCCGCGCCCACCGGTCGAGCGAGCCCCGAGTACGAGCTCACCGGCCCGCGCGCCCGAGAAGGAACTCACCACCGTGTTCGACCTCGAGCACGCCGTCCATCAACAGCCGCGCGATCGCGCGATCGGCGTCCGCCCCGTGCTGGCCGCGCACATACGCCGGCAGCGGCGCCGGCTCGCGCAGCGTCAGGTACAGCAGCGCGGTATCCGCGGAGGCCGTCCGCAGCTCTAGATCGGTGCCCGGACGTGGACGCAGCACGCCGTACAGATCGTCTTCGCCCCCGAGCGCCGCGCGCTCCTCTGCGGCCAACCGGTCGAGCAGGACCAGCTCGAAGCCCGGGTTGGCGCGCAGGATCGCGTGCGCGACCTCGCCCATCCGGCTACCTAAGCCTCGGACTGACGCTCCTCAACAGTCCGCTCGGCGGCCTCGACTTCGTTCAGCTGCTCTTTGGCCTGCTTCAGCTGCACCTCGAGCTGCGCACGGAGCACAGGCAACTGATCCGGGTCCACGACCACGCCACGAGCCAAAAACGGATCCCCGGTGTAGCCGCACGTCTGGTTGCACGACCAACCGCACGTCGCGCCGCACGGCCTGATCCCGACCGTCGGATGCCACCCCGACCTGCCCACATCACAGCTCGCACCGGCGATGCACGTCATCAAGATGTCCGCGTGCACGGCCTGTCCATGTGCTTCCTGCTCGAAGAGGGTCATCTCACCGCAGGGCAGCTGCACGCGCAGTCGCTTCGACTCAAAAGCCATGATCCAGGCCTTTCCTTTGTGGTGGACTTGTAACCGCGCTCGTGACGTTCGTACGATTCAACGCGTCACAACAAGCGAACATAGTCCTCGCGAACGGCACACGCAACAAAGTTGCATCTTTTAAACAACCCGAACTGCTTCGTATCGCCGGGGAGCACCGGTCACGGGCGCCTGCGCACCGCTTCTAGCGTGTGCCGCACACCCTCGTCGGTGATTGGCGTGCCGGTCTCGGCGATCGACGGCCCATTGGACCCGGTGGCGAGCTTTGCGCCTTGCCAGAGCCGGGCGATCGGCACGACGTGCAGGCCGCTGTCGTAGGTGTATGCGCGTGCGCCGGTGTACAGGACAACGCCGCCGAGAAACTGGCTTCCCAGCTTGCTGCGCAGCTTGAGTAGGCTGCGCAGCTCGTTGGCGGGGGCGCGCGAGGCCGCCTTCACCTCGAGGGCCGCGACCTTGCCGTCTTCGCGTTCCAGGACCAGGTCAACCTCCTCGCCGTCGTGTGTCCGCCAGTGTCCCCGCTGCACTGGAGCGTCGAGCCAGTCGAGCTGCTTACACACCTCACCAACCACGAACGTCTCCAGCAGATGCCCGAACTCGGTGAGTGCCGGCGCCGAGGCGATCCCGAGCTTGCGCTCGGTCAGGCGCAGCAGGTAAGCGGCGAGTCCGCTGTTAACGACGTGGATCTTTGGCGCGTGGCCGACGCGCGAGCTGAGCGTCGTGCCCCACGCTGGGAGCTGATGTACGAGGAAGACGGTCTCCAGCAGCTTGGCGTAGTTCTCGGCCGTCAACTTGTCCATGCCGATCGTCGCGGCGGCCTTGGCGACGTTCATCACCTGCGCTGTCTGGCTCGCCAGCTGGCGCAACAGGAGCGGCAACTGGCGGCGCTGGCGCACGCGGGTGAGCTCCATCACGTCGCGCTCGATGACGAGGTCGATGTAGTCGTCGAGCCACCGTGCGCGATCCGCATGGCGGGCGCGGCGGAGCACAGGCGGGTATCCTCCCGCGACGACTCGGCCCACGTACTCCTCGCGTGCAGTCGCCAGTCGAGGTGGATCCACGAGCGCAAGCGGATCACGCAGGAGAACTTCGGCGAAGTCCTCGTGGATGCCTGCGACCTCGCCTTGGGAGAGCGGGAGGACGTCCATCCGATGTGCGCGGCCGGTGAGCGCCTGGGCCGCCGCTGGGAGCGTTGCGTATCGCGTCGAGCCGGTGAGCACGAACCTACCTGGGGAGCCGTCGCGGTTTAGCCCGGCCTTGATCGCGTCGAGGAGCTCCGGTACGTGCTGGAACTCGTCGATCAGCACCGGAGCCTCGCCGCGCACGAACAACGCCGGGTCGGCTCGTGCCGCTTCGCGCGTGGCGATGTCGTCCAGGTCAACGATCTCACGGCCTACAGAGGCCGCCAACATTCGCAGCAAGGTCAACTTCCCCACGGCTCGTGGACCCTGCAGCACGACGACGGGCTCGTCCTCCATGCGGCGGTGGACCACCTCGCCCAGCCGCCGGTCAACGATCTTGGGGAGCACCTCGGGCACGGTCGCATCCTACCGCTTTTCCGCGATCCTCGCCACTTTTTTTCCGCGATCCGAGGATTATTTGTTCCGCGATCCGATCCCCTTCTTTTCCGCGATCCGAGCACCTGCGGACACTGATCCGCACCGTGTCGTTCGTCTATCTCAGCACCCCGTCGCGCACCAGCGCTTCTCGAATACGGTCGAACATGGCTTCCAGCGCTTCGGGTCCAGCCGTCGCCCCGACGTCGTCCGTCGCCGGCTCTTTGGTCGGATAGAACATCGCCGCAATGGCAACCGGTGGATTTGCGGTCTCGAGCACTACGATCTGACCGGTCAGGAAGTTCCCCTGCTCTGATCCTCCCCATCCGGGCTTGTATGCAGGATGCCAGGGCGCAAACGCCGTGCCAGCGCCCCACTGCAGGTTCGCAATGTGGTCCCCAGAGGGTCCCTCGATGCTGGCCAGCGAGGCTCGCTTGGGCATCGCCATCAGCGCAAGTGCAAACCTTCCGGCTGACCCGTACGCTCCGTCCGCTAGCGCGTGGGCAAAAGCAGCCGCCTGCGCCACCGTCCATTCGTCAGTCCCGAACTCCCACGCTTCAGCGTTGGGTGTGTTGGTCGGTGCTCGCTGTCGGAAGTAGGCAAGACATGACGGTTCGGAGAGGACGCCTCTCTCGGGCGTTATTGCGGCTCTGTCGCCGGCCTGCGCCAGAACTTCATCGAACGCCGACAGCGCAGGTGCGAGGCCCCCCGTCAACTGCTGGAGACCCAGGATGATCCGCCGCTCAGCGCAGTTGTCGGAGCGTGTGATCGCGTCGGTCGCCGCCGTCACCAACGACGTGCCTAGGGCCTCACCCTGACGCTGTGCAGCCTTGTAGGTCGCAATCACCGCAACAGGCTTACTCATGCTCCACATCCTGCCGTAGGTCGGCGTGCCGGCGCTGACCACGATTGGACTGCTCCAGCCGTTGAGCCATAGCGCCGCGGAGGTGTGTCCTCCAAACGCGTCGCCCGCGGCAACCGCGTCTCCCAAAGCGCTCTGCAAGCCGCCGCGTGACGCCTTTGTCACCGTCGATTGATGACCCACGGCAGAGTACCTTCGCGTATCCTTCGACGATGCGACGACCTTCGGAGAACCGCTGCCCCTAACCGGACCCGAACCAACCTGAGCGGATGGTGAGAATTTGTGAGGCGTGGATTCCGTCATGCCACAACCGCAAAACAGGCCGAGGGAAGCCGTGACGAGCGCACACGCTGTCACAAGCGGAGCCGTAAGTCCCTCACGGCGGCAATATCGACGAAGTTCAGCCCTCAGCACGAGCCGCCGAGCAGTTCAGAGTACCTGCTCTTCCATTCGGCTTCCCGCTGCGGCGTAGTAGAGTATCCGGGGTCGTAGCGCCAGTTTCCATTTTCGTACAGCACCCACGTGATACCCGACCATTCCGAGCAACTCGCGCCCGGCTTGTCCCAGGTCATGCCGGTCACGTCCACGGTCGCTTCACCGGTGCCCGGTTCGGTGCTCACGATCGACACTTTTATCCCTGCCGGATTCAGATAGGGCTTGAGAGTTAACTGGTTTTTCGCCCACGTGGCGTATCCTTCTTTTTCGAGGTCCTGCTGTCGCTTACGTTCGCTTAGCAGGACCCACGCCGCGTTGTAGTCGCCGTTCACGACATCCTCATGCCACGTGTAGAGCAGGTGCTTGATCGATTCCTGCATCTGCCCACTCGATTCATTGGGGAGGCGACCACCTCCTGCCTGAGTGGATGCAGGCGTCGGTGAGGTCGAGCTCGGTGTGGCCGGGGTAGGACTGGAAGTGAAATAGACCGCGGCACCCTTGCCGCCAGTGCAGATGTGTGGCAGTTCGGCGGTGCAGTGCATCGTGTAGGTCTCGCCAGTCGTGGGGCTGTAGGCAGTCACGTCGGTTTCGCCGCCGCTGCTTTCGTCGTATGCTTGCTCGACGTTCTGGGCAAAAGCGCACGACGTGTCGGGCCCGACCGACACGTCGCCGCCACAGGAACTCGTCCTCGCCGGCGGCGCGCCGTGCGTCTGCGCCGTAGACCGGGTCCGCGCAGATGCGTTGGCTGAGGTGGTCGATGTGATGATCTGCGGGGAGGAACTGCTGGAGAGTGCACCGGTGGCGGCCAATGCTCCCGCCCCGATACCGGCGAACGCGACCAGCGCGAGGAGGATCAGGGTTAGGGGGCGACCCGAGCGCGGCGACTGCTGGACGGGCGGTGGCGGGGGGTAGCCATACCCATAGCCGGTGTACATGGGCGGCGGTGGTGGCGTCAGTGGCGGAGGCGGCATCGGCGTCGGCGGGCCCACCGCCGTCTGTGCGTGTGGGACGGTCAGGCTCGTAGCCGCGGTCTGGTGGCCGCTGTGGGCGGCAGCAAGCGCGTCGGCGAACTGGCGACCTGACGCGTACCGCCGGTTGGGCTCGATCGCGAGTGAGATCGCGAGGAACTCGTCGTAGCGTTGCCCCAGCGCGGGCAGCACTGCCGAGGCCTCCGGCCGCGGGTTGTTCGCGTGCGCCCAGCGGAGCGCCATCTCGTTCTCCGCACCGAACGGCGGTTGGCCGGTCAGCGCCTCGAAAAACAGGCAGCCGAGCGCATAGAGATCACTTGACGGGCCCGGCTCCTCACCCCTGATCTGCTCGGGTGACAGGTAGCCGGCGGTTCCGACCACCCATCCTGTGCGAGTGAGCTGCTGATCCGTCGCATCCGACGGCTTGGCAACTCCGAAGTCCGTCAGGTATGCGTGATCCTGGTCTGCCACCTTGCCGAGCAGCACGTTGCTGGGCTTCACATCGCGATGCACGAGACCGGCCACGCTGTGCACGGCGTCCAGCGCGCCGGCCAACTGCGTGGCGATCGACACCGCGCGCTCGGGTGCGAGCCGGCCGGAGCGCTCGAGCATTTGCCTCAAATCTTCGCCATCCACCCACTGCATCGCCAGAAACAGGCGCCCGTCCTGCTCGCCGACGTCGTACACCCTCACGACATGGGGATGGTCGACCGACGCCGCGAGCCTGGCCTCCCGCAGGAAGCGCTCGCGATACTCGGGCATACGGGCGATCTCATCCTGAATGACCTTGAGCGCGACGGTGCGCCCGAGGGAACGCTGCGTGGCCTTGTAGACGATCCCCATTCCGCCGGCGCCAGCGACGGCGACGATCTCGTAGTCGCCGAACAGCTCGCCCCCCTGCAGCTGGCCGCTCACTGCAGGCCTCCCTGCCAGTGGGGGATCATCTTCAGGGGTTTCGCTGAGTCCGTGTACATCCGCCGAGCTCCCGGACAGCGATGTCTATCACAATGCGGCTTATCAAGATGGATCGATAGTCTCTACTTGGAATGCCCTCGCGCGGAAGGCCGGTACATAGGACGGTTCCGCTGATCGTGGCGGTGTTCATCCTCGGCGCTGGTGTCGGTGCGCTCGTCATCGCCCTCGCGCACCACTCGGCGCCTACGCGGAGGGTGGTGAAGCACGTCTTGAGAGTGGCGCGGACCCAGTCGCCGGCGGCGCCCTCCATTCCCGCGGCCAGCTCGGGCACGCCACACGGACTGACCGACTCGCCACAGCCGGTGCCACACTGGGTCTCGGTCGTCCCCGCCGGTGCTCGGTCGAGCTTCGATACGCTCGCCGCGACGTTGGGGGGAGAGGCGGGACTTGCCGTCGCTCCACTTGGCGAAGGCCCCGTGCAGACGCTCGGAGTGCTCCAGGACGGCCACGCCTGGAGCACCATGAAGGTGCCGGTACTCACAACGCTGCTCGGCGACTACGAGCAGTCGGGACAACCCCTGAGCCCGCAGGAGCGGACCGACGCGACGCTGGCGCTTGAGCAGTCCGACAACGCCGCAGCGGAGGAACTCTTTGCCCAACTCGAACAGCTCCACGGTGGTCTGGTGCCCGCAAGCGAAGCCGTGCAGCAGACGCTCTTCGAGGCGGGCGACCTGAACACGCGGATCAACACGGCTTCCAACGACGAAGGGTTCACGACGTGGGGGCAATCACTGTGGTCCCCCGCCGGCGAGGTGCGCTTCTACCGAGCTCTGGCGCGCCAGTGCCTGCTGGACCCCCACGACACCACATACGTGCTGGGGTTGATGGGCAATGTGATTCCAGCGCAACGCTGGGGTGCGGGCAAAGCGGGCTATCCGAGCGCGCTGCCGCTGGGCTTCAAGGGCGGCTGGGGACCGGATCCTGAAGGCAACTACCTGGTCAGGCAGACGGCGATCGTCGGCTCGGGCGACACCGGCTATGTGCTCAGCATAATCGCACTGCCGCACGGAGGAGCGTTTTCGGAAGGCATCAGCATGATCACGGCAATCGCGAGCTGGGCGCAGCAGCATCTCCCGGTCCGCCGTGCACCCCCCGCGCCCTGTCCGAGCCCGCCATGAGCCCCGCCCGCACGCAACCGCAGTGGGAGATCGAGATCGGCGGCCTGTGTCTCGAGCTCTCAGACCGCGCGATCGTTCTGGGTAGGGACCCCGGTTGCGACCTGCCGCTGACGGATGAGCGGGTGTCCTGGCGACACCTACGGCTCGAGCTCGCCGACGGAGCGCCGCTGCTCACGGATCTCGGATCTAGCAACGGCACACTGCTGGACGGCAGGAGGATCGACAGCGAGCCGGTCGCGGTCGTGCGCGAGGCGATCATCCAACTGGGCGCCACCCGCGCCAGGCTCCGGGAGATCGCCGCCGAGCCCTCCAGCGCGCGCGGGAGCTTCCGGCGGGTGTCGGTGCGCCGCCGCCCCGTGCGGATCGGACGCGCTCCCGACAACGACGTCGTGCTCGACGAGCCAAACGTGTCCTGGCACCACGCGGAGGTGCGACCCGGTGCGCCGCCGACCCTCGTGGACCTCGGGTCTCGCAACGGGGTGCGGCTCGGCAGCCAGCTCCTCCAGGGCTCGGGAGCGCTCGGGCCCGGCGTCGCCGCCGGGATTGGGCCGTTTGGCCTGCGCTGCGAAAATGGCGAGCTGATCGTCGCCGACGAGCGCGGTGGCCTGAGCCTCACCGCCCGCGGAGTCTCCGTCGACCTGGGCGAGCGCACGATCCTTTATCCCACGAGTCTGAGCGTGGCCCCGGGCGAGTTCGTGGCACTGATCGGGCCCAGCGGCTCGGGCAAGACGACGCTGTTGAAGTGCCTCGCCGGCGTCGCTCTACCCACAGCCGGGGAGGTACTGGTCGGCAGAGATTCGCTCGATCTGCGTCGCACAGAGGTTGGCTACGTGCCTCAGAGCGATGTCGTTCACAACCGCCTGACCGTCCGCGAGGCGCTCCTCTATGCGGCCCGGCTGCGCCTGCCCTCCGACACGCGCCGGGAGGAGCACGTAGCGGCGGTCGAAGACGTGCTCACCGAGCTCCGTCTGGCCGACCATCAGCGCACGCAGATCGGCAGCCTGTCGGGCGGACAGCGCAAGCGCGTGGCGTGCGGCGTCGAGCTGATCGGCAAGCCGACGATGCTGCTCCTGGACGAGCCGACGAGTGGGCTCGACCCGCCGCTGGAGCGCCGGCTGATGCTCACACTCCGTCACCTCGCGGAGATCGGCCGCGGAATCGTCGTCGTCACCCACGCCACCAGTAGCCTGGCTCTCTGTGACACCGTCGCGGTGATGGGCGAGCAGGGTCACCTCCTGTTCATCGGGTCCCCCCGCGAGGGGCTCGAGCACTTCGAAGTGGCGGCCTACGACGAGATCTACAACGCGGTCGAGCTCAGTGAAACCCCCACGGCGACCGCCGAGGTGCCGATTGCCCCGCGCCCCCGCGTGCGGGGACGGCTACTCTCGGGTCGATCGCTTTTCAAGCACACGCTCGCGCTCACCTCCCGCTACGCGCGCACCTTCGGGCGAGACCGGCGCACGGTCGCCACCCTGCTCGGTCAGGCCCCGGTCATGGCGCTGCTGATCTGCGTGCTCTACCCGGCGCACCTGCTCGTCCTTCCCGACCGCCAGCCGACGCGCAGCGCCCAATTTGTGTTCCTGCTCGTCACCGCCGCCCTCTGGTTGGGCCTGATCGACTCCTGCCGCGAGATCGTCAAGGAACGATCGATCATCCTGCGCGAGCTCGCCGCCGGCGTGAGGCTCGACGCGTACCTGATCGCAAAGTCGAGCCTGCTGTTCGGACTCGCTGCCGTCCAGTGCGTGCTTCTTGTCACTGTGGCGACGGCGATCCAGCCCCTGCACGCCCACCTCGGCGCGTACCTCAGCCTGACGGGGCTCCTGATCCTCACAAGCTGGACCACGGTGGCGCTCGGGCTCGTCGTATCGACGCTCGCGCGCAGCGTCGACCAGGCGACCAGCCTGATCCCGCTGCTGCTCATCCCCCAGCTGCTCTTCGGTGGCGTGCTCGTCGCATTTGCACGGATGGGAGCCGTCATCAAGGGGTTCGCCGATCTGATGGTCAGCCGCTGGGCGTTCGCTGGCGCCGGCCACACGATCCAGATGAATGCACGCCTGGCGGACGCTCCGCAAGTCGCCGCGCTGAGCGGATTCGGCACAAACTTCTTCTCACTGAACCAAGGCGTCGCGGCGATCATCCTGCTCGGCTTCACCGCCGCCATGTTGTTCGCCACGGCGATCTTGCTCGCCAAGCGCAGCAGCCAGAGCACTTGACCCCTCACGCTCCGACGCGAGGCAGGACGCCTCGCGCCCACGCGCCCTGTCGCCCCCACGGCCTGCGCGGATGCGACCCAAAGCACCCCTCAGGACAGCACCCGGCGGCGGAAGTTGTGCAGGCCGAGCGCCAGGAAGACTGCACAGAAGCCGACCAGCACCGGGTAGACCACGTACAGCGGCATGTGTGAGATGTTGGTCAGCCCCGCCCGCATCCCCTCGGCGACGTAGATCAGCGGGTTGACCAGCACCACGATCTGCAACCAGTGCACGCCGTCGACCTGCACGGGCGCGAGCCGCGTCCACTGGTAGTACGTGCCGCCGAGGAACGTCAGCGGCAGCACGACGAAGCCGAACATCAGCCCGATGTTGCGCGGCTCGAACACGGTCCCGAGCAGCAGCCCGAGCGAGGTCATCGCCACACACGCCAGCGGTATCAGGGTGAGCACGATCCACCACGTGATCGACAGGTGGGTCTGCACGCCGGGGGCGTGGATCACGGCGGCGATCGGGAACACCACTACCGCCGCGAGCGCTCCCTGGACGGAGCCCGACAGCACCTTCGCCACCGCCACCAGCCAGATCGGGCAGGGGGCCTGGACACGGTCCTCGATCTCGCGCGTGTACCCGAACTCCGCGGAGAGCTGCAGCGCAACCGCCTGGATCCCCTGGAACATGATCGAGATCGCCACCACGCCGGGTACCAGCACCGTCGCGAAGTCCGACTCGTGCGCGCCTGCGCCCCCGCCGACGCCCTGGCCGATCGAGGGGAACACGTAGAGGAACACGAACACCAGCAGGAACGGCTGGATCAACGTGCGCACCAGGAATTCGGCGAAGTTCTTACGCAGCACCAGCAGGTCGCGCAGGATCAGCGCGCGCAGCGCCGTGCGGCTCGCCTGCCACGTGGAGCGCGTCGGGGCCAGCTCCACGTGGGCGCTCGTCGGGACCGGGTGGGCGGTGGCGGCACTCACTCGCGCAGCGCCTTCCCGGTGAGGTTGATGAACACGGTCTCCAGGCTCGGTTCGGCCACCGACAAGTCGGCGAGCTCGAAGCCGCCGCTCTCCGCCGCGCTCACCACGCGCGGCACGAGCCGCTCGGCGCCCTGCACGTGGAGCTCCACGCCGCCGTCTACCACGCGCGTGCGGGTGACTCCCTCGATCGCGGCTGCCAACCGCTCCGCGAGCGCGCTCTGGTCGCCGTCAGCCCGCACGGTGACGATCGTGTCGGCGCCCACCGACCGCTTCAGCGCCGCCGGGGTGTCGAGCGCCAGGATCTTGCCGTGGTCCATGATCGCCACCCGGTCGCACAGCTTCTCGGCCTCCTCCATGTAGTGGGTGGTCAGCAGGATCGTCTGGCCCTCGCGGTTGAGCTCTCCGACGATCTCCCACAGCGCGAGACGGCCCTGCGGGTCGAGGCCCGCGGTCGGCTCGTCCAGAAACAGCACGGCCGGGCGGTGGAAGATCGCGCGCGCCACCATCAGCCGCTGGGCCATCCCCCCGGAGAGCGCGAACACCGACGCCTTGGCCCACCTGGCCAGCTGGAACTGCTCGAGCAGCTCGTCGGCGATGGCGCGCGAGCGCGCCGCTGGTATGCCGAACAGGCGGCCGTGGTAGTACAGGTTCTCCCACACCGTCAGCTGGCGGTCCAGCGTGTTCGTCTGCGACACCGTCCCGAGCAGCTGCTTGGCCAGGGCCGGGTGGGCGACGACGTCGATGCCGCCCACGTACGCCGAGCCCGCCGTGGGGACCACCCGCGTGGTGAGCATCCCCGCGGTCGTCGTCTTGCCGGCGCCGTTGGGCCCCAGCAGGCCGAAGATCTCCCCGCCGTGCACGCTCAGGTCGAGCCTGTCCACGGCGGCGAAATCCGTGCCCGCGTACACCTTGGTCAGCTCCACCGTGCGGATCACCTCGCGGCCGTCCATCGAGCCCACTGTACCGGCGCCGTTGGATGACGGGCCCAGGCCGCCGCGCGGGCTCCTAGCGCTGCACCCAGGGCCCGCGCGTGCCGATCGTGCTTAAGCACGCTCTCTGGACACTTGTTCGACTCTCCGCCCTGTACCTCACGGGCGGGCCTGCTGTTGCCGACTGCTACTCGTACGCGCGGGCGCACGTACGTGCTCGCGCCGCTGCGTTCCCTGACACCGCCGGCGCGTAAGCGAGGTCCACGATGGTCAGCCGACTCGACACCCCCGACCGTTCGCAGCCGAGCTCGGCGTTCGGGCTCTCTCAGCGCGAGCTCGACCGCCTCACGAGCGTGATCTCAGTCGAGGGGGAGCTCGACCTCGCCACGGCCCCGCGCCTGAAGTGGGTGCTGGTCAACGCGCTCGAGGCCGGCCGCACTCAGCTCGTGGTCAACCTCTCGCGTGTGACCTTCCTCGACTCGACCGCGCTGGGTGTGCTCGTCGGTGTCAAACGCCGCCTCGATCCCGACGCGCGGCTCGCGATCGTCTGCGCGCAGCCCGCCGTGTTGAGAATCTTCGAGTTCTCGGGGATGGACGGAGCTTTCGAGCTCTTCCCGACGGCGGACGAGGCGCTCGCCTACACGAGGGGGCACGCCGCTCGGGTCAGTTGAGGCGCAGCCTGATGGCCACCTACACGCGCACCCCTTCTCCGCTCTCACCACGCCGGCCCGTGGCCCTGGTCCTCGCCTGCTGCTGGTGCGCGCTTGCCTTGGCGGGCATCCCCGCCGCCCTGGCCACGCCGGACCGCTCCCCGGGTGGGCGTCAGCAGGGCTCTGGGAGCGGCGAACAGCAGAGCTCCGGCCGTGAACCACACGGTCGCGAACAGCCTGGCCCAGGCGATGAACAGCCTGCCCCAGACGTTGAACAGCCGCAGCCCGAACAGCCGGGCGCCGGGAACCCCGAACAGCAGAGCTCCGGTCAGGAACGGTCGGATTCCGAACACGACGCACGGCCGGACGCACGGCCGGAGGCTGCGCGCCACGAACCGCAGACGAGCGCCGGGCGCCACGAACGGCGGGACTCCGGTCGCGCACAGTCGAGCGCAGGGAGTCCCGGGCAGCAGGCCCCCGGGAGCGCCTCGGGCGCTGCTACGGCCGCGCCTGCGCCTGCCTCTGCCCCACCGGCCAGCACTCCCACGCTCGCCCCGTCCACCACCACAACGACTACCGCGACACCACCGGTGGCGGTGTCGCCGCCGCGGGTGGCCGGCGCGCCGCCCACGGTCACCCGCCGTCTGCCCCAGGCGCCGGCGCGCCGCGCAGCGGGGCGTCGTGGCGCGCGGCGCGCTCGACACGCGCGCATCCGCGGCACGACCGGGGGCCTCAGATCGGCTGCACTGCCGGCGGGGGTGGCCGCCGATCGGACGGCACTCCCGTCCAGCTCGACACACGCGCGGCACGCGCGGGCAGCGGCACAGCGGCCCCGGCTGCACCCCCGCTCTGCGCCGTTGGTCACGACGATCACCCGCATCGTCAACGTCGTCCCCCTGCCGGTGCGGATTCTCCTCGGCGTCCTGCTCGCGCTCGCGTTCTCGCTGGGGCTGCGCTCCCGTCTGGTCGCACTGCGCGCCCGGCGGCTGGAGCGCCAGCGTGCGCAACTGCTCGAGGACGTGGGCCTGCTGCAGGCCGCCCTGCTGCCCGTTGCACCCGCCCGGCTCGGACCCGTGGGCACCTCCGCGGCCTACCGGCCAGCGGACGGTCCCGGAGCGGGAGGCGACTTCTACGACGTGTTCGCGCTAGACGACGGCCGGCTGGCCGTGATCGTCGGGGACGTCTCCGGGCACGGGCGCCAGGCCCTGCCCCACACGGCGCTCGTGCGCTTCACGCTGCGGGCCTTTCTCGAGGCCGGGCTCTCCCCGCGCAGTGCGGTGCAGACGGCGGGAGCGGTACTCGAGCGCCAGCTCGGGGACTCGTTCGCCACCGTCGCGGCGGCCACCTACCAGCCGCGGGACCGCGTGCTGGTCTACGCCTGCGCCGGTCACCCGCCGCCGGTCGTGCTCGGCGCACAGTCGCTTGCGCCGGTCACCCTCTGCTCCGCGCCGCCGATCGGGGTGGGTATGAGGACCGGCACTCGCCAGACCGTGGTGTCCCTGCCCGGTCGCTCGCAGGTCTGCTTCCACACCGACGGCCTCACCGACGCCCGGGTGGGGCCGGAACTGTACGGCGAGCTCCGTCTTGCGCGCACGCTCACGGAGCTCGGTCCGCGGGCGACGGCCGCGGCGCTCCTGGACCGGGTAGCCGTCGAGACCGACGCACGCCCCGACGACATGGCTGCGTGCTTGCTGTGCGTCGAGGGAGACGCGGGGGCGCCGGCAGTGCTGGTCGAGGAGCTCGAGCTCGACCGCGAGGGGGCCGCCAGCGAGCGCACCGAGCGGTTTCTGCTCGCCTGCGGGGTCGCCCCCGACGAGATCCCCGAGCTCGTGGGCTCGGCGCGCGCCGCCGCGGGTCGTTCCGGCACCGCCGTGCTCGAGTTGAGCTTTGGCGACGGGCCGCCCGTCGCGGCGTTGCGCCGCGACACCGTCACACCGCTCGACGGCCCCCGCGCGCTGCGGCGAGCGGGTCTCGGGGTGTCGCGATGAGCCCCGGGTCGGCGCTCGCGCCCGACGCGGCGATGGTGCTGGGTATCGCTTCCACGGCGATGCCGTTCGCTCGCACTCCCGCTGCCGAGGCCGAGCGCTGGCTGCGGATCCTGCGCCAGCACGGCGACGTTGGGGCTGCGCTGCAGGCGCTCGGTGTGAGCGATGGACCGCTCGGCGAGAGCCCCGACCGCGACCGTGCTCCCGCCGGCGTCGAGGACCGCGACGCAGTTGCGCAGGTCACCGCCCGCGCCGTCCTGCTCGCCGCGCGGCGGGGCGCCGCCGGGGTCACTACGACCGACGTGCTGCTGGCCGTGATGCACGTCTACGGCAAGTCCTTCGACCGTGTGCTGCTCGCCCACGGCACCGACCGCGACGAGGTCATCGCGCGACTCGGCGCCGGGCCTGGGGAGGGTTGAGGCTAGGCTACGCTCACTGGCAGCTTCAGAGAGGAGCCTTGATGAGCGCGAAGTGGACGACCGAGCAGATCCCCGACCAGACGGGGCGCACCGCCGTTGTCACGGGGGCCAACAGCGGTTTGGGGCTCGTGTGCGCGCGCGAGCTTGCGCGTGCGGGGGCGAGCGTCGTCCTTGCCTGCCGCTCCGCCGAGCGGGGCGCGGCCGCGGTGCAGGAGATCTCACAGGCGGTGCCCGGCGCGCAGCTGGAGCTGGCCTCGCTCGACCTCGGCAGCCTCGCGTCCGTCGAGACGTTCGCGGAGCAGTTCCGCTCGACCCACGACGGCTTCGACCTGCTGCTCAACAACGCCGGCGTGATGGCGCCGCCGCGCCGGGTCACAGCCGACGGCTTCGAGCTGCAGCTCGGCACCAACCTGCTCGGCCACTTCGCGCTGACCGGGCGCCTGCTCGGCGCGCTGGAGGGACGCGCCGACGCGCGCGTGGTGACGCTGTCGAGCATCGCCCACCGGACGGGGCGCATCGACTTCGACGACCTGCAGTCCGAGCGCCGCTACTCCCGCTGGCGCGCCTACGGGCAGTCGAAGCTCGCCGACCTCCTGTTCGCGCTGGAGCTCGACCGGCGGTTGCGCGCTGCCGGTTCGGCCGTCAAGAGCCTCGCGGCACACCCCGGCTACGCGGCCACCAACCTGCAGTCGGCCGCGGTGCCTACCGCCGACCGCCTCGTGATGGTCGTGACCAACGCGCTGCTGGCGCAGTCCGCCGACCGCGGCGCGCTGCCTTCGCTGTACGCGGCCACCGAGCCGGGGCTCGAGGGCGGTCTCTACATCGGACCGGACGGGCCGGGTGAGTTCCGCGGCTCCCCGCGGCCGGTCTCGCCCAACCGCGCGGCACGCGACGAGGCTGTCGCCGCGCGGCTGTGGGCGGTCTCCGAAGAGCTCACCGGGGTTCGCTTCGAGTTGCCGGTCGCCGCCTGAGCCACTGCCGGTGTCAGTCTGCGGGCGCCTTGCGCGGTCGCCGCGGTGCGCCCTTGGACCCGGGGCGTCGCGGGCGGGGCGGGTTCTCGGCGCGTTCCTTCTCCGTCATCTGGCGGATGCGCAGCGTGCCCTGGGCAACCTGCTCGCGGATCTCCGCGAGTTTCTCGGCCCTACGCTCTTCCTGTCGCTCCCACATCGTCTTCATGTTTGCCTTCCGCCCGTGCCGGGGTCGGAAGATGCTTGGGGGCAGCGACCGGCGACCTGCACGACTTTCGCCGCGGACCCTGCCGCGGCACCACCACTGAGGATAGCCGACTCTGTCGAGTTTCTCGGCTGTGGCTCTGGCTCGGCTGTGACCCTGTTTTTAGGCCGAGGCGGGCCGCTCCGCGCAGCGCCGCTTCAGGCTGTGGCGCCGGCGGCCGTGGCGTCCTGCGCGCGGGGGGCCTGGCGGGGCAGCACCAGCAGCGAGCAGCGCGCGTGGCGCTCCAGGTAGTCGGAGGTGCTGCCCAACACCAGCCGCCGCAGCGGGCCGTAGTTGCGCGAGCCCACCACCAGCAGGTCGACGTCGTCGCCGAACGACGCCAGCTCTTCCCCTGCCAGCCCGTACACCGCGCGTCCCTCCACGTCCTCGAGCGCCCCCACCCGCTGCTTCGCGTCCGCGAGCAGCGCGTCGATCACGTCTCCCAGGGCGGGCGGTGTGAGCCCGGTGAAGGAGTACGTCGGGACCGACACCACCTCCAGCGCCACCAGCTTCGCCCGGTGCTGTGCCGCGACGGAGCGCGCAGCGGCGAGCGCCACCTCGCTCTCCGGGGAGCCGTCGTAGCCGACGCCGACGCGCGCCAGCGGCAGCGGGTGCTCGGCGTACCCGCGGGCGGCGACCGCCACCGCGCAGGGGGCCCCGTTGAGCGCTGCGCGGGTGTCGTCTCCCAGCATCGCCCTGCCCACCACCCCGCGGCTGCAGGAACCCACCACCAGCAGGTCCCCACCCCGTTCCTCGGCGAGATCGTGCAGGCCGCGGCCCGGAGACGTCGCGAGGAAGCTCACCAGCTCCGCTGCGACCTCGGCCTCCGCGCGCTCGCGCTCGAGCAGCGCGTGTGAGGCCTCGCGCTCCTCGATGGCCCTCCCTGGCGTTACGGCGCCCACGGGGGTCAGCTCGCCGGCGTGGACGTTTGCGAGCACCAGCCCGCCCTGCGGGCTCACGAGGCGGGACGCGAGCGCGATGGCGTCGCGGCCGCTCGAACGTCCGTCAACTCCGACGATCACCTTCTCGAACATCCTCCGCCTCCTTGTCGCTGTCCGGGCGGGGAGGAGGTTACCCGCTCCTTGGAGTGCCTAACAAAATAGGCGGTGCGTCCAGGGCGTTCCTGGACCAAGCTGGGCGACGCGGGCTGGCGCAGCCCGTGCTGGTAGCACGGGCAAGGCGGACCGTGGCGATCCAGCGCCGCGTCCAGGGACGCATCCGGGCGAGCCGATCTTTTTGTTAGGTGCTCTTAGAACCTGAGGCCCCAGCAGGAGAAGGGGTGGGGGGCTACTAGCCCCCCACCCGCTCATCGTCCCGGCGGTATCCCAGGCGCGCAGAGATGCGGTCGGCGGTGGAGATCAGGTGCGGGCCGAGCGCGTCGATCAATTCCTCCAGCGAGATCACCGAGCTGTGCGCGGTCATCGCCGTCGCGGCGATCACCTCGCCTGTGCTGGAGCGAATCGGCGCGGCGATCGCGTACAGGTGGGCAGCGAACTCCTCGTCAGCGACGGCGAGGTTCTCCTCGCGGAACTTCGTCAGCTCCTGGCGCAGGGCGGTCTTGCTCCTGATCGTGTTGGGTCCGCGCTTGGTGAGCTGCAGGTCGGCCAACCACTCGCGCTGCAGGGGGTCGGGCAGGCTGGCGAGCAGCAGCTTGCCCGCGGCGGTGCAGTACACCGGCAGTCGCGAGCCGGGGTCGAGGTCGAGGTCGATCAGACGCTGCCCGCGGCGGGCGCCGCGCAACCGGTCGACGATCAGAATCTCCGGGCCGTCGAGCACCGACACAGAGATGGTGAAGCCGGTGCGTGCGCACAACTCCTCCAGGTAGAAGTGGGCGTGCTCGCGCAGGTCCGTGGCGCTCATCGCGGAGATGCCCAGGTCGGTGACCCGCAGCGCGAGGCTGTACTTGCGTCTGGCGCCCTGCTCGAGGTAGCCCAGCCGTGCGAGCGTGATCACGTACCGGTGGGTCGTCGAGCGGCTCATGCCGAGCTCGTCTGCGAGGTCGGCGATCCCCAGCACCGGCCGCGCGGGAGTGAAGCAGCCGAGGATCGCAAGGCCGCGCTCCAGCGACTGCGAGAAGCGCGGCTCGTTCAGGATCGGGATCGCGGGCGCCCACTCGTCGGCGGCCACGTGTGGCTGTGTTCCTAGCCTGGGCACGTCTGGGTCTGCGGGTATCGCTTGGATGGGTGCATGTACCTGTGCTCAGACATTTCTCGGGGGATCGATCTGCGCATTGGGCGCCAGGGCACATCTCTGTGGATCGTTCGTCATCTCCGTCTCGGGCGATCATGACGGCTGCCCGGCTGGATAGCCAGTAATCCGTTCCGACCGGAACAAAAATGTTCCGGTCGGAACAGCCCCGGGCCTTTGGGCGAGTCGGACTGCGCCGGTGTGAGGTGACCGCTGGCCAGCCGGCTGCCAAGCCACCGGCTGGCCTAGCTGGCCACCTCGGGGTCTCGCGCCCTACGCCCTATGCCGCGGCCTGCACCGGGCGGGGGACACGTGGGGCCTTCGAGAGGCGGCGCCTGCGCAGGACGACCCGCGACCCCGCATGAGGAACGAGCACGGCGCTGCGCCACTGCTCCCGCTCGATGCGTCGGCTCGCAGGCAGCACCAGCCGCTCGGAGAGCGCCTCGCGCAGCACCATCTGCACCTCCAGGAGAGCGAAGTGACGACCCAAGCAGCTCTTGGGTCCCGCCCCCCACGGCAGCCACGTACGCGGCTGGCGTGCCTCGCCCAGAAAGCGCTCGGGACGGAACGCCTGCGGGTCAGGGTACAGCTCGGGATCGTGGTGCATGAGGTAGGTGCACCCCAGCAGGCGGGCCGGCGGGCGATAGACCTGCCCCCCGATTTCGACAGGCTCCACGATCGCGCGTGGAATGACGAACAGGAACGCCGGTCTGCGGCGGAGCGTCTCGTTGACCGTCGCCATCAGATACTCCTCCTCGATCCCGCCGTCGATCTCCTCGATCAGGCGATCCTGCACCGGGCGGTTGTGGGCCAGGAGTTGAAACGCCCACGCGAGCGCGGCGGTCGTCGTCTCGTGCCCTGCCAGGATCATCGACATCAGGTTGTCGCGCACCTGTCGGTCGCCCATCGGGGAGCCGTCGGGGTTGTGCGCCGCGAGCAGCATGTCGAGCAGGTCGCCGTGCTGCTCTGCACCCTCGCGCCGCCTGGCGATGAGCGCGAAGATCAACTCGTCGACCCCGGCGCTGCGCTTGACGAACCGCCTCCACGTGGCGCGCCAGCCCGGAAGGTGGCGCAGTTGCGGCTCCTGCAGGACAAAGCTCGCTGTCACAGACAGCGACTCCAGCAACCGTTCGTGTAGGAGATCGTGCATGGCGTCCTCGCCAACGAGCACGGTCTTCAGGATCACCCTCAGTGTCAGGGCGCGCAGGCGCGGGTGCAGCGCGACAGTCGTGTCGAGCGGCCACGACGCGACCTCGCGCTCGATCATGTCCATGGCCACCTCGATGTGGTTCTCCACCACTTTGCGGTGGAAGGCCGGCATGATCGCGCTCCGCCCGTACTTGTGCTCGTCTTCCTCGCACAACATGAACGACTGCTCGCCGATCAACGGTTCGATCACCGTCGACCCTTCGCCCCCGTGCAGCACGGTCGGGGGCGCAGCGATCATCTCACGGATATCCTCTGGGTCTGAAAGGAACACAAGCGGTGGCATGTCCACGGGGTAGATGGTGAAACGGCTGCCGTAGCGCGCCCGACACCGTTCGAGGTAGGCGATCGGCCACCACCGGCACGCCAACGTCTGTAGTACCGCGGGGAGCGGCGCAGTCGGCGGCAGTTCACCCTTGAAGCGGGCGACGAGTGGGGCTGGGTCTGTCAGTAACATGGTCTCTCCTTGTTGGTTGTCAGTAACGACTCTGGGCATAGGCGATCCGCCACAGCCGCAGGATTGGAAGCAGCAGGCGCGTGAGAGAGCCGCCCGCGCGTACAAGGCTCATGGTCGTTTCACTCATCGACCTGGTATGTGCACTGTCCTTTGACAGATACATCGCGATCATGCACGCGGCGATCACAGTGTGTTGCTCGCCCCTGTCCAGCGAGCGTGCCTCTAGGAGACAGCGCTCAACCAGTTCGCCTATGCGCACCGCGGCGAGATGAGGCGTGGCGTAGTGAGATACGTAGCTGTGATCGCCGTTGGCGAGGTCTTCAACCTGGTCCACGTAGCTGTCGAGCATCGTGGTGGCGGTGGAGATCCACGGGAAATAGGCCGCGCACGTTCGGGTCGGGCTACTCTCGTCGCACACTCGCTCTGCGCCGAGTGCGAGCAGGGCGTGCACGGTGAGTGACGCGCTGGCCGCGCCGGTCAGCTCAAACCAGGTCGCCTCCGACCCACGTGGGAACTCGCCTGCTGCCCATGTTTGTAAATCCGCGTCGCGGCACGACGGGTCGAGGTCGTGGTTGATCGCGAGCACCTGGGCGCGGACCGCTTCCCGCACGAGCAGCGGCCGAATGACCCAGTAGGAAGGCAGCTTGCGGCAACTCTCACGGCAGACCTCGACGAGCGTCCGCAGGTAGCCGCCGTCGTCCCGCCAGGGGTGGTGCTTATAGTAATCAGAGACCGGCCGGGTGAGGTCGAGCGCGTCCACGAGCGCCAGGTGAAGCTGCCGGCCATTCACCTGGCCCGCCGCCGCGGCACGCTCGTTGACGCCATCGAGGAAATCCCAAATGATCTCGTAGGCGACGAGGAGACGGAGGAGGTTGAGGTCGCGGGTGCGAGGAATCGTCCAGAGCAGCGCCGCCCCGTCGGTATGCCCGCGCTTGCGAGCGAGTGAGCTCAGCGCGTCGCCGCGTAGCAGCGGGTGTGGGATCTCCGCCGCCAGAGCCCTCCAGACGCGCACCTCGCGTGCGACGGCAGCCAACCCCCACACGACCTCGCGCGTGACCGCGCCGGCAAGCGCCCGGACTTGCCGTGCAGTGAGCGGCGCCGGGTAGCCTGCCCCCCGGCGCGCGCTGGCCGAGCGCTGCTCAGAACGCCGGGTTGGCCGTCCTCGGGGGAACACGCACTACGAGGTATCCTGGCAGGGCCACCACTGCGATGGCAACGACGCTGAGCAGCGCAAAACTTGAAAATGCGGCGAAGGTTTCGACATCGAAGACGACCGGAAATCCGGTGACACTTGCCAGGAAGTGACTTCCCAACAACTGTGCGTAGAGGCCAAAGACGGCTCCGATCGAGCATCCGGCTGCGAGCAGCACCGAGCTTTCACACAGCAGCCATCGCCACAGCACTCCTTTCTGGTAGCCCTGACACTTGATGAACGCGACGAGATCGCGACGCTGCCAGATCATCGAACCCATCGCTCCCGCTAGAGCCAGCACGGCGGCGATCAAGACGAGCAGCCTGATCTGTGTCAGCCGCGAGAGACCCTGGCTCGCGAGCGCATAGTGGCGCTGCTCGCGTTCGGCTGAGGTTTCCACCGTAAGTCCTGCGTTTGGCCCCAGGCTGCGCTGAAGGAGGCTGCGTACAGAGGCGGGGGAGACACCGGCCCGTGCGTCGATCGTGTATGCGCTTGGGTCGCTGCTCACCCACGCGCGCGCGTAGTCCGCGGAGTTGAGGATGATCGCGCCCGGCGGCCAGCCGAGATTCGTGATCAACCCCGCGACCCTCAGGTGCGTTGGTCGCGGCGCTGGAAGTGTGAACGTCTGACCGATGTGAAGGTGGTGTTCGGAGGCGAGCGCCTGGGAGAGCACCGCCCAGCCACCGCGGCGAACTCCGGTGGTGGCGCCGATGAGACTGCCACTCACCAGCTGGCTCTGCGGGATCGGGTGGGCGGTGCTGCCCGGCGGCGCCAGAACCCACAGACGCCTCTCTCCCCAGTTGAGGAAGCTGCCCCGGTAGACGCCGAGCGTGCCGACGCCTGGCAGGCGGGCGAGCGAGCGCGAGTCGAGGTCCTTGAAGGGCGTCGTCGCGAACGCGTTGAACTGGCCGCTCGGTGTGACCCACACTTCGGCGCTCGCATCGAGCTGGCGCGCCGAAGCGTCCAGGCCACGCTGCAGGTTCGACTGGGTGCCTTGGAACTCGACCGTGCCGAACACCGCCACCGCGGCAGTCGCCGCAATCGCCAGGGAACGTACCCGAGTCTCCCGAGTCTGAAGCTCGGTCACCGCGAGCACGGTCGCCGCGCCGTTGAGCAGGCGCTGGGTGCGCTCGAAGAGCGCCACGAGTCCGTCGAAGAGCGCCGGCAGCAGGCAGACCAGCGCGACGACGAGCGTGATGATGCCGGCGAACCCGCTCTGTGGGTGAACTACGAGGATCAGCGTCGTGACGGCGAGACACAGGACTCCGATCGTCAGCCGAGCCTGGATCCACCTTCTGCGGCGTCGCGTCGAGGGTCGGTCTCCCTCGAGTGGTCGCGCGAGGATGTCGCGCAGTGGCCAGAGCACCCCCACGACCGCAGCCGCCAATCCGGCGCTGACGGCGAGCGCCACACTCTGCCACGTGACGATCCGCTCGTTGCCCACAGGGAACGCGAACGAGAGGTAGCCGGGGGTGGCGTGGAAGACCGCGATCGACAACAGCTCGCCGAGCGCGAGCCCGAGCAGGCAGGCCAGCACGCCGAGCACGGCCGCGTCGAACAGCAGAATCTGGACGGTCATCAACCTGGTCGCGCCCTGCGGGCGTATGTCCGCGATCAGCTTGCGCCGCGAGGGCACCGTGACCAGCATCGCGTTCAGCGCGAACATGAAGCCCACCAGCGCGCTGATCGCGGAGAACAACGCCTCGCTCTGGCTCTCGGGGCCCACCGCCACCGCGAACAGCGTCGAGTCGTAGCTGCTCGGCTCGACGTTGACCGGCGCGGTGGCGGCGAGCCGCTGCAGCCCCGCACGCACTTCACGCTCGCGCCCAGGCGCCGACTGGACGAAGATCCTCGTGATCCTGCTGCCCATCCCGGATAGGCGCTGGGCGTAGCCGACGGGCGCGAGCGCGACGGGGCTGTGGACCAGCCCGCCGATGTCGGCTTCACCGAGCGTGGCGCCCAGCAGCGTCTGCACCACGCTCGCACCGATCTGGAGCTTGATCGTTTCAAGCGGACCGGCCCCGATTTCCTCGGCGAGCGGAGACGGCAGCGCGATCGCCTGCTGCGAGGCGAGCTGCTTGGCGGAGAACCGTCGCAGCAGCGTCCCGGCAAAGTGCGCGAAGCGCGGGTCGGTTCCGATCAGGTCGACCGATCGCTGCGTACCTGTGGGACCGATCACGTTCGCCTGCTGCTCGAGCACCGGCAGCGCGGCCTGCACTCCCGGGACGCCTCGCACGGCGCCCAGCAGCCGTTCGTCGAAGCCACGCGGGCCACGCGCGTCGAGCTGGAACTGCGTGTTGCCGACCAGCTGGCTGGTGAGCTGGGAGACCGAACGCGTGAGACTCGTGCTCGCGACCTGAGAGGCGAACAGCAACGCCACGCCGATGGCGATCCCGAGGATCGCGAAGCACTCCTGCACGAGCACCGCTCGCGCGCGCAGCCGCGCGCGGTAGAGCCAGAGGATGTCCGAGAGGCTCATCCGCGCCATCTCACACCAGCTCTCGCGGCGAGACGCTCGGATAGGGTCGGGGGGGCCCCGTGGTCGGGCACGTACTCCCCGAGGCGTCCGTCGCGCAGTTCGTGCACCTGGTCGGCAAACGCGGCGGCCTGCGGGTCGTGCGTGGCGAGCACAATCGCCGCGCTGCGCTCGCAGCAGAGCTCGCTCAGCAACCCCAGCACCTCCCTGGTGCGCTGCGTGTCGAGTGTCCCCGTCGGCTCGTCTGCGAGCACCAGCTTCGGGTCGGTCGCGAGCGCCATCGCGATCAACACGCGCTGACGCTCGCCCATCGAGAGCTGCTCGGTGCGGTGCTGCATCCGCTCGCCGAGGCCCAGGCGTTCGAGCAGCGGTTCGATCACGTCCCTCGCCCCACGCTTGTTGGAGAGCCACAGCTTCAACGAAGCGTTCTCGATCGCGCGCGCCCCGGGAATCAGGTTGTGGGGCTGGCCGATGATCCCCAGATGACGCAGCCGGTACTCGTCAGCCTCCTTCGGCGACATCGCGGAGACGTCGCAGCCGTCCACCAACACCGCACCGCCGTCGGATAGAGAGAGACCGGCGATCAACTCCAGCAACGTCGTCTTGCCCGAGCCGGAGGGGCCGTAGAGCGCCACGAACTCGCCCGCGGCGACCGTCATCGAGACGCCGTCGACAGCGCGAATCGGCTCGCCTTCCCCCACGCGGTAGTGCTTGACGAGATCCCGGAGCTCGAGCGCCGGCGGGGACACTGCAGCTAGCTTCCGACGCCGCGCGAACTGTGGCTCTGACGAGTGCCGCCGGGGAAGTCGATGACGTCTGCCTGCCCGCCCTCACGCTCGGAGAGCACACTGAGCCGCCCGCCCTCCAGCGACCACACACGGTCGGCGATCAACGCCGCCTCGAGGTCGTTGCAGCTCATCAGCATCCCGCACCCCAACTCGCCCGCCAACTGCAGCAGCAGCTCGCCCGCCTCCCGTGTGCGGCGCATCCCGAAGCCGTCCATCAGGTCGTCCACCACCAACAACCTTGGCGAGCCGGCGATGCCCCGCGCGAACCCGACCAGCAGCCGCTCCCAGTTGGAGAGCTCCGCCCAGTGCTGCCCTGCGCAGTTCGCCGCTCCGACTCGCTCGAGCGCCTCCATCGCCAGATCCTGCGCCTCCCGTTGACGACGACCGCGGCCGATCGCCAACGGCAGCCCGACGTAGTCGAGCACCCTGAACTTGACCCCCGTGCCCTCGCGGTTGGTCCACGCGATCTCGCGCCCCAACAGCCGCGAGCGCTCTTCGTCGGAGGAGTGGGCCAGATCGATATCCCCGAGCCACACCTCCCCCGCGTCCGGCGCCTCGAGGCCCGCGGCGATCTTCAACAACGTCGTCTTGCCCTCCTCGCGCGACCCGACGACCGCCGCGATCTCCCCCGGGGCGAGCGCCAGCGAGGCGTCCACCAGGACCCGCATCGTACGCTTGCCGCGTACGTACCCCTTGCAGACCCTTCGCAGCGCCAGCAGCTCACTCATCGCCGTCGCTCGAGGGGTCGTCCTCGCCGGGGTCTTCGAGCTCACGGCGCAGGCGCCGCAGGCGCCTCGCTCGCATCCCCCAGAGCATCGCTTCGTCGGTCATCAGGGCGCTCTGTACCCGGCCCCGAAGGTCCGTGCCGCTCGGCGGGCCGAGGCGTTTCAGCTGCCACTCGAGGTTCAGGCGCGAGCTCGCGGCCGCGAACTCCAGCGCGCACGCGCGCTCCTCCTCGCGGATCGCGAGGATCAGATCGGGCACGTCCTCTTCTCCAGCGAGCTCGAGCTTGGCGTGCACCGCGTCGCGCAGCGCAAGCGGCGCCGCGGAGGAGGTGCGCAGCCAATCGCGGAACTCCTCGACGCCCTCGGTCGTCGCCTCGTAGCGGTCGAGCGCGCGCTCGGCACCCCGGGCGACCATTCGGACCAGCCCTTGCTTTTCAAGGCTGGGCAGGCTGTTGTGGGCGACCGATCGCGACCACTGCGCGTGGGGGAACCGTTCGACCAACCGCGTCCCTAGCCCGTTGACAGTGTCGGTCTTCTGGACCACCAAGCCGAGGATCGCCATGCTGGCGGTGAGATCGCCTTTACGAGGTGGCGCCATCGTTCTAAGAGCTTATTGGATATCGCGGGTGGCGTACTTCTTCCTGAACAGTCCCGATCCTCCGGATGGGGAGACAGTTGTCATCGTATCAGTCTGGGGCTCCGCGAGCAGCGTGAAGGCCGTGAGGCTGGCGGTGGGGATTCGCGATGACCGACGGGGCCTAAACGACGGGGCCCGTGTGAGCAACAGAGGCCCGTGCGGACGGCGGAGCCCATCAACGGCGGGCCTAGCCATCCGCCTGGGCCGGCGCCGGAAAGTCGATGATCTCCGCCTCGACGAGGGGCTGCTCGGAGAGTACGCTCAGCCGTCCGTCCTCCAGCGACCACACGCGGTCGGCGAACAGCGCCGCCTCGAGGTCGGCGCAGCTCATCAGCACCCCGCACCCCAACTCCGCCGTCAACGCCAGCAGCAGCTCGCCGGCCTCGCGCGTGCGCCGCATCCCGAGACCGTCGGTCACGCTGTCGAGGACCAGCAGCCGCGGCCTGCAGACGAGCCCTCGTGCGAACCCCACCAACACCCGCTCCCAGTCGGAGAGCTCCGACCAGCGCCGCTGTGCACAGCCGGTCGCTCCGACCCGCTCGAGCGCCGCCCTCGCGAGACTCCGCGCCTCGCGCCGCCCATGGCCGCGACCCATCGCCAGGGGCAACGCGAGGTGGTCGAGCACCTCGAGCTTCACGCCCGTGCCCTCGCGGTTGGTCCACGCAATCTCGTCCCCCAGCAGCCGCGAGCGGTCCCCCTCCCCGAGCGCGACCAGGTCCAGATCGCCCAGCCACACCTCACCCGCGTCCGGCTGCTCGATGCCCGCCGCGATCTTCAGCAGAGTGGTCTTACCCTCGTCGCGCGAGCCCACGACCGCTCCGACCTCCCCGCAGGCGACCTCCAGGGACGCGTCCGCCAGCACGCGCAGCCGCCGCCCCCCGCGCCGGTAGCTCTTGCCCACCCCTTGCAGCGCCAGCAACTCACCCATCCCCCACAAGCATGACGCATCCGAGCCCCTTGAGGGGGCTAGACGGGCCGTTCGTGCCAGCGCCGCTCCATCGTCCGAAGCATCTGTGGGTAGACGACCAGGTGGCGGAACGGCTTGATCGCGGCCATGTAGGCGTTCCCCAGCAAGCCGTTCGGCTTCACGTAGATCGCCATCTGACCCCGGTAGCCTCCGCTCCCCTCGGCGACCCAGCCGAAGTGCAGGACCCCGTGCATCGTTTGGTTGGCGATCTCGGCGGCGAACTCGTCGTCGGTCAGGTAGAGCGACGTGAACGGGAGACCCTCGAATACTGGCCCGGTAGCGGCGCGCAGGTCATCGGGCAACCGCTCGCGAAGCGTCGTCACCCGCGACCCGAGTCCCGAGCCCGGGTCCTCCAGGCCGAACAGGTCGCCGAGCTTCCACCGCAGCGACAACAGCGCCCGCGTCGCGCGGGACGCGGTCTTCGCCGGATCGGCTGAGGCGAACCCCTCGACGAGGACCGAGAACTCGTCGGCTCGGCCGGGCGTCGGCAGCGCCCAGACATCCTCGAGCCGAAAGTCGGGGACGATCTCGTGGATCCGCCAGGGCTGGGAGGTGTGCGCTGTGTTTGGGAGCTTCATCTCAATCTCCACGTCCCGGTTGTAGTCGGCGAGGTTCGCGCGGAGAACCTCGCCGGGGTATTGCCACCGTGGGCGCTGACCGCTCGCTCACTGCTCAACGACGTCCGACGGCGCAATCGCCGCCAGATTGAGCAGGTAGGGAGCGCCGCCGCGGTGGATGTTGCCGAGAACGGCCCAAACCACCGACGCGGTCCTGTGCCTCTGGTACTCAAAGAACGTGGTCATCACCAGTCGCTCGTCGTGCAGTCGCCACACCATGTGACCGTTCAGCAGCGTCGATCGAGCTTCCAGATGCAGGAGCTCGGGTTCAGACGTCGCGATTCGCCAGCCGAAGACGTGGTTGGAAGAGGCCCACGGACCGAGGCGAAATCCAAGGACCCAGCGGTGTATGAGCAGCACCGGCCGGCGCATCGTCACAGGCAGGCGCTCGAAGCCGTCGCGTGCCCACTGCTCGGCCGAGCGTCGGTCGGTCGGGCTCCTCGTGACCTCGAATGCGTCCGCGTAGTCCGGTGAGGCGACGGTGGGCGGAGGCGTCTCGGACACCACAACACGGTGCGCTCGCTTCCTCGCATTTGAGCGTTTGCTCGAGTGCTTCGAGTCGGTCACCAAAGAACTCCTCCAGGCCGCTATCTCTGTGAGGGTGCCCATCCATACGGCGGCGTATGGTTGAAGGGTAGCATCATCATCGGGAGTGTCACCACCGAACCGAACGCGATAGGGAGGCGATGGCGCCCCCGACCCGAACGCCTCGCAACAGCTGGATCGAGGAGGGCCTGCGCGCGCTCGGCGCCGGCGGGCCGGAGGCCGTCCGGATCGAGTCCCTGGCCCAGGCACTGGGCGTCAGCAAGGGCGGGTTCTACTGGCACTTCAGCGACCGGCGGGCACTGCTCGAGGAGATGCTGGACACATGGGAGCGCACCTGGGTCGACGAGGTGATCGAGGCCGTCGAGGCCGACGACGGGGACGCGAGGTCGAGATTGAGGCGGCTGTTCGCGCTGGCCGTCGCCTCAGGCGGCGAGCTGTTGAAGATCGAGTTGGCGATCCGCAACTGGGCCCGGCGCGAGGGGGCGGTCGCCGAGCGGTTGCGGCAGGTCAACAACAGGCGAATGGACTACATGCGCTCCCTGTTCGGAGCCATCTGCGAGGACGACGACGATGTCGAGGCTCGCTGCCTGCTGGCCTTCTCGCTGTTCATCGGCGGCCACTTCGTCAGTCCCGATCACGGCGGGCGCAGTCGAGCGGAGGTGCTGGAGCTGGCCCTGGAGTGGCTCGCGCGATAGGGGCACACAGCCGTCCTGTGGTTGTCCGGTCAGGACGGTGACAGGCACGGCGGAGAGCCGCCGAGGCGATTCGCAACGTGGTTTGAGCCTTCCAGGATGCAGGGAGAAGACATGGAACTGGTGCGCTGGCTTAGATCACGTTTATGACCTTGGAGGGGAAAATGGACGACTCAGACTAGGCGTCGCACAAGCGGCAGTGGCCGACCCACTCGGTCAGAGGATGCTCTGGCTATCCTGGCAGATCGATGACTCAACCAGAAGCAACTCTCACGAACATTCTTGAGGCTTCCTTGGAAGGTGATGTCTCGGGTAGTCGTGTAGCGAGTATGACGGATGCCCAGCGAGAGGCTCTGATCGTCACGGTCGCGGGCTATTACGAACGTAGTCCGACGAGAGTCTCAAGCGGGCCTTATGCTTTTCAAACTGATGTTGTCAGCATACCCCCGCGCCTGTACGGCATCCCGCACAGCGTCACCTACCTACAGCAACTTGCGGAGTTCCTCGCGGCTGATTTCGGCGTCCTTGAACAGACGCGACAGCGTCCCGATCGACATCACGCGGCGGGCTACCGGCACACTCCAGGGTCCGGCGCGTGGCTACGTGGACGTAAATATGATGGCTGCCACGGCTGCGGTCATACTCCCATCCCTTGCGCTCCAGGACGCGAATAAGTTCTTTGGCAGTAAGCCGAGGGAGCTTCTCGCTCACGCGGCAGGGGCGAGTTTGCGGTGCTCGATCTTTGGCAGCGCCCAGCCCCGCTCTTGGCGGGCCTCAAGATAGAGTGCCATCGCCTCTTGGATCATGGCGGTGGCCTCTTCCAAAGTGTCTCCCTCGCTGATGCAGCCCGGCAGATCCGGGACATAGGTCGTGTAGCCACCTTCGTCCTGTGGCTCGAAGACGACATCAAACTCGTGCTGTCCGCTTGTGGTCATAGTCATAGCTGGTTCCTTCTGACCGATTCTACATCGGCGGCGCTGGGTTCAGCAAGCCGGGCGTGCTGTCGCACAAGTGCCGTTGAGCGTCTCAGATAACTGGCGGAGAGGGGTTATTCCCCTTGCCTGGGTTCCTCTTGTTTTTGTTGGTGGTGTGGTCCCGGATTGCTCTCGCGGGAGCTATACCCAAAAGTTGTGGATGCGTGTGAAGAGGAAGGCGGCGTACCTTCCCGGTTGACAAAGACCGACCGCCGCGAGGCGGGAAAGGAAGGCACGCCATGGAGAATGTTCGCACGCTCCCTCGTGGGGAGGACCACGAGGGTCAGGTTACGCTTGACGGCTTGGCTCGCGAGGGCGCTCGGCGCATGATCGCTGCGGCACTCGAGGTGGAGGTCGAGCAGTATCTCTGCTCGTTCGTCGAGGAGCTCGATGAGCACGGCAAGCGGCTGGTCGTCCGCAACGGCCACGCGCGGGAGCGGCGGGTGACGGTCGGCTCTGGGACGGTCCCGCTCCGCGCGCCGCGGGTCAACGACAAGCGCATAGACGCAGAGACGGGGGCGCGCCGGCGGTTCAGTTCGCGGATCTTGCCGAAGTACGCCCGCCGCTCGCCGAAGGTCACCGAGGTGCTCCCGATCCTGTATTTGCACGGGCTCTCGACCGGGGACTTCGGCCCGGCGTTGCGGGATCTGCTCGGCGAGGACGCCTCGGGACTGTCGGCGAGCTCGATCGCGCGGCTGACTGAGAGCTGGCAGGCCGAGCACGAGGCGTTCCGGCGGCGCGAGCTGCGCTTTCACCAGTATGCGTACTGGTTCGTCGACGGGGTTCACGTCTCTGTGCGCCTCGGCGAGGACGCGCGTCTGTGCCTGCTCGTGGTGATCGGCGTGCGCGAGGATGGGGCCAAGGAGCTGCTCGCCGTCGAGGATGGATACCGCGAGTCGACTGAGTCATGGGCCGGCGTGATGCGCGACCTGAAGGCCCGCGGCGTCAACGAGCCGAAGCTCGTGGTCGGCGACGGCGCCCTCGGGACCTGGGCGGCCCTGCGGGACGTGTTCCCAGGGGCGCGACGGCAGGCGTGCTGGGTGCACGCAATCGCGAACGTCCTCGACGCGCTTCCCAAGCGCCTGCAGCCCAGAGCGAAGGGCATGCTGCACGAGATCATGGAGGCACCAACCCGCGCCGAGGCCGGCCAGGCACTCGGGCGACTGCGCGAGGAGTTCGACGCCAAGTACCCGAAGGCGATCGCGAAGCTCGACCGCGACTGGCAGCACCTGGGCGCCTTCTATGACTTCCCCGCCGAGCACTGGCGCCACCTGCGGACATCCAATGCGATCGAGTCGAGCTTCGCGACGGTGAAGCTCAGGACCCGCGTCACGAAGGGCGCCGGCTCGAAGAAGGCCGCCCTGGCGATGGCCTACAAGCTGCTCGACGCCGCCCAGGAACGCTGGCGACGATTCAACGGCCACGAGCTCGTCGCCGACGTGCTCGACGGAATGAGTTTCAAGGACGGAGCGAAGGTCACAGACAACGAAACCACGACAACGGACCAGGAGGTCGCCGCCTGATGCTTCACCTTCTCATCCACAACATTTGACAATTGCTCCTCTCGCGGAGCCGGAGCCCGTAGGGCGGAGGTGGAGCGAGGGCAATCCGCGCGCTCCGCGGCCGGGGGGTCGTCGGGTGTGCTTTGGGCGTTGTGGCGGGCTGGGGTGGTTCAGCGTGTCGCGGCGTAGCGCGCCCAGTCGCCGTTGGCGAGTTGGGTCCAGTCCTCGGCGGTGCTCTCGGCGAAGCCGAGGAGGTCGGCGAGGATCGCGGCGGGCAGCGTTTGAGCGAGCTGTAGGACGGCTGAGCCGCGCCCGGCGCGGCTGGTGATGCCGAGCTTGCCGAGGCGTCTGCGCATCTGCTCGGAGTGGATGGTGGCGTCGAGCCGTAGGCCGGGGAACAGCCACTCGGGGCGGGTGTTGACTGCGGTGGTGGCGAGGTGTGGGGGGCTGTCCTTGAGTCGCTGGGTGAGCGTGGCGAGTGGCTCGGGGAGCAGCAGCGGCTCGCGGGCGAGGCTGATGAAAACGCGGCCTTGGCGGCCTTGGATGTCGTGCGGGGTCAGGAGCACGATGCGGCTGATTGGCTGGGCGAAGAGCAGCAGCAGGCAGCCCGCGACGCGGTCTCTGAGGTCGAGTGACTCGTCGCCAAGGAGGCGGCCGAGCAGCTGCAGGCGCTGGCGGGGGGGCAGCGGGTCGACGTGCTGCTGGGCGGCGAACGGGGGCGCGGTGAGCGGCCCGATGATTTTGCGCCGGCGCGCCCAGAGGACGAACGTGCGGATGCGCGTGCGCTGGGTCGATCCCTCGGCCAGCCAGAAGTCCAGGTGCTCTTGGCGGAGCTCTTGGAGGGTAAGGGTGCGCTGTGAGAGCCACAGCAGGAGATCCGCGGCGACACGGATCTGGGTGCGGGCGTAGCGATAGGAGCTGCGCTTGGCGTGTCCTCCTCGCTCGGCTTGACCCAGGTCGTGCTGGATCTTCCAGGTCGCGAACGTTCGTAGGTGAAGGCGCTCGGGCCCATCGGGCACGCGGAGCACCTCGCGAGCGATGAAGGCCGCGAGCGCGGCTGTCTGCTGGTGACGCTCGGGCAGCGCGCCGTGCGCGACCAGCGCCGCCCGCAGGTAGATCGTGCTCTGACCGCCGTCAACGGTGTCGAGCGCGTCGTGGGTGAGCGCGAGGGCGCCACTGGCCAGCTCCAGGAGCGTCTGGTAGCTGCGGCTGCTGTGCATCCATCCCAGCACCGTCCACGGCTTGGCGCCAGCGGCGAGGGCCGCCAGATACCCCTGGAGAGCCTCGATGGCCGCGGGGTCGCCGGTTCGCTTGAGCTCCCGGAGGCTGGCGTGCAGAACGCAGCGGGCGCAGTGACCATCGGCGTAGTTCGTCTCCTCCGCGCTGCAGCCGCGGCAGACCTGAAGGACGCGCTCCCCGGCGCAGCGCTCGCATAACCCCACCGCTGCCGCCGAGGGTCGCGCCTGGCGCTCACAGCCGCGGCAGGTGATCTTCCGCTGAAGCCGTCGCTGCCTGCATCCCGAGCACTCGGGGCCAGCGCCGGTGCGCGCCGCGACGATCGCCAGCTTGCCGCAGAACGCGCACGGCTCCCGGCGAGAGGGATGCATGTGCGAGCAGGACAAGCAGATCGGGTGCTCGCTGCGGGTGTGATGGCATGGCCTGGTTCGACCGCAAGCCGAGCACAGCGCGAGCGGGGGCTTCCAAGTAGAGCCCTTGCGCCGGCACGTGTTGCAGATCGGGGCGTCCGTCTTCGCGCGGCGGCAGCGGCGCTCCCGGCCACACCCAGAACACACCGCGATCGGCTCGACGTAAGGTGCGCGCCCGCGCTCGCTCACCGCGCTGCGCCGGACGGGCGAATCCGAGCACGCTTGGGCTTCAGATCACCCACGCCCTTCCCGCCCGCCGCCCTCGCGCGCGACGGCGCCCTCGCCGGCCGCTCGACAGGCTTGATCAGATCGTTCGGGGTGCAGTCGAGAATCCGGCAGAGCACCATCAGGGTGTGCAGGTTCAGCCGCTCGGGCTTGCCCGTGAAGATCCGCCAGACCTGGGACTCCGAGAGGCTGACCCCGTGCTCGGCCAACAGCGGCGTGAGCTCCGCGTAACTGTGAACACCGTGCTCGGCCAGCAACGCCCGGAGCATCCACTCGTAGTCGATCTCGCTCATCACGCCCCTCCCGCGAGCGCGCCGGCGAGCTGTGCGTGCAGCGCGCGGCTCATCGCCTCGTTCTTGTAGTCGCCGCTGACACCGGTATAGAGCGCGGTCGTGGACGCGAAGCGATGCCCGACCTGCATCCGCACGAACAGCTCATCCCACCCATCCTCGATCAGATGCGTGACATAGCTGTGGCGCAGCGCGTGCGGCGTAAGCTCGCCCGGCAACCCCAGCTCCTCGCGGTACTCCGCGAAACGCTCGCTGACCTGTTCGCTCGAGATCCGCCCCCCACGCTCGGTCAACCACAACGCGGAATGATCCAGCCCGTAGAGCGGACGGACCTCCTCGACGTACTGCTCGACGACCTCGACCAACCAGTCAAACACGCTCAACACGTTGCGCCGCCTCGGCGCACTACCCCGCGACGCCTTCCCATAACGAACACTCAACGACCCATACGCACCGAACGACGGACGGTGCGCGTTCCCAGAGAAATCCGACACGTCGAGCCGCGCGGCCTCCTGACGACGCAACCCCCACGCATAGATCGTCTTGAACAACGCAGCGTCGCGAAACGCCGCCAGCGCACCCTTACGCCTGCGCGCCCGCCGATCGGAGACCCGCGCATCGCAGTCGAAGAACATCACCAGCTCCTCCCGCGTCAACGGCCGCCGCCCCGGGCGCCCCTCATACTCGACGACGTGGCGGATCGTGTTGCGCTCATCCAAGACCTGCACCGGACGCACACCGAACTGCGCCTCGCAGATCGCCACCCACGGGTAACGCTCATCCGTCAAATACTCCAAGAACCCCCGCAACGTCGCCTGATAGTGACGCAGCGTCGAGACCGACCGGCGCTTCGGAGGCGACGCCAGATCCTCAAGCCACTCATCGACATGGACCGCCTGCCACTCCCACGGCCACAACCCCACCTCAGCACGAAAACGCCTCACCATCACCGTGCTCTTGCACTTCGTCGCCTCAGCCAAATGACGCGCCGACTGCTGACGCTCCCAACCCACGACCACAGCCTCGAACACCGCCTCACCCATCCGCAAAGGCCGCACACCCTCCCCGAACACCAACGCCAACGCAGCCTCCGCGCGCCCCTCCTCAGCCGCCGTGACAGACCCTGCCGATACCCACGCCCCTCCTTGCATCCAACGCAACCCTACTCGCATCCAATGCAAGACGCCAAACCCAGCGACAAACACCCGCACCCTCCGACAGATTCACGCCCCACACCCCAAACAAGAGCACCCACGGGAGCACGCACCACAAAAAACTCCCGCACAACGCGACTTGCATCAAACGCAATAACTCTTATATCAGCCGGTACCCCACGCCGCGGGCGTTGATGATCCATCACCCTTCGATGGCGTTGAGCTTGCTACAGAGGCGGCTGGCGTGGCTGTCGATCGTTCGTGTGGCGGTGGGCGCCTGGTATCCCCAGACCGCTCGCAGGAGTTCCTGCTTGCGGAAGACACGCCGGGGCTCGCTGGCGAGGTGGACGAGCAGGCCATAGTCCATCGTGTGCAGGTCGAGGTGCCTGTCGTGGAGGGTCGCGGTGTGGGCAGCGGTGTCGATCGTCAGCGGGCCAACCCTGAGCACTCGATCGCTGCTGGGGTCGCCCCCGGCGCGGCGCAGGATGGCCCGTAGGCGGGCGCGGCGCCGACGCTGAACTACGCCGCCTGATGAATCAGGCGATCTTTGAGCGGATCATCGTCCGCGCTGACCAGCTCAAGACGGCCCAGGCGCCCATCTACGGGCAGATCCGCAGCCTCGCCCGCACCAGCGCCCCTGCGCGCGCCAGCCGGCCCCAAAACGGCCAAGACCCCCGTTTTTTAGGGGGCCTTGGCTCCGACGTCGTACAAATGGTGCGCCGTGCGGGACTCGAACCCGCCCCACCGGATTAAAAGTGGCCTCGAAGGGGGTCTTCTGAGGTGCGATCCCAACAACCACGGGCTCTGACATCTGCTCAGGTCGCCTCAGAAATGCTCTGTTCGGTACCACGTTGGGTACCACGTTTGAGTGCCTAGCTTTTCCGACTGTCCAAATCCTCGCACCGGATATTTTGTCCGCTACCCACCGGATCTTTAATCCGCTGCCCGCGTGCCCGGGTGGGCTCGGAGCGTTGTCAGCCGGCCCGGCCGGGGCTCGACTGCCCTCGGCTCCGAGCAAGCCTCTGGTATTGCGCCGCCCGCTCGGAGTAGCCGAGGCTGGTGAGCAGAGCAGCATCGACGAGCGCGACGAGTGCGGAGTGGTCGCTCAACGGCTTGATCTGCCCGTCCGTGACTACGTATGCACCACTGGGGCCGGCGTATCCGACGATCTCTTTGGGCTTGCGCATGGACGGGAAACGTCGAGCCCGCCTCAAAGATGGTCGGCCAGGCACAAACGGCCGGGAGGGCAGCGATGCTCAGGCGGCTCGCGCCTCGATCTGCTCTTCAGAGACCTCGAACTCGAGCCGCTGATCGGGGTCGTCGGGATAGATCGCAACGCGGAAGTTGTGTTCATCTCCCTGCCCGAATACACCGCGGTCCTCCAGTACCACGGCAGGAAAGAGCGCCCTGGCGACGCGTACGCGCACGCTGGCTCCGGGTTCGAACGATACGACTGGCTTGGCCTTGGTTTGGGGCATCTCAATCATGAAGGTATCACGGCGTGGCGAGCCCGCCCACCAGCGTCCGCAGATGGGCTGCGAGCACACGGTCGGACGACATCGCGAGACCGTTGAGAGCGCTGCGCCAGGTCTTGCACGCGTCCAACGTGACCTCGCGCGGGGTCAGGCTCCCGCGCCTGCTGTCGATGTCGTGATGGGCGATGGCGTTGCGCCACTCGTTGAGCTGGTCGAGCTTCTCGCGGCGCTGCCGGTTGCGCCGATCGACACCGTCGACCGCTGGCCAGAAGTCGAGGCCGAAGCGACCGAAGTCCGCGCCAAGCGAGCCCGGTTGGGCGTTGCGACTGTCGAGCTGGCGATTGAAAGTGAGGTTTACGCGCAACACCACGCCGACGGTTGGCTCCATCGCCTCGGAGAGCGCCCGAGTCACCTGGCTGTGGAGGTCTCGACAGAACGCCTGGAAGTGCGCCGAGAGCAGCAGCACGAAGGCGTAGTTGAGCTGCAGCGTGTTGGTCCGACGCCCGGCCGCCGTGCCGCCGACCGCCCGATGCGCGGCTTCGAGTTGGCTGAGCGCGTCGGCGGCGCTCGTGTTCCAGCTGTCGAGCGCAGGGAATGGCACTCGTGGAAGGTACTCGGTCAAACCCGCGCCAGCTCCCCGGATGCCGCGGTCTCCTCCTCGAAGGCCTCCGCGAGCCGTCGGGCGGCGTCGGCCTTGGACTTGTAGTGCAGGTAGCGCATCGTGGTCTGCACGTTGGCGTGGCCCATCCACTCCTTGAGCTCGAGGATCGACTCGGCCTTCTCGACCGCGCGGGTGCCGAAGGTGTGGCGCAGGTCGTGGAAGCGCAGGCGGCGCAGGCCGGCGCTGTCGAGCGCGGCCTTGTAGGCGGCGCGCACGTCTTTCGAGTCCAGGTGGCCGCCCGCCGCCCCTGCGAACACGAGGTCGCCGTCGGTGGTGAAGCGCTCGCGCTGGCTGAGGCGCGCGAGTGCGGTGGCGACCTCGTTGACCATCGGCACCGAGCGGGCCTTGCCCGACTTGGGACTGCTCTCGCCGCCGACGGTGACGCTGCGCACCACGCGGATCGTCTCCGCGGCGAAGTCCACCTCGCCCCACCGCAGCGCCAGCAGCTCGCCCATGCGCAGGCCCGTGAAGGCCGCGGCCAGGAACACCGTGCCGTACAACTCCGTCGACGCGGCCCGCACGAGCGCGCGGACCTCCGCGGCGGAGAAGACCTCGATCTCGCTGGAGTGCCGCACCCTGGGGCGCTCCACGAGGATCATCGGGTTGGCGGGCAGCCCGTAGACCTTCATCGCGCGCTTGAAGATGCCGTTGAGCACGATCAGGTACTTCTGCGTTGTGCGGTTCGCGCAGGACAGGCCCGCGCGCCAAAGCTCGATCGTGTCTGTGGTGATTTGCTCGAGCGGAGCCTCGCCGAAGTCGCGGTCCAGTCGCCGGGCCATGTGGCGGTAGTCGAGGAGCGTGCTCGGCTTGACGTCGCGGTCGTGCTCGACGTAGCGCAGCCACTCCGCTGAGGCGTCCTTGAAGGTCGCTCCCGTCTTGACCATCCCCGCGAGTGTGCCCCGGCGGGCGTCCACCAAGACAGTCTGCAGGGCCTCCTCGGCCAAGCGCCGCGTGAAGTGCCCAGCGGGCGCACGCCCGCGCTCGGTCCAGGCCGGGCCGAGACGGCGCTTGACCTGCCGCCCATCCTGAAGGCGGTACTTGATGTAGTAGACCGACCCTCGCGGAGCCTTTCGGAGAATGACGCAGCCGGTCACCCGGGCGCTGTTAGGCTGGCGCTGCATCAGGACTTACCTCCTGTTGCCGGGCGGCGACCGTCGCAAGCGGTGCGCCGCCGTTTGTGTTGTAGACACATGATACGCGCTGGTTGGGACGGTTCGAGCCGCTTACGCTCGGTTGTGAAATGGGCTCGGGGTGATCCGGTTCTCGCCCAGCCATAGCTTCAGGTCGTCCGCACTGAAGCGCACGTAGTGGCCGAGGCGGTGGTGGGGGACGCGTCCAGCGCGGGCCTGGGCGAGCAGCCATGTGTGGGGTACCCCCAGCAGCCGCCCGGCGGCCTTGGCGTCGATGAGCGGGGCAATGGGCGCGCTGGCCTCGTGGATGCTGCGGGTGCGGCGCCGGGGCAGCAAGGACGGCGCTGGCCTACGCCTGTAGCGCTGCCCTGGCGTGCGGGCGGGGAGAGTGAGCATTGAAACCTCCGTTCGTCGGTCGTGGTTTGGGGCCTGTCCGGAGTTGTGTGGGGGCCTCATATCGGGGCTGCCTTTCAAGAATCTGGGTTGGCCTGTCTGCGGCAGGCTCCGGCCTGCCGCAGACAGGTGCCCCTCAGCGGAGGGGGCGGGTTCTGTCAAGGTCGGGCCGTCAGGCCCCGCCGTAGGCGGCCCCGAAGGGGCGACCTTTACAGGTTCCGACCCCGGAGCTACACGCGCGGTCCCGTGTACTGCGCGTCTGGTGCCGGCCGAGACGGCTGGCACCGCGGTCCCCGCGCTGTCCTGTGCAGCGCTCATCACCCCTCGCGACCCCCGCTCTTCCCGCGCCTGCCGGTCCCGGTCGCTCCAGCGGTGGTGTTGCTCTCGCGTAGGTGCCAGCCGTCCGCGCGGCTGACGAACCGCGTGTGCTTTCCGCGGTACAGGTGCGAGGAGACCCTTGCCAGCGGCACCCCGAGGCCCTTCGCGATCTCTCCCGCGCGTGAGCCGGGGTGCTCCGCGAGGTACTTCGCGACGTCTCCGTAGGTGATCTGTCCCGCTGTGGTTTTCTCCCCGAGTAGGGCTGCCCGGGCGGCCTGTAGACGCTCACGCTCGGATAGAAGCTCCTCGTAGCGCGCAAGCTCACCATCCAGGACGGCGAGTTGCTTCTCGATATCAGCGACCACGCCACGAGACGCAACGCCGAGCTCACGAGCACGATCAGCCATAGAGCACCTCCGCAGAATCGACATCGTATATCACAGGCACACAGTCTAGCATATCGCTGGCATGTCGTAGTCTAACATCGCGCCCCGCGGGGTTTGGGGCGTAGGCCGACGAACAGTCGGCCGGAGCCCCACAGACAAGACAACCCCACGCTGCTGCCCACCCTTCTTTATCTTCTTTTTATTCTTTATTTATCTCTCTCTCTGATCCCTTCAGATCACTACCTCTCCTTGGTCCCCCACCAACCAACCACCACCATCACCACACCACTGTCTTCCCTTCCCACCTTCAGGGTCCCGGTCCTTGACCACCCGTACTCGAAGTTGGAGGATGTCCGGATCGTCGTGGAACTTTGAGAGCGGCCTCCGGGATTTGAAGGTCAGACAGTAACGGTTTGTGGTGTCTCGGCGTGAGCGGCGGCGGGGATTGGAAGGGCGGCTCGTGCTGTGTGGCGTTCGATCGCGGCCACGAGCTTGGCGAGGTCGCGGTAGCCGATGATTCGCCGGGATTGCTGCTCGGCGACGAGCATCCCGGCGGCGGTCCAGCGCTTGCGCATGTCGCCGTCCTGCCAGCGCTTTACGTTGCGCTGAGTGCGGCGGACGATCTCGATCATGCTCTCGCATGGGTTCGTCGAGCACAGCGTCTTTGCGAGTCCTCCTGTGATTGCGAGCCGCATCAGCGTCAGCGTCTCGGGCATACCCTCCCGCAGCGAGGCGGCGGCGTCGGGCCAGGTGCGCTCGAGCTCTGAGGCCAGGAGTTCGAGGCGCTGCTCGGCGAGATCGGCGTCCTTGAGCGCCCACGCGCCGCGGACCCTGGCAAGGACGGCGGGACGATCGCGTTCGGGCAGCAGATCGCAGACATTTCTCTCCTTGTGACGGTGACACCGATGCACCAGCGCGCGCTCGCCGAACACGTCCTTGATCGCCCGGCAGATCGCCTTGCCGCCGTCGATGACGAACAGGATCGCCTGCTCGGGGTCCAGGCCGCGGTCGACGAGGTCGGCCAGGAGCGTCCGGGCGAGCGTGGCGTTCTCGGTCGACCCCTCCCACAGCCCGAGGGGGATCTTCACGCCCTCGGTCGAGATTCCGAGCGCGACGATGTGTGTGCGCCCGGCGATCTCAAGACCGTCGAGCATCATTACCGCCACGCGCACGTCCTCCAGCCGCCGGCCCATCAGCTCGCTGAGCGCGGTCCGGGTGCGCTCGATGAACATCTCCGACACCGACGTCTTCGAGGTCGCCGTCGAGGATCGCTGCACCTCCTCGCCGACGGGCTCCCCGACACCGGCGAACTTGCGCGAGGAGACACCGGCGAGCATCCGGTCCATCACCGCCCGGGTCAACGGGTCGCGGTCGGCGAAGTGCTCGTACGTGGTGACCGGCAGCTCCCGCTCATCATCGGCCGTGCGCATCCGCGGCCGGCTGACTTGCACACGTCGTCCACCCAAGGTCATCGACCCGTCCTCGTGGCCGTGGCGCTTCGCCATCCGGTCGGGATCATGCTTGCCCTTCGGGCCCACGACCTCGGCGACCTCGAGCTCCATCAGCTCATGCACAACACCGAGCCCGACACCAACGCTCAGCGCGAGCAATCCCTCCCTCGCTGCCCCCACAAGCTCACCGAGCGCCTCCTGGATCTCCGGTGACAGCGAACTCTCGACAGCCTCAACAGCCGTCACGACCTGCGGCGCGGATACCTTCTTCATGGCGGTTCCTCCTGTCCTCGCAGACTTGGTTGGCGCCTGTCACGCTCGCAACACGAGCGGACGAGGCGGGAGGACCGCCATTCAAAGTTCTACGAGGACACGGACAACCTCCGAAGTTGTGGGCGGGTGGTCAAGGACGCCAAGCGCAGCGAAGGCGAGGGACCCGTTCCGCCACAAACCGCATGACAAAGCCACAAACCCGGTGGGGGACCTGTCGCACAACCCGCCGCCGGCACGACACCCCGAGCGACGGGCACCGCGACAGCTCCGCGGCACCCCTGCGAGGCCTCCGCACGTCAGAACGACCACTCCGACCTGCGTGCCTGACGAGAACGCATCGCGATCGAACCACGACGGCGGTTCCTAGCTCGCTGTCGTGTCCACGATTCGTCTCATATACTCTGTCCATATGACTGATCGGCTACCGAACGAGCCAAGGAAGCCCGACGAAAAGGAGGACGAAAAGGAGCCAGTACCGACCGCAGGCGACTTCAATGTCGTGCTGGGTCCCCCTCCGCATGGCTCCATAGGTAGCGGCAATGTCTACATCCGCGACACCGATGCCCACGGTAACGTGACCCACAACAGCCCAGAGAGTGAGGCCTACGGCTTTGGTGCGCGTGCCAGTTGGGGCGGCAAGGCGTTTGGCGCCTTCGCAAATGCCGATGGCGAACCCGAACTCCTACTGCTGCTTCAGCAGCTCGTGGCCGCACTGCAAGAGGCTGGGAATGACGAGGGCGCCGGAGCGGCTACCCAGCTCATGGTCGAGGTGCAGTCCTCCAAGCCTGACGCCGGCGTTATCGGGCGCACGTGGGGCGCGGCCAAGGCTGCCGCAACCTTGAATGGCGCAACGACGCTCGCCCTTCGGGTCGAGCCACTAATTCATTCATTGCTGCAAGCGCTGTAGTCTCGCCTATCGCTGTAGGTTCGGCGGATACCGTTGCAGCAGAGGCCAAGTCGCTTCCGTCACCAGCGACCGGCCGGCACGACGATCTCCCCCATCGTCTCCGTCACGCCCTCCGTGTGCTGGCGGGCCGTTACGGCGGCGGCGATGGCATCTCGCTGGTCCTGGTTGGTGCGCATCGACACGTCTTCCAAGCCGAGCCTTGCCAAACCTTCCCGCTCCACGCCGATCGGGTTCGGGTGCCTCGCGGTCCGTACCAGCGGGTCCACGAGGCGGTCGGAAAGACCTCGATGACCTCGACGCCGTGCCCGGCGAGCGCTTTGAAGAGGAGGAGTCCCTCGACGATCCAGGCGTAGTAGGCGCTCGCGTACACATGGCTCTCGTCGGGCGTCCAGCGGATGCCGCAGATCGATTTGGCAAGCTGACGCTCCCCCCAGCGAGTTGTCTGCCCTGGGGGCGCGCAGCATCGCGGGCTGTCGATCGCCACGACCGACGGCCGCTCCGTCTCGACAAGCTCGATGACCTCCTCGCGGCTCAAGCGGCCCGCGAGCGCAAGGACCCGGCGATCATCGATGAGCGCGATTTCGAAGCGCTTCCGCTTTCCGCCCACATCGACGCCGAGCCATCGATCCATGCGTCAAAGGATGCCCGAGACCGGCACCCAGGCGGGAGGCGCACCCTCGCTGCGCATCGGCGGCACTGGCCACCCAAAAGCCCATTCTCGGTACCAAGTGGGTACCAAGTTTGGGTTGCGCGACGGCTCCAACCCCCGAGACCCGCTCCGACAAAGGCCTTTGAGAAGTGCGCCGTGCGGGACTCGAACCCGCCCCACCGGATTAAAAGTCCGGCGCTCTGCCCGATGAGCTAACGGCGCGCAGCGCAACAGTCTGGCACATTGGAGTGTGTACCCGCGGGGGGCCGGCCCCCCGCAAATCCGGGGGACCGACCTTGCCGCCGGCGCCTACGCGAAGGTCACGGTGACCGTCGCAGAGGAGCCCGCGCCGCTCACGGGCTTGAAGGAGGCCCTGAGCTTCACGGTCAGTTGGTGGCGGCGGCCTTTGTGCAGTGAGGCGACAGAGGCCTTGGAGAGACTCACCCTCAGCGTGAGGCGCTGTGCCTTCGCGGCGTGCGCGCCGGCAGAGCGCACACCCCTGCCGGCGAGGAGGACCTTCCCAGCAGAGGGGACGTCGAGCGCGATCGTGGCCACGCGACCCCTCACAGAGTGGCTGAGGATGCGAACCTTGCCGAGGCTGTGCTTGGCGGCGGCGCTCGCAGCCTGCGGGGAGGAGGCGGCGGGGAGGGTCAGCAGGATGGTCGTCCCACCCGTGGAGCCCCCCTGGCCACCGCGTCCGCCTTCGCCCGAGCCACCTTGACTGGTGCCAGACCCGCCTTCGCCGGAGCTCTTGCCGCCTTCCCCGGAGCCGCTTCCGCCTTCACCGGAGCCCTTGCCGCCTTCGCCTTCCCCGGAGCCGCCTTCGCCTTCGCCGGAGCCCTTGCCGCCTTCCCCGGAGCCGCCTTCGCCTGTGCCTTTGCCGCCTTCACCGGCGCCCGCGTCACCCAGCAGACCCATGGCCAACCCTTTGAGCGCGGGCGCGATGCCCACGAGGTCGCCCTTGGCGAGGGGCGCAGTCAGCATCGTGGCGGTTTCGGACAACTGCGGCGAGGTCTGTCCGAGCGCTTCGCTCACCGCCTGCGGCGTGCTCTTCAGTTCTTCCGCGACTGCTCGCTCGGTCTTTGCGGTGAACCCACCTGTGAGTGAGGAGCCGAGCAGACCGGAGAGTTCGCCAGAGCTCAACCCTCCGAAGAGGCCCCCCGTGAGGGTGGTAAGTTCGGTGGCAAGCGGTTCCTGGGGTTGCACCGAGCCCAGCAGCGAGCTGACGAGCTGGTCGAGGTCGAGCGAGTCGAGCGCGTGTTCGAGGGCCGCCTTCTGTTCGGCGCTGAGCGGAGAGCCGAGCAGGCCGAGCAGGCCGGCGAGCTGGCCTTCCAGCCCGGGGAGCAGTGCCTCGACGTTGGCGAGTTCCCCGAGCGTGGCGGAGGAGTTGCCGAGCTCCAGCTGCGCGATCGCTTCGGCGAGCGCCCCTTCCACGCCGGCGGCCCCCAGGTCGTGGCCGAGCAGCCCCCGCAAGCCGGCAAGCGCGTCGATGCCTTCCACGCCGGCGAGGTAGTGCGCGAGCTGAGCGGCGCTGAGGCTGCTGAGCGGTAGCCGAGCGAGCAGTTCTTCGAGCTTCCCCGCGGGCAGCAGTTCGCCCGACGTCGCCGCTGGTCTGAGGGCGGCCGGGCGCTTCGTGGAGCTGCCCGCGCCAGAGGCGGTCGGACCGGTGCTCGCGAGCGCGGAGGCAGTGGGCATCACGACGAGTGCCGCGATCAGCATCGTGGACAACGCCGCAGCGGCGCGGCGGCGAACGTCGAGACCCCCTGGGGCCCCGTGGCAGGTATTCGAAAACATGCAGATCACTCCCTTGTTGGAATACGCAGCCTTACTTTTCGTCTGTTTACTACGTCCGGCGACCTTTAGCGCACTTATTCGAACAGATGTTTATTTGGCTTTTGCGAATCTGCCGTTATAGGCGGAGTTCGAATAGCACGAGGTCGAGTGATTTCTCTAACCCACGTAAGGGCCACCCGGGTCGGGGTCACCGACAGCGCGTGTGCGGCGGACGGGGCGTACGCGGGGTGGAGTTACGCTCGGACCGAGCCAGCCGACCAAGTAGTGAACGCGACCGGAACGGCCCAGGACGCGGGCGGCGCGTCAGGACTCGGGCAGTTCGCCGGCGGCCACGCGCAGCAGCTCCTCGATGCGCGTGAGCTTCACGCGGGGGCGCCCCACGGGCTCGCCGCGAGCACGCTCGTGGCGGTCGATCTCCGACCAGCCGGCGTAGGTGACGAGCTCGGGCTGGCGCGCGCGCAGGGTCGCAAGCAGGGCCTCGGGGTCGGGGGCGGGAGGCTCGGGCAGCCGCCCCGCGGCGAGGTCCTCGAGGATCGCGTCCACGGTCTCCTGCGCGTCGCGCTTGTTGGTTCCGATCACACCGGTGGGACCGCGCTTGATCCAGCCCACCACGTACTCCCCCGAGCACGGCCCCTCAGGCCCCACCACGCGGCCGCGCTCACCAGGGATCACCCCGCGGCGCTCGTCGAAGGGGACCCCGGGAAGAGGGGTGCCGCGGTAGCCGATCGCGCGCAGCACGAGGCCCGCCGGGATCGTCTCCAGCTCTCCGGTGGCCTGCGCACCCAGGCGACCGTCGGGCCCCGGGACGAGCGCGTTGCGGGCGAAGCGCACCGCGCCCACGCGACCGCGGGCGTCGGGGAGGAGCTCTACGGGGGAGAGCAGAAACCGCAGCACGATGCGCCGCGGCCCCTCCTGCCTGCCGGTGCGCGCCGCTGCGGAGACGTCCCGCGCACCGGGGTCCTCGAGGGCAGCGCCGGGGGACTCCTCTCCCGCCATGTCCACGGCGGGGGCCCCACCCTCGCGGCCCCCCCGGAGGGCGTAGTCGCGCAGGATCCGCACGTTGGCCTCCGCGGTGCGGTCCAGGGGCGGGCCGGGGACCGCGAGCGCGCGCTCGAGCTCAGCCGAGTCGACCACCACCTCCGCGCCCGTGAGCTCGCGGAGCTCGAGCAGCTCGGGGTTGGTGAACGCGGCCTGCGCGGGCCCGCGGCGGCCCGCGACGAGCACCTCGCGGATCGCGGAGCCCCGCAGCGCGTGCAGCGCGTGGTCAGCGACGTCGGTGCGCGCGAGCGCGGCGTGGGAGAGCGTCAACATGCGCGCGACGTCGAGTGCGACGTTGCCGTTGCCGATCACCACCGCGCGCTCGCACGAGAGGTCGAACTCGAGCAGAGGGTGGTCGGGGTGGCCGTTGTACCAGCCGACGAACTCGGTCGCGGGCCAGCTCCCGGGGAGGTCCTCACCGGGGATTCCGAGCGGCCGGTCCGCGGGCGCGCCGGTGGCGTAGACGACGGCGTGGTAGTGGGAGCGCAGCTCCTCGCGGCTCACGTGGCGGCCGAGCTCGACGTTGCCGAAGTAGCGAAAGCGCGGGTGCGCGGCGGTCTTCTCGTAGACCCGCGTCACCGACTTGATCTTGGGGTGGTCGGGCGCCACGCCGGAGCGCACGAGCCCCCACGGGGTGGGCAGGCGCTCGAGCATGTCCACCTCCACGCGCCCGGAGGAGTCCTTCAGCAGGTGGCCCGCCGCGTAGAAGCCCGCTGGGCCGGCGCCGACCACGGCGATACGCACGGGAGCGTCGGTTGGGGAGTCGGTCATGGGCAGGGGGGCGCGTGCGGAGGCCGGGCCCGAGACCAGCTGGATGCGTTCGCGCACGGGGGCCGGGGTGCCGCACAAAGGGAGGCGTTCGCGCACGGAGCGTGGGTCAGCTCAAAGGCGCGGGTGGTGGCGTGAGAAGGGGTTGGTGGTGGGGGTTGGGATTTGGGAGCGGGTCGCGCAGTGTCGCAAGGGGGCGCGTGGAGCCGGCTAGCCAGCGCCGACGCTCGTGAGCTACCCATCTTATTGCGACGCTCGCAGCCTCAGGGCTCTGGATTCTGGGCGGGTGCGTCCCACTCGGAGGCCAACACCGCGTACACGACGTTGTCGAGGTACCGCTCTCCGACCAGCTCAGCTTGGCGAAGCGTGCCCTCTGGACGAAATCTCAGGCGCTCCAGCACCGCCCTGCTGCGAACGTTCTCGGGTGCGACGCGAGCTTCGACTCTGTGTAGCTGCCAGGTGAGCAGCGCGTGGTCGACGAGCGCCCGCACGGCTCGGGTCATCGTACCGTGGCCCTGGTGAGCCTCGCCGAGCCAGTAGCCAAGGCTCGTTCTCCGGTGAGGCCAGTCGACGGAGTGGAACCCCACGACGCCCACGATCCGGCCCGCGCAGACGATCGCCGCCTGTAGGCCGTTGTCCTCGGCGACCTGCCGGCGTACGCCGGCGATGAACGCCGAGGTGTCACCCAGGGTCTGGCCCGACGCCCAAGGCATCCAGCGGCTGAGGTACGCGCGGTTGGCCTCGACGAGCGCGTGCAGCTCCGCTGCGTCGGAGTCCTCCAGCAGCCTGAGCGAGTACGCAGGGGAGAGGCGCAGTGGCAGCACTTCTGATGGGCGCGGCCCGATTCGAACAGGCGACCCCCTCGGTGTAAACGAGGTGCTCTGACCAGCTGAGCTACGCGCCCCGACACGCTTCGGGTTCGGCGGGCCCCCAAGGCTAGCGTCCTCCCGCTTCGATTTCTCTGTGTCGCCGAGCTCGTCGTCCGCCGATCCTCCCCGGCCTCCGCGCCCGCCACGTACTACTCCGCCCACCTTCCGCGCCAGCCTTGTCGCGCTGCCTTTCGCGCCCGCGCTCCCGGCACCTCGCGCGGCCCTCGTCCTACGCGTGTTTCTACCCTTGTTCCTGGCGGTTGCCCCGGTTTACCACGCGAACGCGCCCACCCGCGCTTGCCACCTCACGGGCCGGTGCCGCCGAGCTGTGCGTGCTTTCGAGCGGACCGACCCCGCAAGCGCCCCTCCGGGGGCGCTCCCTTCAAAAAAACTTTCCCTGCCAAGCTGTGTGTATGCCCGTTGTCCGTCGCAGGGGCCTGCGGATTGCGCTGGTGAGCACCGGCGGGGTCGTGGCCGTGCTTGGGCTTGCGCAGCTGCTGCTGCCGGTGCTTGCCGCTCAGCGCGTGCGCTCTCAGCTTGGGCGGTACGGGGACGTCGAGAGCGCCTCCGTCTCTGCGTTTCCGGCCGTGGAGCTGCTGTGGGGCCACGCGCAGTCTGCCACCGCGCGCGCGGGGAGCCTTCGCATGAGCCTTGCTCAGGCGAGTGCGCTGCTGTGGCAGGCGCGCGGGGTCAACCGGCTCGACGTGAGCGCGCAGCACTTGCGGCTGGGTCCGTTTGCGCTGCACCGCGTGAGCTTGGCCAAGCGTGGCTCGGAGCTTCACATCGAGGGAGCCCTCGCGGAGTCCGACCTGCGCGCGGCGCTGCCCGGGAGCGTTGCGGTGCAGCCCCTTGGGTCCGTCCCCGGCGGGGCTGAGGTGCGCGTCACCGGGTCCCTCTTTGGGGCGGCCACCTCCCTGGATGCGCTGCTCTCCGTCGAGGCCGGCCGGCTCGTCGCTCAGCCCCTGGGGATCCCGTTCGCGGGGGCGCTTCGGCTCACGCTCCTCTCCGCCCCTCACCTCTACCTACAGGGCTTTGCCCTCACCGCGCTTCCGTCCGCGACCGGGGCGGGGGGGTCGGCCGGGGACCCCGTCTACCTCGTGACCCTCTCCGCGACCCTGCGCTGAGGCGCCGCGCCATCAGCGCCGGTTTCGCGGACGCCCGGGTGCCGCGCCCTTTGTCCGTCCGGGTCCGCCGGTTCCTGTGGCCGCGGGCGCCTACGCTGTCTCGGCGGCGAGCGTGGGGGCGCGCTCGCGCACTGTCACCGGGAGGCCCTCCGCGGGGCTGATCGTAGGCATCTGGCGGATCGTCAGGGTGTAGTCGCTCGGCAGCTCCCACTCGAAGCGGCTGAGGAGCCCGGTCGCGATCGTGCGGACCTCCGTCTCGCCGAAGCGCATTCCGATGCACGTTCGTGAGCCGCCGCCGAAGGGTACGTACGCGCCCTTCGGGAGCTTTGCGCGCTCCTCGGGGGCGAAGCGCTCGGGGTCGAACCGCTCCGGTTCTGGGAACACCTCGGGGAGGTGGTGGCTCGCCCACGAGCAGTAGTTCACGTACGCGCCGCCCGGCACCGTGTGGCCCTCGAACTCGAACGGCTCCCTCGACCGCCGCGGGCCGATCCACGCGGGCGGGTACTTGCGCAGGGTCTCCGCCAGCACCTTCTCCAGCTCCGGGAGGCCCTCGCCGCTCGCCAGCTGGGCGGCGGTCGGGCGCCCGTCGCGTAGCCGCTCGCGCTGCTCGGCCCTCACGCGCGCCGCGGCCTGCGGGTTGCGGGCGAGCTCGTAGCACATGAACGCCACCGTGGAGGTGGTCGTGTCGTGACCCGCGAACAGCAGCGTCATCACCTCGTCGCGCACCTGGCGGTCGCTGAGCGCGCTGCCGTCCTGCTCCTGCGCGTCGAGCAGCAGGCTCAGTACGTCCTCACCCCGCTCCCCGCTCGCGCGACGGCGCGCGATCTCCGCGTACACGACCCGGTCGAGCTCCCGCGCCGCGCGCTGCATCCGCGCCCACGGCGTGCCGGGACCGCGCAGGAACCGCGCCGTGTACTCCGTGGCGTAGAACGCCAGCGCCCGTTCGAACGTGGCCGCCGCGTCGGTGCCCCGCGCGGTCTCCCCGTCGGGGTCCAGGCCAAACAGCGCCCGCTCGGCGATCCGCATCGCCAGGTGCCGCGTCCACGTGTACACGTCCACCCGCGCGCCCGTCGTGAGCTGCTCCAGGGCGCGCTCGGTCTCCTGCCACGCCACCTCCGTCGCCGCCGCGATCCGCTCACGGTGGAACGCCGGCAGCATCACCTGGCGTGAGCGGCGGTGGAACTCCCCGTCGATCGTCAGCAGCCCGTCGCCGAGCAGGCCGATCAGGTCCCGGAAGTGCGACTCCCGCCACGTGAAGTTCGCCGCGTGCGAGACGGTCATGTAGTGGTTGGCCTTCGGCCCCACCATGAACACGACGTTGCCGTGCAGCACTTTGATCGTGAACACGGGGCCGTACCGCTCGTAGCACTCCAGCAGCAGCTCCAGCGGTTCGCGGGCGAACCGTTTGGTGCGCGCCCAGCTGAAGCTCGTCTCGCCCGGGGGGTACGGCACCTTGTTCCTGCGGTCTTTGCGCACGTCGTCCACCGCCACCGCGAACGGGTTGTACGGCTTCGGGGGCGGGGGGCCGGTGAGCGTCACGCGGGGTACCCTACCGCTTCCTTGCCCCTCCTTGGCTACCCGGCCAGTTTCTCGGCATCGGGACCAGTCGTGGTGGCCCTCCCGGCCTGCTCCCCGGTGCCCGGGTCGGCTGCGGGCTGCTTCCCGACCCCGCCCTCCGGCCCGGCGGTCCTAGCCCCCGGCCTCCCTCGGCAATGCTTGGCATACTGTTGGCCTTGTGTTGTCGCGGGGGGCCTCTCCTCCCGTATCCCTCTTTGGGGGCGTAGCTCAGTTGGTTAGAGCGCCGGCCTGTCACGCCGGAGGCCGCGGGTTCGAGTCCCGTCGCTCCCGTCCCAGAAAGCCCTGCAAATCGGCTGTTTTTTGGTCGGTTGCGGGGCTTTCTTCGTTTGGGCACGAGGGCCGAAATCGCGATTTGTGCCCGTTTGTGCCCAATGGAGATGGCTTGTGCCCGCGGCCGTCAGGAGACGTCGTGCCCGCTGTGCTCTCAAGGCTGCGTACTGATCCCGCCGGCATCCGCCGGACGTCTACTTCAACGCCTCGTTGGCTCGATCGATGAGATCCTCGAATGCCGCGCGCTCGTCTGCGCCGAGGTCCGACGCGGCGTGGTCGCGGGTCCAGCGCAGGTAAGCCTTCGCGAGCTTGTACTTCGAGAACCCGCTGACGGTTTCGTTGAAGATGGCGACGATCGGGCGAGCGGGTTGGGCTGACGCGATTGCGGCGACGTCCCAGCCCAAGTCGTCCTTGCCGACTGCCACCAGCGTCTCGCGGAGCAGGTCCTCGATCTCCGGCTTGGCGACGCCGCCCGAGTACGAGTCTTTTGTGCGCAAGATCCCCTTGTTGCCAAGCGTGTGCACGAGCGTCTCCTGCTTCGCGGCCTGATCCCCCGCCGCGTCAGAGTCGAGAAGCGCGGCAACTTTTAGTTTCTGCGCGTGGAGGATTGTGGCGAAGTACACCACCTTGCCCGCGCTACCCGCAGGCACGAGGGCGATGTTCTCTCTTAGGTCAGCGCCTCCGTCCGCGCGTATGAGGCTTGCCGTCGCATCGACGTACCAGTAGTCGGTGAGCCCCTCAAGGATGAGGTTGCGCTGCTGGGCGAAAAGGCTCTGTGCGAGGTCGTATCCAAGGGCCTCCTGAAGCGGGAGCAGCGACGCCGGGTCGTCGGCCATGATTTCGGTGTGGACCTTGGTTCCGACTTTGCGGTCGGTCATCTCGACCACCCGGACAATGCCGAGCTCGTCAGGCCCGACCAAGAAGGGCGAGTGCGTCGTGAAGATCAGTTGGTTGTCCTCAGCGAGCCGCGAAAGCGTCTTGCGGAACTCACGCTGCTTCAGCCCGTGGAGGCTCAGTCCCGGCTCGTCCAGTAGGAGAATTGCGCCCTTGAGCTGATCGGCTGCCTGCGCGAAAAACACAATGAAGAACGAGACAAGCCACTGGAAGCCCTCGGACCGCTGGTCAAGCTCGACCTCGACGCCAAGCGAGTCCTCGACACCGACCTTGAGGTACTGCTGGTCGGCCGTGATTCTGATCGTGTAGTCCGACCCCCCTTCGTTGTCGTCCGGCTGCCACACCCTCTTGATCTCTTGTGTGAGCCGCAGCGAAGCGGCCCCGAGGGTCGCGTAGCGCTCGTCGAGTTTCTTGCGGTACGTCTCGAAGGCCTCCGTGTCGTTCGCTGGCGGTTCCCCGGCGCTGCCTAGGTCGGACAATTCTCGCGCAGTGAAACGGAGCAGCTTGAGCAAGCAGTAGTTGCCGAAGTTGTACGGGTCGCTCGGATCGATCGCCCCCGCGTCCTCGGCATCCGCGAGGTGTTTGAGGTGCAGCACGGGACGCACTCGCGTGTAGGTCGAGAAGTACACGAGCACGGGACTCCGACGGTCCAGCGCCGCGAGTACCTCGTCGCTGTCACCGACACTTTTCATCGTGTCCCGGAGCGAAGCGAGCCTGGCGATCTCGCCGGCGTTGTTCTCGTCAACGTAGGGGGCGGCGAGGTCGAGCCACCCGAGAAGCTCGCTCGCCTTGGCCGCGACGATCGCACGATTGTCATCGAGACCGGCCAGGATCTCGTTCAGCTGGCCGGACGGCTTGACCGCAGGCTCGGCACCCTCAGCCGCCGCAGGGACGCGAGCGTCAGCGTGCAGTGCGAGCCGTCGTAGCGAGTCCTTCTGGGTGCCGAGGGTCGGCAGCGGTGGCGCGTCGAGGAGTCGGTGTCGGGCTTTATTCCCCAGCATCACCCACTGCTGGTACTTGCAGTCCTTGAATGCCGGGGCGATTTGTTCCACGGCGGCTCGGTCCTCGGGCTCGAGCGTGAAGGTCGCCGAGGCAACCCTGATCGTGTTGGGGTCGGCGCCGCTGCCTCTGAACTCGTCGTACTGGGAGCGCGGGTAGTCCCGGAGCGCCTCAAACGGCTTGACGAGCGGTCCGGGACCGAGGTGCTCAAGCGCCCTTAGTATCGCCGTCTTGCCAGCCTCATTGGGACCCACAAGGATCGTCTTGTTGTGAGCCACGTCGAACCTCCCGGTGTCCTTGATGCTCCGGTAGTTCTCGACCTCGGCGTGTTCTAAACGCATGTCGCGACGGCCCTCAACTTTCAGATCGTATGTCGGCCTCAGTCGCAGGGCGCATTGTCCAGCGGCTTGATCGCCACACCGGTGATCGCGCGACCATAACAGGGGGCCGGCTACCCGATGCAGAGACGGCGATATACCAGCCATCGAAACGCGCGCTTCCGGGCGAATGCGAACGTCTCGGCCGAACTCAAAGCCACACCTGAAAATGTCTGCCTCCTTGACCCCATAGGTGAGCCGGGCCGGGTGGCGTCACCCCGTAGCCCGCCGGCCCTGGGTCGTCGTGGCATGGCTGCTGTGCTGCCCGTTCTCTGGCGTCCACGGCCCCTCGCCGAGCAATCCGGCCATGTTGGTGCGGGGGCGCTGGCCGGTCACGTCGGTGTAGACGCGAAGCGTCATGCGGGGATCGGTGTGGCCCATCTGCGCGGCGGTAATCGCGGGGTGCTCGCCGAGTTCGGCGCGTAGTGCGGCGTAGGTGCGGCGCAGGGCGTGGAAGGTGATGCCGGCGGGGATCGGGGCCTGTCCGCTGGCTTCGAGGGCCTTGTTGGCGCGCTTGACGCTGGTGTGTAGCACGCGGGTACGGACGCTGTTGCGCTCGCGTGGGCGGTCGCGGCGGCGTCCGGGGAAGACGAAGTCCTCCGGCTGACTCCATCGGGAGGCGAGCTTGTGCTCGCGCAGGAGCGCCACCAGCTCGGCCTCCAGGTGCACGAGGCGCAGTCCCGCCTCGGTCTTGGACACCGGCACTTGCAGGGTCGCGGCGGTGAGGTCCACGTCGCGCCAGCGGAGGTTGATGAGCTCCGAGACGCGCAGCCCGCCCGCCATGATGGCCGTGGCGAGCAGGACCCGGTGGCGCCCGGCGTGCTGGAGAAGCACCTGAACCTGGTGGCCCTGCATCCGCTCGCGCGTCGGCGGGAGCTCCTTGAGCTTGGCGACCCTGCCCTTGACGGGGTTGTGCGGGATCAGCTCGTAGCGGACCGCCACGTCGAGGATCTGCCCGAGGCGCGTGAGCGTCTTGTTGATCGTGCGGTTGCTCAGCGGACGCTCGACGGTGCCCTGCTCGCGTTCGCGGACCTTCGCGGCCTTGTAGCGGTCGGTCTCCTGCGCGGTGATCTGAGAGAGCCGGTGATCTTTGAAGAACGGCAGCAGGTGGTGGCTGAGCGCGAGCTCGTAGTCTTCGATCGTCCTCGGCGCCAGCTCGTGGCGCAGGCCGTCAAGCCACTGCGAGGCGAACTCGTGGAACGTGGGGTCCTGCGCCGGGGTTGGCGCGGCCTCGGGCTGTGGTGGCTGCCAGGTGCCGCGGCGGATGTCCGCGAGGATGTTCTGCAGCTCGGTCTCGGCGCAGCGGTGGGTGTACCCCTCCCAGGAGTAGCCGAGGGAGATGTAGTGCCGCTCGCCGTAAGCGCGCACCCTGGCGGCGTAGGTGACGCCGCGCTTGCCGCTGCGTGTAACGACCTGTCCTGTTGCTTCGCGTGCCATCGCTACCGCCCCCTTCCGATACGGGCGATGCGGGCTCGTATCCCGCGCGCCCTGGGCTCGTGGATGGGCAGCAGCGGCACCGCTGGCTGGTACCGGCGGCGTGGACGGCCGCGGCGCGGCGTCTTGCTGGCGGGTGCGGCGCTTCCCGGCGTTGGCTCGTGCAGGTTCTTGATCGCGGCGGTCGCGGTGTCGAGGTCGAATCGTAGGCGGGCCTTGGAGCCGGTGCCGAGGCGTATGGCGCCGAGCTGCTGGGCGTGTTCGTAGACCCATGTGCGGGTGACGCCGAGGTGCCTGGCGAGCTGTGTAGCGTCGAGTAGCTGCGCGGGCGCGGGTGCGGGCCGAGCGTCGGTGTCGTGGTGCTCGTGAAGGAGCTGCGCGACACGCTGCGCGATCTGCTCGACCGCGTGCGGTGTGAGTTCCGCGGCGGCGCGTCGCGCTCGGCCCCGGCGCAGCATTGTGTTTGCCGGCGCCGGGGGTGTTGTGTGGGGGCGGGTTCTGAGTGTGCTGGGTGCTCTCATGTCGGGGCTGCCTTTCAAGAATCTGGGTTGGCCTATCTTCGGCAGGCTTTTGCCTGCCGAAGTGAGTGCTGAAAAGCGGAGGGGGCGGGTTCTGTCAAGGTCGGGCCGACAGGCCCCGCCGTAGGCGGCCCCGAAGGGGCGACCTTTACAGGTTCCGACCCCGGAGCTACCCGCGCGGTCCCGTATACGGCGCGTCCGATGCCAGCCGGGACGGCTGGCATCCTGACTCTCGCGCTGTCCCGCGCTGCGCTTGAGACGTGCACTTGCTCTGGGTATGGAGGCCATGTAATGCGGGCAGGCTTGATGACCGGCTCGACTACGGGTGTCATTGGGCTCGGGGCTCCTGGTGTGCGTGTGTGCGTAGCCGGTCGATGCGTAGCTCTGTGGGGGGGTGGGTGTGTTCGGTGAGCCAGATGAACGGGATCGGGTGGTCGTGGATCAGGGCGTGGATTTCGAGGAAGTCCGCGAGCTCGTCGGCCTGCCCGAGGGTGGCGGCGTACCGGTCGGCGGCGTACTCTCGTTCGCGCCAGTAGCGGCCCCACACGGGGCGCAGTAGGTAGAGGCCGAGGCCGCCGCGGGCGAACGCGAGGAGCTTTTTTGTGCACCACAGCGTCACGAAGATCACGATCGCAGCGATCCAGACCAGTTCGTCATCGATCTCGAGGGGTATGTGTTCGCGGCGGTAGCGCTCTTCGGGGTCGCGGTCGTAGATCGGAGGGTGAATCACGAAGCGGTTCACCGCGGCGGTGAGCCTGCCGTCGGGTGAGCCGAGGTGCCCCAGCTCGTGCGCGAGAACGGCGGGGAGGTGGGGGCTGTCGAGCAGGCCCCGGGAGAGCATCAGCGCGTCCCCGACGACCGCGGCGTCGGGCTCGGGCGTGTCGAGCACGAACCACGTTCCGGGTGTGGGGAGGGGTTCGTGCGCGTTGTCCTGCAGCAGCTCGATGGCGTCCTGGTAGGCGAGCTGCTCGCGCTGGGAGGGTTCGCGGCCCCCGATCCGCTGGCGCCACCACCAGCCCGACCCGCCAGGCCACACGAGCGCGAGCAGCGACCATGCGCTCGGGATCAGCACGAGGTTACCCCAGCTCCCAGCTGAGGCGGTTGAGTGGCCGCTCACGACGAGCACGGTCCCCGCGAGGAGCACGGCGAGTGCCAGGCGCAGCACGATCACGGGTACTTCCAATGCGAACGTCAGCAGGTACATCACGAGCGAATCGGCGGAGAACTTCTGGTGCAGTCGCATGGGATGGGTCACCTCTCTCGCATCAGAATGGAAGGTCCTCCACCCCTTTATCCGACCGCGGCGCCACGGGTGGGACACCATCTGGCGCGCATGGGGCCTCGGTGCTCTGCGCCGCGTCCCCCGGGGACCCCGGGGTACCCACCGCGGCGGGCTCAGGCAGCGCCGCGGAGAGCGTCGGTGCCTGCTCGACCTGGGCCTTCATCGCCCGGCCGCGGCTGATGATGAACGCAACACCCGGCGGTAGCGAGCGGACGTGGTTGGGGTCCACCTTGTACTGGTGCTGCACCCTCGCGGACCCTTCGCCGGTGGCGCCCTCCATCCCGTAGTGGCTTGAATACTCCACGACCCTGCGGGTGCCCGCGAGGGTGATGATCTCCTCCGGCGTATTGACGCGGTGGCAGATCACGGTCTCGACCGACCCGAGGATGCGTGCGGCCTCCGCCTCGTCGCCCATCCCCGCGACGACCTGCGGCGCGAGCACCAGCCCCGTGTTGAACCCGCGGGCCTGCTCCACCCTCCCGGCCATCCCCGCGTTCGAGGCGAGCGCGGAGAACTCGTTGACGATCAGCAGACAGAACTGCCCGCGGGGCTTGCGGGCAGTGAAGTAATGCGCGAAGTCCTCGAACAGGAACCGTGCGAGGCCGCTCGTCTCCTCCCGCAACGCCAGCGAATCGAGCAGGAGATAGGCGGCCTGGGTGTCCTCCCACGCCCAGCCGCCATCAAGCGCGCCGCGGGTCTGTCCGAAGAACGCCTCATACCGCAGCCGGACCTGGTTGACCTGCGCCTCACTCAACGCCTTCGCCGCACTGGAACCCGGGTGCGCGCCGCGCAACCCGGGCAGGTTCATCCGCAGCAGAGCCTCCCGTGAGGATCGCGGTGGCCCCTGGGGATGCTCGCACACCAACCCCAGTGTCGTCTTCGCGATATCGCGGTACCACGATGCGGGCCCGACGTTGGAGTAGTCGATGATCTCCATCAGCCGGCCCTGGATCTCGTGCGGCTGCCCGCGCCACCCATCGAAGGCCTCCACCGGGAACACGCGGGTTTGGCGTCCGGCGTCTGCCATCAGCCCGCAGAACCGCCGGGCGGTATCGCGGTCGCCCTTGCCGTCCAGGTAGAACACCGGCGCGCTGCTGTGCTTCGCGACCGTCCACGCGAGGCGCAGCACCGTCTCGGTCTTCCCCGACCCCGTCGCGCCGCACACCAGCACATGACGACACAGCCGCCCCGGGCTCACGAGCACCGCGCGGCCCACGGTCGGTAGCGCCCGCTCACCGGACACGCGCTTGGCGAGCACGAACCCCCGCTCGCCGTCCACCGTCCCCGTGAGACCGCCCGCGTCGAGCACTCCGCTCGGCAGCACCGGCCCCGGACGACGGCGGCGCCCGAGGATTTTCCGCGCCTCGGGTGTGACCCTGGCGCCCACGCTCACCCTCCCAGGGCGCCCCTGGCCGGCAGCTCGCGGACCCCGAGCGTCGGCCAGCGCCCACTCTCCTTCAACGCGCCCAGCTGCCGGTTGGTTGCCGGCGGGCAGTAGTAGAGCACCATGTCGAAACGGCCCGTGAGCTCGTCGAGGATCGCTTTCACGCGCTGCTCGGACTTCACCGTCAGCTCCACCTCGACCGCGACCCGCCGGCCCTCAGTGACGACCACACCGTCCGGGAGGTGCTCCCCCTCCTGGCGGTCCCTGGCGAGCGCGCGCTCGGAGACCCACTCGGCGTCTGGGGAGCGCCCCTGGATATGCAGGCGGACATCGTTCACCGCCGCGGTATGCAGTAGCACCCCGAGCTTCGGCTGCCACACCCTGTACTGCGACCCACACGCCCGCAACCCCGCCCGCGTCGGCGTCACCCACGCCGGCTCGCCTACCAGCACCCTGTAGGTGCTCACCAAGCCCGCGTCACGCAACCGCGCCAGCACACGCTGAACGGAGCGCGGGCCGCACCCCAACAGCACCTCGACCTGATCAGTCGTGGCCGCGTACTGCTCCGCCAGCCACCCCAGCAGCACCATGTCACGCGGATGCAATAGCCCGCCCGGGGCGCTGCGCCGTGCCGAGCGCGCACGGCGCTCCAGACGCGAACCCCACCCGGCCACCCCACGGGCGCGCGCGACGCCCCCACCGCGCGCCACACCGCCCAGTGTCCTTGAGTGCCCCAGCCTGAGCGGGCTCATCCCTCCTGCCCCTTGCTCTGCCCGCGCGTGCCTGCCCTGGGCGAGCCCCCCGCGTCCTCGCGTAGGTGCCAGCCGTCCGCGCGGCTGACGAACCGAGTGTGCTTTCCGCGGTACAGGTGCGAGGAGACCCTTGCCAGCGGCACCCCGAGGCCCCTGGCGATCTCCCCCGCGCGTGAGCCCGGGTGCTCCGCCAGGTACTCCGCTACGTCGCCGTAGGTGATCTGCTCCGCCGTGGTCTTCTCCCCGAGTAGGGCTGCCCGGGCGGCCTGTAGACGCTCACGCTCGGATAGAAGCTCCTCGTAGCGCGCTAGCTCACCGTCCAGCACGGCGAGCTTCTTCTCGATATCAGCGACCACGCCACGAGACGCAACGCCGAGCTCACGAGCACGATCAGCCATAGAGCACCTCCGCAGAATCGACATCGTATATCACAGGCACACAGCCTAGCATATCACTGACATGTCGTAGTCTAACATCGCGCCCCGCGGGGTTTGGGGCGTAGGCCGACGAGCGCAGCGCAGTCGGCCGGAGCCCCACAGACAAGACAACCCCACGCTGCTGCCCACCCTTCTTTATTTTATTTTTATTCTTTATTTATCTCTCTTTCTCTGATCCCTTCAGATCACTACCTCTCCTTGGTCCCCCACCAACCAACCACCACCATCACCACACCACTGTCTTCCCTTCCCACCTTCAGGGTCCCGGTCCTTGACCACCCGTACTCGAAGTTGTGGGCGGGTGGTCAAGGACGCCAAGCGCAGCGAAGGCGAGGGACCCTTTTCAACACAAACCGCATGACAGAGCCACAAACCAGGTGGTGGGCCTGTCGCGAAACCCGCCGCCGGCACGACACCCCGAGCGACGGGCACCGCGACACCCCGCAGGGGCCCTCCGCACGCCCGGCTGCTCCCTCGGCGACCGGGCTACGCGAGCAGCGCGGGCGCTGGGGAGGGAGAGCGCTCGCGCTGCGGGGTCCGGCGGCACTGCGCCTCGGGGTCTCTGGGCGATGGACCCGTACGCGCCAGCTTTACGCGATCCCCTTGGCGGCAAGCTGCGCGGGGTGTACGGTCGGAAGGTCCCGAGAAAACCAGTTGGCCGCCGACACGGATCAGGTGCCGACGGCCCGCACAAGAAGAAAGCGAGTTCTTCCTATGCCCAACGAGCGTACTGACCCACGCCAGGAGGAAGCCACCCAATGCGTGCTCGTCCTCCAAGTACTCCGCGGCGACCACGAGCAGCCCTGGACCCGCGCCGAACTCGAACGCGAACTCCACGACGTAGACCCCGCTGCGATCACCGTGGCGCTCCAGCGCCTGAACGAACAAGGCGTCGTCAACATAGAAGACGACCAGATCGAGGCCTCCCTGTGCGCCCGACACTTGGACGCCCTCGCGTTCATCTGCATCTGAACCGGGTACGGGCGGTGACGAGCAGGGCCGATCGGGCGCGCGTCCTCAGCCCGATCGGCGGCTTCTTGTTCACATGAGCAGCGTCATCGTGCGGGTGTCTCGTAGGCGGGACACTATGTCGATGTCGAGCGGCTACGTTGAGAGCTTCCGTGCCCACGCCAACTATCTGCGGGCCTTCGCGATGCTGTGCACGACGCCGTACCAGAAGGGCGTCACGCTGCTCTTCATCCGTTTGCAGCAGCAGCTTGCCAGCCTTGCTCCGGTGATCGTCGCTCTCCCAAGCATGGCGCCGCCGAGTACGCAGGCGAACCTCGAGCAAACGCGGACCAGTCTGGTCAACGCATGGGGAACTGAGCTGCTCCTGGCGCTGGGCGGACAGCTCGCCAGCGAGGAAGAGTTGCTGCGCCTCATGAACAACTGGGCCGTGGTTCAGGCGTACTACGTCGGATACCACGCGGTCCAAGCGCTGCTGTCGGCGCGCGGTCAGCCTCGGCCTGAAAGCCACCCAAAGACGCAAGCGCAGTTCGCCACGCTGTGGGCCGACCGTGCGCTGCACCTCCCGCCGTGGACGCTCGGCGCCCGCGATGGTGGATGGTGCAATCTGCCGTCCCACTCTATCGAGGACAGCATCAGCCCCTGGTCTGGTTGCGATCCGGTTTCGTGCTGGAGTCTGGCGGGGAAGGCGCTACGCACTTACGCGGGAGGAGGCTGTCCGCGAGCGTCTTGCCACGGCTCGCGATCGTAAGCGTTTGAACAATCGCAAGGCGTGGAGGGAGGACGAGCAGAGCCGACTCAGTACTGGCAAGCGCCCTCGTAAGGAACCTGACTGGCCGCGTCCCCGCTGGCCGCGATCACGTAATCGTCCTCAGATCTGATCACGGAAATTCCCCACCTTTGAGTGCGTAGCGGCGGTCGTCCGCGGAGCCGAGCCGTAGGCGAGGCGTAGTGGGCGACCGCCGGCGCGGTTCTGTCGGGGGCTCCCTCCAGGGTCGCGGGTGTTGATGCCTGCGATCTGGAAGGGAGCCGTTGGGGATGCTGACCAAGGAGGACGATGTGGAGATTCACGCGCTTGGCGCGCCGTGGCTGGTCGGTGTCGGCGATCGCTCGGCACACGGGCCGGGATCGCAAGACGGTCCGCAAGTATCTGAACGGTGGCGGGCCCGCGCGGGAGCCGGCGCCGAGCTGTCTTGAGCCGTTTCGGGAGTACCTGGCCGCGCGGTTCGCTGATGACGCGCATGTCGACGGGACGGTGCTCTACCGCGAGGTGCTCGATCTCGGGTTCGATCGCTCGTATGTGACGTTCGTGCGGGAGCTGCGGATGCTCGGGTTGCGTCCGCGGTGTGAGGCGTGCCGCACGGGCGGGCACGGCGTGACGACGGTCGATCGCGCATGAGCCGGGCGAGGAGATCCAGTGGGACTGGCTCGAGCTGCGCGAGACGCCGTGGGGTGAGCCGGCGTATGTGCTCGTCGGTGCGCTGTCGTTCTCCGGGCGCTGCCGGGCGGTGATCTGCGAGGGGCATGACCTTCGCGCACCTGGTCGAGGCGATCGACGGGGTGCTGCGCCGGCTTGGGCGGCACGCGCGCGGGCGTGGCGGACCGACCGGATGGCGACCGTCGTGCTACCCGGGCACGGACCGGATCACCGCGCCGTTCGCGCAGCGTCGCCAAGCACTACGGCGTCGCAGGTCTGGGTCTGCCCGGCACGCCGGCCGCAGCGCAAGGGTGTCGTGGAGTCCGCGATCAAATACATCACGCGCTCGTGGTGGCGCACCGCGCCGGTCGTCGAACCTGGGGCAGGCGCAGGCCGATCTGGACCGCTGGGCGATCGCGGTCTCTGACCGCCGCAAACGCCAGGGCGGCGACGATCGCCGAGCTCGCCGCCGCAGGAGCACTCTGCTCGGGCTGCCCGGCGGTGGCGTTCCCGGCGCTGCTCGAGGCCGAGCGTGTCGTCTCGCGGACGGCGCATGGTCGCGTTCGAGGGCAACCGCTACAGCGTCCCGCCGGGCCTGGTCGGCCAGACCGTGACCGTCCGCGCCCGGCTCGGCGAGCTGCACCTGGAGATCATCTCGCCCGGCCGGCCGGCGGGTCGCGCGCCACCGGCGCGCCCCGGCCGGCGCCGGGCAGGTCCTGCAGACCACCGAGCACGCGCGGCTGCTGGAGGCGCGCGGTGCTCGACGCGTTCACGACCGCCAAGCCGTGCCGGCGCAAGCCGAACCGTCCACCCGGCCAGGCGCGCTCGCCGAGGCCGCCCGGCTGCGCGGTCAGGACGCCAGGGCGTGGTCGTCGATCTCGAGCAGTACGCGCGGATCGCGAGGGTCGCCGGGCGATGAACAAGCACGCCACCTACCAGCAGCTACGCGGCCACCTGGCCTACCTGAAGCTCGCCGCCGCCGCCGAGCAGCTCCCCGCCGCGCTCGAGCAGGCCGAGAAGACCAAGCCCGGCTACACCCAGTTCCTGCACGACCTGCTCGCAGTCGAGGTCACCGCGACCGAGGAGCGCCGCCTCGCCGGCCGGCTGCGCCTCGCGGGGTTCCCGTCCACCAAGACGCTCGAGGAGTTCGACTTCACCGCCCAGCCCAGCGCTCGACCGCCGCCTCGTCGACGAGCTCGCGACGCTGCGGTTCATCGAGGAGAAAGCCAACGCGCTCCTGATCGGGCCGCCCGGCGTCGGCAAGACGATGCTCGCGATCGCGCTCGGCCTGAAAGCCGTGCACGCCGGCTACCGCGTCTACTACACCACCGCCGCGGACCTCGTCGCCCGCACCGCCAGCGCCGCCATCGAGGGACGCTGGCAGACCACGATGCGCTTCTGGAACGGCCCGCAGCTCCTCGTCGATCGACGAGCTCGGCTATCTGCCGATGCCCGGCGAAGCCGCCAGCCACCTCTTCCAAGTCATCACGCCGCCGCTACGAGCACGGCTCGATCATCCTCACCACCAACCGCGGGATCGCCGAGCTGGGGCGAGATCTTCGAGGACACCACCGTCGCCGTCGCGATCCTCGACCGCCTCCTACACCACGCCACCGTCCTACAAATCGACGGCGAGAGCTACCGCATGCGCGGCCACCGCGCCCGCCTCCAACAACTACGCGCCGGCCTCAACCAGGGTGGCGAAAAACCGTGATCGCAACTGGGGAATTTCGATGATCGTTGACACCACCTCACCGCCAACGAGAAGCGCACGGTGCACAGCAAGGTCCGCTCGTACACGATCCTCGACTACCTGTACCGGTTGCGAATCAAGACCAACTATGAGGACGCCGGCATGTTCATCGAGGGACCGGAGGATCAGCTCTCGTCTCGGCACGTTCATGACGACCTCGTTGCCATCGCCGGCTGCACGATGCTGGTGCATGAGCTGCACATCGCGGCGATCGTCGGTCGGGCCCGACTCTTGCAATGGGCCGACGGGTGGCTTGGTCCCAACGCTCATGGTCAGCATCTCGGCCTCGCGCTTCGACGCGACCTGATCGCGACCCATGCGCCCTAGCTGGTGCCGGCAGCAAGCGACAGTCGGCGGTTGTGGTGGTAGACTTGCCTCATCCCCCCAGCCGCCTCGGTGACTGGGTGCGAGGCCCGCACTGCGGGCCTCAGCGATTTAAGGACGCTCCTCTTACCAAGACGACGGCTTGCGAATCTTGCCGCGAGCGTCAGCGAGGACCGGTGGGAACTGGCTCGCGGCAATCGGTCCGCGGCGCAGTTGCTTGAAGAACGTCGGCTGAAGGTCGCGGCTCTGCCGCTGGGGCGGGTGAGGGTTGAGCACCCCCACCGGGATGTCCAACTCGTCCTTGACGATCTCGATCGGCGCCTTCAGGTCGGCGTCGTTTGAGACCACGATCGCCGTCTCGCAGTTGCCCCGGAAGGCATCGAGCAGCAGGTAGGACGCCAGGTTCACGTCCGAGCCCTTCTCCTCGGTTCGCAGCACCCGGGTGGTCTTCGGTCCTGTCTTCGGGGGTGTCGCCAGGGGGAGCTGGACGGCTCTGGTCTTGTACTGGCCGAGATGGATCGAGAAGGTTCGGGATCGTTTGTAGAGCGCGCAGGTACGCTTGCTGATGGACCGGCCGGTGCACGTCCGATGGCCTCGACTCCACGATCGCCGTGAAGTACCGGATGCGGTTGATCTCGTTGCGGGGGAACACCTTGCCGAAGAGCGCTTGCAGGTCCAGCCAGCGGTGCCGCGTCCCCTTCAGGCACCCGTAGTAGAGATTGAAGGCGTCCACGTAGAAGTTCGTCTGCATGAGGCGGTGAGCCTATCGATCCGCCGGCCTTCCGATCCTGTGTCGGCCGTCATCGGCGACGAGAGCCCACCGGAGGCCGTGGGTGCTGCTCGGCAGAGGAAGCCGGACCGCTCAATGGGCACAAATGGGCACAAAGCCGGCCTCAGGCCGCGTTTCGAAGCCCTCGGAAGTGCGCTCCGTTGGAGCACGCGTGAGGTCAAACCGATTGGGCACAAGCTGAGATTTGTGCCCAAACCCCCTACGAAAGCCCGCAAAATGGGGCTTCTTGAGCAAGGGACAGCCTTACCCGCAAATGCTCAGATTTGGCTTGTATAGAGGTGATTCAGGGGTGTCGAGGCGACCTGTGATCGCTCCTGTCACGCCGGAGGCCGCGGGTTCGAGTCCCGTCGCTCCCGTCCCAGAAGTCCCTGCAAATAAGCTAGTTTTGAGTGAAAGGAAGGTTGAGTTTTGGGCCATCACGTCCCGTGGGTACTACTCGTGGGTACCAAACGCCGCCAGGGCGTGCTCGCGTTGTGGGCTGCGGAAACTCGATTGGGCGCCTGCGTGGTGTAAGCCGCGCGAGTAGCTCGATCGGCGGCGGGGCGCAAATGGCCACGTCGCCGACGAGATCGGGGGTTCGGGCTCCACGAAGCGCCACTGCCCGTCGCGACGCTCGAAGCGGTCTTGGTAGCGACCGTCCCCCTCACGCATAGCCGAGAGCATTCTCAGCCCGAGAATGCTCTCTCAGATGCGTTGGTCGGCAGCCGACACCCTCGTATCGGCAGGACGTGGCATCCCGAAGGTAACGCATCTCCGAGAGCATTTTGATCGTCAGAGTGCTCTCTTATATGCGTTGGGGGGGCGACCGCTAACGATGGACTTCTGCATCCCGGCGTGAGCGAGCGCGAGCGCGATCCGACCCTCAAGCGGTGCGCGCCCCCTCGTCGTCCAATCGTCCCGGTCTCGGAGGGCTGCGCTAGGGGTGCGCGCCGTTGCTGGCCGCGGCCTCGCGGACTGCGTCCGCGCCGCCGACTTCGCGGACGAGCGTCGGGGATGCGCCCAAGCGCGCCAGGTCAAGCGCGAGATCGACATCTCGCACGACCTCGACCTCCGGCGGCCCGACATGGAGGACCGTGGTCCCCTCTGGGAGCTTGTCGTTCGTGCTTGTGTAGTCGCTACCTTCAGGCATGGTCACATTGTGGCATATGCTTCGGCCAGCACGGTCGCGCATGTGCCGGTATACATCTTCACGGCTCCCGTGAGGGCTTGAGCGGCGACGCAATCGAAGCCATCGCTTCCAGCGTAGTCGAGTATGAGCATCCCCAAGAGCCGCGGCTGGGCATCCGTGGAGAAGAGGCGGATCGCGCATATCCCGGTGTACTCGCGGGTGCTGTGCAGCTCGGCGGCGCTCAACCCGAAGCGCTCGTTCGGCGCCAGCGCATCGAAGGCGGCGTCGCCGATCTCGTCCAAACGCGCTATCAGCGGCCGTAGGTCAGAGCGGAGGCTCTCGTTCTTCGCCCATGCCCAGCCGGCGACGCCCTTGCCCTTGTGCCACTCCACGCCAGTCGGGGGCCGGTCCTGAGGCAAGTAGAAGCGAGCGAGCTCTTGAAAGGTGTCATCGGCCCGACACCTCCACACGCAGGCGGCCAGGTGGTTGACGGTGACCGTCGGACATGCGTCGGCGATCACGGCGACGATCTGTTGACAGATGCGTGTCAGGTAGGCGATGGCCTGTGTTTGCACCTTTTCGCGCGACTGCAGGCGGGCTTCGACGGTCTGATAAAGGGCGTAGAGGGGCACCCATACGGCGGCCACGAGGAGCAGCACGAACCAGATGCTCCACGGCGTCCAGGTGGTCTTGTTGGGCACGTTTGCGGCATCGAAGATGTTCCCCACGGCGAGGTAGGCACCGAGAAGGAAGGTTATGACGAAGAGCGGGACTTCGACGGACTTCAGCCGGTCACGAATTGCACGGTGAAGTCGCGTCATGGTTGCTGTACCGATCCGGGAATGCGATGCAAGCTAGCGCGCGGGCCGGTCGAGCCGATGATCCTTCCTCGGCCCAAGTGCTGTGGCGCCGCGGGTGGCTGTGGTTTCCTCGTCCCGTTCCCGTGCCCCTACTCGAGGGACCCCCGTGGGTTCGCCGGACAGACCCGCCCCGACACCGCTGACCAAGATAGAGGTCGCCTGGGACGGAATCCTCGAGCGCGAGCCGGGGGTCGTCAGATCGTCACATCAGGCTCCGCGAACTCCCCGACCCTGAGCCAGTCGGTGCCCTCAGTGTTGACCGGGCAGCCTGCGTGGCGTAGCCGGTTGGCGAGATCGTGTCTCCAGGCCGGATCCGAGCCGATCCTGATCGTGTTGATGCCGGCGAGGTCTGTGGCGGTTCGTGGACGCCCCAGTTCGAGAACGATCGTTCGATCGGGATGGGACATGACGGCGATGCCGCCCTCGTAGAAGACGTTCGGGCGTGGCTGCCAGGCCAGGTGGTCGTCAGACGGGTCTTTCGGATCGCGTAGGTCGCTGCGCAGCGCGACTTGCTCTTCGGGGACGAGGAGGACGACCGCGGCTTGGGCAGTGGCGAACGCCGCTTCGACGGCCTGGCCGGTGTAGGGCTTCGTCGTGCCGGTCGATTTGACCGCCGCCGACCACTCGATGGGTTCCAAGCCGAGCGCGCGAAGCAGGTTGAAGAGATCGTCGCGCGCCTTGTCGCGGCCGTGTACGACCATCACCTTTTTGTTGTCGACTGTAGGCACGGCGCGTGTCGAGCCCAATGAGGTGGGTGAGGCTGGCAGGGAGGGCGGCTGTTCTTGTCCCTCGGGATAGCTGATCGCGAGGAATTCGATGACGGTGTGGATGTCGCGGTAGCGTCGGGCACGCTCGAGGTTGACCTCAAAGGACCAGCCATCGGAGTCCGGTCCGGCGAACGAGGTCCAGAGCTGCCACGCTTCCTGCCTGATGAGCACGCCAATTCGTAGCAGTGCTCGATCTCCAGGCTCCAGCTCGAGGTGTAGCCGGATCTGCTCGCTCGTGATCGACAGACGCGCCAGCTCGGTCGCGGATGGCGGCCGGAACCGCCCAGCTCGGTCGGCGACGTAGCGCACCACGGAGACGAAGCGGCCTAGATCCTCCGCTGCCGGTTGAAGGTGCATCATGCCCTGGAGGCTGACTCCCACGACGGTGTCCTCGCGTAGTTGAAACTGATGGCTGCGAGTCATCGCTGGGCTGACCAACCCACGTTCCGCCAGGTCGAGATAGAGATCGCGCGGATCGACCTGCAGATCCTCCCAGACTCGGCCGCTGACATATTGAAAGGTCGGCTGTTGCCCGGTCAGCGAGAACGTCTCGTATATGAGCTCAAGCGTCTGATACTGCGGACCGATCACTGCTTCGGACTCCGGATCGGACGCGCTCATGCCGGGAAAAGCTTAGCCTCGACGATGCCCGCCCTATTATGCAGCGGCATCGCTGGCTCCGCGAGGTCTCGTCCTCGCGGAGCCAGTTTGAGTGGCGCTAGATCCATCCTTTGCGCCGACCGGTCACGAGCAGTCGGACCAGTGCCGCGCACGTGAGGATCACCTGCAGTAGCCACTGCCACCGATCCATTGCTTTCTCCTTTCGCGACGGTTTGCATCTGGTCCCGACGATGACACCCTGCACGCCGGATGTCGGGCGCAACGGCCAAGATGCGGGATATTGACCGGCTCGATGTCATCCAAGCTGCATTCGTTCTCAGTTCGTAGGCCGAGCATCGACGATCTCGTGGCAATCGCACGCGCCGCCGGGCGGGTACGAACCACCAGACGGACGATCCGTTACTGGGTCGACCGGGACCTGGTGGATGGCCCGGTACGGTCGGGCCGCGATCCCCGCTACCCCTTGCGCACCATCGGACAGGTCGACACGCTTGCGCGACTACCGATCCGGACGCACGGGATCGAGATGGTCCGCTTCGCGTTGTTCATCGAGACCGACAGCGTCCCGGTGGCGGATGCCCTCAACATCGCGGCGACGCGCATCGATGCCTTGCGGGCAAGCGTTTCCGCCTCGCGCGAGCAGGCGGCCCGCGATCCCGAGATTCTGCGCGCCGAGGTCAAGCGCGCCGCCCGGCTGCGGGTACGCAACTCCGTCCTCCCGCGGGAGGTACGGATGTCGCTTGACGAACGCGAACAGGCACTCGCCCAGCTTGTTGGGCTAGCGCTGGGGGTGCAGCTCGTTGGCGTGCCGACCGGGATGGACGCGATCGAGCGGGCGCTCGGGCTGCGCAGCGGGCGCGGCGGCGCCAGCCGGGAGACGCCGCTCGCCCTCACCGAGAAGGACCTCGCCGCGATCGACCCCGAGACCATGTGCGAGGCCGTCCTGGCCGCCACCCCGACCCGCGCGCGGATCGCGCGCAACCTCGTCGAGCTGTTTTGTCTATGGTTCCCGGCGCTCGTCCCGAGTCTGCTCATGACCACCAGCACGACCGAGCGGAAGTTCCTACAGATCGTCCGGGCCTGGGGCGACGAGCACCATCCCGACGCGTATCTCGCCACGTTCACCGGCTGCTCGCAAGGCAGGCGCGGATTCCGGATGAGCAGCTGCGCCCCCTGGAGGCGGCGCTGCAGCCGGCCGCCGCGATGGTCGAAATGCTCGCCACTCAGCCACCTGGCGATCTCATGGGTGTGCTCTCGAGGCTGAGACCGCTGCAGCGGTTGAAGCTCGAATCGACGATTGCCTTCACCGCGCGCCCACGAGCGCGGTGATCTGGAGCGGCCCTGGGCTGCGCGAACTGCGTTAGCGCGAAATCCACCGGACCATGTGCAGCTGTGGGGCGTGACGTCTCGTCGAGTTCGCGCCTGCTTAGCACGTTGCTGGACCGATAATCCTCGGATGCGCGCTCTCCCGTCCCGGCTCCCCCCGTCGTTCGAGGTCTCGGCGAGCTGGCGTGAGCTTTGGCGTACCGGCGGGTTCGTCCAGAACGACCTCATAAGCCAGTCCGGCTTCGCGTCGATCGTCAAGGAGCGGTTGCCACAGCTCGGCATCCGCCAGGACTGGCTCGAAGAGTTCGATGAGGCAGGCGCCTTCAAGCCAATCGCGTTCGTTGCCGGCGGTGAGCCGCCGGGTGTCACCGACCTCACGCCCTATGAGCCGAACATGGCCTTCCGCGAGGAGCAGCCTCACCTGCCTACGGCGGGCCGGTTCGCATCAGCAAGCCCGAGTTCGCGTGCGCCCTCGCCGAACGCATGCTCAACGACCTGGGCACTGTGAAAGGCCAAGAGGCCAGAGAACAGCTCTACGCTCGCCGACCGCTACTGCGCTTCACGATCGAACGGATCGCCCAACCGCTCGCCGACATTCGCTGGTGAGCGCTCATCTGCCGACCGATGCTCGTGACCGCCTCATCCCCCCTGGCGGCTGCGCGGGGCCCCTCGGATGTCCTTCAAGGAACCTCCCCTTATGCGACGCCCGAGCGGCCCATGCCCCGCCCGACTGCGGTCAAGCGGCCCGACCCTCGCGTGATGTAAGTTCGTCTCGCCCACACCCGAAAGCGAGGCTACGCCGTGACCGACACCGACTTCCTTGAGCAGCAGCGCGAACAGATCAACGACCGGATCGCCAAGTTGGAGCCCTCAGTGGTCGAGTACAACCGTCTGAAGGCCGCCGAGGAAGCGCTCGCCGGCATCCCGCCCTCCAACGGGGCATCCGCCTCCGCGCCAACTCGCAGGCGACCCGGCCGCCCCCGCCGTTTGGAGTCAATCGGCGCCGCCCCCGGTCCCCGCGCCACAAAGACCCCGAAAGCCCGTGCGACCGCGAAAACAGGCCGGCGCACGACGGGACGGCGCAAAGGCAGCGGCAAGCGCGCCGCCGAAGCGTTGACCCACATCCAGGGCAAGCCGGGCATCACCATCGCCGAGCTTGCCGAGGCAATGGGCATCAAGCAGAACTACCTCTACAGGGTCCTACCCTCCCTCGAGCAGGAAGGAAAGGTCGCCAAGCAGGGCCGCGGCTGGCACGCAAAGTCCTAGCCTTCGTCACCCGCTGACGTTGCCAGGGATGGCGTGACGGGCGGACAAGAGGTCGAGCGTGTGAAGCACGCGGCGAACAATGAGCAGACCAAGGTTACTCTCACCGTTACGCCGTCGAACTGCAGCCAGTGTGGTGCTATTACCGCACGTGATGGTCGCCTCACGCCGCCTGATGAGGGAGGGGACGGCCCCAACTACCAGCAGACCTGAAGGTCAGTGTCTGGCCAGGATGAGGAAGTTGGCGGGCAGGCGCAGCGGGTGGCGGACCTTCACGCGGGTGAAGCCGGCGGTGGCGAGCAGGTCGGATAGCTCCTGTGGGCGGTAGCAGCGCCCGTCGCCGAAGGTATAGAAGAGCAGAGAGCTGAGCGCGCCCACCCGGGTTCCGTGCCGGCCCTGCGGGGGTCGCTCGATCTCGAGGATGGCGAGCGTTCCATCGGGCGCGAGCGCTTGGTGGGCGCGGCGCAACAGGGTCAGGCAGCGCTCTTGGGGGAAGTTGTGTAGGAGCGCGTGGGCGGTGATGAGGTCCCATCCCTCGCCGAGGTCGGCTTGGAAGATGTCGCCCTCGACGTGGAGCACGCGGTCTGCCATTCCTGCTTGGGAGATAGTCTGCCGGCCGAGGCGGACCGCGGGGGGAAGGTCGAGGACGGTCGCTTGAAGGCCCGAGTGGCGGCGGCACATTGCGGCTGCGTGCAGTCCGTGGGAGCCCCCGAGGTCGAGCAGGCGCTGTGGTGAGCGGGCGGGGATCGCACGGGCGAGGGTGCCGGCAGTCTGTTCTGCGAGCTGGGTCATGGCGTGCTGGTAGCGCTCCCACATGGGGTCGTCCGCGGGGCGCTCGTGCCAGCCCGTGGGTGGCTGTCCTTGGAGTCTGCCGTCGAGGTTGGCGATCAGATTCCATCCCTCGTATGCGAGCTCTCCGATCACCGCGTCCCAGGTTCCCGGTGCCAGCCAGCGGCGGGCGGTGCGCCTCAGCGCGAAGCGCCCGTCCCGCCGCCGGCGCGTATAGCCAAGGTTCAAGAGCGCGCAGAGGACCAGCTCGACCGACTCCTCGTCGAGCTCCAGGCCGTCTGCAAGCTCGGCGGGACTCGCGGGGCGCTCGAGGAGGGCAGCGATCAGCCCGAGGCGAGTCGCGGCGATCAGGGCACGGGCGCCCATCGGCGCGATGTACGCCTCGTAGAACGGCTGCGGAACGGGCGGGAGGGTGAGGCCGACCGTGCTGAGCGCGAGCCCCACACGCTCGGCGATCCCTATCAGGTCAAGCGATATGCGCCGCATGAATACCCCCGCGCACGCGCCTCGTAGGTTGACTGCCGGCGACGTGGGTTAAGCCCTTGCGTAGGGTACTTGGTTGATGCGCGACGCGAGCACCGACTACGACCCTTGCGCGCCCGCCTACACGCTCGGTCAACGCGCGGACCCACGGATCGCTGCGCGCGTGCATATGGCGCTCGGCGGGGTCGCGCACGGTACTCAACGTCGGCGCAGGCACAGGATCCTACGAGCCAGAGGATCGTCATGTGCTGGCGATTGAGCCCTCGGCGGGAATGCGCGCGCGGCGCCCGGCGCATCTGACGCCAGCGATCGACGCGTGCGCGGAGGCGCTGCCGCTGGACGATGACGCAGTTGACGCGGCGATGGCGCTCATCACTCTCCACCACTGGGCGGATCCTGCCGCGGGGCTGCGCGAGCTGCGCCGGGTCGCGCGCGGCCCGGTCGTTGTGCTCACCTTCGACATCGACGTTCTGGCGAGCTTCTGGATGCTGACCTACCTGCCCGAGGCGCTCGCCGATGACCGTGCTCGCTTCCCGGCGATTGAGACGGTCGTAGGCATCCTCGGTGGCGCGAGCGTGGAGGCGATCCCGATCCCAGCCGACTGCACCGACGGGTTCTTCGAGGCCCACTACGCACGGCCGGAGGCATATCTGGATCCGGCGGTACATGCCGCTCAGTCGGTCTGGCCACGCCTGCCCCCCGGTGTCGAGCAGCACGCGATCACCCGACTGGCAGACGATCTCGCCTCCGGCGTGTGGGACGCGCGGTACGGCTGTCTGCGCTCGCAGCCCACCTACGACGGCGGCCTGCGGCTGATCACATCGCGTCCCCATCCGCAGCGCCCGCGGTCTCGCTTGTAGGCGCGCACTGATCAGGACGCGTCCTCCCCGGTGCTTGGACGCGTCCCGCTGCTTTTGCGGCCTTCCTCTCAGCTTTCTTCTGCGCCAGTTGACGCGCGCGCTGTTCGATCGGCACGATACTCTCGGGATGCTCGCGGCCGAAGCGCTTCTGGTACAGGTACTTCGTTGGTGGATGGCTGGGGCGGCTAACATCGATTTATTTTGCGGCGTCGTGATACTTGTGACCGCGTTTGAATAGCCCAGCCGCACCCTTTAGGCGTCGGATACGCATAACCATGAGGACCGGCCAGATCGTCGAACTCGCAGCGTTCGTCGCCTGCTCTGTGACTGCGTAGGCAAAATCGCTGCGGGCCTCGCGGGCGGATAGGTAGTAGCCAAGTACACCTATGAGGAGAATCTTATGGCGTCGTGCTTGCTGGAGTCTACTGAGTTGAGCCTCCGCGTCGACAATGATCGCTGCGTAGCGTTCTGCCGCCTGATCGCTTGAGGTATAGTTCGCTGCGAAGCTGTGGTTGGTCGTATTGGCGTCGCGCTCAAGATCGATGAGGCTGTCCAGCAGTGCGCTTATGGCACAGACCGAAGGGAAGTAGGCGGCACCGATGCGCTGTGCTTCGTATGAAGTCATTCTAGGCATAGCGGCAGCAGCAAGAAGTGCATGAAACGCTAGCGAGGAGACGCCCGCGGCGGCGAGCTCCCACCATAAGTATCCGCTGCCGGGAGCCTGTTTCTCAGACCAATAGATCAGTTGCTCACGACCTTCTACAGCGCTGGCATGGTTATGGGCCTGCGCTTCGCCGCACCGAGAAGGCTGCCGGCAACACAAGTCAAACAGAGACCGTGACGGAGAGCCCGCACCTGAAGGTCTGCCCGACCTGTGGTCAAACCCTTCCCGCCCCATCTGACGACTAAAGGATATTCGAGCTGGAAGCGCTTTGCTTCGTTTTCGATAATCACCCCATAAGCGGGCGCTACGTCTTACAGCGGCGGCTCGAATCGTCCGTCGATTGCCGTCCAGCCGCCATCAACCAACATTTGCGTCCCTGTGACAAATGTGCTGGCATCAGAGAGAAGGAAGATCACGGCTCCCAACAGGTCGTGTGGGCTGGCCCACCTCCCAAGCGCCGTCTTCTCGCGGTACGCCTCAGCCCATGCGGGTGCCTGAAGAAGCTGGCGGGTAAACGCCGTCTCCACAAGACTGGGGCTGATGGCGTTTACGCGAACTCCGTCGCGGCCAAGCTCGGCGGCGAGCGTCTTGGCGAGCATCACCACACCAGCCTTGGTCGCTGCATAGGCCCCCTGACCGGGCTCTGTCACCGTCGCACGAATGCTTGAGAACACGACGATGCTCCCGCCACCTGTAGAGGCCATAGAGCGCCCAAACTCCCTGAGCAAGATGAACGTGCTCGTGAGATTGACACGTACCACCCTGTCGAAATCGTCGTCTGCCAGATCTAGCAGGCGACGGCGAACATTCACCCCAACGGTGCTGACCATGCCGTGCAGTGGCTCCAGGCGCGCCACGAGCGCGCGAACCTCGTCAGGACCCGAAGCATCCAACGCGACCGCCTCGACCCGGGCCCCCTCCTGTCTAAGGACTCGGCCGAGCTCGTCCACGCGCGCCTCATCAACATCGGCACAGACGAGATCGACTCCGCGTGCGGCGAGATTGCGACACAGGCAACTGCCGATCCCTCCAGCCGCACCGACGACGCAGATGCGCCGCCCGTTCAGATCAAAGAGATCCGTCGTCATCGGCTGCTCGCTCGTCTCATCACTCAAGTATTCAGTGGCTTGCCGGCGCACCAAAGCAGCTCCCTCCGCCGCGCTGAGCTGCACATTACGCGCTGGCGACTCCAGCACCGATAGCCAAAGTCGATCGCGAGGCCCGGTTTGCGCGCCAGAGGTCAGTGACTAGCATTCGTGCGATGCTGGAACCTGCGACCGAGCGGTCCCCCGGCGTGAGCCAATTGCGTGTGTTGAGCACTCGGCAAGAGGTTCGCGACACGACCCGCGAATGGCGCCGCGACGGGCTCCTCGTCGGTAGCGTGATGACAATGGGCGCACTGCATCGGGGTCACCTCGCCTTGGTCGATGCGGCGGCCCATGTCTGTGACCGTGTGGTAGTCAGCATCTACGTTAACCCGCTGCAGTTCGGAGCCGGTGAGGACTACACGGAGTACCCTCGCGACCTCACGGCCGATGTCACCGCCCTACAGTCCAGTCCATGCGACGTCGTCTTTGCTCCAACCGACGCTGAGGTACTACCGAGTCTTTCCCAACCCCAGGGACTGCGGACGCGAATTAGCGTATTTGGCCTCTCGGAACGCTTGTGCGGTCTTCACCGTCCAGGCCACTTTGACGGCATGGCAACGGAGGTCATGGCACAGCTAATGATCCTCGAGCCGCACTTTACGTTTCTCGGTGACAAGGACTACCAGCAGCGGCTCATAGTCGAACGCCTCGTGCAGGATCTAAACATCCCCGTGACCGTGCGAGGCGTTCCGACTGTGAGAGAGCCCGACGGACTGGCGCTATCTTCGCGGAACACCTACCTGACGCCACACGAGCGGGCGGTTGCGCCAGCACTGCATCGGGCACTCCAAGAGACACTTGCTGCGATGCGCAGCGGAAGCAACGACGTGCCCCGACTGCTAGAGGTCGGTCGCTCATACCTTCTCAAGCGGGGCTTTGATGCGGTCAACTACTTCGAGCTTGTAGATGGAGCACTTGAGCCGCTTGCTGTGATCCCCGACTACGAAGCACGTCTGGTGGTCGCCGCCCGACTCGGTAAAACCCGCCTGGTCGATAATATCCCCGTATCTATAGGCGATATCGGATGATGACGCCCGCTCACGGTTTGCTCCACGCATATACCGATCTAGTGGTTCGTCTGTGAAGTTTGTGGGTTATGCCTCGAGGACCTTCCCGGTGTAGGTCCACTTGAATGGTTTGGCGGTCTGGTTGTAGGTCTCGATAAACGCGAGCATTTGCTCGGCGAGGTCTTCCTCGCTGAAGAAGATGCCGTGCTTGAGCAGTCGGCGGTAGAGGATCGAGAAGAAGATCTCGACCTGATTCAGCCACGAGGCGTGGGTGGGGGTGAATTGGAAGCTCCAGCGAGGGTGAGCGGCGAGCCATTCCTGTACCTCTTCGGTGCCGCGGGTGGAGAGGTTGTCGCTGACCGCGATGATCTGCTGGCCCTCGACGACGGGGATCTCGCTGTCGAGTTGGTCGAGGAAGCGGATCAGATCGAAGCGGTTGCGGGTCTTCGAGGTCATCGCGAGCACGTCACCCTCGTGGACCTTCAGACACGCGAACAGGCACTGCGTGCCGTTGCGGATGTATTCGTGCTCGCGACGTGTCGTTCGCCCAGGAGCAGGAAGGATGTCTGGCTTGGTTGGTGCCTTGGCCTGGATCCCGGTCTTTTCGTCGATCGAGACGACCAGCACGTTCTCTGGCGGATTCACGTACAGACCGCAGACACCTTTCAGGCGCTCCTCGAACTCGGGGTCGGAGAAGTCGCTCATCACCCAGTAGTCGGTCAGGTGCGGCTTGATGTCGGCGCGCGCGAGAATCGTGTGTGCCTGGGCACGCGACATCCCCACCGCCTGCCCGAGTTGCTCATAGGTCCAGCGTTCCTGCTGAGCCCCCTCTGGTGTCTCCGGTGGACGCGTGCACGCCTTGGCGATCAGCCTCGCCCGATCCGCCTGCGAATAGATCAGAGGTTTACCCGAGCGCGGCAAGTCACGGAGCCCGGCGATCCCATCCTGCTCATAGCGCGCCCGCCACTTCTGCGCCGTGTTCGTCGAACACCCCACCAGCCGGCCGATCTCCGCAGCCGAACGACCTTCCGCGGCACAAAGCACGATCTGGGCGCGCTCGACCATCCGCACCTCAGCGGTGCTCGAGCGCACAATCCGATCAAGCTCCGCTTGATCGTCCGCTGCGATCTCAACACTCTTCGCCAACGCAGGCATACCGAACCTCCATCATCGCTGGACCCAACCAGCGACGAGTTCGGCAAAGACCACGACACCCCTTCAACCACCAACGCACTTCACAGACGAACCACTAGGTCACCACGAGCGCACAGGCTCGCGCATCGTCGCCAGCGGCAACGGCATCTTTGTCTATGACGAGCAGGGACGTGAGTACATCGAGGGTGTAGCCGGGCTCTGGTGTACGTCCCTTGGGTTCGGCGAGCGCGAGCTAATCGACGCTGCTCACCGCCAGCTTTGCGAATTGCCGGCCTATCACATCGCTGCGGGACGTACCTCACCAATCGCCGTCAAGCTGGCCGATCGGCTGCTGCAGATCGCGCCCGGCCAGCTTGCCCGCGTCTTCTTTACCAACTCCGGATCGGAGGCCAACGACACGCAGATCAAGTTGCTATGGCTCTACAACAACATCTGCGGACGGCCAAGCAAGAAGAAGATCATCAGCCGCCACCACGCCTATCACGGCGCCACGATCGCGAGCGCGAGCCTGACGGGCATCGAAGCCAATCATGTGAATTTTGACCTCCCACAGCCATACGTGCTACATGCATCGGCACCGCGCTATTGGGCCGATGCGTTGTGCAGCGAGGACGAAGAGGCGTACGCAACCCGACTTGCGGTCGAGCTGGACGGCTTGATCGAGGAAGAGGGTGCGGAGAACGTCGCGGCCTTCATCGCCGAGCCGGTGATGGCCGCCGGTGGAGTGCTGATTCCTCCCTCGACATACTTCTCGAAGATCCAAGAGGTGCTGAGAAAGCACGACGTGCGCTTCATCGTCAACGAAGTGATCTGCGGCTTCGGTCGAACTCGGCGAGATGTGGGGCTGTGAGGTCTACGACCTCCAGCCGGCAGGGATCTCCTGCGCGAAGGCCTTGACGTCCGGGTACATGCCGATGGGTGCCGTGCTCATGGATGAGGGGATGCACGCGGCCCTGCTCTCGGAGAGCGACCGCGTTGGAGTGTTCAGCCACGGGTTTACCTTCAGCGGCCATCCAGTTGCGGCCGCCGTCGCATTGCGGACATTGGAGCTGCTCGAGGAACGGGAGATCTTGGCCCATGTGCAGCGGGTCGCGCCGCATTTTCGAGCGGTAGTAGAGAGCCTGGGTGAGCATCCCGCGGTGCTGCGAACGAGAGCGATCGGACTCCTGGCTGGAATTGAACTCACCTCGCCTAGCGCACGGGCCACAGTCGAGGCAGCGGAGCGTCATGGGCTCATTGTGCGCGCGCTGGGTCCCGCCGCTGTTGCGCTGTGCCCCCCGTTGATCATTGACGAGGAGGGCATCGACGCGCTGGGCGCCCGGCTCGACGCGGCTCTTCACGAGCTGTAAGGAGCAGCGTGCCGTCTTCGCAGGGGGAGACTTCAGGGGCGCGTCTGATTGCGCTGATCGGCATCGATGGGGCGGGCAAGACGACCCAGGCGGCGCGGCTGGCGCAGTGGCTGGTGGCAGAAGGCATCTCTGCGGCGCTTCACCGCAACGCGAGTACGCTGCCTCTGCGCGCGGTGATGACGGATATTGCGCGGGCACAGGGGAAGGTCGGCTTTGAGGATCTGGTAGGTGCACGGACGGCGAAGCTCATAATCTCGACTCTCAAGTGGACAACGATGCGCGAAGTCATCGATGTCCTCAAAAATGGCGCCGATGTCGTCGTGATCGACCGTTACAGCTATTGCCAGATCGCTGGCGCGCACCACTTCGACCTCGGCGACGAGCAGCTCGTGCGGGACTTGTTTGAGAGCTTGCCGACACCGGACCTGACGCTGTTTCTGGATGTAGCGCCGACGATCGCGCTGGAGCGCATCGAGGCTCGTGGAAGTGACCGGAGCGACCTCGGCGAATTGAGCGGCTTGCGGGCGGCCTACCTGGACCTTCCCGAGGCGCCAGGCTTCACGAAAATCGATGCGAATGCGACTGTCGAGGGTGTCCACGCGGCGATCCGCGCGCAGGTGATGGCCTTCCTCGATGATGGCACTGGCTGCGGGGGACGGAAGTCACACCCGGACTGAGACCGACTCTACGCGATGGTCGCCGGTCTTTCTCAGCACAATGTCGGCGTTGGTCATCGTCGGCGCGATGTTGGCTCGCAGGTTTGGGAGGTTGGTTTCGCGCCAGATTCGCGTTGCGACTGTACGAGCCTGGCGGTTGGAGAGCGCCGCGAAATTGTGAAAGTAAGAGTCGGGCTGGTGGAACACCGCTCCTCGAAGCGCGAGGAAGCGTTCGACATACCACTGCTGGAGAAGTGGCTCCGCGGCGTGCAGGAAAATGCTGACGTCAAAGTGCTCGTTGATGGCTGGGTGGGCTGGGCGGCCGCTATCCGCGCGGCGGTGCTGGAGCACGTTGAGGCCCTCGACGATCATCACGTCCGGACGCTCAATGCGCTGGATACGGTCGGGGATCACGTCGTAGCGAAGATGGGAGTACATCGGCACATCAAGAGCGGCATCACCGTGGCGCGCTGCGGCGAGAAAGCGTGCGAGGCGCTGGACGTCGTAGCTCTCAGGGAAGCCCTTGCGGGACATCAGGCCCCGCCGGGCCAGCTCATCGTTTGAGTAGAGGAAACCGTCGGTCGTTACGAGCGCGACACTACGCTCGGTCGGCCAGCGCGATAGCAGCATCTGGAGCACTCGCGCTGTGGTGCTCTTACCTGCGGCAACGCTGCCCGCCAGGCCGATCATTGTACGGCGCTTCCTGCCGACCAGCCGAGGCGTAGCGTAGTTGGATGAGATTACACAGAGGGAAGTAGACATCCCGTGCCTCATCGCGATCGAGGACATCGGCCAGTGCCCGTAGGTGCTCGAGCTCGACCTCGGAGACCGGCAGGGCCTCGGCGGGGGCAAGCCGGCGCCAGAGCGAGCGGGTGAGCGTGATGAACGGGCCCGGCGCGCTGAGCGAGACGTCCGGCGTAGCGCCGCCGTCACCAGCCAATTGGTCTCGGACGAGGGTCACGATCCTGCCGACCTGGCCAGATCGCGGGTTGCCTCGCTCAACGCGTCGAACAGCGCTAGCAGCTCCGGTGTCCGCGTTGCGACTGCGTCACGCTGGTGCGCTACTGTGGTGTTGTCCCCGCGTACTATCGGACCGGTCAACGCGCTGGACCCACTGTGTGCCCAGTTCTCGACGGTCTGGCGGACCAGCTGCACCAGCGACTCGCGCGGGCAGCCTGCCGATACCGCAAGGCGCTCGGCTGCGGCCTCCAACGTGATCAGAAAGTTTGATGCCATCGAGGCCGCGGCGTGATAGGCGGCGCGATCTCCATCGTCGATGATGAACGTGCGCAGTCCGAGCAAAGACGCCAGGAGCCGAGCGCCCGCAAGCGCACGCGGCGTCGATCCGGCGAGAGCTGCCGAGGCCCCGTGGCGGAAGCCTGCGCAGCTCGATCCGTCGGGGCTTTGCTGCCCTGCGGCGGTGGCATCCGTCACACCCGCGAGAGTCGTTCGGTTTGCTGCGGCGAACGCCATCAATGGATGCAGGGAGAACCGTTCGCGGAATGGCTCGAGCACGGCAAGCGTCGTTGCGCCCGAGCAGTGGCCCACCAGCAGCCCCGTGCCAACTTGGTCGTCTGGATTGGTGGGGTGCGACGACCGTCTCTGCCGGCGCAGACACCGCGCCAGCGTTGCTGCTGCCCGCCCTATTTCCCGGTCGGGAACGCATAGCAGCACCATGTCGATGTCGGCAAGCTGCTCGGTAGGGTACGCACGCGCCAGCGGCCCGACGACGCGATGGTTGACAGCGGCGATACCGGCAGGCATGCGCATTCGTCCATATCCTCCCTGATTGTCGTGGACTGGAGCATGGCACGAGGACTACGAAGACCCGGCTCTGCGCTGGGCTGGCGTCTGCTGGGGTGCCAGCATCGATGAGGGCTGATAGTCGATGTCCTCGACGCTGAGATCGCCTACGGTGACCGGCGTTCTCGATCGCCTGCACGCCAGGGCACGGGCCGAGGACGAGCAGGCCAAGCAGCGTGTTCGAGCGCGCGAGGCGCAGCTCGGGGAGAGGCTGGCGCAGGCCGAGCGGTACGAGCTTTATGGGGATGCTCCGCTGGCGATTAAGCGTGAGGTCGGCGAGCTGCTGTACGTCCTCGCGTTGAGTAGGCGAGCCCGTCGGGTCGTGGAGTTCGGCGCGTCTCTCGGCGTCTCGAGCGTGTATCTCGCGGCTGCCGTCAGGGACTGCGGCGGTGGTTCGCTCATCACCACTGAGCTGCGTCCGAGCAAGGCCGAGATCGCCCGCCGCAACCTGGCGGACACTGGTCTCGCGGAGCTTGTCGAGTTGCGGGTCGGTGACGCTAGGCAGACGCTCGCCGATCTGGAGGGACCCGTCGATCTGCTTTTTCTCGACGGCCGTAACGACCTGTACCTGCCGGTCCTTTGCGTCATCGAGCCGTCCCTGGCGCGCGATGCGCTGGTGGTCGCCGAGCTGAGCGCGGATGACCCCGACCTGCGCCCATACCTTGAGCACGTCCGTGACCCTGGCCACGGCTCCTTCTCGACCTGTGTGCCACTCGATGACGGAGTCGAGCTTTCCGCGCGAGCCACAACGGCGGCAGGCAGCTGATGGAAGAACATGCCTCGCGCCCGGTGTTCGCCCGCATCTATGCGAGGGTCGCCGAGCTCAGTGAGCGCCGCGGCGGCGCCGAGCATCGCCGTAAGCTGCTCGGCGGTCTGTGCGGCCGGGTGGTGGAGGTCGGCGCCGGCAGCGGCGCGAACTTCCGGCACTATCCGACCTCAGTTAGTGAGGTGATCGCCGTCGAGCCCGAGCGCTACTTGCGCGAGCGTGCGCAGCGCGCGGCGGCGAAGGCGCCTGTCCCGGTCTCTGTGGTGCACGGTGGCGCGGATCGCCTTCCAGGCGAGGAGGAGTCCTTCGATGCGGGGGTCGTCGCCCTCGTGCTCTGCACGGTGCCTGACCAGTACGCGGCGCTCGCGGAGCTTCACCGCGTGATCCGCCTGGGCGGCGAGCTGCGCTTCTATGAGCACGTGGTCGCGCACTCCGGGTGGGAGGCGCGCTTTCAGCGGCTTGCCGACGCGACGTTCTGGCCCCGTCTGGCGGGCGGCTGTCATCTGGCGCGCGACACGACGGCCGCAATCGAGCGCGCGGGGTTTCAGATCGAGGTATGCCATCGGTTCCCCTACAACCCCGCGCCGTTCCTTCCACCCGACCCACACATCCTCGGTGTCGCACGCCGTCGCTGACGGTGCTCCCCCACTTTTGCTGACCCCAAAGGACCCGAGGCTGCCCGCCGTTGTAAAGTCGCTTCGGTAGCAGGCAGGTAGAGCACATTCACCCTCGTTGAAGGGACTCAATCGTGACCGACTTTCTTGACGAGAAGCGCCAAGAGATCGCAACTCGCCTGAAGGAGCTCAAGCCCTCGGTGGAGGAGTATCGCCGCCTAGAGGCTGCTTCTGCGGCACTTGGTGGCCTGAATGGAGCCGCCACAACGCCCGCCGCGCGCAAAGCGCCGGCACGTCGCGGCCCGGGGCGCCCCCGTGGCTCCAAAACCCGCACCGCCAAGGCCGTCCCGGCTGCCACAGTCGAGGCCGAGACACCGGCGGCGGCGCCGGCTAAACGCGGTGGCTCACGACGCAAAGTGGGCCGGCGCAAAGGCAGCGGTACACGCAGCGCTCAGGCATTGTCGTTCGTGGCCGCTCAGCCCGGCATCACGATCCCCGAGCTCGCAGGCCGCATGGGGATCAAGCAGAACTACCTCTACAGGGTCCTGCCCTCCCTTGAGCAGGAAGGAAAGGTCGCCAAGCAGGGCCGCGGCTGGCACGCAAAGTCCTAGCCTTCGTCACCCGCTGACGTTGCCAGGGATGGCGGCTCAGACAGTTCCCACCCGGTCAGTCCGCCCGCGGCAGGTTGCCTGGTCATTTCTTGGGCGAACGCGAGCGGGGCCATGACGATGGGGCTCGAGACGAGCGGCCGATCTGCCGGGTGCCGAGCTGCTCGTACAGCGGCGCCTGCGCGACCCGCCCGTCCAATTGGGGGTGGCTTCCTGACCGAACTTGGTCACCCCGAGCTTGCCCGCGAGCGGCGCGGGCAGCACGATCGCGCCGATGCCGGCCACCGGCGAGAGCTAGGGTGTGGCGCCTGAGCGAGCCCCCAGCTGGGAGAGGCTCGCGTCGGCGCCCGCGGGGTCCGATAGCGTTGGCGGACCCTTCCAGTAGCGGCGCCGCGACGCGCACCCCGGGCAGCGCGCACACCTGTCGCACGAGGCCTTCTTCAAGACCCCTGCGAGGCGAACAGCAGGGCCACGCCCGCAGCGATGCCCACGACCGCTAACAGCTCCTGCAGCAGCCGCGCGCGGTAGAGGTGCAGGACGTTCCCGGACTTCACGACCGCGAGCCCCGTATGGCTACTGCGCGGAGACCCGCGCGACTCACTGGTCGGGCGTACTCGCCGAGCTTGCCGTCGCGCAGCGCGTATACCCGGTCGGCGTGGGCGGCCACCTGGGGGTCGTGGCTGACGAGCACGATTGCGACGTGGTGCTCGCGGCAGAGCTCGGTCAGCAGTTCGAGCACTTCCCGGCCGCGCTGCGTGTCAAGGCTGCCGGTCGGCTCGTCAGCCAGCAGCAGGCGCGGTTCAGTGGAGAGCGCCCGGGCGATCGTCACCCGCTGGCGCTCGCCCATCGAGAGCGTCTCCGCGCGGTGCTCCAGGCGCCCCCCGAGGCCGAGGCGCTCCAGCAGCGGCGCAATCTGGCGGTCCGCGTCCCTACCTGCAGGAGCCTGTGCGTCGTGGTTGCTCGGTGTGGGCGCGGGTGGGCAGACCTGTTGAGCCGCGAGCCTTTGAGGCACTTGTCCGAGATATAGGCAGCGGCGCCTGGGAGGGACTCAACGGCCATTTGCTCAAGCTAGAAAGCGCCGACCAGGCAAGGCTTCTTGTAGCGTCGGGCGAGGTCATGCGGGAACGAGCTGAGGTGCGAAGCATAAGTTGGCGCACAGGCCGGAGGATCGGTACAACATCAAGCTGTTGGCAAGTGTGGATAGCAGTCGGTTCTGCACTCGAGTAGTAGCTACAGCAACATCGTCGAGGAGGATCGTGGGCATGAGAAGCCTTATTCACCGTAGCTTTGCCGCTGGGGGCGCGCTCGGGGCAGTCGTCGGTGCGCTCGCCCTGGCCGTCGGCACTGCCGGCGCATCGGGATCGACTGCCGGGGCGGGGCGGACGATCACGCTGAACGACACCGGGCACCTACGCGAGACATCCCAGCAAAAGGAACGCTCCGATCTCCCCACCGAGAATCACGATCGACAACAGCAGCCGTTGATACTGGCCACCCTTGCCCATCGCTTCGACGGCGGGCTCATCCGCCTTGCCCAGCCGGTAGGTGCCGTTGCTCTTGCCGGGGTCAGAGCTGGGGAGGTCCCCGGTGTTGCCTTCTTCGAGCGCTTCGTGCTCGCTGTTACGCCCGTTACTCTGGAACGAATAGGCGAGAAAGTGCGGCGCATACTTGTCGCGGTTGTTGATGCACGTCTTACCTTCCGCTTGGACTTCCACCCCGTTTTCGAGCTGCGCCGCGAGCTGACTATCACGCGCGGGGTCGCTGCTCAATGGGCGAACCGCAACCGAATGTGTACTTTGTGGGCCGGTGGTGCAGTGCTCGATCCCGCCGAACTCAAGGACGGTCCACGGATTCAGCACGAGCAGGTTGAAAAGCTGGTCTGACGCGGCGCTCTTGGCTTGCTGTTCACCTGAGATGCTGCCCTGGTTGGTCAGCGACAGCAGCGCCGTAGATATCTGGTTAGACAGTTTGCTCGCAGGTGCGATCGTCCGTTCGGGCTGCGTGACAATCCCGATCGCCAGCACGCAATACAAAAGCGAGACGGCGAGCGCGCCGGCTGTCTCGGTGTAGCGGCGCTGCACTAGCGCCTTCCACATCGCCCAACACCCAGCGCACACGACGGCGACCACAAGCCACGGGGCACCGAACGTGCTGGCGTAGATGCTGTGGATCGCGCTCGATACAGGTGAGAGCGCACCGGAGCCGGGGCTGCCGTTCCCGTTAACCAAATCCAGGTTAAACGCGAACCCAAAGAGAGTGATTACCCCGTTTGCTAGGAACGCCGCCATCATCCAAAGAACCTGCGCGAAAAAGTAGGCGATCATCGGCACGACGCCGGACACGTCCACACCACTCGTCAGCCCGACGCTGATCGCGGGGAAGTATTGGTCGAGCTGGTAGTTGGCGATCGGGTAGCGTCCGAAAATGCCACCGCCCGTCACCTGTGGCGCCGGTCCGATGTTGCTGTAAACGTCACCCGCGAGCGCGGGGGCGGCGGCCAGCAGCAAGGCGAGCACCGTCGTGAGCGATACTGTGAGCGCGACACGTTGGCATGTTGCGCGATGGATTACACGGAGAATGATCTTCACTGTGCGGTCCTCTGCTGGCCGGGGGTTGTCTGAAACGCTTGGAGTAGGTGCGGGTAGACGAGATCGACTTGCACCTCGCCGACGCGACCGGATAGGTCGCGCATCAGGCACCGGCCCGCTCGTAGTTCACGCACAAGCCCGGTCAGCTCGCGGGTGGGGTCAAGGCCGATGAATCGCAGGGCGGCGCCTGCGGCTTCGTCGGAATCCTGGCCAAATACGAGCACGACACCGATCAGGTCCGCAAGGTCGCCAAGATCACCGATCCGATGCGTCCCCAAGAGAAGGGTCGCGTTAAACGCGCGACCCAACCGGACCAATCGGTTAACGATCTGGCGGCCCTGCGGGGAGGCCAAGAGAAACCAAATCTCGTCAAGGCCGACGACCTTGTGACGCGAGCGGTCGTGAGAGATCAACTGCAGCGCATACGCCGCAACCAGCGAGAGGGTCGCCACGGACACGCGCTCCGCACGCGTGTATGTGTCCCTCGCCGCTGACGGTTCGGGCAGCGACAGGCCAGGCATACGAATCGTCGTGACCGGCTTGACCGCCTGTAGCCCCGTGCTCTGACCGTCACCGAAGCCAAGGCGCGCGAGGCCGAAGTCGCGGATTACCTCCAACGCTTCGCCAGCGTCCCGCGCACCAGCACGGTCACTCTTGAGCAGCAAGTCAACGACACGCGCGAGGCTGCGCGACCCCTCGCGTACCGTTTCCTTCACCGCCAGCGAGATGGCGTTCTCCCACGTACTCGACGGGCCGGGCAAAAGCTCAAGCAGGTACGAGCAGGCAAGCTCCTCGCGCAAGTCCTCAAGGCCGATCGCCAGCGGGTCGAGCTTGCCCTGCTGCGCGGGGTCGCCGGACAGCTCAAGCACACCAACCCGGTTCTCGAGCTCATCGAGCTTGTGCAGGCCGTGGTCGGGCTTCGGATCGAAGTCCACAACCAAGCTGCCCCGTCGCTCGGCGGCGTACTCGATCGTCTGCGCCGCGACCGTCTTCCCTGAGCCGAGAGTGCCGATCAACAGCACCGCCGACGCACGGGACTCCCTTGGCGCCTGCGTCGCGTCGAACCTGACTGGCAGCGGGGCGCCCGTGGGCGTGTAGCCGAGGTAAGGGCCGCGCCCCGAGCCGACCGTGCGCGTCGCGGTGGCGACCATGCCACCGAACTGCTCGACCGTGAGCTGCTGCACGTAATCGCGCATCACAGCCACCCGTCCGCGCGTGGTAGATGCTCAAAGAACATCGTCCGTTGCAGGCCAGTCGGCCGGTGCAGCGTGATATCGCCGTACTGCTCTTTCAGCGCGGCGACCCGCCGCTCAAGCTCCTCCTCTGTGCTGGCGCCGACCGCGAGCCCGATGAAGGCGTAGAGCATCGGCGGGTGCCCGCCCGCCTGCAGCTGCGCCTCATACTCACGCGCGAGCACGCGATCCTCGCCCGCAAGCAGACTCGGGCCGTGCGCCGCTCCCTGGACCTGCTCGTGGTAGGCGTGCTCAACGTCAGCGATCCGCTTACGCACCTGCGCAAGCGCCTGCCTATTACCCAGCCAACGGGCATGTACGACGGCATCCACAGGGAATCCGACAGCCTCCAATGGCGCAAACAGCACCTCAGCCGTCGAGCCAGGAAACTCCGGGGCGTCAGCGAGTCCACCCACGGCGAGCATCGCCTGGTAGCAACGGCCCTGCTCGCTGTCCACCGCGAGCGTCTGCTGCTGCTCGGTGATCGCGGCGTTCGCGCACCGCGCGAGGTCATGCTCCAGCGGCTGAAACCCAACACCGCCACCGGACGCTTGGATAATCAGCGCGTCCGGCTGCCAGTGATGGTCAAGCTCAGGCTCCCCGAGTCCTCGACACGCACACCGCCGCAGAAGCCATTGAAGCTCGCTCGTGCGAGCACGCCGAGCGGGAATGACACCGCCTACCCGCTCAAAGATGCGCTGCTCGCACGTGAGTAGTTCTGAAAGTTCCGCGCCGGATATCGGGGACTCGGCGCCGATGCCGGCCAACTCCTCGACACGGCGACGAACACGATCGACGCTGCGCACAAGCCCTGAGCCGATACCCGTATGGCCGGGCGCCGCGAGCGACACCGCGAGATAGCACTCGGGTATATGCGACCCAAGCTGCGCCAGTCGCGCCCGGTGCCCCTCCAAGAATGTCTGCCACGCCTGCGCGTCCTGGTGGCGCGCGTCCAACAGCCCCGCGGTGTGCTGCACGTAACGGTCAGCCGGGTACGCGCGACTGACACGCCACAAGCTGAAATCCGCAGCGATCGTGTGCGCGAGGCGCTGTAGGCGACGCTGTAGCGTCCACTTCTCCCCAGTGGGGAGATATGGGTAAGAGGTCATCGCCAGCCGGTACAGGCCGGCGGTCTCGCCACCACGACCGACGAGCAAATTGCCGTGCGCGTAACGCAAGGGAAAGCTCACGGCCGCACCTCCACGACCTGCCCCTCGGACAGCTCGATCACCTCCGCGCGGCGCTCACCCGCACGCATCCGGTGCCCCTCAACACGTCGGACCACAAACCTGCCACGGGCCGGAATCACCACAACGGGACGGCCGAACACCAGCCGCGCCGGGCCGCGCACGCGACCGTGGTGCAACACGGGCGAGTGCTCATCCGGTGCCACCCACACCTGCGGTGCCCACACATGCACCACGCCCTCGACCGGGATCGGCCGGTCAAGCGAGCGACGTGCGGGGCGCAGGCGAACCGACACCCACGAGGTCAGATAACGGTGAGCTGGACGGCCATCCGGTGACGCCTGCCCCGCGAGGGTCGCAAGCATCGCGGGCACGACGATCAGTCGCAACGGCCACGCAAGCCACCCGAACACCACCCCTATCAGCAGCGCGCCAAGGAAACCCACCGGACCGGCGAGCACCGCTCCCTTGGCGCCGTGTGAGCTTGCGCCGAGCAGGGCTCCGATCGCGCCGAGCACGAGCGCGAACACGACCTGGCGCTGGCTGAGCACGAGCACCAGCACGAGCGCACCGAACGCCCATCCAAGCCACTCAAGCGGTACCCCACCAGGGATGGGCAGGCGCCGCCCGTCTATCTGATAGATACGCCGGTCGGGCCGGAAAATCCTCTGGTAAGAGCGGATCGGGTGTGAGCTGTCACTCATCGCCCGAGCCCTCAGCCGAATATCTGCTTGCCGACGCCTTCGGCCGCCGAGGCGATCTCAGACGGCGCGAACACCATCCACGCCACCACGATCGCGGCGAACAAGAACACCGCAAGCTCGGTGTAACGACGATTCAAGAGAAACGTAAGGCTTATGACGGCGACTATCCCGCCATACAGATCACTTGCGTAACCCTTCAACAAGTCAGCGACGTTCTTACCGACGTCGTTCCCTGAAGCGAAAGCGTCTACCGGGAACAACGCCAGCGTGCACGCCGCCAGAAAGCACACAAGCCGTGCAGACCGTTTGCGCGACATACCGATCACCTCCCTCGCACAGTGCTCGCGGGCTGTGCGACGGTTACCCCAGCGCCGCGCGCTGGCGTCGCTACATGCGAGTTGGTGCCGAGGTATGAGGCGATACCACGAATAAGCAGCAACAGCACACAGCCCCACAACAGCAGTCGCCCCACAAAACGGGCCAGATGGTTAACACCTGCAGTCGATCCGTCCCGCTGTGAATTGGACTTCCCGAAAAGGCCCATGCGGCGAAGGTACGTCCTGCGCCGCCCAAATACCACAAGTCCACATCACGTGAAAGTGATCGAGTACATCAAACGTGAAAGCGTCGGCTTTCATGAGCCAGCAGGGGAGGGCGCGTCCAAAGTCGCTCAGCTCATGCCGAGCCGGCAGAATAGGCTGGTTCGGGGCCGATAGTCGGCTAGGCAGTGAGCTTGACCAAATCGGCCAGCTCATCAATCTGACCCGCGATGCTGGCCAGAGTCTGATCGAGCAGACGACAAGCCGAATAGTCCGCGAGTGAGTAGTAAGTTGACGCACCCTCCCGTCGTCGCGCCACGATTCCTGAGCGGTGCAAAATGCACAGATGTCGAGAGACATTCTGCGGCGTGCTGGGCATCTGATCGGAAAGCCGCTGCACCGTCGCCTCTTGCTGTTCAAGCAGCATAAGCAACCTGACGCGAGTCGAGTCCGCGAGTAGCGACAGACGCTGAGTCACGAGATCCACAACGGGTTCAGACCACAGACGAGCCGCGTTCATCGGCGTCCGAGATAGCCAAAGTTCTGGGTTGCATTCGCCGCTGCTTCGCTGTATGAAGCACGCGGCTGGGGGCGGACTGTATGCGCAACGAAGGCTGGCTCGTTGTGCGCGACGGGGATGATATCTGGAGCCGCGCGTTCGGTCGCAACATAAGCTCGACGGTGGCGTACGTGGGGAGCCAATCCAGCAGTTCGTGTCTTGGTGTGAAAAGAGGTGACGAGCTGTCGATGTGGGACGTGCTGCCGTCGTGGTCTGCGAGGCTCTACGATCGGTCCGAGGATGTGCTCAAGGGCGGTGCCTTGGTGAAGGAATGCCCGTGTCGCAAGCATTATGGCTGCCAGGCCAAGAACTCCGCCCAGCAATAGCAGCCATCGCATTTTTCGAGACGGCATCGTGTCGATTCGCACCGTTCTAGTGGTTCGTCTGTGAAGTGCGTTGGTGGTTGAAGGGGTGTCGTGGTCTTTGCCGAACTCGTCGCTGGTTGGGTCCAGCGATGATGGAGGTTCGGTATGCCTGCGTTGGCGAAGAGTGTTGAGATCGCAGCGGACGATCAAGCGGAGCTTGATCGGATTGTGCGCTCGAGCACCGCTGAGGTGCGGATGGTCGAGCGCGCCCAGATCGTGCTTTGTGCCGCGGAAGGTCGTTCGGCTGCGGAGATCGGCCGGCTGGTGGGGTGTTCGACGAACACGGCGCAGAAGTGGCGGGCGCGCTATGAGCAGGATGGGATCGCCGGGCTCCGTGACTTGCCGCGCTCGGGTAAACCTCTGATCTATTCGCAGGCGGATCGGGCGAGGCTGATCGCCAAGGCGTGCACGCGTCCACCGGAGACACCAGAGGGGGCTCAGCAGGAACGCTGGACCTATGAGCAACTCGGGCAGGCGGTGGGGATGTCGCGTGCCCAGGCACACACGATTCTCGCGCGCGCCGACATCAAGCCGCACCTGACCGACTACTGGGTGATGAGCGACTTCTCCGACCCCGAGTTCGAGGAGCGCCTGAAAGGTGTCTGCGGTCTGTACGTGAATCCGCCAGAGAACGTGCTGGTCGTCTCGATCGACGAAAAGACCGGGATCCAGGCCAAGGCACCAACCAAGCCAGACATCCTTCCTGCTCCTGGGCGAACGACACGTCGCGAGCACGAATACATCCGCAACGGCACGCAGTGCCTGTTCGCGTGTCTGAAGGTCCACGAGGGTGACGTGCTCGCGATGACCTCGAAGACCCGCAACCGCTTCGATCTGATCCGCTTCCTCGACCAACTCGACAGCGAGATCCCCGTCGTCGAGGGCCAGCAGATCATCGCGGTCAGCGACAACCTCTCCACCCGCGGCACCGAAGAGGTACAGGAATGGCTCGCCGCTCACCCTCGCTGGAGCTTCCAATTCACCCCCACCCACGCCTCGTGGCTGAATCAGGTCGAGATCTTCTTCTCGATCCTCTACCGCCGACTGCTCAAGCACGGCATCTTCTTCAGCGAGGAAGACCTCGCCGAGCAAATGCTCGCGTTTATCGAGACCTACAACCAGACCGCCAAACCATTCAAGTGGACCTACACCGGGAAGGTCCTCGAGGCATAACCCACAAACTTCACAGACGAACCACTAGCCCGGAGCGTGCAGTAACGACCGCGCCCCCGGGGTGAGCGGGGGCGCGGAAACGTCCGACTGGGCTTGGAGAATTGGGCTTGCTGAAGGGCCGATTCCCGAACTCAGGAGGTTCACCTTGAAGGTGATGCGTGATGGACGCCCGGTAACCGTAGAAGTCACGTCGGACGGAGCGGGTTTGGTCTCGCACGTGGGCAGCGCGCTGGTCGCGCTGGTCGCTGAGGCCGTCGGGCTCACCACCGCGCTGTCGTTGGGGCTGGCCGGGGTCAAGCAGCGGCGTCGGGGTCATGATCCGGGCTGGGTGGTCCGTGATCTGGCGGTGATGTTGGTCGATGGCGGCGAGTGCGTCTCTGATCTCGGCGCGGTCCGTGAGCAGGACGCGTTGTTCGGGGCGGTGGCGTCTGATTCGACAGCGTTTCGGATGATCGACCGGATAGCCTCGACGCCAGGGTCCTTGGACGCCCTCCGCGGGGCTCACGCGCGCGCCAGGGCCCGGTTCTGGGAGATGCATGGTGCGCCCGAGCGGTTGACGCTCGATGTTGACGCGACGCTGATCACGACGCATTCGGAGAAGGAGAAGGCGGCTGGGAACTACAAGGGCGGCTACGGGTTTCACCCGTTGCAGGTCTACCTCGATGAGACCAGGGAGGTGATGGGTGGCCTGCTGCGGCCGGGGAACGCCGGCTCGAACACCGCCGCTGATCATGTGGCGGTGCTGGATAGGGCGCTTGAGCAGATCCCGGCCGAGTACGTGCAGTCGCTGGAGATCTTGGTGCGCGCGGACTCCGCCGGCGCCACCCACGGGTTGGTTGACTACTGCAGGGAGGGCAATATGCGCTTCTCGGTCGGCTACGAGCTGACCGAGACGGTCCGCTCAGCGATCCTCCAGATCCCCAAGGACACGTGGGTTGTGGCGCTCGACCAGGACGGCTCGGCCCGCAAAAACGGCGAAGTCGTGGAGATCACCAGCATGGTTGATCTGTCCGCTTGGCCCGAGCGCTCCCGGCTGATCGTGCGGCGTGAGCGCCCGCACCCCGGAGCGCAGCTGTCCTTCACCGACCACGACGGCTACCGATTCCAAGCGATCCTCACCGACCAGACCGACCAGGACATCGCCGTGCTGGAGTGCCGCCACCGCCAGCACGCGCACGTCGAGGATCGCATCCGCGATGACAAGGACACCGGCCTTTCCAAGTTCCCGTTCAAAGAGTTCGCGCTCAACGAGGTGTGGCTTGAGACCGTGATGTTCGCGCACGACCTATTCGTCTGGACCCAAGCGCTCACCCTCACCGGAGACCTCGCCAACGCTGAGCCCAAGCGCATCCGCTACCGGCTGCTGCACGTCGCCGGCCGGCTCGCGTTCTCCGGCCGCCGCGCAAAGCTCCACCTCCAGGACACATGGCCGTGGGCAGCCGAACTCCTCGCCGCCTTCGAGAAGCTCAAAGCGCTCCCAGCCCTCACCGGCTGACAGCCACCACCGGCCGACCACACCACCAAGCAGCTTCCCGGCCACGGCCTCGCTCACCGCTGCCCGCACACCGGCCGCACAAGCATCACGCTATCGCGGAACCGCCCGCACGGCCACCACCACCGGACAACGCCACACTCACACCCCCCCCGGATCGCCGCACGCGAGCTCCTCGGTCACTCCCCCGCCCTTACTGCACGTTCCGGGCTAGGGGCAAGAGATCCGTCATCGAGGCATGGATCACTGGCTGGCCGATCGGAGGGTGTCCGCTCTAGCTCATCGAAATAGTCCATGCTCCTTAATGCAAGCAAGGCCCCCAAAGTCACAGCGACTTTGCCGCCGGTGCCGAACCCCTACGAGTGCGAGCGGCAGGAGTACGTCTGACACGCTAGTCTCCCTCGCATGACGAAAGGTCGATCCATTCGCGCCCGCTTCGCTCAGCTGGTTCCCCGCGGCCGAGCGGTGCAAATCGGGCCGCTGAGCATCCGCCGCCGGCAAGACGGCATCCTGATCGGACCGCGCACGGCACATATGGTCTACGGCAGCTCCTATCGTACTGAGCAGCTGCCCGCGGGACTCACGCCAGCCGCGCTCCGCGAGTACGTCGCCCGCATGGGCTGGTATCACCAGATCGACGTTGGCGGCGGCGTGCTGACGCCAGCCATGAAGTCCAGCGCGGATATCGCCCGCGAGTGGGGCCTGTTCAAGCTCGGCGACCTTGCCGGTAGGAGCCTCCTGGACATTGGTGGCGTCGACGGTGCCTATGCCTTCCTTGCCGAGCGGGCCGGAGCTAGCCGAGTGGCGGTGCTCGATCACTACCTATGGGCGACCGACGCCGACCACTACGGCGAGATATATCGCGAACACATTGACAAGGCCAAACCTCCCCCGGCGCCGCACGAGAGCGACGCATGGCACCCTGACACAATGCCCTCCCGCTGGCGATTCGACACCGCCAGGCAGGCGCTCGGTAGCCACGTCGAGGCGATACCCCTAGACTTCATGGATTGCGACCTGGAGGAGGTCGGGACGTGGGACGTAGTGCTCTATCTCGGCGTGCTCTACCACATGGCCGATCCCGTTCGTGCGCTGCGCCGCGTCGCGGCTGTCACCCGCGAGCAGGCGATTATCGAGACCGAGGCGATGTTCCTGCGTGGCCACCCCGAGGCACTGTGGCGCTTCTTTCCTGCGGGGGAACTCAACAATGATCGCTCGAACTGGTGGGCGCCTAACCTGGGCTGTCTCCGGGTGCTCCCGACAGTTGGGGGCTCGATAGGTCTTTGAGGTTTGGACGGGTTCCCCGGCCGGGGAACCCGTCCGCGCCTCGGCTCAGGCTGCCTCCTTCACCGCCAAGTGAAGAGAGAGGTTGAGCCTGATGACCAAGGATGACGTGCTGTTCGGCTACCGCCAGCAGCTTTTCGCGGAGGCAGCGAGGACGAACGTCTCAGCGGCATTGCCGGACGTTCGGGGTGCACCGCTCCACCTATTACGCCTGGAAGCGCCAAGTCAACCGGCACGGCCTGGAGATGCTCAGGCCCAGAGAGCGTCGCCGGCCACAGATGCCCAACGCGCTGCCGAAGATGATCGAGGAGCGGATCGTATCGTTCTCGATTGCCCACCCCGGCCTTGGCCCGAGGCGTGTCTCATCGGAGCTGGCCAGAGAGAAGTGGGGCGGGATCATCGTCTCCCCGAACGGCGTGTGGAAGGTCCTTTGCCGCCACGGGTTGAACACTCGAGCGAAACGCCTCGGGCTGATCGCCGGCTATGCAGCGCCCTATGAGCCACCCAGAAACCCAGAGCCAGAGCGCCACATCGACGTCGAGCGGCCCGGTGAGCTGGTCGGGATCGACTGCTTCTACGTCGGCAGGCTGCGGGGCACTGAGGGCGCGATCTGGCAGCTCACCGCAATCGACATCGCTTCCTCCTACGCCTGGGCCGAGCTCGTGATCTGCAAGCAAGGCAACCCCACCGCCCGACAAACCAGCGTCCTCGCCAGACGTGTCGCACGGGAGCTGAAGGCCGCCGGCTGGAAGCTCGAGAGGATGCTCAGCGACAACGGCAACGAGTTCAAGGGCGACTTCACCACCACACTCCAGGCGCTGAAGGCGCGGCACACCCGTATCCACGCCGGCAGGCCGCAGACCAACGGGAACGTCGAGGCCCTACACAAGACGATCCTCGATGAATGCTGGCGACCCGCGTTCGCTCGCTACCTCTATCCCCGCTACACAGGACTCAAACGCGAGCTCGATACCTACCTGCGCTTCTACAACACCGACCGCGCACACCACGGCAGACTCACACAAGGACGCATCCCAGCAGACATCGTCTACCGTGCCCGAAAGATGGAGGCCAGATGAGCCACACCTGTCGGCACATCTCGGAGGCTGCCCAGCCTAACCTCGCCGCACTCATGGGCTTGGTGGGTGCCGCGGGTTTCTCCGACGCCGAGATTCTTTCGGGCGAGCCTACCAACGATGAACGGACCGGCGACGGTCCACACCATTATCGAGCGATCGTCCGCGCGATCAAGTAGCGAGACCACCCTCATGGTCTATCGGAGCCGGCGGCGGCTTTGGCAACTCGGGCGATTCGGCAAATCGGCGTAGCGTATGCCTGGTGCGACGGATGCGATCCTGCATTTTATTACCGGAACCTACCCCACCGGGCTTTGTGCCGATCATACTCAGCGAGGCGCGGCCATTTATCAGAGAGACCCATGCGAGATAAGCGCGCCGTGCGAGTGTGCTCCCGCGTAGAGCATAGGCAACGCCTTCGCGTACAGCTCGGGCGGGCGGGGTGTGAGGCGACAGATATAAGTCGCTATCGCCAAAGAATGGTACATAATGGGGCTCAAGTAGCTCGACGTTGAATCCGGCTTGTATCGCAGCCCACAGATATGCAAACGCCCAATGGGCGTGCTCGTAACCGTCGTACTCCGCGACATGCTCAGCGTGAACTCCAACCGGGTCACGCAACACCTTCAACGTCTCGTTGGTGACAAGCAACTGACCGCCTGGCCGCAAAACTCGATAACACTCACTGAGCGTCTGTCGCAGACTTCGGGTATCGTTGTGATGAAGTACCTCGCAGCAGTAAACATAATCGAGGTTGCCCGTAGCGATGGGTATGTCAGTCATTGTCCCGAGGATTCGCTCGAAGAAGGTGGAGCCATCATCGATAAAATACTCGGCTGTATGAAGCCCCTGCAGCTCGGCAGTCGATATGTCGAGGGCGATGGCGTTCAGCCCTCGCTCCGCGAATTGATTCGTGGCCCAGCACGTATTTGATCCTATGTCAAGGATGCGCTGACCAGGCTGGAAGTCCACCGTGGTAAACAGTTGATGAATTGAGCGGCCTTGAACATGCCAGTAGCCGTGCTCCCGGTTCGGCAGGCTACGGATTGCGTCTCGGTCCCAACCCTCCAGACGCATCTGGTCTGCAAAACGCTCAAGTCCTTTCGCCTCAGCGACTATGTGCTCAGGCGGATCGTAAAGCAGATGCGCTACCCCGCGCCGGATAGCAAAGGTGCTATCACAGCTTTCACAGTGCAAATGACCGTCGCGGACCTCCCGCTCGTCGCAGGCCAAGGCGGTCAACGTCACTCTTTCACGATGACAAGCAGGGCATCTCAGTAGGGCTACGAGGTTCGCGCGCATCCTGTCATCCTATACGATATCTCCACGATGCGACTTGTGCTGTCGCCAGCCTGCCGTCGAGCATTTTGCATCTCGAATCAAGCTTGATATCAGCCGGTGCGAACGAGCACGGCACGAGAGCATCCAAAGACGAACGGATAATTGCTTTCGGCGCGCACACACGCACGGAATGCAAAGACGCCGTGACCCCCGAGGAAACTGTAGAAAGACGTGAACTGCCCGTAGGGTGTCGTGCGCGCGGTGCGGAATACTCGCCAGCTCCCGAGATAATGTACCTGAAGTTCTACCACCTTGCCGAGTTCGGGGACGAACCCACCCAAGACTTGTCCGCTCAGAGTTACGGTGCCGTTAGGGCTCGCGACCAAATTAGGGCAGGAGTTGTGGGTGGGTTGTTGAATCTGGTGGTGTGATTGATGAGGCGGCTATCGCGGAGCGTTACCGGCTGTTGAGTAGCAGCGAGGTACTCAACGAGCGGTCGCGGCGGCTGTGGGCGGCTGCGGAGGCTGCTTCGTATGGGTGGGGCGGGATCCGGGCGGTCTCGCGGGCGACGGGGCTTCACGAAGAGACGATCCGTCGTGGTGTGCGTGAGCTTGAGTCCGGCGAGGTGTTGCAAGACGGCCGTGTGCGTCGTCCGGGTGCGGGAAAGAAGCCGGTCGCAGAGACCCATCCGGGATCGAGAAGGAGCTTGAGCGTTTGGTTTCGCCGCAGACGCGTGGAGACCCGTGCTCTGCGCTGCGGTGGACCTCCAAGAGCGCGGCGAAGCTCGCGCGGGCGCTGGGTGAACGCGGATATGACGTGAGCGACCGCACCGTGCTGCGGCTGCTCAAACGTTTGGGGTACAGCCTCCAGGCCAATCAGAAGACTCGCGAGGGCGCGGATCATCCCGATCGTGACGCGCAGTTTCAGCACATCAACCAGACGGTCACCGACGCGATCGGGCGCCGTCAGCCGGTTATCAGTGTGGATACCAAGAAGCGGGAGCTGATCGGGGATTTCAAGGCCGTCGGCCGTGAGCTTGAGCCGAAGGGCAAGCCGACGCTGGTGCGCACGCATGACTTCAAGGACAAGGACCTCGGGCACGCGATCCCCTACGGTGTGCTCGACCTGACCCGTGACGAGGGATGGGTCAATGTCGGCGTGGACCGCGACACCGCGCAGTTCGCCGCCGCGAGCATTCGCGGCTGGTGGGAAACCCTCGGAAGGGAGCGCTACCCGGATGCCAGCGAGCTGACGATCACCGCCGACTCTGGAGGCTCCAACAGTTACCGCACCCGGCTATGGAAGGTCGAGCTGCAAAAGCTCGCCGACGCCACCGGTCTAAAGATCACCCTCTGTCACTTCCCACCCGGCACCTCCAAGTGGAACAAGATCGAGCACCGGCTGTTCAGCTTCATGAGCCTCAACTGGCGCGGAAAGCCCTTGATCAGCCACGAGGTAATCATCAACCTGATCACCGCCACCACGACCAGCACCGGGCTGAAGGTCTACGCCCAACTCGACGACCGCCCCTACCCCAAGGAAATCGAAGTCACAGACCAAGAACTCGCCGCCGTCAACATCACCCGCAACCCATTCCACGGCGAGTGGAACTACACCGTAGCTCCCTCAACTACTGAGTCGTGACCCCTTAGCCGGGACGTGGGGTGGATGCGCGGTCAATCGCAAACCAGCTCGAACCTGCTGAGTAATAGAAAGCGCCGCGGCGTAAAGACCTCCCGAGAGAAGCTTGTATCGCAGGCAGATAGTCCGAGAAGTACCCAACGGAAGCTTGATCGTAAAACGCCCGTTGCCGCGAGTTGAAACGCGACTGAGGAGAGAATAATCGTCACTGCTTTCGGCCCGGCGGGCAAGCACTTCGACCATCGAGTTGACCATTGGTGTTCCGCCTAACCCCGTGAGGTCTCCGTGTAGGGTCACACGTTGATGATAGTTACTGATGACGAGATCGTGCGGCTCAGTGACCGTAATTGTGGTGTTGGTACCGATAGCAGCAGTACAAGGCGGAGGGTTTACTTCTTCTGTCGGTGTTGGGCTAGGGTTGGGACCGGGAGACGGGCTTGGGCTGGGACTCGGGTTGTCGATCAGCACGGCATGGTCATCCACGGTCTGTTTATTTCCAGATGCGCTGGTGACTCGCAAGGCGATACGGTGCTCGCCGTTGGGTATCGTGTCGGTGTTCAAGGTCATCGAATCGGCCATCGCTTGAGGGCACGCGGCGAAGTTCATGTAGGGGCACTGATTGGCATAACTGTGAGTAGTAACAGGACTGCCGTCAGCTAGCAATTCGGATTCCCGCACACCGCTTTCGCTATCGGTGGCGGTGAATTGCAAAGTAGCTTTACCTGAAACCGGACCGTTTGTGGCAAGCGATCCACCATTGATACTCGCAGTAGGAAGAGCAGTGTCTTCTAGGGTGGTGTCCATACCTTCGAGTCGAACTACCGGCGAAGTGTTTGATGAAAAATAACAATTGGCGGAGGCGTCGTAAGAACAGTAGTCCCCAACGAAAATCGTATGTGTACCATCAGGAAAATATACGTCAGCTGGGTCATTGGGGCCTGCCACATAAGGGGTAGGAGCGATCAACTCTGAGCCCGTGTCGGAAATCACCTCAGCAAACGTATCCGAGCCGCTTGCTACATGATAGACAGACCAGACCAACCTCACTTGGCGGATTGTGGTCCCTTCGGAGGGGGATGTAAGATGAACGCCGAGATTGGTATTGAGCGTCTGCTGATTGGCGTACCAACCGATTGCAGTCCCCAGGGAATTACTTCCAGGTGTGCATGATGCCTGAAAGCCCCCCACGCTGGGTAGTGGCGCGCTGTTCAACGATTGCCAGGGACCGGCGTCGTAGTTAGGCTGTTCAGAGCCAGGGCAATTATGGATCACATACGCTCCGGCGTACGCGGTCGTATCGGCCACGCCGAGGAAAACGAATGCCAGGAGGAACACCCCGATAACGAGAGCTGGCCAGCGCCTACGGGCGTAAGTAGTCATGGATGTGCCTCCGCACGTGGTCGAATGGTGAGTACATTTGTGGATCACGGAGTCTTGAGAATCCGCTCACGTTCGTTAACCGCTCGCGGCGAGCTAGTTTCTGCCCGGCTCGTCGTAGCGGTCGGGGTGGGCGCGTTGCCGCCAAGGCCTGGGAAGTTGGTCACAGCGGCCCTTGCTTCCGTGCTCAGGTGCGACGTGAATCCTCGTGGGTGGCGCGGAGACGACTCGCTGGCAGCCCGCGATGCTGTCGCGGCTCGCGGGCGCGGCGGTGCTGCCGAGGGGGTTGTCACGATCAGGGTCGTCACCGGGTGCATATCCTGGACGTGCTCACGAGGCGCACGGCGGGGACGGTGAGAACCGGCATCGCGCACGCCCGCGGTGAGTCCCACGACACCTGCGCCGGCGACCACGATCGCGGTCCCGGCCACTGCTGCCTTCGCGGCGATGCCTCCGCCACCCAGCAGCCCAGCGGTGCGCTCCCCCGAGCCGGCGCCGCTTGGTGGACGGTGGCTGGTGACAAACGCGGTGAGACGTTCGAGCAGGCTGAGATGGCCGACGGCGAGGGGCGGCAGGAACGCGGCGCTGGCGCGACGCCGGTAGTCCCGCTCGCGCATCTCTCGGGCCATCGTGAGGTAGGCGCTCCGGCAGCCGGCGCACGCTGCCAGGTGCGCTCTGGCCGCCTGCTCCCTCTGCGCGCTCGCTTCGCCGTGAGCGTAGGCGAGGATGGCCGGATGCCGGTACTCGCACATCCGGCCGGCTGCCGCGATGACCGCGACCTTTTCGAGCTTCTGGTCCGCGCTGCGGACGGCAGCCACGACGGTCTTGGTTGGAACTCCCAGGCGACGGGCGGCGAGCTTGACGCCGATCCCCCGTGTCGCCATGAGCGTCACGACCTGCTGCTCGAACGGGTCGAGCTGCGCCATGAAGTCCGCTGCTCTGGCGATTCGCTCCCGCGCCTCGACTATCTCGGACGGCTCGCTCCCCTCCGGCAGCTTGTCCGTCACGAGTTCGAGATCCACTCGCCGGCGTGAGCCGACCCGTACCGAATGGCGTCCACTGCGGTGCTCGACCAGCAGAAGCTGCACGGTCTTCCAGAACCTACCCTCGAGGTGCTGTTCGTTGTGGATCGGCTCGCGCGACATCACGACCAAGCTGATCGCCTCGTCAACGACCTCCTGGCGCACCACTGGCGACACACCGGCTCCGTCACGACGCCGGCTGAGCACGCTAAAGAACTCGGCCCGGCGGCCGTTCAGAACGTGCGCAACCTCCTCCGGTGACCAATTGCCCCGCCGCCCTGGCGCACGCACCAACCGAAGCCCGCCCCCGCGCACCCGGACCAGCGGCAGACCCGGATGCGGAGCGTCAGGCAAGGGATGAGCGCGGGAGGCCATGCTCTTAATGCGAGCTGGACCCCAAAAGTTCCAGCGGATTTGCCGGGCGTCCAAACCATCGCCCCTGCCCTCAGAGAGAACCTGCCGCTTGCCCAAGCCCAAGGACCCTCCGATCTGCTGCTCCCCTGCCTTGGTCTTGCCACTTTAGCAATCCGGGTAGGGCTTCCGGGGGGGGCCGGCGGGTGGCGCCGGGCGTCCGAGTACGTCGGATTGCAATTGGCGGCGGGTCGATGGTGACGCAAACGGGAGCGGCGCCTGCGAGTCGCCGAGTCCCTGACCGGCTGGAGGTAGCGGATTGCGCGGATTTGCGGTGGGGGGAGCTCTCGGACTGGCAGCGGGCGCGTGTCGAGCTCGCGCAGACAAATCGCCGCGCGGCCCGGGCTGCTGCTGGTCGATGACCCACTCCACGAGCTCGGCCTCAGCAAGATCCAGGAGCCAGCCAGCTCCCTGCGCGAGCTGGCTGACGAGATCGGGTGCGGAGCACCCCCATCCACCAGCCACGAGCGATCGAACAGGCGGCGCGGGCCAGACGGCGACGCTGATGGTGTCCTCGCCGAGTGGGCGGGAGATCGGGACGTCAGCGCTTCGGGTCTCGGGGCTCTGCACGGACACGAGCTCTCGGTGGGCGTGACGGCACTCCACCGAGATCCCAGCGGCCAACCGGCCGCAGCGTGGACACCACACTATCGGGATCAACGTCTCACACGCGGCGATGCAGCATATCGATTGGCGAACTCCTCGTGTCCAAGGCTGTCGCATACTCCCCTACGGGGCGACGACCATTCCGATCCTGCCGTCGCCGTCGTCGGTGAACCACACGTGGGATTCTGGGCCGACGGTTATCCCGAACGGGTTGCTCCCTGTGGGTTGAGTGTATTCGGCGGTGATCGAGCCCGATGTCGTTATCTGTACGATCTTGTTGGAGCTTGGCTCCGTGAGCCACAGGTCGCCTTCCGGGCCAGCGACGATCGAACGTGGGTGGCTGCCCGCAGGCAGTTCGTATTCCTTGATTTCTTCATTGGATGGGTTGATCCTGCCGATCTTGCCGCTGAGCGCGTCCACGAACCACATGTAGCCTTCTGGGCCAGCGACGATACCATCCGGGCGGCTTTCAGCCGGCAGGTTGTATTCTTTGATTTCGTGAGACGAAGGGATGATCCTCCCTATCTTGCTGGTATAGGGGTTGGTGAACCACAGGTAGCCTTCGGGGCCAAGGGCAATGCCGGTCGTGCCGCTTCCTTTGGTGGGTAGTTCGTATTCTTTTATTTCACCTTCTGTGGTGATCCTGCCGATCCTGCTGGTCCCAGACTCCGTGAACCACAACGCTTTTTCTTTTTCCGGGCCAGCGACGATCCCAGCCGGGTCACTCGTCAAGGGCAGTTCGTATTCTTTTATTTCACCCGACGTGGTAATTCTACCGATCTTGCTGCTGCCATGGTCGGTAAACCACAACGCTTTTTCTTTTTCCGGGCCAGCGACGATCCCAGCCGGTGCACTTTCCCAAGTCACTTTTGTCGCCGGCAGCCCATATTCTTCGACCTCGCCCGACGTCGTCATCCTCCCGATCTTGCTGGTGTGCCAGTCCGTGAACCACAGGTTACCATCCGGACCCGTAGTGACCTGTTCAGAGTCATCACCCAAGGGCAAGGGGTATTCTTCCGCGCCTCGTGAGAGTTCAATTGTCCCGACCTTACCGTCGCCGTCGTCGGTGAACCACACGTTGGATTCTGGACCGACGGTTATCCCGAACGGGTTGCTCCCTGTGGGTTGGGTGTATTCAGTGGTGATCGAGCCTGATGTCGTTATCTGTACGATCTTGTTGGAGCTTGGCTCCGTGAGCCACAGGTCGCCTTCCGGGCCAGCGACGATCGAACGTGGGTGGCTGCCCGCAGGCAGTTCGTATTCCTTGATTTCTTCATTGGATGGGTTGATCCTGCCGATCTTGCCGCTGAGCGCGTCCGCGAACCACATGTAGCCTTCTGGGCCAGCGACGATACCATCCGGGCGGCTTTCAGCCGGCAGGGTGTATTCTTTGATTTCGTGAGATGAAGGGATGATCCTCCCTATCTTGCTGGTATAGGCGTTGGTGAACCATAGGTAGCCTTCCGGGCCTAGGATAATACCGGTTGTGCCGCTTCCTTTGGTAGGCAGTTCGTATTCTTTTATTTCACCTTCTGTAGTGATCCTGCCGATCCTGCTGGTCCCAGACTCCGTGAACCACAACGCTTTTTCTTTTTCCGGGCCAGCGACGATCCCCGCTGGGTCACTCGTCGAGGGTAGTTCATATTCTTTTATTTCACCCGACGTGGTGATTCTACCGATCTTGCTGCTGCCATGGTCGGTGAACCACAACGCTTTTTCTTTTTCCGGGCCAGCGACGATCCCAGCCGGCGCACTTTCCCAAGTCCCTTTTATCGCCGGCAGCGCATATTCTTCGACCTCGCCCGACGTCGTCATCCTCCCAATCTTGCTGGTGTGCCAGTCCGTGAACCACAGGTTGCCATCCGAACCCACAGTAACCTGTTCAGACTCATCACCCAAGGGGAGCGTGTATTCGCCAACCGATGCGTGTGTGATGAATACGTGGTCTTCGCCGTAGGTCGTACCACTGCCATTTGTAGCGACTACACGGAAGTGATAGCGTTTGTTGGCCTTCAGCCCCGTAATGGCTTTGCTCTCTTCCTCGTTGCTTGTCCCTGATCCAGCGCCGGCTTCGGGCGTTGTTGACCCATACGAGGTCGTCGGTCCGTATTGGAAAGAGTATTTCGTTTCCGAGCTCCACGGATCTACCTTGCCGTTCAAGGTAGCCCCGGTTTCGGTGATACCGGTGGCCGACGTGGTTTCTGCAGACGGCTTACTGAGCGTCGTAAATGACTCATCTTCGCCGTTGCTGGCGCCCCCCGTGTTGCTGGCGACTATGCGGAAGTGATACGTGGTGTGCGGGCTTAAACCGGTGATCGTATATGCCTCGGGCGACCCCGTCAATCCACTCCCAGCATCGCCGCTCGGTTCGGGAACATCCTTACCGTATTCGATATTCGTGCCGTATTCGAAATGGTAGTGGGTTTCTGATCCATTTGGATCAAGAAACCCCTTCAACTCGGCGCTCGCTTCACTCACTTCCGCCGCGGGCTCAGTTATGGTCAAAGGTGGTACGTAGGGAACCGCAAGACTCTTGAGCGACGTGCCTGACGACTGGCCATATCCGTTGTATGCCGTCTCGGTGACCGTCAATTTGTGTCCCTGGTCTTCGAGCACGGGGGTGTAGGACGACCCGTTGGCCCCCGGAATAGCTTCGCAGGTGCTTTCTGTGCACCTGTTCCACTGGTAGCTGTAACTGGTCGGAGAACTGATCCATGCGCCCGGTTCGCTTGCTTGGGGCACGTTAACTTCTGGCTTGTACGGGTACGGGATTTCGGGAGGCCAGTCGAGAGTTGGTGGAGTTTCCCAGTCACATGCCGTAAAGCCGTCGCCCCCGTAGCGGAACTGGCCAATTTCAGAATCGGTGTTGCCGTAGGTGTAGATCGGTGCCCCCTCTTCATCGTGATAGGCGGTTGGAACAAGGTAGGTGTCGCTGCCCCCTTCGGTTTCTTTCAAGACTTCCCGCCACATCGCGGCGGTGCCGCTGGTGCCCACTTCGCCGTTGCCCATCTGCGAGCATACCTGGCTGGTGTCGTCGTCTACCTCGCCGCCCACTTCGGCTTCGGTATAGCTTGTGAAGGGCTTGACAGTCCAGTCGTGGGCCGGAAAATATCCGAGCCAATTGCTGTCGTGGTAGAACCACCAGTTACCGCTGGAATCCTTCTCGACGCCGTACTCGTGAAACTGATCGGCGTACGTCAGGGGCTCACCGGGAGCTTCCGTCGCCCCGGAGTACGGAATCCACTTGGTTTCCGGATTGCCAGGTTCATACGGCGGGTCACGTACATGGGGTCCTCCTCCGTCCACGTAGGATACGAACAGATGAGGGTTGTTTGGGTCGTCTGTCGGCCATCGGCCGGGATCGACCTCCCAGCCATACTCGGCATCAGAATATTCCGTGGGGCCTGTGCTCACCCAAATCTGCGAAAGGCTGTGGGCCGCGACATCAGTGGGATCTACAAAAGGTGCCTGCTGCGACTGCTCCCCCCATAGGCTGATGCCTCCGCTGACCGACTTTTGTTGCTCGATGACGTGGCAGTAGTAAGCTCCATTTTCTTCGTACAGCGGACAGCCCGATGAGTTTAACGGTTCGACGCTCGCAACGGACCCAAGGCCTGTGCCCAAACTAAATGGTGTTATGTGCATCCTGTTTACTCCGCTGACGCCTCTCCGTGAGGCGCGACGGCCATTGTCTCTCCAGGAGGCGTGTCTGCGTGCAGGCCGCAGCACCCGCAGCGAACCACAGCGCCCCCTCGCGGCGCGGCACGGCCTGCGCAAGGCGGTGGGGCGAGCCTGAACAGAACGGCTCACAGCAGGCATCGCCCCACCGGCTTGAGCTGATCGTGTTTCTCGCGGCCGAACGTATTGTTCGTCGTCCCTTTTGAGGATAGATTCGGGCGCAGACGGGAGGAGGGCCGGCACCGTCCCGCCTGTACACAACGGCTGCGCCGTGGGTTCCGCCTTGGCCTGCGCGGCGACCGCCGCCGGCAGCGGCGGGGGCGCGGCTGGATCATGCGGTCCAGGCAGACATTCATACGCCGCGCCGTTGGCAGAGAGAATCTGGGCACCCGCACCGGAGGGGCATGCAGCAGTGCAAGCCAGAACGAACAGGGCCGCCAAAAGACAGGCCACGATTGCCCTGCCGGATTGCTGGTATCCCATCCTTACCCCCTGTCTTCGACTGTTGGATATTGTTTCCGACGCGACGACGGGACATACAAACTGGAGCTGGCGTCCGTAGCTAATGAGCATATGCTCGGTTGGGGCTTCCCAACCAAACAGTGATCTTCGCGGTGCGGCGAATGACCGTATGGGCACGCGGCGACTGCGAGACGATTCTAGACGACCTGGCTACCTGCCTGCCCGCGACCCTCAGCGTGCCGCAATGTGTACGTGAGAGCAGGCGCCGGGCATTCGAGAGCTTGAGCCCCTTCAAGCTGGGCACCCGACAGCTAGTCAATTCCATTTCCAGTTTTTCCTTTTCTAATTTTTCCCGTTCCAGTTTTTCCTGTTCTATCTTTTCCTTTTCCAATTTCGCACGCACTCTACGCTCTTCGGTCAATGTATCGTGCGCTTCGCGCGTGTTGAAGCTGCTTGGTCGCCCGAACACGCGTTCTGGTCCCGCTTCCAGGACTACGCGGTAGGCGAATTCCGGGTATTGAGTTGACAGTTCGATCACGGCGGAAACCCGCTGCGGTTCCGTCGTGCCGGGCACACCTTGCGCAGCAGTCGTGACATCTCTGCCAGCACTGGCCGGCGGAAACGCATCTTCGAGAGTCGTTTCTGGGGTGTGCGGTTCCCATTCAAAACGGTAGCTGCCGGCCATGCCGCCATCGTTGATGGTCGCGTTCAAGGTTACGGTCACGGTCACCCCGTGGTTGACTTCGCCCGTCGTCCCTTCGGTGGTGGCGCTGATAGGCGTCTGGGACGCATCGCCGGCGTTTGCGCCGACGAGACATCCGGCGATCGCCGCCGCTGTCAGGCACGCGACGGTCGCTGGTACAAGCCTACCCCGAGGCTTCTTCAGCCGCGAATCCGTGTTCTTCGTGGTTCTGAGCATTCTCATAGACCGTACTTTATCAAGCCACGACGGGCTTGTAGCCGACCAATGTGGTCTCTCAGGGGGCAGATCGCGTGGATATTGAAGAGCCCGGTCGCGAACATCAGTGCGAGGAAGCTGGCCACCTGGATAGTGTCCTCTCGTGCCACCGCCGAAATCATTACAGCTGATTGGTCCCGCTTGGCGATATTGCTTTCTCGTGGGAATAGAAACATTTTTGGGCAACTGGTTTCGGGTGCCTGGCGCTCCGGCTATTGGCTGGTGCCGCTCGAGATAGAGGCCCGCCACACCGCGTCGCGGTAAACCCCGGTGGGGCTGCCTCAACGCGGGACGATGGCAGCGTGCGTGCACGGGCTCGTTCAGCCCGCGCGCGGTCTCGCGCCGCAAGCCCCGAAGGCCGGTGCGCGCGTCAGCTTCTAGGCGTCCGCCCCGGCAAACAGAAACGCCCTACCCTGTAGATAGCTCCAGATCGGAGGTACTGGTGGGTAGGCCTGTGTTGGTGTTGCGGGGGGTGGAGAAGGCGTTTGGTGTTGGGCGTCGGCGGCATCGGGTGTTGGCTGGGGTGTCGTTGAAGCTTGGGGCTGGGGAGGTTGGGGTGGTCGTCGCGTCGCGGGCTCAGGGAAAGACAACGCTGTTGAAGGTGGCAGCTGGGATGCTGCCGGTGGACGCTGGTGAGGTTCTGTTCGTGGGGCGTGATCTGAAGGGTCTGTCGGATGCGGATCGCGAACGGTTGTTGGGCGCGGAGATTGGGTGGGCGTGCCGGACGGGGCCTGGCCGGATGGCGTTCAACGTGCGGGACTATGTGGGGCTGCAGTTGATCCGGGGCCATAGTCTTCGCAGCCGGGAGCCAGGGGATCGAACTCATGCGGTGTTGGACCGGCTAGGCGTCGCGGGGTGCCTTGAGCTGCCGTGGACGAGACTGTCGGACTGGGAGCGGGTGTGTGTAGAGCTGGCGCAGGCGATCGTCTGCGAGCCTCGGCTGTTGCTGGTCGATGATCTGCTCGCGGGGTTGTCTATGGATCACACGCGGGAGGCGATGCGGTTGATCCTGTCGCTCGCGGCCAAGGATGGTCTAGCGGTGTTGATGGGCTGCTCCGATGAGGAGCCAGCAATGCGCGCGCACCGTATCTGGCGGCTGGAAGAGGGCGAGCTCACGCTGGACGACGAGCCCCAACACGACTACCAAGCCGTCGTCCACCTCCCCCACCACAGGCACCGAAACGGCCATGTAGTTTCTGTGGGGCCTGCTGGGGCCCTGTTGTGGGCGGGCTGGCCGTCGTGGAGCTGAGCCCGTTAGGGCGTGGTTTGGCGGGGCTATGCAGTGGTGTCCGGTGCCCCGTAGAGGGTGTGGCAGGCGACGGGATGACTCGAATAAAACGGCTGGCCCCGTTTGGGTGCCTTTTGTTGGATCTGTCTCCCGCCGCCTGTCACGGACGCCGCCATGACTTCATAGAAGCGTGCCTATCGCTCGACATGGCTTTGTCTGGCGGCCTCCAATCACCAGCGCCAACCAGCAGATAGGAGACCAAGTTCATGATCGCAGTAGGCGTGGACACCCACAAGGAGCAGCATCTCGCCGTCGCCTTGGACAAGCTCGGACAGCTTCTCGGCGAGATCACGATCACGGCCGACCTGGCCGGCTACCGCAGGTTCGCCAACTGGGTCGGCGAGCTCGAGGGGCACGTGCTGGTCGGTATCGAGGGCGCCGGCAGCTTCGGGGCCGGGCTCTGCGAGTACCTGCAGGCTGAGGGTGTCGAGGTGTTCGAGGTGGAGCGTCCGCGTCGTCGTGAGCGGCGGACTGGGAAGTCCGATCGCCTCGATGCTCTCATTGCCGCGAAGAAGGTCCTCGCCGGTGAGGGCCTGTCAACCCCCCGCGGGTCTGGGACACGTCTGGCGCTACAGATGCTGCTCGTCGCCTACCGTTCCGTCGTCGGCGAGCGCTCGAGACTCTACAACCAGCTGCAAGCCCTCAACGTCGGCGCACCAGGCGCTCTGCGGGAAAGGATCGGCCCAGCGCGCAACGGCGCCAAGCTCGCGGAGCGTCTCACCGGGATGCGGACACGCCCGACCGCGAGCCTGCAAGAGAACACCACCCTGCAAGTCCTCCGCGACATCGCCAACCGCGCCAGAGCGCTCGACGTGCAGGCCGAGAACTACACCCGCGAAATCGAGACGCTCGTCCGCTCCCTCGCCCCGAAGCTCATGGAGGAGCCCGGTGTCGGGCCGATCTGCGCCGGCAAGCTCCTAGCGTTCAACCCGGCGCGCTTCACCAGCGAGGCAGCATTCGCGCGCGCCAACGGCACCGCACCACAACCCGCATCCTCCGGCAAAACTATCCGCCACCGCCTCAGCCGCGGAGGCGACCGACAAATCAACGCGGCGATCTACACGATCGCTCTCTCGCGCTCCGTCCACCACCCCCCGAGCCGCGCCTACATGCAGCGCAGAATCAACGAGGGGAAGACCAAGCGCGAGGCCATGCGATCGCTGAAGCGACACCTCTCCCGCCACCTCTACAACCAGCTCGCAACAACGCCCTTGACAACATAGAAGCATCCGATAACCCCGCCCGCTGGGCACCCGGAATGCTCCGGGGGGGCCCCCACGCTGCCGCGGCTTGACCGAAGCCGCTGCTACTGTCCATTGTCGTCGGCGGAGCCTAACTGTTCGAGCCAGGCGCACTCGGCTCCGGGATTCGCTTACATTGTCGGGTATGGCCCCGACCTACAAAGGCCAGTTGCCGGCAGGCAAGGTTGTCCTTGGGCTACTGATCGTGCGCCCCAATGCGACCGCCTCCTTGATAGCCCAGCTCATGGGAGAACGCTTTGACTTTGCCCGCTTCTCGCCCTCAGCGGCCTACATAGAGCTCAAGCGTTTGGTCGAACACCATCAGGCTGTTCGGACTTATGAGCCGCCCTGGGTTTGACGGGGACGGTGTTTGTAGGTTCCCTATCTTCTTCTGATGGGGGTGGTTGGCCCTGTTTTCACAGCGTAGAGTTCCTCGACTTCGCGTGGTGGCCGGTCGTCGAGTGATTCGTGGATGCGCTCGTTGTTGAACCAGGCGACGTACTCCAGGACGCCGAGCTCGAGCTGGGAGCGGCTGGTCCAAGTGCGGTCTGAGATCAGCTCGGTCTTGAAGCTGTCGACGAAGCTCTCAGCGACGGCGTTGTCGTAGGCATCACCGACGGTGCCGATCGAGCCGAGGACACCAGCGTCGTCGAGGGTCTGGGTGTAGTCGATCGAGGTGTATTGACTGCCGGCATCCGAGTGGTGCACCAGCGCGACATCAGCGCCTGGCGCCCGTTGGTGAAGCGCCATCCTGAGCGCGTCGAGAACGAGCGTGGTGCGCATGTGCGACGCGAACTGCCAGCCCACGATCCGCCGGCTGTAGGCGTCGATCACGAAGCTGAAGAACACCAGCCCCTCCCAGCAGCGCAGATACGTGAAGTCCGCGAACCACATCTCGTCCGGCCCCGACGCGGTGAAGTCGCGCTGCACCCTGTCCGGGCTGCGCAGAGCCGTCTGGTCCGGCCGGGTAGTCCGCCACGGCTTGCCGCGGCGCTTGGCGCCCTGAATGCCGTTCTGGCGCATCAACCGTTCGACACGGCTGCGCCCGACCCGCTCACCGGATCTGAGCAGCGCCTTCCACATCCGCCGCGAGCCGTAGGCGTAGTAGTTGCGTGCGTGTAGGTCTGTGATCAGGCCGAGCAGCCGCTCATCCTCGAGCTGGCGGGCTGAGCGTTGGCCGGTGGCGCGCTGGTAGTAGGCGGACGCCGACACGCCCAAGGTCTCGCAGATCGGCTCGACCCCGAAACGAGCGCGGTGCTCCTCGATGAACGCGCTCACTTCGGACGGTGTGGATCGAGCTCGCCGGCGAAAAACACGCTGGCGGCCTTCAGGATCTCGTTCGCGCGGCGCAGCTGCGCGACCTCACGGCGCAGGGATTTGATCTCCTCGCGCTCCTGGCTGCTCAAGACATCTTTGCGCCGGCCCTCGTCAGCTTCGGTCTGCCGAACGTGTTTGCGAAGCGTCTCGCTCTCGATGCCGAGGTCCCTCGCGACGTGCGCGACCGGCCGACCCGATTCGAACACCAGACGCGCACCGCGGTCCAGCAGCTCCTTTGAATACTTCCTCGCATGTGCCATGACCCGAGACTTCTCCCTCCGCCAGGCAAACCCTGGCATCGAAGCCTCCGTCAAACACAGGATGGCTCATTACGAGGACCCCGACCCCGACAGGGACGCCCTCGACCGCTACGAAGCGACTCCCGAGGGCGAGAGAGAGTTCGTGGAGTGGTTGCACGCCACGACGGTCGCCCCCCTTGTGCTGCGCGAAGCGGTGTATGGACGGGTCATGCTCGGAGAGCTTGAGGACCTGCCCATCATCATCCGGGGGATTCGCAACGAGGAAAGGGTGTGTCAGCGCGAGTGGCGCGAGTACCGAAAGAGCCTTAAGGGCATTGAGGCGGGCATCCACAATGCGACCGACTGGAAATACGAGGCGCGAGCGGCGGTGATGGACGACATGGGCCTGGTGTGGTTTGGCCGCCTGCGACGTCTCGCCCGGCTACGCCGAAATCTCCAACGGATCTACGACAAGTACGTCGCTGAGGGCTCTGGTGGGTGAGGATGAGCCAGCGCGCCGCGACGCTGTGTTGGTGTTGCGGGGGGTGGAGAAGGCGTTTGGTGTTGGGCGTCGGCGGCATCGGGTGTTGGCTGGGGTGTCGTTGAAGCTTGGGGCTGGGGAGGTTGGGGTGGTCGTCGCGTCGCGGGCTCAGGGAAAGACAACGCTGTTGAAGGTGGCAGCTGGGATGCTGCCGGTGGACGCTGGTGAGGTTCTGTTCGTGGGGCGTGATCTGAAGGGTCTGTCGGATGCGGATCGCGAACGGTTGTTGGGCGCGGAGATTGGGTGGGCGTGCCGGACGGGGCCTGGCCGGATGGCGTTCAACGTGCGGGACTATGTGGGGCTGCAGTTGATCCGGGGCCATAGTCTTCGCAGCCGGGAGCCAGGGGATCGAACTCATGCGGTGTTGGACCGGCTAGGCGTCGCGGGGTGCCTTGAGCTGCCGTGGACGAGACTGTCGGACTGGGAGCGGGTGTGTGTAGAGCTGGCGCAGGCGATCGTCTGCGAGCCTCGGCTGTTGCTGGTCGATGATCTGCTCGCGGGGTTGTCTATGGATCACACGCGGGAGGCGATGCGGTTGATCCTGTCGCTCGCGGCCAAGGATGGTCTAGCGGTGTTGATGGGCTGCTCCGATGAGGAGCCAGCAATGCGCGCGCACCGTATCTGGCGGCTGGAAGAGGGCGAGCTCACGCTGGACGACGAGCCCCAACACGACTACCAAGCCGTCGTCCACCTCCCCCACCACAGGCACCGTCGAGGCGGCGCGTGACGGCCATGCTTGATCTGCGGGACCTCGTGAAGCATTACCCAGCTGGGGAGCCCGTTCGTGCCGTCAACGGGATCTCCATGTCGATCGACCCCGGCGAGTTCGTCGCTTTGTATGGCCCGAGCGGGTCCGGCAAGTCAACGCTGATCGACCTTATCGCCGGACTCGTCCCCCCCGATAGCGGCATGGTCCTGATCGAAGGTTGTGACATGGGGTCGTTCACGGACGCCGACCGCGCCGAGTACCTGTTCACCGGTGTCGGGATCGTGGGTCAGCCCCGGTCTCTGCTTGCTGGCGCGAGCGCCTGGGAAAACGCGGCCATAAAGTTGTGGCGCACGGAATCCTCGAAACGCTCACGGGCGCGCATCGAACCGCTCTTGATACGCCTCGGGCTCGAGGACCGTATGGACTTCTCGATCGGGAAGCTCTCGATGGGCGAGCGTCAGCGGGTCATGCTTGCCCAGGCTCTATCGACCAACCCAAAACTCGTTCTCGCCGACGAGCCGACCGGCAACCTCGACACGCAACGCGGGCGCGAGGTCCTCGAACTGCTCAAGGAGCATTGCGGCGAGCACGGGACCGCGGTCCTGCTTGCCACCCATGACCCGCAGGCAGCTACTTTCGCTGATCGCATCCACGAACTACGCGACGGCCAGTTGCGAGCCTACGAGCCTGCCATGCTCTTTTCGTCCGAGACGCACGCATGAACACAGGGGAGTCCAACCGCCGCCCATCGAGGTGGCTGACACCAATGGCCCTGGTTCGCGTCTACCGGGCGCGCCTGCACGCCCGCCTGGTGGTCGTCCAGGAGCTTTTCGCGATTCTCGGCATCGCGGTCGGCGTCGCATTGCTGTTCTCCTCACTGGTAGCGAGCACGAGCCTGAACAGCTCCGTGCGCGAACTCTCCGCGCAGCTCGTCGGGCGCACACAATTCCAGATAGACGCCCGGGGACCGGCAGGGTTCGGGGAACGGCTGGTCGGCGAAATACAGCGTCTGCCGGGTATCCGGTCGGCCCTCCCGATCCTCGAGCAGCCGGCCACGCTCATCGGTCCCTCCGGTCAAGAACCAGTCGATCTGCTTGGCGTATCCCCACGCTTCGTTGCTGACGCCACCGGCCCGCTACTGCGACGCTTCAACGCGAACCAGCTCGCCCACCAGCAGGCGCTCGCGTTGCCCGCCCCGCTCGCCACAGCGGTCGGCGCCGGTCCCCTGCAGACCGTCCAGCTACAGGTCGGCGATCGACTCGTCCCAACGCTCGTCGGCACCGCCCTGCAGGAATCCGATATCGGCGGGCTGGTCCATGACCCTGTTGCGCTCGCGCCCATCGCCTACGCGCAGACACTCACGGGCATGTCGGGCCGGGTGACGCGCGTATTCGTCCAGGTCAAGGCCGGCGAAGAGAAGCGGGTCCGGTCTGAGCTACAGACCCTCGCGCAGCGCGAACATCTCAACCTCCAGCCGGCGGACTTCGACGCGGAGCTCTTTTCCGTCGCGTCCAGTCCACAGAACCAAGGAGAGGAGCTGTTCTCAGCGATCAGCGCGATGGTGGGGTTCCTGTTCGCATTCACCGCCATGCTGCTCACGATCTCCCAGCGCCGTGAATTCGTTGAGGTCCTGCGGCTGCGGGGCAACACGCGCGCCATGACCATCCAGACCCTCGTATTTGAAGGCGTGGTCATGGGTGTGGTGGCGTGCGTCGTCGGGCTCGCTTTCGGCGAGCTGCTGTCAGTCGCCGTGTTCAAGCCGACGCCGGGCTACCTTTCATTCGCGTTCCCGGTCGGCTCGCAGAGGGTCATTACCTGGTCGACCATCGCGGTATCCGTTGCTGCCGGCATGGCCGCCGCGCTGACCGGCGTCCTTGCCCCAATGAGAGACATTCTCGGGCCGTCCCTCAGTTCGGACGTCGAGCTCGAACTGGGCCCTCGAGGATGGACATGGTTCCGGGTGGGCGCCGGCTTGGTATGTCTGGCCGCCACGACCGCGATCCTCGTTCTGCGACCACAATCGGCCGTGCTGGGAAACTTCACGCTCATCGTCGCCCTCGGGTGCCTGTTGCCGCTCCTGTTCAACGGCTGCCTCGTGATCTTCGACAAGCTCCAGGGGCTACTGACCGTCGCGTCCCCGAGGCTCGCGATCGTCCACCTCCGCGACCCGCTGACCCGTGTCCGGTCACTCGCCATCGCCGCGACCGCGGCGGTCGCCGTGTTCGGCAGCGTCGCAGTACAGGGCGCCCAGCAAAACCTCCAGACCGGACTCAACAAGACCGCCACAGAAATGAACTTCGTCACGGGCCTGTGGGTATCCGTGGCTGGCGTGGCGAACACGCTGGGCACTACGCCGTTCCCCGCGACGGTCGCTTCCAGGCTGACCCGCCTGCCGGGAGTGGCACGGGTTAGCGTGTATCGCGGCGGGTTCCTCGACATCGGCGACCGGCGTGCTTGGGTGATCGCGCCGCCTCGCGACTCCCCACGCCTGATACCCCCTGGGCAGCTCCTTCAAGGAAGCCTGCCGCTCGCTACTCGCCGCGTCCGCGAAGGCGGGTGGGCCGTCCTCTCCGAAGCCGTCGCCGAGGAACAGCATCTCAACATCGGCCAATCCTTCACCCTTCCAGCACCGAACCCGATGACTCTGCGTGTCGCTGCGCTATCCACCAACGCGGGTTGGCCTCCCGGTGCGGTGATCCTCAACGCCGAAGACTATGCCCACGCGTGGGGCAGCACTGACGCGAGCGCCATGAACATATCGCTCGCGCCCGGCACGACTCCCGAGCGGGCCCGCCGCGAAGTGATGCAGGCACTCGGCCCGAACACCGGGCTTGCCGTCCAAACTGCCGCCGAACGAGCCGGCCGCTGGCAGACGATCTCAAAACAGGGGCTCTCCCGCCTGTCGCAGATCGCCATTCTCGTGATCCTTGCAGCTGTGTTCGCGATCGGCGGCGTTCTCGGCTCGATGCTTTGGCAGCGCCGGCCCGACCTCGCCTATCTCAAGCGCCAGAGCTACACCCGCGGGACGCTCTGGCGGGCGCTCTTTTGGGAGACCGTACTGCTCCTCGGATCGGGCTGTCTGATTGGCGGAGTCTTTGGGTTGTATGGACAGTTGCTCATCTCGCACGCTCTGGCTACGGTTACCGGGTTCCCCATCGTCATCAACGTCGGGGTCTTCATCGCCGTGTCCAGCTTCGCGGTCGTCTGCGTCGCCGCCCTCGCGGTCCTCGCGGTCCCCGGCTATCTCGCGGTCCGGGTCCGCCCGACCTCCGTCAGCCCGGCGTAGTCGACCAGACCGCGTCCCCCTCTCGTCGCGCCAGGTAGCAGCGCTCGGCGGGGCCGCGACTCGCCAGCTCCTATGGGGGCTGCGAGAGGTCTCCCGAGAGGTTGACGGGTGGCGTTGCCGGGCGTACAGCATCTCCGACGCCACGTCGCGAGCGGACGCGCTTGAGGCGCTCGACCGCAAGCGCGCGAACATCGACGGTGCCGCCCTTTTTTGGATCATCCCGCGTCGGCGCAACCGCGACCTGCTGCGGCTGCTCGTCGCCTACGAGGTCATGGCGGACTACCTCGATGGCGTGAGCGAGCGTGGCGCGCACGTTGGACCGGCCAACGGCGTTCGCTTGCATCGTGCGCTTGTCGAGGCGATCGACCCGCGCCTGGCTGTATCCGACCACTACCGGCTGCACCCGTGGAAGGACGACGGCGGCTATCTCCGGGTGCTCGTCGGTGTGTGCCGCGACCTCGCCCCCCGCCTGGCGTCCTACACGACCGCCCGGCCGCTGATCCTTCGCGGGGCTCGGCTCGCGCAGGACGTCCTCCCCCTCAACCACGAGCCGGACCCTGCTCGCAGGGACGCCTATCTCACCGCGTGGGCGGCCACCCGGTTCCCAGAGGGCGACGGACTGGAGTGGTTTGAGATGACCGGCGCCGCGAGTGCCTGGCTGACGATCCTCGCGCTGCTCGCACTCGCCGCTGAACCAGACCTCGAGCCGCGGCGGGTACAGGAAACCTCAGCGGCATACCTGCCTTGGGTGTGCCTCGCCGGAACGATACTCGACAGCTATGGCGACATGGCGCAGGATGCCGCCAGCGACGCGCACAGCTACATAGCCCACTACCCGGACACGAGCGTCGCTGCCGCCCGGGTTGGCGAGGTCCTCGCCCGTTTGGCTACGACGGTCCGGCGGCTACCAGACGGTCGCCGCCATGCGGTGATCGTCGCGTGTATGGCGGCGATGTATCTCAGTAAGGACGCCGCTCGCACCCCGCAACTGCGAGCCCACACGAGAGACATCGCGCGCGCCGGCGGCTCCTTGACCCGGTTCCTGCTCCCCGTCCTGCGGCTATGGCGGCTGGTGTACCGCCTGCGATCGGCATAGGCGATGTCGCGACCCGCTAGCACGAACACCGCGAGCCGCCACCGTCGCCGCAGCGACGGACTACCACCGGGTCTACCTTTGCCCTCGACGGTCCAGACGCTCGCGTTCTGGCGTTGGCCTCACGACTATCTGCGGGTGTGCCGGCGCCAGTACGGCCCGACGTTCACGATCCGCGCGACGGGGATGGAGCCCCTCATCTTCATGTCCGACCCTCGAGCCATCAAGTCGATCGTGGCCGCACCCCCCGATGTGCTGCACCCCGGGGCCGGCGCTTCAGTCGTCGCTCCCCTTGTCGGGGAGCTCTCGTGGATGCTGGCCGAGGAACAGCAGCACTTGGCGGGCCGCACGCGGATCAACCCAGCGTTCCACCGCCAGGCGATCACCGGGCACACGACGATGGTGCGCGAGGTAGCCGAGAGCGAGATAGCACGCTGGCCGGTAGGCGAGGCGTTCCGGGCGCACCCGTATCTACGGGCACTGACTCTGAAGGTGATCCTACGGACGCTTTTCGGCTACTCCGACGAGCGGTTGGGCGCGTTGCACGAGGCGCTGCTTGCGATGCTCGCCGTCACCGGCAGCCTCGCTCTACAGGAGCCCCAGCTACGACGCCTGCCAGGCTGGCGCGCCGCGTGGACGAGCTTTCTGCATCAGCGAGCGCACGTGGATTGGCTGCTCGGCGAGTTGATCGCCGATGGCGGAGCCGAAAACGGGGTCCTCGCGATGCTGCTCAATGCCCGCGGCCTGGACGGCCGTCCGCTGTCAACCCATCAGGCCCGTGACGATCTGATGTCCCTGATCCTCGCGGGACACGAGACGACCGCTTCCGAGCTCGCGTGGGCGCTCCAGCTACTCGCCCACAACCCAGCTGTGCTGAACACGCTCACGAACGCCCTCGACCAAGGCGATGAGGCGTACCTTGCTGCGACCGTCCAGGAGGTGCTACGCCACCGGCCCGTATTCCTATTCACGATCCCGCGCGTCGTGCGACAGACCATCGAGATCGGCGGACGGACCTACAATCCACCCACGCAGCTCCTGGGCTGCATCCACCTGATGCACCACGACCCCGGCCTGTACCCGGAACCCGACCGCTTCCGCCCCGAGCGGTTTCTCGAGAAGCCTCCCGAGCCCCGTCACTGGCTGCCCTGGGGTGGCGGACGAAAGCGTTGCCCCGGCCACCATCTAGCGCTGCTGGAGATGCAGACCGTGCTACGAACCCTGCTTGCACGCCGCACCCTGCATCCCGCCGCAGCGCACATGGAGCCGGCACGCTGGCGCAGCGTGATCGTAACCCCCGCTGGCGGGTCGCGAATCATCCTCAACCACCGCGCAACCAAAGTGGTAGCTCCCATTTGAGGCCAGCCCCCACTCAGCCACCCCGATCCCACTTTACGGCATCAGCCAAATAGCCGGAGCGCCAGGGCGCCCGCAGCCTTCGATTGCCCAAAAATGTTTCTATTCCCATGAGAAAGCAATATCGCTGAACGGGACCAATCAGCCGTAATGATTGCGACGATGGCGCGAGAAGACACTATCCAGGTGGCGAGCGGACGCGGAGAGAGCCTTCCGAAAGACTCAGGCGTGGTGGAGTGGCTCCCCACGGCAGCCCCGCCAGGCCGGTGCAACCGTGCATATTGCCGGGGAGGGGACACCTACTTGGCAACCTCCGTCGTAGAGACCTGGCAGCTGCATGGTGGGCGCTGAGCCACCGACGACAATGGCCATCAACGTCCCACACAAGACCCACGACGACCACGCAGCGGGCGTCGTGCTGTCGATCCTTGTGAGCCTCGCGCCGCGGCAGTTGACGCTAGAGGAGGCAATCGTCGCGTTCGAGCGTGACCTGTCCAAGCCGGAGGATGAGCAGGAGGTTCGAAAAATTCTCCAAGGACTGATCGAGGATGGTCTGGTAAGCGAACAGAACGACCGTTTCTCGGCCACCCGAGCGGCGATACGAAGCGACGAACTAAGCTTCTAATGAATGACACTGTAACAGCTTTCGAGGGCACGGTGCCGCCCCGGAGGTTCGATAGTGATGGAGAGTGTTGGCCGTCGATTCCGAGTTTGATCGAGTCGCGCTACTCCCATTCCCTGGAGCGTGGTCTTGCGATCCTTGCTTGCTTTACGCCGGAGCGGCCGGTGTGGGGGATCGCGGAACTGGCGGATGAGCTCGGGATGAGCCGCCCCACGACCCATCGCTACGCGCTGACCTTGACCGAGCTGGGACATCTCGAGCGGGCTCCGCATCGTAAGTATCGGTTGTCACTCGGGATCACCCGGTTGGGGATGGCGGCGTTGAGCGGCACAAGTCTCCAGGAGCACGTGGCCCTCTATCTGGTGGAGCTGTGCGAGCGGACCGGGTTTACGGTCGCGGTCGGCGTGCTCGATGGGCCGGAGGTGCTGCTAGTGGACCGTCTGCGTGGCCATCGTCGTGGCCTGCGGCAGATCGACCTTGACCAGGCGCCCGGGGCTAAGCTGCCAGCCCATTGCACCGCGATCGGCAAGCTACTGCTCGCTCACCTGCCCGAGCGCGAGCGGTACACAGTCATCTCGGAAATGAAACTCACCAGGCGTACGCCTAGCACGATCATCGACAAGAAGGTGTTGCGGGCGAAGCTGCGGGGCATCCGTGGGCAGAGCCTCGCTGCTGCCGAGGAGGAGCTCGCGCCTGGCCTGTATTCGATCGCGGCGCCGGTCCGCTCGATCTCCGGCGAGACGGTCGCGGCGCTCGGCATGGACACGCACAGGTCGATTATCCCGATGGGGGAACTGGTTGACGCGCTCGGCCCGCATCTGATCGCTACCGCTGACCGGGTTTCCGCACGACTGGGATACAGGCGGCCGGACGAGCGCACCAGGGGCGCCCACGTTCCGGTGACACCCGTGGAGATCGCGTGAGGCAGCCACGTCGGGCAGGGTTGGTTGGTCTACTGGGCGCGATTTGCGTGCTGTGGCTTAGACAGGTATGCACGCTCGATTCAGCACCGCGGGCCTGTAGGAGCAGCCGATGACGCCGCGTTGCACTGAAGGCCGCACAAGCCCGCGAACGCCTACGGGATATCCCCGCGCGCCCGCTCGAGGCGGCAACCACAAACCAGGGCAGCGCCCGTGGCGCGAGAAGGACCTACCAGGGCCTCTCACATGGCACAAGCGTCGGCGGCTTGGGAGTCCAGGGCGCAACGCCCCCCAAACTTGGCGTCACCCCGCGCCAAGACGCAGAGATCGACGCGGGCACCTAGCGTGCCCCCTTTCGCTGGGCGTCCGCGCGATCTATGCACCCTCAATAAGAAGCGGCCCGACCACCCCAGCAGGAAATCCGCTCGACGCCAACCCCGCTGGCACCGTGCCTGACATTGCAGGCCATAAGCAATGCCTAAACCACTAGATCCCGAGCATCCCGGCAGGTTCTCCTCCTCGCTGGTCGCCGGCTTGGCGATGCTTACGTGCTTCACCGCCGAACACCCCGCGCGTGGGATCGCCGACATGGCCGAGGAGCTCGACCTGGGCCGCTCGACGACTCACCGTTACGCGACCACGCTCGTCACGCTCGGCTACCTCGAGCAGGGGCCCTCGCGCAAGTACCGGCTCTCCTCGCGCGTCTTGGACTTCGGGCTCTCGCTGCTCGACTCGATGGTGGTCCGCCGGGTCGCCCGCGAGCACCTGCGAGAGCTGCTGGCGCGGACTGGACGCACTGCAAGCTTGGGGGTCCTTGGGGGGACCGAGGTTGCCTACATCGACCGTTGGCAGGGGTCGCGCCAAGGGCAGTACGCGGTCGATGCGGGCATCGGGCTGGGCACGCGCCTGCCCGTCCACTGCACCGCCGCGGGTAAGGCGCTCCTGGCGCGCTTGCCCGAGGCGGAGCAGCGGGAGCTGATCGCCAAGCTGCGCTTGACCAAGCGCGGCCCCAAGACGATCACGACGAAGACAGCCCTGCGGGCCGAGCTCGAGCGGATCGTCGCGGGAGACGGGTTGGCGGTGGAGGACGAGGAGCTGCTGGCCGGCCGGCGAGCGATCGCCGCCGTGGTCGTGGACGGGGAAGGCGCCGCGATCGCGGCCGTGGAGCTGGCGGTTCCCGTGCAGGCTTTTGCCCGCGAGCGGCTGCTGAAGGAGTTTGGCCCCAGGGTGGCCGCTACAGCCCAGCGCATCGCAGCGGCGCTCAGGTAGAGCAATGTCAACAACAGGCAAGCCAGTCAGGTCATCTACCCCGGCATCTGGGAGGGAGGTGTGCGAATTGCCGTGGGAGTCGATACGTGACCAATTTGCGCAGAACCTGAGTGAATTGCGAAAGGAGGCGGGCTTCTCACAGGAGGCCCTGGCTGAGGTGTGCGGCCTGCATCGCACCGAGATCGGCCTCTTGGAGCGGCGCAAGCGCTCGCCCCGCCTGGAAACGGTCGTGATCCTTGCCCGAGGCTTGGGGCTCTCCTCGCCCGCCGAGCTTCTTAAAGACATCCGCTGAGGGCTCACCGTGGCTGCAGAGGCACGCTGCGAGCTGCGCCGGCCGAGCCGCACCCATCGACCGATCGAAGTGGCTCTCGATCGCACTCACCGAGACAGCAGCCAGGCACCCCGCTCATGCGACAGACCTCTCCGCTCAATACCCGGGAGGCCTGAAGCCCCGACGCGAGCGCAAGAAGGCGATCGGCCGCCGTCAAGCGCTTATCGTCGCCCCTGGCACATGTCGACAGGCGAGGTCTACCCGTGAGCCAGAGGCGACTACTCCACCGCCTCGACCCCACCCGCCGAGGTCGGGTAGGAAACAATTGGCTGGAAATCAAAAAGAGACGATTGTCACCGCTGACCTCCGGGAGTTTCGGGGCGCGGGCGGGCCGCTCGCCCCAGGGTGCTGGTCGCGCCGGTGCTGTGCGGCCCGGAGTTCAACCAGTGCTAGTGCGATTTCGGGAGAGTTGCCGATACCTTTAGGGTACCAAGAAGGATGTTGCGGAGACCTAGCCGGACACCCTCTTTCTGCCGGGAGTTTCTCTGGTTATCTCGAATACTCCTAGAAATTAGGATAACGGGGGTTAGGCCTTTGGGCGTTTGGGCAGAGTACAGGCGTGCAGACAGTCTTCAACCCCAAGCAAAGGAGCAAGTACAACATGAAAGCCTTATTCAAAGTCGTGGGGATCATCCTTGCGGCCGTATTTGCGGTGAGTATGCTCACTTCGGCGAGTGCTTCCGCGGCACACTGGTTAGTGTGCTTAAAAGAAACCAGTAGCCTGACCACGAAATGGGAAAGTAGTCAGTGCGAGAAAGCGAAAGCAGGCGGCGGCTGGGAATGGAGTGAACTCAAAGGCACGGAAGCGGCCAAGGTCGTAAGTCAGACCTTGGAGTTGACGGATACCAATGTGCTTGTTGTCGGACCTTCAACGGTTATCTGTAAACCAGGCAGCGGCGAAGGAACGGGTGCCGTCGGCCCCGGGAAGTACGGTAGAATCAATACGACCAAAATCAAAGAACCGAAAGAAAACTGTAGAGGTAGTGGAGGCTGCAAGGAAAAAGGGGTCGAAGAAGTAAAAGCGATCCACACGCCTTGGCAAACGGAACTGGTTGAAACCGAAGGTAAGGTATTAGCGGTCATCACGGGTGCTGGCAGCGGTGAACCGGGGTGGGAAGTCAGATGCGAAAATACTCTTAACGAAAAAACCACCGATGTATGTGAAAGGGAAGGAGAAAAGGTCTTATTGGCCAACGTAGCGGGTACCGAATTATTAGTATTAGGTACCTTCGAGAAAGCCATCAAAGCGCGCTGCGAACTGGGCGGTGCGGAATCGGGTGAAGTAGGAGGCAGCGTCGCTATCTTACTGGTGAGCGGGACCGGGCTTCGGGAGCCGTGAAATAAGGGCATTCGAGTCGCGAGATTATGAGTCATCGGGCGGGGCCGGTAGAGTACCGGCCCCGCCTAGTGGTGGCGCCCTTATAGCCAGGTTTGGCATCGCTGAGCGTGATCCGCCCTCCGTGTCGAGACTCAAGCCAGCGGCTTCGGCGAGCGCCAACTGGTCAGTTCGCGCTCTGCTCGCAGAGGCGTAAGCACACGACCGAGGTCGCCAACCCGGCGGGCTCGCGGCCGGCGCATCTATTTGGGCGGGGCGTGGCGGTGTAGCAGGCGCTCCATCGCGAGGCGGCGTACCGCCTGCGGGCTCAAGCGCATCATCAGGTTACGCGGGCCGGTGTGGGTTGAGAGCGCCAGCCGGGCGAAGCGCGAGGATTGCCGCTGAAACATGCGCGCCCTTGGGCACCGCGCCACTGCGTAGTCGGCCAACGCGGCGGACAGGTCACCGCCGGCACGTAATGCAACGAGCAGCATCTCGGCGTCCTCGATGGCCTGAGCCGCGCCTTGGCCGAGGTTGGGCTCCATTGCGTGTGCGGCATCGCCGAGCAGCGCAACCGGCCCGCGCGTCCACGTGGGAAGCACGCCCAGGCGCAGGATGCGGTTGACGAGCACACTCTCGGACGGGGTAACGGCGAGCTGGGACGGTATCGGTGCCGGCCAGCGCTCGGCGCCGACCGCGGCGAGCGGGTCCTGCCCGTCGATGAGCGCGCTCGGCGCCTCGTAGAACCAGTAGGAGCGTCCGGCGGGGAGCGCAGCGCCCCCGACGAGCTCGCCGCGGCCCCAGGCCTCGAAGGTCTCCCCGCTCCCGATGTCGTGGTCGGCGATACCGCGAATCACCGTGTAACCGCTGTCGAACGGTCGGGTGCCCGGACAGACGTACTCGCGCACTACCGAGCCGATGCCGTCGGCGCCGATCACCGCGTCGCCGTCAACTCGCTCCCCGTCCGCGAGGGTCACGCCCCGCTCGTCCGCCGTACTCACCGCGACGTCGTAGCGCACCGCCAGCCCCCCGGTAAGCACCCCGTGCAGGGCAGGCCGCTCGATGACCAGCATTGGTGCCCCCGCGCGGCTGCCCAGCGTCTCGATATCGACCTCCGACAGCGTGCGCCCCGCGGCGTCGCGCAACACCGTGCGCCGCGCGAGCGTGGCGACGGCGCGGACCGCGGGACCGTGCTCCAGCGCGTCCAAGGCGTGCACTGCGTTGGGCCAGAGCAACAGTCCCGCGCCGATCGGGGTGTCGGCCGGGGAGCGCTCAAGCACTACCGGCTCGTGGCCTGCTAGGGCCACGGCGCGCGCGGCGCACAGGCCACCTATCCCGGCGCCGACGATCACGACCCGCTGCACGCCTTGCAGCATAAATTGAGGCCACTGCGACCGGCACGATCGAATCCCTACAAGCGGATTCCGATGCGGTGTACAGACCGGGTTCGACCCCCGTCGCTCCCGTACTTTACCCCCGCGCAGGTTGCCGACCTTTGGCGCTGGGCCTTGAAAAAGGGGATGAATGGTGGCTTGGGCTGGACCGCGACGACGCGGTCTGCATCGAGCCAGACGCCCTCGAAGATGAGGCTGAGGAACTGTCGCTTGGCGGTGGGGTCGTGCTCCCTCTCCCAGAAGAGTGTGAAGTCTTCGAGGACCTGCTGGGCGTGGTCGAGGTCGGGGAGCGGCTGGGGTGCGAGCGTTGAGAGCTCGGCGTGGATCGCGTCGCGGCGGGGGATGTACTCGGGGCGCTGCAGGTCGCCGAGTTCGTAGAGGTCGCGCATCCGGGCCAGCCGCTCCTCCAATGAGGATCGGCGCTTGGCGGTCTCGCCGCTCTCGGGCGCGGCGGCGCTGGCGAGGCGGCGCAGGATGTCATCGCAGATCGCGGGGGTCGGTGCGAACCCGGTGATGAACCGTACGAGCTGGGCCTCGATCTGCTCCGCGTGCGCAATCGGCTGGTCGCAGGAGCGGTCGGCGCGCCGCGTCGCGCAGTAGTAGCGGGCTGTCTGCTCGCGGGCCTCCGGTGGTGCCCTGCATCTTGGCGTGACAGCGCCGGCACCGTGCCAGCCCACGCAGGAGGTAGCGCTGCGAGGGGGCGCCCGGGCTTCAGGTTGCGGGCGCGCTGGCGGCGCATCTGCTGCACCCGATCGAACAGGGCCTCCTCAACGATCGGCTCGTGCAGGCCCTTGATCGCCTTGGTGGTGTCGCGCCGCCCGGAGACGTACCCGGCGTAGGCGGCGTTGCAGAGCATCTCCCTGACGGTGTCCACGCCGAACGGCCTGCCGCGGGTGGTGCGCTCGACCTATGGGACGATCAACCGCTGGGAGCTCGCGCAGAGCGCCCCAGCATAGGCAACGGTACGCGCCATCGCCGACGCACTCGGCCTCAAGCTGGTCGAGCTGGCGGCCGCAGTCGAAGCGCAGGGCCGGCCGCGGCGCTGATCGCCCGCTACGGAACGGCCCCCGTCGAGCGGAGCGGCCAGCCGGATCAAGGAGCCGCGGTATCCTGGGAGGAGACGCTTATGGACTCGCGGGCACACATAGCCGCAGACGCCATCGGGTCGGTTCGCGCCGAGGGCTTGGAGCCGGGCGCGACCGTCACCGAGATTCTCGATCGCTGGGTCAACGGCCAGATCGAGACCGGGCAGCTCGGGGAGGCAGCGCAGCGCCTCGCCGCCGGCGAGTCCGTCGCCCACCTGCTCGGCCAGCCAGAACCCGTGCCAACACGCCGCTGAGCGCGGTCTGAGCGGCGCGGTGGCCGACCCCTACGTCTACCCCGGCACCACCGTGCTGCGCAACCTGCTGGAGTCGCAGGACGCCGCCGCGCTAGCCGAACACGAGGCGCAGGCCACCACGCTGCGGCTCGCACAGCTCGCCGCGAGCGGCCTGAAGGGCGCCTACGACCTCCCCCACCTACAGGAGTTCCACCGCTTCATCTTCCAGGACATCTACCCCTGGGCGGGTGAGCTGCGCACCGTCCCGCTCGCCAAGCCCGGCAGCATGTTCGCGCTGCCCGAGCACATCGAGAGCTACGCGACCGAGGTACTGCGCCAGCTCGCCGCCGAGCAGCACCTCCGTGGCCTGCCACGCGAGCAGTTCGCCGAGCGGCTCATCCACTACTACGCCGAGATCAACGCCGTCCACCCATTCCGCGAGGGCAACGGGCGCACGCAGCGCGCGTTCCTACGCCAACTCGCCATCGACGCCGGTCACACGCTCGCCTGGGAGTACCTGGACGCAAGGGCGCTCGTCCACGCCTCGCGACGCAGCTTCCAGGGCGACAACCTCCCAATGCGTGAACTGATCGAGACGGTTCTCGATCTCCCTGGCCGCTGACGTCGGTGACGCTGAGCTACGTGTCAGAGGTTCATCGAGTCCGCCAAGCGGGGCGGATCACGCGATCCCGGGGGCGCGCTTCGCAAGCTGGGACCACGCGCCAGCCACGATGTCTCCTATCACAAGTTTGATATATTTGGGCGTGATCGAGGAGCCACGATGAAGCTATCCGACCTACCCACCCACGAGGCGGTGCTCGCCGAGCACCTCGACGCCGACCCCGAGTACCGCCGCGAGTGGGAGCGCACCGCTCTCGCCCGAGCGGTCGCGATGAAGGTGGTCGCCTACCGCGCCGAGCACGGCCTCAGCCAGACCGCGCTCGCAAAGCGCCTGCAGATGACCCAGCCGGCCATCGCACGCCTTGAGAGCGGTGAGCACAACCCCACCTTCCCCACACTCCTGCACCTCTCCGCCGCGCTCGGGATCGAGCTGGCGATCGACATCGCCCCCACCGGGAAGCAGCCACAGCTCATCGGGCAGCGCGCCCGGCGCGATGCGCTGGAGGCCTTCGACGGCGATGGCTGTAGCGTCGTCGTGGCGGCGGCCTGAAGCTGCACCAAGAGCTTCACTGACGCTGTGCATGGCGACGTGGCACAGCCCAGTTGAGGCGAAGCTACTCTCTCATGTCGCGCATATCCCGAGTTATCAGCGCGGCTTTGTGGACGTGCACGCTGCTGCCACTCAGCGCGGCAAAATCACCTTCCTGACCCATTTCTCGATTCTTGGCGACTCGGCCGATTGTGCATATCCGGATCTTACGGCGAGCTACCTGGAGAACTTGGCTCGTCTGGGCATCATGGATCTCCAGAGTGGGACGTGGTGGTCGAGCGAGAAGGCTGGGTCTACATACGAGCGTATCTCTGCGCATACCCGGGTCTGCGAACTAGTCGCACGAATCGAGACTATGGAGGACCATACCCCGGAGATCACAAAGGGAGCCATAGAGATCACCACGCTGGGTCAGCAGTTCATCGAATCCTGCGTGAAGGATCGCTCTCAAGAAATCGCCGCTTCCGAATAGGCCCAACCGGCAACAGCATTACGCAAGCTGGGCGGCCCCTCGTCCCAGACCTCGATCTCGCCCAGATCTGGGGGCAAAGTCCGGGACAAACCCCCGTCGCTCCCGTACTTTACCCCCGCGCAGGCCGCGGGCTTTGGGCGCCGATCCTTGAAGAAGAGGAGGAACGGCGCCTTGGGCTGGACCGCGACGACGCGGTTTGCGTCGGGCCAGACGCCCTCGACGGTGAACTCTTCGAGTACCCGCTGGGCGTGGTCGAGGTCGGGGAGCGGCTGTGGTGCGGGCGCTGAGAGCTCGGCGTGGATCGCGTCGCGGCGGGGGATGTACTCGGGCGCTGCAGGTCGCCAAGTTCGTAGAGGTCGCGCATCCGGCCAGGCGCTCCTCCGGCGCGCAGCGGCGCTTGGGCGGTCTCGCCGCTCTCGGGCGCGGCGGCGCTGGCGAGGCGGCGCAGAATGTCCTCGCGGATCGCGTTCGAACTGGGTAGCAGCAGCCGAGGCTACTTGCCGAGCTTGACCGTGATCGTCTTCGTCTGGTGCTTCCCGGATCTCGGGGAGAACGAGAGCTTGATCTTTGCCTTCCCGCCCTTCGAACCATGCAACTTGACCTTGACTTCTTCACGACCAGCAGCCGTCTTCGAAGCTTTCCCGACACCCTTCCCGCTCACGGCCAGTTTGCCTGCGCCTGGCACATAGACCACAAGCACCACCGTCCGCTTGTGAACATTGGCAGATACAACAGAAAGAGCACTAGAACAACCTTTTACTTCTATGTGGGTGTCTTGGTTGAGGGTGGCGCCGTTTTGCCCTACGAACGCCGTTGGCATGATGAGGTCCTGCTGGCAGAGGTTGCCGTTGGCCGCGAGCGCTGAGTACTTGCCCTGGGGTAGGTTGAGTTCGAAGGTTTCGAAGGGGACGTCGGGCGTCGAGGGGAACGTCGATGAGGTTATCCCGTTGTTACTTATGTCGGTGTCGCCGACGAGCTCGAACGTGACGCCATAGCCCTGCAGGACGATCTCCAAGTTCGGGAACGCTTCTCCACCGTGTGAGACGAAGTACGCAGGGCCTTCCAGGGGGACGGGTAGTACCTCGGTGTGGACGATCGCGTGGCCGATGACCGATTCGGCGGGACACGACGCTGGGTTGGTTTCGAAGGCTTTTGCAGTACAGGCCTTCTGCAACGTGGTCAGCCTCGAGGGCAGTGCCTTGGGGAGTTCGACTCTGACGGACTTCAGCCATGCCTGCGTCCCTACTGCGTTGGGGGGATAGGAAACCTTCGCGGTCAGGGAGGCGCCTTCGCTTTTGTTTGTCTTCCCCGATGTGGAGACTTCGAAGCGGGGTGTGAACTTCAGCGCCGCGCAGTTGGTGACCTGGAAGGGAACCGATACCGGACTGCTCTGTCCTTCGGCGCTGTCGAGCGTCCCGGTGACCGCGAGCGGGTCGCAGTTGGTTGGGTTGAGCGTGAAGGACGGCCTGTTGATCGTGACGTTCACGTGCTTGATCTGCAACGGGATCCCGTCGATGAACTGCGGGATCTTGTACGGACCGCTGTTATCGGTCGTGATTGTCAGTTCCGCGGTCGTCGGGTTGACTTCGATCTTCGCGCGCACGATGACCTCGCCGAGGTTCAACGGCCCAGCCTTCGCGGGATTCACGATCGACAATCCAAAGGGTGCACCGTCGTAGGGGCCGGTGATGTAGACCTTGCCGCCGGTCACGCTGAACGGCTCAGAACCCAACCCGACGCTGACGATCGTTTCCCCGATCAAGCTTTCCGGGCCACACGTCCCCGCGTCCGCTTGCGCTTCTGCGCACAGCTTCACGCCGCTCAGCAGACCCGTCAGGCCCGGCGGCATCTTCAGCGTGATCGCCTGCAGGTTTTGATTGCCGTCTTCCCTGGACATCGTCATCGTGAACGGGCTGAGCCCACCTGCCTGGATCGATGTCGTACCCGCGGTCAGGTACGGGGCGAACGGGAGCGGGTCATCGCACGGCGACCCATGTGGGCCACTCGTGATTTCGAACGTCGAGGACGGCGTCGAGGGCACGCTGCCCGACCACGGCGCGATCGAGCTCGTCGTCGTATAGGCGCCGCAGTACGCCGGTGTGCCCAACGGCGCGCGTTCCCCGCCGAAGAAGTGCAGCACCGCTTCTTCGACAGGCAACTGCGGCTGTTCGATGGTCGTGACCACCTGCCCCGTTTCGCTGAGTTTGAGTTCGCCTGCGAGCTTCACGAGGACACCGGCGTTCTTGTTTTCAAGGGCGATGTAGATCGCGAGCAGGCTCCCGAACGGGTTCGCGTCTTGCGAGGCCAGATAGATCGAGCCTTCTAGCGGTTCGGGTAACAGCGGCGTTCGCGCCGTGATCGTCCCGATCTTCGAGGAGTTCGGACACAACACCGGTTCAGCGGACTGCAAAGCGATCTCGCCCCCCGGACGACCAGGTTCCGGCAGATCCGCACACGCTCCCAACCCATCAGCGCCAGCAGGGTTCACAGCCACGCCTTCGGGCAGCGCGACGATCGTGCGCCGCACACCCGCCTCCGCGAGACCTTCCGGGTTCAGCGTGCCTTCCTGGGGGACGTGCAGATCCACAGACAGTCCGGTGGAGCTGCTCCCGTCCGGAATGTCGGGCACGACACTGATGCTTGGCGAGAACGGGAGATGATTGCAACCGTCTAGTGAGACCGGCAGACGGTAGGTCACAGGTTCCGCCTGGTCGGCGGGAACCCCTTCGCTCCCCGGCCAGGAATCGCCGCGCACGGTCGATTCGAATGGTACTTCGCACGAGGTCGGCATCGTCAGGAACGCGGGCGGATTGACCACCTGCAACGGTTCGCACCCACCCGTTTCAAAGAAGCCTTCGACCAAACATTCTAGGCCGCGTTGCTCGTTGTGACGCGAATCCTCGGGAACGCCCCAGAATGTCAGCTTGAAGCTCCCGAGCCAGGAGATCTGGATGATATTGCTCGAACCGACAGTCACAGCGTAGTTCCCGCCGGTATGCACGGAGGCATCCAGATACACGGGAACGATGCCGGCGACCGAGAAACCGAACCGTGCCGGCTCGCCCGTCAACGGTTTCAGGGCGAAGATCGGCTGCGTCAACGTCGTCAAACCTAGATTTGTCGACGTGTAGGTAACCGTCGTCACCCCGACCACGGACTGCAACGGGCATCCGTTTGGAAATCCCGCCAAATGATCTATTTTTGTTTCAAACTCCTTTTGCGTGCATTGCTCGATCGGTGTGGGGTTACCCACGAACCCCGCCGGCAGTTCACTAGACAGGTCCTTCGGCAGCGCGGGTGTGCGTGGCTCGCCCTTGAAATAACCTTTTCCTTCGATGAATGTTTGGTTGAGCGTCAGCACGCTCGTGACCTGGAACGGATGCGACCCGGCCTGCGTATCGAGCGAACCACCCGCATTTTCCGGGACCAATGTGTATTCTTCGATCCCGAACTTGGGTTCGCCGCCCACGCCGATCGGCCGGCTCAGCGTCTTTACGCCCGTCGCGCCACCACCGGAAACGCTCACGGTGTTCAATTCGCCAGAGGACGCGCTCGAGACCACTTCGACGGTGATCCGAACTTCGATCTGTTCATACGCGGGCAGCTTCCCCGCGAAGGTGCACGTCACCGTTTTCACCACACAATCAACCGGGCCACGATTGAATGGACCACCGGGCGGTTCGCCACCGGCCTGAGCCGAGATGCTGAGCACGCGCAAACCTTCAGGCAGGACATCCACGATCTTCACCGGAGTGGGTTCGCCGTCCGCGCGAGCGTCGCCTACATTCTGCGCCGTCACCACGATCTGACCGCACGCCGGCAGCACATGAGGCGTTTTGAACGCTTCGCAGGGACCGGGCTGCAGCTCGCTCGGCAGCGCACCCGAGGTCAAACTCCACCAGGGCGCGAGCGATTCCGCGGACGCCGGAGAGGCCGAGAAGGCCAGGACGGCCAGGAGCGCTATGAACGCAGTGGCGATTCCAGCTACGCCACTTTGGTTTGTGGTCCTCATCGGCTTGTCCTCCGGTTGGTGTGCGCCGACTTCTTTGCCTTCTTGGCCTTCTTTCTTTTCAGGCATTTATTGTTCTTCTTTGTAAAGTCGTTCTTGCACTTCACGGGTTTCGCCTTCGGCGTCACAACCGGCGCGGACGGCGGAGCAGACACGTTGCCGGCGCCAGTGAACGTCGAGCTGGCGGGCGCGCCGAAGATCGACGGCTGCGGTTCCGGCGCCGCACGGCACGAATCGGCCGTCGTGCAAGGGGGCGGAGCCACGGGCGAGCTGAAACACGGCGAGGACGCCATGCAAGCGTGTGCGTCATACACGTTCACGCCCGCGTCCGCATCCTGCGAGACGAGTTTTTCATACGTCAAGAAGAACACGTCGTTCCCGCTCCCGCTCGCGTCGATGAACGCCGATTCCTCGGGCGACGCGCCGGAGGAGATCAGCGAGATACAGCCATCCGAGCGAGCGCTGTAGGCGCTGCTCGCAGCTTCGCAGCTGCCGACCCCCGGCGGCTCGTACTCATACACATCCCAGGTGCCGTTGATGTCCTCCGGCACGAGCGCATCATCGCTGTTGAAGAACAACCGGCCCTGATCGGAGAGATAACGCGATTGGTACGCAGCATCATCAAGTCGAAATGCCGTCCAGCCAGGAATATCCGACGCTACCCACGGTGGCGGTGGCGGTTCGAACCCATACCCCCAATCGATCTCACCGCCCGAAGCCATAGCACCTTCCAGGTTATGACTATCGACGCCGACGGGACGGGCGCCCGTCGGATCGCAGGACGCGCACACCACGCGATCGGTGCTCGCGTCGAACAGGAAGACCTCCTCGTCGGGAACGCCGCTGTTCGCGTCACGGTTATCATAACCGGTCAACGACCGTTCCGACATGAACGCCAACCAACCGCCATCGGGCGAGACCCTCGCTCTCAGCTCCGACAATGTAGAGCTCCAGTCCGGCTTATCTTCGCCTGACAGGGCTGCGATGAACACCGGTTCTTCCCATTTCGCCGAGCTCGCGTCGTAGTGCAGCAGATAGAGGTTGCACGTCCTGTCCGCCGGGGTGCCGATGGGCGCTGCTTCAGTGCACTGCCCGGGAACCGCTTTTTCACCCGCGCTGTTGGCCGCCGCGGTCAAGACTCCGTTCGCGACGAAATACACATACGAGCCATCTTCGCTCGCGCCCAGCACACCGGCGTGAGGTGATAGATCGGTCAGCCGTTCGCCTTCGGGCGCTTGCGCGTTGTACTCGTACAGATCGGGACCTTCACCTTTGGCTTTGGCGCTTCCACTTTCTTCGGTGAAGAAAACCTTCGACCCGTCGCTGCTCGCGGTCTGGAACTCCGCGGCGCCTGGACTGATCGCGATCGTGCACGCGCCGGCGGGTTCGGTGCATTCGCCCTCAGGGCCGAGCGGACTCGGCGGCTGCGCAGCGTTCTCACGCATGTACAGACGACCATCTTTCTCGTCGGTCCAGATCACACGCGACCCATCGTCGGAGATCGCATGTCTCGTATCTTCCTGCCGGCCGAGCAGCCCACTGCTGACCCCCGTGCCGCCCGGCAGCACGCTGACCGGCTGCAACTCCTCAGACGGCGGCTCACCGGCCGACCACTCGTACAACCCACCTACTTCGAGGAGTGGCATCGAAGTCAACGGTGGCATCGATCTCCCCGTTGCCTGCCCAAGGACGACGTGACTGAGGTCGGACGTAGCGCCCACGAACTCGATACTTTCCCCGAATTTGGTTCCCAGAGGCACATCGGAGTAACCGGCCGCGCCCGTCAGCAGCGGCGTGTAGCACGTCGCCGGCGCCCCATCACATGTAGAGTCGTGACGTAGGTAGACCGTGTTTTCCGTGTCCGGCGGAAAGACTTCTGGCGCAAGCGATTCTTCGGGGGGTTGGACCAATCCAAGCGACAGGTCTTCGGAGAAGAAGCGGTACTCTTCACCAATGCCAATGGGGATAGACACAGGTTCGCTGTTGGCCGTAGCGATGTCCTGCGAGGACCACCCCCCGGGGCCGCGCTGCGAGAAGACCGGCACCTCCGAGGGAAACCCCTGTGGTTGCACTTCGGTCGGCTGTTCGGCCAGATACGTTATCGCCCCACCAGACACAGCAGACTGGATGACACCCAATTCCTCGATGGATCCGATACCAGCGCCGTGTTTGTCCGGAGGCGTGACCAATTCCCACTCACGCCCATCCGGCAGGGCCAGTTCGCCGCCGCCGCTCTGCGTCGTGAACGTGCGATCCGGCCCTTCGACCGTGTACTGCACGCCTTCGCGTTCGTCGCCGACGACGATCCGATAGTGATAGACAGTATCCGGCGACAGGTTCTGGACGTGCGCACCGACCGTCACATCGCTCGTGCCTGCCGCGATCGAGCCTTCGGAGACCGTGCCGTAGGACGTACTCGTCCCGTATTCAAACCGATATGACGCTTCCACGCCCAACGGGTTCAATTCCGCTCCCAACGTCGCGCTCGTGGACGACACATCGCTCGCGTATACCTGATCAATCGACACAGCCTGGGCCGTCGTGAACGTTGCATCAGGACCGGTCGTCACATACGTCTTGCCTTCGACTTCGCTGGACGCGACGAGCCGGTAATGGTAGGTCGTGTCAGCCGTCAGCTTCGTGACCTTCGCGTGCACCGGCTCATATTCGAAGGTGGCCGCCAACGACCCTTCCCCCACCGGGACGCTCGATCCATACGCTTCGCTCGGTCCGTATTCGAAACGATACCTCGTCGCATGATTCTCCGGGTTGACCGTCGCATCCAGCGCCACTGACGTAGGTTCGACTTCGCTCACGGACTCGCTCCCGTTCAAGAGCAACGGTCCCGGCGGCGGCAAGGGCACCAACCGCGCTTCCAGGGGGAGATAATAACTTGGCCCACAGATCTCATACGCTCTTTCCTTACTAACTGCAATTCCCCCCCGACACTGTAGACGCGCATATTCCCCTGGATCGAAGCTAGACAGCTGTGCCCCGGAGGCGCTGTACTCGAATATATGATGAACATTCCCCGCTTCGCCCTGATCGTCGACAAACACGTCGCCCGTCGCGTCGAGCGCGACATCTGCCGGCCTTCCCGCCGTATCAAACGCGTCCAGCAACGTCCCCGATGAGTTGTACTCCTGCACACCAGCAGATTCATAAGAAATACCGCCATTCGCCGCGTGTTTCACCAGATAGAGGCTGACATACAAGTCGCCAGCAGGCCCAGCGGCCAAACCATCTACTTCGCTTTCGGCAGGAAAGTCGATCTGACCGAGATGGACCCCAGAGGAACTATACTCCTGCACACGTTCGGTGCCAAGCGTATACACCTCGCCTTCGGACCCCACCGCGATCTCAGCCGGATCGGAGAATCTCCCACCGAGTTCCGCCCCGAACGTCAACAGCAATTCGCCGTTTGGGCCGAACTTCTCGACCCGCTGCTCGCTGCGCTCAGCCACATACACGTCTTTGTAGGACAAGCTCAGCGGGTCATTATCGACAGCCACACCGTCCGGGGACGCAAACTCGCCCGCGCCTGAACCGGAAAGACCAGCAAAACAAGTGGACGTGCACGTCTGCAAAGCTTCGGTCTTACCGTCGGCGACACCCCAGCCCCACGCCATCAGGAAGGCGCCTTCGGAAGAGAACTCATCGACTCGATTGTTGCCGGTGTCCACCACGTACACATCGCCGTTTTCCTGGTCGGCGGCGATACCCTGCGGTTCGCTGAACTGCCCGGCGCCGCTGCCGCTGCCACCGAACTGGGTCGGGACCGCCGCGCGCGCGGCCGCGCCCGTCAGCGCAAGGATCCCAACCGCCGCGCACAGCCACGCCAAGACGCTCAACATCAACCCGCGAGCACTCATATCAGATGACTTCCCTCCGCTAGAGAACGACACACACACAGACAACGACTCCCGCACGTGCCAGGCCCGCCCGGACGGGCAACACCCGTCCGGGCCGAGCCTGCCGCATGCTCAAAAAGCGAGAACATCAGAGCTCAGGCCGCCGGACCGGCGGTCAGGACCCAGACACCCGCGGCGGACATCAGGCCGGGAATAGAAGACGGTTCTTCGTTTTCGAATAAGAGGTTCAGTACTGCTCCCGACCTGCCGGCGCCTTCGTCTGCTTCGGTTACTATTTGGCCCTGGCTGTCGTGTTTCGCTTCGGGGTTCTGTATCGAGAATGGTATTTCAATGAGTTCCATTGGGTGCGCACTCCTCGGTTTCCCGAATGCGCCTTCCGACTCGAAGACGCAGAGATTTCCCGGCGCCGCCCCGGGTTTTTCATAGTTGCCCGTACATTCGCCTTTCTGAATGGATGGGGCGTTAAATTGTTCTCCCTGGCCGTGGCCCAGAATGATGAAATGCACGTGTTCCGCGCTGAGAGAGCTTTCCAGCGGGATCGCGAACGAAACAGCAGTCCCGATTTCAGTGTCGGTTCCCGCTAGCACCTGCTGGTCGACCTTCCACGCACCACGCTCTGACTGGCCTTCGGAGAGGGTTTCCTTGATATTGCCTTCCGGGCCTGGCGCTCCTTTTTCGCCGTTGCAGACGTGACTTGCCGCGCCGCCGACTTTGAATTCGGTGCCGCCTTCTTTACACGGCGTGCCGTGATTCAGAGTACCAGTCGTTACGCTTTCGCCGTTGGCGCCTTTTTCGCCTTTTTCACCGGAGGCCCCGAGGGTGCCGGCCGGGCCGGTCGCTCCCGCGGGACCTGTCGCACCGGTGGCGCCCGTCGCTCCCGTAGCCCCAGTCGCGCCGGTCGCGCCCTTCGGACCGGCGGGGCCGCGGGGGCCCGCCTTGGTTTTGGCCTTGCTCTTCGCCGCGCTCGCCGCCAACGTGGGGTGCGAGCCGCCACCACCGCCCGTGGCGGCAAAGGCGCCGCCGGTGAGAGCGAAGACCAGGGCCATCAAAGCGAGCCCTGTCGCGGGATTCAGGTGCTTACGTATCGCTGAGAACATCGAGTCATCTCTCCTTCACGACAGAGGGGACAATCGCCCCTCGGTTGGTGTATTGGGCGCCGAGGAGCGCAGTAACTCTCTCTTTCTTGAAAAAAGAGATGAGACCACCGACTTTTCTGCTCGAAGTCTCTTCGTTGGCGACTGCCCGCGCCTCACGCGACATCACGATCTCCCGCCTGGCGGGGGACCTGCAAACGGATACTCCGCGCGACCTGCTCACCCTTGGACGTAAGCGTCCAGGCGTTTGGCTCGCCCATACTATGACCCAGACCGGTGTTGGCGAGCAGCCCAAGGCGCTCCAGACGCGCCAGCAGCTTCGAGACCTGCCCCGGGTCCGCGACCCCCGCGCGCTCGGCAACCTCACGGTTGCTCCCCCCGCTGCACTCCGCGACACTCTCGAGCACCCGCGCGGTGCGATACGTCAAATGCATCGAAACACCCTGCAGCGGATCACCCACAGCCCCCCCGGCCGCAGCTTGGCTACCAACAGCACCCCCGGTCTCCACGCGCACCGGCCGCGCCAGCTCCCGCCGCGCCGCCGCCGCACCCAAATACGGCAGCACGATCATCCCCATCAACTCGCCCAACAGGCCCACAAGCGGTTGACGCTCCCTCCGCAACAGCCGCGTGTAGACGATCGCGAACGCCGCACCCACGACACCCTCCGCCGTCAACTCCGTGCACCTACCACCACGCGCACCGCCCTCCAGGCGGCCCTCATCCACGAACCTCGCCAGGCCCGCGAGGACCTCCTCGCGACGCTCGAGCAATTGCGGGCCACCGCGCAACGCCTGCACAACACAGACCCGCGCCAAAGCCGGCTCGCGATCCATGAACGTGAGAATCACCGACAGCCCCCCACGGACCCGCTCGCACCACCCAAGGCCATCCAGCCCCGCCGCGGCGATCTCACCCCGGATCAGCGCGACCACATCCTCCAACACCGCTGTCAGACACTCCTCGCGGTTTGCGAACAGCTCATAGAACGTACGGCGCGACACCCGCGCGCGACTCGTCACATCTGAGACCGTCGTATCGACATAGCCGAGCTCGTCGACCGCGACGACCGCGGCCGCGAGCAGCCGCGAACGCTGAATCTTCACGATCTGCTCACGCTGGCCGACCCCCGCTCGATCACCCCCACCCACAGCACGCGCCGGCGTCGCGCCCGACCGCCGCACACCCCCACCCGCCCGGGACACGGGAGCGGGAGCACCGCGACGCGACATCACGCGCGCGGGCATCACGACATCCCCCCCGCGAGGAGGACCCCTGCCGCAACGAGGGCGACCCCTACTGCACCCTCCGCGCTCAGACAAGACCCTCCCCCGGACGCGGGAGAATCCGGACGGCGTGTTTGCGCCGCTACCGGTCGGCTAGCTGCAGGCCGAGAACCTGAAGAGAGAGAGAGAGAGAGAGAGATGCATCAGACCGCTGATGCATCTAGCAAGAACCCCACGCGGGGCCGCGCGCATATCCGGCACGTTATTCCCTCTCGAAACCACGCTGAACCATCTCCCTCATGCGTTCTGACCCAGTCCCTCGTCCCAAACCCAGTCCCTGCAAGCGCTTGGACGTCAACCACAAGACGGGATGACCCAAACCGGACCCTATGTTGGTCGGCGCTCCCCTCTATGGGCGCCGCGACGACACTATATAACCACACCTGCAACACGTTGTCAAGCCCCCCTACCCCAGACCGGCCTCTGCACCGGCCCAGGGGACGCCATGCGAACGCCGTAGCGGCCGGAGGCCGCCATCAAAATCTCGGCTCGTCAGCCCAACGCCCAGAGGGCCAGGGGGCCAGGCCGATCAGGGTTCTCGATCGGCGCGGGGGCGTCCGCGCTGCGTCCAGGGGCGTGCTTCCTACATAGCGTACCGATAGGGGTATTTGGGGATCGTCCACGCATGTTTGTGCGGGGCGCCAGGGTGCGTGTGCCCGCCGCGGAGGGCCGACGCCTACCTCTTCTTTGGGTGGCCCCTGGCGCTGCGCCTGGTCTTCTTCCTGTGCTTGGAGCTCTTCTTGGCCTTCGGGCAGACGGTGACCTGGAGCTTGGTGGCGGGGGTTTCGGGAGAATGGCCAGACCCAGACTCGAACTGGGGACACCACGATTTTCAGTCGTGTGCTCTACCAACTGAGCTATCTGGCCGCTGGCCGGTCCTCGGCCGGGGTCCGATGCTAGCGCCTCGCGCGCGGCCCTGCCAGGCATCCCGACCCCTTCTCCGCGCCCGCGGGCTGGAGCCACCGCCGGGCGTGGCAGGCCTTGCGCAACGTCCTCCCGCCCGGAGCTCCTCCGCAGCGCGGCTACTCCGCGCGCGCACCCTCCCCCGCGCGGAACTCCTCGAGGAGCGCGGCGTAGGTGCGGCGTAGGCCCTCCTCGATCGGGACCTCCGCGCGCCAGCCGAGCTCGCGCTCTGCCTTCCCGACGTCCAGGCAACTGTGGCGCAACTCGCCCGGACGCAAGTCCGCCAACTCGGGGTCCGCCACCACGAACGCTGCTGCGCGAAGCGCCATCCAAATGCTGTTCACGTCGGTCTCCACGCCCGTGGCGACGTTGTACGTACCCCGGCGTCCCGAGGCGGCGAGCAGCGCGCGCACGACGTCCTCGACGAACACGTAGTCGCGGGTCGGGGTGCCGTGGCCGTACAGGGTCGGCGTGCGCCCCGTGTGCAGGTGGTGGCTGAAGATCGCCACCACGCCCGCCTCCCCGTGGGGGCTCTGGCGGGGGCCGTACACGTTGCCCAGGCGGCACACCGCGTGGGGGACGCCGGTCGAGAGCGACCACGTGTTGACGTACGCCTCCGCCGCCCACTTCGAGGCCCCGTAGGGGGACAGCGGAGCGGGGATGCGCTCCTCCGGCGTGGGTCGCGGGGCCTCGTCCCCGTACAGCGCCCCCCCGGTGGAGGTGAACACGACCGGCACTCCGAGGCGACCCGCGACGTCCACCACGTTGAGCGTGCCGCGCACGTTGACCTCGCAGTCGCGGCCCGGGTCCTCGACGGAGGCCGTCACGCTCGCCTGCGCGGCGAGGTGGAAGATCGCGCGGGGGGCCGCCCGCTCGACCGTCGCGTGCAGCGCGGCGCGGTCGGTGATGTCGAGCGTGTGCAGCCGCGCCGCCTCCGCCACGTTAGGCGCGCGTCCCGAGGAGAGGTCGTCGACCACGTCCACCTCGTAGCCCTCCGCGAGCAGGGCGTCCACGAGGTGTGAGCCGATGAAGCCTGCTCCACCGGTGACGAGTGCGCGGTTGGGCACGGCGGAGAATCTAGCTGACCTGCTGAAACGAGGGCTCCGGCTCGTCCCCTGGCGCCCCGCGCTCCAGCAGTCCCTCGACGTGCTCGCGCGCCTCGTCGATCCGGGCCAACGCCTGGGGCTCCTCGTGGCGGCCCTGCACGTAGCGGCGCAGCGTCGCGAGCACCCTGTGCGCGATCCCTGCCGCCGCGCGCTCGCGCTCTGCGTCGAGCTCCCCCCGCTCCCTGAGCTCCGCCACCCGGCGCGCCGCCGGTTCGATCACCTCTCCCGGCAGCGCCGCCGCCGCCACGCCGTCCTCGATCGCCTGCGCGATCGCGCCCTCCGCGGTCTCCGCGTCACCGCGAGTGAGCGCCGCCAGGTAGGTCTCCAGCACCCCCTCCAGGAGCGCCTCGGGGTCGGCGGCGAGCCGTGGGCGCGCGTTGGGGCCGGAGCTCGAGAGCACCTCGAGGAAGGCGTCCAGCAGGTCCGGGTCGAAGTGGCGCGCGCGCTGCTCGCGCATCAGCTGCACCGCCTGCTCCACCGAGTACGCCGTGCGGTACACGCGGTCGGAGGTGAGCGCGTCGAACACGTCGGCGACGGCCACGATGCGCCCCTCGACTGGGATCTCCTCGCCTGCGAGGCCGCGCGGGTACCCGGAGCCGTCCCACTTCTCGTGGTGGCTCAGCGCGATCGTCGCGGCCATGTCGAGGATCGAGGAGGAGGAGCCCCGCAGCAGGCGGTGGCCCTCCTCGGCGTGGGTCTCCACGATCGCGCGCTCCTCCGCGGTCAGTGGGCCGGGCTTCAACAGGATCGAGTCGGGGATCGCGACCTTACCCACGTCGTGCAGGGGAGCCGCGTACGCGAGCCGCTCACACAACTCGCGCTCGAGGCCGACGCGCTCGGCGAGCAGCGTCGAGAAACGCCCGATCCGTTCGATGTGCGCGCCGGTGTCCTCGTCGCGAAACTCGACCGCCATCGAGAGGCGCCGCACGGTCTCCGATTGTGCGATCTCGAGCTCCGTCAGCGCCCGGTGCAGCTCGCCGGAGCGGTCGTCGATCTCGCGTTCCAGCGCCTCGCGGCGACCCTCCCCGACGCGCCAGCCCGCCAGGCCGGCGGCGGCTGCGAGCACGGCGGCGTAGAGCGCGACCGCGGTGGGGTCCGAGGCGAGCACGGCCCCGAGCACGGCAGCGACCAGGACCGCCGCAAGCGGCGCCCACACGAGCAGCGCGCGGAGGCGGCTGCTGGTCAGATCCTCGGCGTCGGGTCCCTTCCCCACACGTTCGAGGTTACTCCACCGTTCGGGCATTTCCATTGGCTCTCGACGTTCCTCCCCTGCGCGCTCGGCGCGCTTGGAAGGCGGTTTGAGCACGGCGGGGGCCGGTGGACGAATTGTGGGCGCTCGCCCGGTCGCCAGCCGCGAGTCAGGCGCAACCCTCCAGGGAGAGTCCAGCCGCTCCCCGAGGAGAGCCCAACCCGTCCCCCGGGGAGCGTCCAGGCGCCCGGGCGAGTCCAGCCGTCCCCCCGAGCGAGCCCAGCCGTCCACGCCCTCGGATAAAGTTGGATCCCGTGCCTCTTCGGTTTCCATCCGTCGCGGGCGTCTTGTTGCTACTGGCCGTGGCGGCGTTCGGAGGGTGCGGCGGCTCTTCGGGCAACGGCGTCGCGTCGAAGTCCCCAGCCGAAATCGTGGCGGCGGCACGGGCGGCGGCGGACGGTGCGAGCGCGGTTCACGTGTCGGGCTCGACGGTCACCGGCGGGAGCCCGATCACCCTCGACCTGAGCCTCGTCACCGGCAAGGGCGGCCGCGGGCGGCTCGCAGAGAACGGACTGAGCTTCGAAGTGATCGAGCTCGACGGCACCATCTACATCAACGGGAGCTCCGCCTTCTACACCCACTTCGCGGGCGCCGCGGCGGCGCAGTTGCTCCACGGGAAGTGGCTGAAGGCCTCGACCTCGAACACGAGCTTCGCGGGGCTCTCCTCGCTGACCGAACTGCACAAGCTGCTCGACGCCGCGCTCACGACGGACGACAAGGCGCTGGTGGCGGCGGGCACGAGCACGGTCGGGGGACAGCCGGTGGTGGGCGTCAAGGACACCGCCCAGAACGGGGTCCTCTACGTCGCGACGACGGGGCCGGCGTACCCGCTCGAGATCACCAAGAGCGGCGCGGGCGGCGGCACGATCACGTTCAGCGAATGGAACCGGCCGGTCACGCTCACGGCGCCGACGAACGCGGTGGACATCGAACAGCTGCAGCACGGCGGCTGAGGCAGACGGTCGCCACGCGCGTCGAGAGCACAGGCAACCCAAAGATACGCAGCCAAGCGACGTACGCCGCCGCATACACTCTGGAGGCCCCGTGGGTGTTGATTGAAATCCGACCCTATAACGATCGTATATAGGGTCCAAAAAGTACATCAACCCACAGCCGCCCCCGGGGCACCTCTGGAGGGCTTCACCACGAGAGGCTGGGCGCGCTGCCTGTGCCACGCGAGGGTGAGGAGCCTCGCGGACCTACACCGCGAGGGCCACGTACTTCGTCTCCAGGTACTCCCCGATCCCCTCGAACCCCCCCTCGCGCCCGAAGCCCGACTGCTTGACGCCGCCAAAGGGCGCGGCGGGGTTCGAGACGAGGCCCTGGTTGAGGCCAATCATGCCGGTTTCGAGCGCCTCGGCGACACGGAAGGCGCGGGCGAGGTCGCGGGTGTAGAGGTAGGCGACGAGCCCGTACTCGGTGCGGTTGGCGGCCTCTACCGCCTCCTCCTCGGTGGAGAACGCGGCAACGGGGGCGACGGGACCGAAGATCTCCTCGGCGAGCACGCGCGCGTCGGGGGGCACGTCGGCGAGGACGGTGGGGGCAAAGAAGTAGCCGGGGCCGTCCACCGCCGCGCCGCCGGTGAGCAGCCGCGCGCCGCGCGTGCGTGCGTCCTCGACGAGCTCGGTCACCGTGGCCCGCTGGCGGGCGTCGATCAGCGGCCCGAGGTCGGTGGCGGGCTCGGTGCCGCGCCCGACCCGCAGCGCCCCCATCCGTACAGCAAGCCGGGAGGCGAACTCCTCCGCGAGCGACTCGTGCACGTGGAAGCGGTTGGCGGCGGTGCAGGCCTCCCCGACGTTGCGCAGCTTCGCGGTGAGCGCCCCCTCGACGGCGGCGTCGAGGTCGGCGTCGGCGAACACCACGAAGGGGGCGTTGCCGCCGAGCTCCATCGAGACGCGCAGCACCTGGGAGGCGGACTGTTCGATCAGCGTGCGCCCGACCTCGGTGGAGCCGGTGAAGGAGAGCTTGCGAGTACGGGGGTCGCGTAGCAGCGGCTCGATGACCGCGCCGGAGTGGCGGGCGGTGATCGTGTTGAGGACCCCCCCGGGCAGCCCGGCCTGCTCGAGGATCTGCGTCAGGGCGAGCATCGAGAGGGGTGTCTGCTGGGCTGGCTTGACGACGACGGTGCACCCCGCGGCGAGCGCGGGGGCGAGCTTGCGCGCGCCCATCGCCGCAGGGAAATTCCAAGGCGTGACGAACACACAGGGCCCGACGGGCTGGCGCATCGTGAGGATCCGCCCGACGCCGGTCGTGTTGACCATGTAGCGGCCGTGTACGCGCACAGCCTCCTCGGAAAACCACCGCAGGAAGTCGGCGGCGTAGACGATCTCCGCGCGTGATTCGGGGAGCGCCTTGCCCATCTCGAGCGTCATCAGCAGCGCGAGCTCCTCGGCGCGCGCGGTGAGCGCCTCGTAGGCGCGGCGCAGCACCTCACCCCGCTCGCGCGGCGCCGTGGCGGCCCACTCGGCCTGGTGCTCAGCCGCTGAGGCGAGCGCGGCGAGCGCGTCGGCGGGCTGCGCGTCGGCGACCTCCACGAGCGTCTCCCCGGTGGAGGGGTCCTCGACGGGGAGCGTCCCCGAGCCGGTGGCGGGCTGCCAGCGCCCACCGATGTAGAGCTCGGTGGGAACCCCTTCCAGCACAGCCCGCTCGCTGCTGCGGTCACTCATTCTCAGCACTCACCCGAGCGGTTTTGGAGAAGGAGGATCGGCGTTCGCAGCACGTGACCGCGCGTCGCCGGCCGAGGAGAGGAGGCCGCACTCGAGGAGGGCAGCGTTCGCAGCTCGTGGACGACGCGTCCCCGGCCGAGGATGGAGGGCCGCGCTCGACCGAACGGCGGCGTTCGCAGCTCATGGACGGCGCGTCCCCGGCCGATGGAAAAGGGGCCGTCCTCGACCACGCGTGCGCGAACGGCATCGACCATGCGCTCAAGCTACCACCGCTCCACCCCACGCAGACAGTTGCTCGCGATTCTGGCCGTCCTCGCCGGACTCGCGACCGGCCCCGCACGCGCCGGGGCGGCCCCCACGTTGGTGATCCAAGGCGCGGGCGACGGCCACGGCGTCGGCATGAGCCAGGACGGAGCGGAGGGGTACGCCGAGCACGGGTACGGCTACCAGGCGATCCTCGCGCACTACTACACCGGCACGTCCCTGGGCACGGTTCCGCAGGGGACCGAGGTGCGGGTGCTGGCCGGCGGCAAGGTCCGTGCGATCCCCCTGGAAACGTACGTGCGGGGAGTCGTGGGAGCGGAGATGCCGGCGAGCTGGCCAGAGGCGGCGCTGGAGGCGCAGGCGGTCGCGAGCCGCACGTACGCGCTCACCGACCACGCGGGCGGGGCGCGCTTCGACGTGTACGCGGACACGCGCTCGCAGGTGTACCTCGGTACGAAAGCGCAGACCGCCCAGACGGACGCGGCGGTGGCGGCGACGGCGGGCCAGGTGGTGACGTACAACGGGCAGCCCGCGATCACGTACTACTTCGCGAGCTCCGGAGGCGCGACCGAAGACGTGCAGAACGCCTTCCCGGGGGCCACGCCGGAGCCGTGGCTGGTGGGAGTAGCGGACCCCTACGATCAGGGCCCGGAGCACAGCTGGAGCGTGAGCATGAGCTTCGCCACGGCGGCCGCCCGCCTGCGCGGCCTGGTACGGGGCTCCTTCCGCGGCGTCGAGGTGTTGAACCGAGGCTACTCCCCCCGGATCGTCTCCGCAGACGTGCTCGGCTCGGCAGGTCGCACAGAAGTCAGTGGCCCCGAACTGGCGAGCCGCCTGGGCCTGAGCTCGACGTGGGCCTACTTCAGCGTGCGCACCGCCCACGGCACGCAGCCCGAGCCGGACCTGAGCCACCACGCGGCGCCGACCGCAGAAGCCCCGCCGGCGCCGACCACCCCCCCTGTCTCACCCGGCCCCGAAGGCGGGACGACCGCCGGCAGCACACCAAGCGCCGGCGAAGGCGGCGGCACGACCCCTCCGTAGGCGAGACTCCGCAAGGAGTCGGCTCCCCTGCCGTACCCTGCGCAGAATCATGTACAGTCATGGGGTGGCCAAGACCGTACCATTCACTGAAGCGCGCGCTCACCTGAGTGACCTCGTGGACGAGGTCGAGCGGCGCCATGAGCATGTCGTCATTACCCGCAACGGTCGCCCGGCCGCAGTCGTGGTATCCGCCGACGAGTACGAGCAACTCGAGGAGACGCTCGAGATCCTGGGTGACGAGGAGACGCTCACCGCGTTGCGAGAGAGTGAGGAGGACGTGCGGGCAGGGCGGGTGTTCTCGCTCGAGGCAGTGCGACGCGAGCTGGGGCTTGCCTGAGCCGCAGCTCACCGAGCGCGCCAAGAGGGATCTCGGCGCGCTTCCCAAGACAATCCAGGAGGCCGTGACCAACGCACTGACAATGATCGGTGCCGACCCGAAGGCGACAGGGAAGCCTTTGATAGGTCGCCTCCGCGGCCTCTGGTCGGCACGCGTCGGCAACTACCGGGTTCTCTACACGATCGAGCGCGGTGGTGGCTCGCAGCGAGTGGTCGTGCGCGCCATCCGTCATCGAGGCGTCGCGTACCGCACACGGTCCCGATGACCGCCCCACTGCTGATCGCCGATGTGCCGTGGCTGCTGTACCGCGCGTACTTCGCCCTGCCGAAATCCATCGTGGACGGCGAGGGGCGCCCGGTGAACGCACTGCTGGGCACCGTCAACGCGCTGCTGTCCGCGATCGAAGCACGCCCGCCGCGCGCAGTGGCGGCGTGCCTGGGAGCGGAGCAGGCTATCTACCGGGTGAAGCTGTACCCCGGCTACCACGCACACCGCGACCCGATGCCGCCGGAGCTCAGGCGGCAGTGGGAGCTAGCCCCGGAACTGCTGGCGAGCCTCGGCTGGACGGTGGCGGGAAGCGAGGAGCTGGAGGCGGACGACGTGATGTACTCCTTCGCGCGCCTGGAGGCCGACGCCGGCGGACGCGCGCTGCTGCTCACCGGCGACCGCGACCTCTTCCAGGCGGTGGGCGAGCGCGTCGCGGTGCTCGAGTTACGCAAGGTCGGCAAGCCGGTGGAGGTGGGGCCGGAGCAGGTGCGCGACCGCTACGGGATCGACCCGGAGTTGGTCGCGGACTTCATCGCGCTGCGCGGCGACCCCTCTGACGGCCTGCCGGGCGCGCCGGGGATCGGCGCGAAGACGGCCGCGGAACTGCTCCAGCGTCACGGCTCGCTGGAGGGCGCGCTGCGCGCGGTGGGCTGGTCGGGCGACGGGCTCGCGCCGTTGAGCGTGACGCCCGAGCGTCCGCGCGTGGCTGTCGCGCTGCGCGAGAACGCCGCGCAGTTGCTGGCGTTCAAGCGGATCGCAACTCTGGTGGCGATCGACGTGCGGCCCCCATCGGATCGCCGCACTGACTTCGCCGCGGGCGCGACGGTGGCCCGGGAGCTCGGCATGAACCGCCTGGCGCGCCGGCTGGAGAGGATGTAGCGGGTCGGCCCCCGCCCCGCGGACCGACCCGCACCCCGCAGCCCATCCCTGAGCTCAACGCATGCGCGGGTCGATGTAGACGTCGTCGATCCGCGAGCTCCCGGTGAGCGCCGTGAAGCGCAGCGCCACCTGGGCGGTCCCGCCCGAGAGCAGGCCGCCGACGACCGAGCCGGTGAGCATCGGCAGGGTCGGCTGCCAGCTGCCGCTCAGCGCCACCGCCCCGAGCGGGAGCGCCACCGGCCCCAGAGCGGTTTTGTAGACGACCTGTACCACGACGGTCGAGAGCAGCCCTTCGTTGCGTGCGAAGAACCGGAAGGAGGGGTAGCTCGCGTTCACGCAGGTGTACGGCGACTGTGCCGAAGCGCCCGCGGGCAGCCTGAGCGACCACTCGCCGAGCGTGCCCGTGACCGCGTAGGGCTCGCTTTCGGGCGCCCGGTAGGCGCCGCCGCTCAGAGTCCAGTGCGACAGGGAACCCTCGAAGTCGCCCTGTTCGACGAGCTCGTAGGCGTTCGAGTCTCCCCACTGGGCGAACGGCTCGCTGAGCGCCGCATCGTTGCACGCGCCGGTGCTCACCAGCGCGGCCTGCGCCGGGGCGACCGACGGCAGCGCGAGCGCGAGCGTGGCGATCAGCAGTCCGAGACCCGTGTCCCTCAGGGCCGGGAGCGGTCGGGGCTTGAGCGGAGATGAGAGCGAGAACACAAGAGCCTCCTGGGTTGACCGGTAACCGAGCCATCTCCGTGAGACCTCTGGCTTTGCGTCCCCGTCTCGCGACGAGTTTGCCTTTTTCAGTTGTGAGTGTGAGCTGAAGCCGTTGCAGCATGAAGCACCGCCAGCCCCGGTTTGTGAGTGTTGGACGCATGTATGAAACTTCACCGAAATAGACTCCAATAATTGGGATCTATATCTGACGGCCCCATTGATCCTGTTCATTGGAATCAACCGGGTGGTCGCCTGTGGAACGCCGCCCGAGAGTCGCTCAAGAGGCCCCGATCGATTGGCGATACACATTCGGGGTAGATCCGTGTCGGCGTACGCCATCATCGAGTCCGAGCGCGCACGGACCTCGTTCCAGCGCCAGGGACAGGGGATGGGCATCGCCGAGCGGCGCGGGGAATTGATCGCCGGCGGAGGCTTCGCCTGCGCGGCGGTCGCGCTCATCCTCCTCGCCCCCCACGAACGCAGCCTCTCACTCCCGGTCGCGGCGCTCTACGTGGTGGGGGTGGCGGTCGCGGGCCGCATCAGAATCGACGTGGGCTCCGGTTTCACCGTGCCCACACAGGCCGTGTTCGTGCCGATGCTGTTCGCCGTGCCGCTCCCGCTCGTGCCGCCGCTGGTGGCGCTGGCGTTGGCCCTCGGAATGACACCCGCCGTCCTCGGCGGACGCGTCTCGCCGAGCCGGCTGCTGACGGTGCCCGCCAACAGCTGGTTCTCCTTCGGGCCGGCCCTCGTGCTGCTGCTCGCCCACGACCGGAGCCCGGCGGCAGAGCCGGCCATCCTGGTGGCCGCCCTCGCGGCGCAGTTCGCCTGCGACTTCGCCGCCAACGCGGCGCGCGAGCGGCTGTGCGGCGGCATCAGCACCCGGGAGCTCGTGGGAGAGGTGAGCGAGGTCTACCTGATCGACGCGGCGCTCGCCCCGCTCGGGCTGGCTGTCGCCCTCGCCGCTGTGCAGCATCGCTGGGCGGTGCTGCTGATCGCGCCCCTGTTCGCGATCCTGAGGCTCTTCTCCAGGGAACGGCGCGCCCGCCTGGAGCAGCTGATCGAGCTGGGCGACGCCTATCGCGGCACCGCGCTCGTGCTGGGCGACGTGGTCGAGGCCGACGACGCCTACACCGGCGAACACTGCAAGGGCGTGGTCCGCCTCGCGCTCGACGTGGCCGAGGAGCTCGGGCTCGATGCGCACCAGCGCCGCAACGTCGAGTTCGGCGCGCTGCTGCACGACGTCGGCAAGATCGCGGTGCCCAAGGAGATCATCAACAAGCCGGGCAAGCTCGACGAGCGCGAGTGGGAGATCATCAAGACCCACACGATCGAGGGCCAGCGGATGCTCGAGCGGGTCGGGGGCTTCATGCGCGAGGTCGGCGAAATCGTGCGCTCCTCCCACGAGCGCTGGGACGGCAGTGGCTACCCGGATGGCCTGCGCGGCACCGCGATCCCGTTGGAGGCTCGCATCGTCTCCGCCTGCGACGCCCTCAACGCGATGACCACGACCCGCTCGTACCGCAGGGCGATGGGCCTTCCCGAAGCGCTCGCCGAGCTCGCCCGCGGCGCCGGCACGCAATTCGACCCCCGGGTCGTCGAGGTGCTCGTGAGCCTGAGCAGCACCCCCTCGCGCGATCCGGGCGAGCGTGCGCCCACCGGTTGGGCCTGAGCCCTTCCTACGGAGTGAACTTGACGGTGATGATGTCCCCGTCGCGGGGCAGGGGGAGGGCAGGCCCTCCCCCTGAGCCCCCTCCCGACGTCTCCGTGCGGGGTGAACCACGAACTCAGGGGGTGAACTTCACCGTGACCACGTCCCCGTCGCGCATCAGGTAGTCGCGGCCCTCCAGGCGCAGCGTGCCCCGTTCGCGCGCGCCGGCGTAGCCACCGGCGTCCACGAGCTCCCGCCAGCCGATCGCTTCGGCGCGCACGAAGCCGCGCTGGATGTCGGAGTGGATCTCACCCGCAGCGTGCCAGGCGGTGAGCCCCTCGCGCAGATGCCAGGACTGGGCGGGCTTGGCCTCGCCGGCGGTGAAGAAGGCGAGCAGGTGGAGCAACTCGAAAGCCTCGCGGACGACCCGTACGAGGCCGGACTCGCTGACCCCGAGCTCGGCGCGCATCAGGGCGGCGTCCTCGTCCTCGAGTTCGGCAAGCTCGGACTCGATGCGCGCGGAGACGGCCACGACCCCGGCACCCTGCGCAGCGGCGTGGGCCGCGATCTCCGCGGGGACCTCGTCGGAGCCCTCGTCGACGTTGGCGAGGAACAGCACCGGCTTGGCGGTGAGCGAGCCGAGGTCGCGCGCGGCGCGGGGGGCCTCCTCGGGCAGCGGCACCGAGCGCACGGGGCGCCCGGCCTGCAGCGCGGCGATGACCTCGTGCAGCCAGGCCTCTTCGGCGACGGCGACGCGGTCCCCGCCGCGAGCGTTTTTGGCGACCCGCTCGACGCGCCGTTCGGCCTGCTCGAGGTCGGCGAGCGCGAGCTCGGTCTCGACAGTTTCGACGTCGCGCAGCGGGTGGACGTCGCCCTCGGGGTGCACGACGCCCGCGTCGCGGTGGGCGCGAACGACGTGCACGAGCGCGTCGGTCTCGCGGATGTTGGCGAGGAAACGGTTGCCGAGGCCCTCCCCCTGGTGAGCGCCGGCGACGAGCCCGGCGATGTCGTGAAAGTCGACGGTGTCGTAGACGACCTCCGAGGCGCCCACCGTCGCGGCCACCTCGTCCAGGCGCCGGTCCACGACGGGCACCACGGCGACGTTGGGCTCGATCGTGGTGAACGGGTAGTTGGCGGCCTCCGCCCCCGCTCGGGTGAGCGCGTTGAAGAGCGAGGACTTACCTGCGTTGGGCAGCCCAACGATGCCGATGCGGGTGCTCATCGCGCCACCGCCGCCACGGCTGTGCCTAGCAGCGCGCCGGCCGCCACGTCGGAGGGGTAGTGAACCCCGAGGTACAGCCGGGACGCCGCGAGCGACACGGCGAGGCCGTAGAGCGGGCGGGCGGGCAGCCCAAGGTGCGCGTAGAGGCGCACCCCGGCAAAAGAGGTCGAGGCGTGGGCACTGGGAAAGCTGAGCTGCGTCGGTGTGCTGGTCAGCGCCGGCAGTCCGGCCAACTCGGGCCGAGGACGGCGGACGAGCAGCTTGAGCGCGGTGTTCAACGCGAAGGTCCCAGCCACCACCCCAGTCGCGCGCGCCCAACGTGAGCGCCGCGGGCGGTCGAGCACCCAGCCGCCGACGCCGAGTGCGAGCCACGCGGCGCCGTGCTCGCCGATCCGCGAGAAGCGCGACACGGCGCGCTCGCGACGCGGACCGTGCCCGCGGGTGCGCGCGAATCGTAAGATCCGCTCATCCAATCCCATCTCCATAATTCTCCGCACTGCTAGGAGGGTCGCTGAGCAAGCGAGGCAAGGACGCAGTGAGCGAAGTGTGCTGGCCGATCAGTCGATCGCATCTGATCGACGATCGGTACACGAGCGATCGAGGACGCAGCATCGCGCCGCTCAGCGACCTTCCTACGCGCCAAAACCCACGCGCTGGTCCTCCTCCTCGGAGCGCACGTACACCACCTGCGCGAGGTCGAGGCGCACGGGGCCGTCCTCGGTCTCGAGCTCGTGCCAGCCGCGGTCCCCGAGCGCCTTGTACAGCCGCCGCAGCTGCTCGTCGCCGACCCGCAGCGCGAGCACCTGGCCACCCTGGAAGCCGACGCTCATGCGGCGCATCCTCGCCATCAGCGACCAGCCTCGCCTGCGGTGGTGACAGCCGGGGACCCTGCGCCGTGGGGGGCAGGCTCGACAAGCTCCACGAGCACACGCCCGGTGGACTTGGGCTCCAGGAAAGCGACGCGCGCGCCGCCGATCCCCACCCGCGGGGCCTTGTCGATCAGCTCAAACCCCGCCCGGCCCAGCTCGGCGAGCGCCGACTCGATGTCGGAGACCTGGTAGGCGAGGTGGTGCAGGCCCGGACCGCGCTTGGCGAGGAACTTACCGACCGGCGTGTCGGGGCCGAGCGGGGCAAGCAGCTCCAGGTGGTTCTCGCCGACGTCGAGCAGCACCGCCTCGACGCCCTGCTCCTCCACGATCTCGCGGTGGGCGACGTCCAGTTGAAAGCCGCTGCGCCACAGCTCGAGCGCGGGCTCGATCTCGGCGACGGCGATCCCGACGTGGTCGATTCGGCTAAGCACTCGGAGAAGTCTATAGGCGTTTCCCCGCGCGCTCCAGCGCCACGTCCTCCGGCGAGCAGACGACGACGCGTTCGACGCCGTCAAACTCAGACGCGGGTCTCTCCGCCGCCCACGGGCCCGTCCAGCGGGGTGGCGGCGACGATCCGCAGCCCGACCCCGGGCGCGCGCTCCAGGCGGGGGGTGCCGGCCATCACGCGGTCGATCGCGTCGCGGTCGAGGATCTCGTGCTCGAGCAGCTCGCGGGCGAGTTCGTCGAGCTGGCGGCGGTGGCCGAGGATGATCTTCAGCGCCGCGCGGCGGCCTTCCTCGACCAGGTCCTGACGCTCCTCGTCGCGGATGCGCAGCGTCGTCTCCGACAGGCGCACGTCACCTTCGGGGGAGCGCCCGACGGCGGCGTTGCCCATCGCGAAGTCGTGCACCATCGAGTGGGCGATGTCCGCCACGCGCTTGAGGTCGTCGGAGGCGCCGGTGGTGATCGCCCCGAACACGACCTGCTCGGCGACGCGCCCGCCGAGCAGTACGGTGACGTAGTCGAGCAGCTCCTCGCGGGTCTTCAAGTAGCGGTCCTCGGCGGGCAGGTTGAGCGTGTAGCCGAGCGCGCGCCCGCGGGGGACGATCGAGATGCGGTGTACGCGGTCCACGGAGGGCAGCAGCTCGCCACAGAGCGCGTGGCCGGCCTCGTGGTAGGCGACGACGCGCTTCTCGTGGTCGTTGAGTACCCGGTGGGACTGCACGCCGGCGATCACCCGCTCCAGGGCGCCGTCGAAGTCCGCGTCGGTGATGCCCTTGGCGCCGCGGCGCGCGGCGAAGATCGCGGCCTCGTTGCAGATGTTGGCGAGGTCGGCGCCCGTGAGGCCGCTGGTCTGCTGGGCGACCAGCCCGAGGTCGACATCGTGCAGCGGCTTGCCGCGGGTGTGCACCGCGAGGATCCCTTCGCGGCCCTTGACGTCGGGCGGGGCGACGAACACCTGACGGTCAAAGCGCCCCGGGCGCAGCAGGGCAGGGTCGAGCTTCTCCAGCAGGTTCGACGCCGCGATCACGACCAGGCGGCCGGAGGTCGCGAAGCCGTCCATCTCGACCAGCAGCTGGTTGAGCGTCTGGTCCTTCTCGCCGGAGATGTCCATCCCGCGCCGCCCGCCGACGGCGTCGAGCTCGTCGATGAAGATGATCGCAGGCTCGTGCTTGCGCGCGATCGCGAACAGCCTGCGGATGCGCGCGGCGCCGAGGCCGGCGAACATCTCCACAAAGGCCGCCGCCGACTGCGCGAAGAACTGCGCACCGGACTCGTGCGCGACCGCCTTGGCGAGCAGCGTCTTGCCGGTCCCCGGAGGGCCGTGCAGCAGGATCCCCTTGGGGACCGTGGCGCCGAGCTTGTGGAACTGGGCGGGGTCGCGCAGGAACTCGACGATCTCCTGCAGCTCGGCCTTGGCCTCTTCGGCCCCCGCGATGTCCTCCCACCCGACCGACTGGTCCGAGGACGGCTTGATCTGCTGCGGCTTGACGCGCGGCATCACCTTCAACATGCGCCACATCACGAACAGGAGCGCGCCGAAGAACAGGATCATGAACACGGCGGACCACTGGTAGGCCCAGTTCTGGAGTTCCCCCACGAATGAGGAAAGCGACGACGCCTCGATCATCCCAGCGCCCCTGCGCGAGTCGCTCCTCTCGCCTCCACCCCAGCAGTCCTCGGCCTCATCGCGTGCGCACCGTCCTTGGCTCGATCAAGTCCAATATACCCAGCAACCCAGGGCCGGTCCACGCCACCCCGCCGACCTATCCCAAGACAGAACGCGCCAGGTCGCGGAAGAATTCCGCCGCGAACGCCACGTCGCGCACGTCGATGCGCTCGTCGGCGCCGTGGATCAGCGGCATCGCCTCCAACAACGTCTGGTGGCGCTGGGGGAAGAAACCGTAGGCGACACACTCGGGGAAGGCCGCGCGGAAGTGGCGGGAATCGGTGAAGCCGGGGAGGACCACCGGCACGACCTCGGCGCCCGGGTCGCGCTCGGCGATCCAGCTGGAGATGGCGTCCATCAGCGAAGAGTCCGCCGGGGAGCGGTTGCCGACGACGCGCTCGGTGAACTCGATGCGAAAGTCCGAAGCGCCCCCTGCCTCCCCTGCGCCGCCGACCCTCTCAACCCTCCCTGCCTCCCCAACCGCCCCCACCCTCCCGGACTCCCTCGCCGCCGCTGTGCCCCCGCCCGCGGGCTCGCCGAGCACTTCTGCGATCCCCCGCAGCACCTCCGCTTCGCCGAGACCCGGGGGCACGCGGCAGTCCACTTTCACCTCGGCGCGGGAGGGGATCACGTTGATCTTCTCCGAGGCGCGGATGCGGGTCGGGGCGAAGGTGACGCCGAGCATCGGCTCGAACATGCTCGCCAGGCGGGGGTCGGCGGCGAGCAGGTTGGCGACCGCCCCAGCGGGGTCCTCGGGGTCCTCGCCGATCCCCCGCAGGAACGCGGCGGGCTCGGGGGTGAGCGTGTAGGCGGGCTGGCGCTCGGCGAAGCGCTGCAGCAGCGGGCCCATCCGCAGCAGCGCGTTCTCGGCGATCTTCGGCATCGAGGCGTGGCCCGCGACGCCCTCGGTGGTGAGCGTGAAGCGGAAGACGCCCTTCTCCGCGCAGCAGACCCCGTAGCGACGGCGGCCACCGTACTCGAACACCGCGCCCCCGCCCTCGTTGACGAGCAGCTCGCAGCGGACCTTCTCGGGGTGCGTCTGCGTGAGCCATTCGGCCCCGAGCCCCCCGCCGGTCTCCTCGTTGACGACGGCCACGACCAGCAGGTCCCCCCGCGCGGGCCGCCAGCCGGAGCGCGCCAGCGAGACGGCGGCCGCGATCTCGGCGGCGACCTGGGACTTCATGTCGAGCGCGCCCCGGCCCCACACGCAGCCCTCGGCGAGATCCCCCGACCAGGGGTCCCGGCGCCACTCGGCGGGGTCGGCGAGCACGGTGTCGACGTGCCCGAGGTAGCAGAGCGTGGGGTGGGCGGGATCCCGATCCACGCCCCGCAGCCGCGCCACGAGGTTGGGGCGCTCCGGGACAGCCCCCAGCAGCTCGCACTCGAAGCCGGCGCCGGCGAGGAGTATCTCGAGGTGCTCCTGCGCGGCCAACTCGGCGCCGGGCGGGTTGACCGTGTTGAAGGCGATCAGGCGCTGGAGAAGTCCCACAGCCTCGGCGGCCAACTCCTCGGCAGGCGTCCCACCGGGCGAGCCCGGAGTGTCGGAGTGTCCTGCGTCACCCATGAGCAGAGCGCACTTCCCCGGGCGCGTCACGCCTCGCTCGACCGGCAACCGCCGCGAAAGTCACCCCGCGATAGTACGCCGATCCCGGTGAGCGCCGGGCACCGCCGCGAGCAGCTCGCGCGTGTAGGGGTGCTGCGGGGCGCTGTAAAGCGTGTCGGCGCTCGCGAGCTCGACGATCACGCCGGCGCGCATCACGGCAACGCGGTCGGCCAGCTGGCGCACGACCGCGAGGTCGTGGGAGATCAGCAGCAGCGTCAGGCCCAGCTCGCGCTGCAACTCGCGCAGCAGGTCGAGAATCTGCGCCTGGATCGACACGTCGAGCGCCGACACCGGCTCGTCGGCGATCAGCAGCTTGGGGCCCAGCGCGAGCGCCCGCGCGATGCCGATTCGTTGGCGCTGGCCGCCGGAGAACTCGTGGGGGTAGCGGTTGTGGTACTCGGGCGCCAGGCCCACCCGCTCCAACAAGCTGCACACCGCCCGCCGGCGCTCCCCCCGGTCACGGTGCAGGCCGTGGATCGCGAACGGCTCGCCGACGATCGCACCGGCCGTCCGGCGAGGGTTCAGCGAGGAGAAGGGGTCCTGGAAGACGACCTGCATCTCGCGGCGCGCGGCCTTCAACGCGGCGCCCCGCAGGCTGGCGAGGTCGTGGCCTTCAAAGCGGATCTCCCCGGCGGTTGGTTCGAGCAGGCGCAGGAGCAGCCGCACGGTGGTGGACTTGCCGCAGCCTGACTCTCCCACCAGCCCGAGCGTCTCACCGCGGCGCAGCTCGAAGCTGATCCCGGCGACCGCCTCGACGGCGCCAACCTGGCGCTGGAACACGACGCCGCGCGTGACCGGGAAGCGCTTGACGAGGTCGCGCACCTGCAACAGCGGCTCCGACGCCGCCAACCCCTCCTGCCCTCCGGCCCTCTCCCCATTCGCCTGCACGTCCCCTGCGCCACTCTCCTGCCCGTCCCCTGCGCCATGCGCCTCCCCCCGCTTGCCGGGGCTCGCCAGCGTCGGGGCCGCGCGCACGAGCTCCTGCGTGTAGGGGTGCTGCGGCGCGGCGAGGACCTGCTCGGCCGAGCCCTGCTCGACGATCCGCCCGGCGCGCATCACCGCCACCTCGTCGGCCATCTCGGCGGCCACCCCAAGGTCGTGGGTGACGAGCACGAGCGCCATGCCGAGCTCCTCACGCAGGCGGCGCAGCAGCGCGAGGATCTGCGCCTGCACGGTCACGTCGAGCGCGGTGGTGGGCTCGTCGGCGATCAGCAGCCGCGGCTCGTTGGCGAGCGCCATCGCGAGCATCGCGCGCTGGCGCTGCCCCCCGGAGAGCTCATGCGGGTAAGCGTCCACGCGCCGCCCCGGCTCGGGGAGGCCGACCAGCTCCAGCAGCGCCACGGCCTGCTCCCGCGCGGCGCGCCGCGAGACCTCGCGGTGGGCACGGATCGCCTCGACAACCTGCGCCCCCACACGGTACAGCGGGTGCAGTGAAGAGAGCGGGTCCTGAAAGACGATCGCCAGCTCGCAGCCGCGCAGCGCGCGTAGGCGGGCCTCCGCAAGCGTCACGAGGTCCACGCCGTCGAACAGGATGCGCCCCGAGACACACGCCCCCTGCGCGCGGGTGAGCCCCAGGAGAGTCAGCGCGCAGACCGTCTTGCCCGACCCCGACTCGCCCACGATCCCGAGCGTCTGCCCGCGCGCGACCCCAAAGGAGACGCCGTCCACGGCGTGCACCACCCCGTTTTCGGTGGGGAACTCCACGCGCAGGTCTTCAACGCATAGAAGCGGGTCGCCAAGCGCGTTCATGTGACCACAACGCCCTCCGGCGGAGGGATCGTCGTCCCTGGCAAGGACGCAGTGAGCGAAGTGTGCTTGGCACACGAGCGATCGAGGACGCCGCCAGGGGCGACGAGACACCGCCGGATCATTTGAAGCGGACCCGCGGGTCGAGATACGCATAGGAGATGTCCACCAGGATGTTGGCGACGACGATGAACAGCGCGGCCAGCAGCACCGTGCCCTCGATGATCGGGAAGTCGGCGTGGGTGAGCGCGTCGTAGTTGAGGCGCCCCACCCCGGGGATGTCGAAGACGACTTCGACCAGCAGCGCCCCGCCGAGCAGCGCGCCGAGGTCGAGGCCGAGCACGGTGACGATCGGGGTGATCGCGGCGCGCACCCCGTGGCGCAGGACGACGCGCCGCTCGGAGAGGCCCTTGGCGCGAGCGGTGCGGATGAAGTCCTGGTCGAGCACGTCGAGCAGGTTCGCGCGCAGCAGGCGGGCGTACACCGCAGCGAAGCTCGCGGCGAGCACGAGCCACGGCAGGATCAGCGAGGTAAACCATTTGCCAGGGTCGCTGCTGAGGCCGACGTAGGAGCCGGCGCCGGGAAAGATCCGCAGCCGGCCGATGTCCGAGGCAAACAGGAACAGCGCGATCAGCCCGAGCCAGTATTCCGGCGCGGAGACGAACGCGAGCGCGGTGCCCATCGCGGTGCGGTCGAGCCACGTGCGCCGCCGCACCGCGGAGACGATTCCGATCGAGAGGCCGCTCACGAGCCAGAGCACCACCGCACCGGCGGCGAGCGAGACCGTCGCGGGCAGACGTTCGACGATCAGGCTGCCGACGGACGCGTTGGAGTAGTAGCTGTAGCCAAGGTCGAGGTGCAGCAGCACCCCCCGCAGGTAGTCGTAGAACTGGGTGTAGAGCGGCCGGTTGAGCCCCAGCTCGCGCGCGATGTAGGCGATCGTGCGCGGGCTCGGATTGCGCCCGGCGCGCAGCTCCGCGGGGTTGGCGGTCGGGAAGACGTTGAAGAACAGGAACGTGAGCGCCGAGACGATGACCAGCAGCACAAAGCCCCAGAGAATGCGGCGGACGATGTAACGGGTCATTCAGTGCCCCCGCCGGCGAGCCCTCACTTCAGCGAGGTGAAGTCGTAGTCCCACGAGCCGTTGTTCCACAGCGCGTTGACGCCGGCGACGCCCGTGCCCTCGATGCTGGCCTGGCTGACGAACACCCCGGGGGCAGCGACTGCCTGCTGGACGAGCATTTCGTCGATCTTCGCCCACGCCTGCGCGCGCGCCGGTTCGCCCACGACCAACTCGGCCTTTTCCATCGCGGCGTTGATCTGGGGGTTGTTGACCTGTCCCCAGTTGGCGTTGCCGGAGGGGGTGATCGCGGGCCCGTAGAAGGGCACGAACAGCACCGTCTGCGGATCGGCGAAGTCGCGTGTCCAGCCGGCGTTGGGGCAGACGTCGATCTCCTGGGAGGGCACTCCGCAATACTTTTCGTACATCACCGACTTGGTCACGAGCGAGAGGTGGGTCTTGAAGCCGAGCGACTGCAGCGTCTGGTTGACGATCTGCGCGGTGCCGCTTTCCGGTTCGCCGGTCACACCAACCACCTGGAGCGTCTTGGAGCCGACGTACCTGCCGCTCGGGTAGCCGGCGAGCCGCATGTACTTTTCGGCGACCGCGAGGTCCCCGGCAGGGTGTTCGTTGTAGTCGAGCTTCGGACCCGCAAGCCCGCCAGCCTCTTCAAAGCCGGCCACGCCCGGGTAGAGGAAGTGGGTCATCGGCGCCGCCACGAGCGCGCCGCCACGCACCTTGACGAGCGCTTCGCGGTCGATCGCAGCCCACACGGCCCGGCGCAGGTCGACGTTGGCGAACGGCCCGTGCGCGTTGTTCAAGGCGGAGTAGTAGGTGCCGGAGCCCGGGGTGAAGGTGATCTGGGAGGGAAAGTGTTCGTAAGCTTCCTTGACGATCGACTGCGCTGGCGGGTCGTTCTCGAGCACGTCTTCGCCCTTGAGGACCTGCTGGCCAATCACGGGCTTCTGGCCGCCGATGTTGATGTTGATCTGGTCGAGGTAGGCGGGCCGGTAGTCGGTGTGGGGGTTCCAGCGGGGGTTGCGCACGAGCGTCGCGGACTTGCCCGGCTGGTAGCCGATGCCGAGAAATTTTCCTGTGCTGTCGGCCTTCAGCATGTACGGCCCCGTCGCCACCAGGTATTCGGTGCCGTAGGTCGAGGGGTGGTGGGCGTCGAGCGGTTTTGCGAATTCCGGTGGCACCGGAGCGGAGAGCGGCAAGCTGAGCGCGCCGGTGAGAATCGCGGCTGTGGGCTTGGTGAGGTGAAAGACGATCGTTTCGGCGTTCGGCGTTTCGATCCCGGGAATCGGCCCGCCGTCGGCCTTTTCCGCGCCGACGATGTCCCCGAAGTAGGGACCGAAGTAAGGGTTGGCGACGTTCGGGTTGGCGCCGCGGTCGATCGCGTAGGCGACGTCCCCGGAGGTCACTTCGCGGTTGACGGGGGGACTGAAGTAGATGTGCCGCTTGATGTGAACTGTCACGGTCCGGCCACCGTCGGAGACGATCGGCGGGCCCGCGGCGACGTCCGGTTCGAGTTTTGTGGCAGTGTTGGGAGGGTAGGAGTAGAGCGGGCGCTGGGTCGCGGACATCACGGTGTAGTCCTGGTCGGAGTAGGAGCCACCCGGGTCGAGGTTTTCGAAGTCCTCTTCCTGGTAAACGGTCAGCACCCCGCCGGACCGCTTGCCGTAGAGCTGCTGGCCAACGGGGGACTCGCCCGCCTTGAGCGGGATCGTGCCCGTGCCGGTCGAGCCGCTGCCGCTGGACCCGCAGGCGGCGAGCGTGAGGGCGAGCAGGCCCACAATCGCCGCGCACACCGGCGCCAGTCTCCACCTGTGCTGGTTGAACATGCTCTGCCTCCTCCTCGGATGATTCGATTGGACCCCTGGGACTCGCCGGAAAACGGCGGACGAACCTCGCCTGTGAAGTGAAAAGCTCATCTGCGACCTGCCCGCGGTTTGAGTGCGTCCTGCAGGCCGTCGCCGAGCAGGTTGAAAGCGAGCACGGTCAAGAGCAGCGCGAGGCCGGGAAACAGCATGTACCACCACGCGGTGTTGAAGACGGGGGTGGCTTCGGCGAGCATCTGCCCCCAGCTGGCGGTGGGGGCGCGCACGCCGACGCCGAGGAACGAGAGAGCGGCCTCGAGCAGGATGTTGGCGGGGATCAGCAGGCTCGCGTAGACGATCAGCGGCGCGGTGACGTTCGGGAGCAGCTCGCGAAAGACGATACGCGCGCCCGAGGCCCCCAGTGAGCGAGCGGCCTCGACGAACTCGGACTCGCGCAGGGAGAGCACCTGCCCGCGCACGATGCGCGCGATGTAGGTCCAGTTGAACAGCGCGACGATCGCGATGATCGTGGAGGTGCCGGGCTGGATCGCCCCACGCACGCAGCCGCGCACGCTGCACGCAGCCCCGAGCCCCAGGCCGACGAGCAGCAGCGGAAAGCAGAGCACCACGTCGATCGCGCGCGAGAGCAGCGTGTCGGTGAGGCCGCGGTAGAAGCCGGCGAGCAGGCCCACGACGGTGCCGAGCAGAGTCGCCAACGCGGTGCCGATGACCCCCACCTCCAGCGATACACGGGTCCCGTACACCACGCGCGCGAACACGTCGCGCCCGAGCTGGTCGACCCCAAAGGGGTGCGCCGAGGAGGGGCCCGTGGGGCTGCCAAAGGCGTCGAGCGCACCGGGGTTCTGCACGTAGGGGCCGGGCACGCCGGCGAGCTTGACGACAAGCGGCGCGGCGAGCGCGACCACGACGAGCAGCAAGACGAAGCCGAGCGAGACGAGCGCCACACGGTCCCGGCGCAGGCGCGCCCAGAAGAGCCACCAGGGCGAGCGCCCAGCGAACTCGCCGGCCGCGTCGAGGAGGGCCAGCTCCCGCCCGTCGAGCCCCGGCCCGCCAGGCTGCAGTTCGCCCCCCGGCCCGCCGCGGGTGGGACCCTGTACGAGGAGGTCGGCGGCGCCGGTGGTCATACCACAACAACCAGGGCCGGAGAAGAGATGTTTCTGATGTGGCGCATCAGCCTTAGAGGTTCGACACGAGCCGCCCGGCGACCTCCCGCGGTACCTTCCGAATATGGACACTCTTTTCGAGCCTGAGGGCGCCGCCGAGCCCGACCCTGGCCGGAAGGGACCGAGCCCTGGCCGAGGCGGACCCGGAGGTGGCCGCGGCCGACCACCCGCCGCCCAGGGTCGACCCCACACCGGCCAAAGCGGTCCCGACGACCCAGCCGCGGAGGGAGAGAGCCGCCCGCTGGCGGCACGTGTGCGCCCAGAGCACCTCGAGGAGTTCGTCGGGCAGACGCACCTGTTGGGTGAGACCTCGGCGCTGCGCACCGCGATCGAGCAGGGCCACCCTCACTCGATGGTGCTCTACGGCCCGCCCGGCTCAGGCAAGACGACGCTGGCACGGATGGTCGCCGAGCGCTCCCGCGCGGTGTTCGAAGAGCTGAGCGCCGTGCAGGCCGGCCGCGCGGAGGTCCGCGCGGTGCTGGAGCGCGCCGCCCACCGCCGCGCCACGAGCGGGACGGGCACGGTGTTCTTCCTCGACGAGATCCACCGCTTCAACAAGGCCCAGCAGGACACGCTGCTGCCAGCGGTGGAGGAGGGGGTGGTAACGCTCATCGGCGCGACCACCGAGAACCCCGCGTTCGAGGTCAACGGGGCGCTGCTCTCGCGGATGCGGGTGTACGCGCTGCAGGCGCTCTCCGCCGAGGAGGTCGCCGAGGTGCTGCGCCGCGCGCTCGCCTCGGGGGAGCTCGACGCCTCGCTCGTGGACGCAGGCACGGAGCCCACGGACCAACCCGGCGCCGACCCGAGAATCGGGCCCAAGACCGGTGTGGCGAACTCCTCCGTCGCAGTCGAGCCCGAGACGCTGGAGTTCCTGGCGGCGCGCGCGGAAGGCGACGCGCGCACCGCGCTGAACGCGCTGGAGCTGGCGGTCGCGACAGCGGCGGAGCGGGGGGAGAGCAGCGTGGGGATCGCGCGTGCAGAGGACGCGCTGCAGCTGCGCGCGGTGCTGTACGACCGCAAGGGCGACCGCCACTACGACTACATCTCCGCGTGGATCAAGGCGACGCGGGGCTCGGACCCCGACGCCTCGCTGTACTACTTAGCGGTGATGCTCGAGGGCGGCGAGGACCCGCGCTTCATCGTGCGGCGCATGGTGATCCTCGCCTCGGAGGACATCGGCAACGCCGACCCCGCCGCGCTCGGCATCGCGGTGGCGGCGGCGCAGGCGGTCGAGCACGTGGGGATGCCCGAGGCCAAATTCGCGCTCGCGCAGGCCGCCATCTACCTGGCCCTCGCGCCGAAGTCCAACACCGCAGGCCGCGCACTGGGAGCGGCGCAGAGCCACGTGCGCGAGCACGGCGCGGCACCGGCCCCGGGGTGGCTGCGTTCGGGTCCGAGGCCGGGCCTCCAGGGCGGCGGCTACGACAACCCACACGAGCACCCGGGGCACGTCTCCCCGCAGGAGCTGCTGCCCGAGGAGGTGGCGGGCGCGCGCTTCTACGAGCCTGACGAGGCCGAGGCGGAGCTGGCGAAGCGACTGGAGGCGGTCCGCAAGGCGCGCGGACGATTCACCAGCTCAGCGTGAACGACTCGCTTCGGATCGTCTCGTGCTTCCCGGCTCCGCCGATCAGCGTGAGCGTGTACTTGCCCGGGCGCAGTGAGCGCAGAGGCAGCAGCCGCAGACTCATACGCCCACGCACGCTGCGCGCGGTCCCCGTCGCGTACACCAGGCCGTGACGAGAGAGCGTCGCGTGCGCGGCCAGCCCCGCGGTTTCGAACTTGACCGTACCCGAGACAAGCTTGGTCGTGCAGTGCTGCTTCCCCTTGACCTTCTTGCACGTCACGAGCTCGATCTTCCCCGCGGGACCTTCCTTACCGGTCGCTCCTTCCTTTCCCGCGGGGCCTTCGTTGCCCTTTGCCCCTTCCTTGCCTGTTGCCCCTTCCTTGCCTGCAGGGCCTTCTTTGCCGGCCGCTCCTTCTGTACCCTGCGCGCCGACTTTACCGGCGCCTTCCTTGCCGGGTTTGCCTTCAGACCCTTCTTTGCCTTCTTTGCCTTCTTTGCCTTCCGTGCCTTCTTTGAGGAAGACGGCCGCGACTTCTATCCTCGAGGTGACATCAACTTCGCAGCTGTCAGGGGGAGAAGCGAGATATGCGCAGCCGATCCACCCGGCGAACACGTACCCGGGCTTCGGGGTCTCGGTCAGAGCCACAGGCCCGTAGAAGTAGTTCGAGCAGAACCCTGGACCCACCTGTGTGCAGGTCCCTTCGGGATTCAGAAACGAGTTGACTTCGCCTTCCCCCACCACGTACACGCTCAACGCGTACGCTTCGTGAGTCGTGAACGTAACCGGGTTGCCAATCACAGTTTCGTGCGCCGAGTTCCACGTGATCAGACAGGCTGTGTAGGTCGCGTTGGGCTGGAGTCCTCCGAGGTAGCCGATGACGGTTTCGCGCCTAGTGGTCATCGCGCTATAGCTGCTGGAGGTTTCTTTGATGACGCCACCTGTCAAGCATTCGCTTGGGGATTCGCGGTAGGCAAACTGATAGGAGGTCGCTTCATTCACGGCTTCATGTGGGTTGAGTACGCCCTGCAAATCGACATATTTTGCCGATATGTCAACCGGTGCAAGCGTTTCCGGGGTGGGCGGCGCGATCGCGGTCGTGAACGTAACCGGAGTGCTATTCGCGGATTCGGCTTTCCCGTTTTCGACGACGAGGCAGACCGAGTACTCGGTGCCCTGTTCGAGGCCCATGATCTTTGCGGGATCCGGACTGGTCTGTTCGTTTGGCTGGCCAGCGTAGGGACTGTGCGTCGTTTCGCTTTCACCGGCGCATTCGGTGCCCTTTTTGTACATGAACCAGTATTCGCCACCTTCGACCGGCGCAGACGCATCTGGGCTTAGACGAGCAGACAGTTCCACTTCGGTCGCCTGAAGACGGAAGAACGCCAAATACGGAGCTTCCGGGCCGGCTGCCAAGGCAGAGGCACTCATGCCGAGGGCACCGAGCAGCGCGCACACTGACACGAGCACGGCAAGGACAGGGCGTGAGACGGCGACTCTATTCGACACTACGAGACCCCCTGAATGAGCCCCAATCGGCGAGGCAGGATGGACAATCGACTCTCTGGGAAGGCCGCAGACGCCAGACCCGCTCGCGCAGCACGGGTCCTGCCGAGCCGGCCAACCGACAGGCAACCAACGCTGTGCGAGCGGGCACAAGCCCCAAAGTGCTGACCCGTAGGCAGCAACAAGCAGACATTCGGTGTGGATCGTATCAAGCCAAGGGGCGGTTTCGCCGCCCGCGGGGGACCCGGGCGGAGTGCAAAGTCGCTGGCCCCACGCGAGGGGACGCCCCTGGGGAGCGATAATCGCTCCATGACCCCCGTACCCCCCGAGACCGCCTCGACCTCAGCCGCGACCGCGCAGCCGCAGACGTGGCGCGCGCGCAACCCGGCGACGGGGGCGGTCCTCGGCAGCGTGGAGGCGACCGCGCCGGAGCGGGTCGAGGAGGTCGTGGCGGCGGCGCGCCAGGTGCAGCCGCTGTGGGCCCTGCTGCGCGTGGAGGACCGCGCGAGGTACATGCGCCGCGCGGCGCAGGCAGTCATCGACGAGTTCGACGAGCTCGCAACGCTGATCGCCCGCGAGCAGGGTCGCCCGCGGGCGGAGGTCGCGAGCATGGAGCTGCTGGCAGCGCTCGACGCGCTCGTGTGGGTCGCCGACGAAGGGGCGAGGGTACTCGGCTCCCAGCGCGTGGGGGCCCACCGCTCGATGGCGCTCTCGCGACGCGCGCGGGTCGCGTACGAGCCGTTCGGGGTGGTGGGGGTGATCGGCGCCGGGTCGGCGCCGTTCGCGCAGCCGCTCGGCCAGATCGCCGGCGCGCTGCTGGCGGGCAACGGCGTGGTCTTCAAGCCCGCACGGCGCGCGTGCCTGGCGGGCGAGCGGATCGCCCGCGCGCTCGCCCGGGCCGGCCTGCCGGAGGGTCTCGTACGGCTCGTGCACGGCGGCACCCAGGTCGGGGTCGCGCTCGCGCGTTCACCGGTCAACAAGGTGCTGTTCACCGGCTCCCCCGCGGTGGGGCGGGCGGTCGCGCGGGCCGGCGTCTCCCAGGAGCGGGAGGTCACGGTCGAGCTGGGGGGCAAGGACGCGATGGTGGTGCTCGCCGACGCGCACGTGGCGCGCGCCGCCGCCGGGGCGCTGTGGGCCGGCTACGCGGGCGCCGGGCAGGCGCGGGGCGCGGTGGAGCGCGTCTACGTGCAGCACGAGGTCCACGACCGCTTCCTCACCCACCTCGTCAACGGAGCGCGGGCGCTGCGTGTGGGCGACCCCGAGCGCCCGGGCGTGCAGGTCGGCCCGCTGGCCTCCGCGCGGCGCGTGGCCCACATCCACGAGCTGGTCGAGGAAGCGGTCGCACAGGGGGCGCGGCTGCACTGCGGAGGGCCGCTGGAGGCGCCGCCGGAGGGGTGCTCGCCGAGCGCGGCGTTCTACGCGCCCACGGTGCTCAGCGGGGTGACACACGCGATGCGCGTGCAGCGCGAGCCGCTCGACGGCCCGGTGCTGACTGTGCAGGCGGTGGACTGCACCGACCGCGCGATCGCCCTCGCCAACGACGGTGAGTTTGCGTTGGGGGCCTCTGTCTGGACCGCCAACCGCCCCCAGGGACTGCGGATCGCGCGGGAGCTGCACACGGGGATGGTGTGGCTCAACGACCACCTCCCTGCGCCCGCGCTCGCGCGCGGCCCGTGGGGGGCGGCGGCGGGCGGGGGCCTCGGCCGCACGCTCGGCGAGACCGGCCTGCGCGCCTGCGCGCAGGAGAAGCTGATCGCGTGGAGCCCCTCCGGCGCGCGCGGGCTGTGGTGGGCCCCCTACGACGATCTGCACGCTCGCGCCGCCCGCACGGTCGCACAGCTGCGCTCCTCCCGCGACGCCGACCGCGAGCGCGCCTGGCGCCACGGCATGGGCCCGCTCGCGCGCGTAGGACTCAGGGCGTTGCGGCGTCCTTGAGCGGGCCGGGGTCCCGCGCCACGAACGCTGCTCGCTGGAGGCCTTGAGAACTCTGCGGCGCCCCTGAGCAGGCCGGGGTCCCGCGCTACGAACGCTGCTCGCTGGAGACCTTTGAGAACCCTGCGGCGCCCTCGAGCAAGCCGTGACCCTGCGCTACGAACGCCGATCCAAATCCTCCACCACCACGCGGCTGCCCACCATCGCACCTCGCCTTCGCCGCGAGCCCCTAACCTGTCCCTATGCCCGCCCAGGCCTACGCCGGCAAGGAGTGCGTCTGCCAGTTGCGCAGGGGCGTCTGCGACCAGTCGTGCGTGCGGGACATGCTCGACACCCCCTTTTACGTCGCGTGCCTGAAACTGCGGGGCCGCCGCTGCGTGGTCGTCGGGGGCGGGGACGTGGGCCTGGAGAAGGTCGAGGGCCTGCTGGCGTGCGCGGGGTCCGTCACGTTGATCGCGCCCACCGCGGCGGCGGCGCTGGAGGAACTCGCGCGCGAGGGCTCGATCCGCTGGGAGCAACGCGCCTACGCCGGCGCGGGCGACCTCGAGGGCGTGTTCCTGGCGATCGCGGCCACCGACGACACCGAGGTCAACATCCGTGTCTGGGAGGACGCCGAGCGGCGCGCGATGCTCGTCAACGTCGTCAACGTGCCACCGCTGTGCAACTTCATCCTGCCCGCGCTCGTGCGCACCGGCCCGCTCGCGATCGCGATCTCCACCGCCGGTGCCTCGCCGGCACTGGCCAAGCGCATGAAGCGCGAAGTCGCCGCGCTGTTCGGGGAGGAGTACGCGCGGCTGGCGGTACTGCTCAACGAGGTGCGCGGCTGGGCCAAGGACACGCTGCCCACGTACGCCGAGCGGCGCGCCTTCTTCGAGGAGCTCGTCAACGGCGACCCCGACCCCATCGAACTACTGCGTGCCGGCGAGGAGACCGCGGTGCGCGAGCTGATCGAGCGCGCCCAGCGTGCGCGCGCGCTCCAGGTTGCGGGCACCTGAAGGCAGAGTGGCCGCGCTCGAGCTGGAGGACCTGACGCGGCTCTACGGCGAACGTGAGGCGCTCGCCGGGGTCTCACTGTCGCTGCAGCCCGGCCAGACGCTGGTCGTGCTCGGCCCCAACGGCGCCGGCAAGACGACGCTGCTGCGGGTGCTCGCGACGTTGCTGCGTCCCCACGCTGGGGAGGTGCGCGTGCTGGGGCACACGCTGCCCGACGAAGCCTGGGCGGTGAGGGGTCGAGTCGGCCTGCTCGGCCACGAGCCGCTGCTCTACCGAGAGCTGACCGCGAGCGAGAACCTCCGCTTCCACGCGCGCCTGCACGGGGTTGGCATGGAGCGAGTGCGGGAGCTGCTGGAGGCGGTAGGCATGGCCAACCGTTCCGAGGAGCCGGTACGCACGCTCTCGCGGGGGATGGTGCAGCGGGTGGCGACCGCACGCGCATTGCTGCACGACCCCGAGCTGCTGCTGCTGGACGAGCCGCGCGCCAACCTGGACCCTGCCGGGGCGGAGCTCGTGGAGCCGCTGATCGGCGTGGGAACCGATCCCGCCCGGGCGGGCGGGCCTAGAACTCGAGTGGTGTGCAGCCACAACCCAGAGGCCGACCTGGAGAGCGCCGACCTTGTGCTCGGGCTGCGCGCGGGGCGCCCCGCGCTGCTCGCCGACCCTTCGGCGGTGGACCCGCAGGCGATCAGGGAGCTGTACCAATGAGGATGGCGCAGGCGCCCGGAGGCCGGCTGGCCGAAACGGGGATGCGCCAGCGTCCCCCGGCTTCGGTCGGGCCCCTCATCAACCAGACCAGCGCCGCTACCGACGAGGCGCCGGTGCAGACGGATGCGGCCGCCGACCCCGCCTCGCCCTCACAGCGGCCACCGCCGCCCGGCTTCGTGCGCACTGTGGCGGCGCTGCTGCGCAAGGAGCTGCTGGTCGAGTTGCGCACGCTGGAGTCCATCCCGGGGATGTCGCTGTTCGCGGTGACCGTGTTCGTGATCTTCCACTTCGCGCTCAACCGCACCGGCGTCAACGGCGATGAGGCCTCCGGGATCCTGTGGGTGACGCTGCTGCTCGCCGCGATGCTGGGAATCAACCGGCTGTTCGTCGCCGACGCCGAGGAGGGCGGCTTCGACGGCTTCCTGCTGGCGCCGGTCGATCGCTCCGCGCTGCTGGTGGCGAAGGCGCTCGCGCTGCTCTGCTACCTAGTGGTGTTGGAGCTGGTGGCCGTGCCGGCGTTTGCGCTGCTGCTGCTCGAACCGTCGCTCGGGCCGGCGCTGCCAGATCTGCCCGGCGTGCTGCTGCTGGGCGATCTCGGCATCGCGCTGATCGGCACGCTGGTGGCCGCGATCGCCGTTCGTACCCGCGCGCGCGACCTACTCGGGCCGCTGTTGGCGCTGCCGCTGCTCGTGCCGGTCGTGATCGGTGGGGCGCGCGCGACCGCGCCGCTGCTGACGCTCACCCACCAAACCGGGCCGTCACTGCGCTGGCCATTGTCCCTCGCGCTCTATGATTTGGTGTTCGGGCTGATCGCCTACGCCGTCTTCGACTTTCTTTTGGAGGACTAGCCCATCGCCACCCTCCGCCGGCTTCTTCTTCGCTCACCTTGAGGACTAGACCAATCGCCACCGCCAGCCCCTCCATCGCCCGCGGCCGCACCGGTCCCCCGCTCTACGGACAGGGCCTGCGCACGCTCAGCATCGCCACGGTCGCCGCGATGGCGGTGGCACTCGGCCTCGTCTTCTTCTACGCGCCGCTCGAAGCCGAACAGGGCTTCCTGCAGAAGATCTTCTACGTGCACGTCCCCCTCGCGATCGTCGCGCTGTGCGGCTTCGTGCTCGGCGGGCTGCTCGCGATCCAGCACCTGCGCACGCGCGACTCGCGCTGGGACATGCGCTCCTATGTGGTGATCCACATGAGCCTGATCTTCGCCGTGGGCACACTCGTCACCGGCTCGATCTGGGCGAAGGGCTCGTGGGGACACTGGTGGGTGTGGAGCGAGCCCACGCTGGTGTCGTTTCTGATCATCTTCCTGCTGTACGCGACCTACCAGCCGCTGCGCTTCGCGATCGAAGACCCCGAGCGCCAGGCGCGCTACGCGTCGGTGTTCGCGATCACCGCCGGCGCGTTCGTGCCGCTCAACTACATGGCGGTCAACCTCTCGACCGCCTACGTGCACCCGCGCGTGTTCAGCTCCACCTCGAACCTCCCCGGCTCGATGGCGCTCACGCTACTGGTCGCGCTGCTGGCGATGGCGCTGCTGTTCGCCACGCTCTGCAAGTACGAGCTCACCGCCAAGCACGCCCGCGGGCAGCTGCGCGCGCTGCGGCGGAGGCTCACCGAGGAAGCACAGACGCCTACGCGCCGGCCGCGCAGCGCCGCCCCCTCGCCCGAACCGTTGCGCCGAACCGCCTCAGACTTCCACCCCTCCACCGCGGCTACTGCGCAGTCGATCGGAGGGTCGAGCGCGTGATTGGAAGGCTGCTCGCCGAGACGCCCGCGCTGCCGCTGCACACCGCCGGCAAGTACGTCGCCGGCGCCTACATCGTGCTGTTCGTCCTCGTGCTGGTCTACGTGGCGATCATGGCGGTGCGCCTCAGCCGCATCGAGCGCCAGCTGGGGGAGCTGCTGGAGCTCACCGAGCGCCCGCCGGCTGGGAAGGGCCGGCCTTCCGTACGCGCAGGCGAGCTGGAGGCCGAGGCGCTCGATCCCGTCCACGCGGAGTCCACGCCCGCATGAGCGAACTGCTGGCGCTCGGGATCTCGCACAAGACCGCCCCGGTCGCGCTGCGCGAGCGCCTCGCGGTCACCGAGCCGGGAGCGGTGCGGCTCGCGCAGCGGGTGACCGCCACCGCGGAGGTGCGCGAGGCGGTGGTGCTCTCCACGTGCAACCGCACCGAGCTCTACCTCGTGGTCGGCGACCCCGTACGTGCCGAGGCGCAGGCGCTGGGGATCCTGGCCGACCACGCGGGCCTCGACTCCGCGGAGCTCGCGCAGGAGATGTACACGCCGCGCAACTGCGACGCCGCGCGCCAGCTCTACCGGGTGACGGCCGGCCTCGAATCGATGATCGTCGGCGAGGCCGAGATCCAGGGGCAGGTCAAGCGCGCCTTCGAGGCCGCGCTGCGGGCGGGCTGCACCGGGCCGCTCTCCAACCGCCTGTGGAGCGCCGCGCTGAGCACCGGCAAGCGGGTGCGCTCGGAGACCGCGATCGGCGCCACCCACGTGTCCGTCCCCTCCGCAGCGGTCGGCCTCGCTGTCGAGCTGTTGGGAGACCTTCGCGAGCGCCACGTCGTGATCCTCGGGGCGGGCGAGACGAGCGAGCTGACCGCGCAGGCGCTCGCCGACCGGGGGGCGGGCACGATCTTTGTGGCCAACCGCCACGCCGACCGCGCGCGCAGCCTCGCGCAGCGCTTCGGCGGCTCGGTCGTCGGCCTCGACGGGCTGCCCGAACAGCTCACGCGTGCGGACATCGTGGTCTCCTCGACCTCCTCCCCCCACCCGATCGTCGGCCGGGAAGAGCTCGAACTCGTGCTCGACCTCCGGAATAGGAACCCGCCCACCCGGCCGCTGCTGGCGATCGACATCGCGGTGCCCCGCGACTTCGAGTCCGGCTGCGGCGAGCTCGAGGGAGTGACGCTGTACGACATCGACGACCTCCAGGCGGTGGTCTCGCGCAACCTCGACACGCGCGCGGGTGAGGTGCCGCGGGCGGAAGCGATCGTGGAGGAGGAGATCCACCGCTTCGCGGGGTGGCTCGGCCAGCTGGAGGCGCTGCCCACGGTCAGCGCCCTGCGCGAACACGGCGACGCGATCGTCGAACAGGTGCTCGCCGAGAACGACGGCCGCTGGGAGTCGGCCTCCCCGCGCGACCTCGTCCGCGTGGAGGCGCTCGCGCGCTCGATCGCCAACCGCCTCCTGCACGAGCCCACGATCCGTCTGCGCAGCCTCTCCGAAGCGCGCAGCCACGCGAGCCTGCAGCTCGTGCGCGAGTTGTTCGGCTTGCACGAGGACCCCGAGGAGGAAGGGTTCGGCGAGGACGCCGCCGGGCGCCCCTCCTCGCTCGGTGGGCCCCCCGACGGACACCTCGCCGAGGTGCACGACCTGCGGCGGCGCCGCCGCAAGGGCCCGTAGGAGGCCCGGGAGGACAGATGCGCATCGGGACCCGCGGCAGCGCTCTGGCGCTCGCGCAGACGCAGTTCGTCGCCGGGCTGCTGGCCGAAACGGGGGGTCTCCCGGCTTCGGTCCCTCACCTCTCAGAGGCGGGGGGACCGGAGGGGGCGGGTGGGTCCCCAACCATCGAGCTGGTCACGGTCACCACGAGTGGAGACCGTGGGCGCCCGGGCGGGGACAAGTCTCGGTGGGTGCTCGAGCTCGAGCGCGCGCTGAGCGCCGGGGAGATCGACCTCGCAGTGCACTCCGCCAAGGACGTCCCCGGCGAGCTGGCCGACGGTCTGGCGCTGCTGGGCACCCCTGCGCGCGCGGCGGCCGAGGACGTGCTATGCGCCCGCGAGCCGGTGCCGTCGCACCCGACGGCATCTCCCCGCAGCGGCCTGGAGCAGCTCGCGCCGGGCGCTCGTGTAGGCACGAGCAGTCTGCGGCGCGCCGCCCAGCTGCGCGCTGTGCGCGAGGACCTCGAGGTCGTGCCGGTGCGGGGCAACGTGGACACCCGCCTGCGCAAGTTGCGCGAGGGCGACTTCGACGCGCTCGTGCTCGCTCGTGCCGGCCTGCAGCGCCTCGGTCGCGAGGCCGAGGCGGACGCGGTGCTCGACCCCGCCCGCTTCGTGCCCGCCCCCGGCCAGGGCACGCTCGCGCTGGAGGGTCGCGCCGAGGACGAGCGCACCCGGGAGCTCGTGCAGGCGATCACCGACGCCACCACCTTCGCCTGCCTGCGCGCCGAGCGCGCCGTGGCGCACGCGCTGGGCGCAAGCTGCCACACCCCCCTCGGCGCGCACGCGGTCGACTACGGCTGCGGCTGCCTGCACCTGCGCGCGTGGGTCGGCCTCCCCGACGGCTCGGCGTGGGTGAGCGACGAGCTGCTGGGGGGCTTCTACGACCCCGACGCGCTCGGGCGCCGCGTGGCCGAGCGGCTGCAGCTGGCGGGGGCCGAAGACCTGCTCACCGAAGCCAGGAGACACTCGCCTCCGACCGAAGCGGGGAGACACTCGCCTCCGGCGAGCATCCCCCGTTCGACCAGCATCCCCGTTTCGGCCAACGCGGAGGAGCTCGCCGGTGAGCACTCCTGAGACAGGCCGCGTGTACCTCGTCGGCGCCGGCCCCGGCGACCCCGGCCTGCTGACCGCGCGCGCGCTCGAACTGATCGCGCAGGCCGACGTGATCCTGTTCGACCGCCTGATCCCCACCGAGGCGCTGGAGGGCGCGCGCGCGGACGTCGAGCTGCTGTTCGTCGGCAAGGAGGGCGGCGGGCCGTCGGTGCCGCAGGAGCGCACCGAGGCGCTGATGGTGCAGCGCGCGCGGGAGGGCCGCGCCGTGGTGCGGCTGAAGGGCGGCGACCCGTTTGTGTTCGGCCGCGGCGGCGAGGAGGCGCTCGCGCTGCGCGCGGCTGGCATCCCCTTCGAGGTGGTGCCGGGCGTGACCGCGGGCGTGGCCGCCCCCGCCTACGCTGGCATCCCCGTCACCCACCGCGGGCTGTCGGCCGCGGTGGCGCTCGTCACCGGGCACCGCGCGGGCACTCCTGACGGGGAGGCCGACGGCGGCGAGGAGGTCAAGGGCGACGGCACACAGCGTGAGGGTGGCGGCGCGGGCGGCGGCAGTGAAGGCGGCGGCGCGGGCGGCGGCAGTGAAGGCGGCGGCGTGGGCGGCGAGGATGGCGGCGGACGCCCGGGAGGCGTCGAGGAGTGGGCTGAGGGGGCGGACAACGGGACCGACCTCGACTGGCCCGCCCTCGCTGCCTTCCCGGGGATGCTCGTCTTCTACATGGGCGTGCGTCAGCTGCCCCACATCGTCACCTCGCTGATCGCCGCCGGCAGGCCCGCCTCGGAACCCGTGGCCGTGGTCGAACGGGGCACGCTGCCCGACCAGCGGACCGTGACCGGCACGCTCGCCACGATCGCCGAGCGGGCGCGCGAGGAGCAGGTGCGGGCCCCCTCGATCACCGTGGTGGGCCCTGGCACCGCACTCGCCGAGCAGCTCGCGTGGCGGTCGCCGCTGCCGCTGAGCGGACGCTCCGTGGCGGTCACCCGCTCGCGCGCACAGGCCAGCGGCCTGGCCCACCGCCTGCGCAAGCTCGGGGCCCACGTGGTGCAGGCCCCTGTGATCCGCACCCGGCCGCTGGGCGGTCCCCCGCTCGACCCCACCCCCTACGACCTGATCTGCCTCTCGAGCCCCACCGGGGTCGAGTGCCTGTTCGAGCGGATCGCGGCGGGAGGGCTCGACACGCGCGCCCTCGCGCGCACGCACGTGGCGGCGATCGGCCCGAGCACCGCGCGCGCGCTGGCCGAGCACGGGATCGCCGCGGACGTCGTCCCGGAGCGCTTCGTCGCGGAGTCGCTGGTGGAGGCGCTCGCCGAGCTGCCGATCCGGCGGGCTCTGGTGGCCCGCGCCCGCGAGGCCCGCGACGTGCTCCCCAACGCGCTGAGCGCCCGCGGCGTCGAGGTGAGCGTGCTGGCGCTGTACGAGACCGTCGCCGAGCCGCTCTCCCCGTGGTCGCTGGCAGCCGCCCGCGAGGCCGACTACATCACCTTCACGTCCTCCTCCACCGTGCGCTTCTTTCTGGAGGCCGCCGGCGGCGCGGCCAGCCTCTCCCCCCACACCCGGATCGTCTCGATCGGCCCCGTCACCTCCGCCACCCTGCGCGAGCACGGTCTCGAGCCCCACGTCGTCGCGCACCGCCACGACGTCGAGGGGGTCGTGGAGGCGCTGCTGGCGGACGCCGCCTCGTGAGGCTCGGCCACCCCCGCCTGCACCTGCGCCGCACCGACTCGACCAACGAGCGCGCCCGTGCGCTGGCGCTCGCCGGGGCACCCCACGGGACGCTCGTGACCGCCGCCGAGCAGACCGCCGGGCGCGGGCGCCAGGGACGGCGCTGGAGCGCGCCGGCCGGCAGCGCGCTGCTGGCGTCGCTGCTGCTGCGGGACCCTGGACTGAATGAGGAGGGGCCCAGCTCACCGGCCGATCGGAGATCGACGGGATCTCCGATCGGCCAGCGGCGGTTGCGCCACCCTCCCAGGCTGCTCCCGCTCGCCGCGGCCGTCGCCGTGTGCGACGTCGCCGGGGCCGACGCGCGCATCAAGTGGCCCAACGACATCGTCGTGCCGCGCGGGGACGGTCAGGCTCTCGCCAAGCTCGCCGGCATCCTCGTCGAGGGCCGCCCGCAGGAGGGTTGGGCGGTGCTCGGCATCGGCCTCAACGTGGCGGTGCGCGTCGCGCAGCTGCCTGCCGAGCTGCGCGACACCGCGGCCACCCTCGGACGGTCGCCCGAGGAGATCGAGCCGTTGCTCGCCCAGTTGCTCACCGCGCTCCAGTGTCGTCTCGGGGAGTCCTCCGAGCAGGTCCTGCAGGAGTGGCGCGCGCGCGATGCGCTACTCGGACGTGCAGTCTCCTGGGCCGTGGGCCACGGGTGCGCCGAGGGGGTCGACGGCGACGGGCGGCTGGTCGTGCGGCTCCCCGACGGCGGTCGCGCCGTGCTTGACGCCGGTGAGGTTCACCTCGCGTCGGGACGTTGAGGCCGGGGCCCTCAACTCTTGGCGGGCGTCTTCGCCCGGGCCGCTTTCGCTTTGCCTGCTTTTTTCGCGCCGCCGCCCGGTTTCGTGCCGCTGGTTGGTTTCGCGCCACCGGCTGACTTCGTGCTGCTGGTTGGCTTCGTGCCGCCAGCTGGCGTGTCGCCAGTGGGTTTCGGGCTGGCGGCCGGGTTCGCGCCGTTCTCCCTCACCGCACCGTCTGCCGCCTGGGCAGTCACCGTCTCGGCCGAGCCCGCGGGTGTGGGTCTGGGGGTCGGCGCCTTGCGCTTGCGCTTGTTGGTGCGCGCGCGGCGCTTGGGGAAGTTGCGCAGCAGCTCGCGCGCGAGCGCGGGGGGCTTGCGCGCCATGCGTGTGCGCGCGCCGCGCAGCGCCTCCTCGGCCTCGGGGGTGTGCGCCAGAGCGGCCGCGAGCAGCGCCGCGGCCAGGCGTCTGTCCTGCTTGCGCGAGGCGTGAATCAAGCGCCGCGCGTTGCGCGCGTGGGCGCCGCCGGAGGAGTTCACCAGCAGGCCCAGCAGACGCTTGGTCTCCGGCCAGCGCTGCACCGCGTACTCCTCGTGCAGCTCGCGCGTGTACTCCGCGAGGCGCCAGATCCACGCGGACGCCTGGTCGCGGCTGCCGATACGCCGCTCCACGAGCGCGCGCAGCAGGATCTTCGACGCCTCCCGCCGTTCGGCCAACGGCCACGCGCCGATCTCCTCGACGGCGGTGTCGAACGCGTCTGCGTCGCGGCCCGCGGCGATGTCAGCGAGCGCTCGTAACCGCAACTGCGGGCTCTTGTTGCGCTGCACCGCGGTGATCAGGAAGCGGCTCTTGAGCTCCCCGGTGCGGTCGTAGTGCAGCATCGCCCGCGCGCGGCGCCACCCGGTCGCGCTCACGCGCGCCCCCGCGAGCGCTGCCCACACGTGCTGCTCGCCGTAGTCGAGGTTCTCCACCGCGATCCGCCACAGCTCGCGCTCAAAGACCTGAAAGCGCCGCTCCTCCTCGGCGCACACCGGCAGCACGCGGCGCTCCACCCGCATTCTGCGACCCCGGCCGCGGCGCACGGGCCCCACCACGATCGCGCCGCCGCGGTACACGTCGCGGTTGAGCAGCGAGTGCAGCGTCACCACGGGGTCGTCGTGCTTGGTCGCGGGGTGCACGAAGTCCACCACGAGGCCCGCCTCCTTGCCGGGGTGGCGGCGCGTCACGCGGCCCACGCGCTGCTGGTAGATGCGCTTGGACGCCGTCGGCGCGAGGTGCACGCAGACCGTCGCCCGCGGGCTGTTCCACCCCTCCGCGAGCAGCTGCGCGTTGATCAGCACGTCGATCTCGCCTCGCTCGTAGCGTGCGAGCACCCACGCGAGCTCGCGCTTGGGGGTCTCCCCCGAGACCGCCTGCGCCTTGATGCCTTCCGCGCGGAACGCCTCCGCGAGGTTGTACGCGTGGCGCACCCCCGCCGCGTACACCACTCCGGGCACCCCGTTGAAGCGCGTTCTGTAGAGGTTCGCCATCGCCATGTTGAAGGGCTGCTGGTCGAGCAGCTGAGCGAGCTCGTCCTGGTCGAACTCCACGTCCACCTCGCCCCGGCGCAGCGGCACCTTCGCGATCGTGCGCACGCCCACGCCCGGGGGGATGCGCACGCAGCGCAGCGGAGAGATCACCCCCCGGCGCGCCGCCTGGGCGAGGTCGAAGCGGGAGGTTTGTGTGGGGAACAGGTCGGTGACGTGGCGCGCGATCAACGCCCCCGTGGCGGTCATGCCGATGAAGATCGGGCCCGTCCACGCGCGGATCGCGCCGCTGGTCTTCTCGCCCAGCGCGGTGTGCGCCTCGTCGCAGATCACGATCGTGTACGCGCTCGAGATCTTGCCGGCGTTGCGCACGAACCACTGGTAGGTCTCCACCGACACGGGGCCCTTCGTGGAGTCCTCCCCCTTGTACAGCGGGCGGCTGATGCGTTTGGAGTAGCCCCGGTCGCGTAGCTCGCCGAGGAACTGGTCCACAAGGTTGCGCCGGTGGGTGAGGATCAGGATGCCCCCCGTCTGCGAGCCCTCCACGAAGCCCAGTGCCGCCACCGTCTTGCCCGCGCCGGTGGCGTGCTCGAACCAGAAGCGCTTCGCCGCGTTGGGGTCCTCGGGCTGGTCGGGTAGCGCCTCCTCCTCGTCGTCGTCGTCGACCCAGTCCCGGGGCTCCTCCTCGCTCTCCTCCGCCTCGTCGGCGTCGCTCTCGGGTAGCGGCTCGAGCTCGTCCTCCAGGTCGCCGAGCTCCTCCTCTTCTTCCTCCTCCTCGTCCTCCCTCGCCTCGTCCTCCGAGTCTGTCTCCTCGTCCTCGTCCGCGTCGGCGTCCGCGCCTCCCCGGTGGGGGGGCGCCCCATCCTCGTCCTCCCGCTCCGCGAGCCCGTTGGCGGTGGAGGTTCCATTCGCACCGCCGGCGCCGGCCTCCGCGCCGAGGATCGCCGCCGAGGCCAGCAGCTCGGGCGAGGCCGCCGCAGCGGTGCGGCCGTTTCCGTTTCCGTTGCCGGTGCTCACGCTGCGCTCGGCCTCCGCCAGCAGCGCCGTGAGGGTCCCCGAGAGGGCGTCCACCTGGTGGGCGGAGAGCACCGTGCCGTCGGCCAGCCGCGGCTCCTCCTCCGAGAGCACTCTTTCCAGGCCGAGCAACAGCGAGTAGTGGCGCCGCCACTCCGTCGAGGGGTACTGCGCCTGTTCGTCCAGCTCGGCCAGCGCCGCGTCCAACGCGCGGCGGCGCGCGCCGCCGGGTGCCAGCACCACTCGTGACTCCTCACCCTCGTGCAGGAACCGCTCGCGCACGAACTCCTCCGCGCGGGCGATGTCGGCGGAACTCGGAATGGGCGCGGCCGCGAGGGCCACTGGGGTGGACTCGGCCATAGAGGCTCTGGACTTCGAGACGGAGCCGACGCAGAAGATCTGCGCGGCTCGGAGCGCCGGCACCGTGCCGGCAGACCCCTGGGTACCCTGAGCAACACGGCTCCGGGTCTCTTCAGGATATAGCACTCTCCGGCCGGATTGAAGGGGGCGGGCTCGGGCGGCGATCTGGCACCCTTACCGGCCATGACTCCGATGCGGCTGTTCACGCTCGCCGGCGCACTGGTGCTCCTGGCGCTGCTTACGGTCGGGCTCGTCCAGCTGGCGGGGCGCTCGAGCTCCCCCGAGACCGCGGCGGCACGGCTCACCCCGGCGCAGGAGCAGGCGCTGTTGGCCGGCTCTCCAGCCCCGCTTGCAGCGCTGCACGCCCAGTCCGACGAGCTGCTGGGTGGAGGAGCACGAGCGCTGCGGGCGCGCCTGCACGCGCTGCGGGGGTGGCCGGTTGTAATCAACAAGTGGGCCTCCTGGTGCGAACCGTGCAAGGCTGAGTTCGGCGCCTTCCAGCACGCCGCCGCTAACCTCGGGCGCCGGGTGGCGTTCATCGGGATCGACTCCGGCGACACCTCTCGCTCTGAACCGCTGCGCTTCCTGCGCTCCTTTCCTGTGAGCTACCCCTCCTACTACGACCCCTCCGGCTCCCTCGGTGTGGAAATCACCGACTCCACCAACGTGCCCGTCACCGTCTTCTACAACCGCCGCGGCGAAGCGTTCCCCCGCCAGGGGGCCTTTCCCTCCGCCGCGAAGCTCGAACGCGACGTCGAGCGCTACGCCCTGGGCGCGTGAACCGCGTGCCTCACGTGCCGACCCGACCCAGCGGGCTCCGTCAGGGGTGCAGGTGAGCCTTGCCTGAGATCCGCGTTGACCCGCTCTCCGGGCACAAGACGATCGTCGCCGGGGAGCGCTCCCGCCGGCCCGGGGGCGAGCCGCGCTGCGTCCCACCCGACCCGATCGACGTCGCCGGCGACCCCTTTGCCGAGGGCCACGAGGACCGCACTCCCCCGGAGCTGTACGCGGTGCGACCGGGGGGAGGCGCCCCGAACACTCCCGGCTGGACGGTCCGGGTGGTGCCCAACCTGTACCCCGCGCTCACCCCTGTCCCCGCGCAACGCAACCCCGCTGAGTCCATCCCGCTCACCCCGGCCTCCGCGCAACGCGACCTCGCTGAGTCCATCCCGCTCACCCCAGCCTCCGCGCAACGCGACCCCGCTGAGTCCATCCCGCTCACCCCGGCCTCCGCGCAACGCGACCCAGCCGACGGCGGGACGCCGTCCATCCCAACCGGCTCCCCACCCGACCGCTCCTCCTCCACCCACGCCGGTGAGGGCCACCCCGAGGACGCGCGACGAACTCCCGGCCCGCGCGCGGAGGCGCGTCCCGACCTGTTCACCGCTGTGCCGGCCGTGGGGGCGCACGAGGTGATCGTCAACGCGCCCCTTTCGGTGTACTCGCTCGCGGAGCTGTCCGTCGAGCAGGTCGCGGCGGCGGTCGAGGTGTGGCGCGAGCGGATGCGCGTGCACGCGGGCTGCGCGTACTCGCAGCTGATCGTCAACGAGCGCCGCGAGGCGGGGGCGTCGCTGCCGCACACCCACGCGCAGCTCTACGCGCTGGACTTCGTGCCCGCCGACGTGGCGCGCGAGCGCGAGCGCGCGGGGGCCTACGCGACGCGCACGATGGGTGGCGACCTGCTCGGAGACCTCCTCGGCGAGGAGGTGCGCCGCGGCGAGCGGGTGGTGGCGATCGATGACGAGGCGGTGCTGCTGGCTCCCTACGGCTCGCGCGTGCCCTTCCAGCTGCAGCTCGTTCCGCGCCGGCCGCGCGCGCGCTTCGAGGACGACGGGCCCCTCGGCGCGGCGCTGCTGCACGACGGCCTGCGCCGCCTCGCGCGCCACCTCGGGTCGAGCCCTCCCTTGAACCTCTGGGTGCGCACCGCCCCGCGGGGAGTCGATCGCTTCTGCTGGCGCATCGACGTGCTGCCGCGCCTCACCCACCTCGCGGGCCTCGAGCTCTCCACGGGACTCAACCTCCTCATCGTCACCCCCGAGGACGCCGCGGCGGCGCTGCGCGAGGTATAGGGGTTGCAGAGGAGCGGTCGGGTGGGGAGCGGGTTGGGATGGACGGCGTCCCGCCGTCGGCTGGGTCGCGCTGCACAGGGCCGGGGGTCGGCTGGCTCCGCCTGGAGGCTGCCGCGCGGCGTGGGGTTTGTTGCTTTCGGGACCTATATGGGATCTATATAGGGTCCGCGAGAAAGACCATCATGCCCCATATAGGGTCCAAAAGAAAGACCACCGCCCGCCCTATATAGGGTCCAAAAAGGAAGACCGTCTGGAGCCCCGATGGGGTCCGGTAGGCTGCCCACCGATGCCGCCCGTCGAGCGCCCCGCCCCACGCTTCGCCGCTGAGCCCCCCCAGGAAGGCTTGCCCTACGGCCGCTGGGCCGAGTGCCTCGGCCGCGAGTTGCTCGCGGCTTGCCTGGCGCTGGAGCAGGAGCACGAGGACCTCGGAGAGCCGGGGGAGCTCGTGTGGTTCCCCGACCGCTCCTGGCACGGACACACCTACGTGCCCGCCACCGCGTCCACCTCGGGAGGCTACGAGCTGTTCGGCTACGTACGCTTCGTGCCCTCCGACGAGGAGGACGGCGAGCCGAGCGGCTTCTCCGCGCACGTGGACTTCACCGAGGAGACCGCGGCCGCAAACCCCCAGTGGAGCCTCGACCTCTGCGACGAGGTGGTGGGCCGCTGGCGGGGTCCCGGCGGCGCCGAGGCCGCGATGACGCTCGTGTGGGGCCGCCCGCTGGTCGCCGGGGGCTCCGTGGTCACCGCAGAGCTCGGCGTCCACACGGTGGACCAGTGCGAGCTGCTCGAGTCCCGCTTCACGCTGCTCGCCCCCGACGACTTTCGCCACGACCTGTTGGAGATCGCCCTGTGGAGCGCCCGGGGCCGCGAGCTCGCCCGCGAGTCGCTGTACGCGGGCGAGGAGGACGGAGGCGAGGAGGAGGAGGAGGAGGAGGAGGCGGAGGAGGAGGAGGAGGACGACGACGAGGAGAGCAGCGGCGAGTAGGGGAGGAAGAGGACGATGACGAGGAACCACCGGCGAGGGCCTCGATCTTCAGATTAAGCGGCTTTTGCCGATTAACGGTTCATGCGTCGAGGCCACGCGCGTCTCAGCCTGACCAGCCAGGTTGCGCTGTGGAGCCTGATCCCCGTCGTCGCGCTCGGGTTCGTGCTCGCGCGGGTGCTGCAGACGCAGATCGAGCAGCGCACCCTCGCCGACGCGGACCAGTCCGCGCAGCTGGTCGCCCGGCTGGGAGTCCAGCCCTGGCTCACTCCCCGCGACCTCCACGAGGGACTCACCGCGCAGAGCATCCACGCCCTGGACGTGCAGTTGCGCGCCCGGTCGGTGTCCGACCTCGCGCGCATCAAGATCTGGTCTGCGGCCGGGCGCATCGTCTACTCCGACGACCACGCGCTGATCGGGCGCAGCCTCGGCGCGGACGACGACGACCTGCACGACGCCCTCGCCGGGCACCCCGACCCGGCCGAGGTGGTCACACCCACCCTGCACACCGAGACCTCCAGCGAGGTCGGCCTCGGCCGGCTCGTGGAGGTCTACGTGCCGCTGCGCTTCGCCCCCTCCGGTCCCCCGGCGGGGGCGTTCGAGATCTACCTCAGTTACAAGCCGATCGCCGCCACCGTCAGCCACGACGAGCGCACGATCGCGCTGGTGGTGTTCCTCGGCCTCGCACTGCTGTGGGCGATCCTGTACCGGATCGTCGCCTCCGCCTCGCGGCGGCTGCACCGTCAGGCGCGCGAGAACGACCGCCTCGCGCGCTACGACCCGCTCACGGGCCTGCCCAACCGCACGCTGTTTCGCGAACGCGTCGCGGCGGCGATCGAGCCCATGCGCACACACGTACGCCCGGTGGCGGGGACGAAGTGGGAACCCCTGCTCGACCGCGCACGAGCGGGTGGGACGTCGATCGCGGTGCTGCTGCTCGACCTCGACGGGTTCAAGCAGATCAACGACACGCTCGGGCACTCCGCCGGCGACGCGGTGCTGCGGGAGGTCGCGGCGCGCCTGCGGGCACAGCTGCACCCCGGCACGCTGCTCGCGCGTCTGGGCTCCGACGAGTACGCGGTCCTCCACTCCTGCGCCGGTGGTGTCGAAGACGCGCTGGCTCTAGCCGCGACCGTCCAGGCAGCACTGCAGGCCCCGGTCACGTTCGACGGAATCGCGCTGAACGTCGAGGCGAGCGTCGGTGTCGCGCTCGTGCCCGACCACGCGCGCGACGCGGACGAGCTGCTGCAACGCGCCGACCTCGCGCTCGACCGCGCGCGCACGCGGCGCGGAGGCGTGGAGGTGTACGCGCCCGAGCACCACCGTTCGGGGGCTGAGCGGCTGGCGCTGCTCGGCGAGGTCCGCCCCGCCCTGGAGAGGGGCGAGTTCGCGCTCTTCTACCAGCCCCAGCTCGCGCTGCGCACCGGGCGCGTCACGGGCGTGGAGGCGCTGCTGCGCTGGCGCCACCCCGCCCGCGGCCTGGTCCCGCCGCTGCAGTTCATCTCGCTGATCGAGCAGACCGCGCTGGTGGGGCCGGTGACGCTGCACGTGCTCGACCTCGCCCTGGGCCAGTCCGCGCACTGGCGCGCCACGGGCCTCGACCTGGGAATGTCGGTGAACCTCTCCGCGCGCAACCTCCACGACCCCGCACTGCCCGAGCAGATCGCCTCGCTGTTGGAGCGCCACTCCGTTCCCGCGGCGGCGCTCACAGTGGAGGTCACCGAGAGCGCCGCGATGGCCGACCCCGCCACGGCGGTGGACGTGCTGGCGGGGCTGCGCACGCTGGGGGTGGGAGTGTCGATCGACGACTTCGGCTCCGGCAACGCCTCGATCGCCTACCTCGCGAAGCTACCCGTGGGGGAGCTGAAGATCGACCGCTCGTTCGTCACCCCGATGTGCGCCTCCCCCCGCGACGAGGCGATCGTGCGCACCACGATCGACCTGGCCCGGCACCTGGATCTGCACGTCGTCGCGGAGGGCATCGAGACCCCTGAGGTCTGCGAGCGTCTCGCCGCGATGGGCTGCGACACCGGCCAGGGCTTTCTGATCTCCCGCCCCGTCCCCGCCGACGAGCTCACCCCGTGGCTCGTCGGGCGCCTCGGCGAGGACTCCGTGGCCGCCGGCTCGCCGGTTTGAGAGGCAGCCCGACCGCTTACCCTTGAGCGTCGATGCGAGCGCTCGTGCAGAGAGTCACCCGCGCCGCCGTGTGCGTGGAGGGTCGCGAGGTGGCGCACATCGGCCCCGGGCTGCTCGTGCTGCTGGGAGTCGCCCACGACGACGACCCCTCCACAGCCGAGCGGTTGGCGGCGAAGGTGCGTGCGCTGCGCGTCTTCGCGGACGCCGCGGGCCGCATGAACGAGCCGCTGGGCGCCCGCGAGATCCTCTGCGTCAGCCAGTTCACCCTATACGGCGACGCCGCGCGCGGCAACCGCCCGAGCTTTGCCGCCGCGGCGGCGCCCGCGCACGCCGAGCCGCTCTACGAGCGCTTCTGCGACGCGGCCGGCGCGAAGCGAGGGGTTTTTGGGGCGCACATGTTTGTGGAGCTGGTCAACGACGGACCCGTAACGCTGCTGCTGGAGGGCTGATTACACTCACCCGAATCCGTTGAGGCGAGCATTCACCCTGGTGGGTGGGGAGGAGAACCCGATGACAGGAGCACCGATGACCGAGCGCAGGCCGGTGAAGACCGAGCACCACCTCGCGAAGGCGCTGCACCCCAGCCCGCGCGTGCTCAAACAGGCGATGGGCGAGGCCGAAGGTTTCAACGCGAAGTTCGCCGTGCTCATCACCAGGCTGGTCGGCACGATGTGGTGCGCCTACCTGTTCGGCGTCATCGCCCTGCTCGGCCTGGGGCCGGCGTTGAAACCGGGGGGCGAGGGCATCGTGGCCTGGATCGCCCAGACGTTCCTGCAGCTCGTCCTGCTGTCGGTCATCATGGTCGGACAGAACGTGCAGAGCCTCGCCGCCGACGCGCGTTCGGCGAACACGTTCAAAGACGCGGAGGTCATCCTCGACCGCCTCGACGTGCGCACCCAGGGCGGCTTGCAGGTGATCCTCGAACGGCTTGACAAGCTCGCGCCGGTGGCGACGGCTTCCGGCTCTCCCAGCGCTGACAAGCCCACCGGGGACGGCGCCTGAGGCTCGGTCCGCCGACCGCCGTCAGCCCTGGGTTTCGGCGAACGCGCTATCAGCCGGCCCTGCGGCGCGATCCTTCAAACTCCCACCAGTTCGGCGTCGGGGGCCTCGGCCTGTGCCAGGTGGGCCGACTCCTCGGCGATCCGCCGCGCGGTGGCGTTGGCCCAGCCCGTCGTGGAGAGTAGCCCGAGCGCGAACACCGCCACACCACAGCCGGTGACGACCCACCACGCGGCGTGGCTGGAGGCGACGAAGCCGGGGCCCACCGCACCCAGTGCGGTCGCCGCGATCGCGCCCGCGATCGCCACCCCCAAGGTTTGGCCGACCTGACGCGAGGTGGAGGCGACGGCGGCCGCCACGCCCGCCTGTGCGGGAGGCATGCCGAGCACCGCGGTGGTGGTGATCGGCGGGTTGACCATGCCGAAGCCGATCCCGAAGATGACGTAGGCAGGCAGCAGCGAGTCGAGCGGCGTGTGGACGGTGAGCCCCGTCAGCAGCCCCCCGCCGAGCGCGATCCCAACCCCGCCGACGAGCAGCCCCGCGCGCGGCCCGCGCCGGCCGACCAGGCGCCCGGAGAGAGGCGCGAAGATCAACGTCATCGCCGCGATCGGCAGCGTGTAGAGGCCGGCCGTGAAGGGCGAGAGGTGGCGGGCCTCCTGCAGGTAGAGGGTGTTGAGGAACAGGAAGCTGCCAAGCGCCGCGAACGAGCACACCGCGATCGCGCTCGCGCTGGAGAACGGCACGCTGCGGAAGAAGCGCAGTTCCAGCAGCGGTTCGGTGCGCCGCGACTCGTAGGCGAGCAGGCCCACCAGGGCGGCCGCCGCGAACGCGAACAGGGCGACGCTCTGCGTGGAGAGCCACCCGGCCGAGGGCGCCTCGATGATCGCGTAGGTGAGCGACGCCAGCAGCGCGATCATCAGCACCTGGCCGACGGGGTCCAGACGCCGCGGGCGCGGCGCGCGCGACTCGGGGACGAAGCGCATCGTCAGCACCAGCGCAGCGACACCGACCGGGATGTTGATCCAGAAGACCGACCGCCACCCCGCCGACTGCACGAGCGCGCCACCGACGACCGGCCCCAGCGCCAAGCTCAAGCCGACCGTAGCGCCCCACATCCCGATCGCCTGCGCCCGCTCCCGCGGGTCGGTGAAGACGTTGCGAATGATCGACATCGCCACCGGGTTGAGCATCGAGCCCCCGACGGCCTGCAACATGCGAAACACGATCAGCCACCCCAGGGTCGGCGCCGCGCTGCACAGCAGCGACCCCAGCGTGAACAGCACCAGCCCGGTCTCAAAGACCCGCCGGCGGCCAAGACGGTCGCCCATCGACCCGGACAGCATCAACAGACTGGCGAGCACCAGCGTATAGGCGTCCACGGTCCACTGCAGACCGGACACCCCCGTATCCAGTTCGCGCCCGATCGACGGCAGCGCCACATTCACGATCGTGTTGTCCAGCCCGACGAGCAGCAGACTCATGCAACAGATCGCAAGGATCAGCCGCCGCCGCGCGCGGGACGGCGCAGGGGTTGGGTTCTCGACCGCGCGCGCTTCGTTCATGTCTGGTTGCTTCGCCCGTTCACGGGTCTAGCAATAGCAAGGCGAGCCAGCCAGCCGAGTTGCGCGACGACAATGCCCCGCCAGCACCCTCGTCAGCGACGAGCGAGCCGGCGTCCGCTCTCAGTGTTCGGGGGTGTGTAGTTGAGCTCGTAGTGGTGATACAACGCCGACTCGTCGGCCTGTGAGAGCTCATCGCCCTGCAGTTCGATGTTGGGCGCAGCCTCAACCTGGCTCTTGTAGACGGCAACCCGCAGCTCATCGGGGCCGACCTTGATCCCGCCAAGCGGCACGAATGTCAGATGCCGACCGATGAAACCTTCCTTGACCGTCGCGAACTGCGGAACGTCGGTCTCGACATCGACGTAGACGTCCTGCAGCTTGCCGATCTTCTCGCCCTCGACATCCACAAGCGTCTTGCCATGCCAGTCGGCCACATTCCACTCCGCTACCTGCTGATCATCGCTCATACGCCTTCCTCCGGATTACTTTCGCCTGGATCGCCGGAAATGCCCCGGCACACGAACACGCCGCACATGACGCTTCGCACTCAGCTTGACACAGGAGCAATGCCAGCTTGTGGAGACCGGAAGCTTTGTTGCCGGCGAGCGAGTGCCTCGATGAGGGCAGTCGCAGCGTGAGGGTCCGCGTTGATTGCCGCCCACGACGGGTGGGCGGCAATTCAAGCTTTGGTGTCAGGCGGAGGCCACTACGGGGCTGCGGTGTCTGAGGTTGACCTGCCAGTTCGCGAGTGGGAGCAAAGCAAGGGCCGCTCCGAGGAGGATCAGGATGAATCCGGCGAGGGTGGCGATGCCGCCGAGGACCGACCAGCCCCAGGCATTGAGGAGTAGGCCGTTCAGCGTCTCTCCCATGAACAGGGTGGTGCGCTCATCCGCGAGTGTCGTGTTCTTCATGCCGCCGGCGATCCACTCGGCGCTGACCTGGGAGTAGGTCTTGCCGCCTGCAACCTTGGTCAGGTCTACACCGATCTGCTTCTGGGCGTAGAGCTTTGCCTGCTTGCCAGTGAGCACCTGCTGACCGGCGTAGGCCGCGAGGCCTGGGTTTGTCGCGGGCTTGGGGAAGAAGATCTTCTGCGGGGCGAGCTGGTCGTGAACGACCTGCTTGTCGTAGTGACCACCGACGAGCGCGAGCGCACCGACGACGATCATGCCTGCCGCGGCGACGGTGGCGATCGATGTGAGGCTGGTCAGTTTCGCGAGCAGCGGGCTGCGCGGCGCGTGATTGGGCCGCTGGTCCTGCTGGCGTCCGTTGGGGATGGGAGCGGCGACAGCGGTGGGCGCCACGCCGTTGGGAGTGACCTCGGCGGGCGGGTGCGGCATGACTGAGCTGGGCATGGTGTTCCTCGTTTCGTTGGATGTGCGCATGAGCGCCAGCGACCAGAGGAGCACCGTGGACCTGAACAACATAGCATGAAATCTAGATCTATGAATTAGGTATCCAGATACGATAGTCTTGATACATGGCCGAGACCACAACGCACCGCTGGAAGTTCCTGACGAACCACGCCCAGGTCCTGGCCTGCATCGCCCACGACCCGGGCGTGCTCCTGCGAGAGATCAGCGAACGAGTCGGAATCACCGAACGCGCCGCGCACCGAATCGTCACGGAGCTCGCAGACGGTGGCTACATCACACGCGAGCGCAACGGACGACGCAACCAGTACACGATCCAATCCGGCCTTCCGCTTCCCGACCGCCTCGGCCGCGTGCAACGGATCAGCGACCTGCTTACCATCCTCATCGGCACCACCGACGAGCTTCCGGACACGCCGGACCTCACAACGACCGCCCGCACGTAGCTCTCCGGCATCCACGGACAGCATCGGCCTGCAAGCATCGCCCCGAATCCGCTTGAACAAAAGTGATTCCCGGCAGTGCCCCCGCCAGGAGTCGAACCTGGATCCACCGCTTAGGAGACCGACTCCGCTGAGGGCGGAGAGGCCGTACCTATAGGCGGTTGCTGGCGATTCGGCCGGTCTGGCCTGATCTTGGATCGGGCGGGATTGGGCGCGATCCGGCGGGGTTTGGGCAGCAGGATCGGGGCGGCTGCCCAAACGGCTTGCGTGCTGCACCACGATTGGCATTCGCCGGGCTCATCCAGCGTAGGAGCGTTGACCTGAGCGGTATCCTGGATCGGGGATGGCTACGCGCAAGATCAATCTGATGCTTGACGAGGAACTGGTCCGCCGCGCACGTCGCCAGGACACCGGCGAGGCCAGCAAGAGCGACGTGCAGATCGTCGAGGACGCGCTCGCCGTATTCCTCGGTCTGCGCGCGCTTGAGGACGCGCGAGCGCAGGGCACCCTGGAGGCCGATGAGGCCGACCGTCTCGCGGTGCAGGAAGTTCGGGCGGTGCGACGGGCGCGCCGCCAGGCTGCGTGATCCGCGCGGTCATAGACCCGAGCGTCTTTCGTCTCGGCGTTTATCGGCAACCCTGACGCCGGGCCGGGCCGGCTCGTTGCGGCATGGCGCGATCGTCGGTTCGTCCTTATCGTCTCACCGCTGCTGCTCGCCGAGCTTGGGAAGGTGCTGTCGCGGCCCAAGTTCGCTCGTTGGGCGGGCGATGGAAGGGGTGATGCCTACGTCGCCGGGCTTGGGGCTCGCAGCGAGCACCAGCCGGACCCCCCTCAGCCACCGTCCCCAGGGGTGCGCGATCCCGACGACGACTATCTCGTCGCGCTGATGCACGCAACACATGCCGATGTCCTTGTGTCTCTCGACCGCGATCTGCTCGATGCCCAGCTTGACGGCATAACGGTCCTCGATCCGGCCGTCTTCGTCAGCCGGTTGGAGCAGGCCGAGGGCCGAGAAATTGCGGGTTTCCTGGCACGCCGCTCACTCGCATTGACCCACTGCCATAAACGACTTTCCACTTCGCACGACTGCGCGCAGACGCCGAGGCTGCCACGATCGCCTGGCCCAATGACGCGTTGATTTTAGATTCCATATAGTCAGCGCCTATGCCCAGTAACGCGAGATCTTCGTTCGACGAGAACTGCGGCGATGTCGAGCGTTTGCTCGACATCCATCGCGAGCTGGCAGGCGAAGGGCCGGGGAAGAAGCACGGTGTCGAGGTGCTCAACAAGTCTGCGGTCGTCCTGATGTGCGCTGCGTGGGAGGCCTACTGCGAGGACATTGCCGCTGAGGCCGTGGACCACCTCGTTGAGCACGCTACGGATGCCTCGAAGCTGCCCAAGGAGTTGCGCAAGCAGATCGCAAAGGAACTCAAGACCGATCTGGACAACCTGGCAATCTGGGATTTGGCGGACGACGGTTGGCGCCAACATCTTCGAACACGGACAAGGGTCCTTGCCAACGAGCGCAACCGAAACCTCAACACACCGAAGACCGAGAACATCACGAAGCTCTTTCGAGATGCGGTGGGTTTACCCCGCGTGCCCTCGGCCTGGTACTGGCAGAAGATGAGCGCCGAGCAGGCTGCTGACAAGCTCGACAGCTATGTGTCGCTACGCGGGGATATTGCGCATCGATCCAAAGCAGCCGAAACGATCAAAAAGAGTGATGCGAGCAAGTTTGGAGAGCATGTAAAGAGACTTGTCGAGAAGACAGACTCCTATATCAGCCAGCAGCTTGCAAAGGTCTGCGACAAGGGTCTGTTCTAGCGAGGTGTGAGGCTGGATCTATAGGCTGTTGCTGGCGATTCGGCCCCTCTGGCCCGATCTTGGATCGGGCGCGATCGGGGGGTCTGGGCAGCATGATCGGGGCTGCTGCCCATTGACCGAGGCGTCGGGGGTCGTGAGTAGTCTGCCCGAGTCATGATGCTCTGGAGCCGACCTCTCTGCCCGTATGCCCAGCCCATCCGCGAACGCCTGGGGCGTGATGTTTGATGCCGCGGATCAGCGCGTTCTACGGGATCGTCGTGACGATGTACAGCAGCGATCACGCGCCGCCCCACTTCCACGCACGCTACGGGGAGTACGAGGCGCAGATCGTTCATCGACACCGGCGATCCGCTGGCCGGACAACTGCCGATCCGAGCCCTGCGGCTCATCCGGGAGTGGACTGGACTGCATCAGGCCGAGCTGCGGGGCAACTGGGAGCGCGCCCAAGCCCGCACGCCCCTCGCTAGCATTGATCCACTGCCATGAGCGACCTTCGTATTCTTGCCCGGATCACCGCCGTCGAGCCGCTGGAGGGCTTCCGGCTGCGGCTGACGTTCACCGACGGACTGGTCCGCGAGGTCGATCTCTCGGACGATCTTTGGGGGCCGATGGCTGAACCGCTGCAAGACCCCGCCTACTTCCGCCAGGTGAGCGTCGATCCCGAACTTGGCACCGTCGTATGGCCGAACGGCTACGACCTCGATCCCGACGTGCTCCACGGCGACCATGAGCCGGTCGGTCGGCCTGCCGTGCAGGCATCGCGGTAGTGCGCGGCACGCCCGTTCTCACGGAGGCCCGGCCGCTGGATGGGTACGCCGTGCGCGTCCGGTTTGAGGACGGCACCGCAGCCGACGTGGACCTCTCCTACCTGCTCGACTACGGCGGCGTGTTCGAGCCGCTGCGTGACCCGGCCTACTTCGCGCAGCTCCGCGCGACGCCGAGGCAGGCACGATCATCTGGCCCAACGACGCCGACATCTCGCCCGAGACGCTGTACGCGCAAGCGCAGCAGCGCGCCGCCGCGGCTGCGGGCTGAGCGCCCACCGAGAGTGGTTCCTCGGACTGTCGCAAGCATCTGAAGACGGCGGGGTAGCCCGATGAGGGCACCATCGGGTGCCGCTGAAAAGTACATGCGACGCAACAACGAAGGGTGCGCGGCCGGCCGCCATCCATCATTACTTTGAAAGGCCGCTTCTGGTCGCCACCGTGAACATCCCGACGAGCTGGGCTTCGCACACGTTACCGGCGCGGGTTGCACACGCCCGCCCAGCCTCAGACTCAGAGCATCCCCGCGGTCGGCGCAGGTCTCCTAAGCCTTTCTCGGCCGAGTCCCGCGCCATCCTCGCGTTGTTCGCCGCGATGAGCTTCGCCACGGCCTCCGTGAGCAGGTCCAGCACTTCCTCGGCTACGCGTTCGCCACGACCTCCGGCACCGAACCGAAACAGGGCAACATCCGCCGGCGTGTACTCGACAAGGCCGTCGAACGAGCAAACGAGAAGCTGACCGAAGCAGGTGACGCGCCGCTGCCGGTGGGACTGACGCCCCACAAGCTGCGCCACACCTTCGCATCGATCCTCGTTGCCCTCGGCGTTGACCCTGGGGGCGTCATGGACCAACTCGGGCACACCGACCCCGGCTTCACACTGCGCGTCTACCGCCACGGTATGCGTCGCGACCGCGCCGCCAAGGAGCGTCTGCGGGTGCTCGTCGTCGGCGCCAACTGGCCGTCGCCGGACGTGGAAGCACCACGCGCGCCGACAGCGGGGATCGCGGGCCTCATGCCGGCAGCGTCGTCGCGGACCCAATCGTTTACGGCTTAGACGGCATCTGTGCACCGGACGGATCGGGTTGAAGACTCTCAACGTTTGGGAGTGCCCACGTCGAGATGTCCCCAAGCCTCTCCGTGTCGATGTTCAGCCGATGAGCGTTGAGGATCACCGCGAGGCTGGCGGCCATTATCCATGCCCCGGTGATCGCTCCCGTCATCTCGCCGCGCTTTTTGAGTCGCGTCAAGAAGTCATCCTGTCGCACGTCACCGAAGACATCTCTCCCGCGCACCGCTTGGACCCACTGGAACTGGACATCGAAAGCACCGTCCTCTCGTCTGCCGATTGTCATCTGCGCGGGGTAGTTCGCGTGGTCTGACAGGATCGCTTGAAGCTCTGCCTGGCCGACGTGGGAGTAGTGCACCGTGCGGTGCCGTACGTCGCTGTAGAGCGTTTCCACCGGGGAAGGCACGCCCTTCGAGGGCCGTGTGTATGCGGTGCTGAGATCAATCAGGCCCGGAAGGCTCAAGAGCGACTCCGCGAACGCCTTGACTGCGGCGTTGCGTCGAACAATCGTTACAAGCCGGCGAGCCTCATAGAGACGGGTCACGAGTTGGCGGTGCCAGAACATCATGGCCCGGAGGTCGCCGACCTCCATCGCTTCCTTGGACGGTCCAACGCCGACCTGGATGTCCTCGATCAGTGCAGTGACGGAGAAGACCCATTCCGCAACGATGTCGCGAGCGGGGAACAGCTCCCCAACCGTCAGCCGGTTCGTCCTCTGACCATTTCATGCGCTGAAGACTAGGACTTGCTCGGGTCGTAACCAGCTCCGACTGCTGAATGGGCAGCAATGGGCAGCGGTCGGGTTTACGCGCCTTGGATGGAACTTCAGGCGGCCAACGCGCGGGCCTCAATCCCGGTTAGTTGCAGGGATTTCTCGGCAGTGCCCCCGCCAGGAGTCGAACCTGGATCCACCGCTTAGGAGGCGGTTGTCTTATCCGTTGGACTACGAGGGCATATAGCTCCGGCATACGCCGGGGCCTGCTCGAAGGCTATCGCCGCGGGTGCTCACTGGCGAGACGCTCCAGGCCCTCGCCGACGAGGCGGTGGGTGATCCACTCGGGCATCGTGCGTGCTCCGAGGGCGGCGTAGAAGCTCAGCGCGGGCTCGTTCCAGTCGAGCGCGGCCCATTCGAGGCGGGCCCCTCCACGCTCGCGCAGGCGCGCGGCGACCGCGGCCAGCAGTGCGCGGCCGACGCCTGCGCGGCGATGGGCGGGGCGCACGAAGAGATCCTCGAGCCACACCCCCGTGGTGGCGAGGAAGCTCGAGAAGGTGGGGAAGTAGAGGGCGTACCCGATCGCCTGGTGGGAGTCCTGATGCTCGGCGATCAGCGCCTCCGCTGCCGGGCGGGGGCCGAATAGAGCCTCGCTCAGCTGTTTCTCGGTGGCGCGCAGCTCGTGCGTCAGCTCCTCGAACTCCGCCAGTTCCGCAAACATCTCCAGCAGCGCCGGGACGTCTCCTGGGTGCGCGTCCCTGACGATCGTCGAGTCGGACGAGGCCGGGGGGTCGGATGACGCTGGTGGGTCCTGCCCCGCCGGGACCATCACCGGTCTGGGCGCTCGGGGTAGACCTCGTCGATCGTGCTCAGCGCCACGTAGGGAGCCTGCTCGTCGCCGAGCGCCGCGCGGATCGCCTGCGCACCGCCCGCGAGGCGGTCGAGCACGCTCACCACGCCCGCGACGGTAAGGCCCTCGCTGCGCACACGGTCTACCGCCTCGATCGTGGAGCCTCCCGTCGTGACCACGTCCTCCACGATCAGGCAGCGCTCTCCGGGCGCGAGCTCGGGGCCCTCGATCCACCGCTGGAGGCCGTGTGCCTTGCGCTCCTTGCGCACGATGAACGCCTTCTCTGCGCCCGCCGCGAGTGCTGCGCAGGCGACCGGGATGGCGCTCACCGGCACGCCGCCCACCGCGCTCGCGTGGCACGCTCGTGCCTGGTCGACGATCAGTGCGCCGAGTGCGGCGAACGTGTCCGGCAGCAGGATCGCGCGCTTGGCGTCCACGTAGTACTGGGCCTTGCGGCCGCTTGTGAGCGTCACCTCGCCCCGCACCAGCGCGTGCTCCCGCAGGCCCGCCACCAGCTGCGCGCGCGCGCCGGCGAGGCTGCTCGTTGATTCGGCCACTGTGCCCACTGCAGACCTAATCTAGCCTGAAGGTCCGTCGCCCGGCTGCCGATGTACCTCTGTGGAGCTTGCAACGCCACCACCCAACAGAGGACACTCGATGACAGCCACCCGCGTACTCTTCCCCCTTGCGGGATTCCTGCGGGTGGCCTCGCGGATCGTCTGCCTGATCGTGGTGGCTTCCTTCGCGATCTTCGTCGTCGGCCAGACCTCCAACGCCTCCGTCCACCAAGCGGACAAGGTGACCGAAACCGCGACCACCACCCAGCCCGAACACAAGGGCACTGCACACAAAGTGCTCGACGAAGTCGCCGGCAAGCTCACCTCGCCGTTCTCGGGGATCACCGCGGGCTCCACCAGCCAGTGGGTGATCCGCGGCGTCGGCACCCTGATGGCGCTGCTCGTCTACGGGCTCGGCCTCGGGTACCTCGCGCGCGTGCTTCGTATCAGGGTGTGAGGCATCCTCTGACCGAAGCCGGGAGACACTCGCTTCGCTCGCATCCCCGAATCAGCCAGCATCCCCGTTTCGGCCAGCGCGATGCTGCGTCCTCCCTCGCTCGTGTGCCAAGCACACTTCGCTCGGTGCGTCCTTGCCTCGCTTGCCCAGCGAACGCCTCAGCAGCTTAGTTGTACACGTCCACGGGGGTCCCGAGCTGCACCCACGCGTAGATCGCCGGGGCGTCTGGGATCGGCACCCGCAGGCAGCCGTGGCTGGCGGCATACGTGGGCACTTCGGGGTACCCGTGGATCGCGTAGCCGCGGATGAAGTAGTTGGAGTCCACCATCCCCTCCGAGTTGACCCCGGGCGTCTTGAGGTAGACGCGGAAGCGGCCCAGCACCGTTGGGGTCGAGGGCTTGCCCGAGCTCATCGTGTAGACGCGCCGCACGCGCCCGCCCGGTTCGATCTCGGCGAGCACCTGCGCGGCGAGATCGGCCTCCACGTGCCTGCCGTCGCTCGGGTAGCGCACGTGAAAGGCGCCCGCCCCCCGCTGCAGCAGGTGGAAAACCTGCGCGTCGGTGTCGGGTACGCGTTCGAGTCCCGTCAGCTTGCGGTAGGCAGTCACCGCCTGGCCGGTCCCTTCGTCGAAGACGCCGTTCAGCGGTACCGCGTAGTGCAGCGCGCTGAGCGCCGACTGCAGCACCCACACCCCCGGGCCGCGTGCGCCTTCGCTCATGTCGGGGCTCACGTACCGCACGCTCCCCGTGTGCGCCGTTAACGCGGAGAGCTGGGGTGAGGCGGCGTGCACCGCGACAACCTCCACCAGGCCCGGCCTGCGGGGGGACCAGCCGAGACGGAAGCGGCCCGTCCCGTCGCTCCCCGGCAGCACGCTCACTCTGCTCGTCTGCACACTGCGACCATCCTCCGCAAAACGCACCGTCACGCTCTGCCCCGCCGCGAACGGGCTCACCGTGCCCCTCACCACTAGGCGTTCGCCGGTGAGCAGGAACGGCGGACGCCCGCGCAGGCGTTGGGTCGCGAGCGTCATGTGGGCCGCGACCGGTGCCGTTGTGGGCAGAGACGGGGGCGGAGGCGCGGTTGCGATCATCGCCTCCGATCCTACGACGCCCACAAGACGGCGGCCGGCGGGGATCGAACACCACATGACCACCTCGCGGCCGAAGCCCGTCGAGATGCCTACTACCCCGCTGACACCACGGGCAACGCTGGAGCCGGCGGCGCGGTGATCACGCCGCTGCGGCGCAGCACCACGACGAGCAGCGCGATCGTAGCCAGCGCGCTCACCGCCAGCACCGGTATCTGCCATCCCCAGTTCTCCAGGTCCCCGAAGGCGAGGCAGTTGTTCAGCGAGTGCGTCGCGATGCACGCGTACAGCGAGCCGGTGTAGCGGTAGAGCACGCACAGCCCGAACCCCAGGGCAGCCAGCGGCATCAGGTCGACCGCCGGCGCCGAGCCGGCGTGGATCGCGCCGAAGATCAGGCCCGTGATCACCGCCGCGGGCCACATCCCCCGCCAGTTGTACAGCGCCCGGAAGATGAAGCCGCGGAACAGGAACTCCTCGCAGATCGGCGCCACCACGCACGTGAGGCCGGCGCTCAACAGCAGCAGCCCCGTGCCTTCGTTGGTGCCCAACTGTTCGAGCAGTTTCTCCTTCGTGTTCACGTTCAGGATCTCCGCCCACGCGACGCTGAACACGAGGAACGTGAACAGCGTCACGAGCACCATCCCCACCGCCCACAGCCAGCCCACACGTGGGCTCAGCCAGCCGATCCCCGGTCGCTGCAGGCCGAACTGCCAGGCGCGCACCGTGCGTGCCCCCACTTTGGCGAACAGCACCGCGGACAGCACGAACATCGCGTCCTGCACCACCGTGTCCAGGATCTCGAGGCCCCCCGGGGTATTCGAGGAGCTGATGCTCACCCCGAACAGCAGCGCCGCCGGGATGTCCACCGCCAGCCCCCCCAACGCCGCCAGCAGCAGCCCCCCCACGAGCGCCGCCGGCGCCGTCCACCACGGCCAGTCGGCTGTCGGGAGCCGGGGGCCGGGGGGGGGCGGGGGCGGGGGCGTAGGCGCTATCTCCAAAGACTCCACCGGCCAAGATTCCATCGGCCGAGCTTATGCGGTGAGCAGCTCCGCCAACGAGGAGATCCTCGGAATCCCCGGAGACGGTTCGTCGGGCTCAGCATCCTCGCGGCGCAGCAGCACCGGGTGGATCCCCACGGCGAGCGCGCCGCGAACATCGTGCTCGACGGAGTCCCCCACATGCACAGCCCGGTCCGGCGAGACCCCCGCCAGCGCGAGCGCCTCACCGAAGATCGCCCGGTCCGGCTTGGGCTTGCCAACCTGTGCGGAAGTCACCACAGCGTCCACCATCCCCTCGAGGCCCACCCCGCGCAGTACCACGGGCAGCGAGATGTCCCAGTTGCTCACAACAACGAGCGTGGTTCCCCGCGCGCGCAGCCCTGCAAGTGCCGCTGGCACATCGGGATATGCCGTGAAACGCAGCGCCCCCACCATCGCTGCGGTCAGGTCCGCCATCGAGAGCGCCTTCCTGACAGCGGTGGGGAGTTGCGCGTGCAGCACCTCCGCGCAACGGCGCCGCAGGTCCTCTAGCGCGTCCGCGTCCCGTCCCTCATGGTGGTGCGCCCGGTAGTAGGCCATCTCTGCGCGAAACGCCCCCTCCGCGTCCGCCGGCGCGAGCTCCACGCCGTGAGCCTCCCGCAGTCGCTCAACCAGCGCCGGCCAGGGCGGCTCCAGCGCCACCAGCGTTCCCAACCCGTCCAGCAGCACCGCCTCGACCCTCTCGGAGCGCGGTCGTCCCCTCCAGTTGCGTTGCGCGCGAGCATCGGGGGTCGCTGGAGGCGCGAAGCCGTCGCGGGGGATCGATCCCGCTACGCCACCCAGTGCCACGTGGCGAACTCCCCCACAAAGAACGCCATCAGCACCGCCGAAGCCACCAGCACCGGCAGGCGCGCCCGTGGCCTCTGTGCCAGCCACGCCCCCGCCCACATCGCGAGCGGGAACAGCACCACCTCGAAGCGCGGCAGCGACATCAGCGGCTCTGGGGGCACCGGGTAGGAGAGCGGCAGCGCGAGCGCCGCCAGCACGTAGGCGCCGTACGCCAGCGGCAGCCGGCGCAGCACGCCGACGATCATCGGCACCGCCGCCGCCAGGAACGCGAACAGCATCAGGTTGTGGCCGGCGTCCACGAACGGGCTGCCCCCCGCCTCGGTGAAGTAGATGTGCCTACGCTGGAAGGAGAGCAACTGACGCGCACCGTCGAACGCCGCCCGCGCAGCGTCCCACACGCCCACGAACGGCCCCGCGAACTGCCTGTTCCACACCTGCTGGGCGTGGAACGGCTCAAGCGGAGCTCCACCCGCGAGCCCCAGGTAGGCCATGTACGCTCCCACGCCGACCGGCAGCGCTGCGATCCACAGGATGTTCGCGCGCACCCTGTAGCGCGGGCGCCACCAACCGCGGAGCCAGCGGAGACGGCCTAGGTGAAGCGGGCTTTCCCCGCCAAGCGCGCGTACCCCGGCGCCCCCCTGCGGCTCGCGCGTCCCGCCGCGCGCAGAGAAGTCCGGCTCGCGGTCCTCCCGCGGCCCGTACAGGTAGAGCAGCAGTGCCGGCACCACCAACACCACCCCCGCGCTGCGGGTCGCGCTCGCCAGTGCGCCCAGCGCGCCCACCCACGCCCACCGCCCCTGGCGCGCGCACCAGAAGACCCCCACCGACAGCGCCAGGTACAGCCCCTCGGAGTACACGGCGGAGAAGAAGAACGCCATCGGCGCCAGCGCCGTGACGAGCACCGCCAGCCGCGCCACGTCCCCGCGCGGGCGGGTGGAGTCGAGGCCTCCGGCGAGGCGGCCGAGCTCCAACGTGCACAGGCGGTGGATGCCGTACAGCGCCACCGCAAACGCCACCAGCGAGAGCGCCACACCCGCCACAACCGGTGGGACGCCCAGCGTGGAGATCCCTCGCACCTCCAGCGGGTACAGCGGGAAGAAAGCGGTCCGCGGGGCCGTGAACTGACCGAGGTCGGGGCTGTACCCGTAGTGGGCGATCACCAGGTACCACACTGAGTCCCACCGCGCCACCGGAGCCGCCAGCAGGTCGCCGAGCCACCCGAAGCTGCTCGTCACGCCGCGCGGGTCGTAGGCGCTGCGCGCCCGTCCCACTCCGAACGCCGCGACCGCGCCCACTCCCGCGAGGAGCACCACCACGCGCGAGACCCACAGCGCCCGCCAGCAGTCGCGCACTGCCACTCTTCGTACCGAACCCGCTGGCCCTGTCCAGAGCCGCGCCCACCACCCCGACGCGGCTGTGTTCGGGATGTCCGCGAGCGTGGCGCCCGCGAGTTCACCCGCGGGCGCCGTGCTCGCCGCAAGGCCAACCGGCGGAGTCGCAACGGCCATCTCGGCGGTGTCGGGGGTCATTCGATCTCAGCGGTACCGGGGGTCATCTCGATTTCAGACGATAATCTCTGAAGGAGTCTTCCACGCCCGCTGGTAGACCTCTTGAGTCCCATGTCTCGACTTGCACGTCAGCGGCGGCACCGCCGCAGCCGCGGCGGGCCCTCCCGCATCATCCTCACCGGCCTCGCCGTGCTCGTGGGCGTCTTCTGCCTCGGGGCCGTGGGCGCCGTCGCGTACGTGCTCTCCGTCGTGCAGTCCACCCCCGGGCTCGCCGGGCGCCACCTGGTCATCGACGGAGCCTCTTCGCAGGTGTTCGCCGCCGACGGCACCCGCCTTGGGTTCATCCAGTCCGATGAGCTGCGCTCGCCGATCCCCTGGTCGCAGATCCCCGCCAACCTTGCGAACGCCACCGTCGCGATCGAGGACCAGCGCTTCTACAAAGACGACGGGGTCAACCTCACCGGGATCTTCCGCGCGGCCGTGAAGGACCTCTCACAAGGTCGGGCCCTGCAGGGTGGCTCCACGATCGCGATGCAGCTGATTCGCAACCTCTATCTCGGCGGCGACGAGCACACGCTCGAACAGAAGATCGTCGAGGCCAAGCTCGCGCTCGAATACGAGGAACACCACTCCAAGCACGCAATCCTCACGAGCTACCTCAACAGCGTCCCCTACGGCACCGTCGGTGGGCAGACCGCGATCGGAGTGCAGGCCGCCTCGCGGATCTTCTTCGACAAACCCGCTTCCCAGCTTGACCTCGAGCAGGCCGCGCTGCTCGCGGGGCTGCCACAGGCGCCCTCCGAATACAACCCCTTCCTGTACCCCTCCGCAGCGCGCCAGCGCCGCAACGAGGTGCTCGCCAAGATGGCCGAACTGCACTACGTCTCTCGCACCCACGCCGCCGCCGCCGAGCGTGCGCCGCTGGAGCTCCAGCACGGCAACTTCTACTCAGAACGCAGGGAAGGCTTCTTCTTCGAATACGTCCGCCAGCAGCTGATCGACCGCTACGGACCGCGGACCGTGGAACGCGGCGGGCTGAAGGTCTACACCACGCTCAACCTGCACATGCAGGAACTCGCGCACAAGGCCATCGCCGAAGTGCTCGACGAGCCCGAAGACCCCGCCTCGGCGATCGTGACGCTCAATCCCCACAACGGCTACATCGAGACGATGGCCGAGTCCGAGAGTTACGAGAAGTCCCAGTTCAACCTCGCCGCCGAAGGCCACCGCCAGCCCGGGTCCACCTTCAAGGCGATCGACCTCGCCGACGCGCTCTCGCGGGGGGTGGACCCCAACACCACCTACTACCTCTCCCACACCCTCTACAAGGGTTGGCTGCCGGGGTGGCCAGAAGACGAAGTGCACACCTTCGAGGACACCTCGCTGAACAAGTCAATCAGCCTCGTGCAGGCGACCCTCACCTCCGACAACACCGTCTACGCCCAGCTCGCCGCCGACCTCGGCGAGTCCACGATCACCGAAATGGCCTACAAGATGGGTGTCACGACCCACCTCTCGAGCTACCCCGCCGAAGCCATCGGGGGGCTGACGTTGGGCGTCACCCCGCTGGAAATGGCGGTCGTCTACGCGACCCTCGCCGACGGCGGCTACCGCAACACCCCGATCGCGATCACCAAGGTCGTGTTCCCCGAAGGCCGCGTGGACTCCAGCTGGGGCACCCCCCACCGCGTGAAGGTGCTCTCTAACGGGGTCACCGCGGAGGAGACCGACATCCTCCACGAGAACGTCCTGGATGGCACCGCCGTGCGCTCCGCGATCGAATGCCCCACAGCCGCCAAGACCGGCACCACCAGCGCGCTCGTCGACGCCTGGCTCGACGGCTACACCCCCGAATACACGACCGTGGTGTGGATGGGCTACCCCAACAAAGACGTCCCGATGACCGACGTCCACGGCGAACCCCAGCAGGGGGGCGCGCTGCCCGCGGTGATCTGGCACGACTACATGGACCCGGTCGTCGGCACCCACTGCGTCCCCTTCCCCCAGCCCACCGAACCGCTCGTCTACCAGCCGTTCTTCGGGAAATTCGCCACCACCGGCGAGGCCTCCGCGCCGAGTGGCGAACTGGCAGCAAGCCCCGCCCCCGTCGCCAAACTCCACCACGGCCACCACGCCGCCACCCCCGGCGGGAGGCACGCCGAACCGGGCGAACCGGGTGCGCGCGGCGAACCGCACACGGGTGGTGGGACTCCCCGGGAAAGCGCCCCAGCCGAACCCGAAGCCGCCCCGCAGCCCGCGCCCGCCGAACCCAACGGCGAACCGACCACGGGAGGTGGAGGGAGTGGCGGCGGCGCTGGGAACACGGGAGGTGGGGGGAACACGGGCAGCGCGGGCGGAGGGAACCCCGGCGGTGGCAACGCTGGGGGCGGGGGCGCCAAGAGCGGCGGGACCGCCCCTCCCGGCTGACGCTGGTAGCTTGAGTGTCGAAATCCGAGACCGAGACCCTCACTCCGCCTCCCGCCGGTAGACGGGACCGGATGGGTCCAGATGGGATGCACGCGTGGCAAAGGAAGACAAGGTCGAATTCGAGGGCGAGGTGATCGAGGCGCTGCCCAACGCGATGTTCCGCGTGAAGCTCGACAACGATCACGTGGTGCTTGGGCACGTCGCCGGCAAGATGCGCCGCTTCAGGATCCGCATCCTCCCCGGGGACCGCGTGCGCTGCGAGCTCTCCCCCTACGACCTGGACCGCGCGCGGATCGTCTACCGGCACCGCTGAGGGTTGAGGAACCCCGAACCGCCTGCAACCCCACCCGGCGCGGGCCGCGAGCTCGCGCTGATCGATGCCATCGCAGCCGAGCTCACTCCAGCGGGCGGGCAGGTGCCAGGCGGGCGAGTGCTGCGGGGGATCGGCGACGACGCCGCGGTGGTGCGCGCCCGACCGGTGTGCGTGACCTCCGTGGACGCGATGGTCGAGGGGGTCCACTTCCGCCTAGAGGGTGGCGCAGGCGGCCGGAGGCCGACAAGCCGAGCCCCTCTTCAGCCAGAAAAAAAGGGCTGGATGACGCCCGCACAGGTCGGTTGGCGAGCGCTCGCCGCGGCGCTCTCCGACCTCGCCGCGATGGGCGCCGAGCCAGGGGAGGCTTACCTCGTGCTCGGCCTGCCGGCGGGCTTCGGCGAGGAGCAGGCGCTCGCGCTGGTGCGCGGCGCCGGCAAGCTCGCGGACACGACTGGGGTCGCGATCCTCGGCGGAGACGTCGTCACGGCGCCTGCGCTCACCGTGTCGGTGACAGTGGTCGGTTGGGCCGACTCTGAGGATGAGCTTGTCGGCCGCGACGGGGCCCGGCCCGGCGACCTGGTCGGAGTGACCGGCCGCCTTGGCGGTGCCGGCGCGGGGTTGGCGGTGCTCGAAGGACGTCTCCCCAACGAGTGCGAAGCGGCGCTGCTCGACCGGCTACGCACGCCGACCCCTCGCCTCGTCGAGGGGCGCGCGCTGGCAGCCGCGGGGGCACATGCGATGATCGATCTCTCCGACGGCCTTGGCACCGACGCTGGTCACTTGGGGCGCGCGAGCGGAGTGCTCCTGGAGGTGGACCTCAGCGCCCTGCCCCTGGAGGCGGGGGTCCCCACGATCGCCGCGCAGCTCGGGCTGCCCCCGTGGCAGCTGGCCGCCGGGGCAGGGGAGGATTATGAGCTCTGCTTCTGCCTGGACCCCGCAGATCGCGACCGGGCCGAGCGGGCGCTCGCAGAGCTTGGAGGCCCCACCCACCCGGGCCTCACGTGGATCGGCCGGGTGGTGCAGGCGGACCCACCCGGTCCGCCGGGGGTCGCGCTGCTTGACCAGGAGGGACGCCTCCAGCAACTCGAGGGGTTCGAGCACCACTGGTGAACGCCGACCGCGTGGGATACATAGGACTACCCGAACATACCAACGGTAAAGGTATGGCCACCATGTCCGATATTCCTGCCCATGGGCACGTCACTGCTGCCGCTGTCTTCGGGGCTACGGCCTACGGAGCGTCGCATGTTGGCCGGCGCCACCGCCTTCCTGATCGCGCTCGTCGCGGCCACCGGAGCGCACGCCATCCTCGGGATCGGCGGGCGCTCCGTCGAAGAACCGATCCGCGACTGGCTGACCTCGGCGGTGTACATCCTCGTGGGGGTGATCGTGTGCTGGCGCGCGCTGCGCACCACCGAGTCGCGCACGTCGTGGGCGATCTTCGCGTTCGGCATCTCGATCTACGGCCTCGGCAACGTGCTGTGGGCGGCGTGGATCGAACACCTCCCCAACCCCCCGATCCCCTCGATCTGCGACGGGATGTGGCTGACGCTGTACCCCTGCTGCTACCTCGGGATCGTGGGCCTCGCGCGGCTGCGCGAGCGGCGCGTGCCGGCGCGCATGTGGCTGGACGGCATCGTCGCCGGCCTGGGGATCGCGGCGATCGGGGCGGCGATCGTGGTACGGCCCGTGCTGGCGACGGTCTCGGGGGGGACGGCGGCCGTGATCACCGAGATGGCCTACCCGCTCTGCGATCTGCTGCTCGCCGCGCTGGTCGTGGGGGTGCTCGCGCTGCGCGGCTGGCGGCTGGACCGCATGTGGGCGATGCTCGGCATCGGCTTCATCGCGCTGGCCACGGCGGACTGCATGTACGCGCTGCAGGTGGCGGGGGGCGCGGCGGCTCCCAGCGCCCTGACGAACATGACCTACGACATCGGCGTGGCGCTGCTCGCGCTCGCCGCGTGGCAGCCGGGGGCGAGCATCGAGACCGACACCGTCCCGAGCGGCGCGGTGCTCACGATTCCCGCCGCGTTCACCGTGAGCGCGCTCGGCCTCCTGGTCTACGACCACTTCAGCCGCCTGGACCCGATCGCGCTGACGCTCGCGATGCTCACGATGTGCTTCGCGTTCGCACGCGTAGCGCTCACCTTCCGCGACGTGCGCGCGCTCGCCGAAACGCGCCGCCAGGCGATGACCGACGACCTCACCTCGATGCCCAACCGCCGCCACTTCCTGCGGTGCGTGCGCGACGGGATCATCGCCGGCAGGGTGACCGGTGAGAGTGTGGCGCTGCTGCTCGTCGACCTCGACCACTTCAAGGAGCTCAACGACACGCTCGGCCACGACGCCGGGGACCAGTTGCTCTGCCAGGTCGGCGAGCGGCTGCGCGCGGTGCTGCGCGCCAGCGACACCGCCGCCCGCCTGGGCGGCGACGAGTTCGGGGTGTTGCTGAGCGATTCGACCGGCGGCATAGACGCGGAGCTGGTCGCCGAGAAGATCCTCAAGGCGATCGCCCAGCCTTTCCCGATCAAGAGCGTGGGCCTGCGCGTGACCGCGAGCATCGGGATCGCGCTGTTCCCCGAGCACGCCGAGAACGACGAGCAGCTGATGCAGCACGCCGACGTCGCGATGTACGAGGCGAAGGCCGCGCAGTCCGGGTACGCCTCCTACGCACGCGAGCGCGACCAGCACTCGCTGGAGCGCCTCACACTTGCCGGCGAACTCTCCCACGCGCTTGAAGCGGGGGAGATCGAAGCCCACTTCCAGCCCAAGGCCGACGCCGGCTCCCGCAGGATCGTCGGTGTCGAGGCGCTCGTGCGTTGGCGCCACCCGGAGCGGGGGTTGATCTCACCGGCGGAGTTCGTGACCGTCGCCGAGCAGGCCGGGCTGGGGCGGGCACTGACGCGCCGGATGCTCGACCTCGCGCTCACCCAGGTTCGGCTGTGGCGCGATGAAGGCTTCGACCTGCACGTCGCGGTGAACACGACAGTCGCCGACCTCCAGGACACGCAGTTCCCCGCCGAGGTCGCCGCTACGCTCGAGGCCCACGGGCTGCCCCCGGAGGCGCTCGTGCTCGAGGTCACCGAGAACATGGTGCTCGCCGACCCGGTACGCGTCGGCGACGTCCTCGCGCAGCTCGGCGAGCTCGGCCTCGGCCTCTCGCTCGACGACTTCGGCACCGGCTTCTCCTCGCTTACCCACCTCAAGTCGCTGCCGGTCGGGGAGGTCAAGATCGACCGCTCGTTCGTCGGGCGGATGACCACCGACCCGGTCGACGCGGCGATCGTGCAGGCGACGATCCAGCTCGCGCACTCGATCGGCATCCGGGTCGTGGCCGAGGGCATCGAGGACCAGGTGACGTGGAGCTCGCTCGTGGCCAACCGCTGCGAGCTCGTCCAGGGGTACGCGCTCTCGCGGCCGCTGCCGGCGCTCGACCTCGAGACGCTCCTGCGCGCCCAGCCGCCGATCGAGAGCACGGACGAGCCGCTCGACATCGTGCCCAGCGCAGAGCCGTCGTCGAATGGGCACAGCAGCAACGGGCACAAGCACGTCGAGAGCCCCCCCGAGGCGCTGCGCGACCTGACGGCGCTGACGCGCTCGCACCCGATGATGGACGCTGTGATCGAGGAGACCGACGGGCGCATGATCCGGGTGGGGTCGCAGTGGTTGGCGGACTTCGCCTCCTGCAACTACCTCGGGTTCGACCTCGACCGCGAGATCATCGAGGCCGTGCCTGCGTACCTGGACGCGTGGGGCACACACCCCAGCTGGTCGCGGCTGTTGGGCAGCCCGGTGCTGTACGAGCAGATCGAGGAGCGCCTCACCGCGCTGCTGGGCACCGCGGACTCGCTGGTGCTGCCGACGATCACCCACATCCACCTCTCGACGATCCCGGTGCTAGCCGGGTCGGGCACGATCCTGCTCGACTCGCGGGCGCACAAGACGATCTACGACGGCTGCCAGATGGCGCGGGCGCAGGGTGCCGTGGTGCAGCGCTTTCGCTTCGAAGACCCCCAGCACCTAGACGAGCTGCTGCGTGGCGCGCCCGGCGGCACGCGGCTGGTGTGCATGGACGGGGTCAACTCGATGACCGGCAACCCGCCCGACATCCGCGCGTTCGCGCAGGTCGCCCGCGAACACGGCGCGCTGCTGTACGTGGACGACGCCCACGGCTTTGGCGTGATCGGCGAGCGCGGCCCCGGCGAGCGCTGCCCGTACGGGGCGCGCGGCAACAGCATCGTCCGCCACTACAGCGAGAGCTACGAGAACCTCGTGCTGGTGGGCGGCTTCTCCAAGGCCTACTCCTCACTGCTGGCGTTCATCGCGTGCCCCACGGAAATGAAGGAGCTGCTGAAGGTCGCAGCCCCGCCCTACCTGTACTCGGGGCCCTCCCCGGTCGCCTCGCTGGCCACGACGCTCGCCGGCTTCGAGGTCAACGAGCGCCGCGGAGAGGAGCTGCGCGAGCGGATCTGGACCCACACCCAGCGCGTGCTCGAGTGCCTGGCGCGGCTCGGGGTCGCTACCCCCAACCACTCGGGCCTGCCGATCGTCGAGGTGCCGCTGCGCGACCACGAGCGCATCGGGGAGGTCGGGCAGCTGCTGTTCGAGCGCGGCGTGTACGTCACGCTCGCCGCGTACCCGCTGGTGCCTCGCGAGGAGGTCGGCTTCCGCGTGCAGGTCACCGCGGCGAACACCGACGGCGAAGTCGACACGCTGCTCGCGGCGCTGGAGGAGCTCGCCGCCCTGGGCGAGCTGCGGCCCGTCGAGCAGGAGCAGGCCGGCGTTCCCTCCATCGAGCAGGCGGGCGCCCCGCAGCGCGAATCGGTGGCGTAGGTCCCCGGCTGAGGGCCCCACGGGCCGATGAAATGCTCAATTCGCGGGAATCCGGGCCCACTTTCCTGTCAGGCCCGAAGGGTCGCGGGCCGAGCGGGGCGGGGCGGGCGGGCTCTGAGTCCACGTCCCAAGCGAGTGCGATCGTGAGCCCGACGTGATCGCCCGCTACCGCGCTCTGTTCTCCGCGCCGGGCGTCAAACGTCTGCTGGTCAGCTCCATTCTGGGGCGCCTCCCCGCGGGCATGTTCTCGCTGGCGATCCTGCTGTTCGTCCACGGGCGCACGGGCTCCTTCCTCGCGGCGGGTCTCGCGGTGGGCGCGTTCTCCATGGCGGGTGCCCTGATCGGGCCGCTGCTGGGGGCGCTCGTCGATCGACACGGGCAGACACCGGTGCTGCTGGGAGCCGCGGCCTGCCAAGCGGGGCTGCTGGTCACGCTCGTGCTCGTCGGCCAGGCCGGTGCGCCGGTGACGTCGATCGTCGCGCTGGCGGCGCTCGCCGGCGGCGCCACGCCGCCGATCGCGGGCTGCGTGCGCGCGCTGTGGTCCGAGGTCGCCCACGGCGAGGAGCTCGAGACCGCCTACGCGCTCGACGCGACCACGCAGGAGACCATCTGGACGCTCGGCCCGCTGCTGGTGGGCTCGGCGGTGGGGCTCGCCTCGCCCGCCGCGGCGGTGCTGCTGTGCGCCGCGCTCACCGTCTGCGGGACCCTCTACTTCGCCACCTCCACGATCTCCCGCGGCTGGCGGCCCGCCGGGCGCAGGCGCACGCGGGGCAGTGCGCTCACCGCCGGCCCCAACCTGCGCGTGCTGCTCTACACGGTCCTGCTCGCGGGAGCGGTGATCGGAGCGGTCGAGGTCGGGCTGCCCGCACTGGCGGCGCAGCAGGGCGCGCGCTGGTCGGCCGGCCCTCTGCTCGCCCTGTTCAGCCTCGGGAGCATGACCGGCGGTCTGGTCTACTCCGCGAGGAGCTGGGCGCTGCCGATCACCCGGCGCTACACCGTGGTGCTGCTCGCGATGGCGGCCGCGGTCGCCCCGCTGGCCGCGGTGCACTCGCTCGCCGCGGCGTTCGGGCTCAGCGTGCTCGCGGGGCTCGCGCTGGCGCCGATGATCTCCTGCCAGTTCTCGCTCGTCGGGGCGCTCGCGCCGGAGGGGACCGTCACGGAGGCGTTCACGTGGCACCGCGCCGCGACCATCGCCGGCATGGCGGGCGGGTCGGCGCTGGGAGGTTCGCTGATCGACGCGCGCGGCGTCGGCGCCGCGTTCGCGCTCGGTTGCGCGAGCGTGGCGGCGGCCGCGGTGCTTACCGTGCTCGGCCGGCGGCGCCTCGAACCGGCGACCGTGCCCGGGGCGACGGCTGAGGTGGCGGAGGCCGCGCCGACGTTGCCCATCGAGCAGCCAGTGGCGCTCACGCAGGCGTCAGAGAGGGCGGCTCCAGTCGCGGTGGGGGTGTTGACGGCGCTCACCCCGGCCACTGAGGGGCCGGTGCCGTTCACGCTCGCGGCCGAGGCGCTGGCGCTGGCGGCCGAAGCGGTGGCACTAGCCGCAGAGGAACCGCCCCTCTCACCCGCCCAACGGCCGGCGCCGTTCACACTCGCAGCTGCGGCAGTGGCGCTGGCCGCAGAGGCGGTGGCACAGACCGCCGCCGCGTGAGGCTGCCGGGTGACCCGGCCGGCGGCGCCAGCGCGGCGCCCACGGGCACGGTACGGGTGAGGCGCGCGTACACCAGCAGCCGTTCGGCGGCGCTGAAGGGCGGCGTGCAGGCGGAGAGCACAAGGCGGCTGTAGGCGACGCGACGGATCGCGGCGCCCACGTCGGAGGGCAGGACGCTGCGGTGCTCCACCACGGTGTAGACGAAGTGCGCGTAGGGCATGTCCACGAAGATCCGGTCCCCGCGGCGCAGCTCGTCGATGTGGCGGAAGGGCGCCAGGAAGGTGGTGCGGTGGCCGGCGATCGCGGTCGTGCCTCCCAGGCCGGGGAAGCGGGTGCCCGGGTAGCTGCTCTGGGTGTAGATCCCCGGCCCCTTCTCCAGTTCTTCGACCCCGGTGCCGTACACCAGCACGAAGTCGGCGCCCAGGCGGGGGATGCGGATCGCGCCCACCGCGCTGCCGAGCGCCGCGTGGCGGGCGAGCTGCGCCGCCAGGAAGGCCACCCGCCGGCGCTCGTCGGCCAGGCGCGCGAGGCGCACGCGCTCGAGCGCGGTCGGCCGGGCGCGTTCGAGGTCGCGCAGCGCCCCGCGGAGGTGGTCCTGCTGGAGCTCGGCGTACAGCGCCGAGAACGGCTCCTGCCACACGAGCGTGACGCCCGCGTCGAGCAGCGCCAGCGCCCCCACCACGATCAGCACCGCCGAGAGCGCCCGCAGCGCGCGAGCCGCAGGTGTGCGGTGTCCCGGGGCGGGTTTGGTCGTGAAGAGGATCTCGGACAAGGTCAGGGCCGCCGCAGGGCGGACTCGGTGCCGCCCAGCGATCCAGGACCAGCGTAGGACAGCGGCCCCCGGACCGTGATCGCCTCGCGCTCGCCGATCCCGTCCTCCGGCCCGCCGATCCCCGACCACTCCGCAGGCGGCGGGGCGAGCGCCACCAGCAGGACCGCGGCGAGGCAGCCGGCCCCGAGGCTCCACAGCGCGGCGCCTGCCACTGCGATGCGCCCGCCCGCGAGCAGCAGCAAGGCGGTGTGGGCCACCCCCCCGGGGCCCAGTTGCAGCTGCGCGGCGTAGAAGGCCACCAGCAGCGCGAGCGGGGCCACGCCGAGCGCCACCAGGCCGAGCGCGCCCAACGGCACGCGGCCGGGCGGGGGGCGCAGCGGGGAGGCGAACACGAGCCACACGTGCAAGGGGAGCACGAGCAGCAGCGCAGTGAGGGGCGCGAACACCCACACCACGGCTGCGAGCGCGCCCAGCACGAGTAGCGGGGCCAGCACCGCGGCGTCCTCGTCGCCCGGGCGGCGCGGCAGGCCGAGGCGGCGCATCGCCGCCGGCCACCCCAACCAGGCGAGCACGAGCACGAGCGCCGTCGCGAGCACCGCCTCCAGCGCGGCGCGGTCGAACGACAGCGCCGCGGGGGAGGTCGGGGAACGGGGCGCGGGGATCGCGTGCAGGCGACCCAGGGCGATCGCGAAGAGGGCGCCCGCGAGGAACGGGAGCGCGCACGCCAACGCCCACACCACCCACCGCCCCACCGGCTCGTTACGGCGACGCAGGCGGGCGAGGCCGTCCCCGAGCACGAGCAGCGCCGGCAGCAGCAGCGCGGCCACCACCAGGCGCAGCGCCCACTCGGGGATCTCCTTGTGCTGGACCGACAGCCCCGCTTCGAGCCCACTTGGGACTTCGGCTTCGCCGTCGAGCGCGTACACCGCGGCGAGCGCCGCCCGTCCAAAGCCTTCCAGGCGCGCGGCGCTGACCGGTTCGTCCGCCGGAGGGGCCCGTTCGCCGCCGACGCCGAGGAGCACCGCGGGCAGCCCGGCCGCGTCGAGCGGGGCCTGTTCGCCGGCGGGGAGCGGGAAGACCAGGTGGGTGAGCTGCGCGAGGGCGCTCGGGGCGCCCGCTTCGACGCCGGCCTGGGCGGCGAGTGCCGCGGCCACGGTGCTCTGCAACAGCGCGGGGGCCGAGCCGGGACCGTCGGAGAACGCCGCGACCAGGGGGGTGCGCAGGCTGGTGCCGGCAAGGTCGCCGAGCACGAGCGCCGCGTCGACGGTGCCGCCCGTCGCCCCGCCGAGCTCCTCGCCGGCGTGCGCCGCGAAGTCCGCCGCCCCTGCGTTGCCGCCCGAGCCCCCGCTGGTGGAGACGAGCACGATCGTGCGCTGCGTCTCGCCGGCGGCGAGCACCCGGGCGAGTTCGAGCAGGACCGCGGTCCCGGAGAGTTCGGCCTCGGCTCCGCGGCCCGCGGCGTCGCGGTGGGCGAGGACCACGATCGGCGCCTCGCCGGTGCTGCCGGGCCGCTGTGCGACCACCGTGGTGAGGGTACGCTCGCCGTCAACCGTCTGCGCGCCGAAGCTGTGAGCGCTGACCGCAAAGCCACCCGCGGTTGGGCTGCCGAGCCCTCGCAGGGCCCCCGCCACGTAGGCGGCGAGCGCCTGATCGCCCCCGCCTCCGGGGCTGCGATCGGGAAACCGCCTGGCCAGGCCCTGCAGGGAGGCGAAGGCGCGCGCGCCTTCGAACGCCTGCGGCGTGAGGTTGGAGGTGAGCGGAGCGGTGCGGCCGGCCAGGGCGAACCCCGCGATCACCACCGCGCCCAGCAGCGGCAGGAAGGCTGCGCGGTAGATACGTCCGTTCAGCACTCCGAGACCATACGACGCGCGCCACGCACGTGCACCCGCCGCGACCACGTGCTGCGAACGCCGCGCAGCGGAGCCAAAGGATTAGATCCCGCCCACCCGGAGCTCCTCCTTATCTCCACCCCCCTCCCCGCTCGCGCTCGGTGCGCCTCGCGGGCAGGTATCGTGCGCGCGTGCTCCAGCCCGTCTCCGTCGCCTCCAAGACGCTCGCCGACTACACGCACATCTGCGGACGGGACCTGATCGACGAGATCCGCGAGCTGGCCGAGCCGTTGAAGGGCCACCGGGTGGTGCACGTCTCCGCGACGGCCTTCGGCGGGGGGGTCTCGGAGATCCTCTACACGCTCGTGCCGTTGATGCGCGACGTGGGGTTGGAGTGCGAGTGGCAGGTGATCTACGGGCGCGAGGAATTCTTCAACGCGACCAAGCTGATGCACAACGCGCTGCAGGGCGCCCCGCAGGACCTCGACGGGGAGCAGTGGGAGACCTGGAGACGCTACAACGAGATGAACGCCCGCGAGCTCTCCGGGGGGTGGGACGTGTGCCTCGTGCACGACCCCCAGCCCGCGGGTCTCTACCAGCTCGTGCCGGGCAAGGCGCGGGGGTGGGTGTGGCGCTGCCACATCGACCTCTCCACGCCCAACCCCGACACGATCGCGCAGCTGATGCCCTACATCGAGGATTACCCCCAGTCGCTGTTCCACATGCAGGAGTACGTGCCGCCCGGGATGAGCGGCCACGTCAACGTAGTGCCGCCCGCGATCGACCCGCTGACCCCGAAGAACATGGCGCTCTCCCCTGAAGACGCCGCGTACGTGTGCGGGCAGTTCGGGATCGACGTGGACCGGCCGCTGATGTGCCAGGTCTCGCGCTTTGACCCCTGGAAGGACCCGCTGGGCGTGATCGACGCCTACCGCATCGTCAAGGAGCAGGTCCCCACCGCGCAGCTCGCGCTGGTGGGGTCGATGGCCTCCGACGACCCGGAGGGGTGGGACTTCTTCAACGCCACCATCGCCCACGCCGACGGGGACCCGGACATACACATCCTCAACAACTTCAACAACGTCGGCTCGATCGAGGTCAACGCATTCCAGTCGCACTCCGACGTGGTGATCCAGAAGTCCACGCGCGAGGGCTTCGGCCTGACCGTCACGGAGGCGATCTGGAAGGCGCGCCCGTTCATCGGGGGCGACGTCGGCGGGATCCCGCTGCAGGTCGAAGACGGGGTCACGGGCTTCCTCGTGTCGAGCTCCGAGCAGTGCGCCGCGCGGACGCTCGAGATCCTCGCCGACCCCGCGCTCGGCAAGGCGCTGGGCCGCCGCGGCAAGGAGCACGTGCGCGCGCACTTTCTCACGCCGCGGTACCTTCGAGACTACTTGCGGATCTTCACCGAACTTAGAGAATCGTGACCGAGGCGCCGGCACAGCGAGCTCCGCTGGTGCTGGTGTCCAACCGGGGGCCGGTGACCTTCGGGCCCGGCGGCGAGGTGCAGCGCGGCTCGGGCGGCCTCGTGACGGCGCTCACCGGGCTCGCGTCGCACCGCGAGGCGGTGTGGATCGCCTCGGCGATGAGCGAGCACGACGTGGAGGTGTCCCGCGCCCACGGCGGCGGCGCGTTCCCGGTGCGCTCCCCCGCCGGGGGGGAGTTCCAGGTGCGCCTGGTGGCGAGCGACCCGGAGGCGTACGACCGCTTCTACAACGTGTTCGCGAACCCGATGCTGTGGTTCATCCAGCACTACCTGTGGGACCTCTCCAACGCCCCGGACATCCGCCGTCACGAGATCGAGGCGTTCGAGTTCGGCTACAACGTCGTCAACGAGGACCTTGCGCGCGCGGTGGTGGAAGAGCTGCAGGACAGCGAGGAACCGGTGGTGATGGTGCACGACTACCACCTCTACACGCTCCCGGACCTCGTGCGCCGCGCACGCCCCGACGTGTTCCTGCACCACTTCGTCCACATCCCCTGGACCCAGTCGGACGCGTGGCGGGTGCTGCCCTCGCGGATCCGTGAGGAGATCTTCGCGGGCCTGCTGGCGAACGACATCGTCGGCTTCCACACACGCTCGTACCGGCGCAACTTCCTGCAGTGCTGCGAGGACCTGCTGGAGCTCGAGGTCAACTACGAGCGGGGGACGGTGCGCTACGGCGAGCGCGAGGTGTGGGTGCGCGCGTACCCGCTGCCGATCGACCACCGCGCCACCAGGCGCCTTGCGCAGGGCGAGCGCGTGCGCGAGTTCGAGCGCGAGTTGCTGGCGCGCCGGCGGGACCACCTGATCCTGCGGGTGGACCGCGCAGACCTCTCAAAGAACGTGCTGCGCGGGTTCTCGGCGTTCGACCTGTTCCTCGACCAGCACCCCGAGTTCTCCGAGCGCGTCACGTTCGTGGCCCAGCTGATGCCCTCCCGTACGGACGTCCCCGAGTACGCGGAGTACCTGGAGCGCATCGAGGCGCTGGTGGCGGTCGTCAACCACCGCCACGGGACGCCGGACTGGATGCCGATCCAGCTGAAGCTGCGCGACGACCTGGAGGAGGCGATGGCGGCGTACCGCCACTACGACGTGCTGCTGGTCAACGCGATGTTCGACGGCATGAACCTCGTGGCGAAGGAGGGCCCGCTCGTCAACGAGCGCGAGGGGGTGTCGATCCTCTCGGAGAACACCGGCGCCCACGAGGAGCTCGGGGAGTACGCGCTGTCGGTCAACCCGTTCGACATCCAGGAGCTCGCCGACTCGATCTACGCGGCGCTGACGATGGCGCCTGCCGAGCGCCGCCGCCGCGCGGAGGGCCTCGCGCAGATCGTCACCTCCCGCGACCCGGGGGACTGGATCGACGAGCAGTTGGCGGACATCCGCGCGAAGGTGGGGTAGGCGTTCCTCGAGGTTTTTTTGACGAGGACCCTCCGGGTCCCAGCGGGGCGCGCAGTACGGTCCCGCCGGTTCCCTCAACAGACCACGCGGAGGCCACGCCCGCGTCCAGGCTTGGCGCAACCAAGGGCCTATCCCGATTGGGGCTTGCGGCTGGGGCGGTCGAGGGTCGAGCGAGGCGCGGACGCAAGGCCGAAGGCGTGGTGGGCCCACGTCGAGGCCGAGGACAAGCCTCGCGAAGGCCATTGGCCGTATCCAGGCGTGCGAGCCTAGAGGGATAGGCCCTAAGGCCCTGGTATCATCCGCGCCCCTCCGCATGACCCTGCCCGCACCCACCTACGACCTCGTGCTGCTGCTCGACGCTGAGGCCGACGAACAGGCCCACACGAGGATCCTCGGCGAGGCGCGCGAGGCGATCAAGGCAGAAGGCGAGCTGCTGCGTGACGACACGTGGGGGGATCGGGCGCTGACGTACCCGATCGACCACAAAACGACCGCCCGGTACCACCTGCTCCAGTTCCACGCCACGACCCCGGGGCTGCTCGAGCGGCTCGACCGCTCGCTGCGGTTCGCCGACGAGGTGGTGCGCTTCCGGGTCATCAAGCTGAAGCCGGGGACCCCGGCGGCGCCGGACATGAGCGCCCCGGGCGCACCGGCGAAGGTGGAGGAGCCCACGCCGGCCCCCGCGGCGCAGGCAGCGCCGGAGCCCGAGGCAGTGTCCACGCCGGCCCCCACAGCGCAGGACGCCCCGGAGACCGAGCTCGTGCCGGAGCCCGAAGCTGTGCCCACACCGGAGCCCGAGGCGGTGCCCACACCGGACTCGGCCCCGGTGGACGAGGGGTAATACACTCGGTGTGGTGAGCGGGTTGGACCGAAGCGAACGGGCACCGGGCAGGACGGACGTGCTGAGAGCGTCCCCGCCGATGTTCGAGTCGCGGCTGCTGGACTTCTTCTCGCGGGTGCACCCCGCGGTGCCGCCACTGCTGTTCGTGCCGGCGGTCGCCCTGATGGCGGCGTGGGGCCTCGCACAGGTGAGCGTCGCGGCGATGGTGGGCCTCGCGGTGGCGGGGTACGCGCTGTGGACCCTGTTCGAGTACTGGCTGCACCGGGTCGTGTTCCACTTCGAGCCCGACCACGGCGTGGGCGCGCGCCTGCACTGGATCATCCACGGGATCCACCACGAGCACCCCAACGACCCGATGCGCCTGGTGATGCCCCCCGCGGTGAGTGTGCCGCTGGCGGCGGTGGTGTTCGCGGCGCTGTACCTCGTCTTCGGCGAACGCTACGCGCCAGGCCTGGCGGTGGGCTTCTTCGCGGGGTACGTGGTGTACGACATGCTGCACTACTACCTGCACCACTTCACCCCGCACGGCCGCGTGGGCCGCGCGCTGCGCGAACGCCACATGCGCCACCACTTCCAGGACGACACGCGGGGCTTCGGGATCAGCGCCCCCTACTGGGACGAGGTGTTCCGCACCTCCCCGCGCTCGCGTCGGGACTCCTAAGAACCGAAAACCACGCAACGAGCGGGGTTGGGGCACCGGCGGGCAAAGTGGCGCCCGCGGGCGGGTCTAGACTCGGGGGCTCCTCCAAACAGATGGTGAGGGCCCCCGCGGGGGTACGAGAGAGACAGCCGAAAGGAAGATAAGCCGTGGCCGCAACAAACATCAACCGGATCGTGATGACCGGCAACCTGACCAAAGACCCCGAGCTGCGCTCGCTGCCCAGCGGCACTTCGGTGTGCGAGCTGCGGATCGCGTGCAACACGCGCCGCAAGGACCAGGCCAGCGGGGAGTGGACGGACAAGCCGAACTTCTTCAACGTCAAGGTGTGGGGCGCACAGGGCGAGAACGCCGCCCGCTACCTCTCGAAGGGGCGCCCGGTGGCGATCGACGGGCGCCTGGAGTGGCGCGAGTGGGAGGCCCAGGACGGGACGAAGCGCCAGGCAATCGATATCATTGCCGACTCGGTGCAGTTCCTGGGCTCGCGCGAGGACCCCTCCGGAGGGGGCGCGTATGCGGGCAACGGGGCCTCACAGGGTGGCGAAACCCCCGTCAACGAAGGGGACTTCCAGCCCGCACCGGTCGGCGCCGCGGCGGGTGACGAGGACATTCCGTTCTAGTCTCCCCTCCAGCCAAGCGACGGCAACAGCACCAGCACTGACCCGAAGCGACGAGGAAGACAGCGAGGTAGACCAGTGGCGAAGGCGCGAGGCCGCAGCAAGCCGGCCCGGAGACGAGAGAAGCGAGGCGGGCCCGGCAGCGGCCGGCGCAAGCCCTGCCAGCACTGCCGGGACAAGATCGAGCAGGTCGACTACAAGGACGTGGCGACGCTGCGCCGGTTCGTTTCCGAGAAGGGCAAGATCCGCTCGCGGCGGATCACCGGCGCCTGCCGCCGCCACCAGGCTCAGGTGGCGCGCGCGGTCAAGCGCGCCCGGGAGCTCGCGCTGCTGCCCTACGTCAACGAGGGCGGGCGCGACGACAACCCGCGGCGCGAACGCGGCGACCGCGACCGGGGGCGCTGAGCGGGGTGCCCGAGGCGATCCTCCTCAAGGACGTCGAGACGCTCGGCGAGCAGGGCAAGGTGGTGGAGGTCTCCAAGGGGTACCTGCGCAACTTCCTGCTCCCCCGCAAGCTCGCGCAGCCCGCCACCCGCGGGGCGGTCGAGGCGGTTCGCCGCCGCCAGGAGGCCGAAGAGCGGGCGGAGCGGGAATTCGTCGAGCGGGCGTCCGCCAACGCGGCGCTGCTGAACAAGACCGTGCTGACGATCCCCCAGCAGGCCGGCGCCGACGGGAGACTCTTCGGCTCGGTCTCCGCGCAGGACATCGCCGAGGCGATCCGCGAGGCGAGAGGGCTGAAACTGGACCGCCACGCCGTGCACCTCCCGGAGCCGATCAAGAACGTCGGCACCTACTTAGTAGTGGTCGACGTCGTCGAGGACGTGACGGCGACCGTGAAGACTATGGTCGTGCCCAAGAAGTAAGCAGACTCAGACGACCGTCCGCCGCGCCTGCAAGCATCCTTTGGTGCAGGAGTTTTCCCACGGAGATAGCGGGTTGCCCTCCGCGGTGCGGTGGGGGCTAGGACTAGAGTCGCTGCGGCTATGAGCACCGTTGCTGCCACCAACGGCGCGGGCGCCTCTACAGTGGCCCTCGCCCCACCCCACAACCTCGAGGCCGAGCAGTCGGTGCTTGGGGCGATTCTTCTCTCCGACCACTCGATGTACGCCCTTGTCATCGAGGAGGGTCTGCGCCCGGACGACTTCTATCGCGATCGCCACCGCTGGATCTACGAGGCGATGCTTTCTCTCTATGGCGAAAGCGAGCCTGTTGACGTACTGACGGTTATCGACCGCCTGCGCCAGACGGGCAAGCTCGATCAAGTGGGCGGCATCGCTGCCGTGGACGAGCTCACGGGCGTGGTGCCGGCCGCGGGCCACGCCCGCCGCTACGCGCAGATCGTCCGCGAGAACGCGCTGCTGCGCCGCCTGCTGGCGAGCACGTACGAGATCCAGGAGAGCGTGCTCGGCCGACAGGCGCCCCCACGGGAGCTGGTGGAGCTGGCCGAGAAGGCGATGCTGGAGGTCGCGCGCGACGACCGCAAGCAGGACTTCCGCGCGATCGAGGACGTGCTGCACGAGGAGCTCGACAAGCTGCACCGCCTCTCGATCGAGGGGACCTCGCTGACGGGGACCCCCTCGGGGTTCAAAGACCTCGACGAGATCACCGGCGGCTTCCAGCCGGGGAACCTCGTGATCATCGCCGCGCGCCCGGCGATGGGCAAGAGCGCGCTCGTGTGCAACATCGCGGAGAACGCCGCGGTCGAGCACAAACGGCCGGTGGCGCTGTTCTCGCTGGAGATGGCGGAGGCAGAGCTCGCCCAGCGCTTCGTGGCCTCCCAGGCGCGGATCAAGGGCGACGAGCTGCGCAAGGGGCGCGTGGCCGAGCAGCGCTGGCCGAAGATCCTCGCCGCCAGCCAGCGCCTCGCGGCGGCGCCGCTGTGGGTCGACGACTCCTCCGACGTCGGGCTGCTGGAGATCCGCGCGAAGGCGCGGCGCCTGCACTCCCAGTGCGAAGGCGGGCTGGGGCTGATCGTGATCGACTACCTGCAGCTGATGCGCACCGACAGCCGCTACGACAGCCGCGTGACCGCCGTGGGCGAGCTGAGCCGCGGCCTGAAGATCCTCGCGCGCGAGCTGGGGGTGCCGGTGATCGCCCTCTCGCAGCTCTCCCGCGCGGTGGAGACGCGCCCGGACAAGAAACCGCAGCTCTCAGACCTGCGCGAGAGCGGCAACCTCGAGCAGGACTCCGACCTCGTGATGTTCATCTACCGCGACGAGTACTACGACGAAGACTCCGAGCGCCCCGGCGAGGCCGACCTGATCATCGCCAAGCACCGCAACGGGGCGGTCGGCAAAGTGACGCTGACCTTCCACAAGGAGTACCCGAAGTTCATGAACTACGCGAGCGAACGCTCCTGACGCCACCCGGCGTCCGCCCACGTGCCACCAGCACGCGGGCACCCACCATGCGGCGTCAGCGGCGCTCAGCCAGATCGACTCCCGCCGAACCCCCCAGCAGAGGGGCGCCGCGCTCCCCGGCGCCCCTTGGCACACACGGCACGACAGGCCGAAGCCGGGGTGCCCCCTAAACTCCACAGGACATGCCTGGGATAGTGATAGTGGGCGCCCAGTGGGGCGACGAGGGCAAGGGCAAGATCGTCGACCTGCTGGCCGAGCACTCCGACGCGGTGGTGCGCTTTCAGGGCGGCAACAACGCGGGCCACACGATCGTGCGGGGGGCAGAGGAGTGGAAGCTGCACCTGATCCCCTCCGGCATCCTGTACCCCGGCAAGCGCTGCGTGATCGGCAACGGCGTGGTGATCGACCCGCGGGTGCTGATCGAGGAGCTCGACGCCCTGCGCGCGCGGCGCGTGGACGTGAGCGGCCTGCGGATCTCCGCCAACGCGCACCTGATCATGCCCTACCACCTGCTGCTGGACTCCGCCGGCGAGGCCAAGCTGGGGCGCCTGCAGATCGGCACCACGCGCCGGGGCATCGGCCCCTGCTACGCCGACAAGGCGGCCCGCCTGGGGATCCGCCTGCAGGACCTGCTCGACGAGAAGATCCTCAAGAAGAAGATCGTCGCGGCGATGGAGCCCAAGCGCCTGTCGCTGCGCCCCTTCGAGAAGGACCCCACGCTCGACCTGCGCACGATGACCGAGGAGTACCTCACGTACGGGCACCGCCTCGAGCAGCACATCGCGGACACCGCCAAGCTGATGTGGGAGTTGCTGGACGGCGGGCGGCGCGTGATCTTCGAGGGGGCGCAGGCGACGATGCTCGACATCGACCACGGCACGTACCCGTTCGTGACCTCCTCCAACCCCATCGCCGGGGCGGCGTGCGTCGGCGCGGGCGTGGGGCCGCGGGACATCGACGAGGTGTGGGGGGTCGCCAAGGCCTACGCGACCCGTGTGGGCGCCGGCCCGTTCCCGACCGAGCTCGAGGACACGATGGGCGACTACCTGCGCACTCGCGGAGGGGAGTTCGGGACGACCACCGGGCGGCCGCGGCGCACGGGCTGGCTGGACCTCGTGGCGCTGCGCTACGCGACGCGCCTGAACACGCTGACGGCGCTCGCGATCACCAAGCTCGACGTGCTCACGGGCCTGGAGCGCATCAAGGTCTGCACGAGCTACCGCGGCGCGGAGGAGGCCGAGTTCGACAGCTTCCCCTACCACCAGACCGTGCTGCACCACACCACCGCGCAGTTGACCGAGCTCGAGGGCTGGAGCGAGGACATCAGCGCCTGCGAGACCCTCACCGACCTGCCGACCGCGGCGCAGGAGTACCTGCGGTTCATCGCCGAGCACGCCGGGGCGCCCGTGGCGCTCATCGGGGTGGGCCCGGGCCGCGACCAGGTGATCTGGACCGACGAGGGCCGCGAGACGATCGCCGGCAGCGGGGGCTCGGGCGCGCCTGCGTGGGAGCGGGTTTAGCCCTCAGGACCCGACGCCGACGTCTGCGCCTCCTGGCGCGAGCGCAACCGGCGCACCAGCAGGACCAGCGGGCACCGGACGTACGCCGCACCGGACGCCGGTCCCAGCCTCAGGAGTCCTCGGGCGGGCGGCGCTCGCGCTTGCGCTCAGCCGCCCGGCGCTTGGCCGCCAGACGCCGCTCGCGCGAGGCCGCGGTGGGCCGGGTGGCACGGCGGCGCTTGGGGGCGACGAGCGCCCTCGCGAGCCGCTCGCTCAAGCGCGCCAAAGCCAACTCGCGGTTGCGCGCCTGCGAGCGCCCGTCCTGCGCGATCGCCACCACCCGCGGCCCCACGCGCCCCAGCAGCCGCTCCCGCTGCGCGTCGGTCAGGGTCGGTGAGGCGCGTACGTCGAAGCTCGCTTCCACACGCGAGGCGGTGACGTTGGCGTGCTGTCCCCCCGGGCCGGAGGAGCGACTCGTGCGCACGGTCACCTCCGAGAGCGGGATCGTCAGCCCACCGCTGACCTGCAGCCGTCTGCCGCGAGGGTCTGCGTCCTCAACTTCGCTCACCGCAGCCGCCGGTCCGCCGCCTTCCGCGCCGAGGCCGACCGGCCTCCGTCACTAAGCTCTTGTCTCCCGGCGCTGGCAGGCATGTGTGCTGGAGCGTACGCCGCCCACCGGGATGGTGGCGTCGCCGGGCCACCACGCCGGGCCACAGCCAGCGCTCCTTCCCGGCATCGGCCCGACGCACCAGGCCCACCAGGCCCCGTCTCAGCCGATCAGCACCGTGACGCTGGTCGTCACCTTGCCCCCCGCCTTCGGGGTGAACGTGAGCTTCACGTCGGCCGCCAGCTTTCTGCCTCTGTGTTTCTTCAGAATCGCCACCTCGGCGTTTGACAAGGTGAGTTTCAGAGTCAGCGTACTTGCGCGCTTGGCCTCGCCGGTCGCTTTCGAGAGACCTTTGCCGGTAGCAGTGAGCTTGCCGGCGCCGGGTACGGAAACCTTGATTGTCGCTGTCCTGCCCTTGGCCCTATGGCTGACCACGTAGATCGCGGGAGCACAACCAGATACTTCTATATGGGTGTTCTGGTTGAGCGTAGCGCCGTTCTGCGCCACGAACGCCGTCGGCATGACGAGGTCCTGCCGGCAGAGGTTGCTGTTCGCGCTGAGTGCGGAGTCCTCGCCCTCGGGTAGCGTCAGTTCGAAGCTGCCGACGGGGGCGTCGGGGATCGTCTTGAACGTGGAGCTCGTGATCCCGGCTTTGTTGATGAACGTCGTGCCGACGAGGTCCAGCGTCACACCGTAGCCCTGCAGGACGATGATCAGGTTGGGGAACGCTTCGCCGCCGTAGCTGACGAAGTACGCCGGTCCTTCCAGGGGGACGGGGATCAGCGGGGTCACCGCCTTGGCGTGCCCGACGATCGACGCCGCCGGGCAGCCCGCGGGGTTGGCCTCGAACGTCGCGGCAGCACACGCCTTCTGCAGCGTCGTCAGGCGCGAGGGGAGTTGCTTGGGCAGTTCGACTTTGACCGTCGCGATGTTGGCGTCCTTTCCAAACGCGCCGGAGGGGTAAACCAGTCTGACGTTGAGAGAGGCACCATCCGCCCTACTCGTGCTCCCACTGGTCCTGGCGGAGAACGCCGGTTCGAACTTCAGGACCGCGCAGTTGGTGACCTGGAACGGGGCCGACAGGGGACTCGATGCGCCTTCGACGCTCGAGAAACTGCCCGTGACGCTCAGCGGATCGCAGTTGGTCGGGTTGAACGTGAACCCCGGACGAGTCGTGACGAAATTCACGTGCTTGATCTCCAGGGGGATCCCGTCGAGGATGTGCGGGATCGCGTAACCCTGACTGGGACTGTTAGTCGTGACCGTGAGCGCCGCGGTCGTCGGGCTCACTTCGATCCTGCCCCTGACGATCACCTGACCGAGATTGTACGGCCCGGCCTTCGCAGGCACCACGACCGAGACCCCGAACGGTGCGCCCTCATACGGACCGGTGATGTACACCTTCCCGCCGGTCACGCTGTATGGGTCGCCACCCAACCCGACGCTGACGGTCGTTTCGCCGATCTGGCTGTTGGGCCCGCACGTCCCAGCGTTTGCCTGTGCTTCGCCGCACAATTCGACACCCGTGAGCAACCCCGACAGGCCCTCCGGCATGTGCAACTGGAACTGCTGGATGTTCTGTTGACCGTCATTGCGGCTGACCGTCATTGTGAATGGCGAAAAGCCGCCCGCCTGGATGCTCGTCGTGCCGGCGGTCAGTTCGGGCGAGAAGGGCAGACTCGCGCCCGGGCACGGTGACCCGTTTGGCCCCGACGTGATGTCGAACGCCGAGGAGGGCGTCGCGGGCGGGTTGCCCGTCCACGGCGTGAACGACGAGCTCGTCGTGTAGCTGCCGCATTGCGCAGGGGTCGCAAGCGGCGCCCGGTTCCCACCGAAGAAGTGCAGCGTGAAGTCTTCGAACGGCAGCTGGGGCGTGTTCTCGAACGTCGCGACGATCTGCCCGTTGTTTTCGTTCAGGCTCACTTCGCCGGGGATCTTGATGAGCACGCCCGACACCGGGTCGCGCGCGACGATGTACATCGCGACCAGCGACCCGAACGGGTTTTCATTCTGTGCGGCGAGGTAGACCGAGCCGGTGAGTTCGTTGGGCAGCAGCGGCGTCTTGATGTTGACGGTGCCGATCTTCGACGCATCGGGGCAGAAGTTGACGCCCGGCTGAGGCAGTTCGGGAAGCTGTGGTGTGAACGTCGCGGTCTGGGCGCCTGGTTCGTATTCGGCAAAGCCCGTGAAGCCGATAAGTCCCTCCGAGCACGCCTGCAGGCCGTCCCCGGCCGCCGGGTTGAGCGCCACACCGGCTGGCAGTGTAACCGTCGTGTCCTTAACGGTCGCCTCGGACAGACCACTGGCCACACGACTCTGCTGCTGGGGGATGTGGAGCTCGACCGACAAACCCGACGGCGAGCTCGCGGCTTCACCATCCGGCGCGACCGAGATTTCCGGGTCGAAGCCGAGACGATTGCACCCGTCCATCCCCACCGCGCGCCCGGAGCCTTCGTGTAGGACGTATTGCGCGGGGAACTCATCGCCGGGATCCTCCCAAGTTGTCGCCTCCAAGCTCGCCGTGAGCGGGTTTGACAGGCCCGTGCACGATCCTGGCAGCGTCAGGAACGGTTCGCCCTTCGGCGCTCCTTCTTCAGGATTGCATTCTGTGCTAAAGAATTCTGTCAGGCACTGTCCCCGGGCGCCGTTGTGACGTGGATCGCTGGGCGTGCCCCACAGGCTCACCTGCGCTCCCAGGAACCACAGCTCCTGGGCGATGTTGCGCACGGTGACCACCGCACTGTAGTTGCCGCCCGTCTGCACCGAGGTGTTCAGATACACCGGCACTTGCGGACCGAGCGTGGGGACCAGGAACCCAAGCCGCACGGGCTCGCCGGGCGGCGGAACGAGATTGTAGATCGGCGCCTTTATGTTCACCGGCTGGGGAATTTCAAACGCGGTCTTGAAAAAGGCGACCGTGACTTGTGCGACCCCAACGGCTGTGTCGGGTGGGCATGCGGAGGGCGACTCGCTTCCGGGGTTGAACTTTTCGCCCGGGCAACGCGGGATCGCCGTCGGATTGCCCACCAGACCCGGAGGCAAGTAAACCGCAGTGCTCCTCGGCATCGCCAAAGGCGCCACTCGTTTTTCTTGGCTTTCGTAGCCTTGGTAGAACGCGAGTGTGGTCGTGAACTGGAACGGGTGGGAACCGGCCTGCGTGTCGATCGAGCCGTCTTCGTTCAGAGGCACCGTTTCGAAGCGTTCGATGCCGAACTTCACCGGCGTCGAGCTGACCGGCACTGCGTCTTCGCTGGACGCCGGGCTCACACCGCCCCCCGTTATCGACAGCTTCGCCTTCGATCCGGGCTGGGGTTCTTTCGCGACCGTAATGTCGATCACGACCTGCAGCGTTTCCTCCGGATAGACTATGCCTGTCGCAGCGTGGCAGGTCAGCGTCGTCTGTTCGCAGTGCAATTCCGGCAATTCATAGTGGGTGACCAGGTTCGGATAGAGTTCGTCGTTGGAGATCGACGTGGCGCTCACGCCGGCCGGGAGCTGCGCGAGCACCGTCAGCGGATTCCCGGCACTCACGCTGATTGGCGCGTCCCCGATGTTCGTCGCGGTCACGATCAGCTCGCCGCTGGCGCCGGGCGCAATGTGCGCCGGCGCGAACACCGGCCGTATGTTCCAAAGCCCGGTCACCGCGCCGGCCTGTCCCGCAAATACCAGTGACGCCAGCACCATCACCGTACAGGCCCCCACGAGTCCGCGAGCATTCTGCCAGATACGCCTCATCACTTGACCCTCCGCTTGTCGCTGGTCGTCTTCTTGGCTTTCGCTCGCGCGCGCGCCTTCGTCCTGACGCACTTACCGCGCCGAAGCTTCTCGTGCTTGGCGCAGCTCCTCTCGCCGCCGGTCGCCTCGCGTTTTGTGGGCGTGACGGCGACGAGGGTGTTCACGTCCCCCGAGCCGGTGAACGTTGCGCTCGCGGGCGATCCGAAGATCGCCGGCTGCGGCGTGGGCGCCGCTCTGCACGAGTCCGCCGTGTCGCACGGCGGCGAGGCGACCGCACCCGTCGCTGGACACGGCGCTTCGGCGCTGCAGACATGCGCATCGTACATGTTGTAGAGGCCGTCCGTGTCGCCCGGGACCAGGTCTTCGGAGCTCACGAAGAAAACATCGTTGCCGCTCGTGCTGGCATCGACGAACGCCGATTCCTGAGTTCCCCTGCCGCCGGAGATCAGGGAGATGCAGCCGCCGGCCTTCGCGCTATAGGTCACGCTCGAGCTCGAGCAGTCCCCGACCCCTTCGGGCTCGTACTCGTACACACCCTCGACTCCGCTCGTGTCCTGGGGCACAAGTGGATCCGGGCTGTCGAAGAACAACCGGCCGCTGTCGGACAGATAGCGGGGCTGATACGCCGGACGCTGGAAGGTGTTGGCCTCGAGCCAAGCGGGAACCGAGGCGGCGACCCACTGGTTTTCACCCATCGCTCCGTTCAGATCGGTCAGTGCTCCGTCGCCTTCTTTGCGCCCGACGGGCCGCGCCCCGGTGGGATTACAGGAAGCACAGGTGAGCCGCCCCGACTGCGCGTCATATTGGTAGACCTCCTCGTCGCGCTGGCCGCTGTTGGCGTCCACGTTGTCATAACCAGTTAGGCTTGCGTTTGACATGAACGCCAGGTACCGGCCATCCGGCGAGACACTTGCGGTCAGTTCTTGCAGCCCGAGCCTTCCGCCACCAAATAGCCTAGGACTCCAGTCGGTGAAATCTTCTTCTGATAGTCGGGCGATGAAAGAGGTCTTCCATATGGTCACGCCGCCGGCGAGTTCGCTGTGCAGCACATAGAGGTTGTTGGCACCGGCCACGGCCTTTTCACCCAAAGTGTTACCGTTTTCGCTCAGCACCCCGCCGGCTACGAGATATACGTAGGACCCATCTTCGGATGCACCGATAACCGTTCCCTTGACTTCGGGGGTTTCACCAGCGTGCTGAGTGACCGTCAGCAGGGTCGGTATGCCGGATTCGACGTCGTAGGCGTAAAGTCCTTGTCCGCTCAGGTAAAAGACCACAGATCCGTCGCTGCTTGCGTCCTCGAAGAATCCCCCCCCTGTGGGGGTGATTGGGACCGTTTCAGCCGCCGGTACGTTTCGCATGTACAGTTTCCCATTGAAATTCCAGAAGACGCGGGAGCCATCGTCTGATATGACGTGTCGCAGATTACCGCTTTCGTTCCCCTCCCCGACCCCTGCCCCTCTCAGGTTTTCGTTGTCGCCAACCGGCAGTTCGTTGATCAGTTGTAGCTGGCCTGCGGTCCACTCATAATTGTAAGGCCCTTCGCTCGGCCTCCCTTGTCCCTGCGCCGTAAGCGCATGGTTCCTCACATAGATGACTATGTGACTCATATCGGGTGTGGCGGCCAGGAATTCCGCTTCCGGGAACGAACCTGCAGATCCGCCGATTTTGGTGCCGGGCAGCGTGTTCGAGGGCGTCACCAGCGGTTGGTATTCACCCGTCGCGTTGTTGCGCATGTACAGGTCCCGTTCGGTGACTTCTGGGGACAGCAACGGCGTGTTGAGCGGTTCTAGCACCGCGTACGCGAGATTCGGCGAAAACCTCGTGTATTCAGACTCTACGTTCAATGTTGGGAGCACCGGTTCCTGCTCCGGCGGCGCTATGTCCTGCGAGCTCCATCCACTCGCGCCGCGCCTTGACAGGATCTGGGTGGACTCGGGAGCTCCAGGCACTTGCGAGCCGATCGGCCCAGACGCGACATAGGTGATCGCGCTGCCGTCTTCGGCGGCCTCGCTGATGGATCCGCTCACGAGGATGACATGTTCGCCGTTCTTTTCGACCGGCGAAACCTGTTCCCAGGCCCTGCCGTCAGGCAGGACGAGTTCGCTGCCGAGCGGACTCGTCGTGAACGACTGGTCCCGGCCTTCGCTCCTGCCGCCGGCGCTTTCAGCGACCACCCGATAGTGGTAAACAGTGCCCGCCAGCAGGTCTTGAGGATGCGCCTGGACTTCCACCTCGCTCGTGCCCGCACCGGCCACACCGTCGGGAACGGGGACGCTCTCTCCATAGGTTTCGCTGGTCCCGTATTCGAAGCGGTAAGTCGTTTCCGCGCCTTCCGGGTTCACCTGCGCCAGCAGCGTCGCGCTGCCGGACGCCACGTTCTCGACCGACTCTTCGCCGAGCACCGGCGCCACGGCCAGCGCAGAGGCGGGGACGCACGCCAGCGCCACGGCCAGGGCGCAGACAGCGGTGACCATCAAGGCTCTCAACCTACGTACGCTCATCAGACCAGTCCTCTCCTCAAAGAAACCCAAACCATGTCTCTCCCCAAGCCGCGTACCCTGTCGCTCAAAAGCCGACAGGCATTGTTGGAACACCGCGATCGTGTTGCTCGATGCAAGTATTTAGCGGGCGCCGCAGCTCGCAGTGAGGGTCGCTGCGGCGCCACGACGCCCGCGAGGCCCATGCACGCGTCGCGACGCGGCAGCCCCCCTGGACGCCCCTGGAGAGGAATGCCGGGGCCCCCAAGACAAGCGCGCGGACTACCCGTATCAGCTCGCGGATCGGTTGCAGCGGTGGTTGGGCCCGCGCAGTGGACGGGGTCGCAGCAGGTAGCAGCGACGAGCAAGCTGCCCACCGAACCCCACCCCGTCGATGCGTCGGGAGATACACCGCTCCGCGCCTGGCGCGTACCGGCCTTGTGGCGGTATCTTGGCCTTTCCATTCCCTCTCCTCGTCATTCCGCGCCTGGCACCGACCCGGTACCCGGCGGGGAGTCAACCCACTCCAAACGTCTCCGCTCATCTTGCCGCGCATGGTGGGTTGGCCGCAAGCACTTTGTCAAGGTTTTCTTTGTCAGTAGTGACATTGTCACTACTGACACCACGGCAGGCACGAGATCATCAGGCTTGCACCCGGGCGCGATCTTGAGCTACGCTGTAGGAGGGATGGAAGCCGCGGGGGCTAGAGAGGCTGCAGACAGGAGCGTCTTTGCGATGCGCTCGCCCGTGAACTGGGTTGTGCTGGGCCTCGTGATCGAGCGTCCGGGCTATGGCTATGACCTGTTCCGGCGGTACGAGCGCACCTACGGAAAGACGCTCGAACTCTCCTGCCAAGCCCAGGTCTACAAAGCGCTCACCGCGCTGGAGCGCCGCGGGCTGATCGAGCAGCGCCGCTCAGATACCGCGGCACCCGAGGAGCTGCGCCAGCCAAAGCCCCGCTACTACGCGAGCGCCGAGGCCGTGCGTGTCTACCAGGACTGGCTGATCACCCAGGTCACGCAGGAACGCCAGCGCTCGGAGCTCTTCCCGCTCCAGGTGGCGGCGCTGCCGGCCCGCGATGCGCTCGTCGTGATCGACCGCTACGAGCAGCACCTGCTGCAGGAGCACAGGAGCGCACGCAACGCTCCAGCGCTCGACGGCTCCTCCGCGCTTGCCGGCCGTCTGGTACAGGAGAGAAGGCGTTTGGAAGCGGGGCTGGCACTCAAGTGGACCGAATACGCGCGCCGCGAGCTCGAAGCGACCATCGACGCCGGGGCCTGAGGGCGGTGGCCCTGCTCGCCCTGGAGCAGGTCTGCAAGCGCCACAGCGATGGGCGCGCAGAGCGTGTGGTGCTCGACGGCGTCTCGCTGACGCTCGACGCGGGCGAACTGGTCGCGGTGTGGGGCCTGCGACGCTCCGGGCGCTCCACGCTGCTGCGGATCGCCGGCGGCGTCGAGCCGCCGGACACGGGTGGCGTGCGCTTCGCCGGTCGCGATCTCAGCGTTCGCGGCGGGGAAGCGTTGGGTCACGGGATCGGGTACTGCAAACGCCCGCTCACACATGGCGAAGCACGGATCGTCCTGGACAAGCTCATGGTCGGCCCGCTCACACGCGGCATCACCCACTCCGATGCCAAGGCACGCGTGCGGGCGGCCCTGGAGCGCGTCGGCGCCGGCGAGTGCGCACCCCTGCCCCTCAAGCAGCTCGACGGCGGCGAGGCTGTGCGCGTCGGCCTCGCTCGCGCGCTCGTGCTGGAACCCACGTTGCTGCTGATCGACGAGCCGGTCACCGGCGTGGGTCTGCTCGAGCGCGACGGCGTCCTCGAGTTGCTGCGGTCGCTCGCCGATGACGGGCTCGCGGTCCTGATGACGGTGAGCGAGTTCGACCGAGTACACCAACGCCGACCGCGCTCTGAAGCTCGGCGGCGGCCGTCTGGTGGGCAGCGTCGATCCCGAGCTCGCCTCGGTTCACCACCTTCCTCGCAAGGCCATCGCGTGAGCCGAGGCTCTGTCGACGCGAGCGAGCCACGGGGATGCTTGAGCTAGAGGGAGTGGTCAAGCACTACCGCGGAGCCACGGACGAGGTGCCCGCCGTCGACGGCGTCAGCCTGGAGATCGCGCCGGGCGAGATCGTCGCCCTGCACGGCCCCTCCGGCTCGGGCAAGACGACGCTGCTGCTGCTGATCGCCGCGCTGCTGAAACCCGACCGCGGGACGATCCGCTTCGCCGGACGCGATATCACCTCGCTCTCCGACGACCAGGCGTGCGACTTCCGCTTCGAGGAGGTCGGCTTCATTCACCAGAGCACCAGGCTCATGGCCCACGTCTCCGCGGTCGAGAACGCGGCCAGGCGCCTCGTCCTGGGCCGAGTCCGTGTGGGCGAGGCTCACGCTCGCGTGATCCCGTGGCTAGAGCGGGTCGGCCTCGGCGACCGTCTCGAGCACACCCCGGAGCAGCTCTCCGTCGGCCAGCGCCAGCGGGTCGCGATCGCGCGCGCGCTCGCGACCGAGCCGAAGCTGATCCTCGCCGACGAGCCGACCGGCAATCTCGACAGTGCCGCCAGCCACGAGACCGTCGAGCTGCTCGCGTCGATCGCGCACGAGCGCGAGGCCTGTGTACTGCTCGTCACCCACGACATCGACGCCGCGGCTCTCGCCGACCGGCGCCTGACGCTGCGCGACGGCACGCTCAGCGACTTCTCCACAGTGGCGTAGGGTGAGGACTCTGGCGCCCTCTGAGCCCCTGGCTCCTGCGCAGCCCTCGAGGGCGAAGCCCCTGAAGGCGCACGCCCTGATGCGCCCCCGCGCGCTCGCGTACCTCTACCTCGACAGGCTGCGCGTGCACGGCGCCCAGGAGCTGCTCGCAGGCCTCGGTGTGGCGATCGCGGTCGCGCTCGTGCTCGCCACCACGATCGCCAGCGCCAGCATCGCGGGCTCCGCCGGCGAAGTCGTCCACGCGGTCGTCGGACCCGCCAGCCTGCAACTGCGCGCACGCACCGCAGAGGGCTTCGACGAACGCCTGCTCGCACGCGTCGAACACCTGCCCGGCGTCGAGCGGGCCGCGCCGCTGCTGGAACAGACAGCGACGATCCGCGCTCCGAACGGCAACCACGTCACCGTCGACCTGGCGGGCGCGGACACGAGTCTCGTCGTGCTCGACGGCCTCGCTCACAGGCTCCCGATCGCGACCCTCTCCCCGGGGGGTCTCGGTCTGTCGCGGGAGACCGCGCGTGCGCTCGCACTGCCGAGCACCGAAGGGCAGGCGGGTGAGGTCACACTCGACCTCCGCGGAACCGCGACTCCGACCAGGGTGTCCGCCGTTCTCGGCCCCGAAACGTTCGGCGCGCTCTCACAAGCCCAGGTCGCCGTCATGCCCCTGGAGGACCTGCAGAAGCTCTCAGGCCTGCAGGGGCGGGTTTCGCGCATCCTCGTACAGACCCGACCGGGCCGCGAGTCCGCCGTGCGCTCCGAGCTTGCATCGCTCGCCGGCGGACGGATCGCGGTGGCGGCAGCCACCGAGGACGTCACGACGCTCGAGCAGGCGCTGCGACAATCAACCCAGGCGAGCGACTTCTTCGCTGCGATCAGCGCTCTGCTCGGCTTCCTGCTCGCGTTCAACGCACTGCTGCTCACCGCCCCCGAGCGTCGCCAGACGCTCGCCGAGCTGCGCGTGGACGGCACCCGGCGAGCGGGGATCGTGCAGGTGTTCGCAAGCCAGGCGCTGATGCTCGGGATCGCCGCCTCGGCGGTCGGGCTCCTCGGCGGTTACCTGCTCTCGTTGGGCGTCCTGCACGAGTCCACCGGGTACCTCGACGAGGCCTTCACGCTCGGCTCGAGCACGGTACTCAGCGCGCGCCCGCTGCTGCTGGCGTTTTTCGGCGGCGTGCTCGCCACCTGCGTGGCCTCCGCGATCCCCCTGCTCGATCTCCGCCGCGGCCGCGAATTCGACGCCGTCTACGCCCAGGGCGGCGTGCCTGGCAATGCGCTCAGTGCTGGGGGCCAGCGCCTGCTCGCGGTGGCTGCCGCCGTCTTCCTGGCCGCCGCCACCGCGGTGTTCGTGCTCGCGCCCTCGCTGGCGCTCCTCGCAAGCGCCCTGCTCGCGCTCGCGTCCGTCTGCACCGTGCCTCTGGCGTTCCTGGGAGTGCTGCGCCTCGCGCGGACCTTGACCGAGCGCTACCAGCGGCTCGGGCTCCTCTCAGCCGCGCTCACCTCGCTGCAGGCCACGACGCTGCGCTCGCTCGCGCTGGCGTCCACCGGCGCTGTCGCGCTGTTCGGCGCCGTCGCCCTGGGAGGCGCTCGCAACGACCTGTTGCGGGGGATCCACGGCTTTGCCCACAGCTACTCGGCCGATGCGAGCATCTGGGTCGAAGAACCCGGCGACGACCAGGCGACGAGCGACTTCGTTGACGACGGGCAGGCAGCGCGCATCGCCCGGCTTGCGGGCGTCGCGCGGGTGAACGTCTTCCAGGGTGGCTTCGTCCAGCTAGGCAACCGGCGCGCGTGGATCATCGCGCGCCCAGCGGGCGCAGCGAGCAACGTCTTGCGCAGCCAGGTCTCGAGCGGCAACTCAGGCCGGGCGATCGCCCATCTCGGCGAAGGCGGCTGGATCGCCGTCTCCAAGCAGATCGCCGAAGAAGAGCACGTGGGCATCGGGGGCGCCCTCACCCTGCCCACCCCATCCGGCGATGTCCGCCTGCGGCTCGCCGCGACCACCACCAACCTCGCGTGGCCCCCGGGTGCGATCTTGATGAACACCAGTGACTACACCCGCGACTGGGGGACATCGGCGCCCACCGCGCTCGGGGTGCAGTTGCAGCCTGGGGCCAACGAGGCACGGGCGAGGCGTGCGATCGCGGTTGCGCTCGGCCCCTCGAGTGGCCTGGAAGTGACCACCGCGGGCGTCCGGGAAGCAAACATCGATGCTCTGGCCAGCGAAGGACTCGACCAGCTCGGGGAGATAGCGACCCTGTTGCTGCTCGCGGCGATCCTCGCGCTCGCCGCGGCTGGGACCTCAGCCGTATGGCAGCGGCGTGCCTCGCTGGCGGAGCTGCGGGTTGACGGCGTGAAGCCCCCTCGCCTACGGCGGGTTCTACTCGTCGAATCGGCGCTGATGCTCGGGGCGGGCTGTCTGATCGGCGCACTCGCCGGGATCTACGGTCAGGTCGTGATCGACGGCTACCTCAAACACATCACGGGCTTTCCCGTCGCAAGCCTGGCCGCGAGCTTCAGGCCGCTGGAGCTCTTCGCGCTCGTGATCGTCGTTGTGCTCGCAATCGTGGCCGTCCCCAGCTGGTTCGCCTCCCGCGTTGACCCGATGTTCGCGCTCGATGACTGACCGCCCGCCGCTGGCGCGCGCGGGCTTCGCCCTACTGCTCGCGAACGTTCGCTACTGGAGCACGGTGGCGCCGCTCGTGCGTGTGCAGCTGGCCCGCTGGGAGCAGGCGGCGCAGGCGATCGAAGACCCCGAGCTGCAGGCACTGGCGCTCGGCAAGCTGCGCGACGAGCGCTTCAACGCCCAGCTCGCGGCAACGCTCGCGACGCTCGCGCCTCGCAGGCGCCGTGCTCGCGTGGTGGAGGCGATCGTCGCCCTGCAGATCCTCTACGACTACCTGGACGTGCTGAGCGAGCAGACCGCCGCCGGGCCGGCGGTCGATGGCCGCCACCTGTTCACGGCCCTGCGCGACGCGGTCACGCTCGATGGTGGGCACGACCGGGGCGCGCGCACACACACAGACCAAGGTTGCGACTACCACTGGGGCCGTTCACACTCAGAGGACGGCTACTACCTGCAGGCGCTCGTCGACACCGTCAGGACCGCGTTCGGGCGACTGCCGACAGCCGGCGCGGTCGCGGCAGTCGCAGAGGCGAGCGCGCAGCGTTGCGCCGAGGCCCAAGCGCTCAACCACCACGCATCCTGCTCGGGAGTCGAGGGGGCGCAGCGCTGGGCCACGCTGCAGGCGCCCGGTACGGGGCTCGGCTGGCAGGAGCTCCTCGCCGGCGCGAGCGCTTCGGTGCTGGCGATCGATGCCCTGATCGCCGCCGCGGCCGGCCCCGGCACCACCCGCGCGGACGCCGAAGACCTCGACGCGCTCTACCTGTCGATCGGGGCGCTGACGATGCTCGACAGCGTGGTGGACCTCCAAGCGGACTCCGCCGCCGGCCAGTTGGGATACGTCCAGTACTACGACAGCCCGGAGCTGATGGCAGCACGCCTGCAGAGCGTCGCCGGCGTTGCGGCCGCACGCGCACGCCGGCTGCCCAACGGGGCGCACCACACCGTGACCCTCGTCGGCGTCGTCGCCTACTACGCCTCCGCGCCGACCGCGAACAGCGAGCTCGCCCGGTCGCTGACCACGCCGGTCCGCACAGAGCTGCAGCCACTGATCACACCAACGCTGGCGCTCATGCGCTTTTGGCGCCTGGCAAAGCGAGTGCGTCGCGAGCGCAAGCGCCCGCTTCGGCTGGCGATGACCGCAGCATCACGAGCCCATCGGTGTTACAACTGTTCTCAGGAGAGGGGTAGTAGAGCGTGACAGCCAATTTGAAGCGCTGGAGGATCGGCGCAACGGCAGGCGTGGGGCTGGTCGGCGTGCTCGCGAGCGCCGTACTGCTCGCGAGCGAGTCCGCCGCGGCCCGCCCCGTCAACCGCGCACCGGCGGCCAACGTTACGCGCACGTACCCCCACGCCGCGCGGACGCTGAAAGCGACCGACACGGCCAAGCTGCACGAGGTGGCAGTCTCGGGATCGCTGCTGGTAGAGGAAGGCACGAGCACCGGGACGCTCCCGGGCAAGATGCACGCGAGCGTGAATGTCGGCGCCACCATCAGCGGTAGCTTCACCCTCTATACGAAGGCCGGCACGATCAAGGGGCACGGGGAAGCGACGCCTCATGGCTCGGGCGTCTATGAAAGCTTCGCGGGCACGATCACGGTCAAAGGAGGTACCGGCCGCTACGCCCGCGCCAGCGGCCATACCGGGCTCTACGGCACGTTCGACCGCGAAAACTATGCGCTGACGATCCAGACGACCGGCACGCTCTCTTATTGACGATCGCCGGTGAGCTCAAGGACAATCGCGGCCCGTGCCTTCCTCCTGGCGATCGTCCTCGCCGCCTGCGCCACCGTCACGGCCCTGGCCGCCACGACTTCGACGGCGAGCCGCCGCCAGCGGCCCCAGCGGTCGCTCACGGCCACGAGCACACCGACGGCGAGCCTCACCGCGGCGTTCGAGCCCGAGCGGCTCGGCCACCGCACGACGCTCAGCTTCGGCTTTCGAATCGCCGGCGCCGACGGGCTGCTTCCTCCCGCGCTGACCGCGATCGACCTGAGCTACCCGGCCAACCTCGGAGTCGCCCTGAGCGGGCTGGGGCTCGCCACCTGCACTGCGGGCGAGCTCGAAGTATCCGGGCTTGCGGGATGCCAGGCGGACTCGATCATGGGCCTTGGCGAGGCGACCGCGGAGATCTCCCTCGGCTCCACCGCCGTCGGCGAGCCCGCCTCGATCACGATCCTACGCGCCCCCGACGAAGCAGGACACATCGCGCTGCTATTCGACGCGGTCGGCACCTCTCCGCTGAGCACCAGCGCCGTGTTCACCGCCGCGCTGCTCCCCGCGCCGGCGCCGTTCGGCGGACAGGTGAGCATCGGCGTTCCCCTGATCGCGAGCCTCCCGGGAGCGCCCGACGTCTCAATCGTGCAACTGCACGCCACCCTCGGACCGCACGGGGTGACCTACTACGAACAGGCCGAAGGCAGGACGTTCGCCTACCAGCCCCCGGGCATCCTGCTACCGGACGACTGCCCCCGCGGTGGCTTTCCGTTCGCCGCGCAGTTCAGCTTTGTGGACGGCGGCCATGCGAGCGCTCAGGCCACGGAGCCGTGTCCGCGACGGGGGCGACCCGGTTCCGCGGAGGCCCCCTGACGTCGCAGTCGATACGGTGTCGGCGTGGCGCTCGTCCCTCCCCACATCCAGGTGATCCTTGCCAGCACCCGCCCAGGGCGTTTCGGCGAGAAGCCCGTAGCCTGGGTCATGGACCGCCTATCCGCGCGAACCGACCTACACGCGGAACTGGTCGACCTCCGCGACCACCCGCTGCCGATCTTCGACCAGCCCACACCGCCGGCCCGAACGCTGCGCGACTACCCCACCGAGGCGACCGCCCGCTGGGGGCGCGTCGTCGATGAGGCAGACGGGTACGTCGTAGTCACGCCCGAGTACAACCACGGTTACCCGACATCGCTGAAGAACGCGCTCGACCACATTTTCCCCGAGCTGAACCGCAAGCCGGTCACGTTCGTCGGCTACGGCAACGTCGGTGGCGCACGCGCGATCGAGCAGTTGCGCCTCGTCGCGGTCGAGTTCGAGATGGCCCCGCTACGGCACGCGGTCCACATCCTGCCGGAGCTGATGGTGCCGCAATGAAGGCCGACCCGTTTACCCCGGAGCTCTTCGCGCCGCTGGACGGACGGCTCGATACCGCAGCGACGGACCTCGTCTGGTGGGCGAACGCGCTGCGGGCCGCTCGCGCGTAGAGCACGGCGGCTGGTTGACCTTAGGGAATGGACCTGACAGGAAAATAGCGTTCAGGCTGCCACCGCGTCTTGCAGCGTGACGGTGTGTCCGAGGGCTTCGAGCTGGGTGACGAGGCGTTTGGTGGTGCGTTGGGGGTCGCGTTTGCGGTAGTAGTCGCCGCCGAGGTCGTTGTAGAGCTCTCCGGTGGAGAGCATGTGCCAGCACGCGATGATGATGGAGTGCTTGACAGCGCCGAGGGCCTTCTTGTGGCCGCGGCGGGGTCTGAGGCGTTGGTATTGCGCTTGGAGGTAGACGTCGTTGGTGCGTGTTGCGGCGAGGGCGGCCTCCTCGAGCGCCCAGTCGAGCCACTTCGATCCCTTGCGAGTCTTGCCGGAGCGGCGTCTGCCTGCGGACTTGTCGTTGCCAGGGCACATCCCGGCCCAGGAAGCCAATTCCTTCGTAGTTGGGAAGACGCTCATGTCCACGCCGATCTCCGCGATGATCACCTCGGCGGTGCGCCGTTGAACGCCGGGGATCGTGCACAGCAGCTCAACCGGCCTTTTCGAAAGGGGCGATCTGCTCCCCGATCGTCTCAGTAAGACCGGCGATCTGCTCGTCCAAGAAGTCCAGGTGGGCGAGAATCGCGCCGATCCACACGGCGTGCAAATGGTCGAAGCGGCCCTCCAGAGCCTCCCGCAGCGCGGGGATCTTGGAGCGCAGACGGCCCTTGGCGAGGTCGGCGAGGACCTCAGGGTCGGTGGTGCCCGCCACAAGCGCGTCGAGCATCGTGCGCCCGGACTTGCCAAGGATGTCCGAGGCGACGCAATCCAGCTTGATCCCGGTGTCCTCCAAGGCCTTGTGCAAACGATTGGCCTCCCGCTGGCGCTCCTGGATCTGGGTCTTGCGATACCGGGTGAGGTTGCGCAGCGCACGGATCGGCTTCGGCGGCACGAAGCTCGCTTTCAACAACCCGGCCTCCGCGAGCTGACACAACCATTCGGCGTCCTTCACATCCGTCTTGCGACCAGGGACCTGCTTGACATGCCTCGCATTGACCAACAGCAGCTCGAACTCGTCCTCCAGGATCGCCCACACCGGCTTCCAGAACACGCCGGTCGCCTCCATCGTGACCTGCGTCACTCCGTGAGCGGCGAGCCAGTCCCGCAGCGTGAGCAGCCCCGCGACCGTCGTTTGAAACTCCGCGACGTGCTGCTCGCGACCCTTGCCATGCGCCGCGGGCACCCGCACGCACGCCGTCACCTGCGCTTTATGAACATCCAGCGCCCCAGGGCGCTCGACTACCGTCTCCATTGCAACCTCCCGAGAGATCGAAGAACACAATCGTCGCCCAGGAGTCTCTGAGAACTAGCGAATCTGACAGGCGTGCTCATAGCAACAGTCCGGAGGCCCGGGGAGACCCACACGCCAGACTAATCTCGGGCTCACAAGCACCAAGCGAAAATCGGCGTCGCGGGCGACACCCCAATCATCACCGTTTTCATCAGCCCGTGCGGGCCCGCAGCGCGGGCACGGGGACTAATCGGAGTTCTATCGAACCACGATCTACAGGGGTCGTTGGGCCGTGTGGTCAAGAAACTGGCTGCTGTTCGGGCCAGCGGGGAGCCTCGACGGCCAGGCTGGGTGCTGACGGCCGTCGTCCGGGTGCTGGCCGGTCGGGGCGAGCCGATGCGGGCCAAGGACATCCACGCAGCCGTTGAGGCATTGCTGGGCGAGCCGGTGGCGTGGTCTTCGGTCAAGGCTGCCTTGGCTGCCAACGTCTCGGGTGCTTCGCCCCGCTTCGTGCGAGTGGCGAGGGGCCGGTACGTGCTGGCATAGGATTCGTCGCCCGAGCCGGGTGTCCCGCGTGCGCCCGTCCGCGGCACCCGTCCGCGCCGCGCCTCATGATGGCGCTGTGCCCCGCGTCAGCTTCTTCTACGGCATCGTGATCACGATGTATTTCTACGACCACCAGCCGCCCCACTTCCATGCGCAGTACGCCGAGCACCACGCGGTGATCGCGATTGACGGCACGAGGGTGCTCGTGGGTGAACTGCCTGGCCGCGCGCTCAAGCTTGTGGCAGAGTGGGCAGCCCTCCACCGTGAGGAACTCGAGGCCGACTGGGAGCTTGTACACGGCGGAACTGTTCCCGAGCCGATTGACCCGTTGCCGTAAGATGGAGCGATGGTCTTCGTAACCGTGACATCCGTAGAGGTGCTCGGCCACTACCGGCTCCGACTCGGCTTCAGCGACGGCAGCCGGCGCGACGTCGATCTCACCGGAGAGCTGCACGGCCCGATCTTCGAGCCGCTGGGCGATCCGGACTTCTTCGCGCAGGTGCGGGTGGACGACGAACTCGGCACTGTCGCCTGGCCCAACGGCGCTGACCTCGACCCACTCGTGTTGCACGGGGATTTCGAGCCGGCCTCCCGCCTCGTCCACCACTGATCGCAGACGACGATCTCGGCCACCTGCCTGCTGCGACAGTAGGCGTCAGCCAGCCTGCGCTGGCGCAAACCATGCGCTGACGGTGGCGCCAGCGATCGGATCGGCTGATTGAGCGCTCTGCGGCCAGGCGGCGGTCCGCCGTCAGATGGGGCGCGCGTCGTCCGTTGCCACCTTCGCTTGTCGCTGTGGCCCACCCGGGCCGAAGAGAAGTACGTGGAGATCGGCGTCAGATGCAGGTCCGTGGCCGAGTTGTACCCGCGTCGCCTGGATCGCCGCCACCATCAGAGTACGACCCGGAAACGCGAAGCAGTCGCCGAGGTTCTTCGTCGTAAGGACGAAGAAGCGAAGCTCCAGGCGTCCTCGGCTCCGGTTGTCCGCTCTGTGGGCTGAACAACCCAGCGTAGAGGCGAAGTACCGACGCCTGTATCAGTCCTTCGGCCCATGACGGCCGGCGTACACGAGACAGTTCCCAGCACCGGGCAACCGTGGGAATCGGCCAGCGCTCGCCTGTGCAGCTTCCTCCGAGACCAGGGCTGGAGCTTCGTGTAGACGTCAGACGCGGCCAGAGTTCGGGACTCTATGGTCCGAGGTTTGGCGTACCACTTGGTTCGATTAGCGCTGCTTTCTCCCTCAGAAATGGACCTAATCGGAGTTCTATCGAACCACGATCTACAGGGGTCGTTGGGCCGTCTGGCCGAGAAACTGGCCGCTGTACGGGCCAGCGGCGGGCCTCGGCGGCGGGCTATGGCCTGCCGGCAGCGGCCTCGCCGACCAGGCTGGGTGCTGAAGGCTGTCGTCCAAGTGCTGGCCGATCAAGACGAGCCGATGCGGGCCAAGGACATCCACGCAGCCGTTGAGGCATCGCTGGGCGAGCCGGTGGCGTGGTCCTCGATCAGGGGTGCTCTTGCTTCCAACGTCTCGGGCTCCTCGCGTCGACTTGTGCGGATCGAGCGGGGGAGGTACGTGCTGGCCTGTTCAGGCTCGGATTAGCTTGCCCGTCGGTCATGCTTTGGACGTCAATTGGTAGCCGTGTCGCACAAGCGGCATTGTGCAATACAAGCGAGTGCTGATAACTATTTACTTCCACTGCCCGCACGAACCTCGGTGCGACAATTTAATTCCTTGCCGAGAACGTCTAATATATCGCTTGTCTTACCTCCGTGCCACGTGACAGATGCTCCCTGAATCAGATTAGTATTTAGCTTTCGACCATCTACAAGTTGAAGGTCAACAATCTGGTTGATACTCCATCGGTGTGTATCTAGTCCCGCGATTTCGCCCCACGTGACACGTTGCGCGCTGATGGGCCCGTAAACGACGACGCCTCCCTCGTCGGTTGCGATCCCGAGGCGTAGCGCATTTCGAATCAGCCAGAGCACAAAAGCTAGACATCCTGCGGCCGATATGTGTATCGCCAAACCGCCCCGAGGTGCAAGTATAACAATGAGACCGACTACGATTGCCAGTCCACCGAAAGGATAAGCAAAAAACCGATTACGTTGAGTTCTATAATGTCGTTTACCCATTGCACGCCGCTGGTGTTGCTGCTTCTGACGAGGAGCCCTCGACGAGATCCAAGAGAAGTAGTGGAGAAGTAATGACTCCGCCAAGGGCAAGGCGTCCGAGTCCTTCGAGCCCTGCATATCCAACGGCCCCGAGTCCGATAACTCCCAGTCCGCTACTTGTGAGGATGACCGCCTCATTCAAGCCGAAATTATAGTTCGGGTTGTATAGTACCTGATCAGCCGCAAGGAGCTCCTGTAGGCCGAAGTTGGCACCCAGCGCTATTCCACAAAGCCCATCTGACGCCAAAACGCACACACCGGCTGCCGTTACGTCAAGAGCTGGAGCCGCATACTGTGCGACGCTGCTCAATGCCTTTCCGGCGGTATTGATTGCACTAACCGTGCTCGTAGCTGCGGTTTCGACACCTTTTACCACAGTTTCCGCTCCTTCTTTCACTGCACCAGCTATTTCGCCCACAGACGGGGTACCGGATATGCCGAAGATGAGCCCTCTGGGATCGTTGAAGTTTAGCGGGTTATCATCGACGTAGCCGTAAGGGCTGCCAGTAAGGCCGCTGATTGGATCACGAGAAATAAACTCTCCTGTAGACGGGTCATAAGCACGAGCGCGCATATAAATAAGTCCAGTATCAGCGTTGGTGTACTGGCCGTCGTAGCCCAGCGGGGTGGTAGTGGTCCCTTCACACGTTGGGGTTCCGTATGCGTTATAGGTGCATTTGCCGGTGACAGTCCCCGTGGAGCCTGTCAGAAGGCGTGTCGAGCCTTGCTGGTCGTGATGCAGGTAGGTGACGGTGCCGCCGCTGGAGATTTGCTCGATAGCGACTCCACCGGGGCCATATATGTAGCTGTTTGTGCCGTCGCTGAGGAGCTGCGGGATGCCTTCGGCCAGGCTCCACGCGAGGTAACTAGTCGTGCCGGAGATGGTCTGTGACGTGCGTAGCCCTTCACCGTTGTAGGCGTAGGTGTCTTCGATCTTTGAGACTTCTCCTTCTTTGGGCCGTTCGACCGAGACCAGGTCGCCAGCCTGGTCGTATCCGTAGGTAGTAGCCGGTCCTTTTTCGGGAGTCATTTTCGTGCGCTCTCCGAGTTCGTCGTACGAGTACGTCACGCCAGTCCCTTTTTCGAGCTCATCGCCTTCGTTGTACGTGTTGGTGTTCGATCCCTCCTTGGTGGGGTTGTTCGCGGCATCATATTTGTATTCGGTGCTGCCATATTTCGTGAGACGGTTGCTTTCGTCATAGGTGTTTTCGGTGACTTCGGCGCCGGGTAGACCTTTGGAGGTGGTCTTTTTGACCTGGCCATCACTGTCGCGCGTGTAGACAAGCGAAGCCAGGACTTCTGCGCTTTTGTCCATCTTGACTTCGGTCATCTGATCGGCGTCATTGTAGGTATATTTGTCTTCGTTTTTAGTTTCGCTGGGGAACACCACCGTCTTCAGATCGGAGTCTTCGTTATAGGTGAATTTAGTCGAGTGGGCGAGCCAGTCTGTCAATTTTTCGAGTCGCCCGTCTTTATCGAAGGCGCGTGTCACGTTTTTTCCGTTGGGAAAGGTGATCTCGGTCTGGCCGTTTGCAAGGTCGTATTCGTATTTGATGACTTCTTTGTGGCCGTTTTCGCTTTCTGTCAAGCGATCCAACTGGTCGTAGCTGTAAGTCGTGGTTCCGGTGCCATCGGTCATCTTTGTTCGCTCGCCGTCTTTGTCGTATTCATATTTGACCGCTGACGGTTTTCCGCTGGAGTAGCTGATTTCGGTCAGCCTGTTTGCCGGATCGTAGGTATAGGTTGTGACTCGTTTCGCCGGGTCGGTAAGTTTGACCATGTTGCCCGCGGCTTCGTATTCCTTGAGCGTTTTATGTCCGAGCGGGTCAGTGACTTCTGTAACCTCCTCTACGGCATTCCGTTTATATTTGGTGGTGTGTTTGTTGCCGTCGGTCTGGGCGATGACTTGGCTGGCGCCGTCGTATTCGGTTTCAGTGACGTCCCCGTTGGCTTCTTTGACCTTGATCGGCTCGTTATCGCCGTTGTAGGTGTAGGTTGTCGTGTGGCTATTGCCATCGGTTACGGATTCGACGTTGCCATCGCCATCATATTTGTATTTCATCGTGTGTTTAAGCGGGTTGGTCAGCGTCAGTGGACGACCTAGAGCGTTCCGTTCGATTTTGGTCGTGAATTCAGCCGGTTTGCCTCCGCTGATGTTGCCCCGAGGGCTAACGGTGGCGATTTCCTGTGAGTCTTCGTTGTATTCCCACGTCCACTTGTTTCCTTCTGGGTCTATTTCGACCGTGCGGTCGCCTTTGGCGTCATATTCATATTTCCAGGCATGTTCAAGTGGATTGGTGACGCTTTCCAGTTCGCCGTGCGTGGTGTATTTGTATTTAGTGATCTGTGTTTTGCCGCCAGGTGCGGCGCGTTCGATGATTTCAGGGTTTCCGTGGCTTTCGAGTTTAATTGTTGTTGTCTCACCCCTTGGGGTAGTCATGGTTTCTATATCGTGTTTGGAGTCATACGTCCATTTTGTTTCGTCTTTATAGGATCGATCGTGCTGGTCCGATCGCCGGCGCTATCGTATTCATAGCTCGTAGTGTGGCCGTCGCCATCGGTGGCGGTAAGCACTAGCCCAGCTTCGTTGTACGTAAATGATTCCGTAGTCGCACTGGAGCTTGCATACCCACGGGTGACCGATGACGGCTCGTCATCGGTCGTAAAATACTCACTGGTGACACTCCCGGTCGTTTCGTTAGTGATCTTAGTATAGAGCTGCTGATATTCAAAAACCAGTTTATGTCCGGCTGGGTCTGTCTGTTTCTTGACCTGGTGAGCTTCGTTGTATTCGGTGGTCGTTTTTCCATTGCGCCCATCGGTCATTTTGGTCATCTGATGCGAACCGTCGTATACGAACTGCCAGCGTAGACTGGCATCTGCGGGCTGGGTAACGCTCTTGAGATTGCCGCTTTCATAGGTGTATTTGACGACATGGCCCATCGGATCTTCGGTGCTTTCCACAAGCCCTTCTGAATTATATTTCAGCTTGATTTTGCGCCCAACGGGATCGGTGATAGCTTCCGGGCGGCCTTCGGAGTTGTAGGCCACGGTAGTCACGTTCCCATCACGGTCAGTCACGCTTTCCAGACGACCAGTCGCTCCAGCAAATTTGTATTTGATCTGGTCGGCAAGTGTCAAAATGTAGCCAGTGCTTTCTGTACCACTAAGCGTATCTTGCGCCCAAACCGGAGGCGTGAACGTTTCGCCACCGCCTTCGGTGAAGGGAACGGTACTTCCGTTCGCCTGTACAAGCGTAGCTTCTTTACTTGATTTTTCAACAACAAGGTGATCGCTGAACGAGCTTGACCAACCATAACCAAAAGGCCCTTTGCTCCCTTCCTCAGCGGCCTGTGAGTTGTACGTACGATCCAGATTGAGTCCTACCCCCCGGCCACCCACAGCAAAGTCGCTCTGTGACTCAACCAGATCGCCCGTGGCGGCAACGACGGGCTCGCCACAAACGGGACAGGAATGACCAGGCGTCGAGGGATTGTGCGGTCCGCCGTATTGCGTGGAGACTTTATGAAAAATGGCGTGTTCGAATTCAAATCTGCCGCTAATGGTGCCGTAGTTTTCGAACTCGACCTTAACGATTGCGATCACTTCATTATGTTCAGTTCGCTGAAAGACTCCTTTGTTGACAAACAAAGGTTCGGCGCCTTTTACTACAATTGCATCAGATTGGCCCTGGTTGACGTTGAATATCCCGTTGTTACCAAACTTGGCTCCGTTGGACTCTTCCAGATCACCTACGGGAAGGGTCAGCGTCCCATCATTGAAGAATGTACGTTCAGTCAACAAGCCATTATCCAGGGTCCCTGACGCAGCGGGCTCGAGAACCGTTGTCCCAGTGCCCGCCATCGTAGGTTGTCCTCCTGATTCACTCCAGGTCAGCGAACTCTCGATCGCAAGGGTCCCAGTCCCGGTCACCTTGCCCCATTCCTTCAAAATCAGAGTCCCTACCCTGGAGAGGCTACTGCCGTTGACACTCAGCGACCCACCAGGAAGACCCGAAACTGTTACCGTCGCGTTAGCCCCGGCCAGACCCGAACACGTAACAGTCGCTCCATCAAAGATGACCGACCCTTCCAGCACGCTGCTCCCCAGCGTGGTCGAACTTGGAGGGGAATGCTATAGCCCCGGTTTTTCCATTGATCGCACCGGAGCTTTCGAACGCAACTTCGATCTGTGCGGTTATCGTTTCTTCGGTTTTCTGCAAAGTTCCTGTGTTGACGAACAGCGAAGCAGTACCTTCTTCTACGATGGCATCTGACTGCGCCTCGTTCACATTGAACGTACCTTTGTTTTCGACTTTGGCGCCTTCGATCTCTGCGAGGTCCCCCGAGGTGATGGTCAGGGTTCCTTCGTTGACGAGCGTGCGGTTTTTCAGCTTGCCGTTGGCGATCGTGCCAGACGCACCGGACTGTAGAACCGTGGAGCCGGCCCCCGACATGGTCGATCCTGCGCTCCACGACAAAGAGTGACTTATATCGAGCGTCCCCGCACTCGTCAGTGTGCCTGCTTCCGTCAACGACAGGGTATAGGCGCTCGACGCTTCCAGCGCGTTGGCTATTTCGAGTGACCCACGAATAGTGACCACTAGCGTTCCTTTGTCCAGCAGAACACCAGTTTGATATGTCCCTTCGCTGATCACGACGGTTTTCCCGGCTTCAATACAGGCGACATCGGTGGACGATGGTATTTTGCCCGTGGACCAGTCCGAGGCGGTCTGCCATTCGCCTTCGCTAGGCCCAACCCAGGTGTCCGTGCAGAGCGGTTCGGCCGACGCCCCGGTCGGCACGACAGCGAGCACCACGAACAACGCCAGCAAGACGCCCACACCCCAGGCTATCTTACGCACCCGAATGCCCGTCGCACCCCTGCCTGCCGAGTACGTCCTGCCAAGCCGTATAGCGTCCACGGAACCCTCCTATTCGTCCTGCACGGATCAGTGGCGGGCGTTCTATCAGATGGGGCGGACATCATGTCGTGCGACCCCAGCTAACCGTACGAGCCCTCAGCATCCGCCGTCGCCAGCGCATTCGGTGCCTTATGGCTATGGCTACGGGGGCGGGCCACCGCTGCGGCTTCCCCGGCTGTGGGTGATCGAGGGCGGGCACTCCGAGCAGTAGCCGAGGCCGGGTGGTGGTGGCGCGCTCTACTCTTTGATTTCGTGGTAGCGGACGGCAGCGCGGGTTGCGAATACGAAGCCGTCGCTGGTCTTGTGGGCGAGTCCGGCGCCGTGGAGACGGTGATCGCGTCGATGGCGTTAAGCTCGTGGCCGTATTCGCGGGTGATCTCGCGGTCGCCCAGGGCAGTAGGTGCTCTCTTCGAGCAGGGGGTCAAGGATGAGCCAGTCGACACGGGCTTCCTCGGCGGCTTGGTCGGGAGTCGGCTGCTCGCTGGTCATAGGAGGCACACTCTCCTCGTGTCTGGGGCTCGGCGCGGGCGATCTCTCCGTGCTGGGCGGTCTTGTTGAACGGGTCTACCCGAGGCTAGGGTCGTCTGGTGCGAGCGGTCAAGCTGTGGCCCTGCGGGGGCGGTGGGGTTGACTCGTCATCGGGCGGTTGCAGCAGGGCGAGCGGGTCGGCGTCGATCCGGGCTGCGATGCGCTCCAGGCTCTTGAGCGTCAGGTTGCGCTCGCCGCGCTCCACGCCGCCCATGTAGGTGCGGTGGATGCCGAGCTCCTCGGCGAACGCTTCCTGGCTGAGGCCCTCGACTTCCCGGTAGGCGCGGAGGTTGCGCCCGAGCGCTCGTTGTAGGTCGCCTTCCATGCCGGGACACAGTCCCGGCTCGCTACTTGACAGTCTACATACTTATAAGTAGCGTGCTCGCAGACAAAGGTCGGCGGGACAGTTGACCTCCCTCAAACCAAGGAGCCGAACATGAGACGAAGCATCAGCGTTGTGGCCGTGCTCGGCCTGTTGTCGTGCGCCGGGATCATGGTCGCCGCACCGTCTGCACTCGCCAACATCGTCATCGGCCAGAGCATCGCCGGCGTCGAGCTCGGGGCGTCGGAAGCTCAGGTGTGACGGCGATGCTCGGGCCACCGACGAGCAAAGAAAACGCCGGTCCCGCTTATCCTGCGTAGTCAATATCTAGCCATCGCCGAAACCCTCGACCTCGCCCTACAGATCATCAGCGAAGACCTCCACGACCTCTACCAGCGAGCCGACGACACCGTCAGGCGCCTGCTCAACCAGGCAATCTTCAACGCCCTCTACATCTGCGACGACACGATCACCGAAGCTGATCTCGCCGGGCCATTCGCCGAGCTACGCGACCTCTGCAACACCATCCACGGCGTCGCCAGCACCACGCCCCACCTGGCGCCCGCCACTGCGGTCGCCAGCACGCTCCCCCAAGACGCCAAGACCCCCGTGCCCTGGCGGGAACGGAGGTCTTTGGACGTTGGTTCGATTAGCGACGTTTTGGTGGGCCGTGCAGGAATCGAACCTGCAACCTTGGGCTTAAGAGGCCCCTGCTCTGCCGGTTGAGCTAACGGCCCGGGAGGACGCCTATGGGTCAGGGGCGTCCGTCAGGAGGATGGCATTCTAGCCCAGCCCCTCCGGTGGACGGGTTCCAAGCCGAGGGCGACGGCCCGTCCGCGCCTAGAAGACGACCGTGCGTCCACCGTCAGCGATCACGCGGTCATCGAGATGTAACGAGACCGCGCGGGCGAGGACCATGCGCTCGATGTCGCGGCCCACGCGTTCGAGGTCGCCGGTGGTGTGGCGGTGGTCCACGCGCTCCACGCCCTGTTCGATGATCGGGCCGCCGTCGAGTTCCTCGGTGACGTAGTGCGCGGTCGCCCCGATCAGCTTCACCCCGTGCTCGTGCGCGCGGCGGTAGGGGTCCGCGCCCGGGAAGGCGGGCAGGAAGGAGTGGTGGATGTTGATCACCGGGGCCGCCAGGCGCGCCAGGAAACCGCCGCTGAGTATCTGCATGTAGCGGGCCAGCACCACCACGTCGACGTTGCCCGCCAGCAGTTCGAGCATGCGCCCCTCCGCCTGCGCCTTGCCGTCCCGCTCGACGGGCACGTGGTAGAAGGGGACTCCCACGGCGCGCGCCTCGGGCTCGAGGTCGGGGTGGTTGGACACCACGGCCACCACCTCCGCGTCGAGCTCGCCGCGGCGCCAGCGCCACAGGAGGTCCACCAGGCAGTGGTCCCGGCGGGAGACCAACACCGCCATGCGCCGCCGTTGACCCCAGAAACGCAGCTCCCACTCCATCTGGAAGCGCTCTGCCACCTCCGCGCCGAAGCGCTCCTGCAGGCGCTCGCGCGACTGGGGAGACTCGAGCGCGCGCGGGAGGAAGAGCTCGGTGCGAAGGAAGAACCTGCCTCCCGTGGGGTCGGTGGAGTACTGGTGCGAGGAGACGATGTTCGCACCTTGCTCGAACAGGAAGCCAGAGACGGCCGCTACGATGCCCGGCCGGTCCGGGCAGGCGATCAGCAGACGCGCGGTGTAGCGGGGCGAATCCTCCTGCGAGTCGGCCATCTCGAGGTCCAGATTAGTCCACGCCCCCCACGGCAGCCACCCGCGAGCGGACGGAGTCAAGGCTGCAAGCGCGTTCGCCTTGGGCCCCGCCGACCCTTGCCCTCGACCCGGGCCTACTTCTTGGAGGTCGTGTGCCCCGCAGCCGTTGTCGTGGAGGCGGGGGTGGTGGCCGCGGTGGACGCGTGCCCTGCAGGGGTTGTCTTGGGAGCCGGAGTGGTGTAGACCCCCGTGAAACTCCCGTTCGGCGCTTTGGCAACCGGGAAGGTCCTGCCGGCCTGCGTCGCCACGTACGTACCGTTCGAAAGCCTGCTGACGGTGGTGGGGACATGGCTCAGGGGGTTCTTGCGGAGTTCTGCGAGGTACTTCTTCACCCGCGTGCGTTCGGCGGAGGCGGGTATGAGGCTGAGGGCCTTGCGCGTCGCCGCGTCGCCTTCCTTGACGTGGTGAGCCTCGTAGGCTGACACTGCGAGCGCCGAGTACAGGCCCCCGTTGGTCGGGTTGCCCGCGACGGCGACCTGCAGCGTCCGCGCCGCTTCCGCCGGCTGGTTGAGGGCCTGTTCGGCGTAGATGTTCGCGATCTTCTGGGCCACTTCCGCGCTTGGGTGGTGCGGTTCCAGGCGCAGGTAGGTGTTCCACGCGCTGGACACCTTGGCGAGCAGTGCCAGGCCCTTGGCGGTGTACTGTTCGCGTTCGCCCACCACCGCGTTGAATTCGGGTTCGCTCGCCTGGTGCAACTGGGCTTCGGCGAGCGCCGCCCACGCCGCCGCTTCGGCGGGGTGGCTCTTGGTGCGCTTCTGGGCGGCGGCGACCTTGCCCGCGAAGCTGGCGCTGCTCGAGCCTTTGTTTTCGGCGAAGAAGTTAAGGATCCCGCCACCGCCGCCGCCGACGCCGACTCCCAAGCCCAGGAAGCCGAGCATGAAGAGCAGCGCCATCCCCAGGAAGACCCCCTGCACCGTGCGGCGCCGGCCGCGGCCTCGCAGATCGAAGAGCATCAGCCGGAGAGCCCTCTGTCGATGTGGTCGATTATCGCGTTCACGCTCGGGTCCGTGTTCTCGCTCGCAGTCACCGGCGGGGCGTTGGGGCTGCCTGCGGGTGGAGGGACCGGTGGCCCGCCCTCCCCGGCAGATCCCCCCGGTGAGGACGGTGGGTCCTGCGGAGAGCCCCCTGCCGCCGCCTGCGCTCTACCACGACCGAAGCCGGGAGACACTAGGTTAGCGTCCCCGTTTCGGCCAGCGTCGCGTCGCGCTACGAATGATGCCACCAGGATACTCGCCTCGTAGAGAAGATAGAGGGGAACCGTCTCCAGGAGCAGCGTGATCGCGTCTCCCGGCAGGAAGGCCGCCACGGCCGCGCACGCCACGATCGCGTAGCGGCGGGCGCCGCGGAGCTGCTTGGGGGTCACGAGTCCCACGCGGGTGGCTCCCAGAATCGCGACGGGGACCTGGAAGACGAGACCCATCGCCAACAGCACCGTTGCTGCGAACTGATAGTACGGAGCGGCCTGGACCTGGGTGTTGAACTCGCTGCTGTTGAAGTTCACGAGAAAGCGCAGTGCGGCCGGCAGCACCACGAAGTAGCCGAACAGCACCCCCACCGCGAACAGCAGCGGAACCGCAGCGAGCAGCGGCTTCATCGCACGTCTCTCACTAGGCTGCAGGGCGGGCAGCACAAAGCCGTAGAGCTCGAACAGGATCACCGGCAGCGAGAGGATCAGCGCGAAGAAGAAGGTCACCGTGAGCGTCGTTGTGAACGGCTCCCCGACGCCCAGCGTCAACAGCTTTTCGCTCTGCGGTACGGGGGGGAGCTTGGCGGTGTCCGCCCGCAGGCGGGGGAGCACCGCGACCAGCTGCGCGCGGAGGGCAGCCGGCAGGCGGCTGTCGGCGGCGCCGAGGAGTCCGACGATCGTTTCCGTGTCCCGGGCCACTTTGATCACCGCCTGCTGCGTCAGGCCCGTCTGGCCGGCGATGTCCTCGCCTTTCACGAGCTGCCCGTGCCGCTCCCGTTCCAGCGGGCGGCCGATCAAGTGCAGCAGAGCGTGGTTCTGCCACAGGCACAGACCGAACACGGCCGCCAGCACCACCCCGCTGACGATCAGGCGCGTGCGCAGCTCTTCGAGGTGCTCCACGAGGCTGAGGCGGTCCTCGTGGCCGATCGTGCGGATCGCGGTTGCCATTCCTCAGATATCGCCTACTGGGCCCATTGGCTCTCAACCTATATACCACCGCCAGGCCGCGGGTTCCCCGCAATAGCGTGCGCAAACCTCGGTATTCGTGGCCGTGCGCTAAAGACGGCCCACGGGGGGGTCGATGACCTGCACGAGGAACCACGATGCACCCCGACAAGAGCCACCACCACACCCGCCACCACGTGCAACTGCCCTCCGGCAAGCGCATCGAGGTCGTCTACCTCGACAACCCGCTCCCCCCCTCCCTGGGCGCGGGGCGCAGGCAAGCCGACCCGGCCACCGAGCCGCTGCACGTCTGCTTCTACTGCGCCGGGGAGCTCGTCCACCCGCTGGACTGGGCCGAGGCCGGTCCGAGCCAGTGGCGGATCCTGCTGCGCTGCCCCGAGTGCGAGGCCACGCGCGAGGGCGTCTTCGAGCAGACAGCCGTGGAAAGCCTCGACGACGAGCTCGACCGCGCGGCCGAAGCGCTGCTGAACGACCTCCAGCGCGTGACGCACGCGAACATGGCCGAGGAGATCGACCTCTTCATCCGCGCGCTCGACGCAGACCTGATCGTCCCGTCGGACTTCTGACAGTTCAGCCTTTTGCACTACGCCTCTAGGGCCTCGCTGACCAAGCGATGCAAGGACGCAAGGAGCGTAGCGTAGGGACCTACGTGAGCGACTGAGGACGCAGCAGCGCGCTGGCCGAAACGGGGATGCGAGCCGAAGGCGAGTGTCTCCCGGCTTCGGTCAGCGGCGTCCTAGCAGTAGCGCTCGACCACGGCGTCGGCCACCAGATCCAGTAGCACCGCGCGGCCGTTTGGAAGGATCTCGGGGAGCATCGCCTTGGCTTCGGCGACGAGCGCCAGCGCCCGCTCGCGGGCCTCCTGCAGAGCGCCGGTGGCCGCGATCCGATCGCACAGCTCGCCCGCCTGCTCCGGCCCCACCAGGGTCGCGAGGTCCACCGCCGCCAGGCGCTCGTCGCGCTCGCGGGCGAGGATCAGGGGCAACGTGACGGTGCCGTCGAGCAGGTCGGTCCCGCGCGTCTTGCCGGTGCGCTCCACCGGCCCGGAGACGTCGAGCACGTCGTCCAGCAGCTGAAAGGCCAGCCCGATGCGCCGCGCAAAGGCCCCGAGCGCGTCTGCGAGCGTGCCGGCCGGCAGGGGCGGACTCCGATCCCCGCCTGCTTGGGCCACGAGCGCTCCCAGACGGCAGGCGGCCTCGAACAGGGCGGCCGTCTTCAGCTCGCAGCGGTGCAGGTAGCGCTCCACCGCAACCTTGGGGGCGTAGGCGTCCTCACGCTGCAGGAGCTCTCCCACAGCCAGCGCTGAGCTGGCGTCCGAGAGGGCGCTCAACTGCTCTACCTCGGCGTTGAGCGTCAGCTCGGCAAACGCCCGCGAGAAGAGCAGGTCGCCGGTAGCAACGGCCATACGCCGCCCCGCTTGCGCGACCACCGAGGGGTGCCCGCGCCGCAGCTGCGCCCCGTCGATCACGTCGTCGTGGACGAGCGTCGCAGAGTGCACCAGCTCGACCGCCACCGCCGCTCTCACCAGGCTCCGTGCTCCCTGCACCGTCTCCAGCGGCCCGCCTGCGCCCGGACGGTCGGCCGCGGTGGCTGCCAGTACCACCAGCAGGGGTCGCAGACGCTTGCCTCCCGCGAGGACCGTCGAGGTGGCGTGCACCGCCAGCGGCGCGCCCGCTTCGGCGGCCACCCGCTCGAGGTGCTCCTCGGTGCTGGCCATCCGCTCGCGCAGCTCCACGCCGCCGCGGCGCATGATCTCGGCGACCGCGTCCTCGTCCTCCGCCGCCTCCCGCCCCTCTGCCCCGCCACTGCTCACGGTGTGCATCATGCGCCATTCGCCGCAAGCGCGCCGGGTGGCGGCTGACCGGAGGGGGCGCCATTCCCCGGCACCGTGCCAGCGTGGATCGTCACGATACCCCCAGCCGTGAGTAGCCAACGGAGCTCGCCGACGCCCGCCCGCTCCATCTCGGAGGCCAGCACGGGGGGCGTCGGGAAGCGCTTGACCGACTCGGGCAGATAGGTGTAGGCGGTGGCGTCGCCCGCGAGCCGTCCGAGCACCGGCACGATCCGATCGAACCACACGCGGTAGAACAGCGACAGCGGCGGGCGGGTTGGTGTGGTGAAGTCGAGCACCACCACCCTGCCCCCCGGCCGTACGACCCGCGCCATCTCCACCAGACCACCGTGCAGGTCGGAGAAGTTGCGTGCGCCAAAGCCGACGGTGGCGGCGTCGAAGGAGTCGTCTGCGTAGGGCAACTGGAGCGCGTCACCCCACTCAAACCGCACCGTGGCCCCGCTCGGCTGTGCCTTGGCCCGCGCGCGGGCAAGCATCCCCTCGGAGAAGTCGCTGCCCACCACCTCCCCACCCGGGGCCACCCGCCGGGCGAGCTCGAATGCCAGGTCGCCGGTGCCGGTGGCGACGTCGAGTACGCGGGCACCCGGGCCGATCCGGGCGAAGTCCACAGCGCGCTCGCGCCAGCGGTGGTGCAGGCCGGCGCTCATCACGCCGTTCAGGGCGTCGTAGACCCCCGCGATGCGGTCGAACATCGCCTGTACCTGGCCCGCCTCGAGCTGGCCTTGCTCATGGCCTTGAGCTATGGCCGACCCCTACTTCAACTGCGAGAGGAAGTCGACCGCCGCTTCGAACTGCTTCGGCGGCAGGTGCCTGAACGACGGCATCGGCGCCGTCGGATTGACCAGCGTGCGTGCGATCCCGAAGCGCGGGATGCGCGAGCCGATGTGTGTCAGTTCGGGGCCCGGCCCGTTGTTGCCGTTCTCGCCGAGCTTGTGGCACGCCAGGCAACCGCTGGCGCCCACCACGTGGCGGCCTGCTTCGAACTCCGCGAGCACCTGGCCGCCCGCCTGGCGCACGACCGCCGGCGTGGGTATTTCGACCGAGAACGGCGAGCCGGTGCTGGCTCCCTGCCAGGTGAGGTAGAACATCGCCCCGATCACGAAGATGCCCGTGAGCGTGGCGATCGGACGGCGCTCGGGCCGGCGCTCGGGGCCGCGATCGTAGAAGGGCAGCAGGAACAGCAGGATCATGGCCAGCGTCGGGATGCCGATCGTCGCCAGCCCCACGAGGCTCGGCGGCTTGATCACGCGCAGCAGCTCGAACAGGAAGAAGAAGTACCACTCCGGTCGGGGCACGTAGGTGCTGGTGGTGGGATTCACCTTGGAGCCGAGCTCCGCGCCGAGCACAAGCGACATCGTGATGATGCACGCCATCACCACGCACGCCATCACCGAGTCCTTCACGACCGCGTACGGGAAGAACGGTTTTCCTTTGGACTTCAGGATCGCGTACTCGCGGAGGTACTCCTCCTTCTCGCGCTGGTTCATGGCTCGCGCCTCATGGCTCGCGCCTCCATCCAGTCGGCGCTTTGACGACGTCGGGCGCCATCCGGGCGCCCTTGACCGCGTGAGCGGCGAAGCCGCTCACGCTTCTGCCTCACGCAGCTCGGAGTCCTGCTCGGCTTTCATCCACGGCGGCGCGGTCGTACCGAGCTTGGCGACCAAGTACAGGTGGGCGCCGAGCAGCGCGGCGATCAGCCCGGGCACGAGCAGCATGTGGATCGCGTAGAAGCGCGACAGCGTCGTCGCCCCGAATTCCCCGCCACCGCGCAGGAAGTCGCTCAAGTAGGGACCGACCAGGGGGCCGGTGCCGTTGATGTTGACGCCGACCTGCGTCGCCCAGTAGGCACGCTGGTCGAACGGCAGCAGGTAGCCTGTGAACGACATCACCATCGTCAGGATCAGCAACACCACGCCGATCACCCAGTTGAGCTCGCGCGGGTACTTGTAGGCGCCGAAGAAGAACGTGCGGCCCATGTGCAGGAAGACGAGCACCACCATCACGGTCGAGCCCCACTTGTGCATGCCGCGCACGAACTGTCCGAGGAACACGTCGTTGGTGACGTAGCGGATCGATTCGTACGCCCCGCCGGAGGGGTCGGGACGGTAGTACATCGCCAGGAAGACCCCTGTGACCGCCTGGCTGAGGAACGCGAACATCGTCGCCGACCCCAGCGTGTAGAACCAGTTGGTGCCCTTCGGCACCTTGCGGAACATCATCCACCGCGCCGCCCCGCTCAGCGAGGTGCGTTCGTCGACCCAGTCGACGGCGGCGGTGCCCGCGTTGGCGGCGTGATCGACCGGGCGCGCCGCGCCGTTCTGCTCCTCCGGCCGCGGCGGCGGCGCCTTCAGCGGAGCGGGAATCGGGGGAGCGGGAAGTTTGGGCACGACGTCCTAGCGGCGGGTGGAGGGACGCGAGGGGTAGAGGTACTGGCCGAGACCGTCCAGTGGCTCGCCGGGGTCGCGCGGGGAGAAGCGGCGCAGCTCGCTGTTGACGCTGAAGCGCGCGCCGATCTGGACGTAGCCGTCGACCACGCGCGTGTAGAAGCGGTCCAGCGGCCGTACCGGCGGGCCGCCCACGCGGCGGCCCAGCAGGTCGTACACGCCTCCGTGGCAGGGGCAGATGAAGCGCTCGGCGGCGGGCACCCACCGCACCGGACAGCCGAGGTGGGCGCAGCGTGAGGTGATCGCGATGTAGGGGGTATTCTTGTCGTAGGGGTCGGTGTCGATCGCCAGGTTTTTCTGGCGCACGTACACCAGCCCCTTGCCGGCCTCCCCGATCCCCGGGGTGAGCGTGATCACCGTGGGGATGTAGTTGTTGTCGGGGAACATGTCCGTCGGGCCGACCGTCTCCCAGGAGTGGGGGGTGGTTTTGAAGATCGGCCCGATCGCGAAGCCCAGCGCGGGCAGCACGAAGGAGGCGGCCGCGACCGCCCCCGCAGCGTGGGCCGAGCCGGTCATGAAGCGCCGCCGCGTGACCGTCTCACCCTCGAACGCGCCCGGTATCCGGCGGTCGAGGGTGTACTTGGACTCGTGCTTGTCGTGCTTGCTGGGCAAGGACGGCTAAGGATACCGCCTGCGGGCCGGCGCTCGTCGCGCAGTTAGATGGTGTCTATCATCACAAATGCTGCGGGATTCGCCCCCAGACGCCCGCGCCCGGCCGACGCTCGCGCTGCTGCTCAGCCAACCGACGGCCCCCCGGCCTCGGCCGCGGCCCGCATCGCCTCCAGCGCCTCAGGAGAGCCCGCACGGGCCAGGGCCTTGGCGCGGCGGTGACAGTCACTCGAACCCCAGCCCACCGCCCGCGCGCCGGCGCTCCACACCGCCTGGGCGAGCTCCGCTTCCCCTGCTCCCTGGGCGAGCGCCGTCAGCGTGATCACATCCGCGAGCTCCGCCACCGCAGCCACATCGCCGAGCGCGACCAGGCGGGCGAGACCCAGCGCGTACAGCCGGTCGCCCGCCAGGAGGCCGAGGTCGGCCTCCTGTGGGTGCAGGATACGGGGGGTGTCGTAGTGCAACAGGTAGCCCTCGTAGACCACCTCCAACAGCAGCTCGTACTCGGCGGCCTGCGCCTGCGCCCGCGGGCCGGAGGCCGCAATCTGGGCGGGGCCTGCGCCGTTGGGGGACGGCGCCGCGCCCCCGTCGGCGAGCAGGCTCGCCACCAGGCCACCCTGCTCCCGCAACAGCGCCTCCAGGCGCTTCAGTACGTGCGTGGAAGTCGAGGTGGGCGGAACCGTCATCCGATTTCTCCAAACGCCGCGGCGGCGGCCTCCACAGTGCGCTCCAAGTGCTCGGGGGTGTGTGCCAGCGAAGGAAACCACGCCTCGAACTGCGAGGGCGGCGGGTTGACCCCGCGCGCGAGCAGCCCCCGGCACCACGCGGCGTACGCCTCCAGATCGCACGACCGCGCCCCCTCAAGGTCGTGCACGGGGCGCTCGCTGAAGAACACCGTCAGCAGGCCTGGGAGGCTCGCGATTTGTATGGGATACCCACCCTCCCGCCCCCTGTCCACCGACCCACCCTCCCGCCCCTTGTCCACCGGCCCAGCCGCACGCCCCCCGTCCGCCTGCCCGCCCGCCGCCTCGCGCAGCCCCGCCGCGAGCTGCTCGGTGATCGCCGCCAGGCGCGCGTAGGCCGCTCCGTCGAGCAGCTCGAGTGTCGCGAGGCCCGCGGCGACCGCGAGCGGATTGCCCGAGAGCGTACCCGCCTGGTAAACCTCGCCGACCGGGGCGAGCAGTTCCATCAGCTCCGCGCGGCCACCCACCGCTGCTGCCGGCAGGCCGCCGCCGAGCACCTTGCCCATGACCGTGAGGTCCCCGTGCACCCCCGTGAGCTCCTGAGCACCGCCGCGGGCCACGCGGAAGCCGGTGATCACCTCGTCGAGCACCAGCAGCGCACCGCTTGCGTCAGCCTGCTCGCGCAGCAGTTCCAGGAAGCCGGGCTGCGGCGGCACGAGACCCATGTTGGCTGGGATCGGCTCCGCCACGATCGCCGCGGGCTCGTGCCGGCGCACCGCCTCGCGGAGCGCCTGCGGGTCGTTCCACGGCACCACCACGGTGGCCGCCGCCACGCCCGCGGGCACCCCGGCGCTCGCGGGGACCGCCTGGGTGGCGAGTCCCGAGCCGGCCTGCGCGAGCAGCCCGTCCACGTGGCCGTGGTAGGCGCCCGCAAACTTGACGATCCGCTCGCGGCCGGTCGCAGCGCGCGCGAGGCGCAGCGCGGTCATCGTCGCCTCGGTCCCCGAGGAGGTCATGCGCACCATGTCCACGCCGGGCATCCGCCGCGCCACCTCCTCCGCCAGCTCGACCTCTCCCGCTGTCGGCGCTCCGAAGCTCGTCCCTCGCTCGGCCGCTGTGCGCACCGCCTCGAGGATCCCCGGGTGGGCGTGGCCGTGGATCAACGGGCCCCACGAACAGACGTAGTCCACGTAGCGGTTGCCGTCCACGTCCACGAGCTCCGCGCCCGCGGCGCGGGCGACGAACACCGGGTCGCGGCCGATCGCGGCCATCGCGCGCACGGGCGAGTTGACCCCGCCGGGGAGCACCTTCAGCGCGCGGCGGTAGAGCTCCGCGGAGCGGGTGTCCGTGAGCGAGGCCGTCACAGGCCCCTGTTCAGAGGTGCCGGAGAGTTAGCCGTGGCACCTCGACGGAGCGCCCGCAGGGTGGCTCCCTTGGACGGCGGGGGTGGATCCTGGCGACGCGCCACCCGGTGCCGAGGCGACCCCGGAGCCGGCGGGTCCAGGATCAAGCGTGCTGTGCTTCCCACCGCTTGTAGTCGTCGGTGAAGTAGAGCAAGCGGACCTTCTTGAACTCCGTGGACGAGTACAGCGTGGCGCGCTCCTCGATACCGGTCTGCTCGGCGATCGCGTCGAGGATCGCGTCGCACTCCTCCTTGGAGCGACCGTGGGCCATCGTGAAGACCGAGTAGGGCCAGTCCTCGTAGGTGGGGCGCTGGTAGCAGTGAGAGATTCCGCGGTAGGACGCCATCCGCGGGCCCAGCTCGGCGATCCGCTCCGCGGGGACCTTCCAGACGCCCATGCCGTTCGCCGAGAAGCCCGCCCGGCGGTGGTAGAGGATCGCCGCCACGCGGCGCAGCAGACCGCGCTCGCGCATCCCCGCCAGGTGCTCGAGCAGTGCCTCCACCTCCCACCCCAGCCGCTGCGCGGCGGGGGCGTAGGGCTCGCTCACGACCGGCATGTCGCCCTGCGTGGCGCGGATCACGGCGATGTCGCGCTCATCGTAGGGAACCGACTCCAGCACCGCCTCCTCCTGGAGGGTTCCCTCGCTGGCGAGCGCCTTGGTGTCGCCCTCCATCTCCAAGTCCATCCTGATCTTGAACAGCTTCAGCGTCGGCAGCTGGCGGATCGACTCCGCGCCGGTGAGCCGCTGCAGCACCTCCAGCGTGCCCTCCAGGCCGAGGGGCGAGTCCGGCTCGGTAGCGAGCGTGAACCACATGTTGAACTCGTGGTTGCGCAGGTAGTTGTGCGAGACCCCGGGGTGGGAGTTGACGATCTTCGCCGCCCGCCACGGGTGCTCGGAATCGACCTTCGCCGCCACCAGCATTGAGGAGTACCCCAGCGCGCGCGTGTCGTAGATCGGGGTGACCTGGCGGATGATCCGCTGCTCCAACAGCTCCCCGACGCGCTCCAGCGCCTGCTCCTCGGGGATCTCCGCGGCGCGGGCAACCGCGGCGTACGGCCGGGGCTCCAGCGGAAAGCTGCCCTGCATCAGGTTGAGCAGGCGGCGGTCCAGCTCGTCGAGCGCCACCGCCGCGCCCTCGGTGCGGCTGCGGATCTTCGGGATCACGGGGTTGTCTACTCGCCTAGAGGGTGGCGCAGGCGGCCGGCGGCCGCCGAGCCGAGCCCCTCTATCTTTAGTCAAGTCATCCATGTGGCGGCATCCTTCGCGTGGTAAGTGATGATGACGTCCGCGCCCGCGCGGCGCAGCGAGGTGAGTATCTCGAGCACCGTCGCCCGCTCGTCGAGGTGCCCCGCCGCGGCTGCCGCCTTGACCATCGCGTACTCGCCGCTGACGTTGTACGCCACTACCGGCAGGCCCGTCGCGCGTCTCACTGCGCGGATCAGGTCGCCGTAGGCGAGCGCCGGCTTGACCATCACCATGTCCGCCCCCTCGGCCACGTCGAGCAGTGCCTCGCGCACCGCCTCGCGGCCGTTGGCAGGGTCGAGCTGGTAGGCACGGCGATCCCCGAACGCCGGGGTCGAGCCCGCGGCGCCGCGGAACGGGCCGTAGAAGGCCGAGGCGAACTTCGCGGAGTAGGCGAGGATGGGAGTGTCTGCGAAGCCCTCTCCGTCGAGCTCCGCGCGGATCGCCCCCACGCGGCCGTCCATCATGTCCGAGGGGGCCACGACGTCGGCGCCGGCGCGGGCGTGGCTGACCGCGGTGCGCGCCAGCAACTCCACCGAGGCGTCGTTGTCGACGGTCTGGTCGCCGTTCAGCACCCCGCAGTGGCCGTGCTCGGTGTACTCGCACAGACACACGTCCGTCACCACGAGCAGTTCCGGCACCGCGGCCTTGAGCGCGCGCACGCACAGCTGCACCACGCCGTCCTCTGCCCACGCCGAGGAGCCCTGCGCATCCTTCTCGGCGGGAATCCCGAACAGCAGCACCGCGGCGAGCCCCAGCCGCACCGCCTCGCGGCCTGCCTCGACGGCAGCCGCGATCGACAGGCGCTCGAGACCCGGCAACGCCGCGGGCGAATCGCTCAACCCGGGGGCGACGGAGGGGAATTCGGACTCAGCCACCGGGAGCTCAGACCCGCTCGGCCGCTCCTCAACGAACAACGGAAGCACCAACTGCCCCGCCCGCAGCTCCGTCTCGCGCACGAGGCCACGCAGCGCCGGGGACGCGCGCAGGCGGCGCATACGCGTCTGGGGGAATGCCATCGTCCGTCGAGGATACCCCCGCGGTACGGGCGATCGGGGTTCGCGGACGAGGATCGGGTGGGTCGAGTCGTCCACGCCCGCCGCCACCGACATCGCCCCGGAGGTCAACCCGAGGGCGGCCCGAGGGCGGCGGGACGCGGCCGATCACTCCGCGCGGCCCAACCCCAGCCGCGCGAGCACGGCAAACAGCGCGGTCAGCGCGAGCAGATGCGCGAGCGATACCCCGAGGCCTGGAGAGGAGCCGTTGACCGCCGCGTCGAGCGCCTGCAGGGCGGCCTTGTAGGGGAACACGAGCGAGATCGCGCGGATCGCGTCGTACACCCCGCCCGCGACGGCGCCCGCGGGGACGAGCGCCAGGAACGCGAGCGGCAGCGACAGCAGGAACGCCAGCAGCGAGGCGGCCCTGACCTCGCGGGCGAGCGCGCCGATTGCCACTCCCAGCGCGGCGAACGCCAGCGCGGCGACGGCGAGCGCCGCCACCCACTGCCACACGCGGCCCCAGTCGAGGCCGACGAACGCCCCAATGCCCGCGAGCATCGCAAACGCCACCACCGCCGCGCAGCCGGCGGCCAGCAGCAGCTTCTCCGCGATCAGCCGCTCCCGTGAGACCAGGCCGCGCACCAGCCGCGCGAGCGTGTGCTCTTCGCGCTCCAGCGCGACCCCCCCGGCGGCGAGCAGGACACAGACGAACATCAGCGAGATGCTGACCGCAACCACGACGGCGTACGTGTCCAGTGGGGTGCGCCGGCCGTGCAGAAGCGTGCTCTGCACCTGGATCGGCTGGCTGACGGTGTTCAGCACCTCGCGGCTGACGCCGAGGTTCTGCGCGGCGAATTCGGAGAAGTCCGCGAGCCGTTCCAGCTGCGCGCGGTCGGCGCCTTGAGGCTGGTGGGCGATGACGCGGCGCAGGATGCCGGGGATGGCGCTCAGCCCGGGCAGGTTCTGGGGTGCTCCCGGCACGCCGAGGCTGCCGCCCTGCACCAACGCTCCGATCACCCGCGCCGCCACGCGGCGGATCTGGTTCGAGAGTTCAAGGTTCGCCTGCGAGAGCGCCGCTTCGATCGTGGAGTGCACAAAGCTCTGCTCCAACGCGTCCCCGTTGTAGATCACCTCCACGTGCCCCTGGCTCGTGACCGAGGAGAGGTGCGAGGCGAGGTTCGCGGGGATTACCACCGCTGCCAGCACGCGCCCGCTCTGCACCGCAGCGACGGCCTCCGCGCGCGTGGCCACCGGCACCGGCTGCACCTGGCTGAAGAGCTGGCTGTAGTAGTGGCCGACGTTCAGGCGGGTGCCGCCCAGTTCGACCGTCGCCCCGGGCGGCGTGAGGTTGGCGATCGCCACCTTCGGCTTCGACGGCGCCCGTGAGATCGCCAGGCCGATCAGCAGCGCCACCGCGACGGGGTAGAGCACGAGCACCCCCACCATCACTCGCGAGCGCGCGAGGATCAGCAGGTCCTTGCGGAGCAGCCACCTCACGGCGACTCAGTGTCCCCGCTCGCGCAGGAACTCCACGAACGCCCCTTCGAAACCCAGCCCGCCGTCGGTGCCGGCTGCGCGCGCGAGCTCCCGCGGGGAGCCGCTGAACAGGAGCTCCCCGTCGGCCAGCACGATCACCCGCTGGGCGTAGCGCTCCGCCTCGGCGACGTTGTGCGTGGAGAAGACCACGCACCGGCCCTGCTCGGAGTGTGTGCAGATGAACCGCCACAGTCGCTCGCGCTGGCGGGGATCCAGGGAGGAGGAGGGCTCGTCCAACACAAGCGCCGGCGGCTCGGGGAGCAGGCCGATCGCGATGTTGACGCGCTGGCGGTTGCCGCCGGAGAGGCGCTCCACCCGCTCGGAGGCGCGCTCCTGCAAACCCGTCTGCTCGAGCATCGTCGCGACCGCCGCCCGCGGGTCGGGGCTCCTCTCCAGGCGGGCGAACAGCTCGAGGTTCTCCGCCACCGTGAGCCGCGAGTAGAGCGCCGTCTGCTGAGGCACCCACCCCACCCGGCCGGGCGGGAGGCTGACGCTGCCCGCGCTCGGCCGCAGGGCGCCCGCGAGGATCGACAGCAGCGTGGTCTTGCCCGCTCCGTTGGGGCCGATCACCGCCACCAGTTCGCCCGCGTGCGCCTCGAAGTTGACGTCGCGCAGCGCCTCGCGTTCGCCGTAGCGCTTGCCGAGGCCGCGCACCGCGAGCAGCGGTTCGCCTTCGGGAGACCCGATCACGCCGGCCCGCCCGGGTTCAGTGCAAGATGACGCGCCTGCGGGCAGGCCGGCGCAAGGAATGACCCGACGCCGGCCCGTCCGGGCAACTCGTGAACCGGCGCGTAGTCGGCCGGGCCGGCGCAAGGCTGGGCCTGGCTGGGCCTGCTCACAACATTCGTCCTGGGGAGCGCTCCCACGGCTCGAAGGTCAGGTGGCGGCTGAGGTACACGAAGGTCTCGCGCAGGACGGCGAGGATCGGCAGCGCCACCAACGCCCCGACGACGCCGTAGAGCTGCAAACCGAGCAGCAGCGCGAAGATCACCAGCAGCGGGTTGATGCGCAGCGTGTGCCCGAAGATCTGCGGCGCGACCACGTGGCCCTCCAACTGCTGCAGGCCGACGAACAGCAGCGCCACCCACAGCGCGGAGATCGGATTGCTCAGGAGCGCCACCAGCACCGGCGGCACGGCCCCGAGGATCGGGCCGATGTAAGGGATCAGCTCCATCACCCCGTAGAACACCGCGAACGCCACCGCGTACTTGCGCCCGTCGGGGAAGATTCCCAGCACCCCGAAGATGTACAGCGCAACCCCGGTGGAGGCGCCCATCACGAAGCTGAACAGCAGCTGCCCCCCGACGTAGCGGGAGACCGCGTGCTGGGTCAGCGTCGGGTAGTCGTCGGCGGGCGTGCCGTCGCCGTCGGGCATCGCCCGGCGCACGAGCCGCCCGATGCGCTCGCCGTAGAGCAGCATGTAGACGGAGAGCACGAAGATCAACACCAGGTCGAAGATCGCGCTCGCCGTTTCGGTCAGCAGCCCGCCGCCGAACGAGGCGATCGAGCCGGCGCTCTTGGAGATTTTGTCCTGGATCGTCTGCAGCGCGGTTTTACCCTGCTTGATGAAGTGCACGGCGATGCCGTCCCGGTTGAGCGAGCGTTCGAGGCTGGCCAGCGATTTGTTCGCTTCAGCGACCAGGGAGGGCAGGTTGCGCGCGAAGGACTGCACCTGGTGGACGATCGGGTTGGCCAGCAGAAAGCCGATCCCCACCAAGGTAAGGAAGAATGCGAGGTACACCGAGAGCACCGCCAGGCCGCGAGGGAGGCGCGAGCGCTGGAGGAAGGCGACAGCCGGGTTGAGGATTAGCGCGATGAGAGCCGCCACGACGAAGACCACGAGCACTTTCCCGGCGGCGCGCGCGAGTGCCCACGCCGCGAGCAGCGCCAGCGGCAGCACCACGAGCTGCACCCACCGGGGCACAACCACGCGCGGCGGTGCCGGCGGCGCGGAGGGCGTGGAGTCCGTAGGGGGCGACTCGGGCGCGCCCGCCACCTCGCGCTCCTCGGCACGCGGGGGCGCGGCCGCAGGCGGCGTCTCAGAAGTCCGCTCCCCGACGCTCACAGGGGTCCCAAGGGCTCTCGCCACAATAGATGGCGGATTAAAACCCGCCCACCCGGTCGATCCGTGGATGGGATGCGACGCACGCGAGCGCAGCCGTGCTGGTGGCACGGCGAGCATCGTGGGTGGCGCAGACCGCCGCGGAGCGGCCGCATCCAGGCCGGCAGATATTGGGGCGCGGGCCCTAAACCTCCCACCATGGGCGAAGTATGGCTGAGGCCGAGGCGACCCCGCCCGAGCCTGCCGCGGCGCCGGGTGGGGCTTCCCGGGAGCCGGTCCCCGCGGAGCGCTCGGCGCAGGCCACGATCCTGTTCGTGGGCGACCTCGTGGGCAGCATCGGGCGGCGCACGCTGTGCGACTGCCTGCCACTGCTGCGCGAGCGCTACGCACCGACGTTCGTGGTCGTCAACGGCGAGAACGTGGCGGGCGGGCTGGGGATCACCCCAAAGGCCGCCGACCAGCTGTTCGCGGCGGGGGTGGACGCAATCACGCTCGGCAACCACTCCTACCACCGACGCGAGATCTACCCGTACCTCGACACCGAGCCGCGGATCGTGCGCCCCGCCAACTTCCTGCGCAGCCAGCCCGGCCGCGGCGTGTGCGTGGTGCAGAGCGCGGAGGGGCTGCGCCTCGGGGTGATCAACCTCAGCGGCAGCCTCTACCTGCGCCCCGGCCGCTCGGCGTTCATCGAGATCGACGTTGCGCTGGGGGAGCTGGGCGAGGTGGACCACGTCCTCGTGGACATGCACGCCGAGGCGACCAGCGAGAAGATCGCGCTCGGGTGGTACCTCGACGGGCGCGTGAGCGCGGTGGTGGGCACCCACACTCACATCCCGACGGCCGACGGGCGGGTGCTGCCCGGGGGCACCGCGTACATCACCGACGTCGGTATGACCGGCCCCCGCGGAGGAGTGATCGGGGTCAAGCGCGAGCTCGCGCTGGAGGCGATGATCACGCAGATGCCGGTGCGCTTTCAGACCTCCGAAGAGGACCCGTGGCTGAACGGGGTGGTGGTGCGCTGCTCGGAGCGGCTGCGGGCCGACTCGATCGAGCAGGTGCTGATGCCCAAACCGCCTGCTCCGCCGGTGGCGTAACACCGGGCAGCTCGCGCTCGGAGGCAGCGAGGTCGGCCGGAAGGTGGACAGGCGGGCGGGCGGGCACCTCGAACAGGGCGAGCAGCACCAGCGGGAAGAACCAGGGGATGTAGAGGTAGAACCAGTGTTCAATCCCCAACTGCAGCGCGATCAGGATCGCCGCGGCCGCAGCGGCAAGCGCAGGCAGGCCCACCCGGCGCGGGACCACGGCGAGCGCCAGGGCGAGGAGCACCGCGCCGACCTGCACGACCGTCTGCCACCCCCGCAGGCCGTACAGCCCCCACACCGAGAAGGGCGAGCCGCGGTTTGACTGGTAGACGACGGTGCGCTCGTAGATCTCGTGCAGCGAGTCGTGTGCGAGCGCGGGGATCGAGACGACCGCGACGGTAGCGCAGAAGGCGAGGGCGTACAGCGCCAGCGCCCGCAGACGTCGGCCCAGCGGCAGCTCCCGCAGGCCGTGCGTGGCGAACAGCGGCGCGAGCGCCAGCGGGGCGATCTTCGTGAGGCCCGCCAGCGCGGCGAACACCCCGCGCGCGGGGGCAGACGTGGCGACGAGCAGCACGGCGAGCAGCAGCACCGCCACGAGCGTGTCGTTGGAGTTGCTCTCCAGCGCGTACAACGTGAACGGGTAGGAGACCCACGCGTAGGAGAGCGCGACCGCGAGCGTCGAGCCGCCGAGGCGCCAACCGAGTAGGAACAGCAGCCCAACCGCGAGCAGGTCGAACGCGATCGCCGCGGCGTGCGCGGCGGGGAGGTCGTCCCACAGGCCGCTCCACCCGAAGGTCTGCTCGAAGGGCACGTACGCCTCGTAGTCGACCGGCCCGTAGGTGTCCCCGTGTTCGTTGTTCGAGGGGTAGTGCCCGTACAGCGCCCGGCCGTCGGCGATCCGCTGCGCGCCGATCACCCCGGCGTAGCCGACGTCGATCACGTTGGAGTCGGTCACGTTCAGGCCGATCCGAAAGCCGAGCAGAAAGACCACGCCGATCGCAAGCCACGGCGCGGGGATCAGCAGGCGTAGCGGCGCCGGTGCCCGACGGGAGCGCACCAGCCCGAGCATCCGCACCAGCAGGTAGACCAGCGGCGGGTACGTGAGCGGCACGGATTTGTAGATTTCGCCGTGGTTGAAGTACGCCAGCGAGACCGAGAACGAGAGCAGCACCAGCAGGTCAAGGTGGCGCAGCGAGAAGGGCCGGCGCCAGTCGATGAACGGCACCAGGAACAGCACGCACAGCGGCAGCCAGACGTAGAGCGCGTTGACGTGCCGGCCGAACGCCCCGGGGTACCCGCGCGCCATCGTCCACGCCACCTGGAAGCCGGTCCACTGTTCGAGCACCCGGCCGGTAGCGTCGGAGATGATGACCTGCCCGATTTCCGAGCCCTTGCGCGCGAAGTAGCTCACCTGCCAGTGGGCGGGACCCTTCAGGTACGCGCCCCCGTAGGAGCCCGGGTACTGCGCCCGCACGTGGCGCATCTTCGGCAGGTGGTTGGCGATTTCGAGGACGTCGTCCGGGGACAGCCGCCGGCCCGCAGGCGGGACGATCGACGGCGCCACCGGCACGGGGGTTTCGGAGATGGTCGCGGTGGTCGCGCTCGTGCCGGCGGTCGTGCTCAGGCCCGTGGTGAGCGCCAGCGGCGCGGCGGTCCGCTTTGCTGGCAGGGCTGCCCGCTTCGTCGCCGTGCTCGGGGCGGCACTTCCCACCGCGGGCGACGCCGCCTGGAGCAGGCACACGGAGCTCAGGGCGAGCGCTGCGAGGGTACGGCGCATCGACCGAGGGTAACCGCCACGTGGCCCTCTGTGGCTCAATCGGAGATCGAGGAGCCGGGACCCCTCTAGTCAGAACGGCGTCGCAGTCGGCGGGCAGGGCCGAGGACCCGGGTCGCTCTCATCCGGCCAGACCGAAGTGCCCAAGCACCAGCGGCGCGACGTCGCGGATCGACCACTGCGTGAGTGTCGGATTGGATGCCCGCCCGGGTGGGTGGGCATCCGGGCCGACCCCGCAGAGGACCAGCGCGCCGAGCGAGTCTTCGCCGCGCAGCGACCCGTGGCTGCCGCCGCCCACGTGCGCCTGGCGACCCCAGTCGAGGAACTCGTACCCGGGGCCCGCCGAGAGCAGCACCTCCCCGGAGGTGGGGCAGGTCAGCGCCGACCACAGGCGGGCAAGCGCGTCGGGGTGCTCAGGTGTGTGCAGCACGCCGTCGCGCACGAGCGCGTCGAGCACGGCGAGCTCTCCCTCCACACTCCAACGACCCGCGCGCGCGTCCGCGAGTGCGCCACCCGGACAGAAGCGCAGCTCCCCCACCGAGGGCCGCGCGAGCACCGCCTCGGCCGGGGCGTCGTGGGCGTCACGCTCGAGCCACGCCACGAGCTCGACGCCGTCCAGTTGCAGCGCGCGGCGCACGACGTCCGAGCGCAGCTCGTGGCGGCGGCGCTCGCCGAGCACGTAGACCATCGCCGCGCGCGAGGTGGGACAGACCGCGATCCGCGGCTGCTCGCGCCCGCGGCGGGGCGCACCGGGAGGGGACCCCGGCTCGCCGGCCACCGAGGGGCTCCGAGCCCCGCGACCGGGCTCCAGCACCCCCAGCTCCGCGAGCGCGTCCTGCAGGGCCACCGTGTGACCGACCGGCGCCTGAGAGTGGTCGGCCATCACCACCACCGCGTGTGACTCCAGGAAGCGGTCCAGGCCCCCCGCGGGCTCGACCATCCGCGCGAGCTGGCGGTCGGCGAGCGCAAGCGAGCGCACCTGCCCCTCGGGGCCGTGCTTGTGGGAGTGCCAGTCGTTGTCAGGCAACGAGAGCAGCAGGAAGTCGAACAGGTCGTGCTCGACCATGTAGGCGGCGACGCAGCCGGAGTGCCGGTCGCGCACGCCCGGCATCCCGAGGCCCGAGCGGCAGCCGGTGCGACGCGAGGCGAAGATGTCCGCGTAGAACAGCTCCCGCGGGCCCATCACCGCGTGGCGCAGCAGCGTGGCGGAGGCCAGCCGCGTGAGCGCCGAGTCGCGCTGGGGCTCGTGGCGAAAGCGCCCGCGGTAGATCAGGTACGTCGTGCCCGCCGTGCGCACTCCCGCGTCGTCGAGCGCCTCGAAGACCGTCAGCGGCTCGGGCGCGAGGTGCGCACGGTTCATGTTGTAGACGGTGTCCGTCAACTGGCGCGCGAACCCGGAGCGCTGCGAGGCGCGGAAGGATGAGCCGTACTCCACGTAGCGGGCCTCCTCGCGGTGGTACCAGTTCATCGCGGGGATCAGGTGGCGCTCCTGGCCGGCGCCGGTCGCGATCGACGCCGCACACACCGGGGTCACCGAGGGAAACGCGGCGGCGCAGTCGGGGACGTAGCGCCCGCGGCGCATCAGCTCCCCCAACACCGGCGCGGCGCCCTCCGCGACGGCGCGCTCGAGCTGCGCAGGGGCCATCGCGTCGATCACACAGAGGACGAGCTTGGTTGGGGTCATCCGATCGCAGACCGGCGCGTGCGTATGGACAAGTCGTTTTTCGCGCCTATATATAGGTCGTCATTTTTTGATACACGGCGCGCCCATGAGCGGTGCGTAGGCCAAGTCCCGCAAGGACGCAGGGAGCGAAGTGTGCTGGCCGAAACGAGGATGCGAGCGAAGCGAGTGTCTCCCGGCTTCGGTACACGAGCGACCGAGGACGCCGCTGGCCGATCAGACGATCGCATCTGATCGTCGATCGGTCGCCGGCATACGCACCGCTCATCGTCCGAGGATGCGCAGGCCGGCGTACTTGTCTCCGGAGCGCCGCCGGCCCGCGAGCCACAGCCACGCGAACAGCGCGAGCGCGACGTAGCCGAGCGGGTGCAGCAGCGCGACGAGCGCCGCGAGCACCAGCGAGGCCGCGTCGAGGTAGACCGTCAGCGCCTCGCGCGCCGCACGGTCGGTCAGACGCGCCCGAGCTCGGGCGATCACCGGCCAGGCCGCGCGCTGAGCGAGCCCCGCCGCGAGCAGGCCGCCGACCAGACCCGGCCACGGCGAGTCGCCGTGCGCAGCGAGCGTCCCCGCGAACAGGATCGCGCCCGTACCGAGCCCCAGGCCGGCGAGCGCCGCGGCGAAGGGCTCGGAGCGCTGCGCGCGGTCGGCCTGGTCCACCGTCGGCGCGAGTCCGAGCACGAGCTGCAGGGCGTACGCGAGCACGAGCGCGACGGACACGCCGAGCAGCCACCACTGCGACTGCAGGAACCGGTAGGGGTCGTGCGCAAAGCTGACCCCGAGCGTGCCCGAGGAGGCGAGCGCGCCGGCCAGCAGCGCGGGCAGGAACGGCCGCAGGCCGGCGGCGAGCGCGAGGCCGAGGCCGAGGCCGAGGTAGAAGACGAGGCCGTTCACTGTCCTGGGAGGTCCGAAGAGGGGCCTGCCCCCTTCTCGCTGGAGCCTGGGGGAAGGTCCAGAGGGTGGCCTGCCCCTCTCCCGACAGGGACGAAGCCGCCCACCGCCCGGGGGCGGGTCTTGTTGGGATGGCTCTCCGCCGCAGAGCGGCTGCGAGCAGCTGGGTTGCGCAGGGTCGTCACAGGGGGCTGGTTGATCTCGCGGGAGTGCGCTTGCATCGCGCGGGAGCCCGTGCGCTACCGTGCGAGGCGCCATGACGATAGAGGATGAGAGCCCGCCCACCCCCAGGGCTCGCTCCACCGCGCACGAGCTGGCCCGCTACGAGCGGCTGTTCGCTGCGCGCACGGGGGGGATGCGCTCCTCGGCGATGCGCGAGATGATGGCGCTCACCGAACGTCCCGACGTGATCTCGCTCGCGGGCGGACTGCCGGACACCTCCACGTTCCCGCCCGAGCTGTACGCGAAGCTGATGGCCCACGTCGCCGCCGACTCGACCGCGCGGGCGCTGCAGTACGGCCCGACCGAGGGGCTGACGGCGACGAAAGAGTGCATCGTGCAGGTGATGGCCGAGGAGGGCACGGCGGTCCGCGCCGAGGAAGTGATCGTCACCACCGGCGGCCAGCAGGTGATCGACCTCGTCTGCAAGACGCTGGTGGACCCCGGCGACGTGGTCGTCGCGGAGGCCCCCACGTACCCCGGCGCGGTGCCCACCTTCGGCGCCTACCAGGCGGACGTGGTGCAGCTCGAGATGGACGACGACGGGCTGCCCGTCGAGGAGCTCGAGGCGACCCTCGACCGTCTGCAGGCCGAGGGCCGCCGGCCGAAGTTCGTCTACACGATCCCCAACTTCCAGAACCCGGGCGGCGTGACGCTGTCGCTGGAGCGCCGGCGGCGGCTCGTGCAGATCGCGCGCGAGCGCGAGCTGCTCGTGTTGGAGGACAACCCCTACGGCCTGCTGCGCTACGAAGGCGAGCCGCTGCCGACGCTGTACTCGCTGGACGCCGCCGCGGCCGACCGCGGCGGCAGGTCGGACTACGTCGTGTACCTGGGGACGTTCTCGAAGATCCTCTCCCCGGGCATCCGGCTCGGCTGGGCGGTGGCGCCGCGGCCGGTGTTGGAGAAGCTCAACCTCGGCAAACAGGGCGCCGACCTGTGCTCGTCCTCGATGACGCAGCTGTTCGTGGCGAGGTACTTCGCCGAGCACGACTGGCGCGGGTACCTGGAGCAGCTGCGCGGCCTCTACCGACGCCGACGCGACGTGATGCTGCAGGCGCTCGCAGAGCACCTCGGCGCGGACGCCGGCTGGACGAAGCCCGAGGGCGGGCTGTTCGTGTGGGCGACGCTGCCGGAGTACCTCGACACCACCAACCTGCTCGCCCAGTGCGAGGGGGTGGCGTTCGTCCCCGGCCGCGCCGCGTACGTGGACGTGGACGAGCGCCGCGGCGCCTCCTCGATGCGCCTGAACTTTGCGGGCCTGCCCGAGGAGGAGATCCGCGAGGGGATCAGGCGGATCGGCGCGGCCGTCAACCGGCAGGCGCGGCTGTTCGGGGCGCTCACCGGCTCCCCGCGCTCGCCTGGGTCCACCTCCCCGCCCGGGGGCAGCGCCGCCGCACACGCGGGCACGCGCGGGCCGAAGCAGGCCGGGGCGGAGCGCCAGCCCACCGAGGAGCCACCCCAGGACCTCGCCGACGTCGTCGAGCTGCGGCGCCGGCGCCGCGCCGGCGGACGATGAAGGTCTCCGTGCCACAGCGTCGAGCCGTCAGGCGATGAGGGTCGCGGTGCTGCAGGGCGGGCGCTCGTTCGAGCGGGGGGTGTCGCTGCGCTCGGGAGCGCACGTGCAGGAGGCCCTGCAGCGGGCTGGCCACGAGGCGCTCGCCGTCAACGCCGGGCCGGACCTCGTGTGGCATCTGCGCGAGCAGGCGCCCGACGCGGCGTTCGTCGCGCTGCACGGCCGCGACGGGGAGGACGGGACCGTGCAAGGGCTGCTGGAGCTGCTCGGCCTCCCCTACACCGGCTCGGGGCCCGGGGCGTGCATGCGCGCGACCGACAAGGCGCTCGCCAAGTACCTGCTGCGCGAGGCGGGCACGCCCACGCCCGAGTTCCGCTCGTTCGCCGAGGAGACACTCGAAGGGCTGGGCGTGGCCGCCGCGCTCCCCGAGCTCGAGCGCAGCCCGGGGTTCCCGCTCGTGGTCAAGCCCGCCCGGGGTGGTTCCGCCCTCGGCGTCAAGTTCGCCGCGGGCGCCGCGGAGCTGCCGAGCGCGCTGGTGGCGGCGTTCTCCTACGACGACCGGGTCCTGTTGGAGCGCTACGTCAAGGGACGTGACTTGGCGGTGTCGGTGCTCGACGCGCAGGACGGAGGCCTCCCCGCCCGGGACCCCGTCGCGCTGCCGGTGCTCGAGGCGATCCCACGCGAGCAGGACTTCTACGCGTGGGAGTCCCGCTACGAGATCGGCATGACCACGTTCGTGTGCCCCGCCGACCTGTCCCCCGAGACGACGACACGCGCGCAGGAGCTCGCGGTGCAGACGTACCGGCTGCTGGGCTGCCACGGGGTCGCGCGGGTCAACCTGATGCTCGAGGAGGGCAGCGACGAGCTGACGGTGCTGGAGACCAACGTCGTGCCCGGCCTCACCGAAACGAGCCTGCTGCCGCAGGCGGCGGACGCCGCGGGCCTCGACTTCGACGCCCTCGTCGCGCGCATCCTTCAGAGCGCGTTCACGCGGTAGGGTCGGCCCGGTTCCCCGCGCTCACCGGCGCCGCAGGGGCACGGAGGCCCCAGCGCACACCCCCGCGGTTCCCGCACCCACTCGCGCGGACGATCCCCAAGTCTGACTGAAAAAAGAGGGGCCCGGCTCGCCGGCAAGGCCGGCTGCGCCACCCTCTATGACCTCAGGAGTCGCCGGCGGCGAAGTCCTCGGGGGAGACCTGGTCCAGGAACTCCTTGAACTGCTCCACCACGTCCTCGGACTCCTCCACGACTCAGTTGGGGGAGGGCAGGCCTGGGTGGGTGGGACTGCTTTTGGGAGGTCAGGAGGGGGCCTGCCCCCCTCCTGCTAAAGGCCCCCTCCCAGATCAGGAGTCCCCCGCAGCGAAATCCTCAGGCGACACCTGGTCGAGGAACTCCTTGAACTGCTCCACCACGTCCTCGGACTCCTCCTCGTTCTGCTCGAATTCGATCGCGCTCTCCGCGATCACCTCCTCCGCCGCGTAGATCGGGGCGCCGCTGCGCACCGCCAGCGCGATCGCGTCACTCGGGCGGGAGTCGATCTCGAGCTCGCGGCCGTTGACCGACAGGGTGATCTGGGCGAAGAACGTGTTCTCGCGCAGCTCCGTCACGGCGACCTGCGTGCAGCGGACCTCGAGCTCGCCGAGCACGTCGCACAGTAGGTCGTGGGTCATCGGCCGCGGGGTGCTCGCGCCCTGGAGCTTCATCAGGATCGACGCCGCCTCGGGGTGGCCGATCCAGATCGGCAGGAACCGGTTGCCCTCGACCGTCTTCAGCAACACGATCGGCTGCTTGCCGACCATGTCAAAGCTGACACCGTAGATGACCATCTCCTGCACGTTTGTCCTCCGCAGCGGGGGGTTTCAGAGTATAGGTCCGCTGGTGGGCCGCTCACGACGAGGCGCGGAAGCTCCACAGCTTGTTGCCGAGGAAGTTGAGCGGCATCACGGCGGCCACCGCCAGCGCCTGGGCCGCCACCTTGTCGATCCCGGCGTCCTGCACGAACACCGTCAGCAGGCCCAGGCTGAAGGCCTCCGCCACGAGGCTCACCACGAAGAACCGCCGCGCCTGCAGGTGCGCGCTGCCCGCGGCGGCGTCGAACGTCCAGTGGCGGTTGAGCAGGAAGTTGTTCGCCACCGCGACCAGCCACGCCAGCACGCTGGACACCCGGTACTCGACCCCGAGCGCCTGTGCGCACACCGCGTAGACCGCGACGTTGACCACGAACCCGCTGCCGCCGACCACGCCGAAACGGACGAGTTGCAGCCAGTTGGCCGGCTTGCGCATCCCGTGCCACAGGCGCTTGTGCGCGCGCTGGTCGAAACGGGGATGCTGGTCGAAACGGGGATTCGCGCCGGAGGCGAGCGTCTCCCGGCTTCGGTCGGCTGACGCCGGGACGCTCGCACGGGCTATCCCGGCCACGGTGGCCTCGTCCTGCATCCCGCTCAGGGTAGCCGACCCCCGCGTCGGTCTGCCGCAGGGGGTCGGCGGGCCTCGCTAGCCTTGTGGTTGTGGGTACGCAGCAACTAGACGGCGCGACCCGGTCTTCGGCGCGGTCGGGTCCCTCGCGCCGCGTGCTCGCGGGTGGGTCCGTGGGTGGTGGGCTCGTGGTGCTCGCGGCGGTGCTCGCCTTCACCCTCGGCGGCGCCCACCACGCTGCCGCGCATCCGCACAAGACGGCGGTGACGGGGGTCTCGGCCGAGACGCCGCCCGCGGGGGCCAAGAGGCCGCCCGCAGGCGAGGTGGCCTCCACGAAGCCGGTCGCCGAGGTGCGCGACCCCGAAGAATCCAAGAGCTTCCCGGTGACCTCGGTACACCACTCCGCCGCGGCACGGCCCTCCAGGGTCGCTGAAGAATTTCGTCGCCCCCGGCGCGCAGTCCAACGCGGAAGTGCGCGCCGAGCTCGGCCACATGCACGCACTCGAACGCACGGCGCGCTCGCAGGCGACGGCCACAGCCGCGACGGTTCCCGGCGGTGACTCCGTCGGGGGCGACGGGCAGATCCCGATCCCCGCGGGCATCCCCGAAGTCGTGCAGCGCGTGATCGCCGGGGCCAACGCGATCACCGACTTCCCCTACGTGTACGGCGGCGGGCACGCCTCGTTCGTCGACGACGCCTACGACTGCTCGGGCTCTGTCTCCTACGCGTTGGCCGCCGGCGGCCTGCTGTCCGCGCCGGAGACCTCAGGGTCGCTCGAGAGCTGGGGTGCCCCGGGGCCGGGCCAGTGGATCACGATCTACGCCAACGCCGGACACGTCTACATGTACGTGAACGTCGGCGGGCGCTGGATGCGCTTCGACACGGTCGGGCGCTCCGGGCCCTACGCCTCCCGCTGGCAGCCGGAAATCCGCTCCAACGCAGGCTTCGTCGCCCGGCACTGGCCGGGGTTGTGACCTTGTTACTCCGCGCCCACTTCCGCCCCGCTAACTCGACCTGGCCACGCCCAGCACCCACCGCGGCCGGCAAGCCCACACCAGCCGTCGCCTCCGCTCACGCCCGGTGGCGCAGGCCAAACGACCCCCGGCACTGGCCCGGGCTGTAGTCCCCCGCGACCCAGGCTGGCTGAGGGCCTCAGTGCAGGACCGAGGAGCTCATCACCGTGGTGAAGAGCGGGCTCTGCGAGGAGGCGTTGCGGACAATCAGGCGCAGCGTCAGGGTCACCTTGTGCGCGTGGCGCAAATGCTTGGCGGTGCTCTTGCTGAATTTGATCCGCACCGAGCTGCGCCCGCCCTTGAGCGTCACCAGCAGCGCGCGGCCGATCACCACCGACTTGGGGAAGCCTGCCGGCAGGTTGGCGGCCGCCACTCCTGAGATCCCCAGGTGGTGGGCGACGCCGCTTTCCAGCAGGACTTCGAAGCGACCCGTCACCTGCTCGTTGACCGAGTACCGGACCACGAGGCCGCTGCGCGCGACCTGCTTGAGCGAGCTCGACACGGCCGCCGCGGTGGCGACGGGCTGAGGCAGCGCCGTCGGGCCACCAGACCCGCCTGAGCTGCCCGAGGAGCCCGAGGAGCCTGAGCTGCCGCCCGGGCCGCCACCCGGTGGAGTGGGCGCCGGGGGAGCGGGCGGGGGCGGGCCCACGACATTGATCGTGCGTTCGGCGGTGGCGGTGTCGCCCGCGACGTCCTTGACCGTGAGGACGACCTTGTACGTGCCGCCGTACTCGTAGGAGTGGAAGGCGCTGGAGGCGCACGGGGTCAACCACGGCGCTTCGCACAGCGGCGTCGAGGAGTTCCCCTGAGGCGACCCGGGGGCGTAGCCGCTGACTTCGGGCGAGCCGTCGCCAAAGTTCCACGTGTACGTCGGGTACGTCAGTTCCTCTTCGCCCTTGGCGTTGAACTTCTCGGCGGCGTTCAGCGTGATATCCGACTCCATGCCGTCGAAGCCCACCACTTCACCGGCGTTGACCGTCGGCGGCACGGTGAACGAGGGGACGAGGTCGATCCCCGGCATGCACGCGATCCCCGGGTAGCCGAGCTTCCACGCGGCGAGATTGAAGGCGTCGTTCAGGTAGTAGTTGGCGCCGAACACGATCTGGTTGGAGAGGTCCCCCGCTTCGGTGTGTTCCTTCTTGGACGCGCTGCCCCCGGAGATGGCCAGGAAGTCGTTGCGGCACTCGTCGGTGTCCTCGTAGCCGACTTCTTCGCCGCCCACCGTCTCCCTGTCCTGCCACGCGTTGAGCAGGGGGTCGGTGATCGTGTTCTGCTGCTCGGAGGCGATCTGCCCGATCGCGAGGTCGGCCAGGCCCTCGTTCCAGAGGCCGTCGGCGCCGAAGTGGGAGAGCTGGTTGGGCTCCTGCATCACATCCGTTTTCTTGATCGGGCCGCCCTTTTCGGCGTTTTCGTTCCAGCCGCCGTCTTGGCACGCGAGGCCCGCGTACCCTCCGAACGAGTCGAACTTGAAATTTTCTTCAAGCAACTCGGACCTGAGCAGCGGCCCGATATCGCCCAATCCGAAGGTCCACGGAATGGCCGCGTACAGCACCGTCCCGAACTGCGGGTCGGAGTAGTAGGAGTGATAGCTGCAGAGGCCGCCCGGCGAGACTGCTTCGTTGTCCTGCGAGCAGTGCGACGCGCCCACGCCTTCATCCACGCACACCCCCACTTCCGGGGGGGTGAGCACGTAGAAGATCGTGTTCATCCCAGCTTTCAGTTCGTGCTGGCCGATGAACGTGTGCAGCTGTTCGCGGATCTGCGCGTCGGTGAGGCAGGGGGGGTCTTCGAGATAGGTTTCCCCCTGGTACTTGTCGGTGCACGTCGCGGCGGGGTAGGAGTTGGTGTTGACGTAGGAGCCGTCAAAGCGGGTCCCCGCGGTGGCGTGGCCGCTCGGGTCGGCGTACTGGGCGTTGACGTTGAACACGTCGTTGCCGCCCGTTTCGCTCGCGCCGCTCAGATTGCTCATGTAGCCGTTGATCAGCGCCTGCCATTCGCCGGGGTAGTTGAGCGGGAAGGGTGTTTCCGGGTCCCAGTAGATCAGGTACGTGTTGACGGCGTGCGTCGTCGGGTCGCCTTCGACCACCGCGTGACCTTCGGGGTTGTCGAACTTGGGCGCGTCGGGTCCTTCCGTTCCTTCTTTTTCGCTCTGCGCCATGCCACCGGTGGGCGCTTCCATGCTGGTCGGCTGCACGCCGACCGTGGTCGTGCCCGCCCCGGTTTTGACTTTGACGACCAGCGCGCTCGCGCCCGCGGGCACGAGCAGCAACGCCGCGGCCAGGGCACCGAGCAGGAGCGTGAGCGCGCGCCCCCGTCCGCGCGGGGGGCTGGAGGTGCGGTGAAGCGTCACGAGGCTCTCATCGGCAGCGAGCCCCGGGGGCATTAGCCCCCTTGGCCGGAGTGCTACGCCACCAGGGGGGCGGCTGAGCACGCAAGGGGGGGTCCTGGCTAGCGTGCGAACAGCGCGGCCTGCCCCTGCCCCACACCGACGCACAACGTGGCCAGCCCGAGGTGCGCGTCGCGGCGGCGCAGCTCGTGGACGAGGCTCACGACCAGCCGCGCGCCGCTCATGCCGAGCGGGTGGCCCACCGCGATCGCGCCGCCGTTGACGTTGACGCGCGCGGGGTCGAGGCCCAGCTCGCGGACCACCGCGACGCTCTGAGAGGCGAACGCCTCGTTGAGCTCGACGAGGTCCACGTCCTCGAGCGCCACGCCGGTGCGCGCGAGCAGCTTGCGCACGGCGGGCACGGGTCCGATGCCCATCACGCGCGGGTCCACACCGGCCGCGGCGGAGCCGACGAAGCGCGCGAGCGGCTGCGCCCCCAGGCGTGTCGCGGCCTCGGCGGAGGCGACCACGAGCGCGGCGGCACCGTCGTTGACGCCGGAGGAGTTGCCCGCGGTGACTGTGCCACCCTCGCGGAACGCAGGGCGCAACTTGGCGAGCGCCTCGGGCGTGGACTGCGGGCGGGGGTGCTCGTCGCGCACGCACTCCCCCACCGGCACGAGCTCCTCGGCGAAGCGTCCCGCGGCGTCGGCGGCCGCCCACCGGCGCTGGCTCTCAAGCGCGAACGCGTCCTGGTCCTCACGGCTCACCCCCCACCGCTCGGCGACGTTCTCGCCCGTTTCGCCCATGCTCTCCAGCGGGAAGCGCTCCGCCATGCGCGGGTTGGGAAAGCGCCAGCCGATCGTGGTGTCGTACACCGTGCGGTCCCCGCGCGCGAACGGCTTCTCGTCCTTGCCCTGCACCAGCGGCGCACGGGTCATCGATTCCACACCGCCCGCCACCGCGAGCTCTATTTCACCGGCGCGCACCGCCTGGCAGGCGCACACCACCGCGGAGAGCCCCGACGCGCACAGCCGGTTGACGGTGACCCCGGGCACCTCCTCGGGCAGGCCGGCGAGCAGCAGTGCCATGCGGGCCACGTTGCGGTTGTCCTCACCCGCCTGGTTGGCACAGCCGAGGTACACCTCCTCGATCGTCGCGGGGTCCAGGCCATCCACGCGCTCCACAGCGGCGCGCACCGCCACCGCCGCGAGGTCGTCAGGGCGCACGTGTGCCAGGGCGCCGCCGTAGCGACCCACAGGGGTACGCACAGCGGAGAGGATCACGGGGTCGGCGGCAGGTGTCATCTCGCCGCATCCTAACCATCTGCGCCAGCCCGCCGCGCGAGCGACTCCCGGTCGGGAAGCAGGCGGTGTGCCCCCACGACCGCGCGCGGCTCACCTACAAGGACCCAGTCCGCGACGAGCTCCCCCAGCGCCGGGGAGAGCTGAATCCCAGACCCCCCCGCCCCGCCGACGAGCAGCGCACCGGGGCAACCGGGGAGCGGACCCACCTGGGGCAGCCCGTCGGGGCTGACGGGGTACAGACCGGCCCACCCGTGGGCGAGGCGTGCGGCGGCGAGGGAGGGTAGGCGGGCAGTCAGTTTCTCGGCCACGGCCTCCAGGAACTCGGGGTCGGCACCGTGGGCGTAGCGGTCTGGGTCTGCCACCGGTTCCGTCGCCTCCTCGCTGTGCAGCCCAGCGATCAGCTGCCCGGGGTGCTCGTGGCGGAAGTACAGGCCGGGCGGCCCCGCGCCGGGGGTGTAGTCCATCACCGAGGGCACCGTGTAGGGGAGCTCGCGCGGGAGGTGCACGACCACGGCCTGGTGGCGCTGGGGAGAGAGGGACACGTCGAAGCCCAGCGGGACCGCCACCCGCTTGGCCCAGGGCCCGGCGGCGTCGACCACGTAGTCGCAGGCGAGCTCACCCCGGCTCGTGTGCAGGCGCCACCCCCCGGAGGCGCCGGGTTGCGCGCCGAGCAGCTCGCAACCGCCCACCACCCGCACCCCGAGATCACCCGCCAGCTCCGCCAGCAGCGTGCAGTAGAGGTGGCCGTCGAGGAATCCGTCGCGCGGCCCGAACAGCCCACCGGCCACGTCCTCGACCGCCATCTCGGGGATCAGTCGGGCGACCCCCTCGCGGTCGAGCACACGCGCGTCGGGCACGCCCAGCGAGCGCTGCACCCGCACGCTCTCCTCGAACGCGCTGAGCGCCTCAGCCGAGTGAGCCAGGCGCAGGTAGCCGTTGCGCACGATCCGCAGACCGTGCTCGCGCTCGAGCTCGTCGAACAGCGCCATCGAGCGCACGCGCAGCTCGATGTCCAGCGGGTCGAGGTACTGCGTCTCGATGATCCCCACCGACAGACCGGAGGACCCCGCGGCCACGTGCCGCGCCTCCAGCACCGTCACCTCTCCGGCACCGCGTCGCGCGAGCGCGAGCGCGCTCGCCAGGCCGCACGCACCGGCGCCGACCACGCACACCGACGGTCCCGGCGGCGTGGTTCGGCTCACCGTCGGGCTCGCTCGAACGCTCCGAGCGCGCGCTCGACCACGGCCTCGTCCATCGGCGTGGACACGCACACAAGCCCGCTCGCCGCGATCAGAGCCCCCTCGCGGTACAGCCGCCACCACAGGCCCACACGGTCCTCGACGTGGACCTTGAGCAGCGACCCGCGGCCGGTCACGGTGTACCCGAGCTCGCGCAGCCCTGTGCGCAACAGCTCCCCGAGCGCGTCGATCCGCGCGATCGCCGCGGCGTCGAGGCGCTCCAGCGCGGCTGCCCCGGCGCGCAGCGAGACGGGGTTGGCGGTGAACGTGCCGCTCTGTGTCACGGCGTCGGGCCGGCGGGGGTCGAACACGTCCATCAGCTCCGCGCGGCCGCCGAGCGCCCCGATCGGCAGCCCGCCGCCGATCAGCTTGCCGAGCGCAACCAGGTCGCCAGCGATCCCGTAGGTCTCCTGCAGTCCTCCGACGGCGGCCCGCAGCGTGATGACCTCGTCGAGGACCAACACGATGCCGCGGCGGGCCGTCTCCTCGCGCACGAGCGCCGCGAACGCGGGCTCCACCGGGCGCAAGCCGGCGCGGTTGGGCATCAGGTCAAGCAGCACGCACGCCAGGCGCTCGCCGTGCTCGGAGAGCGCCGCGCGGAACGCTCGCGCGTCGCCCAGCGGCAGCGTCAGCACGTCCCGCTGCGCAGCGGCCGGCACGCCGCGAGTGCCGGGCTGAACGACGGCGTCCCAGCTGCCGTGGTAGCAGTCGGCGAAGCGCAGCAGCCCGTCGCGTCCGGTGGCGGCGCGGGCAGCGCGCACCGCCATCATCACGGCCTCGCTGCCGGAGCCGGCGAAGCGCCAACGCTCGGCCCACTCCAGGCGCCGCGCCAGGAGCTCGGCGAGCTGCACCTCCGAGGCGGTGGGCAGCCCGAAGGCCGTGCCTTCAGCGAGCGCCTCGCCGGCGGCGCGCACCACCGGTGCGAAGGCGTGGCCGTGGACGAGCGAGCTGTTGTTGGCGTGCAGGTCGATCAGCTCGTGCCCGTCCACGTCGCGCAGCCGCCACCCCTCGCCGCGCAGGGCGTAGGGGGGGTGCGGTGGCACGAACAGCGTGCTCCTTGAGTTACCGCCCGGCAGCCGCCTGCGTGCTCGCTCGTAGAGGGCCTCGCTGGAGGGGGCGTCCCTCCTCACAGCAGCGCCACCAGCACAGGCTCACCGGCAGGCACGTACAGCTCCGTGTGGTCTCCCACCCGCAGATCCTCGCAGTCGGCGGCGTCCATCACCGCCACGACCACGCCGAGGCCAGGGGTCTGCAGGGACACCTCCCGGGCGTCACCGAGCAGCCGGACCTCGGTGAGGACTCCCCGCAGGGCAAGCGCACCCTCGGAGGGGTGGCGCCGCAGGCTGCGGCGCCGCACGGCGAGCAGCACCTGCCCGCCCACCCCAGCGGTCGTGGGACAACGGATCTCCACACCGGCGCAGCGCACGCGCGCCTCGCCGTCGGAGTCAAGCTCGTGCCCTTCCACGGCGAGCAGGTTCGCGCCGGCGAAGAACTCCGCGACGAAGCCGTTGGCGGGCCGCCGGAAGAGCTGCTCGGGGGTGCCCAGTCCGACCAGGCGCCCGCCCCGCAGGATTGCGATGCGGTCCGACAGGGCGAGCGCCTCCTGCTGGTCGTGGGTGACGTACACGATCGTCGTCCCGAGGTCGCGGTGCAGGCGCCGGATCTCGGCCTCCATCTCGATACGCAGCGTGCGGTCCAACGCGCCCAGGGGCTCGTCCATCAGGACGATCTCCGGGTCGTACGCGAGCGCCCGTCCGAGTGCCACGCGCTGCTGCTGGCCGCCGGAGAGCTGGCGCGGGTAGCGACCGGCGAGGCCCTCCAGCTGCAGGAGCTCGAGCAGCTGCTCGACACGGCGCTCGCGCTCCGGGCGCGGGCGGCGGCGGACCCGCAGGCCGTAGGCGAGGTTCTGTGCGACGGTCATGTGCGGGAAGAGGGCGTAGTGCTGGAAGACCATCCCCACGCCGCGGCGTGCCGGCGCCAGGCGCGAGATGTCGCGCCCGCGCAGCAGCACCCGCCCGCCGGTGGGGGACTCGAAGCCCGCCACGATCTTCAGCAGCGTCGTCTTGCCGGACCCGCTCGGGCCGAGCAGGGTCAGCAGCTCGCCGGGGTGCACCTGCAGGTCGAGGCGCTCGAGCGCCACGGTGGACCCGAACGTCTTGCCGACCCCGCGAATGTCGAGCAGCGGCTCCTGCACGCCCGCCGGCTCGTGGTCGCTCGTGGGCTGCCGGTCGCCCGACTGCTCCGTGGCACCCACCGCCGGCACGTCGGCCCCCGGGGGGGCGCTTACCGACCGGGCGTGCTCGCCCCGGCCGCTCACCGCCCCCGCCTCGCGAGTCCCGCCGCGAGCAGCATCACCGCGCTGGTGGCAACCATCAGGAGCGTGGCGATCGCCGTGATGACCGGGTCAAGCCCAAAGCGCGCGGAGTCCAAGATCGCCTTCGGAAGGGTTTCGAGCCCTGCCCCACCGAGGAAGCTGACGAACACGGCCTCGTCGAAACTGGCGACAAACGCCAGCACCATCCCGGCGAGGATCGCCGGGTACAGGAGCGGGACGGTGATCCCCAGCCACGCCCGTGCCCGTCCTGCGCCCGCGACCATCGCGGCGAGCTCCAGCTCTACTGGAATGCGGCTCATCGCCGCCGTGGTCACCACGAGCATCACAGGAATCGCCAGCATCAGGTCGGCGAGCACCAGGCCAAGGTAGGTGCCCAACAGCCCCGTCTGCGCGAAGACCCCGTACAGCGCCACCGAGTAGGCGGAGATCGGCAGGATGATCCCCGTCAGGCCACCGAACTGCAGCGCGTGCCGCCACGGCAGGCGACTGCGGTGGACGGCGAACAGGGCCGGCACCACCACGAGCGCCGCGAGCAGGGCGACGGGGACGGCGATCTTCACCGACAGCCACAGCGCCGAGCCCCACTGGGGGTCTTCGAGCAGGGTCCGGTACTGGCGCAGGCCCCAGGAGTGGGGGGGGAAGTCGAAGTAGCTGTCGCCCGAGAACGACAACACCGCGACCAGAGCCGCCGGCGTGAGCATCAGCAGCGTCACGAGGCCGACCACCGCCGCGCCGAGGGCTCCCGTGAGCCGGTCGAGCGTCACGCCACGGCCCTCACCAGGCGCTCACGCCCCACCAGACGCAGCGCGAGCGCGAGCGCGGCGAGCGCGACCGCGAGCAGGATCACCGAGGCCGCGGCGGCGAGCGGGTAGTCGAAGAAGGTGAAGATGTAGTCCTGGATGTAGCTGGCCATGAACGGCGTCTGAGCGCCGCCGAGCAGCACGGGGCTGACGTAGAAGCCCAGCGAGATCGCAAACACGAGCGCCGCGCTGGCCACGATCCCGGGTAGCGCCAGTGGCAGCACGACGGTCCGCGCGGCGCGCAGGCGGGACGCCCCCAGGCTCCTGGCGGCGTCCAGCAGGGTCTCGTCGATCGTGTGGAACACCCCGTAGAGGGAGAAGGTGGCGTAGGGGATCATCGTGTAGACCATCCCGATCCCCACGGCGGTGGAGGTGTAGAGCAGCGACAGCGGGGCGAAGCCGAGCAGACCGAGCAGCTTGTTCAGCGGGCCTTCTCCGGAGAGCAAGATGACGATCGCGTAGTTCTTCACGACCGTGCCCATCCAGAAGGGCACGAGCACGGCCAGCCACAGCAGGACCCGCACGCTCACGCGCCGCGCCGTGCGGATGTACCAGGCGAGCAGGCCGCCGATGACCACCGCCGCCACGCTCACCGCCGCGCCCGCCACCAGCGTGGTGATCAGCGACCGGCGCCCAGCGGAGCTTTCGATCACCGCGAGGTAGTTGTGGGGCCCTTCCCCGGTGGTGAGCGAGTCGATCGTCAGCTTGACGAGCGGGTAGACGACGAACCCGAGCAGGGCGAGCAGCAGCGGGGCGACGAGCGCCAGCGCCCAGCGGTTGGCGAGCACCGGATCCCACGCGCCGCGGCCGGCCGCCCCGCCGGGCCGTGGGTCGGTGTGACCCGCGGCGCCGTCGAGGGTGCCGGCTGCCGCCACCGAGCTCCTACCCGCGCAGGAAGTTCTCGTAGGCGGTGTTCAGTTCGGTGCCGTGCTGGGTGTACCAGTTGAAGTTGGGCACCGCCAGCCGCGAGAGGTTCACCGGGTTGTCGGCCAGCTGCAGGTTGATCGACTTGGGCAGGTAGGAGAGCGCGATCGGGTTGGGGACCGAATCGTGAATCGCTTCCGCCCACTGCGCCTCGCCGCGGGGGTGGCTGGCGATCCACGAGAGCAACTCGAGGCCCTCCTGGGTGTGGGAGGCTCCTTTGAGCACGGCCCAGTAGCTCGGCTCGTAGGCGCCGCCCAGCCAGTTGAGCTTCAGGTGCATCCCCTGAGCGATCAACTGGTAGGCGCGATCGCTCCACATGATCCCCATGTCGGCTTCGCCGCTGCGCATGATCTGCTGCTGCTGGTCGCCGTTCTGCCAGAACGCCTTGATCTTGGGCCTGACTTTTTCGAGCGTCTTGATCACGGCGGGCACGTCGAGCGGGGTGGTCGCGGTCTGGGAGATCGGCACTCCGGCGGCCACCTCGGCGGTGGTCGAGGCCACGATCGGCTCGATGCCCCCGAACATGCGCGGCTGGGGAAACAGCGTGGTGTTGTAGAACTGCGCCATCGTGGTCGGGCAGGTGGTCATCTTGGCCATGTTGCAGACGATCACGTCGCCGAGGCTGCCGTGCGAGAACCCGAACGGCGTGACCTTGGCGGCGCCCAGTTCCCGTTTGAGGGTTTCCTGCATCGCCGTGGGGAGCGTGAGCAGTTCGTGTTTGGCGTACAGCGTGTAGGCCGAGCCGGCGTCCAGCGAGTCGACGTCAGTCCATTCGACCTTGCCAGCCCTGTTCTGCGCTTCCACCCGGGCGAGCTGCTCCCCGGGGGCGTCGACGAACTGCGAGGTGGTGTGGTTGGCGGCGTCGAATTCGTTGAGGTAGGACTTCTGGGTCGCTTCGTCGATGATCCCTCCCCAGCCGCCGATCACAAGTGCGTTGGAGTGGCTGCTGCTCCCGCACGCGCTCACGCCGAGCGCAAGTAAGAGCGCGGCCAGGGCACCGGATACGCCAATGAGCAGTCGTGGGTGGCGGCGGCTCACGCCGGGCGGCCGGGTACCCCAATCCGGTGACCGGTGGCGGCCCGAGCCGAGCCACACACCCCGATTCCGCGAGCCGTTTCCTGTCGAGTCTCTGCCCGTACCCCTGCCAGATCGATGCATTTGCGCTCCCTCCCTCCGGTGGTCAGCCTCATCGTATGCGGAATCGTCCCACACACGTCGAACGCTCCCATGCAGCTGAACTAGAAAGCAGCGGTGCGCCAGGCGCCTACTTCCAGGTAAGCTCGGTGGTGACCTCGTTGAGGACCTCGGGGTCGCCCTCGGTGACGAGCACGTTGTTGCCGAGCATCATTGTGGCGCCGTCGGCGTAGGCGAGGCCGGGCTCCATCGTGATCACCATGCCGGGCTCCAGCACGTGCTCGTCCCCGCGCATCAGACTCAGCCCCCCGATCCAGATGGGGGGGTAAGCGATCTCCATCGAGAAGCCAAAGCGCCCCCAGGTGTGACGCTCGTAGCCACCCTGCAGCGAGGCAACCAACTCGACGATCTCGCGCACCGCCACGCCCGGGCGCAGCGCGTCGGTCGCGCGGTCGAGGGCGTCCCGGACGAGCGCGTAGAGCTCGCGCAGTCGCCCGGAGGGCTCGCCGACGACGACGGTGCGCGAGATGTTGCAGTGGTAACGGCGCACGACGCCGGAGACCTCCATGTAGACAGTGTCCCCGAGGCCGAGCACCTTGCCAATCGGCGTCCCGTGCAGGGACCCGCGCGCGTCCACGAGGAAGGGGTAGGCGGGAAACTCACCCCCGGCCAGGGCGACGGCGTGCTGGATCGCGGCCATCACCTCGCAGTCGGTGGCGCCGACGTGTACCGCATCGATGCCGGCGCCCACACCGAGGTCGGCGACGTGCGCGGCGCGGCGCAGGTACTCGATCTCGGCGGGGCTCTTGACCAAGCGCAGGTCGTCGAGCACAGCGGTGACATCGATGAGCTCACTCCCCGTGAGCCCCTCGCGCAACTCGAAGGCGAAGCGCGGGCGCAGGTGGTAGCTCATCAGGTTCAAGCCCACACGCCGGGCACCGAGCAGGCCCCGCTCGCGCAGGACCTCGACGGTGCGCGCGACCTGGTCCTCGTGCGTCCAGACGACGCGCACGTCGCTCACCCAGCAGGTTTCCTCGCAGAGCACCCGCTCGGCCCTGTTGCAGATCAGCGTGAGCGGCTCCTCGGCCGCGGGGACGAGCAGCGACTGGTGGTAGAAGACGGAGGTGGGGTCGTAGCCGGAGAGCCAGTTGTAGTGCTCGGGCTGGTTGAGGATCAGCAGGTCCACATCGTGGGCGTGCATCCAGCGGTGCGTCTTGGCCAGGCGCTGTGCGTACTCATCAAGGGAGACAGCCATGCGCGGAGCAACGCGGGCGTCGATCAGCGAGGGTGTTGCTTGGGGATCGTCCACGTGGGTGGATTCGGTGCGTGGGTGGTGGGCGCTGAGCCTCCCTGCTCAGCGTCCGCGCGCAGAGCGGCAGTCTAAGGCCCTAAGGGCAGGAAGGACATCAGCTCACGACGGTGCGGCTCTGCTCGCGCATGAACTGTGGCAGGTAGTAGGGCCCGAGCCCACCCTTGCCGGTGGTGCCGGAGGACCGCCAGCCGCAGAAGGACTGGGTCCGCGGCCACGCGCCGGTGGTGGCGCCGGCGCGACGGTTGACGTACAGAACACCGGCCTGTGTCTCGTCGAGGAACCGCTCGATCTCGTGCTCCTCAGAGCTGAAGATGCCAGCGGTGAGGCCGTAGTCGGTGGCGTTGGCCTCGGCCAGCGCCTCCTCCAGGGTGGCGACCCGTGTGACCGACAGGAAGGGTAGGAAGAGCTCCTCCCGCGTGAGCGGGTGCCCCAGCGGGAGGCCGTGGACGACGGTGGGCTCGACGAACCAGCCCTCCGAACGGGGCAGGCCACCACCGATCGCCACCTGGCCGTCGCGACGCGCGACCTCGACGCTCTCGCGGAACCGCGAATGGGCCTGTTCGTTGACGACGGGCCCGAGGAAAGCCTCGCGCTCGGAGGGGTCGCCGACGGGGAGCGTCGCGGTGAACGCCCGGAGGCGCTCCAGCAGATCGTCGTGGACGGAGTCGAACACGATCGCGCGCGAGCAGGCGGAGCACTTCTGCCCGGAAAGCCCGAAGGCGGCGCGCGCTAGACCCTCGGCGGCGGCGTCGAGGTCGGCAGAGAGGGTGACGATCGCGGGGTTCTTGCCGCCCATCTCGGTGAGGGCCGGGCGCGCGTAGGGGCCGTCCACGAGCTTGCGTGCGATCTCCCGCCCGACGGCCGCGGAGCCAGTGAAGGCGATCCCGTCCACGGGCGCGGCAACCAGCGCGCGGCCAGTGGAGGGCCCCCCGTGTACGAGGTTGCAGACCCCGGGTGGCAACTCGCCGGCGAGCAGCGCCTCGGCGAGCAGCGCGGCGGTCCAGGGCGCCTCCTCGGAGGGCTTGACAACAACAGCGTTGCCGGCGAGCAGGGCGGCGGCGAGCATCCCGACGGTGAGCGCGAGCGGGAAGTTGAACGGCGCGATCACCCCGAAGACGCCGTAGGGCCTGAGGATCTCGGTGCCGTGCTCGGCGGGAGTGAAGGACGCCAGCGGCTGCACGAACCCGTCGTGGCGGACCAGCTCCTCGGAGTAGGTCTCGATCAGCTCGACCGCCTCCTGCACCTCGACTACGGCCTCGAGGCGAGACTTGCCGGTCTCAAGGCTCATCACCGCGGCGAGCTCGAGGTGCCGAGCGGAGATCGCGTGCGCGACGGCGGCGAGTCGCGCGCAGCGCTCGCCGTAGGGCGTACGTCGCCACTCCGCGCACGCCTCACGGGCGGCCTCGACCGCGTGCGCGACGGTCTCCGGGCCGGCGGCGTGGGCGCGGGACGCGACGCGGTCGAGGTGGGAGGGGTCAACCCGCTCGAACACGTCCCCTTCGTGGCGAGGCCGCCCGCCGATCAGGTGCGGCCAGGGCTCCGGCGCCGCGGCCCGCGCCTCGCGCAGGCGGCGCTCGAACTCCTCGTGGTCCGCCGCGTCGAGACCACCGCTCGTGTAGGTGAGTCGTACAGCCATCCGGTACCGCAGAGTTACGCTAGCGGCTCGCGCCGGGTCAACGCCCCAGCGTGCGCACGAGCAGGCGGGCTTGCTCGGGGAGGCCGCCGAGGAGCTGGCGGACCTGCGCGAGCGCCGCGCGCAGCTCGGGGTCGCCGACCTCGACCGGCAGCATCGAGTCCTGGAGCTCGGCGAGGACGCTGTCCGCCTCACCGACCGCTTCGAGCGCGTGGTCGATCGCGCCCTTCGGGTTGTCCGGCAGAACCTGCGGAGGCTCAGGCTCGGGCATCCCCGCGGGCAGTTCGTGGCGAACCGCGAACGCGGCGTGGTCGCGCTTGAGCAGACCGTAGGCTTTGCGGATCGGCCGAAACAGCTCATCTTCGAGCCGCTCCCCGGCGTACTCGTCCAACTGCTCGTACGCCTCGCCCAGGTAGGCCAGCGCGAGGCCGAGCCGCTCGCCCGCTCCCGCGAGCTGGTCGAGCAGGTGCTGTCTCGCTTCCACCGTGGTGTACGCCATGAGACCAGATTAGCTCCACGCGCCCCGGCTCCCGGGTGTGAGAGATACTGAGCGACGACGTGACAGAGGAATCCCAACAGACAACCCAGACCGGCGCCGGGCCCGAGACGGTCGGTCGGTCGGAGAGTGCCCGGCGCGGCGTGCTCCCCAGCCAGGGCCTCCGACAGGCGGTGAGCGAGGGCTGGATCTCCTCCGGCGACTACCGCATCCACCCGGAGAGCGTCCAGCCCGCGAGCATCGACCTGCGGCTCGCCGACCACGCGTGGGCGCTGCGCTGCAGCTTCCTGCCGAGCGCCGGGTCCCCGGTGATGGACCGCGTCAACGACCTGGCCCTCGATCGGCTCGACCTGCGCGACGGCGCCACACTCGAGCGCGACCGGCCGTACCTGATCCCGCTGGTGGAGGAGCTCAGGCTCCCGCACCACGTGCGCGCGAAGGCCAACCCCAAGAGCTCGACCGGCCGTCTCGACGTCTTCACCCGCGTCATCACCGACGGCAACCACCGCTTCGACGAGATTCCGGCGGGGTACCGGGGCAAGCTCTACCTGGAGGTGGTCCCGCGCTCGTTCGCGGTTCGCGTCCAGCCGCTGCTGAGCTTGAACCAGCTGCGACTGGCGGCGGGCGACCCGCGGGTGGGCGACGCCGAGCTGCAGCACATCCACGAGGAGTTCCCGCTGCTCTACATGGACAGGCACGCGCTACCGGCCGGGGACCTGGCGATCGCCGACGGGTTGTTCCTGAGCGTCGATCTCAGCGGCCCCCACAACCGGGTCGTCGGGTACCGCGCCAAGAAGAACAGCAACCGCCTCGACATGTCACTGCTCGCCCACTACAGGTGGCGCGACTACTGGGAGCCGGTCTACCCCGAGGCGGGCGCCCGTATCGTCCTCGACCCCGAGGTCTTCTACCTGCTGCTGTCCGCGGAGGGCGTGTGCGTGCCGCCCGACTACGCCGCGGAGATGATGGCCTACGACCCAACGGCCGGGGAGCTGCGCACCCACTACGCCGGGTTCTTCGACCCGGGCTTCGGCTACGACGCCACTGGCCGCCGGTTCGGCTCACGCGCCGCGCTGGAGGTGCGCGCGCGCGACGTCCCGTTCATGGTCGAGCACCGCCAGCCGATCTGCAAGCTCGCGTACGAACGGATGCTCGCTCGCCCCGACAAGCTGTACGGAGACGACGTCGGCTCCAACTACCAGGGGCAGGAGACGACGCTCAGCAAGCACTTCGTCGAGCAGACCGCGCGGGCGCCGCGGGCGCCCGACCGAGAGAGCCGAATCCCCTCTTCGTAGCTTCGTAGCATGTTTTGTGCTACGCTAGCCACGTGAGCCGCTCCCTTCACGTGCGCTTGGACGACAGCGCGGCCGCAGCGCTCAGCGTCATCCGCAATGACGGACTGAGCGACTCCGAGGCGGTGCGTACTGCGCTGCGCGAGAGTGCGGCCAGGCGTCGGACTCGCTCCGCGCTTGCCGCTGAGGTCCGACGGCTCGCAGGCGACGGGGACGACCGAGCGGAGATGCGAGCCATCCAGGAGCACATGGCGGAACTGGCACCAAAGCCCACCGACTGAAGTGGTGCGCGGTGAGATATTTCGCCTCCCTGCCCCGCGAGGGACACGCGGCAGGGAGCAGCGCGGCGCGCGCTACGCAGTGATCGTTCAAGCCGACGAGTTCCTGACGCTAAGCACAATGCTTGTTTCACCGACCTCGACGAGCGCGCAACCGGCGAGTTTTCGACCCGCGATCACCCTCGACGGCACTCCCACACGCATACTCGTCGAGCAGACGACTGTCGTGGATCCCCGGCGCCTGGGACGCTCGGCAGGACGCCTCGACCCAGATGAGCTGAGCGCTGTCGATGAAGCGCTCGCTCTCGTCTTGGGCCTCTAGCTCTAATGGCTCAACCTGAGCCCGGCTCCGTATAGGGTTGGCATGTGGGGTAGCGTAGACGGGCTAACCATGTGCCGCTCGCGCTGAAAACACCGGATCGCCAGTGTTCATCGGGGATCATGGCCTCTGGGCCGCGCTGCGGATAGGCGGGGGTTCGCAGCGATTCGGCGGGATTTGGGCAGCGGAACTGGACTGCTGCCCAAACGCTATGCGGCGACTGCTTCCTTGGTGTCTACTGGCTCGACCTCGATGGCGCGCGGGTACAGCGCGCCGAGATCGGTCGCGTGCAGGGCACGGGAGACAGCGCCCGAGGCGATCTCGGCCGCCGCGGCGGCGTCCTCGGCGTCGGTGGCGACCGTGATGCGCGCCGTCGTGCTGTCGTCCCACGAGATCACGGGACCGAGGTCCCCGTGGTTGTGCTCAAGCCAGCCGATCAGGCGCTCCCACGAAGCCTCCTCGGCAAGCGGCACGCCGGGGATCTGAACGAAGATGCGGTATTCCATACTCACTGCTTATACCCCTTCCGCTTGAGATCGGCAAGGAGGTTGCTCCAAGTTCGCTGGGAGGAGGGGGTGCCGGGCATCCGTGCGGGGGCGGTCGAGCCGTCCGGCGGGAAGAGCAGCCAGTACTCCTTGCGCTTCTCGACGCGCCACCCCTGACGCTCCAAATCCCGGCGCAGCTTCTTAGCGTCACCCTGGTAGCTCACTGCGGCCGGAGGCTAACCGATGCCCCTGCGGGTGGCGTTGACGATCGGCCGAGAGAAGATTGGTCTGCCCGGCCCCACATGACCGACCGCCATTCCGGGTCGCCGAGGACTGGTTCGATCCAGGGGGCGTGGCGGTCGGAGTCTGGGGCCTCCGTTGGCGGCGAGGCCGAGATAGAAGCCTGGGCTCGCTGGAGGTCCTTGCCGTCAGCGATCCCGGCGCTGACCATCTGTGCCGCGACGCGCGATGCCGGTTCTCCGCGCCGCTCGGCGAGGACTTCGAGCTGGGTCATTGTTGGGTCTGGGAGGGTGATCTTCATGCGGTAGCTCATCGGGTTCGACCTCCGTGGCGGTTGACGCTCGCGCTGTTTGCGCCTCTCTGGTTAATGACCGTGAGATCGCCGAAACGGCCATGTAGTTTCTGTGGGGCCTGCTGGGGCCCTGTTGTGGGCGGGCTGGCCGTCGTGGAGCTGAGCCCGTTAGGGCGTGGTTTGGCGGGGCTATGCAGTGGTGTCCGGTGCCCCGTAGAGGGTGTGGCAGGCGACGGGATGACTCGAATAAAACGGCTGGCCCCGTTTGGGTGCCTTTTGTTGGATCTGTCTCCCGCCGCCTGTCACGGACGCCGCCATGACTTCATAGAAGCGTGCCTATCGCTCGACATGGCTTTGTCTGGCGGCCTCCAATCACCAGCGCCAACCAGCAGATAGGAGACCAAGTTCATGATCGCAGTAGGCGTGGACACCCACAAGGAGCAGCATCTCGCCGTCGCCTTGGACAAGCTCGGACAGCTTCTCGGCGAGATCACGATCACGGCCGACCTGGCCGGCTACCGCAGGTTCGCCAACTGGGTCGGCGAGCTCGAGGGGCACGTGCTGGTCGGTATCGAGGGCGCCGGCAGCTTCGGGGCCGGGCTCTGCGAGTACCTGCAGGCTGAGGGTGTCGAGGTGTTCGAGGTGGAGCGTCCGCGTCGTCGTGAGCGGCGGACTGGGAAGTCCGATCGCCTCGATGCTCTCATTGCCGCGAAGAAGGTCCTCGCCGGTGAGGGCCTGTCGACCCCCCGCGGGTCTGGGACACGTCTGGCGCTACAGATGCTGCTCGTCGCCTACCGTTCCGTCGTCGGCGAGCGCTCGAGACTCTACAACCAGCTGCAAGCCCTCAACGTCGGCGCACCAGGCGCTCTGCGGGAAAGGATCGGCCCAGCGCGCAACGGCGCCAAGCTCGCGGAGCGTCTCACCGGGATGCGGACACGCCCGACCGCGAGCCTGCAAGAGAACACCACCCTGCAAGTCCTCCGCGACATCGCCAACCGCGCCAGAGCGCTCGACGTGCAGGCCGAGAACTACACCCGCGAAATCGAGACGCTCGTCCGCTCCCTCGCCCCGAAGCTCATGGAGGAGCCCGGTGTCGGGCCGATCTGCGCCGGCAAGCTCCTAGCGTTCAACCCGGCGCGCTTCACCAGCGAGGCAGCATTCGCGCGCGCCAACGGCACCGCACCACAACCCGCATCCTCCGGCAAAACTATCCGCCACCGCCTCAGCCGCGGAGGCGACCGACAAATCAACGCGGCGATCTACACGATCGCTCTCTCGCGCTCCGTCCACCACCCCCCGAGCCGCGCCTACATGCAGCGCAGAATCAACGAGGGGAAGACCAAGCGCGAGGCCATGCGATCGCTGAAGCGACACCTCTCCCGCCACCTCTACAACCAGCTCGCAACAACGCCCTTGACAACATAGAAGCATCCAAGCAATTAGGTTGGCGCGGAAGCTGGGGTTCGCTGGTAGCCGATACGCAGGTCAGCCTCCTCTTCGAGTAGCTCATTGGCCCAGGTGTGTGCGGGCTTAAACCACTGTCGGAGGAGGCTGGATGCAGAGGATGACGGACGTGACTGCGACTGTCCACGCGGGCGAGCTCGCGTGGACAGTCGGCATCGATCTCGGGCGCCGCGCCGCGCACGAAGCGGTGTTGCGTGCACCGGACGGGACCGATCGGCGACTCAGGTTCGAGCATTCCCGCGATGGAATCGACGGGTTCGTTGGCGAGCTCGCTGGGCTTGACGGGCGCGTCCTGGTGATCATCGAGCCGACCGCGACACGCTGGCAGGCGCTCGTGGAGGAGCTCTCCGGCCAGGGCGTTGAGGTGCGCCAGGTTCACGCGGCGACCGTCGCGAAGCTCCGCGGCGCACTCGATGTCACGGGCGCGAAGTCTGATCGTGTGGACGCGCGCACCCTCGCCAGCGCGGCCGACTACTCCCATCTCGTGAGGCCGGACGCACCGGCGGTGGCGTGCGCGCACGCGCTGTGCTTGGAGCGGCTGCGGCTGCGCCGCGAGCGCCGCCGGCTTCGCGGCGCCGTGAAGGTTTGCCTGGACACGATCTGGCCCGAGTTCCTGCAAACCTTCCGCGGCGGCGAGCGAGGCATCACAGCACGCGCCGTGATCGCTGTCACCGGCGGAGACCCCGCACGCGCAACCAGGCTCGGAGCTATCGAGCTTGAGCGTCGAGTCCGGGCTGCCGCACCCGGACGCCATATCGGCCACGCCAAGATCAAGGCACTCACAGATGCTTCTATGTTTGTCAAGTCTCGCTATTTGCGGGATTCGGTGGTGAGGCTTGGAGTAGCCGGTAGAGGTGGCGTGCGGTGTAGCGCTTGAGGCATCGCTTGATCTCGCGGGTGCTGCGTCCTTCGGCTTGGCGTCGGGCGGTGTAGGCGCGTGTTTGGGGGTCGTCGCGCATGCGGCAGAGCACGATCGTGTGTAGGGCTCGGTTGAGCTGGCGGTCGCCTGAGCGGTTCAGGCGGTGACGCACGGTTTGCCCGGAGGACGCCGGGATCGGAGCGACGCCGGCGAGTGAGGCGAAGGCGGCCTCGGAGCGGATGCGTCCTTGGTGGGAGTAGGCGCAGAGGATCTGCGCTGCGACGATCGCGCCGACGCCCATCTCCGCGAGCAGGCAGGGCGCCAGACGAGCGACGATCGGCTTGATCTCCGCTTCGAGTTCCTGTGCTTCCTCTGCAAGCGCGAGCGCTCGACGGGCGCTCGCGCGGATCGCGATCGTCGTCGCGCGCTGTTCTGAGTCTTGCGTGGAGCTGACGCGCAGGCGCAGGCGGGCACAGCGCGTGAGCTGTTCGTTTGTGGGCAGAGAGCGCAACCCTTCACGCAGGGCTGGCGCTGCCGAGACGAGCAGCCCCTTCATCAACGTGATCGCCGCTCGCTTGGAGCGCACCGCGCTGTCGCGCGTGGCCAACAGCACACGCAGCGCCTCGCGCTCTCCCCGCTGGCGGGGCCGCGCGAGATGCTCGCGTGTGAGCGCTTCGCGCGCTGCACGGATCGCGTCGAGCTCATCAGACTTGGCACGGTCACGACGCGCCGGTCGGCGAGGACGGTCGACCTCGAGCACCAGCTCGCCCTCCCGCTGAAGGAACACCGTCAATCCCGCGCCATAGCTGCCCGTTCCCTCGACTGCCCACGCTCTGCGGCCTGGCGCGCTCTCACGCGCGAAACGCAACAGCCGCCTGTAGCCGCGCTCATTCGCGGCGACGGTGATCTGTCCCTGCACGACCGCCGTGTCCGCGGCGAGGATCGCCGCGCTATGCGAGTCGCGGTGCGTGTCGATGCCGAGCACATGGTCGGCCTGGTCTGCCAGCATGAAATACGACCTCCTCTTCTGGGGGTTTGTCTGTCGGTGCTCGGCCTGGGAATAGGAACCGCGAAGGGCAAGACTGTGATGAGTCACGCCCCACACAACGGGGCGGACAGGCTTCTGATCAGGCCACAAGCGGAGGCCAGGCCGGGACCGGCAGCAACAGACGGACAGATCGGGACAAGAGCACCCACGCCAAGCGCAGGGCCAGTGCATATGAGGGTCACGTCCATCGCCACCGGGGCCAGCCTGAACACCAGGCCCGACGTTCCCCACGTGGGGAACGTCGACTACAACGCAGTCGCTGAACGCACCTTCACGACACAGCAATCGCTGTGCACACACTCACAGTGCATATATGGTCTGTCCGGCTCTTTTGTTGCGTCGCCGGGTGTGTCGTGGCGCAGGGGTGAGCATCGGCGGCGGGGTCGCACCCGGCGCTTCGAAGTGGAATGATTTGTCGTGGTGCGGGTGACTGACGTAGCGAAGCGCAGGCGTCAGGGGCTTGTGGCCTGCCGCGCGGCTTTGCCCTTCGAGGGCTTGTTGGGTGCGCGCCCCGGTGTCGCACCCGCACCACCCTTCGGTGATGCTGTTGTGCGCCAGTCATCGACCAGGCGCCGGTAGGCGAGCTCGGCCTGGGCTTGCAGCTCGCGCTCGGCTGCGCGCTGACTGCTGGTCGGGCTCACGGGCGGCCCGCCGTGACGGCGTGGCAGCGGCGGAGCGCCGGCCAAGAGTTCCAGGCGACGCGTCTTCTGCCGGGTCAGCGACGGCCGCGCGAACGCGTAGTCCTGATCCCTTTGTGAGGAGGTGCCAGCAGAGCACGACGAGCTTGCGTGCGACAGCGACCGCGGCGATCTGAGCGCCACGGCGGGCACGGACGCGCTCGCCGAAAATGCCTTGAGGGGGCCGGGGCTTCGGATCGAGATCCACGCGGCCTCGACAAGCATCGAGCGGGCCTGCGGGTCACCGCGCTTTGAGATGTGCCCATAGCGCGCCGGCTCTGACCCGGACTGGCGAACCTTCGGGTCCAGACCCAAGTACGCGACGAGCTGGCCAGGGCTCTGGAAGCGGGCGATGTCCCCGATCGCCGCGATCACTGCCGCCGCGGTCCCGACGCCCCGGGGATCGTCAGCAGCCGCTGAAACCCGGGGAACGCGAGGGCCTGCTGGGCGATCCGTTGGTCAAGGCCGGTGATCTCGCCGCCCAGGAAATCGATGTGCCGCAGACAGCTCCTCACCGTCTCGGTCTCCTCCTCGGGCAGCTGCTGCTCGAGCAGCCACACACATCCCTTCTTCCCGAAGAGGTCGCTCACCGGGGGACGCCCGATCAGACACCTCGCGAGGACCGCGTGCACCTCGTTCTTCACCCGTGTGCGTGCCCGCACGAGCCCCGCGCGGCGAGCGACACGCCGCCGCAAAGCAGACGTCGCCTCGTCGGGCACCCACACCGCTTTGAGCATCCCGGCCGAGAGAAGCTTTGCGAGCATCGCCGCGTCAAAACGGTCAGACTTCACGCGCGCGTGAGAGATCGCACGTGTCTCCGCCGCGTTGCATACCACGACCCGCCCAACCGAGCCCTCGGCCAACAGCCGGGCGATCATCATCGCGCCGCAGCTGGCCTCCAACACCACCTGGGACGCTGCCATTCAGGCTGCCCGCGAACTCCCGGATCGACTCCGGGGTACTCGCGATCCGTCCCACGCGCGAGACCCAGCCGCCCTCGGCGACCGCGACCTCGCAGAAATCGAGGTGAACATCCAAAACCGTGGGCGCAGGTGGCGCTCCACGGCGTTGCGGTAGCCGGCCTGAGTGGTCGCGCGCAGGTCGAGCACCGGGCCGTCGAGCCACTTCTCCGACGCCTCGCCGAAGCGAAGGCGGGGGTTGGGCGCCACGCGCTCGCCGCGGCCACGTCGGGCCAACAGCTCGTCACGCAGGACCCGAGCGGCGGTGATGCCCCCCTCGACTGTGCGCCAGCGCTGCACACCGGCCCCGTCCTTGAAGCCGACCTCGAAGACACCCGTGGGCCGGCGGTAGATGTTGCGCTCCACGCGCTCACGGCGCGGCGCAGGGTTACTCTTGCTCATGCTGTTCGACCTCCAGTGTCGAGTGGCCACGGGCCCGGGGTGTTGACGCACCGCCGGGCCACTTAGTCGATGAGTGAAGTATAGCTGACCCTTCACGCTATAGCAAGGGATCGAGGCAAAGTCCCCGCATAGATGCCGCTTTCGATGGGGATGGAAGCCCCTGGAAGCCACTATGCGGCCTTTCCCGCACGCCCGAAGGCTTGGCCGGCGAGATTCGACCGCCACGCGATAGCCCCGCCCGAGCGCCGCCATGCATCGAGGTCCGAGGGGCGGAAGTACATGCGGCAGCCCGGTCCGTCCTGCTCGAAGGGGACAAGGCCCGCCTTCGCTCGCTTGCGCAACGTGTCGGGGTGAATGCCAAGGCGCTCGGCCGCGCTGGCGAGGTCAAACCAAGTGTCCTGCTCACGCTGGGAACCGAGGCCGGCGACGATGCGGTCAGCTACACGGTCGGCAAGCCGGTCGAGCAGATCATCGACCAGCGTCAATGGGTCGGCGCCGTAGACGTCCGATTTCCGAGGGCGGGAGGGGCTATGCCTGTGGGATCGCATCGGCTCTCAGTAGGTAAGCCGAGCAACGCCCCCGCCGAGCAAGCGAATCCTCCACACGCCCCACCGTTACGGCCCCCAGGCAGCGCGATACCGACCGCGACCACGGGAGCAGGGCGCCCAGGGCCACCCGCACCGCCGGGAGCCGTGTTGATCTACCCCTGGGAGCAGAAGCGGGCGGCCCCCGCCAGGGAGTACCCGCGGGAGCGTGAAGCCGAAGGCGGAACCACCATCAGGCCGCCCGCGGGAAGGCGAGTTCAGCTCGCCGGTCACTGCACGCCGGACCGCCCGGCGTGCCTCCCGTCCGTTCCTCCCAAGTGTCACCAGCAGCCCACGCCCGCCACAAGATCGCCGAGCACGACCATCCCGCATCATGCCCCGAGGTACACCGTCCCCAGCATCAACCCAGCTCCATCGCCCCCCCGGTTGCCCTCCTTTGTTTTCCATCAGCTATCTCACACCCTGGCCGCCGCTAGCTCCCAACGCTCACTCTGCACCTGGCCCCACCCTGCACATTTGTGTTGTGGTGGGTCGAGGAAGGGGGCCTCCGGGTTGGAGAGAGGCGGAGACCCCCTTCCTCAAGGCCAGGCGCAGAGCCACAAACCACCATCGAGCGGGCGGCCAGGGTGTTCGTTTGGGGGTTCGGCCTATAGACGAACACCCTGACGAACACGCAAGACAAGCGGATGGCTTCGAGTCATCGCTTGCGAAGGATTACAATGAACTCACCCGCGCTTGCTTGAAGCAGCTCCAGGGTGAATGGCAGGTCGAGGGCAGCCAAGAATCCGGCGAAGGTGATCGGCTCCCACACATGGAAGTGCGGGCGCAGGCGTTCGGCTTCCATCTCGCGCACGCGCTTGGTCAGAATCTCGCCGCGATGACCCTCGACGTGTCGTGCGCATTCTTCATAGTGTTCGCCGCGCGATATCTGTGGGCCTTCACTGTGATCTCGCAGAAGGTGCTCCGTCGTGGTTCGCTCGCGTGGCGCGTCAAAGCTCTTGCGAGCGTCGGGCAACGTTAGATAGAGAATGCCGCCTAGTCTGAGCACACGTAGTTGATGTTGGAGGGCGGCGATTGGGTCCTCGACATGCTCAAGCATGTGATTCGCTACGACGAAATCCAGCGAAGCATCCGCGAACGAGGCGAGACGTGCGCCATCATCCACCACATCCGGCACGACGAGCGGACGCCTCTGCCGTTCCCCCCCGCGCAGAGTGCCGTTGTGGCTCTCACGCAGCCCGGCCTCATCGAGATAGTCAACGCAGCGAACCGAAGCACCACAAGGCAGCCGCAACGGGAAATCCAGCGCCCCAATCTCGATTCCCTCGCCCCGCAGAAATCGCAGAGCGGTATCCTCACGAATCGTTTTCAGGTCAGACGCACCGCGACGGAGCACCATGTCTCTTGCCTCTCGCTGACTACGGCGGAAGGCATAGATGATCCGCGGCGACAGCCAAGGTCCCTGCCAAAGATTAGGATTGAGAGGAATCCCGACATGATACGCACTCAAAACTGACCCACTACCCGGCGCCCGAGCTGCGCGCCGCCCCCGCGGCGGGTGAGCCGGGGCGAAGCATCGCCCCTGGCCGCTTACCCGCCCGGGTTCGCCGTGTGGATTTGCGTAGACCCTTCCTTCAACGTGCTTGGATCAGGCTGGCGTGTCTGGTCGTTACCAGGCGCCACATGGGGGACACGCTGATGGTCCTAACGTGCCCGGCCAGGGGTCTCGACTGCGTCGCTCTCCCCGAGGTCCGTCGGGGGTGTCGTGTTGCCCGGACCATCGCTGCGGCGGCGCATAGCCCAAATCGCCGAGGCGCCGCCGGTGACGATAGCGGCAACGCCGACCGCTTCGTGGTCCAAGGCGATCGCCACGACGGCCACGGCGACCACCGCGAGGAAGACCACTAGAGCCAGCCATTGGCCGCGGCGCTCGCTCCCGTAGTAGGCACGCATCGACTCCTGGTCGATCTCCCGCAGTCCGTCGATCATCCGGTGGCGATGCTCCGTCTCCGCCTTCCACTGGTCCACGATCTCGCGTGCGAGGCCCGGGACTGTCTTGTCGTACTCCGCGAGGGCTGCGGGAGGGGGCAGCGGGCCGCTGAAGCTCGCTGACCATGCCAGGCGGCGGTCGGGATGCGAATGGTCATCGCCGACCGGCTCGCCATCGATGACATCCTCGGCCCTGTCGAGTTCTTGAGCGCCGCTCTCCGGCCCACGGGAGCTTCCCGGCGATCCGCCCGACGAGGCGCCGCTAGGCTGCGTCGTCACGGAAGAGTCGTTCGCCGTCGCGCCGGAGCGCGTGGGCGTCCTCGCGCAGGGACCCCAGCCCCCGGCGGACAAGCGGGGGGGCCGGCTGGCCACGGCCGAGCACCCGGAAGACGGAGGCCACGCCGCTTGAGAAGCCAGCGCGGCGAGCTGCCTCGACGCGCACGCGCCGCGAACCGTTGAGAGCACTCATGGCTGTAAGTCTAGGGAACCCGCCCGGTGGTGTCGATCACTGCACGAGCATCCCCAACGCGCGGCCGTTGCGCTCAGAGCCTCCCGCGGGCTGCGAGTGAGGCCAACGCATCTACGAGGCGGACCGCATAGACTCACTGGTCGCCTATGGCGTAGGAGGGCCACAACCGCGAAGGTCCAGGGACGATGCCAGACAAGCCCCAGATTCAACAGCTCCTCGGCAAGGCCGTCAAGGAGGTCCGCGCGAGCCGGGCGATCACGCAAGAAGAGTTGGCGGCACGCTCCGGCCTGCACGCCACGTATATCAGCGATATCGAGCGTGGAGCACGCAATCCGAGCTTTGCCGTGCTCGTGCGCCTCGCCGACGGACTTGGCGCCACGCTTGCGGAGATCGGCGCGGCCTATGACCGGCAAGCCCGGTAGCGCGGGGCTGCCGATGCAGTCCCGTACGCGGTCGAGATCATCCCCGCCGCCGCTGCGCTACACACTTCGCAAGTTCTCTGATAAGAGTGGCGCCCGCGCGGGTAGGACCGCCGGGCGGCGTGGCGCTCCGCTCGGCGGCGTCAGTTGACCCGGCCTACGATCTGCACCATGCGGAAGGCCGCGCGGGTGGACGAGGCCACTGGTGCGCAGGGACCGTATGGTGTCTTTGATGAGCTTGCCGCGTTCGGTCGCACGGGCGAGGTCCCACACGGACCAGATCGGCAGGTCATCCCCGGTCAGCAGGTACAGCACATCGCGCTCGATCGCGTTGACTTCGACGACGATAGGGTTCTCGTCAGGCATGGGAGGTATCTTCTCCTGTGCTCAGGCTCCGGCGTTGGGTTACAGCCCGCGCCGGGGCCGATTGGTATGGTCTCTGAGACTTATAGTGTATAGACTCATAGCAGTCAAGCGGGGAGGCTACTTACATGCCCCCTATGTCTCCCGTTCACGCTGCATTCGGCGATGCGCTCCGGGAGCTACGCGCCGAGCACGGCATGTCGCAGGAAGCCGTGGCGCTGGAGGCTGGCCTGAATCGCGGCTACTACAGCGGCGTGGAGCGCGGGGTCCGCAACGTCTCGCTCGCCAATATCGTCAAGATCGCGGACGCGCTCGGCGTTCCTGCGTCGGCGGTACTCGCGCGGGCCGAGGCGATCCGCAGTCGCTAGGTGTAGTTCCCGCGGGGCCTCCAATCACGAGACACCAAAGGCTTCCATAACGCTTCCATAGAGCCTCCACGGCGCCTCCGGGGACCTCGCGTCACCACCGTAACTCCGCTCCACCACAGGGGATTCAGTGATGGGCGATCCTGGATTCGAACCAGGGACCTCTTCCTTATCAGGCCAGGCGCCGTCTGCGCCGAAAATGCCCGGATCGCCTGTGTTCGTCGGGATTCCGGCGGTCAGTCGATGGCGCGGATGCGGCGGGATTGATGGCGATTCGACAGGGTTTGGGCAGCGGAAGGGGGCTGCTGCCCAAATCCTACGCGGCCGGCGGCTGGCTGCTCGCGGCCGGTGCGTCGTCCGCTTCGGGGTCGTCGTGCGCGTCGAGCAGCCCATCGACCCACTTCCGCATATCCGCCACTGCCCGGCGCGCGGCTGCTCGGTCGAGTCGTTCATCGAGGATGTCCTCGTAGCGGAACTCCACCGCCCACGGAACGAGAGAGCGTGCCTCGCTGGCCGAGGCCGGCGGAGGGAGGTCCGCATCTGCGAGTAGCGCCATCAGCTCTCCAAGGTCGTGATCCGAGGCGGGGCGACCCCTGCGTGGGCAAGCGCCGCCTTCAGCAGCTTCTCCAGCGCCTGCTGACTATGGAAGCCGATGAGGTCGTCCGGCACGTCGGGATCGTCGGCAAGCTTGTCAAGCGCAATCTCATCGCTGCGGGCCTTACGCGCGAACCGGGCGGCGAGGTCGTGGAGGTCATGTTTCGGCGAGGACACGTCCCTCCGTCAGCGCATCGTGGAGCATCGTGCCTGGTACGTCGCCCCATTCCTCCACATAAGCGCGGGGGACGACCACAACGTCTGCGGCAACCCTGAGCGGGTCAAGCACTCCCCGCAGGCGCACCATCTCCTTCGCCTTACTGGCGACAGACGGCTCGATAACGAGAAAATCGAAATCACTGTCGGTCTTGGCATCGCCGCGGCCATGCGACCCAAAGAGGATCACCCTCGACTCGGGAGGTGCTGCATCGGCCAAGAGACGGCCGGCTCGCTCAACGATCTCGGATGTCGTCATAGCCTCGAAGCTACCGCAGTTGGCGGCAGACCGCCGGCCTGAGCCGCCCTGGGTTTGACGGGGACGGTGTTTGTAGGTTCCCTATCTTCTTCTGATGGGGGTGGTTGGCCCTGTTTTCACAGCGTAGAGTTCCTCGACTTCGCGTGGTGGCCGGTCGTCGAGTGATTCGTGGATGCGCTCGTTGTTGAACCAGGCGACGTACTCCAGGACGCCGAGCTCGAGCTGGGAGCGGCTGGTCCAAGTGCGGTCTGAGATCAGCTCGGTCTTGAAGCTGTCAACGAAGCTCTCAGCGACGGCGTTGTCGTAGGCATCACCGACGGTGCCGATCGAGCCGAGGACACCAGCGTCGTCGAGGGTCTGGGTGTAGTCGATCGAGGTGTATTGACTGCCGGCATCCGAGTGGTGCACCAGCGCGACATCAGCGCCTGGCGCCCGTTGGTGAAGCGCCATCCTGAGCGCGTCGAGAACGAGCGTGGTGCGCATGTGCGACGCGAACTGCCAGCCCACGATCCGCCGGCTGTAGGCGTCGATCACGAAGCTGAAGAACACCAGCCCCTCCCAGCAGCGCAGATACGTGAAGTCCGCGAACCACATCTCGTCCGGCCCCGACGCGGTGAAGTCGCGCTGCACCCTGTCCGGGCTGCGCAGAGCCGTCTGGTCCGGCCGGGTAGTCCGCCACGGCTTGCCGCGGCGCTTGGCGCCCTGAATGCCGTTCTGGCGCATCAACCGTTCGACACGGCTGCGCCCGACCCGCTCACCGGATCTGAGCAGCGCCTTCCACATCCGCCGCGAGCCGTAGGCGTAGTAGTTGCGTGCGTGTAGGTCTGTGATCAGGCCGAGCAGCCGCTCATCCTCGAGCTGGCGGGCTGAGCGTTGGCCGGTGGCGCGCTGGTAGTAGGCGGACGCCGACACGCCCAAGGTCTCGCAGATCGGCTCGACCCCGAAACGAGCGCGGTGCTCCTCGATGAACGCGCTCACTTCGGACGGTGTGGATCGAGCTCGCCGGCGAAAAACACGCTGGCGGCCTTCAGGATCTCGTTCGCGCGGCGCAGCTGCGCGACCTCACGGCGCAGGGATTTGATCTCCTCGCGCTCCTGGCTGCTCAAGACATCTTTGCGCCGGCCCTCGTCAGCTTCGGTCTGCCGAACGTGTTTGCGAAGCGTCTCGCTCTCGATGCCGAGGTCCCTCGCGACGTGCGCGACCGGCCGACCCGATTCGAACACCAGACGCGCACCGCGGTCCAGCAGCTCCTTTGAATACTTCCTCGCATGTGCCATGACCCGAGACTTCTCCCTCCGCCAGGCAAACCCTGGCATCGAAGCCTCCGTCAAACACAGGATGGCTCAGAAAGCCACTGAGGTGTCGTCTCGCCTGGGTGACGAACATAGAGACCTAGCCATAGGTCGGGGCACTTGGCTGCCGCCGCTCGCACCGCCACCTCAAGCGAGACGTCGTACCGTTGCGCCAACTCCACCACAACTCGCGGGTCGGCCAGCCGCATGGGGATCGCGGCGGGAGGAATAAGCAACGCCCTGGCAAACTCGTCGCAGAACTGCTCTTGGTCGTCGCTGTCGGGCACCATCCGCCGAGGGTGCTTGCTCCCCCGGTCGTAGAAGAAGGTATGACCGAGCTCGTGGGCGACACGAAAGCGCAGACGGTGCCGATGTAGGGCGTCTCGAAGATGCGCCGGGACGAACCCCCAACCACCGGGGGGCTCGGTATCGACGGTGATCTCGAAGCCTCCGATGCGGGGGGAAAGAATCGCCTCAAGCCCACCCTGCGCAGACCGTAGAGGCTTGACCCGCAAGCAAGCGCCGCTGGCCCGGCAGACTGGCTCTATCGGGCCGAGCGGGGCTCTCCCCAAGCCAAGCGCGCATCGCAGCTCCATCGCGAGCGTCGGCGCGTGGCTGATCGGCGGCACCTGATGAAACGTGGTCTCAGGCCAGTATGCGGCTCTAACGGGGCGTACTTCCACATCAGCTTTCTCCGACGGCCACGGGCCCCGTGGGACAGATCCCACTCGGGCTGGCCCTCTTAAATCACAGATTCTAAGGGGCCAGGTTACATCGTTGACCGCTCCGCTGGACACACGTTGACGGCGGGCCTTAGTAGGATTCGGATCTTGTCGGTTGGCCGATTGACCCGCGGGGGCAAGCAGCACATTGGATCGTGTGTTCTTATCCCGCTTAATTCCTGAATCTTAACTGGCATGGCGGACAGCAGAAAAACACATAGGGAGGGGCATCTCGAAGCTTTGCGCCACCTTGTCGCTGGCGAACCGCAAACCGCGTACAGCCTCGCGCCTCGTCTGAACGTGAGCGAAGGACACGCCCGGCAGCGACTGCGGAAGATGGAGAGCGATGGGCTGGTAGAGGCATGTAGCCGCCCCGACGGAACGACGCAATACTCGCCGTCTCCGACAGGGCTGGTGCTCCTGCGCGACTCCACGCCCGAACTCCCGGCGGGCACAGGCGTGGTGCTCATGCTGGAGCCAGTGGTCACCGCCGTTCGCTCCGAACTCTGGCGGCTGCTCGTGGACCGTCCGCCGCTATGGCTCGTGCGAACTCGGGGGCAGGTTCGCTGGATGGTCATATGCCGCTCGGCCAGCGACGCCGACGAGCTTGCCGACGCCCTCAACCTGGCCGGCGATTCGCACCGCCCAGTTAGCTGTCTCTCGGTGCTGGTTGAGAGCAGTGCCATTACGACCGACATAGCGCGAGGCTTGCCCAACCCCGTAGGTGGCCCCAGCAGTTTGGCCTCCTAAACGCGGTGGGTGCCACCAGATCAACGTCGCGCCCAATGGGTGTGATTGGGCAGCAACGGGCAGCGGCAGCCGAGATCGACTTCCCCAAGACCCGGGGGCGTGCCCAACATCTCCGCAGAAAACGGCTCCGTTGAGCCATAAACAACCGATGGGCGATCCTGGATTCGAACCAGGGACCTCTTCCTTATCAGGAGCGCGCGGGGCCGGGTCTGCGTGGGCCGTGTCCGGGTTTCGCCTGTGCCCAAGGGCTTTGCCGTCTGCGCTGCGGGCCGCTGCGGGCCTGATTCGGGCGGCTGAGGCTTCCACAGCGCTTCCACGAGCCGCGCGTCTGACGGCGCCTCTACAGTTGTGCGGTGCCACACCTCTACGACGTTCATGTCATCGAGCCGGTCACCGACATCAAGCCGGTCGAGCCGGGCGAGCTGGTGCTCGGCGACCGGAATGTCTACTGGTCGGGCGAGGCAGAGTCGCCAGAGACGGCGACCGAGATCGCGCTGCGCGCCTGGGTCGAGAAGTACCACGAGGAGCCGCCGGCCGATGCGGAAGTCCGGGTCATGCCCGGCCCCAAGGTCTGCCCGACGTGTGAGGGACGCGGATGGCTGCCTCGTTACCTGCCGCCCGGATTGATAGACCCGGGCGACGGTGCGCCTCTCGGATCGGCGCGGAAGCGCCGTTGTCCCGACTGCATCGGTAGCGGCGTGCGGCGATGAGTCCTGCCGCACGCGCACCCATCCTCACGCCTGCACGCTAGGGAGTCCTCGCGGCCTGCCAGTGTGTTCAGCAGGAGAGCGAGGCCGCCCGTCGGGCGAGCTTTCCTCGCCCCCCGCTCGAAGGGCGCCGTCGAACTCCGCCGCCATCCTGGTACGGCGCATGGTGCGGCGCCGCGTGTCCGCCAGCTCCCGCACGTACACGGCCCGGGTGACGTTGGCGTCGCGGTGCCCGAGCAGGAAAGCGATCTCGTCCACGCTCTCGCCCGCGAGAAGCGCTCGACTCGCCACCGTATGCCGGAAGGAGTGCATCGAGGGAATCAGGCCGCGCGGCACCTTGGCCGGCTTGCCCTTGGCGTCCCGCTCGTGTAGGGCCGGGAACGTGGGCCGTCCGTCCTCGTCTACGGCCGCGCGCTGAGCGGTACGCAGCGCGCGGGCGACGTTGCGCTGGGAGAGTGGGCGCCCGGTGCGCGTGGCGAACACGTAGCCGTCCGGTGCGCTGATTCGGCTGGCGAGCTTGTGGCGGGCGAGGATCACCGCGAGCGCCCGCGGGATTGGCACGGTCCGCGCCGAGCCGTCGGTCTTGGTCGGGGTGCGGTTGCCCTTGCGATCGACCTGCCAGCCGAACTCGATCTCCGCATCCGCGAGGTCATCGAGACGCACGTCCGCCCAGGTCAACCCGCACAACTCGGAGATACGCCCGCCGGTCAGCGCCGCGACGGTCAGCATGGTCCGGTGCGGCTCGCGGGCGGCTGCGATGGTCTGCTCCAGCTCCCGCCCCTCGAAGATGCGGCGGCGTTGAGCGCGCGAGGGCTTCGGCCGCTCCGATGGCAACATGAGCGCAACGGGGTTGGTGCCCGACCACCCGAGACGCCGGGCGGCGTAGCGGTAGATGCGTCCCGTGACGCCGAGCACAACCACGATCGACGCCTCGGACAATCCCTCCGCGCGGAGGTCGCGCACGAGCACCGCGAGGTCATCCGGGGTGAGCGTGTCCATGCGGCGCGTCGAAAACCGCGGGCGCAGGTGACGCCCCACGGCGTTGCGGTAGCCGGCCTGAGTGGTCGCGCGCAGATTGCGCACCGGGCCGTCCAGCCACTTCTCCGACGCCTCGCCGAAGCGCAGGCGGGGGTTGGGCGCCACGCGCTCGCCGCGGCCACGTCGGGCCAACAGCTCGTCACGCAGGACCCGAGCGGCGGTGATGCCCCCCTCGACTGTGCGCCAGCGCTGCACACCGGCCCCGTCCTTGAAGCCGACCTCAAAGACACCCGTGGGTCGGCGGTAGATGTTGCGCTCCACACGCTCACGGCGCGGCGCAGGGTTACCCTTGCTCATGCTGTTCGACCTCCAGTGTCGAGTGGCCACGGCCCGGGGTGTTGACGCACCGCCGGGCCACTTAGTCGATGAGTGAAGTATAGCTGACCCTTCACGCTATAGCAAGGGATCGAGGCAAAGTCCCCGCATAGATGCCGGTTTCGATGGGGATGGAAGCCACCTGGAAGCCACTATGCGGCCTTTCCCGCACGCCCGAAGGCTTGGCCGGCGAGATTCGACCGCCACGCAATAGCCCTGCCCGAGTGCCGCCATGCGTCGAGGTCGGAGGGGCGGAAGTACATGCGGCAGCCCGGTCCGTCCTGCTCGAAGGGGACAAGGCCCGCCTTCGCTCGCTTGCGCAACGTGTCGGGGTGAATGCCAAGGCGCTCGGCCGCGCTGGCGAGGTCAAGCCAAGCGTCCTGCTCACGCTGGGAACCGAGGCCGGCGACGATGCGGTCGGCTACACGATCGGCAAGCCGGTCGAGCAGATCATCGACCAGCGCCAATGGGTCGGCGCCGTAGGCGTCCGATTTCCGAGGGCGGGAGGGGCTATGCCTGTGGGATCGCATCGGCTCTCAGTAGGTAAGCCGAGCACGGCCCCCTTCGAGCAAGCGAATCTCTCGCGCGCGCCATGTCACGGCCCCAGGCAGCTCGATACCGACCGCGACCGCGGGGAGCGAGACGCCCAGGGCCATCCGCACCGCCGAGAGCCGTGTTGATCTACCCCTGGGAGCAGAAGCGGGCGGCCCCCCGCCAGGGAGTAACCGCTGTCGTGTGAAGCCGAAGGCGGAACCACCATCAGGCCGCCCGCGGGGAGGCGAGTTCAGCTCGCCGGTCACTGCACGCCGGACCGCCCGGCGTGCCTCCCGTCCGTTCCTCCAAGTGCCAGCAGCAACCGACGCCCGCCACAAGATCACCGAGCACGACCATCCCGCATCATGCCCCGAGGCACACCGTCCCCAGCATCAACCCAGCTCCATCGCCCCCCCGGCTGACCTCCCTCGTTTCCATCAGCTATCTCACACCCTGGCCGCCCGCTCGCTCCCAACGCTCACTCTGCACCTGGCCCCACCCTGCACATTTGTGTTGTGGTGGGTCGAGGAAGGGGGTCTCCGGGTTGGAGCGAAGCGGAGAGGCGGAGACCCCCTTCCTCAAGGCCAGGCGCAGAGCCACAAACCACCATCGAGCGGGCGGCCAGGGTGTTCGTTTGGGGGTTCGGCTTATAGACGAACACCCTGACGAACACGCGTGCTCAGTCGGGAGTCTCGATTGCGTCGCTCTCGCCGAGGTCCGTCGGTGGTGTCGTGTTGCCCGGACCATCGCTGCGGCGGCGCATAGCCCAAATCGCGGAGGCGCCGCCGGTAACGATGGCGGCGACACCGACCGCTTCGTGGTCCAGGGCAATCGCCAGGACGGCCACGGCGACCACCGCGAGAAAGACCACGAGGGCCAGCCATTGGCCGCGGCGCTCGCTCCCGTAGTAGGCACGCATCGACTCCTGGTCGATCTCCCGCAGTCCGTCGATCATCCGGTGGCGATGCTCCGTCTCCGCCTTCCACTGGTCCACGATCTCGCGTGCGAGGCCCGGGACCGTCTGGTCGTACTCCGCGAGAGCTGCGGGAGGCGGCAGCGGTCCGCTGAAGCTCGCTGACCATGCCAGGCGCCGGTCGGGATGCGAATGGTCATCGCCGACCGGCTCGCCGTCGATGACATCCTCGGCCCTGTCGAGTTCTTGAGCGCCGCTCTCCGGCCCGTGGGAGCTTCCCGTCGATCCGCCCGGGGAGGCGCCGCTAGGCTGCGTCGTCACGGAAGAGTCGTTCGCCGTCGCGCCGGAGCGCGTGGGCGTCCTCGCGCAGGGACCCCAACCCCCGGCGGACAAGCGGGGGGGCCGGCCGGCCACGGCCAAGCACCCGGAAGGCGGAGGCCACGCCGCTTGAGAAGCCAGCGCGGCGAGCTGCCTCGACACGCACGCGCCGCGAAACGTTGAGAGCACTCATGGCCGTAAGTCTAGGGAACCCGCCCGGTGGTGTCGATCACTGCACGAACATCGCCAACGCGCGGCCGTTGCGCTCAGAGCCTCCCGCGGGCCGCGAGTGCAGTCAACGCCCCTACGAGGCGGGACTGCATAGACTCACTGATCGCCTATGGTGTAGGAGGGCCGTAACCACGAAGGTCCAGGCGCGATGCCAGACAAGCCTCAGATTCAACAACTCCTCGGCAGGGCCGTCAAAGAGGTCCGCGCGAGCCGTGCGATCACACAAGAAGAGCTGGCGGCACGCTCCGGCCTGCACGCCACGTATATCAGCGATATCGAGCGTGGAGCACGGAATCCGAGCTTTGCCGTGCTGGTGCACCTCGCAGACGGGCTTGGCGCCACGCTTGCGGAGATCGGCGCGGCCTACGACCGGCAAGCCCGATAGCGGGGAGCTGCCGATGCAGTTCCTCGCGCAGTCGAGATCGTCCACGCCACCGCTGCGCTGCACTCCGTAAGCTCACTGATAAGAGTGGCGCCCGCGCTGGTAGGACCGCCGGACGCCGTGGGCACGTAGCGCCACGCCCGGTCCTGCGGCGTGGCGCTACGCTCGGCGGCGTCAGTTGACCCGGCCTACGATCTGCACCATGCGGAAGGCCGCGCGGGTGGCGAACACGTACCCGTCGCTCGTCTGGTTGACGAGGCCACTGGTGCGCAGGGACCGAATGGTGTCTTTGATGAGCTTGCCGCGTTCGGTCGCACGGGCGAGGTCCCACACGGACCAGATCGGCAGGTCGTACTCGCTGGTCAGCAGATACAGCACGTCGCGCTCGATCGCGTTGACTTCGACGACGATAGGGTTCTCGTCAGGCATGGGAGGCATCGTCTCCTGTGTCTAGGCTCCGGTACGGGCGACCACCCGTGCCGGAGCCGATTGGTATGGTCTCTGCGACTTATAGTGTATAGACTCATAGCAGTCAAGCGGGAATGCTACCCACTTGCCCGCTATGTCTCCCGTTCACGCTGCATTCGGCGATGCGCTCCGGGAGCTGCGCGCCGAGCATGGCATGTCGCAGGAAGCCGTGGCGTTGGAGGCCGGCCTGAATCGCGGCTACTACAGCGGCGTGGAGCGCGGGGTCCGCAACGTCTCGCTCGCCAACATCGTCAAGATCGCGGACGCGCTCGGGGTCCCTGCGTCGGGGGTACTTGCGCGGGCCGAGGCGATCCGCAGTCGCTAGGAGGGTTTGGCGAAACTCGCTAGGCCGCTCACTCGCAGGGGATCATAGACCCGCCATCACGCCGCTACCCCAGGATCGGCTGATTCGTACCCCACTCGGCCCCCGCAAAGAAAGCCCCGCAAAGAGCGGGAATCCCCCGTGGAAGGAGTAGCGGCTATGGCATGTATGTGGGTAGGAGGATGCGTCCCAAGAGTCGAAACCCATAGGATACTCGCGTGGAGGCCGAGGAACTTCAGCGGGTTGCAGCGTGGTTCGGGGAGCACTGGAAACACGGAGCCTGCCCAGTATGCGAAGCAAATGCATGGGCGCCAAACGCCCGGCTTGGCCAGATTCCGAACTTCGCCCCGTTGGGCACCCCGTTTGGCGCCAACGTGGTTCCGATGCTGCTCGTCTACTGCACCAAATGCGGCTACACCATCCAGATCAACGCTTTGGTGGCTGGCATCCTCAGACCGCCAGAGATACCGGAGCCCAGCGCATTCGACCTCGCGGCCGATAGAGTGGCCGAGGGAAGCGGGTGACGGCCCTCCCCGAGTCGTCGTCGCAGGAGGTCGAGGCGGGGGGCCTGGCCGACAACGTTGCTGCAATCGGGCCTCGACTGAAGCCCGAATCCTTTGAGGTCCCGGCCATGTCGCTGAGCCGCAAGCACTGGGATCGCCTCCAAGAGCAAATCGAGGAAGCGAAGATGGGGTGGACGGAGCTTTGGCTGGGGGCAGCCTTTACCTTCCTGGGCATCGCCGCCTCGGCAGCCCTGGCGTTCGTCACGCTCCCCGCGACGGACCCACACCTTCCCTCTTCGCTGCATAGCAATCTCTCGCTGGGTGTCATCGGCGCGGCATTGCTTTTCGTGGTGTGTGGTGCGGCGTGGTTATGCTTCCGCCGCGACCATAACGCCAAGCTGGACAGCATCTCAAAGAACATGGAGAGTCACGAGCACGACGCTAAATGAGGGCTGCTAAGCCCCGTTTTTCCGTCCTACTCGACCTGTAGTTTTCCTTGTCCTACAAACAAAAAAGGTCCCCGCGAGATTGCAGTCTCCGGGGACCGGGATCAAGGAGTCGAAGCCTCCATGACCACGCCCAACGTATCACGGCGATCCGTCGTCGCTGACCTCTCGGGAATCCTCGCCTCGCGGGAGGTTGCCCGCCTCATAGAAGACCTGGAGCGGACCCGCTTGACGGGCCGACCCGGCTACTCGACCCGCGGCATGGTGGCGATGATGCTCGCCAAGAGCATGTACGCCCTGCCGACCTGGACGCGCACAGTCGCACTCGTGCGCGAGCACCCGGCGCTCGCGGCCGTGATCGCCCCCGACGGCAACGTGCCGTCTCAGTGGGCGTGCTACCGCTTCAGGGCGAAGCTCCGCGCCCACACAGACATGCTGGAGGAGTGCATCGCCGGAGTCCTGAAGGAGCTGAAGAAGCGCAACCCGCTCCTCGGCTGGGACGTGGCGATAGACGCCTCGGACATGCCAGCCTACGCAAACGGGCAGCGGTTCGTCTCGAAGGGCGGAAGGGAACGCGCGCGCCGGAGGAGTACAGCGACCCCGATGCGTCCTGGGGCCACCGCTCCGCAGTCTCGACGCGCAAGGGCGGCGGCTTCTACGGATACCGCGTCCACATGGCCGTGTGCGCCCGAACCGATCTGCCGCTGGCGTGGAAGGTCGAGACGGCCAAGATGAACGAATCCCCGACAGTCGCGCCGCTGCTCGACAAGCTCCACGGTCTCGGGATCAACCCGGAGACGTGCGCGCTGGACAAGGGCTACGACGGCAAGGCGGTCTACGACGCTTGCGCCGAGCGGGGGATCGCCCCGGTGATCCCGCTGCGCGAGACCCCGGCCGTGAAGCGCGGGGACCACAAGCCGCCGACGTGTGAGCATGGGGAGTGGAGGTTCGCTGGAGCGGACCACAAGCGCGGGGCCTGCAAGTGGCGCTGCCCCACGGGCGAGTGCAAGCCTGCCTCCCGGTGGATCAAGGCCGACCGCCTGCACCCCCTCATTCCGCGCGAGACGCTGCGCTGGAAGGCGCTCTACCGGGGCCGCGCCTCCGTCGAGCGCGCGTTCGGCCGCTCCAAGAACGAATGGGGCCTCGCGCCGCTCCGGGTCCGCAGGATCGAGCGTGTGCGGCTCCACGCGGATCTCACGATCCTCTCGCAGCTTTCCTGCGCGCTCAACCGGGAGCGAGCCGTGGCGCTCGCAGCGTAGCTTGCAAACCCACGCCAGGGGGCAGGATTTGGCCTCTGGAAGCGAAACTCAAGGAGGGCTCATGGATTCAGACGCTATCGAGCTGCCCGAGTCGCGGGTCACTTTCCCTGGCCCGTTCTCTCAGCACGGGGTCGTCGTCTCGGGCTGGAGCGTGCCGTTTCTGCACGCTCAGGTCCATGACGGCGGCATGATGACGGTGGTGCTCGATGACCGCTTCGGGATCGAGCTGACGGTCGCCGAGGCAGAGCGTGTTGTGCCGTTCGTGGCGGACGCGATCGCCATTGCGCTCGGGTACAACGCGCACCCGAGCGCAGACGACGACCTAGCACCCGCTCGGTCGCCACACCCCAAGCCTCAGCGGGTTATGGCGATCGCCGGGTTCGACTCAGACGCACTCTAGAACTCGGGAAGCTCATCGAGATTGTCTTCCCTCGACCGGTCACGGTCAGTCCTGAGATAGTCGTGCCGACAGAGCCTGCAATGGATGCGAACCACTTTGGCTGACTCGCCGCGCGGTGAAAGCGTCCTGAACGTCACGCCCGCTGCTATCAGCCGGAAAGCTTCATCGCGGCTGATAGCCCGACCATCCTGGAGCAGCACCGCAGCCACATGTAGATGACCGCTCGGCGATCTGGCCATCCGGCGGTGGGTGATGATGAGCGCTGGTGTCATGCGATCCTCCGTTTCTGAGCTTATGAATTGGCTGCTCGCCTCGCCACGCAAATAGATCAGCAAAGCAGCGCCCGGCAATTTACGAAACGGCTCGGACGTCCTCGCTCTCGGGTAGGTTTGCCGTGCCCTTTCTGAGCGGCAGCGGCACCGCCTCCTTCGCCACGCAAAGCACTCGGAGGCGGTGCCGCAACACTTCTCAGGCGGTCACGCGTCAAGCCCAGCCCTGCGACGTGGCGCCCCGGTCTGCTTCTACGCTGCTGTGCGTTCGCGTAGGTAGGTGGCGTGGCGGCGGCATGGGTCTGAGCAGAACCGGGCGTTGCGGTGGCGGTCGGCGGGGATCTCCACGCCGCAGTTCTCGCACGCGCGTTCGGGTAGCTGCTCCCCGCCGGGCCTCACGAGCACGACCAATGCCTGCTCCGGCCTTGTGGCGTCCCGGCGCTCCCACGCCGCGCGCCACGCCTCGATAGTGCCCGAGAGCGCATCGATCCACTCCTCGCGCTCCCACTGCACGGTGCTCACTGCTGCCGCGAGCGCCACGGGCCACGCCTCATCGAAGCCCACGCCACCCTGCCGCGCGGTGGCAAGCCGGTCTCTCAAGACTTCGGGCGGTGTCATGCTCGTCCCTTGGGCATCAGATCGACACCAAGCCCAAGGCATCCAGCGTGCGGGCGCACAATGACGCGCTGACCGTCTCGTCATCGCCGACCGTCACGACGCCCTCGGCTGCGAGGTCCTCGATAGCTGTCTCGACTTCTTCGGGCAGGAAGTCCGATAGCTGCCGCTCAAGCTCTGCGCGTGTCCATCCCTCCGGGTGGTCATCGCGGAGGACCTGCAACACGACGGCACGCTGCGCCATCCACTCACTACGCTTGGGCTGCATCAGGACTGACCTCCTGGTGTCACGGCCCCGGGGTGTTTGCGCACCGCCGGGGCCAATCTGTAGGGATCAGCCGAAGCTAGACTCCCTCAGCGATGCCCACAAGCCCTTTCGCCAACGGTTTCGCCAACCCCTCCTAGATGATTGATTCCGTTCTGGGTCGGCGCTGGGGCGGGGGCGAGGAGACGTAGGAAGGGTGTCGAAGGTCGGCGTTGCTCTGTCCAACGTTGACCACGAAAGGTGGGGGACGCTTGACCGCCGATCTCGACACCCTCTTGACGGCACTTTACGTGCTGGCCGATGAAATCCTGCCGCGCAGGCCGCGTGCAAGACGCAACCCGCGGGTCACCGACGCCGAGCTGGTGTGCCTCGCTGTCGCGCAGATCCTGCTGGACTGCCCGAGCGAGCGGCGGTTTCTGCGCTTCGCGATGAGGCGCCTTGGGCACCTGTTCCCGTATCTACCCAAGCAGCCGGGGTACAACAAGCGGATGCGTGCGCTCGCGCCGCAGATCGTCACGCTGCTGAACACGATCGCGTTCTCCAGCCCGTCGTGGTGTGATGGCATACGGCTGCTGGACTCCACGCCGGTGCCCTGCGCGGCGTCCCGGGAGACCGTCAAGCGCTCGGAGTTCGCCGGGTACGCCGCCTACGGGTATTGCGCCAGCCACTCCCGCTACTTCTGGGGGTTCCGGCTATATCTGCTGTGCGCCTCCGACGGAATGCCGATCGCGTTCGAGCTGGCGGCTGCGAATGTCCCCGAGCGCGAGGTCGCCGCAGAGATGCTACGCCGCGTGGAACTGGAGGGGTACACCGTGGTCGCGGACAAGGGCTTCGCCAGCCGCGACTTCGAGGCGTTGATGGCTGAGTTCGGCGCGATCTTCGTGCGCCCCGACCGCAAGGGCGAGAAACCACGGTTCGGCAAACTCGGTGGGGTCCGCCAATGGGTCGAGTCGATCATCGACACCCTCAAGGGCCAGCTCTCCCTCGAGCAGCACGGCGCCCACACCATGCCCGGCCTCATGACCCGAGTCGCCCAGCGCCTACTCGCCCTCGCCGCAGGCATCTGGCACAACTACAAGCTCTGGGAAGCCGGCCAGATCGACAAGCCCGGCCGCAGCCTCATCGCCTACGACCACTGAACCCCAACGGAATCAATCATCTAGTGGTCTCCCTCGCAAGTTCGCGCACGTATCCGGTGTGCCGGACGCGCTCGCTCGTCCGGCACAAGCGAGAGCGAGCGGGGCGCTTTTGGAAAGTGCTGGTACTCGTCCAAGGCGGGCACGTGCCGGGTGTCGGGCAAGACGGCTCCTATCCGGCGAAGGCGGTATCTTCCAGAACGTGGCACTGGGGGGCGGAGCCGAATCTACGCAAAACACTTGGGTGGGCTGGAGGAGGAACGGGGTGTGAGTCGCATTCGAAGGGCCGCATACTGCATCGGGTTCCCGGTGAGCCTAATTTGTTTCGTCGCCCTCGTCGCTGGCTGCGGTAGCAATACGACGACGACGACCAAACAGGCGGCTGCGACACCTCCGCCGGAGCCGTCGGTCGAACTGCATCTCGATCAGGGGAGTTTCTCCCAGACTGGCTCTCAGGCGACGCTGGCAGGAACCGTGACGCCAGGTGCCGCCGTGACCGTCAGCGAACACCCGGCCGCCGTCCACGGGAGTGACTGGCACGCGACGGTGCAGCACCTCCACGTCGGTGAAAACACTATCGGCGTCAGCGCGTCCCTCACGGGTCACCAGTCAGCGGAAGATACGATCACGGTCACCCGGCATCACACCCAAGCTGAACTAGAAGCGATAGCTCAAGCCACAAAAGAAAGGGAAGCAAGAAGAAAGGAAAGGGAAGAGCAAAGAGAACGCGAAGAACGAGCACATAAAGAAGTCGAAGAACGCAAAGAACGCGAACATAAAGAAGTCGAAGACGCCACCCTGTCTCAGCAGAATGCATTGCGGTCCGCTGAAGAATATCTCCACACGTCCGCGTTTTCAGAAGCGGGCTTGATCGAACAGCTCTCTTCCGAAGCCGGTAGCAAATATCCGCACGCGGACGCGGTCTTCGCTGTGGAACACCTACATGTGAACTGGAATGAACAGGCCGTGAAAGCGGCCAAAGAATACCTCAAGACGTCGTCGTTTTCATGCCAGGGGCTGATCGAACAGCTCTCTTCCGAAGCCGGTAGCAAATTCACCGTGGCGCAAGCCGAATACGCCGCCAAAAATGTCGGCTTGTGCTGAGGCGTCCCTGCCAGCGTTGGCCACGAGGAGCAAGCGACCCCTACCCTAAACCCGGCCCGGCCGTTCAGCCAGTCGTCGGTAGCTGCGGCAGGCTTCTACCAATCATCTGGCCCTCGCTGCTTTGCTGGCTGGGCGAGCCCGCGCGCCCGGCACCACTGCTTTGCGCTGGATAGCGAGCGCGCCGACGGAGGCCACTCACGCCGCTGGTCCGGACGAGGCTCACTCGTCCACGCCCACGCAAACGGGTGCCTGCCTTCGCGGAAGAGCGAGCGCGTCTGGCCCACCAGATACGTGCGCGAGCTTGCGAGCGAGACCTCTAGGTGGAGTTCCCGCGGCCTCCAACCACGAGACACCAAAGGCTTCCATAACGCTTCCATAGCCCCGCCACGGTGCCACCTGGACCTTGGCTCCAACGCTGCAACTCCGCTCCACTACAAGGGATTGAACAATGGGCGATCCTGGATTCGAACCAGGGACCTCTTCCTTATCAGAGAAGCGCTCTAACCGACTGAGCTAATCGCCCGCGCGCTCGATTCTAGCGGCCGCCTCATTCCCAGCGCAGCCATCAGGGATCGCTCGACGCCGGTCGCGCTTGGGCCCTCACACAAGGCTCACGCAGGCGCGTGCCCGTCCACCCGCGCGGCGAGCGCCAGCGCGTCCTCACGCGAGTCGAAGGCAAGCTCGACCCTGTAGCCCCCATCCGCCCGGGGACGCGCCTTGACCTCGGCGCCCAGCGCTTCCCCCAACACCGCCTCGATCTCCTCAACCACCGCGGCCTGATCGGGGTGAACGCCACGGAGCTTCCTGGCCCGGGCTCGCTTCTCCCCCGGCCCCTCATGCCCTCCCTCGTTGCTGCGCCGAGCGCGCTCCTCCAGCGTCCGCACCGGCCAGCCGTCGGCAACCGCACTTCGCGCCAGACTGCGGCGTACGGTGTGATCCTTGGCCAGCAGCAGCGCGCGGCCGTGGCCCTCGCTGAGCGCCCCCTCCTCGAGCAGCCCGAGCGCCTCATCCGGCAGATCCAGCAGGCGCACGAGGTTGGAGACCGCCACCCTGCCCCGGCCCACACGCCTGCCCACCTGCTCGCGTGTGAGGCCCAGCTCCTCCACCAGCGCCGCGCAGGCCCGTGCCTCCTCCACCGGGTTGAGGTCCTCCCGCGCCATGTTCTCGATCAGCGCCAGCTCCAGCGCCTCCGCGTCGTCGTGGGGTCGCACCAGCGCGGGGATCGTCTTCATGCCCGCGATCCGCGCCGCGCGCCAGCGGCGCTCGCCGGCGATCAGCTCGTACGTTCCCTGCGGGTTGGGTCGCACCAGCACCGGCTGCAGTACCCCGCGCTCGCCCAACGAGCCCGCCAGGGCGTTCAGCGCCTCCTCCTCGAAGTGCCTGCGTGGCTGACGAGGATTGGGGGAGATCGAATCCACCGGCACCTCGCGCAGCTCCTCCTGCGCCGTGCCGGCAGCCGAGACCGACAGGATCGCCTCCAGCCCTCGGCCCATCCCGCGCTTCGGGCTAGCCACGCGCGATTCCTCCACCCAGCCCCCTGAGAGGGCTGCTGGCGCGGCCTCGCAAGGAAGAGGGACGGGTACAGTGCTCAGCACGGGCGCGTCCCGATGACGCCGCGAGGGCGTGATCAGCAGCCCCCTCAGCCACGGGCTGCCACCTCCTTCGCCAGCTCAAAGTACGCCTCCGCACCCGCGCTGTGGGGGTCGTGGTGGGTGACCGGCAGGCCGTAGCTCGGGGCCTCCCCGACGCGCACGTTGCGCGGGATCACTGTGCGAAACACCAACTCTCGGAAGTGCTCGCGCACCTCCCGCTCCACGTCGCGCCCCAGGCGGGTACGGCTGTCATGCATCGTCAGCAGCATCCCTGCCACCTTGAGCTCGGGGTTCAGCTCGCGGCGTATCAGCTCAAGGGTATCCAGCAGGCCCGCCAGGCCCTCCAGCGCGAAGTACTCCGTCTGCACCGGCACGATCACCTTGTCTGCCGCCACCAGTGCGCTGACCGTCAGCGGTCCCAGCGACGGGGGGCAGTCCAGCAGGACATACTCGAACTCTTCCCTGATCGGTTGAAGGCTCTCGCGTAGAGCGCCCTCGAACCCCTCCAGGCGGGGCAACTCCACGTTGGCACCCGCCAGGCCAGGGCCCGCCGGCAACAGCCGCAGTCTTGCAATCGGCGTCTCCACGAGCGCCTCCACGGCTGTGCACGCCCCCGTCAGGACCTCGTACAGGCCCGGCGTGCGCGTACGCTGGTGACCCAATCCTACCGTGGCGTTCGCCTGTGGATCGACATCCACCAACAGTGTCTGGTAGCCGGCCTCCGCGATACACGCCCCCACGTTCACGGCAGTGGTCGTCTTGCCCACTCCGCCCTTCTGGTTGGCGATCGCGTAAACCGTGCCCACGTAATCGGCACGCTAGCGCCGATCACGGTCGGAGCGTCGTCCGGGCAGCGGGTTAGTGGCATCCTCAACCCGCAAGCGGTCGCTTCTGCGCCATCCCCGCCCGCCGCGGAAATCCCTCCGGCGTCTCTCGAACCTTCAGGTAGAGGTGGAGGTGGAGGTCCCGCGCGCCCTCATAGGGCTCCACGCGGGCGATTTCAACTCGCTTCAGGCCCAGCCGTGCAGCGGCGTGCCCCGCGGCACGCTCCTCCTCGTGGTTGCGGCGCCCGCGCCAGTCAACCAGGGTCCCGCCCGCCCGCAACAGGGGCGCCGCGTACTCGACCACGACCGCCTGCGGCCCCAGGGCCCGGGCGAGCACCACGTCATTGGCCCCCATTCCCTCCACCCACTCCTCCGCCCGCGCGCGGACAACCCGCGCGTTGACGATCTGCGCCGAGGCGCGGAGACCTTCGGTGAAGACACACTTGCGCGCCTGCGCCTCCACGAGGCCAACCTCGCCCTCCGGCAGCGCAACCGCTAGCGCCAGCCCCGGGAAGCCGGCGCCAGTACCGAGGTCCGCGATCTTTTTCGCACCCCGGAGCACATCCAACTCGAGCGCCGCCAGCGAGTCTGCCAGATGTACGTCCACCGCTCGGGCGGGGTCGCGCACCGCAGTCGGAGCGCGCCTATCGGCGGCGAGGCCCCGCAATAGCGCGGCGAGCTGTTCGCACTGGCGCCCACACAGGCCGTAGCGCTCCCGTAGATACTCCAGGCGTGCCGACACAGACGCAGAGGAGGTGGGACCGCCCGCTTTCACGTGAAACGCCCCGCCCAGCCTATGAGCCCTCTTCCCCCAGTGGAGACACCACCAGATACCGCTCGGGCTCCTCGCCCTCGCTATGCGTACGCACGTCACCGCGGTCGCGCAGGTGTTCGTGCACCACCCGACGCTCCGCAGCCGGCATCGGGTCAAGCTCCACCGCCTCGCCCGACCGTAGCGCTTCCTCGGCGGCGGCCTCCGCATCCCCACGCAATGCGTGCGCGCGGCGCTCGCGGTAGCCGTCGGCGTCAACTATCACACGTGTCCCCGACTCCCCACCCTGGAAGACAATCCGCTGCGCCAAATGCTGGACCGCGTCGATTGTCTGACCCCGACGCCCGATCACGAGGCCCACGTCCTCACCTTCCAGACAGCCTCGCAGCACACCCTCCTGCGCCTCGACCCTCACCTCACACCCCAAACCGAGGCCGTCCGCCACCTCCTCCAACAGCTCGGCCAGCAGCTCAGCAGGGTCATCCTGCGCATCCTGCTCGTCGTCCGCCCGCTCGCTCATCGACGCCGGCCGGAGCGTTTCTTTTTCTTGCGGGGAGGCGGGGGAGGCGCGCCGGGCGCGCCCACGCCTGCCAGGGCGGGCTCTCCCTTCGGACCGCCGCCTCTGCCATTTGAGGAGGGAGACGCCCCTCCGCTGGACGTCGAGTCCGCTTTTCCGGGCGGAGCCGGGGGCGGTCCGTAGCTGCGGCGGACGAAGTAGCCCTGCCCAATCGTCCACAAGTTGGTGGTGATCCAGTAGACCAACAACCCCGCCGGATAGCGAAGTAGAAACACGATGAAGATCAGGGGAAGGCCGAGCATCATCCAGCGCTGGCTGGGTTCGGCGCTGGCGCTCATCAGCAGGGTCGAGGTGATCTGCGAGGCCAGATAGAGCAAGATCAGGACCACCAGCACGGCGCCGGTCGCCTTCGCCGTGATGTCCGGCACGAACAGAAACTTCGCCGACCCCGGGGCCACGCTCTGGCAGCTGGTGGTTTCGATGTACTTGGTCGGCAGGTGCGCGACGCTCGTCACCGCCGCGTGGTGCACCGCGTTGTAGTGCGACACGAGGCTCTGACCGCAGATGTGCTTCTTGAGGTCGGTGCGCAGCATGTAGAAGAGCGAGATGAACACCGGCAGCTGCAGCGCGAGCGGCAGGCAGGACGCGAACGGGTTGACTTTGTTCTCCCGGTAGAGCTTCATCATCTCCTCGTTCTGGCGCTGTTTGTCGTCCTTGTACTTCTCTTTCAGCGCCTTCATCTCCGGAGCGAGCAACTGCATCTTGCGCATCGACCGGAACTGGCTGAACGTCAGCGGCATCATCACCGCACGCACCACCACCGTGAGCCCCACGATCGCAAGACCCCAGCTGAGGCCGGCGTGTTCGTGGAGGAACACGAGGACCGCTTCGAAGAGGCTGATCAGCGGCGAGAACGCTTCCTGGATGATGTTCGCGAAGATCGGCATGTGTGGGGAGAGCTCTCCGTCCGCGTCGTCGGCCCCGTGGGGCGCGTCAGCGACCCGCGTGGGCCGGGGGTCCCGCTTTGAACACTCGCTGGGCCCCCACCGGGTCGTACCCGCCGGGGCTCCACGGGTTGCACCTAAGCAGGCGCCAAGCGGCGAGCACCAAGCCCTTGAGTATGCCGTACTCCCCGATCGCCTGTGACGCGTAGCGCGAGCACGTCGGCTCATACCGGCAGCGTCGCGGCAGGCCCGGTGAGATCACGCGCTGGTAGAGGACGATCGGGGCGCGGGCCACGTCGCGCGAGACACGAGCAGCACGGCTTGGACGAGCCCTCTGCCCACCACTACCGGTGGTGCTCACCGCCTCAGCTCCCTCTCGCGGGGGGGAGGCGTGCACCCCTGCAACCCGGCGCGCTCGAGCAGCTCCTCAAGCGCTGCGCCAACCCCCTCCAGCCCCTCGCGCTCGGCCAGTTCGCCAACCGGTGGGCGAGCTACCAACACTACATCTTGACCATCGCGCAACTCGCCCTCAACCCCATGGAACGCTTCGCGCAAAAGGCGCTTTACGAGGTTTCGCTCAACCGCGCCTCCGACCTTGCGGGAGACCGACAGGCCCAAGCGAGGGCGCTCCGTCGCGGGGTTGGGAAAGCTGTAGAGCACCAGGTGCCGGTTCGCCGACGAGCGCCCGTGACGGTAGACCCGCTCGAACTCCGCGCTTCTCGAGAGGCGTCTCCCGTGGGCAGCGCGGCGGGATGGTCGCGGCGCCATCTCGTTACGCCGATAGGCGTTTGCGGCCCTTGCTGCGGCGGCGCTTGAGGACCAACCGGCCGCTCCGCGTGAGCATACGCGCACGGAACCCGTGCGCACGAGCGCGCTTACGCTTCTTGGGCTGATAGGTGCGCTTCATCGATCCCCTTTGAGTCCCGGAGCCTCGACGCCCGCGCCGACCCCACCGCTTGGGGCCGGGCAGCGTTAGCGCCCCGACGAAACCAGAGTATAGAGCCACGCCGGTCGCCTCGTCATCGTAGGCCCGGGGAGATCCTTCTCCCTCACATCCGGATTTTCTCGCCAATTGCGGGCCACGCTCGAGCCCGCCCACGAGACGGCGGCGGGCTTTGGGTATATTCGGCGAGCCGGGCCCTCCGGGGCCCTCTGAAAAGTTCCCCGACCCCCCTCCCGAAGGAGCGGATCAACGCTGCCGTGAGCACTGAGTTGGAGCAGATCTGGTCGCAGGTACAGGGCAAGCTCATGGCTGCAGTTGACGACTCCACCTACCGCGTGTGGCTCGAGCCGCTGCGAGCCAAAGAGCTCACTGTGGAATCGCTCATCGTCGAAGCCCCCCCGCACACCTTTGACTGGGTCTGCGAACGCTTCGGGCGGTTGCTGCAAACGTGCGCCAAGGCCGTTCTTGGGGTCACGGTCACCGTCGAAGTCCTACCAGGCGTCGCCGCCTTCCCCACCCACCGCCGGGGGGACCGAGAGCCGCGCCCCAGACCTCCAACAAAGGCGGCGGCCCCTCAAACGCAACCTTACGACGACCTGAGCGCCCCTCCGACCGACCCGCTAGGCAACCCCAGGTTCACGTTCGAGCACTTCGTCATCGGCGACTCCAACCGCCTCGCACACGCCGCGGCACTGGCCGTCGCAGAGCTGCCCGGACAGGCCTACAACCCCCTCTTCATCTGCGGTCCGCCCGGAGTTGGCAAGACCCACCTGCTGCACTCGATAGCGAGCATGGTGCGGAGCTACAGTCCCGGCCTGAGCGTACGCGCCAGCACGGGGGAGTCCTTCACAAGCGAGTTCCAGCTGGCCCTCGGGCGAGGCCGAATGGACAGCTTCAAGGCTCGCTTCCGGCGTGTTGACGTCCTCCTCGTCGACGACGTTCAGTTCCTCGAGCGCAAGACCCGCACCGAGGAGGAGTTCTTCCACACCTTCAACACTCTCCACGAAGCCGGCGCGCAACTGGTGCTCACCTCAGACCGCCCGCCGCGCGACCTCCAAGCCCTCGAAGACCGCCTGCGTGAGCGCTTCGACGCAGGCCTCGTCGCCGACATCCGCCCTCCCGACACCGACACGCGCCTCACGATCCTCCGCAAGCGCGCTCAACAGGACGGGATACAGCTCGCCGACCCCACGGCTCTCGATGTCATCGCACAGCGCGTAGCCGTCAACGTGCGGGCGCTCGAGGGGGCTCTTATTCGAATAGTTGCCTACAGCTCCCTGACCGGGCGGCCACTCTCCGCAGAGCTCGCGGGCGAGGTGCTTGACAATCTCTACCCGCACAAGACCCCCCAGCCTCGCTCGCTCGCCGAGATACAAGCCGCAGCCTGCAAACACTTCGACCTCTCTCCCGACGAACTGGTCTCCCCCTCCCGTGCTGCACGAGTCATCTGGCCACGACAGGTCGCCATGTACCTCGCGCGAGAGCTCACCAACGAGTCCCTCCCGGCCATCGGTCGCCACTTCGGGGGGCGCGACCACACCACAGTTCTTCACGCATGGCGGCGAACTGCGGCCAAAATCCACACAGACTCAACCTCCAGACAAACTGTGGACAACTTACGACAACAGCTCGAGCGGACTCCGTGCTGACCGAAAGGCTTGCGACACTTCCACACTGCTTCCGCCGCGCCCGTCGTGATCTGCCTGCATAACAGCCCAATCCACATCCCCACAGCCCCTACCACTACAAGCCCCTCTACGCCATGATTGCCAAATGAAGCTCGCCCTGTCCACATCAGAACTGTTGAGTCAGCTCCAAACCGTGACCCGCGTCGCCTCGACCCGTAGTGCCGTACAGGCTCTATCTGGGGTCATGATCTCAGCGACGGACGCCGGCACCGAGTTGCTGGCCACCGACATGGAGGTTGGCCTACGAGTACCGCTCGCAGCCGAGGTCGCTCGTGTAGGCGAAGCTGTATTGCCCGCCCGCCTGCTTCTAGACGTGGTCCGAACGCTGCCCTCCGAGAGGCTCACTCTCGAGCTGCGCGCCGCTGAGCAGGACGTGGAGCTCCTCTGCGGTGGGGCCCTGTTCCACCTGCGCACCCTGCGCACGGAGGACTTTCCCTCGCTTCCGAGGGCGGGGACGGACACCCACGTGACGGTGCCCGCAAACGCCTTCGTGCAGACCGTCGAACGAGTGGCACGCTCAGCCTCTCGCGATGAGACCAGGCCCGTCCTCACCGGCATCTTGATCTCCGCGACCGACCGCGAGCTACGGATGGTCGCGACCGACTCCTACCGCCTGAGCGTCAAGCGGACGGAGCTCGAGGTGCCCCTCCAAGGTAGCCTCGAGGCGAACGTGCCCGCCCGCGCCCTGCAGGAGCTGACGCGTATCGCCCAGCAGTCCCAGGGTGCTGAGATCACCGCCGGTGTGGGGCAGAACCAGGTCGTCTTCGAGCTCGACGGGGTGGTTCTCTCCTCCAGGCTGATCGACGGGCAGTTCCCCAACTATCGCCAGTTGATCCCGGAGTCCGTGGAGCACGAGCTCAGGCTTGCGACCTCCGAGTTCTCCGACGTCGTGCGTCGTATGAGCCTCCTCGCCCAGAAGAACGCCCCCTTGCGCCTAGCCTTCGGCGAGGGGGAGCTGACCGTCTCCGCCCAGACACCTGACGTTGGCGAGGCGAGCGAGACGATTCCGGTCCCCTTCCACGGAGAGCCCTTCGACATCGGGTTCAACCCAGAGTTCCTGCGTGACGGCGTCGAGAGCATCGACACCGACGAGCTGGTTCTGAAGCTGATCAGCCCGCTACGTCCCGGGCTGATCGAGTCCCCCGACTCAGGCGATTTCGTTTATCTGGTCATGCCCATCCGCCTCAACACGTGACGCACGGGGCGTCATGACCGGCGCATACCGGCGTCCTCGGTTGCTCGTGTGCAGAGCACACTTCGCCGGGTGGGTGGGCATTCGAATCCTTGGTCTGCTTGGTCATGACGCCCCGTGTGGCGTGTGTGGTAACGCCGGCTAGGTCACCGCGGTGCGCGTGGTCAGCATCGAGCTGCGCGACTTTCGCACCTACGCTCGCGCAGACGCGCACCTGGGTGAGGGTCTGACGATCGTCCACGGGCCCAACGGCGCCGGCAAGTCCAACCTCCTGGAAGCGCTCTACTTTGGCTGTACCGGCCACGCTCTGCGCACCCGTAACGAGCGCGAGTTGGTGCGCTTTGGGGAGCGCGCGGTGCGCGTTACGGTGAGCGTCAGCGACGCCGACGGCCCGCACGAGCTGAGCGTCGGTTACGCCGCCGGCGACGGCGCCGAGAGGCCCGTCAAGCGCATGCACTCGGACGGCGCCGCGGTCGAACGACTGCTCGACGTCGAGACCCGGCCACTGCTCAGCGTCTTCGTTCCCGACCGCCTGGAACTGCTCAAGGGCTCCCCGGCTCCGCGCCGCGCCCACCTGGACCGTCTGGTCACGGCGCTTTGGCCTGCGCGCGCCGCCACGCGCCGGGCCTACGCCCGTGCGTTGGCGCAGCGCAACGCGCTGCTCTCGCGTATCCGCAGCGGTCACGCCTCGCGCTCGACTCTGCCCACTTGGGATCGCGAGCTCGCCGGCCCCGCGGTGGCCCTGCGCGAGGACCGCGCCCGCGCGGTCGAGTTGCTGCGCGGCCCGTTCACCTCTCGCGCAAGCGAGCTCGGAGTGAGCGGCGAGGTCACCCTTCAGTACCGCCCGCGCTCTCGCGCAACGCACCCCGACGAGTTCGTGGCGGAGCTGCAGGAGCGACTCCCTGGTGAGCTCGTGCGCGGCTTCAGCGCTCATGGGCCGCACCGCGACGAGCTCGCCTTCCTGCGCGACGGCCGCGAGCTGCGCAGCTTCGGCTCCCAGGGCGAGCTGCGTTTGGCACTGCTCGCCCTGCTGTTGGCCGAGCGCTCGGTGCTCGCCACCCACCGCGGGCGTACCCCCCTGCTGCTGCTCGACGACGTCATGAGCGAGCTGGACCCCCAGCGTCGAGAGCTGCTGGCGCTCGAGCTGACGGCGGGCGGGCAGAGCGTGCTCACCACCACCGACCTCGCTCACGTCCCCGGTGCCATCGCAAGGGACGTCACGCGCCTGCGCGTTTCCTCTGGCGCGATCCTCCAAGAGGCGCTCGCCGCGTGAGGCGCTCCTCCCCCCGTCCCATCTCGCAGGCGCTTGAGGGCCTCACCGCGGCGCTTGCGCCGGCGAGCACCCTCGCCCGTGTGCAGGCCTGCTGGAATGGGGTTGTGGGGGAGGCAATTGCCGCCGCCGCCCGCCCGACCGCGGAGCGCGACGGGGTGCTGACCGTGCAGTGCGAGGCGGCGGTGTGGGCACAGGAGCTCGACCTGATGGCACCCGAGCTGCTCCCTCGCCTGAACGCCGCTCTAGGCGAGGATCGCCTGGGCAAGCTGCGCTGCCGTGCCGGCTGAGGCCCGGCGCGCGTTTTTCCTGGTTTTTGCAGGCAATTGGGCCCCTTGGACAGCCGGTGGAAGGGGGCTCTTGTGCTATCGTTTGAGTCCACACGCATCCGCCCCGGTCCGCGGTCTGTCGCACCCGGATTCCGGGGCTTTCTCACGTCATACGTCCTGGAGTGGAGGCTAGTTGGCCGCAGGCAGCGATAACGAAGACGGGCCCACCGACCCCGTGTCGGGTACCGCCAACGACCCGGCGGTAGGCGGCAGCGCCAGCTACGACGCCCAGGACATCACGGTGCTGGAGGGCCTAGAGGCGGTCCGCAAGCGCCCCGGCATGTACATCGGCTCGACCGGTGTCATGGGCTTGCACCACCTGGTCTACGAGGTTGTGGACAACTCTGTGGACGAGGCCCTGGCGGGCTTCTGCACCGAGGTCTCCGTCACGATCCACCCCGACAACTCGGTCACAGTCGTGGACGACGGCCGCGGGATCCCCGTGGCGATGCACGAGAAGGAGGGTCGCCCCGCCGTGGAGGTCGTGCTCACCGTGCTGCACTCCGGGGGCAAGTTCGGCGACGGCGGCGGCTACAAGGTCTCTGGCGGGCTGCACGGCGTAGGGGTCTCCGTGGTCAACGCCCTCTCCGAGCGGCTGCTCGTCGAGATCCGCCGCGACGGGTACGCCTGGTCGCAGGAGTACTCGCGCGGGGCGCCGCAGGGCGAGCTGCGCCGCGGCGAGAAACTCCCCGCGGGCGCGCCCACCGGCACCACAGTGACGTTTCTCCCCGACGCCGACATCTTCGAGAGCCTCGACTTCGATTTCCGCACGCTCGAAGAGCGCCTGCGCGAGACCGCGTTCCTGACGCGCGGCCTGCACATCGCGATCGTCAACGAGCGCGCCGAAGGCCACTCCGCCGAGTTCCGCTACGAGGGGGGGATCGAGGACTTCGTCACCTACCTCAACGAGAACAAGGACACCGTCCACCGCAAGGTCGTGTTCTTCGCCGGCGAGAGCGAGGAGGGCGCGGTCGAGGTCGCAATGCAGTGGAACTCCTCCTACCAGGAGTCGATCCACTCCTTCGCCAACAACATCAACACCAGCGAGGGCGGCAGCCACCTGTCGGGTTTCCGCTCCGCGCTCACGCGCACGCTCAACAGGTACGCCCGCGACCACAGCCTGCTCAAGGAGAAAGAGGACAACCTCTCCGGCGAGGACGTCCGCGAGGGGCTGACAGCGGTCATCTCGGTCAAGCTCCGCGACCCCCAGTTCGAGGGCCAGACGAAGACCAAGCTCGGCAACCCCGGCATGGCCGGTTTCGTGGAGTCGATCGTCAACAGCGGCCTTGGGGAGTTTCTCGAGGAGAATCCGAGCGAGGCGCGCGCGGTGATCATGAAGTCCGTGCAGGCCCAGCGCGCCCGCGAGGCTGCCCGCAAGGCGCGTGACCTGACGCGGCGCAAGTCGGCCCTGGAGAACTCCACGTTGCCCGGCAAGCTCGCCGACTGCTCGGTCAAGGACCCCTCGCTGGCCGAGCTGTTCGTGGTCGAGGGGGACTCCGCCGGCGGCTCGGCCAAGCAGGGCCGCGACCGCAACACCCAGGCGGTGCTGCCGCTGCGGGGCAAGATCCTCAACGTCGAGAAGTCCCGCATCGACAAGGTCCTGCAGAACACGGAGATCCAGGCGTTGATCACCGCGATCGGGACCGGTGTGCGAGATGAGTTCAACATCGAGAACGCGCGCTACCACAAGGTCGTGCTGATGACCGACGCCGACGTCAACGGGGCTCACATCCGCACGCTGGTGCTGACACTGCTGTTCCGCGAGATGGAAGACCTGATCAAGGCCGGCTACGTCTACATCGCCAAGCCGCCGCTGTACAAGCTCAAGCAGGGCTCGCGCGAGCGCTACATCGAGAAGGAGGCCGAGCTCGAGGAGATCCTGCTCACCGACAAGTGGGAGAAGCTCCAGATCACCGGCCGTGACGGCGCCCAGTTCAAGCTGACCGATAATCGCTGGCAGCGCTTCACCCGTCTGCTCAAGCAGTACGAAGGGTGGGCCTCATCGCTGCGCGCTGCCCACGGCCACGACATGGTGCAGTTCCTGGAGGAGTCCACGCTACTGGGCGAGCGGGTCACCAGCGCCGAGCAGGCGATCGAGCTGCTCTCCCGCGAGGGCCTGGAGGGGGAGACGCATGCGACCGAGCTGCTCGAGACCGACCCACTCGAGCTGCGGGTCAAGGCTGTGGAGACCCGCACAGGCTTTGCGCGTACCCACCGCCTCAAGCGGACGCTGTTCGACTCCCAGGAGTACCGGCAGCTGGCGGCCGTGCACGAGCAGCTGATCGAGCTCGCCGGCACGCCCGCCTTCGAGGTGCAGCTCGGCGACGCCCACGAAAGCGCTCCGTCCTTCGAGGCGTTGCGCCAGGCCGTTTTGAACGTCGCCCAGAAGGGCGTCAAACTGCAGCGCTTCAAGGGGCTCGGCGAGATGAACGCCGAGCAGCTCGGCGAAACCACGATGGCGCCGCAGACGCGCACACTGGCGCAGGTCACGCTGGAGGACGCCGCCTCCGCCGACAGGATCTTCTCGATGCTGATGGGCGACCAGGTCGAGCCGCGCCGCGCCTTCATCGAGGACAACGCCCGGGCTGTCGTCAATCTCGATGTGTAGGGAGGTGAGGGATGGCGAGTGCTGATGTGATCGGCGGCGGCAACATCGAACCGCGCGCGCTCGAGGAGGAGATGCGCACCGCCTACCTCGACTACGCGATGTCGGTGATCGTCGGGCGCGCGCTGCCCGACGTGCGCGACGGGCTGAAGCCCGTACACCGCCGCGTGCTGTACGCGATGAACGAGCTTGGGCTCAGTCCCACCCGCTCCTACTCGAAGTGCGCGCTGATCGTCGGCGAGGTCATGGGCAAGTACCACCCGCATGGGGACTCGGCCATCTACGACACGCTCGTGCGCATGGCGCAGGAGTTCTCGATGCGCAACGAGCTCGTCGACGGCCAGGGCAACTTCGGCTCGGTTGACGACGATCCAGCAGCCGCGATGCGGTACACCGAGGCTCGCCTCGCCCGCATCGCCACCGAGATGTTGCGCGATCTCGACATGGACACCGTCGATTTCGTGCCCAACTACGACGGCTCCAAGCGCGAACCGCTGGTGCTTCCAGCGCGCTTCCCCAACCTGCTCGTCAACGGCTCCTCAGGCATCGCCGTCGGGATGGCCACGAACATCCCCCCGCACAACCTGCGCGAGGTGATCGACGCAACCGTCGCCTACATCGAGGACCCCGACATCGAGGTCGAGGGGCTGATGCGCCACATCAAGGGCCCCGACTTCCCCACCGGCGGGATCATCCTCGGTCGCGCCGGCATCAAGGACGCTTACGAGACCGGCCGCGGCCGAGTGCGCGTACAGGCGCGCGCCCACATCGAGCCGCTCAGCCACGGCAAGGAGGCGATCGTCGTCACCGAGCTGCCGTTCATGGTCAAGAAGGGCGGCCCCGGCAACCTGATCGAGAAGATCGCCGACCTCGTCCGCGACAAACGGATCCCCGAGATCTCAGACCTTCGCGACGAGTCCGACAAGCGCGGGATGCGCCTCGTGATCGAGCTCAAGCGCGACGCGATTCCCAAGGTCGTGCTCAACAAGCTCTACAAGCACACTCCGATGCAGTCCACCTTCGGGGTGAACATGGTTGCGCTCGTCGACAACGTGCCGCGCACGCTCAACCTGCGCTCGGTGATCCACAACTACGTCGCCCACCAGCGCGAGGTGATCGTCCGCCGCACCAAGCACGAGCTCACCGAGAAGGAGGCCCGCGCACACATCCTGCTCGGGTTGTTGATCGCGCTTGACAACCTGGACGCGATCATCGAACTGATCCGTGCATCCCGCGACCGCGACGCTGCGCGTGAGCAGTTGGTGGAGCGCTTCGAGCTCAGCCACATCCAGGCCACCGCGATCCTCGACCTGCGCCTCTCCCAGCTCACCGCCCTGGAGGCCGACGGGATCAAACAGGAGCACGCCGACGTCACCGAGCGGATCGCTGAGCTGCGCGCGATCCTCGGCGACGAGGGCCGGGTGCTCGCGGTCATCAAGGAGGAGCTAGGGGAGATTCGCGAGCGCTTCGGTGACGAGCGGCGCTCGGAGATCACCCACTCCGAGGACGAGATCGACATCGAGGACCTGATCGCCGACCAGCAGATGGTGATCGCGATCACCAACAGCGGCTACGTCAAGTCGCTGCCCCTCGCGACCTACCGCCAGCAGCAGCGCGGGGGGCGCGGCGTGACGGGGATGGACATGAAGGACGGCGACTTCATCGAGCACCTCTTTGTGTGCTCCTCGCACGACTACCTGCTGTTCTTCTCCAACCGCGGCAAGGTCTACCGCTCGAAGGTCTACGAACTGCCCGAGGCCTCCCGTACAGCCAAGGGCCGCGCGCTCGTCAACATCCTGCCCCTGCGCGAGGGCGAGCGCATCCAGGCCGTGCTCTCCACGCGCGACTTCACCGAGGCCAAGTACCTCGTGTTCGCCACCTCGGGCGGCACCGTCAAGAAGACTGAGCTGCTCGCTTACAACACCCCCATCAAGGCCGACGGGATCATCGCGGTCAACATCCGCGAGGACGACGAGCTGCTCGCCGTCCGCGCCGTGGACCCCGACGACGAGATCATCATGGTCTCCCGCGCCGGCCTGACGGTGCGCTTCGCCGAGTCCGACGCTCGGCCCATGGGCCGCGACACCACTGGTGTGCGCGGGATGGACGTCTCCGATCGGGACCCCGCCCACCCCAACTACGTGATCGCGATGGACGTCGCCCGCGACGACATGGACCTGCTCGTCGTCACCGAGAACGGCTACGGCAAGCGCACCCGCATCGACCAGTACCGCAAAACCAACCGCGGCGCCAAAGGCGTCAAGACGATCGGCCTCACCGAGCAGAAGGGCGCCCTCGCTGGCGCCCTGGTCGTGCGCGAGCACCAGGAGCTCGTGTTCATCAGCGTCGGCGGCATGGTCCAGCGCACCGCCGCCGGCGGGATCTCCCAGCAGGGCCGCTCGGCTACCGGGGTGCGCGTGATGAACCTCAAGGACGACGACCTCGTCAGCGCGATCGCACTCGTCGTTGAGAGCGGCGAGGAGGAATCGATCGCCACCAGCAACGGCGCAGTGGGGGAGATCGAGTAGCACGAGGGTGGCGCAGGCGGCCTTCGGGCCGCCGAGCCGAGCCCCTCGTTTTCCAGACCCTTGCCGAACGTCACCTCCGTCCGCTACTCTGGCGAGACCAGAGAAAGGAGGTGGTCCGTACGTTGATTGACAGTTCTTGCGGGACCCTGGAGGTGACCGGCCGCTAGGTCGGCAGGCTGGACCGCTCAGCGGAATCCAACCCGGGACACCCCGAGACCGCCGCCGGCCCTGGTCCCTCCGGCAGCACAGGCAGTCTCGGTCTTTCCAGTCAGAGACGTACGCGGAGGGCGCCTGCGGTCGAGGGCGCCCTCCGTGGTTGTGCAGGGCCCGTGTCTAGGCCGCCTGCGCGAGGTACTGGCGCCATGCCGCTGGAATCGACGGACTGGCGACGTGGATGAAAACCTCCGCCCGCGGGACTCGCGGCGCGTGCCTCGGATGCATCCCGGCCTGCCGCGGCAGACGGTCGCCCTTGCGGCGGTTGCAGGGGGCGCACGAGGCCACGATGTTCTCCCAACTCGAGGGTCCTCCCTTGGAGCGTGGGATCACGTGGTCCACGGTGAGGTTCGAGCGCGAGCCGCAGTACTGGCAGGTCCACCCGTCGCGTGCGAACACCGCACGGCGCGTGATCTTGCGCTGGTGGGCGTCGCGGGGCACGCGCACGTAGGTCACCAGGCGAATCACCGCCGGCCGTGCGAACGTGGTGCGCTCGGAGTGCAGCTCCCACCGCCCGCGCTCCACCAGCTCCGCCTTCTCCTTGAGCACCAGCACCACTGCGCGACGCACCGAGCACACGTTGATCGGCTCGAAGGTCGCATTCAAGACGAGCACCCGGCCACTGTCAGGCCCGCGCCGCCGGTGCTCGGGCGGCACGGACCGAACTGAATCTGATGGAACGATGGTTTCCATCCGTGCGCCGCAGTGTAGCGGCGCCGCTCCCCGATTGCACCCGATTCTCGCCCAGAACCGGCTTCAGAGCAGGCGGCACGTGGTTCTCAGGCTGCAGGGTAGGAGCCCAACACTCGGGCCTCCTCGCAGACCGCGCGTAGGCCCTCCAACGCCTGCGCCACCCGCGGTTCGCTCACGCCGCCCTGAAGGTCGGCGAAGAAAACGTAGTGGCCTAGCCGCGCCCGCCGCGGACGTGACTCGATCTTCGTCAGGTTGATCTCCCGGCGCGCGAACTCGTCCAGGCACCGCACCAGCCAGCCTGGGCTCTCCGCGCCGGGGCCCCAGAAGGCCACCGACGTCTTCCACTGGGTTGGTGGGTTCTCGCTCTTTACGCGTGGCGGTGTGGGCGAGTCGAGCTCGGCCGGCCCCCCGGCGGCGGCCACCCGCGCCAGCCACGCAAAGCGCGTCACGTTGTCGTCGCGGTCCTGCACCCCCTCGCGTACCACCGTGGCCCCGTAGATGTCCGCCGCCAAGCGAGTGCCGAGCGCCGCCTGCCCCCGCCTACGCTCGGTGGCCACCAGCCGCACGGCCTCCGCCGTAGAGCTCGCCGGGAGGACCCGTGCGTGCGCGAGCTCCCCGCGCAACAGGCGCGTGCACTGGCCCGGGACCTGTGGGTGAGAGATGACGGTGTCGATCTCGCCCAGCGCCACCGCCTCCGCGGCGATCAGCGAGTGCCTGACGGCGAGCAGCACCTCCCCCACGATCTCCAGGTCCCCGTGCTCGTCGGCGAGCAGGTCGAGCGTCACTGTCACCGACCCGTCCAGCGAGTTCTCGATCGGCACCACCGCCCACCGCACGTCCCCCTTGCGCACCGCGAGCACGGTGTCGTAGATGCTCGCAAGCGCCACCGGCTCCACCGCCTCCGCACACGCGCTGGACAGCAGCGCCTCCTCGGTGAACGTCCCGGCCGGCCCTAGGTAGCCGACCCGCGGGCGCTCCTCCTCGGGGTGTCCGGCCGGCATAGGCCCTTAGGCGGAGCGCTGCTCGTTCACAGCCATGTCCCCGTCCGCCGGGGAGAGCGCCAGCTGCACCGCCTGCTCCTCCTCCGGGGAGAGCTCGAGCTCGCTGTGACCTTCGCGCACCTGCTTGGCGTACACGCGCGCCTGGTCGCGGTGGTGGATGCAGGACAGCACGACCCCCGAGCGCCTCCCGTCGAGCAGCGCGATCGACACCGACTGGCGTCCCGACAGCTCGTTGTAGGCGTCGTAGCGCACCAGGGCCCGGTGTGCGATCGCTCCCCGCACCCCCGCCTCCGCTGCGGCGAGGCGCTCGTCCAAGCGCTCCGCCACCTCCCCCACGTACTCGCGCAACTCTTCGAAGCCCCCCTGCAGCGCCGCCGCGTGGGCCACCACGTCGCGCTCCCCCTCCCCCAGCACGACCCGCTGAGCGGCTCGCAGGCGGCGCACGCTGAGCGTCAGCGCCACGCACCCCACCAGCGCCACCACGGCGACCGCCGCGGCGGCGATCGCGATGATGCCCTGGGTGTCGGTCAGGCTCGAGGCGGCCACGGTGACAAGCTATCGCGTGGGCGGGCGCGATCTCTCACCGACGTCCCCACTGCGTCGTCGCCCGCCACGTTGCGTGCCGGCCCGAGGCAGGCCCCTACCCCCCGAACGCCGCCAGGAAGGTGCCCTTGTTGTTTTCGAGGTTCGTCTCGCCCGGGACCGGCCGGACGTAGACCGTGACGCGCGCCGCGGCTTCCAGGGGGACGCCCTTCACGGGGACGTTCACCTTCGAGGTCACGCCCGGTTCGGTCTTGGCGATCGCTTCGGTCGCCTTGTACACGTGCCCGCCCGCCGACACCGAGACTTCGACCGCCACGTCGGTCTCTGGGTTGCTACCGGAATCTTCGACCGCGACCGTGAACGTCGGGTTCGACCCCGCGTTGATGTGGTTCAGCGTTGGTTCCGCTTCCAGGGTGGTGGAGCCCACGCTCACCCCCGTCAGCGCGGAGCCGTGCGTGCCCGGCGCTATCTGGCTGCTCTGTGAGGAGCTCGAGGACTTGCCGGTCAGGCGCTGTTCGACCGTGCTCGGTTCGAGCCACCCGAGGTTCGGCAGGAACTGGGTGCTCGCTGTGCTCAGGTCGTGAATCCCACCAGCTGCGAGCGCCTGCTGAATCAGCGGGGCGACGCGCTGGGAGTAGACCACGTCGGAGGCCAGGCCCATCTCCATCGCGCCGGCGATCTCGGTGCTCGCCTGCTTGCCCTGCCCCCCCAGCGCCGTGGGCACGAGGTTCGCGATCTTCGCCAGCGCTTCGGCGCGCAGGTCGAGCACGAGTGTGAGGTTGCGCTGCGCCGCTTCCATTTCGCCTGGCACGCTCAGGCTCTTCGCGCGCGCTGCCTGGTTCTGCGCCTGCCCCCGCAGCCGGCTGATCTGAGCCTCCACGTTCAGCGGCGATTCGCCGGAAGCGCTCGCGAGCGTCTTGAACAGCGGGCTCGCCACCTGTTGGTCGGATTCCTGCACGAGTTCGCCCACTTCGCGGTTGTACGTCTTCAGCGCTTCTTCCTTGCCGCTCTTCAGGCAGCCGTTGATGAGGAGCACGATCACGATCAACGCCACCACCCCGACCCCAGCGGCGATTCGCCGACGCACCATCAACGTGTGGCGATCGACCTGTCCCACCGCCCCGGCTGGGCGCTGTGGTTGGCGCGCCCGCGGGCGCCTGGGGGCCGACCCACGACCGGCACCCACCGCGGCCGGTCGCGGTGTTCCCCCCTCGTCATCGTCGAAGAACGACAAGCCGTCCGCTCCTTAGGGACTCTTTTGCGGAAGGAGACCAGTATGACCGCCCGCCCGGCCACCTAGGCCCTTCCAAGTGACCTCTGCAACTTCTCGCTCACCGCGAGTTCTCCTGCCTCGATGTGGCAGGGAGGGTGCGCAGCTGTGGCGAACGCAGGAGGCGGTGGACTCCCTCGATACTTTGATGACTGAAACTCCCCCCGGTCCGCGGGCCCGGGATACCCAGGCGATTGGAGACCCCCCCCGTCCGCGGGCCCGGGATACCCAGGCGATTGGAGACCCCCCCCGTCCGCGGGCCCGGATCGGTGGCGCGCAGGCTCACCCTGGGGGTGGGCAGGCACCTGTGGGCTCCGTGCTCGGTCGCTACCGACTCGCGGAGCGCCTTGGGGCGGGCGGCTTTGGAGTCGTGTGGCGCGCCCACGACACCCTGCTCGCACGCGAAGTCGCCGTCAAGGTGATCCCCCTGCCCACCGGCGAGGACGGCGAGGATCGTGAGCGCGCCACCCGCGAGGCGCTCGCCGCCGCGCGCCTCGGCCACCCTGCGATCGTCGCCCTTTACGAGGCCTGCGTTGAGGATGACGCCTTCTACCTGATCTCCGAGCTCGTCCACGGCGAGACCCTCGCCGAGCTGCTCGCCGCCGAGGCGCTCTGCGACGAAGAGGTCCTGGAGATCGGCGTCGCGCTCGCCGACGCTCTCCTACACGCCCACGACCGTGGAGTGATCCACCGTGACCTGAAGCCCCAAAACGTGCTCGTGCCGTTGGCGGCGGCTGAGCTCGAACCGAGGGGTTGGGACGCCCAGCGGGCGAACGGCGCGTGGCCGCAAGGATCCCCCAACGGCGCGCCCGAACCCCACGGGCAGACGCCGCTTTCGGCCTCACCCGCCAAGCTGACCGACTTCGGTGGCGCGCTGCTCGCCGGCGAGGATGGCCTCACTCGCACCGGGGACGTGCTCGGCACGGTCGCCTACATGGCGCCCGAGCAGATCGAGGGTCACGAGGTGGACGGGCAAGCGGACCTTTACTCGCTCGCGCTCGTCCTCTACGAGGCGCTCGCCGGTGTCAACCCCGTGCGCGGGCCCACCCCCGCCGCCACCGCGCGGCGCATCGGCCGGCCCCTCGAACCCCTCGAGCGCCACCGGCGCGACCTTCCCCGCGAGCTCGCCCGTGCGCTCGACCGTGCGCTCGACCCGGCCCCAAGCGAGCGGGGGACGCTCCCAGAGCTGCGAGAGGCGCTCTCTGACGCCCTCCAGCGAGGTCTGCGACGCTCGCCGCGGCAGCGCCACGCGCGCGGTCCCCGGGCAGCGCCACGACGCCCGCCAGCCGGCCCGGAGAGGCCGGCCCCATCCCAATTTGTATCCCACGGCGCGCCGCTGGCCACGCTCGAAGGTCCGCTGCCCGGTGGCTTGCAGGAGCACCCCGGCGGGGAGCCCGAGGAGAGCGGCTGGCTCACGCTGCCGCGTCTCGGCTGGCTCGGCGGGACCCTCGCGGTTTGCGTCTGGCAGTTGGCCGTCGGCCGCTCAGGGGTCGCGCTGGTCGCACTCTGCGCGGTCACGCCCCTCCTCCTGCTCGTGCGTTGACCCGGTGTGCAGTGGCTCGCGGCGGCGCTCGCACCCGCTCTCGGCTTCGCGGGCCTCGCCGGGGCCTACCCAGCGCTCGCCGGTCAGGCCGCCCGCTGGCGCTCGCGCGCGCTGCTCGGGGCACTCGGCTACTGGTGGTTGCGCCTCGCCGAACTGCCGTACGACGGGTACGCGACTGCTCCCTTTCTGGGCCTCACGCTGCTGCTGGGGATCGCGCTTTGGGCGCTGGCCGCGGTGATCTTGCCGTGGTTGGTGCGCGGACGCAGCGCCGTGCTTGACGCGCTCGCAGCGACCCTCTGGGCCACCGTGCTCGCCGCGAGCGAGTGGGTGGGCCACGGGCGGGTGGGCCTTCTCATCTCTCGGCCTTCCCCTCACCCACGCTGGGCTAGCCGGGCTTCACTCTGGGACACCCGCCCAATCCGCGATCCTCGGGGCTGCCCTCGGGGCGGTGCTCGCCATCGCTGCGCGCGCACTACGCGGGCCTGTCTGACTAGCATGGCCCCAGGATCCGCGCGATCCGGGACGGCTGTGTCGATGAATCCTCTGCGAACCATGGAGACCACGCTCGCTTCCCTCGTGGAGGGCGCCTTCGGGCGCCTCTTCCGCGCGGAGGTCCGCCCGATGGAGCTCGCCCGCAAGCTCGCCCGCGAGATGGACGAGCACCGCACCGCCTCGGTCTCGCGTGTCTACGCTCCCAACGAGTACGCCGTGTGGCTCTCCCCGCAGGACCGCGCACGCTACGACGGCGTCGAGGACGAGCTGATCGACGAGCTCTGCGCGTACCTGCTCGAGCACGCTCGCAGCGAGGACCTGACGCTCGCCTCGCACCCCGTCGTCACCTTCCACACGGACCCCGACCTGGCGCTCGGCGAGTTCGGCATCCAGGCGCGACTCGTACGGCCCGACGGGCACGAGGGCCACGCCGAGGGCCCCGACGCCGATAAAGGTGAGGACGAACACGGACAGACGATGCTCTACTCGACCTCCCGCCGCCTGCGCGAGCCGCTCGAGCGCTCCCCCTCCCACCGTTCCACTCGCGCGATGCTGCTGCTCGACGGCCGCCGTCTGCTCGTTGCGCCGGGGGGCGCGGTGCTGGGCCGCAGCCGCGACTGCGACATCGTCCTCGACGACGCCGGGGTTTCCCGCCGGCACGCCCACATCCGCCCGGCCGGCGCGGGTTGGACGATCGAAGACCTGCACTCCACCAACGGCGTACTCCTCAACGGCGAGCCGCTCCGCGGTGTCCACCCGCTGGGCGTGGGGGACCGCATCGCGCTCGGCACCACTGAGATCGTGTTCGAGCTGCGATGAATACGCTCCAGCCGGTGTCGGTCGCGCTCAAGTTCGGCTTCCTCGCCGTGCTCTACCTCTTCCTGCTGTGGGTTGCGCGCAGCGCCCTGCGCGACCTGCGCGGCAACAGCCGCGCAGGCTTCGACGGCCGCGCGCCCGCCAGTGCTGCGGGCCACGCGGGCTCGGACAGCACCGGTCTGTACTCGGCCTCCGCGCTCGCTCGCTCGGACCTCGCCCACCGCACCCCCCGTCTCGTCGTTGCCCGCGCCACCGGCCACGAACCCGGGATGATCTACGACCTCGACGGCGACCTCGTGCTCGGCCGCGGCGACCACGCCGAGATCCGTCTCGAGGACCCCTTTGCCTCCTCTCGCCACGCCCGCGTCTACACCCAGGCCGGCACGCTCGTGCTCGAGGACCTCCGCTCCACCAACGGCACGTACCTCAACGAGGAGCTGCTCGACACCACTCCCCGCCCCCTGCACCCCGGCGATCACGTGCGGATCGGCGAGAGCGAATTCGTCTTCGAGGTCGACTGATGACGACGAACACCGAGAGCTCCCACTGCAAGGCCCCTTCGGTCAGACGGCCCCCCACGAGTCCACCCACGAGGTCCCCCCACTGATGCTGCGCGTGGCCGAGCAGTACGCAGGGACCGACACCGGTCTGCAACGGCGCGCCAACGAGGACTCGCTGCTCGCCCGCGCGCCCCTGTTCGTCGTCGCCGACGGCATGGGCGGGGCGCGCGCGGGCGAGGTGGCGTCGAGGATCGCAGTCGAGGCCTTCCACGCCGGCCTCGCCCATGACGAGGACCCTGAGGAGGGGCTCGTTGCGCACGCGCTCGCGGCCAACGCGCGCATCTACGAGCTCTCGCGCGCCAACGCCGAGCAGGCCGGCATGGGCACCACCCTCACTGCGGTGTACGTCGGGGAGGACGAGGTCGCTGTCGCCCACGTGGGGGACTCCCGCGCCTACTGCCTGCGCGACGGGGAGCTGTTGCGCCTCACCGACGACCACTCGCTGGTGGACGAGCTGATCCGCGAGGGGCGCCTCACCCCCGAGGAAGCCGAGGAGCACCCCCAACGCTCGATCATCACGCGCGCGCTCGGCCCCGAGGAGACCGTGGAGGTGGACACTCGCTCCTTTCGCGCACGCGCGGGAGACCTCTACCTGCTGTGCAGCGACGGGCTCACCTCAATGGTCGGCGAAGCCCGCCTCGCCGAGCTCCTGCGCCAGTACGCTCACGCGCGCCTGCGCGACGCCGGTGAGGCGCTGATCGCTGAGGCCAACCGCGCGGGCGGACGCGACAACATCACCGTGATCCTGCTGCGCCTCGAGGAGGTGGGCTCGAGCCCACCCACCCCTGGCGCTGCCGTCGAGGGGCACGAGGACGACCGATCCAACGCTGACCGGTACGCCACGCTCGTCGGCGTCCCTGCCGTGGTCGCACCGTCGGTGGACGGCGGTGCTCGGCGAGTGCCTGCCACGCAGACCGTGGACGGCGACGCTCGGCGGGCACCCTCCGCGCAGACTGTGGTCGCCCGGCGACCCCGCGCCCCGGCTGCGGCGCGCTCCACGCAGGCTCGCGCGGGCGGGGCGGGCGGGACCTCCTCGCGCCTCCGCCGCTCGCTACCTGCGCTGGTCGTGCTCACCGTGCTCGGTTTCCTCGCCGCCGGGGCCTACATAGCCTCCCAGTCGGTCTACTTCATCGCCACCAACTCCCGCGGCCTTGTGACCCTTTACCAGGGCTTCCCCTACGAACTCCCGGGCGGCCTGAAGCTCTACAGCAGCTACTACGTCTCCGGAGTCGGCGCCTCCTCCCTGAGCCCCGCGCGGCGGCGCGAACTGCGCGAACACACGCTGCGCTCCGAAGGCGACGCCGGCTCGCTGGTGCGCAGCCTCGAACTGGAAGAGCTCAGCGAATGAACCGCCCGATCCTGCGGCTCTACGGGCTGGTCGTCCTGCTGTTCGCGCTGCTCGTCGCGTTCACCTCGCGTTGGACGGTCTTCGAGGCATCTTCGCTGCGCGAAAACCCGCTCAACCAGCGCTCCCTGCTGGAGCAGGAGCGCGTCCAGCGCGGGGCGATCCTGGCCGCCGACGGCACCGTGCTCGCGCGCAGCGTGCGCACCCGCGAAGGGACCTACGAACGCACCTACCCCTCCGGCGAAGAGTTCGCCCAGGCGATCGGCTACTCCTACCCGCTGAGCCTCGACCGTACCGGCCTCGAGCGCTACCGCAACGCCGCGCTCACCGGCCAGACCCAGAGCAACCTCCAGTCGATCCTCAACCAGCTCCAGGGGCGCAGCAACCGCGGGGATCGGGTCGTGACGACACTCGACCCCGCCGCCCAGCGGGCCGCGCTCGCGGCGCTCGGCAGTCACCAGGGCGCCGTGGTGGCGCTCGACCCGTCAACCGGGGCGGTGACGGTGATGGCGTCCACCCCGAGCTACGACCCCAACGCGCTGCGCTCCCCCGCCTCCGCCGCCAAGCTGAAAGAGGACAGCGAAGCGCCGCTGGTCAACCGCGCCGTGCAGTACGGGTACGCGCCGGGCTCCACGTTCAAGGTCGTGACCGCCGCCGCCGCCCTCGACACGGGCGAGTTCACGCCCTCCTCGACCGTGTCCGGGCGCAACGGCGTCATCGTCTCCGGCGTACCCCTCAGTAACGACTACAACGAAAGCTTCGGTCCGCTCACCCTCACCCAGGCGCTGGCGAAATCGGTCAACACTGTGTGGGCGCAGGTCGCCGAACACCTCGGCGCGCGCACGCTCGCCCGCTACATGCGCCGCTTCGGGTTCGACTCAAAGCCACAGCTCGACTACCCCGCTGACGAAATGTCCGCCAGCGGCGAGTACCTCCACGAGAAGCGACTGATCGCACCCACCAGTCCCTTCGTCGACGTGGGGCGCATGGGCATCGGGCAGGACAAACTGCAGGTCACCCCCCTGCAGATGGCCGAGGTCGCCGCCGCCGTGGCCAACCACGGGAGGCTGATGGTCCCCCACCTGACCGCCCGCATCGTGGACCCTGAAGGGCGCACCGTGCAGCAGATCTCCCCGCGCGTGCAGTCGGTGGTGATGAAACCCTCGACCGCCGCCGCGGTCACCTCGATGATGGAAGCGGTCGTCAACGAAGGCACCGGCACGCCCGCACAGATCCCCGGGGTGCAGGTGGCGGGCAAGACCGGCACCGCCGAAACGCAGATCGGCACCGCGGTCAACAACGTGTGGTTCATCGCCTTCGCCCCCGCCTCCGACCCCACCGTGGCGATCGCCGTGACGCTCAAGGGCGTGCCCGGGTACGGCGCGGCGTTTGCGGCTCCCGTTGCCAAGCGGGTGATGGAAGTGCTGCTCCATGGTTGAAGGCGGAGCCTGGCGCCGGACCGTCCGCTTGGAGGCGGTTCCACGCACGACCCGGACGGGCCGGCGATGATCGAGGGCCCAGCCTTGCGCCGGGCCGTCCGCCTGGGAGCGGCTCTATTGACGACCCGGACGGGCCGGCGATGATCGATTCCGGCACCGTGATCGACGGCCGCTACGAGGTGCTCTCCCGGATCGGCACGGGGGGCATGGGGGACGTGTACCTCGCTCGCGACCAGCTGTTGGGGCGTCAAGTGGCGGTCAAGCTGCTGCACCACCGCTTCGCCGAAGACCAGGAGTTCGTGGAGCGCTTCCGCCGCGAGGCCTCCTCCGCCGCGAGCCTCTCGCACCCCAACGTGGTCGCGATCTTCGACCGCGGGGAGTGGGACGGCACGTACTACATCGCGATGGAGTACCTCCCCGGCCGCTCGCTGAAGGCGGTGGTGCGCGAGCGGGGTCCCCTGGACCCCGCGGCGGCGATCGACGTCGTCATCCAGATCCTTCACGCCGCGCGCTTCGCCCACCGCCGCGGGGTGATCCACCGCGACCTGAAGCCCCACAACGTGATCCTCGACGAGGAGGGCCGCGCGAAGGTCACCGACTTCGGGATCGCCCGCGCGGGCGCCTCGGACATGACGCTCACCGGCTCGATCATGGGCACTGCGCAGTACCTCTCCCCCGAGCAGGCTCAGGGGCAGGCGGTGAGCGCCGCCTCAGACATCTACGCGGTGGGGATCGTGCTGTACGAGCTGCTCACCGGCGTCGTGCCCTTCGACGGGGAGACCGCGGTGACGATCGCGCTCAAGCAGGTCTCCGCCACGCCCCCGCCTCCGAGCGCGCTCGTCGGCGCCGAGGCGATCCCGGCGGAGCTCGACGCGGTCGTGCTGCGGGCGCTCGCCAAGGACCCCGGGGAGCGCTTCGCCGATGCGGAGGAGTTCATCGCGGCGCTCGAGCACGTGCGCCTGGTCCTCGCCGGCGGGGGTGGGCGGGTCCCGCCGGCGTCCGTAGTCGGCAACGGACCGGTCGCGCCCACGTCGGCCACCGCCGCGCTGCTGCTGCCCCTCGCCGATGACCACCCTCCCGAGGGTTCGGTCGGGGACGATGATGCCGCCGCACGCCGCCGCAGACGCCGTTGGTGGTGGATCGGAGGCGCGGCGCTGCTCGCGTTGGCGGCCGCCGGGGTGGCGTTGGCGCTGCTGTTGCCTGCCGCCAAGCACCGGGTGACAGTGCCCGACGTCATCCGTCGTACCGAAGCGCTCGCGATCGAGGCGCTCAGGGCGCAGGACCTCACCCCCGCCCCCACACCGGCGGCGAGCACAGAGGTCGGTGTGGGTCTCGTGATCAGCCAGAGTCCGGCGGCGGGGACCCAGGTGCAGCGGGGGGCTCGCGTGAGCCTTGTCGTCTCCACGGGTCCCGGCACCGCGGGGGTTCCCGAAGTGAAGGGGCTAACGAGCGCCCAGGCTGAGCACAAGCTCACGCAGGCCGGCTTCAAGCCCACACCGCAGAACCGCTCGAGTACGTCCGTGCCGGCGGGCACGGTGATCGCCACCGAACCCTCCCAGGGAGTGGCGGTGGTGGCGGGCAGCCCGGTGACGGTCTTCGTCTCCACCGGGCCTCCGCAGGTGGACGTCCCCGAAGTCACCGGCCAGAGCGAAGCCGAAGCGCGCGCCACGCTGCGCGCCTCGGGCCTGCACGCGGGCGCCGTCACCAAGCGCGAAGAACCCGGGCAGACGCCTGGCACGGTGCTCTCGCAGTCCCCCGCCGAGGGTGTCCCGGTGCACAGCGGCGAAGCCGTGAACCTCGTGGTGGCGAAGGCGCCGCAGGAAGTCACGGTGCCGCGTGTCGTGGGCAAAAAGAAGGAACGCGCCGAAGGCGAACTGATCGGTGCGGGCTTCGCCGCGAAGTCGGTCGTGCGCACGGTCTCGAGCGAAGCCGAAGTGGGGCTCGTGCTGCAGCAGGCCCCTGCCGGTGGCACCAAGGCCAAGAGCGGCGCCACCGTCACGATCACGGTGGGCGTGCTCGGTCAGCAGACCACGCCGAGCACCACCCCGACGACCACGCCTACACCGGGTACCGCCACGACCCCGCCCTCCGCCGCGCCGGCGGCGGGCGCCGCTCCGTGAGCGTCCCGCTCACCGTGGCGTTGCTCGCGGGCGGGCGCTCCTCCGAGCACGACGTGTCGCTGGCCTCCGCCCGCGCCGTGCGTGAGGGCCTCCAGCGGGGTGGCCACGAGGTGCTCGAGGTGGAGATCGGCCGCGACGGTGCGTGGCGATGCGCGGGCGGGGAAGAGCCGCTGAGCCTGCGCCCAGGTGAGGGGCTGCTCAGCGCGGACGTCGTCTTCCCTGTGCTCCACGGACCCTTCGGGGAGGACGGGACCGTGCAGGGGGCGTTGGAAACGCTGGACGTGGCCTACGTGGGCGCGGGGGTGGCGGCCTCGGCGCTGTGCATGGACAAGGTGCTCTTCAAAGGGTTGATGTCCGCCGAGGGGGTGCCCCAGGTCGAGTACGTCGGCGCGCGCGTGGAGCGCTGGCGGCAGGTGCCGGCAGAGGTACTCGGGGAGATCGCTGCGCTGCAGCTCCCCGTGTTCGTCAAGCCCGCGCACCTGGGCTCCTCGGTGGGCATCGCCAAGGTCACAGACGCCGCGCGGTTGGGGGAGGCGCTGGATCGGGCCTTCGCGCACGATCCGCTCGTGATCGTGGAGGCGGCCGCGCCCGGGCTCGAGGTCGAGTGCGGAGTGCTCGGCCCCGCGTTCGCCTCCGTGCCCGGAGAGATCGTCTTCGCGGGGGAGTGGTACGACTACGCGGCGAAGTACGAGGCGGGGGGGATGGAGTTGGTGGTGCCGGCCCGCATCCTGCCGGGCGCACGCACGCGGGTTCAGGAGCTGGCGCTGGAGGTGTTCGCGTACACCGGCTGCGAGGGCCTCGCGCGCGTGGACTTCTTTGTGGAGGGCGAGCGGGTGCTGGTGAACGAGCTGAACACGATGCCCGGCTTCACCCCGACGAGCGTGTACCCCAAGCTGATCGAGGCCTCGGGGGTCCCCTACCCGGAGCTTGTCGACCGCCTCTGCCGGTTGGCGATCGAGCGGTGGGAGGGGTGGCGCGCGCACTCGTACTGAGGGTGGCACACGCCCTCGTATTGCGGGCGGCGCGCAAAAAGAACACGCGGTAGAGGCTAGAGGGGGCAGGGGTGGTGGGTGAATGTACTTTTGGAGCCTATATAGGGTCGCTATATGGGTGTCGATTCTTTACTTAACCCCACCGGTGAGAGCAGCAGTTCCACGAGCCGGCGTGGGTCGCGCTTGCTAGGAACGTCTCCCCCCTCGATCGAGCCGGGAGATCGTTTTTTGAGATCAAGTTGGGCGGGGTCGCGCAGCTTGTTCAAGCGGCCCATTTGGATGAGGTGCTCGTCAACCGCTCCGAGGCGGCCCTCGAAGGTGGTGTAGACGGGAGTCCCGAGCGCGACGGCCTCGCGGTTCATCGTGCCGCCGGCTGAGATCACGAGGTCGGCGTAGGCGATCAGCGACTGGGCGTCGATCGCCTGCTCGGGCACCACGAAGCCGGGGACGGCGCGAAGCTCCGCCCGCTGGGCCTCGGTGCGCGGCAGCAACACCGACTGCACGCCCTCGCCCTCGGCGGCGGTGCGCAGGCGCTCCAGCACCTGAGCGAAGAGATCGTTCTCAAAGCGGTGGTAGAGCGAGACCTCGGGCGGGGTGCGCACCACGACTATCGGGCGCTCGGAGTCGAGCTGGAGCTCGGCGAGGATCACGGGGTCGGGCTCGAAGTCCGCGAGGTAGTACTCCTCCTTGAGCCCCTCGTAGGCGCGCACCTTTCCGCGGGCCCCGTAGCGATCCAGGCGCTCGGGCGGGATCGCGTCGGGCACCACCACCGCGCGGGCGAGGCGGCAGTTGACGTGGTGCTGCACGGCGGCCCACTCGTAGTCGAACATCGTGGCGCTGGGGATCCCCAGCAGCGCAGCGGCGACGCTCACGTCGTTGGAGCCGTGACCGAGCGCGATGTCGAAGCGACCCCCGCGTCCCTCCGCCCGCGCCCAGCGCGCGAGCGCGGCGGAGCGCAACGCGAGGCCCCCGGCCTTCGCGGCGAGCCGCTCGCCGCGGTGATGGCCGATCGCCGTGTGGGGGATTTGGAAACGACGCAGCAGCCCAAGCGTCTGGGCGAAGTCGCGCGCCGTCACCCGCACCTCGTGACCCTCGCGTTCCAGCACCTCGATCACGGGGCGCATCACGAGCACGTGGGGACTGTTGGTGAGATCGATCCAGATGCGCACCCGCGGACCGTACCGTCTAACTCATCCTGGCCTGGGGAGCCAGGGGCCTTGGCCGGCAAGCCTGCGGACGCGAGACCGTGTACGCAGGCCCGGCGGCGCAGCTCGAGCTCCCGTCGGTCCAGACGCGCATCGGGGGCACGGTATCGTTGGCGCGCCCCATGCTGATCCTCGCCTCGGTCACCGAATCGCTCGTCACGGACATGTCGCACTTTGTCCGCGACGGGGGGCTGCCGGCGGTGTTCGTGCTGATGGCGCTCGGCTCGGCGTGCATCCCGATCCCCTCGGAGGTGGTGATGCTGTTCGCGGGCTTCGCCGTGGCCGACCCGGGGGGCTCGGGGGCGCACCACCACCTGACGATGACCGGCATTGTGCTGGCGGGGCTGCTGGGCACGCTGGTCGGCTCGTGGGTCGCCTACGGGATCGGTCGCGGAGGACGCCTGGAGCTGATGGAACGCCACGGCCACCTGGTGCACATGGGCCCCGCCCAGATCGAGCGCGCCGACCGCTGGTTTGCGCGCTACGGAGAACCCACGGTGCTCTTCGGTCGGGTCATTCCGTTGGTGCGCGCGTTCGTGTCGCTGCCGGCCGGGGTCGCGAAGATGCCGCTGGCGCGCTTCACGGTGCTGACCGTGATCGGCTCGATCCCCTGGGTGCTCGCGCTCGCGCTCGCGGGCCACGCGCTGGGGAGCGACTGGACGAGCGTGCGCAAGGGCTTCGAGTACGTGGACTACGTGCTGCTCGCCGCGATCCTCGCCGGCATCGTCTACGCACTCGTCCGCCGCCGCACTCGCGCCGCCGATCCGGATGCCGCCTAACCCCAAGCTTTCCCTGCGCCACGCGGTCATCCTCGGCCTGGCGCAGGGCCCCACGGAGGTGCTTCCGGTCTCCTCCTCGGCGCACACCGCGCTGCTCCCACGCCTGGCGGACTGGCCCGTGGCGCAGCTCGACGCTGAGCTGCGGAACTCGCTGGAGGTGGCGCTGCACGCGGGCACGGCGGCGGCGCTTCTGTTGGCCCTCCGCGGTGAGCTGGTGGACGCGTTGCGCGAACTGGACAGGCGCCGTGTCGGACTCGCTGCCCTCGCCCTGATCCCTCCCGCGCTTGCGGGGTACCTCCTGGAGGAGCGGCTGGAGCGCCGCCCGAGCACGCCGCGCGCGCTCGGCGCCGGTCTTGCGCTTGGCGGTATCGCGATGGCGCTGGCCGACGCCCAGGGGGGCGAGCGCCCGGCGGCGACTGCGTGTCCCCGCGACGGCCTCGCGCTCGGCCTCGCGCAAGCCCTGGCCCTGCTCCCCGGCATCTCGCGCAACGGCGCGACGCTCGGGACGGCTCGCGCCCGTGGCTTCGACCGCGAGTCCGCGCAGGCCCTCTCGTGGCGCGTGGGACTGCCGGTGATCGCGGGCGCGGCGGCGCTGAAGGCCCGCCGCCTCGCCCAGCGCGGGGTGCCGGCCGGGGAGGGCCCCGCCCTCACAGTCGGAGCCATCGCAGCCTTCCTCTCCACGCTGGCGAGCGCCCCGCTGATCCGTCCCGGCGGGCGCGACCGTGTGCTGTGGCCGTTCGCGGTTTACCGCGGCGGGTTGGCGCTGCTCGCCGTCCGTCGCTCAGTCTGACTCCGATCGGCCTGCCCCCCGCTGCGACACTCCCTCCGTGCTCGTCCTGACCCTCGCCCTCGGCGCGTCGCTCTGCTACGGGGTGTCGAACTTCCTCGGCCCCCAGCTCGTGCGCCAGCACGAACTGGTCACGGTCCTGGTCGTATCGCAGGTCGCGGCGCTCGGGGTGTGTGTGCTGTATCTCGCGCTCGACGGCGGGCGGGCGCTGCCGTCGGGCGACATGTGGCTGGCGCTGCTGGCGGGCGTGGGCAACGCGGGCGGCCTGATCGGCTTCTACAAGGCGGCCGAGCTGGGGCCCTTGTCGGTGGTCGCTCCGATCGGGGCCTCCGGGGTCGTGATACCCGTGGCGTGGGGGTTGGCGAGCGGCGACTCGCTGAAGGCGCCACAGGTCGTGGGGCTGGTGCTCGCGATGGGCGGGGCGGTGCTCGTCGCGCGGCGCACCTCGGCCCACCACACCACTGCGCACGGGGTGGGTGGGACCCAGAACCATCGCGCTGCCGTCCTGTGGGCGGCCGGTTCGGCGGTTGCCTTCGGGGTCTTCCTTACCGCGCTGCCCAAGGCGTCCGCGCACGGGCGCGCGTGGGCGCTGTTCGATGCGCGACTCGCGCTGATCGTGCTGCTCGCGATCTGGGCGGGGCGTGAGCTCGCCGCGATCAGATTCACTCGCGCGAGTGCGCTGCTCGCCGTGCCCGGCGTGTTGCTGGTGGTCGGGACGTTGATGTACACGACCGCGGCCGCCCACGGGCAGCTCTCGCTCGTATCCGTGCTTGGCTCTCTCTTCCCGGTCGTCACTGTCGGCCTCGGAGTGGCGCTGCTCGGCGAGCGGCTGTCGCGCGCGCAGGCGGTCGGGGTCGTCGCGGCGCTCACCGGTATCGCGCTGATCGCGCTGTAGCTTCGGGGTGGGCACCGGCCGGGTGGCGCGACCGGCTGGGGCGGCAACCGGATGGGCGCATCGGCGCTCTGTGGCCCCGAGCCGCCACCGGAGCGCGCACAATAGAGAGAGCGATGACGACCGAAACGCTGCTCGGCACCGCGCTCGGCGGGCGCTACCGCCTGGATGCCCAGATCGGCAAGGGCGGGATGTCCACGGTCTACCGCGCGTTTGACACGGTGCTCGAACGGCCGGTGGCGATCAAGCTGATGCACCGCGAGATCGCTTCGGACGCCGACCAGCTGGAGCGCTTCCGTCGCGAGGCGCGCGCGGTCGCGCAACTGAGCCATCCGCACATAGTCACTGTGGTCGACGCCGGGGAGGAGCCGTCTGGGCTCGGGGAGGCGGGCAGGGCGGACGGGGACGGGCCCGGCGGGGGGGCGGGTCTCAACGGCGCGGGCGAGGGAGGCGGGGCGGGTGGGGCGGGTGGGGCGGGTGGGACCCCATACATCGTCTTCGAGTACGTGGACGGCGAGACGCTCAAGGCGCTGGTCCGCCGCAACGGGCCGCTGGAGATCACCGAGGCGCTCGCCTACACGATTGAGATCGCGCGGGCGCTCGGGGCCGCCCACGAGCACCACATCGTGCACCGCGACGTGAAGCCCCAGAACGTGCTGCTGACCGCGGAGGGCACCGCCAAGATCACCGACTTCGGCATCGCCCGTACGCTCACCGAGCAGGGGCTGACCCTGGAGGGGCGGGTGCTCGGCACCACCGACTACGTCTCCCCCGAGCAGGCCCTCGGGCACCCCGTGACGGGGCAGTCGGACATCTACTCGCTGGGGGTGGTGCTCTACGAGCTGCTCACCGGCGCGGTGCCGTTCACAGGCGCGAACCCGGTGGCGGTCGCGATGCGCCACGTCCGCGAGGAGATCCCCGACGTGCAGTACCGCCGCCCGGAGGTCTCCGCCGCAACCGCCGCCGTCGTGGAGCGGGCGACCGCCAAGGACCTCGCCCGCCGCTACCCCGACGTCCCCTCGTTGCTGGACGACCTCGAGGAGGTGCTGGCGCTCGAGGCCGCGCGCGCGGGGGAGGCCAGCGGGGAGGTCACCACCGTGCTGCGCTCTCTCCCGGGCCCCGCCCGGCGGCGGTTGCCGTGGCACATGCGCCACCCCGTCCGCTGGCTCGGCTCGCTTGCGCTGGTGGGCGGCCTGGTCGCGCTGGGGCTGGCGTTGGCGGCCGGGCACACCCACCGCGGCGTCGCCCCCGACGTGAACGCCAAACCGGGCCTCACGCCGGTCCCCCTGGAACAGACCTCCGCGCACGACTACAACCCCTACGGCAACGAACCCGAACACCCCACCCAAGTGGCCAACGTGGTCGACGGTGACCCCGAAACCGTGTGGACCACGGAGCACTACCTGAACGACACCTTCGGACCCAAGCCCGGGACGGGGGTCTACCTCGACGCCGCCCCGGGGTTGAGCGCCCGCGCGATCGAGGTCCAAACGCCCACGCCCGGGTTCACCGCGGCCGTGTACGCGGCGCACGCGTTCGACTCGAACCTCCCCTACGGGGCCCCGCAGAGCCTCGCCGAACGCGGCTGGGTGCAGCTCGCCCCGCCGCGGACCGTCCCCGAACAGATCACGGTCCCGCTCGACACTGACGGCGCGCGCTACCGGTACTACCTCCTGTGGATCACCCGCCTGCCGCCCCACAGCGAAACCGCGGCGCTGTCGGGGCTGGCGCTCTTCAAGTAGACCCTTACAATCTGGGGCAATGCGCCGACGTCTCCGCTCGGCGGCTCCTGTCCGCTTCCACCGGCACATGCTGCCTCAGCTTGTGGTGGACGGGGCGCTGGTCGCGGCCGCCTACTACCTGGCGTTCCAGCTGCGCTTCGACGAGGGGCTGCCGCACCGCTACGAACTGCTGCGGGAACGCACCATCTGGTGGGTCGTGGTCGGGGGAGTGGCGGTGATGGTGCTCGCGCGGGTGTACCTGCGCAGCTGGAGCTACTCGGGGCAGCGCGACTACGAGGCGGTGCTGCGGGGGGTCGCGGCGGTCGTGCTGCTCTCGGTCGTTGGGGTGGCCGTGGCGCGGCCGGTGCAGGTGCCCTACGGTCCCTACCACCACGGGCGGCCCGCCGGGGTGATCGCGGTGGGGCTACCGGTGGGGGTGATCGTGCTGTTCTTCCTGCTGGCGCTGGTGGCGCTGGTCGGCGTGCGGGTGCTCGCGCGCGCAGCCCACGAGCGCCGGCTGCCAGGGGCGCTGCGCGGCGTGCGTGAGGGAGAGCGCGGCGTACTGATCGTTGGGGCGGGCGACGGCGGGCGGCTGGTGCTGCGGGAGATCGTGCGCAACCGCGGGCTCGGCCTCGCGCCGGTGGGGTTCCTCGACGACGACCCCCGTCTGCGGGGGCTGCGGATCGAAGGGGTCCGGGTGCGGGGCGACACGCAGGGCGACCTGCCGCGCATCCTCGAGGAGGCCGAGCCCGAGGAAGTGATCATCGCGATTCCCTCCGCGCCGGGCTCGACGCGCGCGCGGGTGGTGCGCGAGTGCCGCGCGCGCGGGATCCCGGTGCGCACGCTGCCCACGGTCTTCGAGCTGCTGCAGAACCGCGGCCCCTCGGGCGCGGGCGCGGGCACGATCGCCCGGCAGGTGCGCGAGGTGCGCGTCGAGGACGTCCTTGGCCGCGAGCCGGTGGTGATGGAGCTTGACCGCGTCGGCTCCTACCTCGCGCGGGAGGCCGTGGTGCTGGTGACCGGCGCCGGGGGCTCGATCGGCTCGGAGCTGTGCCGGCAGATCGCGCACGTGGGGCCGCGGCGGATGGTGCTGCTCGACCACGCTGAGGACAACCTGTTCGCGATCCAACGGGAGCTGCTGGACGAGCGCCACGTGCCCCCAGCGGCGCTGGCGGCGGTGCTGGCGGACTGCAAGGAGGAGGAGCGCATGCGCGAGGTGCTCGCCGAGCACCGCCCGACCGTGGTCTTCCACGCCGCGGCGTACAAGCACGTGGGCCTGATGGAGTCGAACCCGGTCGAGGCGGTGCGCAACAACGCGATCGCCACGCGCGTCGTGGCGCACGTCTGCGGGGATCTCGGGGTGGAGCGGTTCGTGCTCGTCTCGACCGACAAGGCCGTTGCGCCGGCGACCGTGATGGGGGCCTCCAAGGCGCTCGCGGAGCTCGCCCTGGAGGGCGCCGCGGCGCGCCACCCGGCGACCGTCTACAAGGCGGTGCGCTTCGGCAACGTGCTCGGCTCCTCCGGCTCGGTGGTGCCGATCTTCCGCCGCCAGATCGCGCGCGGGGGGCCGGTGACGGTCACCGACGAGCGCATGACGCGCTACTTCATGACGATCCCCGAGGCGGTCCAGCTGATCATCCGCGCGGGCTCGCTGGGCTTCCCGCACGTGCCGCGCACGGCGGAGGTGCTGGTGCTCGACATGGGCGAGCCGGTGCGCATCGTGGAGCTCGCACGGGCGATGATCGAGCTCTCCGGCCTCGACCCGGACCGCGACATCGAGGTCGAGATCGTGGGCCGCCGCGCGGGGGAGAAGTTGCACGAGGAGCTGTTCAACCCTTACGAGCGCCCCCAGCCGACGGCCACCGAGAAGATCCTGCTCGCCGAGCGCGCGCCGCTCGCGCCGGAGGTGGTCGAGGAGGCGTTCGCCGAGATCAACCTGCTGGTGCTCGAGGGGGACGCCGCCGGACTGGCGGCGAAGGTCGCGGAGCTGACCTCGCAGGCGCGCAGGGGCGTGGATCGGATCTCCACCCACCCCTCCACCGCCCCGCCCGCCCATCTCGAACCGGTGGCCGCTGTCGCGGGAGAACCCGCAACCGCGCCGGAGGCGCCTGTCCCACTCATACACTCTGGCGACGCATGACCGCACTGCCGCTGGCGCTCTCGATCTCCAACACGCTGCTCAAGGCCGGGGCCCTGGCAGCCTTCGCGGGCCTGGTTGGAATCGCGGTGCTCTCGCTGCTCGTCTTCTCACAGGCGCGCGAGCTCAAGCGGCTGCGCGAGTGGGCCGGGCGCGCCCCGGAGCGCGCCGCGGAGCTGGAGCAGCGGGTGAGCGCCGAGGCGGCGATCCGCATCCAGCGCACCGCCCAGCCGGGGCCCCGGCCCGCGGGGCCGGTCGTACCCCGGGCCACGCCGGTGGTCACCCGCGCCACGGCCGCGGGCCCCGCGGCGGGCGTCGTCGCCGCCGGGGTGGCGCTCACCGCTGCGGGTGAGGCTGTCCCCGGCCAGCCCGTCGCCGCCCCGGGTCAGCCCGCCGGGGTGGGGGTGACTCCTGTGCCTGGCCAGCCCGCGTTCGTGCCCACCACGCCGCCCGCCGCGACGGCCGCTGTTCAGGCCGCGCCGTCCAGCAACGGCCCTGTGGCTCCAGCTCAGCCCGGGGCGGCGCCCGACGGTACACAGGCAGCGGAGGAAGCGAAGCCGGGGGAAGGCTCTGGGCCCGACGACGTCCACAAGCCCGCGCCTGCCTCGACAGCCGAGGGGGGCGCTCCCCAGCCGGCGCCGAGTGCGGCGAACAATGCGCAGGGCGAGCCCGTTGCGACCGAGGGCGCCCCCGAGCCTGTTGCGAGCGAGGCTGAGCCGGCTGTCGCTGAGGCAGACCGCGAGCCGGTCGCGGCCGCCCCCGAGCCGGCTGCCGCCGAGCCTGAGCCGAGCGTCCCCGCCCCGGTGACGGTGGCGGCGCTCGCTGCCGCCGCGGGGTCCGCCGCGGTGGCGTCGCGTGTCGTGGAGCCCGCCCAGCTCGCGCCGGCGCGCGCGCCGTCTCCACCGGTCCCCGCGAGAGCCCCGACGCCACCGCCCACACGCCCCCCGCTGCCTCCCCGCCCGTCGGCGTCTCCACGTCCGGGGGGGGAAGTGGGCGGGGGCCGCGGGGAGGGAGTGGGGTTGCCAGGGCGCGACGAGGTGGGGTACCAGTTCCTGCGCGAAGACGAGCCCTCGCCGCGGAGAGCGACGGCGCTGATCGTGGGCGGGGTTGTGGTCGGCGTGGCGGTGCTGGCTGCCGTGCTGCTGTCCCTCGGCGGCGGCTCGTCGAGCAAGTCCCCGGGGAGCACGCAGGCGAGCTCCACCTCCGGCGGGCACAGTTCCCACCACGGCACCCCGGTGGTGGCGAGCCCGGCGGAAACGCACGTGGTGGTGCTCAACGCCACCGAAACGAACGGCCTCGCGCACCGGCTGTCGGGGGACCTGCAGCACAGCGGCTACACGCTCGCGGCCGCGCTGAGCGGGACCCCCTCGGCCCGGGCGACGTCGGTGGTGGAGTACGCGAACGGCCACCGCACCGAAGCGCAGCACGTGGGGCAGACACTCGGCATCGGCGAACTGCAGCCGCTGGAAGGCGCGGTCGCGCCACTTGTGAACGGGGCGACGGTGGTGGTGATCGCAGGCGCCGACCAGGCGGGCACCGGAGAAACCTCGGCTGGCACGAGCACCGGGGCGTCCTCGGGTGCCGGCGCGACGGGTGCGGGGGAAGCCCAGGGCGGCGCGGCCCAGGGCACCGGAGAAACCCTGGCCGGCGGGGAAGCGGCCGCCGCCGCGACCGGGTGAGCACTCCTTGACGGGCCCGGCCACCCCGACGGCGAGCTTCCTCGACATCCCGGCCCGCTCACGCAAGCCGCGCGAGCGGGGCCTCACGCACGTGCTCGACCGGGGCCTGTCGCTCGCGGAGGTGGACGGCCTCGTGGAGACCGCAGGGGAGTGCGTGGACATCGTCAAGCTGGGGTGGGGCACGGCGGTGGTCAGCGAGAACCTGCAGCCCAAGCTGGAGCGCTACGCCGCGCACGGCATCCCCGTGGTGCTCGGCGGCACGCTCACCGAGCTCGCGGTGCGCCAGGGCCGCGTCGAGGGGTTGGTTGCGTGGCTGGGAGAGCTCGGCCTGCGCCACGTCGAGGTCTCCGACGGCACGATCGCGCTGGAGCCCGAGGTCAAGACGCACCTGATCCGCACGCTCGTCGCGGCCGGGTTCACGGTGCTCGCGGAGGTCGGCAGCAAGGACGCGGCGTACATCATGGCCCCGTACGTGTGGGTGGAGCAGATCGAACGCGACCTGCAGGCCGGCGCGTGGAAGGTGATCGCCGAGGCGCGCGAGTCGGGCACGGCGGGGATCTACCGCGCCGACGGCGAGGTGCGCAGCGGGCTGATCGACGAGATCGCGCACGCGGTGGACCCCGACCGCCTGATCTTCGAGGCGCCGCGCAAGGAGCAGCAGGTGTGGCTGCTCGACTTCTTCGGCTCCGAGTGCAACCTCGGCAACATCGCCCCGGGCGACGTGCTCTCCCTGGAGACGCTGCGCCTGGGGCTGCGCTCGGACACGGTGGAGCGCTTCGCCTTGGGCGGGCAGGATTGAGGATGGGCTCCGCCCCACAGGGGGGCTCCGCCGGCGGGCGTTCGTATGGCGAGACGGGGCAGGCACAGCGGCTGGCGCGCGTGGTGTTCGGGGTGTTGGTGGTGGCGTGCTTCGCGGCGTTCGTGGCGACGCAGCGGCTCAAGCACACGCCGACGCCGGTGCAGGAATTCAAGATGGACGAAGCCTTTCACCCGACCCGCACGCCTGCCGCGGCCTGTCGTGGGAGGGTGCCGGCAAGCGTGGTGAACTCGAGCGAACGGGTGGAGTTCCTCGCGTTCAAGATCGCGCAGGCGGACGATGTGACGGTCGAGATCGTCAACTCGGCGGGCCAGAGGGTGGCAACTGTCGTGCGCGACCTCCCGGCGCAGCGGTACAAACCGCTCTCGCTGTGCTGGAACGGCCAGCTGGGGCCGGCCGAGAGCGGTGGGCTGGCGCCGGTGGGGGAATACCGCCTGCTGGTGCACCTGCACAGCCAGGACCTCACGCGGTACTCCACACGGAGCTTCAAATTGGATCCCCAATGAACACCCTTACTACGTTTGCCACCGTGCACGGTCTCGGCGAGGCGGCCGAGAAGCTGGGGGTCGTTGCGGTGGCGCTGCTGGTTGCGGTGACAGTGCTTGCGCGTCCGCCGCGGATCTCCGAACGTGTGCGAGCGGCGGCGATGCTGGCGGTGTTGATCGTGACGCCGGTGTTGCTGACGGTGGACATCTGGCACACCTCGCAGCTGACCCACCTGCGCCACCAACCGGCGAAGGCCGGGGCGGCGGTCGTCCTGGGCCTGGTGGTCGTGGCCGCGCTCGCGGTGCTCATCCACAGGCGCCCCCGGGCGTTCCCGCTGCTCGCCGTGTTCGCGCTGCCGTTTCGTCTGCCGATCGCCACGGGCGGCAGCACGTCGAACCTGCTGATCCCGCTCTACCTGGTCGTGGGCGCCGGTGCGCTGGCGTACCTGACGCCGCGTTTGCTCGGTCGCCTCACACCGCCCGCCCGACAGGCGCCGATGCTGGCCGAAACGGGGATGCTCGCCGAAGGTGAGTGTCTCCCGGCTTCGGTCGAATGGCTGCTCGCCGCCTCGGTCGTGCTGTACGGGCTACAGGCCGCCTACTCGGCGGACTTCTCCAAGGCGCTCGAGAACATGGTCTTCTTCTACGTGCCGTTCGCGCTGCTGTTCGCGCTGCTGCGCGAGGTGCGCTGGACGCGTGAACTGCTGCTGCAGTGTCTCGCGGTCGCGGTCGCGCTGGCGGTTGTGTTCACGGGCATCGGGTTCGTGGAGTACCACCGCAAGCAGCTCTTTCTCAACCCGAAGGTGGTCGCGGCGGACGAGTACGGCAACTACTTCCGGGTGAACTCGTTGTTCTTCGATCCCAACATATATGGGCGCTTTTTGGCGCTCGTGATGGTGGCGGTGACGACGGGGGTCCTGTGGAGCGTGCGCCGGCGCGAGGTGCTCGCGGGGGGTGCGGTGCTGCTGTGGCTGCTGGGGGGGCTCGTGACGAGCTTCTCGCAGTCGTCCATCGCGGCGCTGCTGCTCGGCCTGGCGGTGCTGGCGGCGTACCGGTGGGACGTGCGCGGCACGCTCTATGTGGTGGCGGCGTTGGTGGCGATAGCGCTGATCGCAGTCGCGGCGGCACCGGCCAGCCTGCACCTTGGCCTGAGCGGCAAGGGCGGCTCGGCGAGCAACGCGACGAGCGGGCGCGCGAAGCTCGTCGAAGGCGGGCTGCGCCTGTTCGCCGACCGGCCGCTTGAGGGCTTTGGGCCGGGCTCGTTCGCGCAGGAGTACCGCGCGCACGAACACGTCACGAGCGACTCCGCGACCTCGGCCTCACACACGATCCCGGTGACGGTCGCGGCCGAGCAGGGCATCGTCGGCCTCGCGCTGTACGTCGCGCTGCTCGTATCCGCCTTCGCGGTGCTGTTCAGAGGGGCCGGGCGCTCGCCCCCAAGGATCGCCCTGGCGGCGTGCTTCGCGGCGCTCGTGCTACACACCTTCGCGTACGCGGACTTCCTGGAGGACCCGGAGACGTGGCTGCTGCTGGGGATTGGGGTGGCCCTTGCCTGCGCGACCGGCACGGGTGAGGTGCGGCGCCGGGCAGAGCCGGACATGGAGCCGGCGGCGCTGAGAAGCTGAGGGTGTGCGGGGTCTGAGCAGGGGGAGGGCAGGCCTGGGTGGGCGGGCCTTCAGACCCCCTCCCGAACTCCCCTGTCTCGACGACCAGGAAGGGCTAGTAGGTTCCTGGCGTGCGGGACTACCTGAAGCGGCTGCTCACGACGGGTGCGGCCTACCAGGCGGCGGAAGTCGTCGCCAAGGGCATCGCGCTGTTCACGTTGCCGCTCTACACGCGCCACGTCTTCCGCGGGGAATACGGCGCCTACAACACGCTGCTGACCTCGGTGATCCTCGCGTCGATCGTCCTGCGCCTGGGCGTCGGCGAAGCGTTCGTACGCTTCTACTTCGAGGACGCCGACCAGGCGCGGCGGGCCCGCATCGCGCGTACTGCGACGGCGACGGTGGCGTGGACGACGACCGTGGCGGCGCTCGTGGCGGTCGCCTTCGCGGAGCCGCTCTCGCGCCTGCTGCTCGGCGAAGCCAACGCGGAACTGCTCGACTGCGCCGTCGTCGGCCTGTGGGCGTTCACGAACCTGGAGATGGCCTACGCGCAGCTGCGCGTGGACGAACGCGCGCGGGCGTACATGTACGCGTCGGGCGCCAACGTGGCGATGACGGTCGTGTTCACCGTCGCGCTGGTGGTGTTCGCCGGCGAGGGCACACGGGGCCTGCTGCTCGGCAACTTCGGCGCCTCGGCGCTGGTCGTGCTGGGCCTGTGGTGGGTGCTGCGCCGGCGGTTCTCGCTGCGCGTGCGCCTTGTCGACCTGCGCGCGATGCTGCGCTTTGGGCTGCCGACGGTGCCGGCCGACGCGAGCGTCTACGCGCTGCAGGTGGTGGACCGCCTCTACATCTACCGCGCCTACTCCCACGCCGCGGCCGGGGAATACTCGGTCGCGCTGCAGCTCGCGACGGTCGTGTTCGTGTTCGTGCGCGGCTTTCAGTACGCGTGGCCGCCGCTGGCCTACTCGGTGCAGAGCGACCGCGAGGCGGCGCGGCTGTACTCGCTGGTCACGACCTACTTCGTGCTCGGCACCGGGGTGGTCGTCTGCGCGGTCGGGCTGCTGGGCCGCTGGATGGTGCGGCTACTCGCACCGCCGCCGTACTTCGGCGCGCACACCGCCCTGCCGTGGCTGGCGCTCGGGTGGACGCTGTACGGGCTCTACCTGGTACTGATCGTGATCACCGGCCGTGCACGGGTGACCCAGCGCAACCTCCCGCCGGCGCTCGTGGGGCTCGCGGTCAACGTGGCGCTGCTGCTCGTGCTCGTGCCCTCCTCCGGCGCGGGGTTGGGCATCGCGGGCGGGGGTCTCGCGCTGTGCGGTGCGTACGTGGCGATGCTCCTGGTCATGCACCTGCTCACCCGCGGCGTGTTCGCCATCGGCTTTCAGTGGGGGCGCCTCGCGCAGCTGAGCGCGATCCTCGCGGCCGTGGCGGTCTCGGGCGAGCTGCTCTTGCCCACCGCCGGCCTCGGCGGCCTCGCGCTGCGCGTGGCGTGGCTGCTGCTGATCCCGGCGCTCTTGGCCCTGACGCGCTTCTTTCCCCCCACCGAGCGCGCCCAGGCGCGCCTGCTGGTCGCAGACGCCCGCCGCCGGGTCGCCGCGTTTCGTGCCGGCGGGGGTGCGGTCGAGGCGTACGCGGAGGACCCGCTACGCGACCTGTGAGCGGGTGGCTCTGGCCCATGGCGCCATCTGGCTCTGGGGCTTCCCCGCGCGGCTACTGGCCTCCTCCCCCGCGGTTGTAAGCCGCGGCGGCCTCGCGCAATCCTTCGCCCCGCTCGGGGTGTAGCGTCGCGGTGACGTGGCGCCAGTACCGCCGTGGGGAGTGGCCGGGGAGCAGGAGTGCGGCGAGCGCGCGCAGCGCGTATGTCCAGGCGGTCAGCCAGCGCACCGCGCGGGCCGCGGCGGGGTTGTGGTGCTTGCGCATATACAGGTCGCGGTTGCGCGCCATTTCCACGATCCGCCGCTCGGGGAGCGTGTCGGTCGATAGCTGCTCGTGGTGGATCGCCACCGCCGCTGGCACCCACAGGCTGCGCCAGCCGGCGTCGCGCAGGCGCCTGGCGAAATCCACCTCGTCGGAGTAGACGAAGAACGCGGGGTCGAGGTAGCCGACCTGCTTCGCTGCCTCGACGCGCACGAGCAGTGCGGCGGACTGGCACCAATCGACCTCGCGGGTCTGGGCGCCGCGGCTCTGCACGACCAGTTGGCGGTGCAGCATGAGCGTGCTCGCGAGGGCGGTGAGCGGCGTGGGGAAGCGCCACGCCGATGCCTGGGGCGCGCCGTCGGGCCGTCGCAGCGCTGCGCCCGCGCACGCCGCGTCGGGCCGCTTCTGCAATGCCTCGTACAGCGCGAGCGTCGCCCCTGGCTGCAGCTCGGAGTCCTCGTTGAGCAGCAGCGCATACCGCCCCTTCGCGCGGCGCAGCAGTTCGGAGTCGTTGAGGCCCTTCCCGCGCCGTTCGCCCACCGCGATCACCTCGTCCACCGCGGTGCGCTCGCGCGCGGCCTCCGCGGAGCCGTCTCTGGAGCCGTTGTCGAGCACGAGCGCCTCGGTGGCGAACGGCAATGTGGCGCGCTCGCGCGCGATCGCGTCGAGGCCGCGCAGCATCAGCTCCCGCTGGGAGGTGTTGACGACGCAGAAGCTCAGCTCAATCTCCTCGGCCACGCGCCTATTGTCTCCCGCGATGCGCGTACACGTCGTCGACCCCTCGGCCTATACCCCCCCGTACGACCACGCGCTCTGCCGGGCGCTGGGGCTGGCCGGTGCGGAGGTGGAGCTCTTCACGAGCCGCTTTGCGTACGGTGCGGTCCCGCCGGCTGACGGGTACGTGCGGCGCGAGTGGTTCTACCGGCTCGCGCACCGCGGGACGGTTCTCGGGCGGCGCTCGCGGGGGCGGTTGGCGCTGAAGCTGCTCGAGCACGTGCCGGACATGGCGCGCTACCGCCGGGCCGCGCTTGGGGCCGACGTTGTTCACTTCCAGTGGCTCACCGTGCAGCCGCTCGACGTCCACCTGCTGCCGAGGCGGCGTTCGACGCCGTTGGGCGTTCGGCCCAAGCTGGTGTTGACCGCGCACGACGTCTTGCCGCGCGAGCCGCGGCCGGGGCAGTTGCGTGCGCAGCGGCGCCTCTATGAGCGCTTCGACGCGATCGTCGTGCACTCCGAGCACGGACGTGCACGGCTTGTCGAGGAACTGGGGGTCGATCCCGAGCTTGTCCACGTGATTCCGCACGGGGCGTTCATGCACCTCGCCGAGGGGCCGGGCAGGCCGCCGCCGCATGAGGCCTCTGGGCCTGTTGCGCTCTGCTTCGGTTTGATCCGCCCCTACAAGGGCATCGACTTGTTGTTGGAGGCTTGGCGGGGGGTTGACTTAGAGGGGATCGGCATTGACGCCGCCCAATTGTGGATCGCGGGGATGCCCCGCGGGGACCTTTCCACGCTGCTTGGGAGCGATCCCCGCTCGTTGGACGCCGTTGGTGTGCGCCTCGACGCGCGCTTCATTCCCGACTCCGAACTGCCCGGGTACTTCCGCCGCGCCGATCTCGTCGTGCTGCCCTACCTGCAGGCCGACCAGTCGGGTGTGCTGTTCACCGCCTTGGCGTTCGGCAAGCCGCTGCTGCTCAGCGACGTCGGCGGCTTTCCTGAGATCGCCGCGACCGGCGCTGCGCGCACCGTCCCGGCCGGGGACCCGGCCGCGCTGCGCGCCGCGCTGCGCGAGCTGCTCGGCGATCCGGGCGTGCTCGCGGAGATGGCCGCCTGTGCGCGTGCTGCCGCATCGGGGCCGTACTCGTGGGAGACGGTCGCGCGCGGACACCTGGAGCTGTACGGGCGGCTGCTCGCCTGAGCTCCGCGCTCGAGCCGAGCTGACGAAACATCCCAAGCCGGCCGTAGAGTGATCGACATGGTTGATCGCGGCGTGTTGCAGGCCCTCCCCTCCGGGCCGTTCCGGGATCGTACGTCCCGGAGAAAGGAGGTAGCCCATGAGTGGCACAGCGAGCGTATTAGCCATCGCTCTGTTGGTCGCCATGCTGGTCATCGACCGGCTGACGAGATAGCGGGGCGCCCTGGTGGTCGCAGTTCAGACGGTCCCGGCGGCCACCAGGGACTTCCCCGGAGGTTGCCAACGGTAAGCACCGCAAGCGTATTAGCCGTCTACAAGAGTAGCGACGGCCCCGGCGAGACGCAAGACCCCCGTCGATGAGCACTGCCCTGGAGATTATCTTCTGGCTGGCCGCCGGCCTGATCGTGTGGGCGCAGTTCGGCTATGCCCTCGCGCTGGCGCTGATTGTGCGCATCGGGTCTCCCAAGGCTTCCGGCTCCGAGGCGAGCGCCCCGCTCCCCACCGTCTCGCTGATCGTGGCTGCGCACGACGAGCAGGAGTCGATCGAGGCGAAGGTCTCGAACGCGCTTGCGCTCGAATACCCGCGCGAGCTGCTGGAGACGATCGTCGCGTGCGACGGGTGCGTGGACGCCACAGCCGTGCGCGCGCGGGAGGCCGGGGCCGATCTTGTGTTGGAGCTGCCGCGCGGGGGGAAGGTCCGCGCGCAGGACGCCGCCGTGGAGCGGGCGCAGGGGGAGATCGTGGCGTTCTCCGACGCCAACTCGATGTGGGAGCCCGGGGCGCTGCGGGCACTGGTGGGGGCTTTCACGCAGGCACGCGTGGGGTATGCGTGCGGGCAGGTGCGCTTCTATCGGGACCCAGAAAAAACACCCCGGGGCGCGGTGGCGACCAACCAGGAGGGGGTGTACTGGCGCTATGAGATGGCGGTACGGGGGTGGGAGTCGCGGCTCTCTTCGATCACCGCGGGCAACGGCGCGATCTATGCCACGCGGCGCGCGTCGTACGTGGTGGTTGACCCGATCATGGGCCACGACCTGTCGTTCCCCTACAGGATGGTCAAGCGGGGGTGGCGCGCGGTGTACGTGCCGCAGGCGCGAGCGAGCGAGCGGATGGTGCCCTCGATCGAGGGCGAGCGGGCGCGCAAGCGGCGGATGATGAGCCACACGTGGCCGATCGTGCTGCGCGGGGGGATGCTCTCCCCGCGCGGATACCCCCCCGGGTACGCGGCGATGATCCTCTCCCACCGCGTGCTGCGCTACGCGACGCCGTTCCTGCACGCGATCGCGCTGGCCGCCAACATCGCGCTTGTCGCGGCCGGGGGTGTGGGTTCGCTCTACACGGTCACGCTCGCGTTGCAGCTCGCGCTGCTCGCTGCCGCCGGGCTCGGCGGGGTGTTGCGCTTGCGCGTGCTGTTGGTGTGCCGCTACTACGTGCTCACCACCGGCTCGCTCGCGCTCGGCCTGTGGGACTGGCTGCGCCACGGGACGAGCGCAACGTGGGAAGCGGCGGAGGGGACGCGGTGACCGGCTTGCGGTGCGTGGTAGGATTCTGCCATGGTTGCAACCATCGATAAGGCCGGGCGGATTGTGGTTCCCAAACGCCTGCGCGAAGAGCTTGGCTTCAAGCCCGGGCAGCGGCTGGAGCTGAGCGCCGTGGACGGCAGGCTCGAGGTGGAGCATCCAACCACCCCCATGCACCTGGAGAAGCGCAGTGGACGGCTGGTGGCCGTCGCCGACCGCTCGATGCCCACGCTGACGCAGGAGCTCGTACGCGAGACGCTGGAACAGATTCGCCGGTGAGCTCCGATGGCAGCGCGGAGACTCCCGACAGCAGTGTTGTGATCGCTGCCTTCGCCGGCTGGAATCAACATCACGAGGCGGCGATCAAGGCACTCGGCGACGCGAGGGACCTGGTGGCCCACGCGGAGCTGGAGTCCTACTCGGTGCTGACCCGTCTGCCGGAGCCGCTCCGGGCAGAGCCGAAACTTGTGGCGGAGTACCTGCGCGAGGACTACCCCGGCAGGCGGATGATCCTCCCCGAGCCCGAGCGGCGTGCGTTGGTCACCCGCCTCGCGCGGCTGTCGATCGCGGGGGGCGCGATCTACGACGCGGTTGTCGGGGCCACGGCGGCTCACCACGGGTATCGCCTGATCAGCTGCGACCGTCGCGCAGCGTCAACCTACGACCGGCTCGGGGTGGATGTCGCCTACCTCTGAGGGCCCGTCGGTCCCCACACGGTGATCCGACGGGCGGTAGACGTCGTGGTCTCCGCGGCGCTGTTGACTCTCGCCTCTCCAGTGCTGGCGGCGGCGATCGCGGCGATCCGACTGGAGTCCCCCGGAAGCGCCATCTATCGACAGCGGCGCGTCGGCAAGAACGGGCAGCCGTTCGAGGTGATCAAACTGCGCACGATGGTCACCGGCGCGGAAAAGATCGGGGCCGGCCTCGCGATCGACGCCGACGACCCAAGGGTCACGCGCGTGGGGGCGCTGCTGCGGCGTACGTCGCTCGATGAGCTGCCGAACCTGCTGAACGTGCTGCGCGGGGAGATGTCGCTGATCGGCCCCCGACCCACCCTGCCGGGCCAGGTCGCGACCTACACCCCCCGCCAGCGCGGGCGCCTCGCGGTGCGCCCGGGGATCACCGGCTGGGCGCAGGTCAACGGCCGCGCGGCACTGCCGTGGAGCGAGCGGATCGAGCTCGACCTGTACTACATCGAGCACCGCTCGCTCGCGCTCGACCTGCGCATCGTGTGGCGCACGGTTGCGATCGTGCTGGGAGGCTCGGGTCTGTACAAGGGCGAGAGCGGTGGATGGAAGGAGGCTGGGAAGGATGGATAGGCTCCGCCAGGGCTCCGCCGAGCGGCGTTCGTTGCGCGGGGAAGGGAGCGTGCCGTGGAGGCGGCGGCCGCGTGAAACCCGTCGGCTGGTGCACCCGTGAACCCTGGGGATCCACAGAGTCCGCCTGCGATCCTCCTGACCGGGGTCGGCAAGCGCTACGACATCGTCGCGTGCTTCGCCGCGCTCACGACGACAGTGGCCGTCGATCCGAACCCGCTGGCACCCGCGCAGTACGCCGCGCAGGTGCGCACAGCGGCCCCGCCGATCGCGGACCCCGGGTACGTGCCCGCGCTGCAGGAGCTGTGCGAACGGTACGGGGTCGGCGCGGTCGTGCCGCTCACCGATCTCGATATCGAGGTGCTCGCGCAGGCGCGCGTGGACGGGCTCCTGCCGGCGCTTGGGCCCTCGCCCGAGGTCGCCCGCGCGACGTACGACAAGTACGAGGCCCACCTGCTGCTCAGGAGCCTGGGGCTGCCATCCCCGCCCACGGTGCTGCCTGGCGAGGAGCCCGAGTCCTACCCGGTGATGGTCAAGCCTCGCAGGGGCTCCGGCGCGCGCTCGATCCACCTCGCGCGCGACGCGGCGGAGCGTGACTTCTTCGTGCGGTACCTCGCCGCGGGGCGGCCGGGGTACGCGGGCGAGCCGGTGATGGTGCAGCGCGCGATGGGCGGCCCCGAGCTCTCGATCGACTGCCTCGGGGACCTGGAGGGGCGCTGCCTGAACGCGATCCCGCGCACGATGCTCGAGTCCCGCGGGGGGGAGTCGATCAAGGGCGCTGTGGTCCGCGACCCCGAACTGATCGAGCTGGGGTGCCGCACGATGGAGGCGCTGCAGGTGCGGGGGCCCGCCACGATCCAGGTCTTCCGCGACCCTGAGGTGGGCCTCGGGATCACCGACGTCAACACCCGCTTCGGCGGTGCCTTTCCCGCACCGGCGTACGCTGCCCTGCCGGGTCGCACGTACCCCGAGCTGATCGTCAAGCTGGCCGCCGGCGAGCAGATCGAGCCGCACGTCGGTGAGTTTCGGGAGGGGCGCACGTTCACGCGGTACTACTGGCAACTCGAGCTCGACGAGCAACTGCACCCCACCGGCCGCGAGATCGTCCCCGGGGGCCCACCGGCGCCGCGGCCGTAGGTTAGGTTCAGCACGATCGTGTGACGACGCCTGAGCCCTGTGGGTGGTGGTCCGGGGGCGACCGGCGACAGATCGAGCAGGTGGGGGTAGACTGGGTGTGCAGTGAATACGTTGCTCGCCGATCCTCCGGCTACGTCCGGTACCGAGCAGCCGCCGGCCTCCGGATCGCCGTCGGTCCCGGCCGAGGGGCGGGCGGGCGGGCCCGAGTCGCCGCCGCCCGCGCAACCCTCTGGATCTGAGGGCACACCCACCCCTACGTGCGCGCACTGCGGGGCTCCGCTGCAGGAGGGCCAGCAGTGGTGCCTGCAGTGCGGGGCGTGTGCTCCCGGCTCCCTCGGAGAGCGCCCCAACTGGCGGCCGCTGACCACCCTGACGCTGGTTGCTGCGTTCCTCGCGGCCGGCGCTGTGGCGGCCGGCGCGGCGGCGCTCTCACAGCACAACACGACGGCTGCGCGCACGACGGCGCTCGCGCCGACCCCTGCGCCGGGGGCCGGCACGCCGACTCCCACCGCGCCGCTGCCCACGACGACGCCCGGCGCCACCGGTACAGGGACGGCCGGCACGCACCCCTCCTCCAAAGGCTCGTCCAACAACCTCCTCTTCCCGCCCTCCTCCACCACCAAGCCGCCCAAGCTCCCGTCGCCGACGTCCACGCCCACCCCTGTGCCCAAGCTGGGCGGCGGCTCGACTCCCGCGGAATCGACCGGCTCCGCGACGACACCCGCGAAAACCAACACCACCACAACCGGCACGACGACAACCGAATCGACGAAATCGAAGGAAGGCTCCTCGGGCAAGACCAAACAGCCCACCCCGATCGAACTCGACACGAACGCGGCTACCACGTACAACCCCTACAACTTCCCCGAATCCGGCTTCGGCGACCCGGCGCTCGCGATCGACGGCGAACCCTCCACCGCGTGGACCGCGCAGGTTCAGCCGGCCTCCTTCCCGAACATGGCCGAGGGCCTACTGATCAACCTGCGCAGCGCGACGAAGCTGGAGCGCCTCGAACTCGCCACCCCCACCCGCGGGATGACCGTGCAGGTGTACGGCGCAAACGGCTCCAAGGCGCCCACCTCGATCACCGAACCCGGCTGGACCCTGCTGAGCGGCTCGCGCGTGCTCAAGAAGAAGGTCACGCACCTGAAGCTCCGCGCCGAAGCAAAGGCGTTCAGCTTCCTGCTCGTGTGGGTCACCAAGGCGCCCGCCGCCTCGCAGGGCACCGCCACGGCGCCGGGCCACGTGGCGCTCAGCGAAGTCGTGCTCTACCCGCCGTCCGCTTCTTCTTAGACCCCCGGTCGCTCCACACCTCATCCAGGAACGCCGCGATCTCGTCGGTGAGCCGCTCGGGGCGCAGGCGCAGCTCGACCAGCGAGTCGGCCTCCAGCAGGCGGGCGTGGGGGAGCTCCTCGGCGAGCGCCCCCGCGTCGGAGAAGGGGTGCACCGGGTCGCGCCGGTGGCCGATCACGAGGGCGGGCGTCTGGAACGTGCGCCGCTCGGTGCGGTGGGGCGCGACGCGCCCGAAGAACAGGCCCTGCAGCACCGCCGCCCCCGGCCCTGGTTCCTGGCGGATCGTGTCGAGCAGCACGTTGCCGTACAGGGGCAGCAGTCGCCGCGGGACCGCGCGCGCTCCGCGCGCCACGAGCTTCATGATCGGCTCCCCGAACGTCAGCGCGACGAGGATCGGCGTGAACGTCAGCGCGCTTGCGAGCAGCCCGTTGTCGAGCACCGGCATCTCGATCACCATCCCCCGTAGTCGCTGCGGCGCCTCCAGCGCGATCTCCAGCGCCGTGTTGGCCCCCAGCGAGGTCCCCATCACGACCGCCTGCTCGAGCTCCAGGTGGTCCATCAGCGCGAGCACCTGCTGGGCGAAGAACGACGTTCCGTAGCGCCACATGTCGCGCGGGCGGTCCGATTCACCGTGGCCCAACAGGTCCACGGTGATCACCCGGTTGCCGCGCGCCGCAAGGTGCCGCGCGAGCGGGTGGTGCATCGTCTGGGAGAGCAGCAGTCCATGGACGAGGATCAGCGGCCGCGCCGACGCCGGCGCTGAGATAGCGGTGCCGGGGCGGGTGGGGCTCCTGATGCCCGACGGGGTCACCGCGGCCGGCCCACCGCCGTACTCGGTGTAGGCGATCCGCTGCCCCTCGAACTCGAAGTGCGCCATGGCTCAAAGGTAACGGAACCTGCGCCCTCGATCTTCCTGTCTGGCCGTCCCAGCGACGGGCCTGTCTCCGGGGGTGGCGCCCCGCGCGTCGTCGCCGGGCACGGAGGCCCGGCGCACACGGCCGTCGGTGGGGTGCAGGCCCGCGTGGACGATCCCCCACTCCACCTCCACCTTCACACACGCTCGGGCGATGCCGTGGATCGCCCGAGCAGTGTGTCCCCTCTCCCCTTGGACATCCCGCCGCCCCCAGGTTTCGGCGGGACGTTCGCCTGTTCAAACCCTGTGCTCACGCGAAAGGTGCGCTAGCTTTCCTGTTGTGGCGAAGCCTCCCCGCATCCTCGCCGGACGGTCCGCCGCGATCACCGGCGGCGCGCGGGGGATCGGGCGGGCGACCGCGAGCGCGTTCCTGGAGGCCGGCATGCGCGTTGCGATCGGCGACGTGGACCTCGCCGCGGCACAGCGGACCGCCGAGGAGCTCGGCCCGCGCGCGGTGGCGCTGGCGCTCGACGTGACCGACCGCGACTCCTTCACCCGCTTCCTCGACGGCGCCGAGGAGCAGCTCGGGCCGCTGGACGTGCTCGTCAACAACGCTGGCATCATGCCGGTCGGCCGCTTCCTCGACGAGGACGACCTCACCGCGCAGCGCACCGTCAACATCAACCTCCACGGGGTGATCCTCGGCACGAAGCTCGCGCTCGCGCGGATGCTCCCCCGCGACCGTGGGCACGTCGTCAACATCGCCTCCCAGGCGGGCAAGTTCGGGATCGCCGGCGGGGCCACCTACTCGGCGACCAAGCACGCCGTCATCGGGCTCACCGAGGCCGTCCGCGGCGAGCTGCGCCTGATGGGCGCCCACCTCGACGTCTCCTACGTGATGCCCTACGTCGTCAACACCGAGCTCGGCGGCGGCCTCGGGTCGGCGCGCGGCTTCCACAACCTCGAGCCTTCCGACGTCGCCGAGGCGATCGTCGACGCGCTCCGGCACGGCACCGTCGAAGTGTGGGTGCCGAAGAACACCCGCCGCACCTTTCAACTCGCCACGCTACTGCCGCGCTCGGTCTCCGAGGGCCTCGGCCGCGTCACGAAGACCGACCGCGTGCTCGCCGACGCCGACGTCTCCGCGCGCCGCGCCTACGAACTGCGCGCGGCCCGCTCCGAGCCCGCGCTCGCCGCGGCGCCGGACACCCCGCAGCTGCCTGAATAAGGACCGCCGCGGGGTCGTGTGTTACGCTCGCCGGCGTGCACGCGGCGGTCCTGCAGCTGGCGCCCGTCCTCGCGGCGGCGAAGAGCAAGGTTCCCTACTACATCGCAGGCGGCCTGCTCGTCTCCTGGGCACTGTTCCTCTCCCTTGGACTGGGGTTGCGCAAACCGGAGTTCCCCGGCTCCGCGGCGGGGCAGCGCGCTGTGATCGCGGTCACGGTGGTGCTCGTCCTCGCCACCATGTCGATGGCCGTGGCAACCTCCGGCGGGCCCGGGTAGCGGACGCAGCCGTGACGCGCGGGCGCGGCGTTCTCCGCGCGCCGGCCTCCGTGGGGGCGGTGTGCGCGGCGCTGGTGTGGGTCCTCTGTGCCGTGCCCCTCGCGCGCGCCGGCTGGTCCGCGCCGGCGAGCCCCCCCGGCTGCGCGGCGGCGCTCGCGACCCCGGGGCCGCTGGTTGTGTTCCCCGCTGCCGGCCCCCTCGTGCGCAGCGGCCCGGGCGCGCTGCTGTGGACCGCCCCACGGGGGTGCGTCACGCGGGGCGGGGGGGTGGGGGCCGCGGCCGAGACGCTCGGCGCGACGCTCGACGCGGACGACCTGCCCGGTCCCGGCCGCGCGCTGGTGCCGGCAGCCGGCGGCCTCGCGACGGTCACGGCGGCGACGGGCACCGCCGCGGGAGACGTGCTCACGGTAGGCGCCTCCGGTGCGACGGCCGTCAGCGGGTACCTCGGCGACGCCGTGCTCGCCTCCCCGGTGCGCTCGCCGCGGGGCGGTTGGGCACTCGTGGTGCGCACGCAGCGCCACTACAGCTTCGTGCTCGGGCGTCCGCGCCTGGTGCCCGCGGGGGCGGGTCCCGTGACCGCGGTCGCGGCCGCGCTCGACTACCGCGCGGAAGTCCTGCTCGTGTGGGCTGCCCACGGCAGCGTCTACGCCTGTGAGCTCCCGGCGGCCGGCGCGGCGGGACCCACGCGGAGGCTCGGACCCGCCGGGGCGGACTCGGACCTCGGGGCGCTGCTCAGCGACGACGGCCACGCGATAGTGGCGTGGCGCAGCCAGTCCGGCGCGAGCACGACGATCGAGCTGAGCCGCTTCGCGACCGGTCCCGGCGCGACACTTGCGCCGGGCATCCTCCGGCAGGTCGAACGCTTCAGCGACCCCCCCGGCTTCCCTCCGCCCCCGGGCTCGCTGCGGCTGATTCGGCTCTCCTCCGAGGCAGTGATGTTGGCGTGGACGGGCCTCGGCGCCGCCGGCCGTTACGTGGTGCGCGCCTCACCGGTCTCGCTGCGCCGCGGGGCGTGGGCGCCGGTGACCGTCTCGGGTGTCACGGGCCCGCGCGGGGTTGACGCGGTCCTGGCCGACCTCGTGCCGGGCCCCGACGCGGAAGCGCTTGCGTTGTGGACGGCGGCTCCTCGGCTCCCGGGCGGACGCCCCGATCCTCGGCGGCGGGCAATTCTCGCGGCGCAGGGACACTACGCGGGGGCCGGCGAAGTGGCGTTTGCGGCTCCCGAACCGGTTGTGCTCCCTGGTCCAAACGGCACTCCGGTGGCCGCCTTCGACCCGCAGACCGGCCGGGCGTTGGCCGCGTGGGTGATGCTTGCGGGCAGCCCCCGCATCGAGTACGCGCTGCGTCCGGTCGCGCCCGTGGCGGTGTCGGCGTCGAGCGCCATCGTACCGACCGCTTTCGCTTGCTGCCTGGGGCTCGCCTACGCCAGCATCGACAGCAGCGCCATACGGATCGGGACGCCGTTGGCGGCCTGCTTGAAGTAGAGCGCCTCGGGCAGGGCGTTGACCTCCTCGGCGATCTCGTGGATGCGGGGGAGCGGGTCGAGCAGCAGCTTGACCTCCGAGCTGCGCACGTCCTCGGCGGTGATGCAGTACCGCTCCCGGTAGGCGGCCGCCGTCTGGGGATCCTCGATGCGCTCGACCTGGAAGCGGTTGACGTACACCACCTCGCGCGCGAGTAGCTCCTGCATGTCGGCGCTCTGCTGCACGCGCAGCCCGCGCTCGTGCAGCTCCTGCAGTTCCCCCTCGCCGAGCCACAGCTCGCGCGGGCCGACGAGCAGGACGTCGTTGTCGGGGTAGTGGCTGAGGCCGCGGCACAGCGAGTGGACCGAGCGGGAGTGGCGCGGGTCGAAGCCCATCCCGACCCGCAGCGAGTGCAGGCGGCCGAGCTCGCGCTCGATCGTGTACATGTCGATCAGCGCCTGCGTGGGGTGCTCGTTGGGCCCGTCGCCGCCGTTGATCAGCGGCACGGGGCTCACCTCCGACGCGCGCCGGGCGACGCCGGCCGCCTCGTGGCGCAGGACGATCAGGTCCGCGTAGCTGCCTACCACACGGACCGTGTCCTCGATCGACTCGCCCTTCGACAGCGAGGAGGCCTCCACCCCGCGGTGGGAGATCACCGCCGCGCCGAGGCGTGCGGCGGCGGCGCTGAAGCTGAGGATCGTGCGCGAGGAGGGCTCGAAGAACAGCAGCGCCACGACTCTCCCGGTGAGGCTCGAGAGGCGCGTGGGGAGCCGCAGCGCCGCGGCCATGTCGTCCGCCGTCTCGAAGATCTCGCGCGCCCACGCGTCGTCCACCTGGTCGATCGAGATCAGGTGACGGGGCACGGGGGGACTATACGTCCGTCCTCTACGCGAGTGCGTGGACGCCGGACTCCAGCGCGAGCAGCTGCTGCTTGCGGGGCAGGCCGCCGCCGTAGCCGGTGAGCGACCCGCTCGCGCCGATCACGCGGTGGCAGGGCACGACGATCGCGATCGGGTTGCGGTTGTTCGCGCCCCCCACCGCGCGGGCCGCGCCCGGCTGCCCCACGGCCGCCGCGATCTCCCCGTAGGAGGCGGTCTCCCCGTAGGGGATCGCGCGCAGCTCGCGCCACACGTCTAGCTGAAAGGGTGAGCCGTCGAGGGCAAGTTCCAGCTCGAACTCGCGACGCTCGCCTGTGAAGTACTCCTCCAACTGGCAACGCAGCGGCGCGAGCGCCTGCTCGTTGCGAACCCAACTTGAATCGCGCGCGGGCGTGTGGGGGCCGTCGAGAAAGTGTAGGCCCGTGACCGCGCCTGCCGCGTTTGCGCTCAAGAGCAACTCACCCACAGGGCTCTCAATCGTTGTGTAGTTCATGCAGGCACTCTGACACGTCTGCGTGCGGGAGTCTGGCGGAAATCGGACGGGGTAGTTGAGGGGAGAGTCACTGTCCGAAAACCGCTAGGTCTTCCGTCATACTGCGAGCTGTGCCAACCAAGCGAGCCACCCACGAGGCGCGAGACCGGCAGGCTGTCGCCAGTGCGGACGCGCCCGATTTCGAGGCGCGCTACCGCGTGCTTGGTAGCCGCGACCACCGCTTTGACGGGTGCTTCTTCGTCGCCGTCACCTCCACTGGGATCTACTGCCGCCCGAGCTGCCCCGCGATCGTGCCCCGCCGCCGCAACGTCCGCTTCTACCCGACCGCTGCCGCCGCCCAGTCCGCGGGCTTCCGCGCCTGCCTGCGCTGCCACCCGCACGCGTCCCCCGGCTCGCCCGAGTGGAACCGCCGCGGGGACCTTGCCGCGCGCGCGATGGGGTTGATCGCCGACGGGCTCGTCGACCGCGAGGGCGTCCACGGCCTCGCCCGCCGACTCGCCTACTCCGAGCGCCACCTCACGCGCCAGCTCACCGCGGAGCTCGGGGCGGGCCCGCTCGCGCTCGCCCGCGCGCAGCGCGCGCAGACCGCCCGCGCCCTGATCGAGACCACCGACCTGCGCATGATCGACGTCGCGCACGCCGCGGGTTTCGCGAGCGTGCGCCAGTTCAACGACACCGTCCGCGCGGTCTACGCGCGGACCCCCAGTGAGCTGCGCCGCAGGCGGGCACCCGCGCCCGGCCTCCGCGCGGGCGGCGGAAGTGGCACTGCGAACGCCGCGCAGCGGAGCCCCCTTGTGGGGCGGAGCCCCTCCCTCTCCCCACCCGCCCCGCGCGTGCGGGGCGACGCTGCGACCGCGCCTGTCGACGGTGGTTCGGGGGCGGGCGGGCTTCCCCTCGTTGTGCGCCTCCCCTACCGCGAGCCGCTCGACTGGGGGCGGCTGCTGGAGTTCCTCGGCGCCCGTGCGGTGCCAGGCGTGGAGGCTGTCGTGGGCGACTGCTACTGGCGCACCCTGCGCCTGCCCCGCGGTCACGGTGTCGTCGCGCTCGCCCCCGCCGCCGGCCACCTCGAGTGCCGTCTGCGCCTCGCCGACCTGCGTGACCTCACCGCCGCCGTGCAGCGCTGCCGGCGACTGCTCGACCTCGACGCCGACCCCGCCGCGCCCGCGGAGCTCCTCGCCGACGACCCCCTGCTCGCGCCGCTCGTACGCGCCGCCCCCGGGCTGCGTCTCCCCGGGGCCGTCGACGGCGCCGAGCTCGCCGTGCGCGCGGTGCTCGGCCAGCAGGTCTCCGTCGTCGCCGCCCGCACCGCCGCTGCGCGTCTCGTGCTTGCGCTGGGGGAGCCGCTGGACGGGGTTGGTTGGGACCCCCCCACCCCACCCGGCACGCCGGCGCTCACCCACCTCTTCCCCTCGCCAGCCGCGATCGCCGCCGCGCCGCGCGACGTGCTGCCGGGGGCGCCCGCCCGTCGGCTTGCCACACTGCAAGCGCTCGCGCGGCTGCTCGCCTCTGGGGACCTAGCGATCGACCCCGGCTCCGACCGCGCTGCCGTTCGCGCCAGCCTGCTCGCGGTCCCCGGGATCGGGCCGTGGACCGCCGACTACATCGCGCTGCGCGCGCTCGCCGACCCCGACGCGTTCTTGCCCACCGACCTCGGGGTGCGCCGCGCGCTGGCACGGCTCAGCGCCGCTCACCCCACTCGCGTGCCCCTCGCCCTGCGCGACGGCTGCGCGCCGCGCGAGGTCGCTCGTCTGGCGGAGCGCTGGCGGCCGTGGCGCGGCTACGCACTACTTCACCTGTGGAGCTCGCTCGGGGAGCGCTGACCCTGGGCGGTCAGCTGGGGCGCGTGCGTTTCTGCGGGTGGAGCGTCTCGCCCCGGGCGAGCATCGCTGTGAATTGCTCGACGCGCCGCGCGCGAGTGTCTGCGCGCTTGGCCTGCCCGATCCGAAACAGGACCGCGTAGCGGTTCTGGCTCGAGAGCTTCTCGAATGTCGCCTTCGCCGCCGGCTGCGCGTTCAGCGCTGCCGCGAGGTCGGCCGGCACCTCGATCGTGGCCTGGCCCGCATACGCAGCCTCCCACCGCCCGTCGGCCTTGGCCCGCTCGACCGCGGCGGTCCCCGCCGGGCGCATCCGGCCTTCGCTCGTCAGCCGCTCGACGAGGGCGACGTTGCGCTTCGACCACGCGCTGCGCGCGCGCCGTGGGGTGAAGCGCTGGCGGTAGGTGCGCTCGTCGCCCCGCCGCACCTGGCCGTCGATCCAGCCGTGGCACAGCGCCTCCTCGAGCGCCTCGTCGTACGTGAGGCGGGTCGGTTCGGTCTCGCCCTTCTTCGCGAGTCTCAGCCACACCTCTTGCGACTCCTCGTGGTGCTCGGCCAGCCACGTCCGCCACGCGGCGGCGTCGGGGACTGTCAGTGCGGGGTGTTCGTCGGCCACGGGTCGTCGGGTCAGTTCGTCGCGCGGTGGCGCCCTAAGAGAGCAACATCGCGCTTTTTCGGAGTGCGATGGTTCCCGTCCGCGGGACCTCCCTGCCAGCTGAGGGCCTTACGGTCGATGACCGTGCGACGGAGGCGATCTCAAGAGGATCGTGCGGCTGAGGGTGATCGGCTTGGTACCGCGGCGATGCATCGTCGAGACGATCGTCGCGTGAATGCGCTTGAGGTCGCGCAGCAGCGCCGTGCCGGTGGCGTCGAGTTTGAACTTCAGCCGCTCGACCTCCCCAGCTGGAACGTTGAGCTGCACGAAGGCGAGCAGCCGCTTCCTCGTGTTGCTCCCTGCGGTCACTTCCAAGGCGATCTGGCACGGGAGCGTTCCAACAGGACAGTGCACGAGCTCGCCGCTGTCCACGAAGGTCTCACCTCGCCTGCCGCTGTACGTATAGACCGCGCCGCTGGAGGAGATGGCCGCCGCGGGGGCCGCCTGATCGGTTGTGTCTACGCTCGGGTCGGGGGTCGTCGGGCTGCCCGTGGTGGGCGGTGTGTCGATCGTGGCCGGCGGCAACACCGGTCGCACAACGGGCACGGGTGGTGGGGGTGGCAGCGGCGTGACGCCTTTACGTGAGGGTTCGTTCGAGGGCCCGACCTCGACGGGGTTGCTGTAGGCAACGGCCACGCCGGCCGGGTTTTGGGCAGTGACTTCGCACTGCAGCGTGGCTTCAGCGTCCTGGGGCGTGACGCGATAGGTGCTACCGCTCCCCACATCACGCGCTGCATCGAGCCACGTGTACGTATAGGTCGGCGTGGGGCTTCCCGCCCACGTGCCGCTCGAGCATTCGAGCAGATTGCCGACGGCGGCGTTGCCAGAGATCGTAGGAGGCACCAGATTGCTCGGAGACTGGTCTGCCGTGGGCTGTAGGGCCGCATCGATATCTTCCGAGGTGGCCCCGGCTGAGACACCCACGGGCTGTGCCTGCGAGCTCAGTTCCACGTCGTCGTAGTACTGCCACTTGTACCCCTCGGCTTCGAAGATCACCGGGTACTTTCCGGAGTCGAGCCCCCGGATCGTGTAGCGGCCGTCAGCGTGCGTGAAAACGCACGCACCGACCTCGCCGAACCCGGGGGCGAGCGCGCATACGAGCGCACCTTCCAGGCGCTTTCCGCTGGACGCGTCGGTGACCTCTCCGGTTATGCTCCCGCCGGCTGCCATCTGTGCATCGACGCCGGTCGTGAGTTTGCCTGCTTGGATCGTGACGTAGGGGGAGTCATTGATCGAGGCTACGCCACCGTAGAACTGCGCAGCGTAGTTCAACCCGCTTTCGAACGGCGAAGCGAACAGGACCCTGTATTCGCCGCTGGCTACCGGCGGCGTCGAGTATTCGCCAGTGGCATTGGTGAGTATGCAGCCGACCAGGTATTCGGTTCTCGCGTAGTAACAGACGTCGATGCCTTGCAACGGCTTGCCTGTTGCGGTGTTCGTGACGCGGCCGGAGGCGTCGCCAGCCTTTTCGAGAGAGCCTTCGATGCCAGAGATGAATTTGCCTTCGGTGACCGCGACCGGTTCAGCGTAGAGCGGGTTCGGCTTCTTGTCGTAGTACTGGGTCGCGTATTCAAGCCCCGGACCCGGCGAGGAGAATTCGACTACGTACTGGCCAGCCGACAGGCCCCGCAGTTCGTACCAACCCGCCGAGTTGCTCGTTGTGCATTCGCCGAAGAGTTCTTCCTGTTCAATGTCGTACGCGCAGACGTCGATGTTGGGAATCGGCTTGGCCCAGACGGCTTCGCGAACCGAGCCCATGATGGTTCCCTTGACCACGGGTTCCATCGCGACGTCGATGCCGGCGGTGGCATGCCCGAGGGTCACCGCGACCTGTTCGCTGTAGCCCTCGGAGTAGTAGTTGTCCGAATTGGTGTAGAAGGAAACTTGGTATTCATCGGCCGGTAGCCGCACGATCGCGTATTCACCCTCCGAGTTGGTCCACGCGCAGCGGCTTTCGAACACGATTTTGCTCCACGCACATACGGTGATTTCCGCGAGCGGCTGCTTCGTCGCGACGTCTGTAACCCTACCCGTAATCTGCCCTCCTTCCTCGAGCGCGGCGTCGATTTCGGATGTCGTGTGGTCCAGTGACACATGCACCGGATCGCTTTCGAGCTGCGATTCCTTGTCGTCGTACCACTGTGGGAAGAAGTCGAGCCCTTCGCCGGAGCGTGGTGAAAACGACACTGTGTATTCGCCGCTGCGGTTGCCCAGGTGGGAGATCGTGTATTCGCCGTTGGTATTCGTTACGGCGGTATGCTGGGACCCGTCGTAGGCGTCCACTTCCACCCCTTCGATCGGCGCGTGCGTGGAGGCGCTCGTCACGCGTCCGGCCAGCTTTCCCCAATGGTGCATTTCGGCGTCAATCCCCGTGGTGGTAGCGCCCGCCGAGACGGAGACACGGGTTGGTTCGGAGGCCTGAAAAAAGACGAGATCGTTGTAGTACTCCGGGGCGTACATTTCTCCCTGCGAGCCCCCGTAGCCGAAACCGAATTCGACAGCGTAGCTGCCGCTGGCCAGTTGGGAGACGGTGTATTCGCCGCGGGGGTTCGTCCATACGCATTCGGTCGGCGTTTCTCCTCGCGCACAGACTTCCACCGCTTCCACCGGCAGTCCCGTCAAGGCGTCAGTCACCGTGCCTGTGATGCGCCCGCCTTCGAGCAACTGCACGTCGACGTCGGCCGTGGTGCTCCCCGACGCGATCGTGAGCACGCTCGCGTCCGATTTGGAGTACTCCCCACCGTAGAACGTGCGTGCGATGTAAGGGCTGTGCGGTGGCACGGTGAGCTCGACGACGAAGTGGCCCGCTTCTGCCACCGTCATCTTGTAGCGGCCGCTCGCGTCCGTGTGCACGCAAACCCACGGTTCGGCTTCGTCGGTGTTCACCGCGCAGGCCTTTACGCCGCCGATCGGCTGGCTGCTTGCGGCGTCGGTCACGTGACCTTCGATCGTCCCGCCCCGCGGCGGTCCTTCGCGCGGCGGGTTGATGAAGAAGCTGTTGAACGCTGGATGCGGTCGTGGTTCCTTCGCTGTCCGTCGCCGACACCACGCACGAGAGCCAGTCGCCTTCGTCGGCGGCCGTGATCTGGTGCGTCGGCCCAGAGGCCAGCGCCGAGCCGTCACGCTGCCATTCATACGTATACGTGACTCCCGAGCCTTCCCAGGTGCCGGGATAGCACGAGAGGGTTTCGCCGACTTCGGCCCGCCCAGCCGTTTCCAGGTACGGCTGTTCGAGGTTGCGCGGCCCCCCCGCGGCGGCGCTGACGGGAGCCAAGAGAAGGGTCGTGCAGGCGAGGACCCCGAGCAACGTCAAGAATCGCCACCGGCGTCGAGGCGGATCTCCTTGCCGCGGCAAAGCCAACCCCTGGATCATCCATGTCCGACTGCCCCAGCCTCGCCCAGGCCCGAGGTCATCCGCTCCGACCATGCGCAAAGTCTACGCAACCAAGGGGTACACGTGTCAGCAGACGTTCAGGCTCTGCGAGCTGATCGAACACGGCGACGTGGTGTCGGTCGGGTTCTCGACCCATCCGCATTGGGACCATCTGCTTTGGCACGCCCGGCTCGGTTCGGCGACTCGCTACGGCACCGCTCGATGTGCTGCCACCGTCCAGGCTCGGCTGGAAATCGGACGCGACATGGCCAACGAGAGCGCTCAGGACGTGTCGTTGGATCTGTTCGGCGCGATCATCGCCTTACCGACGGGGACGGAGTACATCCTTTGGGACGGTCCGCGGGTCCGCATCGTCGAGCACCAGGCTCATGCTCCTGGCCACGCAGCGCTCCTGATCGAGAACGAGCGGGTGCTCGTTGCCGGCGCCCAACCGAGGCGGAATGCGGTCCGACCACGCCGAACCGACCTTTCGCGTACCTGCGGTTCGCATTGAGTCAGGTTACATGGAGCCAGCCGGGATCGAACCGGCGACCTCCTGCTTGCAAAGTGTCCGGGCGGAGACCTGAAAGCGGACCAGAAATCCTCGTGTTTGCAGGGATTTGCTTTCTAGACTCGGCGCTCGTGTGCCGAGGACGACTGCCGGAATATACCCGCATTTTCCGGGATCTGCGCGGATGTTTCGACACTGAGTGCCAAAACTCGGTCGCGGCACCACTTCGGCGGTCGGTGACAACTCCAAGGCTCCTCTGAGCCGGGAGGGCGCGGGAAGGTTGCCGGTCGACTCCAGCACGGTCCGCCATCCCTGGCCCGGTGCCCGCGCGCTCGAGCGCCGGGCCGTCCGTCAGTCGCCGCGACAGGCCGCGGCGCGCGCTCCGGCGCCCGGGGGATGTCTGCCGCCAGCGAAGGGAGCGACGATCACTGCTGATGAGGCGTGCGACAGGGCAGTTGTGCGAGAACCGCTCGCGTGTCACGGGAGCGGTCACGTCCTGGGGTGCGCGCTTTCGCTACGAGGGGCAGCGAAGGTATCTGACGCTCGAAGCGGAATCGCGCGAGGAGGCAGTACGGGAGATGGCTCTGTTGATGTTCAGGGTCCGCCGGGGGATTTGGGAGCCGCCGCGGAAGCACCGTCAACACGCTCCAGGGCCCCGTCCACCGAAGTTGGCCGACTTCGCGGAGGACTGGCTCGCGGGCGAGAAGGTCCAAGGAGGGCGGCGCGGGACCGGCCTGTCGCCCGCCAGCTACGCCAGCCTGCAATGGCGTCTGGGGCATCTGCTGCGCTTCTTCGCTTCGGCCCGCCTCGACGAGATCACGGTCATGGACGTCGACCGCTACCGCCAGACCAAGCTCGGCGAAGGAACCCTGTCCGCCGATTCGATCAACAAGACGCTGCTGACGCTCGGAGCGATCTTCGAGTTGGCCATCGAGTACGGGCTGGTCGCGCAAAACCCTACGCATGGCCGCCGTAGGCGCCTGCCCGTGAGTAAGCCCCGTCGTGCGTGGCTCGATCGCACCGACCACATCGTCGCCCTGCTCGATGCTGCTGGCGAGCTCGATCGAGAAGCCCAGCCGAGGTACGGCCATCGCCGTGTGTTGATCGCGACGCTCGTGTTCGCCGGGCTACGCATCAGTGAGGCACTCGCTCTGCGCTGGGGCGAGATCGATCTCGCCCGCGGGACACTACGCATCGATCAAGCAAAGACAGACGCCGGAGTCCGCACGATCAACCTCCTGCCCGTCCTCCGCGACGAGCTCCGTGAGCACGAGGGTCGCGGTGAGCACACAGCCAACCAGCTGGTGTTCGCTACCAGCATCGGGCGAGCCGTCACCGCCACCAGCGTCCGTAAACGGATTCTGCAGCCAGCGATAGCCCGTGCCAACGAAACACTCGCACGGCAAGACGAAGCTCCGCTACCCGACGGGATCACCCCACACGCGCTGCGCCGTACGTTCGCCTCGCTGCTGTTCGCGATCGGGGAGTCACCGCCCTACGTCATCAACCAGCTCGGGCACGCAACCCCAGCCCTCACCCTCGAAATCTACGCACGCCAGATGAACCAACGAGACGGAGAGCCCGCCCGCCTGCGAGCCCTGATCGAAGGCCACCTCCAACCCGGCGCTCAGCAGACCCGCATGTTCCAATGAAACGATCAATCAACGATGGCGGCGGAGTGGCGTTGAGAATCGACTCGAAGACCGCCGCTGCTGTAGCGGCCCTTGGCCGCTGAAAGGCGTCCGGCATCAGCATCCGCTCCAGCGGCTCGCGCACAGCATCGGCTATGCCCGGCACTTGATCCCATCGGGGTCGATCGTCGTCGCGCACACGCTCCTCAAGCACCTCGATAGCTATTTCTTGCTCGGTCGCCTCGATGAACGGATGCTGTTTGGTCAGGAGCAGAAACAGCGTGACTCCGACGGCGAAGACATCTGATCGGCGAACCGCACGCTCCTTCCTGAGTTGCTCCGGTGCCATGAAGGGGACTGTTCCGAGCAGGTTGGGATAGGCGGTGATCGATGATCCGAGTAGGTCGCGGACCAAGCCGAAGTCGAATGACCGGATCACTCCATCGATCGTCCCGCAAGGCGACGTTGCCGGGCTTGATGTCCCGGTGAACGACCTCATGTGCGTGTATCGCCGCGAGTCCACGCAGCACGCCGATCACAGTTTCAAGGGCCTCCCGCTCCGTCGGCCAATCATCGGCTTGAAGCCGACTGGCAACTGACCCGCCGGCTACGTACTCGCCGATGATGAGCGGATAAGTCGCCCCGCCATGCTGAGCCGAAGTCGTCTCGATGAAACGCATGACGTTGCCGTCCTGGATCGCGCTTAGGACGGCGACCTCCCTACGTACCCGCGCAAGGTCGGCACCGACGATGACCTTAAGCACTTCATCTCCGCCGCCACGGCGCCTTAGCCGCCAAGCGTCCCCCTGGCCGCCGCGATCTATGAACTCAAGCTCGTCTATTCCGTCGATGGCGTCGCGGAGCGCAGTCTCCGGCACCCGTGGATCAGCCATAGCGTTAGGCCTCCGGTCTGTCGATGGCGAAAAGACTCTAGCCGCGGTCCCGGCGGTGATGCTAGATGTCACGATTTCGCCGATCCTCACCGACCCCTTGCGCAGAGCTGGCTGGCCTGGGAATATGGCGATGCACGACGAACGTCGTGCCCGGCCGATGGCCATCTCCGAATGGCGCCCGTGTCGGAATCGCCACGTACCCGAAGGAGGGGCTATGGCTTCTTTCAAGGACGTTCCGATCGTGGAGACCCCAAAGGGTGTCCGAGTCTCGCTCGGCAAGCTCTACGTGTACCCCGACGGGCATGCGAATCTGACCTTCGCTCCCGTCCCGGAGAAGGACTTCTCCGGTCTCAACCTCCCGCTGACTAACGCCGTGGACGTTCTGCACGAACTGGTCGGCCTCGTCAGGGAGATGCAATCCACGATCGTCAAGGGTCGTCCGTAATGTCGTCCGGCGAGGGGTCGGCGGAGTGGGCGCCGGCCTCTTTGCCCAGACCCGGCGCGCTCATGCACGTGTTCATCTCCTACAACCAGAAGGATCAAACGCTGGCCAGCGCCCTCGCGGTGCAATTGCGGTTCGTCGGAATCGACGTGTTCCTCGATGCCTGGGAGATTGAGCCGGGCGATTCGATCCCTGGCAAGGTCAACGGTGCTTTGGCGCTTGTCGATACGGTTCTCGTCCTCTGGTCGGCGGATGCCGCCAGCTCGCGGTGGGTCGGCGCCGAGCTGGAGACCGCGCTAGCGCTCCATCTTGATGACGGCTCTGTCCGAGTTGTCCCGGTGAGGTTGGACGATGCTCCGCTGCCCGTGCTGTTGACGCCGTTCAAGTGGCTGACGCTTGAAGACGAGGACGACGCGAGCGACGTGGCGCGCCAGCTCGCGGGTATCGGTTCACGCGAGGAGTTCCTGCGGGCCGTTCAGCAGACCTTGGAGGAGTCCGGTCTCGAAGTCGGCTACTTCGAGGGTTACGGTCCCGCTGTTGGATGCCCAAGGTGCGGAGCCTCGCTCAGCGAGCTAAGTGGCTGGTCGGACGTGGACGAGCGACGCGATGATCTATATGCGGGCGTGCGGTGCAATCGGTGTCGCTGGACCGCGGGAGGCGAGATATAGCGACGCGGCGACGCCAGGCCGGCTCGACTCCATGTCCAAGACGCCGCCTACTTGAAACGAGTCGCCTCAGACGCTCCGGCTCGCCATCGTAGCGCCGAGCCTCCGGCCTGTCGATGTTCGGAACACGAGCGTGTCCGGCGTGTTCTCGGCCCGCGCTTGGTACTCGGCAAGCTCGTCGTGCAGCGCCGGCAGCACGTTGACCGTTCGGAGGCCCGCGTCTGTCTTCGCGGCTCGGATGACGATCGTGCTGCGTGCGAGGTCCACATCACGCCAGCGCAGAGATAGCGCCTCACCGATGCGCAGGCCGGCGACGTGAGCGTGGCGAGCAAGTCGCGACGTTGACCGACGCAAGTGCGAGCGGCTGCTTCCAGTGTGCCCGGGCCGTCGAGCATGGCCGCGATGTGGTCTGCCCTGTCGTCCACCGTGGTCCGTGGGCTGATACGTGCGTCGCAGGCTGAGGATTCGGGTCGGAGCGAGCGTCTGTCGAATCGCTCCTTTGGTGAGAGGTCCCTCACGATGTCGTCCTGAAGGGATGCCGCGTCGGGAAGTCCACAAGCCTTCCCGACGCTAGCACCGAGGAGGACGCATACGTGCCGCAAGCTTGACGCTCAGCGCGTTAACGAAATCATGGGATCGTGAGCGGTCACCGATGGCAGCCTTACCCGATCGGCTAGCCCTGTTTCTTGCTGGCTAGTAGGAATACTTCGTGTTCATGGTCTCGGGAGGCACGCGGCAAGAACCAGTGTCGGCCGGAGTCCTCGGTCGCTGTCGGACGTTCATGGGTTGTGACTGGTGCTGCGTTCGCACCACTACTACTCCCAGCGTCGTTTGGTGGGCTCCCAGTGAGCGCCGCGATTCGCGTAGAGGCCATCGAGGAAGTCCACCACCGAGTCGACGACATCGGCGTAGCGCTCGGGCAGTACAGGGAGGCCAGCGCGGGCACGGAACGCTTCCCATGGCTGCTGACGGCTTTCCCGTAGCGTCACAAGCAACGGTCCCAGCGGCCGGGTCTCGCGGCCGCGATACTCGGCGGTCGCCTGCAGGGCGTCCCATAGGGACTCTCCCTCGAGGACGTAGGTACCCGAAAGGAGGTAGACATCACCGTAGTCGCGGTCGCGGGTGTTTGCGTCACCGAGGGCCATCATCGCCTCCGCCTTCTCTGCGATCACGTTCTCCAAGGGGTAACCAAGCAACGAAATGACCGCATCGTCAAGCAGTGTTGGGTAGTCGATGCGTTGAGGATCGACTGGATCACCGAATGACAGATCGAGTCGCAGCTTCAAGACAGCACCACCAAGAGTCGCGGGCACGACAACTCGGATGCCCTCGTATTTTGCGTCCTCGCGGATTGTGACCAGCGAGATGCGTTCGACATCGAACACGACCCCATCGGTGAGCTCGATCGCAGCGATCTCGCTAACGACATCGCGCAGGTTCTCCATGTCGTTGTCGATCCCCCGGGCGAGCATGTCGGCGTCGCGGGTGGCGCGCCGTGCATCGAGTGCCGCCAGCAGCATGCCGCCCTTTAGCACGAGCCGCTCCGCAAAGCGCGAGTTCGTCAGGCGCGCGAGGAAGCGCTCGTGCACGTACAGCTCGAACGTCTGCTGCGTGGTGCGTCCCTCGGCACGCGCGAGCCGCTGCAGAGCCCGATAGGCCTCCTCTGGGCTGCGCGTGCTCACGCCAGTATCGTCTCCAGCGCGTCCGCCATAGCCTTTCCTGTGCGCAGCTCGCGAGCCAACGCCAAGAGCTCACCGGGCCGAGCGTCGCGACCGTCCAGATAGGCCCGTAGCACAGTGAATGCTTGATCGCGCCCCACACGTGAGCGCAACCTCATGAGGTCGACGACCGTCCGCTCGCGGGAGCTGATAGCGATCGTCTCCCCCGACTCCACCTCCTGCTCTATACGCCCGAGCGAGAAGGTGGCGGCCGCGAAGATGTGCACTCTCGTCGGCGGGTAGGCGACGCGCGGGCGATGTGCGCCTCGCGGCACCGCGAGATGCACTACATCGGGCATCTCGTCGGTCAGATCCCAGAAGCTGGCGGCCGAGTTCAAGCAGACCATCGCGGCCGGAGCCCGTCGGCACACCGCCACGAGATCAAGGTGCGCAGTCGCTGGAGCATCGGCAATGCGATACACGCCGCGGGAGATCTCCACTAGGGCTCCGAGGTCACGCAGCCGGTACAGGTCCTCCCACCGTGCTCCGCCGGCAATCAGCTCAGCCGAGGTGACGGTGCCACCGGCGCGCCTTACGATCTCGAGCATGCGGTCCGATCTCATCGGATGAAAGTCTACACATGGTAGTCCTGTATGCGTAGGGTTTCATCCGATGGTGGGAGTCGGCCCGCGTTCGCCCAGCCGGCTTCTGGCACTCAGGAGGAAAGTGCCAAAACGAGCGCCGAAACGCTTCCCCCTGCAAATGGGCGCTTTCCACGAGACGAGGGCGACGCCGCGACCGAGAACGCTTCCCCGCAGAAATCCAGAACTCCGCCGAATTGCAGGCACTTCATCAGTGGAACGCCCGTATATCAACTATGAGAGCGCCTGTTCCGAAGGAAGCGTGGCCCGCGGTTGAAAGAGGCCCGTATTTGCTGGGCTTCCCACAATGGGCAGGAGACAGACAGAACCGTAGGCACACATTCAACGCCCCGGCGCGCCACGGCAAAAAAGCCCCATTTGCAGGCACTTTATGGAGCCAGCCGGGATCGAACCGGCGACCTCCTGCTTGCAAAGCAGGGGCGGCCATGCTGGAGCCAGTAGATACGGAGGTTTGGAGTCGGTTGAAATGGCGTTATCACTGGCGAAAATGGCCCATGCGGTACTCAAAGCGGTACTCGCGGCCCTGTGGTACTCAGGTGGTACTCTGTATGAAAATGACGGGAGAGGGTAAGCAAAGTGGCAGTGATCCAACCGGCGCGCTCGTAGTCGCGGGCCAGGCGGACAGGCCGGTCTACGAGGCCAAGTGGCGGCGCGCGGGACGACAGGTGAAGCGCCGCATAGGACCTGCGTGGCTTGAGCGGGCGGCGGACGGCAGCGGGTGGGTCATGCGGCGTGGGCGGGTGCCGGAGGGCCACTTCGACGAGAAGCGCGCGCTCGTGCGCATGGCTGAGTTGATCGCCGAGCACGACCGGGAGGAGCGCGCGATCGAAGCGGGCGAGCGTGAGCGCCGCGAGCGCGGCGTCACATTCCGCGAGCTGGCGACGGGGTGGCTGGAGCACCTGCAGCACGAGCGCGGCGCAAAGCCGTCCACCTTGAGCGACTACCGCTACATGCTCGCCGAGCGCGGAGCGCCGCACCGCCGCGGCACGGGCAAGAGCCCCGGCGTACTCATGGCCGCGTTCGGCGACCGGCCCGCGGCGAAGATCACCACACGGGAGGTATCAACGTTCCTGCGCAAGCTCGACACCGAGAACGTGTCACCCCGTTCGGTCAACAAGAACCGCCAGGTGCTCTCCGCGATCTTCGGCTACGCCTGCCGCGTGGACACCCACGGCCTGCCGTCAAACCCCGTGGCCGGCACGACCAAGCGCCGCGAACCACCGGCAGCCGTGCTTGATTTCTACGAGCCGGAGGAGGTCGAGATGATCGCCTCTGCCGCGGCCGACGGATCGCACCGCGGAGCGCCGCCGGCCAACCTGAGCGACGAGGAGATTGCATGGCGGGCGCGCGAGGACGCACAGGACGGCGAGCTGGTCCGCCTGGCCGCCTACACCGGCCTGCGCCTCGGGGAGCTGATCGCGCTGCGCTGGGAGGACGTCGACTTCGACACGCGGCGGATGGTCGTCCATCGCGCCGTATCCGCTGGCGTGGAGGGACCAACCAAGAGCTGGCAGGCGCGCTTCCTCCCACTCGCCGATCCCGCCGCCGAAGCACTCGAACGTCTGCGGGCTCGCGTCGACTACACCTCACGCGAGGACTACGTCTTCTGCTCGCGCCTCGGCCGGCGCCTCGATCCCTCAGCCGTCCGTCGCCGCTTCAAGGCAGCTCGTGACGCCGCCGGCCTGCGGCCCCTGCGCTTCCATGCGCTGCGCCACGCCGCCGGTAGCCTCATCGCCCGGCACGCCGACGCGCGCTTCGTCCAGGAGTTCCTCGGCCACTCACGGATCACTACCACCGAGCGCTACATGCATGCCAAGGCTCGGCCCGAGGATCTTGAGCGTGTCAACCTGGCATTCGCGGCCAGGCCGTCCAATGAGCAGGAGTCATCGCAGTCCAATCCGCGATGAGCCCATGACATCGCTCCGCACAGTCGGGCAGCCCCGCGACGTCGCCGTACACTGTGTGACTGGAGATGAACACCATGCCAGAGCCTGCCGCCAACCACGACCTGATCGAGCAAGCGAACTCGCTGTTTTGGCATCCGCTCCCGCTTGAGGAGTTGATGGCTGACGTCGCGCCGCTTGACCCCGGCGAGCACTTCGACATCCCCGATCTGACAGAAGAGGAATGGGAGACGTTCGCCGCGGCGCTGGAGCAGTGACCGGGACGGTCCTGGTCAACACGAACGTCTTCACCGCCCGTTTGCGGGAGCGCTCGCCGCTCGCCACCCGGTACGCGAAGCACCTCTTCGGACAGCGGATCGCCCTCGCCCCGCAGACCGTCGCCGAGGCGCGGTACGGGGCGCTGAAGGCAATGTGGGGTCCTGCTCGCACGGAGCAACTCGCACGGCTCGTCGGGCGAGCGCGCATCCTCCCGATCGACATCGACACCATCGAGACCGTCGCCGAGCTTCGCAATCAGTGTCGGATGATCGGTCACCCGCTCCACCAGAGCAACCACAACGCTGACCTCTGGATCGCGGCCACCGCGATTCGTTGGTCCATCGCACTCGTCGCTCACGACGCGGTCTTCACCGACTGCCCCCGCATCCACCTCCTGACCGAGCTCAACGACTGATCGGGTGTAGACGGACAGCCACTTCAAGCCGCCCCTCTGAGGCTAGCCCACGCCGCCGCTCCGACTCGACCGCTCCGCCCCTGGTGTAAACACGGTGTCCAAATCGATGGCCAGATGGGTGGCCAAAAGCCTGGCAATCAGCTAACGTCAAGCTACGCAGAGCACTGATCGAGTGCCACGACGAGCGAGGTGCCGATGCCAAAGCTCCGTTCAGCCCCACAGGAAGCCCACCGAAAGACCGTCGAGTCGAACATCGCCGATGTCGCCGAGTACCTCCAGGAGGTACTCGGACAGAAGCTGGTCGCGCACATCGCAGGCGTGTCCGACCCGAGGACCGTCGCACGCTGGACTGCCGGCGAGCGCGCTCCACGAGCAGAGTACGAGCAGCACTTGCGCTGTGCCTATCAGACGTTCCAGCTGCTGCTCACCGAGGAGTCCTCCCAGACCGTTCGCGCATGGTTCCTCGGCCTGAACCCACAGCTCGATGACCAATCCCCCGCGGAGTGCATCCGCGAAGGAGACTTCCGCAACGTGCTCTTGGCGGCCAAGGCATTCCTCGCCGGATGAGGTTGGCCCCGTACGAACTTCTGGAAGCGGTCCTTCTGAGCGCCTCACGCCGCCGACCTGTCCGCCGACCGGCCTCTCACCGCCGCCTCGACCTCGTCACGCAGGAAGATCCACCGCCGTCCGAGCTTGCGTCCAGGTAGCAGTCCGCGCCGCGCGTATTCAAGGACCGTTGAGATCGGCAGGTGCAGTAGCTCGGCGACATCGCGGCCGTCGAGGACGTCCTCGCGCGTAAGCGGCGGACGAGTGGATATGGATTTGGGAATGGTGCTCATCGACGTCTGGGCATAGGAATTGGTGTTGTGGGTTAGTGACCCCAACCCGCCCGGACCGGCCAACGAGTTCGCGGCCCAGCCCGAGCCCCTTCGCTCAGCTCTACGCGAGCGATCCCCCAACCGCGCCTTCGACAACGAGCCAGCCGTCGCCACCTCACTCGCTACAGGGGGCTGACGGCCCTCCCGAGCGGCCTCACGTCGCTTCGCTCCCACAGCAGTACAGACAACATGCACTGTGATGCTTTCGCACAGCGATTGCTGTGTCGTGTGGGTGTTGGCGGCGGGTGGTCGCTGTGTTGTCAACGTTCCCCCGCGGGGGAACGTCGGGCCTGGTGTTCAGGCTGGCTCCCGGTAGTGATGGACGTGACTCTCACATGCACTGGCCTCGCGTCTTGGCGTGGGTGCCTTACCGCCGATTTGTCCGTCTGTTGCTGCCGGTCCCGGCCTGGCCGCCGCTGGTGGCCTGATCAGAAGCCTGTCCGCCTCGGGAGTCCCCGGGGCGTGACTCATCACAGTCTTGCCCTTCGCGGTTCCTATTGCCCAGGCCGAGTACCGACAGTCAAACCCCCAGAACAGGAGGTCGTATCCCATGCTGGCAGACCAAGCTGACCATGTGCTCGGCGTCGATACGCACCGCGACTCGCTGAGCGCCGCAGTTCTCGCAGCGGACACCGCGGTCGTGGAAGGACAGACCACCGTCGCCGCGAACGAGCGGGGCTACCGGCGGCTGCTGCGCTTCGCGCGGGAAAGCGCGCCTGGGCGCCGTGCGTGGGCGGTCGAGGGGACCGGCAGCTACGGCTCCGGGCTCACCGCGTTCCTGCAGGGCCAGGGAGAGCTCGTGCTCGAGGTCGACCGTCCCCGCCGCCCGGCACGTCGTGACCGGGCGAAGTCTGACGAGCTGGACGCGATCCGCGCGGCACGCGAGGCGCTCTCCCGGGAGCATCTTGCTCAACCCCGGTTGCGTGGCGAGCGCGAGGCGCTGCGCGTGCTGCTCGCGACACGTGATAGCGCAGTGCGCTCAAAGCGCGCGGCGATCCTGTTGCTGAAGGCGCTGCTCGTCTCCGCCCCGCCGTCGCTGCGTGAAGGGTTACGCGGTTTGGCGACCCGCGAGCAGCTCGCCAAGGCCGCGCGTCTACGGATCAGCCCTACGCTCGGCAGCGAGCATCGCGCGACGACCATCACAATCCGCGCGAGTGCACGCCGCGCGCTCGCCCTGGAAGATGAAGCGAGCGAGCTTCAGCGCGAGATCGAGCCGATCGTCGCTCGGATCGCACCCATGCTCATGGACGAGATGGGAGTCGGCGCGATCGTCGCAGCACAAATCCTCTGCGCCTACTCCCACCCCGGGCGCATCCGTTCCGAGGCGGCATTCGCGGCTCTCGGAGGCGTCGCCCCAGTCCCGGCGTCCTCCGGGCAAACCGTCCGGCATCGCCTCAACCGCTCAGGCGATCGCCAGCTCAACCGGGCGCTGCACACGATCGTGCTCTGCCGGATGCGCGACGACGCCCGCACACGTGCCTACACCGCCCGACGCCAAGCCGAAGGCCGCAACACCCGAGAGATCAAGCGCTGCCTCAAGCGCTACACCGCACGCCACCTCTACCGCCTCCTCACCAACCCCCCAAAACCCGCAAATAGCGAGACTTGACAAACATAGAAGCATCGGCTGTGCCGTGGCACAGCGAGCGCTGTGCGAATTTCGTGGCCGGTTCGGCGCGTTGAGGGTCATCACCCATGTGATGACGGCAGCGAGCATAGGTGCGTCTCGGGGTGGCGGGTACGCGCGCTACCTGGAGAGCAAGACGGTTGAGCCCGAGCGCGGGGACTACTACCTGACCCCCGATGGGGAGATGGCGCAGGCCCCCGGCCGCTGGCTGGCCGATGCCGAGACCCTGGAGAGGCTCGGGGTTCAGCCCGGCGAGCCGGTGGACGGCGCTGACTTCATCGCGCTGATGGAGGGCCGTCACCCTGGCACCGGCCGGTGGCTTCGCCCGGAGGGCGCCGGCGGGGGACGGGGCGGCGGGATCGACGTGACGTTCAGCGCACCAAAGTCCGTCTCGACGGTGTGGGCGCTCGGCGACCCGTGGCAGCGCGAGCAGATCGAGCAAGCCCACGCCACGGCGGCCGAGCAAACCGTCCTCTATCTACGGGAGCAGGTCCCGGTCGTGCGCCGACGCTACGGCGGCCAGGTCGTAGAAGAGCACGCCAAGGACGTGATCGCCACCGAGTACCGGCACACCACCGCCCGCGGAGTATCCGGCGCCGAGGCCCCGGACCCGCAGCTGCACAGCCACGTGGTCATCACCGGCGCCGTCCGCGACGATGACCGGATCGTGGCGGTCGCGTCGCGGCCGATCTTCCGCTCCGCACGGGAGCTCGGCGCGTTCTACCGCTCCGCGCTCGCCGACGAGCTCGTGCGAGAGGGATACACGATCGAACATGGCACCGGCAAGGATGGCCGGTACTTCGAGATCGCCGGTGTCCCCCGCGAGCTGTGCGAGGCGTTCTCCGGTCGCTCGCGTGAGGTCGCCCGCGCGGCGGAGCGCTTCCGTGCCCGCTACGGCCGGGCACCCGAACGCGGCGAGCTTCGCAACCTCGCGCTCGAGAACCGCCGGTCCAAGGAGCTGACCACACGCTCGGACCTACAACGGGTGTGGACACAGACCGCCCGCGATCACGGGCTCGGCCCGGATGAGGCGGTGCGACTGATCGGCGTATCCGAGCGGCCAAAGGCCGAGCGCGCGATCGAGGATCGTGTCGAGGCGAAGCTGACCGAGCAGCACGCAGTCTTCGAGCAGCGCGACCTGCGCGCGATCGTGCTGGAGCAGGCCGCCGGGGAGATGGCGCCGGATCAGGCGCTCGCCGTCGCGCGGGAGATGGTCCGCGACCGGCGCGTGCTGACTCTTGAGGGCGGGCGGATGACCACCCTGGCGGTTCGCGCGCAGGAGCAGGCGATCGAGCGCCGCGCCACACAGCTCGCCCACCCCGCAGGCCGAGACGTCGGCGACACGGCACGCGAGCACGCCGCCCGCGCGGTCGCGGAGCGCATCGGCGGACGGCTCAGCCCCGAGCAGCACCACGCGCTCGAAGTCCTCACCGGTCCCGAGCGCGCCGCGGTCCTCGTCGGCCCTGCCGGAACCGGCAAGGGAGTCGTGATCGACGCCGCCGCCCGTGCCGAGCAGGCCGCCGGGCGAGAGACGATCGGGGTCGCCGTGTCGGGCTCCACCGCCGAGCGGCTCGGCGCCGACAGCCCCGCGCTGGCCGGGCAGACACTCACCCTGGACTCGCTGGTCGCCCGCGCGAACACGGGGGCCATCCACGTGGGCAGGGACACGACGGTAATCCTGGACGAGGCGGGGATGGTCGACCACAAGCGCCTCGACGTGCTGACCGAGCTGGTGGAGCGCTCCGGGGCGAAGCTGATCGCGGTCGGCGACGGCGATCAGCTCCCCTCGATCGGCCCCGGCGGCATGTTCGACCGGCTCGTCGAGCACGCGCCCACCGCCGAACTCGCAGACATCCACCGCACCAAGGACCCCGCCGACCAGCGCGCATGGCAAGCACTACGCGCAGGAGAGCCAGAGCGTGCGATGGCGCACTACGCCTCACGCGGCCAGCTACACCTCTCCGACACCCGCGACCAAGCAGCAGAGCACGCCGTACAAACATGGGCCACGCTCACAGAGGGGCGCGATATCCGCGAGGTCGCATTGATCGCCGACGCCTCCAACCAGGAGATCGACCGGCTCAACGCCCGCGCACAACACCTCCGCGCAGAGCGCGGCGAACTCGGACACCAGGAGATCCCGCTGCCCGGCGTCCATTACGGCCTGCGTGAAGGCGACCTGATCGCGTTCACCACTCAGCACCGCCCCCGAGGGCAGTCACGGGTCGAGAACGGCACCCGCGGACAGGTCAGCGCCGTCCACGACAGAGGCGTGACCATCACGCTCGACGGATCAGAGCGCAGAGTCAAACTCGCCGGCGAGCACCTCGACTCGCTGAGGCTCGCCTACGCACAGCACGTTTACCGCCAGCAGGGAGCGACCGTAGAGCGGGTCGCGTCTCATGAGCCGGGGGATTTGATGTTGCGGGCGTAGCCTCCGCTTTGACCCTGACAAAGTCGAAGATGGAGGTACGCCCGCATGGAGAAGGTAGCCCCGAGCGAGAGGTTTCGCCAAGAGCTGGATGAGGTGCTGGCCGGTGTCGGCGAGGAGCAGGACCCGATTGAGACGGTCGGGCGGCTGGGAGCGCGGCTGATCCTGCAGCAGGTGCTCGAGGACGAGGTGACTGAGTTCCTCGGCCGTCGGCGGTATGAGCGCGCTGGCGAGACGGTCAGTCACCGCAATGGCCACGAACCCAGGACGGTGAAGACGACGAGTGGCTCGGTGGCGTTGGAGCGTCCGCGGGTGCGCAACGCGAGCAAGCTGGGGTTCGAGAGCAGGGTGCTCGGCAAGGGAGTCACGCGAACGCACGCGCTGGAGTCCCTCGTGATCAGCTCGTTCTTGCGGGGGCTGTCTACCCGTGATGTGGAGGCCGCGCTCCAGGAGGTCTTCGAGGAGCCGATTGCGTCGAAGGCGACGGTTTCTCGGATCTGTGAGGACACCCGGGAGCGATACCGCCAGTGGTGCCGGCGGCGCTTGGAGCAGCACGACATTGTCTACTGCTTCTTGGATGCGATCTATCTGAAGCTGCACCCCGACGACACGCCGGCGGAGGGCGTCCTGGTGTGCTGGGGCGTGACGCTTGAGGGCCGCAAGGTCCTCCTCGGATTGGCTCTGGGGAGCCGTGAGAGCTACGAGGCGTGGCTCGCGTTCGCCCGGGACATGATCACCCGCGGCCTCAGGGCACCAGCGCTCGTGATCGCCGACGGGGCACCCGGGATCTGGAAGGCAACGCGGGAGCTCTGGCCCGGGGCACTGGAGCAGCGCTGCACCGTCCACGCGCTCAGGAACGTCACCGGCAAGCTCCCCGAGCGCCACCATCAGGAGGTCAAGGCACGCTGGTGGAAAGCATTCGACGAGGCGCGCTCCCCGGCCGAGGCCAGCCGCGAGCTGCAGGGCATCATCGCCGACTACAAGACGGCGTACCCCTCGGCGATGGCCGTCATCGAAACGGACCTGCCAGCGCTCGTCACCCACCTGCGGTTCCCGTCCGCTCACCGCAAGCGGATCCGCACAACGAATCTCCTCGAGCGAACGTTCGTGGAGGTCCGCCGGCGCACCAAGGTCATCGGCCGGTTCCCCGGCGAGACTTCCGCGCTATCCCTGATCTGGGCCGTGCTGGAGCTCTCCTCCCGCGGCTGGCGCGGCGTGAAGATGAACCCCAAGACCGTCGCCGAGATCGAGCACCTACGACGCCAACTACGCGACACCAACGCCGCTCCACCAGCCACGACGAACACCGAGGAGGTGATCGCCGCATAACATCCCCCTCAAGCGGAGCTACCCCCAAACGAATTCACCCGGGGAATGAGACGCGACCGTAGAGCGCTCCGTCGTGCTCACCGGCGGCTGGCAGACCAGCAAGGAGACCGCCTACGTCGAGGCGACCCGCGCTCGCCACGGCACTACCTGGTTCATCGCCCGCGAGGACCTCGGCGAGGTAGGACAAGACGCCGGACGAATTACACGCCTCGCCCAGAAGATGGCCAACAGTCGTACCCAGACACCCTCGCTGGCTTACCCGGAGCGCCCCAATCCCGGCTGGGCCCCGAGCCGCGACCCCCTACGGCTTTGCTCTGCCCTATCGCCGACACGCTGGCTGACCCGCACGCTCAATCGCGATACGTCCGACCGCAGTGCGGGCCGCGGGCGCTGACGGACGTGGTGTAGCGGTACAGGCACTCAGCCGTAGATCGCGCGCTGCGCTGCGGCGAGGACAATCGCTGCGACGACGGTGCCGTCCCCTACGCGATAGAGCGACGGGGTCTGACGGTTCGAGACGCTGACCCGGACCCCGTTGGCGTAGACGTCTACGCTTGTGAGCCGATCGAGGCGCGACTCCACCGTTTTCCGGTCGCCCTGAAACACGACGCGGCTGCTCGTTAGGGAGAGCACACCGTCGTCCGCGGGCTCCAGGCTCGCCCCGACGACCACTGATCTCCCCCTCGACCCCGACGTCCGATACCGGACGCCCGGGGCGACCTTGAAGCTAACACCGCTTGAACTACCACGGTATTCCCGATGGATGACCTCCTTCATGAGCGATGCTCGAAGCTCAAAGTAGACGGTCTCGCCGGGCTTAGCGATTAGCTTCGGCTCCGACTCGATCGGCATGCGACCGTCATTTATCCGCGCGACCATAAACCGGCCTGCCAGGTCTAGCGGGAATGCGGAGCCGTCAGGTGTTACGGCTTCAAGCACCTCGCCAACGAGTCCCAGCTCGTCCTCCTCCTCTGCGGTGAGGAGGTCGTCTTCTAGGGTTCGTTCAAGAAGGGCCCGATAAGCGGCCTGGTTCAGGCGTGCGAGCTTCCGAGACTTAAGACCGGTGGCGTCGGCGGCGAGGGTTAGTCGATCAGCGAGCCCCGCCAGCGGAGCGTGTCCGTCGATGACAGCTCGCAAGATCTGTTGATAACCAACCTCAGCCTGTCGCTCCTCTTCGCTGCGGCGCCCGAAGAGCCGGTGCGTAGGCTTTTTCGCTTGCCTCGACGGTAGCTCCTGCTCGGGCTCAGGCGGCGCAGGCTCCGGCTTGGGCGCAGGAGGCTCCCGCTCCGGCGGAGGCGGCGCAGGCTCCGGCTCGGGCGGCGCAGGCGGCGTCGGCTCCGGCTTGGGCGCAGGAGGCTCAGGCGTTGGCGGAGCCGCCGGTGTTGGCGTTGGTGACTTAGGTGTGGAGCTGGGGTGACGAGCATCGGCTGGCCGTACGCCGCGCGGCCAACCCCCGGTCATGGGAATTAGATCGTCGGAGACGGCCCGGATACGTACTGCGCGTAGTTCCCAATCGCCGATTGTCGCCCGGCCAACTGACTCGGTCGTGATTTCCGCTGGGAGGTGTTCTGGGTGTTTGTCATAGCCGCCACGCAGGAGGTCGTCCCAGGCGATGGTTTCGCGACGATCCGGCAGGCGGCGCTGACAAAGCTCCTCCGACACATGGTTCTTCGTCTCGAAGAGGTCGGCGAAGGCTGAGCCCGCCCAGAGGGACTTCTCTGCTCCGGTCATTAGAAAGGTCGCAGGATGGTCCTCGCGGGTCTTGCCGAGCGCCATCTTGAACAAATCCCAGATGGCCTCGTAGAGCACGTCGTTTCCCGGCCCACACCACTTCAGCTCGCACATCCAAGCCAGAGCATCCTCGGGGTCAGGACGCCTCAGCAGCAGATCGACATTCCCAACTCCCGGCCAATCTGGGATCAGGACACGCCGACCCTTTTCCGCGCGTGTCCCGAAGACGGTCATGAGAACCGCCAGAGCAGATGGCTCCAGGTCCTTCCGCTCTCTCAGCGCCCCAACGCCAGCGGACTCCCGGTTCGCCCGGGTCCCGAGCTGATCGGCAATCGCCTCGACCAGCTCCTCGGTGAGTCCCATCTCGGCCTCGTTGAAGCTGCGCTTTCCTTGGCGCTCGTCATCGGTTGACATCGCTCCCCTCCCTTAGTCCGGGGAAGTATCGCGCACGGGTATGTTCGCCGGAAGACATGGTTCCCGCAAAATCAGGGCCGATGTGGTACTCACATACGGTACTTTCCGCGAAGCTTTAGTAGCAATCGAGTACCAAACCGTCCCCAAAACCGCCCTGTTTGCAGGCATTTCCTCTAATGGAGCCAGCCGGGATCGAACCGGCGACCTCCTGCTTGCAAATTGAGTCGTGGCGGAGTCGGTAGGGCAGTTTTTTGGCTCCAATAAAGGGGTTTGCGCGTGGTTGGCGATCTGGCGCGACTCGAAAATAGGGGCCGTTTTGTATCCATATCGGGGGGTTTGGGCACAAGAATGGAGCTTGTGCCCAATGGTTGATGGGGCGCTGGCCGAGCGACACATGGCGGTGACTGGCGCAACGTCGTGCCCCGCGCGTCAGCTCGGACCTCAGTAGCCGGCGCGGCGTCTACGGGCGCGCGTGCTTGCAAGCCGGGCGTGGGTCGTGTGCAGCGTCGCGACGGCGGGCGGGAGGGCGGCGAATCCACCGTCGCGCGTGACGAAGTCGGTGAGCCCGCTGGTCAACAGCGTGGCGGCGTGTACGGCGTCGTAGGATTGAAAGCCGTGCTTCTGCATCAGCTCGGGTACGCCCGATGCGATGCCGTGTATCTCGATCCGCGACCAGTTGAGCGTGCCCAGCAGCTTCTCCCAAGCCCGGCGGGCCTCTCCAAGCAGGCGAGCAGCGCGCGGCCTGACGCGGCTGTCGTAGCGGACGTGACGCAGGTTCTTGCGGGGATGGCGCTCACGCAGCGCGAGGTTGAAGACCACCTCCCACAGCTCGATCTCCAGCAGGCGACTGAACATGACGGTAGTGCCCGCCGAGACGAACTGCTGAATGACGGCGGCGCAGGCGGCGTGCTCGGGCTGATTGGGCAGCAGCGCCTCGGCAACCACATTGGTGTCGAGCACGACCGCTTCGGGCGGCTGCCACTCGGGCGCATCGAAGGCGAGCACGCCGCGCGGAAGCGGCGGACGACCTCGCTGGGCCATTCCTCAGCTATTCCTGGCCAGGGGAGATCGTGTCTATCCGAGCGGTGGTCTTGATGAGGGACGTCGCTCGTTCGACCGCTTCCCTGCGCTTCTTGGGGTCCGTCACGGTGGGCTTGTTCACGCGCGAGCGCCAGCTTTCGTCAACGACGATCTGCGCAAGCTGAGGGGTCGCGTGCCCGGCGGAGTTCTGTCGCTTAGCGGCCATCGACTCATCCTATCGCGATCGTGATAGCGTCATCCGTATTCGGCTCGGCCAGAGAGCCCATCTGTGTCCACGCGGGTCCGTCGAGCACGCCGACGAGCTGGGCGCCGGGGCCGCGGCGGCGCTGCTCGCCCATGACCTTGGTGTAGATGCGCAGCGCGAGCTTGGGGTCGGTGTGGCCCATCTGGTGCATCACGTACACCGGGTTCTCGCCGCGGAGGTAGAGCAGCGAGGCGAAGGTGCGCCGCAGCGAGTGGGGGGAGAGCGTGCTCGGGATCGGCGGCGTATCCCCGTCGGCGAGGGCTTCGTTGGCCCGCTCGACGGTCCGTTTGAGGCGCTTGGCGATGTTCGAGCGGGTGTCCGCCTTGCCGGTCGCCGTGGCGAACACGTAGTCCCCTGGCTGGGCGTGGCGGGCCTGGGTCTTGTAGACGGAGAGCTCCTCGCGCAGCTCCGGCCATAGGTCAATCTCGCGGTGCCTGCCGGCGTCCGTCTTGGAGTCGATCACGGTGAGGCGCCCGTGCGCGAGGTTCACCTCGCGCCAGCGCAGCGCGAGCAGCTCGCTGATGCGCAGGCCGGTGCAGATCGCTGTGGCGTACAGAGCGCGCATCCGAGGGTCGGGCATTGTCTTGCCGCCGCGCAGGCCGCGCACGGTCGCGTCGAGCAGCGGCTTGACTTGCTCCGGTTCGAGCCATGTCCTGGTCGGCTGACTGACCTTCAGCCGGCGCCGGCGTCCGCGGGCGGGGTTGAACTGGATGTGCTCGTACTCCACCGCCGTCTCGAGCACCTGCGCGAGCAGGTTCAGCGTCTCGTTGATCGAGCTGTTGGAGAGCGAGCGCCCCTCCTTACGCTGCTCGCGCTCGCGGACCTTGCCGGTGCGGTAGCGGTCTACCTCCGCAATCGTGATCTGCGAGAGCCGGTGGTCCTTGAAGAAGGGGAGCAGGTGCCGCGTGAGTGCCCATTTGTAGTCGTTGACCGACCGCTGGGAAACCTCGTGACGGCGGGCCTCGAACCACTGCGAGGCGAACTCGTGAAAGGTGGGGTCCTGGGCCGGTGTGACAGCGGGCTCCGGCTGCGGCGGCTGCCATGTCCCGCGGCGGATGTCCGCGAGGATGTTCTGAAGCTCGGTCTCCGCGCGGCGGCGGGTGTAGCCGTCCCAGGAGTAGCCGAGGGAGAGGTAATGCCGTTCGCCGTAGGCGCGCACCCTGGCGGCGTAGGTGACGCCGCGCTTGCCTTTGCGCTCGATGACCTGTCCTGTGGTTTCGCGTGCCATCGCTATCGCCCCCTTCCGATGCGGGCGAGTCGGGCGCGTATCCCGCGCGCCTCGGGCTCGTGGATGGGCAGCAGCGGCACCGTAGGCTGGGGTCGGCGACGTGGACGGCCACGGCGGGACGTCTCTGCGACCAGGGCGGCGCCTCCCAGCGTTGGCTCCTGCAGGTTCTTGATCGCGGTCGTGGCGGTGTCGAGGTCGAACCTCAGGCGCGCCTTGGAGCCTGTGCCGAGGCGGATCGCGCCGAGCTGCTGTGCGTGTTCGTAGACCCATGTGCGGGTGACACCAAGGTGCCGGGCGAGCTGGGTCGCGTCCAGTAGCCGGGCAGGCGCGTGCCGCGCTTCGGCGGAAATGTGCGCGTGGTGCTCGTGGAGGAGCTGTGCGACACGCTGGGCGATTTGCTCGACCGCGTGCGGTGTGAGCTCCGCGGCGGCGCGCCGCACCTGGCCCCGGCGCCTGGCTGTGTTTGCCGGCGCCGGGGGTGTTGTGTGGGGGCGGGTTCTGGGTGTGGTGGTTGCTCTCATGTCGGGGCTGCCTTTCAAGAATTTGGGTTGGCCTATCTTCGGCAGGCTTTTGCCTGCCGAAGTGAGTGCTGAAAAGCGGAGGGGGCGGGTTCTGTCAAGGTCGGGCCGACAGGCCCCGCCGAAGGCGGCCCCGAAGGGGCGACCTTTACAGGTTCCGACCCCGGAGCTACCCGCGTGGTCCCCCGTGTGGCGCGTCCGATGCCGGCCGGGACGGCTGGCATCCTGGCTCCCGCGCTTTCCCTCACTGCGCTCGTCACCGCCCGCGCCTCCCGGCCCCGGGGGCGTCTTCCGGGCTCTCGCGTAGGTGCCAGCCGTCCGCGCGGCTGACGAACCTTGTGTGCTTTCCGCGGTATAGGTGCGAGGAGACCCTTGCCAGCGGCACCCCGAGGCCCCTTGCGATCTCCCCCGCGCGTGAGCCGGGGTGCTCCGCGAGGTACTCCGCTACGTCCCCGTAGGTGATCTGTCCCGCTGTGGTCTTCTCCCCGAGCAGGGTGGCCCGGGCGGCCTGTAGACGCTCACGCTCGGATAGAAGCTTCTCGTAGCGCGCAAGCTCACCATCCAGGGCGGCGAGTTGCTTCTCGATATCAGCGACCACGCCACGAGACGCAGCGCCGAGCTCGCGAGCACGATCAGCCATAGAGCACCTCCGCAGAATCGACATCGTATATCACAGGCACACAGCTTAGCATATCACTAGCATGTCGTAGTCTAACATCGCGTCCCGCGGGGTTTGGGGCGTAGGCCGACGAGCGCAGCGCAGTCGGCCGGAGCCCCACAGACAAGACAACCCCACGCTGCTGCCCACCCTTCTTTATTCTATTTTTATTTTTTATTTATCTCTCTCTCTGATCCCTTCAGATCACTACCTCTCCTTGGTCCCCCACCAACCAACCACCACCATCACCACACACTGTCTTCCCTTCCCACCTTCAGGGTCCCGGTACTTGACCACCCGAACTCGAAGTTGTGGGCGGGTGGTCAAGGACGCCAAGCGCAGCGAAGGCGAGGGACCCGTTTCGACGCAAACCGCATGACAGAGCCACAAACCCGGTGGGGGACCTGTCGCACAACCCGCCGCCGGCACGACACCCCTTGCGACGGGCACCGCGACAGCTCCGCGACACCCCCGCAGGGGCCTCCGCGCGCCCGGCCGCGACCCCCAGGGGTCGTGCTACGCGAGCAGCGCGGGCGCTGGGGAGGGAGAGCGCTCGCGCCGCGAGCTCGGCCGCGAGTCCGGCGGCACGACGCGTCAGGGGCCACGGGGGGTGGACCCGTTCGCGCCAGCTTCGCTCAATTCCGTTGGCGGTCGCACCGGCGGGGGTGGGGTCGGATGGTTCTGGTGCTCGCTGCGTAGAGCGCAAACCATCGCCCGAGCGACCTAATGTCGTCCGGTTTGGGGTATATAAGCGTTGAACGGAATGGAGACGGTGGGATTGCACCCACGACCGGTAGCTTGAAAGGGCCTCGGTCCCGCTTGGCGTCCCCAGGAGTTCATGGAGTGCGCCCGACTGGATTCGAACCAGCACCTCCGGCTTAGCAGGCACGGTGCTCTTTCCGATTGAGCTACGGGCGCAAGTAGCGGGAGGGGGAGCCATCAACTCCCCCTCCCACCCTTTTTGGACTACCTCACCTCATGCCGCCACCCTCTCCGGCGCGCTCTTGGCGAGCCTGGAAAGCTCGTAGACGCCGCTCCCAGCGGCATGGACATGACCTTCTTGGCGGAGGCTCCACAGCAGGTTCTTGGGTGCGGTCCCCGTGTCGGGGTTGATCCCACGCTCGGCGAGCGCATCACGCACCTCGCGCGTGGTCCATCGCTTGTCCGGCTGCTCGCGCATGATGGCCAAGACCAGCTCGCGCTTCCGGGATGCAGACACACGTTCACCGCCGTTGACCACCAACTCGCCGCTCTCGTCCGTCTCGAAGCGAGCTGCGGCGGCCAGTAGTTCTTGGCGCGCCTCAAGCTGTCGGCGAAGCTCATCGATTTCGCACTCGATCTCGGCGCGAGCGTCGAGGATGATCTGGATGGCTGGTGGCATACGTTCCTCCTGTGTCCGGGTAACATCCCTGGATCATCCACGAGGCCCCGGTCGGAAAACTGTCTCAAGAACCGTTTTCAGGACCGTACCCCGCACACCGGACGGGCAGGTCGAGGCAGGAAGCCATGTCGGCAGCGGCTCGGCCGCGACCGAGGGAGCGCTCAGGCGCGAGGCGTGTGCGCGGCCCGTAGACCTCGGCGTTGGCCACGCATAAAGGCGCGCAGGCTCTCCGCCGAGACTTTTTCAGTGCCTCGACGCTTGACCTGCACTTTGACCCGCGGGCCGGTGCCGTCAATGGGCACAAATGGGCACAAATCGCGATTCTTGGTCCCCCCGCACCCCCGCCCAAGGGGGGCGAAGCTACCAAAACCTGCTCATTTGCAGGCACTTTAGAGTGGAGCCAGCCGGGATCGAACCGGCGACCTCCTGCTTGCAAAGCAGGCGCTCTCCCAGCTGAGCTATGGCCCCAAGAGCCCCATTCTACGGGCTACAAGCACCGCTCGGGCCGCCTTCGTGGTCCTATGGAAACGCTATGGAAACGTCCCGGTGCCGATGGCTGACGGACCGTGGACCGAACCTACGAGAGCGACTACTTGGAGTGCGACGCCGCGTACCTGGTGGTCGAGCGGAGCGCCCAGGCGCCCACAGCGACGGCAGCTGCACCAAAGCCGATGGCGGCAACTAGGGGAGAGGTCAGTTCGGCAAGGCCGTAGGCAAGTCCGCCGACGATCACGCCCACGAAGATCGTCCAGAGCTTCTCCACCACGGCCAGGAGCACATCTACTAGGCCGAACAGCGCAGCGAGCGGACCGCCGGCGCGGTACTCCGCGACTCCCGCTGCAAGTGCGTGCGGGACGACGACGACCGCCTCGCGCCGGAACTTGACCACCATCGGCGGGATGAAGGTCACCACTGCTACCGCGACGAACGCTGCCCAGATGTCATGGACGAGATGCGGTTTGGCTACAACGAGCAATGCAGCGCTCCCGAAGATGACGGCGGCAAGGTAGCCGAGGAAGCCGCGGTTTAGCCAGACGGCCAGCCGCTGCCCGTAGACCTGAAACGCCTTGGCTATCTTGCCCTTCTGCCGCGGAGGGGGCGACGGCGCTGGAGCAACGGGCGCAGCGGGCCGAGTCTGCCCGGTCTCCGGGGGCGGCGGGGGCATGGGAACCGGCCGTGTCAGAGGCACCGGCGGACCTACGGTTGCAGGGCCTGACTCCGAGGCAACCTTCGCGTCGCCGGTTCGCCCGTTCGTCTCATCCCCCTTTGCCACGGTGGGCAATCCTAACTGCTGCTGCGTCTCGTGCGCCAGGCGACCTCGCCCCCTGCTACCGCGCGGGGAGCCGATGTGGCGCGCGAGTACCGGCGAGCGCCGGTGTCGCAAGCGATGAAGACGGCGGAGGAGAGTATCGAAAAGCACCGCGCCGAGCGACGAGCGTATTCAGACGACGCCGAGCAGGCTTCAGCCGGTGACGTGCAGGACGGAGCGCCCGAGACGCAGCGGCGATGGTGGAAGGGCCTCGGCCAGATCGTCCAGGGCGCGGCCACCGCTGGCGCGGACATCGGCCTTGCCATCGTCGTTTTGCACTTCCCGATCCCCAAAGGTGGCGAGACATACGGCGTCGTGATGTCGGTCGCCCCGTAGCGTCATTGCACGGGGGATGCGATGCTGCACCCATGCGTCACGATCACGCGCTTGAAGCTGCGGTGGGAGCCTTGGCGCGGTTCATCCAGGACGAGCCGCTGACGGCGAAGATCGCGGACATCGAGCATGACTTCGATGGCTGTATCCGGGGCGAGGTGGGGCCGATTATTAGCGCTCGCGGCGTTTCGCCGGACCTGCTGCGCGGTCTTCGGCATGGGCGTGATGCCTCGGCTGTGCGGCGCCTGCGACATACCTGAGCGTGTCGCAGGGTCTTCCTGGCAGCTACGGCTCGTCATACCCCGAGACTGGTCTAGTGCGGTCGGCGCGTGGAAGACGAACGACATGAGGTAGTCCCCACAGGCCGTCCTTTCCCCAATCCTCGCACTCCAGCTTGCCCGCCTGCCAAAGCTCTTGAAAGGCGCCGACTAAGCTACTGGACTCCGGGCCGTAGTCGATCGCTGCGGCCACATCGTCGGCATCGATCTGACCGCCAGGACTGTCGCGGATCATCCGCTCCGCAGCTGGCCGCGATCACGTAATCGTCCTCAGATCTGATCACGGAAATTCCCCACCTTTGAGTGCGTAGCGGCGGTCGTCCGCGGAGCCGAGCCGTAGGCGAGGCGTAGTGGGCGACCGCCGGCGCGGTTCTGTCGGGGGCTCCCTCCAGGGTCGCGGGTGTTGATGCCTGCGATTTTGGAAGGGAGCCTTTGGGGATGCTGAGCAAGGAGGACGATGTGGAGATTCATGCGTTGGCGGGCCGCGGCTGGTCGGTGTCGGCGATCGCTCGTCATACGGGCCGGGATCGCAAGACGGTCCGCAAGTATCTGAACGGTGGCGGGCCCTCGCGCGAGGCGGCCGCGAGCTGCGTTGAGCCCTACCGGGGGTACCTGGCCACGCGGTTCGCTGATGACGCGCATGTCGAGGGGACGGTGCTCTACCGCGAGGTGCTCGATCTCGGGTTCGACCGCTCGTATGTGACGTTCGTCAGGGAGCTGCGGACGCTCGGTTTGCGCCCGCGGTGTGAGGCGTGCCGCACGGGTGGGCACGGAGTGACGACGGTGATCGCTCATGAGCCGGGCGAGGAGATCCAGTGGGATTGGCTTGAGTTGCGCGAGACGCCGTGGGGTGAGCCGGCGTATGTGCTCGTCGGTGCGCTGTCGTTCTCCGGTCGCTGCCGCGGGGTGATTTGCGAGGGGCAGACCTTCGCGCACCTGGTCGAGGCGATCGACGGGGTGCTGCGCCGCTTGGGTGGTAGCGCGCGTGCGTGGCGGACAGACCGGATGGCGACAGTCGTGCACCCGGGAACGGATCGGATTACCGCGCCGTTCGCGCAGCTCGCCAAGCACTACCGGGTGCAGGTCTGGGTCTGCCCAGCACGCCGGCCGCAGCGCAAGGGTGTCGTGGAGGCCGCGATCAAATACATCACGCGCTCGTGGTGGCGCACCGCGCCGGTCGCGAACCTGGGGCAAGCGCAGGCTGACCTGGACCGCTGGGCGAATGCGGTCTCAGACCGCCGCAAACGCCAAGGGGCAGACGATCGCCGAGCTCGCCACCGCAGAGCATCTGCTCGGGCTGCCCGCGGTGGGGTTCCCGGCGCTGCTGGAGGCCGAGCGCGTCGTCGCGCGAACGGCCATGGTCGCGTTTGAGGGCAACCGCTACAGCGTTCCGCCGGGGCTGGTCGGTCAGGGCGTCACCGTGCGTGTCGGTCCTGGTTCATACTGCCCTCCTCGTGATCGTCATTGGTCAAATAGTCCAGTCGTGGCGCCGTTGACGTGGATTCTCAGGCCCTTTCGTCGTCCGGTTGTGACCTGGATGGCGTGAAGCTCGCCGCGTTGGACCTTGTGCAAAACGGTCTGGCGGGCGACCCCGAGGCGTTTGGCGGCCTCGGCGAGCGGCACATAGTCGTCGGGCACGTCGGGCACGAACCGGGCGCGGATCTCGTTGGTGAGCCGGATCCTCCAGGGGGCGTGCGGGGTCGTCTGCTCGCCGGGTAGCAGCCCGGCCTGCAGCCACCGGTAGATCGTGGTGTGCGCGACGCCGAGCTCGTCGGCTGCTTGGGCGATCGAGAAGATGCCGCTGTCGGGGTCTGGTGGTGGCGCCGCGGGGATCTGGTGCTGTTTTCGAGCGCGCTTGACGCGTGGCTCGGTGAACGGCAGGCCGGTGCCGGTCAGGCGTCCCTGCTTGTTCAGGATCGCGGCGATCTGGTGGTCGGGGTGGTGCGCGGCGAGCTGGCGGATCAGCTCGATCGTGTCCTCGCTGGTGCGCGTCGTCTCGGGGCCGCGGCGAATGAGCGGGACCAGCAGCTCGGTATGGGCGCCGCCCTCCCAGACGATCTCGATCTCAGCGCGCCGGGGGTCCTCTCTCACGGTGACGATGATCTCGCTGATGAGGGTCCGCAGCAGTTCCTTGCGATCACGCGGGGTTGTCGTCTCGGCCGTCCATAGTCGTGGGAGTTCGCGGCCCAGGCGCGTGAGTGCTTGACGCTCGGTGCTCGTGAGCGGCTCTGGCCGGCGGTGTTCGAGTTCGGCGAGCTTGCGCTGCTCACGCTCGGACTCGCCGAGGGCTTCCTCCAGCGTCCGCTCCAGCGTGCGGCCGACGAGGCGGTTCTCCGGCTCGCACGCGTCGAACTTGCGGCGCGCGCGGCCGGCCTCGAACTGCGCGCGCTCGAGCGCGAGTCGCTGGCCGGCGAGGCGCTCCTCGTGTTGGCGCTCGATCTCACCGATCGCCTCGGCGCACGCGCACACGCCGGCGGGTGTGATCGCCTCCAGGAACGCGGCGGCGATCGCCTTCTCGAGCCGTAGTCCGCCGAGGGACTGGCAGCGTTGCCCGCCGTGGAAGTTGTTGGCGCGCACACACGCATAACGAGGCGTGCGGCCATCGTTACCTGAGTAGGTGACCTGCATCCGCCGACCGCAGCGACCGCAGCGCAGGATGCCCTGCAGCAGCCCGCCGCCCTCCCTCGCGGCGCCACCGCCCTGCCCGCGTGGTCTCACGTTCGCTCGCAGCCGCGCACGGGTGGCCAGGTACTCATCCCAATTGACATAGCCTGGATGGTGCTCGGGCAGGCAGACGGACCACTGCTCGACCGGCAGCTCCACGGTACGGCAGCGCACCTGGCCGTGCTCGTCCAGTGACTTCTGCTGGTGGGTACGGCCGAACACAAACGCCCCCGCATACGCCGGATTGGTGAGAAAATCATGCACTGCGGGATAATTCGCTGGCGCCCAGCGCACCCTCCGCGAGCCGACCGTGCGCCGCGGCAGCCGCTGCGCCTCCTCGATCAAGCAAACAACGACCTGCCGTGCCGAGCCGACGCGCCGCCACAGCTCAAACACCCGGGCAATCGCGTGACGTACCTGCTCATCCGCGGCGAGTACGATCCCGCCGTCCTCCTCGCGGTCAAGGCCAACCGGAAGGTTCTGCTCAAGCTCGCCGCGCTCTGCCTTGTTGCGCAGCCCGCCGTTCAGCCGTGCGCGGATCAAGTGAAGCTCCGCCTCGCTCATCGTGCCCTTCAACCCCAGCAGCAAACGGTCGTTGAAGTCACTCGGCGAGTAGATCCCGTCCTGGTCAGCGATCAGCGTGCCGGTCAGCGCGCACAGATCGAGCAGCTGATGCCAGTCAGCTGAGCGGCGAGCGAAACGCGAAACCTCGAGCGCTAACACGAGCCCGACCTGGCCGAGTCCGACCTCCGCGACGAGATCCTTAAAGCCGACCCGCCCCTCTGTCGAGGCACCCGAACGACCGAGATCCTCATCAACGACCGTGACCGACCCAGCCAGCCACCCGAGCTCGACTGCGCGCTCACGCAACGCGTACTGACGCGCCCGCGACTCATGGTTGCGCTCCAACTGTGTGACCGTCGACTGGCGCACATAGACGACCGCGCGCCGACGCAGATGCGTCTCGGTGATCTTCTGACGGTCACTCATCGCGCTCGGCCTCCATCAGCCGTGCCAGCAGCCGCGCGAGCCTGCGCGTCAACTGCACCCGATGCTCCGGTGGCAGCGTCTCCCATACCGCCGCCGCGACCAGCACCTCCTCGCTCATCACCAGCGCGAGCTGTCCCGACATCATCGCCTCCGTTTTCGCTGGAGGCTCGACCGCGACCCGGACGACGCGCTCGCACCCGCTCCGCCCGCGCCAGCAATAACCGCCACCCCGCCGGCGAGGCCAACCCACCAACCGCAGGCTCAGGCTGGGCTCGCCACGGCAGATCCGTCCACCGCGCCGGGATCGCCCCGGTACTGCCATCCACCAGCCGACAGATCAGGGCGGTCTCGCCCGTCTCCGATGTCCACCCACGCACCTCGAGCTCAACATCCCGCAGCTCTCCCGGAGCCCCCACCAGCCGCACCCGCTCCGGCAAAGGATCAACAACATGAGTAGTGCGACGCCTACCCGAGCAGGCTCGGTGAGCTGCACCTGGAGATCATCTCCAAGGCCAACAGGCGCGTCGCGCGCCACAGGCGGGCCCCTGCTGGCGCGGGGCAGGTCCTGCAGACCCCAGAGCACGCGCGCCTCTTGGAGGCCGCGGTGCTCGATGCGTTCACGACGGCCAAGCCGTGCCGGCGCAAGCAGAACCGTCCTCCCAGCCAGGCAGCACTCGCGGAGGCCGCCCAGCTGCGCGGTGAACGCCAGGGCACGGTAGTCGACCTCGATGAGTACGCACGGATCGCGAGGGTCGCCGGGCGATGAACAAGCACGCCACCTACCAGCAGCTACGCGGCCACCTGGCCTACCTGAAGCTCGCCGCCGCCGCGGAGCATCTACCCGTCGCGCTCGAGCAGGCCGAGAAGACCAAGCCCGGCTACACCCAGTTCCTCACGGACTTGCTCGCAGTCGAGGTCACCGCGACCGAGGAGCACCGCCTCCACGGCCGGCTTCGCCTCGCGGGGTTCCCGTCCACCAAGACACTCGATGAGTTCGACTTCACCGCCCAGCCAGCACTGGACCGCCGCCTCGTCGAAGAGCTCGCGACCCTGCGGTTCATCGAGGAGAAAGCCAACGCGCTCCTGATCGGGCCACCCGGCGTCGGCAAGACGATGCTCGCCATAGCGATCGGCCTGAAGGCCGTGCACGCCGGCTACCGCGTCTACTACACTACCGCCGCGGACCTCGTCGCCAGGACCGCCAGAGCCGCCATCGACGGTCGCTGGCAGACCACGATGCGCTTCTGGAACGGCCCCCAGCTTCTCGTGATCGACGAGCTTGGCTATCTGCCGATGCCGGCGAGGCCGCCAGCCACCTCTTCCAAGTCATCAGCCGCCGCTACGAGCACGGCTCGATCATCCTCACCACCAACCGCGGGATCACCAGCTGGGGCGAGATCTTCGAGGACACCACCGTCGCCGCCGCGATCCTCGACCGCCTCCTACACCACGCCACCGTCCTACAAATCGACGGCGAGAGCTACCGCATGCGCGGCCACCGCGCCCGCCTCCAACAACTACGCGCCGGCCTCAACCAGGGTGGGGAAAAACCGTGATCGCAACTGAGGAATTTCGATGATCGTTGACACAGCATCAAGGACTTGATCGGTCAGCTTCACAACTGTCATGGCGACGGCCTAGATCAGTTCGGCGGGGTATCCCAGTCTCCTGTCTTGACTTGGACTGCGACGGTGTGCCCGTCGCTGGGCATCCCTGAACGCAACGCGAACGAAAGGCCGCGCCGAGGGGACGCGCGTGTCGGTGGTCGGGGGCGCGCGAGGACTACGGGCGCCCCGGACGGCGGGGGTTGTCGCGGCCGGGTGGCCGCCGCTACGTGCACCGGAGGCGTCGGTTTCGCCTACTTGTCCACGCTGACGCGCGGGAGGGGCGTACTCCCTCATTGCGGCGTTCCGCAGCTCTATGCAGCGGCGCTGCGGGGGGCGGCGGGTGTCGGCAGGGCTTCGAGCAAGGTTCGAGGTAGGCGGGTGCTGGCATCCCAGATCTCGATAGCGACGAGCGTATGGGTCGCACGGTCGTAATCGCGTAGACCGCCAGGGACGCGCTCGCTGACGACATCGTCGGACTCGCCGGTCGGGAGCCAGGCGATGTCCGCCTCGGGGTCGTAGTAGGCGTACATAGTCATTCGAGGTTACCGTGTCAGGCTCCCGGCCATTAGCTTACCCGCCACGCCGACACGATGCGCGCTGTCATCTCGTCATTCCCGGCGGGATGGTCGTATACGGCTTCAAAACGGACCCCGTGGGCGGTGAGGCCCTCAATGAGCCAGTTGGCCTGTCCGTCGTTGACCTGCCGTCCGCGGTGTCCGTCGCGGATTGCCTGCTCGACATCAGATCGCGTCAGGTGTCGTTCGTCAAGCCGAAGCAAGGCGTGATCGGTCCAGACGAAGCGCTCGATGGCCACCGCCCGAGAGTCTACGTGTCGGGCTGAACCGTCAAGGGCCTCGGAGTAAACGGCAGCCCTGCCGAAATCCCCCGGATCAATCGGCCGCTATTTGACCGGTGGCTCAGGCGAATCGGAAGGGTGGGAAACCCCAGTGTTCATGCGGGATTCCGACCCACAGCCTCAACGCCCGAGACTACTTGCAAAGCAGGCGCTCTCCCAGCTGAGCTATGGCCCCTTGGGCCCCTCAATACGTTCTACAGAGCTAAGACCCAGCTAACCGAGTCTAGGACAATGATCCTCGACCGATGAGCCGCCCCTGGCTGCGATCGAAATTAGGTCGTGTGCGGGTGGCGGGCGATCGAGTCACATGCGCTCTTGGTTGGGTGCCGTGCGCAGGGAGTCCAGCCTTCGTGCCAGAACATGTCCGGCCGATGCCTTTCCTACGCCGATAACCCCGCTCATTGGTGCGAACTCCTTCTCTCGGGGCCGCCCACCGCGTCCATCCTCGCGTTCTCCCGGTATCTCCCATTCGAGCGAGTCTCCCGTCGAACCTTCCCCCGAGGCGGAGGGTTCCACCGTCGCGCGGGATGGGGCTTCGCCGATCGCAGGAGGCGGGGTGTCCAGCTCTGCACGGCGACGGCCCTCGATCGGCTCCGCTTCTAGGACCGCTCGCATGTCCAGTTCCACCGTCTCCTGACTCAGGCGCGAGAGATCGGGTTTCGCGTGGAGCTCGATCTCGTCGATCGTACGACCCGCGCGGGCAGCCGGAAGTCCCTCGAAGGCGGCCACGCGCTCGGCTGGCTCCGTGTCCCCTATCTGCAGCGCGGAGCCGAAAGCCTCTCGCTCTTCGCGGATCACCTCGCTCGGATCGGCGCCATGCAGGCGTCTGAGCTCGAGGTGCTCGTGAATGGCGTCAAGGAGCAATCCCATTGCACCACGAACCTTACTTCGCCGGCCCGTCGCATTTTTCGTGACGCCTTCGAGCGTGCCAGCCGCCGGCAAATCCCCGACTTCGCTTGCCGGCCGGCGGCGCCCGCTCCCACTACACTTGCTCCACCACGCCTTTGCGATGCGTGGGGCTATAGCTCAGTTGGGAGAGCGCCTGGATCGCACCCAGGAGGTCGGGGGTTCGAGTCCCCCTAGCTCCATTCCTAAAGTGCCTGCAAATCGACGGGTTTCTGTGCTCTCGACCGTGCCGGCTGGCGGCGGTGCGGAGAGCGCGGTCAAGTTCTGGTCAAGTAGCCCACCGGATCGCGGCTCGCTCGCGCGCGGAGCGGCACCCGCCTTGAAGGGTGTTCGGATGGGGGAGGACGACGACGTTGCCGCCGTCCCGTTCAGGCTCCAGTAGCTCGGCGAACGCGCTCGCCGCCATCCGCCCGCGGATGTCGCAGGCGTGCCGTGCGTCGTCGAACAAGTGGGTGTAGATGTTAAGCGTCGTCGTGACCTGCGCATGGCCGAGGATGCGGCTGACCTGCGCAACATCGAGCGCGAGATCGATGATCAGATGGCTGGCGAACGTGTGGCGCAGGTCGTGGAAGCGCAACGGCGGCCACTCGCTGTCTTCCAGGCCGGCGAGCCGTGCCACGTGACCCAACGCCCGAGACTGGGCGTTGCGATGCCCAAGCGGCGTGCCGTTGGCCGTCGCGAACACCCAGCCTGCAGCTGAGCGATCCGGCGAGGCATCCCTGTGCTCGCGCAGCTCCCGGGCGAGCTGCGGAACGAGCGGGATGTCACGAATCGCCGCGGGGGTCTTCAGCGCTACACGCCGAGCCGGCCTTCCGCGATGCGCCCGTCCGAGCTGGGCACGCACATGGAGCACCCCGCCCGCCAAGTCAACGTCCTGCCAGGTCAACCCAAGCAGCTCCGAGGTCCGCATCCCGGTGTAGAGCGCCGTGACGATCAACGGCCGGTAGCGCGCCGGACACACCGCCAGAAGCCGGGCGATCTCACCGCGGCCGAGGACGCGCTGGCGACGAGGAGCCGGGCGCGGGCGCTCATCGACCTCCAGCTTCGCCACGGGGTTCTCGATGATCCAGCCGTTACGGATCGCGAAGCGCACAATGCTGTGCAGCGTCGCGAGCGCCCCGGCCATCGTCTTCTCCGAGCGCCCCTGCGCCCGCAGGTCGGTCAAGAGCTCTGCGACGTCCTCGACCGTGATCGCCCGCATCAGACACGAACCGAGCGCCGGCAGCAGATGCCGGTCGAGGTTGTAGCGGTGGTGCTCGAGTGTGCGCTCTCGCCGCTCGCCGGCTGCGACCTTACGCTCGTACCGCGTAATCCACCAGCCTGCGACTCTCCCAAACCGAAGCTGTGGCTCAACGGGCACCATCCCCCACCGGCCCGCCTCGATCAGTGCAGCGCGCTCCTCACGCGCCGCATCGAGGTCAAACCCGACCGTCCGAAACCGCGGTCTGCCATCCGCCATGAAGCACACCGCATACCTGCCGTTGGGCTGCTGGTATATACCCCGCTCGACCCGCAACCGGCGCCTGGGCACCCGCTCTTCGCTCGACACGCTCATCACTGCCTCCAATCCCTGGCTCATCGGGGCCGTCATCCGAGAGCCGCTGCGGAGCAGCCCCGTCACTGACGATGTGGCCGTCACAGCATCCCCGAACACTGCTCGCCCGGTGTAAGGCCAGCCACCGCCTATCTATATTTGCGTGTCTTGCGTACCTTGCTACACTTGTGCGTATGGCTTCCGCTCATTCCTCATTCGCCGACGCGATCCGTGGCGCCGCGCCCTCGAGGGAGCGCCTGCGCGCATGGCCGTCGCTGAGTCAGGCCGCACGGATGCTCGACCTGTCGCTGTCGGCCCTCTCACGCGCAATGGACGCGCAGAAGATCCCGAAGCATCAGCTCGGGGGACGCACGCGCAAGATCGCGCCCGTGGTGCTACTCGACTTGGCCGTCGAGTACGGCGCCGACGTCGCGAAGGTCGCCGACGACGTGATGAGCATCGCTGAGCGCTCAGGCGTGTCCGAGCCCCTGATCGCGGCCACCGAGCAGGACATGGGCGCCTGGTTCGCAGGACAGGCGATGCAGGCCACCGGCCCTCGCGAGGACCAGCTCTCAGCGGTGATCGAGGAGATGCGCGAGGCAATCGGCACCGACGACGCCGACGCCATCCTGGCCCGCGCCGGCGTCACGGCGCCAGCCGCAGTAGCTTCGGAGCACCGCCTGCCCGCGCCTTGACGCTGAGCCGCGCGCCATAGACTCCGCGTAGATACGTAGCCAGAGCGCCCTGGCCCTCGACATCGAACAGCAGGCCGCCGAGTTCCGCCTCGGCCCTCTCGCGCGCTCGCGCACCGGCGGGCAGCCGTTCGAGGACCCACACCCGGTGGTCACGTGCGACGTGCAACAGGGCGTCGACGAGCAGTTGGAACCCTGTCTCGATGATGATCTCCAGGGTCGGCGAGACACCAGGTCGCAGTCGCGGGCTCGCCGTGATGACTAGCAGCGGATCCTCCAGGCGCCGTGAGAGGTGCCAGCCGATGACCGCCAGGGGCATCTGCCCGCTGGACTCTTCGACATAGCGGGCGACCAGCGTCCGGCCGCGCCCCTCCTTGAGACCCCGGTTGACTGCCACCGTGTCTAACGGGAAACGGTAGGCGGCGCCGAACACCCGCGGGTAGAAGCTGCTGAGCTCCCAGAGAACCCGTCGGGACCGCACCATCGGCGGATCGGCCGGCACCTTGATCCCCGGCACCCGCACTACCGAGTTCTCGCGCAGCTTCTCGTCCCAGGCGATGCTGATGGACTTCGACCAGTCGATACGCGGCATCCCTCGCATTCTCTATGTCCCCGGCGACGGGTTCTCTATGGGTCGATTCGAGGCGGAGGCCCATCGTCTAAAACGACCGAACGGCTCGCCATTATTTCCCGATGGATGAGACCGAGCGTGAACCGCTGCTGCGCGAGCGGATCAAGACGATGCCGCCGGAGCGCTTCGAGCAGCTCGTCTACGAGCTAGCCCATCGTGAGGACCAACGCGTCGAGCGCCTTGAGCACCCCGACGGGGGAGCAGACACGATTCTGCCGCGCGGGCAGGGCGAGGCTGAGCGAGCCTGGCAGGCCAAGCGCTACCCGAAAGCCATCAACTGGGGAAAGTGCGAGAAATCCCTGGCCGATGCGATCAAGCGTTGGCGGCCGGCACGCGTGACCTTCGCTTTCCCGCGTGACTTCTCCGAGAAACCGCGCGCGATGTTCGACAAGCGGCTTGTCAGCCACCCCGGCGCAGTCGTCGCGAAGGTCACGGTCGATCACTGGAACCTGAGCCACATCATGGCTCTGCTCGAGCGGCACCGCGATCTCGCGCATCGGTTCTGGCCGGATCTGGAGCTGCAGATAGACAAGCTGAACCGTGTCATCACGGCCGGCGGAAAGCTGGAGACGGCGCGAGACCTCATCGAGCGTGCGCAGGCACTCGGGGAATTTGGCGATCGCGATGCCAACTTCAAGACGGCGGTCACCACCGGCGGCCTCGACACCGAAGCTCCGGATTTCAAGACGCTGCCGTATATGACACTCGATATTCGCGGCGAAAAGGCTCGCGTCCACGTGGCGACATGGGTCCGGGACGGTGCCAAGGTGGAACAGCACTCGCTCGCCTTCAACGAGGATGAGGCTGGACAAGCAGCGCGGATGGAGGCGGTCCGCACGCTCGCCGTCGGGAAGACCGCGACAGTGACCGGTGGCTTCCGTGTAGCGGTAGTCGCACCGGAAATCCTCAAGGAACTAACGCAAGGAGCCAAGCTCGGCCCCGGCAGCTTCGACCTCGTGGCTGGCGACCCGCTCACCATACATCTTGAGATTGACGTAGTGGGCCGCTCCCTCGCCTACACGGTTGCACTCCGGCCGGTGCCTCCTCCTCCGGGTGCCGCCGCCGCGTGGGCGGGATTCATCGGCAGGACCATGCTCGAATTGAGCTTCACCCTGCTAGACAAGCCGGCGATCAGGGCAGCGCTATCCCTCAGCGGGGAACTCGATGGCTCCGCCGCTGAACGCGCCGACGCCGCTACATTGATGCATGCGTTCTACGCACACGACGAAATTAGAGTGTCCAGCGAGGTGCTTTTCCCCAGTGGACATGGTGTGCTCTCAGGGCGCTTCGAAAAGTTCGGCCATACTGTCTCGCCAGCCGACATGGGCCTGCTGCGTGACTTCTTTACCGATGTCGCCTTCATCGAGAGGCAACTTGGAATCGACCTTTCGCTCCCGCCGCACGTCTCCCCTGAAGACATGGACGCAGCCCACACGATCGCCGATGTGCTGCGGACCGGCGAGGGCAGCGCAACCTTCAACGGCCTCGACTGCGATGTCCGGGATCCGACCGCGATCCCCAACCTGCCAGCCATTGTCTCGCGAGAGCCCACTGTGCTCGAGGTGACCTACCCCCTCTTTGGTAACACACTCTCATTGGGAATGGGCGAGTACGTGCTGCCCCCGCTCAAAGTGGTGAAGATCGTCCCGTTCGGCACGAGACCCACGGCGCCAGCGCACGTGACCTTCGCTGCGGACGGCGACCCCGAGATGACATTCCGGCTCGTAGATTGGATTCCGCCTGAAGACGACTTAGGCCGACGCGACGGCTAGAGGGATCGCCAGGGGCGACTCGCCGCCAGGACACGACAGCCATCGAGCAAGCATTCGCATTCGATATGGTTTTGGGTAGACCTAACTCACGCAATGCGATGCACGCAGATATCGCCTGGTAGCGGTTTGCTGGGCTTGGAAGATGTGTTCCGGAGAGATCGATGACCATATGGCTCAAGCTCGTTGGCGCGGTTGACGACCCTATGCCCGATGATTGGCTCGCCGGGCGGACCGACCTGCGCGATGAAGTTGGTTTCGACAAGCGAGCGAGGGTCGAGATTGGCGAGGAGCTCGTGCTCTACGCGATTCCCCAGGGCAAGGTGATCGGTATCGCCAAAGTCAACTCCCATCCCGCCTGGAACGGTAATCACGCGCGGTGGCCGTGGCGCAGCGAAACCAGTTTGCGGCTTGCAATCGCTGACTACGAGCGCGCGCCAGAACTCTCTGACATCGAGGAGCCGGGTGGCCGCGATCTCTCGAAATCGGTGCAACGCCAGTCGCATATCGAGTTGCACTGGGGCGAGTACATGCGTGCTCGTAATGTTCTTGAAGCAGCATGTGATCCCACGCAAGGCGATCTTTGCGCTGGGACTGCTTGAGCGTCAGTGAGCCGTAACAGCGCGCTGCGGACGTCTTCTGGCGCCTGCTCTTTTTGCGCACGTGCGAGCTCCGAGGCTCGGTTCCCGGCGCCCTTGCTCGGGACGACTTTTGAGTACGCCGACTAATGCGGCTTACCCTCGCTTGCACGAGAATGGTCGCCGCGCCATCTGCTAGGGGTCAATGCCGTCCGACTCGGCAGGGATGATCTGTGCATGGAGATCATCCCAGACTTCAATCAGATCGCCGGGTTTCGCTTCGTTCGCTCTCTTGGGAGCGGCAGCTTCGCCCACACCTACGAGGCCGCGCGCGACGGCGAGCGGTTTGCCGTGAAGGTCTTCCACGAACTGCCAGCCACCGCCAAGGCGCAGGAGCGCTTCCGGCGGGAGGTCAGCTCGCTGTGCATAGCGCACCCCAACCTTGCCGAGTACGTCGAGAGCGGCGTCGCCGTCTGCGGAGGCCGTCCCGCCGCGTACATTGCGATGCGCTACCGGCCCGGAGGGCCGCTGCGTCAACGACTCGCCGAGTCCGGTGGCCTGCCGTGGGGGCATGCCGTCGAGATCGCGCGAGGAGTCGCGGCTGGATTGCGCTGTCTGCACGAGCACGGGGTCGTGCATCGCGATTTGAAGCCGGCGAACATATACCTCTTGGCCGGCGGCGGGACCTTGATCCTCGACTTCGGTTTGGCTCGTTTGCTCGACCGCACAGCGATCACCGCGCACGGCGCCTTCATCGGTACTCGGGCCTACTCTGCGCCTGAGCAGATCCGTGGCGAAGCCGACATCCACAGCGATCTCTATGCGCTCGGGGTCGTCCTGTACGAGATGCTCGCCGGGCGCGTGCCGTTCGTCGCGGACAACGAACTCGATCTGATCGATCGGATCAGGAACGAAGAGCCCGAGCCGCCCGCTGCGCTTGAGCCGTCGGTGCCTGGCTGGCTGGATCGACTCGTTCTCGATTTGCTCGCCAAGGAGCCACTGCAGCGTCCGCTCGGCGCCCAGATCGTGCTCGACGCCCTCGAGGATCCAGCGCGCCACGCCACGCGCGCCGTCCGCACGGCCTACGACCGCGATCAGCCGCCGCTGCTTGTCGTGCGCGCGAACAGCCCGTCGGCGGCCCGCGCAGTTCTCGATCGCGCGCTTGCGGGCGGCACGCCGGACATCGCGATTGCTCCGATCACGCGCCCTGTGCAGCTCAACGAGCTGCACAGGGCGCGAGTGGTGGGTGATCTCGCGCTTGCCGTGGACACTCGAGTGCTCGACACCGCGACTGGCGGGCACTCGTCCGTGGCGGCACTGCGCGGGCGTGGCTTCCTGCCACCGGGTCCCGAGCCGCACACCCCCGCCTCCCTACGTGCGCTGGGCGAGACGCAGCGGGTCGCCCGCGGCGACGTCGAAGAGCAGTTGCGCGAGGGCGCCAGCCTGCTGCGTGCACCGGCATTTGTGATCACGTCTGTGCGGAGCGAATGGTTGCGGCGCGATCCCCGGCTGCTGGAGGCTGCGCTGCACGCGCGCGAGGCGCTCGCGCCCAGCCTGCCGCTGTACGCGCAGGTGCCCTGCACTGTCGACGCGCTCCTGCGGCGCGAGGAGCGCCTGTCAATCGTCAACCGCTTCGCCCGGGGTGAACCGGATGGATACTGGCTGGGCATAGCTGACATCGAGACGCATGGGCCCGAACAGGTCGGTGCGGGAATCGACCTCGCGCTACTGCTACAGCAACTCGGCGTACCATGCGTGTGGACGCTACCGGGAGCGCTTGCCGAGCTGGCTTGGTCCTGCGGCGTTGCCGGCATAGAGATCACGCTCGGCCGGAGCGGAGGCTTTCGGCTTCCCACCGCTACCAGGCACGTGCGTCGCTTCGATAGGCGCGCACGCTTCGAGCTGCCATCGTTGATGACTTCGGTCAGCGCTGAGCTGGCTGGGAAGGTGCTCGCCAGTGGCTCGCTGCCTGAGTGCGAGTGCATGTGTCCTTCTTGCCGGCGCAGCGCCGACGTCGGCGAGCGGCTCGCCCACGCCGATGAGCACAACCTCTGGTGCTGGATGGACTTGCGCGGACAGCTCGGGCAGCTCGACGCAGGGCAGCGCCTTGAGCACTATCGCTTTCGACTGCGAGTCGCCGGGGAACAGCTCGTCGAGGCGCTCAGGGCAGTCCCCGAGATGCGTTCGCTGCGGCACCAGTTGCGACTCTCAGAGCAGGCGCTTGCGCTCATCCTGCGCGAAGGGGTGCTTGACACCGAGCGGCGACTGCGCCGCGCAAGCTGACAGGAAAATAGCGTTCAGGCTGCCACCGCGTCTTGCGGCGTGACGGTGTGTCCGAGGGCTTCGAGCTGGGTGACGAGGCGTTTGGTGGTGCGTTGGGGGTCGCGTTTGCGGTAGTAGTCGCCGCCGAGGTCGTTGTAGAGCTCTCCGGTGGAGAGCATGTGCCAGCACGCGATGATGATGGAGTGCTTGACAGCGCCGAGGGCCTTCTTGTGGCCGCGGCGGGGTCTGAGGCGTTGGTATTGCGCTTGGAGGTAGACGTCGTTGGTGCGTGTTGCGGCGAGGGCGGCCTCCTCGAGCGCCCAGTCGAGCCACTTCGATCCCTTGCGAGTCTTGCCGGAGCGGCGTCTGCCTGCGGACTTGTCGTTGCCAGGGCACATCCCGGCCCAGGAAGCCAATTCCTTCGTAGTTGGGAAGACGCTCATGTCCACGCCGATCTCCGCGATGATCACCTCGGCGGTGCGCCGTTGAACGCCGGGGATCGTGCACAGCAGCTCAACGGCCTTTTCGAAAGGGGCGATCTGCTCCCCGATCGTCTCAGTAAGACCGGCGATCTGCTCGTCCAAGAAGTCCAGGTGGGCGAGAATCGCGCCGATCCACACGGCGTGCAAATGGTCGAAGCGGCCCTCCAGAGCCTCCCGCAGCGCGGGGATCTTGGAGCGCAGACGGCCCTTGGCGAGGTCGGCGAGGACCTCAGGGTCGGTGGTGCCCGCCACAAGCGCGTCGAGCATCGTGCGCCCGGACTTGCCAAGGATGTCCGAGGCGACGCAATCCAGCTTGATCCCGGTGTCCTCCAAGGCCTTGTGCAAACGATTGGCCTCCCGCTGGCGCTCCTGGATCTGGGTCTTGCGATACCGGGTGAGGTTGCGCAGCGCACGGATCGGCTTCGGCGGCACGAAGCTCGCTTTCAACAACCCGGCCTCCGCGAGCTGACACAACCATTCGGCGTCCTTCACATCCGTCTTGCGACCAGGGACCTGCTTGACATGCCTCGCATTGACCAACAGCAGCTCGAACTCGTCCTCCAGGATCGCCCACACCGGCTTCCAGAACACGCCGGTCGCCTCCATCGTGACCTGCGTCACTCCGTGAGCGGCGAGCCAGTCCCGCAGCGTGAGCAGCCCCGCGACCGTCGTTTGAAACTCCGCGACGTGCTGCTCGCGACCCTTGCCATGCGCCGCGGGCACCCGCACGCACGCCGTCACCTGCGCTTTATGAACATCCAGCGCCCCAGGGCGCTCGACTACCGTCTCCATTGCAACCTCCCGAGAGATCGAAGAACACAATCGTCGCCCAGGAGTCTCTGAGAACTAGCGAATCTGACAGGCGTGCTCATAGCAACAGTCCGGAGGCCCGGGGAGACCCACACGCCAGACTAATCTCGGGCTCACAAGCACCAAGCGAAAATCGGCGTCGCGGGCGACACCCCAATCATCACCGTTTTCATCAGCCCGTGCGGGCCCGCAGCGCGGGCACGGGGACTAATCCCCAGACTGCTCGCGCGGCAGGTCCAGCAGGGCGAGCTGGAGTATGAACGCCTCCGGCGTCTGGCCGCGACCAGACGCCGCCAGCTCGCACGCGCGAGCCAACGGCCAATCGATAGCGTGCGCGAGCGCGACCGAGGGGTCGATCACGCCGGCCGTACGGGCGACCAGACGCTGGGGAAGAACCACCTCCGGCAGCTCGTCCGCGCGAGAGCCGGCTCGCCCTGAGAGCGAGGCCTGCCAGACGCGCCAGGCCGGATCGCGCGCCATGTCGAGCGGGCAGGTCTCGATGCGGTGACCCAAGCGGGCGCGAGCGGCGGCGGGCGAGCCCAGGCCCCGGGCTAGGAGGCGCAGCGTGATCGCGAACTCCAGCGTGATCGCCAGCCAGGCGTCCAACGCGACGCCAGCGGTGCTTGCCGCGTTGCGCAACTCCGCCGCCTGTTGCGGGGTGAGGTCTAGACGCACCCAACGCGGCGACTCGCCCGGGCGGCAGCGCGCGGACGGTGGCGAGAGGCGGCGCACGGCGGAGGACGTGCCTTCCCCTTGAAGGGTCACCAAGGCTGCGGCGCTTCGCTTGTGGCTCATACCGATCATCATTTAAGGACTTTACTGATTTTCCGTAAGGAAAATACATGAATCACCAGACGCAACAACTGGTAGCGCTGCTGGCCGACGATGCGCCTGCGAGGATCCTTGATGCGCTGCAGCGCAAGGCGCTGACGGCCCCGCAGCTCGTGCGTGAGACCGGGGCCTCCGAGCGAACCGTCGTGCAGGCGCTCGAGCTACTGCTCGCGCATGGCATCGTCGAGTGGGAGTCCGGGCGGCAAGGGGCGCGGGGGCGGCCCTCGCGGGTCTGGCGGATTGCGGCGCCGAAGGAGTTAGCGGCGTTCGAGCGGGGGTGCGAGGAGCTCAGGAGCGCGTTGCTGCGTCTGGGGCTGAAAGCGGTTGGGGAGAGTAAGGGGCGCGAACGGTAGAAGCGGGTAGAGCCCACCAGCTCCCCCCGGTGGGCTGAATCGCCGGGAAACACCCCCAAACACGGGTAATTCAGGGTCGCCCAGATAGCCGAGATCCCGCACGGTTGAGCGGGATTCGCTTCCTCACCAGGGTACATCGCACCCAGGAGGTCGGGGGTTCGAGTCCCCCTAGCTCCATTCCTAAAGATCCCTGTAAATCGGCCGCTTTTTGCGGCGTGGGATCGGCGGGCATCGCCGTTGATCGGCGGTGATCTCGGGCACTAGTGCCTGAGATCGTGGGGATTTATGCCCGATCGCCGTGGATTGTCGGCGATCGGGGCTCGATTCGGCGCGCGAGTGGAGCTATGGTCGCCAGCGTCCAACGAACATAAGCGGCCCCGGCGGCGTTGGAGCGCCCCGGGGCCCGGCACCGAGGAGACGCCTCGATGCGCCGCTGATTGTCTCGCAGCGCCGCGCTGTTCGCGTGGCGGGTCATGGCATGCGGCTGGTCGCAGCTGGCTCCTCGGTGTCGCCGCCAGCGGCAGCGAATACGCTCCTCACCGCACTGCTCGCACGCGCGTTCCGGTAGCGGCGTCCCGCGGGGCGTCACGATCGCAAGGAGCGCGCGTTCCGCGCGCGAGGCGTCGCGGTGCTCCCACGCTACACGCCAAGTCTCGACCATGCTGGAGAGAATGTCCCGCCACTCCTCACGCTCTCACTGCGCGGCGTTCACCGCTGCCGCGAGCGCCACCGGCCACGCCACATCGAAGCTCACGCCGTCGCGCCGCGCGCCGGCGAGCCGCTCTCTCAAGATTTCGGGCGGTGTCATTTTCGCCCCCTCAAATGCGGATCATGGCGAGCGCGTCCGGCTTCGATCTCGTCCAGATGCTCTTGGTCAATACCCGTCGTCGCGGCGAGCGTTGCCGCGCTCATGCGGCACTCCTCGCGTACTTGGTGGACAGCCCATCCGAGCGCGGCCAGCTTCTGGTCTTGTTCGCTCATGCGCGTCGGCCCCGGCGGGATTGTGGTTCAGTTGTTCCCTTTGGCAGCTGGTAGCGGCGGGGTTGCTTGCTGGTTTGGCGCACCTGGCCGGTGCCGGCGAGCCGCTTCAAGCAGTTCGCCACCGCGCCCGAGGAGCGGTCAAGCCCCCTGGCGACCGCTGTCGGCCCGAGTGGCTCATCCGTCGCGTGCTTGCGCATGTAGTCGAGCACGAGCCGGTCGAGTTGACCGGGCCGCAGCCGATCACCGGCGGGCCTGCGCGCGTTGCGAGCCCGGCTGCGGGCGAGCCTCCAGCGATCCGGGAGCCGGCGGGAGCCATCGCGTCCGCCCTCGCTGCGCCTCACCTTGCCGGCGCTCTGCAGCTTTACGAGCGTTTTGCTGACTGTCGAGCGGCCCAGCCCGCCCGCCGTAGCGATCTCTACCACGGTCGCGTCGGGGTGATCTGACAGGACGTTCATCACCGTTTGCTCGGCCGGCTTGGTGGTCTTCATGGGGTCCTCCTTGCTGTCTCGTTGTGGTGTTCGGATGTGGTGGTTCGGCCGCGACGCACAACTCGGATGTCTCGCCCGTGGAGTCGCGTCGTCGGGCTCCTCCCCTCGGCGGGCTTGCCCATCGCTCTCGGCCTTACCTCCCGATCGAGTCGAGGAGCTCCCCGAGAGCCATGCGCTCCTCCTCCGCTGGCTCCCCCGCGAGCTTGTGGTTGATCGCCCCGGCCAGCGCCTCGCGGTGAGCGCCGAGATGTACTTCCTTGGGCCGACGGCGCTCGCCGTCGTCCTCCCAGCCGATCACCTCCAGCAGCGCCCGCAGCGCCTCCCGGCGTGCGAGGGCCTGCTCGCACTCCCACTCCCTGCAGGCCAGCTCCCCCAGCGCGCCAGAGCGCACCAGCGGAACCGTCTCCGCATGGATCAAACGCGACGTCGGGGCCTCATCGGTGATCCCGACGCTCGTCAGGAACGCCCCGATCTGGCGCACGTGCCACCACACCGTGCGGCGCTCTACACCCTTCGCGTCCCTCAAGCGCTGCCATTCAAACGCCTCGCGCAGCCACAGCGCCCTGACGATCCCTTCACGGCCTCCTCCGGTTCTGTGTGCGGGTCCAAGGCGCACATCAGATCGTCACCAGCCCCAGAGCGTCCAGACACCGCGCGCACGCAGACGCCTTAACGCGCCCATCAATCGACCTCAACAACACCACGCCTTCCGCCTCAAGGCGCACCAGCTCTCCCTCCACGACCGCCGCGTCCAAGTCGGTCAGTTCCTGCCCGAGTTCTATCGGCGTCCACCACTCCTCACGGTCGTCTCTGAGGAGCTGTAGAACGATCGCGCGAGCAGCGATGTAGGACCGCCGCTCCCGCTCTTTCTGCTGCCGCTCACGGCCAGGCACCGGAGCACCTGCCGGGCGGTCCCGCTTCCTCTGTTTCTGCCGCTTGCCTCTCTTTGGCATCACACCTGCTCCTTCGTGGCAGTGGCCCGTCGGTTTCGGGACTGGGGTAGGGCATCGGGGCTGCAGCCGAGTCGGAGACGTCGGGGGCTGGTTATCGTCCGAGCCGCACGTGCTCTACGTGACCGAAAGACCGCTCGACTCGGGACATTGCTGTCGCGTGTTTGTCGCGCAGGCTGCGCCAAAGGGGGATCGCCGCGTCGTTGGCCTTCTGCTTGCTTTAGCCGCGGCGCTCGATCCGCTCCGACGATCAGCGAAACTCGTTCGGGGAAATGGTATTCTTGGCGTCTCGCGCTGGCGGTCGCCGCCGTCTGCGTTACGTGATGATCGACGGTCAAGACTAAGGGGTATGTGATGAGCGAGAGATGGATCAGGGCGAGCGCAATAGCGGGGTTGTGCGCGGCAGTGCTGGCGGGCGTTCCGGCGACCGCGAGCGCCATGTGGGAACGGGAAACTACGAACAACCCGTTGACCACGGAAGACGCGCTGCTCGAAGTGTCGTGTTGGAGCGCTAGCGAATGTGTCGCTGTCGGCACCTACGAGAAAGCAGGCGTGCCGGAACCGCTCGCGGAGCGGCTGACCGGCGGCACGTGGACGGACGAATTTCCTGGGTCAGTAGCGGCGGTTCTCAGCGGCGTGTCGTGTGCGTCGAGCCGCGTCTGCGTTGCGACCGGCTCCACTCCCGCGTACCAGTCAATCGCCTACGAATACACGTCGGTGCACGGCTGGAAAAAATTGGCGCTGACGTTGCCAGGAAGCGCGGTCAGGAGCGAGCTCGACCGCGTGTCCTGCCCCACCACGGAAATGTGCATGATGGTGGGCGTGTACGAAATATCGGGTGGTGAACGGCTGTCGTTCGCGGAGAAATGGACGCCCAGTGGCGTGACGCTTGAAACCACTCCCGGCTCGACGGAAGCAGTGTTGATCGGCGTGTCATGCGTGACCGCCGAAGAATGCATGGCGGTCGGCTGGACTGGAGGTGCGGTGCTCTCCGACCGGTGGAGCGGCGGAACGTGGACGCAGACGACGAGCGCAAGCTCAAGCCTCTCACCGCGGAGGCTCTTCGGCGTGGACTGCATCTCGGAAACTGTCGTGGAATGCATAGGAGTGGGGTGGGGCACCAAATCCATAGTGGAACCGATGTCAGAAGAATGGACGGAAGCAGGAGGTTGGGTGGCGGCCAGCACGAAAGCTCCAAACGCTACGAAGGACCTACTGGCGGCCGTGGGGTGCTTCAGTAAACGCAAATGCATCGGTGTGGGGGAACAAAACGAAGAACCGAAAGAAGAAGCGCTGATCGAGAAACTGGAAGGCACCTCGTCCACGGTTGAAACGCCGGCGACGTTGCCAACGGGGGTCAAACGCAGCAGGCTGCTTGGGCTCTCATGCCAGGTGGGGGGCTCGAAATGCATGGCGGTGGGCTACTACGTCAACACGAGCGGTGTAAGGCAAACGCTGGCGGAGCACAACTAGAGCGGCGCGGCGCTTCGCGAACTGGCGCGAACCGCAGACAGTGGGCTGTGTCAAGGTGTGGGAGCGAGGCGTCTGAAGGTCCGCCTTCGTCGCTGAGACCCTCCGCGTTTACGGCGGCATCGAGGGGTGCGCGTGCTGGTGGCGGGGCTGGTCGCTTGTGGGGTCGCTCGATGGAAGCTGGACGCGTGGTTAGGCCCTCGCTCCCGACCGGCCCCGTGCGCTTGATCGAGTCGCCCGCTGCCTACGAGCGGACGGCCAGCCACACGCAGCTGAGGCTGGTCTGATGCTCGGAACTCGACGGGGGTCCGCGACGTGTCCGATGATCCGAGGACGCAAGCAAGGGCACGTCTCGTATGGGAGCACGGCGCAAGGGTCAAGTTCCACTACACCGAGCACTAATCGCGGTGCCTACGGGTCTACGAAGAGCAACCCGTCATCGGTAAAGGTCAGCAGAATAAGATCTGAAACAGCCATGAGAGCGCCGTCCTCGTAATCAGTGAGGCCGATAACCGCCAACGCGCGACCTGTGGTCAAGGTCAACATCGACCGCATCCCCTTCGCGGATCTCGAAGTGCTTGGAACCTATTCGAACCAAGACCTCCAGGGGTCGCTGGCCCGCTTGGCCAAGAAGCTCGCGGCCGTACGGCCTCGTCGGCAGCCTGCTACCTGTCGGCAGCGGCCCCGCCGGCCCTGGGTGGGTGCTCAGGGCCATCATCAAGGTGCTGGCCGGCCCGAGAGGAGCCGATGCGCACCAAGGACGTCCACGCAGCCGTCGAGGCGATGCTGGGCGAGTTGGGTGGCTCGGTCGTCGGTCAGGGATGCGCTGGCATCGAATGCTTCGGGCAAGTCGCGGCGGTTCGTGCGGGTTGCCCGAGGACGATACCTGCTGGCGTAGTTCCACGTAGGTTCCGCTCGAAGCCTTATGGACCTCTGCGATCTCGCTGGCCAGCCAGATCCGCCGCAGCGCCCTCGGCGATGGAGGACGGCCCTTCCATGCGTAGTAGCCGGACTCCGACACCTCGAGCGCCAGGCCAAGGACTCTAGAAACCCAACTCCATCAAACCAGGGGCAGATCACAGGCCTCCAACATTCCCGGGGCGGTTCAGATCCTCATTTGTCGCTAGAACGCGACGCCGGCCTTCGCGAGCTGGGTCAAGCGGGTTGAGGCACCTCCTCAGCGTAGGCGGATGGCGCTGACCCTTTCGATCTGGTGTACGAGCGCTTCTGCTTCGGAGAGCGCGACGGGAGGCTCTCCGGGCAGCACGATCGACGGTTCGGGGACGCACGCCTCGGGGTTGTCCGTGAAGGTGGCAAGCAGCGGGCCATGTTCTCCTTCGCTGAAGCTCAGCGACAGCAATTGCGAGGGTCGAGCGATTCCCTCCGCGGGGCAGCTTACGGCGCGACCGGCTGATTCGTTGACGGGCAGTTCGTTGACGTCGTGCACGATCGTGCGCACGAGCGCTGGCTTGCGGATCGTCACCGGCGGCGATTCATTCTGGCGAGAGGCCCGATCGGTGACCGTCACCGTGACCGCGCCGACGTTTGCGCCGAACAGCGAGTAGCTGGGACGCGCGCTCCCACGAGGCGGCGGCGGTGACCCGCACGATGAACCTGTCGGCGCTCGCGTCGCGGCGCGCAATGTAGACGCCGAGCACGCGCAGCCGCAGCGCGCGGTTGCCCCTCGGCAGACGGAATTCCTCGCCCCAGAAGTTCACCGATTCGCGCTTCTCGATTTCAGGCAACGATTCGTGGCCATGCGGCGGCGTGAACGAGGAGTCGCCGCTCGTGGAGAACACCTGGCGCTTCCCGGTGGGTAGATGTGCCGCGGCATACGCAAAGACCCTGTTGGGCGGCGCAGAGGTGGCCCAGACGGAGCTGCGCGCCACCAGTTTGGCGCGTTCTTCGGTGCCCAGCGACGCGGCGGGTGTGCGGATCGAGCCCAGCAGCTTGGCCTGCCCGGCCGGCACCCTCTTCAGGCGAGTGGCTCGCTTGGGCAGCGCGGCCGCCTTCAAGGCGCGCTACACGGAGTGAGCCGCGATCAGCGCGCGCGCTCCCGGCGATGCCGGTGGTTCAGCAGGCACATCGGGAGCGTTGGCGCGAATGGCCTTTGAGTGCACGTGGTGCACCGGCACGCAGCGCTCGTAGGGTTGGATGTTCAACTTCGTTCTCGCCGCCGGGGAACGCGTACAAGGCGCGCGAGTAGTACAGCAGGCCGTCGGCGCAGCGAACGACGCGTTTCAGCGTGAGCGCGCCCTTTTCGACGATGAACTTACCCGCAGCGCAGTCCGGCTTGCAGTCGTTCTCGTGGATCGTGACCGACGCGCCCGCCCGTGCTGACCCATAGCCTTCTGAGGGGCCGTTGAAGTAATCGACTTCGCTGACGTAAAGGTTGCCATCGCCGCAGGCGAGCGTGATACTGGCCGGGCGGAAGGTGTGCCCGCGACAGTCCTTGTTGGCGACGTATATGCGCGAATGGCGCTTGGGCACGCGGTGGGCCGCCGCACCCGCCCCCGCGCTGGCAGCGCAAGCCGCTGCCGCGGCGATGCCAAGCACTGCCAGCAAAGCCAAAGAGACCCTTGTGCGGACTGTCATGGCTTTCCTATTACCCAAGTTCCTAACACCCCAGCGGCGGAGCGCTGACGCCAAGGCACCGCAATAGTGGTTCAACCGACCTGGTACTTGATATGCGTGACGCCGGGTGCATCGACGGCCCGGATCTGCGTCAGCTTGAGAGCCCCGTGCTGGAGGCCCTCAAATAGACGTCTGCCGCCGGCCACGATCACCGGCGCGATCGAGATGTTCGACCTCGTCGACAAGGCCTGCAGCCAAGTACTCGTTGACCACCGACGCGCCGCCGGCAAGCCAGATGTCCTGCTCCTGGGCGGCGTTCTCGGCCTGCGCGAGCGCCGACTCGATCCCGTCGGTCACGAAGTAAAAGGTGGTGCCGCCCTTCATCTCAAGCGGCTCGCGCGCGTGATGGGTGAGCACGAACACCGCATGGTGGTAGGGCGGGTCCTCGCCCCACCAGCCTGGCCACGGATCGTCGCCCCAGGGTCCGGTGCCACCGCCGAACATGTTGCGTCCCATGATCGTGGCGCCGATGTTTGCGCGGCGCTCCTCGACCACCGAGGAGCTTGCGTTTGTCTCGCCGCCCTGCTCGCCGTGCATCTCCCGGAACGCCCTGAGGGGGAAGAACCACTCATGCAACTCCATCCCGCCTACTCCGAGCGGGTCCTCCTCGCTCTGGTCCGGGCCTGCGACATAGCCGTCCAGCGACATCGTGATGCTGAGTCTGAGCTTGCTCATGGCACACCTCCTCGGGGTCTCGAATCTGCCCAAGATCCGGGTTTGGCATCCATCAAGACCTATGACGGCGCTAGCTCGGTTCGGCTGGCAGCGCGCCGATTGGCGGGACGTGAGCGCGCCCGACCGACGTAGGCGCGCATCATCCGGAGGTCGCCAAGGCGAGGCCAGCGATGATCAGTCCCACAAGATCCTGGCGCGGCATGCGGTGATTGTTGCATCGCATGACTGGTGGCTGGCGGGCGCCCGCCAGCCGCGGCGTCCGGCGGCGCTCGCGCATCGCGTTCAGGCACTCGTCGCCAGGAGCGCCCGGGTCGTGAATAATCGCCAACCATCCGCCTGCATCCGCGCCTACCTCAGCGCAGTAGCTTGCTCACAAACCCCCTGCTAGTCGGCACCTTTCAACGCGGAATCGCTGTCCAGAGCGGGCGCATCGCACCCAGGAGGTCGGGGGTTCGAGTCCCCCTAGCTCCATACCTAAAGATCCCTGCAAACGTCCGCTGCCGTGCGATGTCCTGTCCGTCACCGCCCCGGCGCGGCCCCGCCGTCCCAGGCGGAGAGCGGTTGCGAGGATCTCGCGGACCTGCGCGTTTGATCAGGCTGCTCATGCCGAGGTCCGTTCGTGAGTCTCCTCGCAAGCACGGATGAACTCGCCCTTGGCCTCGGTGTACGCCTCGCGATCATCGCGGTAGCGCTCGGCGAGCGCGTGCTTCAGCGCCACGTACCGGCCCGCAAGAACCGGGTCTGCGCGTAGGCGATCACGGAAGCTCAGGCGCCGCTTGAGCTCGCGGCGGTCATCCACGAGATGCAGGTGGTGGGTCCGGTGCGAGGCCGAGGGGTAGCACAGGAAACGCCGATGCCTGAGCGTTGCGTTGAACGCCGGGGGGAACTGGTAGCAGGCGCTTCGCACCAGCCCCGTGATCGGCGCGTCGAGATCGGGCACGAGCGCGATCATGTCGATCACCGGCTTTGCGGCAAGACCGGGCACGGCGGTGGAGCCGAAGTGGTGGATCTCCACCCCATCGAGCAACGGCGCGAGCCGCACACGCTCTGTCTGGAAGGCGGCCGGCCACGCGGGGTCGTACGCGACGATCTCCACCTCCGCGTCACGCCCGCCAGTTCGTGCGAGATCTTCGGCTGCGGCTCTGCGCTCCCTGGAGGACGTCACCTGCCGTAGTCTCACAGACGATCGTGGACTGACGCGCCCGCTCTGCGACGAGAGGCTACGGTGCGTTCGGCCTGGCTGACAGCTAGCATCGCCTGCTTCAGGCGGATCGGAGCGCCAGGGCGATCTCTGAGTTGCGCCCGATCACAGACGAAAGGCCCGACGAACATGAACGTCTACCGCACTCCCGACGAGCGTTTTGAGAACCTCCCCGGCTACGCGTATGAGCCGCGGTACGTCGAGGTGGAGAGTCTGCGTCTGCACCACATCGACGAGGGCTCTGGTCCAACGGTGTTGTGTTTCCACGGCGAGCCCGACTGGAGCTACCTCTACCGGCACATGCTCGAGGGCCTCGTGGCGAGCGGCCACCGCGTCGTGTGCCCCGATCTCGTCGGCTTCGGACGCTCGGACAAGCCGACCGACCAGGACTGGTACACCTACGAGCGCCACGTCGAGTACGTCACACGCCACCTGGAGCAGGTGGAGCTCTCGGACGTGACGGTGGTGGTGCAGGACTGGGGCGGGCCGATCGGGCTGCGCTGGGCCGTCGAGCACTCAGACCAGGTGGGGCGCCTGGTGATCATGAACACCGGGCTCTTCACCGGCCGTGTCAGCAAGGGCTTCATGGCGTGGCGGGAGTTCGCCGAAAGGACCCCGGATCTCCCGATCGGGATGATCATGCAGGGCGCCACCACCACCGAGCTCGCACCGGAGGTGATCGCGGCGTACGAGGCGCCGTTCCCCAACGCCGAGAGCAAGGCTGGGGCGCAGCGCTTTCCGCTGCTCGTGCCGCTCACCGAGCAGGAGGACGGGGTGGCCGAGATGCTCGCTGTCCGCGATCAACTCAGTCGCTGGGAGAAGCCCGTGCTGATCGCCTTCTCCGACAGCGACCCGGTCTTCCCCTACCCGAGGGCGGGCGAGCAGTTCACGAGCCTGATCCCTACCGCCGGGGAGCAGGTACGCATCGAGGGCGCGGCGCACTTCCTGCAGGAGGACCGAGGACCTCAGATCGTCGAGGCGATGCTCGCAGCGTTCGGGCGGCCGATCGGCTCGGCCTAGCGGGTGTGCACGACGATGCCAGGCGAAGGCCCTCCGCTCACCCCGCCGCGAGGGCGCCGACCGTACTCTTGGCTTTTGCCCGGGCGCGACGTGCGGGATCTGCGCGCGCTCTACTACAAGCACTTCGGCGAGCGCCGCAAGGAGCGTCAGCTGTTCTCCACGGGCGCGTTCTTCGTGACCTTTGCCACGGTGCGCGCGATCACCCACGCGATCCGCGCCGAACGGGGGCCGTTCCGGAACATCACCCCCGGGGGACGGCACATCCACCACATGACCTTCGGGATCGCGGGTCTGCTGACGGTCGGCTACCTGTGGATGTTGGAGATCGGAGTCAACGAGGACCGCGGGTCCTCGCGGGTGACGGCGGCCGTGTACGGCGGCGGCGCGGCGTTGACGCTCGACGAGTTCGCCCTGTGGCTGAACCTTGCGGATGACTACTGGACCAAGCAGGGCCGCGAGAGCATTGACGCGGTGGCTCTGTTCGGATCGCTGCTGGTCCTGAGCGTACTCGGCAAGGGCTTCTTCAAGGAGCTGTTGCCGACCGGCGAGCACGCGGAAGGCGCTCTGGAGACCGCCTAGCGCCCAGCGCTCGCACCGCTGCGCTCGGTGCCCTACGCCCGGACCGGTCGCCGACGGCGAGCCTGTCTCTGCGGCCGAGGGGCGGAGCGGGCGGCGTGGGGGGCACGCGTCCGGTGCCCGTGCTCGCCGTCGCCGAGTCCGTGCTCGATGCCGAGTTGCTGCGCCAGCCGGCTCACGTCGTGGCGCTCGGAGGCGCCGACGAGGGTGATGCCGACGCCGGGGCGGCCCGCGCGCCCGGTGCGCCCGACGCGGTGGACGTAGGCCTCGCGGTCCTCGGGCGGGTCGAAGTTGATCACGTGCGAGATGCCGCAGACGTCGATGCCGCGGGCGGCGACGTCGGTTGCGACGAGCGTGTCGACCGCGCCGGAGCCGAAGCGGGCGAGCGCCTGCTCGCGCTGGCGCTGGGACTTGTTGCCGTGCATCGCGACGGCGGCGATCCCGTGGGTGTCCAGGCGCTTGACAAGACGGTCCGCTCCGCGCTTGGTGCGCACGAACACGAGCGTGCGATCGCGCTCGCGGGCGAGCTCGCTGACGAGCGTCTCGACACGGCCGTCGCCTGTAACCGGGACGAAGCGGTGCTCGACCTCGACGGCGGCGCGCCGCGCGGAGGGCCCGTGCTCGTGCACGGCGGCGTCGTGGGTGTAGCGCTGCGCCACGCGCCCGGCCTCGCCGTCGAGCGTGGCGGAGAAGAACAGCGTCTGGCGCTTGGAGGGGCAGGCGCGGACGATGCGGTCGACGGCAGGGCGAAAGCCCATGTCGAGCATCCGGTCGGCCTCGTCGAGCACGAGCACGCGGATCGCGTCGAGCGCGAAGGCGCGGCGCGCGAGGAGGTCCTCGAGGCGCCCGGGGGTCGCGACGAGGATGTGCGAAGTGGCGGCGTCGCGTGCCTGCTTGACCAGCGAGGCGCCGCCGTAGACCGCGGTGACGCGCAGCGCGCGCGCATGCGCGATCGAGCGGATCTCCTCCACGATCTGCTTGGCGAGCTCGCGGGTCGGCGCGAGGACGAGGGCCGCGGGGCGCGGCCCGTCCGCGGCGATCCGCTCGACGAGCGGGATTCCGAAGGCGAGCGTCTTGCCCGACCCGGTGGGCGACTTTGCGAGCACGTCGCGCCCGGCGAGGACGTCGCCGATGACGAGGCGCTGGACGGCGAAAGGTTCAGTGACTCCCTGGCGGGAGAGGGCGTCGGCTACGGCGCGTGAGACGCCGAGCTCGGCGAAGGACTGCGTGGGCATGTGTGTCTCCTTGGCGGCGCTGTGGCCGCGTACGGTTCGAGAGGCTATGGCTGACCCGAACCGCTGACTGCGAGACCGAAGCAAGCTGCCTCGCGGCCGACGACGCCGACCGCTCCCGAGCAACGTAGCAGCTTGGGGCCTTGGAGCCGGCTTGCGGCCCGGGCCCGGTGACCCCCGGTCCGAGGACTCGAGTCAGCCCACGGCCCTGCGCCTCGGGTCAGCTCGCGGCCCGGGACCTGGGTCAGCCCACGGTCTTGGAGAGCTGCCGCTCGGGCGTGATGCGCACGACGTCCCACACGAGTCCCACGCGCTCGAGCACAGAGATCAACCACCCGGAGGGATCGAGCTGCCACCAGCGCAGGCCGTGCCGCGCGGAGGAGGGGAAGGCGTGGTGGTTGTTGTGCCACGCCTCGCCGAGCGTCGGCAGCGCGAGCCACACCAGGTTGCGCGACTCGTCGTGCGTCTCAAAGCGCCGCCGCCCAAAGAAGTGGCACAGCGAGTTGATCGAGAACGTAGCGTGGTGCAGGAACAGGATGCGCACCGCGCCGCCCCACAGCAGGCCCGTGAGTCCGCCGACGATCGACCCGGTGAGCGCCACGCCGAGGCCGAACGGGACGGCCATGCCGAGCACCACCCACAGCAGGAAGGCGCGGTCGACGAAGCGCGTGGCCGGGTCGGCGAGCAGGTCCTTCGCGTAGCGCTCCGAGCTGGCACGGCCGCTGCCCGCCCCACCGAACGTCCAGCCCACGTGCGCGTGGTACAGACCGCGCAGCGCTCCGTTCCAGCCGTCGCCGTGCCCGGTGTGAGGGCTGTGCGGGTCGCCTGCGTGATCGGAGAAGCGGTGGTGCTGGCGGTGGGTGGAGACCCACTCGATCACCGGCCCCTCGATCGCCGCCGAACCGAGCGCCCCGAGCAGGATGCGCATTGTCGGGCTCGTCTTGAAGCTGCGGTGGGTGAACAGCCGGTGGTAGCCGACCGTTACCCCGAGCCCCGTCAACACGTACATGACCGCCAGCACGACGAGGTCCTGCCAGCGCAGGGCTCCTCCCCACGCCAGCCACGACGCCAAGCCGAGCAGTCCGAGCGGTACGACCGTCACGACCAGGTTGGCGATTCGATCGAGCGTCTCGTGCTCCCCCACGACCATGTCCTCGCCGGTCCCGCGCAGCTTCTCGCTTCCTTGCTGGGGGTTCATCAGAAGCCCCTTTTCTGGCCGCGTGCTCGGCCGGGTCAACCAGCACGCTTCCGGTGGTGTTCAGCCAGGGTACTCGCTCGGCCCTTCGGCCTTGCGCGCTTCGGCCGTCGCCGCGAGCCCGCGCAGGAAGACTTCGCACATCGTCGCGTAGAGCCCGTTGTCGAGCTCGGGGTCGATGATCCGGTCGAGCAGGAAGCCGTCGGCCATGAAGAGCGTCATCGCGGCCACGTCGCCGTGAGGGAGGGCCGGTTCGACGTCGAGCGCCGCGGCCCACCGCGCGAACACCTCGGCCATGCGGGCACGTAGCGCACTCCGCCGGGCGGAGAGCTCGGCGCGGAACGCGTCGTCGCGGGCGGCGTAGGCAGCGAACTCCTGGTACAGCCTGGGCCACTCGGGGTCACGGTCCACATAGACGAGGAACTCCTCGGCCGCCCGGCGGGCTTCGTCAACCGGCTCGCCAGAGCCGGCCATCGCGGCCTCCAACCGCTCGAGCTCGGCGGCAAACTTCTCGTCGAGCACGACCAGGAACAGCTCCTCCTTGCTGGCGAAGTTCGCGTAGAACGCGCCCTTTGTGTAGCCGGCCTCCGCGGCGATGCGGTCGATCGAGGCGCCGTGCATGCCGTGCTCGCAGATCGAGCGCGAGGCCGAGCGCAGCAGGGCCGCGCGGGTCGCTGCCTGGCGTTCGCTGCGCGTCGGGCGCTCGCCGCGCCGTGGTCTGGTGGGGCTCAAGCTAGGACCTTCCCGCTCAAGCAGGGACCGCCTCGGCCTCGGGCGCCGGCGTGGGCGTGGCCGCGGCGGGACGGCCGACCAGCACCTCGGCGTCGCGTCGCGGCGTCTCGGTGATCGCGCGGCGGTAGACGCGCTCGGAGGCGGGCCGCGAGGGGGTCAGCGTGCGTCGCAGGACCAGCTCGCGGAGCACGGTCTGCATCTCGAACTGCGCGAACGCGGCGCCCAGGCAGCGGCGCACGCCGCCGCCGAACGGGATCCACGTGTAGGTGTTCGCAGCCCTCCCACCCTCCTGCTCGAGGAAGCGCTCGGGCCGGAACTCGTGCGGCTGCGGGTAGAGGTCGGCGCGCCGGTGCACGAGGTGGATCGAGGGCACGATCGACACGCCGGCCGGCAGCACGCGTCCGCCGATCTCCATCGGCTCGACCAAGCGTCGCAGGACGATCGAGATCACAGGGCGCAGGCGCAGGGTCTCCTGGACCACGGCCTTGAGGTAGCCGCTCTCGCCCACCCGTACCTCCTCAGTGAGGCGCTGGAGCTTCTCGGGGTGGCGGCAGAGCCGCTCGACCGCCCACGCAAGCGCGTTGGCGGTCGTCTCGTGGCCCGCAACGAGCAGTGTGACGAGCTCGTCACGGAGCTCCTCATCGCTCATCGGGCTGCCGTCCTCGTGGGTGGCCTGCAGCAGCAGCGACATGATGTCGTCGCGCTCGGCCAGGTTTCCGGCCTCGCGGCGGTCGGTGAGCTCCTCGTAGATCGGGCGGTTCACGCGCTCGAGGTCGCGACGGAAGGAGCGCAGCCGCCCGATGCGCTCGGGCCCGAGCGCCACCAGCACGACGCCGTTGAGCGGGCTGGTCACGATGTCGAGCAGGCGGCGCAACTCGACGCGCAGGCGCTCCATGCGGGGGCCTTCGGAGACGCCGAACACAGCGCGCAGGATGATCTCGAGTGTCAGCGCCTGCATACGGGGCCGCAGCCGGTAGGGCTGGCCGATCGGCCAGCGCTCGATCTCCTCCGCTGCCACGTCGGCCATCAGTTTGCCGTAGCGCTGCATCCGCTCGCCGTGGAAAGCGGGCAACATCAGCTTGCGCTGCCTCAAGTGCGCGCCATCGTCGAGCAGCAGCACGGAGCTCGGACCGAGCACCGGCAAGAGGATGCGGTTCGCCTCACCCGCGTGCAGCAGGCGGGGGTCGCCGGTGAACACCTGCTTGACGGCCTCCGGGTTGGACGTCACCACCCACGTGCCCTCGTTGGCGATCCTCAGCGTGAACATGTCGCCGTACCGCGCCTGGCAGGTGTCCAGCATCCACTGCGCGCCGCGAAACCAGATCGCGCTCTGCACTGCTCGGGGGAGGCGGGGGCCCGGGGGGAGGCCGGCAGGTGCGTTTCGCATACCGGGCGGTATGCTCTCACATACCGCTCAGGATGTCAAGCGCCCTACGGCCCTGATGAAGAAGTTGCGCCACGTCGCGCTCTCGGCTGTGCCCGCACGCCCCTCAGAAGATCGCCTGGGCGGCTGCCTCGCTGCCGATGAACGGGGTGAGCGCGATGTAGCTGACGTGGTCGGCGAGCTCTGGGAGCCGGCGTGTGCGGCCCGTGAGGATGTAGTCGTGCAGCAGCTCGAAGACCCCTCCCACGATCACCTCCCCCAAGATCCCGATCGAGGGCTGCGAGGGAGCGCCCCCGCCGAGCTCCATGTCGAGCAGCTCGGTGTACGCGGCGTTGGCCTCCTCCACCCGACCGGCGACGTGCGGGTAGGCGATCAGGATGTCCACGCACGCGAGGTGCGCGAGGGCGGGCTCGGAGGCGAGGAACTCGAGCAGCGCCGTCGCCCCTGCGCGCACACCCCCGATCCACTCGGTCTGATGGGCGAGTGCCCGGTTGACCGCTGCTTTGGCCCGGGTGTGCCCCACCTCGTAGGTGGCGAGGAACGCTTCCTCCTTGCTCTCGAAGTGGGTGTAGAACGTCTGCAGGGACACCGCCGCCTTCTCGGCGATGTCCTCCAGGCTCAGCGACGGGTAACCGTTGCGCGCGGTGAGTTTGGCGATCGCGTCGAAGATGCGCTCGCGCTGATTGAAGACCACGAAGCCGCGTGGGAGGTTGTGCTCGCCGCGCGGCAGCCCCCGCACCCCCCAAGGCGCTGGCGGCGAGAGGGTCCCGGGCGCGCGGCCGCCCTCCAGGTAGCGCACGCGGTGCGCAGGCGGGCGGTGGGGGACGCTGGGGGGGCTCGGGTAGTAGCAACCGATCCAATCCAGCAGCTCCGGCACGATCCGGGCGAGCTCGGCCTTCAGGGAGCGGGAGGAGCGCTCTTCGCGCACGCGCGTGTAGATGATCTTGCGCAGCGCCCCCACGAACGCACGCGCCGCCGGATCGGGGATCGTCCCCGGCCCGGGTGCGCGCTCGAAGCTCGCGCTGATGAAGCGTTCCAGGCGGGCCGCGCCGGCGGCCCAACGCTGCACTCCCATCTCGCCTGAGGCGCCCATCTCCACGCAGATCAGGCGCGCCGCGTCGGGGCGCTCGGCGATCGCGTCGAACAGCGCACGGATGATCGTCTCCAGCCGCTCCTGCCACCCGTCCCCGGAGACGGGGAGCGCGAGCAGTCGCTGCACCTCGGCCTCGACGACCGTGTCGTAGGTGGCGAGCAGGCAGGCCTCCTTGTTCTCGAAGTGTTCGTAGAAGGTCCGCCGCGAGATGCCGGCGCGGGCGACGAGGTCGGAGATCGTGGTCGCGACGACCCCGCGCTCGTTGACGGCCTGCACCATCGCGTCCAGCAGTCGCTCGCGCTGGTGCGCCGCCACCTCTTCGCGTGGGAGCGCCTGGGGACCGCGTGGGAGACCCTTCTGGTCGTTCGCGCCTCTCCCGGCCCGCGCGTCTGTAGCGCCGTTCGGGGCCGCAGAAGCGTCTGTGCCGCGGCGGCTCTTTTCGCCCCTAGGACGAGCCGCCGCGGGCTTTGCCCGTGCACCGCCCCGCTTCGCGCCGCCACCTGTCTGCCGCCCTCCCTCAGCCACGGCCTCCACCTTGTTCGAGGACGGGAAGCGTACCAGTGGATTCGATCTCCGCGCAGACATCTCTTTCCATGCAGCATACATCGACAGGGTAAGTAAGTCCTGATTTATTTGTCCCCCCGAGTAGAGGCGGGATCAGGGGCCGCCCAAAGATCAACCGGCCGAAAGGCATATGCGACTAAATGCATGAGAACAGGACATTTAGGGTATCGTGGGGAGCATCGGGGAAGGACTGGGAGATGACTGGTGACGGCCGCAAGCAAGGAAGCTATCCACACGTCTCTGTAGGAGACGTACTATTAGCTGGTACAGCATGGACCACAGAAAGAGTGTCTTTCGGCCGGCCGGGCCAACTGCGAGGGTAGGGAGGTCGGAGAGTCATGAGAGTGTTCATCTGTGAAGAGCGCCGGATGTCGCGGGCGCTGCACGCCCGGTGGCCCTACCGGCGCTCGCACTGCCGCCACGACCTGCACTGGCTGGTGCGGGTACGTCGGCCGGCGTGGGGGTGCGGGCGCGGCAGAGCGCACCTCGTCGTGGCGCTGCCGCGCGCGCGCCGGCGCCCGCCGAACCTGTAGGGCCTCTCCCGAGAGGGCGTGCGACCCTGGAGGGGTAGGCCCCTTGGCGAGATGCCGCCCGCGTCGGTAGGATCGAGGCGTGGCGGCACGGGACGAATCGGTCGAGCTCTCGATCAACACGATCCGGGGCCTGGCGATGGATGCGGTGCAGAAGGCGAACGCCGGGCATCCCGGCACGGCGATGGCGCTCGCCCCGCTCGGGTACGTGCTGTTCAGGCGCACGCTGCGTGCGAACCCGCGCAACCCCGCCTGGCGCGACCGCGACCGCTTCGTGCTCAGCTCCGGGCACGCGTGCGTGCTGCAGTACGCGCTGCTGCACCTCAGCGGGTACGACCTGAGCCTCGAGGACCTCCAGCAGTTCCGCCAGTGGGGCTCGCGCACACCGGGGCACCCCGAGCGCGGGCACACCCCAGGCGTGGAGGTGACAACCGGCCCGCTCGGCCAGGGCTTCGCCAACGCGGTGGGGATGGCGATGTCAGAGCGGTTTCTCGCCGAGCGCTACAACCGCCCCGGCGAAGCGGTGGTGGACCACCACACATACGCGGTGTGCTCCGACGGGGACCTGATGGAGGGCGTCAGCCAGGAAGCGGCCTCGGTCGCGGGGCACTTCGGCGTGGGCAAGCTGACCGTCGTGTACGACGACAACCGCATCACGATCGACGGGAGCACGTCGATCTCCTTCGACGGCGAGAACCACCTCGCGCGCCTAGCCGCGGACGGGTGGCACGTGCAGCGGGTGGGGGACTCCGAGGACGTCGAGGCGCTGACCGCCGCGATCGCGGCCGCGAGCGCGGAGACCGAGCGCCCGTCGTTCGTCGCGGTGCGCTCGCACATCGCCTACCCGGCCCCCCACGCGGTGGACACCGCGGCCGCGCACGGGGCCCCGCTGGGCGAGGAGGAGGTGCGCGCGGCGAAGCTCGCGATGGGCTTCGACCCTGAGCGCCACTTCGCGGTGGACGCGCGGGTATACGAGCATATGAGCCTCGTCGAGGCCGGCGCGGGCTACGAGCGCGAGTGGCAGGAGCGCGAGGCGGCGTGGCGCGAGCAGCACCCCGCGCTCGCGGAGGAGTGGGAGCGCGCGTGGTCGGGCCGCCTGCGCGAGGGCTGGCGCGAGGCGCTGCCGAGCTGGCCGGCCGGCGAGCAGCTCGCCACCCGCGCCGCAGGCCAGAAGACGATGGCCGCGTTCGCCGCGTACGCCCCCACGATGGTGGGCGGGGCCGCGGACCTGGTGGAGTTGACCAAGACGGTGTTCGAGGGGGCGGGGCAGTTCTCCCGCGTGCACACGGGGCGCAACGTGCCGTTCGGCATCCGCGAGCACGGAATGGGGGCGATCGTCAACGGCGCCGCCGCCCACGGCGGGATCGTCAAGCCCTACGGGTCCACGTTCCTGGTCTTCTCCGACTACATGCGCGGGTCGGTGCGCCTCTCGGCGCTGATGGGGCTGGGAGTGGTGTGGGTGTGGACGCACGACTCGGTGGGCCTCGGCGAGGACGGGCCCACCCACCAGCCGATCGAGCACTACACCGCGCTGCGCGCGATCCCCCACCTGTGGGTCGTGCGCCCCGCGGACGCCAACGAGACCGTGCAGGCGTGGCGGGTGGCGCTCGAACGCGAGGACGGCCCGGTCGCGCTGCTGCTCTCCCGCCAGGGGATTCCGGTGCTCGACCGCGAGGACGGCAAGCTGGCCGCGGCGAGCGAGCTGGAGCGCGGGGGGTACGTGCTGTGGGACTCGGCGCCCAGCCCCGAGGTCATCTTGATCTCCACCGGCGCGGAGGTGCCCACGACCCTGGAGGCGGCGCGCGCGCTGGCTGCGCAGGGCACGAGCACACGCGTGGTGTCGATGCCGTGCGTGGAGCTGTTCGAAGCCCAGACGCAGGCCTACCGCGACACCGTGCTGCCCCCCGCGGTCACCGCGCGCCTCGCGGTCGAGCCGGGCGCCACCGTGGGCTGGTGGAAGTGGGTGGGCACCCACGGCGACGTGCTCGGCATCGACCACTTCGGCGCCTCGGCACCCGGCCCGCGGGTCCTCGAAGAGTTCGGCTTCACCGCTGAGAACATCGCCGCCCGCGCCCGCGCGCTGCTCCAGCGGTGACCGCGCGCCCGCGCCCGCGCCTGTGCGTTTGTCTCGGCGGTGACGCGCCCGCGCGCTGCTATAGCGGTGACCGCCCGCGCCCGCCCGCTGCTGGCGACTGAACTGGCGCCGAGCGGGTAAACAGGCTCGCAGCCCGTGTCCCGCCGCTCAAGTGGCCGCGCTGGCGAAACGACGTGGTACCGGAGTAGGCTGAAGAGACCACCAAGCGAAACGGCCCACCCCCAAAGGAGCCACCGATGTCAACGAACTCCCAGGCAACCTCCCCCCTGCACCGCCTGTCCGCGCTGGGGCAGAGCGTGTGGGTGGACTTTCTCTCGCGCGAGTCGATTCGCGGCGGGCACCTGCAGGAGCTGATCGACGCGGACGCGGTCGTGGGGGCGACGTCCAACCCGACGATCTTCCAGAAGGCGATGAGCGCGGGAGACGCCTACGACGAGCAGCTGCGCGAGTTGGGCGAGGAGGGCCTCGACGCCCGCGAAACGTTCTGGCGGCTCGCCGAGCGCGACATCAAGGACGCCTGCGACCTGTTCCACCCGATCTGGGAGGGGGGGTCGGGCCGCGACGGGTACGTCTCGCTGGAGGTGGCGCCCGACCTCGCGTACGACACGCTGGCGACGTACGAGGAGGCCATCCACCTGCACGAGACGGTGGACCGGCCGAACCTGATGGTCAAGATCCCCGCGACCCAGCCGGGGCTGGCGGCGATCGAGGACGTGATCGCCAAGGGCCACTCGATCAACGTGACGCTGATCTTCTCGCTGCAACGCTACGCCGAGGTGGCCGAGTCTTACGTACGCGGGATCGAGCGGCTGGTCGCCGCGGGCGGAGACCCCCGCAAGGTGGCGTCGGTAGCAAGCTTCTTCGTCTCGCGGATCGATACCGAGGCAGACCGGCGCCTGGAGGAGCTCGGCGACCACGACCACCTCAAGGGCCGCCTCGCCGTGGCCAACGCGAGGCTCGCCTACCAGCACTACCGCGCGGTCTTCCGCGGCCCCCGCTGGGAGTACCTCACCACGAAGGGCGCGACCCCCCAGCGGGTGTTGTGGGCCTCGACGTCCACCAAGAACCCCGCCTACCAGGACACCCTCTACGTGGAGGAGCTGGTGGGCCCGGACACCGTCAACACGATGCCGGAGGAGACGATCCGCGCCTACCAGGACCACGGCCGGCCCCAGCCGCGCCTCGTGGTTGAGGTCGCGCAGGCGCGCAAACTGATGGAGGAGCTCGCCCACGCGGGCGTGGACTACGACGACCTCACCGACACGCTCGAGCGCGAGGGCGTGCAGAAGTTCTCCGACTCCTTCGAGGAGCTGATCGCAGCGCTCGCCGAGAAGCAGTCGGTGCTGGCCGTGGCCTGACACCTCCGGCCAGAGGGCGGGTGGCCCCGAGGGGAGTCGTTTGGATGAGGACCCTCCGGGTCCAGCGGCGTTGTGGGTGCGGGCACGGAGGCGTGGCGGGGAGGCTCCGCGCGAGGGGGCAACCGCGCGTGCCTCACGGGGAGGAGAGGACGGGGAAGCGGAACCGGAGGGTCTGCACGTGACGCGCGCTTTAGGTTGCGCCGATACCGTCAAGGTGGTCGTGCGAGAGGAGAACCAAGCACCAAGGCTGTCCGCTGCGCCCACGCCGCCCTCCGAACGGGGGGCGTGGCTGACGGCGCTCGCGCTGTGCCTGCTCGGCGCGGGGGTCCTCGCGGCGGTCCTCGGCGGCGCGGTGGGCTCCTCCTCCGCGAAGCCCGCCGCGACCCCGCCGGCAGTGCTCGTGGCCGCCGCAACGCCGGCCGCGGCGAGTGCCCCCGAGGCGGCGACGCTGAGCGGCAGGGGAACCGCGGCCGGGCCGTACGCCACCACCGCCGGCCAGAGCGCGATGCCCCAGGGCGTGACGCCCGGCGACGCAAGCGCGGACAGCGCAGGGAGCTCCGCGACCGGCGGGACGCGCCGAACGGTCGCGTCGGCCGGGGCGGTTGTAGCGGACCCGCCCGGCGCCCAGCTCGGTGGCGAAGAGGGGAGCCTCAGCGGGGTGCCCGAAGTGCACATCTCCGCGGCGTGGGAGGCGGGCTTCTATCCGATCTACGCCGAAGCCCAGCACGTGTTCGGCGTCAACTGGCTGCTGCTCGCCTCGATCCACAGGCAGGAGTCGGCGTTCTCGACGGCCCCCACCACCTACCACGGCCTCAACTTCGCGCACTGCTGCGGTGGCCCGATGCAATTCAACGTCACCAACGGGGGGGCGGGCATCCCATCCACGTGGGATCTGGTGCGCGATGCCTACCGCTTCGGCAAACGCCCCGCGGTGTACGACCACGCGACCGCGCACCACCCCTCGATCTACGACGACTTCGACTCGATCATGGCAGCCACGTGGCTGCTCTACTCCGACGGCGCAGGCGCCGCCCTGGATGACTCGGCGTGGTGGGCCGCATACGACTACTACGGCCACGACGCCGCGGGTGTCGAATACGCCGACGAGGTGCTCGCCCGCGCGATCGGCTGGTCCCAGCACGGCTTCTGCATCAATTGCGGCGTGGAACCCACGCTGGTGAACGCCGTCTACGAAGCGTACGGCGCGCCGGTGTTGGCTACGTACACGACCGCCATCACAGCCCGCGCGAGGCATCCGCGCCACGCGAAGGGCCGGCCGTAGAAAGCGCGCAGCCGTATCGCGCCGGTGCCGGATGGGGCGCCGGCTGGTCGGCTGCCGCCGTACCGGCTGAGATGCTACGGTGCGACGACAATTGTCTACGCTAGGCTTGGTGGTGACGTGAGGGCTCGAAGCTCTAGATGGAGGACCTGGGAAACATCTCCCAAATATCGGTCTTTTGGCCTTGTGTCACCTCCTGCGGACTGCTAGCTTTTGACAGGATATCTGACTATCCCATTCCTTGGTATTAATGGCTGTCATCCAACTTTGCCCAAGCAGGTGGCTCGTACGGGTGGTTTCGCTGCTCGCCGTTGCGGGCGTGATGCTCGCCGAGGGCGCTGTCGGCGTCCGGGCCGAAACCGGTGTCGGCTCGTGGAGCCCGACCGGGGCGCTGCCGGAAGGGTGGGATGAAGGGGCGGCGGTGACGCTCGCAGACGGCCGCGTGCTCGCCGTGAGCGGAGGCGAACATGGCACCACGGAGTTGTACGAACTGAGTTCAAGCACGTGGACGAAAGGGCCTGATCTGCCCGCCTCGGGGGACCAGTGGACCGTCGTGGCGCTCGCCGAAGGGGGAGCGCTGCTGCTCGGCGAAGCACCGTGCAAGATCCCAGAATACAAGTGTCGTCCGACGGCTTCAACTTACCGTCTGGGCGCCAGCGGCTCGGAATTGTCGCCCGCGGCGCCGATGCACGAAGCCCGTGGCCGTCCGGTCGCTGTGCGTCTCGCCGACGGGCGAGTATTGGTCGCCGGCGGGTTCGGCGATGAATGCCCCGAAATACTCGCGGATGGGTTCTCGTGTCATCCGATCTCGAGCGCTGAAATCTACAATCCGACAAGCAACGAATGGTCACCGGCTGCCCCGACGCCCCAAGCGCGCGGCGGTGCCGGCGCCACCCTGCTCTCCGACGGGACGGTGCTGGTCGTCGGCGGCGACGAAGCTACGGACGCGATCCGCTACGAACCAGGCTCGGGGAACTGGACGGCGGCAGGACAGACAGCTTCGTCGCGCACGGGCTCGCTGGTCATCTCTCTGCAGGGAGGGCGCGCGCTGGCGCTGGGCAGCGACCACGAAGCGGGCTTCTTTGGCTCGCTGGGCGGCGCCGCAGAACGAGCGCCATGCTTGGGAAAGCCCGCCAGCTCAGAACTCTTCACCACAGCATCCGACGCGTGGCTGGTCTCACTCGCGCCCCCGGCGAGCCGTGAAGGTTGCGGCAAACCCCATGGCGCATTGCTGGAAGGAGGGCAGATCCTGCTCAAAACCAACGTCGTCCCACCGAGCTCGGTCTATGTGCTCGACCCAGAACAGCGCTGTTGGTCCCCGACTTCACCACCGCTGGAAGCGCGCTTTGGAGGCGAAGTGGTCGCTCTGCCCGGTGGTCGTGCCCTGGTCTTCGGCGGCCAGGAAGCGGATGGCCACTCACTCTCGAGCGCCGAAATCTACACGCCGGGTACGTCCCCGTGTGCTCCCCGGACCCAGGTCGGGCCACCGCCGGGTCCACCACCACCCCCGCCGTTCGCCGGTGCGACGACGGCCCGCCGCAAGCACCTGATCGTCACGGCGGCGGGCTCGGTCCGAGTGCTTGTCCAGTGCCCCGCGAGCACCGCCGGTAGCTGCGTAGGGCGTGTGCGGTTCGCTCTCCTCGCGGCGGCGCCCGGTGGAGCGAAGAGCGAGGCCCGTGCGAAGCAGCAGTTCCTTGGCGAGGCGTCCTTCGCCATCCCGGCCGGAAAGGTGGTCTGGGTGACTGTGCGCGTCAGAAACCATATGCGGATACTCCGGGCTTTCATCCGCCGATGGCGACGCGCCATGGTCGTCCTCACCACTACTGCTCACGACAGCACCGGCCAGACGGTCACGACAAGCGCGGTGGGGACGCTGCGCGAGCCGCGCCATTCGGCGGGGTAGCTGGCAATGCGGCCAGGGAGGCTCGATACCCGCACGACGCGGGGATTGTCGAAAGACTTTTATGCATCGATCTAACAGTGTCCACCAAAGAATGATATAAGTAGCGCAGATCAACTCCAAGCCTTTAGAGTGCCTAACAAAATAGGCGGTGCGTCCGGGGCGTTCCTGGACCAAGCTGGGCGACGCGGGCTGGCGCAGCCCGTGCTGGTAGCACGGGCAAGGCGGACCGTGGCGATCCAGCGCCGCGTCCAGGGACGCATCCGGGCGTGCCGATCTTTTTGTTAGGTGCTCTTAGGGGCGGTATCTAATCTCGGACATTGGGGGCGAATGAGCCGCCCTGGGTTTGACGGGGACGGTGTTTGTAGGTTCCCTATCTTCTTCTGATGGGGGTGGTTGGCCCTGTTTTCACAGCGTAGAGTTCCTCGACTTCGCGTGGTGGCCGGTCGTCGAGTGATTCGTGGATGCGCTCGTTGTTGAACCAGGCGACGTACTCCAGGACGCCGAGCTCGAGCTGGGAGCGGCTGGTCCAAGTGCGGTCTGAGATCAGCTCGGTCTTGAAGCTGTTGACGAAGCTCTCAGCGACGGCGTTGTCGTAGGCATCACCGACGGTGCCGATCGAGCCGAGGACACCAGCGTCGTCGAGGGTCTGGGTGTAGTCGATCGAGGTGTATTGACTGCCGGCATCCGAGTGGTGCACCAGCGCGACATCAGCGCCTGGCGCCCGTTGGTGAAGCGCCATCCTGAGCGCGTCGAGAACGAGCGTGGTGCGCATGTGCGACGCGAACTGCCAGCCCACGATCCGCCGGCTGTAGGCGTCGATCACGAAGCTGAAGAACACCAGCCCCTCCCAGCAGCGCAGATACGTGAAGTCCGCGAACCACATCTCGTCCGGCCCCGACGCGGTGAAGTCGCGCTGCACCCTGTCCGGGCTGCGCAGAGCCGTCTGGTCCGGCCGGGTAGTCCGCCACGGCTTGCCGCGGCGCTTGGCGCCCTGAATGCCGTTCTGGCGCATCAACCGTTCGACACGGCTGCGCCCGACCCGCTCACCGGATCTGAGCAGCGCCTTCCACATCCGCCGCGAGCCGTAGGCGTAGTAGTTGCGTGCGTGTAGGTCTGTGATCAGGCCGAGCAGCCGCTCATCCTCGAGCTGGCGGGCTGAGCGTTGGCCGGTGGCGCGCTGGTAGTAGGCGGACGCCGACACGCCCAAGGTCTCGCAGATCGGCTCGACCCCGAAACGAGCGCGGTGCTCCTCGATGAACGCGCTCACTTCGGACGGTGTGGATCGAGCTCGCCGGCGAAAAACACGCTGGCGGCCTTCAGGATCTCGTTCGCGCGGCGCAGCTGCGCGACCTCACGGCGCAGGGATTTGATCTCCTCGCGCTCCTGGCTGCTCAAGACATCTTTGCGCCGGCCCTCGTCAGCTTCGGTCTGCCGAACGTGTTTGCGAAGCGTCTCGCTCTCGATGCCGAGGTCCCTCGCGACGTGCGCGACCGGCCGACCCGATTCGAACACCAGACGCGCACCGCGGTCCAGCAGCTCCTTTGAATACTTCCTCGCATGTGCCATGACCCGAGACTTCTCCCTCCGCCAGGCAAACCCTGGCATCGAAGCCTCCGTCAAACACAGGATGGCTCAGCAGACCCTCTTCGAGGCTGGCCGGGGCGCCATGCGTGGCGTGGAGGTGGGCAAGAATGAGCTCGATCGCGAACGAGCCCAACTCGTCGTCCAACTCAGCGTGGTTGCGCCAGGTCTTGCCCATCCGCACCAGCGGTCGGAAGCGGGCATCGACATTGGCTAGCTCGCGCACGAAGGCGAGATGGCCCGGGATGTTGGTCTTGTGCGCCTTGGCACCGGTCGAACTCACCATCCATGCCTCCTCGGTCTCCCCAGGGATTGCCAGCAGCGGTACGAGATCGACCTTCAGGCCCGAGGCGTGGAACTGCATCCCGAGGGTGTGCGGCTGCACCCAGAAATCGCTGTCGCTCTTCGTCGGGTAGACGCCGCGCACGATCGCCCGCAGCGTGTCATGCAAGGTCATCAAGTCGTAGTCGCGGGCCTGGGAGTCGTCGAGGTACACCGCGACATCGGCGTCGATACCCGTGTCTCCTCTCGGATGCAGCGCGGTGGCCTTCGGCAGCGACCCTGCGCGACGGAAGCGAACGACCTTAAAGCACGAGTTGGCGGGGATAGCCTTTTCCAGCTTTCCGATGAGCGTCGCGACCTGGGCGAGAAGCTCTTTGCGCTTCTCGCGCGCCACCCGCAGTCGCCTGCGATCCCATATACGGAGCTCGGTGTCGGTGAAGTTCATGTGGGTCTGTCTCCTTGGACTGAATCGGCCTGTTGGCGCTCGCGGCGCCAACAGGGGACAATGCATCTTCGCTGTAGGCTCCGACGCCACGACGCGCCTGATTTCCAATCCGCTACGCAAGTTTGCGCGCGAGGCCGTTGATCATTCGTGCGCGGGACGATGCTCGCGGCATACTCGGGCGTGTGGAGGTCGGCGAGGTGCTGCTAATTGATGATGCAATCACGGGCTTTGATCGCAACAAGCCCAGTCGCCCTGCATGGTCGTATGCGTTGATCTGCCTCCCCGGGCGGGCGCCTGGGTGGTCCCAGCCTCCACCCAGGGGTCGATCGGAACGCGGGTCCCGCGCAGTGCCCTGCCGGGTCTCAACAAGGACGGGCGCTTCCAGTTCCTGCCGCGTCGGGTGAGCGCCTTCGACCTCGCCGGCTGCCGTAGTCTCGGCCCGATGCCCGAGCCCTACCGCACCAGAGTGCTTGAGAACACGAACATGGTGCTCATCGATTTCGAGGTAGTGGCCGCGATCACGTAATCGTCCTCAGATCTGATCACGGAAATTCCCCACCTTTGAGTGCGTAGCGGCGGTCGTCCGCGGAGCCGAGCCGTAGGCGAGGCGTAGTGGGCGACCGCCGGCGCGGTTCTGTCGGGGGCTCCCTCCAGGGTCGCGGGTGTTGATGCCTGCGATTTGGAAGGGAGCCTTTGGGGATGCTGAGCAAGGAGGACGATGTGGAGATTCATGCGTTGGCGGGCCGCGGCTGGTCGGTGTCGGCGATCGCTCGTCATACGGGCCGGGATCGCAAGACGGTCCGCAAGTATCTGAACGGTGGCGGGCCCTCGCGCGAGGCGGCCGCGAGCTGCGTTGAGCCCTACCGGGGGTACCTGGCCACGCGGTTCGCTGATGACGCGCATGTCGAGGGGACGGTGCTCTACCGCGAGGTGCTCGATCTCGGGTTCGACCGCTCGTATGTGACGTTCGTCAGGGAGCTGCGGACGCTCGGTTTGCGCCCGCGGTGTGAGGCGTGCCGCACGGGTGGGCACGGAGTGACGACGGTGATCGCTCATGAGCCGGGCGAGGAGATCCAGTGGGATTGGCTTGAGTTGCGCGAGACGCCGTGGGGTGAGCCGGCGTATGTGCTCGTCGGTGCGCTGTCGTTCTCCGGTCGCTGCCGCGGGGTGATTTGCGAGGGGCAGACCTTCGCGCACCTGGTCGAGGCGATCGACGGGGTGCTGCGGAGGATGTCCGGATCGTCGTGGAACTTTGAGAGCGGCCTCCGGGATTTGAAGGTCAGACAGTAACGGTTTGTGGTGTCTCGGCGTGAGCGGCGGCGGGGATTGGAAGGGCGGCTCGTGCTGTGTGGCGTTCGATCGCGGCCACGAGCTTGGCGAGGTCGCGGTAGCCGATGATTCGCCGGAATTGCTGCTCGGCGACGAGCATCCCGGCGGCGGTCCAGCGCTTGCGCATGTCGCCGTCCTGCCAGCGCTTTACGTTGCGCTGAGTGCGGCGGACGATCTCGATCATGCTCTCGCATGGGTTCGTCGAGCACAGCGTCTTTGCGAGTCCTCCTGTGATTGCGAGCCGCATCAGCGTCAGCGTCTCGGGCATACCCTCCCGCAGCGAGGCGGCGGCGTCGGGCCAGGTGCGCTCGAGCTCTGAGGCCAGGAGTTCGAGGCGCTGCTCGGCGAGATCGGCGTCCTTGAGCGCCCACGCGCCGCGGACCCTGGCAAGGACGGCGGGACGATCGCGTTCGGGCAGCAGATCGCAGACATTTCTCTCCTTGTGACGGTGACACCGATGCACCAGCGCGCGCTCGCCGAACACGTCCTTGATCGCCCGGCAGATCGCCTTGCCGCCGTCGATGACGAACAGGATCGCCTGCTCGGGGTCCAGGCCGCGGTCGACGAGGTCGGCCAGGAGCGTCCGGGCGAGCGTGGCGTTCTCGGTCGACCCCTCCCACAGCCCGAGGGGGATCTTCACGCCCTCGGTCGAGATTCCGAGCGCGACGATGTGTGTGCGCCCGGCGATCTCAAGACCGTCGAGCATCATTACCGCCACGCGCACGTCCTCCAGCCGCCGGCCCATCAGCTCGCTGAGCGCGGTCCGGGTGCGCTCGATGAACATCTCCGACACCGACGTCTTCGAGGTCGCCGTCGAGGATCGCTGCACCTCCTCGCCGACGGGCTCCCCGACACCGGCGAACTTGCGCGAGGAGACACCGGCGAGCATCCGGTCCATCACCGCCCGGGTCAACGGGTCGCGGTCGGCGAAGTGCTCGTACGTGGTGACCGGCAGCTCCCGCTCATCATCGGCCGTGCGCATCCGCGGCCGGCTGACTTGCACACGTCGTCCACCCAAGGTCATCGACCCGTCCTCGTGGCCGTGGCGCTTCGCCATCCGGTCGGGATCATGCTTGCCCTTCGGGCCCACGACCTCGGCGACCTCGAGCTCCATCAGCTCATGCACAACACCGAGCCCGACACCGACGCTCAGCGCGAGCAATCCCTCCCTCGCTGCCCCCACAAGCTCACCGAGCGCCTCCTGGATCTCCGGTGACAGCGAACTCTCGACAGCCTCAACAGCCGTCACGACCTGCGGCGCGGATACCTTCTTCATGGCGGTTCCTCCTGTCCTCGCAGACTTGGTTGGCGCCTGTCACGCTCGCAACACGAGCGGACGAGGCGGGAGGACCGCCATTCAAAGTTCTACGAGGACACGGACAACCTCGTGCTGCGCCGCTTGGGTGGTAGCGCGCGTGCGTGGCGGACAGACCGGATGGCGACAGTCGTGCACCCGGGAACGGATCGGATTACCGCGCCGTTCGCGCAGCTCGCCAAGCACTACCGGGTGCAGGTCTGGGTCTGCCCAGCACGCCGGCCGCAGCGCAAGGGTGTCGTGGAGGCCGCGATCAAATACATCACGCGCTCGTGGTGGCGCACCGCGCCGGTCGCGAACCTGGGGCAAGCGCAGGCTGACCTGGACCGCTGGGCGAATGCGGTCTCAGACCGCCGCAAACGCCAAGGGGCAGACGATCGCCGAGCTCGCCACCGCAGAGCATCTGCTCGGGCTGCCCGCGGTGGGGTTCCCGGCGCTGCTGGAGGCCGAGCGCGTCGTCGCGCGAACGGCCATGGTCGCGTTTGAGGGCAACCGCTACAGCGTTCCGCCGGGGCTGGTCGGTCAGGGCGTCACCGTGCGTGTCAGGCTCGGTGAGCTGCACCTGGAGATCATCTCCAAGGCCAACAGGCGCGTCGCGCGCCACAGGCGGGCCCCTGCTGGCGCGGGGCAGGTCCTGCAGACCCCAGAGCACGCGCGCCTCTTGGAGGCCGCGGTGCTCGATGCGTTCACGACGGCCAAGCCGTGCCGGCGCAAGCAGAACCGTCCTCCCAGCCAGGCAGCACTCGCGGAGGCCGCCCAGCTGCGCGGTGAACGCCAGGGCACGGTAGTCGACCTCGATGAGTACGCACGGATCGCGAGGGTCGCCGGGCGATGAACAAGCACGCCACCTACCAGCAGCTACGCGGCCACCTGGCCTACCTGAAGCTCGCCGCCGCCGCGGAGCATCTACCCGTCGCGCTCGAGCAGGCCGAGAAGACCAAGCCCGGCTACACCCAGTTCCTCACGGACTTGCTCGCAGTCGAGGTCACCGCGACCGAGGAGCACCGCCTCCACGGCCGGCTTCGCCTCGCGGGGTTCCCGTCCACCAAGACACTCGATGAGTTCGACTTCACCGCCCAGCCAGCACTGGACCGCCGCCTCGTCGAAGAGCTCGCGACCCTGCGGTTCATCGAGGAGAAAGCCAACGCGCTCCTGATCGGGCCACCCGGCGTCGGCAAGACGATGCTCGCCATAGCGATCGGCCTGAAGGCCGTGCACGCCGGCTACCGCGTCTACTACACTACCGCCGCGGACCTCGTCGCCAGGACCGCCAGAGCCGCCATCGACGGTCGCTGGCAGACCACGATGCGCTTCTGGAACGGCCCCCAGCTTCTCGTGATCGACGAGCTTGGCTATCTGCCGATGCCGGCGAGGCCGCCAGCCACCTCTTCCAAGTCATCAGCCGCCGCTACGAGCACGGCTCGATCATCCTCACCACCAACCGCGGGATCACCAGCTGGGGCGAGATCTTCGAGGACACCACCGTCGCCGCCGCGATCCTCGACCGCCTCCTACACCACGCCACCGTCCTACAAATCGACGGCGAGAGCTACCGCATGCGCGGCCACCGCGCCCGCCTCCAACAACTACGCGCCGGCCTCAACCAGGGTGGCGAAAAACCGTGATCGCAACTGAGGAATTTCGATGATCGTTGACAGTAGACCCGTGAGCCTCCTGCTGAGGGCCACCGAGTTCGAAGGCGCACGCCAAGCGGTACGCGACGGCGAGATCACACCCGAGCTCTATAGCTGGCTCGGACGCCTCATCGCAGTCGCGCAGGCTACTCACGCGCTGGCGCCCTCACCGGTTCCCGGCGGACGATGGGATGATCCCGACGCGCTTGTGGAGGCGCTGCATGCGTGGCTGGAGGAGTCGTTGCTGCGCGGGGGACTCCAGCAGGCATTTGATCGCTGCGACTCGCCCCGCGCGCTTTCCCGCTACCTCGAACGGTCGCTGCGCAACTGGCTCGTGGCACGCAGTCGGCGTGCCACGGTCCCCCGGCTACTCGAGCGGGCGGGCGAACTACTCGGCAACCCCACGCAGGGATTCGTTCTGGTTGCTGGCTCGCGCGTTCCCGCGGACCGCTGGTGGGGCCTCGCTGAATGGTGCTCTGACCCGGTGCTCTACGCCGGTGAGGACGAAGCCGTAGTCGCAGCGGCGTGGGCGCTCGGTGACTTCGCGTTGCTGCGCTATCCCTCCAGCGAGCGCTCAGATCCGGTGCTGAGCACACCGGACCTACACCGCTTCCTCCGTGGCCTGCTGGAACGAATCGGACAAGCGCTGAGTGGCCGTCATCTCGATGTCACGCTCCGCGGGCGCTTCTCCTACGCATACGCCCAGCCCAACGTCGCACTCGACACGCTCCTCGAACTAGCCGGCGGGGAATCCGCCGAGCACGCGTTCGAGGTTGCCGAGGCCGCGCGGCTGGCCGTCGTCGCGTTGTCCGGGAGGCAGCTGCGGGTCCTCCGAGATCGTCCTCAGCGCACCCTGGAGGAGTTGGCAGCCGAGCTGGGAGTGAGTCGTGTGACGGTCGATAACGAGTATCGACGGGCGCTGCTGAAGGTCCGCGAGTTGACCATCTCAGACGAGCACTTCGATCGGGTATTGGAAAAGGTGCTTGAGATGGCGTCAGAGAAGAGGCACAACGATGAATGAAATGGAGTGCCTATCCCTCATGGAGCTGCTTGATCTTCGCGCCGGTGTTCACGACCCCGACGCGCGTCGGCACGTCGATCGCTGTCCACGCTGCCGAGTCCTTCTGGATGGCATGCCCACCGAGATCACCCTGCCGGCACTACCGGCTACGACCGTAGTGCTGCGTGCCCGGCCATCGGAGACCCGACCTGGGCGGGTTCGCACTGGTCAGCTTTGGCGTGCGCGCGCCAGCGGTGAAGGCGACTGGAGCTGGATCGTGGCGGTAATCCGCCGCACCCCGGACGCCGAGAACCGCATCCTGGTGGTGCCCGTCGTAGCCGAACCAGAACTCGCGACCGAGCGTGACCTGGTCGTTGACGCCACAACCCTGGGTTACGACGGCTTCCTGGACCTGCAGAACCTCGGGTCGGTTCTGCGGACGCAACTGGTCGAGTACTTCGGCACGTTGTCACGCCCGCAAACCGACGCACTGGTGGCTCTCTATCGCTGGACGCTTGGTGGCGACAGTGAGCCGACGGGCTTGCCGACTGGCCCCCCCGTCCTCGGCGAGGCGGACCCACGGCTACTGGCAGCGGACGAGCGAGGGGAGGAACTGCGCGCCTTGTGGCGCGACGCCGACGCTCAGGTCACCGACCTCGAAGAGGTGCAGGAGCGCGATCTGGACAGCGAGCGCCCGCTTGGCGCACAACTCGTTCAAGGTCACGAACCGAAGGCGGGGCTCACGGAGATCCTCCAACTGCGTCTCAAGGGACCAGGCGCCGAATGGGACCGCGCCTCGCTCTTGGAGCGCACCGGCGTTGACGGCGGCCACTTCGACCAGTTCGTGAAGGGTCGCCTGGACTTGACCGACAAGACTGACGTACAGGACCTGGCCAACATCCTGCACGCGCTCGACATCCCGTGGGACGAGGCGGAGAACGCAGTTGCCATATCGCTCTCGGCCTCACCGGGAGGCCGGCGTGAGGCAACCGGATCTGCGATGCCGATGGCCGCACGATCGCAGCCCGGCGTCTCCGAAGAAGACGTAACTCGCGATCTCTACGCCGACCAAAGCGAGATCGATCGCTCCGCCGAGGCGCGAGGCGCCGAAATCGCCGCTTACCTAGATGATTGATTCCGTTCTGGGTCGGCGCTGGGGCGGGGGCGAGGAGACGTAGGAAGGGTGTCGAAGGTCGGCGTTGCTCTGTCCAACGTTGACCACGAAAGGTGGGGGACGCTTGACCGCCGATCTCGACACCCTCTTGACGGCACTTTACGTGCTGGCCGATGAAATCCTGCCGCGCAGGCCGCGTGCAAGACGCAACCCGCGGGTCACCGACGCCGAGCTGGTGTGCCTCGCTGTCGCGCAGATCCTGCTGGACTGCCCGAGCGAGCGGCGGTTTCTGCGCTTCGCGATGAGGCGCCTTGGGCACCTGTTCCCGTATCTACCCAAGCAGCCGGGGTACAACAAGCGGATGCGTGCGCTCGCGCCGCAGATCGTCACGCTGCTGAACACGATCGCGTTCTCCAGCCCGTCGTGGTGTGATGGCATACGGCTGCTGGACTCCACGCCGGTGCCCTGCGCGGCGTCCCGGGAGACCGTCAAGCGCTCGGAGTTCGCCGGGTACGCCGCCTACGGGTATTGCGCCAGCCACTCCCGCTACTTCTGGGGGTTCCGGCTATATCTGCTGTGCGCCTCCGACGGAATGCCGATCGCGTTCGAGCTGGCGGCTGCGAATGTCCCCGAGCGCGAGGTCGCCGCAGAGATGCTACGCCGCGTGGAACTGGAGGGGTACACCGTGGTCGCGGACAAGGGCTTCGCCAGCCGCGACTTCGAGGCGTTGATGGCTGAGTTCGGCGCGATCTTCGTGCGCCCCGACCGCAAGGGCGAGAAACCACGGTTCGGCAAACTCGGTGGGGTCCGCCAATGGGTCGAGTCGATCATCGACACCCTCAAGGGCCAGCTCTCCCTCGAGCAGCACGGCGCCCACACCATGCCCGGCCTCATGACCCGAGTCGCCCAGCGCCTACTCGCCCTCGCCGCAGGCATCTGGCACAACTACAAGCTCTGGGAAGCCGGCCAGATCGACAAGCCCGGCCGCAGCCTCATCGCCTACGACCACTGAACCCCAACGGAATCAATCATCTAGCAGAGCTTCGACGGGTGCTGGACGAGCTGACGTAACCAGCGCGATCCGCGTCATCGCAATTGGTCGAAAAGCTTGTGGTGCTTAGCCGCGATTTCCAGGACCTGACGGCTGACCTTGCAAAGCGTCGCGAGCTCGCTCGTATCGGTGGTCTGCTCGATCATTGAGCGCAGCATGTGGCCGGGAACCAAGAGCTCCCCGGCGAACGCGTTGGCCTCCTGCTCGGCCAAAGACCCGTCGCCATGTCGGGTGCCCAAGAAGTGGTGGCCGAGCTCGTGCGCCACCGAGAATCGCTGGCGGACCGCCGGATCCTCCGCGTTGACCTCGATGACCTGGCCGACCAGACGGGCGCTCAGCTTGCCGAGCTGGTGGCTCTCGCGAACCTCGAAGCCGCACTTGCGCGCGATGGAATGCACAACCACGGGGGGGTGCCCGATCCCGTGCTCGCGTAGAACCCCGCGCGCCTTCTCTCGCGCGTGCCCCGGATGCGCTCGCTCGCCCCGCAGCTGAGACGAGACGATATTCAGCTCAGCGGGTGGCTCATCATCGACGCCGACCACCTCGGTCGGCTCATCGCACACCGGACAATCAGAGCCCACCGCCAACTGTGAGCGCTCAAACCACTGATGACCACAGTCCCGGTTCCTGCAACGTAGCAGCGGCACCGATCCATTGTGACTCGAATGGTCCAAGATCCGTTCGAGGTGCTGGACAACCTCGCCAAACTTTCCATGTAGCGTGCGAGCTGTCGCTTGGCTGATAGCATTGCTCGGCACATCCGGCTGCGTCATCGAGGTCGCCGGGAAGGGATCGGGACCTCCGGCTAGCTTTCTTGCGGATGTCGAGTCGACCAGCACGACGAACGCGGGTGACACTTCGCTGTCTACGCGATGATCTGAAGTTCGAGACGCCACCGGTCGAGGTCGATCTTGGCGGGCTCGACCACGCGCTCATTGGTGAGGCGCGGCGTGTCGCGCCTGCGGCGCCACACGGACAGAAGCGCATCCTCTCGATCGAGCGTCCGCTCGTGTACCGGCTACGTCACGGACGGTGGCGTGGCGCGACGTGGCTGGAGGCCGATGCTGGACGGTTCTGGCTCTGCGCCGGCGCGCAGCGCGAGGAGGGCTCCGGCGAGGACGCCTACGAACTCTTCGCTGCGCTACACCGAGCGGGGCGGCTCCTGCCCGATGACGACGACCGGCTCCGCGATGCGCTTGAGCGCAACGTCCGCATCATCGACGACGCTGCCAACTCGATCGCGTCCGTCCTTGCCGAAGCCTTCGACCATCGAGGCCGCGATGTCGCAGTCTCGTTCGGCGGGCTGATCGACACTCGTCTGCACGTCACCGCGCCCGGCGAGGAGGTCTGGGTTGCGATCGCGACTCAGGCGGCCGACGGGCGCTTCGTCGAGGAGCGCCTGCGAGACGTGCTCTTCGGCTTGGTGCTGGCTGCCGCGGAGACCGAGCTGTGGGAGCCTCGCGCGGACTGGCCTTCGGGTGAACTCGCCTGGTTCGAGGTCGCGCGCCTCGGGCTGCGTGAGCCGCCGAGCTGATCGGAGGAGACCCCGCCGACCCGCTGCACGTCGGCCTCCTCGACGCCCAGCGAGTACGCGAGCGTCGCGCTCTTGCCACCCAGCAACGCCCGCTGCGCCTGCTCCATGCGCTGCGCGAAGTCCTCGCGGTGACGCTCGACGTACTCGTCGACCGCGCGCTCGACAAGCTCGGCCTGCTTGAGGCCCGCCATCAACGCGGCGTAGCGGACCTTATCCTTGGTGGCCTCATGAACCTTGATCGGTGATTGTGCACGCAGCATGGGATCGCTCGGTACTTCGGTACCGCAGATGGTAGCATGTGGTGCTGGCGCCCGGTGTGACCCCGGCCCCGCCACAGTACGATGGAAGCCGTCAATGCCGACGTAGCTCAGCTGGTAGAGCACCGCCATGGTAAGGCGGGGGTCAAGGGTTCGAGTCCCTTCGTCGGCTCTGTCCGGGAGCTGGTCCTTTTCACCGCAAACTCACCCGCCGGACGATGTACTATTTGTCCTCGCTTGTCCGCATCTGTCCCTGGACGGAGGGCGGCAGAACCCCAATAAAGGAGCCGAAAATGGCACTATGCCTAGCATTTCGGCTCCTCCCTACCACAACGATGGTAAGGAGGGGGTCCGGGGTTCGAGTCCCCGCGTCGGCTTGGCTCAAAACCCGCTCCAGCAAACGATTTCTGATCGTCCCATGAGCTCTGGGGGTGTTTTAGGCGAGTTGCTGGGGGAGCGAATACACCCCCAGGAAGGTCGGCAAGCCGCTCGGTTGGTGCATCAGCCGAGGCTGGCCTTGTCGAGCATCGCAATGAGCGTCGGGCGGCGACGGTGCTGCTCGCGAAGATCCGCGACTTGGGTCGCGAACCACTCGGTCTGGCCTGCCGCCTCGGCGGCGCGGTGGGCGTGCTTGAGGACCGGGATGGCTCGGGCGTAGACCGGCGGCCGGTCTCGATCAGCAACTCATCGACGACGAGCATGTCCCAGGGCCGAATCCTAAATCCTGTTCCGTTCCGCCCAAACCCCTGCTAGGCGAGGCTCCTGCTACCACGACCTTGCGAGCGCGCTCCACACCGTGCACGAGACTAGCGCCTCGGATGAGGATCAGCGCGGTCGCTCGCTTCTGTGGGGTCCCGGGACAGACTGGGGTCGAACGTGCACCTGGCCGTGCTGAGCCTGGCGTTACTCGTGATCGCGCGCACGGCGCTCGCGAGCGCGCAGTGTAGAGCTCAGCGTAGGCGGATGGCGCTGATCCTTTCGATCTCGTGTACGAGCCCTGCTGCTTCGGAGAGCGCGACGGGAGGCTCTCCGGGTAGCGTGATCGACGGTTCGGGGACGCACGCCTCGGGGTTGTCCGTGAAGGTGGCAAGCAGCGGACCATGTTCTCCCTCGCTGAAGCTCAGCGACAGCAATTGCGAGAGTCGAGCGATTCCCTCCTCGGGGCAGCTTACGGCGCGACCGGCTGATTCGTCGACGGGCAGTTCGTTGACGTCGTGCACGATTGTGCGCACGAGCGCTGGCTTGCGGGTCATCACCGGCGGCGGTTCACTCTTGCGGGAGGCCCGATCGGTGACGGTGACCGTGACCGCGCCGACGTTTACGCCGAGCAGCGAGTAGCTGGGACGCGCGCGCTCCCACGAGGCGGCGGCGGTGACCCGCACGATGAACCTATCGGCGCTCGTGCCGCGGCGCGCAATGTAGACGCCGAGCACGCGGAGCCGCAGCGCGTGGCTGCCCCTTGGCAGACGGAGTTCCTCGCCCCAGAAGTTCACCGATTCGCGCTTCTCGATTTCAGGCAGCGCTTCGTGGCCGTGGGGTGGCGTGAACGACGAGTCGCCGCTCGTGGAGAACACCTCGCGCGTCCCGACGGGTAGATGCGAGGCGACATACGCAAAGACTCTACTGGGCTGCGCAGAGGTCGCCCAGACGGAGCTGCGCGCCACCAGTTTGGCGCGTTCTTCGGTGCCCAGCGACGCGGCGGGCGTGCGGATCGAGCCCAGCAGCTTGGCCTGCCCGGCCGGCACCCTCCTCAGGCGAGTGGCTCCCTTGGGCAGCACCGCCGCCTTCAAGGCGCTCTGCACGGAGCGAGCTGCGATCAGCGCGCGTGCGCTCGGCGAGGCCGGTGGTTCGGCAGGCACATCGGGAGCGTTGGCGTGAATGGCCGCGGCGTGCACGTGGTGCACCGGCGAGCAGCGCTCGTAGGGTTGGATGTCGACTTCGTTCTCGCCGCCGGGGAACGCGTACAAGGCGCGCGAGTAGTACAGCAGCCCGTCGGCGCAGCGAACGATGCGTTTCAGCGTGAGCGCGCCCTTTTCGACGATGAACTTGCCCGCGGCGCAGTCCGGCTTGCAGTCGTTCTCGTGGATCGTGACCGACGCGCTCGCCTGTGCTGACCCGTAGCCTTCTGAGCGGTTGTTGAAGTAATCGACTTCGCTGACGTAAAGATTGCCATCGCCGCAGGCCAGCGTGATGCTGGCCGGGCGGAAGATGTGCCCGCGACAGTCCTTGCTGGCGACGTAGATACGCGGAGGGCGCTTGGGTGCGCCGCGGGCCGTCGCACCCGCCCCCGCGCTGGCAACGCAAGCCGCTGCTGCGGCGATGCCAAGCACCGCAAGCAAAGCCAAAGAGACCCTTGTGCGGACTGTCATGGCTTCCTATTACCCACGTTCCCTACACGCCAGCAACGGGAGCGCAAGCCGCTAAAGCGCTCAGGTGTCCGCCAAAGGGGATCCACTCCAGTCCTCTCGACCGCGCCGGATGAGGACGACGATCCAGATCTCTCCGCCGCCGACGGCAGTTCCGATCAATTCCCAGGCCCATCCAGGCAGACCGCTGGATTCCGTTCTTTGTTCGCAGCCGCCGCGGCGCCAACAGCGGCCGCGGCAGGAGCGTGGCTCGTTGAGGTCGTCGTGGTCGCCGCTGCGGGGCTGTGACTGTATGCGTCTTGACGACCGTGTTTGTCTGTGTAGGTGTGGTCACGGTCGTTGTCCACAGTGGCTGCGTGACGTGCAGGCAGAGCCGGCCGGCTATTAACCTGCGGCCCCCTCCATTTCTGCTTCTTTGAGTTCGCGCTTGAGCTCCTTGCTGTCAGCGTCAATTTCCTTCTCAAGCGACTTTTCGGCCCGGGTGAGCGCCTTCTCGAGCTGTTCTTCGACTCGCGACTCGCCGATCACGATCAGCGCCGCCTGTCCACTCTCAAGCAGATCGCCGAGCTCCTTGGCGTCGCTGCGCGACATGCCCCTACGCAGATGTCCACCGACGCCGCCGACCAGGCCACCAACCGCCGCCGCACCAATTACAGACGGTGGGAACAAGACACCTACCAGCGCCCCAACCGCTATGCCTCCCCACGCGCCATGCTGGGTCGGCTTCTCGTGCTTCTCGACGTGTACCTTGCCCTCAGCATCCTTTGAGATCACCGCGACGTCATAGGTACCCACGAGCTTCGCCTCATGAAGATCGATCAAGGCGCCGTAGTCAGCCAGAGCATCATCGCGCCCGCGGTAGGTCGCCGCGTATATGAAAACGGGTCTGTCACTCATGTCATCTCCTCGCTCTTAACTTGTCGGCCTCTCAAATAATATCCGAAGCGCGCTTGGTGAGTTACGCGTCGTGAACACGATGTGGCCGGGTAGCCCATTGCTGCATAGTCAGAGTAGGTGTCTCGTCAGCGGGTCGGCCCCAGCGCGTGTCCGCTAGGCTCCGTCCTCCGCAAGCCAAGCCTTTGCCTTGGCCAGATCGCGGACGCGGAAGCCCTGGGCCTTTCCGGGAAGCAGGAAGGAAAGGGCCCGCAGCGCAGGGCGTATCCAGTCCTCGTCGCTGACCACCGCTACGCGCTCGTAGGAGGTCGCGTGGCGCACGCGGAAGCTCGTGTCAGCGCTCATCGCGTCGCCCTCGACCTCACGGGCTTCGGTGCCGAGCAGGTAGAGCAGTCGCACGTTGCGACCCGCGGCGATCTCTTGGCGTAACACAGGCTCGACGGTCTCCTCCCAATCGTCGTCCTCGACCTCTCCGACGGCCTCAAAGCCGATCGTTCCGGCTGGCATGTCCGTGATCCTTCGCAACATGACTGGTCCCTTCTCGTGGCTGCCATCGCGGATGGCAGCGGTGTCGAAGTCAACTTGCACCATAGACCTTCGAGGTCACCGAAGTCGGGCTCCGATGCGAGCTGGCACGAGATCCGAGTGCAGGCGCCCAATGAGAGCGGGGGGCGCAGCTGAACGCGGACCGATTCGGCAGACGGGATCTGAGAGCATGGCTAACATGCCTAGAACGTCGATGACTTCTCAAGGAGGTTGGGCCCCGCGGCGCCCTGTGCTGCGGCGTGTCGCCGCAATCGTCGCGCTCGTCACGCCCGCCGCAATGGCCGTGGTGGCCGCCGTCGCGCTGGCTGGTGACGTCCCCGTCGCCGTGCTCGCGGTCGGGCTCGTCTTGTTGGCGAACGCCGCCATCTGGTTCGGCTTGACAGAGCGCGGCGCGCGGCGCGCCCTCGGCACGGTGGTCGCAGTCCTCGCTGGAGCCGGCCTGATCGTGGTGATGGCGACCCACTGGCAGGGACTGCTGGTGCTGGCCGCGTTGCTCCTGCTGCTCGCCCTGTTCGGATTGGCCGCGCGCTACGCACTGGGGCGGGCTGGGGAGGCGGCGCTCGGAAGGTTGGCCGCCGCGGTCGTGCCGATGGGTGCCGCCGGCTCGGGGGCGCTGATCATCAACCTGAAGTCGGGCGGCGGAAAGGCGGAGCGCTTCGATCTCGCTGGGGAGGCTCGGCGGCGAGGCATCGAGCCGATCGTCCTTGAGCCGGGCGATGATCTGCTCGAGCTCGCCGAGAACGCCATCACGCGGGGCGCGGAGGTCATCGGAATGGCTGGAGGTGACGGGTCGCAGGCGCTCGTGGCGACGGTCGCCGCACGACGCGACGTTGCCCACGTCTGCATCCCGGCGGGAACGCGAAACCACTTCGCGCTTGACCTCGGCCTGGATCGGGACGACGTCGTAGGTGCGCTGGACGCGTTCACCGACGGCGTCGAGCGGCGCATCGACCTCGCGTGCGTGAACGACCGCGTGTTCGTCAACAATGCGTCGCTCGGCGTCTACGCGAAGGTCGTCCAGTCCGAGGCCTATCGCGACGCCAAGCTCGGGACGTGGACGGACATGCTGCCGGACCTGCTCGGCCCAGACGCTGAGGCGATCGACCTTGAGTTCACCGCCCCGGACGGGACCGACTGCGACGATGCCCCGCTCGTGCTGGTGTCTAATAACCCGTATGAGCTCACGCACCTCTCGGGCGCCGGCACACGCGAGCGGATCGACACGGGCCTGCTCGGCATCGTGGCCGCCCGGGTGCGGGGCGCGGACGTGTCAAAGCTCGTCGCGCTCGAGTTGGTCGGCCAGGCGGGGCGCTACCGCGGCCTGCTGGCCTGGTCTGCGCGAGAGTTCGAGGTCCGCTCCGGCGGCCCCGTCGAGGTCGGCCTCGACGGCGAGGCGCTGGTGCTGGACCCGCCGCTGCACTTCGCATCGCTGCCCGGGGCGCTGCGCGTGCGGCTGCCCCGCGGCGCAGGCCTATCGCCGGCGGCACGCGCGGTCGCACTCACCTCGGACAACCTGGGCGCGCTGGTCCGGGTAGCCGCAGGCCGGTGACGCGCAGGCGTGCGGCTGCTGCTCCGCTCGGGAGCTTCCCTCGGGCCATGCGACGCAGGCCAGCGCGTTCTGGTTCTCGCTGGTGCTTGCCTTGCACACGGCGGGGGTGCCGCCGACGATAAACAGGCGTGGCCGCCGGGTTCGCGCTCCTGATCGTCCTGTGGTCGCCGCGTCTCGCATCTACTTGGGCGTCCGCTATCTGGGCGTCCGTTCTCCAAACGACGTGGCCGCCAGCGTGCTGCTCGGCACAGGCTGGGCGCTGTACGTGTCGCGCTGCCCGCGGCGGCGTAAGGTTCATTGACGATGTGGCGTCGCGTTCAGTACTTGGACCGCCGGCTGATGAGGCGCTCGTTTGGGACTCGCTCACCCGCGCTGGATCGCACCCTCATCGCCATCACGCGGGCGGCGAACTACTCGCGACTGTGGCTTGTGGTCGCTGGCGCGCTCGCAGTAGTCGACGGGGGGCGAGGGCGGAGGGCGGCAAGGCGCGGCCTCATTGCTATCGCGATCGCGGCGGGGGTAGCCAACGGCCCGGCAAAGCTGCTCGCACACCGACGTCGGCCCACCTCGCAGTCGCACCCGGCGCTCATTCGTACCCCGCGGTCAACATCGTTCCCGTCGGGGCATAGCGCGGCAGCGTTCGCATTTGTCACCGGCGCCTGCGCTGAGCTGCCAGTGCTGGCGCCGGCCCTGGTGCCGTTGGCAGGGGCCGTTGCCTATTCGCGCGTGCATACCGGCGTCCACTACCCAAGCGATGTCGCGGTCGGCGTAGGGATCGGAATCGGATCGGGCCTGCTGGCCGGGCATTGGCCGTGGCATGTTCACGCGCATAACGCCCCGCCGTGCGCCAACCCTAGCGCCCCAGCATGACGGGAGAGCCGTGCGGCCAGGAACTGCACCCACCGCGAACAGCCGGCCCACGCCGCTGCTCCTCACGCCTTAGCAAAAGGCAATACGCACTGCCATCACCACTTTAGCTCGATCTCGAGCTCGCGCTCGTCGGTCTCCACCTCGAGTTCGACCTTGAGCTGAAGCTGGTCGGGGATGCGAACAGTGAAATGCATTCCGCCGCGGTCGAACTCCAGGTCGTTGTTCCGAGCGAGCATGTCGGCGAGGAGCCGTAGGCGCTCCGCGACCTCCTCCCTGCTGACGGTCTCCTTCTGCTTGACCTCAAAAATGTCCATCAGATTCTCCCTTCGTTGTGGCGAGTTGCCTGCATGGTCACAGTCCGGTGCGCCAAGTCGCCCCCTCAGTGCGCGGCGATCTAGTTCTCGGCTTGGGTCACGCCACTTCTGAGACAGTCAGAGGCGTGCGTTTACACCGAGGTTGCCTGCGATGCTTGGACACCCGGTTGAGCGGCCACACGGGCCAAGCGCTCGTGTACGGACTGGACCACGGCAGCGCCCTCGCCGATCGCGGTCGCACAGCGCTTGATCGACCCTGCGCGCACGTCGCCAGCTGCGTAGACCCCTGGCACGCTCGTCCCGAGAAGGCCCTCGGCGCCGGCGGCCGCGCCGGTCAGGATGAAACCGTCGCCGTCGCGCGCAAGCACGTCACCGAGCCACTCGGTGCAGGGCGTAGCGCCAAGGAACAGGAACAGGAAAGAGAACGGCAACTGCTCGCCGTCGGCGAGTGTGACCGAGTGCAATCGCCCGTGCTCTCCTTGCACGCCGACGATTTCAGAGCGATCGCGCACGGCGACCCCGTAGTGGTCGAGCTCGTCGATCAGATACTGCGACATCGTCTCCCGTAGGTCGCTGCGGCGGTGCAGGAGTGTGATGAGCGCGCCCCCACGCGCCAGCCAGACGGCAGCCTGGGCCGCCGAGTTACCCCCGCCGACAACTACCACACGCTGAGCGGTGCAGAGCTGACCCTCCGGCGGACCAGCGGCATAAAACACGCTCACCCCCTCGTACTCCTCGAGCCCCGCCACGGGCAGACGCCGGTATTCGGCGCCCGTGGTGAGCAGCACCGCGCGTGCAGCGATCTCGTTGCCGTCCTCGAGCTTCACGAGATGGCGCTCGATCCCGGGCTGGAGTTCCTGGGCGCGGTAGGGCGAGGCCAGGCGGGCGCCAAACTTGCGCGCCTGGGTGGCGGCACGGCCGATCAGTTCGTTGCCGCTGATACCGGCTGGGAAGCCCAGGTAGTTCTCGATCCTGCGCGAGGTGCCCGCCTGACCACCGATACTCCTGCTCTCCACGATCAGCGTGTCCAATCCCTCTGAAGCGCCGTACACGGCTGCGCCGAGTCCCGCGGGGCCGCCGCCGATGATCAGAAGATCGACCTCCTCACGCGGCGCGAGCTCCCTGCCGATGCCGAGCGCCCGCGAGAGCTCTCCGTTACTCGGGTTTAGAAGTTCAACGCCGCCAGGCAGACGTACCAGCGGCATCGCGGACGCAGAGGGCTCCGCTGGCGGGCCAGCACCGTCAGGCGCTTCGGTGGGATCGACCCAAGTGTGGGGCAGCCGCTGGGCTCGCGCGAACTCGAGCAGCCGGCGCGTGTCGGGCGACTCGCGCGGGCCGATGATCTCTGGTCCGATGCCTTGGCGGCGCTGAAGTAGCTCGCGGCGCTCCACCAAGGCACCAAGGATCAGATCCGAGAGCGAGGGATCATCGAACAGCAACGCTCGCAACTCCTCACGCGGAAGAGAGATGTAGCGCATCGGCTGCGTGACGACCGCGGTTACGAACACCGACTGCCCGCTAAGAAGGTTGACCTCCCCAAGAAAGCCAGAGGTCGCGTCTCATTCCCCGGGTGAATTCGTTTGGGGGTAGCTCCGCTTGAGGGGGATGTTATGCGGCGATCACCTCCTCGGTGTTCGTCGTGGCTGGTGGAGCGGCGTTGGTGTCGCGTAGTTGGCGTCGTAGGTGCTCGATCTCGGCGACGGTCTTGGGGTTCATCTTCACGCCGCGCCAGCCGCGGGAGGAGAGCTCCAGCACGGCCCAGATCAGGGATAGCGCGGAAGTCTCGCCGGGGAACCGGCCGATGACCTTGGTGCGCCGGCGGACCTCCACGAACGTTCGCTCGAGGAGATTCGTTGTGCGGATCCGCTTGCGGTGAGCGGACGGGAACCGCAGGTGGGTGACGAGCGCTGGCAGGTCCGTTTCGATGACGGCCATCGCCGAGGGGTACGCCGTCTTGTAGTCGGCGATGATGCCCTGCAGCTCGCGGCTGGCCTCGGCCGGGGAGCGCGCCTCGTCGAATGCTTTCCACCAGCGTGCCTTGACCTCCTGATGGTGGCGCTCGGGGAGCTTGCCGGTGACGTTCCTGAGCGCGTGGACGGTGCAGCGCTGCTCCAGTGCCCCGGGCCAGAGCTCCCGCGTTGCCTTCCAGATCCCGGGTGCCCCGTCGGCGATCACGAGCGCTGGTGCCCTGAGGCCGCGGGTGATCATGTCCCGGGCGAACGCGAGCCACGCCTCGTAGCTCTCACGGCTCCCCAGAGCCAATCCGAGGAGGACCTTGCGGCCCTCAAGCGTCACGCCCCAGCACACCAGGACGCCCTCCGCCGGCGTGTCGTCGGGGTGCAGCTTCAGATAGATCGCATCCAAGAAGCAGTAGACAATGTCGTGCTGCTCCAAGCGCCGCCGGCACCACTGGCGGTATCGCTCCCGGGTGTCCTCACAGATCCGAGAAACCGTCGCCTTCGACGCAATCGGCTCCTCGAAGACCTCCTGGAGCGCGGCCTCCACATCACGGGTAGACAGCCCCCGCAAGAACGAGCTGATCACGAGGGACTCCAGCGCGTGCGTTCGCGTGACTCCCTTGCCGAGCACCCTGCTCTCGAACCCCAGCTTGCTCGCGTTGCGCACCCGCGGACGCTCCAACGCCACCGAGCCACTCGTCGTCTTCACCGTCCTGGGTTCGTGGCCATTGCGGTGACTGACCGTCTCGCCAGCGCGCTCATACCGCCGACGGCCGAGGAACTCAGTCACCTCGTCCTCGAGCACCTGCTGCAGGATCAGCCGCGCTCCCAGCCGCCCGACCGTCTCAATCGGGTCCTGCTCCTCGCCGACACCGGCCAGCACCTCATCCAGCTCTTGGCGAAACCTCTCGCTCGGGGCTACCTTCTCCATGCGGGCGTACCTCCATCTTCGACTTTGTCAGGGTCAAAGCGGAGGCTACGCCCGCAACATCAAATCCCCCGGCTCATGAGACGCGACCAAGCCAGAGGCGCCGTGACGCACGATCTCATGCCCCGCGCCATCCAACACCGCCACCTCACCCTCGAGGATCGCTATGAACGGGTAGGTCGCGTCGCCGATCTCATACAGCTTCTCGCCCACCTCGGCCGTAAGCTCCTTACCACGCTCGGCGAGCAACGCAAGCTGAGTACTCGAGAGCACCCGAGCCGGAATTGCCACAGAACCATCAGCGCCAAACGTCATCTGAGGGACAAGCGTAGCCAGATTGGCCGGGTGGACGACTCATCCCGCCCTTGCCGTCGAAGTCGTACAGCCGCGCTTTGGCCTACTCATGCTGTGAGCGCCGCGACAGCATCGGTCTCGACCGCAAGGCGCTGCTGATAGGAGTCGATCGCTTCCCGAAGCCGCGATGCATGAGTTGAACACCCGATAGTCGGCAAGGCACGTCGCCTCGAACTGCCCGACGCACGACAGACCGGCATTGACCAGTTGATCGTTGCAACACATCACGATTCGCTAGTCAGACCCCGGCATTCCGCCGATCGGATCGCGCTTACACGGGATCCCGTGTGGCATCAGGCCAGCCAGTTCTACCACCGCCGTCCAGACCATCCGTGCATCGCGGACCAGCTCGAGCATCACGTACTGCGCGAGGACGCTCCAGCGGCGGCGCCTGCGAATCTCAAGCGCCTCATTCAGGACCGCCACCGACAGCATCACGACGATTGCGCTGGAGGCAAGGCCAGCAAGGAGCGGGTGACGCACCCACAGGTGCTCGGCGAACTGTTCGGACGCGATCGCCGCCGCTAGCGCGAGCAGCGCCAGTGCAGCGCCGACGCGCGTTGAGCGTCGAGGTCCAGAGGAACTCAGCGACATTTGATCGAGCTTACGCTCCGACGGCGCGCTGGAAGGGCTAAGGACGCGATGTGTGGGAGGTGATCGGCACGTTCAGGTACGACGATGACGGAGGGCTGACCGAGGAGTGGGTGCAGACCGACTACCGCACCTTCCTGACCTAGCTCGGCGTCACCACAACGGAGTCCGCCGAGCGACGGAGGTCATAGCCATGATCACATCGCCTGAACGTGGCTACCAGCTGAGCTACGTCGGCGTGACCGTCAGATCGTAGCGAGCGGTCGTCGGCGCTGATAGGGTCGCGCCGGTGAAGATCGCGAACCTGCAGGAGAGCCCCTCGCGAGAGCTCGCGGTCGGCCACATAAAGGGGGTGTGGCGCGACCTTGGGCGCGAGGTCGGCACGCGCACGGTGGGCCTGCGGCGCATCGAGATCGCCGCGGAGCACTTCTCGACGCCCGCCCACGAACACGGCGCCGACGAGGAGATCTTCTTCGCGCTCTCCGGCAGCGGGCTGCTCTGGCAGGACGGCAAGACCTACGAGGTGCGCGGTGGTGACTGCATCGTGCACAGGCCGCTGCGCGGCGCCCACACCCTGCGCGCCGCGGAGGGCGGACTCGACGTGCTCGTCTTCGGCCAGCGCCTCGACCCCCGCCTCACCGCGCTGCCCCGCATCGGTGTGGCTTGGAGCTTCCCCCGGTGGGTGGAACTCGCCGACGGCGAGCCCCCGTTCGCCCGTGAAGCCGCCGCCGGGCCTCCCGAGTGCCCCCCACCCCTCGCGGAGCGCCCCCGCAACGTGGTGGCGCTCACCGACGCCCCCACCGCCTTCGGCGGCGCCGCGCGATTGCTCGGCGAGGCCGCGGGTGCGCGCGCGACCGGGCTCAAACACGTCACCCTGCCCCCCGGCGAGCGGGGCGCTCCCGCACACTGCCACTCCGAGGAGGAGGAGCTGTTCGTCGTGCTCGACGGCGGCGGCACGCTCCAGCTGTGGCGCCGCGGCGGAAGCTCCGAGGGCATTGAGGAGCACCCCCTGCGTGCGGGCGACGTGATCTCACGCCCCGCCGCCACCGGGGTTGCGCACGCCCTGCGCGCCGGCGAGCAGGGTCTCACCTACCTCGCCTACGGCACCCGCGAGCCGGGCGACCTGTGCTTCTACCCGGAGACCGGCCGTGTCTCCCTGCGCGGGCTCGGTATCGCCCTGCGCTCGCCCGAGATCGAGCCGCTACCCGGCTAGTGTCCCTACCCGTCGTTGACGGGGGCCATGCAATCGCGCCCTGGCCGCGTACTCACGACGAGGTCGAGTGGTTTCGGGTGGCCCAGGCCGGGCGCGTGCCCGCGCGCTTTCAGGACTTGTGCGCCTTCCGTGCCTTCCTCGGGCACCCCGTCACCGCGATCTTCGTGCTCTGGTGGATCACGGCGTTGTCCTGGGCGACGAATTCGGTCGGCATCGCGAGCTTGCTCTTGCACAGGTCGTGGGGCGCCGCCAGCGCGGAGCCCCTCCCCTCCGGCAGGTCCAGTTCGAACGAGCTGACCGGCACGTCGGGAACCGCCTTGAACGTGGAGCTCGTGATCCCGTGCTTGCTGATGAACGTCAACCCGACGAGGTCGACCGTCACGCCGTAGCCCTGCAGCACGACGACCAGGCTCGGGAACGCTTCCCCGCCATGCGAGACGAAGTACGCCGGACCCGTCAACGGGACCGGCAAGATCGGCGTAACCGCCTTCGCATGGCCCACGACCGACGCTGCAGGGCAGTTCGCTGGGTTCGCTTCGAACGTCGCAGCCGTACACGCCTTCTGCAACGTCTTCAACCGCGACGGAAGCTGCTTGGGAAGTTCGACCTTGACCCTCGCGATGTTCGACTGGCTCGACGCCTGGTTGGCACCCAACGGCCCCGTCGGATAGACGAGCTTCGCGTCGAGGCTCGCGCCATCTTCCCGCGAGGTCTTTCCGGACGTGGAGACTTTGAAGTTCGGTTTGAACTTCAGGCTCCGGCACGACCCGACCTGGAAGTGGCTGGAGATCGGGGCGCTCGCGCCTTCGGTGCTTGTCGCCGTCCCGCTGAAGGACATCGGGTTACAGTTCGTCGGGTTGAACATGAACCCCGGCCGGTCGATCACCGCGTTGATCGTGCGCAGATCGGACGGGACACCGTCAACGATCGACGGCAGCGGGCTCGTCGTGACCGTCAACTGCGAGGTGTGCGGGTCCACTTCGATCCTCGCGCGCGTCACGATCGTGCCCAGGTTGAACGGGCCCACCACCAGTGGCACCACGATCGACAGGCCATACGGCGCGCCCTCGTAGCTTCCGGTGAGGTAGATCGGGGCGGGCGGCTGCCCGGGCTGCGGCACGACCAGCGGGTACGGGCCCGGGCCGGCCTCGACGACCGTGTGGCCGATCTGCGACGCCGCGGGACACGTCCCGTCGGCCGCCTGCGGTTCGCCGCACAGCGGGACCTTGCTGATCATCCCCAACAGCCCCTCCGGGGTCTTGAACTGCAGCGTCGAGATCCGCTGCTGCCCGTCCGCCCGAGTCAGCAGCAGGGAGAAGTCCGTGAAGCCCCCCGCCTGGTCGGTCGTCGAGCCCGCGTCCAGCGACGGGGCGAACGGTGGCGGCGACGACGGGCACGCAGACCCGTCGGGGCCTTCCGTGATAGCGAAGGTGCTCGACGGGAACGCTTCGGGCACGAACGGCGCGCTCCACGGGACAAAGTCTGTGTTCGTGGTGTATTCCCCACACTCCACCGGAGTCGCGAGCGCCGCCTGCGCGCCACCGCTGAAGGAGAGCTTGAAGTCGCTGAACGGCAACTGCGGCGTGTCTTCGAACGTCGTCGTGAGCTGGCCGGTCGTTTCGTTGAGGTGCACGTTGCCGACGAACTTCACGTAGAGCCCGTCCTGAGAATCTTCGGGCGCGACCAGCAGCTTCACGTCCGGCGGGTTGGACTGCAGCACGTACACATTGCCTTCGAGCTTGTTCCTCAAGATAGGCGTTTCGACCGCCACCTGCCCGACTTTCGAGTCGGCGGGACAGGACGGCGGACCTTCTTCACCGATCGCAGCCTGCGAGAGCTGACACGCACCCAACCCATTCGCCTGACCCGGGTTAACCACGACCCCTTCCGGCAGCGTCACCGTCGTGTTCTGGATATCTGACTCCGAGTTCGCAGCCGGGTTGACCAGCCCTTCCTGGCCCATCTTTACACCGAATGTGAAGCCCGCCGGGGTGTCCGTGCGAGCCGTATCCGGCGACGCGGTGATCGCCGGAGCGAATTCGAGCAGGCTGCAGCCGGTCATCGGGCCCACGGCTGAGGGCACGCTCACCTGCACCGCAGGTTCCTCCCACGAGCTCGCGAACAGTGTCGCATGCAACGATTCGCCTGTGCAGTCCGTTGGGCTCGTCAGATATGGAACCGGGAGACTCGTCGAAGGCTGACCGTTGGGCGCATGCACACTGCTTTCCGTCGCATTGTCGTATTCACAAAGGCCGGGTCTAAACCCGCAAATGCGCCCCCGCATACGGTCGTGGCTTGGATCCGACGGCACACCCCAGATGGTCAGCGAGATTCCAGCTAGCTGGTAGACATTATCGGGAATACTCTGGAACGTCGTCCGCACCCCGTAATCGCCAGGACGCAGCGACACCGTGCCCTGAATACCGTAGCTAAAGAGAACGAAACCGAGCTTCGCGATTTCATCCGGATTGGTCGTCACGTTGAAAACCGGTACGGTCTCGCGTTCGTCGAGAACATTCCCCGCCGTGAGGGACGCTGTGGCCGTCCCCACCTGTGTGCTCAAAGAGCAGTGAAGCGGAACGGTGTTCCCTTCTTCGATTTCCGAGAACTGCGCGATCGGGCACCTAGGGTTGTCGGCGAGATCACCGACGAATCCGGGAGGCAGAACCTCCCCGCTTTCCTTTGGATCGCCCGCGAGCAGGCCATTATCCACGGTGTTGAACGCGAGCGTGGTTGTCAGGTCCGGATGGGCGCCCGCCTGGATGCTCGACAGGACGGTCGCGGTTGACCCTGGAGCGATGCCAAATGGCGCAGGCTTCGAGTTGATCGTCGTCAACGTTTCCCGCACAGCTTCGGGTGCCCCACCCCCCGACACTGTTACGACATTCGTTTCCGTTTCCTTAGCGCCCGCTACAACTTCCACAGGAATCGTAAGTTCAAGGATATCGTCAGACGCCACAGCAAACGAATAAGTACACGTAAGGGCCGCACAGACCATCCCTTCGCCCGTCTGCCAATCCACCCCCGAAGCAGCCCCCGACGTGGCCCGCAAACCCGGCGGCAGAACATCCGACACCGTGACCGTGCCGCCATCGCTTGGGTCATCACCCGTGTTCTCCACATGCACCATATACACCCCAGTGCTGCCCGGAGCCGACGAAAGGTATGTCGGAGACGAGTACGCGGTGATCGTCCACTGCGGACCCTGCACCACAGCCCGCGCCAACCCAGGAGAAAGGAGCACCATCAGGACCGGTGCACAAAACACGCTAAGAAAGGATGCCGGTCGCTTGGACATGAGTTACTTCCTCCCCTTTGCCGACCTCTTCGTCCTTCCTCTCGTGCATCTGCCGTGCACGTTAACGAAACCCCGCCCACACGTCTTTGGCTTTGCCTTCTTTTTCACAACTGTTTTGACTGGTGGTAGCGTAGCGAAGTTGCCGACTCCTTCAAATGTCACGCTCGCTGGCGTAGCGAAGATTGGCGGAGCCGCCGGCACACCCTGACAACTTGTGCCCGTACACTGCGGCGCTGCAAGTTCCGGAAAGCCACCATCGACACGTGCGTCATAAATATCGTCGGAGACATCGGTGTCCTGCGGAACAAGCTGGGCATGCGTCGAGAAAAATACGTTTGAGCCATCCGCGCTCGAACCAAGGAAGAACGCATCACTTGGATCCGAGGCCGAGCTGATCATCGAGATCGCCCCGTCGTGCCACTCGTACACGTGCACCTTGCCTGGTGCAGCCTGCAGCGCAAGCGCACTGGCGGTATCGAAGAACACGTCTTCGCCGTCTTCTGAGATTGGACGTGGCGGTCCGCCGGCCGGCGTGTCGAGCGGCGTACGAGTGAACACGGCGTCGTCAACCGGAGCGCCGCCAGCGCACGACACGCAGACGATGGCGCTGGTGGCCGCATCGTAGCGGTAGAGCTCCACACATGTCCCCGTCTCCACGCCCCCGGGGAAGCCGCTCGCACAGACGGACCCCGGTGCCTCAGCGTTGTTATACCCAGTGATCGGCCTCGTTGTCTCAAACACCAGATACCCCCCGTCGGCTGTCGTGTACCACCCCGCTTCAGAGCTCAGACCTAGAAATTCTGCTTTTCCTAGGCCGAAAAGTCCTCCATACCAGATACCGTGTTCGCCACGTAGTTTCTCTGGAAAGTCGCCCTCATTGACAGTCGTGATAAACGTCGTCACTCCGGTGACGGTATCATAACGGTAGAGGTTGACCGGGTCGGTGGGTTCGTGTCCTTCTGTAAGCTCCGATGCTCCGGGTGCCAGCGCTCCGTAAGCAGCAAAATAGACGGTCGAGCCGTCACTCGAGACCGCCGCGACGAAATCTACATTGCCTTCGGCCGCCCCCGATTCGCCTCCTGAGATAAGCGTCAGCGCCTTTTCTCCCACACCGGGTTCGGTGTTGTACTCGTATAGCTCGAGAGCATGTCCTTTATCGGCGTTGGTCAGCTCGGTGGCAGTCACAAAAAAAGCCCTTGAGCCATTCTTCGAAGCGCCGACGAACACAGCCGGCAGGGCTGGGTTTTCCGAGGTTCCCACCTCAACACCTTCTTCGGGGTTCGATATCTCAATCGTCGTTTCCCCATTTACACGCACGTAAACCTCGGGCGGGTTTTCCGACGGGATCGTTTTGCCATTCCAACAACCTGGACCTATCGGTTTTTCGCCTCCCCCGGTCGGATCGGGAGCGGTAAAGAAGACCTTTGAGCCATCGCTTGATACAGCGCTGTGGGCACCACCGTCACCTGCGGTGCCGGACTGGCCCTGCCCCAGGTTGGCGCCGCAGGGGTTCAGCAGCTTGCCTTCGTTGTTCAGGTTGACCACCGACAGACGGCCGCCCACCGCTTCATAAAGTGTGCGGCTACGTGGATCCTGACCTTCTGCGACCGGCACCAGAGAGTGATTCTGGCTTTCCAGGACGACATGGCTAAGATCTTCCGAGGCGCCAACCAATTCAAACCGTGATCCTTCGGATGATGCAGCTACTCCGCTCACAGACGCCAGGGTTGCGTACGGCCCAGCCGGAGGACCCACCAGATTCGACCATTGATTGGAGTCGTTACCTGCGAGCAGATCGGCATACTGAGGCCCGATCTCGTCATGAAAGCCAATCACGGAGAGATCGGTGGGATCGAATACATCGGCTGTCACGACCTGCGGTCGCGCGATCGGTGGATCCACCGCGATCGGGTTCCACCCCTTGGCGCCGCGCGAGAATACGTAGGACGCCCTGCCGGTGGGAGCGTTTCCTCCGATCGACGAGTCCGCATTCAACAGGAACTCATCGCCATCTTCGGCAGCGTAGCCCGCATCATTATCTATAGGTGCGATGCCCGTCCCCTGCGTCCCTGGGAGTGCCTCAATCGGGAACAGGTCGATGGCGTCCCCCTTGTCTACGGGAGTGACCTGCTCGTACGCGCGGCACTCCGGCAGACCGGCCGACGGGCCCTGGCGCGTGGTGGTGTTCGGGCACGATTCAGCGGCGGCCCTCGCGACCCCCACCAGCACCATCGTGCATGCAAGGACAAGCCCCGCAGATGCCATCAACTGGAGGATCCCCCGCCAACGCCCGGCTCCCACCGTGTCAAGACAGACACGACCCACACGCAGCTCGTCGAACATGCCCACTCGCTGTTCCATAAATTCCCTCGCTCCCTTCGACTTGCTGTCCAGCCTTCCAAAGCCTAAGCGCTACACATACGATCATAAGCTGCCGCTCATACGCTCGGGTGGGACCGGCAGGACCGGCCCCACCCGACATTTCATAACTCACACACCTCTATTTGGTGACCTGAAGCGCCCAGCCGTTCGTGAGTAAATTAGCTACGCTGCCTTCAACTTCACCCTCTTTTGCTCCTCCTTCCGAACATTTTGCTTTGTTCTTCTTTGCAAAGGTGGCTAATACTAATAATTCGGCTTCCGTTCCTTTTGTGACCTTGTTTTCAAGCAGAAGGCTTTCTTCTTTTCCTGTGCCTTCGGCTTCGCACGTATCCGTTTTGTTGCCGAGGAGCGTTTTACACGTCACCGCCCATCCCGGTTCTTTGCCGGCAGTGCCGACGGTATTGATTCTGTCGAAAATTTTACTTTCAGTTTCATACAGTTCTGTTTGCCACGGCAGATTAACAGCTTTTACTTCTACGACACTTTCGCAAAGAGTGTTTTCGACTCTTTTGCAGTTTTCAGCTTTGACGGTCACCTTAGTTACTCTGTCGAAATTCCCAGGACCAACCGAGCCTTCCTGGGTTCCACTGCACTGGACCGCCGTTGAGCCGCCAGTTGCATTTTTGTCCCGAAGCGTTATTGTCGTACCCACACCAACTACTGCTTCCGTGCCTTTTAGTTCACTCCATTCCCATTCTCCGCCTCCGGAGGCTTCTTTGCATTGATGGGTCGCATACCTCGTTGGCGAATTTGTCCATGGTAAGCATACTAACCAGTGTGGCGCTGCTGAAGCGGTCCCCGCCGCGACCATGCTCATCACAAACATAGCCGCGAGGCAGAGCCCCGCGATGCGTATGAACTTCATCGTCTGCTACTCCTTATCTCGATTTGATCTAGTGGTTCATCCGGCAGGTTCGTTGGTGCATGAGGCCGGCTGCACCAAGCCTACGAGCCATTTCAACCGCCCGCGAACTACGAAAACGGTCCACTAGGTCTGATGATTGGTTGACTTGGTTGGTTGAGTTCAGGTTTCGTATCTAGCATCACAGTCCCTCATCGAACCACCGAGCGCATCGCGGTCGAAGATCGACTCAAGACTGCAGGTACGACCTTACACGATCGTCCAGAGAAATGGAAGGGGGAAACATCTCGGCCGTTGAGATTCCCCGAACCGTCGAAGTTTGGGTTCGAGAAGATGTCTCCGACCCGACCACCGGGAACGCCCTTGGCCCCGCGCAGAGACGGTAGGCCACACCCCAAAACCAGCTTCAGCATTGGCAAAGCACAACGACTCGCCTCGGTCAAGCAACCTCGCGACTTCGGTGCCCGACTCCCGGCACCACAGCTTCCCGCCGGCGCTTCGATCTTCCCAGGTGCGTCTCCCGGGGCACCCGAACTCCCCGGCGCCCTCGGAGCCCGCCATCGCTGCGCGTGGCCGCCGAGCCGCGCAGGCCCCGGCGCTTGCAAGCCCTCTTGCCAACCCGCGCAGGCCCGGCGCTTTGCAGGCCCCCTTGCCAACCCGCGTGCCCCGCCGCTCGGGCACGGCGCCGCCGACCCACCCGCGCCCTGGAGGTCATCATGAGAACCGTGCCACCCACCCCCCGAGATCCCGCGGACGCCGCGCCCGCAGCCCACACGAGCCACGCACCCGCCCCCACGCGCCCCGCCCACCCACGGCACCAGGCCCTCCGGGCGCTCGACTGGCTGCTGCCCGGCGCGAACCCTGCGGGGGCGGTGTACGGGACGATCACGCTTGGGGCGCTGCTCGCGGCGGAGGACGGGTTGCACGACACCTACGCCGAGACCGTGGCGTCGGTCGTGGTGGCGCTACTGCTCTACTGGCTGGCGCACTCCTACGCGGAACTGCTCGGCCAGCGCCTCGCCACCGGCGGACGTCTCACCGCTCGCGCGCTGGGGCAGGCGCTCGGGCGCGACTGGGCGATCGTGCGGGGCACCGCCGCGCCGCTGCTCGCGCTGGTGGCCGCGTGGGCCGTCGGCGCCGACCAGCAGACGGCGGTCACCGTGGCGCTGTGGACCTGCGCCGCGAGCCTCGTGGCGCTCGAGCTGCTCGCCGGGCTGCGCGCGCGGGCGCGACCCCGGGAGCTCGCGCTCGAGGTGTGCGTGGGCGCGGCGATGGGCCTGGGCGTGATCGCCCTCCGCGCGATCCTGCACTGAGGTCCCGGGCCGGCTCGCTCCGCTGTCGCGGGGTCCGAGGAAGTGGTAGACGTCCGGTGGCCCGTACTACGTGCCCTGCCATGACCCCACTCGCGGCCCTCCGCGGGGGCCGTGAACGCCTCCGCCCGGCCACTTAGCTATCTTCAAATGCGCTGTGGCTGCTGAGGAAACATCTTCTTCTGCGATCAAAGGCGACGCCAGCCGGAGCTGTATCCAGTAAGCTGTAGACAAAAGATCGCTGACATGGAATGGTCCTGTTTACGGGATACCATGACAGTCTGGGGAGCGAGAGGATGCGGGGAGGTCGAATGTCTGGGTCGGAGCAGGAGCTCCAGGGGTCCAACGGCGCCGGGAGTGCCGGGAACGGGAAACCGCATGCGGAGAACGGGCGGTCGAAGCGACAGACGAAGGCCGTAGCGATCGTGCCGATCTACGAGCGCCTGCCGAAGGGCCCGCACTCCATCGGGGCGACGGGGGTGGCCCGCAACCAGCGCATCCGCATGCACGGGGGGATGATCGAGGCCGTCACGACCAGAGGCTACGCGCGGACGAGCGTGAGGCTCGTGATCGGGCTTGCGGGCGTCTCCCGGAGGGTGTTCTACGAGCAGTTCTCGGGCAAGGAGGAGTGCTTCCTGGCGACCTTCGACCTGATCGTCAAGCGCACGATCCAACGGCTCACCAACGCCTACCGCACGGCTCCGGGCGGCCCGGAGAAGCGCCTGCGCGTAGCGGTGGAGGCGCTCGGCGCGGAACTCGAACAGAACCCCAAGGCGCTGCACCTGGTGATGGTCGACGCCCAGACCGCGGGGCCCGAGGGGGTGCTGCGGCTGCGGCGGGTCGCGGCGCTGTGCGAGGCGCAACTGTCGAGCGTCCTCTCCGACCGTGCCCGTCCCACCACCGGCTCCTCCGGCGGACCGCTCGGAGATGGGCCAACCGGCCGCTCGGCCGTGCTCCCGCCGCCGGTGGTGAGGGCGATCGTGGGCGGGCTGCGGCGGGTGACGTTCACGCGCCTGCGTGACGGCGAGACCGCTGAGCTCGGGCCGCTCACGGAGGAGATGGTGAAGTGGGCGCTGCTGTTCTCCGCGCCCGCGGTGGCCACCCTGCGCCCGCGACCCTGCGAGCACCACCCCTTCCCCGAGACGACGGCGCTCGAGCCAGGGGCGTGCGGCGGCGAGAGCACCCGCGCGCGGCTGCTGCGCAGCGCGATCGCTCTGCGGGCGCGGGAGGGCGAGCAGGACGAATTCAGCTCCCTGCGGATCGCCGACGGCGCGAGCCTGCCCGTCGAGGCCTTCATCGAGCTGTTCCCCAGCCCCGAAGCGTGCTACCTGGAAGCCCTGGACGTGCTCGGGGACGAAGTGCTGCAGCTGGTCGCCGACCCCGGCCTGGTCTCCACGGAGTGGCCCGCCGCGGTGTGCCGCACGGTCGCGCGCCTGCTCGCGTACCTCGCGTCCTCCCCCGCCCGCCTGAGGACGCTCACGGTGAAGGCGTTCGAGGCGGGGCCGCCCGCGATCGCGAACGTGGGGGACCTGGCCTACGAGGTCGCAACGCTGCTGACCGAGGGGGCGCCCCGGCGGCCGCGTACGAGGATTGCGGTGGAAGGAATCGCGGGAGCGCTGTGGCAGATCCTCGCCTGCGAGGCGCTCGCGGGCCGCGGCCACCGGCTGCCGGTGCTCTCCGAGTACGTCTCCTACGTGGTCCTCACCCCGTTCGTGGGCCCTGAGGAGGCCGTGGAGGCGGTCGTGCGCTCGCGGGGCACGGGGACGCCTGCGACCAGCGGCACACGCGCGGTCAACGGCACACTCGCGACCAACGGGGTCCATGCGGCCGCCGGGACGCCGTCGAGCAACGGCGCTCACGCGGTCAGCGGTGCCCGCAGGGCCGGCGAAACACCCGCGACCAACGGGACGCGTGCGGCTGGCAACGCGGTCAACAGCACACCGTCCACCAACGGCGCGCACGCCGCGAACGGGACGAACGGGGCCTCCCCGGCCGCGAGGGCTACCGGCGTTTGGCGGAGCGCCGCTCGGCGAAGTGGGTGAACACGACCCCCACGAGCACCGACAGCACGATCACGACGATCAAAGGCGCGTGACCCTTGCCGAAGATCCAGTTGACCTCGACCTTTTCGAGGTTGAGGACGGCGAACAGGGTTGCGAGCACCGCCAGCACGACGAGCCCGCCCGTGCGGGCCAGCTCACGGTTGTTGCGCTTGGGCTTCGACGGCGCCGGGGTCTGGGTGGAGGCGGACATGGCCCGTGTCCATGGTAGGGCATGCACCCCGCGTCTGGCCTCAGGGCCTCAAGCCCGCGCGGCGGCGAGCTCGGCCTTGACCCACGTCCCGCCGCACGAGAGGTCCTCGACCCCGAGGGCGGCGGCGACGTTGAGGACCATGCCGTGGCGGAAGAAGTCGTCGATCCGCTCGTCCTCCGCGCCGGAGAGCTCCTGGGCGAGGCCGACGAGCGCGGCGTAGCAGTGGCGCACGCGGGCGCGCACCACCTCGTCGTCGCAGGCCGCGTAGGACTGGTGCTGCAGCATCAGGTAGTCGCGGTCGGAGGTGAGCAGCTCCACGTACGCGTGCCCCATCGCGTCCAGGGTGTCCTCGCAGTCGGCGGGCCCGCGCCCCTCCCGAAACTCGGCGGCGGCGTGCTCGAACGTGTCGGCGATCCGTTCGAAGGAGCGCTCCAGCGCCGCGAGGAACAGCTCGCGCTTGTTGCCGAACAGCGTGAACACGTACGGCTGGGCGACCCCGACACGGCGCGCGATGCGCTCGACCGGGGTGCCGTGCAGGCCGCCGTGGGCGAACTCGTGCACGGCGGCCGACACCAACTCCTCCCGGCGCTCGGCCGCGGGGACGCGCACGCGGGGCAGAGACGACGAGTCGGCAGGCGGGGAGGACGAGCCGAGGGACTCCCCCGCGGCGACGGCGGCCTCCCCGGCCGCGGCGCGGGGTGCGGACGAGCCGAGGGACTCCCCCGCGGCGCCAGCGCGGGGTGCGGGACCAGGGGCGGGGGTGCTCAAGCGGCACCTTCGAGGACGGGCACACTCTCGGGGTGAGCAGGGTGGGCGGCCTCTGCGCCTGGGTGGGCCTTCCCAGCTACCCGGGTCTCGAAGGGCAATGCGGCCACCGCCAGTGCGCCGGCGCCGAGCACCGCCACGCCGACCCACAGCGCCGGGGTGAGACCGGCGACGAACGCCTGCGGGGAGCCGTAACCGCCCACGTGGGTGAACACGGAGGCGAGCACCGCCACGCCCAACACTCCGCCGGTCTCGCGGATCGCGTTGGTGGCGCCCGAGGCCTGCCCGGCCTGGTCGACACGCACAGCGGAGAGCACCGCGTTCGCGGAGGGGGCGAACACGAGCGCCATCCCCGCGCCGGCCGCCACGAACGGGACGAGCATCTCGGTGTAGGGGGTGTGGGTGGAGAGGATCGCCGCCAGCCAGGCCAGCGCACCGGCCTGCAGCGTGAGCCCCGCGAGCATGAAGGGGCGGCTGCCGTAGCGCTGGGAGTAGACGCCCGCGAGCGGGGCGGTGACCATCGTGGCGCCGGTCCACACGAGCACCTTCAGGCCCGCCTCCAGGGGCGAGTTGCGCAGCACGTCCTGCAGGAACTGCGAAAGAAAGAAGATCGACCCAAACATCCCGAAGTACATGGTAAGCGACGCGAAGTTGGTAACCGCGAACGCGCGGCGCGAGAAGAACGCCATCGGCAGCATCGGCTCGCGCGCGCGGCGCTCCCACACGACGAACGCCGCGAGCAGCACCGCGCCTGCGCCCAGCGAGACGAGGACGGTCGGTGCCGTCCACCCCAGCGACTGGGCGCGCACGAGACCGAACACGACCCCGAACGCGCCGGTCGAGGCGAGCACGAGGCCGGGGAGGTCCAGCGCGCCGTAGGGGCCGCGGCTCTCCTGCAGACGCAGCGCCGCTAGCGGAAGCACGATCAGGCCGATGGGGACGTTGATCCAGAAGATCCAGTGCCACGAGATGCCCTGCACGACGGCGCCGCCCACAAGCGGGCCGAGCGCGACGGCGGCACCGGAGATGCCCGACCACACCCCCAACGCCATCCCGCGCCGCTCGGCGGGGAAGGCGGCGGCGAGCAGTGTGAGCGTGAGCGGGGTGACTGCCGCGGCGCCCGCTCCCTGCACCGCGCGGGCGGCGACGAGCAGACCGGTGGTGGGCGCGAGCGCCGCGGCCGCGGAGGCGGCGGTGAACAGCGAGAGCCCCGCGAGAAACATGCGCCTGCGCCCGAAGCGGTCGCCGAGCGCGGCGCCGGTGAGCAGCAGCACCGCGTAGGAGAGCACGTACGCGTTGACGGTCCACTCCAACGACTGGATCGACGCGCCGAGGTCGCGCCGGATCGAGGGCAGCGCGATCGAGACGACGAGGTTGTCGAGCACCACCATGAACAGGGCGACCGACACGAGCCCCAGGGTCCAGTTGTTCCTGCGCGAGCCTTTCACGGCCGGTCTCCTTTCTTAGTGGTCGCTAACTACCACCGAGATTAGCAGTGACTAATAATTTTGTCAATAGGGGGGAGGAGCGGGAGTTCGTAGTGCGGACCCTCGCGTGCGGCCAAGGCACGGGCGCCGACGCAAGGGCTCACCGGGGAGGCGTTCGCAGCGCAGACCCGAACGTGTCGCCAAGGCACGGGCGCCAACGCAAGGGCTCGCCGGGGAGGCGTTCGCAGTGTGAGACCGGGCGCGCGGCAAGGGCACCGGGCGCCGACGCGGGGCACGGAAGCCCCGCGCGCACGCGCGTGAGGGGCCGTGCACACCTGCGCGGAGGCGCCCCACAGGAACACCTCGCACGTGTGCCCCTCGGGCCGGAGGCGCAACCCCACGGTCGTCTCTGTGTTCGCGGAGCAGGTGCGCACTGGACCGGCGGCGAAACATGGAGCGATGAGCAGGCGGGGAGCGATCGCGGCAGTGCTGGCCCTCGGCGCCACGAGCAGCGCGCTGCTCGGAGGGTGCGGCGGCGGCACGCAGACCGTGAGCGTCTCCGAAGCCCCCGCGCCCACCGCGGGCGCGGCGACGACGGCGAGTACGCCCGCCCGCACGACCACGACCCCGACCACGACGACACCCACGCCGGCCACCACCACCGCAGGCCGGGCGGGGGGGCAGAGCGCGAGCACCACCCGCACCGCCCCCGCACCGGCGTTCACCGAAACCGGCACGCAGTCCGGGGCGGCGGCTGCGGGCGCCCAGGCCGCGGCGGCCGCCACCGTGGTGACCGCGCACGGGTACACCCCCACCGACGTCTCCGACTACCACCCCACCCAGACCCTCCGAGTGCTCGTCGGCACCCGCACCGGCTCGGCCGACGGGTACGACCAGCGCGCGTTCTTCTTTCTCGACGGCCGCTTTCTCGGCACCGACTCCTCCCAGCCCTCCGCCTCCGTACACGTCGTCAGCCAGTCCGACACCGAAGTCGTCCTCGCGTACGCGCTCTACCGCGCCCACGACTCCCTCTGCTGCCCCTCCGGCGGCCAGGCCGTCGTGCACTTCCAGCTCAACGACGGCACGCTCGTCCCGCTCCAGCCGCTGCCGCCGGTCAGCTCCGCCACGGGCCTCGCCCGGCAGTAGCGCGGCGACGGACGGACGGGGCGCCTCCCTCGGCTCCCACGCCGGCCCGGCGTGAGCGGCAGACCAGTCCCGCCCCCCAGCCCGGCGTCCGTCGCGCGGGGTGAGGTTCCGTCGGACGAACCGGCTCATTTCTCCCTATCTTGATGGGTGCTCACCACCCACCGAGAAGGAGACCCCCATGAGCTCGAAGATCGAAGGCCACGCCGAGGAGTTGCTGAAGGGCAAGAACTTCTGCACCGTCTCCACGCTCCGCGGTGACGGCTCCATACACGCCGCACCCGTGTGGGTGGACGTGCAGGACGGCCGAGCGGTGCTCAACACCGCCGAGGGGCGCGCGTGGCCGCGCAACCTCGCCCGCGACCCCCGCGTGACCCTGACGGTGCAGAACATGGAGAACCCCTACGAGTACGTCACCGTCCGCGGGCGCGTCACCGAGCGCACCCACGAGGGCGCCGATGCGCATATCGATTCGATGGCGATGAAGTACCTCGGCCAGGACACCTACCCCTACCGCCAGCCCGGCGAACAGCGCGTGATCATCCGTGTCGAGCCGGAGTACGTGCACACCTACGGAGCCTGAGGCGGGGGTGGGTCAGACGGGGCGGTCGAACCTCAACAGGCGCCGCCACCACGGCGTGGGCCGCGGCTGGGTGCGCAGCCACTCCTCGCGCCACCGCAACTGCCCCCGCTCGTGGGCGCGCGCCACGCACGCCGTGTGCGCGTGGCGGCGGCGGCGGGTGTCGCCTTCGGGGGCGATCAACACGTGCTCGCTGAGCGCGGGCAGGTGATGGCCGCAGATCGGGCAGCGGTACGTCGCGGGCTTGCGGTTCGCCGCGCGGCGCACCGTCCACCACGGGGCCGGTGGAAGGCGCGTGGGCACCGCCCCATTGTGGCCGCTCCGGGGCGCGGAGCGCCCTGGTCGCTGGCGACCGCGCTGGCGGTGGTCGGCCTGGGGGTGGGCGTGGCCCTCGCCAAAGCCCAACTGGAGCGCCGCTCCGAGCGCTCGCGGCGCCACCCGCGCCCTCCCGACGAGCCCCGGCGACGCCCGGCGCTGCTTCCGGGCGAGCCCTACCTGGAGGGGCTGCGGCGGGTGATCCTCGGACAGCTCGACCTCGCCGTCAGTTTGCTGGAGGGCTACCCCGGGGTCGCATACCGAGCCGGGGGTGGCGCTCCGATCGTGCACGGAGGGGCGGACGGTGCTCCGGTCGCGTACCGAGCGGAGAGCAGCGCTCCGGCGGTACACCGAGGGGCAGACGGCGCCCCAGGCGCGCACCGAGCGCCGAGTGGCGCGGCGCTGTCAGGGGACGGCGAGCAGACCGTGCACGAGACCCGCAAGGCGCTCAAGCGCCTGCGCGCGCTGCTGGCGCTGCTGCGCCCCGAGCTTGGGCGCAAACGCTACGCCCGCGAGACCGTCGCCCTGCGCGACTGCGCACGACGCCTCGCGGGCGCACGGGACGCGGAGGTCATGGTCGGGACGCTCGACGCCCTCGTGCGGCGCCACCCCGCGCAGCTGGCCCGCTCCGACGCTGTGCGGGCGCTGCGTGCCCAACTGGACGCCGAGCGCGAGGCCGCCGCCGCGCTCGCCATCCGCGACCCCCGCGTGCGCGGGGAGGTGGTGGGCGAGCTGCGCGCTGTCCGCGCGCGCGTCGAGCGGTGGGAGCTGCGCAAACGCGGCTTCCGCTCGCTCACCCCCGGCCTGGAGCGCGTCTACCGCGAGGGGCAGGTGGGCCTGCGCGCCGCGCGCCGGGGGGCGGCCGGCGGCAGGGGCGGGAGCCGCAAGCGCGGGCGCAGGCACGCCGAAGCGCTGCACGCGTGGCGCAAACGCGTCAAGGACCTGCGCTACGTCGCGGAGACGCTCGACCGTGGCGCCGGCGGGAGCGGGTCCTCGACGTACACGCGCCGCGTCGCGCGCCGCGCCGACCGGCTAGGGGAAGCGCTCGGTGAGGAGCACGACCTCGCGCTGCTGGAGGCCAGGGTGCGTGAGCGCTCCCGCCAGTTTGCCGAGGAGCGCGGAACGCGCAAGCGCCTGCTGAAGTTGATCGCCCGTCGTCGCCGGGTGTTGCGCAAGGGCGCGCTGCGCGAGGGCGAGCGCCTCTACCGGCGCAAGCCGCGGCGCTTCGTGCGGCGCCTGAGGCGGGGGCAGTAGCAACTCGTTCAAATCCGCCAATCAGGCTTCAGAACCCGCCGGGCACCGCCGATGCAGACACGGTGCTCCAGCAAGCCTCACGTAGACGCCCTACACCCGTAACGTTCCTCCTGGCGCTCCTGTGGGGGGGAGTGGGAGTCCTGGCACTGCACTCCACCCTCGGCGTCGGCAGCTCCGAGCGCGAAGGGCTGTTCAACCACGGTGTTTACAACGTGCTGATGGGCGGCGCCGCGCTCGTGGTGCTCGCCCGCGGCCTGCTCGTGCAGGCCCAGCGCGCGGCGTGGTTGACGATGGGCGCGGGCATAGCGTGCTGGTGTCTCGGCGACCTCTACTACACCCTCTCCCTGGAAGGCCCGGGCGCGGCCGCCGGCGGCGGCCTCTCGCCGGCCGACGTGCTGTACCTGTCGTTCTACCCCTGCTGCTACGTAGCGCTCGTGCTGCTGCTGGCAGCGCACCTGCACGAGACCCGCATCGCCATCTGGCTGGACGGGCTGATCGGTGGTCTTGCGGCCGCCACGGTGGGCGCGGCGCTCGTGCTGCCGCCGATCCTGCACAGCGCCCACGGGAACGCCGCCTCGCTGGGAGTGGCGCTCGCGTACCCCGTCGGCGACCTGCTGCTGCTGGCGTTTGCGCTCAGCGCGCTCGCCGTGACCGGGTGGCGCCCCGGGCGGGTGTGGCTGCTGCTCGCCGCCAGCCTGCTGGTCACCGCGGTGGCCGACTCGGCCTACCTCTACCAGACGGCCACCGCCACCTACCAAGTGGACAACTGGACGCAGAGCCTGTGGCCGCTCTCCGCGGTGCTGCTTGCGCTCGCCGCGTGGACCCCGTGGCCGCGGCCCGCGCGCCGGCGCGTGGAGGGGTGGCGGCTGGTGTCGGTGCCCTCGCTCTCGCTGCTCGCCGCGCTGGGGGTGCTGGTCTACGGCAACCTCCCCACCGTTCACCTCACGACGACCGCTCTGGTCCTGGCGGCGGCGACCGTGCTCGCGGTGTGCGTGCACCTGGCGGCGACCGTGCGCGAGAACGTCGCGATGCTCGCCGGCTCGCGGCGCCTGGCGCTGACCGACCCACTCACCGGTCTCGGCAACCGCCGGCTGCTGATGGAGGACCTCTCCGTCGCTTGCCGCCGCGCGAGCGCAGGCGAGACGTGGGACCTCGTGTTGTACGACCTCAACGGCTTCAAGCGCTACAACGACACGTTCGGCCACCCCGCCGGCGACGCGCTGCTGGCGCGCCTCTCCGACAAGCTGCGGACGGTCGTGGCCCCCCACGGCACCGCCTACCGGATGGGGGGCGACGAGTTCTGCGCGCTGCTGCACAACTCCACCGAGCACCTCGACGTGCTCGTGCGGACCTCCGTGGCCGCACTCTCCGAGCAGGGGCCGGGCTTCTCGATTGGGGCGGCCCACGGAGTGGTGAGCATCCCCCCGGAGCTCGACGACCCCGCCGCGGTGATGCAGCTCGCCGACCAGCGCCTCTACCAGCGCAAGGACCAGACGCGCGAGGCGAGCGCCGTGCACCAACTGCGCGACGTGCTGCTGCAGGCCTTCCAGGAGCGCCACCCGGACCTGCGCGAACACCAGCGCGGGGTGGGCGCGCTCGTGCTCGAGGTCGGACGGCGGCTGGAGATGGCCGGCGAGGAGCTCGACGTGCTCGCCCGCGCCGCGGAGCTGCACGACGTCGGCAAGATCGCGATCCCCGACGCGATCCTCAACAAGCCCGGTCCGCTGGACAACGAGGAGTGGCTGTTCATGCGCCGTCACACGATCCTCGGCGAGCGCATCCTCAAAGCGGCTGCCGCCCTGCGCCCGGTGGCCGAGCTCGTGCGCTCAAGCCACGAGCGCTACGACGGCACCGGCTACCCCGACGGCCTGCACGGCGAGGAGATCCCACTGGGTGCGCGGATCATCTTCGTGTGCGACGCGTTCGACGCGATGATCTCCGAGCGCTCCTACTCCGGCGCCGTCGCCCCCGCCGAGGCGGTCGCCGAGCTGCGCGCGTGCGCGGGCACCCAGTTCGACCCCGAGGTCGTGGAGGCGTTCGTGGCCACGCTCGTCGGATCTGAGTCCCCGCCCGCCCTGGAGCGGATCCGGGCGGCCGCGCCCGTGCGTGAGCTGCCGCTGCGCGCGGGGGGCGAGCTCACCGCAGGTGAGCGGCTCAGTCCACGCTGAGGATCGTCAACACGGACTGCCCGCGGGGCAGCACCACCGCGGCCTCCTCACCGGCGCGGCGTCCCGCCAGGGCGCGGGCGACGGGGGACTCGACCGAGAGGCGGCCCTCCGCCGGGGAAGCGTCGTGGGAGCTGACGATCCTCCACGTGCGCTCCCCCCCGTTCTGGTCGCGCACCACCACGGTCGAGCCGAAGCCCACAGTGCCGTCGGCACTGGGCCCGTTGCTCTCCTCGACGACCACCGCCGTGGAGATCTTTTCGCGTAGGCGCGCGATCTTCGTCTCCAGGTGGGCCTGGTCGTTCTTCGCGTCGTGGTACTCGGAGTTCTCCTTCAGGTCCCCCCACTCACGCGCCGTTTTGATGCGCTCCGCGATCTCGCGGCGACCCTCGCCCTCGAGCGCCTCGAGTTCTGTGCGCAGGACCTCCAGGCCGGCGGGAGTCATCAGGCTGGTGGCCTCCATGCTCGAAGCCTAGTGGATCGCACCACGGCGATGGCGGTCGAGGGTCAAGCGGAGCCAGGACGCAGGGAGCGAAGTGTGCTCTGCACACGAGCGACTGAGGACGCCGCACCGCGCAGGCCATCGGCCGCCATCAGAAGTAGGTGGAGGGCGGGGTTGAAAGCAGCGCGTAGATCTGCACGAGCGCGGCCTGCCCCAGCAGTTCGGCGGTGGGCGGCGAGCCGTAGGCGAAGAGGTTGTCGCTGAGCCGGTGGCGAACCCACGCGTAGTAGGCGTATTCGCGGGCGGGGTAGGCGCCGGGCGGTTCGTGGGTGACTGAATCGAGGTACATCAGGTTGCGGAAGTAGACCGCCACGAAGAACGGGTTTTCCGAGGAGAGCCGGCTGTAGGGGAAGGCGGCGAGCGCCGCTTTCGCGGTCTGGCGGGCCTCGTAGAGGTAGGCGCCTTCGTGGGTGGCCTGGTAGAGCAGCACGCCCGCGCCGACCATCGCGCCCTGGTTGTAGGACCACTCTGTGCGCTGCACGGTGCCGCTGAGTTCGACGTGGTCGGCGTAGAGGTTGGTGGGTTCCAGCAGGCACTGGCGCACCCACCCGTAAGCCTGCTCGGCGAACTGCAGGTAGCGGACTTCGCGGGTGATGCGGTACAGCTGCACCCCCAACTCCGCCGCCGGGGCGTCGGTGACGGTGTTGCGCTGGGTGTTGGTGGGGGCGTTGGAGAACGGCACCCCCCCGGCGCAGGGCAGTGGCTGGCCTTCGGGGCCGACGGTCTGCCAGCCCGCCATCACGAACGCCATGATCTGCTCCGCCTGCGTCAGCGCGGCGGAGGAGTGGTCGAGCTCGTACATGCGCGCCAGCTCGATGCCGACCCACTCGTTGTCGTCGTAGAAGCTGTCCCCGCCGGGGCCCACGGGGGGCGCGGTGACGTCGTCGAAGGAGCGCGCCGTTGTGGCCGTGGAGGCGCCCGTCGCGGTCGTTTCCCCCGGTGGGGGCGAGTTCGCGTACACCTGCAGGCCCGCGGCGAGCGCGTGCAGCCCTCCTTCGAGGCGAGCCTGCTGGCCAGGGATGTGCGCCACGCTGACACTCGCCGCGAGCGCCTGCGAGAAGGGCCACAGGAACGAGTACTCCGGTTCGCCCTTGTACAGCCCCGCGGAGGGGACGTAGAAGTTCTGCTGCATCGCTTCGTAGGCGAGCACCGCGCGCTTGGCGTAGAGGCTCAGTACGGGCGGCTTGTGGGCCTGCGGCGCGCTGCGCTTGCGCTGCGCGGCCAGCGCAGCCGGCGCGGACAGGAGCAGCGCAAGCAGGACCACGAGGCATCCCGCGGTCGCAAGGGGTCGGTGAGCGGGCCGGAGCGGGGTCATCGGGCTCAGGTCAAGCAACAGGCTAGCGGGGCGTTCGTTGCGGGTGATCGAGTGTTCGTCGATCCCGCGTGAGGGACCACGCCCGGCTGTGTCGTTCGTTGTGACGTCCCACTTCCGCACATGTTCGCAACAGCCAAACACAGGAGGGATCGTATGGGAGCGACGAACGAGAACTTGCAACGCGCAGCCGTACCTCTGCAGGCGCGACGACGTGGCGTGACCCCGCCTCTGCGACGACACCCTGCCGCACCGCCGCCACCGCAACGACACCCTGTCGTACCCCCGCCACCGCAACGACACCCCGGCGTACCGCCGCCATCGCGACGACACCCTGCGATCCCTTCGGTGCTGCGGGTGACATTCGAGGGAGGCGATGGAATGCCGCTGCGGGCGATCGTCTCCGGCGAGATCGACTACGCGAACGCCTTCTCGATGGAGCTGCGAATCGCGATGGCGTGCAAGCGGCGGCGGGCGCGCGGCCTGATCGTGGATCTCGAGGACGTGAAGTTCATGAGCTCGAGCGGCTTGGGCGCGATCCTGAACCTGCGGCGCGAGCCGGCGTGCCGGCGGGGCGGGCTGGCCGTCTCGTGCCCCAGAGGGGAGGTGCTCGACCTCTTCGAGCGCACGGATATGGGCAGGTGCCTGATCGTGGTGGACACGGCGGAAAAGGCCAAGGTTCTGCTCCTGTACGGCGCCGCGGGCGAGGACCGCCGCCACCCCCACCGGGACACCAGTTTCAACTAAGGGCCTATCTCGGTAGACCCTGATCGGCGCACCGCCCAGCTAGCGATCGCAGCGGCGCTCGGCTACGGTTCCCTGCGCCCCCACTCCGGGGCGCGACCAGCGAAGAGAGCGGGGAGACGCGCGATGAGGACGGTCCGAGAGGCGACGTACGAGCTGCTGCGGGAGCGGGGCATGACCACGCTGTTTGGCAACCCCGGCTCCACCGAGCTGCCGATGCTGAGCGGCTTCCCGGAGGACTTCCGCTACGTGCTCGGCCTGCAGGAGGCGGTGGCGGTGGGGATGGCCGACGGGTACGCCCAGGCGACCGGGCGCCCGACGCTGGTCAACCTGCACACCGCCCCCGGCCTCGGCAACGCGATGGGCGCGATCTGCAACGCGCAGGCCAACAAGTCACCGCTGGTGGTGACCGCGGGCCAGCAGTACCGCTCGCTGATGACACTGCAGGCCAACCTCACCAACCGCGACGCCACGCGGATGCCCCACCCGCTGGTGAAGTGGAGCTACGAGCCGCCCTGCGCGCAGGACGTCCCGCACGCGCTGGCGCGCGCGGTGCACACCGCGGCGCTGGCGCCGCGGGGCCCCGTGTTCGTGTCGGTGCCGATGGACGACTGGTACGCGGAGGTGCGCTCCGAGGAGGAGGTGCGCCACCAGACCACTCGCACGGTGAGTGGCGGGGCCGGTCTGCCCGACGCGGCCACGCTCGCGGACCTCGCGCGGCGCCTTGCGCAGGCGGCCAATCCGGCGCTGGTGGCGGGGCCCGACATCGACGCGGCGGGCGGCTGGGACGCGGCGGTGACGCTCGCCGAGCGCGCGCGCCTGGCGGTGTACGCGACCCCGGCGACCGGCGGCGGGCGGCTGGGCTTCCCGGAGGACCACCCGCTCTTCCAGGGCGTGCTCCCCCCGGCGGTGCAGCCGCTCGGGGAAGTGCTCGCGGTGCACGACTTCGTGCTCGTGGTGGGCACGTCGGTGTTCCCCTACTACCCCAACATCCCCGGCCCGCTACTGGCGCCGGGCACGAGCTTGGTGGCGATCACCTCCGATCCCGACGAGGCGGCGCGCGCGCCGATGGGCGACGCGGTCGTGGCGGACGTCGCGCTCACGCTGGCGGCGCTGGCGCAGGCGGCGGGGGCGCCCGACGGGAGCGGGACAGCTGGAGCGGCGGGAACGGAGGGGGCGGCGGGCGCTCACCGCGAGCCCCCGCCGGTGCGTCCGGCCCCCGAGGAGGTCCCCCTCACCGACCCGATGAGCCCCTCCACGGCGGTGCGGGCGCTCGCGGAGGTGTTCCCCGAGGACGGGATCGTGGTGCTGGAGTCCCCCTCGGCGACCCCGGCGCTGCGCAACCAGCTGCGCCTGGGCCGTTCCGGCAGCTACTACTTCTCCGCCGGCGGCGGCCTCGGCTTCGGGATGCCGGCATCGATCGGCGTGCAGCTCGCCTGCCCGGAACGCCCGGTGGTGTGCGTGGTCGGCGAGGGCTCGGCGCAGTACGCGGTGCAGAGCTTCTGGACCGCCGCCGCGTACAAAGTGCCCGTGACGTTCCTGGTGCTGCGCAACGAGGAGTACGCGATCCTCAAGTTCTTCTCGCTGATGGAGGAGGTCCCGGGCGCGCCGGGCCTCGACCTGCCGGCGCTCGACACCGCCGCCGTGGCCGCCGGGTACGGCGTGCACGCTCGCCACGCGAGCGACCCCGAGGAGCTGAGGGTGGAGCTGCGCCGCGCGGTGGCCTCCCCGGGGCCCGAGCTGGTCGAGGTGCAGGTGGCCCCGGGGATGGCGCTGGCGTGAGCCGACCGCCCGTTGTGTGCTCTTTGCGATACCTATGTGCCGGCCTGTCGTGTTCTCTTTTCGGGCCCTATATAAATAAGAACAAGACTCAATCTTATTGATAGGGCCGAAAAAGAAGTGTTCGCCACCCACCCACACCACCACTCCTCCCCCTCGGTGCACACCCGAGCGCGATGACCACGGCCAACGGCAACGGCAACGACACCCACAGCCCGCCCCCACCCGACGTGATCGTGGTGGGCGCGGGCCTCGCGGGGCTGGTGTGCACACTGGAGCTGCTGCGCAGCAGCCACACCGTGCTGCTGCTCGACCGGGGCCGCCCGCACGAGGTGGGGGGCCTCGCACGGGAGGCGTTCGGGGGGATGTTCATGGTGGACTCCCCCGAGCAGCGGCGCTCGCGGATTCGCGACTCCGAGCGCCTGGCGCTGGAAGATTGGCTGCGGATCGCCGAGCTCGGCCCCGAGGAGCGGTGGCCGCGCGCGTGGGCCGAGCAGTACGTGACCCGCGCCCGCGACGACGTGGGCGGGTGGCTGCGGGAGCTCGGGGTGCGCTTCTTCCCCGTCGTCAACTGGGCGGAGCGGGGCAACTTCGGGGACGGCAACTCGGTCCCCCGCTTCCACCTCACGTGGGGCACGGGCAAGGCGCTCGTGCAGGCGGTGTGGGGCGCGATCGAGGGCCACCCGCGCCGCGAGAACCTGGAGGTCCGCTTTGGGGCCCGCGTCACTGGGCTGGTCACCGACGGACAGAGCAGCGTGGTGGGCTGCAGGGTTGAAGATGAGGATTTGGAGAGGGGCCGTCGAGCGGAGGGCGGGGAACCCAGGGCGTTCGGCACGTGGCCGCCGACGGAGACCGGGGAGGAAGGGCAGGGCGCGAGTACCGGCCACGGGGCGGGGACCGAGGAAGGCGCCGGCGAACAGGGCACCTACGAGGCGCACGCAAGCAGGGCGGTGGTGGTGGCCGCCGGCGGAATTGGCGGCAACCCCGACCTGGTGCGCCGCGTGTGGCCCACGGCGGAGCTCGGCAGCCCCCCGCAACGGTTGTTGATGGGCTCCCACCCCTACGCCGACGGGGCTCTGCACGAGGAGGTGGAGCGCGTGGGAGGAGCCGTGACCCATCTCTCGCGGATGTGGAACTACGCGGACGCCGTGCGTCACCCCGCGCCGCAGCGGGAGAACCACGGGATCAAGCTGATCCCGCCTCGCTCGGGGGTGATGCTCGACCCCGACGGCCGCCGCTACGGCCCCGTCCCGGTGATGCCCACCTTCGACGCGTACGCCGCCCTGGAGCGGATGTGTGAGGACGAGCGCAAGTACTCGTGGCTCGTGTGCAACTGGCGGATCGCCCGTCGCGAACTCGACGTGTCCGGCTCTCAGCACAACCCCCACCTGCGCGAGCGCCGCCGGGTGCGCTTCCTGCTGGGCGTGCTGCTCGGCAAACCCCGGGTGGTGACCCACTTCCTGGAGGGCTCCCCCGACTTCGTGTCAGCCCGCTCGCTGCCCGAGCTCGCACACGCGATGAACGAAGTGACCGGCGAGCAGGCGATCGACCCGGACGTGCTGGCCGCGGAGATCGGCCGCTACGACGAGTCGATCGCCCGCGGCAAGGGCCTCTTCAACGACGACCAGCTGCGGCGCATCGCCCAGCTGCGCAACTGGCGCGGGGACCGCCTGCGCACGTGCGCCTTCCAGCCGATCCTCGATCCCTCGGCGGGGCCGCTGATCGCGATCCGCCTGCAGGTGATGGCGCGCAAGAGCCTCGGCGGCATCCAGACCGACCTCGCCTGCCGCGTGCTGCGCAGCGCCGACGGCGAGCCGCTCCCCGGCCTCTACGCGGTCGGCGAGGCCGCCGGCTTCGGGGGCGGGGGGATGCACGGCAAGCGCTCCCTGGAGGGCACGTTCCTCGGCGGCTGTGTCTTCACCGGCCGCCTCGCGGCCGCCGCCGTCGCGGGGACGGAGCTGCCGCTGAGTACCCCGCCGCGCGTGGGCGTCCCCTCGCGCTGAGCGGTGCCCCGGTACGACTACGTGACGGTGGGGCACGTCACCGTCGACGTGCTCGCCGACGGGTCTCGCCATCCGGGTGGCACTGCCTTCTACAGCGCACTGCAGGCCGCGCGACTCGGGCTGCGCACGCTCGTCCTGACTCAAGGCGACCCCCCCGAGGTCGAACAGTTGCTCGAGCCCTACCGCGACGAGCTCGACCTGACGGTCCTCCCCGCGCAGCACACCACCACGCTCCAGACCGCGGGCGAGGGCGCGGCCCGCCGCCAGCGCCTGCTCGCCTGGGCTGGGCCGATCGCGGCGCCCGAGGTGGACACCGCAATCCTGCACCTCGCCCCCGTCGCCCGCGAGACGCCCCGCGGGTGTCTCGGCACCCACCCGCCCCTCGCCGAGTTCGTGGGGCTCACCCCCCAGGGCCTCCTGCGCGAGTGGGACGCCCGGGGGGACCTCGCGCTCGCCCCACCGCCACGCGAGCTGCTGCCCGCGCGCTGCGACGCAGTGGTGCTCTCTGCCGGCGAGCGTGAGCGCTGCGAGGACTTCCTCTCCACGGCCCGAGAGGACGGCGCGCTCGTCGCGGTGACTGCCGGCGCGTGGCCCGTCACGCTGCTGCTGCCCAGCGGCGAGACCCTGCGCGTGCCCGTGCCGACCGTCGAGCACCCCCGCGACGACCTCGGCGCCGGCGACGTGTTCGCCGCGGCTCTCTTCGTCGCGCTGCGCGAGGGCCGCCCCCCCGCGGCCGCCGCGGCCTTCGCCAACGCCGCCGCAGCGGTGCGCCTCGCCGGGTCCGGGCCAGGCGCGATCGGCGACCGCCACGCCATCGAGGCACGGCTGGGCGGGTGAGCGACGGGCGCCCGCGACCACCTCAGGGCGAGCGGCTGCGCACCAGCTGCGCGCCCGACGGCCGGCGGACCGCGCGCTCTACGCGGCGCTCACCCTGCTCCGCTCGGCCAGCGCCCCGCCGATGAGCCCGGCGAGGTCGAGCCCTGCGAGCGCCTCCTCCGCTCCTGCCGCGCGCGCGGCGAGCAGCAGCGAGCCGCCCACGGGGTTCATCTCCACGACGGCGACCTGCGCCTCGGGAGCCAGCGCGTGAACCGCCCGGGTGAGGGGGTCCACGAACACCGCGCCCGCCTTCCACGCGCTGCCGATCAGTCCCACCGGGAAGGCGCCCTGCAGGCCCGTCTGGTGGATCACCGCGGCGATCTGCTGGGCCAGCTCCGCCGCCCCGCGCTCGTACAGCTCGCGCGCCACCGGGTCCCCCTGCTCGGCGAGCGCCGCCGTCTTGCTCGCGAACGCCGCGATCCGGTCCTTCGTGAGCGGCACGCTGTAGACCATCGTCGCCATCGCCTCCACGGTGGAGGCGCCGAAGAACTCGACCGCCGCCTCGCTCAGCGGCGTCTCTGGGCCCGAGCGCTCGCGGTCGCGCAGCGCCGCCTTGATCGACTGCACCCCCAGCCAGTACCCCGAGCCCTCGTCGCCCAGCAGGTGGCCCCAGCCACCCGCCCGCCACGCGCGGGTTTCGCTACCCACCCGCCCCACTCCGAACACGTTGCTGCCCGTGCCCGAGATCGCCCCCACCCCCGGCCGCGCGCCAGTCGCCGTCGCCCACGCCCCCACCACGTCGCCCACCACGATCCACTCCTGCGAGCGCTCCCTACGCACGTACGCCTCCACCGCGTCGGTGTCCGTGCCCGCCACCGCCAACACCGCCGCGTCGAGCTGCGCGTCCCCGATGCCCGCCCCCGCGAGCGCCTCGTCGGCCGCCTCGAACAGACCGCGCCCCGCGGCCTGCACCCCGACGGCGTCCTGGTTGCTCGGGCCCCCGTACCCCAGGTGCAGCGCGCCGCGCTCGACGTCCAGCACTGCCGCCAACGTCTTGGTCGCGCCTCCGTCGATACCCAGCAGAAAGAGCTGCTCGTTTCGCGCGCGCCCCCGCGAAATGGGCGCTCCGGGAGAAGGCGCTCCAGGAGCGCCCGTCCCCACGCTGGCCGGCGCGGGTACCCCCCCCTGAGAGTCGGACCCGAAGCGGGCGAGCGCTGGGGGGAGCTTGACGAGCGGGTCGCGGTCCACACCCGGGATACTTGCAGTCCATGCGGCAGCCCGGTGTCCACGCGGTGTTCCCCGACGCACCGGTGCGTGCGGGGATGTACGAGTCCTTCTACCTGCGCGCCGTCGCCCCGGACCGACCGCTCGGGGTGTGGGTCCGCTGCACCGTCCACAAACGGGCCCGCCCGCCCGGGCGGGGGTTGAGTCCCCCTCCGCGGGGCTCGGTGTGGTGCACGGTGTTCGACGGGGCCGACCGCCGGCCGTTCCAGCACAAGCTCACCACCGCCGAGCTCTCCGTCCCTCCCGGCGGGTGGATCGCGGTGGGCGACTCCCGCCTCGGCCCAGGGCGCGCGGAGGGCACGTGCGGGGAGGCCCGCTGGGCGCTGCGCTTCGCCTCGCGCGAGCCCGAACTGCGCCACCTTCCGCGCACCTTCCTCTACCGCACCCCGCTGCCCCGCACGAAGCTCACGAGCCCCGCGCCCGCGGCGCGCTTCCAGGGCACAGTGGTGCTCGCAGAGCGCACCTTCGCACTCGACGGCTGGCGCGGGATGGTCGGCCACAACTGGGGCACCGAGCACGCCGAGCGCTGGATCTGGCTGCACGGCCTCGGCTTCGCCGAGGACCCCGAGGCGTGGCTCGACGTGGCGCTCGGGCGGGTGCGCGTGGCGGGGCAGCTCACCCCGTGGGTGGCGGCCGGCGCGCTCCACCTCGACGGGGTCCGTCACCGGCTGGGCGGCCTCGGCGCGCGGGGGCTGCTGGTCGCGGAGCGCCCCGAGCACTGCCTGCTCTCGCTGCCCGGCCCCGGGGGGCTTGTGGTCGAAGCGCACGCACACGCTCCCCACGAAGCGCTCGCCGGCTGGCGCTACGCCGACCCCGACGGCACAGGACACGACGTGAGCAACTGCTCCGTCGCCGCGCTCACGCTCACCGTGCGCCAGCCCGGGCGCCCCGCGCGCACGCTGCGCACCGCGTACGGAGCAGCCTACGAGCTGGGCATGCGCGAGCGCGACCACGGCGTGCCGCTGGCGCCCTTCCCGGACGGTTGACGATTAGGCCGGGCGAGGTCGAGTCGCCCTCAATCCAGTCGGAGACACTCCCGGCGACACGCCTCTCGCCCGCACCCCGTTTCTGCGCGGATGACCCACGGCCGGTAGTCGGCCGCAACATTTGCTGCGATTTCGTGAATTTGACTGCAAATTGCGGCTGAAAGGTCTACAATGGGTACCGGTACGACTTAGGGATGGACAGAGACACAAGCAGGGATAGCTTGAGTTCAAATGACGTTCTTGAAGGCGCGCGTGGCGTCGAGTGGTCGACGGTGCGTCAAACTTACGGGACTATTCTGAACTCTCAACTACGTGCCCGGTGGGACATGGAGACAGCGAGGAACACGGATGATCATCGCAGGCGGTAACCGGAGCCGAGTCCGCACCACGTCGGCCACGAGCGAACCCGTAGCGCACAGTCCCGCGACCCTGGCCGCCGGGGCGCTGTTCGTGCCCGCCCGCGTCAAACGGCCGCTCGCAGAGCATCGGACCGCAGACCTCGCCCTCGTGCGGGAGCGGCGACGCATAGCGGCGGACGTCCACGACCTGATCATGCAGGACCTCTCCCTCGCGCTCGCGAGCGCGAGGGAGCTCACCGACGATCCCGCGTACACGCAGCAGGCCAGCGTGGTAGTCAGCGCCGGCGAACGCGCGCTGGCGGGCGCCCGCCAGCTGCTCGGCGAGCTCGCCGAGCACGACACCAGACCGATCGCCCACGCCGTCGAGGCGTCCGTGCGGGCCGCCGCCCGCCACACCCCGCTGGCGTTCCACGCCGCCCAGGTGCCCTCCACGGCGGTGCTCGACCAGCCGACCCACCACGCGCTCGTGCACATCGCCCGCGAGGCCGTCACCAACGCCGTCAAGCACGCCTCCGCGAGCACCGTCGAAGTGGTCCTCGAGCACGCCGGCCAGTGGCGGTTGACGGTGCGCGACGACGGCCGCGGCTTCGACGAAGCACCGACCGGCGGAGGCTTCGGGCTTGCCTCCATGCGCCACGCCGCACACGCTCTCGGCGGCGCCGTGCACGTGGGCCGTGGCAGTGGCGGGGGCACCACGGTGGAGGCCGTCCTGCCGTGAGCGCGGCGCCCGAGAACCACGGTCGAGGCCATCTCGACACGAGCGCGGCGCCCGAGAACCACGGTCGAGGCCATCCGACACGAGCGCTGCGCTCGAGAGCCACGGCGGAGGCCGTCCTGCGATGACCGCCGCACCTACCGTCGTGCTCGCCGACGACCACCCCCCGATCCGCCTGGGCGTGCGGATGGCGCTGATGCGCGGCGGCTTTCGGGTGCTCGCCGAGGCCGGCGACGGCGACGGCGCGGTGGAGGCTGTGCTGCGCGAGCGGCCCGACCTCTGCCTGCTCGACATCCGCATGCCCGGCAGCGGCGGGATCGAGGCCGCCGCCCGACTCGCCCAGCTCGCGCCCGCCACAGCGGTGGTGATGCTCACCGTCTCCACCAACGCTGAGGACCTGCTCGCCGCGCTGCGCGCCGGCGCGCGGGGCTACCTTCCGAAGGACATGTCCCCCGACCGCCTACCCGCGGCGCTGCGCGGAGTGCTGCAGGGCGAGGCAGCGCTCCCGCGGACGTTCGTCGGGCGGATGCTCCACGAGATGCGCGAGCTCCCCGCCCCCGGCCGCGCCCCAGTGCGCGCGGGCGGCGTCGAGCTCACCGCGAGGGAGTCGGAGATCATGCGTATGCTGCGCTCCGGGCTCTCCACCATTGAGATCGCCGAGCGCCTCGCGCTCTCCCCCGTCACCGTGCGCCGACACATCTCCGCCGGCGCGGCCAAGCTCGGCGCCGACGGGCGCGACGAGGCGTTGCGCGCGATCGCGTAGGCGGCTCGGGACTCCGGCTAGCTGAGTGGCAACCGCCGCCGCTGGGCACGGAGGCCCAGCGCGCACTCGCGCAGTCGGCGTACCAACCCGCGTGGACGATCCCCCCTGACCACCCGAATGGTCAGACCAGGCCCGCGCGCACCGCGTACACCGCGGCCTGCACGCGGCTGCGCACCCCGAGCTTTTCGAAGATGTTGGTCACGTACTGCTTGACGGTGTGCGGGCTGATCGACAGCTCGAGCCCGATCGCGACGTTGTCTGCCCCCTGCGCGATCAGGCGCAGGACCTCCTCCTCGCGGGAGGTGAGGGCGAGGAGCGCTCCCTTCGCGTCGCCTCCGTCCCGGGCGCGGTTGGACTCCGCCTCGACGCGGGCCGACTCCGCCTCGGCGCCGGCGCGCACGTAGGCCGTCAACGCCCGCGCCACGTCGCTGGAGAGCACCATGTGCCCTTCCGCCGCCTGCTCGATGCCCGCGACGAGCTGGTCCGCGCGGGTGTCCTTCAGCAGGTAGCCGCACGCCCCCGCCGCCAGCGCAGCCAGTACGTCATGGTCCGCGGCGGAGACCGTCAGGATCACCGTCTGGATGCCCGCGCCGCCGTTCTCCATCCGACGTAGGGCCTCCAGGCCCGATACCCCCGGCATGTTGAGGTCGAGCACGAGCACGTCCGGCTCCAGCTCTTGCACCAGCTCGATTGCCTCAGCACCGTCGGATGCCTCCCCGACGACCGCCACGCCGGCGTCCTGGAGCGTGCCCCGCAGTCCGTCACGGAAGATCTGATGGTCGTCCGCGATCACAACACGAAACACGGCACCCTTGGAGTTCACAGGCTGAAAATAGAGGAATCGCCCGCCGCCCGCGGGCCTGCACGGCGCGCTGCGTGGGCTTCTGGCCGCCGCGGCAGCGTCGTCCTATCGGCCCGACACCTCGTCGTCCTTTAGGTCACTCCTCGGCGAAGTCCCAATCTACGGAAATTTCGGGGCTGCCTGGACCGAACGTCCAGCCCCCCTCCCGGGGGTCAAGTAGGCCTCAGGGCGAGTCGAGCCTCATCGGACCGCGCCCCACGTCCCTGCCAGGAGGGTCCTTGATGCACAAGCCCACGTTTCGTACGCTCGTCGCCGCCCTCGCCCTGCTGCTGCCGTCGCTCTTCGCCTTCGCCACCTCCTCGGCGCTCGGCGCGCGCGGCTTGCGCCATGAGACGAAACGTGCAGCTCACCCTCACCGTGCCCACCACGTCGGGGTACACGCCAGCCACCAGTCCGGCCGCAGTCCCGCCAGCGTCAACCAGACGACCACGACCTCGACGGTGCTGCTCGGCGACGAAGCGGTCGAACCCAACCGAGCCGGCCTCAGCGGGGGGCAGGCCGAAGCCTTCCCCTTCCCGGCGCGCGCGTCGGGCACCGCGGGGGCGGTGCACGTCTACCTCGACTTCTCCAACACCGCCACCGCCCTGCTCGTCGGCCTCTACACCAACGCCGGCGGCCGTCCCGGCTCGCTGCTGAGCGAGGCCTCACTCTCCGCTCCCCCCGCCGGCGCCTGGGACACGGCGCCGTTGGCTCCGACACAGCTAGTGTCGGGGACCACCTACTGGCTCGCCGTGCTCGGGACCGGGGGGACGCTGCGCTTTCGCGACGGCACGCACTGGTTCTACAACCGCGCGCACGGCTCCTGCACAGCCCTGACCAGCGCCCAGACCACCCTCGATACGCTCCCCGCCGCCTGGAGCGCGGGCGCCGCCCGCTGGACCTGCCCCGTCTCCGGCTACCTGACCGCCGCCGCCGCGAGCTTCCCGGTGGAACCGCCCGCGCCCGTGGAAATCGCTCCCCCCCCACGCCGCCCGTCGAAACGACGCCGCCCGCCGAAGAAACCACTCCCCCGGTCGAAACCACTCCCCCGCCCCCGGTCGAAACGCCTCCCCCGCCGCCCCCCGTCGAAACCACTCCGCCACCCCCAGTCGAAACGCCTCCCCCGCCGCCTCCGGTCGAAACGCCTCCGCCGCCCCCAGTCGAAACGCCTCCCCCGCCGCCTCCGGTCGAAACGCCTCCGCCGCCCCCGGCCGCCCCCGCAAACAGTTCCCTGCCGACGATCTCAGGCACCGCCGAAGAAGGCAGGCAACTGAGCGCCACCACCGGCACCTGGACCGGCAGCCCGACCTCCTACGCTTACCAGTGGGAGGACTGCAACGCCCTGGGCGAAGGGTGCCTGAGCGTGAGCGGTGCGACGACGTCCAGCTACAAGCTCGCTGCGAGCGACGTCGGTGACACGGTACGTGTGATTGTGACCGCGACCAACGCAGGTGGCTCAACGCCGGCGAGCTCGGCCGCCACGGGGGTTGTCGTCGCAATCCCACCGCCACCGCCACCGCCTGCTCCCACGAACACCGCGCTGCCCGCGATCAGCGGGACCGCCGAAGAAGGCAGGCAACTGAGCGCCACCACCGGCACCTGGACCGGCAGCCCAACCTCCTACGCTTACCAGTGGGAGGACTGCAACGCCTCCGGCGAAGCCTGCACCAACATCGGCAGCGCCACCTCCTCCACATATAAACTCGCCGCCAGCGACGTCGGCCACACCCTGCGCGTCGTCCTCACCGCCACCAACACCGGCGGATCCACCAAGGCCGCCTCGGCCGCCACGGGGGTTGTCGTCGCAGTCCCACCACCGCCCCCTCCCCCAGCCCCGACCAACAGCACCCTCCCAACTATCTCCGGCACCGCCGAAGAAGGCAAGACACTCACCGCCACCACCGGCACCTGGACCGGGAGCCCAACCTCCTACACCTACCAATGGCAAGACTGCAACACCTCCGGCGAAGCCTGCACCAACATCGGCAGCGCCACCTCCTCCACCTACAAACTCACCGCCAGCGACGTCGGCCACACCCTACGCGTCGTCCTCACCGCCACCAACACCGGCGGATCCACCAAGGCCGCCTCGGCCGCTACCGGCACGGTCGCGGCGATCCCGCCGCCTCCCACCGAAACCGAACCGCCGCCGGTGAGCGAAGTGGCCGGCCCGCAGATCTACGTCTCGCAGGCCGGGACCGGCAACCAGAGCGGCGAAAGCTGCGCCACCGCGCACTCGCGCGCGTGGCTCGACAGCGGCGCCAACTGGGGGTCCGCCACCGGCAAGATCGCCCCCGGCACCACGGTGGATCTCTGCGGCACGTTCAGCGAACCGATCGAAACCTCTGGCAGCGGGTCAAGCGGCAAGCCAATCACGCTGTATTTCACGAGCGGCGCGAAGATCGCGATGGGCGGCAAAGGGTGCCCCGGCTCCGGGTGCGTCAATGTGGCCGGCAACAGCGAATACATCGATATCGACGGCGGCACCAGCGGGACGATTGAAAACACCAACCGGGGCACCGCCAAAGAAAAATCCGAAGCCCCCACCACCGGCATAATGGCCAACGGTTGCAAGCACTGCAGCTTCGAAAACCTCACGATCGCCAACCTGTACGTGCCGGAGAAGGGCGACGCGCTCAACAACACCGAAATCCGTGGCATCTACCTCCGCGAAGGTTCGCCCGAATATGTGAAGATCGCGCACGACACGTTCTCCGACATGGGCTGGGCGGTAAACGTGGAATTCGGCGAAGACAGCTCGCACATCGCGGTCGAATACGACACCTTCCACACCGTCACCCACGGCTTCACGCCGACCGCGACGTTCAGCGGCGGCGACATCGGGCAGGTGAGCTTTGCGCACAACTACTTCTACGGCAACCTGGAATGGGAAGACGGCAGCACCGACACCAACCACGTCGACGGACTGCACTGCTTCTCCGGCGACGGCCGGGGCTACACGCCGCACTACACGGGGTTGTACGTCTACGACAACTACATCGAGGTCGAAGGCAACAACGTCACCGCGCCGATCTTCCTCGAGGGCGGCTCCGGCGGCGGCACTACGCCGTGCGCCGACAAGACCTCCAACATCTGGATCTTCAACAACGTGCTGTGGGCCACCCACCAAACCGTCGAAGGCGGCAACGGGCTGCTGGGCACGTTCTCCGGCGAACCGCACATCTACAACAACACGCTGATCGGCCAGTCCACCGGGCAGGCCAAATGCGAGGAATACAACAGCGTCGCCGAAAAAATCCACTACGAGAACAACCTCGCCACCACCTGCAAGACCCTCATCTACGCCGAAAAGGCGCGCTTCGAAACAAAGGCGATGGCGCACAACCTTTGGGCTAACAGCGGCGAGAGCGGAGAAGCGTTCGTGTGCATGAACCCCTCCCGCTCCGAATACGACCTCGAAGAGATGTCCGGGTGGAGGACGTGCCTCGGCGGCTCGGGAGTCGAAGAAGGCTCCAAATCGGTGACCAGCGCGAAGCTCGAGCTGACCGAAGCCAAAGGCACCGAGGGCGAGCCGGAAGCGGGCTCGGCGGCGCTCGGCACGGGGGCCAACCTCAGCAGCCTGTGCAAAGACACTCCCGAAGAAGCGCTCTGCGCGGGTATCACCGGCGAAGCGCGCTCAAGCTCCGCCGCCTGGGACATCGGCGCCTACTAAGCAGATCGCTCAGACAGACCGTTACCTCGATAATCGGTAGCCGGTTGCTGTACCCTGTCCTTGATATATGGGCATACCCGGCCGTAGAGGCTGTTGGCGCTTTGGGAACCACACGGGTCGAACGTGTCCATCATTCAAGTCCGGGCGCCCGCACACCCAGGACGGCGGGCGGCTGCGATCACCCAGCAACCAGCTCTCGCTGCGGACCCGCCTCGCGCGCAGCCTCCACGCGGCGATCGTCCTGCTGCTCCTGTCCGCAGGAGCACCGGCGTTCGGCGCGCCCGGCGTGCGCCACGCCGGCGCTCACGCCCGGTCCCATCGAGGGCGCCACGCCAAAGCCCATGCCCGGAGGAGGCACAAGCCGGGCGCAGTCGTGCATCGCGGTCGCCACCGCAGCGTGATGCCTGCCACTGCGGTGCTGCTGGGAGACACCGCAGTGGAGTGGCAGCACGACCTCCTGGCGGCCGGCCAGGCCGAAGCGTTCCGCGTGCGGGCCGGGACCTCCGGCCTGACGGGCGCCGTACACGTCTACATCGGCGTGCGGAATGAGGCTCGCACGCTGATCGCGGGCCTCTACACCTCCGCGGAGGGCCATCCCGGGACGCTGCTGAGCATGGGCTCGACCCCCGCCGTCGGCGCGGGGACATGGACGGCCGTGCCGATCGCGCCGGTCGAACTCGTTCAGGGAAGGAGCTACTGGCTCGCGATCCTCGGCGAGGGCGGCAGGCTCCGCTATCGCGACCGCGCGAGGGGTCCCTGCCCGAGCGAGACGAGCGCCAGCCACGACCTCCGCACCTTGCCGAGCCCCTGGAGGACCGGCACCACCTACTCGGACTGCCCCCCCTCGGCCTTCGTGACTGCAACCTCCCTCGCCGCGCCGGCCGAAGGCGGGCGCCTGCCGTCGGTGCTGACGGAAGTGCCTGTCGTTGCCTTGACGCCGTCGGTCCCGCCTCAGACGCCGCCGCCTCAGCAGCCGCCTCCGCCGCCTCCTCCACCCCCGCTCCCGAAGAACACCGCACCGCCGACGATCAGCGGTGTCGCTGAAGAAGACCAGACGCTGCACACGAGCACCGGCACCTGGACGGAAAACCCCACCTCCTACGAATACCAGTGGGAAAAATGCAACACCGCGGGCGAATCGTGCGCGGAAATCGCGGGCGCCACCTCAGCCGGCTACAAGCTCCTCGCCGGGGACGTCGGACACACGATCCGCGTGACGGTGACCGCGAGCAACGCGGGTGGCTCGACGTCCGCGAGCTCAGCTGCCACGGTCAAAGTCACAAAAGCATCATCGCCACCACCGCCGCCTCCCAAGAACACCGCACTGCCGGTGATCAGCGGTACCGCCGAAGAAGGCCAAACACTGCACGCGAACACCGGCACCTGGACCGAAAACCCCACCTTCTACGAATACCAGTGGGAGGACTGCAACACGATGGGAGAATCCTGCTCGAAGGTCGCGGGCGCCACCTCGGCGAGCCACAAGCTTCTCGCGAGCGACGTCGGCCACACAGTGCGCGTGACGGTGACCGCGAGCAACGCGGGCGGCTCGACGTCGGCGAGCTCCGCTGCCACGGTCAAAGTCACAAAAGCATCATCGCCACCACCGCCGCCTCCCAAGAACACCGCACTGCCGGTGATCAGCGGTACCGCCGAAGAAGGCCAAACACTGCACGCGAGCACCGGCACCTGGACCGAAAACCCCACCTTCTACGAATACCAGTGGGAAGAGTGCGACACCGTGGGCGAATCGTGCTTGGAAGTCGCGGGCGCCACCTCGGCGAGCTACAAGCTTCTCGCGAGCGACGTCGGCCACACGATGCGCGTCGTGGTGAGCGCGAGCAACGCGGGTGGCTCGACGTCGGCGAGCTCCACTGCGACTGAAGAAGTCACGGAAGTGCCACCACCACCGCCGCCACCGCCGCCGAAGAACACCGCGCTGCCGACAATCAGCGGCGCCACCGAAGAAGGCCAGACGCTGCGCGCGAGCACCGGCACCTGGACCGAAAACCCGACCTCCTACGAATACCAGTGGGAGGATTGCAACGCGGTGGGAGAATCGTGCGCGGACGTCGCGGGCGCCACCTCGGCGAGCCACAAGCTTCTCGCGAGCGACGTCGGCCACACAGTGCGCGTGACGGTGACCGCGAGCAACGCGGGCGGGTCCGGTGAAGCCTCCTCGGCGGCGACTGAAACAGTTGTGGCGCGGCAGGCGGCGGGCCCGCAGATCTACGTGGCGCAGGCCGGCGCGGGCGATGAAAGCGGGGAAAGCTGCGCCGATGCCCGCTCGCTCGCGTGGCTAAACGCGGGCGGCAACTGGGGCACCGGCGCCGGCAAGGTGGAACCGGGCGTCACTGTCGATCTATGCGGCGTGTTCACCGCGCCCGTCGAAACCCGAGGCAGCGGGTCCAGCGGGAAGCCGATCACGATCCACTTCACCACGGGCGCCAAGATCGCGATCGGCGACGAGGGGTGCCCCGGCTCGGGCTGCATCAACGTTGCCGGGGGCAGCGAATACATCACGATCGACGGCGGCGAGGGCGGCACCATCGAAAACACCGACACCGGGACCGGCAAAGACTCTCCCGCGGCCACGACGGGGGTCGAGGCCGACGGCTGCAAACACTGCACGATCGAAGACCTTACGATCGCCAACCTGTACGTGCCGAAGAAAGGCACCGAATACGGCGACACGGAAAACAGGGGCATCTACATCCAGGGCGAAACACCCGAATACGTCACGATCAGCCATGACACCTTTACGAACATGGGTTGGGCGGTTAACGTCGAAATGGGGGAAACGAGCTCTCATATCACAGTCGAAGACGACACGTTCCACGTCGTGACCCACGGCTTCACTCCCACGGCCGACTTCTCGGGCGGTGACATCGGGCCGGTCATTTTTGCGCACAACTACTTCTACGGCAACCTGGAATGGGAAGACGGGTCGGTGGACACCAATCACGTGGACGGGGTACACTGCTACTCGGCGAACGCCAGGGGCTATACGCCCCACTACACGGGCTTGTACATCTACGACAATTACATCGAGGTCGAAGGAAACAACGTGACCGCCCCGATCTTCCTCGAGGGCGGCTCCGGAGAAGGCCGGACGCCCTGCGCCGACAAGGCCTCGAGCATCTGGGTCTTCAACAACGTGCTGTGGAATGCCAGCCAGACGGTTGAAGGCGGCAATGGTCTGCTCGGGGTGTTCTCGGGTGAACCGCGCATCTACAACAACACGCTGATCGGCGAGGCGGCCACGAGCAATATCTGCGAGGAATTCAACAGCGTCACGGAAGAGATCCGCTACAAGAACAACCTGACGAGCAGTTGCAAGACGCTGGTTGATGCGGAAAAGGCGCGTTTTGATACGAGCGAAATGGCGGACAATCTGTGGGCGAACGGCGGCGATACCGGCGAAGCGTTGATCTGCGAAAATCCTGCTCGCAACGCATACAGCCTCAGTGACTTCTCGGGCTGGAAGGGGTGCATGGGCGGCTCAGGGGTCGAAGAAGGCTCGAAATCAGCCGCGAGCGCCAAGGTCGAGTTCACCGACGACAAAGGCAGCGAGGGCAAACCGGAAGCCGGTTCGCCCACCGTCGGAACGGGCGCCAACCTGACGAGCCTGTGCGGGCAGACGCCGGAAGAAGCGCTCTGCCAGACCATCAACGGCACCGCGCGTCCGGGAGCCGGGGCATGGGACATCGGGGCCTACTGAGACCGAGGAGGTGTCAGGACTAAGAGCACCTAACAAAAAGATCGGCACGCCCGGATGCGTCCCTGGACGCGGCGCTGGATCGCCACGGTCCGCCTTGCCCGTGCTACCAGCACGGGCTGCGCCAGCCCGCGTCGCCCAGCTTGGTCCAGGAACGCCCCGGACGCTTGTTAGGCACTCCAAGCGCTCGGGTATCAGGCCCCGCACGAGCGCACGAGGTTGGACACACCCCCTGCCGTATCGGCAAGGGCCCGCGCGGAGCCGCCCGCCGCACAATGGGCCTCGTCAGTACGCGCCGACGTTCCAACGACCGGTGCTTGGACGAGGCGCACCTGCGATGTTGCTGCAGAGCGGCCGCGTCGGACCCGCGCAGAGGCGGCTCAGATTGGCGCCCGCCCTGATGACGGGCGAGCGCGGATTGAGCACGCCTTCATCCTGACCCGAAGTGCGGATCAGAGCATTGGCGACCGTTTTGCTGTCGCTGTCGCCTCTGATGCAACGCTGCCAGCTCGCGAATGCGCCGAAGGGGTAGAAGTCGGCGGCGCAGATGAACGCGTTGCTCTGGCCCGCACCATCGGCGTAGACGTTGTGATCGATGCCGTCGGAGGCAAAGATGCTCGGTCCGTTGGCGACGGATATCTGTGTGCTGCACGTGGTGAGGAGGTTGTTCTCGAAGCGCTCGTTCGCGATCGCGTCGTTCGTCGAGTAGCAGGTGTTTTCGGGTGTCGGCTCGCCGATCAGGGTGTTGTTGTAGATGTGGGGTTCTCCTGAAAACACACCGAAGATGCCGTTGGTGAATGTCGTTGTGCTGCTGTCCACGGCGACGTTGTCGAAGATCCAGATGTTGGACGTGTGGTTCGCGCAGGGCGTCTTGTCGGGAGAGCCCTCAATGAAGATCTGCGCCGTCGTGTCTTCGCCGGTTCCGGCGCCGAAGCGGTTGTCGTAGATGTAAAACCCGTTGTAGTGCGGTTCGTAGCCGACCGCGTCCGCGGAGAAGCAGTGGATGCCGTCGTGGTGGTAGGCGTCGGATCCGGTGTCCCAGTTGGCGTATCCATAGGTGTCGTTGTGGTCGAAGTAAATCGGGCCGATGCTGCCGCCGCTGAAGCCGGCGGTGGAGGCGAAGCCGTGGTCGATGTGGTAGATGGTGTTGTGTTCGATGCGATCGTCTCCGTCGGTCGGGTTCCATTCGGCGACGAGCGCCCAGCCGACGTCGTGAAGCGTGTTGTGAGCGATCGTCAGGTGGCTGCCCGAGAAGTCGATCCCGCGAACTTCCGTGGCCTGCACCGCCGTGTCGCCCGCGCTTGTGTGCACGTATAGGTTCTCGATCGTCAGGTACCTGAACGTGCAACCGGTGCAGTTCAGCGCCTGGATGCCGATGCTGGAGTCGTGCCCGAGCCCCGTGCGCTGATCGGTGTTGTCGATCACGCCGTGGGCGGCTTCGCCGGCGCCTTCGATGGTCACGTACCGATGACTCGCGGTGTCGATGCAGCCAGTCGCCGCAGGGCAGCTCGCCATGCTGATCGCGGCGGAGGGCATGAAGCGCAGTGTGACGGGCTCACCGGGCGCGCCGCTCTGCGCGACCGTGATCGGCTGCGTCAGCGTGCCGCACAGAGCGACGGTGGCGCCGGGCCCCACCTCGCCGCTGACCGGCCCCCAATTCTGGGGTGCGTTCAGCCAGGAGAGCGGATGGGCGTTAGCACAGCCGCCGGCTCCGCTCTCCGCCCCCGCGCCGGTCTGCGCCACGTAGATCGCGTGACTCGGGCGAGCGTCGTGGGAGCCCAGCGCCCCGAATGCGTAGAGGCCGATCGCGGCGACGACGAGGATCGCTGTGAGGCCACGGGGCCTCATGGCTGCGGACGGATCGCGAGGCGATGACCGAGAACGGCTTCGGTGGCAGGGTGATGAGCGAGAGCGGCTTCGGTAGCAGGGCGACGCGCTAGAGCAGCTTCGGGCCCGGGCCGATGTCTCACAGCGGGTGAGGCAGCGCGGCGCCGAAGGCGGGGACGATCGCGCGGTCGTCTTCGTCCGCCCGCGCCGCGGCCGGCGCGGCGGCGTGTGCCGGCAGGCGCAGCACGACCACCGTCAGAGCCAGCAGGAGGAACGCCATGAACGTGGCCTGGACGTAGCCGAACGCGTCGAAGAAGAACATGGAGGATGCGAACGTCGCGATCGATGCGGCGAGCGCGACCTGGAGCCATCCCTCGGGAGCGTGGCGCTCGAGTTTGGCGCGTACGCCGAGCCGTCGGATGGCGAGCCCGAAGAGCCACATCCACGCGAGCACGCCGAGCAGGCCCACTTCCAGGAGCGTGTCGAGCCACTCGTCGTCGAGCACGATCGCGTTGTCGGAGCTGCGCTGGTGCAGCCCGGTGACACGTGTTCCGTACCCCTGCCCCACGAGCGGGTTGTGCTCGAGATATTCATGGAACACAGGTCCGATGCGAGAGAGCCGGCTCGAGTAGATGACTTCCCCGCCCGGGCCGATTTCGGTTTCGCTCTGCTGCTGGACGATGCCGCCTTTGGGAAAGAACTCCTCCTCCAGCCCGCCGATCGCGCCCGGAGCGGCGAAGTGCAGGATCGCGAGCATCGGGATCAGCGCTGGCCAGCAGCGCAGCGTCTCGCGGGGACGCAGCCACAGAAACACGGCGAGTATCACGACGACTCCGATGATTCCCGTGCGCGAGCCGCCCGCGAAATCTCCGAGCAGCAGGACGACCGCCGCCAGCCACCACACCCGCTGTTTGCGGGTGATCGCAAGATACGCGGCGAATGGGATCGTCATCGCCATCACCGTGCTCAGCTCGATCGGATGGCCGCTGGAGGCAAAGGCTCGCAGGTGTCCGCCGCGTTCTTCGATCGCGGCTGCCGCCGCCGGGACGTAGTGGAACATCGGGAGCAGCGCGTGCAGGTGGTCGAAGACGTCGTAGCCGCTCCTGCGCTGTACGATCGCGCCCAGGCCGACGATGCTGCCCGCGGACACGAACACCGTGATGACGCGCTCCACAACGGCTCGCGTCCGTACCACGCTCACGACCATGTAGTAGAAGAGCACGAAGGTGAAGAACAGCCAGAGCGCCTTCACGACATAAGTTGAACGCGGAGCCGACGCGCCCTGGGTTTGCCAGGTCGGATGCGAAAATTACGCAGATGATGAAGGCGAGCTGGCCGCCGAAGCCGGTGGCGCGGGTGCGCACTCGGGGGTCGACCAACAGTGCCACGATCCAGCCGATCAGCATGAGCCCCACCACCACGCGGTACGGCTCGAGCTTGAAGGGCAGAGCTTCCGGCAGGATGTAGCTTCCGTTGTTCGGAATCAACAGGACGACGAGCACAGCCCCCGCGATCAGCGCGGTCCAGCTCTTCGCCACGCGCGACACCCAGATCGCGAGCACGACGCAGAGCAGCCCGATGGCAATCTCCTCTGCGTAGGCTCCCCCCGCGAGGACATCTGCCATCAGCAGGCCCAAGCCAGCCCAGATCGCTGCGATCGAGGGCGGCACGCGCTGCGCACGAACCATGGCTAGCAACCCGGCTCAGGCCGATGTGGACGTGGGGTCACTGCCGGACATCGCCGGTCATCACGGGGTCGCGATGGAAAGCCGGGTCCCCGTCGTGCACACCGTTGGTGGCACCGTGTGTGCCTCCCCGCGCATACAGGGATGCAGGTGCCGCCACCGGGGCTGCAGGTACAGCCTTGACGAGCGGCTCCACGAGCGGCTCCGGCGATGGTAGGTCGGACGGCACGCGGCCCAACGCATCCGCGGCATGGAGGCGGACGTTCTCCCTGATCAGCACCAGCGCGATGGCGCCGATCATGATCGCGAGGAAGACGAGAATCGGGATGCTGAGCTTGTGCCCTTCGACGAGCTTGGCGTTGGTGCCCGGCTCGACGACGGCGAGCTGAATGCGCCGGGCCGGCGGCACTCCGGTCGCTGCCTGCTGGCGCGCGACAAAGGCTTTGAAGATCGATGCGGCGCCGTTGGCGAGCCGCGTCGCGACGGCCGGAGTCGGAGCGGTGGCGACGAAGGTGACGAATGGCAGGAAGGTGGAGGCAGCGAGGTCCACGTCTTCCTGAGCCTTGACCGCGCCGGTGGAGCCGAGCTGCTGGCGGATTTCGGCCTGCACGAGCCCTCCGTTGGCCAGGTTCGCGTAGATTGGGGAGAGCGAACCCATCGACCGCGCGGGTTCACTCGCTTCGGCGGACTGGCGATACGGGAACCCAGCCTGGGCGATGAGCAGCTGCGATTCGCTCTGCCACACTTCGGTGCCGCGCGGCTTCAGGGACGGCTTGCCCCCTGAGAAGCTCGGCTGGCCGTAGGCCAGTACCGCGAGCGCCGCCGCCAGCACGACAGCGGCGATCAGCAGCCGTTTTGAACGCCACAGAACCGCGAAAAACAGGCTCAAATCCATCTCAGCACCGACTCCCTTCGTGTGATCCGGATGCGACGCCATCGCTCTTTGCCCGGGTGGCGCGACGGTGCACAGGATGCTTTCTCGCAGGGGGATGCCCGGTCATCTCAGCGATAATACGGTCCCGCCACCGGGCCCCGGTATGGCCGTAAGTCGGGTTCGGGCACTGGCCAATCGGTTAGGGCCTATCCGATTGGAGCGGGCCAACCAAGGGATAGGCCTTCAGGATGCTCATGCGGGGGCCGCGTCCGGCTGCCCACGGGCGCTGCGCCTGGCGAGCAGCCCCCGCACCTCCGCGATGACCTCCGGCCCGCGCCACACCAGCACCAATCCGTACACGACCACCCCGGCGGCGATCGTGCTCGCCAGTCGCGGCACCACCGGGATGCCATCGGCCAGCAGCAGCTCGCGGGTGAGGACCGCCACCAGCACGACCGCCGCGGTCGCCTGCATCACGCCCGACAGCGCCCGTCCGCAGTCGCGCAGGCCGATGCCCGCTGCGCGCGAGGCGAGGTGCAGGTAGACGGGCTGCAGAAACACGTTGACGGCGGCAAAGCAGGCGGCCACGCCGACGATTCCCCAGTGCAGCCCGACGGCGAACGAGATCACGCTCGCGGCGCACTGGATGCTCGCGTACTTGAACTGAACCCGGGTCTGACCCAGCGCCTGCAGCACGATCGAGCTGAGCCCCTGCAGGCCGATGGCGAGGCCCACCCAGGAGAGGATCTGGATGATCGGCGTGGCTTCGTGCCAGCGCGGCCCGAACACCACCGCCACCATGTCGGGCGCCACCACCACCAAGCCCAGCATCGCCGGCATGGTCACGGCGGCCATCAACCGCAGCGAGCGCAACCACAGCGAGGCCAGCCGCTCACGGTCGTCCTGGACGCGGGAGAAGATCGGAAACAGGAGCTGGATGACCGGCGAGGTGATGCGGCTGAACGCCAGCATGATCACGCTGTAGCCCAGCGAGTAGAGGCCCAGCGGGTAGGCGCCGAGGAAGCGCCCGATGAGCACGTTGTCGGCGTTCTGCGTGACCTGATTCATCATGATCGTGCCCGACACGTGGCTGCCGAAGCTGCGCAGCTCGCGGAGGCTCTCGCGCGAGTACATCAGCCGCGGGCGCCAGCGGCTGAACGCCGTGAGCAGCGCCAGCGAAGTGGCGAAGTAGGCGAGCTGCTGGGCGATCAGCGCCCACGCCCCGCCTCCCTCGAAGGCGATCAGAATCGCCGCGGCCGCCGCCACCAGCGTCGCCGCCGTCGAGCGCAGTTCCAGCGAGCGGAAGTCCATTTCCCTGATCAGCAGGTTGGCCTGCACGGAGCTCAGCGAGCTGACGAGGAACACCACCGACAGCGCCGCAAACAGCGGCTCCACCTGGGGGGTGCCGTAGAAGTCGGCCACCAGCGGCGACACCGCCACGCCGATCAAACAGGCCGCCAGACCGACCGCGGCGTTTGTCCAAAACACGGTCGACTTGTCCAGCTCGGTGATCGTCGGACGCTGGATCAGCGCGGCCGCCAACCCCGTGCCGGCGAGCAGGGGCTCGAAGCTGATCATCACCAGCACCATCCCGGCGATCCCGTACTCGTGCGGCGTCAGCAGCCGCGCCAGGATCGCCACCACCAGCAGCTGCGATACCTGCCAGGTGCCGCGCCCGGCGAGCTGCCACACCAGGCCGCGCACCACCGAGGCGCGGAACCCGCCTTCCGTACTCGCGGAGCCCTCGGCCACGCTGGATATGTAGCAAGCCGCGCGTTCGCCGGCACTCCCCAACCGGCTAGGCCTGGGGCCCGCGATTCGTGGGCCCACCCTCCGTGCACAGTCGCAAGTCGGGAGCGGCTCACCGCGTTTTTTGGGACGTATGCCGTCAATGCGTCGCATCCCCCTAGCGGTGCCATGGTCGCTGCGCCGGCGGCTGTACAACTGGCATCCCGGCAGGGCCCAGCGCTGGCGCGCGACGCCCGGCCTGGAGCGTCTCGCCGGCGAGCGCGCGGCGCTGACGTTCGACGACGGCCCCGGCGCCGACGCCACGCCCGAGGTGCTCGAGCAGCTCGGGCAGCTCGGTGTCGGCGCGACCTTCTTCGTGCTCGGCGCCGAGGTGCGCGGAGCGCCGGAGCTGGCCCAGCGGATCGTCGCCGACGGCCACGAGCTGGGCCTGCACGGGTTTGCTCACCCCCGCTACGACATGCTGGACGCCGAGCAGGCGCGGGCCGACCTGGAGCAGGGGCTCGAGGCGATCGAGTCGGCCACTGGCATCCGTCCCACCTGGTTTCGTCCCCCTTACGGCAAGCTCTCCGAGACTTCCCACGAGGTGTGCCTGTCGCTCGGTCTGCAGGTCGCCTACTGGTCGGCGTGGGGCCTCGACTGGGAGGACGTCGGCGCCGAGACGATCGCCGCCGAGACGATCTCCTCGCTGCGCCCTGGAGCGATCGTCCTGCTGCACGACACCGCCCGCTACGGGCGGCGCGACAGCGCCCGGCCGACGGCGGAGGCACTGCCGGCGATCGTGGCTCACGGACAGCATCTCGGCCTGAGCTGGACGAGTCTCACCGAGGCAACGCATGCGCCGGCCTGAGGCCCACCTCGGCGAGCACGGCGCGCCGCCCGTGGTGCAGCCGTCCGAGCCCCACCCCGGCGAACCCGGCGCGCCCCGCGGCGACGAGCCCGGCGAGCCGCGGGAGCCGCGCGTGATGCTGGTGTGCTGCCAGGGCGGGCACTTCATGCAGATGCTCGCGCTCAAGTCCGCGTGGGGCGATCTCCCGCACATGTGGTTCACCACGCGCGCGGCCGACACGGAGGCGCTGTTGCGCGACCAGCGGGCCGTCTACGCCCACGTGCCCACCGCGCGGAACATCAAGAACATGTTCCGCAACCTGTGGCTGGCCGCTCGCACGATTCGCCGCCACCGCCCGGACGTGCTCCTCTCGACCGGGGGAGGCGTCACCTTCCCGGTGTTCGTCGTGGGCAAGCTGGCGGGGGCGCGGCTGATCTACGTGGAGAGCCTCACTCGCGTCGACGGGCCGTCGTTGACCGGCAGGCTGGTGTACCGCCTGGTGGACCGGTTCTTCGTCCAGTGGCCCGAGGCTGCCACGCGGCCGCGGATGGAGTTCGTGGGGAGCCTGCTGTGATCTTCGTCACCGTCGGCAGCAATCCGACGTTCCGCTTCGACCGCCTGATCGAGGCCATCGCCCAGCTCGACCCGAGCGAGCTCGTCGTCCAGTACGGGCCCGCCAAGGCCCCGCGCGGGGTGAGCGAGGCATATGAGTGGCTCACCTTCGAGCAGGTCGTCGACTACATGAGCGAGGCTGACACGGTGATCAGCCACGCGGGCATGGGCACCATCATCTGTGCCGCGCAGATGGGCCACGTCCCGGTGGTGATGCCGCGGCTGCGGCGCTACCGCGAGACAGTGGACGACCACCAGGTCCGGCTCGCCAAGGTGTTCGAGCGGACGGGCCGCGTCGCCGTCGTCTGGGCCACCGACAGCCTGCCCGAGCGCGTGGCGCGGGCCTCCCGACGTGACGCGGTCCCAGCGGCGTCAGAGCAGGGTGATGGCGGGCTGCAGGGCGCGGTCCGTGCGGCGCTGCGCGAAGGCCCGGTCAGGCTGTGAGCGCGCGGCCAGCGGTACCGCCCGAACCGCCCCTGCGCGGCACGGGGCTGGCAGCGCGGGTGCAGCGGCGGCTCAAGCGGACTGTTACGCGACGGCTGGGGATATCCGCGCCCGAACCGCGCACGGAGGCCTGGCTGAAGCAGAACGGCATGCTGACGGTGGGCCACCGGACGTATGGTGACTTCCGCGTGCTGGTGTTCGCGGGCGACTCCGCGCGCGTCACCATCGGCAGCTGGTGCTCGGTGGCCTCCGACGTCGAGATCATGCCGGGGGGCAACCACCGGATCGACACGGTCACCAGCTACCCCATGCGCCAGTATCTGGTTCCCGACCACATGGAGCGGGTGGGACAGCCGTGGTCGAAAGGCGATGTGGTGATCGGCAACGACGTTTGGATCGGCCAGGGCGCCAAGATCCTCGGGGGGGTCACGATCGGCGACGGCGCCGTCGTGGCCGCCTGGTCGGTGGTGAGCAAGGACGTCGCGCCCTACACGATCGTCGCCGGCGCCCCCGCGCGGCCGGTCCGCAAGCGCTTCTCCGAGGCGACGATCGAGAGCCTCCTGCGAATCCGCTGGTGGGATTGGGAGGAGGAGGTAGTGCTCGAGCGGATCGACGAGCTCACCTCGACCGATCTCGACGCCTTCGCGGGCAAGTACGACCCGGCGGCTGCCCGTGTGCGTGACGGCGACCTTGCCCGCTCGCGCGACGGCGACAACACAGCGACGGCCGCGCGGAGCTAGCACCGCCGGCACGCGGCGTGCCGGCACGCGGTGTCCGCGGTGTCCAGCGTCCTCACGACGCCGCGTACGTCAGCGACTTCGCGCCCGTGCCCGGGCCCGCGCCGGCGAGCACCTCGCTGTGCCACAGCTCCAGCATCAGCAGGATCCACAGACGGCGGTTGTGGTCGTCGGCGCCGGCGGCGTGCTCGTCGAGCAGCCGCCGCACCTCCGCCTCGCGAAACCAGCCGCGCGCAAGGGCGCCGGGATCGAGCAGCACCTCGCGAGCGTACTCGCGCAGCTCGCCGCGAAACCATTTTGCCACCGGCAGTTCGAAGCCCTGCTTGGGCGCGTCGAGGATCGCGTCCGGCACCCACCCGCGCAGCGCCGCGCGTAGGACGCGCTTACGCTGGCCGCGGTCGGCCTTCATCTGTGCCGGCAGCGCGGCGGCCAGCTCCATCAGCTCGTGATCGAGCAGCGGCGAGCGGCCCTCCAGCGAGTACGCCATCGTGGCGATGTCGACCTTGGTGAGCAAATCGCCCGGCAAATAGATGTTGACGTCGACGTCCAGCAGCCGATCCAGACCGCCGGTGGCGCTCGAGGAGCGCCACGGCTCCAGCAGCACCTCCGCCGCGCGCGAGGGGCCAAGCTGCGCCGCGTACTCGGGCGTGTACAGCTGCGCGCGGGCCTGCTGCGTGAACTTCGAAACCTGCGCCAGGTAGCGCTCCTCGCCGCTCAGCGCCAACTTGGTGGCAAACCGCGCCAGTTTGCTGCGCACCGCACGCGGATCCTCGCCGGGCGCCACCCGCCGTGCGAGCGCCCCGGCGGCGTGGCGGATCGGCGCCGGCAGGCTGTCGAGCTGCGCCAGCGCCAGGTTGGTGGTGTAACGGGGGTAGCCGGCGAAGCTCTCGTCGCCGCCGTCGCCGTTGAGCGCGACGGTGACGTGCTCGGCGGCAAAGCGCGCGAGGTAGAACGACGGCAGCGCCGACGCGTCGGCGAACGGCTCGCCGTAGTGGCGCACCACCATCGGCAGCATCTCGATCGCGTCGGGGCGCACCACCAGCTCGTGGTGGTCGGTGGCGAACTCGCGCGCCACCAGCCGCGCCTGCGGCAGCTCGTTGAAACGCTCCTCCTCGAAGCCGATCGAGAAGGTCCGCACCGGCTCCGAGGAGCTTTCAGCCATCGCCGCCACCACCGCCGAGGAGTCCACGCCGCCCGAGAGGAACGCGCCCATCGGCACGTCCGCCACCATCCGGCGCTTCACCGCCTGGCGGATCGCCCCGCGCATCTCCTCCTCCACCTCGTGTGCCGGCGCCGGCGGGCGCTTGCGGGAGTAGTCAAGGCGCCAGTAGCGCTCGGTCAGCGCCTTCCCGTCGCGGTAGACGAGCGTGCTCGCCGGCATCAGCTTGCGCACCGCCGCGAACGCGCTCAGCGGCGCCGGCACGTAGCCGTACGTCAGGTAGGCGTCCAGCGCGTGCGGATCGACCTCCCGCGGAACCTCCGGGTCCTGTAGCAGCGCCGGCAGCTCCGAGGCGAAGCTGATCGCGCCCGGCCGCTCGCAGTAGAACAGCGGCTTCTTGCCCACCCGATCGCGCGCCAGCAGCAGCTGCCGGCGGCGGCCGTCCCACAGGGCGAACGCGAACATGCCGTGCAGCTCGCGCACGCACGCCGCGCCCAGCTCCTCGTAGAGGTGGACGATCACCTCGGTGTCGCCCTCGGTGGCAAACACGTGCCCCTGCCCGCGCAGCCGGCGGCGCAGCTCGCGGAAGTTGTAGATCTCGCCGTTCAACACCACCGTCACCGAGCGGTCCTCGTTGTGAATCGGCTGGTCGCCGGTCACCAGATCGACGACGCGCAGGCGCTGAATGCCGAGCGCCACCCCCTCGTCGAGATGGATGCCGCGGGCGTCGGGCCCGCGGTGGGCCTGCGCCTCGCACATCCGCTCGAGCGTTGCACGCTCCACCGGGGCGCGGGAGCTGCGCACGATGCCGGCGATCCCGCACATCGGCCGGCCCCCTTCAGCTCGCGCGGCCGGCGAATGCCAGCAGGCCGCGGCCGCGCGCGGCGAGCTGCTCGAGCTCGGCGCGCTCGCGATGGCGCAGCTCGCTGCGCACGAACGCGCGCAGCTCCGGATCGTCGACCCGGGGAACGCGCGTCAACGCTGCGTACACATACCCGTACAGGAAGGCCACGCCTGACAGCCCGCGCGGCCGCTCGCGCGCGACCTTGAACGCCCGCGCCGACACCCACGGGAGTGTGAAGTGGACGATGTGCGCGCACTGCCCGTGCCGCGCGCGGCCTCGCAACAGGCCGTCGGCGCTCCCGGTCTGACGGTGGTGCCAAGCGACCAGCTCGGCCACCGTGCGTGTGGTGTAGCCGCGCATGCGCGCGTAGATCTCGTCGATCGCGTCCCACGCCAGCCGCTCCTGGATACCGCCGATCGCCTCCAGGCACTCGCGCGTGTAGCACTTCAGACCACCCCGCACGTGATAGTCGTTGACGGGGTTCTTCCTGCCCCACTGCTCGCCTTCGCGCTCGCGCAGCAGCCCGCCGGCGAGACCCAGCGAGGGGTCGCCGCGCAAACTCGGCCAGCAGCAGCTCGAAGTAGCGCGGCGGCAGCTCCACGTCGCCGTCGAGCTTGGCGATGTGCGTGAACGACCGCCAGTCGGTGCTGCGCAGCCCCTGGTTGAAGGCCCTGGGCGGCAGCGCGATCGCCAGCCGGTCCTTGGGCGCCATGTCGCCTAACGGCGGCGGGCCTTCGACCGCGCGCATGAAATCGAAGCGCTCGGCCAACTCCGCCAGCAGCTGCGGGGTGGCGTCGGTCGAGTGATCGTCCACCACCACCCACAGATCCGGTCGGCGGGTCTGCGCCGCCAGCGGCCTCCGCCACCCGCTCGAAGTGGGCGGCCTCGTTGCGAATCGGAGAGACTACGAGCAGCCGCTGCGCCATCACCAACTCAACGTTCTCCGCCGGGGCGTACTTGTGAGACGCTCCGCCGCCCCGCGACCGCCGTGCCCGCCAGTGCCAGCAGCGCCAGCAGCACCCCCGCCAGCTCCGTGCCCTCCTTGAGCGCCACCACGCACTGGAACGCCCACCCGCCGTCCTGCCAGCCGAGCGCGCGGGCGATGTGGTGGGGGTCGAGCACGTGCACCGCGTACGACACCATCAGCAGTGCCGCGCCGGCCTGTACCGCCCCGCGGTAGGCGCCGTCCCGCGTCAGCCGCCACACGCAGTACACGAGCGCCGCCAGCAGCGGCGCATACAGCAGCTTGCCGTGGTTGAGCCCGCCGATCTTCGTGTGCAGTTCGGTGACCTCGTCGATGAAAAACAGCGCCAGCATTGCGGCCGTCGCCAGCCACGTCGCGCGCCGCGCGGGCCAACGCCGGGCGCCGACGAGCGCGACGGCAGTGCCCACGCCGAGCGCCGCCGCGTCGACCTTGTGCGACCAGCTGACGGCCAGGTTGGCGTTGAGCACTTCGTATTCGAGGTGGTACACGCCGTAGTCGATCAGGTGCGTGGCGGCCACGGCGGCGATCGCCCCCGCCCCGAGCGCCACGAAGCCGCTGCGCGGCCACGCCAGCCAGCTTCCGAGCGCTCTCCGCGGGCGCGCACGCACCGCGACAGCGACTCCCAGCCGCTCGCCCACCGCCATCAGGCGGCCTCCGACGGCGACGCCCGGCGGCACGGTGCCCGGAGCGCCCCGGTCGCCGTCACGGGGTCTCCATCGACTTACGGCCGCTCACCAGGCCGTGCACGAGCGCGTAGTGGCTGGCCTCGGTACGGTTGGCCACGTCGAGCTTCTTGTAGACGTTGGAGAGGTGAAACTTGACGGTCTGCTCAGTCACCCACAGTGCCTGCGCGATCTCGCCGTTGCTCGACCCCGAGGCCACCAGTCGCAACACCTCCAGCTCCCGCGGCGTCAGCGCGCTGCCGTTGACGGTCACCGCCTGCAGGCGCGTGCCACGGCTTTTCGCCGCCCGCTTGGACACGTGCACCACGTTGCCGTTGACCGTCTCACGCAGGAGCGTCGTGAGCGCGCCGGGGTGGGTCGCCTTCGAGATCGCGCCGGCGGCCCCCGCGGCGAACACGTCGTCCAACCACGGCGAGTCCATCGCCAGCGTCAGCACGATCACCGCGACGCGGTCCAGCTGGGCCTTGAGCTGCGCGACCAGCTCGACCACCCGCGGCGACTGGCCCATGTCGTCGATCAGCACCACGTCGGGCAGCGTGTCGGCGATCGTCGCCGCCGAGGCCGTCCGCGAATCGACGTGGTCGAGCACCTCGAACTCGCCGCTCTTGCGCAACCCAAGTGCGATCGCGTCGACGATCAGCGAATTGTCGGCGACGATCGTCAGTCGCTTCATCGTGCGTCCCTTCTCGCGAAGTGCATCCTCGCGCTCGCTTACATCGGGCCCAGAGTTTGCGCGCGCAGTGTCCCTAGACTCACTCAGCGACAAGGTAGCCACACGCTGGACGGGACCGCTGGCCAGAAGTATAGGAGCCCACCCGTCCCGTGGACCGGTCTTGGGCCGTATGGCGCATCCTGGTCTACCGCCAGCCACTGCGACGTTGCATGATGCGGGCGATGGACGTAGTCAGCTCGATCGCCGAATACAGGGCACGCAACGGGGCAGCCCTCGAACGCCAACGCGCGATCGTCGGCGAACGCTTCGGCGTGGAGGACCCGGTGGCCGCGATGGACGACCACACGCAGCGGCTGCTGGCCCGGCGGCACGCGGAGCGTCGCTCGTGGCTGGTCCCGCGCAGCCTGATGGTCGCCGACGTGCTCGGTCTCACGCTCGCCTACCTGCTGGCCACGCTGGCCTGGGGCGATCACCGCGCCTTCGGCTCGTGGCGGGAGCTGGGGGTGTTCGCGCTCACGCTGCCGTGCTGGATCGTGGTGGCCAAACTCCACGGTCTCTACAGGCGCGACCACGAGCGCGCCGCCCACTCCTCCACCGACGACGTGGCTGCAGTCTTCTCGCTGGTGGCGATCGGGCTGTGGCTGCTGCTCGTCGCCTCGCGGTTGGCCGGCCGCAGCGGACCGGCGCTGGAAGCGCTGATCACCTTCTGGGTGCTGGCCATCTGCATCGTGCCGACGCTGCGGCGGGTGGCGCGTGAGCTGTGCAAGCGGACGAACGCCTACCAGCAGAACACGCTGATCGTGGGCGCCGGCGAGGTGGGACAGCTGCTCGCCCGCAAGCTGGTGAGCCACCCCGAGTACGGCGCCAACGTGGTGGGCTTCATCGACCGCTACCCGAAGGCACGCCGCGCCGACCTGCCGGAGAACCTGACGATCCTCGGCCCGCCCAAGCGGATGCGGGAGATAATCGAAACGCTCCACGTGGAGCGCGTGGTGGTCGCCTTCTCCAACGAAAGCGAAGCGGAGGTGCTCGCCGCCGTACGCCGCCTGCGGGACCTTCCCGTGCAGATCGACCTGGTGCCGCGCCTGTTCGAGCTGGTCGATCTCGGTGCCGCCATGCACTGGGTGGAAGGGATGCCACTACTGGGCGTGCCGCGTACCAGCCCCACGCGCGCCGCGCTGACGGTCAAGCGGGCGATCGACGTCGTGGGCGCCGGCGCCATGCTGATCGTGGCGGCGCCGCTGATGGCTTTCATCGCGGTGCGCATCCGCCTCGACTCGCCCGGGCCGATTCTCTTCCGGCAGACGCGGTTGGGGGCCGACATGAAGGAGTTCACCACGCTCAAGTTCCGCACCATGAAGGTGGACACCGACCAGGCCGCCCACCGCGCCTACATCGAGCAGTCGATGTCGCCCACCGCGGTGAGCAACGCCAACGGCCTGTTCAAGCTCGACCAAGCCGACGCCGTCACCAACGTCGGGCGCTGGCTGCGGCGCACCAGCCTCGACGAGCTGCCGCAGCTGTTCAACGTGCTGCGCGGCGACATGTCGCTGGTGGGGCCGCGCCCCTGTATCCCCTACGAGGCCGAGCACCTGCAGCCCCACCACCTGCAGCGCTTCGCCGTGCCGCAGGGCCTCACCGGCCTCTGGCAGGTGACCGCGCGCGCCAGCGCCAGCTACGGCGAGGCGCTCGACATGGACGTCGCCTACGCGCGCGGCTGGTCGCTGGGGCTGGATCTCAGGCTGTTGCTGCGCACGCCGCTGCAGGTGCTGCGGCAGCGGTCGGCCACGGCGTGAGCGCCTACGAGGCGACTGCAACCGCCCCCGGCCCGCGCGGCCTGTCGAGACGACCCTCGCGCCCCCACAGGCGACCATAACCGCCTCGGGCGACTCCAACCCGTAACCACCTCGGCAACCCGTAACCGCCTCGGGCGACCGCAAACCGCGGAGCTGGCAACCTCCCCGCAGAGGCGGTCGAGACGACCCTGCGCCTACGAGGCGACTGCAACCGCCCCGCCGACCGTCGCCACCTCACGGTGGCTGTCGCCGGCGGACGGGATCATGACGCCGTTGAGGTGCGCGTAGCGGCAGGCGCCGGTGCGGTTGTTGACGCCCAGCTTGCGGTAGACGTTGGAGAGGTGAAACTTCACTGTCTGGCGGGTGATCCACAACTGCTGGGCGATCTCGCGGTTGGCAGCGCCAGCCGCCACCAGCCGCAGGATCGAGAGCTCCCGCGGGGTCAGTGAAAGGTGCTCGCTGGAGAGCGGCTGAGACGCTTCGCCGAGCGCCTCGATGGCGGCCGGCGAGTGCACGATGTGGCCCTTCAGCGCCGCCTCCAAAACGGTGGCAAGCGCCTGCGGGTGGATGTCCTTCAAGATCGCGCTGGTGGCGCCCGCCTCGAACGCGCGTGCCAGCCACTCCCCGTCCATCCGCATCGCCAGGAGCACCACGGCGATCTCGGCGTCGGCCTCGCCGATGCCGCGAATCAGCTCGATCGTCTGCTCGGTGGATTCGGTCTCGTCGACCAGCACCACCTCGGCGCCCGCCTCCTTGACGCGGCTGGGGCTGGTGCGGCGGGGGTCGAGATACCCCAACAGCCGAAACGCCTGGCTGTCGCACATCCCGGCGCGAATCGCGCCCACCAGCATCGGGTTGTCGGTCACCACCACCAGTCGCTTCACGAGCGCACCGCTCCGTTTACGGCCGGGGTCGCCACTTGGGCGCCGGCCGCCACGTGGTCGCCGTTGGCGGACGGGGCGACCGCGGTGGGCGGCGGCGGGCGGAACGGCGGTCCGGCGCGGCCGGCGAGCGTCTCCAGCGCGAGCCGCGCCGCCTCACGGCGGGCGACCGAGTCGGTGCCGGCGGCGTCCGCGGCGGCAGCGCGGACGAGGTGGCGTACCCCGAGCGCCGAGAGGTAGAGGCCGCGATGGACGCGGCCGAAGTGCTTGCGTGCGTACTGCTTGCGCGAATAGGCGTCCTGAGCGATCATCCGCGGCTGCCAGCCGGCTTTGCCGGCGTGGTGGACGATCGTCATCTGGGGCAGGTGGCGAACCTGCCAGCCGGCACGCTTGATACGCAGGCAGAGATCGGGCTCCTCGGACTGCAGGAAGAAGCGCTCGTCGAGCAGCCCCGCGCCCAGCAGCGCCTCACGGCGTGCGAGCATGAACGAGCCGGAGGTCCAGTCGCACTCTCCCTCCCGCTCGTATGCGTCCCGGTCGAGGACGCGTTCCCCCGCCCAGGCGGGATGGACGGGCCAATGCTCGGAGAAGAGCGCCTCGCCGAAGGTGCGGGTGGCGCTGGGAAAGCGGCGGATCGTACGCAGCAGCCGGCCGTCGGCGGTGACCTGGCGCACCCCCGCGAGACCGACCTGGGGCCGCGCGTCCATCAGCTGCACCAGCTCCCCGAACGTCCCCTCGATCACTTCCGTGTCGGGGTTGAGCAGCAGCATGTAGCGGGCGTTTGCCTGTTCGAGCCCGCGGTTGTTGCCGTGGGCGAAGCCGCGGTTGAGCGAGCTGACGACACGCGCCTCAGGGAACTTCGACTCCACCATCTCGCGGGTGCCGTCGGTCGAGGAGTTGTCGACCACGATGACCTGCAGCGTGGCATCGCCCGCGTGGTCGAACACGGTGGCAAGGCAGGGCTCCACCCAGTGCGCCTCGTTGGTCGAGATGACGACAACCGCAACGTCCGCCATGCCCTCCCGGGCCGCATCCACCCGTTGGCCGCGATCCTCCACCATTACGCACACGTAACGAACCCGCCCAGGGGGTTCTTGCGAGGCGCGCGCCCGGGGGAGTTCCTTCGGGGCGCACGCTCAGAGCGGTTCCTTCGAGGGCGCGCCCGGAGGTCTTTGCCCGCCGCTGGGGCGCTCGATGGCCTGCGCTCACCCCTCGTAGCGAAAGGGCAACTCGGCGGCGATCTCGCTCAGCCGCGGCGCCGATGCGTCGCGCTCGGAGGGGATCAGATCCGCGGTCGCAAGCGGCCACTCGATCGCGACCTCCGGGTCGTTGTAGGCGATTCCGCGCTCGGTGGCGTCGGCGTAGTAGTTGCTCTGCTTGTACATCACGTCGGCGACGTCGCTGAGCACGCAGAAGCCGTGCGCGAACCCGATCGGGCAGTAGAGCGATGTGCATGTTCTCCTCGGTCAGCTCGAAGCCCTCCCACTGACCGAAGGTGGGCGACCCCGCGCGCACGTCGACGAGCACGTCGTAGATCGCACCGCGGCCCGCGCGCACGAGCTTGGCGGCGCCCTGGCCGATCTGGAAGTGCATGCCGCGAACGATTCCGCGCGCGCGAGCGTGAGTGGTTGTCCTGCACCATCTCCTCGGCGATGCCCAGCTCCGCGAAGATCGAGCGACGGTAGGTCTCCACGAAGAAGCCGCGCTCGTCCCCCAATACCTTCGGAGCGATCAGGATCGGGCCATCCAGGCGAGTGTCGAGACGTTCCATGGGTTCCTCCGGTCGATTTGGTGGGCGACAAACAGTGAGGTGGTGGGTAAGGCTATGAACCTGCAGGGCCGGAACGGGCTGTGCCCTCGCCGGCCCGGGAAAGGTTTATGACCTCGCCGGCGGGACAACCTATGACTCCGCCAGGCCCGCGCGGCGCATGTAGTCGGACAGCGCCTCGCGCCAGGGACGCAGCGGGGCGAGCCCCAGCGAGTCGGCGCGCGGGCGGGCCAGCACGCCGTTCAGCGGCCGATCGACCCCGCCGGCCGGGATCTCGGTGCTCGTCGCCTCGACCGGCACGTCGATGCCGGCCTCACGCACGATCGCAATGGTGAACTCGTGCCACGAGCACGCGCCCGTCGCGGTCAGGTGGAGCACCCCGCCGGCGCCGGCGTCCACCGCTTCGAGGATCGCCCGAGCGAGGTCGGCGGTGAAGGTCGGCTGCAGGCGCTGGTCGGCGACGACGCTCAGGGCGGGTGGGTGGGCGGGTGGGTGGGTACCTGATCCACGCGCGCGCACGACCATGCGCTGGACGAAGTTGCCCCCCTTGCAGGCGCTGCCGTGCAGGCCGTAGAGGCCGCGCGCTGCGCACGACGAGGGCATCCTGCGCCGTAGGCGAGCGCGGCGTACTCGCCGGCGAGCTTCGTCAGCGCGTAGATCGAGCGCGGCGACGGGCGTCTCCTGCTCGGCGTAGGGCTCCGCGCGCCGGCCGTCGAAGACGTAGTTGGTCGAGAGGTGCACGAGCCGCGCACCGCGACGCGCGAGCTCCCGTACCGCCCGCACGTTGGCCGCCCAGGCGGCATCCGGCTCGCGCTCGCACACGTCGACGTTGTGGAACGCAGCGCAGTTGAACACGATCTCCGGCCGGGTCTCGTCAAGCGCGCGCTGCAGCGCCGCCGCGTCGGTGATGTCGAGTTCGGCGTGTGAGTATGCCCGTGCGGAGTCGCCCAGCAGCGCCTTCAAATCACTGGCAAGCTGACCCCCACCGCCGGTGATCAGCGCTCTCAAAGCACCTCGGCGAAGGCGTCCAGGACGGGCTTGACCGCGTGCAGCAGTTCCAACCAGCGGATGTTGTAGCAGCGCGGGTCGGTGAGGCCCGTGAGGTCGTCGCCCTCGATCCGTGCGAGCAGGTCGCTCACCGCCTCGAGCACCGACCGTCGCGGGATGAAACCGAGCGTGGTCGAGAGCTTCGCGTTGGCGCACTCGTAGTCGCGCGTCAGCTTGAGCGCGGGGACCTCCTCGAGCTGCACCGGGCGCCCGCCGAGCTGCACCGAGCCGGCGACGATCATCGCGAGCTCACGGATCTGGTAGTTGGAGTGCACGACGTTGAAGATCTCGCCCTGCACCTTCTCCGCGGGCGCCTCGTAGGCGGCGATCATCGCGTCGGCGCAGTCGCGGATGTCCACCAGCGGGCGCCACATCCAGCCGCCGCCGTGCAGTTTCAGCGAGCCCGCCAGCAGCGCGTCCTTGACGAAGGTGTTGACCACCAGGTCGAACCTCATCCGGGGGCTCCAGCCGTAGACGGTGCCGTTGCGCAGGATCACGGGGCAGAGGCCCTCGGCGCCGAGCTCGATCAGCTTCTCCTCGCCGTAGCGCTTGGAGGTCGCGTAGGCGGCGCGTGGCTGAATGTCGGCGTCCTCGGCGTGCATCCCCGGCGGCAGGCCGTCGTAGAGCGAGCAGGAGGAGGCGAACACGTAGCGCTCGATGCCGCGCTCCAGGCAGGCGCGCGCCAGCGTCTCGGTCGCGATCGCGTTCATCTGCCAGTTGGCCTCGGGGTCGAACTCGGCGGTCGGGTCGTTGCTCAGCCCGGACAGGTTGATCACACCGTCGACCTCGTCCAGCGCCGTCGCGGGGACGTCCCGCACGTCCGCGACCACAAGCTCGATTTTCTCGCGCACGCTCGCCAGCGAGTCCTCGCCGAAGAACAGCCGGTCGAGCACGCGCACCCGGTAGCCGCGGTCGAGCAGCTTGGGCACGAGGATGCTGCCGATGTAGCCGGCGCCTCCCGCTACGAGGATCGTCTGCTCGGGGTTTGGGGCCGTGGGCGCGAGCCCGTTGCTGCGCTGTCCGGCGCCCTCGGCGAAGTGGTTGGACCCGTTGGCTGTCATGGCTGAAGCGTGGTTGGCCCGGGACTTGCAGGGATCCGCCGCCCAGGGTTCGGTGAGCTCGATTGACACATTCGCTGGACAGAACGAGCCGAGCGATCGCCTTCTTGCACTCGAACGCCGGGGGCGGCGGCCTGCTCGTAGGCGCCGAGCAACTGCCGTCCCGCCGCGGCCCATGTGAGCGTGGGCGCGACCCGCAGACACGCCTCGCGCAGCTCGGCCAGACGGCCCCGGTCCTCGTGAAGCAGCGTGAGATGGCTCGCGAGGGCATCGACGTCGCCGACGCGGTGGACGAGCGCGTTCTCCTCGACGCACACGGCGTCGCAGACCTCGGAGACGAGCGGCACGCACCCGCTGCCGGCGGCCTCCATGCAGACGAGCGGAGATCCCTCCTCGATGGTCGGGAGCATCAGGACGTCGCTGCGACGCATCAGCTCCGGCACGTCGTCGCGGTGGCCGAGCACCTGGACGCTCGGATGGGCCAGCAGCTCCTCGAGCCGCTCCTCATACCCGGGGATGAACTCTCCGGCGATGCGGAAGGTGCCCGTCTCGCTAGCCGGCGAGCGCAGCCACGCTTCGAGCGCGAAGTGCAGGCCCTTGCGCACGGCGCACACGCCCACGAACAGCGCGCCCAGCCCACCTCCCCCGTGGCGCTCACCGGACGCCGGGACGTGATCACCGACCGCCGGGAAGTAGACGCGATCGTCGTACCCGTAGGCATGGCGCAGGAGCCGATCGGGCGCGAAGCCCTCGTCGCGGAAGGTCCGCGCGACAAAGTCGGAGGGGCACAGCAGGTAGTCGGCCAGGTCGTATTCCGCTTCCTCCTGGCAAAGCTTGCCCGCGTTGTAGGCGTGCTCCTGATCCGCCGGCAGCACCACGCCGAGGCGCTCACACTCCCGGGCGACGGCCTCCATCGCGAACCGCGTGTGCGCGTTCGGCCGCTCGACAACGGTGGTGATACCGAGGCGCTTGGCCGTGCGGAGCGTCTCGAGGCCCGCCAGCGGCCACGTGTGGACTACCTCGATGCGGTCGCGCAGCTTCGGCAGCGCGCGCGCGACGAGGCGGTCGTGCAGGGTGAGGGCGCGGCGGGTGCCCAGCACCCGGTAGGGGATGCGCCACCGCCCACGCGACAGTGTCGTGCGAGTCCGAACGCTCGCCGGCAGCGGCCGCTGCACGGCGCCGGCGTAGAGCGTCACATCCCCGCCTGCATCCGCCACCGACGCGACCTCCCACCAAGCGGTCGTGCAGATGCGGCTCGCGCCGATCTTGTGCGGAAAGCTGTGCAGGATCCTGACGGCCACAGGCGCTGGATACAACGGGGCGGCCCGGGCCGATCTTGTGGGGCGGTCGGTGAGCGTGCGCGCTCAGAACCCCCGCTTGACCGCCAGATACGGCAGCAGCGCCAGCTCCGCCAGGCCAGGCAGAGGGTCGTCGCGGCTGAAGACCGACTCGATGTTGGCCACCCGCAGTGAGCGCAGGTAAGTCCGCCAGTCGAGCGCCCCCTGCGCCAGCTGCACGGCGGCCGTCGGCACGTCGGTGGCGAGTCGGATCCAGAACACGCCGGACGGCGCGCGCAGCCCGTCGGGCGCGGACCGCGACAGCTGGGGGGAGGACACGCCGAGCGCGGGCTGGGACGGCTGGTCGCAGGCCACGCCGGCAGAGGACCGTGACAGCTGGTCCGCATACAACAGGTGGGGGAAGTCGACGCCCGCGCGCTGGCCGAGGGTGTGGTAGCCCCACGTGCGGGCGTTGATGTCGAGGAGCTTGGTCTGGCCGTCGCGGACGTCGTGCTTGTACTCGAGCTCGACCAGTCCGTAGTAGCCGATGCGGCGCAGCAGCCGCTCGGAGACCTCCTCCAGCTCGGGGTGCTCGATCGTCTGCACGAACGTGCTTGCGCGTCCGAACAGCAGCGGGTGCTGGCGCAGGCGGCGCACGACCATGCTCGCCGAGGCGCGCCCGTCGCGGAAGAAGCCGCAGTACGCGAGCTGCGTCTCGCCCGAGCCGGGGATCAACTCCTGGACGATCACCTCGCCCGCGCCGACCACGTCCGCGGCCGCCCGAAAACGCGCGTCGAGCTCCGCGCGCGTGTCGGCGCGCCACGCCTTGTCGCCGGTGGCGTACAGGAAGCGCTCCTTGATCGCGGGCTTGACCGCAAACGGCGGCTCGCCGTCGATCGCGTCGAGCTCCTGCGCGCTGCCGACCACCCACGTCCGCGGGGTCGCGATCCCGAGCTCGGCGGCAATCTCGTACGTCTTGCGCTTGTCCCACGCCCACTCGACCACGTCCCACCCCGGCGTGGGGATGCGAAAGCGGCTGGTCAGCCGCTCGCGGTAGCGCGACAGCGCGGCGACCGTCTCCTCGCGGGTGGGGAACACCACCCAGCCGTCGAGCCCGTGGCGCTCCCCCAGCTGCAGCAACGTCTCGACGGTCGCCTCCTCGTCGCGCAGCTCGGGAACCCTCACCGCCGCGGTCGCGAAGCGGGAGTGGCGCGCGATCGAGTGCTCGTCGTCGATCACCAGCACGTCGATGCCGCGGCGGCCGAGGCTGCGCACGATCCCGAGCCCCTGGTAGTCGCCGCCGATCACGACCGCGCCGGGGGAGCCCGTGCGGTTGGCGAGCGCCCGCGCGACCGCGTCGGAGGCCGACCCCCGGTTGCCAAGCGCCCGTGCGACTCTCCCGTCCGCCGGCCCCACGAGCCGCCCGTTCGTGTCGCCCGCCGGCCCCATGAGCCACACCTTTGCGCCGCCCGCCGGTCCCACGAGCCGCATTCGCTACGACCGGACGCCGTCGACCCGCCGCCCGGAGGAGCGGCCGGCGATCTCACGCGCGACGGCGCTGCCCGAGTACCAGCTGCCCGACACGAACCGCATGATCGGACCGAAGCTCCAGGCGGCCGGTGCGCCCACGATGTGCAGGCCGGCCACCGAGGTCTCCAGACCCCGCCCGAGCACGGGGGACCCGTCGACGCCGACGCAGGTCGCCGAGGATGCCCTCACCCAGGAAGGGGTAGCGGGAGACGTCCACCTTGTAGCCCGTGCCGAACATCAGGTGATCGACCTCGCGCGTGCTCCCGTCCGACAGCGAGACCCGCAGCGCGTCGCCCTCGGCCCGCGCTCCCACGACCTCCACGCCGGTGTTGATGGCGATCTCACCCAGACGCACCCGGACGAAGTGCGAGCAGGCGGGACGGATCGAGCGAGCGGCGATCCGGTTCTGGGCTGCCGCGCGGGAAGCTGGCGGAACAGGTCCGGTTTCTCCACGAGGCGGCTGTACCACAGCGGGCCTACGTCGGTGGGCGCGTACACGATCGGGCCGAGTCGTCCGAGGACCTTCTTGACACCGTGGCCGCGGAGCCAGACGATCGAGTGCTCGCGGGCGATGCATCTCGACCCGGGCGGCGCCGCGCTCGCGCATCAGCGCCGCGGACTCGAACGCGCTCTGGCCGCCACCGATCACAGCGACCCGCTGGCCGGCGAAGACGGCGAGATCGCGGTGATGCGGCGGTGTGGGAGATGCGCTCGGCGGGCAGGTGCTCGAACCCACTCGGCACGCGCTCGAAGGGGGCGATCCCGCACGCGATCACCACTCGGCGGGCGGACACGTGCGCGCCGTCCTCGAGCTCCAGGTCGAAGGCCTCCGGGATCGCGCTCCAGCGCCGCGACCGTGCGTTCGTCGAGGTCCGGGACCGCCGTGCGCTGGACCCACGGCCGTACTCGATGAAGTCGCTCAGCGGCACCGGCTGCTCCAACTGCACCCCGGTCGCCTCCGCGATAGCTGGCCAGCGACAGCGGCCCGACCGGCTCGACCATGTTCGTGGCGCGACATGTTCGAGCGCAGTTTCATCCCCTCGGGCATCGTTCCCAGAACGCCATCGGGCGCCGAACACATGCGCCCGCACCCCGGCGCGGCGTAGGTGGCGTGACGGCCGACAGGCCGTGCGGTCCGGCGCCGATCACCGCGACCTCGAGGTCGGGGGCGCTGCCGTTCGCGCGCGACGCCGCAGCCACGGTGGAGACGCGCGCTCAGCTCCATGACACGCCCCCCACGAGTTCGACCCGAGCCTCGCCGGCCGCAGGTCCATTGACCATCCACTCGGCGCCCGATCGCTCGATCCACGAGTCCGCCCGCCGGCGCCACCACGCACTCACGTCCCGCGGCAGCGCCTTCCAGGCCGTCCCGTCGGTCGCGTACCGCTCCAGCAGGCGTCCGTAGGCCGCCCAGGATCCGATCGTCGACGCAGATAGTCGGGGTGGGTGTCGATCAGCGCCAGCCCGCCACGACCGCGCAGGAACTCGGCCTTCTCCACCCACGCCGTCTCGTCGCCGTGGCGCAGGATCACGAACAGAGTGTGGTCCTGCTGCATCGTCAGCGGCAGCTCGACCATGCCCTGGTTGAAGAACGGCAGCCAGGCGCAGCAGCCGCCGCCCTGCGGCTCGAAGGGATCGGTGTCCGGGTAGGAGGAGTCGTAGTCGAAGCCGAGCAGCGGCATCAGCTCCCACTGGCGCTGCGTCGCCGGCGAGCGGAAGCCCACCGCCTGCCAGCGCTCGGCCGCGCCGCGCATCGCCCGGCAGGCGTTCCTGCACGCGCGTCGCGCGACTCGAGGTCGCGTCCGTCGTGATACAGCCCGTGGACGCCCACCTCGAAACCGTCCGCGGTCAGCCCGCGGACGAGCTCGTCGTCCACGTCGTAGCGACGCGGGACGAAGTTCCACGACGACCGCAGCCCCAGCCCACGCTCGAGCTCGGCGATCCCCGCGAGCGCCGCAACCCCCTTCGAGGTCTCCACGTCGTGGGTCAGGACCAGCGCCCAGGTCGTGATCGTGTGGCCAGGCGGCGATGCGCGGCACGGGCTCGCCGCAGACGTCCGCGAGGATCGACGTGAAGAGCTCGAAGAAGTCGTGCAGGGCCGTCTCGACCGGCCAGGCGGGGAACGGCGTGCGCGCCTGGCCTGCGCGCGTACTGACGGCGCAGCCAGATCTGCGTGGAGCGCGGCAGCAGCCCGCGCACCCGGTAGTAGCCCTGCACGGCGCCCCGCAACGTCCGGCGCTGCGCGCCGCTGCGGGCGATCTCCAGGTAGCTCTCGCTCCAGTAGTTGTGAGCGACCTCGTCGGGATCGACAGGGCAGGAACACGCTGCCGTCGTCCGCTCTCCAGATCGAGGCCGACCCGCTCGCCGCCCTCGCCCGTGAGGGCCAGCGCACGCGACCAGGTCCCACCGCATTCGGCCAGCACGCGTTCAGCCGCCCGATCGCCGAGGACGCGTGCAAAGATCGGGATACCCGACCCGGACGCCGTCTGCGCCCGAGCCGCGATCGGCGGCTCGCCGGCCCACAGCTCACCGGCGCCAGCGCTCGCCCACAACAGCTCCGCGCCGCCGTGTGTGCGCAGCCGCTCCACGCCCGCCGGGGTCGGCTCATCGACCACCTGATGAGGGATCCCCAGGTGCTCCGCGATCACAAGCCGGCGCGAGCTGCTGAGCAGCGTCGCCGTCGATTCCACTTGGTCATGGACTGCCAACTTCATCTCGCCTGTGCATCTCCCAGTCGGATCTGCCACGCACCTCCACGGTGACTGCGCCGCTCCGCCGGGTCGTCCTGGGGGGAGCACGGTGCGCCAGGGTGTCTGCGAACAAACGCCCTGCTGCGCTACGAACTTGTATGCGCTTCGACGTGCCGAGCAAGCCCGTCGGCGAGGATGCGCACGCCCGGCTCGGAGATCGGCGTGGTGAAGTAGCCGGGGATGGTCTCGACTTCGATGTCCTGCACCAGCGCCCCCCATCCCATGTCCGGCGCGGACTCGATCCCGAACGGCATCCGCGCAGCGCGAAAGAGGACCATGGAACCCGCGTAGGGCTCGGGGTCGTACGCCGCGAGCGCCTCCCTGAATAGCCAGCTGCGGCGAGACGGCCGCATCCGTGCGGTGCAGCCGACCGGAGACCTTGGCCGTCAACGCCGTGCGGGCGCGCGCGGCCTTCGCGGCGGCGTAGGCGAGCTTGTCAGCCATACCGAGTCGAACGAGGTTGCCGACAGTGAAAGCCGAGAATCCGCGCGCGATGGAGAGACGCGGTAGACGGGTTTCGGCATGAACCTCGAAAGCCGCGGGAGTCCCGGCGAGAAGGCGTCGATCAGCGCCAGCAGGGCGACGTCCCCGCCGGCGGCGCGCAGCTGCTGAGCGATCTCATACGCGAGCGCTCCCGCCGGTGCACTCGCCGACGATCAGGTACGGGCCGTCGGGCTGAGCGCCTTTGATCGCGCACACGTGGCGCGCGGCGATCGCCTCCAGCCGCCGATCGCCCCCCAGCTCGGCGAGCGCCGGCGCGCACAGCCCCAGCATCGTCTGCTCGCGCGCCAGGTGGCCGACGAGGTTGTAGTACAGGGATACGTCACCCGCTTCCGCGTGCACGCAGAAGAGCGGCGGCGAGGAGCCCGAGCCGGACTGGATCGTCACCAGAGGCGATTCAGCCAGCCATCGGATCACCATCGGCTCCAGAGCGGGACCGCGGCATCTTCGTTCCGGGTGCCACGCCCGCTAGGATCGCAGATCCCGGCTCGCGGCAGCACAAGGATCTGATCTCGATTTCACACTCCAGCCGCGACAACACCACAGCTCGCCGCCCTCTCGGCCCGGCTTCGATGGGCCGTCGGAGCGGTGCGTCTGACGCTCAGCGAGCCCGGCGACGGACTCGACCGCGCCGTCGGGCGAGCTCGCCGTCTGTTCACCGGCGGCGGGGTTCCGATCTACAAGTACGACGCAGACCCCGAGTGGGAGCGCCACCTGCACGAGCGCATCGGCCACCCCTGGCCGTGCGAGCAGACGGCGGAGTTCGAGGCACTGTGGCCGGAGGTGACAAAGACCCTCGAGCTGAAGGGCCTGCCAATGGGCCGCGGCGCCTACGGCGGCTGGGACGACGGCGACCAGGGGTTCGCACGCGTGGTGTGGTGCCTGGCGCGCCACCTGAATGCGACGTCGGTGGTGGAGACGGGCGTCGCCCGCGGCATCACCTCGCGCGTGATCCTGGAGGCACTTCAGCGGGGTGGCGCCGGGCGCCTGAGCGAGCATCGACCTGCCGGCGCTTGACCCCGCGATCCACGAGGAGATCGGCGCCGCCGTGCCGAGCGAGCTGCGCGCGCGCTGGACGCTTGTCAACGGGACCAGCAGACGGCGACTCCCGCAGCTGCTCGCCGAGCTCGGCGAGATCGACCTGTTCGTGCACGACAGCAGCCACACCACCCGCAACCTCCGCTTCGAGCTCGAGCGCGCATGGAGCGCGATGCGCAAGGGGGCGATCGTCGCCGACGACATCGAGCGCAACGAGGCCTTCGGACAATTCACGCGCGCGCGACCGGAGGTCCCGGCGTTCATCGCCGCCGCCGACGACAGCGGCGCCCAGTTCGGGATCCTGCTGAAGGGGTTTTAGGACGGCTCGCTGCACGGCCGCGTCCGACCGCGGCGGGCCACACGGACGGATTGCCGGGGCGGATCAGATCGGGGGCGAACTCCGAGCGCGGATCAGATCGGCCCCGCGCTCGGCCAGCGCGATCGTCGGCGCGTTGGTGTTCCCGCGGGGAACGGCCGGCATCGCCGACGCATCGATCACCCGCAGGCGCTCGAGGCCGTTCACGCGCAGCCGAGCGTCGAGCACCGCATCAGAGTCCGTGCCCATCCGGCAGGTGCCAACGGGGTGGTAGAACGCGAACGTGGTGCGCGCGATGTGCTCGCGCAACGCATCCTCCGTCTCGCCGTCGGGCACCGTGAACGGGTCGGCGCAGTAGGGACGCATCGCGGGCTGTGCGCAGATGTCGAGCGCCAGCCGCAGGGCGGCGGTCATCCGCGCCAGATCCTCGCCGGCTGCGTCCGTGTAGAACGCGTTGCGCACGACCGGCTTGGCGGTCGGGTCGGCCGAGGCGAGTCGCACCGAGCCGCGGCTGCGTGGCGTCAACAGGCAGGGCGAGAGCCACACGCCGTGCGCTTCCGACTCGGCTTCAGACTCGTTCGTGCCCTCGCCGAGGAACTGCACGGCCACACAGTGGAACTGGGTGTCGGGCGCCGGCGCGCCGGCCGCCACGCGGGCGAAGCCGCCCACCTCGGCCAGACCCGACGCGAACGCGCCGGTCTGCGTCGCGAGCAGCAGCTTCGTGCTCCGCCACCGCCGCCGGGCCGCGCGACCCTCCGGCTCGGGCGTGGTCCACAAAAGCTCGGTGGCGGCGTGGTCGGAGAGGTTCTCGCCGACGGCAGGACGATCGAGCAGCACCTCGATCCCGTGCGCGGCCAGATGCGCTGCCGGCCCAACCCCTGAGAGCATCAAGAGCTGGGGCGAGTTGTAGGCGCCGGCGCACAGAATCACCTCTCGCTCGGCCCTCAGCTCCTGCGCCTGGCCGCGCCGGCTCGCCTGCACGCCGACCGCGCGCGTGCCCTCGAACAGCACCCGCTGCGCCTGCGTGTCCGTCATCACCGTCAGGTTCGCCCGCTCCACCGCCGGGTGCAGGTAGGCGTCCGCCGCGCTCGCGCGCAGCCCCTCGCGCTGGGTCAGCTGAAAGGTGCCCACCCCATCCTGCTCGGCGCCGTTGAAGTCATCGTTGCGCGCTAGACCGGCCTGCCCGCCGGCGTCCACGAATGCGCGCGAGACCGCGTTCACCGCGCGCGGCTCGCTCACCGCAAGCAGCCCCCCCACGCCGTGCCACCGTGAGGCACCGCGCTCGTTGTCCTCCGCCCGCAGGAAGTAGGGCAGCAGCTCCGCCCACGACCAACCGGGGACGCCCCAGTCGTCGTAGTCGAGCGCCGCGCCGCGCATGTAGATCATCGCGTTGGTGGAGGAGGACCCGCCCAGGACCCGGCCGCGCGGCAGCCGCACCCGCCGTCCGTCGCACTCCGGCTCGGGCTCCGCCTCATACCCCCAGTCGAGCTCCTGCCCGAGCTTCAGATAGCCGAGTGGGATGTGAATGTTCTCGTTAGTGTCCGGCGGTCCCGCCTCGAGCAGCAGAACTCGGGTATCGGGGTCTTCGCTGAGGCGGTTGGCTAGCACGCAGCCCGCCGAGCCCGCACCCACGATGACGTAGTCATACATGCGCGCGGTCCCTCATAGTGCGATTCGCGTGGTCATACATACGCGTGGTCATACATACGCGTGGTCATATATATGCGTGTGGTCATACATGACGCACAGCCACAGGCGCGCACACCATCCCACGTCAGACACGCGAAGCCTCGGGCAGCCGCTCGAGCTCGTCCTCGAGCACCCGGTCGACGAGCGCGTGGACCTGCCGCTGCAGCCACACCGGGGTGAGCGTGTGGGTGTCGGCGGAGGTCCCGCGGATCGCCAGTCTCGAGGTTCGGCCAGCGGGCGATCCGGTCGAGCACGCCGTTCTCGGTCAGCTCCCGGCGCAGCACCTCCTTGCCGGTGAACAGCAGCAACCCGCGCTGGCCGCGATCCCGCAGCGCGTCGAAGAGCTCTTCGACCGGCTCGCGCGCAGCCTGCTCGGGCGCGTCCGTCCTCCCTTGCCGGGGGGCGGCGATCAGCCCCCCGGCGCGCGCCGGGGCGCTCGCAGCCCGCGCGACGAGCGTGCGCCCCGTTTCCAGGTGCTTCGCGAGCTTCAGCTCGCCGCGGAGCGCCTTGCGCCAGGTGGAGGCGAGCAGCAGCTCTCTTGCCGAGCTCGCGCGTGCGCCTGGCCGTATGCCGCCACTCGTCAAAGACCAGCGTGCGCGGGTTGAGCATGATCACGGCCGCCACCCGCTCGTCGGCGAGCGCTGTCTGCGCCGACCAGTAGCCGCCGGCGCACAGGCCGAGCACCACGAAGCGCTGCGGCAGCCCGCGCTCGGCGAGCGCGTCGAGCGCTGCGCGCGTCTGCTCGACGTACACGGGCCGGTAGAACGCCGTGACCCGCCCGAGCGCCGCGGCGTCGCCGTCGGCGTCGCCGATTCCGTCCGCGTCCAGCCGCAGCGTCGGCACACCGCGGGCGGCCCAGCGACGCGCGATCTCGACCCACATGCGGTTGGGCCCGGTGCGACGCTGGGGCCCCGCGTTCAGCAGCAGCGCGGTCAGCTCCCGGCGCTCGCCGAGCGGCTCGGTGAGCACCCCGAAGAGCCGCCCGTCGGGTCGTTCGATGAACACCGGCCGCTCGCGCAGCGCGACGCCGGCATGGTGAATCACGATCTCGTCGTGGTCGCTCGGCCCGTTCGGAGCCGACGGATCGGCTGCGCCCCGCTCCCGCGGCGCAGGCCCCAGCGCCGTCGCCGTCGCCGGGAGCCGGACCGGGGCCGGCGCAGACAGCGCGATGGGCACCCCCTGCGGCGGAGTCCCCTCGCGCAGCCACGAGCTCACGTGCTCGATCACCTCGTCCGGCGTGCGGGCGTCCTGCGTCTCGACCATCATCGCGCCGTAGCCCGGCCCGTCCGCGACGGTCACCTCGGCGCCGGCGCTCCTGAGAGCTTCGGGTAGGCCCTTGCTGACCTTCATCCCATCGCGCCCCAGCAGCAGCGCACGCCGCACCCCCGCCGCCGAGGGCTCCACCTCGGCGAGGTCGAGACCCTGCAGCGCGGCCACCGTCTCGGCGCTCATCAGGTAACCGTTGGTCGTCAGCGTCCCATCGTCGATGGGCTCGCCGTCCGGTGCGCCCTCACCCAGTGCGCCCCCGCCCATTGCGCCCTTGCCGGGTGCGCCCTCGCCCGTAGTGCTGTCCTCAGCATCGGGGATGTTCGCGACCTCGAACGCCGAGAACGCGCGCAGCTCACGCAGGAGCGTGCGACCGCGGGCGGGGACCGACCACAGCACCAGCTCCTCGATCGGCGCGCCCTCCAGCGCGGCGCGGCACGCCACCATCCCGCCGAGGCTGATGCCAATCGCTGCCACCCGCCGAGATGCGCCCGCCCACCGCCGCCCTCGCCGGCGCCAAGCTGCCGGCGCAGCCACCGCGCCGCTCCCTCCACAGCCCGCGTCCAGGCCTCCAGCTGACCAGGGTCGGTCGGAGCGCCCGCGCTGTCGCCGCTGCCGGGGAGATCGATGCGCAGCGTCGTGTGCCCGGCTCGTGCGAGGCGCTCGGCCCATTCGCGACGGCTGCGGTAGGAGCACATGTCCTCCCAGCCGAACGGCGGACAGAGCAGCACCGCGGTATGGCTCGGGGGGGCGGGGGGACGGGCGGGGGGGCGGGCGCCCCAATGAAGGACGGCGAATACCGGCGGCGCCCCCGGGCTCTGCAGGTACATCGGTCGCGGTGTCTCTGATGCGCTCATGCAAGCGCGAGGGTGTCGTGCATGTTAAGCGCGGTGAGCCTGCCGCCGTCCAGCGAGCCCTCCGCGTCGGTCGCGCGCAGGATCACCTCGCGCTCGCCGCCGGGCTCGATGAAGAAGCCGTCGTCGCTCGGGCGGAAGCCCGGGGCGTCGATGCGCACGCCGTAGGCTAGCCGCCGGCTGTGCAGCGCCAGCCGGACGTCACCATCGGGGAGCGGCGTCGCCTCGACGGCGAGCCCCAGCTGCGCGGGCGACTCGCGCTCGAGCGGGCGCCCAGCGGGAAAGCGAACCGCCTGGCAGAGCATCCGCGGGCCCGCCCCGGGGCTACCGCCGCACTCGAGGCTGACCACGATCGCGTCCTGCGCCGGCGGGCCGAAGCGGTAGGCCCACGCGGCGTCGACGAAGTGGCCGATCACGGTCTCGACGTTCCACTCGCCCTGGCTGTGCGGCGCGAGCTCGACCGGCGCAACGGCCTGCTCGATGCACAGCTCGCCCCCGCGGTAGAGCGCCACCCGCAGCGACGCGACCAGCGACTCGGGGCCGTCGTTGGCGACGTGGGCGACGACGCCGCCCAGGCCCTCGTCGACCGTCCACACGGCGACCGGCGCGAGCGCGCGCTTGAGATGGTGGAAGGCGAGCTTCGGGACGCCGCGGTCGTCGATCACGCCCCAGCCGGCGCCGGGCAGCAGGTCGCGCAGCCACAGCACCAGCCCGCCGCCGCAGGGCGAGCCGGCGCGGCGCCACTCGCCGAACACCTCGGCCATCACCTCGCCGGTGGCGGCTCGCGAGAGCTCGAGGTAGCGCTCGTGGTCGGCCGCCCGCAGTGCGATCGGGTCGACGTCGAACAGCAGCCCCAGGTAGTGGTCGCGGACGTCCTCGAAGTCCCAGTCCGCGCCGACGTCGCGGGGGATGCCGGTCCTCAGCACCTCGCCGGCGAGATCCGCGGGCGCCTCGGCGGGCGCCCCTTCCCCAGCCTCGGCGCGCGAGCCCTCCCCGAAACCCTCCTCGGCGGGCGCCCCTTCCCCAGCCTCGGCGCGCGAGCCCTCCCCGAGACCCTCCTCGACGGGCGCCCCGGAGGGCACGTTGGAGAAGGCCAGGCACTCGGCGGCGAAGCGCACACCTGCGCGGCGGGCGTCCTCGAGCGGACGACGGTAGCCGCCCACGCCGTAGTAGTTGGCGATCCCGCGATCGGGCCGGAACGGCAGCTCGCCGCCGCAGGGCGCCGAGGGGACGTAGACGGCGTCCACGCCGCTCTCCCGCACGAGGCGGGGCAGCAGCTCGCCGAACAGCTCGCCGCGCCCCAGCGCTGGATCCTGCCCGAGCATCGCCACCTGCTGCTCGACTTCGCTGTTGCCGCACACCACCGCGAGGCTCGGACGCCCGCCCAGAGCATTCAGCACCGCGGTCGCCTCGCGCGTGACGGACGCGCGGAACGGCTCGTCCGCGAGCGGGTAGTCGAGGTTGGCGAACATGAGGTCCTGCCACACGAGGATGCCCAGCTCGTCGCAGAGATCGTGGAACGTGCTCGTCTCGTACGCGCCGGTGCCGGGCAGGCGCAGCATGTTCATCCCCGCCTCGCGCACCTGGGCGAGCGCCGCGCGCAGCTCGTGCTCGGCGGGCGCCATCCCGACCGGGTCGATCGGCGTCCACACCGCCCCGCGCGCGAACACCCGCACGCCGTTGACGTGCAGGTCCAGCCCGTCGCGCTCGACCTCGTGGGCCGGCGTCGCCCCGAAGGCGAGCTCGCGAAAGCCGATCCGGCCCGCGTCGATGGCGATCCGCTCCCGTGCAGCGCCGTTCTGCCCAGTGGCCGTTTGGTTGGCCTCGGCGTGCGCGGCACCGGCGCCGACGACGGCGTGCGCAGAGCCAACCAGCAAACGCACGTCGTGCAGGACGGGCTCGCCGTGGGTGTGCGGCCACCAGCGCGCGACCGCGGGCACGGCCAGCTCGCCGCGCGCGGTGGGCTCCTCCGCGGGGCCGCTCAGCGCGAGTGCGGCCCGGTGTGTGCCCGACGGGCCCTCCAGCTCGACCTCGACCGAGTTCAGCCGCGCTCCGTCCAGCGGGCGCAGCCGCACCGCCACCGAGAGCACGCCGCGCTCGCCGTCGAGCCGCGGGCGCAGCGTGAGCTCCTCGACGGCCACCCGCCGGCGGCGCTCCAGGCGCACCGCGCGCCAGGGGCCGACGGCGGCCGGCCCGGGCGCGAACCCGGGCGCGCGGCCGAGCAGCATCGTGCGAAAGAAGCGCAGGTTGCGCTCGGCTACCAGCCGCGTGCGCCAGCGCGCGCGGGGGCGGCGGCTCTCGCCAAGCAGCGGCGCAAGCGCGCGGCAGCGGATCGCCAGCTCGTTGCGCGAGACAGCCCCGCCGGAGACGGCGTTCAGGCGATCCCCCAGCGGTAGCGTGTGGGCCGCGAACATCGAGTCGCTCTCGAGCAGGCGCTCGCCGTTGAGGTACACCTCGGCGACCGTCGCGATCCCGTCCAGGCACAGCACCACCTCTTCGCCCGGCACGGCGGGCTCGACGTCGAAGCTCGTGCGAAACCACCAGTCCTCGGCGTCGAAGTCGTGCGGCTCACCCGGCCGCCAGTCCCCGGCGTCGCACAGCGCCCCCGCCGCGGTGCCGGGGACTCGCGCGGGGATCCAGCTCAGGCCGTCCAGGTTCTCCACCTCGCCATCCCAATCCACCGGCGCACGCGCGGCCTCCCACCCCGCGGACAGCACGAGCGCCTCGTGGCCGTCCACGTGGACGCGCCATCCCGCCGACAGCGCGCGCGCCTGCCGGTCGTTCACGCGCGCACGTGAGCTTCCGGTCGGCGCGAGCTCCGCCTCAGGCGAGCGCGTCATCGAGCAGCTCCATCGCCTCGACCCAGGCCGCGGCCGTCGCGGACAGCGCCGGCGCGGGCTCGAAGGCGCGGCGGCGCGCGAGCTTGAAGGAGAGCACCTTGCAGCCCTCGACGATCCGCATCAGCGCGGCCGACGCGGGGCCGGCGGCGTCCCCCAGCAGCCACTGCGCCTGCGCGGCGGCGACCTCGAACGCGGAGCCGGCCATTCGCACGGTCGCGAACGCGTAAGCGTGGTAGTCGCTCGCGTCGCCCTCCAGCAGCCGCGGCAGGTCGCGCTCCAGTTGGGCGGCGAAGCGCACGAACGGGTTGGTGGACGGGCGGCGCGCGAGGTGCCGGCGCAGCAGCGCCCGCGCGGCCTCGCGCAGCTGCACCCCTTGCAGGCAGCGGCCGGCGTCGAAGCGCACGAGCTCGGTGTAGGGGGGCAGGACGTCCTCCGAGAAGGCCCTCCCGAGGCGCAGCGCGCCGCGGTAGTCATCGCCTGAGAGCTCGTACAGCCCGGTGCCGTGGAAGTAGCGCAGCCGTTCGCCCGGCGGGTCGATGCCCTCGACCACGACCGAGCTCTTGACGTGTTCGGAGCGGTAGGTCGTGGCGAGCGTGTCCGGCAGGTACCAGGAGTCCAGCTCGACGATCAGCGTGCGGCCCTGCGCGAGCTGCTCGACCGCCTGCTCGGCCAGCGGCCGGTAGGGCTGCATCTCGTGCACGTCGATCCCGAACAGCAGCTCGAGGTCCTCGGGAAACGGCTTGAAGAAAGTCCACTGGTCGCCCTCGAGGTCCATCCGCACGGTGCAGCCCAGCGCCGCCAGCGGCTCGACTCCACGGGCGTGGAGCAGCTCGATCAGGATGTCGGTGTAGCAGTTGGTTTCCCCGTACGTGCGCCCCGGCTGGTGCAGCGCGTGGGGGGCGTAGGTGGCGGGGTCGAGTCCGAGGAGGCTGACGAATCCCGTGTCCGGGTCCGCAGCGGGAGCGCTCATCAAGCCCGCGGCGGGGCTAGGCATTACTCCCATCGTCCTTCTTGGTGGCGAGAGCTCGTGAGGTTGTGACATGTTTTGCTTTGATCGGGGGGTGGCCGGGAGGGGGGCCTGCCCCCCTCCCGCTAATGATCGAGGGGAGATCGCGAGGGGGGCCCGCCCCCCTCGCGCTATTCATCGCTCCCATAGCTGCTCGCCCACCTCGGCCGGCCAGGCGTCGACGTCGAACCCGTGCGTGGCGAGGAGCGCGATCGTGATCCGCTCGAGACCGAAGCCGAGGCAGGCCGTGTGGGCGGGCTCGCCGTCCGCGCACTCGAGGCCATAGACCGAGGCGAAGTGGTCCTGGTGGTAGTTGAACGACGCCACGGCCGTCGGCGCCGGGCCGGCGATCTGCGTCAGCACCTCGAACTTCAGCTCCTGCTGGCGCTGGCTGGCGGTGAGCATCCGGCCGCTGCGCCCGAAGAACGGGTCGGAGGCGAGATCGAGCTCGACCTCCAGGCCGAGGCCGCCCAGCAGCTCGAGCGCGCGCTCGCGCCAGGCGTCGCGCCACGCCTGCACGAGGTGCGGCTCGCCGAGGCGCACGATCTCGCGCTGGTGGAACATCTGCAGCCGCGCCGGATCGTCGGAGGGCTCGCGGCGGAAGACGTAGGCGCCGCCGGCGTCGACCGTCACGCCGCCGGCGGGCAGCGCCCCGCGCGCCGCGATCGCGGGATACACTGGGTAGCACGCGGCGGGGGTCAGCACGAGGTCGGTCATCTCCTGGAACTCGCTCCAGTCCTCGTGGCGGCAGGCGCGCCCGTACTGCTCGGTGGCCTGCGCTTCGGTGCCGTCGAAGGCGAAGATGCTGCCGGCCAGGTGGGGGAAGGACTTCAGGTACTCGATCCGCTCGAGGTCGTGGCGCGGCAGGACCGGTGGGAAGCGCAGCTGCTCCGGTCCTTCCGCGCTCGCGGCGCGGGTGACCAGGGCGCCGACCCCCTCACGCACCCGCTCGAAGTCCCCGCCGCGACCGTAGACGCCGGGCACGCCGCTCGCGATCAGCAGGCGGCGATCGACGAGCTCCCGCAGCAGCTCCGCCTGATCCGGGCCGGCCGGGCGAGTCGCAGTGGGCATCAGACGTCCTTGGCGATCAGCAGCAGGCTGGCGTTGGTCTGGTGGATGCGCTCGTTGGCGATCATCAGGCAGGCGGACATCGTGTCGCGCAGATGGCGCCCCACGCTGAACGGCGTGTCGTTCTTGTAGCCCACGATCCCGCACACCCCCAGCGCGCCCTGGCACACCCGCGGAGCCTGCTCGGAGGCGGCGATCTTCAGGTTGTTGAAGCGCAGCGCCGAGGCCATCGTCGAGAGGCGCTCGCGTCCGGGCTCCTCGGAGGCCTCGACGAACTCCGCCAACGCCGAGCCGACCTCGGCGCGCAGCAGCGAGAGCTCGCTCATCAGGTGCGACAGCCGCAGGGCGACCGGCGGCGTCTCGCCCGGCGTGCGCTTGGCGGCGGCACGCACGAACGCCCGCGCGCGGTCGAAGGCGTCGGTGGCGATGCCCAGCCACAGGTGCGACCAGAGGATGTGGGTCACGGGCACGATCGACTCCGCCATCACCCGGGGGAACGGCGTGGGCAGGATCTGCTCGGGGGAGAACGTGGCGCGCACGACGTACCCGGGGGAGCAGGTGCCGCGCATGCCCAGCGGATCCCAGGTGCCGGTCTGCTCGAGCGTGGTCTGCTCGCTGTGGACGAGCGCCACGACCTGATCGCTCTGCTCGGAGTCGGGGCCGCGGCGCAGTGTCACGAACAGGTCGTCGGCGTGGCTGCCGTAGCTGACCGTGGGGGCCTGCTTCTCGAACGTGCAGACGCCATCGCCGGTGGGCGTGACGGCGGCGATCGAGCGCCCCATGTCTCCACCGGTGCCGATCTCCGAGGTCACCGATGCGATCAGACGCTGCTCGGCGGCGAGCCGCGCGAGGTACTCTTCCAACCAAGGCGACTCCTCGAGGTGGCGCACCATCGTCACGACCTGGATCTGGTGCATCGCGAAGACCATCGCGCTCGAGCCGCAGCGGCGCCCCAGCTCGAAGCACGCGGCGGCGATTGTCTCAAAGCGCACGCCGCCACCGCCGAGCTCGGTCGGGACGAAGGCCGACAGCGCCTGCTCGGCGCGCAGCGCGTCGATCGTCTCGACCGGGAAGCGCGCCTGGCGATCGACGTCGTCGGCGTGCGGCGCGGCGTACTCGTCCGCCAAGTGACGGACCGCGTCGAGGAAGGCCTGGTCGCGGTCGACCGCGATGCTCACGACTGCCTCGCCACCGGACGCAACTCGCTCACCGCCGCCTCGATTGAGGCGATGCTCGCGAACACGCCGGGCGTGAGCATACGGTCGGGGAATTCGATGTCGAAGTGATCCTCGAGCGCGAGCATCACGTTGACGCTCGCGTGCGAGCTCAGGCCCGCCTGGTAGAGGTCCGCGTCCACCGCGAGCTCCTCCACGTCGACCGGCAGGTGGCCGTGGTCGTCGATGATCTGGCGGATCTCGTCAGTCATACTCGAATTAACGGCAAGCCATCGGACTTTTTTTTACGTCTCGCCGGCGGCCACCACGGCCGTGGCGAAGCCCGCCTCGTGGGACATGCTGAGAGTGAAATCGTCCAAGCCCTGGCCGGCCGCCGAGGTCGCGGCGCGGCCGCTGAGCTTCAGCTCAATCCACCCGGAGGGATGGCGCACCACCTCGATGTCGCGCCAGGGGATCGCCTCGTTCGCGGGGCGGAGCACCTTCAGGGCCGCCTCCTTGGCCGCGAACCGAGCGGCGAGGCGCTCCGGGGTGGGGCCCTCGGCGCCCAGGCAGTCGAGCAGCTCGGCGTCGGTGTAGATGCGCTTCAGGTAGCGCTCGCCGTGGTTGCGAATCGACTCCCGCACCGTGTCAACGGACACCAGATCGATGCCGAGGCGGATTGACAAGGTTCACCCCCAGAGGGTGTCCGGCAGGCCGGTCACGCGAATACCCGGTTGGGCACCGTGATGAGACTTCACGGCGATCAGCAGCGCGGTCAGTGACTCTGTGACCCGCGCCATCTCCAGCGGACCGCAGTCCACGCAGCGCAGGCCCTCGATCCGCTCGATCAGGCTCGCCGCCTCGCGCTTGTCCGCATACGAATCGCCGCACAGGAGCACGTCCTGGTCGAGTGGATGGTCGAGGTTGCACAGTGAGCCGGCGCAGACGGTGTGCAGCGCGGAGACCACGCGCACGCCGTCGGGCACCATCTCCAGGGCCTGCTGAGCGGCTGAGCCCTGCCAGAGGCCGAGCGTTCGCGTCGCGTGCCCGTTCACCCCGGCCGCCAGCGGCACGGTCGCGTTGACCAGGAGCTGTCCCGGCCGCAGCGCCTCCCGCAGCCCGTCCAGGATCTCGAGCTGGCTGTGGAAGGGAACGCTCAGGATCACCGTGCCCGCGTCGCGCACGGCGCTCGTGTTCTCGCGACCGCTGAACGAACCGGCGGGCGCGGCCTTGCGCGCCCGTTCCACGGTCGCCGCCGCGCGAGCGGGGTCGCGCGAGCCGATCACGACCGGCGTGCCCACCCGCCCGAGCCTGAGGGCCAGCCCAAACCCGAGCGCTCCCGACGCGCCGATGACGGCAACCGACCTCGTCTGCACAGCGTCGTCCTGCGGGACACCGCCGGCGGTCCGGCTGGACGGCTGCTCCTCTACAGGCGCCGTGGGGAGGCTCGTCAGCACAGCGCCACCTCGTCGCCGTCGCCGACCTGCAGCCGCAGCGCGCGCGGCATCGAAAAGTCGCGGAAGATCCGCGCGTGGCGGCCGACGACGCTCGCCACGAGGCGCCCGCCCACGTGCAGCACGCTCGCGTCGGCGAGCACGATCGAGCGCTCGAGCTCCGCCCCTTCGATGCGCACTCGCTCTCCGATCGAGGTGTGCGGACCGATGTAGGAGTCGGCCACCAGCGCGTCGGCGCCGATCATCACCGGCCCGATGATGACGCTCGAGCTCACGCACGCCGTGGGATGGATCACGACCGGCCCCTCGAAGCGATTGCCGTCGTACGCGCTCGCGGTCGTCTCGGGGTCGAGCGCGTCGAGCATCGTCCGGTTCATGGCGAGCAGGTCGAGGGCGTCACCGGCGAAGTGCCGCCACCTGCGGACGACTCGCACCCGAGCTCGTCCACCGGCGCGAGCCAGCGGCTGCGCCAGCGCCGGGAAGTCGTGCAGCCGTACCGAGCGTTCGAGGCTCGCCAGGCGCGGCAGGGCACCGGCGCCAAGCAGGCAGACGCCCGCGAAGCCGGAGGGCACCAGCGTCGCGTCCGCCTCGCTGGGGTGCGGCGATGGCTGGGCCACCAGCCTGAGCTGCCTGGTGTCGCACCCGCCGTCGTCGACGAGCAGCAGGGCATCCAAGGCCTCCTGGCCGAGCAGCTCGGTGTACGGGAGCAGCGCCTCTCCCAGCAGCCCGTTCGCGCGGTGCAGAACGCAGGGGGCCTCGCCGACGAACTCCGCGGCGGGGAGCAGCGCGTCGCCGCTCTCACCGGGCCGGTCTGCCACGAGTTGGCGGACGACGACGCCCGCCGGCCCCTCGCTCGAGATGCACTCGCCGATCTCCTCCGCCGCGTCGCTCGGCGCCACGACGGCGACATCGACGATGCCGGCCTCGAGCAGCGCGTCGAGCACGTGGCAGACGATCGGCCGGTTCGCCACCCGCTGCAGCGACGGGCTCCGCGTCGCGCCCAGCCACGGTCCCCTCCACGCGGCTGTGTTGGGGACTACGACGACTCCCTTGGTAACCACGTCGATCAAACGGATGGCACGGGTCGGTTCTCGCGCAGACACGTTCTCGCGCAGGCCCGTTCTCGTGCGCCCCGTCTCTCGCGCAGGCCCGTCCTCGTGCGGGCCCGACAACGAGACAGGACTACGCGACCGCTGAGTGGACCCGCGGCTCGAACCCGACCGGCACGCCGTTGTCGCGCATCGAGGCTTCCGCCATCTCGACGGCCGCGACGATGTTCACGCCAAGCTCGACGTTCGAACGTGGCTCCTCGCCCGTACGGATCGCGCGGGCAAAGTCCTCGAGCTCCAGACGCAGCGGCTCCTGGGGTTCCACACGCGGGATCACGATGTCGCCGGTGCGGTAGGTCAGCTGGTGCTCGCCAAAGTTGGCGGCGGGCTGCACGTCCATCCCCCGGTCGTACACGCGCACCGGCTCGTCGGAGGCGGTGTCGTCGTACTGCACCATACGCTTGGAGCCCACCACGATCATCTGGCGCACCTTGCGCGGCGCCAGCCAGGAGAGCTGTACGTTGGCAGTGGTGCCGCCCGCGAAGGTGAGTGTCAGGAACGCCGTCTCCGGCACTCCCCGAGCGATGACGCTGCTCCCCGAGGCCGCCACCTCCACGACCGGCTGGTCGAGCCAGTACATGAGGATCGAGAGGTCGTGCGGCGCGAGGTCGCAGACGACGCCGTCGCTCTGGTACTTGCCGAGGTTCATCCGTGAGGAGGTGATGAAGTGGACGTCGCCGACCGTCCCGTCGCGGACCAACTCGCGCACGGCGTTGACCGGCGGGGAGTAGATGAAAGTGTGGCCCGGCATCAGCACGAGCTCCTCCGCTCGCGCCAGATCGGCCAGCTCGCAGGCGTCGGTGAGCGTGGTGGCAAGCGGCTTCTCGACCAGCACGTGCTTGCCCGCCAGCAGCGCCCGCTTGACGAGCGCGTGGTGGCTCTGCGGCGGGGTGGCCACGATCACCGCTTCGACCGCCTCGTCGCACAGCACCGCGTCGAGCTCGCGGACCGCACAGGCGTCCGGATGGCGCGCGGCCAGCGCCCGCAGTTGCGCGGGGTCGCGGTCGCACACCGTCTGCAGCCGCAGCTCGGGACACTCGGCTACGTTGCGGGCCAGGTTGGGGCCCCAGTAACCGCAGCCCACCACCGCCACGCCAATCGGCGCTGGCCGGGGCACGATTCGCCCCGGCCAGCGCACCTCCCCCGCCGGGGCACCCCAGTCACCGAGCATCGCTCAGACGCTCTTCAAGTTTCGTAGCGTGCTCATACATTGAAATCAACGCAGCACCGTCCCGCCGTCTTTTGAGAAAGCGGGGGTGTCGTCTGTGCCGGCCGCGTGCGCGGGGGTGCCATCGGCGAAGGCCACGGCCGCGGGCGTGTCACCCGTGCAGGCGGCAGCCGCGGTGAAGCTCGCAACCGCGCTCGCCACCTGCCGCAGCTCGGCGTCCTCCATCCCCGGGAAGACCGGCAGCGAGCAGATCCGCTCGGCCAGCGCCTCGCTCACCGGGAGGCTGCCCGGGCCGAGTCCGAGCGCGGCGTAGGCCGCTGTGCGGTGGATCGGCACCGGGTAGTGGACACCCGTCGCGACACCCCGCTCGGCCAGGTGCTCGCGCAGCGCGTCACGCTGCGCACAGCGCACCACGAACAGGTGGTAGACGTGGTCGGCCCCGAGAAACGGTGAGTGGACCGGGTCCACCGCGGGCGTGCCCGGGAACGACGGGCGGACGGCGCCGGACCGCCCCTCCCACGCCTCCGTGATCCGCGCTCCCACCGCGGCTCGGTGTGCCGCGCCGGCGCTTCGCGCCGCGGCGGTCGTGATCCGCGCGCGCAGCTCCGCGCCGAGCCGGCGGCGCTCGTCGTTCCAACCGTCCAGGCGCGTGAGCTTGCGCCGCAGCACCGCGGCCTGCAGGGCGTCCAGGCGGGCGGTCGTGCCGACCAGGCGGTGGTGGTAGCGCGGGCGCTCCCCGTGGGCGCGCAGCAGCCGCACGCGGTCGGCGAGCTCCGGCACCGCGGTCACGACCGCGCCGCCGTCGCCCCACGCGCCGAGGTTCTTGGCGGGGTAGAAGCTGAAGCAGCCGAGCGCCCCCAGCGTGCCCACGCGCCGGTCGCCGTAGCGCGCGCCGTGCGCCTGACAGGCGTCCTCGAGCACGTGGACCCCCGCTTCGCGGGCCAGCTCGAGGATCGGGTCCAGGTCAACGGTCGCCCCGAAGAGGTGCACAGGGATCACACAGCGCACCCGCGGGCCCAGGTTCGCCGCGATCAGCTCAGCGGTGATCAGGTGAGAGTCGCCGTCCACGTCCACCAGCCGCGGGGTGGCCCCGACCGCGGAGACCGCCTCGGCCGTCGCGATGAACGAGTTGGCCGGCACGAGCACCTCGTCGCCAGGACCGATCTCCAGGGCGCGCAGAGCGAGCACGAGCGCCTCGGTGCCCGAGGAGACCCCGATGGCGAAGTCGCTCTCGCAGTAGGCGGCGAAGTCGCGCTCGAACGCCTCCACGTGGTGGCCCAGCGTGAACGCTCCGCGCTCCGCCACTTCGCGCACCGCTCCCAACAGCTCCTCCAGCAGCGCGGGGTCGGCGCAGTCCAGGCGCGTGAGGGGAACGTGCGGGGCGAGCACGGACTCGCCGGTCGCTGTTGCACTCGACATACCGTGGCCTCAGCGGGGGGCGACGGCCGTCGCGGGAGCGCAGTCCAGACGGCGCAGCTCCAGCTGCAGCGCCCGGCGGCCGCGGTGGTGCAGGCCGTGGACCGAGCTCTCCGAGCGGCCCATCCGCGCGGCGATCTCCAGCGGGGTCAGACCGATCACGTGGCGCATCACCACCACGTCACGCTGCTCCTCCGGCAGCGCGTCAAGCGCCGTACGCAGGCTGCGCGCGCGGTCGAGCGACGTCTCGTCGACGTGAGTGTCCGCCCCGAAGACCTCCTCTGTCGGGATCGCCCGGCGCCGGCGCAGGTGGTCGAGCGCGACGTTGCGCGCCAGCCGCAGCAGCCAGCCCGAGAAGGGGATGCCGCGGTCGTCGTACTTGCAGATCGCGGTGATCAACTTCAGGAAGACGTGCTGGGTGAGGTCTTCGGCCTCCTTCTCGTCGCGCACGATCGAGCGCACGTACCCGTAGACGTTTTCGGAGTAGCGCACGTACAGCAGTCGCAGCGCGTCGCGGTCCCCCTCCTTGGCGCGCGCGATCGCAAGGCGCACCTGGCGCATCGACTCGGGCGACTCGTCGAGGGTCGCGCGAGCACGCAACCCGATCCGCTGGTTCTCCTGAACGGTCTTGACACTGGCGAGCATCGGAGGCCTCCATCCTTGGTTTGGCGTTTCCAGGTCCTGTTGTCTGCTGGACTCCCTCACGCTCCCTCCGAGCGTCGCCGGTCACAGGCTGCGCGTACCGAGATCCGGCGTGGGGGTCGGCAACCGATGATGGGCAGCCGGCGGGGCGCTCACAATCGCCCGCAGTTCCCGACTTGCGTTCACCGGCGTGAACGCCCGGGTCCGCCGTCCTTCGGGGACGGCACGCACCGCCGTGAACGCGTCATCCGCCATCCTTCGGGGACCACAACTTGAAGGAGCCCCGCATGAGCGAGCACCCCCACACCCCGGCCCATCCTGAGGACGAGGACCCCTACGAGTCCCTGATGGCCCGCCGGGGAGCACCCAAGCGCCGGTTCCCCGCACACGAGTGCGAACCCCGCCACGCGTACGCGCTGGTGCACGACGAGCTGCTGCTCGACGGCGTCGCGCGCATGAATCTCGCGACGTTCTGCACCACGTGGGCGGAGCCCGAGGTGCTGGCGCTGCTCGCGGAGAGCTTCGACAAGAACATCGTCGACAAGGACGAGTACCCCCAGACCGCGGAGCTCGAGGCGCGGTGCGTGCGGATGCTGGCCGACCTGTGGCACTCCCCGCACCCCGACACCACGCTCGGCACGTCCACGACCGGCTCCAGCGAGGCCGCGATGCTGGCGGGGCTGGCGGCGAAGTTCCGCTGGCGCGAGCGCCGCGAGGCCGAAGGCAAGCCCGCCGAGCGGCCGAACTTCGTGTGCGGCCCGGTGCAGGTGTGCTGGGAGAAGTTCGCGCGGTACTTCGACGTGGAGATCCGCGAGGTGCCGATGGACCCCGGCCGGTACCTGATGGAAGCCGAGCAGTGCCTGGAGCGGTGCGACGAGAACACGATCATGGTGGTCGCCACGCTCGGGCAGACGTTCACCGGCCTGTTCGAGGACGTCGCCGGGATCGCCGCCGCGCTCGACGAACTGCAGGCCGAGCGCGGCCTCGACGTCCCCCTGCACGTGGACGGCGCCAGCGGCGCGATGCTCGCCCCGTTCACCGCCCCGGAGCTCGTGTGGGACTTCCGCATCCCGCGCGTGAAGTCGATCAACGCCTCCGGGCACAAGACCGGCCTCGCCCCGCTCGGCTGCGGGTGGGCGGTGTGGCGTGAGAAGGCGGACATGCCGGAGCGGATGATCTTCAACGTCAACTACCTCGGCGGGGAGATGCCCACGTTCAACCTCAACTTCTCCCGCCCCGGCGGCCAGGTGGTGACCCAGTACTACGACTTCATCCGCCTGGGGCGCGAGGGTTACAGCCGCGTGCACGGCGCCACGTACGAGACGTGCCGCCACCTCGCGCAGGAGATCGCCAAGGCGGGCCCGTTCGAGATCGTCCACGACGGCGACCCCGACAGGGGCATCGCCGCGGTCTCGTGGAAGCTGACCGACGGCGCCGAGCACGGCTACAACCTGTTCGACCTAGCCGACCGTCTACGCGCCCACGGCTGGCTGGTGCCCGCCTACACGCTGCCGCCACACCTCGAGGACCTGGCGATCCAGCGGATCCTGGTGCGCCACGGGTTCAGCCGCGACATGGCCGACCTGCTGCTGGCCGACGTGCACCGCAGCCTCAAGACGCTGGCGGACCACCCGCCGAGCACGTCGCTGAGCGAGCGCGAGGTCGGTTCCTTCAACCACAACGCGAAGGTCGCGGTGCGCTGACCCTCACGAGCACCGTCGCGCCCGACCTGCGATCGGATTTTCGTTAGGGATCGTCCGCGCGAGTAAGTGCGTCTACCGGGCGTGGTGCGCGCGGGACTTCCATGCCCCGCGTCAGCGCGAGGCGGCGTCGACCAGGGGGCTCGCCCTACACCGCCTCCTGCGCAAACGCCTCCGGGAGGTCGCCGCTCCAGGTCTGGAAGAACGCCTCCGCAGTGGACGCGTCGAGCGGGCGCGCGAACAGGAAGCCCTGGCCGGAGTCGCAGAGCTCGTCCTTGAGAAGGTCCAGCTCACCGTGGCGCTCGATGCCCTCGGCGAGCGTCTCGATCGACATCGCCTTGCCGAGCTGCACGAGCGTACGGATCAGCGTCTCGCCTTCGGGGCTCTGCGTCAGCCGCGCGATGAAGGAGCGGTCGATCTTCAGCGCGTCAACGGGGAACTGCTGGAGGTGCGAGAGCGAGGAGTAGCCGGTGCCGAAGTCGTCGATCGCGATGCGCACTCCGAGCTCCTTGATCGCGGCAAGCCGGCGGACCGTCTGCGCCGCGTCGCGCATGATCGTCGTCTCGGTGATCTCGAGCGTCAGCGCGCCGGGCTCGAGGCCGCTTTCGGCAAGCGCATCCCGGACGTGGCCGACGAATTCATCGGTCTCGAGCTGGCGGGCGGAGACGTTGACCGACATGCCGATCGCGTGACCGGCCTCGCGCCACGCCGCGGACTGCCGGCACGCCTCGCACAGCACCCACCGTCCGACCTCCACGATCAGGCCGGTCTCCTCCAGCAGTTGCACGAAGTCTTCGGGCTGCACCTCCCCGCGACGGGGAGACGCCCAGCGCAGCAGCGCCTCCACACCGGTGGGGCTCATGCTCTGCAGGTCGAACGTGGGCTGGTAGACGAGGAAGAACTGATCGTCATCGAAAGCTTCGCGCAGGTCCATCTCGAGCTCCATGCGACTCTGCACCGCGTCCTGCATCGCGGACTCGAACACCACGTAACGGTTCTTGCCGTCCCACTTGGCCCGGTACATCGCGATGTCCGCGTCGCGCAGGAGCTCATCGGCGGACTCCCGGTCGCCCATCGCGATCCCCACCGAGGCGCTCACAGCCAGGCGCGCGGCGTCGGAGTCGTCGAGTTTGAACGGCTGCTCGAGCGCGGCCAGCAGGCGCTCGGCGATCAGCTCGGGGCCAGCGGCGAGCGACATGCCCTCGGCGATCACCACGAACTCGTCGCCGCCGAGGCGCCCGAGCGCGTCGGTCTCGCGGATCGCGGCCCCTAGTCGCGCGGCGACCGCCTTCAGCAGCCGGTCGCCGGCCCCGTGGCCGAGCGTGTCGTTGATCGACTTGAAGTTGTCGAGGTCGACGAACAGCGCCGCGACGGGCGTGCGGCTGCGCCGTGAGCGCACGAGCATCTGCTCGACACGGTCGAGCACCAGGGTGCGGTTCGGCAGACCCGTGAGCGGATCGTGGGTGGCGAGGAACGCCAGCTCGTCCTGGCGGCGGGAGAGCTCCTCGTGCGCCTTGCGCCGCTCCTCCTCGAAGGCCTCGCACATCCGCACGAGCGTCACGTCGAGGCTGCGCTGCAACATCGCCAGCGCCCTGTCCAGCACCTCCTCCGCCAGCCCGAGCGCCGCGGCGCGCTCGCGCACGACCTCCTCGGCCGCGTCGCGCCAGCGCAGGCAGCGCTTGGTGACCTCGTTGAGCGGCGCCGCACGCTGGGCGGCCAGTTGCCCAAAGATGCGCCACGACTCGCGGCCGACCTCGCGGGCGACCTCCTCGCCGTCGCCGGCCATCCAGCGGGCGACGGCGATCGTCGAGACCGAGCCGACCCGCGTGAAGGAGTCTTCGACCAGCGTGTCGAGCACCGCGCCGGACCCCGCCGAGCGGCGCAGCATCCCCGCGACCACCTCGTCGGTCCCCCCTTTGAGCGCTTCCCCGAGACGGCGCAGGTCGTGGTCTCGCCCCTGAACGGACATGCCCTCGTCTATCGGCAACGGCCGGTACTACTTGAGAAACATCTCCCCAAGGCGGCCGAGCGCCCGCGCCGGGGGAAGAAAGTCTCCGCCAAGCAGCAACTCACTCCGCCGCCGCGGGTTTGAGCGGACGACCCCTGATAAACAATGACTTGACGAGAAGCCGGGCCAGCCGATAGGTTGGTAGGCTCGGGTTGGGGTCTACACTAGGCAAAGCAAAAACGCAGGAGGAGAGGGGCATCGTGGTCTTGAGGAATCGTATTCACAGGGGTCTTGCCGTGGCGAGCACGGTTGTTGTAGCGGCCGGCACACTTGCTCTCAGCAGCGCAGCCGGGGCGTCCGGGTCGCACGCCGTGGCGGCGGGGACGATCACACTGAACGACAGCGGACACCTGCGCGAGACCTCGCACAAGGGCTTCAACCTGTACGAGAGCGGCAAGGCAAACGGCACGATCGGCGGCACGGTCACACTGCACCTGGACGTCGTCTCCACCAACCACGTGACCGCCGAACTCACCGTCAACACCAGCGGTGGCTCGATGAGCGGCACGGCGTCCGGCGACTACCGCAACAACGGCGCCACCGCGAGCTTCTCGGGTTCGCTGTCGATCACCCGCGGGACCGGAAAGTACGCCCACGCGCACGGGTCCGGCATCAGCTTCAGCGGCTCGATCGAACGCGCCAGCGGCTCGGTGAACGTACGCGTCAACGGCCACCTCTCGGTCTGACGCGCGGCAGCGGGGGGACACCATGCTCAAGCTCAGAGGACTGGTAGTCGCAACAGCGCTGGTGGTCGGCGGGTGCGTGTGGGCGCCCGCCGCCGGTGCCGTCACGGAGAACGCGACGCTGCAGGCGTCGTTCACACCGGACCGGCTCGGCGCCAGCACGACGATCGGGTTCGGCTTCCACCTGTCCACCACGAATGGGTTGGCGCCCCCGCCGCTGGCGAACATCGACCTGCACATGCCGTCCGGCATGAACTACACGGCGACCACACTCGGCCTGGCGATCTGCCAGCCGGAACAGCTTGAAAAGCACGGGCTCGACGGCTGCCCGGCAAACTCGCGCCTCGGGTCCGGCAGCGCGTTCGTCGAAGTACCGTTCGGCACCAGCTCGGGTCAGGAGATCCCCGAAATCCAGGCGCTGATGGGGCCGCCGAGCACCAACAGCAACATCGTCGTGCTGTTCTACGCCAACGGCCAGACCCCGGTCTTCGCGCAGCTGGTCTTCAGAGGCGAACTGCTGCCCTCGACGGGGCGCTTCGGCTCGCAGCTGAACACGGTCGTGCCCGCTATCACCAGCGTACCCAACGGCCCCGACGTGTCGATCATCAGCGTGCAGTCCACGATCGGCCCTGCCCACCTGACGTACTACAAGAAAGTCCACGGCCGCAGCGTGCCCTTCCACCCGGTCGGCATCGCCGTCCCGGAACGGTGCCCCTCCGGCGGCTTCCCGTTCACCGCCAACTTCGTCTTCCAGGACGGCTCGACCGCCGAAGCGTCGACCACCGTCCCCTGCCCGCCGGCGCGGCACCGACACAAGTAGTAGTCCTGTATAGGTGCGACAAACGAGGCCTTGCCAACGGGCCCTCTATATGGGGCGCAAACGAAGCAATGCCGACAGGCCTATATGGGTTCTCAGATGAAGCACTGCCGACAGGCCTATAGGTAGGGCCACGGCAGGAGAGGCCCCCGGGCGGGAGAGAACCCCCGGCGCCGGCGGTGTCAAAAGGCGCCGAGGTTCAGTCCTGCAGGGCGACCGCGGGGGAGACCCCGGCGGCGAGGTACCCGGGGATCGCGACGATCGCCACCGCGGCGGCGGTGACCAGCGCGAGGCTCGTGACCGCGACAAGCGCCCCGAAGGAGTAGACCACCGGGAAGTTGATGACGTTGGCGAGCGCGCGGTCGAGCAACTGCTGGCCGTAGAGGCCGAAGACCGCGCCGGAGAGGCAGCCCACCCCGAGCAGCAGCAGGCTCTCGAGCAGGATCGTGCGCCACAGTTCCGCGCGCGGGAAGCCCTCCAGCTTCAGCTTCGCCAGGCGCGGGCGGCGCTGCCAGACCATGTTGCCCATCGCGGCCGCCATCGCGAGCACCGCGGCGATCAGGATCAGCGTGGCGATCTGCGTGAGGCGTTCGAGGCCCTGACGGCTGAGCGCGCGCTGCTGGCCCGCGTGCTGTTCGGCGGTTTCCACGGCGAGGCCCGAGCTGGTGGGCGGGCCCAACGCGTGTTCGATCTCGCGGCGGCCCTGCGCTTGGGAGACGCCGGGCGCGAGCAGCACGTTGTAGGCGCTCGCGTCCGACGAGCCCCACGCGCGCGCGTAGTCCGTGGCGTTCATGACGATCGCGCCGGGCGCCCAGCCGATGTTGGTGCCGACGCGCCGCGACACGGAACGTCGTGGGGACCGGCGTGGGCAGCGTGAAGGGGCTGCCGATGCGCAGGTGGTGTTCGTTCGGCGATGGCCTGCGAGACGACCGCCCAGCCGCCGGCGCGCACGAGCGCTTCGGCGCGCGCCACGTCGCCTTCGACGATCTGGCTCGCGGGCAGCAGCGGGGTGGAGGCGCGCGGCGGCGCGATCACCCACACGCGCCGTTCGCCGATGTCGAGCAGCCCGCCGCGGTAGAGGCGCACCGCGCGCACGCCCGGCAGACGCGCGAGGGCGGCCTGCTGGGTGGGCGTGGGCACGAACGGCGTGGTCTTCAGGAGGTTGTAGGAGCCGGCCGGGGAGACCCACACGTCGGTGAAGGCGTTCATGTCGTGCGCCGCGTTTTCCAGGCCGTGCAGCAGGTCGCCGTGGGCCGCCTCGATCGCGACGGAGCCGAACACCGCGACCGCGCCCGTCGCCGCGATCGCCACCGCGCGCGCGCGCCCGGCGCGCAGCTCCATCACCGCGACGTGCGGCACCGCGGAGGTGATCGAGGGCGCGAGGCGCCGCACCAGCGCGAGCGTGCCGGCCAGCGGGATCGGCAGCAGCAGCAGCAGCGCGGCGACGAGGAAGACCATGCCGAGCACCGCCGCTTTCGGCGCGGCGAGCAGGATCGCGGTGGCCGCGGCCAGGCAGACGAACCCCGCAAGCCCGAGCCAGCGCCCGCCGCCGCCGCCGCCCGAGCCGGTCCTTGGGCGTGATCGCCGCGAGCGGTTGGCGGGAGACGATGTCTTTGAAGGGGCTCAGCACCGCGACCGACGCGGCGAGCATCCCGCCGCACGACGGCGACCCCGACGGACTGCGCGGAGACCACCCGCTGGGAGCCGACCGCAAAAGCGGAGGAGAGGTAGCCGGGGTTGGAGTGGAAGAGGTGGATCGAGAGCTCCTCGCCGAGCAGCGAGCCCGAGCACGCACGCGAGCACCCCGAGCACGACCGCGTCGAACATCAGCACCCCGATCACCGTCCGCGGCGGGTAGCCGTCGCGGCGCAGGTCCGCGATCAGCCGCCGGCGCTGGGGGATCGTGAGCAGCATCGCGTTGAACGCGAACAGGAAGCCCACCAGCGCGGAGATCACGGCGAACAGCGCCGTGGACTGGTTGGTCGCGGCGGCGGCGCGCGCGAACAGTTTTTCGTCGTAGGAGGCCGGCTCCACGTCCAGCCGCCCCGCCGCGAGCCGCTGCAGGCCCGCGCGCACCGCGGCTTCGCGGCCCGGCGCGGGCTCCACGAGCACGCGCGAGACGCGCCCGGAGAGGCCGGTCATTTCCTGGGCGAAGGCGAGCGGGGCGATCGCGATCGGGCTCGAGACCAGCGGCCCGATCTGCCGGGCGCCGAGCTGCTCGTAGAGCGGCGCCTGCGCCACCCGCCCGTCCAACTCGAGGGTGGCTTCCTGGCCGAACTTGGTCACTCCCAGCTTGCGCGCGAGCGGCGAGGGCAGCACGATCGCGCCGATGCCCGCGACCGGCGAGAGCTGAGTGTTGTGCACGAGCGAGCCCCCCAGCGCAGAGAGGCTCGCGTCGGCGCCGACGAGCTCGACCGATTCGTGCCCCCGGGGACCGATCGCGTTCGCGGACCCTTCCAGCAGCGGCGCCGCGACACGTACGCCGGGCAGCGCACGCACCTGCCGCACGAGACCTTCTTCAAAGCCCCCGGCGTCGCGCGCGATCAGCTGCAAAGTGGCGTTTCCGACGATCCCGTGCGAGAGCTGCGCCACCGAGGAGGAGAGGCTCTCGGAGGCGACCTGCGAGGCGAACAGCAGCGCGACGCCCGCGGCGATGCCCACGACCGCGAACAGCTCCTGCAAGAGCCGCGCGCGCAGCCGCACGCGGTAGAGGTGCAGGACGTTCCCGGACTTCACGGCTGCGAGTCCCGCATGGCTACTGCGCGGAGACCCGCGCGGCCCACTGGTCGGGCTCGTACTCGCCGAGCTTGCCGTCGCGCAGCGCGTACACCCGGTCGGCGTAGGCGGCCGCCTGAGGGTCGTGGGAGACGAGCACGATCGCGACTTGGTGCTCGCGGCAGAGCTCGGTCAACAGCTCGAGCACTTCCCGGCCGCGCTGGGTGTCGAGAGAGCCGGTCGGCTCGTCGGCGAGCAGCAGGCGCGGTTCGGTGGAGAGCGCCCGCGCGATCATCACCCGCTGGCGCTCGCCCATCGAGAGCGTCTCCGCGCGGTGCTCCAGGCGCCCCCCGAGGCCGAGACGCTCCAGCAGCGGCGCGATCTGGCGGTGCGCGTCGCGCCAGCGCATCGACTTCAACAGCTTCAACACCGCGTTGTCGATCGCGGTGACCCCCGGCAGCAGGTCGAAGTTCTGCCGGATGAACCCCAGTTCGGAGAGACGGAAGTGCGAGGCCTCACGCTCGGAGAGCGAGGAGACGTCGCGCCCGCCGATCAGCACCGCGCCGGAGGTCGGGGCAAGCAGCGTGGCGACCATCAACAGCAGCGTCGTCTTGCCCGACCCGGACGGGCCGTACAGCGCGACCATCTCACCCGGCTCGACGGTCATCGAAACGCCGTCAACGGCGCGCACCGGCTCTCCGCCGATCTCGGGGTAGTGCTTTACGAGATCGCGCAGCTCAAGCAAGACCGCTCTCCCTCAGACCCGCGGGCGTGACGACGACGATACCCGACCGGCGCCCTCCCAGGGGACCCGGACAGACAAGACTCTACTTGATGCCATGCGCCTCGTGGCTCACCGGCGACGGCGCCGCGAGGGCGCCCGCCCCGACGGCGGCACCCGGCGTGAGCTCTCCGACCACGGCCGGCATCAAGACCTCCGCCCCGCCGCCGCGCCGTGCGGGCGCCCCGGGCGTGGCGGGCGCGAAGCGCCGCAGGCGCAGCCGCGCGCGGAAGACCCGCATCGAGAGCTCGGCGGGCTCCCCCAGCGCGGCGAGCACCGCGTCGGCCACCGGCGCTGTCTCACCCGTGTGGGCCTCGGGCGTGGAGAGGTAGAAGGAGGCCATCGCCGCGAGCAGTAGCTCGTGAGAGCGACCGCCCGGCAGCGCGCGTGCCGCGCTCACCGAGCGCTCCGCGAGGAGGCCCATCCGTGTGGCGGCGTCGAGCGGGGAGGCGTAGCAGCCGATGAGCGAGCGCTGCCCCGTGGCGTAGTCCTCGGCGACGTCGACGAGGTTGTCGAGTAGCGAGTGCAGCGCCCCGATCCACGGGAAGTAGGCCCCCTCGAGCGCGGCGACCTCCGCCGGGTCAACCTCGGGCCGAGCGGCGACGGCGAGCAGCGCGTACACGCACATCGAGGAGCCCCCGGCGGCGGCGGTCTCCCACCAGCGCAGGCCGATCCCCCGCGGGGTGTGGGCGCGCGCCCACCGTTCGAGCGCCAGGTAGTCCCCCTGCACCTCACCGGTGTTGCAGCTCTGGAAGGCGATGATGCGCTCCGCCGCCCGGCGCGCCGCGGGCGCGACCGCGGCGTAGGAGGGCAGACAGGCGAGCGCCGCGCGACAGTCGTCAACGGTCTCCGCGAGGTAGCCCCCGTCGGCGTGCAGGTGGTGGTGGGCGTAGTAGTCGAGGTGCTCCGCCGAGGGGTCCAGCGCAACGAGCAGCGCGCGGTGCAACAGCCGCCCGTTGGCCTCAGGGTCGGCGGCGGGCAGCTCGGTGAGCTGGTCGAGGTAGTTGTAGGCCGCCTGGAAGCACGCCATCGCCCGCACCGCGGCAGCCCGCCGGCGGCGCGGGACGAACGCGGCGAACGCGGCGGCGCCCTCGATGTTGCCCCACTTGTGCAGCGCATCGACGACGACCCGTCGCAGCAGCGGGTCGGGGATCTCCTGCGCGCGCGCCTCCCGCCGGCGGCGCTCCGCGCAGACGCGCGGGAAGACTCCCAGCCAGTAGCGCCGGGCGGCACCCGCGAAGGCGCCCGTGAGCGCGGTACGACCGCCTGCTGTTGTACGCATCGGCACGATCCCCCAACCCTAGCTACTCCATCGCGCCGACCCGCGCGACTCCCCGATTATAGACGTCGGCACGATGGTTTGTCCAGTGTCATTTGTAGTGGTACGTACCTCGAGCGAGTCGAGGCTCCCGCAGCGCGGGCGTATCGGTGGGGTGGTTTGGGGATCGTCCGCGTGACGTCCGAGGTCTACCGGCGCAGTGCGCGTGGGGCCTCCGTGCCCCGCGGCCCGGGCGTCGGGACTCGACCGGAGCCCTCGGGGCGACCGCATCCGCGATGCGCCCGCGCGGGACCCCATCGCGGGGGTGAGGGCTCACCCCGGCGGCGCGATCCAGTGCTCCGCGCTGGGGATGCCCTCAGGGTGAGCGCGCATCACCGCCTCGACTGCGTCCGCGAGGGCGCCCGTCGCCTCCCGGCTGCGGCTGCGGCTGCGGCGAGCAGGCAGGAGGATCAGACCTGCGTGGCCGCGACCGTCGGTCACGCGCTCCGCGGCGAGCGGCCGGAAGTCCTTGATGTTGTTGCTTACCACCGCCCGTCCCTCGCGCGCCGCCGCGGCGAGCACCTCGTCGTCGGGGGCCTGCACCAGGTCCGAGCGCTCCACCACCGCCTCCGCGTCCAGGCCGCGCTCGCGCAGCAGCCGCGCGATCTGCCCCGAGAGCTGCTCGTCGAGCAGCGCCCTCACCCGCCGAGCGCCCTCTGCCCCGCCTCCCACGCGGCGTAGCCGCGCTCCCACTCCGCCTCGTTGTCCGCGATCTGCGCGTCAATCTCCTCTGGGAAGGACCCGTAGTAGGCGACCGCCGCCTGCACCAGCCCCACCGGGACCTCGAGCAGCGCCGCGGTGCTCTCCACGTCGTTCCCGTTCTCCCTGACCGCCGTGACCACCTCCCACACGTCCAGCCCGCTGCCCACCAGCGCCGCGCGCCGCCCGCTCGGGCCGTCGGCGAAGCGCACCAACGGATGCTCGTCGCGGCGCAAGCCCTCATCTACGTAACGCTGCGCCAACGTCCGCGGCGCGTACCCCATCCGCCGCGCCTGCGTCCGCAGCCGCGCCCCCACTCCAGGGCGGAAGCGAAGGGTGAAGTGATCGGTCACCTCGGCCACGTTCACTACGGTACCACACTGTGACACCGGGTGGCACGTGTGACCACAGTGCGGTGGATCGGCGGCCGCTCAGCGTTCCACGTGCACGCGGATCGCCTGCTCGAGCTCGTAGCCGCGCTCGGTCAGTCTCCACGCGTTTGCTTCCCCGCGCGCGGCGTCCCCGGTGTTGACGAGCAGGCCGATGCTCTCCAGGCGCGCGAGCAGCTTGGAGATCTGACCCTGGTCGACGACTCCCGCTTCGCGGGCGACGCGGCGGTTGTTCAGACCAGGGCAGTCCGCCACCGCGGTGAGCACGCGCATCGTGCGGTACGTGAGACGCATGTCGAGGCCCTTCAGCGGGTCCTCCGGCGCGCGGTTGCGGCGCGGGCGCGGCGGGCGCAGGGCCAGCTCGGCTGCGGCGGCCTTGGGGCCGAGGTAGGGGAGCACGATCATGCTCATCAACTGGCCTCGCAGGGGAAGCAGCGGCTTCATCTCGGGCCCCACCCCTCCCTCGCGCAGGCGTGTGTGCAGGACACCCAACACCGCCCCCACCACGCCCTCTGCGGTCACGCGGTTCAGCCCGTTCCCGGCGGGCGCGTCGCGACGGCCGCGGTCCACCGCGCTCACCAGCACGTCGAGGACGCGCGCGCGGCGTTCCAGCGCCGCGGGGCCCGCGCCGAGCGCGTCGACCACGCACAGCGCCGCCACCGCCGGCTGCTCGTCGAAGAACTTGAGCGTCGCGGTGAGGCCCGCCCTGATCCGTCCGAGCCACGTCCGCTCACCCTGGTAAGCCGGAAGCACCGCCGCGGTGATCTGCTCGATCGCTTCGTCGAGTGCCGCCAGCAAGCACGCTTCACGGTCGGCGAAGATCTCGTAGAAGGTGCGCCGCGAGACCCCTGCACGGGACACTACGTGCGCGACCGTCACGCGCTCGGCCCCGCGCTCGCGGGTCAGGTCGACCATCGCGCCCAACATGCGCACGCGCTGGATCTCCGCCACGCGTTCGCGCTCCACCGCAGCGCCGGCGCGCGGCGAGGAGCTCGCGAGCGCCCCGTGCCCGTTGTCCGCGCCGTCCTGAGCTACACGCCTGCTGGTCCTGTCCACGAACCCTCCGATTCTTACGGCCCCTGCGGTGGCCCCTGCAGCCTTTCACTGCATGTCTAATGTAGGCGGGATGCTCTGGTGTTGTCAAGTGTTGTTTCTATCTCTTCGGTCGCTTCCGGGGCCAGCCGCAGCTCGCCCGCCGCTCTGGCCCGCAGACGCCCGGCTCTACGGGGGCCCACGTACTCCCGGCGCTCCGCCTACCGAGTAAACCCGCCCGCCACCTGCGGCAAAGCACCGAGAGCGGAGAGCGGCCGCCGCGGGTGCGCCTGCGCCAGGCGCACCCGCGCGCTCACGATCGTCGCGCCCGCGGGGCCCGCGAGCACGGGGTCAGCGTCCAGCTCCGCGATCTCCGGGTGCCCCTCCACCAGCGCGCTCAGGCGCAGCAGCACGTCTTCCACTGCCGCCACGTCACACCGCGGCGCGCCGCCGTAGCCCTGGAACGTACGCAGCGAGCGCACCATCTCTGCCGCGTCCACGTCGGTGAGCGGCGTGATCCGCACCGCCACGTCGCGCACCAGCTCCGCGTTCACGCCGCCCGCGCCGCACGCGACCACCGGCCCGAAGCTCTCGTCGTGGACCACGCCCACCACCAGCTCCACGGCGGAGTCCGCCACAACGCTCGTGGGGACCAGCGGCAGGCCGTAGCAGCGCAGCAGCGCCGCCGCCATCCCCGGTGGGAGCCACTCCTCGCCGGTGATCGTCGCGGCCGCGACGATCGCTGCCGCCGCCTCCGGGCGGCACCCCTCCAGCTGGGGCTGCACACCCTGCGGGCGCTCCCGCCAGCGCGCGTACCGGCCGGCGTGCGCCAGCGCGCGGGCGGCGTCCTCAGGGAAGTGGAACGTGGGGACCCGCGGCGGGGCTCCCTCCCGCAACTCGGCCGGCGCGTCCTCGCTGGTCATGAACACCGCGCTCAACGTCACCCCACCCGCGCGCCGCGCCGCCGCGCGCAGCTCGCGCGCCACGTCGCGCGCAGCGGTCACCAGCGGAGGCACGAAGATCGCGATGACGGCGTCCGCGGCGCCCTCCTGTACGAGCACCTCGATCGTGCGGCGGTAGTCCTCCGCGGAGGCCGTCGCGATCATGTCGACGGGGTTCTCCGTCGCCGCCTCCGGCGCGAGGTGGCCCGCCAGCCGCCGGCGCACCCTCTCCGGCAGCCGCGGCACCTCCAGGCCCCCCGCCTGGCAGGCGTCCGCGCAGAGGATGCCCGGACCGCGCGCGTTGCTCACGATCGCCGCCCGCTGCCCGCGCGGTGGCGGTTGGGCGCTGAGCAGCGAGGCGACGTCGAGGAGCTCGTGCACCGTGTCCGTGCGGATCACCCCCGCCTGGCGAAAGAGCGCGTCCACGGTCACGTCCGAGGCCGACACCAGCGCGCCGGTGTGTGAAGAGGCGCCCCGCGCGCCCGCCGCGGAGCGACCGCTCTTGACGGCCACCACCGGCTTGGCCGCGCTCACGCGCCGTGCGACGCGCGCGAACCGGCGGGGGTTGCCGAACGACTCCAGGTACAGCCCCACCACGTCGGTGTGCGGGTCGTGCTCCCAGTACTGGAGCAGGTCGTTGCCGGAGACGTCGGCCTTATTGCCCACCGACACGAACGAGGAGAGGCCGACGCCGAGGCGCCCGGCGGCTGCGACGATCGCGAGCCCCAGCCCGCCGCCCTGGGAGAGGAAGCCGACGCGGCCCTCGGGTGGTGCGCCCGCCGCGAAGGTCGCGTCCAGGCGCACGTCGGGCGCGGTGTTCAGCACCCCCTGGCAGTTCGGGCCGACCACGCGCATCCCCGTCTCGCGGCACACCTCGAGCAGCTCGTACTGGCGCGCGGCTCCCTCCGCGCCCACCTCCGCGAAGCCCGCGGAGATCACCAGCAGCGCGCGCACGCCCGCCGCCCCGCAGTCTCGCGCCACGTCCACGACCTGCGCCGCCGGTACGGCAACCACCGCGAGGTCCACCCGCTCGGGCAGCTCCCGCACCGAAGCGTACGCGCGCCGGCCCTGGACGGTGCGCGCGCGGGAGTTCACGGGGTACACCGTGCCGGTGAAGCCGTGTGTGAGCAGGTTGCGCAGGATCTCCGCGCCCACGGTCCGCCGCCGCCGCGAGGCGCCGACCACCGCGACCGCGCGGGGGCACAGGAAGCTCTGCACGGCGGCCACCGCGGCCGTCTGCTCGCGCCGCTCGAAGCGCTCGAGGGCGGCGGCGGAGAGCGAGGTCGGCAGCTCGATCTCGAGCACTTCGCCGCTGGAGCAAATCTCCACGGGAAAGCCGCTGTCGCGGAAGACCTCGACCATGCGGTGGTTGTGGGGCAGCACCTCGGCGGTGAACGTCTCGATCTCCTGCTCCTGCGCTGCCGCCGCGAGGTGGGCCAGCAGCAGCGTCGCGATCCCGTGCCCCTGCCACGCGTCGGCCACCAGGAAGGCGACTTCCGCGCGCCCGCCGGCGGCCCCGGACCCGGTGCGCACGTACGCCGCGTGCGCCACGATCCTCCGCTCAGGACCGGCCACCGCCACGAGCGCGTAGCGGTCGGCGTAGTCCATGTCCACCGCCCACTCCCCCACCCACTCGAAGCTCACCGCGCCGAAGAACCGGAACCCGACCGACTCCGGCGAGAGTCCCCGCAGGAACACGTCGATCGCCGGGCGGTCCTCCACCGTGACGGGGCGAACGCAGACCGTCGAGCCGTCGCGCAACGCGACGTCCACCTCGCTCGCACCCCGGTATGTGGCAGGCCGGTTCACGTAGTGATCTCGTTGTAGCATTCCCGCTGGGGGACAAAGCGGCGCGCGGAGATAGAACACCACACAGCACCTACATAGGACCCATGTAGGAACCCCCAGGACCTGCGTCAGAGACGCAGCAGCCCGCGCTCCAGCGCATACCGGACCAGCTCCGCGCGGGAGGAGAGGCTCAGCTTCTGCTGGATGTGGGCGCGGTGGGTCTCGACCGTACGCACCGAGAGGAACAGCTGCTCGGCGATCTCCGCGTTGGTGTGGCCGAGGGCGATCAGGTGCAGCACGTCGACCTCGCGCTCGGAGAGGTCGTCGGGGCGTCCGGGAGGAGGCTCGAAGGCGAGCCGCGCCCCGAGCCGCGGGGTCATGTAGGTCTCGCCCACGGCGGCCCGACGGACGGCCTGCACGAGCTCGTCGTCGGCGGCCTCCTTGAGGACGTACCCGAGCGCGCCCGCGCCGAGCGCGTGGCGCGCGAAGGCCGGCTCCTCCTGCATCGTGAGGACCACGATCTGGGTGTCCGGGGACTCCGCGCGGATCGCAGGGATCGCTTCCAGACTCGAGTCGCCTGGCATGTTGAGGTCGAGCACCAGCACCGCGGGGTGGTGCCCGCGCACGTAGCGGCGCGCCGCCTCCACGTCGCCGGCCTCGGCCACGACCTCGAAGCCTGCCTCGCTGTCGAGCAGCAACCGCAGGCCGCTGCGCACCAGCACGTGGTCGTCCGCGAGGACGATCCGAATCGTCGCGGGCGGCGAGCCCTCCGCATCCCTCGCGACCGCGCCCGAGTCTGGCTGGTGGGCCTTCTCTTCGGGCATTGTCTTCAAGGTACCATCGTCCTCACCACGGGGCCGAGGGGTCACCTACCCGGGCCGCGGCCTCGTCCAGCAGCGCCGCGACCTCGCGGTCGGGGGTGGGGGCGAAGTCCGCGTACCAGAAGCCGACCGCCACCAGGTTCGGCGGCTCCTCCACGCACACCACCGCATCCACCTGCTCTGTGAGCTCCGCCACCGAGCTCGGGGCCGCCACCGGCACCGCGAGGATCACCCGCACCGCACCGCGCCCGCGCAACGAGCGCGCCGCCGCCTGCGCGGTGTGCCCGGTCGCCAGACCGTCGTCCACGACGATCGCCGTGCGCCCCGCCACCGGGAGCGGCGGGTGCCCTGGGGGCGAGGCGGGAAGCGAGGCGCGGTACCTCGCAAGCCGCTCCGCGAGCTCCCGTTCGGCCCGCCAGATGAGCCTCTGAAGCTGCTCCGGGCCGAGGCCGAGCGCCTGCACCGCCTCGCGGTCGATCACCCCGACTCCCCCCTCCGCCAGCGCCCCGATTCCGTACTCTGGATTCAGCGGCGCGCCGATCTTGCGCACCACCACAACGTCCAGCGGCGCGCCCAGTGCAAGCGCCACCTCCGCGGCCACCGGCACCCCCCCGCGCGGGATCCCGCAGACGACCGGGCGCGCTGCCCGCAGAGGCTCCAGCAGACCCGCCAAGCGGCGGCCCGCATCGTGGCGGTCCGCGAACCGGCGCTCGGCACCCATCGTCCCACTGTAAGGCGCGCCGGGGTTACCGACCGGGCGCTCGGCCCCGCCTCGGTCGTGGAGATCGCGGGCCGAACCAGACGCTCAACCACCACCCGGCAGCGGTGTAGCATGGATCGCAGCTCGAGCAAACCGCTTGTCGCCAACGAGGGAGGCGCAGAATGCACGAATACGACTACGTGATCGTCGGTGCGGGCTCGGCTGGGTGCGTGCTCGCGGCCCGGCTCAGCGAGGACCCGGACGTCAGCGTCGCGCTGGTCGAGGCCGGCCCGCCGGACACGATCGAGAACATCCACGTGCCCGTCGCCTTCAGCGCGCTGTTCCGCACCCAGGTCGACTGGGACTACTCGACCACCGCCGAGCCGGGCGTCGACCGGCGGCGCATCTACCTGCCCCGCGGCAAGACCCTCGGCGGCTCGTCCTCGATCAACGCGATGGTCTACATCCGCGGCAACCGCGCCGACTATGACGGGTGGCGCGAGGCCGGCTGCGAGGGGTGGGGCTTCGACGAACTGCTCCCCTACTTCAAGCGCGCCGAGGACAACGAGCGCGGAGCGTCCGAGCTCCACGGCGCCGCCGGCCCGCTGAGCGTCAGCGAGGACCGCGCGCCCAACCCGATCACCGACGCCTTCCTGGAGGCCTGCGCGCAGGCTGGCCTGCCGGCCAACGAGGACTTCAACGGCACCGCGCAGGACGGTTTCGGACGCTACCAGCGCACCCAGCGCGACGGACGCCGCTGCAGCGCCGCGGTCGCCTACCTGCACCCCGCGATGGCGCGTCCCAACCTGACGGTTGAGACCTACATGCAGGTCCACCGCGTGCTGTTCGAGGGCGAGCACGCCGTCGGCGTGCAGGCCGCGCGGCTGGGGGAGCTCCACGAGCTGCGCGCCGCGCGCGAGACGATCCTCTGCGGGGGCACCTACAACTCGCCCCAGCTGCTGATGCTCTCCGGGGTCGGCCCCGCCGAGCTCCTGACGATGCTGCAGCTCCCCGTCGTCCAGGATCTGGGAAGCGTCGGGCAGAACCTCCAGGACCACCCCGCGTCGGGGCTCACCTGGGCGCACGACGAACCGGTCTCGCTGCTGAACCCGCTCACCGAGGCCAACCTCGCCGCGTTCGTCGGAGAAGGGCGCGGCCCGCTCACCTCCAACGTCGCCGAGGCCGGGGGCTTTGTCCGCTCCAGCGCCGCGCTGCAGGCGCCCGACATCCAGTTCCACGCCGCGCCCGCGATGTACGTCGACGAGCCCGTGCTCGAGCACGGCTTCGGCCTGGCGCCGTGCGTGCTCACCCCCGCCAGCCGCGGGGTCGTCCTGCCGCTCACGCCCGACCCGACCGCCAAGCCCTACATCCTCCACAACTACCTGGCGGAGGAGACCGACATGGCGAGGATGGTGGAGGGCCTGCGCCTGGCGCTCGAGATCGCCCGCCAGCCCGCGCTCGCCCCGTACACCACCCGGCCCCGCTACACCCCCGCCTCGGCCTCCGAGGAGGACCTGCGCGCGCACGTGCGCCAGCAGACCTTCACGCTGTACCACCCCGTCGGCACCTGCCGCATGGGCGCGGACGCCGAGGCGGTCGTGGATACCGAGCTGCGCGTGCGCGGCGTGCAGGGGCTGCGCGTGGTGGACGCCTCGGTGATGCCGACCGTGCCCCGCGGCAACACCAACGCGCCCACGATCGCGGTGGCTGAGCGCGCCGCCGATCTGATCCGCCACGGCGCGGCGGTCGCCTCACAGGGAGCCGTCCCCGTGGCCACCGCGTGACCGACAGCGCCTCGTAGAAGCCAAGCGTTCGTTTGGGGCGCATCCGCGCAGGCAGGCTGATCGAGCAACGAGGAGTGGCACAGGACATCAGGCCGGTACGCTTCAGCGGCGTACGCCGGTTCCGCTCCTACCGTGGTAGCACCGAGGCAACTACAGCCCGTCGGGATCGTCCAGCCAAGGACTCGCTTGCCATCGCCGGCCGTACGGACTAGAATTACGGTCATGCCTGAGGTTCTTTCGCTTTCGTCTGTCAAGGCGCATCTCTCGGAGGTCGTCGATCGCGTCGAACTCGAGCAGGAGCGCGTCGTGCTCACCCGTAATGGGAAGGCCGCAGCAGTCCTCATCAGCACCGACGACCTGGAAGGGCTCGAGGAGACGCTCGCGATCCTGTCCGATCCGACGCTTCGCGAGCAGATTCGCGAAGGCGAAGCGGCGGCAGCGGCCGGTGACACCGCCACTCTCGAGGAACTGCAGGCCGACCTCCAGACCAGACGCGTGAGCCACCGGGCCGCGTGAGCAACAGGCCGTGGCAGCTGGTCGCCGCCAGCTCTGCCCGCCGTGATCTCCAGAGCCTCCCGGAGAAGTACGCGGCAGCGGTCCTTGAGCTGCTACCGATCATCGCCGCCAACCAGAAGCGCGTGGGCAAGCCGCTGCGCTTCGAGTACGAGGGACGCTGGTCGGCCCGTCGCGGCCCGTATCGCATCATCTACAGCATCGATGAGGCATCCAGAACAGTCACCGTCCTGGCCATAGGACATCGCGCGGACGTCTACCGCAAGCGCTGAAGCGAAACCGCTCACTCAGGCCGTCGCCCGCGAGGTCGCAGGCCAATGTAGAGCCTGAGATCGCGGTGCGCGAGCCCTCGGGCCCCTCAGGGCAGCCCGGCGTGCGGTACGTCGACGACGGTCGTGAGCAGCACCGCCTCTCGCGTGTGCGCGCGGTTGGCCTCCAGGAAATCCGGCGCGGCGCAGAGCAGCAGCGTGCACCCATCCTCGCCGCCGAGTGCGCAGGCGAAGATGCCCAGACCGTCGGGCGTCCGTATCTCCTCGAGGATCTCGCCACCCTGCCCGACGCGGACGCAGCGCGCGCCGATCGCGTCGGCGGCCCAGATGCAGCCCTCGGCATCGAGCGTGCAGCCGTCGGGAGCGAACTTCAGCTGGGGGAATGTCTGCTCGAAGGGCCCCAGCTCGGGCGCGAAGGCCACCTGTGCCCAGACCCTCCGATCGCTCAGCGAGCCGTCGTCCTCGAGCGTAAACGCGGTGAAGCGAGCGCCGGCCGTCTCCCCGACGATCAGCGTGCCGTCGTCGGGTGTGATCACCAAGCCGTTGGGGAACCTCATGTCGTCGTCGAGCACCGTCACCGAGCCATCAGGATCGACCCGCATGAGCTTCCCCGGAGCCGGATCGGCAAAGCTCATCAGGTCGAAGCCGAACTCCCCGACATATGCGCGCCCCCGCCGGTCGACCACCATGTCGTTCAGGTGCCCCGCGCAGTGCGCCGTCAGATCGGCATGCACGGACACCTCGCCGGTTGAGCTGCGGCGCAGCACGCGGTGGTCTCTCATCGACACCACGAGCAACGAGCCGTCGGGCATCCAGCCCAGCCCCGAAGGCTGCTGCTCGACCGACATCACCGTCGCGGCCGCGCCGTCGGGAGCGACCGTCATCACCACGTGTCCGTAGAAGTCCGACACCCACCAGCGACCTTCGCGCCAGCGAGGCCCCTCGAAGAACGCGCCCCCCTCGAACAGAGTCGTGAACTCTCGCGCCGGCACAGCGAGATACTACCGGGCGAGTCGGAGGCCGCGTCGGCTCGAATAGCGCTGCACGGACCACACGACCAGCATGACCGATACCTTGGACGTGAGCCTCCAGTTCGAACTACGCTCAAACTCCCGGCCAAGGCCGTACTCGCTGGAGCTCGCGCCACGCTGCGCGCCAGTGGTCCAACGACCGGCGGCCGCCGACGGGTGGTGATGCTCAGGAGCCCATCACCGGTCGCGTCTCATGAGCCGGGGGATTTGATGTTGCGGGCGTAGCCTCCGCTTTGACCCTGACAAAGTCGAAGATGGAGGTACGCCCGCATGGAGAAGGTAGCCCCGAGCGAGAGGTTTCGCCAAGAGCTGGATGAGGTGCTGGCCGGTGTCGGCGAGGAGCAGGACCCGATTGAGACGGTCGGGCGGCTGGGAGCGCGGCTGATCCTGCAGCAGGTGCTCGAGGACGAGGTGACTGAGTTCCTCGGCCGTCGGCGGTATGAGCGCGCTGGCGAGACGGTCAGTCACCGCAATGGCCACGAACCCAGGACGGTGAAGACGACGAGTGGCTCGGTGGCGTTGGAGCGTCCGCGGGTGCGCAACGCGAGCAAGCTGGGGTTCGAGAGCAGGGTGCTCGGCAAGGGAGTCACGCGAACGCACGCGCTGGAGTCCCTCGTGATCAGCTCGTTCTTGCGGGGGCTGTCTACCCGTGATGTGGAGGCCGCGCTCCAGGAGGTCTTCGAGGAGCCGATTGCGTCGAAGGCGACGGTTTCTCGGATCTGTGAGGACACCCGGGAGCGATACCGCCAGTGGTGCCGGCGGCGCTTGGAGCAGCACGACATTGTCTACTGCTTCTTGGATGCGATCTATCTGAAGCTGCACCCCGACGACACGCCGGCGGAGGGCGTCCTGGTGTGCTGGGGCGTGACGCTTGAGGGCCGCAAGGTCCTCCTCGGATTGGCTCTGGGGAGCCGTGAGAGCTACGAGGCGTGGCTCGCGTTCGCCCGGGACATGATCACCCGCGGCCTCAGGGCACCAGCGCTCGTGATCGCCGACGGGGCACCCGGGATCTGGAAGGCAACGCGGGAGCTCTGGCCCGGGGCACTGGAGCAGCGCTGCACCGTCCACGCGCTCAGGAACGTCACCGGCAAGCTCCCCGAGCGCCACCATCAGGAGGTCAAGGCACGCTGGTGGAAAGCATTCGACGAGGCGCGCTCCCCGGCCGAGGCCAGCCGCGAGCTGCAGGGCATCATCGCCGACTACAAGACGGCGTACCCCTCGGCGATGGCCGTCATCGAAACGGACCTGCCAGCGCTCGTCACCCACCTGCGGTTCCCGTCCGCTCACCGCAAGCGGATCCGCACAACGAATCTCCTCGAGCGAACGTTCGTGGAGGTCCGCCGGCGCACCAAGGTCATCGGCCGGTTCCCCGGCGAGACTTCCGCGCTATCCCTGATCTGGGCCGTGCTGGAGCTCTCCTCCCGCGGCTGGCGCGGCGTGAAGATGAACCCCAAGACCGTCGCCGAGATCGAGCACCTACGACGCCAACTACGCGACACCAACGCCGCTCCACCAGCCACGACGAACACCGAGGAGGTGATCGCCGCATAACATCCCCCTCAAGCGGAGCTACCCCCAAACGAATTCACCCGGGGAATGAGACGCGACCCCATCACCCAGTCGGCCATCCTGAGGGGTCACTCCATACCCCTCGGACCGCATTGATCTAATAGCCTCTATGTACGTCATCCTGGAGGGGTGGCAGAGCGGTTGAATGCGGCGCCCTCGAAAGGCGTTGTGCGTCTATCGGCGTACCGAGAGTTCGAATCTCTCCCCCTCCGTTCCTGAAGCGCCGAACGGACTGGCCGGAAGTATTTTCGGTCTAAACGTTGCACGAGCCATACACAAATCATGTAACGTTGGCACCGAAATGCCCCTCGGACGCCCAAACCATGCTGAGCAAGTCGTCCTCGACTACGTCACGGGGAAGGCCGACCGCACCCTCGATCTCAAGCTAGACGCCGCGGGCATCACCGCCCTCGCGCTCGAACGAGGCATGCGTCCAATACGCCTGAAGAGCGTTGTTCAGCGTATGCAGGAGAAGCAGCTCTTGCACACCCTCCAACGCGGGCGCTACGTCATCAGTCCTGAGCAGAGTCCATCGCGAAGTCCGCGCCTGGACGAGCTGGATGTTGTCGCCGACGCGGTGCTCCGCCGGCTCGACATGGACTACTACGTCTCCTGGCACTCGGCCCTTTGGCACTACAGCCTGATCGACCAGCAGTCGCGGCGCATCTACGTCGCGGTCACAAAGCGCAAGCGACCGGTCACGCTCGGGCTCGCAAGCATCCGCTTCGTGACTGTCGCGGAGCGCAAGTTCTTCGGTCGCACGCGCGTGGATGACTTCGAGTGGCCGGTCTGGATGGCCACCGTCGAGAAAGTCCTGATCGACTGCTTCGACCAGCCTCGACTCGCCGCCCCGTTGCCGGTCGTAGCGAACGCATTGCGAGACGCCTACCGCGACGGCATCCTCAACCCGGAGCGACTGGTCGCGGACGCGCTGCTATTCAATAGCCCCAATCTGAACCGCCGGTTGGGCTTCTTCATGGACCTCTACGACATCCCCGGGACCGAACCATTGGCGCTACGCGTGGGACGCACGTACGCCGTGCCGCTGGCGCCCGGAGGAAAGCCCGACGGCGAGCGTCTCCCGGTCAACAGACGCTGGCGCGTATACGAGGACCCGGCGATCATCGGAACCGCGCTGGAGCTCAAGTGACCACAGGTCCCGTCACGACCGACGAGATCCTCGACGCCGCCGAGAAACGCACCGGGCTTACCCGCCCACAGCTGCTGGTGCTCGTCGCTAAGAGCGCTACCGTGCGGCACCTCGCCACTCACGAGAAGTACAAGGATCTGTTCGTACTCAAGGGCGGCACGCTGCTCTCCAACGTCTACCGCAGCCCGCGGCAGTCCATCACCGATGCCGACTACACCTACCTGGACCCCGAGAACCTCAGAGTGCCCAACCTCGAGGAGGCCCTGGCCGCGAACGGCGAGTATGGCTTCTACCTCTACCCAGAGGAAGGGCAGTGGTCCTACGAGAACGAGATGTTCGACGGCAAGAGCCCCTTCCACATGGAGGGCATCCGCATGAGCCGCCGCCCCCGCGATCGCGAGCTGAAGGTCACCGTCTCCGTGCGCGCCGGCGAGTGGCTCGACCGCGACGGACCACCGCTCACCTACCACGACCCGCTGCTTACCACCGACAACAGCTTCCCCATCAACGGCTTGACCCGCAACGAGCTCGCCGCCGAGAAGCTGCTGGGCTGGTGCGGCAAGCCACTGCCGAAGCACCTGGTCAACCTCGCCTACCTCGCGCGCGAGCACCACGAGCACATCAGCCACGAGCAAGTCGCGAAACTCGTCCACCGGAAGTTCGAGAAGGAGAAGGGCGCCCGCCGCTACCGCGACGCCAGCATCCGCTCACCCGCAGACCTGGTGGCTGCCTTCACCAAGCCCAGCAAGCTCAGAGACCTACGCAACGACTGGGAACGCTTCTCCACGACCGAGTTGCTTTTCCTGCCGGGTGAGCTGGCCGAGGACGCCGACGCCACACTCATGAAGGTCGAGAACGTCGAGCGACAAGCCACCGAGTTCTGGCAGTCAACGCTCGACCTCCTCCGCTGAAACAAGCGCGAGCTGCTACTCAGGACGGGCACCCCACGCCGTTCGGTTATTCAGCCTGGATGCCGGGGCTCATCGCAAGTGGTTTGCCGGGTGCGGCTATGAGGTCTTCGACCAGCCCTCGCGGAACAAGGGCGTCGGAGGCCAAGAGCTCCGGATCATTCTCTTGCCCCAACGCCTCAATTGCTCGTATGAGAAGGAGTGGTGTCTCGGGGGTTCCGAGAGCGGCTCCGTCTTCGGCGTGTATCCCGTGCTGGTCGTAGGCGACCATCGATCGGCGAAACCCTGTCTCGTTGAGTGCCCCTAGCTCGCGCGACCTATAGAGCAGCGCCTTGGCTGAGATCCCCCAGTGCTTGCGGTTCTTGAGCACAGTGGGCCAGTCTCTGATGGTAGGGGCACGTCGTGGGAGGTATCGGCTTACCTGACGAGCGGGCATGAGGAGGGCGGAAGCGAACATGTTGGCTTGGCGCTCATGCTCGCGGTCTAGCGGATCGGGGTCGGAGTGCATAACGAGGTGTCCGAGCTCATGCGCGGCATCGAACCGAGACCTAGCCTTGTCGTCCTTGTCGGCCCACAGCAATACCAATGGTCGCTCCCCGAACCAGCGCGAGAACGCATCGAGCTTGGTCCCCCCACTGTAAGGACGCACGACGACCACGCCGTGGGCCTCAAGCAACCGAACTACATTCGCTATAGGCCCGTCGGGAACGCTCCACTCCTGACGTACCTGATCAGCGATTCGCTCGCTCTCCTCCCGATCGCGCTCAGGTCACGCCCGGCAATGCGGATCGTGCGGTTTCAGGCGGTTAACAGCGGTTTCGCAGCGCCGCGTATCCACAGCCACCAGCCGGCCGAATCCCGCTCAACCGTGCGGAAAACGGCTCAGGAAAGCCAATAATCGGAGCGCCGGCAAAAGGCGCGACTCAGGCGCTGGCTGGTTTTCGAGGGCGCCGCATTCAACCGCTCTGCCACCCCTCCAGGATGACGCGGCTAAAGGCTAGTAGATCCCCGGGCCCGCGTCCTCGCAAACTGCGCTTTGATGTGCGCCATGACCGATCTGGCGGCCCTCGACTGGCCGACCGTCGCCTCGCTCGCCACCGCGGCCGGGACGCTGGTGCTCGCGATCGCCACGTTCGCCTCGGTGCGCTCCGCCAACCGCTCCGCGCGCGTCGCCGAGCTCGCGCTGCAGGAGCAGCGCCGGCCGGTGCTGGTCCAGTCACGCCTCGACGATCCGCTGCAGAAGATCATGTTCGTCGACAGCCACTGGGTGCGCGTGCCGGGCGGCCACGCCGTCGCCGAGCACGTTGAGGGCATCGTCTACCTTGCAATGAGCCTGCGTAACGTCGGCGCTGGGATCGGTGTGCTGCAGGGGTGGGTCGCCCACGCCGGCTTGCAAACCTCGCAGGTCGACCACGCCGCCGAGGAGGATTTCCGCCGCCTGACGCGTGACCTTTACATCCCCGCCGGCGATGTCGGACTGTGGCAGGGAGCGCTGCGCGATCCCTCCGACGACGCGCACACCCCGATCGCCGACGCTGCCGACCAGCATCAGACGATCTCGATCGAGCTGCTCTACACCGATCAGGTCGGCGGCCAGCGCACGATCAGCCGCTTCCACCTCACTCCCGTCGGCGAGGATGCCTGGCTCGCCAGCGTGGGTCGCCACTGGTACCTCGATCAGGAAGGACCGCGGTGAGGGGTCGGATGCGCTCAGCCGAGCAGCGCGCGGGTCACGAGCAGCGCGACCAGTACGGGAGGAGGACACTCGGGCGAGCAGGCAAGGAGGGGTTACTCAGCTCTCGGTGATCTTGGTGCCGGCGAGGCTTGCCAGGAGTTGGGCCGCTGTGGTTTCGAACCGGTCGACCGCACCGTAGGGTCGTGCCACGAGCATGGCGCCCTCGAGGCCGCCGATGATGCTTCTCGCCGTGTCAGCGGCCGTGTTGCTGAAGTGAAGGCTTCCATCCTCGCGACCGTATTCGAGGACTAGCGCCAGCCATGCCTCGTTGTCGTTGAGGAACGCGACCACGGCGTTGCGGATCGGGCTGGGGAGAGTCTGGTACTCGGCGACGAGCATGCCGCAGAGGCACATCCGTTCTTGGCGCAGCACTTCGGCGTATAGGTTCGCGTACGCGTCGAGCTTGGCGGGGGCGAGCGTGATGTTTGCGTCGATGGCTGCGAGCGCGTCCGCGAAACGCTCCGCGTAGCGGGTGATGAGGGCCTCGCCCAGCTCGGCCTTGCTGGGGAAGTGGTAGTGGAGACTGGCCTTGGTGACGGAAAGCTCGGCGGCTACGTCCGCATAGCTGAAGCCGTTGAAGCCGCGCACCTGAACGAGTCGTTCACCGACGTCGAGGATGCGCGAGCGGGTGTTTGCGGGCCGCTGGTGGGCGTCAGGCGCCTCGGGACCGAACCTCGTGTCGTGTGCTCTCACAGCCATTTGAGGCATTCTCGCAGGCGCACTTGATTTCTTACCTATTGGTAGGTAGGATAGCGGCCCCACCAACGATGACCGGAGGAGCCATGTCCCGTAAGTACATCGACTGTCGCGAGATGCCGAGCGAGAACAACTGCGATCTGGCGATGGCGGGAAGCGACAAGCACGTCCTCGACGCCGCCGTCGCCCACGCGGTGGCGGCACACGGGCACGAGAACACGCCGCAGCTGCGCGAGCAGATCTCGCAAATGCTCAAAGACGAGGTCCCGGGCGCGATCGCCTAGCCGGCCACTGGCTGAGCGCTCGAGTAGACGTCGGGTCGAGCGCCTCACGCGACTGGAAGTCGCGGTCCGGCGGGGCTACGTCCCCGAGAGGGCCTTCAGCGGCGTCATGCGCGTGACCCTCCACGCCGGGTAGATGCCGCCGAGGACACCGATCGCGACGCCGACCAGGAGCGCGCGCCCGAGCCCCCAGGCGGTGACCGAGGGCGACACGTAGGCGCTCACCCCGAGGGCGCTCACCAAGAGGCCGCCGCCGATCACGCCGATCAGCAGACCGAGCGCGGCTCCGAGCGTCGAGAGCGCGATGCCTTCGCCGAAGATCAGCGACGCCACGCGCAGCGGGGACCAGCCCACGGTGCTCAGCAGCGCGAGCTCGCCCTGGCGCTCCATGATCGACATCGCCATCGTGTTGGCGACGCTGATCGCGCCCACGATCAGCGCGATCACGACGATCACGAGGATCGCGTTGGAGATCAGCGTCCCGTCGGCGCCGGCCCGCAGGGCCTGCTGGGGGTCGCTGATCGCCTGGGTGCCCGGGAGCGCGCGTTCGATCGCCGCCCCGGCGGCCGACGCCCGCGCGCCTGGCGCGAGCTGCACCACAACGTCGGTCTCCTCCCCGGCGCGGCCGGTGAGCTGCTGGGCCTGGGCCAGCGCCAGCACCGCGCCGGAGTCCTCGAACAGCACACCCGCGTGGTAGACCCCCGCGACCCGCAGGGCGCGTCCCTTGACGGTGAGCGTGCCGCCGGGCGCCAGGTGCAGCTGTTCGGCGAGGCGGTCCCCGATCAGGACTTCGCCCGCGCCGGGCCGCGGACGGTGCCCGGCGACGAGGACCAGGTTGTGCGTGAAGAAGCCGCTCGGGTCGGCGCCGAACACGACCGCGGAGGGCGCGGCCCTGACCGTTTCGACCATCAGCAGCAGCGGCGTCGCGGCGGCGACGTCGGGCTGCGCGGCGATCTGCCCGACGCTCGCGGCGGGCAGGATCGAGGCGGTTGGGTCTGACACGTTCGCCTGGAAGATCCCGAGCTCGGAGCCACCGAGGTGGATGAATTCGTCCGCGGTGTCGCGCAACCCCTGGGTGAAGGACAGCAGCGCGACGATCGTGGCCACACCGACGGCGATGCCCCCGGCGGTGAAGACGGTGCGCGCGCGGCTGCGCAGCAGGTTCGTCGTGATGATCGCGAGCATCGGTTCGCGTCCTACACCCGGGGTGCGACCTGGGGCGCGGTGAGCGCCGTCTCGGAGGGGGACTGGATCTGCCCGTCGATCAGCGTGACCGTGCGGTCGGCGCGCGCCCCCACCGCTCGGTCGTAGCTGACGACGACCATCGTCATGCCATGCTCCTCGCGCAGCCGAAAGAGCAGGTCGAGCACGCGCTCGGAGGTCCGCGAGTCGAGCGCCCCGGTGGGCTCGTCGGCGAGCAGCAGGCGCGGTTCGTTGGCAACCGCGCGCGCCACGGCGACCCGCTGGCGCTCCCCGCCGGAGAGCTCGGAGGGAAGGTGATCGGCGCGATCGGCGAGCCCCACCTCATCTAGCAGCGCGAGCGCCCGGCGGCGGCGCTCGGCGTGGCGCACGCCCGCGCCGATCAGCGCCACTTCCACGTTCGCGCACGCCGAGAGCGTCCCCAGCAGCAGGTGGCGCTGGAAGATGAAGCCGACGAGCTCGCGGCGGGCACGGGCGGAGTGCGGCTCCCGCCAGATCGCGCGCCCGTCGATTCGGACGCGTCCCGTGTCGGGCTGCTCCAGGCCGCCCAGCAGGCTCAGCAGCGTGCTCTTGCCAGACCCCGAGCGGCCGGTCAGCGCGACCGCCTCGCCCGGCTGCACCCGCAGCGACACCCCGCGCAGCGCGGCGATCCGCCCGAAGCTCTTGCCGACGACCTCGACGGACACTGCCGCCCCCGCCGGTTGGCTCATGCAACGACCTGCACGGGGTAGTCCAGGTCGAGGGTCACCCCGTCCGCGACGATCACGGCGCGGAACGTGAGCTCGTAGCCAACCGCCGCGGCGGGCCACCTGGAGACATCCGAGAAGTGCCCGGTGAAGGTGTAATGGGAGCGGTGGGCGACCACCTGGCTGCCGAGCAGGTACTCGTAGCTCACCGAGGCCCGGGCTGGACGACCGCCGCTCGATACCGTGAAGTGGATCGGCCAGGGGCGCTGCACCCGCGGGTGGTGAGTGCCGGCGCGCAGGGTCGCCGTCACCCCGCCGGAGGAGCCCGTGACGGTGGTGGCGGCGCCGGCGGACACCGACGGCTGCGCGGCCGGGGAGGCGCCGGTGGAGGAGGCGCCGGTGGATGCCGGCCGGGTGGACACGCCCGCCGCAGAGTGGGTGGACGGACCGCTGGAGGACCCGCCGCAGCCGGCCAGCAGCAGGGTGGCCGTGAGCCCGCCCAGAGCCCACGGCAGTCAACCCCGCCCCCGCGCGCTTCGTACAGGCTCCCGCGCACGGGAGCCTGCTACTGGGACATCGAAGCTCGATATCATGCCATCCGGGTCACCCTCACATAGGGTAACACGGCCCGATGCCTATGTGACCCTGAGCGCGTGTCCATTCGTTTGTAAGATGGCTTCCGAGCCTCTTACTTCACCGGACCCCGCTCCGCCCAGGGCGCATTTGGCGTTTTTGGTTTTTTCGTCGGACTTTGCTGAGACTAATAATTCAGCGTGTCCCGGTCCTACGCCATGAGTCCAGACATTTTCCAGGGCTGTACTAGCTTCTTCGGTAGTGCATTCATCCGTTGTCGGGATGAACCCAACCCGACAGGTGACGGCCCAACCGGCGCCCGCCCCATTGACCGCCTTGACATAGTCTCTTCTTCCTCCTTCGGTTTGGGCGATTTCCGTTCGCCACGGCAGGTTCAGCGGTTTTACTTCCCCTTCGATTTCTTCACAGTTTTCGCCCGGGGTACAGTGTATGGAGCTTTTGGGAATTTCAGTTATTCGCCCGAGATTTTTGGGCCCAACAAACCCTTCCTCTTCAAGCGAACACGAGATGCCCACTTCTTCCACGAAGGGGATGCCGGTGTCCGTCAGTCTCAGGGAACCATGACCTCTGACCGCCTCCGTGCCCGTGACTTCCTGCCACGTATATTTTCCTCCCGTTTCGATCCCTTTGCATTGATTTGTTTCAAACCGAGTAGCGGTCCCGGCTTTTTCCGTAGTTTCACAATGTTCCCATACACCAGCTGAGGCGGTCCCCGCCGCGGCCATGCTCATCGCGAACATGGCCACGAGGCAGAGTCCCGCAATCCTTATTGGCTTCATGATGTGTATCTCCTTCTGTCTCGATCATTATCTTGGGGTTGGTCGATATCTATCCCAGCCCCTCCCCGAACACCGAGCGCATCACGGTCGAGACTCGAATCGGGGCTGCCCGTACGACCATACACGCCCTGCCATGGCTGGCAACAGAATAGATCGTCTCAACTAGCGAAATCGTGCGGACAGGGCCGACCGCCGATAGGTGGTCCCGCCGGAATGTCTCCGACCAATCGATCGGATGCTACGCCGTGGCCGTGGCGTGCTGCTGTGCGTGCGCGTACAGCGTCTCGGGGGCGATGTCGGCGTCGTTGGGCCAGACGATCGTACCGGCCTCGGCGTCCGCGCGGAGCTGCGCGAAGTAGGCAGGGTCACGCAGCGGCTCGAACACGCCGCCATAACCGAGCAGGTAGGAGAGGTCCACGTCTGCAGTGGTGCCATCCTCGAACCGGACGTGCACGGTGTACCCGTCCAGCGGCTGGGCCTCGGTGAGAAGGGGAGTGCTGCGCATGGTCACAATGGTAGAGCGTTCAGCGCAGCGGCTCAATCGGGGCGAGCGACTGGTGGTGGCGAGCACGGACCCAGTTCTCGCGTAGCTCGGCCTGGTGCGCCTTCGCCCACTCGACCACGAGCCGCTGCCCACGGGGCGGCAGCCCCCCTGCAAGAGTCGCCAGGTTCTCGATATCGACGGTGGCCTCGTCCCCGCCGTAGCTGGCGTGGAAGTGCGGACGTCCGCCGTGGTGCGCCTCGTCGTGGTACATCCAGATCACGATCCCGTAGAACGCGCTGATCCGTGGCATCAGGCATCCCACCCGAGCCATCTGTAGATTGGCTGAGCTATGCGGGCGCCTTGCCGCTGGCGCCGACGGCGCGGCCGATCCCAGAGCGTCATGGCCTCGCAGACTACTCACAACACCCGACACCTCAGTCAAGGGCAGCAGCCCCGATCACTGCAGTCCGTGCGCTTGTCCCCGATGGGAGCGGACCAGAGGTCAGCCCGCCGGGTGGCGCTGCTCGCGCAGAGTCCCCGACACGGTCGTCGTCGCAGCCTGGCCGGTGTCGTCGTGCGCGCTTGTGATGAGCATGACCGCCGCACGGCCCCACCGGTGGATGACTGAATGCAACATCCGCTTGTGCTCAGTGAGGTGCACCGTCACCACGGCCGTCTTTCCGGCTGGGATGGAGAAAGACGCCCCGCCGAGGAGCAGGTGCTTGGCATGGCTCCCGGTTCTCGCTCCGGTGGACGTGGCCACGATGAGGGCGAGTTGCACGTGCCCTGTGCAGCGCCCTGCCGCGCTCGCGGGGCACTGCGCGCGCAGATGGACCGCGCCCACCGCCGTGACGGTCAGGTCGCTGATGTGCGCGATCGTCGTGCCGGTGAATCGTGATCGTGGCGAGGTCAATTCCGGCCGTCCCGATGGTATGCCGACCGGGGTGCCGACCGGGGTTGGTTCGATCGGGGTCGATGTGGGGCACACGGGAGAACCCGGCGTGTAGATTTCCGCGGTCGAGAGCGAAGATTCCCCGGCGGCCCGGCCGCCGAAGACCAGCGCGCGACCGTCGGACAGGGCGACCACGGTGCCTTCATTGCGCTGTTCCACAGGCGGTGCGGTCGGAGACCAGCACCGCTGTTCGGAGTCGAGCACATACGGGCTCGCCGAACCAGCCCAGGTCTTCTGAGCGCCGAGCAGGACCTGCCCGCCAGCCAGCAGCGCGCCAACCGGATAGACGCAGTTTTCGCTGCCCGCAGGCTCGATCGGAGAGGCCGACGCAAGTGTTGGACGCAACGGCGAACACTTCCGAGGTGATGGGCAGACACAGGAGTTTTGCTCGCCTCTCGGCGCCGCCCAGCGAACCGAAGAAACCCACTTCCGGCTGGCTGCCCAACACCAGCGCGCGGTCGCCCGGCAGCGCGAGAACCAGCGAGCCGGTACGCGGCGAAGCGGCCTGCCCGGCCGTCGTCCACGTCCCGGTGCCGGGGTCGTAACGAACCGCGTCCTGGGCGTTGTCGCCGCCGAGGACGAGTACCGTCCCGTCGGAGAGGAGGGTGGCACTGGCGCCGCCGCGCGCCTCCGGCATCGGCGCCGTGGGCGTCCATTCGTTGCTCGCCGGGTCGTAGATTTCGGCGCTCGAGAGCGGTTGGCAGGAGTACCCGTTCGCAACTATTTCCGGGCATTCATCCCCAAAACCGCCGGCGACCAACACCCGCCCGCCGGCCAACTGCACGGCGATCGGGCCCACGCGGACCTCGTGCATCGGCGCCGCAGGCGTGAGTTCCGAGCCATTAGAGCTCAGACGGAAGGTCGAAGTCGTCGGGAAGCACTCACCTTCCGAGCCATTGCACGGTGCTTGTCCGAGCAGCAGCGCTCCCCCTTCGGCCAACGCCACCACGGTCCACCGGCCCCCTGACGCGGGCAGTTCGAGCCCCCGCGTCCACACGCCCGAGTTCGGGTCATAGAGTTCCGTCGCCCCGTGTTCGCCTCCCCTCACGGCGAGCACACTGCCATCCGCAAGCGTCACCGCCGACCCCGCCCCCCCCTCCCACTCTTCCAGCATCTGACCGGTCGCGCTCCACGAACCCACCCCGGTGTCGGCCCGGGCGCCAACAGCGCCCCCGAAAAGCACGAGCGCCGCTACGGCAAGCACCGCGACAGTGCGTGCCGCAGCCGTCACTGGGGGAGACTGGCTCAATCCCATACGCACAGCAGACAACAGTACCAGGTAAAAGGGCCGTCCATAGGACAAGACGCATCCGCCTGCCCAAACTCTCGTCCCCGCCGACGGTCGCGTTGAACGCACTCTGGGTTCATCGCGCCGCCCCGATCGCGGCGGTCCCGCGCGCTCAGATCGGAGCGGACCAGCGGTCAGCCCGCCGAGCGGCGCTGCGCGCGCAGGGTCCCCGATGCGGTCGTCGTGGCAGTCAGGCCGGTGTCGTCGTGGGCGCTTGTGATTAGTCCCCGTGCCCGCGCTGCGGGCCCGCACGGGCTGATGAAAACGGTGATGATTGGGGTGTCGCCCGCGACGCCGATTTTCGCTTGGTGCTTGTGAGCCCGAGATTAGTCTGGCGTGTGGGTCTCCCCGGGCCTCCGGACTGTTGCTATGAGCACGCCTGTCAGATTCGCTAGTTCTCAGAGACTCCTGGGCGACGATTGTGTTCTTCGATCTCTCGGGAGGTTGCAATGGAGACGGTAGTCGAGCGCCCTGGGGCGCTGGATGTTCATAAAGCGCAGGTGACGGCGTGCGTGCGGGTGCCCGCGGCGCATGGCAAGGGTCGCGAGCAGCACGTCGCGGAGTTTCAAACGACGGTCGCGGGGCTGCTCACGCTGCGGGACTGGCTCGCCGCTCACGGAGTGACGCAGGTCACGATGGAGGCGACCGGCGTGTTCTGGAAGCCGGTGTGGGCGATCCTGGAGGACGAGTTCGAGCTGCTGTTGGTCAATGCGAGGCATGTCAAGCAGGTCCCTGGTCGCAAGACGGATGTGAAGGACGCCGAATGGTTGTGTCAGCTCGCGGAGGCCGGGTTGTTGAAAGCGAGCTTCGTGCCGCCGAAGCCGATCCGTGCGCTGCGCAACCTCACCCGGTATCGCAAGACCCAGATCCAGGAGCGCCAGCGGGAGGCCAATCGTTTGCACAAGGCCTTGGAGGACACCGGGATCAAGCTGGATTGCGTCGCCTCGGACATCCTTGGCAAGTCCGGGCGCACGATGCTCGACGCGCTTGTGGCGGGCACCACCGACCCTGAGGTCCTCGCCGACCTCGCCAAGGGCCGTCTGCGCTCCAAGATCCCCGCGCTGCGGGAGGCTCTGGAGGGCCGCTTCGACCATTTGCACGCCGTGTGGATCGGCGCGATTCTCGCCCACCTGGACTTCTTGGACGAGCAGATCGCCGGTCTTACTGAGACGATCGGGGAGCAGATCGCCCCTTTCGAAAAGGCCGTTGAGCTGCTGTGCACGATCCCCGGCGTTCAACGGCGCACCGCCGAGGTGATCATCGCGGAGATCGGCGTGGACATGAGCGTCTTCCCAACTACGAAGGAATTGGCTTCCTGGGCCGGGATGTGCCCTGGCAACGACAAGTCCGCAGGCAGACGCCGCTCCGGCAAGACTCGCAAGGGATCGAAGTGGCTCGACTGGGCGCTCGAGGAGGCCGCCCTCGCCGCAACACGCACCAACGACGTCTACCTCCAAGCGCAATACCAACGCCTCAGACCCCGCCGCGGCCACAAGAAGGCCCTCGGCGCTGTCAAGCACTCCATCATCATCGCGTGCTGGCACATGCTCTCCACCGGAGAGCTCTACAACGACCTCGGCGGCGACTACTACCGCAAACGCGACCCCCAACGCACCACCAAACGCCTCGTCACCCAGCTCGAAGCCCTCGGACACACCGTCACGCTGCAAGACGCGGTGGCAGCCTGAACGCTATTTTCCTGTCAGCATGATCGCGGCGCGCCCCCACCGGTGGATGGCCGAATGCAACATCCGTTTATGCTCGGTGAGATACACCGTCACCGCGGCAGTCCTGCCGGCTGAAATCGAGAAAAAGGCCTTGCCGAGCAGCAGGTGCCCGTGGCTCTTGGTCCTCGCTCTGGTGTAAGTGGCCATGAGGAGGGCGAGTTGCACGTGCCCGACACAGCGCCCTGCCGCGCTCGCGGGGCACTGCGCGAGCAGACGAACCGCGCCCGCCGCCGTGACGGTCAGGTCGCTGACGTGCATGATCGTCGCACCGGCGAATCGTGGCGACCCCGATTCCAGCAATTTTGAAGGCGGGCCGATCTGGGGCGGTTCGACCGGGGGCGGCGTGGCGCACACGGGAGAGCCCGGCGTATAGATTTCCGCGGTCGCGAGCGAAGATCCCCCGGCGGCCCGGCCACCGAAGACCAGAGCGCGACCGTCGGACAGGGCGACCACGGTGCCATCGTTGCGCTGTTCCACAACTGGTGGTGCGATCGTGGACCAGCAACGCTGTGCGGCGTCGAGCACATCGTATGAGCTCGACAGATAAGTGAGATCGCTGGTCTGGGCGCCGGCGAACAGGACCTGTCCTCCCGAGAGCAACGCACCGAGGGGATAAACGCAGTTTTCGCTGCCCCCGGGCTCGATCGGGGAGACCATCCAGGCGTTTGACGCGCCGGCGAAGATTTCCGAGGTGACGGGCAGGCACTTGAGTAGTTCTCGGTCCACTTTGCCCAGCGAGCCGAAGAAGCCCACTTCCGGCTGGCTGCCCACTACCAGCGCGCGGTCGCCCGGCAGCGCGAGAAGCAGCGACCCGGTGCGTGGCAAAGCGGCCTGCCCGGCCGCCGTCCACGTCTCGGTGCCGGGGTCGTAACGAACCGCGTCCTGGGCTTCGTCGCCGCCGAGGACGAGTACCGTCCCGTCGGAGAGGAGGGTGGCACTGGCGCCGCCGCGCGCCTCCGGCATCGACGCCGTGGATGACCATTCGTTGCTCGCCGGGTCGTAGATTTCGGCGCTCGAGAGCGGTTGGCAGGAGTACCCGTTCGCAACTATTTCCGGGCATTCATCCCCAAAACCGCCGGCGACCAACACCCGCCCGCCGGCCAACTGCACGGCGATCGGGCCCACGCGGACCTCGTGCATCGGCGCCGCAGGCGTGAGTTCCGAGCCATTAGAGCTCAGACGGAAGGTCGAAGTCGTCGGCAGGCACTCGTGTTCCGGGCGGCCGCACGGCGCTTCGCCGAGCAGCAGCGCTCCCCCTTCGGCCAACGCCACCACGGTCCACCGGCCCCCTGACGCGGGCAGTTCGAGCCCCCGCGTCCACACGCCCGAGCCCGGGTCATACAGCTCCGTGGCCCCATGTTCGCCTCCCCTCACGGCGAGCACACTGCCATCCGCAAGCGTCACCGCCGACCCCGCCCCCCCTTCCCACCCTTCCAGCATCTGGCCGGTCGCGCTCCACGAGCCCACCCCGGTCTCGGCCCGGGCGCCAGCAGCGCCCCCGAAGAGCACAAGCGCCGCTACGGCAAGCACCGCGACAGCACGTGCCGCGGCCGCCACTGGGACACGCTGGCTCAATCCCATACGCACAGCAGACAACAGTACCAGGTAAACGGGCCGCCCATACGACAAGACGCATCCGTCTGCCCAAACTCTCGCCCCCGCCGACGGTCGCGTTGAACGCCCTCTGGGTTCATCGCGCCGCCCCGATCGCGGCGGTCCCGCGCGCTCATCCCTGATCGGCGCGGACCAGCGGCCAGCCCGTCGAGCGGCGCTGCGCGCGCAGGGTCCCCGATGCGGTCGTCGTGGCAGTCAGGCCGGTGTCGTCGTGGGCGCTTGTGATTAGCATGATCGCGGCGCGTCCCCACCGGTGGATGGCTGAATGCAACATCCGTTTATGCTCGGTGAGATACACCGTCACCACAGCGGTCCTGCCGGCTGAAATCGAGAAAGAGGCCTTGCCGAGCAGCAGGCGTCCGTGGCTCTCAGTCCTCGCTCTGGTGTAAGTGGCCATGAGGAGGGCGAGTTGCACATGCCCGACACAGCGCCCGGCAGCACTCGCGGGGCACCGCGCGAGCAGTCGAACCGCGCCCGACGCCGTGACGGTCAGGTCACTGATGTGCGCGATCGTCGCCCCGGTGAATCGTGGCGGAGCCGATTCCAGCGATTTTGAAGGTGGGCCGCTCTGGGTCGGTTCGACCGGGGTCGATGTGGCACACGTCGGCGAACCCGGCGTGTAGATTTCCGCGCTCGAGAGCGGGTATCCGCCGGCCCAGCCGCCGAAGACCAGCGCGCGACCGTCGGACAGGGTGACCACGGTGTCTTCGCTGCGCTGTTCCACGGGTGGCGCGGTCGTCGACCAGCACCGCTGTTCGGAGTCGAGCACGTACGGGCTCGCCGAACCAGCCCGGGTCTGAGCACCGAGCAGAACCTGCCCTCCCGCCAGCAGCGCGCCAACCGGATAGACGCAATTTTCGCTGCCCGCGGGCTCGATCGGAGAGACCGACCAGGTGTTCGACGCACTGGCGAAGACTTCCGAAATAATGGGCTTGCATAGGAGTTCTGGTCGTTCCGCGGTGCCACCCAGCGAGCCGAAGAAGCCCGCTTCCGGCTGCTTCCCCAGCGTCAGCGCGCGGTCGCCCGGCAGCGCGAGAACCAGCGAGCCGGTGCGCAGCGAACCGGTCTGCCCGGCCGCAATCCATGTCCCGGTGCCGGGGTCGTACCGAATCGCGTCCTGTGCGTTGTCGCCGCCGAGAACGAGCACCGTCCCATCGGAGAGCAGAGCGGCGCTGGCGCCGCCGCGCGCCTGTGGCATCGACGCCGTGGGCGACCATTCACCGCTCGCCGGATCGTAGATTTCGGCGCTCAAGAGCGGCTGGCAGGAGTACCCATTCGCAGTCGTCTCCAAGCATTTATCGCCAAACCCGCCAGCGACCAGCACCCGCCCGCCGGCCAACTGCACGGCAACAGGGCTCGCGCGGGCTTCGCGCATCGGCGCCGCGGGCACAAGTTCAGAGCCGCTCGCGCTCAGACGGAAGGTCGAAGTCGTCGGCAGGCACTCGTGTTCCGGGTGGCCGCACGGCGCTTCTCCGAGCAGTAGCGCGCCGCCTTCGGCGAGCGCCACCACGGTCCACCGGCCCGTTGACGCGGGCAGTTCGGGCCCCCGCGTCCACGTGCCCGAGCTCGGGTCATAGAGTTCCGTCGCCCCGTGTTCGCCTCCCCTCACGGCGAGCACACTGCCATCTGCAAGCGTCACCGCCGACCCTGTAGACCCCCCTCCCCACCCTTCCAGCATCTGACCGGTCGCGCTCCACGAACCCACCCCGGTGTCGGCCCGGGCGCCAGCAGCGCCCCCGAAGAGCACGAGCGCCGTTACGGCAAGCCCCGCGACAGCACGTGCTGCGGCCGCCACTGGGGGACATTGGCTCAATCCCATACGCACAGCAGACAACAGTACCAGGTAAACGGGTCGTCCATACGACGAGACGCATCCGCCTGCCCAAACTCTCGCCCCCGCCGACGGTCGCGCTGAACGCACTCTGGGTTCATCGCGCCGCCCCGATCGCGGCGGTCCCGCGCGCTCCTCCCCGATCGGGGCGGACCAGCGGTCAGCCCGCCGAGCGGCGCTGCGCGCGCAGGGTCCCCGATGCGGTCGTCGTGGCGGCCAGGCCGGTGTCGTCGTGGGCGCTTGTGATTAGCATGATCGCGGCACGTCCCCACCGGTGGATGACCGAGTGGAGCAGTCGCTTGTGCTCCGTGAGGTGCACTGTCACCGCGGCAGTCCTGCCGGCTGGGATCGAGAAAAAGGCCTTGCCGAGGAGCAGGTGCCCGTGGCTCTTGGTCCTCACTCTGGTGTAAGTGGCCATGAGGAGAGCCAGTTGCACATGCCCGACACAGCGCCCGGCAGCACTCGCGGGGCACCGCGCGAGCAGACGGATCGCACCCGACGCCGTGACGGTCAGGTCACTGATGCGCGCGATCGTCGCCCCGGTGAATCGTGGCGAGGCCGATTCCAGCGATTTTGAAGGTGGGCCGATCTGGGGCGGTTCGACCGGGGTCGATGTGGCGCACACCGGCGAACCCGGCGTGTAGATTTCCGCGGTCGAGAGCGAAGATTCCCCGGTGGCCCAGCCGCCGAAGACCAGAGCGCGACCGTCGGACAGAGCGACCACGGTGCCTTCATTGCGCTGTTCCAAAGGCGGCGCAGTCGTGGACCAGCATCGCTGTTCGGAGTCGAGCACGTACGGGCTCACCGAACCAGCCCGGGTCTGAGCGCCGAGCAGGACCTGCCCTCCCGCCAGCAGTGCACCGAGCGGATAGACGCAGTTCTCGCTACCCGCGGGCTCGACCGGGGAGGCCGACCAGGTGTTGGACACGCCAGCGAAGATTTCCGAGTTGAGGGGCAGGCACAGGAGCTTTTCTCGCTCTGCTTTGCCCAGGGAGCCGAAGAAGCCCGCTTCCGGCTGCCTGCCCACCGCCAGCGCGCGGTCGCCCGGCAGCCCGAGAACAAGCGAGCCTGTGCGCAGCGTTCCGGTCTGCCCGGCTGCAATCCATGTCCCGGTGCCGGGGTCGTAGCGAATCGCGTCTTCGGCGTCGTCGCCGCCGAGAACGAGCACCGCCCCATCGGTGAGCCGAGCGGCGCTGGCACCGCCGCGCGCCTCTGGCATCGACGCCGTCGGCGTCCATTCGTTGCTCGCCGGATCGTAGACTTCGGCGCTCGAGAGCGGCTGACAGGAATACCCGTTCCCACCCATTTCCGGGCATTCATCGCCAAAACCGCCGGCGACCAGCACCCGCCCGCCGACCAACTGGACGGCGATCGGACTGGTGCGGGCTTCGTGCATCGGCGCCGCGGGCGTGAGTTCCGAGCCGCTCCAGCTCAGACGGAAGGTCGACGTCGTCGGCAGGCACTCGTCTTCCGGGCGGCGGTGTTCCAGGCGACCGCACGGCGCTTCCCCGAGCAGCAGCGCTCCCCCTTCGGCCAGCGCCACCACGGTCCACCGTCCCCCTGACGCAGGTAGTTCAGGGCCATGCGTCCACATGCCCGCGCTCGGGTCATAGAGCTCTGTGACCCCATGTTCGCCTCCCCTCACGGCGAGCACACTGCCATCCGCCAGCGTCACCGCCGACCCCGCCGACCCCCCTTCCCACCCTTCCAGCATCGCGCCGGTCGCGCCCCACGAGCCCACCCCAGCGTCGGCCCAGGCGCCAATAGCGCCCCCGAAAAGAACGAGCACGGCGACAACAAGCGCCGTGACCGCCTCTGTGGGCCGCTGGCTCAATAGTGCGCGCATGGGCAGCGAATAGTACCAGATGGCCGAACGATCCATAGTCTGATACGTTGTCCGCCGCCCGAGCTAGTTTAGTAGGCTGCCTTGATCCCGGCAACACGAACCTAGCGCGAGCGAACCAGCACCGGGCACCTGGGCTCCGGGGGCGATACGAAGGGGGAGACGTCATGGCGGAGGGACACCGTGGGCGCAGCGCGGCACAGAGGGCTGAACGAAGGGAGGACGTCATCAACAGAGATCAGAGCGGGGCGGCCCGCTGGAGCGCGGTCCTCGCGGCTGCCTTGGTGGGCTCGATGCTCCTGCTGTATGGGGCCTCGCCCGCTCTGGCCACACCTCTCGGCCAGGGCGCCGCTCAAGAACGAGGCGACCCGTCGGGAGGAGCCGGAGGCGCTGGATCAACCCGCTTCGTCGAAGTCGAAGTACAGAAGGTGTCGAGTCTCACCGACTTGGTTCCCCTCATAGAAGAAGGCCAGAAGCTCCAGTACTGGGGCGGGCCGGTACAGCACGAACCGGAACTCTTCCTGCTCTTCTGGGGCGAGAACTTCTGGAATGGGACGGCGCCGACCAACCTGTATCCCACCTTGAAGCACTTCTATGAAGACCTCGCGCTCGAAGCCGAATACCCGTCCTCCAAGGACTCCTACCAGGGCATCCTCTCGCAATACGGGAGCAACGTCAAGGCCCCCTACAAGGACGCCAGGATCGCGGGCGAGTGGGACATCACCACAGAATCCCATCCAACGAAAGTCACCCAGACCGTATTGGAAGCCAAGGTCGGCGAATGGATACACGCTCTGCTGGCGGAAGGTAAGGCGCTCACGCAAAATGCCCAGTTCATCGTGCTTACCGCTCCCGGGACCACCATCGCAGAAAAAGGCTGCGCCTATCACGCCTCGACCGCGGAAGGATACGGTGAACGGCCAGGGCACTACAATGAACATCACAGCTTCAGCTTTGTGCCGTATACCGGAGACCAGCAGAAAAGGATCGAAGAAGAAAAAACCGGATTGTCGTGTAATGGTCTGGAAGGCTCGAAAACACTCACCAAAGAAGAACAATATGTGTTTACAACAACAAGTAGAGAGTCTCACGAGTTTGCCGAGAGCGCGACCGACCCGGGCACCGAACAGGAATATAGGACCGGTGAAGAAGACCCATACACTGACACAACAGGATGGGCCGTGGAAAAAGCAGGCAAACACGAGATTGCCGACGAGTGCATACTGGAAGAACAGAAACCACCCGAGGAACCGGAGGAACTTCCCGCCACGGAAGGCAGAAAGAACGCGACGTATGTCAACGAGCTCTGGGACGACCAAGCGACGAGCAAAAAACCCGAAGGTGAATGCAAGCTGCAGGACCCCTCCTACCCCCAACCCCAGCTAGCCGAAACCAAAGAAGCAACAAGCGTAGGCAAAACCGAAGCAACCCTCAACGGTGCCGTAAACCCCGACGGCGTAGCAACAAGCTACTACTTCGAATACGGACCCTCCACCTCGTACGGATCGAAAACAAGCGAAGTATCCATCGGCTCGGGCACAAGCAAACTCGAAGAGAGCACGGCCGTCGCCGGTCTGACGGCGAACAAACTCTATCACTACCGGATCGTCGCAGCGAACAACAATGTGACGATCTACGGCGAAGATCACACGCTCACCACGCATCCTGCGATTGTCGAATCCTCGCTGGGCACGGGTGACCACGCCGAACAGATCACCTATGGCCCCGAAGGCGACCTGTGGTTCACCGACTGGAGCACCAGCAAGATCGGCAAGAGCACGACGACGAGCGACACGATCACCGAATACTCGCTGCCCTCGGGTGACCACTCCGAACAGATCACTGACGGCCCCGAAGGCGACCTGTGGTTCACCGACTCGGGCACCAGCAAGATCGGCAAGAGCACGACGGCCGGTGTGGTCACGGAATACGCGCTGCCGAAAGAAAGCGCTCCGCACGGGATCACGACCGGCCCGGACGGCAACCTGTGGTTCACCGAGTACGACAGCGACAAGGTCGGGAAGATCACGCCGTCGGGCACGGTCACCGAATACGCGCTGCCCAAAGAAAGCGGTCCCTACGGGATCGTCGCGGGTCCGGCAAAAGAAAACGCCCTGTGGTTCACGGAGACCAGGAGCAGCAAGATCGGGAAGATCACGACCTCGGGCACGATCACCGAATACGCCCTGCCCGCGAAAAGCGGCCCGGCCGACATCACCGTCGGCCCGGACGGCGACCTGTGGTTCACGAACCCCTATACCAGCAAGCTCGGGAAGATCACGACCTCGGGCACGATCACCGAATACGCGCTACCCAAAGAAAGCCGTCCAAGCGGAATCGTCGCGGGCCCGGAAGGCGACGTGTGGTTCCTGGACCTCACCACCGGCAAGGTCGGCAAGAGCACCACGTCAGGTGCAATCACCGAATACTCCCTGCCGTCGGGCAGCGGCCCGTACAACATCGTCCCCGGCTCCGAAGGCAATATGTGGTTCACCGAGGCCGGTCCCAGCAAGATCGGGCAGATCACGCCGTCGGGGATCATCACCGAATACGCATTGCCCTCGGGAAGCGTGCCGGACGGGATCACGGCTGCAACCAACAGCGTGTGGTTCACCGACGAGAGCTCCGGCAAGATCGGGGAGGTCAAGCTCACCGAAATCACCGAATACTCGCTGCCGAAAGAAAGCGCTCCGCACGGGATCACCACCGGCCCGGACGACAATATGTGGTTCACCGAGTACGACAGCGACAAGATCGGGAAGATCACAGCGTCGGGCACGATCACCGAATACGCGCTACCCAAAGAAAGCGGCCCCTACGGGATCGTCGCGGGTCCGGGAAACGAAAACGCCCTGTGGTTCACGGAGACCAGGAGCAGCAAGATCGGGAAGATCAGCACCTCGGGCACGATCACCGAATACGCCTTACCCGCGAAAAGCGGCCCGGCTGACATCACCGTCGGCCCGGGCAATGACCTGTGGTTCACAAACCCCTACACCAGCAAGCTCGGGAAGATCACCACCTCGGGCACGATCACCGAATACGCGCTACCCAAAGAAAGCCGCCCGAGCGGGATCGTCGAGGGCCCGGAAGGCGACGTGTGGTTCCTGGATCTCACCACCGGCAAGGTGGGCAAGAGCACCGCGTCAGGCGCAATCACCGAATACTCCCTGCCGTCGGGCAGCGGTCCGTACAACATCGTCCCCGGCTCCGACGGCAACATGTGGTTCACCGAGGCCGGCACCGGTAAGATCGGGCAGATCACCCCATCGGGGACGATCACCGAATTCACCCTGCCCACGGGAAGCGAGCCGGATGGGATCGCGGCTGGAGACGACGACAACGTGTGGTTCACCGACTTGGGCACCGGCAGGATCGGGAAAGTCGAGCTCGCCGAAATCGCCGAATACACCCTCCCCACAGGAACCAGCCCTCATGGGATCGCCGCGGGCCCGGACGGCAACCTCTGGTTCGCCGGCTGGGGCACCAGTAAGATCGGGAAGATCACGACCTCGGGCACGATCACCGAATACGCGCTGCCCAAAGAAAGCTATCCGCGAGGGATCGTCGCGGGACCCGACGGCAACATCTGGTTCACAGAGGCGGGCTCCAACAAGATCGGGAAGATCACGACCTCGGGCACGATCACCGAATACGGTCTGCCCGAACGCAGCGAACCGTACAGCATCACCCCGGGGCCCGCAAAGGAAAACGCCCTCTGGTTCACCGACTACCGCGACAGCTACATCGGGAGGATCACGACGACGGGCAAAGTGACCGAATATCGCCTTCCCAGGGAATGCTACCCGTTCGGGATCGTCGCGGGCTCCGACGGCAACCTGTGGTTCACCGACAACGTCAGCAGCAAGATCGGGAAGATCACGCCCTCGGGCACGATCACCGAATACTCCCTGCCCGAAGCCAGCGACCCGGATCAGCTGACCGCCGGCCCCGACGGCAACCTGTGGTCCGCGGAGCTCCTCACCAGCAAGATCGGGAAGACCACGACCCTGGGCGAAACCACCGAATACGCGCTGCCCACAGGCAAACCGTTCGGCAGCGAGCCGTACGGGATCACCGCAGCCCCTGACGGCGACCTGTGGTTCACCGAGTACGGCACCACCGGCAAGAAGCTCGGAAAGATCACGACCTCGGGCGCCACCACCGAATACACGCTGCCCTCGGAAGGCGAGCCGCTGGAAATCACCGCGGGACCGGACGGCAACCTGTGGTTCACCGACAGCAACAAGGTCGTGAAGATCACCCCCCCGTAGCGGGTTGCGTCAGTCGCTGTCGATCGCGCCCGTGCGCGCGATCGACCGGGGGGCGCAGAGGCGCGCGCGCCCGACGCGCGCCCGCCGGTCGCGCCAGGCGGCTACCGCCGCGAGGCGAAGAACTCGCTCAACAGCGCCCCGCACTCCTCCGCCAGGAGGCCCCCGGCGACCTCGGGGCGGTGGTTCAAGCGGGGCTCGCCGAGCACGTCCAGCACCGAGCCCGCCGCCCCCGCCTTGGGGTCCCATGCGCCGAACACCACGCGGGGCACGCGCGCCAGCACGAGCGCCCCCGCGCACATCGCGCACGGCTCGAGCGTCACGTACAGCACGGTCTCCAGCAGCCTCCAGCCGCCCACCGCGCGGGCGGCCTCGCGCAGGGCGAGCAGCTCCGCGTGCGCCGTGGGGTCGCCGCGCACTTCCCGTTCGTTGTGCCCCGCCCCGAGCACCTCCCCGGCGCGCACCGCCACCGCGCCGATCGGCACGTCCTCGTGTTTCAACGCTTGCTCAGCCTCGCGCAGGGCGAGGCGCATAAAGTACTCGTCGCGCGGAAAGAAGTGGTCAGTCATCGTGCTGGCGGTCTCCGCCCGGAGGAGCCCACCAACCGGGTGCGGCCCCGCGGAGAAACGGGACGCCATCATTACCAAACTCATGACCCCCCGTCCCGCACCGACCCCTCCCGTGAGACCCACCGCACCGGCGTCCGCGGCGCGCGCGCTCGAGACCCACCGTCCCGTACCGACCCCTCCCGCGACGCGCACCGCGCACCGGCGTCTGCGGCGCGCGCTCGGGCCCGTCTGCGTGGCCCTCGCGCTCGGCGTGGCAGCGCCACTGGCGTGGGGCTCGCACTCCGCCCCCACCGCCCCTGCCCCGGGCCGCCCTCCGGGCGGGCCCGCCATCCAAAGCAACGGCGCACCGGCGCCCCAACCCGCCGAAGCAGCCCCCGCGGCGCCCGGCGTCGTGGTGGTCGGGTACGACCCCTCCGCGTCCCCGACGGCGCGTGCCGCGTCCGCGCGGGCGGCCGGGGCCGTCGATCCGGTCGGGGTGGCTGCCGACACCAGGCTGCTCACGCTCGCGCCCCACGCCTCCGTGTCCCGCGCGATCGCCCGCCTGCGCCACACGCGCGGCGTCGCGTGGGCGGTGCCCGACTACCTGGCCCACGTCGCCGGCCCGCTCGGCCCGAGCACGCCCCCGCCCACCGCGGGCACCTCCGCCGTGGGGACTGCCGCCTCCCTCACGGCGCTCACCGCCTCACCCACGGCCCTCACCGCCTCCACGGCCCTCACCGCCGCGGCGGGCTCCCCGACTGCCTCCGCCACGGCCGCGGCCGCCGGCGAGCCGTTCCCCGACGACCCCGGGCTCGCCGGAGTCCCCGGAGGGTGGCGGGAACTGCAGTGGAACTTCGTGGGGACCTTCGGGGTGGAAGCGCCCGGCGCGTGGGCGAACCTGATCGCCGACCACGCCCCCGGGGGGCGCGGTGTCGTCATCGCGGTGCTGGACACCGGCGTCGCGTACGCCAACCACGGGCCGTTCCGTCGCTCGCCCGACTTCTACGGCTACCAGTTCGTGCAGGGCCACGACTTTGTCGCCCACAGCAAGTACCCCAACGATCGCAACGGCCACGGCACGTTCGTCGCGAGCACCGTCGCGGAGGCCACCAACAACGGCCGCGGCCTCACCGGCCTCGCCTACGGGGTGCGCGTGATGCCGGTGCGGGTGCTCAACTCCGAAGGCAACGGCGACGCCTCGACGATCGCCCAGGGGGTCCGCTTCGCGGTCAACCACGGCGCGCGGGTGATAAACCTGTCGCTCGAATTCCCCGGGGGCATCACCGCGGCCGACATTCCCGAGCTGATCTCCGCGCTGCGCTACGCCAACCGCCGCGGGGTCGTCGTGGTGGCGGCCGCCGGCAACGAGGCGCACGCCGCCGCCGCGTACCCCGCGCGCGCGCCCAACGTGATCGCGGTGGGCGCCACCACCGAACACGGGTGCCTCGCCTCCTACTCCAACTTCGGCCTCGGCGTCACGCTCGTGGCCCCCGGCGGCGGGCCCGACGCGAGCCTCCCCGGGGACCCCAACTGCCACCCCGAACTGCCCGCCGGGCACGACGTCTACCAGGTCACCTTCACCGGCACGTCCCCCCGGCGCTTCGGGATCCCCGGCGGGTACGAAGGCACCTCGATGGCCACCCCCCACGTCGCCGCCGCCGCCGCGCTCGTGATCGCCTCCGGCGTGCTCGGCCGCCACCCCACCCCCGCGCAGGTCGCCGCGCGCCTGGTCGCCACCGCCCGCCCGCTCGGGGGGCCCTCCGACAGCCGCCTCTACGGCGCGGGGCTGCTCGACGCCGCCGCCGCCACCGCGCCCGGTGGCCCGGGGGCGGCGCCCTGAGAGCCGCTGGCCGCGCGCGCGATCACGGCGGCCATCTCCTCGCGGAAGCGCTCGCGCCCGAAGCGCGCCGCGTTGGCGCGCACGGCGGCCTCGTCGAGGGCGAGCCCCTCGAAGCGCTCGATCGCGCGCGCGAGGCCCGCGGGGGACTGGTCGTCGAACAGCACCCCGGTGCGCCCGTCGCTCACGGTCTCGACGGCCCCCCCGCGGCCGTAGGCGATCACGGGCAGCCCCGCGGCCTGCGCCTCGACGGGCACGATCCCGAAGTCCTCCTCCCCCCCGAACAGCAGCGCGCGGGCGCCGCTCAGCAGCGCGTCGCGCTCGCGCTCCTCGACGCGGCCGAGGAACTCGACGCGCGACCCCGGTGGCGCCTGCGCCCGCACCGCCGCGAGCGCCCGACCGTCGCCGGCGACCTTCAGCGCCACCCCCAGGCGCGCGCAGGCCGCGACCGCGAGGTCGACGCGCTTGTAGGGCACGACACGGCCGAAGACCAGGTAGTAGCCCGCCGGGGAGCCGGGCGAACCGGGCAACCCCGGGGAGCGGGGCAGCGCGAGGAAGTGCTCGACGTCCACCGGCGGGTGCACGACCTCGGCGGTGCGCCCGTAGCAGCGCTCGATGCGCTCCGCCACGTGGTGCGAGTTGGCGACGAACACGTCCGGCCCGGCGGCCCCGCGGAGGTCCTGGCGGCGCAGGCGCCCCAGCAGCAGCGGCAGCGCGAGGCGCGTGAGGCGCCCCACGTCCTCGCCCTCGAGGAAGTCCTCCTCCCAGGCGTAGCGCATCGGGGTGTGGCAGTAGCACACGTGCAGCGCGCCGGGAGGGGTGCGCACGTTCTTGGCGCACGCGTGGTTGCTGGAGAGGACCAGGTCGAAGCGTGAAAGATCGAAGGCAGCGGTACGCGCGGTCCATCAGCGGCAGCAGCCTGCGGTAGTGGGCGCGAGCGCCGGGGAGGCGGTTCAGGTAGGAGGCGTGCACCGGCCGCTCGGTGAGCTGCGCCGGCCAGGGGGCGGGGTCGTAGATCGAGGTGAAGAGCTCCGCGTGGGGGAACATCTCGAGCAGCTCCACCACCACCTGCTCGGAGCCCCCGGGGATGGTGAGCCACTCGTGGACGACCGCCACGCGAGGGAAGCGCGCGCGCAGCTGCTCGAGCAGTGCTCGCTCGAGCTCTCCAGCCCCCCGTTGACAGATCCGGGGCGGGCGACGTGCGGTGGTGCTCAGGTGGGTCGCATCCGCGCAGGCCTGTTCGATCCAAAGCGTGTGGGCGCGGGGCGTCGTGCCCCGCGTCGCCGCGAGCGTGCACACCGCGAGGGTATCGATCGCTCTGCGCGAACCCTGGGATCATGACCGCGATGCCCGAACCACCCCCGCCTGCGTGGACGCGAGATCGTGTGCGTCGGGTTCGCCGACTGGGACACGGAGCTGTGGACCAACCAGCACCACCTGATGTCGCGCCTGGCGCGCGAGAACCGCGTGCTGTTCGTGGAGTCGCTCGGCCTGCGCCGCCCGCAGCTCGCGGGCCGCGACCTCGCGCGGATCGCGCGCCGGCTGCGGCGCGGTCTCGCCCCGCCCCGGGCGGCCGACGGGCTGCACGTGCTCTCCCCACTCGTGCTGCCGCTGCACCGCCCCGCGGCGGTCCGCGCGCTCAACCGCCGCCTGCTGCGCGCGCAGGCGCGCCGCGCGGCGCGGCGGCTCGGCGTGAGGCGACCGATCCTGTGGGCCTACGTGCCCCAGGCCGAGGTGCTGATCGAGGCGCTCGACCCCGAGCTGGTGGTCTACCACTGCGTCGATGACATCGCCGCCCAGGAGCGGCGTCGACACCGCGAGCTTCCGCGCCGCCGAGCGGCGCTTCGCCGCGCGCGCGGACCTCGTGCTGGCGAGCGCGCCCGCGCTCGCGCAGCGGATGCGCGAGCTCTCGGGCAACGTGCTGTACGCGCCCAACGTCGCCGACACCGAGCTGTTCGCCCGCGCACTCGAGCGGAACCCATCTGACCCGGGCGACCCGGTGGTTGCCGCGCTACCGCGCGCCGCGCGATCGTCTTCACCGGCGCGGTCGTCGCCATGAAGCTCGACGTGCCGCTGCTCGCGGCCCTCGCTCGCTCACGCCCGGAGTGGTCGTTCGCGCTCGTCGGACCGGTCGGTGCGGGCGACCCCGGCACGGACGTGTCGGCGTTGCAGGACGAGCCCAACATCCATCTGCTCGGGCACCCGCTCCTACGAGCAGCTGCCCGACGTGCTGCGGCGCCGCCGACGCGGGCTGATCCCCTACGCGCGCAACGCGCTCACCGAGAGCGTCTTCCCGATGAAGGTCTACGAGTACCTCGCCGCCGGCCTGCCGGTGGTCGCGACGCCGCTGCCCGCGCTGGCCGGCGTCGCCGAGGTCGCCACCGCCCCCGACGCCGAGGGCCTCGCGCGCCTGCTCGAGGAGGCGATCGCCGGCGACAGCCCCGCGCGCCGCGCCGAGCGCTCGCGCGCCGCCGCCGCCCACTCGTGGGAGCGGCGCCTGGAGGAGATCGCGGCCGCGGTGCAGGCGCTGGAGGCCAAGCCGCGCCACGACGCCGGGGGGGCAGCGGTGAACGCTGCCGGCCAACACGCCGGCGCACGGGAGCCGCGAGCGTGAGCGACCTGCTCGTCACCACCCACACCCCCGTGCTGGGCTCCGGCCGTGCGCTGCGCACCTACGGGGTCGCCCGGGCGCTCGCCGCCCACGGAGGCCTTGATCTGCTCTACGCGCGCTTCGAGGGCGACGCGCCCGACGCGGCGTTCCGCACGATCGCAGGGATCGAGCTGGACGAGGTCGTGCCCTCGCGCGGCGCGCGCCGGCTGGCAGCCTACGGGGCCGCCCGTCTGCGCGGCGTGCCCGCCGCACTGGCGCGCGGCGTCTCCCCCGACCTGGCGGCGGAGGCAGCCCGCCTCGCGCGCGACTCCACCCGCGGGCGGGTGATCGCCGACGGCCCGGTGGCCGCGGCCACGCTCAGCCACCTCGCACGCGAGCGCCCGGTGGTCTACAACGCCCACAACTTCGAGTCCGGCTTCCGCCACGAGCTCGACGGCACACGCGGGATGGGCGACGCGCGCGCGCTGCGCGCCTTCGAGCGCCGGCTGCTGGAAGCAGCCAGCGAGTCGTGGATGGCCAGCGAGGCCGACGTGGCGGCGGCCCGCGAGCTGTGCCCGACGGCACGGCTGCGGTACGTGCCCAACGTGGTGGACGTGGCGGCGATCACGCCCGTGCAGCCCCTCCGTGAGGAGCAGCGCGCCGTCTTCGTGGCGAACTTCGCGTACGAGCCCAACCGCAACGGCCTGCGCTTCCTGCTCGAGGAGGTGCTGCCGCGGGTGTGGGCCCACCTGCCCGACGCGAAGCTCGCGCTCGTCGGCGCCGGCCTGGAGCAGCAGCCCCCCGCAGATCCGCGCGTGGAAGCGCTCGGCTACGTCGAGGACCTGCACGCCACCTACGCGCGCGCCAGCTGCGCGGTCGTCCCGCTGCTGCAGGGAGGAGGCACCCCGCTGAAGCTGATCGAGGCGCTCGCCCACGGCCTGCCGGTGGTCGCCACCCCGCGAGCGGTGGCCGGCCTCGCCGTGTGCGACGGCGAGCACTGCCTCCTCGCCGACGGCGCCGAGGCGTTCGCGCAGGCGCTCATCCGGGTGCTGCGCGACGGCGCGCCCGAGCTCGCCCGCCACGGGCGTGAGCTCGCCGCGGAGCGCTACTCGATCGCGGCGCTCAGCGAGCTGGTGGCACCCTCAGCGCCTGAGTGAAGACGATCGGCGGGGCGGTCGCCGCCGGGTGCGCGACCTGAGAGATCGCTCAGCGCGTCGAGGAGGTGCGCAGGTCGATCCTCTTCACTGGGACCTCGAGCGCGAGGATCTCCGGGTCACCCGTGTACAGCGGAGCGCCGTGGCGTTCCGCTGTCGCCACGCAGAACGCGTCCGCGTAGGAGATCCCCCCACCCGCCTTCAACCGCGCCGCCGCCACCACCAGTCGCCAATCCGGGTCCTCCACCCGGACCGCCCGCCGCACCGCCGTGGTTCGATCGTCCGCGATCGCCCGCCCGTGAGACCGCACCAGCGCGTAGTACACCTCGCCCAGGTTGATCGACGACATCCCCACTCCGATGCCCATCAGCTCACGCCCGCGCTTGGCCGCCGGCTCCGCCCTCAGCACCGCCATCACGACCCACGCGTCCAGAACGCCCTTCAGCGTCCCCACTCCCGCAGCCGACGATCCTCGCGCTCACGTTCGCCCCGTTTGTCCTCCATCAACGCCTCGAGCGGATCGACCTCTGCCGGTGGCAGCGAGCCCCACAGGTCCTCACCCGCCGGCGCCTTCCACACGCGGATCCCCTCCCCCTCCCGCTCAAAGAGCACATCGTCCCCCGGCTCGATCCCGAGCTCGCTCCTCAGCGGCTTGGGAAGAACCACCTGCCCCTTGGGTCCCACCTTGTGGGTCATACCGATCAGTATAACCAATAAGGAGCCGGGATCTGGTGGCGAGGTAGCCTCCGTGAAGGTCTCACCCATAGACCTCTGCGAAAGTCTTGCCGGTGGTCCCGACGGCCGCGCATGAGGTGGACGACGAGCACGAGACTCCGCCGGAAAGCAGGTCTTCTTCTTTTTCGTCGTTCGGCGTGGTTTGGATCTTCCATTCCGTGCCGTTCCACCGCTCGGCGAGTGTCACGTCCTTGCTCGAGCTGTTCAGCGAGTACCCGACGGCAATGCACACTTCGGAGGAGGCGCACGACACGCCGCCGTCAAGGAAGCTGCGTTTCGCGCCTGACGGGTTCGGCGTGCTCTGAACGGCCCATTCCGTGCCGTTCCAGCGCTCGGCGAGCGTCACTTCAACGCCTCCGCTGTCGTCGTAGGAGCCGACCAACGCGCAGGCGGTGGACGCCGAGCACGATATCCCGCTGACGACCGTACTCCTCGATCCGCTCGGCTTCGGCACCGATTGCGAGGTCCATTCCGTGCTGTTCCAGCTCTCCGCAAACGGCACCTTTTCAGTTGAGCTGCTGCCTTCATACCAGCCGGACATCGCGCACGCCGTCGAGGATGTGCAGGACACTCCCGTCGGATACGTCGCTTTGGCGCCGCTCGGCGGCGTGACCGTCTGCAGCGACCACGTCGAGCCGTTCCAGCGCTCGGCCCAAGGCCCTTCGACGCCGGAACCGTTCTCATATCTTCCGACCGCCGTGCAGGCCGAGACGCTCGTGCAGGAGACGCCGGTCAGGACGCTGTCCACCTCGCCGCCCGGCTCGGCCGACGAGTGGAAGCTCCATCCGCTCCCGTTCCACGTCTCCGTCATCGAGACGTCCACGCTCGAGCGGGTCTGGTAGTACCCGACCGCCGTGCAGGCCGTCGTCAACGCACACGACACCCCGTCGAGCGTCGCCTTTTCCGTGCCCGCCGGGCCCGTCGTCGTCTGCAGCGACCATTCCGTGCCGTTCCACTGCTCGGCGACCGGCCCGCGCGTGGGCGAGCTCCCTTCCAGTTCGTAGTCGCCGACCGCCACACAGCGCGTCGCCGACGCACACGACACACTCCGCAGGGCGGCGGTCGCGGTGCCGCTCGGATTCCCGGTCGGGGTGACCCGCCAGGCGGGCCCCGTTGTGAACGTCTCGTTTTCCCCGTACGTCGTCCCAATGTTGTTGGTCGCCACCAGACGGAAGTCGTAGGTCCTTTCCGGTTCGAGGCTCGTGATCGCCCTGGACTCTTCCAGGTCGCTCGTGCTCGAGGCCGCGCTCACGCTCGGCGCCGGCACGCTCGTCCCGTATGACGTGGTTTCTCCGTATTCGAAATGGTAGGTCGTTTCTTGGCCTTCCGGGTCCACTGTGCCTTGCAGCGTCGCCTCTGTCGTGCTTGTGGCGGTCATGCTCCAGACGTCGTGCACGACACACCGGCTAGGCTGCTGCCCTTGGTTTCCACTGGAGCTTTCACTGCCTCGGTCGTCCATGCTGTGCCGTTCCAGCTCCCGGCGACCGCGACTTCCACCCTCGAACTGTTGAGATAATGGCCCACCGCATCGCACGCGTCCGACGACGGGCACGAAACGCCCGACATGACACCGACGTCGCCAGCCGCCGGACCCCTCGTTTCAACCGTCCATTCTTTGCCGGTCCAGCGATCGGCGATCGGCGCTTCGGTGTTTGCACCGATGACGGCGTGGCCCACGGCGGTACATTCTTCACTCGCGCTGCAGGAGACAGCCGCGAGGCTGGCGCCCTTGGTTTCGGCCAGGCCCTTCGTTTCCTGGATCGCCCACACTTTGCTGCTCCAGCGCTCGGCAAGCGGGACTTCGACGCTCGAACTGTTGACGTCATGGCCCACCGCGATGCACGCTTCCGAGGACGCACACGACACACCGGCCAGGCTGCTGCCCTTCGTCCCGGATGGGGCCTTCGCTTCTTCGACGGTCCACGTTTTGCCGCTCAGACGCTCGGCGAGCGGGACTTCTACGCTTGAGCTGTTCACGTCATGTCCCACGGCTGTACATGCTTCCGCCGACGTGCACGAGATTCCCGCCAGGCCGGCGCTTTTTGCTTCTTTGGGGGTGGGGACTTCCTGGATCGACCAGGTGGACCCGTGGAGGTCTCCGAAAGCGTCTAGGGCTTCGCCCTCTCTGCTGAGTATCCTGCTTGGATATTCCTGCATCGCCCAGCCGCTACCTTTACGTGCATAGACGATCAGCGCCCTCAGCCATCCCGCTTCGTGGTAGGGCAATGCGTTGTCGAGCATTTCGGCCATGTCTTTTTCCGCGACAGCATTGGTTACGCCATTACCACCGCATTCTTCGCCTTTGTCCACTTCTTCGTCACAGTAGCCGACCTCAGAGACAATGATGTTGTTCTGTCCAGAAGTCATCCTTGCCTGCACCACGGGGAGGGTTTCAATACCACGACTGTCCCCTTCTTCCGTGCCTGAAGGAGGACCATATGGATGAAAGTACCAGCCACGGATTTCTGTTTCCAATTTTGGCTGAGCCGCGTACATCGCCGACACCCAATCATTGCTGGTACATTCCGCCTTTGGATGTTCGACATGGCAGTACTTCCCGCATTCGGTTGCGGTGCAGTCCCATCCAATGGCACCAACATAGATATCGCTCAAGGGTATACTTGCAGCTTTGGCTTCGGGTAGAAGCTTTGCGATCACATTGGCGTACTCGGACCCATTGTACTGCGGAGTCGTATAACACCAAGGCTCGTTCATCGGTTCGAATATGGCGCTTGGATACTTTTCGTGGATCGCCGTCACGGATTTTACGAACCCTTCAACATACTCCTTGATGGTTTCTTTTCCTTCTTCTTCTTCTTTTTTGGTGCGTTCCTGCGGGAAACCTGGTTCGGATTCACAGTTGCCTTCGTACGTTTTGTAAGAGATCATAACGTCTGGGATCATCCCCGCGCCGATTGACGTGGCGAGTTCTTTGCCAGCTTCGGTGACTTTGCCACCTTCTTCGAGGAGTTCGCCAGCCCTCAGTTCAATCCCGGGGGCACCACCGCGGTCGTACACGATGTTGTTCGCGACGAATTCATCGATATATTCTGATGCTATCCCGTTACTGTTGCCATCCAATCCCAGCCACGGGGCGATAGGGGCAGGATCGTATCCAAACTGATCCTTCGGCACCGAAGCCGACGTTCCGTTCGAGTTGGTCACTGCCACGTTGACGAGTTCGCTGCCACTGCCGGTCGGGCTCGTGGCCGTAATCGATTCGGAGGAGTGGATCGTCACGCCCGTCGCAGAGGCGCTGCCGAACTTGACCGTCGAGCCCGTGATGAACCCGGTGCCCGTGATCGTCACAGACGTGCCGCCGGCGTCCGCTCCGTTGTTCGGGCTGATGCCGGTGACCGTCGGAACTGCCGCCGATGCCGCACTGGAGCTTCCCAACGCTCCCGCCAAGCAAAGCGTCAGGACCACCGCCGTTCGTTGTATTCGAGATCGCACGTAGAGCCTCCAATGTAAGTTGGGGTTGGTGTCCGCTACCCAACCCGGATCCAAGGGCTTCGGTAGCTGCCTGCATGTAAGCGGAGGATGCGGTTCCTGCTGGGTGGCTGGCCCGACGACTACTGTGGTCGAGCGGCCGAACTCCCCGGAAATGCTGGGGATCGGAGGTCTTCGCTACATCGTCTACCAGGTCGTGAGCGCTCCGTAGCCGTTTCCTACTACGGCGTCGCCGCTCGTCGAGCCCTGTCAGGCCCTCCGCGCGATCTCGAAGAAATCGGGCACGCCGCCGTTGACCTCATACGCGACGGCGCAGCTAGAGCAATGCAGCGTCTGGGGGGCCTGCTCGAGCTCTCCGTGGCACGCCGGGCAGCGCCACTTCGGCGATCCCTCGCCCCTGCCCGCACCCGGAAGCAGGATCAGCCAATCGCGGTTGCGCAGAGGCTTCAGCCGGTGGTCCGGCGACCCCCAGCGTTGAGAGACGAGGTGATCGAACTTGTAGAAGGCATCGCGTAGCGGTGGCGGCATGTAGCGACCTACCCCGACGATCGGTGCCAGCGTGATGTTGCAGCGGAAGCTCCCAAGCTCTGCATCCGGTCCGAACAGCCTCCTGACGGTGGCAGGATCGAAATTGTTGACGTGTCCCTCGGCCTTCAGGGCGAAGTCGGGCTCGTGCTCGTCCTCCGTCTGGCTCACTGGAGTTGTAAAGAGCACCGTGCCGCGCGAGACGCGTCGCATCTCTGCGATCATCAGGTCGGGGTCGAGCACGTGCTCGATGACCTCCGTCGAGTAGACCAGGTCGAAGCTCCCATCGTCGAACGGAAGTCGCGTGGCCTCCGCCGCCGCCACCTCGAGCCCCAGCTTGTCATGCGCCTTCGCAAGCGCCGTGGTGGACAGGTCCACACCCCACAGGTCCGCGCCGAAGCGATCGCCGATCGCCTTCATGAAGTACCCCTCGGCACAGCCAACGTCGAGCGCGGTTTCGAAGTCAACCAACTTAAGCGCCCCCAGCAGCGCGATCTCGCGAATATAGTGCCTGAAGGCGGCCGGCGTGTAACCGACATGGGGGTGGTGGTCGTAGCTGGAAAGCGCGCTGTTCGTACTCTCGCGCACCGCGTGGGCAAACTCCTCGCGTGACAGTCCCTCGCGATCCGTAGCCACGCCAGCAGCTTAACCGATCGGAGCGGCAGGCGCTCCCCACGGCGGCGGTATGGCAAGGCTGCCACTACCCTGGCGGGGATCACGGGAGGTCTGCTGCGCCTGACCACGCCCTTCGTCCGGGGGCAAACACGGACTCCCCGGGGGAATGTTACGGACTCGGGCCCGCGTCGGACGGACATCCGTCCAGGCGCTCCGCGAGCACTCACAGGCGTCTCCGGCAGACCCGAAAGATCCCGTGCAGCCCTAAAGAAAGTGCGTGGATCGGCACCCGAAGTGCTCGCCGGCACGCCCACTCCATCCCGACAAAGGCACCCCCGCCGCGAGGCGGGCTCGCAAAGCAAGGGGTCTCTCGTAGACAGCCCAGCTCCCGAAAGAGACATCAATGACCACCATCCAGTCACCCACCCGCTGGGTGCCGAGAAAGCTGATGGCCGCTGCGTGCGTGGCTACGTGCATGCTCCTCTCCGCAACCGCCGCGCAGGCAGGCACCCCTGCATCCTCACCAGCCGCGAGCAGCGCCTCCACGACCCGCACCGCACTGAGCGCCGCGACGGCTCGTGCCGCCGCGGCTCGCACGCTCACATCGCGGACCCGCGCCCTGCGCACCTGTGAGCGCACCCACCCCCAGCACTGCGCAGCCGCCAAGTCCGCGGTCGAGCGCGCCGCCCGCGGACTCGACGCGGCGCAGGCACAGCCGGCGAGCTTCGTCGGCGGCACCCGCTACGACCAGACGGCGCCGGCGATCACCGTCTCGGGCGACAGCCTGAGCTGGAGGGCAGTCGGCAGGATCCACACCTACGTCCTCGCGAGCAGGACGTTCGGCCAAACCGTCCAGACCTCGGTCGTCACCGGCACCTCCACCACCCCGCCTGCCGTACCCGGAGCGACCGTCTCCTACAGCGTGCGCACTGGAATCAGCGGCAGCACGTGGTCAACGGAAGTCGCCATCTCGTACCCCGCCACGGCGTCCAGCCCACCGGCGAGCGGCAAACCATCAACCAAAGAAGCTCCCGTACCCACCAAAGAAGCTCTCACACCCACCATTGAAGCTCCCACGCCTGCCAAAGAAGCTCCCACACCCACCAAAGAAACTCCCCCACAGAGCTCGACGACATTCCAGCCAGGGATCAATTCCGGCTCGGCCGCCATCTGGGAACTGCCTGGTGCGGAACTGCTCGGGGCCAAGGTCGTGCGGGTGGCCATCTCGATCGCCACTACTCCCGAAGAATTCGAACCGGTGATCGCGGCGTACGCCGAAAAGGGCATTCGGGTGGCGCCGCTGGCGACCTTCACCGGCACTCTGCCAACACCCGCACAGGCGCAGAACCTTGCAGCATGGGCCAGCGCATACGGTCCCGGTGGGACCTTCTGGTCAAGCCACTCGGGCGGGCAGTATGCGATGCAGACGATCGAGTTCGGCAACGAGACGAGCTATAGCTACCAGTACACAAACGATTCGCCCGCGGGCTATGCGAGCCGGGCGCAGACCTACGCCTTGCGCTTTGCTGAAGCGGCAACGGCGATCCGGGCAGTGAACCCAAAGGTGGGCCTGCTGGCGCAAGGCGACTCCGGCAACGCCGGCCCGGCGTGGGTCGAAAACATGTTCAAGGCGGTCCCTAACCTCGGCACGTTGGTGGCCGGATGGACAGTTCATCCCTACGGCCCCAACTGGCGGGCGAAGTTCGAAGAAATCGTCGCCCAGACCACTGCCCAGGGCGCACCGTTGACGATCCCGATCGACGTGACCGAGTGGGGACTGTCCACTGACAATGGGCGGTGCCTGAACGAAAACTTCAGCTGGAATCCCTGCATGACCTACCAGGAAGCCGCCGAAGTGCTATCGCGAACGGTCAGCGAAATGCGCGAAGCGCTGCCTGGACGGCTCGGCCTCTTGCTGCTCTACCAGATCCGTGACCAGAAGACCTCCGGGGAATCGACAGATCTCGAAGGTTACTTCGGAGCCGTCCAGCATGCACTGCAGCCGAAGGGCGCCTACACGACCGAGGTGAAAGCGTTCCTGGCCAGCTCCTGAATTGGAGAGCCAGGTCGGCTACGGACCGCCCGGCGTTGACTACGGACCACCGGCCACGCGCCGCAGTGATCCGTCGGTCGGCGTCGCGGGTCCGTCAGAACGAAAAGCGAGCCGAGCGAGCAGGCCAACCTGCGCCGCGAAGAGCACCGTAAAGCGCGGGTCCACCCCGGTGAAGCTGGCCGTCGTATCCATGGCCACGAGACCCGCCATCCCCGCAAGCGACGCCAGACCGAACGCACGCAGGAGCGGCGCCGGGGCCGCTCGCCAGGCCTTCCATGCGATGGTCATGCTCCCGGCCATCACTGCGACATATGCAAACAGGCCGAGGATTCCCAGCTTCAGCCAGTACCACAGCGCCGCGAAGTGGACGTACTCGCGTCCTTCTTCGTGTTCGACGGACAGCGGCTGCACAGTCGCCGCCCACGGAACGGTCACGCCCAGCCCCGTGATGGGATGCTCACGTATCTCACCGAGGACATTCGCGCGCTCGTCCAGCCGATAGCGATCCTCCACGTTGGCTTCGAGCTTGGAGGGCGCCAGCGACGCGGCGCGTTTGGCAATCGGAAGCTGAGACTGGAAGTTGATCGATCCGAGCAGCCAGATGGTCAGGGCCACCCCCGTCACCGCCAATACCAGCACGCGGCGACCACCCGCCGAGGTACCGAACATCAGCACGAGCACGATCCCGAGCACAGCCGCGATCCAGAAGGAACGCCGATAGGAGAGCAGCAGGCACGCGAACAGCAGCGGCGTGGAGAGCATCATCCAAAGTGGCGGTCTCGCCCGCATCAGCACAGCGGCGAGAGCGGCGAGCATCGCGATCAAGATCAGCCAGTTGGCGGCCGGTTCGTAGTAGGTAAGGGTCGCCGTGCCTTCGATCTGCGAGCCGTAGTGACCGGCGACCTCGAACAGGCCAAGCAGCGCCTTGAGCGTCGCGAGAGCGCCCAGACCCGCCAGCAGTTGGGTGAGCCGGCGCGTGTCCAGCTGCAGATTGGCAACAGCTAGAGGCAGCAGCAGGAGGTAGAAGAGGCTGCCCTCCGAGCCAAGCGCGTAGCGGATGCTCGCGCCGGCGGCATGCCCCACCAAAGCGCCCACAAGCATCGCCAGCGAAAGGAAGATCAGAGCTGGCTTGAGGGGCCCTGGCAACCACAGGCCACGGCGGCTGCGCACGATGTCGATGGCGACCGCAAGGACGGCCACCACCACCATCAGATCGAGCAGGGTAGCGTACTTGTAGACGTGCACGTAGAAGTCCGACGTGAACGTGAGGATCCCGAACGTTTCCCCCTCGCACACGATCGTAAGCCCCACGACCAGGCAAACAGCCAGCAGCGGCCTGAACAGTAGGATCGCCACCGCCACAAGTGCCATCGGAGCCAGCAGGCCCGCGGTCCCAAACTTGTGGATGCCGGCAAGAGCGAGCACAGCCGTGACCGCCATCGCCGTGACCGCCAGGAGCACCTCGCTTCGCTCGAGCGACGGTAGTCGCAGCCGCCGTGCGACCATCATCCACTGGATCCCTTCAGCGGGGCAACCCCCGGCTCTCCGAGCCGGCGGGCCGTGACAGCGCGTCGAGGCTCACATCGAGCGAAGGAGAGTCGCCTGGGTGCGGACTGTAGCCGTAGCCATAACCGTAGCCATCGGATTCCCGCAGACCAGTTATGACGATGCCCACCGGTTCGACCATGTGGCGATCCAGGATCGCCCGGGCGCGGCGAACGTCCTCGCGGCTGGTCTTGTTCACGCGCGCCACCAGGATCGAGGCGTGAATCGCAGGGCTGCTGAGCAGCACCTGCGCGTCCGCTATCGGATTGAGCGGTGGTGCGTTGACGATCACCATGCCCTCGCCGCTGAGCAGCCCCAAGATCATCTCTTCGATCCGCGGAGACCCGAGCAGCTCCGATGGGTTGTGGGGCAGGAGACCCGCGGGTAGGACTGAGAAATTGGGCAGATCGGGGAATGGCTCGACCAGCAGCTCGGTCAGCGGCGTGTTCCGCGTGAGTGCCGTCGTGAGGCCGTCTTTGGTGTCAAAACCGAAATGCTCTGCGAACGTGGGACGGCGCAGGTCGAGCTCCATCAGCACGACATGGCGCCCGGTCAGTGCCACGGCGTGTGCGAGATCCACCGCCACGGTGGTCTTGCCCTCGCCCGGCATGGCGCTGGTCACCATCAGCGTGTCGAGCTGGCGAGTGACCGCCGCAAAGTCCAGGGCGCTGCGCAGGATGCGATACGGCTCAAGCAGCTCGCCGCGCTCGACGGCACGGCGAGCGCGGAACCCGGACTGCGGTACCGCGGCGAGCGTCGGGAGCCGGTACTCGTGCTCGAATTCCTCGATCGTCTTGATCCGGCGATCCAGCGCCTCGACTATGAATACGAGCGAGAACGCGAGCGCAACCCCGATCAAAAGACCGACGACGATGGTCGTCGACAGGCTGGACCCCGCGGGCGTCGTGGGTGGAGTGGCCATGCCGATGATGCTTGCGCCCCCGCCCGCCACCGCCCGCAGCTCGACGAGACGCTGCAAGGACTGCTGCAGGTTCGCGTGTTCGACCGAGCCGGCCGGCAATTCGGCGAGCTGCTTCAAGAGCCTGCTCTGGACGGTGCCAATGTCGGCCAGCTCGGACTTGGTCCTGAACGCAATGTACTGTTCGGCAAAGGCGTTGGCGAAGCGCGCCGATTCCCGCGGATTGCCGGTTGATGCGATGATGTTCAGGACGTTGGCGTTCGGCTCGGCTTCGACCTGCACCTGTTCCAGCAGTTCGCTCGCACTGGTGTGAGTGTGCAACTGCAGACGCACCGCTTCGGCGACTTCGGGCGAGTGGGCGATCAACACCTCTGTGTCGGCTTCGCGCAGGGGTTCGGAGGTGCTCGCGGGGGCGACCTGCAGAGCAGACTCCGCTGGCGTGCCGCTCTGGAAGACGACACTGGCGGCAGCCGTGTAGGACTTCGCCCCCCGCTCATGGCGAAAAACGGCGAATGCGACGCAAACGAGGATCACGCCGGATGCGATCAGCCAGCGATGTCGCAGCACCCTCAAGGCCCTGCTGGCGCCCTCACTTCCACGAATCTGCTCCCAGCGCGTGCCTGCGCTCACGCTACATCACCACGGCGCCTGAGCACATGGTTTGCCAGATCGACGATCCTCGCCATCGCGTTCATATCGTCCGCCACGCGCGCCCGCTTGAGCCACGACTAAAGGGCCGGGCGGCCAATCTCCTTAGGGCAGTTGCTTCCATGGTACCCCCCTTGGGCTCGCCGCTCCCGACGACACCACCGAGAGCTGTAGTGCATCCGTTGCCCATGCGCTCAAGATCGAATCAGGAGCACGGCCTGGATTGCGCAGCGAGCATGCGCTCGTAGAGCTCCACAACCGGAGCGGCGGCGACCGGCGGCGTGTGGTTGGCCAAGAAGTTCTCGTACGCCTGAGCGCCCGCGAGGCGACGGGCGGCCACGTCGTCGAGCAGGGCCACCGTGGCCGCCGCGATCCGCGCGTCGTCCTCCTCGACCACGACCCCCCTGTGGTCAAGCAGCCCCTCGGCCCCCTCGCGCGTGCTGACCACGGGAACACCGAGCGCCAGCGCCTCGAGCACCTTGACCTTGACGCCGCTGCCAGCCGTCAGGGGATATAGCAACACCCCGAGCTCGCGCAGGAAGTCGCTCGCGGCCGGCACGCGCCCGCGCCATTCCACGCTCGGGAGATCAGCGGCTGCTCCAAACGTGACAGCCTCCATGCCGACGCCCGCAAGCAGCAGCCTCGCCGTCGGGCGGCGCTCGAGCACAAGCGGCCAGACGCGACTGAGCAGGCGCTTGACGGCGTTCGTCGTGGGCGGCCACCTGGCTGTACCGATCAACCCCGCCACGGGATGCTCGAGCGATGCCCGCTGTGCGTAGTGCGCGGGGTCGAGCGCCAGGGGAGCAACCGCCCTGTGCGACGGGGCGATCCTCCTCGGCAGGGCGTCGGCGACCTCCCGCGAGTTGACGAGCAGCCAGTCGGCCCGCTGCAGAGCGCGGCGCTCAGCCCGCAGAATCTCCAGCGCGTCGCGCTCCTCACGCATCCAGGGACGCTGGATCCGGCGATCGCGAGCGGTCAGGCAATCCAGCTGCAACACCGTGGGACGGTCGAGCATCCGCAGAGCGCCAGCCACCCTCGGATCGACGAGATGCACGATGTCTACGGCGACGGCGAGTTCGTGCAACCGCTGGGCGAAATGCCCGCTGATCAGTGCACCACCAGGGTTCACGAGTCGATTCCAGCGACCTCGCCACCTCGAGACCTCGACAGGGATGAACTCGATCTGGAGGCCGGCGGGAGCTACCGGCGGCGAGAGACCGCTCCCGACGGCCAGGGCGCTGCAGTCCACCCCCCGGACCCGCAGCCCCTCCAGTAGAGCAACGGCGCAGCGCGCAGCGGCGCTGCCCTCGTGGTCAGGCGGAAAGGGCAGAACGACCAGGACGCGCAAGCTGGCGAGAGTATGACGCACGGTTCGACGACCGCCAAGCGCCGTCCGCTCGCCACTCACCCAGGCACGGGCGGGGAATGGCGAGACGCGCCGTTCGTGTCCGCTCGACCGGCGAGCAGCTCGAGCTCGTCCACGACCCGCCGCTCATAGCGCTCCGCGCTGTGCTCGGCGGCAGTGCGCGCGCCTCCCGCACGCAGTCTCCCCCGCAACTCGTCGTCACCCGCGAGGCGCCGGACCGCGGCAGCAAGCGCACGGGGGTCCTCGGATGGGATCAGCAGCGAGTTCTCGCCATCGCGCAGGTAGGTGCGCGCGCCGCCCCTGGCGACCGCCACGACCGGCCGCCCGATGCCCATCGCCTCCAACGGCACCAGACCCCAGGGCTCCTCCCAGCGGATCGGGAACAGGACGGCATCCGCTGCCGCGTAGAGAGCCGGTAGCGTTGCCGAATCGACGGGCCCGATGAGCTCGATCCGCTCGCGCACGCCGAGCGCCTCAGCCTGCCGCGACAGGCACGCCCCATATGCGTCGTTTCCGGCGCCGGCGATCGTGAGGGTCGTCTCCGGCGGGAGATCGGCAAGTGCCGCCACCGCCACATCGACGCCCTTGGCGGGCACCAGACGACCAACATGCAGCAGCCGCCAGCGCCACGGCTCGCTGGGCGCCGGGATCAGGTACCGCGCGTGCACACCAGGGGTCACGACCGCCCGGTCGATGGGCGCCACCCCCGCCTTCGCCGCCGCCTGCAAGGAACGGTCGGAGTTGAAGAGGAACCGCCCGGCACGCTCCAGGTGGTAGTGGATCGGTATTCCCGATGTCGGCTCGAGCACTGAGGCGAGCGGCCGTAGACGCCTGGCCATGCGCGTCCAGCCGTCGATCTGGAAGCCGTAGGAGAGCCAGTCGTCCTGGATCACGAACAACGAGGCCAGTCCGTGGCGCCGCACTCGCTCGATCAGAGAGAGCGACATCCCACCCATCGCCCACCAATTGACGACGTCGGGAGCGAAGTCCCGCAGGGTCCGCTCCATGACAGCGGCATTGGCTCGCTCGAGGCCGAGACGTTGGATTGGGCGCAGCGGAGCGGCCTCCTGAGCAGTGGCGTCCAGATAGGAGCGCAGAGCGCGATCGACCGGGAGGTCGTCGGGCTCCAAGACGCCGGGGTCACGGTAGTTCGAGGTGAGGATTCGCACCTCGTGGCCGCGAGCGCTCGCTGCGCGCACCACCCCGTCGCAAATGAGCTCATAACCGCCTCGATAGTGCGGCGGATAGAACAGGCCAACGGTAAGGACCTTCATCGCCATGAGCCCCGACACTCGAGGGGCCTGGTCCCCAAGGCGGCGCGCATTCCGGGACGCGGCAGATCAGCCATGACACACAGGACACGCAAGACTGCGGGAGTATGACGAACGTGCCGAGAAGCGCCAAGGGACTCTTACGCAGGCTGTTGCACGGCGGCGCCGCCGGGGATGCAGGCTCCGCCGGCGCCAGGCTGATGACCTCCAACGTCCTCATCCAGATCGCCGCGCGCGTGATCACGATGGCCGTGGGCGTGGTGACGGTGGCGCTGACGGCACGCACCCTCAGAACCGATGGCTACGGCGTGTGGAGCGGCGTCAGCAACTACACGGGGCTGTTCGCCGTGTTGACCGACCTCGGCTTCGTAACCATCGCGACACAGCGCATGGCAACCGAACCGGACCGTGAGGCGGAGTGGCTCGGAGCGCTGGTGGGCGTACGAATCGTAACTTCGCTGATCGTCGCCACGATCTGCGCAGCTTCGATCCCCCTGTTTCTGCGATCCACGGGTGATAGCCACACGGTTGCGTACATCATGACAACGACCATGCTCGTAGCTGGACCGGCGTCGCTGCTGGCCGTGTTTCAGTCGCGTTTGCGTTCGGGAATCGGGCTCTCGTTCACCGTGCTGCAGTGGTTTATTTGGCTCGCCGCCGTCGTGGCCCTCCACGCCGAGCACGCGTCGGTGGTCGCGTTCGCCCTCGCCAACGCGTTCATCTTGTTCTTCATCTCCGCGCTGCAGATCCAGGCATGCCGGCAGTTCGTTGACATCGCATGGCGGGCTGGTCTGCGTCTATGGCGCCCGCTCCTACGCCAAGCGATCCCCCTCGGCGTGGCCACAGTCATGATCACCATCTACTACCAGGTCGACTCGGTGCTGCTGCTGCAGATCGCGGGCGCCACGGAAACCGGCGTGTACGGCGCCGCATACGGCTTTCTAGGGCCGCTGATCTTCCTGCCGGCAGCCGTTATGGGATCGTTCTTCCCCGTGCTCTCGGCAATCCACAAGCGCGATCCCGACCGCTCGCGGCGTCTCATCCAAGTCTGCGCAGACATCATGGCGGTGATCGGACTACCGATCCTCGCCGGCGCCATCGCACTGTCGAGTCCGATAGTCCATCTCGTATATGGGAGCGAATTCGCTCGCGCGGGCGGCCTGCTGCCGATACTAATGATCGCGTTCGTCGTGATCTGCTATGGAACCCTCGCCGGCAACCTATCGGTGCTGCTCGACCTGCGGTGGCGGTTTGCCGTGTACACGACGATCGGCGCGATCGCAAACGTCGCTCTCAATCTCGCGCTAATCCCGCGCTACGGCGCCTACGGATCGGCGTGGGCGACAGTCGCCACCGAGACCATCACGATGGCACTGATGTTCGCCACCTGCCTTCGGGCGATACAGTTGCGACTGCATCCGGCGAAGATACTTCGAACAGTCGCGCTCGCCGGGGGCATGACCGGAGCGATGATCCTGGCAAAGCCACTCGGACTGATACCGGCGGGCGCGATTGGTGTGCTTGTGTACGCAAGCGGCCTGTTCGCACTGCGCGTCGTCAATCGGGGCGAGTTACGCACCCTCACAGGGCGCGACGGCGCCGGCCCGGATCTCGTCGCCGTGGAGGGCGGTCTGCCGTGACGATCCCCTCAACAGGGCCCGTCCGTCGGGCAGCCCACCGATGATTCGACAGGCGCCCGCGAAGGCACTAAGGCGTATACGGCGAATGGTTCCACCGCCCGCGCACTGGGTCCTCACGAACGTGGTCTGCAGGGTCCCGCTGGCTCGTCACCGCATGGCTTGGTACGCGCGCAGCGGAGTCGCCTTCGAGGATCATCGCACCGGTATCATCATGCTCGGGAGCGAGATCACCTCACCGCAGCAATTGCAAATCGGACGCAACACCGCGATTGGCAGGCACTGCGTGCTCGACGCTCGCGGAGGAATAGCGATCGGGCGCGACGTAAATATCTCGAGCTACGCCCGCCTGCAGACCGCCAAGCACCTGATCGACGACCCGGACTTCGCCCACCAGTACTCGCCGATTGTGGTCGGCGACCGGGCATGGATCGCCGAGGGCGCCGTCGTGCTCGGCGGGGTCACGATCGGGGAAGGCGCAGTCGTGGCCGCGAACGCAGTCGTGACGAAGGACGTCGCGCCGTTCAGCGTGGTTGGTGGCGTTCCCGCTCAAGTCATCCGCCAGCGCTCGCGCGATCTTCGCTACCACCTTTCCTGGCGACCGGACTGGATGTAGGTTGACTCGAAACCCCGCGCAGCTGCCGAAGCCGGGGCTCGGCATCCACATCAGTCACGATCGTCCTCGGAACACTCAAGGCCCTGTCGAGAAGCCACGGCCGGTCGCATCGAGCAGGACGCGGCGCAGCCCTTCGGTGAATAGCTGCGCATTGAGATGCTGCTCCGCCCATGCGCGACCGGCGCGGCCCATCTGCTCAAGCCGATTGGGATCGGCCATCGCGGCGGTCAGCCGCTCGCTCCAGCCGCGGACATCGCCGCGCTCCACCCACCAGCCGCAGCCGATCTGTTCAATGTCGAAGTCGAAATACGGAGCCCTCGTCAGAATCATTGGCCGTCCGCAGGCAAGCACGTCCACAACCTCGGTGAGTCCGTGTAACGGATACGGGTTTGAGAGCGGGATAGCCACGATCGCGGCCGACCGCAGGTCCGCCACGGTGTGGTCATAGGTGAGCGGCGCCGACAACGTCGTATCCTTCGATGACGCCGGACGGATCGTCACGTCCTCCGGTATCGGGCCAGCGCGACCCAACTCATCCCGATCGCCGTAGATGCGCGCAGGCAGTCCGGTCACCCGCAGAGCCTCGAGCAGCGTCTGCATGTCCCGTCCCGTCTTGCCGGTGGCCACGACGGGCGCATCCGTCGCCACAGGCCCCCAGGGGCCGAACCCGGTGAAGTCGAGATCTGCCCCCCAGCCCAGGACGGTGATGCGCTCCGGTGGCATGCCGCAGGCCACCAGGCCCCGCCGCGTGTCCTGGCAGAGGGCGATCGCACGATCGAAGCCCCTCACGGCGAACCCGCGGGACATGCGACTCGATGGGGCGGAGTGGAAAACCCCCACGATCGGGGTTGCGAACACACGCGCAGCACGTAGGACAGCCAGCGCGCGGAGATCCTGAGCCGTCGCGCCGTATACGACACCCCCCGGTCGGCGCTCCCTCGCCGCCGCAACCTGCTGGCCAATGTTGCCGAGTTTGCTGCGTGTGAGCTCCGTAGCAAGGGCCAGACGATCGTCGGTGCTGAAGGGAAGGTCCACGACATCGAATTCGCTGCCCAGTTGTGCCGTGCCGTACAGATGATGAGCCGGATAAGTGCCCGCCCGCCACCCGGCGCGCGCCCGCGCCATGTCGTAGTTGTTGGCGAACAGAACCCGGATCATCTTCATCAAAAACAGGTAGAGGCCACGCCTCGCTCCCGTGCACCGCGGCGAGCAAATCCTCCCAGCGCGTCGCATGAGGGGCGATCACCGCGGCGAGGCGCTCCAACTCGACCCGATCGGCGTCGTCACGGCACGCTTCGCAGGACCTCACTGTAAAGCTCGCTCGTCTTACGCGCGATCACCGGCCAGGCGAAACGTTCCTCCGCAAGCTTGACCCCGGCTTCCCCGCGCCGCCGGCACTCCGGCCAGCCCGCCTCGACGCTCGCGGTGAGCGCTGCGACGAGTCCATCGACGTCGGGCCGTGAGCAGATCCAGCCGGTCTCGCCGTCGATCACGGCCTCCCCCAGCCCACCCACCGGGTAGATGACCACCGGCCGGTGGAAGCCGTACGCGAGCAGCAGCACACCGCTCTGGCTGGCCACCGCATAGGGCAGCGCGACGGTGTCGGTGGCGGCGAAGAGCTGCGCGGCCTCTCTCATGTCGAGGAACCCCTCGCGCACCGTCACGCGCCCAGCGAGCGCTGGGCTGTCGAGCTGTGCGCTCGCCGCGGCGAGCGCCCCCTCCTCCTGGCCGCCGATGAGAAGCTGCAGCCGCGGGACCCGCAGGAGCGCCGCGAGCAGGTCGCCAAGACCCTTGTCGAGGCGCAGCTGGCCGAAGAGCAGGGTGACAGGCGCATCGGGAGCGATGCCCAGGCTCGCCCGCGCCGCGTCGCGGTCCACGCTGCCGCCCGTGCGGGCGAGACCGCCGTACTCGCCGTGCGGGATCACGACCACCCGTCCATTGGCTTGGTCGGTACCCGCTCCAGGTCGGCCTTGGTATGGACGACCGTCCGAGCCGTGAGGGCAGCCAGCAGGCGATGGGTCCGATCGCGCGAGCGGCCACGATCGAAGGTGTTGTGGGAGGTCTGCACGACGGTCCCCCCGGCCAACCGCAGACAGGCGATCGCCACCACCCCCAGCGGCGCGAACTCCCACCCCTGCGTGTGGATCAGATCCGACCTGCGAGCAAGCAGAACCAGACGCGGAAGCGCAGCGAGGAAGCGCAGTCCATTCGCGATCGGACCGAGCCCCAGGCGGCGCACAGCGCCTGCGAGTCGCGTCCGGCCGCGCACATAGTGAAAGACCTTGTGGATCGTGACTCCAGCCGTTGGCTGATACAGGTGGTCCTCCGCGGTGGCCAGGTCTACCTGCCATCCGTCCGCCGCCAGCGCGCGCACCAGCTGCGCGGTGTAGTCGGCGACGCCTCCACGCCCACCCTGCTCGACCATCAGGACTCGCCCCCGCATGACCGGCACGGCGGCGGGCGCCCTCGCCCGCCTGTGGTCGGACATGGCGTTGTCTGCAGAGCCCCCCATTGGGAGAATCCTCGCAGGCTCTGCACCGCAACCACCGCACCGTCCGGCAGTTTTGCGCGATGGGCTCCTGTAGAGTCGTGTCTCATGCCCGGTCACTTGATTTCGCCCGTGCGCCGGGTGAACCGTGCGGTCACCCAGCGGTTGAAGACATGGCGGCTGGGCCGCTTGTTGACCGTCGTCCCGCATGAGGACATGGTCACGATCGGAACCACCTACGGCGGATGGTCGATTCCCGCGGACGGACTGGGACCCGAGTCGGTCTGCTATCTCGCCGGCCTCGGCCAGGACGCCTCGTTCGATCTCGGCGTGATCGAGCGCTTCGGCTGCACCGTCCTGGCCTTCGATCCAGTCCCCGAGGCCAGCCGCTACGCCGCCACGGTCTCCGCACGTGAGCCGCGCTTTGAATTTCGGCCCGTTGGGCTGTGGTCCGCCGACGGCACGCTGCGCTTCTACGAGAACGCCGAGCCGGGATTCGTCTCCCGCTCGGCGACCAACATGCACGGGACCGGCGAGTACACCGAGGCGCAGGTGCGCGCCGTCGACTCGCTGATGGCTGAGCTCGGCCACCAGCGTGTGGACCTGCTGAAGCTGAGCGTCGAGGGATCGGAGTACGAGATCGTCGATGACCTCCTGGCAAAGCATCTGCCGGTGGGGGTGCTGTGCGTCGAGTTCTCCCAGCCGGCGCCGATCGAGCCGGTGCTCGAGCGGGTCAGGGCGCTGCAGGCGGCCAACTTGCAGCTGGTGGCGAGCATCCTGCAGCCGTCCGGCTGGAAGCTGACCTTCAGCGCCACATGAAGGTAGTGAGCGTGATGACGACCTCCTCGCGCGGCGGCGCGGAGTTCGCTGCCGTCGAGATGCTCGACGCACTGGTTGACAGGGGCCACGAGACGGTCATGCTCACCGACCAGCCGCTGATCGGGCGCGACACGCGCGTCATGGTCCGGGCGATTGCGATCGGACCGAAGCTGTCGAGGAAGAGCTACCCAAAGCTCGCCCTGCAGTGGGTCTACTACCTGCAGCGCCTACGAGCTGCGTTGGAGCGCGAGTGGCCCTACGACGTGCTGCTCGTTCACTACAAGAAGGAGCAGTTGATGGCGCGCTGGCTGCCAAGGCGCCTGCGCGCGACGCTCGCCTGGGCGGAGTGGGGCCCCGTGCCGTTCCCGCTGCGCCGCGGGCTGCCGCGGCGTATGTACCTGCGCGCGGCCCGCGACGCGGCGACGGTCATGGCGGTGTCGGAGGGCACCAGGGACTCCGTGTGCGCCGTCGGCGTGCCGGCGGGGAAGGTCGAGGTCGTGCCGAACGTTCTGCGCACCGAGGAGATCGCGTTCAAGGCGGAGGGCCGCGCGCGGGTGCGAGCCGAGCTCGGCGTGGAGGAGGAGGACTTCCTCGTCGGCTGCATCTCGCGCTTTCACCCAAAGAAGCGCAACGACGTCGTGGTCGAGGCCGTCACGCTGCTCGACGAGCGCGTGCACCTCGTGCTCGCAGGCGACGGTGAGACCGAGGGCGAACTGCGCCGGATCGCGGCGCCGCTCGGCGGACGCGCGCACTTCGTGCCCACACCCGGAGCCAACGTCGCCGAGGTGCTCTCCGCCTTCGACGTCTCGGTCTTCTGCCCCAGCCCGACCGAGGGCGCGCCCCGCGCGGTGATCCTGGGGATGCTGGCCGAACGCCCGTGTCTGGCGACCGGCCCAGAGGGCGTGGCGGACATGATCACGCCCGGGGTCGGCGTGATCGCGGAGCCCGAGAACGATCCGGCGGCACTGGCGGCGGCGCTGGCGCCCTACCTCGAGGACCCCGCCCGTCGCGCTCGCGAGGGCGCCGAGGCGCGGCACCGGGCCGTCGTCACCTACGACGCGGCGAGCGTCTCCGAGCGCATCGAGCGTCTCTGGCGAGAGGTCGGCGCGGGTGGGGACGGCCGCCCTGAGGCCGGTCTCGATAGGGGCAGGCGTCCGAGCACGGGGGGATGGGCCTCTAGGATGCACACTGTGAAAGAGCGCCCTCTGCACGTCGTTTCCGTGCAGACCTCCCACGAACGGGGTGGCGGCGAGTACGCGAACGTTGACGTGCTGAGTGGCCTGCAGACTCGCGGCATCGACGTGACGCTGCTGACCAACCAGCCGACGTTGGTCGAGGGCACCGAGGTGCCGGTCGTCCAGATAGACCTTGGTCCGAAGATCAGGCGAACGACCTTGCGCCGCGTCGCGCTCGGCTTCCCGCGCTCGGTGATCCGGCTGCGCCGCGCGCTGGAGCAGGAGGCCCAGAGCAGGCCGATCGACGTGCTGCTGCTGCACTACAAGAAGGAGCAGCTGATGTCCGCGATCCTGCCAAGGCGCCTGACGGGGGCGGTGGTGTGGGCGGAGTGGGGGCGCCTCCCGGAGCCGGTTGCCAGCGGGCCCGCGCGGCTCGTCTACCTGGCCGCGGCCCGCCGCGCAAAGCTGATCGTGGCAGTGTCCGAAAGCACGCGCGACTCACTCGTAGGGGCTGGCGTTCCGGCAGCGAAGGTCGCGGTGGTGCACAACATCGTCGACTCGGAGACCATCGTCTTCGACGCTGCCGCGCGCGAGCGCTACCGGGCCGAGTGGGGTGTGGCGATGGGAGACTTCGTGCTCGGCTGCGTCTCACGTCTGAACGCGAGCAAGCGCACCGACGTGATCATCGACGCGCTGGCGCACCTCCCACAGAACGTGCTGCTCGTGTTCGCCGGCGAGGGCGACAACGAAGCGGCGTTACGCGCCAGGGCGGCGCCCTACGGCGATCGAGTGCGATTTCTGCCCACTCCGCGCGGGCACGTCGGCGAACTGCTCTCGGCCTGCGACATCGCCGTGTTCGCGCCGCAGCCGATCGAGGGAGCGCCGCGCTCGATCATCTTCGGCCAGCTGAGCGAGCGTGCGGTCATCGCCAGTGGACCCGAGGGCGCCGATGGCATGGTGCTGCCCGGGACGGGCACGATCGTCTCACCAGCTCACGACCCACGCGCCCTCGCGGCGTGTATCGAGTCTTACCAGCGTGACTCCGAGCGGTGCGTGCGCGAGGGACGGGCGGGCCGCGCGCTGGCACTCGAACTGTACGACCCGGAGGTCGTTGTCGAGGAGTGGGTGGCACGGCTGCAATTCGCCAGCAACGGCGGGACGGCGTAAGGCCTAAGGTAACCACATGCCCAGAGAGGATCCCAGGTGAGCGATACAACGTTGGTGACCGGCGGCAGCGGCTACATCGGAGCGATGCTCGTGCGGGAGCTGCGCGAGGCGGGGCGTGAGGTGCGCGTCCTCGACTCCCTGCTGCACGGACAGGAGGAGCTCGCCGCCGAGCAGGAGCGCGCCGGCGTGCAGGTGATCCGCGGGGACGTCCGCGACGCCGAGGCCCGCCGGCAGGCGCTCGCGGGAGCCGCGGCCGTCGTGCACCTCGCCGCGATCGTCGGCGACCCCGCGTGCGCGCGCGACCCCGCGGTCTCCGAGGAGGTCAACGTGCAGGCCACCCGCGCGCTCGTCGCCGACGCGGGCGAGGCCGGGGTGGAGCGCCTGGTGTTCGCCTCGACCTGCTCCAACTACGGGCGCATGGCCGACCCCGAGGTCCCCGTCACCGAGGAGGGCGAGCTGCGCCCGGTGTCGCTGTACGCCGAGCAGAAGGTGGGGATGGAGCAACTGATCCTCGGCTTGGCCGACGGAGCCGCGAACGGCACCCCGGCAGCGTCGGCGACCAAGCCGACGTGCCTGCGTTTCGCCACCGTCTACGGCGTCGGGCGGCGGATGCGCTTCGACCTGACCGTCAACGAGTTCACCCGCGACCTCTGGGCCGACCGCGAGCTCGAGGTCTTCGGTGAGCAGTTCTGGCGCCCCTACATCCACGTCCGCGACGCCGCCCGCGCGGTGCGCACCGTGCTCGAAGCGCCCGAGGAGGAGGTCGCGGGGGAAGTCTTCAACGCCGGGCGCTCCGGGGAGAACTACCGCAAGCTCGACCTCGTGGCGGAGATCGGCAAGCAGCTGGACCGCGGCCGGGTCTCCTACGTGCACCGCGACGAGGACCCCCGCGACTACAAGGTCAGCTTCGAGAAGATCCGCGCCGCGCTCGGTTTCGAGACGCTGATGACCGTCCCCGACGGCATCGCCGAGGTGCTCGCCGCGCTCGACGCCGGCGCCTTCGGCGATCCCTTCGACGGCCGCTACCGCAACATCCCTTAAGGGTTCCGCGCGTCCGCGCCGATCCCCCACTCGATGGCCGCAACCGACACCTTCCCCGAGCTGCCGCTGTTCGACCTGCGCCTGCAAGAGCAGGACCTGGAGGCGGTCGCGCAGACGCTGCGCTCCGGCTGGCTGACGCTCGGGCCCCGCACCGCCGCGTTCGAGGAGGCGTTCGCCGCGCACCTCGGGGCGCGCCACGCGGTCGCGCTCTCCTCCTGCACGGCGGCGCTGCACCTCGCCTACCTCGCCGCGGGCGTCGGCCCCGGCGACGAGGTCGTGGTGCCCGCCTTCACGTTCGCCGCCACGGCCGCCGCGGTGCTCTACTGCGGGGCGACTCCCGTGTTCGCGGAGATCGTCTCGCGCCGCCGCCCCTCGCTCGACCCCGAGGACGTCGCGCGGCGCATCACCCCCCGCACGAAGGCCGTGTGCGTGGTGCACTACGCCGGCTACCCCGCCGCCGCCGACCGCCTGCGCGAGCTGTGCGACGCGCACGGCCTCGCGCTGATCGAGGACGTCGCGCACGCGCCCTGCGCCACGCTCGCCGGGCGCGCGCTCGGGACGTGGGGGCTCGCGGGCGCGTTCAGCTTCTTCTCCAACAAGGTCCTCTCCGTAGGGGAGGGCGGGCTGCTGTGCACCGACGACGACGACGTCGCCGCGTTCGCGCGCTCGCGCCGCTCGCACGCGATGACCTCCGGAACGTGGGACCGCCACCGCGGGCGCACCGACACCTACGACGTCGTCGGCCTCGGCTACAACTACCGCCTCGACGAGCCGCGCGCCGCGCTGCTGCTCTCGCGCCTGGAGCGCCTGGAGGACGACACCGCGCGCCGGCGGGAGCTGACGCTGCGCTACCGCGCGCTGCTCGCGCAGGTCGAGGGGCTCGTCGTGCCCTTCGAGGACACCGACGTGCCGGACTCCTCCTGCTACGTCCTGCCCGTCATGCTCGAGCGCGACGGCCGCCAGGCACAGGTCAGCGCGCAGCTGCGCGAGCGCGGGATCCAGACGAGCATCTTCTACCCCGCGATCCACCGCTTCTCCGCCTACCGCGAGCGCTTCCCCGACGTCTCGCTGCCCGTCACCGAGCTGGCCTCGCGGACCGAGCTCACGCTGCCGTTCTACCCGCACATGACCCACGCCGACCAGGACCGCGTCGTCACCGCGCTCGCCGAGGTGCTCGCGCGATGAGCGCCACGTGCGCTTGCTCGTCGGGTGGGAGGCCCAGCGGGTGGGCGGGGATCCGGTCGCCGCCGCGGTCGCCGGGTAGGAGGCCCGGCGCGCACCCCCGTGGTGCAGAGCTCACACACGTGGACGATCCCCTACCAACACCCCCTTTGCGATGAGCGACTGGCGCGTGCCACTCACCGACATCGCGATGCCCGAGCAGGACGTGCAGGCCGTGCTCGACTGCCTGCGCTCCGGGTGGCTGACGATGGGACCCCGCAACGAGGCGTTCGAGCAGGCGCTCGCCGGCTATGTGGGCTCGCCCCACGCCGTCACGGTCTCTAGCGGCACGGCCGCCCTGCACCTCGCGTACCTCGCGGCGGAGATCGGCCCGGGCGATGAGGTCATCGTGCCGGCGTTCACCTTCGTGGCGAGCGCCGCCGCCGTCCGCTACACGGGTGCCGAGCCGGTGCTGTGCGATGTGCGGGACCCGCGAGACTTCAACATCAACCCCGCGGATGCGGCGCGCCGGATCACGCCCCGCACGCGGGCGATCGTGGCAGTGCACTTCTGCGGCTACCCGGCCGACGTGGCGGCGCTGCGGGCGCTGTGCGACGACCGTGGGCTGTTACTGATCGAGGATTGCGCGCAGGCGATCGGCGCACACGTGGACGCCACGGGGCGCCAGGTCGGCACGGTCGGCGAGCTCGGCGCGTTCAGCTTCTTCTCCAAGAAGCAGTTGTGTGTGGGCGAGGGTGGAATGGTCACTACCGCGGATGAGCAACTTGCCGCACGCGTGCGCCTGCTGCGCTCCCACGCCATGACGAGCAGCACCTGGGACCGCCACCGCGGCCACGACCCGGCCTACGACGTGGTCGACATCGGCTTCAACTACCGCCTCGACGAGCCCCGGGCCGCGCTCGGGCTGAGCCGGCTGGAGCGGCTCGCACAGGACATCTCGAGGAGACGCACGCTCGTTCGCGCCTACCGTGAGCGGCTCGCAGAGGTGCCGGGTGTCGAGCTCGCATTCGACGAGCGGGCCGTCGAGCGCGCATCGCACTTCGCCTTTCCGATCCTGCTCGCCGATCGCGAGACCCGCGACCGCTTCCGCGACGAGCTCAAAGCCGCCGGCATCCAGACGACGTGGTACCCGGCGTTGCACACGTTCACCGAGTACCACCACGCGACGTCTGCCGGCAGCCTCCCGCGGGCCACCGAAGCGGCCGATCGCCACTGCGCGCTGCCGCTGAGCGCGACGATGGACGAGGCCGCGGTGGACGTCGTCGTGGACGCCGTGCGCGCGGCGCTCGCCTAGCTGAAGCGATCGATTCGATCTTCGGTCTTGGGGTCCTGGTAGGAATTGCGTGTGTGACACCGAGCGCGATCGACGATTTGCTGGGTAGACATCTATGGTCGTCTCAAGACCAAGAAGCTGATGTTCTTCAATGCGACCACGCATCCGCTGGGTCTGGCGGAGATCGCGGCGCCAAGCGACTAGAGCCGACCGAAACGTCCGCAGAGCTTCTTAGAGCACCTAACAAAAAGATCGGCACGCCCGGATGCGTCCCTGGACGCGGCGCTGGATCGCCACGGTCCGCCTTGCCCGTGCTACCAGCACGGGCTGCGCCAGCCCGCGTCGCCCAGCTTGGTCCAGGAACGCCCCGGACGCACCGCCTATTTTGTTAGGCACTCTTATGCTTCCTATCATGAACTTCAACAAGAGGTTGCCTCAGATGGTTGGCAAGAGATACGTACAGCCCAGTAGAAATGACAGCGGCTGGGAGGTCCTCGAGGAGGGCCATCGCCGCGCCACCATCCATACTGCCACGCAAGAGCAGGCAGTCGCCCAGGCGCGCACGCTGGCCCGCCAAGAGGGCGGTGGCAAGATCAGCGTCTTGGATCGAACCGGGAAGGTCTCCGACACGGTGATCGTACGGAGCTCGGCATCCGCTCGGCCAGTTGCTAGCTGAGCTGGCCCGGCCCGTCACTCCTCCGGCGGGATCAGCCGCTCGCGCACGCTCTCGAACTCCTCCTGCGCCTGCTCGTAGTCGTCGTGGCGGCCGATGTCCAGCCAGTAGTCCTCGCTCGGCCACGCACGCACCGTCTCCCCGGCCGCGATCAGGCGCAGGATCAGGTCGGGGAAGTCCAAGCGCTGCCCCGGCTTGATGTGCGAGAGCGCACGCGGCGCGAAGCAGTAGACGCCCATGCTCGCGGTGTAGTCCAGCGCCGGCTTCTCGTCGTAGCCGGTCAGGCGCGTGGGGTCCCCGTCATCGCCGAAGCGCAGCACGCCGAGGGAGATTTGGATATTGCGCACCTTGGTCGCAATCGTCGCGGCGGCGTCGCTGACGCTGTGACGCTCGAGCAGGGCGCCGTAGTCGATGTCGGTGAGCACGTCGCCGTTCATCACCAGCACGTGGTCGTCCGCGAGGCCCTCGATCAGTGCGAGCGCGCCCACCGTGCCGAGCGGCTCCTGCTCGCGGTAGTAGTCGATCGGGACGCCGTACGCCGAGCCGTCGCGGAAGAACGCCTCGATCAGCTCCGCCAGGTAGCCCGTGGCGACCGTGATCCGTTCGAAGCCGTGCGCCTTCAGCTGGCGCACGACGATGTCGAGCACCGGACGGTCCCCGATCGGCATCAGCGGCTTGGGCAGGACCGTCGTGTAGGGGCGCAACCGCGTGCCTTCGCCTCCCGCGAGGATCACCGCGCGTTTCAAGCTAGGGGCCTATCCCGATTGGGGCGTGCGGCTGGGGCGGCCGAGGGTCAAGCGAGGCGCGGACGCAAGGCCGAAGGCGTGGTGGGCCCACGTCGAGGCCGAGGACAAAGCCTCGCGCAGGCCATCGGCCGTATCCAGGCGTGCGAGCCAAGAGGGATAGGCCCTAAGTCGTCCTGATGATCATCACTGAGCACGGCGCGTGGTGGGAGACCTTGTTGGGCACCGAGCCCAGCAGGAAGCGCTTGGCGCCGGTCATGCCCTTGTTGCCGACCACGATCAGGTCCGCTCCGCGCTCCTCCGCCACGTCGAGGATCGCGTCGGCGGGGTCGCCCTGGCGAGCGTAGACGTTGACCTCGACGCCCGCCTCGCGGGCCGGCGCGGCGGCCGCCTCCAGCGCGAGGTCGACGTCCTCGCGCGGGTTGATCGCCCACTGCAGGTCCTCCGGAGCGTCGCGGCGTTCCTCGCGCAGGCGTTGCGCCGGCACGGGCTCGTACGCGCTCACGATCTCGAGCGCCGCTCCCAGCGTGCGGGCCAGGTCGGTCGCCTGGCGTACCGCCTCACCGGCCGTCTCGGAGCCGTCTGTACCAACCACGATCGACTTGAACATGTTCTGACTCCTCGCCTGCGTGTATGTGGTGAGCTGTAGCCGGCCCTGCCGGCCGAGTCGATCATATCCGGGCTCGCTCCCCGTGGCTGCTCGCGAGGTCTCTGTGAATACACCGGGCGTGGGGCGCGAGGAAGCGCGACCGCGGGGTAACGTTCGCGCCTTCAGTGATCGACCTGCACTGCCACGTGCTGCCGGGCATCGACGACGGCCCCGCCACCATCGAGGGCTCGCTCGAGCTCGCGCGCCTCGTGGCGGCGGGCGGCACCGACGTGCTCGTGGCCACGCCGCACGTGAGCTGGCGCTACCGCAACGACGCCGCGACGATCGCCGAGCGCGTGGCCGCCCTGAACGAGCGTCTGGCTTCCGAGCGGGTCCTGACGGCTGCCGGCCGCGTGCTCGAGGTTCGAGCTGGAGCCGAGATCGCGCTGACACTGATCCCCGAGCTCGGCGACGGGCAGCTCGCCGCCCTCGGCCTCGGCGGCGGCCCGTGGCTGTTGGTGGAGCCCCCCTTCACCCCGGTGGCGCCGAACCTCGACGCGATCCTGCTGGAGCTGCAGGGCGCCGGGCACCGCATCGTGCTCGCCCACCCCGAGCGCTGCCCCGCCTTCCAGCGCGACCCGCCGGCCCTGGAGCGGCTCGTGCGCGCCGGCCTGCTCACGTCGGTCACGGCCGGCTCGTTCGGGGGCCGCTTCGGCGGCGAGGCGCAGCGTCTGGCGCTCGCGCTCGCGCGCGAGGGGCTGCTCCACAACGTCGCCTCGGACGCCCACGACGCCGTCAATCGCACACCTGAGCTCGCCGCGGAGCTCGAGCGGGCCGGGCTCGCCCCGCTCGCGCCGTGGTTGACCGGGTCGGTGCCCGCCGCGATCCTCGCCGGTGGGGAGGTGCCACCCGCTCCGGTGGGGGCGCCGGCGGTGCTCGAGCCGGCCCGGAGAGGTTGGTGGCGCCCCCTGCGCCGTTGACGCCGGTCCGGCCGCCGCGAAGGTGAGCACCCGGAGGCGTTGAGCGTCAACTCCACCGCCGTGGAGGGCGTGGGCTACACCAGCTTCGTGATCGCGATGATCATCCCGAGCACCACGAACACCACGATCGCGACCTGCATCCAGATCCAGGTGGAGGGCATGACGCCTGACAGCGTACTTGCGACCACCCCCTCTGGGGAAAGAGGGGCCCGACCGAAGCCGGGAGACACTCGCCTTCGGCGCTGGTCGATTCGGGGATGCGAGCGGAGCGAGTGTCTCCCTAATCGGTCCCCGTTTCGGCCAGCCGGCCCGGCCGCCTGCGCCACCCTCTAAGGTGTAGTCGTGGCAGGATGCCACCTGCACCCGATGGCCGGACGCCTACTCAAGCTCCTCGCCCTCACACTCCTCGGAGTGTGCGCATCCGCGTGGCTTGTGCCGGCGAGCGAGGCCGGGCGCGCCACGAGCGCGCAGGCCGCCGCGCCGCTCGGCGGTTTGAACATTCTTGGGGTCTCCCCCAGCGCTCGGCCAAGCGAAGCGGACCGCGAGATCGCCACCGCGCGGGCGCTGCACGCCCAGGTGGTGCGCGTCGACGTGCCCTGGTCGGTGCTGGAACCCCGCGGCCCCGGCAAGGTCGAACCGAGCGCGCAAGCCTTCCTCGACCGGCTTGTCGGCGACGCCGCGGCAGGCGGCATTCGGGTGATCGCGACCGCCGAGAGCACGCCCTGCTGGGCGTCCTCCGCGCCGGCGTCGCTGCTGCGCAGATGCGTTCCCGGGGGATCGAGCAGGGCCAACGCCTGGCCGCCGGTCAACCCCTCCGCCTACGCGAGCTTCGTCGCCTACCTGGCCGCGCGCTACGGCACGCGCCTTGCCGCGATCGAGGTCTGGAACGAGCCCGACCAGGCCAACGAAGACTACTTCGCGGGGCCCGCAAAACCGCAGCGCTACGCAGCCCTCCTGCGGGCCGCCTACCCCGCGGTCAAGCAAGCAAACCCGAACGTGCCCGTGCTCGCAGGCTCGCTCGTCGGCTCCAACGGTGTCTTCCTGCGCGAACTGTACGCGGCCGGCATCAAGGGCTACTACGACGGGTTGGCGGTGCACTTCTACAACCTCACGCTGGGCTCGCTGCGGGCGATCCGCGAAACCCAGCTTGCCAACGGTGACACGAAGCCGTTGTGGCTCGACGAGTTCGGCTGGCCCTCCTGCTGGCCGCACCGCAAGATCCAGCAGGAACAGGCGTGCGTCACTCCGCAGGCCCAGGCGACGAACATCACCAACATCTTCCGCTCGCTCGCGCACACCCCCTACGTCGCGGCGGAGCTGATCTACAAGCTGCAGGACTCCACGAATGAAAACTTCGGAGCGCTCACCACGAAGGGCGCACGCAAGCCTGCGTTCGCCGCGCTGGCTCGCGTGCTCGCCTCGCCCTTCGGCGCACCCAGCCCAGTCACCCTGAGCCTCAGCAGGCGTCACGGCGGCGTCCTGGCCAGCGGCTCCGGTCCCGTCGGCGACTACATGCAACTCGAAGTGCTCCAGGGCTCCGTGCTGCGCTACCGGGCCCTGTTTACGCTCAACCGCTTGAACCGCTACTCGATCCCGCTGCCGCGGGTGCTGGGCACGCACGGTCTCACGGTGCGCGTCTACCAGTACTGGCAGGGCAGCGGCCACGACGCCCAGCGCAGCATCTGAGCCCGCGCGCCAGGGCCTCACTCCGCGTTGTGCAGCAGCGCTCCGAAAGTGAGCGCGAGGATCTTCAGGTCCAGCGTCAGCGACCAGTGAGCGATGTAGTAGTTGTCCCACTCCACCCGTTCGGCCAGCGAGGTCTGGCCACGCAGGCCGTGTACCTGCGCCCACCCGGTGATCCCCGACTTGACTCTGTGGCGGTCCCCGTAGCGGGTCACGTCCTGGCGGAAGAGCTCCACGAACTCCGGGCGCTCCGGGCGGGGACCGATGACGCTCATCTCGCCGCGCAGCACGTTGAAGAGCTGCGGCAGCTCGTCCAGGGAGGTGCGGCGCAGGAAGCGGCCGATCGGGGTGCGACGGTCCACGCCCTCGACCCCGCCGGGGGCGGTGTCCCCGCCAAGGTGCCACGCGCGCTCGTCGTCCTCGCTCGGCTCCTCCTCGTGCCCCGCGCGCATCGAGCGGAACTTGTAGAGGTCGAACAGCGTGCCGTCGCGGCCCACGCGGCGCTGGCGGAAGAGGACCGGCCCGGGCGAGGTCAGGCGCACCGCGAGCGCGGTGCACGCCAGCACCGGGGCGCACACAACCAGCAGCACCGCCGCGAACACACGGTCGAAGGCGTGCTTGAGCGCGAACTGCACGCCCTTCGGGTTGACCGCGGTGAAGGACAGCAGCGGCAGGCCCCCCACGGCGTCGTAGCCGACGCGGTTGTTGATCGTGTCGAACATGCGCGGTACCACCGAGACCTCGATGCCGAGTTCCTGGCAGCGCTGGATCAGGCGGCTCACATGGGCGTCCGCGACGGAGGAGAACGCCACAATCAGGTTCCTCACCCGCGTGCGCTGCACGACCTCGTCGAGGTCCTCCGTCGTGCCGAGCACCGGCATGTCGCGCCCGCCCACTTCCGCGAGCGGGCGGGGGTCGTTGTCGAGGAAGCCGACCGGGCACAGGCCGTACTCCGGGTGGTCTTCCAGGCGGCGCGCCACCTGCGCGCCCACCAGGCCGGCGCCCATGATCAGCACCGGACGTCCTACCAGCCTGTGGCTGCGCGCCAACCGCTGCGCGAGCGCGAACACCGCGCGGCCGACGCTCAGGGCCAGCAGCGCGAACAGCCACGTCCGCACCCAGTCGGCCTGCGGGGGCATCCGCCCGTTCACCGCCAGGCCGACCATCGCCACCGCCATCGCCGCGACCGAGACCGCGCTCACCACCGGCGCTAGTCCGTCGAGGACCAGCGCGCGCAGCCGTGTGTGGTAGAGCCCGCGCAGATAGAGCAGCCCCATCGTCAGCACCGGCAGCACCAGCAGCGGCGCACTCGCGGCCGAGGCGTGCAGCGTGCCACCGACGCCCCCGAGCGCGAGCACCAGCGCGGTGCACAGCAGCACGAAGTCCACCACCGGGCGCACCACGCTCCAGCCGGGCTCCTCGAGCAGCAGCTGCAGCGGGCCGCGGAAGCTCCCCGGGCGCGCCGAGCGCGGCCCCGGCGCGAGCCGCGCCGGGGCGCGGCGGGTCAGGGGCAGGCTGGGAGTGGTCGTCTGCCGAGTGAGGCGCGGTCCGTTCATGAGAGGGGCCTACTCATGGGTTGCCTGGGTCGCCGCCAATCTCACCGTGGCCACCGCCAGGAGCGCCAGTACAGCGCACGCCAGCAGGAGCGCCAGCAGGTCCGCACCGGAGAACCAGGAAGCCCCCGCGCTTGTCGCGGCGGCCGGGTACGCCCCCGCACGTGAAGCGGTCGAGCCGGCGGCCAAGCTCCCCGCCCGGGCGCCCGAGGCCCGCCCCACGCCTCCGTGCCCCGCGCTCCCGCCGGCCGAGCCGGTCTTTGCGGCCTGCCCGCTCCCGCCGCCGCCCGCACCGCGAGAGGGAGCCGTGGAGAGAGGAGCTCGGGAGGAACTGGCGGCGGAGTCGCCCGAGCCACTCCCTCCGGAGCCGCCCCCAGAGCCGGAGCCCGGTCCGTTCAGCAGCGTCGCGCCGATGATCGTCTGGGCGCCGGCGCCGGGGCCGCCGTAGCCGCTGAGCAGCGGCCCTCCCGCCATCGCGGCTGCGGGGGCGAGCGCGCAGGAGCCGGCCACCAGGGTCAGCGTGTAGAGGATTGTGCGATGGCCCTTCATGCTTCCCAACCTTGGGGTCCTTTCGGCTCAAGCGACACCATGCCGCCTCCTTGCCTGCCCATCATCGCCTAGCCGTCCTCGCCCGCGGTCGGGGCCATGGCCGTCGCAGCGTCGAGACCGGCGCACTACACCACACAAACTAGCGAAGCCTACGAGCAATGTCGAGCAGAGAGTGGCACATCTGGTCCGTAGTTTTACCCACAACCCGTTCGTCTTATGAGAATTGACGAGCGTTGCGCAGGATCGAGCGGTTCAGTTCCCCGACGTCAACCCTGCTGCCGCGGCGCGCGAGCCGGAGCGCTTCCCGGGTGAGCGGATCGCGCGGGTTCAGACGCGCCGCCCGTTCGAGCAGCACGAGCGCCTCGCGGCGCCTGCCCTGCGCGGAGGCGATCGCCCCCCGCTCGAGCGTCGCGTAGGCGTCGCCCGGGGTGCGCTGGAGGGCCAGCGCGAACTCGTGGTCCGCGCGTCCCACTTCGCCGAGGCGCAGCGCGATGCTGCCGGCCACCACGTACGGTTCGTCGCCCAGGGGGTTCAGGCGCGCCGCGCTGTCCAGGCGCGCGTACGCCTGCTGGGGAGCCCGCACCCAGAGGCGGGCCGCGCTCTGCACCTGCAGCTCGCTCAGCCACGGGGCGGTGAACGAAACGACCGCCGCAAGCGCGAGGAGCGCACCCGTCGCCGCCGGCCAGCGGCCACGCCATCCGCGGGGGCCGGCGCGCACGAGCGCCCCCCGCGGCGCCAGCGCGCACCCGAGGCCGAGCAGCGCGAACGCGGGCGCCCCCAGGCCGGCGAACTCCCAGAGCCAGTCGAGCGAACCGTGCACCACCCAGTACGCGAAGCCCGCCACCGCGGCCGCGGCCACCCCACGCGCAAGCGGGTCGGGGTTGCGCGCGAGCGCCCGCCAGCACGCCACCAGCGCCGCGCCGAGGCCGACCACCGCCAGCAACGCCCCCACCGCCCCCGTGTCCGCGAGTGTGCGCAGCTCCACCGAGTGCGGGTAGTGCGGGGTCTCGTTGCTGCGTCCGTGCGCGAGGTAGGCCTCGGCGAAGTTGTCCGCCCCGATGCCCACCAGGGGGTGTGCGACGAACTCGTCGAACGCGACCCGGTAGAAGTCGTAGCGGTTGGACCCCAGCCCGCTCGTCAGGCGGCTGCCCGTGGTGGCGTCCGCGCCGTACCCCCGCGGGCTCTTGAACGTGTCCCACGCGTGGCGCGCCCGCGTCAGCGGGTCGCCCGCCGCCGCCCAGCCGCCGGCCACCAGCACCACCAGCGCAGCCACCGCGACCGCGGCCACCCCCCGGTGCACGCGCGCCGCCGCCGGGGGGGAAGGGCGCGCCGGCTCTCAAGCGCCGCCCCCGCCGCCACCACCGCGCCGACCGCGATCGCGCTGAGCAGTGTCGCCACCATCGCCCCGTGGACCGCCGTCGTCGCGCTGTGCAGGGCCGTCGCCGTGCCGGCGCGCGCCGCCGTGCCGTGAGCGCCACTCGTCAGAGCGCCTTCCAGGGCGCTCACCCGGTCGCCCACCCGCAACACCGCCGGCGCCGCCGCGGCGATGCCCGCGGCCACCGGGACCGCAAGCGCGAACGTGCGCACCCGCCCGGGCAGCAGCGCGAACACCAGCACCACCAACACCGCCGTCGCGTACACCGAGCCCCGGCTCTGGCTGAGCAGCGCGACCTCGGCGAGCACCACCGCGCCGCCCGCCAACACCCCCCGCAAGCCCCACGGCAGCCGCCGCTCGCGCGCGAGCAGGAGCGCCGGCCAGAACGCCATCAGCCACTGCGCCGCGTTGGCGTTGACGTACCCCGCCGGGTACACCAGCCGGCCCCCCGGCAGCAGCGCCAGCAGGCGCGACGCGGACCCCGTCGCCGCGTCCACGTGCAGTGCCGTGAACAGCGCCACCCCGACCAGCGCCACCGTCCACGTGCACACCAACAGCGCCGCCGTAGCCCCCCGCTGGGGAAAGCACGCGAACAACGCGAACACCAGCAGGTACAGCAGCGTCCGGTTCGCGCCTTCCCACGCGTCGCCCGGCACCCCCGCCCACAGGATCGAGAGGAAGCTGAGCGCGGTATACGCAGCCAGGCACGCCACCGCGAGGCGCACCGCCGGCGGGATCTCGTCCAGCCGGGGGCGCACCGCCGCAAGCGCGATCGCCAGCAGCGCCACCACGACCAGGCCGCCGGGCGCCCAGTGGGTCAGCGGGTAGCCGGCCTGGTCGGTGGCCCACACCACCGCCAGCGCGAGCGCGCCGAGGGCGGGCACCGTGGCGGGGGCTTCGCGCAGGTGCGCAGTCAGCCTCGCGGTCATCGAGGTTTAGAGCCTAGGTGGTCAGCGGGACGCGGGGCGCGTGGCGCCCGCCAGCAGCAGCGCGAGCACGCGCCCCATCAGCTCGTCGGGGACCGCCTCGGGGTCGGCCATCTTCTGGCGCGCGATGCCGTCCGCGAGCGCGTCGATCGCGATCGCCAGCTGCTCGGCGGGCAGCTCGAGCTCCAGCTCGAAGTCCCGTGCCCCGTCGGCGATCAGGCGCGTCAACGTCGCCCGGGCGCGCGCGAAGCTGTCCGCCACGTGGCGGCGCACGCCCTCGTCACGCGCGGCGTACGCCCAGAACTCCATGAACAGCAGCAGCACGTCCGGTTCGCGCTCGATCATCGCCATCCACCGCTCCGCGCCGCCCTGCGCGCGGGCGGCGACGGAGGTGCGCTCGCGCACCGCCTCCTCGATCTCGCGCGCGTGCTCGTCGATCTCGCGGTCCAGCACCGCCAGGAACAGGTCCTCCTTGCCGCTGAAGTTCGAGTACAGCGCACCGGTCGAGTAGCCCCCCTCCGCGGCGATCTCCTCCACCGAGGCCGCGTGGAAGCCGCGCCGCGCGAACACCGCGCGGGCCGCCGCCAGCAGGCGCTCGCGCGTGAGGGCCTTGCTCTGCTCGCGTGTCAGACGCGCGGTCGCCACGGCCCCCATCCTACTTGACGGAGCGCCTGCTATTGCGATAACGTTCATTATCCGTTTTGCGGCTCGGTTGCCGCCCACCCGATGCGGCTCGGTTGCCGCCCACCCCGACGGACACACGAGGAGCACGCCATGGCGAGCAGCGCGACCCCCACCACCTCCGGCTCCACCTCCAACGGCGACGGGCCCCCTGCCACCGCGGAGCTCGGCAGCCTCCCGGCCGACTCCCTCTCCTACACAGACCTGTACGCCCGCTGGGAGCGCGGCAACTGGAGCGCCACCGAGCTGGACTTCACCGAGGACGCCCGCCAGTGGCGCGAGCGGTTCACCGACTTCGAGCGCCAGGCCGCGCTGTGGAACTACGCGCTGTTCTTCTGGGGCGAGGACGCCGTCGCCGACAACCTGTCCCCCTACATCGACGCGGCGCCGCGCGAGGAGCAGAAGTACTTCCTCGCCACCCAGCAGGTCGACGAGGCCCGTCACGCCGTGTTCTTCAAGCGCTTCATGCACGAGGTCGCCGGGGTCGGCGACGGCTCCATGTCCTCCGGGCTGTCCGCCGTCCTGCCCCAGCTCTCCCCGGGCTTCCGCAAGATCTTCGCGCGCCTGGACACGATGGCCGACGAACTGCGTGCCGACCACTCCCCCGCCAAACTCGCGGCCGCGGTCGCGCTCTACCACCTCGTGATCGAGGGCGCCCTCGCCCAGCCCGGGCAGCACCTGATCTGCAGCTACCTCGAAGAGCGCGACGTGCTGCCGGCGTTCCGGGAGGGCATGCAGAACATCCAGGCCGATGAGCAGCGCCACATCGGCTTCGGCGTAAAGCTGCTCGCCGACCTCAAGCGCGAAGACCCCGTCGGGGTGCCCAAGGCCGTTTCCCGCATACTGAACGACGTCACCCGCTACACCGCCCAGGTGCTGATGCCCCCCGGCTGGGACGAGAGCTACCTGACGTGCTTCGGCTACACCTTCGACAAGATCGGCCCCGAGGGCGTCAACTCGCTGATGACCAAGCTCCGCGCCGCCGGGCTGCCCCCCGAGACGCTGCCCGGCCCCCCGATCATGCCCCCCGGCCTCACCCCGCTGGAGCTCTCCCAGCGCGGGCGCCGGCTCGCCCAGGCCGGGGTCATCGGCGTGCGCGAGGGCCCCTCCGCGCGCGATCCCGAGACGGTCGAGCTGCTGTTCGACACCATCCGCCGCCAGGTCAACCCTGCACACGGCCTGCGCCGCCCCACCACCTTCCAGTGGGAGTTCACCGACCCCGACGTCCCCACGTGGCACCTGACGGTGAACAACGGCTCCTCCACCGTCCACCAGGGCGCCGCGCCCCACGCCGATGTGCGCCTGCGCGTCGGCTACCAGGACTTCGTCAACATCATCGGCGACCGCCTCAACCCGATGCGCGCGCTCGCCACAGGGCGTATGCGCCCCCGCGGCAACCCGCTCGCGCTCAAACGGCTCACCAAGGTCTTCCCGCGGGTCTGAGCCGCGCAGCCGAGGGACCGGACGCGGTGAGTAGGGCCCGGGCTGCCCTGCCCGCCTGGGCTCTATTCCGGGCCGAACTCCCGTTCAGCGTGGGTCGGGGGGCCCGTTGGAGCGGGCGTGGGGGGTTCTTCGCCGGCCGTGCTGCTCGACCCGGCCGTGCTGCTCGACGGATGGCGCGAGGCTGTGCGTGCGGTCACCGACGCCGGGCCGGCGGCGAGCGCCGGGGAGCCTGCGGCAGCGGGCTGTTCGGGTCCGAACTCCCGCTGGGCGTGTCGCGCAGAGGCACGGCGCGAAGCGGCGACGACGGCCGCCCGCGAGATGCGAGGAGCGGGCGTCGAAGATTGCCTCCCCGAGAGGGCTCCACCCAGCGGAGTCAAGCCTGCCACCAACTGCGCGGTACCCGCTATAGATGGGCTCCTCGTTGAGGTCTCACGGTGGAGCGGTCGTCGAGTGAAAGCTCCCGCGTGGTGCGGTGCCACCGTGAGGGCCACACACCCGACGCTGAGCGCCAGTACGCAGCTCACCGCCAGCTTTGCACCCAACGAGCCGCTCAGCAGCCACCCCCCACCAGCGCCGCCCACCCCCGCAACGCCCGAGGCCGAGACGGCACCCGCGCCGGTCCCCGCGGAGGCGGCCCCCGTTCCCGCGCTGGTCCCCGCGCCCGCCTTTGCGCCGGCTCCCTTGGCGCCTGCCTTTGCACCGCCTTTGGCGCCAGCCCCCTTTGCGTGGGTGGGTGGGGCTTCAAATCCCAGCCCCCACGGAAGCGGCAGCGGCGGTAGTACCGCGGCGAGGCCGCGCAGCGAGAGAACGTAGGCGCGGCACGCCGGGCACTCCCGCTGGTGCAGGCGCGCGAGGCGGTAGCGCTCGCCGCGGGGGTCGAGGATGCCGAAGGCCAGGCCGCGCATCAGCGAGCCCTGCTGCTCGCACCACTCCCCGCCGCGGATCGCCTCCAGCAACTCCCCCACCTTGCCCGCCACCCCCGGGCGGCCCGGGCCGCGGCCCTCCATCAGCTTGCCCATGCGCGCCTCGCTGATCCCCATTCGCGCGGCGGCCTGCGCGCGCGTCAGGCCCTGCAGGTAGCAGAGGCTCGCCGCTTCGCACTCACGCACGTTCAGGCGGCCCCGCAGCGCCTCGAACAGCTGGCGCAGACGGGCACGGTCGTCGAGGGCCGCCGCCCAGTCTGGTTCGGTCGCGGCTCGCTCTGCCGGCGTCCGCCTGGGTGCGCTGCGATGTTCGTCGATCGCACGGCGGAACGTCACTACCGTCAGCCACCCGCCCGGGCTGGCAACCTCCTCGCCGGCCGCGACCGCGGCGTAGAGGCCCTGCCAGGCCACCGCGTAGCACGCTTCCAGGTCCCCTTGGTCCAGGTGCACCCCGCGGGCGCGCAACCGCCCGCGCACGCTCTTCAGCACTTCCTCGCGCAGCCCCTCGAACTCCTGGCGCAGCAGGCGCTCGGCACGGTAGCGGCGCAGTGTCGAGGGGCTCACGGCCCGAGAGCTTACGTGTTTGACTTGCGAGTCCGTCGAATCGTTCGACTGACTGACAGGTGTCTGTTTGGGCGTCGCCGCCGGAGGCCCAGCCGCCGCCCCGCGGCAGCTATCTTCACTCGATCTCCGGCACCCCCGCACCCACCGTGCCGACGCCGCCACGCGCAGAGGTGCTCGGCATCCCGCTCGCGGTCTCCGACTACGGCGAGGTGCTCGACTGGATGGAGGCCGTGATCGCCGCGGGCGAGCGCGGCTACGTCACCGCCGCAGCCGTCAACCTCGTGATGAGCGCCCGCGAGGACCCCGCGACGCTCGCCGCGACGCTCGACGCCACGCTCGCGGTGCCCGACGGGCAGCCGCTCGTGTGGGCGCTGCGGCTGCTCGGACACCCACGGGCCACGCGCGTGTACGGACCCGACCTGATGGCAGCCTTCTGCGCGCGCGCCGCCCGCAGCGGGACCTCCGCCTACCTCTACGGCGGCCGCACGCCCGAGGCGCTGGAGCTGCTCACCCGCCGCCTGCGCGAGCGCTTCCCCGGCCTCGTGATCGCCGGCGGGTGGTCGCCCCCCTTCCGGGAGCTCACCCCCGAGGAGGAGCGGCGTGTGGCCGCCGAGATCGACGGCTGCGGCGCGCAGGTCGTGTGGGTCGGCACCGGCCAGCCCCGGCAGGAGCGGTGGATGCAGCACATGCGCCCCCGCCTGCGCGCGCCGCTGCTCGTGGGGGTGGGGGCCGCGTTCGACTTCCACGCCGGCCTCGTCCCCCAGGCCCCCCCGTGGATGCAGCGCAGCGGACTGGAGTGGACCTACCGGCTCGCCCGCGAGCCGCGGCGGCTGTGGCCTCGCTACGTCCGCTACAACCCCCGCTTCGTGGCCTGGTTCGCCCGCCAGTACTGGCACGAGCGTCGCTAACCTCCCCTCCGTGACCCCGCCCGAGCACACCGCCGACGTCTCCGTGATCGGCCTCGGCCGCGTCGGGCTGCCGCTCGCGCTCTGCTTCGCCGACCGCGGCCTGCGGGTGGTGGGCGTCGACAACGACCCCGCGCGCCTCGGCGCGGTGCGGGAAGGGGTGATGCCCTTCCAGGAGACTGGGACGCAGGATCTGCTCGAGCGCGTACACAAGAGCGGGCGGCTGGAGCTCTCCGAGCGCGTGCCCGACGCCGCTCGCGCGCGGCACATCGTGCTGACGCTCGGCACCCCTTCGTTCTCGCACATCGAGATCGACATGCGCGACATCCGCTCCGTGCTGGACGACCTGCTCGGGGTGCTCGCCCCAGGGCACTCGCTCGTGCTGCGCTCCACCGTCGCGCCGGGTACGACCGACTTCGTCGCTGGCTACCTCGCCAAGCACCGCGGCCTGCGCCCCGGCGAGGACGTGTTCGTCGCGCACGCCCCCGAGCGCATCGCCGCGGGGCGGTTCCTGGAGGAGATCGACACGCTGCCGTGCCTGATCGGCGGCGTCGGCCCCCGCTCGGGCGAGGTCGCCGCGGAGCTGTTCGGAGTCTTCGACGCGCCGCTCGTGCAGACCACGCCCGTGCAGGCTGAGCTCGCGAAGATCTGGGCCAACATCCTGCGCTACACGCACTTCGCGCTGCCCAACCTGCTGATGATGGACTGCGAGCGTTACGGGGCCAACGTGTTCGAGGTGATCGACCTCGTCAACCGCGACTACCCCCGCGGCGGCCTCGCCCTCCCGGGGTTCACCGCGGGGACGTGCCTGCGCAAGGACTTCGCCTTCTCCGAGGAGCGCTCCCCCGCGCCCGGGATGCTGCTCGCAGTCTCGCGCGTCAACGAGTCGGTGCCGCTATTCCTCGTCGAGGGGCTGCGCCGGCGGCTCGGCACGCTCGCCGACCGCAAGGTCGCCGTGCTCGGCCTCGCGTTCAAGGCCGACACCGACGACGAGCGCGACTCGCTCGCGCACAAGCTCGTGCGGCTGCTCGAGCGCGAGCTCGCTGACGTCGCTGTGCACGACCCGCTCGTCGCCACCCCCACCGCGCCGCTGGAGGAGGTTCTCCAGGGCGCGGACGCGGTCGTCGTGGCGGCCCCCCACTCCGTCTTCCGCGAACCCGCGACGCTCGCCGCGATCGGCGCGCTTGCGGCAGACGACTGCCTGGTCGCGGACCCCTGGAACTGCTGGGGCGCGGGGCAGGTGTTCGGGTACACCGCGGAGCTCGCCGCGCTGGGGGTCTCCGACGTACCCGGATCTTCCGCGTAAATCTCGAGCTGGGGTTTCGATGGCAAGGATGATGGGCCTAGCGGTGGTGGGATGGGCGAGCTCCGGCTTCCGCAAATTGCGGACAAAACCTCCTCCAGAATGTTGTAGTCTTCCGTTCATTCGAGTTATGATCCAGCCGGATCCTGCCGGGGGACGGGCGGTTCGACTTCCTGGACGCGACGACCGTCGAACCACCGATCGAATGGGGGGCCCCTCCGGCAATCCGTCGTCCTCGCCGGGCCACAACTCCTGCCACAGCGCGGACCCGATAACCTGTGCGACCGGCAACTTCTCGGAGTCGCAGACGGATCTCTCGATCGGCGGACGGGGCGTCGGTCTCGACCTCACGCGCACATACAACTCCCAGGCGGCGGTCGCCGCCAGTTCGCCGGGGCCGTTCGGTTATGGGTGGACCAGCTCATTCAGCGAACACCTCGTCGTTGAAAAAACCGCACACAAGGCCACTCTGTATCAGGCCACCGGCAGCACCGTGGTCTTCGCCGAAAGCGAAGGGAAATTCACCGCGCCGAACTGGTCCCAGGACACGCTGAGCGGCACCTCAGAATCGGGATACACGCTGACCATGGCGGATCAGACGAAATACAAGTTCAACGGCACCACCGGGAAGCTCGAAAGCGTGACCGATCGCAACGGCAACGCGACGACCCTCGCCTACAACGGCTCCGGGCGCCTGGAAACGATCACAGATCCCGCCAGCCGCAAAATCACGCTCACCTACAATGGTGAAGGTCTGGTCGAAAGCGCGAAAGACCCGATGGGACACGTGGTTAAATACACCTACGAAGCGGGCAATCTGGCGAGCGTGACCGAGCCGGGGGAAGAAAAAGCCCGCTGGAAATTCGAATACAACGGCTCCCACGAGATCACGACGATGACCGACGGCCGGGGAGGCAAAACCGTCAACGAATACAACGGCTCCAATCAGGTCATCGCCCAGACCGATCCAGCGGAACGCAAGTTGACCTTCCAATACGAACCACTCTACACCAAGATCACCAACGTCAACACCGGCAGCGTGACCGAAGAGTTCTTCACGAGCTCCGGCGAGCCCAGCTCGATCACCCGCGGCGCCGGCACGTCGAGCGAAACCACTGAAGAATTCATCTACAACGAAGCCGGGCAGGAGACCGCCGTCATCGACGGCAATGGTAACCAAACGTTCTACGGCTATGACAGCGCCGGCGATCGCACGGTCGAAATCAACCCTGACGGCGACGAAACGAAATGGACGTACGACAGCACGCACGACGTGGAAACGGTGACAACGCCAAAGGGCGAGACCACCACGTACAAACGCAACAGCGACGGCGACCCGGAAACGGTCGAACGGCCGGCGCCGAGCAGCAAAACGCAGATCACGAAATACAAATACGGCAGTCACGGCGAAATCGAAAGCATGACCGATCCGCTGGAACACACGTGGAAATACGAATACGACACCAAGGGGGATCGCACCGCGGAAACCGACCCCGAAGGGAACAAGCGCACCTGGGAATACAACGAAGACTCACAGGTGATCGCGACAGTGAGCCCCCGTGGAAACGTCAAAGGCGCCGAAGCCTCCAAATTCACGACGAAAATCGAACGGGACGCGCGGGGCAGGGTGCTGAAGATCACCGATCCCCTGGGTCACACGACGAAATACGCCTACGACGGGAACGGGAACGTCGAAACGGTCACGGACGGCAACAGCCACACCACCACCTACAAATACAACGCGGACAACCAGCAGATCGCCGTCAAAGAGCCCAACGGCACGGTCACGGAAACCGAATACGACGGCGCGGGGCAGGTGACCGCACAGATCGACGGCAACAAAGACACCACCAAATACGTGCGCAACGCGCTGGAGCAGGTCGTGGAAGTCGTCAACCCGCTAAGCCGCACGACGTACGAGGAATACGACAAAGCCGGCAACCTGGTCAGCGTGACCGATCCGATGGGGCGCACGACGACCAACACGTACGACGCAGCCAACCGGCTCACCAAGATCAGCTACTCCGAAGAAGGCGCCCACGCGGTCGAATACGAATACGACAAAGACGGCGACCGCACGAAGATGATCGACGGCAGCGGGACGACGACCTACACGTACGACCAGCTCGACCGGCTGACCGAAACCGAAAATGGGCACAAAGAAAAAGTCAAATACGAATACAACCTCGGGAACGAGCAGACGAAGATCACCTACCCCAACACCAAAGCGGTCACGCGCGCCTACGACAAAGACGATCGACTCGAAAAAGTCACGGACTGGTCGTCGCACAGCACCAAATTCACATACGACCCGGACTCCGACCTGACGACCATCACATTCCCCAGCGAAACGAAAGACGAAGACAAATACACCTTCAACGACGCTGACCAGATAGCCGAAGCCAAGATGGTCAAAAGCACCGAAACCCTCGCTTCGCTGGTTTACACCCTGGACAACGACGGGCAGGTCAAAAAGATCGTCTCGAAAGGATTGCCCGGCGAAGAAACCACCGAATACACCTACGACGAAAACAACCGGCTCACCAAAGCCGGCAGCACAGCCTACGAATACGACGCCGCGAACAACCCGACCAAGATTGGAAGCAGCACCTACACGTTTGACAGCGCCGACGAACTGGAAACGGGAACTGGGACAACCTATTCGTTCAACGAAGATGGAGAGCGCATCAAAACCACTCCCAGCGGTGCGGCGACCACGTACGGCTTCAACCAGGCGGGCGATCTGACCTCAGTCGAACGTCCTGAAGAAGGCAAAACCGCGGCGATCAAAGATACCTACGCCTTTAACGGAGATGGGCTGCGGGTCTCGGAAACCATCTCCGGGACGACCAACTACCTTGCCTGGGATCTCGCTGAAGGTCTACCTTCGATCCTCAGCAACGGGACCTACAGCTACATCTATGGGCCGGGCGGCCTGCCAGTCGAGCAGATCAACGGCGAAGGCAAAGCCTACTACCTCCATCACGACGAGCAGGGCTCGACGCGGCTGCTCACCGGCTCGACCGGCAAAACAGAAGCGACCATGACCTATTCGCCGTATGGCAGCGAGACCGGCAGCACGGGCTCAATCACCACCCGGCTCGGCTACGACGGGCAGTACACCAGCCCTGACAGTGGTTTGATCTACATGCAGGCGCGCGTCTACGATCCGGCGACCGCACAGTTCTTGAGCGTCGATCCGCTGACGGCACTAACGGGCGAGCCCTACGCTTACGCCTCCGACAACCCGCTGAACAACATCGACCCCAGCGGGTTTGAGGCGATACCGATCCCGATCGATGGGCCCGAGGCACCAGCGTGCCTCACACCAGAGACGATCGGCCCATGCGCCGTCGTGGGTGGTGGTGGCTACGTCATCGTCGAAGGTGTCAAATCGATCGTCAATGCGTGGGCCGGTGAAGAAGCCGGCAACGACGAAGGCGAAGCTTTCATCAAGCAGAGCCAAGCAGAAGAAGCCGCCAAAGAAAGTGAGCAGGCGTGTGAGCCTACACCCCCGGGCTATGACCCCGAAACATGGACCAAAGGTCCAGCCTCAAGACCTAAAGAGCCCGGGGAAAACTACTACGATCCGGAAGGTGGGGAGTGGCACTACCACCCACCGGATAATTACCACGAAGAACACTGGGACTACAAACAACTCCCTGGTAAGCTGGCGCCCTGGGAAAAAATCTTCCCGTGAGAGAGCGAGCTAAGTATGAGTGACCAACGCGTGCAGTCCTCAGTGCCACTGATAGTGGGCGATTACTACGCTGGCGCTTATGGGCCGACGATCATTCTGATCCTGCGTTCGACAGCAAGTTGTGTTTGGCTGCAGCGGGTCTTTAGGGACTTGGGTGACAACAACAGCCCGCGTGTCCTCACAAGCGAACCGCAGGCGCGCATAGTCAATGTAGACATCATTGAGATGAGGTGCCAGCCCGATGGGCCGGTGGTTGCGCTCCGGCATCCCGACAATGGATCCGAGAAATCGTTTGCCTGGTACGCAACGCCAGACGGCTGGAGATATCAAGCCGATCTCATACAGCCATTTTGTGATGGCGGGTCAGGCCATCAATACCTGACTGATGATAAGGACGATGTCGCCCTAATAGAAGTATCATTCGGTGAGCATGACGTTCTCGACGCCGCTAAACGACACTCATTGTTGTGACGTGCGGCGGCAGTCTAGACAAATGAGCGACGATCGAAATGCACCCTGGTGGCAGCGAGCCTGGGAAGAAATTCGCTGCTCGATATCGGTATTTAGTGACAATGTGACCGCAGCACAGATAACGGGCTGCGTTGGGGTTGCTCCCACAAAAGCGCGGATCAAGGATGAACCAATATCCGCTCAACGACCACACATACGTGTTCCCAGACATATATGGACGTGGCAGGTTGATGATGCGGTCGAGCGTTCGCTGGATGCTCAGCTTGATGCGCTTTGGAGTGCCTTGGGTTCAAAGGCTGACGCATTTAGACGTCTGCCTCCAGGGGCGAATGTCCAGCTGAGTATTTGGATTACTCACTGCGGCACCGAGCTCAGCCTGGGGTGGTCACTCGATCGGCGTCATGTTGCCGCCGCCGCAGCCTTCGGAGCGGCAATTGATATTGATGAGTACGATGATACAGAAAGCGGGGACGCAGAAGGCTCATCGTGACGCTAGGAGGCAAGAGATATTGTCACCAGACAACTAGCTGTGGACTCGCTCTCGCGCGTCTCCGGCAGCGCGACGGGCAACCGTCCCGTCTGGCAAGATGCCCCCGTGATCCGCCACAACCGGCTTGAACGCAGGGCACCCGCGCCGCCGGAAGCCGCGGGACCCGAACCAACGCTCCCGCCCCGCCGCGGGCCGATGCGTTGGACGGCCTCACCCGCCGCGGCGGCGGGTCAGGAGGTCCCGCCCACACGCGCCCGGTGCGGTCGGGACACACGTGGACGATCCCCCTCCCCCACCCACAGGCACGCATGAGCCGTGTGCTCGTCACTGGAGGCGCGGGGACGATCGGCTCTGCCGTGGTGCGCCGGCTGCTCGCTGACCCCGCGTACGAGGTGCGGGTCTCCGACCAGCGGCCCGCCCCGCAGTGGATGCGCGAGGGGTGCGAGGTGCACACCGGCGACCTGCGCGAGCTCGCGCAGGCGCGCCGGGCGACCGAGGGGTGCTCGCACGTAATCCACCTCGCGGCGATCGTCGGGGGCATCGCGAACTTCCACCGGCTGCCCCACACGCTCACGGAGGTCAACGCCGCGCTCTACAACGCCGTCGTGCGCGCGGCGCTGGAGGTGGAGCTCGAGCGCTTCACGTACGTCTCCTCCTCGATGGTCTTCGAGCGCGCCACCGAGTTCCCCACCACCGAGGCGCACCTGCCCGCCTGCCCCGTGCCGCTCTCGGCGTACGGCTTCTCCAAGCTCACCGGCGAGGTGTACTGCCGTGCGGCGCACGCCGAGCACGGACTGCCGTACACCATCTGCCGCCCCTTCAACGCCTACGGCCCCGGCGAGGTGCCCGACGCCGAGCCCGGCATCGCGCACGCCGTGCCCGACCTGATCCGCAAGGTGCTCTCCGGGCAGCGGCCCCTGCAGATCTTCGGGTCCGGTGAGCAGACGCGCACGCTCACGCACGTGGACGACATCGCCGACGGCATCGTTGTTGCGATGGGCTCCCCGGCGGGGCTGAACGAGGACTTCAACGTCTCCGCCTCGCGCGAGCTGACGGTCGCGGAGATCGCGCGGCTCGTGTGGGCCGCCTGCGGCGAGGACCCCGACGCGTTCGAGCTCGAACACCTGCCCTCCTTCACCGTGGACGTCCCGCGCCGGTGGCCATCGGTGGAGAAGGCCCGTACGTTGCTCGACTGGGAGGCCCGCATCGGGGTCGAGGAGGGCCTCGCCGCGACCGTCGCCTGGTTGCGCGAGCGGGAGGCGGCGGTGGGGTCCCACGCGTGAGCGTCCCCCTGTTCGACACCTCCGCCCCGCTGGTCCCCCTGCGTGAGGAGCTGCGCGCGGCGGTGGCGCGGGTACTCGACTCCGAGCGCTACATCCTCGGGCCCGAGGTGGCCGCCTTCGAGCAGGAGTTCGCCGCCTACTGCGGGGCCGCGCACGCGGTGGGGGTCGCCAACGGCACCGACGCGCTCACGATCGCGCTGCGCGCGATGGGCGTCGGGCCGGGCGACGAGGTCGTCGTGCCCTCCTTCACGTTCTACGCCTCTGCGGAGGCCATCCCCCCGACAGGGGCCGTGCCCGTGTTCTGCGACATCGACCCGGACACGTACTGCGTTACGGCGGACACAGTGCGCGCCGCGCTCACCCCCCGCACGAAGGCCGTGGTCGCAGTGCACCTGTTCGGCAACGTCGCCCCCGTCGCGGACATCGAGGCGCTGGGCGTGCCCGTGCTCGAGGACGCCGCGCAGGCCGCCGGCTCTCGTTCCTCCGCGGGGCGCCCTGGCGCGCTGGGCACGGCGGCGACGTTCTCCTTCTTTCCCTCCAAGAACCTCGGGTGCTTCGGCGACGGCGGGGCCGTCACGACCTCCGACCCCGCCCTCGCCGAACGCGTGCGCATCCTGCGCTTCCACGGCTCGCGCGACAAGGTCTCCTACGAGCAGGTGGGCTACAACTCGCGCCTGGACGAGCTGCAGGCCGCGATTCTGCGTGTGCAGTTGCCCTCTCTCGACACGTGGGCCGACGGCCGCCGCCGCGCGGGCGCGTTCTACGAGCAGGCCGGCCTCGGCGAGCTCGTCACACTGCCGCGGCCTGTCGCGGGCGCGGAGCCCGCGTGGCACCTCTACGTGATCGGCCACCCCGACCCGCCGGCCCTGGAAGCGGCGCTCGCCGCCGCCGGCGTCGGCCACAAGGCCTACTACCGCACCCCCGTCCACCACCAGGCGGCGATGCGCGCGTGGGGCGCCGGCGTCGAGCTGCCCGCGACCGACCACGCCGCCCGCACACACTTGGCGATCCCGATGAGCCCCGTGCTCACCGCCGCGCAGGTCGCCGAGGTCGTCGGGGGGGTCGTGCGCGCCGCCTCCTCTTGAAGCTCGACGTCCTCAAGCAGGCGCAGGCCGGGGAGGTCGTCGCGGCCGTGCGGCGCGCTTCGGCGTCGTAGCCGCTGCACGCGCGGGCCCGGCAGCGGCCGGCTTGGCAGCTGGGGCCGGCCGCCCGCGCTCCACCTCGACGGACGCCTCTCGCCCCCGCTCCAGCTCGTCCCGCGCGTTCTGGGCCGCGGCGAGCCGGCGGATCAGGTAGGTCTGGACCTGCTCCAGCTCCTCGACGTCCAGCAGCCGCGGGCCGCGCGCGGGCAGCGCCTTGCGTGACGGCGCCACGAGCCCGGGGTGTTCGGCTTCGATCTTCACGAGCACCCGCTCCAGGGCGGCGATCTGGGTGCGCAGCTCGCGCCTGTGCGCCGCCGCCTCGTCGGGTCGCGCCGGGGGTCCCGTATCCACGTACAGCGCGGCCGCGACCTCGCGCGGGTCGACACCCGTCTGGTGAGCCTCGCGGGCGGCGTTCGCCGCGATCGCGCCCGCGGCGGAGGGCCGGTGCGCGGTGTCGGCGACGTACGTGCCGCTCCCCTGCTGGCTCTCGATCATGCCCTCGTGCTCCAGGCGCTGGTAGACGGCGCGTACGGTGTTGGCGTTGACCTGCAGCGCCTGGGCGAGGTCCCGCAGGCCCGGCAGGCGCTGCCCGGGCGCGAGGCGGCCGTCGTGGATACGCGCGCGCAGAGCCCACGCCACCTGCACTCCGATCGGGACCTCCGCGCGGCGGTCGATCGCGAAGTCCAGGGCACCCAGGCCGCCCAAACCCCCGGTGTCAGGCTGGCGAGTCACGCCTTTACGTTAGCGGTTTCTGGACCGGGCAGACAATTTGCTAGTGAACTAGTACACTGGCGCAATGGCACTGCGGAGCGGCTCGGGTGCGCGGACAAACCCCCGGGAGAGCAACCCGACCAAGGCTCGGCTCGAGCGAGCCCTGCTCCCCTCCAGGAACCTGCTCGAGGAAGTGGGCGACATCGTGCTCCTGACCGGCAGGACGGTCGCCTCCGCGCTGCGGCCTCCGTACCCCTACGGGGGCGAGTTCGTCTCGCAGTTCCTCTTCGCGCTGCGCCTCTGCTGGTTCCCGCTGATGCTCTCCATCGTCTGCTTCAGCTACGCGGCACCCGGCCTGCAGGGCACAAACCTGCTCGCGCTGTTCGGCGCGCTCGACCGGCTCGGCGGGATCTTCACGCTCGCCGTGATCCGCGAGATCGCCCCGCTCGTGACGGCGATCGTGGTCGCCGGGGTCGCCGGCACCGCGATCACCGCCGACCTCGGCGCGCGCAAGGTCCGCGAGGAGCTCGACGCACTGCAGGTACTTGGCGTGGACCCCGTCAAGAACCTAGTCGTCCCCCGTTTCCTGGCGCTGATGCTCGTGACCGGCCTGTTCAACGTCTACGCGATCCTGTTCGGGCTGTTCGGCGGGCTGCTCGCCGAGGTCGTCAACAACTACCCACTGGGGCCGTTCTGGGACACGCTGTTCGCCAACGCGGACACGACCGACCTGTGGGGCTCCGCGCTCAAGGCCACGCTCTACGGGGCGATCATCTCGATCATCTGCTGCTACAAGGGCATGACCGCCTCCGGTGGCGCCGAGGGCGTCGGGCGCGCCGTCAACCAGGCCGTCGTCATCTCTTTCCTGGCGTTCGGGATCTTCGACTACGTCTTCACGCAGACGCTGCTCGCGACCCACCCGGAGATCCTGCAGATCAAATGAGACGCCGCTACCGCCAACGCTCGAGCAGGTCCTCCGCGGGGACCTCGCGCACCACACGGGCCGGGACCCCGATGACGACCGCGCGCGGGGGCACGTCGCGGGTGACCACAGCACCCGCGGCGACGAACGCCTCCTCGCCGACCTCCACGCCCGGGGTCAGCACCGTGGCGCCGCCCACGCGGCAGGCGCGACGCAGGGTGGCGCCCCGCAGGGGGGTCGCGTCGTCGTGGCGGGCCATCGTGTCGTCGTTGGTCGTCGTGGCGCCGGGGCCCACAAACACGTCGTCCTCGACCACGGTGCCCGCCGTCAGGTAGACGGAGGTCTGCACTTTCACGCGGGCACCCACGCGCACGTCGTTGTCCACCACGCTGCCGCGACCGATCACCGAGCCGGGGCCCACCACGGAGCGCTCGCGCACGAACGACTGGTCGCCCAGGATCGCCTCCTCGCCGATGCGCGCCCCGGCGAAGACGACCGCACCCGCGCACACCGTGACGCGCTCGCCCAGCTCCAGGCGGCCCACCTCGCCCTTCGCGGCGGAGCTGCGAGCCAGGCGCGGACGCTTGCCGAGCACCACGTGGTCCTCGACGACGCAGCCGGCGCCGAGCACGGTGCCCGCGTGCACCACCACGTACGCGCCGAAGGACACCCCCTCACCGATCTCCACGCCCTCGCCCACCAACAGGCCCGGGGCCCGCGGGTCGGGCGTGAGGCTCACAGCCGCACTGTGTTCGCCACCGGCGCGCCCCGCGTGACCCCGCGGAGGTCCACCACCACGCGCGCCCGCTCGGCCGCGAGGCCGTGGTTGACCGTCGGGTGGGCGGTCACGATCAGCGCGAGGTCCGCGTCCTGCAGGGCGTCCTCCAGCGGCACGCTGCTCAGACCGAAGTCGGGCAGCTCGGCGACGTGCGGGTCGTGGTAGGCGAGCTCCGCCCCCAGCGCACGCAGCAGGGAGATGATCTTCAGCGCCGGGGACTCCCGCACGTCGCCCACGCCCGGCTTGTAGCTCACGCCCAACACCGCGATACGGGAGCCCCGCACCGGCAGGCCCGCGTCGTTGAGCGCCCGCTCGACCTTCGACACGCAGTGGTAGGGCATCTGCTGGTTGACCTTGCCCGCCAGCTCGATGAACTCCGTGGACATGTCGAACTCCCGGGCGCGCCAGCTCAGGTAGAAGGGGTCCACCGGCAGGCAGTGGCCGCCCATGCCCGGCCCCGGCTCAAAGCGCATGAACCCGTAAGGCTTGGTCGCGGCAGCGTCCACCACCTCCCAGATGTCGATGCCCATGCGGTCGGTCAGCATCGCCAGTTCGTTCACCAGCGCGATGTTGACCGAGCGGAAGATGTTCTCGAGCAGCTTGCACAGCTCCGCCGTCTCCGGTGTCGAGACCCGCAGCACCTGCTCGCAAACCAGGCCGTAGAGGGCCTCCGCGCGCTCCGCGCAAGTGTCGGTCAGCCCGCCCACCACCTTGGCGGTGTTGCGTAGCGTGAAGTCGGTGCGGCCCGGGTCCACGCGCTCGGGGCTGAAGGCGAGGTGGAAGTCGCGGCCCGCCGCCAGCCCCGACTCCTCCAACAGCGGCGCGACGCGCTCGCGGGTGGTGCCGGGGTAGGTGGTGGACTCCAGCACCACGAGCTGGCCCGCCTGCAGCACCTTCGCCAGCTCGCGCGTGGCGTCGAGCAGCGGGCCAAGGTCGGGCTCGCGGTTGCGCGTCAGCGGCGTGGGCACACAGATCAGCACCGCGTCCGCCTTGGCGAGCCGCGCGTAGCGCGTGCTGGGATGGATCCGCTCTCGCAGCGCGCCCAGCTGCGCGGAGGGCACGTCCTCGATGTAGGACTCCCCCGCTTCGATCGCGTGGACCTTGCGTGCGTCCACGTCGACCGCGACCACCTCGCAGCCCTCGTGCGCGAACGCCACCGCCAGCGGCAGCCCCACGTAGCCCAGCCCGACGATGCCCACGGTCGTCATCCCGGCGAAGTGTAGGGGCAACGCTGGACGTGCGCCGACGCGCCGGATCGGCGTGCGCCGCTCACGCGGTGGCCGCCTCGTACACCTCCGCCAGCTTGCCCGCAACGACCTCCGGGGCGCACACCGCGCGCACCCTCTCCAGCGCCCGCGCGCCCGCCCGCGGGTCAGCGCGCAGGCGGGCGATCGCGCCAGCCAGCGCGCCGGCGTCGCCCGGCGGCGCGAGGCCCTCCTCTCCGACCAGCTCGGGGAGCGCCCCCACACGGCTCGCAGCCACCGGCAGGCCCGCGGCCATCGCCTCCGCCGCCGCCAGACCGAAGGTCTCCGCCGAGCGCGAGGGCACCACCGCCAGCGCAGCCCCCGCACGCAGCTGCGCGAGGCGGGCGTCGTCGACGCGACCCACGAAGCGGACCGCTTCCCCGTCCCGCACCGCTCCCCCGTCCTGTTGGCCACCGCCGGACCCGCTCTCCAAACCCTCACCCGCGACCACCAGCGGGATGCCCACCCGGCGGCAGGCGTCGATCGCAACGTCGAGCCCCTTCTCGGGGAGAGGCGCGCCACCACGAGCGCGTACCCCGCGGGCAGGTCCGCTCCCGCTGACGGCCCCGAGCCGCCCGTCCCGAGCGCGTACCCCGCGGGCAGGTCCGCTCCCGCCGACGGCCCCGAGCCGCCCGTCCCGAGCGCCCCCTCGCAGCCCGGCGCGCCACCCCCCCGTGCGAGCGCCCGCACCGGGGGCGCCAGCACGTACACGCGCTCCCACGGCAGCGGCGCCCCCAGCTCCCGCAGGCGCTCGCGTGCGAAGACGCTCGGCACGATCACCGCGTCGGCCTGGTCCACCAGCCGGCGCTGCCACAGCGAGAGGCCCGCCGCGTAAGCCAGCGCCTCCCCACGGGAGCCACGGCAGTTGCGCAGCACCCCCGGCAGCGTGCGGCGCCCGTGGCAGCGCACGCACTCCTCCCCCCGCGTGAAGCACACCCCCACCGCGCACACCAGGCGGTACTGGTGCAGGTGCAGGACGACACGCGCCCCCGCGGCCCGGGCCGCCGCCAGCCCCCGCCAGCCGAGCGTCGGGTGGAGGTTGTGTGCGTGCACCACCTGCACACCCTCGCGCCGGACCACGTCCGCCACCTGTTCGGGGGCGAGGCCTCCGACCAGTAGCCCCGCCGCGGCGCGGGTGCGACCCACCGCCGTCGAATCCCGGGCCAGCAGCTCCGCCTGCGTCCCCAGGTGCGTGCGCACCAACCACAGCAGGTCCTCCACCACGCGCTCCTCACCCCCCGGCGCGCGGTAGCGGTTGTGCAGGAACAGGACCATGAGCGTGAGCGCAAGAGCGACCGGCTCGCCGGCCGTGTGGAGCGGCGGGCTCCGTCGTCCCGCCCGTCCGCGCACCCTCGGGGCGCGAACCTAGAATGTTCGCCTCGCGAATACTCTCACCCCGAGTATTACTCACTGCAAGTATTCGCCCTCCGACCACTCTTGAACCCCACGAACCCCACCGCGTCGATCGTCGTCCCCACCCGCGAGCGCCCCGACTACCTCGAGGTCGCGCTCGCCTCGATCGCCCCCCAGGCCGCGGCCGCCGAAGCCGAGGTGCTCGTCGTACACGACGATCCGCCCTCCCCCGCGGTGCGTGCGGTGGCCGAGCGCTTCGGCGCGGGCTACCTGCCCCACGGCCGGCACCTCGGGCTGAACGCCGCCCGCAACACCGGCGTCGCCAACTCCCACGGCGAGGTGGTGGTGTTCGTCGACGACGACGTCGAGGTCCGCCCCGGGTGGCTGGAGGCGCTGCTGCGCGCCGCCCGCGAGCACCCCCACACGCAGGTCTTCACCGGGCCCGTACGCCCCCGCCTGGAAGGCAGGGGCGGGTGGGGTCGGTACTCGTGCGGGCGGGAGGGGCCCCCCGTCACCGCCCTCGACCTCGGCCCCGAGGACACCGCTCGCGTGCGCTACGCGTGGGGAGCCAACATGACCGTGCGCCGCAGCGCCCTGGAGCACGTCGGCCCGTTCGACACGGCCCTCGCGGAAGGCGGCGACGAGCAGGAGTGGCAGGACCGGCTGCGTGCGCCCGGGGGCGACCGCGTGCTGTACGTCGCCGCAGCGGCCCTCGACCACCGGCGCTCCCCCGACGACGCCCGGCTGCGCCCACTGGCCCGCGCCGCCCGCACCCGGGGGCGGGCGAGCCGCCGCTACGACACGTGGCGCGGAGAGGCGCCTAGTCTTCCGCGCGAGCTGCGCACGCTCGCCGGGTGCCTCGGCCACGTCGTGCGCCGCCGCTGCCCCGCAGGCCTGACGATGGTCGCCCACAGCCTCGGCCGCCTCGAACAGGGCGTCCACGAACGGAGCCACCCACCGCCACCCCGCGAGGCGGAGGACTACCTCTCCGGCGAAAGCGGCACCGTCGGAGGTCTCGACGCCGCGCGGCGAGAGGTGTACGACAGAGTGGCCGACGCCCGCGAGCTGCTCAGCGGCCGGCGCCTGCGCCTCAGGCGCGCCGCGCGCCACTCCCCGCCCCGCCGGCGGGTGCTCGCGCTCGGCGTCGAGCGCCCCGAGCGGCGCGAGCTGGCCGCCGGGGTGCGGGCCGAGCTCGAGCGCTCACGCCACGACGTCGAGCTGCGCTTCGGGACACCAGGAGACCGCGGGAAGTTCGAGAACCTCAACCTGCTGCTCGCGGCCCACCCGGTCGAGGCGTACGACTGGGTGCTCGTGGTCGACGACGACGTGGTGCTCTCCCGCGGCTTCCTCGACCGCCTGCTGTGCCTCGCCGAGCGCTTCGACTTCCAGCTGGTCCAGCCGGCCCACCGCGCGCGCTCCCACGCCGCCTGGCGCGTCACCCGCCGCCACGCGGGCGCCGTGGCACGGCAGACACCGTTCGTCGAGATCGGTCCCGTCACCGCCTTCGCCCGCCCGACGTTCGCCACACTGCTGCCCTTCCCCGACGTGCGCATGGGGTGGGGCCTCGACCTGCACTGGGCCGCGCTCGCCCGCCAGCACGGGTGGCGCTGCGGCGTGCTCGACGCCGTCGCGATCCGCCACTGCGCCGCTCCCGCCGGGGACGCCTACTCGCGCCAGGCCGCCCTCGCCGAGGCCCGCGCCCTGCTCGCCGAGCGTCCGTACGTGAAGGCCCGCGAAGCGCAAACCACCCTCGTCACCCACCGCAGCTGGTAGCGCCACGCCATGCCCGCCCACGCACGCGGCCGCTCGCGCCCGCACCCCGGTCCTCAGCCAGGCTCCCCAGCCGACACCGAGCCCGCGGTGAGGAGCCCGCAGTGAAAGTCGCCGTCGTAGCCGAGTTCTACCCCCGCCGCGGGGACCCCGTGCTGGGGGTGTGGGCGCACCGCCAGGCGCTCGCCGCGCAGGCCGCCGGCGCGGAGGTGCACGTGCTCGTCCTGCACCGTCTCGTGCCGCCCCGCGCCTGGGTGGGCGGGATCAGAAAAAATGGACCGGCCGCCGCCACGCGGGAGCTCGGCAGCTTGCTGCGCGACGGGGTGGGCGGGGGCCGCCACCAAGTCCACGACGGCCTGCCCGTCACCTACGTCCCCTACGTCTCCCCGCCGCGCGGACGCCACTACCCCGCTTGGAGCGCGTGGGCGGCACCTGCGCTGGGGGTCGCCTTGCGCCGCCTGCGCCGTCGCGGCGGCTTCGACGTGATCCATGCCCACAACGCCGTGCCCGCCGGCGAGGCGGTGCGCCGCGCCGGGCTCGACGTGCCGCTCGTGGTGTCGGTGCACGGCGGCGACGTGCTCTACACCGCCCCCCGCTCCGTGGCCGGCCGCGAGGCCGTCGAACGCGGACTGGGCGCCGCCCGCCTCGTGCTCGCCAACAGCCGCGGCACCGCCGAGCTCGCCCGCGCCCACGGCGCCCGCGAGGTGCGGGTGGTGCACCTCGGAACCGACCTCCCCACACGCCGCGCCGATCGCCAGGGTGGGGGAGGCGGACACCACGCACTGGTCACCGTTGGGCACCTCGTCGCCCGCAAGCGCCACGCCGACGTGCTGCGCGCGCTCGCCGTGCTCTCCCCACGACACCCCACCCTGCGCTACGTGATCGTCGGCGACGGCCCCGAGCGGGTGCCGCTCGAAGGGCTCGCCGTCCGCCTCGGGGTCCGCGAGCGCGTGGAGTTGTGCGGACAGTTGCCCCCCGACGAGGCGCTCGAGCGCGCGCGGGGCTGCAGCCTGTTCGCGATGCCCTCCACCGAGGAGGCCTTCGGGGTCGCCTACATCGAGGCGATGGCCGGCGGGCTGCCCGCGATCGGCTGCCGCGGGGAGCCCGGGCCCGAGGAGATCGCCGCTGCGGGCGACGGTTTCGTGTTGGTGCCCCCCGGGGACATCGAGCGCCTCACCCAGCGCATCGACGAGCTGCTCTCCGACCCCCAGCGGCTGCGCGAGGCCGGCCGTCGCGCGCGCGCCACCGTCGCCGCCCACTTCACGTGGGAGCGCTGCGGGGAGCAGACCGTCGCGGCGTACCAGCACGTTTTGCGATGAAGCCCGTCCTGTTCGTAACAGGGCACGCGCCGTTCGACCGGGTCGGCGCCTTCGCCAGTCTGTACGCGCGCGAGGGGGTTGAGTACGCGCTCTTTGGAGGGCGCTCCCACCACGGCGGGGTCGCCGGGGAGGAGCTCCCGTTCCCCCACCGGCACGTCCGCCAGCGCGAGGTCGCGGCGCTCGCCGCGTCCGGGCGCTACCGGGCTGTGGTGTGCTCCACCGGCGGGCGGTTCGCGCTGCCCGGTGCGTGGGCCGGCGCCCGCCGTGGGCGGGTCCCGGTGGTCCTGTGGAGCGCGCTGTGGGCGCACCCACGCACCGCTGCCCACGCCCTCAGCTACGCGGCGCTGCTGCGCCTCTACCGCTCCGCGGACGCCGTCGTCACCTATGGGCCCCACGTCAGTGCCTACGTGCGCGCCCGCGGCGCCCGCAACGTGCACGTCGCCCCCCAGTCGGTCGACAACGAGTTTTGGTCCCACCCGCTCGCCGCTCCAGGCGCGAGTCCCCCCGCGGCGCTCCCGTGGTCCTCGCAGGCCGCCGTCAAGTTTCTGTTTGCGGGCCGCCCCGTCCGGGAAAAGGGTGGGAGGGCACTGATCGATGCCTGGCGTGAGTCAGGCCTCCTTGCGCCCTCAGCCGCGCTCGTCCTCGTCGGCGTGGGGCCCACCCCCCCTTGGGTTCCCGCCGGCGGCGCGGCCGGCCACGAGGTGGTGTGTACGGACCCCGTACCCCCGGTACAGCTGCGCAGCCTCTACGCCGCGGCCGACGTCCTCGTGGTGCCCTCCCTCGCAACCCGCACCTTCCGCGAGCCATGGGGGTTGGTGGTAAACGAGGCGATGAACCGCAACCTCCCCGTGATCGCGAGCGACGCCGTGGGGGCCGTGGCCGGCGGCCTGGTGCGCGACGGGCGCAACGGTCTCGTCGTGCCCGCCGGCGACTCCCGCGCGCTCGCCGACGCCCTGCGGCGCCTCGCCGCCGACGCGCCGCTGCGCGGCCGCCTCGGCGCGGCCGGGTACAGCGACGTGCAGGCCTACACCCACGACGCCTGGGCGCAGGGGTTCTCGGACGCGCTCGACAGCCTCGGACTTTCCCGCGGGGGGCGCTGGTAGCGTGCGTCGCTTGTTCACCAAGTCAGCCCCACTCCGGCTGGCGTTTGCCCTCCCCGCGGCGCTGGCGTTCTCGCTGCTCCTCGCCCTCCCGGCAGGCGCGAGCGAAGTCACGAAGATCTACGAAGACTGCGGCATCGAAAAGCTGCCCACCGGCTTCAGCCAGCAGGCCTACAACCAGGCGATGAAGCAGATGCCGCCGGAACTCGCCGAGTACGACAACTGCCCCGACCTGATCCAGAAAGCGCAGCTCGCTCGCGCCACCAGCTCCCAGGGCGCCGGCTCCCCCGGCGCAGCGGCGCCCAGCGCACCACCCACCCCGAGCGAGCAGCACACCCTCGAACGCATCCCCCACGCAGGCGCCCCACCGGTGCAGGTCAACGGCGAAGTGATCCACCCGGGCGTTGTGCACGTCAACCTCACCTCGGCTGTCAACAAACTGCCGACCCCGCTGCTCGCGCTGATCGCCTTCCTGCTCGCCTGCGCCCTGTCGGTGACCGCGTGGGCGGTGCGCAACCGCGTCCGCCAGCGGAGCGCGCAGGCGGGCGGTGACTCGATCGCCGACGAGTGAGATGTCCATCGAGATCGCAGACCCCCCCGGAAGGCCGGCCCCACCCGCAGACCAAGCGACCGTGGAAGCACCAGTCCTCACACCCGCGGCCGGGGAGCAGCCAGGGCCTTCGCATCCCAGCCCCGGCGCTTCGCGCTGGGAGCGCGACACGGCCCAGCCGGCGGTTGTCCGCCTGCTCGAGTCCGCCCTCCCCACGCTGCTGGTCGCGGGCGTCCTCTGCCTGATTACGTTCCTCGCCGGCGGCGGCCTCAACCTCAACACTCGGACGCCTGTCGAGATCGTGCTGACGCTCGCCTGCGGCGTCGGGATCGCCGCGATGATTCTGCTCGCGCCGGCCAGCCGGCGCGTCTGGGGAGCGTGGTCGGCGAGCCTGCTGCTCGCGCTCGCTGCGCTCTCGGCGCTGTCGGTGATCTGGTCGGTGCAGCCCGACGGCAGCTGGCAGGACGCCGGGCGCCTGTTCGCCTACAGCGCCGTGTTCGCGCTCGCCGTGGCGCTCGCACACACCGTCCCCGCGCGCTGGTCGGCGGTGCTCGGCGGGGTGCTGCTCGCCGCCGTGGCCGTGTGCGGCTACGCGCTGCTCACCAAGATCTTCCCCGACGCGATCGGCGCCAGACAGAACTACGGACCCGTCTACGCGCGGCTGCGCGAACCGTACGGCTACTGGAACGCGATCGGCCTGGCTGGCGCGCTGGGCGCGGTGGGCTGCATGTGGCTGGGCGCCCGCCGCGCCGGACACGCGCTGCTGAACGCGCTCGCCTACCCCGCGATGGGGCTCGTGCTGGTCACCGTCATGCTCGCCTACTCCCGCGGCGCGCTCGCCGCGCTCGCGGTCGGGCTCGCGCTGTGGCTGTGCCTCGTGCCACTGCGCCTGCGCGGGGTCGCCGTGCTCTGCGCCGGCGCGGCAGGGGCCGGCGTGGTGGTCGCGTGGGACTTCTCCCAACACGCCCTCACCACCGACAACACGCCGCTCGCCACACGCCTCAGCGCCGGGCACCAACTCGGGGTGCTGCTCGTCGCGGTGCTCCTCGCGCTCACCGTGGTCGGTTTGGCGGTCGGCTTTCTCACAGGCGAGCGCGCTCCCTCGCCCGTGCTGCGCCGGCGCGTCGGCACGGTGCTGCTGAGCCTCCCCGTGATCGCTGTGATCGCGGTCGCCGGGGCGCTCACCGTGAGCCACCGCGGCCTGGTCGGAAGCATCTCCCACACCACGGGCACGCTCACGAACCCCAACGCGGCTCTGCCCGCCAACGGCCCGGCACGCCTCACCGCGATCGGCAGCGTGCGCGCGCGCTACTGGAACGAAGCCCTGGAGATCTTCCAGGACCACCCCCTGCTGGGGGTTGGCGCCGAAGGCTACGAAACGGCCCGGCTGCGCTACCGCACGGCGATCGTCAACGTCAGCCACGCCCACGGCTTCGTCGTGCAGACGCTCGCCGACCTCGGCCTCGCAGGGTTGGTGGTGGTGCTCGCGCTGCTCGGCTCGTGGCTCACCGCCGCGGGGCGCGCCACCCACCCCTTCAACCGGCGCTGGAGCGGCTGGCGCTGGCGGCCGGTCGCGCGCGCGGAGCGCCGCTACACCGCCGAGCGCGTCGGGCTGCTCACGATGGTCTGCCTCGTCGCCACGTTCGGCGTGCACTCCTTCGTGGACTGGACGTGGTACGTCCCCGGCCTCGCCTGCACCGCCCTGCTCTGCGCCGGGTGGGTAGCTGGCCGTGGGCCGCTGCCGAGCGTCCTCGCCGCAACGGGTGCCCCGGCGGGCAGCCTCGAGCCCAACCACCCACCTGAGCGGGTCCCTTCCTCCCTACGGCTGCGCCTGCCTGCACCGCGCGAGATCGGCCCGCTCCGCGGTGGCGTCGCCGCGGCCGTCGTCGTCTGCGCGCTGCTCGCCGCGTGGGCGCAGTGGCAGCCACAGCACTCGGTGGACGCGTCCAACGAAGCGCTCGCACTACTGGCACGCAACCCCACCGCCGCCCTCGCGGCCGCACACACGGCGGTCAGCCGCGACCCCCTCTCCGCCGAAGCGCTGCTCACGCTCGCCGCCGTCCAGGAGGGCGCCGGCCAGTCCGCCGCCGCCACCGCGACCTACGAGCAGGCCGTACACCTACAGCCCTCCAACTTCAAAACGTGGCAGGCGCTCGGCGAATACGACCTGAGCACCGGTCAGCCCCAGGCCGCGCTGCAAGCGCTGCGCGCGGCGGTCTACCTCAACCCCGAGGCGGTCGCCCCCCGCGCGGACCTCGCCGCACAGGGTGAACTGCTCTCGATCCAGAACGCCTACCTGCAGGCGCTGCGCGCGACTGGCAGCAACGGCGGGACCGTCGCGCACTGATCAGAAACGCTTGCGGCGCGCCGCGGCAAGCAGCACAGAGCGCGCCCCGGGTAGGCCGCCCGCGCCGGCGGTCTCGATCCGCTCGAAGCCGAAGTCCGCCAGCAGCGCCGTCAGAGTGCGGCGGGTGTAGAAGCGCAGGTGGTCCGAGCGAGGGTCGAAGTGGGACTCGAACACGCGCCCCGAGAGGCCCAGCGACAGCCGGGTGAGCGGGCCGTGTGCGGGCGTGCTCAGCACCAGCGCGCCCCCCGAGCGCAGCACGCGCCGTACCTCCGAGAGCCACCCCGCGGTGTCCGCCACGTGCTCGAGCACCTCCCCCGCCCACACCGCGTCGAAGCTCGTGTCCTGCAGCGGCCACTGGCCCTCCGTGGGGACGAGGCGCAGGTCCAGGCCCTCCCCCTCCCGGGCGCGCGCGCGGCGCAGCGGCTCCTGGGCGACGTCGATCCCCACCGCCTCGCGGCCCGCCCGCACGAGCGCGGCGGTGAAGCGCCCCTCGCCACAGCCCACGTCCAGCACCCGTGCTCCCGCGGGCACACGGGCGAGCAGGAAAGCGAGACGCGCCGCCCAGTACGGTGGAGCGAGACCCTCGGGGACCCCCTCCCACAGGCTCTCGCGGTACTCACTGCGACCAGACACTCCGCGCAGGCTAGCCGCTCGCCGGATGCGATCTCTCCGGAGAGAGCGGCAACTCCGCTGTCATCTCTACCACTTCGTCACAAAATCACTAAGGTCCCACCAGTGCGCGTCCGGGGGACTGACGTGAAGGGTCGCGAGCGCCCGTGAGGCTGGCGTTCGACAGCCGCCCCACGGCCGATCCGCAGGGCCTCGGGCGCTACGCCAGTGGCCTGCTCCGGGCGCTGCGCGAGACCGCCGGTGAGCAGGACGAGATCCTCGAGACCCACCGCCCCCGTGGAGCCGACCTCTTCCACACGCCGTGGCTCCAGGGGGCGATGCTGCACTGCCCCTGTCCGATGGTCGTCACCCTGTACGACCTCGCGGCGCTCAAACGCCCCTCCGAACGGCTGCGCGGCGGCGGCATCCCCCTGCGCCTGCGCCTCCTTGCGCTGCAGCGTGCGTCACACGTGATCGTTCCCTCCGAGGTCGTCGCCCACGAAGCCGTCGCGGAGCTCGGACTCGAGCGCGAGCGTGTGGCCGTGATCCCCGAGGCCCCGGACCTCGCCCTACCCTCGTGGGGCTGGGAGGACGCCGCGCGCGAGACGTGGCGCGTCTACCAGCGGGCGCTCGCCCACCCCCACCGGCCCTGCGTGACCTCCTCCGGCCGACAGGGGCTCAGTAAGCGCCGCGCCGCGAGAGCACTGCCGGAATGAGCGGGAAGGGGTAGGCCCCCTCCATCCTCAGCGGGAAGGGGGCAGGCCCCCCTCCCGACCTCCCCCCGGGGAATCAGTACGCCCCGCGCCGCGAGAGCACTGCCGGGATGGTCTTCAAGAGAATCGTGAGATCAACCGCCAGCGACCAGTGCTCCAGGTAGAGGAAGTCCAGGTGCACGAGGTCGTCGAAGTCGAGCTCCGCGCGGCCTGAGACCTGCCACAGGCCGGTGATCCCCGGGAGCACCAGGTAGCGCTTGCGGTGCCACTCCTCCAGCTTCGCGAAGTCGCGCTCGGGCAGCGGGCGCGGGCCCACCAGCGACATCTCGCCGCGCAGCACGTTGACCAGCTGCGGCAGCTCGTCCAGCGAGAAGCGGCGTAGCAAGCGGCCCACCGGAGTCGTGCGCGGGTCGTCGCGGATCTTGAACAGCGCCCCCGACGCCTCGTTGAGCGCTTCCAGGTCGGCTTGGCGGTGCTCGGCGTCCACGTACATCGTGCGAAACTTCAGGCACGCGAACGGCCGCTCCCCGATGCCCTGGCGCATCGAGCGGAACACCGCCGGGCCCCGCGAGGTCGCGCGCACCGCCACCCAGATCGCCGCCAGCAGCGGGCTCAGCAAGACCAGCAGGACCGTGGCGCCCACCACGTCGAACGTTCGCTTGAGCGCGAAGTCGATCCCCTCGAAGACGGGCGGCTTGAGCTCGAACAGCGGCACCGACTCCCCCGGCACGAACTCCGCGCGGTGGATCAGGATCTCCATCGTCGAGGGCGCGATCCGCACCCGCACTCCCCGCTGGTGGCAGCGGTCCACCAGCTCCACCGCCTCAGTCTGGGGGAAGTCCGGGTCGGCGATGATGACCTCGTCGACCCGCTCAGCGGCCAACACCCGCTCCAGGTCGCGCGGGGTGCCCAGCGAGCGCAGGCCGTTCGCGGGCAGCGCGCGCAGCGAGACGTAGCCCACGACGTTCACGCGCGAGTGGGGCGCATCCGCGAGCGCGCGCGCGACCTCGCGGATGTGCGAGCCCGTGCCCACGAGCACCGCGCGGCGCTCGTGGCCCGCGATCCGCAGGACCGTGCCCGTGGCCCGCTCGTAGAGGTAGCGCAGCAGGGGCACGTACAGCAGCGCGAACGCCAGCGAGCCCCAGAAGATGTAGTAGCTCTGGAAGTGTTGGCCGCTGACCAGCGCGAACAGCAGCGCCACGAACGTCACCTGGAAGAGCGAGGCCACGATCCGCGTCATGCCCGGCCGCTGCGCCCCCGCCGCGTACAGCCCCGAACGCGCGAACAGCAGCGCCGTCAGCAGGTACGCGAACGCCAGGATGCTCCTGGTCTCCTCGTACGCGCCGTGCACGCTCACTTCGCTCAGCACTGCCGCCTTCAGTACCAGCGACGTGAAGATCGCCAGTGAGAGGCCCGCGAAGTCGAGCGCCAGCAGCGTCAGCACCCGCACTGCGCGCCGCGCGGTCTCGACGCGCAGCAGGAACGAGATCGCCGGGGAGCGCTTGCGGCGCATGTCCCGGTCGGAGGGGGTTCGGCGCACCGTGGCCTCCGAGAGCACCGGGATCTCCACCGGCTGAGCCGGCCGAGCCGGGGCTCCCTCCAGAGGGGGACCCGCAAAAGGCGAGTCCTCCCGGGGTGGGGCCTCGAGGGAGGCAGCCGGCGTCCGCGTGGCGTGTGCCATCTCGCCTTTCACAACGCTTCAGACTCGCAGATGGAGCGGTCGAACGCTTTGCCGGTGGGGTTCAACCCACCAGAACTTCGACGCCCGACTCGGCGATCGTGCGTTCCAGGCCCTCCCGCAGCGCCACCTCAGGCGCCCACCCCAGCAGCTCGCGCGCCAGCGCGATGTTGGGCCGGCGCTGCTTGGGGTCGTCCACGGGCAGCGCCTCGAAGACGATCTCCGAGCTCGACCCCGTGACCTCTTTGACGGTCTGCGCGAGCTCCAGCAGCGTGAACTCGTCGGGGTTGCCGATGTTCACCGGCTCGTGGTGGCCCGACTCCGCCAGCGCGACAAGCCCCCGGATCAGGTCGGCCACGTAACAGAACGAGCGCGTCTGGCCGCCGTCGCCGAAGACCGTGAGCGGGCGGTCCGCGAGCGCCTGGCGCAGGAACGTCGGGATCGCGCGGCCGTCGCGCGGGCGCATCCTCGCCCCGTAAGTGTTGAAGATCCGCACGATCGCCGTGTCCACCCCCTGCTGGCGGTGGTAGGCCATCGTCAGCGCCTCCGCGTAGCGCTTCGCCTCGTCGTAGACTCCCCGCGGGCCGATCGGGTTCACGTGGCCCCAGTAGGACTCCGGCTGCGGGTGTACCTGCGGGTCGCCGTACACCTCGCTCGTGGACGCGAGCAGGAAGCGCGCGCGCTTGGCCTTCGCCAGGCCCAGCGTGTGGTGGGTGCCGTAGGAGCCCACCTTCAGCGTGTGCAGCGGCAGGCGCAGGTAGTCGATCGGCGACGCCGGCGAGGCCAGGTGGTAGACGAAGTCCACCGGCTCCTGCACGAAGTACGGGTCGATGATGTCCAACCCCAGGTGCACGAACCGGTCCGGGTCGCGGATGTGCTCGATGTTCGCCAGCGACCCCGTCTCGAGGTTGTCCACGCAGATCACCCGGTGCCCGCGCGCGAGCAGCTCGTCGCACAGGTGCGAGCCGAGGAAGCCTGCGCCGCCGGTCACAAGACAGGTCGCCATCGGGGCCAGCATACCGTCGGGCTCCTGCCGGCGTCGCCATGCCGCCGCCCGTAGACCCGGTGCGGTGGCGGGCGAGGAGCATCGCTACGGCAAGCGCCGCGGGCCGGAAGAGCCGCCGCGATCGCGCCTATCCCGGCCGGCCGCCCGCAGTGCGTGCGACCGTCCGGGCAGGGCTGCGCGCTCAGGCGACCCGGAGCCCCGAGCCGGCTTTGTCTAAGAGCGTGACCGTTCCTTCCTCTTCACCCGATTCCGCACCTCCTTCCGAACACTTCTCTTTGTATTTCTTCGCGTATGTCGCCGATACCGATAACGCACCGCCGGACGAGACATTTGCCAGTGTGGCTTCTTCTGACTTTTCAGTGCTTTCGGTTTCGCAGGTATCCGTTTTTTTGCCGAGCGTCGCGTTGCAAGCCACTTCCCATCCCGGCTGGCCGGAGCCGTCGCTTTCGATGATGATCACCGCTTTGTTTTCAGTTTCGGTCCAGAATGTATGCCACGGGAGATGTATCCCTTTGACTTTTTCTACTTCTCCCGCTTTGCAGGTGCCTTCTACTCTCGTGCAGTTGGTCGAAGGGCTGCTCACTTCAGCGGTGTCTATCACACCGCTCGCCCCCCCGCCCACCTTACCTGTCTCTTCGAGACCGGTGCATCGAATCTTCGATGTTCCCCCAAGCGCCTTGGTATCTGCCAGCGACAGCGTGAGTCCAACCCCCTTGATTTCGTTTTCGGTCGCTTCGTCCCACTGCCATTTTGCTCCGTTGCCGGCCGTGGTACATTGATTTGTTGTGAATTTGGTGGGGGCTTCATTTTCTTTGCCTTCTGCGCACTTTTCCCAAGGACCTTTGGCTCGAGCGAATCCCCAAACGTATTTCGCCGTGGCGCCGCTGCCGCGTACATTGCATTCATTGCTGTCCCAATAACCGGTTTCACCCGCTACCACTTTCATGCATTCGTAGCCGCCACGGACGGTACCGCCGCCTCCGACTTCCGCTTCCGTGTACTGCCAGATCTCCACATCCAATCCTCCCGGTACGCATGTGCCAGCCGCGACGTCCCTTAACCTCCACTGCGCTTCGGCGCTTCTCCAGACGGTTCTACAAGTGGCGCTCGCCGACGGAGCGGCTATCAGCCCAGAGGCGACCGTCGCGGCGAGCACCGCCGCGAGCACCGGTGCGATTCCCAATACCCTGATCTGTTTCATCTTAATCTCCTGTTGTCTCGACCCCATCGGGGACCCTTTGGTTTGCACGTCAAAGCTCTTGTGACGCACACGCATCGCGAACAGCAACCGCGACGCTCCGAACCCAACAACCACGGGCACCCACTGACCAAAGAATGTCTCCGACTCGCCCCGCGGCGTCGAGATGGGCCGTCGCAGTCGAGCCGGTGGGGAGCGGGCAGGGCACATGCACGACGACAGCCGGGAAGGACCTCCTCGCGCGGGCGCCGTATCATCCAACCAATGGCCACCACCGCGCGCCGTCCCGGCGGGAGTGCCGGGGACGAGCCCGAGCGCCTCACCGTCGCGCCCATCGTCGGGCCCGACGACCCCCGCCGGTTCACCGACTCCGGGATCGAGGTCGCCGAGCTCTACACCGAGGCCGACCTGCCCGCCGAGCTCGAGCTCGGCGAGCCGGGCGAGTACCCCTACACCCGGGGCGTGCACCGCGAGATGTACCGCAAGCAGGTGTGGACGATGCGCCAGTACGCCGGGTACGCCTCCGCGAAGGAGTCCAACCGCCGCTACCGGTACCTGCTCTCCAAGGGCTCCACCGGGCTCTCGATGGCCTTCGACCTGCCCACCCAGCTCGGGCTCGACTCCGACAACCCCCGCTGCCTGGGAGAGGTGGGCCGCACCGGCGTGGCGATCGACACGCTCGACGACATGCGCACCGCCTTCGACGGCATCCCCCTGGACCAGGTCTCGACCTCGATGACGATCAACGCCCCCGCCGCGTGCCTGCTGCTGCTGTACGAGCTCGTTGGCGAGGAGCAGGGGGTGCCCTCAGAGAAGCTGCGCGGGACGACCCAGAACGACGTGCTCAAGGAGTACATCGCGCGCGGCAACTACATCTACCCGCCCGAGCCCACGATGCGGCTGACGACCGACCTCTTCCAGTACTGCCACGAACGCGTGCCGCGGTGGAACACGATCTCGATCTCCGGCTACCACTTCCGCGAGAAGGGCTGCTCGGCGGTGCAGGAGGTGGCGTTCACGCTGTGCTCGGGGATCGCCTACGTGCAGGCCGCGATCGACAAGGGCCTCGACGTGGAGGCCTTCGCCCCCCGCCTGGCGTTCTTCTTCAACGGCCACAACCACGTCTTCCAGGAGGTCGCCAAGTTCCGCGCCGCGCGGCGCATGTGGGCGCAGATCATGCGCGAGCGCTTCGGCGCCGTCGACCCCCGCGCGCAGATGCTGCGCTTCCACACCCAGACCGGCGGCGTCACGCTCACCGCCCAGCAGCCCGAGAACAACATCGTGCGCGTCGCGCTGCAGGGCTTCGCCGCGGTGTGCGGCGGCACCCAGTCGCTGCACACCAACGGCTTCGACGAGGCGCTCGCGCTGCCGACAGAGCACGCCGCCAAGATCGCGCTGCGCACCCAGCAGATCCTCGCCCACGAGTCCGGCGCCGCCGACACCGTGGACCCGTTCGCCGGCTCGTACTTCGTGGAGGCGCTCACCGACGAGATCGAAGCGCGCGCGCAGGAGCTGATCGACAGGGTCGACGCGCTCGGCGGCTCCGTCAACGCGCTGCAGTTCATCACCGGCGAGATCGACGAGTCCGCGTGGGGCTACGAGGAGCGCTACCGCATCGGCCAGGACGTCGTGGTCGGTGTCAACGCTTTCCAGGAGGACGACCTCGAGGTCCCCGACCTCCTGCGCGTGGACCCCCAGTCCGAGCGCGAACAGCTCGACCGCCTCGCCGCCTTCAAGGCCGACCGCGACCACGCGCTCGTGGAGCGCCGCCTGGAGGAGCTGCGCGAGGTGGCGCGCGGCAGCGAGAACCTGCTGCCCGCGATCCGCGCCGCGCTCAAGGACCGCTGCTCCATCGGCGAGGTCTGCGGGGCGATGCAGGACGTGTTCGGGAAGTACGCGCCGACGTTCTGAGCCCTTTGGGGACCAGCCCACATGTGGGCTGGTCGGCAGGGCCACATGTGGCCCTGCCTGGGACGGCCACATGTGGCCGTCCCTCGGGGCCGCACATGTGCGGCCCCGCCAATAGGATCCACCCGTGCTCCCCGCCGTCGCCTTCTTCGAACTGGTCCTCGCCGTCCACATCCTCGCCGTTGTGATCGCCTTCGGCGCGACCTTCGCCTACCCCGTCTTCCTCGCCGCCGTCACCAAGGCCGACTCGCGCTCGCTGCCCTCGCTCTACCGGGCCTTCCACGCTGTCAGCCAGCGGGTGATCATGCCCGGGCTCGCCGTGGTCATGATCTGCGGCATCTACCTCGCCTCCAAGCTGCACGTGTGGAGCGACTTCTACGTCCAGTGGGGGCTCGGCGTCTCGCTTGTAATCGGCGCGATCGAGGGGATGCTCCTCGGGCCCTCCGAGCGGCGCCTCGTGGAGGCGGCCGACCGCGACCTTGCCGCCGCCGGAGACGGGCCCCTCACGGCCGGTGCCGAGCACAAGGCGCTCGTCCGCCGGGTCGGTGGGATCGGCGCGCTGATGGACCTGCTCGTGGTGCTCACGATCTTCTTCATGGCCACTCACGCCGGGGCGTAGCTCCCCGCTGCCGGCCCCTACGCCCGCGATACCCTGAATCGATGAGCGATGGTTATCGCATCGCGGTCGTCGGGGCCACCGGCCAGGTGGGCTCGCTGATGCTGCGCCTGCTGCGAGAGCGCGAGTTCCCGGCGCGCGAGGTCGTCCCCTTCGCCTCCGAGCGCTCCGCCGGGCGCGAGCTCGAGGACGGGAGCGTCGTGCGTGCCCTCGGTGAGGAGGCGATCCGGGGCTTCGACCTCGCGCTCTTCTCCGCTGGAGGCGCCGTCTCCGGCGAGTGGGCACCCCGCTTCGCCGACGCCGGGGCCGTGGTGGTCGACAACTCCTCACGCTGGCGCATGCACGATGACGTGCCGCTGGTCGTCGCCGAGGTCAACCCCGACGCGCTCGCCGAACACCGCGGGATCGTCGCCAACCCCAACTGCTCCACCATGCAGATGGTCGTCGCGCTGAAGCCCCTCTACGACGCAGCCGGGATCGAGCGGCTCGTGATCTCCACCTACCAGGCGGTCTCCGGCACGGGCAGGGCCGCGGTGGACGAGTTGCTCGACCAGTCCCACGCCCTGTTGCACGAGCGGGAGATCGAGCCCCCCGCCGCCTACGCCCACCAGATCGCCTTCAACGCGCTCCCCCACGCCGGCTCGTTCGCGGCCGGCGAGGACCACACCGACGAGGAGCGCAAGCTGATCAACGAGACCCGCAAGATCCTCGGCGACCCCGCCATCCGCGTGAGCGCCACCTGCGTGCGCGTGCCCGTCCTCACCGGCCACTCCGAGGCGGTCAACGTGCAGACCCGCGAGCCGCTCACGCCCGAGCGCGCACGCGAGTTGCTCACTGGCGCACCCGGCGTCGAGGTCGTCGACGACCCCGCAGCTGCGCGCTACCCGCTGGCGATCGACGCCGCCGGCCGCGACGCCGTGCTCGTTGGGCGCATCCGCCGCGACCCCGGTCACGAGCGCGCCCTCGACCTCTGGATCGTCGCCGACAACCTGCGCAAGGGGGCAGCGCTCAACGCGGTGCAGCTGGCCGAGGCGCTCCACGAGCGAGGGCTGATCCGGCCATCGCGCGACCGCGCGGTCGCGTAGTCGGAGCTCCCGCGTCGGGTGCTGCGCACCACCGCGCTTGCGTGCAAGGCCACGCTGAAGGAGTCTCGCGCCGGCGCTCGAACATGAGGGCTATGCCCTCCACCGAAGCGCAGCGCACCCTTGTGAAGTCCCCGCCCGAGTTGTGGGCCGAGTTCAGCGACCCCTCTTCTCTCGCACGACACCTCGGCGAGCTCGGCGAGATCCGCATCGTGCGCGTCGAACCCGAGAAGAGCGTCGAGTGGGAGGCTCCCGACGCCACCGGCGCCGTCGAGCTCAAGCCCTCCGGCTGGGGCACCCGGGTCACGCTCACCGTCGTCCGTGAGATCCCCGAGCCAGAGGCCATCCAGGAGCCCGAACCAGAACCGGAGCCTGCGCCTGAGCCAGAGGTGAGCTCAGCGCCCGACCAGGTTGCCGAGGAGCACCCCGAGCCGCGGCCCACGACGCGGAGAGCGAGGCTCTTCGCCCGCCTCTTCCGCCGCCGGGCCCGCGCCGTCGAGCGTGAGCCCCCAGTCGCCGAGGCCGAGCCCGTGCAGCCCGAGCCTGAGCCAGAGGCGCAGGCGCCGCCCCCGAATCTAGCCGCCGAACTCGCCGCGGAGCTGGCGCGGGTCGAGGAGGCGATGGCCGAGCAGGACGCGGCGCTGCTCAGCGCCGTGCTCGACCGCTTGGGCGCGGCGCACCACCGGCCGTTCTCGCGCGGTTAGGAGGTGGCACAGTCGGCCCGGAGGCCGACGAGCCGGGCCCCTCTTGTTCAGTCAGGCGCTCTCGCAAACCCTCGCGAATCGGCTCAGGCACACGACGTGGGCCTGGCAACACGTGAAAAAAACTTGCGCCTACGCGCGCGCGTAAGAGCTACGGCGGGTGTGGCACGGATAACATCGGACGCCCTGTGATGCGCGCCAAAGCACCGGAGACCTACGAGGAGAAGCTCACCCAGCTGCAGGAGTTGCGCACCGCGGCGCTGCACTCGGCCCCGGAGGCGGAGGAGAAGCAGCACGCGCGTGGCAAGTACACCGCGCGCGAGCGCGTCGAAAAGCTGCTCGACCCGGGCTCCTTCCAGGAGCTCGACACGTTTGTGCGCCACCGCACCTACGAGTTCGACATGCAGCGCAACCGGCCGTGGGGCGACGCGGTGGTCACCGGCCACGGCACCATCGACGGTCGCCAGGTGTGTGTGTTCAGCCAGGACTTCACCGTCTTCGGGGGCTCCCTCGGGGAGGTGATGGGCGAGAAGATGTGCAAGATCATGGACCTCGCCTCGAAGATCGGGTGCCCCGTGATCGGTATCAACGACTCCGGCGGCGCACGCATCCAGGAGGGCGTCGTCTCGCTCGGCTCCTACGGGGACGTGTTTCTACGCAACGTCCGCTGCTCGGGGGTGATCCCGCAGATCTCGCTCGTGATGGGGCCGTGCGCCGGCGGCGCGGTGTACTCGCCGGCGATCACCGACTTCGTCTTCATGGTCGCCGAGACCTCGCACATGTTCATCACCGGCCCCGACGTAATCAAGACCGTGACCGGCGAGGAAGTCGGCTTCGAGGAGCTCGGCGGCGCGATGACGCACAACACGAAGTCCGGCGTCGCCCACTTCGCGTCCGTCGACGAGGACGCGTGCCTGGAGGACTGCCGGTACCTACTGAGCTTCCTGCCCTCCAACAACCTTGGGACCGCCCCGCGCGTGCAGCCCACCGACGACCCGCTGCGGATGGACCCCGAGCTCGACCACGTCGTCCCCGACAACCCCAACAAGCCCTACGACATGCGCGACGTCGTGCGGCTGATCGTCGACGACGGGGAGTTCCTGGAGGTCCACGAACACCACGCGCGCAACATCGTCTGCGGCTTCGCGCGCCTCGACGGGTGGACCGTCGGGGTCGTCGGCAACCAGCCCGCCCAGCTTGCGGGCGTGCTCGACATCGACGCCTCCGCGAAGGCCGCCCGGTTCGTGCGCACCTGCGACGCGTTCAACATCCCGCTGCTGACCTTCTGCGACGTCCCCGGCTTCCTGCCGGGCACCGCGCAGGAGTGGGGCGGCATCATCCGCCACGGCGCCAAGCTGCTGTACGCGTTCGCGGAGGCCACGGTGCCGAAGGTCACGATCATCACCCGCAAGGCCTACGGCGGCGCCTACGACGTGATGTCCTCCAAGCACCTCGGCGCCGACTTCAACCTCGCGTGGCCGACCGCCGAGGTCGCGGTGATGGGGCCCGAGGGAGCGGTCAACATCATCTACCGGCGCGACATCGCCGGCAGCCCCACCCCCGAGGAGCGGCGCAAAACGCTGATGGACGACTACAAGGCGCGCTTCGCCAACCCCTACACCGCCGCCGAGCGCGGCTACATCGACGATGTGATCATCCCCCACGAGACCCGCCCGCGACTGGTCACCGCGCTGCGGACGCTGCAGACCAAGCGCGAACCGAACCCCAAGCGCAAGCACGGGAACATCCCGCTGTAACTACGCGTGGCCTGCGCCACCGGGCATATCGCATATCGGCGCGCACGAGGCTTGCCGGCCGTGCGTCAGAGGTGGCCGGGGTTTCGGTCTGCTCGATACCACGCGCGTGGCTGACGTCCACGGCAGACAAACGGGAAAAGCAACTGCCCGCTCCCGGAGCACGGAGCCGTGACCGTGACCCAACCGGACGCCTACACTGTGCGGCAGATGGTCAACCGCCGTCCGCAGCTGGAGTTGATCGCGCCCTCGGCCTCCCCCCAGGAGGCGGCGGCGATCGTGGCAGCGCTGGAGCGGTTCATGAGAGACACCGCGCCCCCCCTGGCGCCGGTGGCCGAGCGGCGGGACCTGTGGACGCGGATGGCGATGCTCGAATGCGTCGGGCGTGAGGACGAGTGGCCGACCGACTGGGGCGATCCGCACCCCTGGGAATGAACGGCGCCGGCGGACTTGGATAAATACCCAAAAGTCGCTAGCCTTTAGGGCTAAAGCTCGCCCGCCCCCACCAAAGCAGCCAGAGAAGCCATACACGGATCAGGAGGTCTCGTCGATGGAGCCAACCACCGCACCCCCCGCACCGCGCGGCACGCTGGAGGACCCCGAGGTCCTGCAGAACGTGCCCGGGCACGTGATCCCGATCCTGCAGCGGGAGTTCGACGACTTCAAGACCGAGGCCACCAAATTCCTGGAGGGCGAGACCCCCGAGAACGAGTTCATCAAGTTCCGCCTCAAGCAGGGCGTCTACGGCCAGCGCCAGGCCGACGTGCAGATGATCCGCGTCAAGCTGCCGTTTGGGGGGATCACCCCGGAGCAGCTGGAGAAGTTCGCCGACGTGATCGAGAAGTATGTGCCGCTCAACAAGGGCCACGTCACGACGCGCCAGAACATCCAGATGCACCACATCCCGCTGCCCGACGCCGAGCGGGCAATCCGCGAGCTGGGCGAGGCGGGGCTGTCCAGCCGCGAGGGGTGCGGCAACACGGTGCGCAACGTCACCGGCGACCCGTGGGCGGGCGTGGCAAACGACGAGTTGTTCGATATGACCCCCTACGCGGGCGCGTACGTCCGCTACTTCGTGCGCCACCCGACGACGCAGGCGATGCCGCGCAAGATCAAGACCGCCTTCGACGCCAGCGAGCCGGGCCGGGCGATCAGCGAAATCCACGACATCGCTTTCCGGGCACGCGTCAAGGAGATCGACGGCTGTGAGGTGCGCGGGGCGCAGATGCTGGTCGGCGGCGGCACCTCGATCATGCCCCGCAAAGCGCCCGTGTTGTACGAGTGGGTGGGGCTCGAGGACGGTGAGTACCTGAAGATCGCGGAGGCGGTCTTCCGCATCTTCGACCGCCAGGAGTGGCTGCGCGCCAACCGCGCGCGGGCGCGGATCAAGGTGTTCGTGGACAAGTACGGGATCGACGAGTTGCGCCGCCAGGTCGAGGAGGAGCTGCAGGGCGAGTGGGTGGCCGAACGGGACTTCTCCGTCGAGGGCCGTCTGTTCCTCGACGACGAGCGCGAGAGCGCCCCGGCGCCGCCGGCCACCTACGGTAGCCCCAACGGTGACCTCTCGGAGTTCGAACGCTGGCGGGCTGCCAACGTGCGCGAGCAGAAGCAGGAGGGCTTCGTCACGGTCGAGGCGAAGATCACCCGCGGCGACCTCACTCCCGAGCAGCTCCGCGGGCTGGCGGCAATCGTGCGCGACTGCTCCGGCGGGTATGCCCGCACCACGGTGCAGCAGAACCTCGTGCTGCGCTGGGTGCGCCACGAGAGCGCCTACGACGTGTGGCGGGCGCTCAGCGAGCTTGGCCTCGGCGACGCGGGCTCGCGGGAAATCGACGACGTCGTGTCGTGCCCAGGCACCGACTCCTGCAAGCTCGGGATCACCTCCTCGATGGGGCTCAACCAGGCGGTGCAGGAGCGGATCGAAGCAATGGACATCTCCGACCCGTTGACGCGCGCGATCCACATCAAGATCAGCGGCTGCCCCAACGGCTGCGGACAGCACCACGTGGGCTCGATCGGCTTCACGGGAGCGTCGATCAAAGTCGGCGAGCACACGATCCCCGCATACATCCCCCACGTCGGCGGAGCCTTCGAAGGCAAGGAGATCGCCTTCGGCCTGCGCCTGAAGGCGCGCCTGCCCTCCAAGCGGGTGCCGGATGCCGTCGAGCGGTGGCTGCGCCACTACGAGTCCACGCGCGAGGAGGGCGAGGAGTGGGGCGCTTTCGTGCAGCGCGTGGGCACGCCAGAGCTTGAAGGGCTCGTCAAAGACCTCTCCCTGCCGGTGGAGTTCGGCCTGGAGACGATGGGCCAGTTCATCGACTGGAACCGCAACGTCCCCTTCGAAGTGATCCGGGGAGAGGGCGAGTGCGCGGTCTAGTGAAAAGCGAGGGGCCCAGCTCGCCGGCCTCCGGCCGACTGCGCCACCCTCTCGGCCACCCCATTGATGCCCCGGCCACACCGGCGCCGGCCGCCTCCGACGCGGCCCCCCCGGCCGGCCCCGACGCGGCGGAGAGCCTGACGGCGACGCTGCGCGAGGCGGCCACCCGCCACGGCGAGCGGGCGGTGCTGCTGTGCTCCTTCCAGAAGGAGGAGTCGGTGCTGCTCGACGAGCTGTTGCGAATCGAGGGCGGCGAGCGCGTGCGGATCGTGACGATCGACACCGGCGTGCTGTTCGAGGAGACGCTCAAGACGTGGCGGGCGTTCGAGGAGCGCTACGGGGTCGCTGTCGAGGTGTTCGACGCGAGCGCTCCTGAAGGCGACCGGTGGAGCGGCCCGGAGCACTGCTGCTCGCAGGCAAAGGTCGCCGCCCTGGAGCGGGCGCTGCGACACGCGGAGGGCTGGATCACCGGCATCCGCCGCGAGCAGGGCCCGACGCGCGAGCAGACGGAGCTGGTCGAACGCGACGAGGGACGGGGCCTGTGGAAGTACAACCCGCTGGCGCACTGGACCGAGAAGGATCTGTGGCGGCGGATACACGAGCGCAACCTCCCGTACAACCCGCTGCACGATCATGGGTACGCATCGATCGGGTGCGAGCCGTGCACCCAGCCGGGCAGCGGCCGCGAGGGCCGCTGGGCGGGCCGAGAGAAGACCGAGTGCGGTCTGCACGTGATCACGACATGAAAGGCGAGGACGCATGGACGGTGGGGCTGGAGCGACCATGACCGTGGCAGCGCGCCCGCAACTGAGCCACCTGCGGGCGCTGGAGAGCGAGGCGATCCACGTGATGCGCGAGGTCGCCGCGGAACTGGAGCGCCCGGTGCTGCTGTTCAGCGGCGGCAAGGACTCGATCGTGCTGCTGCGCCTCGCGGAGAAGGCGTTTAGGCCCGCCCCCTTCCCGTTCCCGCTGATGCACGTGGACACCGGCCACAACTTCCCTGAGGTGATCGAGTTCCGCGACCGCCGGGTGGCAGAACTGGGCGAGCAGCTGATCGTGGCGAGCGTGCAGGAGTCGATCGACAGCGGCCGCGCGGTCGAGGAGACCGGCCCGCGGGCCTCGCGCAACCGCCTGCAGACGGTGACACTGCTGGACGCGATCACCCAGCACGACTTCGACGCGGCGTTCGGCGGGGCGCGCCGCGACGAGGAGCGCGCGCGGGCGAAGGAGCGGATCATGTCCTTCCGCGACGACTTCGGCCAGTGGGACCCCAAGAACCAGCGCCCGGAGCTGTGGAACCTCTACAACGGGCGCATCCGCAAGGGCGAGCACGTACGCGTGTTCCCGCTGTCGAACTGGACGGAGCTCGACGTGTGGGAGTACATCGCCCAAGAGCAGCTGGAGGTGCCCTCGATCTACTTCGCGCACGAGCGCGAGGTGTTCCGTCGCGACGGAATGCTGTACGCGTGGCGCGAGGGGACCGAGCTGATCGACGGGGAGCAGGTGTTCTCCGAGACCGTGCGCTACCGCACGGTCGGCGACATGAGCTGCACGGGGGGCGTGCGCTCGCTGGCGGCGACGCTGGAAGAAGTGGTCACAGAGATCGCCGCCACACGGATCACCGAGCGCGGCGAGACGCGCGCCGACGACCGCACGTCAGAGGCCGCGATGGAGGACCGCAAGAAGGCCGGATATTTCTAGCTCGGCCTGGCATCCAGCCAGCCCTTCTGATTGGAAGGGCGCCATCCAGGCGCCTATGACGGGGACTTCGGCCCCTCTTGTCCACGCGCAACCATCACCACGACACTGAGATGACACTCGACCTTCTCCGCTTCACGACCGCAGGCTCCGTGGACGACGGCAAGAGCACGCTGATCGGCAGGCTGCTGTACGACAGCAAGCAGGTCTTCGAGGACCAGCTGGAGCACGTCGCGCAGGCGAGCGCGCGCCGCGGCGGCTCGGGCGCGCTCGACCTCGCGCTGCTGACCGACGGCCTGCGCGCCGAGCGCGAGCAGGGGATCACGATCGACGTGGCGTACCGCTACTTCGCGACGGCCAAGCGGCGGTTCATCATCGCCGACTGCCCGGGCCACCAGCAGTACACCCGCAACATGGTGACGGGCGCCTCGACGGCAGATCTCTCGGTGATCCTGTTGGACGCCCGCAAGGGCGTGCTGGAGCAGTCGAAGCGACATGCGTTCATCAGCGCGCTGCTGGGGATCCCGCACCTCGTGGTGGCGGTCAACAAGATGGACCTCGTGGAGCGCTCGCAGGCGCGCTTCGACGAGCTCGTGGTCGAGTTCGCCGGCTTCGCCGCGAAGCTGGGCGGCAGAGCCAAACTCGCGTACATTCCGATCTCGGCGCTGGAGGGCGACAACGTGGTGGCGCGCTCACCGCAGATGGAGTGGTACGAGGGGCCGACCCTGCTGGAGCTGCTCGAGCAGGTCGAGGTGGCCTACGACCACCCCGACGACACCCCGGCGCGGTTCCCGGTGCAGTGGGTGGTGCGCCCCTCGACCGGCAACCCCGGCGCCCCGGCGCCCCCCGGGGGACCGACCGACGGCGACTACCGCGGCTACGCGGGCCAGCTGGCGAGCGGGTCGCTGCGCGTCGGCGAGGAGGTCGTGGCGCTGCCGAGCGGCCAGCGCACGCGGATCGCGGCGATCGACACGTACGACGGCTCCCTGGAGGAGGCGCTCGCGCCGATGTCGGTGACGCTGCGCCTGGAGGACGAGCTGGACGTCTCCCGCGGGGAGCTGATCTGCCGGGCGCAGGAGAGCCCCACGGTCGGCCGGGAGCTGCGCGCGGACGTGTGCTGGCTGAACGAGCGCCCGTTGCGCCCGGGGGGCCGGTACGCGATCAAGCACACGACGCGCAGCGCCACGGCGATCGTGGAGGAGCTCGGCGACCGGGTGGACGTGCACACGCTCGAGCGCGTGCCGGCGCCGGCGGAGCTAGCCCTGAACGACATCGGCGCGGTGCGGCTGCGCACGAGCGCCCCGCTGGCGTTCGACACCTACCGTGTGAACCGCCGCACGGGAAGCTTCATCCTGATCGACGAGGCGACCAACGAGACCGTAGGTGCCGGGATGGTGGGCTCGACCGAGGACTGACGGGGACGCACGTACCCAGCGACGCGCAGCACCCTGATGTTTCGTATATTCGGCCAGATCCGTCTGGATCCGATAAAAAGGTTCGACGGACATTCTATCCTTGTTGGATAGGTAGAACTTTTAGGACCGGCCAGTCGATAGCCAAGCTGGTGCGGCGGCAGTCAGAGCCGCCCACCCCGGTAGGACGGGCGCTGAGTGCGAGAGCACGCCAGGGCAGCGCCCGGCTCGCGTCAGGGGTCTGTGGAGCGCTTACCCCGGGCGCGAGCACCTGCCGGACGCGGTAATCTGCCGCCCGCCATGTTTACGAAGGTGCTTGTGGCCAACCGGGGCGAGATCGCCGTGCGCATCGTGCGGGCGCTGGAGGAGCTGGGCGTCGCCTCGGTCGCCGTGTACTCCGAGCAGGACCGCGACGCCCCCCACGTGGGCCGCGCCGAGGAGGCCTACAACCTCGGCGGGGGCCCGGCGGCCGAAAACTACCTGAACGTCGAGAAGATCCTCGACGTGGCGGCGCGGGCAGGAGCGCAGGCGATCCACCCGGGGTACGGCTTCCTCGCCGAGAATGCCCCGTTCGCGCAGGCGTGCGCGGACGCGGGGGTGGTGTTCATCGGCCCGCCGGCGAGCGCGATCGAGGCGATGGGCTCCAAGACCCGCGCCCGGGAGCTGATGCAGGCGGCGGGAGTGCCGATCGTGCCGGGCACGACCGAGCCGGTGGCGAGCGTCGCGGACGCGCTGAAGCTCGCCAAGGGCGAGATCGGCTTCCCCGTGGCGGTCAAGGCGGCGGGCGGGGGCGGCGGCAAGGGCTTCCGCGTGGCGCTCAGCGAGGAGGAGCTCGAGGGAGCCTTCGAGGGCGCCAGCCGCGAGGGCGAGAAGTTCTTCTCGGACCCCACGGTCTACCTCGAGCGGTACCTGCCCGATCCCCGCCACGTGGAGGTGCAGGTGCTCGCCGACCGCCACGGCAACGTGATCCACCTCGGCGAGCGCGACTGCTCGATCCAGCGCCGCCACCAGAAGGTGATCGAGGAGTCCCCGGCGCCGGAGTGGGTCGTGGACGCCGAGCTGCGCGAGCGCATCGGCCGGATCGGCGTGGAGGCCGCGCGCGCGGTGGACTACGTGGGCGCCGGCACGATCGAGGGTCTGCTCGCCGTCGCCCCGACGACGGGCGGCGCGGCGGCAGGCGGCGCAGCGGCAGGGGGTGGCAAGCGGCGGTCCGGCGCGAGCGCGGGAACAGCCGCGGCCGGCGGCGCGCAGCCGGAGTACTACTTCCTGGAGATGAACACCCGCGTGCAGGTGGAGCACTGCGTGACGGAGATGACGACCGGCATCGACATCGTCAAGGAGGGCATCCGCGCGGCGGCAGGCGAGCCGCTCTCCTACAGCCAGGAGGACGTGCAGCTGCGCGGCCACGCGATCGAGTGCCGCATCAACGCCGAGGACGCCTCCAAGAACTTCGCCCCGGCGCCGGGGCGGATCGGCCGTTACCGAGAGCCCACGGGCCCGGGCGTGCGGGTGGACTCGGGCGTCGGGGAAGGCGGCGAGGTCTCCCCGGCGTACGACCCGATGGTCGCCAAGCTGATCGTGTGGGACGCCGATCGCGAGCAGGCCACGCGGCGGATGCAGAGGGCCCTGGAGGAATACGAGATCGAGGGCCTGCGGACCCTGATCCCCTTCCACAAAGCACTGCTGGCGACCGAGCAGTGGGCGCGCGGGGAGACCTGCAGGGACCTGTTGGAGGACCGCGAGTGGCTGAAGACGCTGGCGTTCGAGGCGCCACCGAAGACCGCCGACCCCGCGGCCGAAGAGGAGCAGGAGCGCCTGGAGCAGTCCTACACGGTCGAGGTCTCGGGCCGGCGCTTCGACGTGAAGGTCGTAGGACCCCCCTCGCCAGGCGCAGGTGACCCCGGCGCGCTGAACGGCGCCGCCGCCCAAGCCGCCCGCAAGCCCCAGCGGCGCGAGCGCCGCTCGGCGGCGGGAGGGGCGGGCGGGGCCGATACCCTCGCCTCCCCCCTACAGGGAAACATGTGGAAGGTGCTGGTCAAGCAGGGCGACACGGTGGCCGAGGGGCAGCTGCTGTGCATCATCGAGGCGATGAAGATGGAGAACGAGATCACCGCCCACAAGGCAGGAGTGATCGCGGAGCTGCCGATCACGGAGGGCGCCCCGATCGCCGCGGGGGCACCGATCGCGACGATCAGGAGCGCGGCGCCAGAGGTTGAGTGACCGCGCTCGAGCAGGATCGTCGAGCGACCTGCCGCCCCGCGGCGAGCCGGCTCGGGGCCTAGTCTCGGCTCGTTACGCGGTAGCCCGGCGCCACCGCCCGGTGCTGCACGCCGGCGGTGCGAACCGCGCACGCAACCGAGAGCGTCGCCAGCCCATCAAGGCCACCTACGGGCGCCGGGCCGTGGCGGCCGACGGCGGCGATAAAGGCCTCCCACTGCAGGCGCAGGGGCTCGCGGCGCTCGAGCGCGTAGCGGATCATGTCCCCCTCTCCGCCCCCGCGCATGGCGAGCTCGCTCCACTCGGTCATCCGCTTCGGGTGCTCGTAGAAGGTGAGATCCTGGGTCAGGTAGTTGACGACGAACATGCCGCCCTCTCCAAGAATGCTCAGCTCGCGCACCTTGGTCGGCGTGATCCAGTTGACCTCCAGCAGTCCGGTCGTGCCCGAGTCGAAACGCATGACCGCACAGATCAGGTCGCTCGACCGCCCACCGTCTGCCCCAATCGCCTCGGCGTAGACCCGCTCGACCTCGGAGCTCGAGAGAGTGCGCATGATGTCGATGTCGTGCGTTGCGAGATCGAGCGTGACGTCGGCCATGCGATTGCGATTGGGGAACGGACTGAGGCGACGGGCGTGCATCTGCAGGACACACCCGATGGCGCCGGCGTCGAGCTTCTGCTTGAGGGCGACGACCGCAGGGTTGAAGCGCTCGACGTAGCCCACGCCCAGCACCAGATCGTGCTCGGCGGCCAGCGCAATCATCTCGCGTGCGTGCGCTTCGCTCGGCGCCATCGGCTTCTCGACGAACACGTTCAGCCCAGCGCCGAGCGCAACTCTGGCGCAGACGGGCAGCTCTCCGACCGGTACCGCGAGACAGGCGAAATCCAGCTCCCCATGCTCGTCCAGCGCGTGCTCAAGCGCCGCGTACCCCAACACGCCGGGATGGAAGCGCAGCAGCTCCTCCCGCCGCGCCGCGTCCGGCTCGACCGCCGCCACGACCTCGACGTCGGGCAGCGATGTGAGGATCCGCAGATGGTGTGAGCCCATGGTGCCAAGGCCGACGACGACGCCGCGGAGCGGGCGATCTGCCTGAGTCCTCACCGGGCGATCCCGGTTCAACATAGTTATCTGAATAAATGGGATCATCGTGAAATGAGAGCTCTATTTGGTCGTTTGGGCAAGCAGGCGATTGTCTATGGGATCGGCGGTGGTGCTCTGCAGGTGGTCGGAGTGCTCACGCTGCCGATCTACGCAAGGGTTTTTCAGCCGGCGCAGTATGGCGTTCTGGAAGTCGCGACTGTTGGGTTTGCGGCCCTGCTGGTGCTCGTAAACACGGGAATGACCTCGGCCTCGCTGCGCAGTTTCCATGACTACACCGACGATCAGGGCGCCCAGCGCCGCGCCGCGCTCTCACGGGCATGACGGTCATGATGTCTCTATCTCTGGCTATCGCCCGGGTGACCACCGTGCTCGCCGAACCGATCGCCGGTGCGCTGTTCCGTGGCACACGCCGACCTCGTGCGGATCATCGGGTGGACGGTGCCCGTAGCGACGCTCGCGGCCTACATGCGCGAAGTGAGCGGCTGCGCTCCCACGCCTCACGCTACGTCGCGTCCTCGCTGCTCGTTGCGTCGCAACCGCGGTGACGAGGGTGCTCGCGGTGACGGCGTTTGGGGCGGGCGTCCCTGGAGTCCTGCTGGGACTCCTGGAGTGCCGATCGTGCCGGGCACGACCGAGCCGGTGGCGAGCGTCGCGGACGCGCTGAAGCTCGCCAAGGGCGAGATCGGCTTCCCCGTGGCGGTCAAGGCGGCGGGCGGGGGCGGCGGCAAGGGCTTCCGCGTGGCGCTCAGCGAGGAGGAGCTCGAGGGAGCCTTCGAGGGCGCCAGCCGCGAGGGCGAGAAGTTCTTCTCGGACCCCACGGTCTACCTCGAGCGGTACCTGCCCGATCCCCGCCACGTGGAGGTGCAGGTGCTCGCCGACCGCCACGGCAACGTGATCCACCTCGGCGAGCGCGACTGCTCGATCCAGCGCCGCCACCAGAAGGTGATCGAGGAGTCCCCGGCGCCGGAGTGGGTCGTGGACGCCGAGCTGCGCGAGCGCATCGGCCGGATCGGCGTGGAGGCCGCGCGCGCGGTGGACTACGTGGGCGCCGGCACGATCGAGGGTCTGCTCGCCGTCGCCCCGACGACGGGCGGCGCGGCGGCAGGCGGCGCAGCGGCAGGGGGTGGCAAGCGGCGGTCCGGCGCGAGCGCGGGAACAGCCGCGGCCGGCGGCGCGCAGCCGGAGTACTACTTCCTGGAGATGAACACCCGCGTGCAGGTGGAGCACTGCGTGACGGAGATGACGACCGGCATCGACATCGTCAAGGAGGGCATCCGCGCGGCGGCAGGCGAGCCGCTCTCCTACAGCCAGGAGGACGTGCAGCTGCGCGGCCACGCGATCGAGTGCCGCATCAACGCCGAGGACGCCTCCAAGAACTTCGCCCCGGCGCCGGGGCGGATCGGCCGTTACCGAGAGCCCACGGGCCCGGGCGTGCGGGTGGACTCGGGCGTCGGGGAAGGCGGCGAGGTCTCCCCGGCGTACGACCCGATGGTCGCCAAGCTGATCGTGTGGGACGCCGATCGCGAGCAGGCCACGCGGCGGATGCAGAGGGCCCTGGAGGAATACGAGATCGAGGGCCTGCGGACCCTGATCCCCTTCCACAAAGCACTGCTGGCGACCGAGCAGTGGGCGCGCGGGGAGACCTGCAGGGACCTGTTGGAGGACCGCGAGTGGCTGAAGACGCTGGCGTTCGAGGCGCCACCGAAGACCGCCGACCCCGCGGCCGAAGAGGAGCAGGAGCGCCTGGAGCAGTCCTACACGGTCGAGGTCTCGGGCCGGCGCTTCGACGTGAAGGTCGTAGGACCCCCCTCGCCAGGCGCAGGTGACCCCGGCGCGCTGAACGGCGCCGCCGCCCAAGCCGCCCGCAAGCCCCAGCGGCGCGAGCGCCGCTCGGCGGCGGGAGGGGCGGGCGGGGCCGATACCCTCGCCTCCCCCCTACAGGGAAACATGTGGAAGGTGCTCGTCAAGCAGGGCGACACGGTGGCCGAGGGCCAGCTACTGTGCATCATTGAGGCGATGAAGATGGAGAACGAGATCACCGCCCACAAGGCAGGAGTGATCGCGGAGCTGCCGATCACGGAGGGCGCCCCGATCGCGACGATCAAGAGCGCGGAGGGCGCGGGGGATTGAAGCCGCGGCAGGGGAAACTAGTTGAATCCGGCAGCTGTGCGCATATAGTATGGATGCGTGCGAAATCTGGACTTTGCCGGCCGCAGGATCGGGCAGCTGCGCGCTCTCGTGCGCGTGCTCGTCGCGGTCCCGATGCTGCCGTTGCTCGTGCTTGCCGCGGGGGCGGCTCGGCTCGACACGGCTCGGCGGCGACGCAGTGGCGCGCGGCCCCGGCTGATCTGGGGTCCGGTCCCGATCATCAGCATCAAGTACTGGTCGGAGGCGCTGCGTGCGCGCGGCTATCGGAGTCGCACCTGCGTGTTCGAGCACTACGCGATGCACGAGCGCATAGACTTCGATACCTACTTCGACGAATTCATGCCGGCGGGCATCGTGTTCGACCCGCTGCGCGCCTACGCCGTCTTTCTCTGGGTGCTGCGCACCGCGGACGTGTATCTCTGCTTCCTCGACGGCGGCTTCCTGCAGGGAACCGCGTTGCGGCGCCTGGATCTGCCCCTACTGCGGCTCGCGGGCAAGCGCGTGGTCGTCTCGCCGTACGGCAGCGACATCGCCGTTCGCGGCTCTCTGGGCCCGTTTGAGAGACCGGCCTTCGAAGACTATCCCGAACTGGCGCGCAACGCCGAGCGAATTCGTGCACGTGTGCTGGAGTTCTCGCGTTGGGCAAATCTCGTGGTACGTAATTATCAGCCTGGCTTCCTTCCGCACTGGGACATCTTCTGGCCGACGCAGCTCGGGATCGACACCGAGGTCTGGAGCCCCGCGGCGTCTCCCAGCCGAGCTGATGGACACAACGGGGAGGTGGTCGTCGTCCACGCACCCAACCACCGTCGCCTCAAGGGCACCGATCTGCTCGTCGACGCCGTGGAGAGGCTGAAAGGCGACGGGCTGCGTGTACGACTGGAGCTGCTCGAGCGCCGAGCCAACGCCGAGGTCCACACAGCCGTGATCTGCAGCGACATCGTCGCCGATCAGTTCGTCGCGGGCTACGGGCTCTTCGCGGTCGAGGGCATGGCGGCAGCCAGGCCGGTCCTGTCGGCGCTTGGCTGGATGCCATCGGACTTGCGGGAGAACCACGAGGCGCATGGGCTTCCGATCGTCGACACAGACCGTGACGGGCTGCTCGATAGCCTGCGCTCCCTGATCGAGGACCCAGAGCGTCGCAAGGTGCTGGGCGAGGCGGGGCGCCGCTTCGTGCTCGAACACCACTCCTACGAGGCCGTCGGCGCCACCTTCGACGCGATCATACGCCATGTCTGGTCCGGTACGCCGCTGCCGGACGATCTGCTGCCAGCCCCGTCCGAGAACAGAGAAAGTCCACGGCACGTCCGAGCGGGCCATGGTCGACTTCATACCTCGAGCCATGCACCGTGAGCTGCTGGACATCCTCGTCGCCCCGCGGGACGGCAAGCCACTGACGCTGGAGGCAGAGGAGCCACCTCCCACGAACTCCACCCTGCTCTCCGGTTCGCTGATCGCCGCGGATGGTTCCCGCTTTCCGATCGACGCAGGCGTGCCGCGCATGGTGCCCAAGGATCACTCCTCCGTCACCATCGACGGCAGCGCCACTCAGCGCAGCTTCGGCGCCAAGTGGGCCGAGTACAGCGAACACGAGAAGAGCCAGCTCGCCGAGTACCAGTATCACTGGTTCGACCAGCGCTTCGGCTTCGCCGGCGAGGCCGATCTCGGCGACTTCCTGGCCGGCAGGAGCCGCATCCTCGACGCGGGCACCGGTCCCGGCCTGTGCGCAGCCAGGTGCGCACAGCTCTCCGATGCGCAGGTCGTCGGCATGGATCTCAGCGACAGCGTCACGGCTGCCCACAGCCGCTACGCCGAGCTCGAGAACCTCGACTACGTCCAGGGCGACATCCTCAATCCACCCTTCGCCCCCGGGACGTTCGACTTCGTTATCGCTGACCAGGTGCTACACCACACACCCGACTGCGCCGGCGCCTTCAGGTCGATGGCCGGGCTGATGAGGCCGGGCGGACAGCTCGCCGTCTACTTGTATCGCAAGAAGGCGATCATCCGAGAGTTGGTCGACGACCACGTGCGGGCGATCACGTCGAGCATGTCAGTCGAGGAGTGCCTGGAACTTGGCTAGCAGATCACCGAGCTAGGCCGCGAGCTCTCCCACCTCAAAGAGACGATCATGCTTGAGCGTGGAGTGCCCCTGCTTGGGATCGAGCCCGGGACCCACGATGTCCAGCGGTTGATCTACTGGACGATGCTGAAGTGCTACTGGAACGAGGATCTCGGCTGGCACCAGAGCGTGATGACCAACTACGACTGGTACAGCCCCGTATATGCCTCGCGCCACACCGAGGAGGAGGTCCTCGGATGGTGCCGGGAGGAGGGCCTGGAGATCGTCCATCTCGACGTCATCGAGAGCGGCATCAGCGTGCGCGCGGCACGAGTGGGTTGATCTCGCCGCGACCGCCCGTCTATGGGTGGGCGCCCTTGAGGAAGGTCTGACACCACTGCTCGAAACTAAGCAGCGACCAGAGGAGCAGGCGTCGATTCTGACGTCCTTCGAGATGATCCTCGACGAGCTCGCGGACCCCATCCGGATGGAGGAACTCGTAGATCGCGGCGTCAGGCGAGAGCAGCAGTGCGCGCATGTAGTCGATGCTCTCGCCGCGGTACCAACTCCCGTCCGGCCCGATGAACCCCTGCTTGATCTGATCGGCGATATGGGTGGGGACGAAGCGCTCCATGGCGCGTCGCAGCAGGAGCTTCCCGTCGCGCGTCTTCTCGAAGTAGCGTTCGGTCTTGGGCCCTGGCTCGTTCTCGTTGAGCTTGACGACCGCCCCGAGGTCGCGCAGCTTCAGCCGCAGCGGCAAGCGCTGGGCGAACTCGACGAGATCGTTGTCCATGAACGGCACGCGGTTCTCCAGGCTGTGGGCCATGCTGAGCTTGTCGTCGACGACGAACAGCCCATGCAGGAACGTGCGGGCCTCCAGGTAGAGGGAGTAGTTGACGTACTCCTCAGGTGAGGTAGGCAGACGGGAATCGGGCAGCTCAGCGCGGAAGATCTCGGTCGTGTCGATGTCCCTCACCTCCCGCCAAACATGCGGGGCGAAGAAGCGCGAGTGCAGCTCGTCGGGCACGAGACGGCTCCAGAAGCGGTAGTACTTGCGCACGTAATCGCCCAGATCGGTGTTGACCACGGCGCGGTAGTAGCGCCAGGGATACCCCGCGAACAGCTCGTCCCCCCCTGCTCCGCCGAGCACGACCTTGACGAAGCGGCTGGCCAATCGGGAGACGTAGAAGTTGGGGTAGGCCTGCCCGACGCGCAGGTCCTCGAGATGCCATGTCAGGGCGGGCATACAGCGCAGCATGTCGCCCGCCTTGAGCACCACCTCGTAGTGCTCGGTCTGGAACTGGTAGGACATTGCCTCGGCCTTGACCCGCTCGTCGACAGCCACCTCGAGTCCGACGCGTGAGGTCATGTCGAATCCGACCGTGAAGGTGTTGAGGTGCGGCAGCGCCTGCGCGGCCACGGCGGTGATGCTGCCCGAGTCCATCCCACCCGAGAGGTGGGCACCGACCTGCACGTCCGCGACCAGCTGGCGCTCGACGGCCTGGCGGAAGAGGCGACTCAACTCCTCCAGGTACTCCTCGTCGGAGACATTCTCGGCGGGCTCGTGAAAGTCGAAGTCCCACCAGCGCTCGGGACACGGCCGCTCGCGCCCCTCCCGCAACGTCATCCGATGCCCGGGTGCCAGCAGCTTGACCCCGGCGAACAGCGTTCCATCGCTGAAGATGTTCTGGAACGTGAAGTACTCGAGCAGATGCGGAAGGCTGACCGACGCGGCCAGTCCGTCGTGCACGAGCAGCGCCTTGATCTCCGAGCCGAACAGAAACACGGGGCCGGCCTCCGCGTAGTACAGCGGCTTGATGCCGTAACGGTCTCGCGCCAGGAACAGCTCGCGGGTGCGGCGGTTCCAGATGGCCAGCGCGAACATGCCGTTGAAGCGCTCCACGCAGGCCGGCCCCCAGGCCGTATAGGCGTTGAGCGCCACCTCGGTGTCGGTGTGGTTGAGGAAGCGGCGACCCAGCCGTTCAAGCTCCCTGCGCAGCTCTCGGTAGTTGTAGAGCTCGCCGTTGTAGGTGATCACGTAGTCACCCGTGGCGTCGAACATCGGCTGGTTGCTCTCCGGCCGCGGGTCGATGATCGCCAGACGCCGATTGGCGAGTCCGACCGGGCCGTCGGCGTACTGCCCCTCCCCGTCGGGCCCCCGGTGCGCGATCACATCGCTCATGCGGCGCAGCAGTTCGACCGGAACCGGTGCCCCGGAGCGATCAAGCGCGCCGGCGATGCCGCACACAACGGGCTCCTGAGCGCCCACCGGCTTCCGCGGCGGGGATGGACATGGGCATCTGGATAACTGGGATCATGTGGTTATGAGGGCTCTTTTGGAAAGGCTTGGGAGGCAGGCGATCGTGTATGGCGTCGGCGGTGGCGCGCTGCAGATCGTGGGACTGCTCACGCTGCCGATCTACGCGCGGGTCTTCGTGCCGGCGCAGTATGGCGTGCTGGAAATCGCGACGATCGGATTCGCGGCCCTGCTCGTGCTCGTGGACTCGGGGATGACCTCGGCCGCGCTGCGCAGCTTCTACGACTACAGCGACGAACAGGAGGCCGAGCGCCGCGCCGCGCTGTTCACGAGCCTGGCCGTGATGATGTCTCTGTCTCTGGCCGTTGGCGCGACGACGGCGCTGCTCGCCGGCTCGATCTCCAGCGCGCTGTTCGGGACACCGGCGCACGCCGACCTCGTGTGGATCGTCGGCTGGACGGTGCCGGTCGCGACGCTCGCGGCCTACATGCGCGAGTTGTTGCGGCTGCGCTTCCGCGCCTGGCACTACGTGGTGTCGGCGCTGCTCGGCGCGATCGGAGCGGCGGCAACGGGGGTACTCGCCGTGACTGTGTTCGGGGCGGGCATCTTCGGAGTCCTCCTGGGACTCCTGGTCGGCAACGCGCTCGCAGCGCTCTATGGCGTCGCGGTCGCCGGAGGTGACCTGGTGGGGCGCTTCTCAACACACGAGCTGCGGCGCATGGCGCGCTACGGCGGCCCGTTGATACCGGCGGCATTCGCGATGTGGGGGCTGGCGTTCCTGGACCGCGTGATGCTCTCCCAGCTCGGAGGCTTCTCGCAGACCGGCCAGTACGGGGTAGGGAGCCGCTACGCGATGGTGCTGATGTTCTGCGTCTCGACGTTCATGACCGCCTACAACCCGTTCCAGCTGTCCCTCTGGCAGGAGGACCCAGAGACCGAGCGGCAGGTGAGGGCGCGGCTGCTCTCCTATGTCACGCTCGCCCTCGTCGCCATGGGGCTCGTCATGGCTCTGTTCGCACGCGAGCTCACCGCCATCCTCGCGCCGCGCTACGACCGCGCCTACCTGGTGGTGGGGGTGTTGTTCGACCGGCGCAGCTCTCTACGCGATCGCCAGCATCGCGTCCTCCTGCATCGGCCTGATGCGCCGAACCGGCTACATCGGCGCCTACACGGTTGTGGCCACGCTCCTCAACGTCGGGCTAAACCTGCTGCTGATCCCCGCATGGGGCATCATCGGCGCCGCGATCGCGACCGCCTCCGCGTACGGCCTGCTCGCGCTCCTGTACTACCGCAAGGCCCAGCAGCTCTCCCACACGCCATACCTGACCCGCCGCGCGCTGGGGGCGCTGCTGATCGGCTGCCCGCTTATGGCGATCGGAGTGCTGCCGATCGAGCCCGAGGGGCTGGCGGTGGCCGTCAAGCTCCTGGCGATGGGGATCTTCGCCCTGGCCGTATGGCGCCTGCGGCTGATCGACGAGGAGGAGTTCCACGCGCTCCTCTCCCTGGCGCGGCGGCCGCGCTCCCGCGTGAGGACGCCAAGGCCCGCGGGCCGGTTGAGCTGATGCCCGGACGGGCCGCATCACGACTCCCGGTGGTACGGCGCACGAGAGTGAGAGACACGACTTGCGCCTCTGAAGACCCAATACTATGCTGAAGCGCAATCATGACAGGTGGGTCGGTATCACATTGCCAAAACGGCAGAGTTCCATTTGCCGCCGCATGTCCGTGCCTGCCAGCGTGATCAGGGCAGGCGAATGTCTGCCCACGGGATGGAGCGGAGAGGGCGTTGTTGCGCATAGCCAGCTACCCAGCGTTGATGCCCTTCGTCGCCGAGCCGGCTCGCCCAAGAGTCGCTGCCTCGACCTCGAAGCCATCTCCGGAAAGCCATCGGGCCGAATGCGGCCACAACGACCCCGACGAAGGAGCTAATAAGTGATGACTAGTACTCGCAGGTATCTCCGGCTGGCTCTCGTCACGCTGGGCGTATTGATCGGCGGACTCGCGCTCTCGGCCGGCCCCGCCTTGGCGTCGGCCGAATATGTGTCCGACGAATTCTTTCCTACAGTCTCGATTACGACCGCGAGTGCCGTGGCTCTCGATCAGTCCAACGGCGACGTGTACCTGGGGGGGGGCGAAACCGGGGACATCTTCAAGTTCAACGTGGAAGAAGAAGCAATAGAAGAAGCACATTTCCCGGTTGCGGAAAACCCCGGACCCATCTACCAGATGGCCGTCGATAACGCGGCGGACGCATCCAAAGGCGACCTATATGTCGCCGACTTCGAACACGAAACCATCTCTCAATACAACAAAGAAGGGACGCTCGTCAAGAAGTTGGAACATCTAGGAGAGAGTACGGCCGTCGCAGTCGACAAAAATGGGAATGTGTATGTCGGGATCTACGGCAATCCCGGAAAGATCATTAAGTACAATGACAAACTGGAATCCCCCGAAACGGTGCTGGAAGGCGTGGTCAACACGAATGCGCTTGCGTTCGACGCCGAAGGTGACCTGTACGCCGCCCAGAACCTTGCAGGCAAAGGCGTGGCCGAGTACGAACCGGATGGCGCAACCTTCAAACTCAAGCGAGAACTCTCTTTGGGCGGTGCGTACGGAAGTCTCGCCGTGACGGTCGATCAATCGACGGGCAACATCTTTGTCAACAACGAAACAGTCATCGAAGAGTTCAGCAAAGCGGGGGTGGCCATAGATACATTCTCAACCGGCCTGAGCGGCGAACACCCCGGTTCCAGTGCCATCTCCGTGAACGAAAAAACGAAGACCGTATACGTGGTGAACCACGAAGGCGGCGTCCTCGACGTCTTCGTACTGGCCGGACCTCCGCCGAAAAACCCCATAACCATGCCGGCGGAAAAAGTCGAAGCCACGGCAACGACTCTGGCCGGGAAGGTGAAGTTTGGCAAAGAAGAAACCAAAATAAGGTACTTCTTTGACTACAACACCGGAGCAAGCTGCGAAGGCGGCAAAACGACTCAGTTGGCCGTGGCCAAAGGCGCCGAAGAAAGCGAAGTCGAAGTCAAGGTGGCGGTCAAGGAACTGCTGCCCACCCAGGAATACTCGGTCTGCCTCGTCGCGAAGAACGCAAACGGCTCGGTCGTCTCCACAAAGGTGGAACACTTCGAAACCATGGCTCTGCCTGCCCCTGGAATGCCCGAAACCGGATCGGTGGAAGAAATCACCCCCGTCACGGCGACCTTCCATGGCAAGCTGAAACTGGCCAAGGGCGAAACGACGCTCAAATACCATTTCGATTACGCTGTGGGAGTGAGCTGCGAAGGTGGCAGCGAAACCCCGGCAGCCGAAGCCTCGGGGATGGAAGAAAACGAAGTAGCCGTTGCTGTTGCGGTCACGAAACTGACGCCGAAAACAGAATACGCAGTATGTCTGGTCGCGACCAACGCCAACAAAACACCGCTTTCGACCAAAGGCAGCCCGGTTGCGTTCAAAACCCTTGCGCTGCCAGCACCCGAAGCGCCGACCGTCCTGTCGGCGACAGCTGTTACGAGCAGCACGGCGACCCTGCATGGCAAGGTGAAGCTGGCCGCCGACGAAACGTCGCTCAAATACCATTTTGAGTACAACGTGGGTGCCTCCTGTGAGGGCGCAGGCAGCAAAACGACCGCCGAAGCCGAAGCGCTAGGGGCGGAAAACGAAGAAGTCGAAGTCTCCACCTCGGCCACCGGACTGCCTTCACACCAGGGGCTCGCGTTCTGCCTCGTCGCGACGAACGAAACCGGTTCGACCCCGAGCTCCAGCGGACACTTCACAACCCCGAAAAGCGCAGCCGAAATCCAGAAAGAAAAAGAAGAAAAAGAAAAAGCCGAACGCGAAGCGAAAGAAAAAGAAGAAAAAGAAAAAGCCGAACGCGAAGCGAAAGAAAAAGAAGAAAAAGAAAAGGCTGAACACGAAGCCGCCGCGAAGAAGAAAGCTGAAGAAGAAGCAGCCGCCAAGAAGAAAACCGAAGAAGAAGCAGCCGCGAAAAAGAAAGCTGAAGAAGAAGCGGCCGCCAAGAAGAAAAAAGAAGAAGAAGAAAAAGCCAAAGCAAAACCGACCCGCAAGCAGCTGCTTGAAAAAGCGCTGAAGCAGTGCAAGAAGCAGCCGAAGAAGTCGCGCGCGAAGTGCGAAGCGACGGCCAAGAAGAAGTACGGCCCGGCGAAGAAGAAGAAAAAGAAGAAGTAGCGGCTCTCATTGCGGGACATGGCCCTCCCTCTCGTGGGGGCCATGTCCCGCGTCTTTTCCGGTAACCAGTGGGCGTAACGGCGCTGCGACCCAAACGTCCGCTCGGCCCTGTCTACGGCGAAGGCAGCGTGACGATCCCCGCGAGCACTTTGCGGGCCACGATGCGCGGGTCGTGGCGGCGTTCTACGAAGGCCCGGCCGGCGGCTCCGAGGCGCAGGCGCGCGGCGGGGTCGGCGATCAGCTCGCGCAGGCGGGTGGCGAGGGTCTCCGCGGTGGCTCGCACGATCGGCAACTCCACGCCGAACGGGTTGTCCTCGGGGGTCTCTTCCAAGATGTGGCAGAGAACCGGCTTGGCCATCGCCATCGCCTCGACCGCCAGGCCGCCGTACCAGCCGATCAGCAACTGGTCCACCACGATGTCCGCCGCCCGCAGGCGCGGGATCGCCTCTGCGTGGGGAACTTCCTCGATCAGGTCCAAGCGCACCGGAACGCCTTCGAGCTGGAGCCTGCGGATTGCATCTACCACGTGGCGGGTGCCCTTGTAGTCTCGGTTCGTGGGCGCGTGGGCCACGAGCACCTCCTCGCGGACCGGCATCGAGCTCGGCGGAGTGATAGCCCGCGGGTCAACGCTCGAGTAGGGCAGGAAGCGCGACCCTGGCAGCCAGCGCCGGAGGTCTGGGTTGAGATGAAAGCAGCGGTCGGCGTAGCGTAGGAAGCGCGCCGCGTTGGGGAGACGGTAGGCATCTTCGGAGCGGCAGTGCTCCAGGCGGCAGAAGCAGCACGCCCACGGCCGCGCGTCGCATCCCTGGAAGGTCACGAGGATCGTCTTGCCTGCCCGCCGATATAGGGGAAGCTCGTTGAGGACGTGCCCGAACATCCGCGCCGCGAACAGAGTCTGGCCGAAGTTGAAATGGACGATGTCGTAGTCGCGCAGCGCACGGCGCAGGAACGCGGCACGCGTGGCCAGCCGGCGCACGATCCCCTGACCCTCGCCGCCCAGACGGATGTCCGCGCCGTAGCCGAACGGCACAGGCCGGATCACCGCCACATCGCTCTGCAGGCCCAGTTCCCGCTCGGCGCGGGAGAGCGTAAACGCGTTGCCCGCGACGTCGGCGGGCGCGTGGAGGATCCGTGGCAGTCGCAGGGCCGGTGCCGGCTGTCGGGGATCTTCCTTCACCGCCGCCTCAGCTCTCGACCGACACGTCAGGGGGCCCTATCGCCACCTCAGCCCACATCGGTCGTACGCTGCGCGCACGCTTCGCGCGCTGGCTGCAGATCCGCTTCGACCGTGCGCCGCAGCCCCTCTGCGAAGGCCACACGCGGCGGCCCGACGAGCGCGTCGCAGCGCTCGTTGCTGGCGACGACGTCAGGCCGAGAGTCACCTACAGCGAACGTCGGCTCGCGATCGACCAGCCTTCCGATCTGCTCGGCGATCTCGCGCACCGAGATGATGTCGGGGCCTGCCAGGTTTATCACTACCGACTCGTCGCGATCCAACGTGGCCAGGACTGCGTCGGCCGCGTCATCTACGTATATGGGGTTCATGTGGATACCGTCCGGGCCTGCCAGCGTCACCTCGCGTCCCTCTCGCACGCGCGCGATCAGACCGGGCAGGAGCATGTTGCGCTGGCCCGGGCCGTAGATGAAGAAGGGGCGCAGGCAGTGTCCGCGCAGCAGACCGCGGAACTGCTCTACCGCCTGCTCTCCTGCGAGCTTGGACGCCGCGTAGAAGCTGCCGGGCGCCAGTACGTCGGTCTCCCGCACCGGCGCCTGGCCGGGTGCGTAGACGCTGCCGGTGGAGGCGTAGGTGAACGTGGTTCCGCCCGCGCGACGGCAGTAGTCGAGCAGCCTGACGGTGGCGGCAGTGTTGACCTCGTGCATGTCGACCGCGCCCTCGGGGAACTCTCGGTACCGGCGGGACTGTGCCAGGTGGATCACGGCATCGATGCGATCGGGCAGCTCGGGTGAGAGCGGCTGCGTTAGATCCTGCTCGATCCACCTCACCCCCTCTACCGGCTTTGGGTTCTGCTCGGGGGGACACATGGCGAGCACTTCGCCTCGGGCAGCGAGCCTTGGCAGCAGCGCCGAGCCGACGAGTCCCGTTGAGCCTGTGAGGACGACCACCTTGGTCTCAGATGCTCGCTGTCCCGAGTGGCCCCGGGGCGGTCGCGGAGATGACGTCGATCGGGGTCATCGGGCCCTCAGGCGACCTCGGCCGTCTGCGCCTCGCGGAGCTCCTCGAGGAAGCCGGCGAGCCCGTCGCGCAGCGTGATCCCCGCGGTGAAGCCGAGCATCGTGTGCGCCTTGCTTACGTCGCCCACCCGGGGGAGGGCCGCTGTGACAGGGCCGTCGTACACGGACTCCGCGCTTACGCCCAGCAACTCGCCCATCAGCTCGACCACCTCGTTCAGCGACGCGCTCGTGCCGTGGCCGACGTTGAAGTCCTCGCCGTCCACCTCGGCGCCGAGGGCCAGCACGTTCGCGCGGGCGCAGTCCTCGATGTGCACGAAATCGAAGCCCTGGGTGCCGTCTCCCGTCAGCTGTGGACGCTCGCCGGCAAGCAGGCTGCGCGCGACGGCGGGCATCACGCCGATCCGCTGCCCGGGGCCGTACACGTTCATGTAGCGCAGGATCGCGAAGCTGTACCCGTACGCCCCGGCGAGGCCGCGCAGCAACATCTCGGCGGCCGCCTTGCTCGCTGGATAGAAGGCATTCGGGTGCAGCGGATGGCTCTCGAGAATCGGGACCTCCCTTGGCGGCCCATACGCCGATGAGGCGGACGAGTACACCACGCGCTTCACCCCGCGTTCGCCCGCCGCACGGAAGACATTGAACGAGCCACGCACGTTCGCCTGGAAGGCCTTCTCGTGCTTGTTGTTGGCGTATATGAGCGGCAGGACCGCCAGGTGCACGACACCGTCGATCCCCTCGCACGCGCCACCCACTGCCTCCTCGTCAGCGATGTCTGCGACCACCGCCTCGCACTCCAGGCCCTCCAGCCGCTGCGACGGCGCCACGTCCAGCACCCGCACCCGCGCGCCCTTGGCCAGCAGCGCACGCACAGTGGGCACGCCCACGAAGCCGCCCCCGCCGGTGACCAGGATGTGCGCTTCATCCAGCAACATGCGGCCACGCTATATCGCCGTCCCGGTCAGCGCCAGCGGTCGCCCGAAGCACTCCGTAAGTCGGCCCGGGATTCACACATGCGTGTTCCTCACTCGCGCGATGGGACCCGTGGCCATCCGGCGGGCGCCGCGAATCGCTCAGTGCTTCACACGCGCACGCTCCCACCGGTGTCGCCACGCCGACCAGGCCCGTGCACCACTCCTGTTGTCACCGCGCGCCGCCGGCCAGGTTCATCCGCCGCTCCCGCTGCGCGAGCGCCCGCTCGACGAGCTCGGCGAGTTCTTCGGCCGGCCTCGGGTAGCAGTAGCGCTCGAGGCCGTGCGGCGCGTAGGCGCTCGCCAGCGTCCCGTCTGCGACGGCCCCGAGCGCCCGTGCGATGCCCCCCACGTCCTCGGGCGCCACCACCACGCCCGTGCCGGTCTCCTGCACGATCCTCGCCGCCACGTTCCCGCGCGCCAGCGCGAGGATCGGGCGGCCCGCGGCGAGGTAGTCGAAGAGCTTGCCCGTCGCCTCAGAGGTGTGCCCCGGGCCGGTCAGCAGCAGCAGCGCGTCCGCGTCCCGCTGCAGGGCCGCCGCCGCGCCGCGGCTGAGAGTGCCCACGTGCTCGACCGCGCCGTCGAGGTCGAGTCCTTCCAGCAGCCGCTGCTCGTCGGTGTCAAGCCGGCCGGCCAGCACCACGCGCAGGCGCGCCGCCGTCGCGGGGTCCTCGGCGGCGAGCTGGTGCAGGGCGGCGAACAGCGGCCTAGGGTCGCGTCCGCGCGGCCCGCTGAGCGTGCCTGTGTACACGACGTTGACCCGGTCGCGTGCGAGCGCCGGACGCGCCGCGTCGTTCACCTGCTCGCCGACCGTCGGGTTCCAGCCGTTGGGCACGTACGCGGACAGCGCCCCCAGGCGCGTGCAAGCATCCTCGGCGATCGGGCGGGTGACCCCGACCACGAGGTCGGCTGCGCGCAGCGCGCGGCGCTCCAGCAGCGCGTCGAGGCGGTCCTGCGCGCGCGTGGGCCACGCGTGCAGCGCCTCGTAGCGCCACCCGTCGCGCAGGTCGGCGATCCACGCCGGGCGGCGCCGGCCTAGCAGGGGCGCGAGCAGGTGGGTCGAGTTGGGCGGGCCGCTGGTGACCACGCAGTCGATCTCGCGTTCGCGCACCACCTGCCGCGCCCGTGCCAGCGCGGCCGGGTACCACGTCACCAGGCACTCGTCCGGCACCACCACGTCTGTGAACCACCACGGGGGCGGCTTGTGGACGGTGCTCGCGAGCTCCGCGGGCAGCGCGGGGGCTCGGCGCAGCAGCCGGCGCGCCGCGCCGACGGCGCCCAGGTCGAAGGTGCGCTCCACCCACGGCTCCGCCTCCCCGCTCCCGCCGCTCGAGTGCGACGTGATCACCGTCACCTCGTGCCCCGCCCGCCGCAGCCACTCGCTCATCGCCGACCACCGTGCGCCCCCGATCGACGGGTTGGGTGGGTAGTAGTAGCTGAAGACCAGCAGCCGCCGGGTTGGCACCGCTCACGCCGCCTTGGCTGTTGGGAACGCCGAGAGGAGTGGACGGCGCACAGCGACATTTGGGGCGGTGGGGGCGAGGGCCCCTCGTGCGAGCACCGTCCTCACGCCGCCTGGGCGACCGCGCCCGCCGGGGTGAGCGTTCGCAGCCACAACTCGACGTTGAGCACCCTCCACACCGCGCTCGGCTCGCGCCACCTCCCGACCGCGTAGTCGCGCTCGAGCGCCCCCTGGTCGTAGCGCCCGCTCGCACGCGCGCTCGGGTCGAGCACGACCTCCGCGATCCGCTCCCTGGCCGCGGGTTCGTCGAACCACCTGCGCTCGGGCGTCTCGTAGCCGACCTTCTCGCGCCGGTCGAGCACCCGGTCGGGCACCGTGCCGCGCAGCGCCGTTCGCAGCGCGCGCTTGGTCACGCCGTCCCTGTACACCTCGCTTGGGGGCAGCGACAGCGCGTACTCCGCCACGCGCCGGTCGAGGAACGGCATCCGCATCTCCACCGAATGGGCCATGCTGTTGCGGTCGCCGTACCGGCACAGGTTCGGCAGCGTCGTGTTGAACGCCTGGGTGAGCAGCTCGCGCCGCAGCGGCGAGCGCGTCTGGCGCCACTCCGCCGGCCTGCGCTCGACGTCAGCGGCCGCACGCGCGACCTCGTGCGTGACGTACGGCGATGCGCGACGCATCCGATAGTGGCGCGCCACCGCGTGCGGTGCGCGGCCCACCGCGTAGGCGAGGGCGAGCTCGCCCGCGACGGCGCGGTCCTCGGCGAGCGCGCTCAGCGCCGCGCGGGGCCCGGCCGCGCGCAGCGCCCACCCCGCGACGCCGTTGTACCCGCCGAACAGCTCGTCGCCGCCCTGCCCGTCGAGCAGCACGACGACGCCCGTCTCGCGCGCGGCGCGCGTCACCCGCCACTGCGCGTAGATGCTCGTGCCCGCGAACGGCTCCTGCTGGTCGCGCACGAGCTGCTCGACGTCCTCCCACAGCTCCTCGGCTGTGGGGCGCACCGCGTGGTGTGTCGTGACCTCGGCGGCGCGCGCGACCTCCTCGGCGTACTCCCACTCGTCGCGCTCGAACCCCGGGAACGTCGCGGTGAACGCGTGCCGCACGTGCTCGCCCGCCAGGCCCGCGCAGACCGTCACGACCGCGGAGGAGTCCACGCCGCCGCTCAGCGACGTGCCCACGGGGACGTCGCTGCGCAGCCGCAGCCGCACCGAGTCGGCCAGCAGCTCGCGCAGCCGCTCGGCGGCGCGAGCCGGGTCCGCGGGCACCGCTACGGTCTGCGGCCGCCAGTAACGGCGCAGCGTCAGCCCCCTTCCCCGCTCCCACCGCGCCACGTGGGCGGGGGGCAGACGCTGCACGTCGCCGAAGAACGTCCGCGGCAGCTGCGGCATCGTGCCGAGCGCGACGTACTCGCGGACCGTCGTCTCGTCGGGCGCCCCGCTCGCCGGGTCCGCCGCCTGCAGCGCGCGCACGTCGGAGGCGAACGTCACGCCCTCGCCCTCGACCCGGTACATCAGCGGCTTCTCCGCGAACGGGTCGACGGCCAGCGTCAGTCGTTTGCACTCGTCGTCCCACACGGCGAACGCGTACATCCCGTTGAGGCGGTCGAGCGCCCCCTCCCCCCACTGCCTCCACGCGTGCAGCAGCACCTCGCCGTCCCCCTCGGTCTGGAAGCTGTGCCCGAGGCCGCGCAGCTGCTCGCGCAGCTCGACGTAGTTGTAGATCTCGCCGTTGAACACCACGTGCAGATGGCCGAGATGCAGCGGCTGATTGGAGCGCTCGTCGAGGTCGATGATCGCCAGGCGCCGGAACGCGAAGCCAACCTCCTCGTCGCGCCACACGCCCTGACCGTCCGGCCCACGGTGGACCATCGCGGCCGCCATCCGCTCGAGCGTCTCCACGTCGGGCCTGCCGGCGCCGACGATCCCAGCAATGCCGCACATTCGTTTGAGCCTACCCTCCGGAAGGTCGCTCGCAGGCCTCACGCGCTCCACGCCCGCCCTTTGGCAGGACCGTCCGCGAGACCGCCCTGGTGGGGGTGTCTCCCACTTTGAGCGCCGACCTCGCTCCCCCGCCCGCCCCTTGCGACTCATCTGCAGACCCCTTCGACGGTCGTGTCTCCGACTTCCCGGCGCCGCTTTCGCCTGCATTTCAGCTGAACTCGACCCTCGGGAGCCACCGCGGGGCGCCGTGGGGGTTGACCCGGCTCCTACCATCGCTGCTTCGATGGCCATCTCACTATTTGAAATCGCTGGACCGTTGCGGCCGCTCCGTGCGGAGCTGCACGCTCGCGTCTGCGCGGCGATCGACGGCGGCCACTACATCCTCGGCCCCGAGGTCGAGGCGTTTGAGCGGGAGTTCGCCGCCTTTCTCGGCGTCCACCACGTGGTCGGAGTGGCCTCCGGCACCGACGCGCTGACGATCGCCCTGCGGGCCGCCGCCGGCGTGGGGCCGGGCGACGAGGTGGTCGTGCCCTCGTTCACCTTCTTCGCGAGCGCCGAGGCGATCCTGCCGACAGGCGCCACTCCGGTCTTCTGCGATGTGGACCGCGACTCGCACAACGTCACCGTCGAGACCGTCCGTGCAGCGCTCACCCCGCGCACCCGCGCCGTCATCGCCGTTGACCTCTTCGGCAACCCCGCTCCGGTCGCGGAAATCCGTGAGGCGACGGGGCTGCCGGTGATCGAGGACGCCGCCCAGGCAGCCGGCGCGCACTCCCACGGACGCCGCGCTGGTTCGCTCGGGACGGCGGCCACGTTCTCGTTCTTCCCCGCCAAGAACCTCGGCTGCCTGGGCGACGGGGGCGCGATCGCGACCGACGACGACGCGGTGGCCGACGCCGCGCGGCTGCTGCGCTACCACGGCTCGCGCGACAAGCTTCTCTTCGAGCAGACCGGCTACAACTCCCGCCTGGACGAGCTCCAGGCGGCGGCACTGCGCGTCCTCTTGCCGCACCTCGACACCTGGACCGAGGGCCGCCGCGCGGCCGCGCGCGCCTACGCCGAGAGCGGGCTCGGCGAGCTCGTCACCCTCCCGCGCGCCGCCCCCGACGTGCAGCCGGCGTGGCACCTCTACGTCGCGCACCACCCCGACGCGGACCGGCTGATCGACGCGCTCGCCCGTGTCGGCATCCAGGCGCGCGCCACCTACCGCACCCCCACCCACCGCCAGCCGGCGATGGCGCCGTGGAGCGCGGGGGTGAACCTGCCCATTACCGACGCGCTCGCGCGTACCTCCTTCGCTCTCCCCATGAGCCCGACGCTCTCCGCCGCGCAGGCGTTTGAGGTGACCGCTGCGATCCGCGCGGCGCTCGGCGCCGAGGGAGGCGCGGCCCGGGGCGCGGCGGACTCCACGACAGCGGCTTCCGCAGTGGGTACGCGATGACCACGCCCGGACAGATGCGCGGGGCGTGGCGTGTGTGCCCGCCCACCCGGTCCTCCAGCGCGCCGACGTCCGGCCGGACCCACCACGCCCTGCCGCAGGGGCACGGAGGCCTCAGCGCACACCCGCCCGGTGGCGGCACCCACTCACGCGGACGATCCCCCCTGACCACCCCCTCATGAGCTCCCCCTTTCGCATCGGTGTCGCCGGCCTCGGTTACTGGGGCCCCAACCTCGCGCGGGCCTTCCACGGGCTGGCGGGCTCGGAGCTCGTCTGGTGTTGTGACGGCTCCGCGGAGGCGCGCGCCCGGGCGGCTGCGCAGTTCCCCGCCGCCCGCCTGACCGCGCGCTTCGAGGACCTGCTCGAAGACCCTTCGCTTGACGCCGTCGCACTCGCGACCCCGGTGCCCACGCACGCCGAGCTCGTCGTGCGGGTCCTGGAGGCGGGCAAGCACTGCTTCGTCGAGAAGCCGCTCGCGCACTGCGTCGCCGACGCCGAGCGGGCAGTCGCGGCGGCCGAGCGCACCGGTCGCACGCTGATGGTCGGCCACCTGTTCATGTACCACCCCGCCGTGCGCCGGCTCAAGGAGCTCGCCGACTCCGGCGCGCTGGGGGAGGTCCGCTACCTCGCCTGCTCCTGGGTGAACCTGGGTGTGCTGCGCGCCGACGAGAACGCCCTCTGGAGCCTCGGCCCGCACGAGGTCTCCGTGCTGCTCGACCTCGTTGACGAGGAGCCCGACGAACTCTCCGTGCGGGGCGAGTGCTACGTGCGCCCCGGCGTCGAGGACGTCGTCTTCGGCTTCCTGCGCTTCCCCTCGGGCGTCGCCGCCCACCTGCACCTCTCCTGGCTTCACCCCCGCAAGGAACGGCGCTTCACGGTCGTGGGCTCGCGGCAGATGGCCACCTTCGACGACATGGCAGTCGAAGGCAAGCTCACCGTCTACGACAAGGGCTTCGACCCGCACGGCCCCGACGACTTCAGAACCCGCTCCGGCGGCATCTTCCTGCCGCAGCTCTCGCTTGTCGAGCCGCTGCGGCTGGAGTGCGAGCACTTCCTCGAGGCGCTGCGCTCGGGCGTCCCGCCGCGCTCGGACGGCCACAACGGCCTGCGCGTCGTACGTTTGCTCGAGCGTCTGCAGAGCGAGCTCGACCGCTCCCGCCGCGCTGTGTCCGAGCACGGCAGCCGCGCTGTGGCCGAACCCGGAGGTCCCGCCAAGCCCGCGTCCGACTCCACGCCGCTCTCCGCCCCCGCGCCCGCGCCCGTGGCCCTCGGGCAGTGAACGGCGGGGACCCACCTCTGCCCCCGGCGCTGGCGTCGGCCGCCTGGGAGCGCCCACCGGCGGCGAGCTCCTCGGATGACACCCCGCGCTGCCCGCTGTGCGGCGGTTCGCTGGGCGAGGAGCTGCTGCGCTCCCCCGACCGCTTCCACCGCTCGCCGGGCACCTTCTCGGTCGTGGGCTGCGACTCCTGCGGGGTGGGCGTCACGCTCCCGCTCGCGCTCGGGGCCCGGGAGCTCGCCGCCTTCTACCCGAGCGCCTACGGCGCCTACGGGTTGCCCACGGGGCTCGCCGGCCTGCTCTCGCGACTGATCCTCCGCCTCCAGGCCCGGCGTGCGCTGCGCACACCCCCGCTCGCCTCGCTCGCGCGGCTGCCCCCCGGGCGCCTGCTCGACGTCGGCTGCGGGCGCGGCGACCTCGGCGTCTGGTTGCTTCGGCGGGGCTGGTGCGCCGTCGGCGTCGAGCCCTCCGCCGCGGCCTGCGCGCTCGCCCGGCGCCGGGGCGTGCACGCGAGAGAGGGCACCCTCGACGTGGCCGAACTGGAACCCGGCGCATTCGACGCCGTGGTCTTCCGCCAGTCGCTCGAGCACGTGCCCGACCCGCTCGCCGACCTGCGCCGCGCCGCCGCTGCCCTGCGCCGGGGGGGTCTGCTGGCTATCTCCGTGCCGAACTTCGGCTGCTGGCAGCGCCACCGCTTCGGCGGCCGCTGGTTTCACCTCGACCTCCCCCGCCACCGCTTCCACTTCGACGCGGCCGCGCTGCGCGAGGCGCTCGCGCGCGCGGGCTTCGAGGACGTCGAGGTGTCCACCTCCTCGAGCACGGTGGGCCTCGCCGGTTCGCTCCAGTACCTGCTCGTCGGGCGCTGCCTCTTTCCCGGCGGGCTGCGCCTGCGCGTCGCGGCCGCCGCGTGCGTCCTCTCCGTACCCCTGGTCTGGGTGCTCGATCGCCTCGGCGGCGGAGGCGACATGCTGCACGCGGTCGCGCGCCGGGGCGCTGGGGACCCACGGGGGTCCGGCGAGACGCCGCCCGCGGCCGGCCCGACGGCCTCGGGTCCGCCGGCGTATGTCCGGTAGCCCCGCTGTTGGAAACAACGACACGCACTGTTGGGCGCCGTTTCGCCCACCCACGCTACAGGCGCTGGGAACCGCTTGATCCCTACGGACCTGCTTGCAAGCCTGCTCCGACTATGCGGAGCGGACCCTGCTCACCGGTCTCTCGGCGGCTGGGTGAGCCGCGATGAGCACCAGCGTCGAGAAGGCCGTCGTCCGGGACGTGAGCGAGCCGGCGTGCCTCGTCTCGGTCGTCATCCCCTGCCTCGACGAGGCACTCAACATCGAGCAGTGCGTCCACACCGCGCGCGCCGCGATGGCCGCGGCGGGGATCCCCGGGGAGGTCCTCGTCGCCGACAACGGCTCGGTCGACGGCTCCGCCGCGCTGGCCGCCCGCGCGGGGGCCCGCACGGTTCACGAACCGGTGCGCGGCTACGGCCGCGCCTACCTCGCGGGGTTCGCGGCGGCGCGCGGGCGCTACATCCTGATGGCCGACGCCGACCTGACCTACGACTTCAACGAGATCCCGCGGTTCCTGGCGGAGCTCGAAGCGGGGGCGGACATGGTGATCGGCGACCGCATGGGCGACATCCGCCCGGGGGCGATGCCGTGGTTGCACCGCTACATCGGCAACCCGCTGCTCTCGCGCCTGTTGAACCTCCTCTTCCACACCGGCGTCAACGACGCGCACTGCGGGATGCGCGCGTTTCGCACCGAGCACCTGGGGCGCCTTGAACTGCGCACCTCCGGCATGGAGTTCGCCTCGGAGATGGTCGTCCGCGCGGCGAAGGCGGACCTCGACATCCGCCAGCTGCCGATCTCCTACCACCCGCGCGGCGGCGAGTCGAAGCTCTCGAGCTTCCGCGACGGCTGGCGCCACCTGCGCTACCTGGTCCTGCACTCCCCCCGGCACCTCTTCATCATCCCCGGCGCGCTGCTGGCGACGCTCGGCGCGCTGATCTGCGCCACGGTGCTCGCGCACGTCTCGGTGCTCGGCCGCCGCTGGGAAGTGCACACGCTGATCGGCGGCTCGCTGCTGCTGATCGTCGGCGCGCAGGTCGTCACGCTCGGCCTCTGCGCGCAGACCTACGCGGTCTACTTCATGGGCGAGCGCGACCCCTGGTTCGAGCGCCAGCGCCGCCGCTGGCGCCTGGAGCACGGCCTGCTGCTCGGCGGCGCGCTCGCGCTCGTGGGGCTGGCCCTGATCGTCGCGATCGTCCTGGAGTGGGTGCACCGCGGCTTCGGCTCCCTCTCGGAGGAGCGCCTGGCGATCTTCGCCGCAACCCTGCTGGTGCTCGGCATCCAAGTGATCTTCGCCTCGTTCCTGCTTTCGATCCTCGGGTTGCGGCGCCGCTGATGCGGGTCCGGTTGGCGCTCGCCGGCGGCTTGACGCTGATCGCGCTCACGTTGCTGAGAACGCTCGCGCACGCGCCGCTGGTGCCCGAGGCGAGATCGGTCCCGCCCGAAACGCAGCTGGTCGCCACGACCCACAACATCGGCGGCTGCCAGTCGCGCGAAGTGCTACCGGGCGGCACCGTGGCGATCCGCCTCGGCCTGTTCGGGGTCACCTCCCCCGAAGTCGCGGTGCGGGTTTTCGCCGGCTCGCGCATCGTCACCGAGGGCACGCTGGCCGCCGGCTGGTCGGGCGAGGGGGCGACGGTGTCGGTGCGCGCGCTCTCGCGCACGGTCGTGCCCGTCCGCGTCTGCTTTCAGCTCGAATCGGTGACCGGAGAAGTCACGATGGTGGGCAGACGAACGCCCCCGGCCGAAGCGACCGTTGGCGGAGCGCGGCCGCTGCCGGGGCGGATCAGCATCGAATACCTGCACCCGGGCCCTCGCTCGTGGGCGTCGCTCGCCGTCTCGGTCGCCCGGCGCCTCGGTCTCGGGCGCGCCGCCGCCGGCACCGGCAACGCGCTGCTCGTGCTGGCGCTCGCGCTGACGGTCCTCTCGCTCTCCTCCTGGCTGGTCGTGAGGGACCTCGGATGAGCAGGCGCACCACGCCGGGGGCGCCCGTGAAGCAGGGAGCCTCCAAACGCAGAGCGGCGGGGACGAAAGCCGCGCCGCCGGCCGCCGCCGGGTCCTCGCGGCCTGCCACCCCGAGCGCCCCAGCCGCCCGCGGACGCAGCCGACCTGCGCGGGCCGTTCCCACGGCAGCTGAGCCGGTGACGACCCGCCTGCTGGCGGCGCTCCGCCGGGTCCCCACAACGGGGTGGATCTGCGCCCTGATCGCCTGCCTCAACGCGGTCTGCTGGTCGATCGTCTCACCGCCCTTCCAGGTGGTAGACGAATCCTCGCACTACGCCTACGTGCAGCGCCTAGCCGAAACGGGGCACCTGCCTTCCTCGGCGGGTGAAACCTACCCGCCGGCCGAGGAACGGGCTATCTACGACCTGCACAACGCGGCGGTGCTCGAGCACCCCTCGGTCGACACGATCTCCACGGAGGCCGAACAGCGCAAGCTCGAACGCGACCTCTCCGTGCCCGAAAAGCGCACCGGCAACGGTGACGCAGGCGTCGCGGCGTCGCAGCCGCCGCTGTACTACGTGCTGGAGACGATCCCCTACGACCTGGAGACGGGGGGCACGGTGCTCGACCGGCTCGCCCTGATGCGCCTGCTCTCCGCGCTGATGGGCGGTCTGACCGCGCTGTTCGCCTACCTGTTCCTGCGCGAGGCGCTCCCCGCGGTGCCGTGGGCGTGGACGGTTGGCGGCCTCGGCGTCGCGCTCGAGCCGCTGCTCGGCGTCATGTCGGGCGCGATCAACCCCGACGCGCTGCTGTTCGCGGTCTGCGCGTCACTCTTCTACCTCCTCGCGCGCGGCTTCCGGCGGGGGCTCACACCGCGGCTCGCCGTCGCGCTCGGCGCGGTGCTCGCCGTCGGCTTCCTGACCAAGCTCACGTTCCTCGGCCTGCTGCCCGGGGCGCTGCTCGGCCTGCTCGCGCTCGGCGCGCGCGAGGCGCGCCGCACCTCCCGCCGGGCCGCCCTGCGCTGCTTGGGGCTCGGGTTCGGGGTGGCGGCGACTCCGGCGCTGCTGTACATCCTCGTCAACCTGCTCTCCTCCCGGCCCGCGGTCGGCGTGCTCGGCAACGCCGTGTCGCTCAACGAGCACGGGTCGCTGCTGCACGAGCTCAGCTACATCTGGCAGTTCTACCTCCCGCGGCTGCCGGGGCAGACGCCGTTCTTCCACGGCTTCCTCACCACGCGTGTGTACTGGTTCAGGGGCCTGGTCGGCATCTACGGCTGGCTTGACGCGGCCTTCCCGAGCTGGGTCTACAAGGTCGCGCTGATCCCCACGGGGGTGATCGTCGTGCTGTTCGCGCGCGCGCTCGTGGTCTGCCGCGGAGAGCTGCGCAGCCGCCTGGTCGAGGTCCTCGTCTACGTGGCGATGGGCCTCGGGGTGCTGCTGATCGTCGGCTCGGACGACTACATCAACAAAGCGCCGGGTGAGTTCGCCGAGCCGCGCTACGTGCTGCCGCTGCTCGTGCTGTGGGGCGCCGTGCTGACGCTCGCCGCGCGCGGCGCGGGGCGGCGCTGGGGGCCGGTCGCGGGGGCGCTGCTCGTCACCCTCGTCCTGGCCCAGAACCTTTTCGGCCAGTTGCTTGACATCTCGCGCTACTACGGCTGATGGCACGCCGACCGGCCTCACTCTCAGGCGCGCGCCCCTCGAAAGGCAGAGCCCGGTCGCCCGCGCCGGCCCCGACCGGCAAGCGAGGGACCCGGACCCCCGCGCCACCTCCGAGCAGCAAACGAGGGGCCCGGCGGAGGGGGGGAGAGCACCCCGGCCAGCGAGCCTTCGCCCGGCTGCGCCACCGCCTGGGCGGACTCCGGCTCCCCGCGCCACCCTCGGTGCGGATCACGCTGGCGGCAGGCCTGGCGATCGTCGCTGTAGCGTTCGTGTTGACGCTCTCGCACTCGCCGCTCACGGTCGCCCGGGGCAACGTGTCCACCGCCGGCGGGCTCGTGACCACCAGCCTGCCGGCGCGCGCCTGCCAGGGTGAAGAAGCGCTGCCACGGGGCACCTCGGCGATCCGCCTGGCGCTGCTCACCGTGCTCGGCCCTGAGGTGACGGTGCGGGTCCTGTCGGGCTCGCGCGTGGTGACGCAGGGCTCCTACCCTCCGGGGTGGTCGAGCGGCGCGGTGACGGTCCCGGTGACCCCCGTTGCCCGCGCGGTCGCCCCCGTGAAGGTCTGCTTCGCGCTCAGCTCGATGAACGCGCCCGTCACGCTGCGCGGCTGGACGACGCGGCGCGGCGTCGCGGCGGTCTCCAGCGAAGGTCCGCTGCCCGGCAGAATGGGCGTCGAATACCTGCGGCCGAGCCACCAGTGGTGGTCCTCGGCCGCCGCGGTGATCCGGCGCCTGGGTTACGGCCACGCGGCCAGCGGTCTCTGGGACGCCCTGCTCGTGGTGGCGCTCGCGCTCGCGTTCATCGCGCTCACCTCGTGGTTGGTCCTCAAGGAACTCTCGTGAGCGGGCCCGCCGCCGCGAAGGCACCCCTGCACCGGCGAGCGCTCGCCAGGTGCCGGCAGCTGCTCGCAGACGTGCCGACGGGGCTTCGCCGCGTACCCAGAGCGGCGTGGATCTGCGCGCTGGTCGCGTCCCTCAACGCGGCGTGCTGGTCGATCGTCTCGCCTCCGTTCGAGGTGCCCGACGAACCCTCCCACTTCGCCTACGTGCAACACCTCGCCGAAACCGGGCGCCTGCCCTCGGGGGCGGAAGAAAAGTTCCCGCACGCCGAGCGGGCGGTGCTGAACGACCTGCTCTACTCGAACGTGCGGTTTGACCCGAGCGTGGGCACGATCTCCACACCGAGCGAGCAGCGCACGCTGGAGCACACCCTCGCCGCACCGCTCTCGCGCACGGACTCGGCGCAGGCGGGGGTGGCCACCTCCCAGCCACCGCTGTACTACGCCCTGGAGACGGTCCCCTACAAGCTGGCCTCGCCCGGCACCCTGCTCGACCAGCTCGCGCTGATGCGGCTGCTCTCTGCCGTGCTGGGCGGCCTCACGGCGCTGTTCGCGTTCCTCTTCCTGCGTGAGGCGCTCCCCGGAGTGCGGTGGGCGTGGACGGTCGGCGGCCTCGGCGTCGCGCTGGCGCCGCTGCTCGGGCTGATGTCGGGCGCAGTCAACCCCGACGCGCTGTTGTTTGCGGTCTCGGCGGCGCTCTTCTACTGCCTGGCGCGGGGCTTCCGGCGAGGACTCACGCCGGAGCTCGCCCTCGCGCTCGGCGCGGTGCTCGCCGTCGGCATCCTGAGCAAGCTCACGTTCCTCAGCCTGGTGCCCGGCGCCGTGCTCGGGCTGCTCGCGCTGTGCGTGCGCGAGGCGCGCACCTCGGGGCGGGCCGCCCGGCGCTCGTTCGCGCTCGCCGCCGGCGTGGGGGCGAGCCCGGTCGTGCTGTACATGCTCTACAACGCGCTCGCGGGCAAACCTGTGCTCGGCGCGCTCGCCGGCGCACTCAACCTGAACGGCAAAAGCGGTTCGCCGCTGAAGGAGCTCGGCTACGTCTGGCAGTTCTACCTACCGCCGCTGCCAGGGGTGCACGACTACTTCCATGGCTTCCTCATCACCCGCGTGCTCTGGTTCAACGGGCTGGTGGGGCTCTACGGCTGGCTGGACACGACCTTTCCAAATTGGGTCTACACGGCCGCGCTCGTCCCCGCGGCGCTGACCGCAGCGCTCTTCGCGCGCGCGCTCTACACCTACCGTGGGGCGCTGCGCAGCCGGTTGGTCGAGCTCTGCGTCTACCTGGCGATCGTCCTTGGCGTGGTGGGCGTGATCGGCGTGGACGACTACGTCCACCACCTGCCCACCGAGTACGCCGAGCCGCGCTACCTGTTGCCGTTGCTTGCGCTGTGGGGCCCCGTGCTGGCGCTGGCCGCACGCGGCGCCGGGCGGCGCTGGGGACCGGTCATCGGGGTGCTGCTCGTCACACTCCTGCTGGCGCACGACGTCTTCAGTCAGCTTCTGGTCATCTCGCGCTACTACGGGTGAGGGCATGTTCGAAGACGAGCGACCACATCCACTGTGATGCTTTCGCACAGCGATTGCTGTGTCGTGTGGGTGTTGGCGGCGGGTGGTCGCTGTGTTGTCGACGTTCCCCCGCGGGGGAACGTCGGGCCTGGTGTTCAGGCTGGCTCCCGGTAGTGATGGACGTGACTCTCACATGCACTGGCCTCGCGTCTTGGCGTGGGTGCCTTACCGCCGATTTGTCCGTCTGTTGCTGCCGGTCCCGGCCTGGCCGCCGCTGGTGGCCTGATCAGAAGCCTGTCCGCCTCGGGAGTCCCCGGGGCGTGACTCATCACAGTCTTGCCCTTCGCGGTTCCTATTGCCCAGGCCGAGTACCGACAGTCAAACCCCCAGAACAGGAGGTCGTATCCCATGCTGGCAGACCAAGCTGACCATGTGCTCGGCGTCGATACGCACCGCGACTCGCTGAGCGCCGCAGTTCTCGCAGCGGACACCGCGGTCGTGGAAGGACAGACCACCGTCGCCGCGAACGAGCGGGGCTACCGGCGGCTGCTGCGCTTCGCGCGGGAAAGCGCGCCTGGGCGCCGTGCGTGGGCGGTCGAGGGGACCGGCAGCTACGGCTCCGGGCTCACCGCGTTCCTGCAGGGCCAGGGAGAGCTCGTGCTCGAGGTTGACCGTCCCCGCCGCCCGGCACGTCGTGACCGGGCGAAGTCTGACGAGCTGGACGCGATCCGCGCGGCACGCGAGGCGCTCTCCCGGGAGCATCTTGCTCAACCCCGGTTGCGTGGCGAGCGCGAGGCGCTGCGCGTGCTGCTCGCGACACGTGATAGCGCAGTGCGCTCAAAGCGCGCGGCGATCCTGTTGCTGAAGGCGCTGCTCGTCTCCGCCCCGCCGTCGCTGCGTGAAGGGTTACGCGGTTTGGCGACCCGCGAGCAGCTCGCCAAGGCCGCGCGTCTACGGATCAGCCCTACGCTCGGCAGCGAGCATCGCGCGACGACCATCACAATCCGCGCGAGTGCACGCCGCGCGCTCGCCCTGGAAGATGAAGCGAGCGAGCTTCAGCGCGAGATCGAGCCGATCGTCGCTCGGATCGCACCCATGCTCATGGACGAGATGGGAGTCGGCGCGATCGTCGCAGCACAAATCCTCTGCGCCTACTCCCACCCCGGGCGCATCCGTTCCGAGGCGGCATTCGCGGCTCTCGGAGGCGTCGCCCCAGTCCCGGCGTCCTCCGGGCAAACCGTCCGGCATCGCCTCAACCGCTCAGGCGATCGCCAGCTCAACCGGGCGCTGCACACGATCGTGCTCTGCCGGATGCGCGACGACGCCCGCACACGTGCCTACACCGCCCGACGCCAAGCCGAAGGCCGCAACACCCGAGAGATCAAGCGCTGCCTCAAGCGCTACACCGCACGCCACCTCTACCGCCTCCTCACCAACCCCCCAAAACCCGCAAATAGCGAGACTTGACAAACATAGAAGCATCGGCCCGCTCTGGAGCGCGCTCCGCGGTAGGCGTCGCCATGGTTTACGACCCGACCACGCAGTGGGAGCGCTATGGCGCAATGGATCCCTACTACGGTGTGTTGTCAGCACCTGACTTCCACCGCGCTCGCCTCGACGCCGCGGCGCGCGCGCGCTTCTTCGACACCGGCCGCCGGCAGGTCGCCGAGCTGGCGGCGAGGATCGAGGCCCACACGGGATCCACCCTGCAGGCGCGGCGGGCGCTCGACTACGGGTGCGGCGTAGGACGCCTGACACTGCCGCTGGCGGAGCGCTGCGAGCACGTCTACGGAGTCGACGTGTCGCCCTCGATGTTGCACGAGGCCGATCGGAACGCCCGGCACATGAGCCTGGGCAACGTCGAGTGGGTGCCGGCCCACAGGCTCGCCGAGCTGGCCGGCAGCTACGACCTGGTGCAATCGTCGCTGGTCTTCCAGTAACATTCCCGTCCGCGAGGGCGAGCGCATCCTCGCGACTCTCCTGCGGGGGCTGCGTCCGGGTGGGGTGGGCGCGATCCATGTGACCCTTCGACCCACCCATCCGCTTACGGGATCGTTTCACTGGACGATGAAGACGGTCCCGTTCGCATACAACCTCTTCAACCTCCTCCGTGGCAGGGACTGGTCGTACCCGCACATGCAGATGAACTCCTACTCACTCGACCGCCTCGGAAGGCTGCTTGCCGATGCGGAGGTGCTCGAGTGGCACACCTGCTTCCTGCCCGGGTCCACCCGGCAGTCTTACGACGGCGCGCTCATCCTCTTCCGCAAGGGCTGACCCGCGCGGCGTTCTCCCCGTGCAGGCGCCGCTGGAACGCCGCGCGCCGCCCGGGGGGCAACTCCGCCTCGGCGCCGCGCTCGCCGAGGGCCCGCAGATAGGCGAGGTCCTCCTCCAGCACGGCGAGTGCGCGCGCGGAGTCCAACACGGGCCCGTGGCCGGGCACGACGTGCCCGGCGCCCGCGACCAGCGGCCGCAGCCGCTCCAGAGTGGCAAGGTAGGCGTGCAACGCCTCCCGCCGCTCGCACAGTGTGGGAATCTCCACGGGGGACAGGTAGTCGCCGGCGAGCAGCACCCGCACCCAGGGGATCCAGATGGCCATCCCATCCTCGGTGTGGCCCTCGGCGCAGTGCAGCTCGAGCTCCAGCTCGCCGATTGCGCAGCGCCCGGGCACGGGCAGCGCCTGGATCGCCCCCAGGGAGAGGGGCCGGGGACGCTCGATCAGGTGCTCCTCGTCGAACGCGCGCAGCTCGCGCTGGGCCTCCCCTGGCGCAGCGCGCATCCGCTCCGCGGTGCTCTGCCCGCAACCGAGCGCCACCCCCGGGAAGGCGAGGCGCCCGAGCAGGTGGTCCCAGTCGGCGTGGGTCGCCAGCAGGCCGCTGGGCGCCGGAAAGCGGGCCTGCTCGAGCAGCGCCGGCAGGGCGTCGAGCTCCTCGGGCAGGACGGGAGAGTCGACGATGAAAGTCTCGTGCCCGTCAGCTCCGACCGCGCCGCGCACCACCGCGCAGTTGGTCTGCCAGATCGCGCTGGTGGCCACGAGCACGTCCGGGTGCAGCGCGCGCACCCGCACGTGCTCAGGCGACGCCCAGCAGCTTGGCGGCCTCGCGCAGGTTGGGGACTTCGGCGGTCGGCTTTTTCTGCGAGGGGTCGAGGGTCTCCTTGTTGCGGTTGACCCAGATCACGGGGACGCGCTGCTTGAGGCAGGGCTCCACGTCGTGGTGGTGGCTGGCGGCGACGTGCACCCACCCCTTCTTGCCCCCCATGCGCCGCGCGCACTCGGTGAAGTGGGCGAGGTCGGGCTTGTAGGAGCGCACCTGCTGGGCGGTGACGACGAGGTCGAAGTCGGTCGCGATGTGGCGACGAGTCTGGCCGAGCAGCTTGTCGTCGATGTTGGAGAGCAGGCCGAGCTTGTACTTCTTGGCGAGCTTCTGCAGCTGGACGGGGGTCTCCTTGAACGGTTTCCAGCGCTGCACCGAGTCCGGCAGGAAGCCCGAGCGCGATGTTTCCAGGGGCCACTCGAGGCGTTTGGCGATCTCGAGCGCGGTGCGGCGCAGCACCTCGGCGTAGAGCTCGTAGGAGCCCGCCTCGATCTCGCGGGAGATCTCGTGGAAAAGCGCGAGCAACTCGGCGCGGTCGAGCGTGATCCCGTCGCGCGTGGCCTCTTTCTCGAACGCCTCATAGATGCCGGTCTCCCAATCGATCAGTGTGCCGTACACGTCGAATGTGACAAAGGTGACGTTCTTAGGAAGAGGCATCGCGCGGGCATTATGCCCTGCGCCGGGTTCGCAGCGCGGTCTGCCTCAGGGGGGAGGGGGGAGGGCTGGCCCTCCCCCCTCCCCCTCGGACCCCCTCCCCCCTCCCTTTTTCATTCCCCTCTACACCTGTACTCCTGGCTCCCGCTAAAGTACCGCCGCCTATGGATCTGCTCGAGTATCAGGGTAAGCAGTTGTTCGCCCGCCACGGATTGGCGGTCTCGCCCGGCAGGGTGGTCACGACCGTGGAGGAGGCGGTGGCCGCCGCCGCGGAGGTGGGCTACCCGGTGGTGGTCAAGGCCCAGGTGCTGATCGGCGGACGCGGCAAGGCCGGTGGCGTAAAGCTCGCCGCGGACGAGGCCCAGACGCGCGAGCACGCCGGCAACATCCTCGGCTTGGACATCCACGGCCACACCGTGCGCCAGCTGTGGATCGAGCACGCGAGCGACATCGCCACGGAGTACTACGCCTCGGTGCTGCTCGACCGCTCGGCCAAGCAGCCGCTGGTGATGTTCAGCACCGAGGGCGGCGTGGACATCGAAGAGGTGGCAGAGCAGACGCCGGAGAAGCTGGTGCGCCACCACGTTGACGCTTTGGAAGGCCTCTCGCGGGAGGAGGCGGTGCTGATCGCCACCGAGGGCGGGGCGGACGCGGATGTGATCGAGGGGGTCGCAGACGCGCTTACGGCGCTGTACGAGGTGTGGCTGCAGGAGGACGCCACGCTGGCGGAGATCAACCCCCTGATCGTTACCCCGGAGCGGCAGGTCAAGGCGCTCGACGCAAAGGTTTCCCTCGACGGCAACGCGCTCTACCGCCACCCCGAGAACCAGGGGCTCTCCGACGTCGAGAACGAGGATCCCGTGGAGCGCCGGGCCAAAGAACAGGGTGTGCAGTACGTCGCGCTCGACGGGGACATCGGCATCCTCGGCAACGGCGCGGGCCTCGTGATGTCAACGCTCGACGTGGTCTCCCAGGCGGGCGGGCGCCCCGCCAACTTCCTCGACGCGGGCGGCGGCTCGGATGCGGCCAAGATCAAGCAGGCGGTCGAGCTGATCCTCTCCAACGAGCGCGTGCGGGCGGTGCTGTTCAACATCTTCGGCGGCATCACCCGCTGCGACGAAGTCGCGCGAGGCCTGATCGCGGCGTTCGGGGAGGTCAAGCCGACGGTCCCGTTCGTGGTGCGCCTCGACGGCACCAACGACAAACAGGGGCGCGAACTGCTCGCGCAGGTGGCGCTGCCCAACGTGCACCCCGCCGCCACGATGAACGAGGCGGCCGAGAAGGTTGTCGCGCTCGCCGCGGGGCGAGAGGTCTGATGTCGATCCTGGTCGACAAGGACACCCGCCTCGCGGTCGCAGGCATCACCGGTAAGGAGGGTTCTTTCCACACACTCAACAACCGCCGCTACGGCACCGCCGTGGTGAGCGGGGTCACCCCGGGCAAGGGCGGCCAGGACGTCGAGGGCATCCCCGTGTTCGACAGCTGGGCCGAGGCCGCCCAGGCGACGCAGCCGAACACGGCGATGATCTTCGTCCCCCCGCGGTTCGCGGCCGACTCAATCCTGGAGGCGGCCGCGGCGGGCGTGGAGTTGGTGATCGCGATCACCGAGGGAATCCCCGCGCACGACGAGCTGCGGGTCTACAACACGCTGCGGCGCGACCATCCGAGCACGCGCCTGGTGGGCCCCAACTGCCCCGGCATCCTCTCTCCCGGAAAGGCCAACGTGGGCATCATCCCGGCGTCGTTCTTCCGGGAGGGCAACGTCGGCGTGGTGTCGCGCTCGGGCACCCTGACCTACCAGATCGGCAACGAGATCGCCCTCGCAGGCTTCGGCAACAGCTCGATCGTGGGGATCGGCGGAGACCCCGTGCCGGGCTCCTCGTTCGTGGACATCCTCGAGCTCTTCCAGGCCGACGCCGAGACCGAGCTGATCGTGCTGGCGGGCGAGATCGGGGGCTCGGCGGAGGAGGAGGCGGCGCAGTACATCGCCGAGCACGTCTCCAAGCCGGTTGTGGCCTACATCGCGGGCTTCACGGCGCCGACAGGCAAGCAGATGGGCCACGCGGGCGCGATCGTCTCGGGCAGCTCCGGCACGGCAGCCGCCAAGGCGCAGGCGCTCGAGGAGAGCGGGGTCCGCGTGGGGCGTACCCCCACCGAGGTGGCCGAGCTCGCCGTGCAGACCCTGCGCGGGTAAGGGCCTATCCCGATAGGTCCTTACCCGGCCTATCCCGATAGGGGCGTGCGGCTAGGGCGGTCGAGGGTCGAGCGAGGCGCGGACGCAAGGCCGAAGGCGTGGTGGGCCCACGTCGAGGCCGAGGACAAAGCCTCGCGAAGGCCATCGGCCGTATCCAGACGTGCGAGCCTGGAGGGATAGGCCCTAAGCCCAGACGCAATATGCGGCCCAGGGCTTGTGCGGCCGCCGGTCCGGCCCGAGTAGGATGGGTAGCGACCCTCCCTGGATGCTGATGACCGATACGTTCGCCAATGGACCCAGCGCGCCCGGCGATGCCGCCTCCCAGCAGACGGGTGACGTGACGGGCACCCTTGCGGATCTGGAGCGCAAGCTGCGAGAGCTCGAGCGGGAGCTGACGTCGATCGGCAGGCGCCGCGAGTTGACCGGCGCAAACGCCGCGCCGGAGGCGGCCGCGGACGCCCCGGGAGCCCCCATGCAGGCGAGCGGCGCACAGGCGAGCGGGAGGCTCGTGGACGAGGCGTTCGAGCCTCAGGGTCCCAGCGAGCCCGCCGGGTCAGGGCAGCCGGTCAAGTTTGTGAGGCCCCTCGAGTCGGCGCGGCAGTCGGTGTTGCGGGAGCTGGCACCCCGTGACGAGCCGCCGGCCGTGAGCGAGCCGCAGACGACGCCCGAGCCGGGTGAGCGTCCGCGCCCGACCGAAGCGCAGCTTGCGAGCCTCGCCGAGCTGCGACGCTTTCGCGATCGGTTGGAGCGCTTCGCGAAGGATCTGGCCTCGGAGTACGACGCGCTGCTCAGCCGGGTGATGTCGGGGCTCACCTCGGCATCCCCCTCGGCCACCGCTGCGCCCACGGCGCCTGCGGCGGCGCCCGCTCCCTCGCCGCCCCCCGCCGCCCCAGCGCCCCCGCCTGCGCCACCATCGCCAGAGGAAGCCCTGTTCGAGGGTCGCATCGAGTTGGGGGTCGGCCCGTTCTACGACATCGCCTCGCTGAGCGCGTTCCAGCGACGGCTCGCGGGCCTGCCCCACGTGGCCGAGGCGTCGGTGCGCCGCTTCGAGGCGAGCCACGCGGTGGTCGACGTGCGGCTGGCGGCTCCTGTGGCGCTGGTGCTCGAGCTGCGCCGCGCGGGAGAGACCGACTTCAGCGTCCGCGAGATCGCCGACGGGCGCATCCTGCTGACGTTCGACGAAGGCTGAGTAAGCTTCTCCGCGATGGCGGACTCAACGATCTCCTTTGCCCGCGGCGCCCCGTCGCTCGACATCGTCGACGTGGAGGGCCTGAGCGAGGCGGCCGCGCGCGCGTTCGCGAACGACCCGGCGGGCACGACGGCGTACGGGACCTCGATCGGCTACCCCAAGCTGCGGGCGTGGATCGCCGCGCGCCACGAGGTGGAGCCCGAGCGGGTGCTCGTCACGAACGGCTCGATGCAGGCGGACGCGTTCCTGTTCGAGCACCTGGTGCAGGCGGGGGACGACGTGGTGGTGGAGCGCCCAACCTACGACCGCACGCTGCTCTCGCTGCGCGAGCGCGGGGCACGCGTGCACCAGGTGGAGCTGCTGCCGGAGGGGATCGACACCGAGGCGCTCGCCGACCTGCTTGAGGGAAGGTCTGGACCGGCGGTGCGCCCGAAGCTCGCCCACATCATCCCCAACTTCCAGAACCCCGCCGGGTACACGCTCACCGCGGAGCGCCGCCGGGCGCTGCTCGAACTGGCGGCGGAGCACGACTTCACGGTGTTCGAGGACGACCCCTACGTGGAGCTGCACTTCAGCGGCCAGAAGCTGCCGACGATGCTCTCGATGGACCCGCAGCGCGTGGTGTACGCGTCGTCGTTCTCAAAGACGGTGTGCCCCGGCATCCGCGTCGGCTACCTCGTAGGGCCAACAGATCTGATCGCCGCAGTCGCGAAGCTGGCGACCAACACGTACATCTCCCCGAACATGGTGGCGCAGTCGATCGTGTACGAGTTCTGCGCCTCCGGGGCACTGGAGCGCTCGATCGAGACGGTCCGCACAGCCCTCGCCAAGCGCGCCCGCACACTCGACGTGGCGCTGCGCCGCGAGCTGCCGGAGGCCGAGTTCGTCGCACCCGAGGGGGGCTACTTCATGTGGGTGACGCTGCCGGAGGGCACCGACGTGAACGCCCTGCACAGCGCGGCCGCGGAGCTGGGCGTCGTGTTCGTGAAGGGCACCGACTTCCTGCTGGAGGGCGGCGAGAACACGCTGCGCCTCGCCTACTCGGGCGTCACGCCGGCGCAGATCGAGGAGGGCGTGTCGCGGCTGGCGGCAGCCGTCCGCTCACTGCAGAGCGCGGCTGCGTAGCCAGCAGCACATCCGGGCAGAGGCCGGCGGGCGAACCGGGTCTACTTCGCCGCCTTCTCCCTCTCGGGACCGGATTCGCCTCTTACCGCGGCGTTGGCCAGCTGGTCCAAACATTACTTCCCATAGCGTTGCTGCCCCAAAACGAGCTGCTCCGGCAGCGCGGTGCGCGGAGGCGGCGACGGGTCGGCAACCACGGAGACGGTCTCGGCGACGGAGGGGGTGACCGCGCAGCGGCGCCCGTCCGCCGTCTCTACGACGACCTCGCGGCGGTCGTGGGAAGCGAGGGTGCCCTTCAGGCCAGGCTCGAGGCCGGAGTCCTTGAGGTAGTGCAGCAGGTCCTCGGCCTCATTCTCGAAGCGCAGCACGCGCACCGAGGCGCCAAGGGCGACGTCGGCGAGCGGCACGCCGGCCTCGCGGGCGCCGGCGACGAGGGGGTGGCCGTGGGGGCAGGTCTTGGCGTCGCCGATCGCGGCGAGCATCCGCTGTTCGAGCACGGGGGACATCGCGTGCTCGAGGCGCTCGGCCTCCTCGTGGACCTCATCCCAGGGGACTCCGAGGATGTCGGTAAGGAAGCGCTCGATCAGGCGGTGGCGGCGCACGATGCCCTCGGCCTGCGCGGCGCCGTCGTCGGTGAAGGCGATTGCGCGGCTCTGACCACGTGTGATGTAGCCGTCGCGTTCCAGGCGCCCGACCATCTCGTGGACGGTCGGAGCGGAGAGCTGCATCGCGCGGGCGACGTTGGCGCCGGTCATCGGCAGTCCGGCCTCCTGGAGCCAGAAGAGGATCTGGAGGTACTCCTCCTCCCCCACGGTGGCGGTGTCGCCGGTCATCGTGGAGCCGATGCTAGTGGAGCCGCCGCGCGGGTGGTGTATCAGTTTGGAGGGTATGTCACCAACTGGATCTGTGGGCAACAACCAGATGGGCAGTTATAGGAGGTCCAGTTGCGCATATATACGCTCAAAAAGACAAAGGTCTCGCTAGGCCCGCGGGTCCCGACAAAACTGAGGCACTACCGCCGCGCGGGGACCAGGCCGCGAGTCCTGGGCGACCGAGGTCGTGGTGCGCACGCTCCTGCGACCTCCCTGCAACCGCCCCTCGGCCGCCCGCTCACGCGGAGAGCTGGTCGAAAGTGCAAAGCCGCGGGTCCTTGTCATCGCGCCAGCGCCGCAGCTTGGCACCGTGGCGAATGCGCCCCGCGGAGACGTGGTCGAAGTCGATCTCGATGACGAGCTCGGGGCGCAGGGCGACCCACTCGAGGTCCCGCCCGGAGCTCCAGCGGGAGGGGTCGGCAGAGCCGCGCTCGCCCGTCTCGTAGGGGGCGAGGAAGCCGACCAGGCGCCGCTTCTCCGCGGCGGTGAAGCCGGAGCAGTGCCCAACGACGCGCAGGTGAGCCCCGTCGTAGAGCCCGAGGATCAACGCGCCGACGGTGTCGGGCTCCTTGCCGGGGCGCCAGCCGACCACGACGACGTCGAGGGTGCGAGTGCGCTTGACCTTGAACATCCCGCGGCGCTCCCCCGGGCGGTAGGGAGCGAAGCGCTCCTTGGCCATCGCCCCCTCGGCCTCGCGCAGCCAGAGCTCGGCCTCGGCGGGCGTGTCCACCGTGGGCATCAGCTCGATGGGCGCGTCCGCGAATCCCTTGTGCGCAAGCAGTGCCTCGAGCGCCGCGCGGCGCTCGGCGAGGGGCCGGGTGAGCAGCGACTCCTCGTCGCGAGCGAGCAGGTCGAAGGCCACGTACACAGCGGGGGTCTCGGCGGAGAGCAGCTTGATCCGTGACTCGGCGGGGTGCACGCGCTGCCCGAGCGCGTCGAAGTCCTCGCGCCCGGACCAGTAAGGAAGAGGGGCCCGGCTCGCCGGCCGAGGGCCGGCTGCGCCACCCTCTGAGCCGCGGACGACGATCTCCCCGTCGAGCAAGTACCGCCCGGCGGGGAAGCGCAGCTCGGGGAAGTAGCGCCCGAGCGGCCGCCCGTTGCGCGACTGCAGAAAGATCTCCTCCCCGTCGACGAACGCGAGGCAGCGAAAACCGTCGAGCTTGACCTCGTACAGGTACGCCTCGCCCACGGGGAGCGCCTTGCGCGAGAGCGCGAGCTGCGGCTTGAGCGGAGGGCTGAGCGGGAGGGTCATGACTCGCCCGCGGCCTCCCCGGCGGCGGCCCCACCGCCAGCTGACCCGGACGTCCCCTCGGCCTTCCGCGCCCGCGAGGGCTGCACGCGCCGCGGCTCGCCGCGCTGCTTGCGGAAGTGGGGAGGCCAGGGCGCGTCGCCGAGGCCCTCGCGCTCGTCGCGGTCGGCGAGCTCCAGCAGCGAGGCGAGTGAGCCGGCGTGCCGGTCGATCTCCGCCGCGGGGTCGCCGTGCTCGCGCAGGCGCGCGGGGACAGTGTCCAGGCGCAGTTCCGCGGGCTCGACCTCGGCGACCTCGTCCCACTGGAGCGGACAGGAGACGCGCGCGTCGGGGACGGCGCGCACGGAGTAAGCCGAGGCGACGGTGCGGTCGCGGGCGTTCTGGTTGTAGTCGATGAAGACCCCCTCGCGCTGCTCCTTCCACCAGCGCGTGGTGGCGAGGCCGGGCAGGCGCCGCTCGACCTCGCGGGCGAGCGCGAGCGCGGCGCGGCGCACCTCGCGAAAGGTCCACTCCGGGGAGATCCGCACGAACACGTGCATCCCGCGCGAGCCGGAGGTCTTGGGGAAGCCCCGCAAGCCGTACTGCTCGAGCACCTCGCGAACCCCGAGCGTCACGTCACGGACCTGCGCGAAGGGGATGTCGGGCTGCGGGTCGAGGTCGATACGCAGCTCGTCGGGGTGGTCGAGGTCGGCGCGGCGCACCGGCCAGGGGTTCCAGTCGATCACGCCGAGGTTGACCCCCCACACGAGGTGGGCGGCGTCGGAGACGACGAGCTCGCGGGCGGTGCGCCCGGAGGGGAACTGCACAACCGTTGTCTGCAGCCACTCGGGGGCGTGGTCGGGGACGCGCTTCTGAAAGAAGGGCTTGCCGGCGACCCCATCGACCCACCGCTTCATCACGGTGGGCCGCTCGCGCAGGTGCACGAGCACGGCCTCGGCGCACTCGACGTAGTAGGCGATCAGGTCGAGCTTCGTGAGACCGGGCTCAGGGAAGTAGAGCTTGGAGGGGCTCGAGACCCGCAGCTCCTGCCCGGCGGCCTCGATCGTGACGTACTCCTTGTCGGCAGCCGAGGTGCGCCTGCGCGTCTTCGCCGTGGGAGGGTCCTGCTCGTCGGCGCTCTGGGGTGCGGGCTCGTCGGCCATGCCTGTAAGGATGCCCTACCGTGATCTCGAGGACGGTGCTGATCGCTACGGAGCTCCTCGGCCAAGAGCTCAGCGCGGAGCGTGCGGGGGCGGCGATCGGGCGGGGGTTGCAAGCGGGAGACCCAATGTTCGAGGTGGACGTGTGCCCGATCGAGCCCGCAGGGGACAAGGATGCACGAGCGCTGCTGGACGCGCTGGACTTCGATGCGCGGATGCGCGCAGCGCGGGCGGTGGTGGTGGGCGCAGGGCGTTTGGACGAGCGCACACTGCTCACCGATCAGGGGAGACCCAGCGCAGTGTTCGAGATCGCAACGCGAGCGCGTCAGGCGGGGGTGCCGGCGTACGCGGTGGCGGGGGAGAACGCGCTGAGCCTCTTCGATGCGCGGATCCTCGACCTGCAGGTCATAGTGCAGGCGAGCACCACGCGGGCGCTGCGCCGGGCGGGTGAGAAGTTGGCGGGACTTGTATAGGGAACCCTATATACGCCCGCCAAAAGAAGACTTCACAGACCCTATATATGCCCGTCAAAGAAAAGACTTTACGGACCCCTATATGCCCCCAAAGAAGAGAGCTCTACAGACCCCGTAGGGTCGCCCGGCACTCACAAAAAGCACCGCCCCTCCCCGCGGTAGGTGGGGACCTCCTCGACAACGCGATCGCCATCCACAAGAAACAGCCGGTCGAAGCGCTCGCAGAGCTCGCCGGCCTTGGCGTGGCGCATCCAGACGCGATCGCCCACCGCCAGCGTGCGCGCGGGGGCGCCGAGCAGGGGGGTCTGCACCTCCCCAGCCCCCTCGCGGCGGTCGAGCCGCAGCCCAGCGGGCAGAAAGGGCCGGGGCAGGCGTGCACCGTCGGCGGGACCGGAGGCGAGGTAGCCGCCGCCGAGCGCGGTGAGCACGCCGGGCGCGGGACGGCGCACGAGCGGCAGCGCGAACAGCGCGGCGGGCCGGGGGGTGAAGGCGCGGTAGGTATCGAACAGGGCGGGCCCGTAGAGCCCGGAGCCGGCGGAGACCTCGGTGACGGCCGCCTCGCGGGCGGTGCCCTCCAGGGAGCCGGTGCCTCCGCCGTTGACGAACTCCAGCGGCGCAACGGCCCGCACGGCAGCGACCGCGGCGGCGCGACGCGCGGCCAGCTCGCGAGCCGACGCGGCCTGCAGGAGGCGCACGGTGAGTGCGCTCAGGCGAGGACCGGGCCCCCGCCCGGCCGGCGCGTCACCAAGGCCGGCGATGTGGGCCTCGTAGGCCATCAGACCGACGACCCGCACCCCCTCGCGGGCGACAAGGGCGTGGGCAAGTGCAGCGGCCTGCGCTGGGGTGTGGACCGGGGAGCGCTTGACCCCGACGCGCACGCGCCCGCCGAGCAGCCACAGGCCGGCGTCGAGCTCCAGACAGACGCGCACGGGCGCACGGGCCGCGTCCGCCAACCCGCCGACGGCGGCGTCGAGCAGGTCGAGGTGGGCGAGCGAGTCAACCATGATCGAGATGCGCGCCTCGGGCCGCTCGGCGGCGAGTTGGACGAGCTCGCGCAGCGCGCGACAATCGGCGGTGGGGTAGCCGACGACGAGGTCCTCGAATCCACACTCAGCCAGCCACAGGGCCTCGGGGAGCGTGAAGGCGAGCGTCCCCGCGAAGCCGGGCCGCGCGAGCACGCGCTCCTGCAGCGCACGGCAGCGCACGGACTTGGAGGCGAGCCGAATCGGCTTGCCTGCCGCGCGCCGTTCCATGTCAGCGGCGTTGGCCCAGAAGGCGCCGAGATCCACGACCGCGAAGGGCGGATCGAGCGAGGCGGTGGCCCGTTCGAGTCGATCGAGCTCAGCGTCTCTTATATGGGTGTTCATTTGGGATCGTCCGCGTGTGTGGGTGGGGCAACCACGGGGGTGTGCGCGGGGCGTCGTGCCCCGCGTCGCCGGCGCGTGCGGGAACGACTCCTCATGAGCCGACGGGACCGAGCACCCGCTCGGTGTAAGCGTTGGCGAAGCGCCCGCCAGGGTCGAGGCGCCGGCGCACAACCTGGAAGCGCTCCCACTCGGGGTAGCGCCCCCGCAGCGTGGCGGCGCTCTGGAAGTGGCGCTTGCCCCAGTGGGGGCGACCCTCGAGCTCGATCATGACGGCCTCGACAGCGCGGAAGTAAGGCTCCCACGCCATCCCTTCGAACATGTGGACCGCAACAAACCCGCTGTCGCGCCCGGCGGCAGTGGAGAGCAGGGCGTCGTCGGCGGCGACGGTGCGGACCTCGATCGGAAAGGGCACGGCGAACCGATTGCGAGGCACCAGCTCCAGCACGCGGCGCACGGCCTCGATGGTGCGCTCGCGCGGGAGCGCGTACTCCATCTCGGTGAAGCGCACCAAACGGGGGCTCGTGAAGATGCGATCGGAGCGGTCGATGCGCCGGGAGGCGCCCGCCAGGCGCGTGACGAGCCGGTTGACGTGGGGGATCTGTGAGGGAAAGCGCCGCCCGAGGCGGCAGCAGAGCTCGAAGGTGCGGTTGGTGAGCAGCACGTCGTTGAGGTAGGCGCGTTTGCGCCCGCGCGGCCGGGGAGTCTCCTCGGTGCGGTTGTTGGTGCGGGTGAGCGCGGTGCGAGCGTGGGGGAAGACGTAGAACTCGAAGTGGTCGTTGGCGGCGGAGAGCTCCTCGAAGCGCTCGAGCGTCGCCTCCAGCGGCGCGGGCGCGTCGATGCCGCACAGGCGGAAGGCGGGCACGCAGCGCAGGGTCACCTCGGCCACGACCCCGAGCGCGCCGAGCCCCACGCGCGCAGCGCTTAGCAGAGCGGGGTCATCCTCGGAGCAGTGCAGGGTGGAGCCGTCGGCGAGCACGAGCGTCAGCGCGGCGACCTGCGAGGAGAGGTTGCGCAGCCGAGCTCCGGTGCCGTGGGTGGCGGTGGAGATCGCCCCGGCGACGCTCTGCGCGTCAACGTCCCCGAGGTTCTCCAGCGCCAGACCGCGCTCGGCGAGGTGGCGGTTGAGCGCGCGGATCGTGAGGCCGCCCTGCACGCGCACGAGGCCGGAGGAGCGGTCCACGTCGAGCACGCGGTTCATGCGCTCGAGCGTCAGCAGGCGCCCGTCGGTGAGCACGGCGTCGTTGAAGGAGTGCCCCGCGCCGGCGACCCGCACCCGCTGGCCTCGCGCCGCGGCGCGCTCCAGCGCGGCGGCGCACTCGCCGATCGAGGCGGGCCGCTCGAGCGCGGCCGGGCGGCAGCGTTGGTCGCCCGCCCAGTTGCGCCACTCGGCGGCGTTCGCGTTCGGGGGTCGATCGCTAGGCTCGCTCACCGGATGACTGAGCCTACCTCCACTCCGCCGCCGGGACCGGCAGCGGAGGCGAGCGTCGCGCGCGCCACCCGCGCGCGCTCGCTGCCGACCCCGGGCGCAAAGCGCGCGACGGTGGTCGGGGCGGGCTCGTTCGGGACCGCGCTGGCGGTGGTGTTAGCCCGGGGGGGCCTGCGCACGACCCTGCAGGCACGCACCGCCGAGCAGGCGCAGCGCCTGGAGGCCGAGCGTGAGAACCGCGTGTACCTGCCCGGCGTGGTCTTACCCGCGCAGCTGAGAGTCGAGCCGTCCTCCGCCGGAGTGGCGCGCGCGGACTACGTCTTCCTGGCGGTGCCCTCGCAGGCGATGGGTGGCGTGATCACGGGGTTGTGGGACGCCGGCCTCGGGCGCCGCACAGCGGTGGTGTCGGTCGCCAAGGGCCTCGTCCCGCCGGAGGGGGAGCCCCCGACCAGCGTCCTCAGCGCGGCGTTCGGCGCCCACCGCGTGGCGTGCCTGGGCGGGCCGGCGCACGCCCAGGAGATGGTGCACGCAGGCGCCGGGCTGGTGGCGGCCTCCCACGACGAGGAGCTCGCGGGCCAGCTCGCGCAGGTGTTCACCCGCGCGGGCGTGGTGTGCGAGCGCTCCAACGACCCGCTCGGGGTGGAGCTCGCGGGGGCCGCCAAGAACGCGGCGGCGCTCGCCGCGGGGGCCACCGAGGCGCAGGGCCTCAACGCCGCGGGCGCCGCGGCGGGGCACATCTTTGCGGAGGTGTGGCGCTACGCGGAGGGCCTCGGAGCGCGGCCGGAGTCGATGATCGGCCTGGCGGGCGCCGGCGACCTGGTGGCCACCGCGCTGGCGCCCGAAAGCCGCAACCGCCGCGCGGGCGAGCTGCTCGCCGCGGGGGTGCCGGCCGCGGAGATCCCCGCCCGCATCGGCCAGGCGGTCGAGGCCCTGGAGTCGGTGCCGCTGCTGGCGCGCGCCCTGGAACGCCGGCACGACGACAGCCAAGCGAGTGGGCGCACGCAGTCGCACGCCGGCGAGCGGCCTAGGGGTGGACAGGCGCCGATCACAACCGCCCTCGGTCGTCTGATCTCCGGGGAGCTGCCACTGCAGGAGTGGGTCGCTCTGGTGCGCGCGACCGTGCCCCCGCCCGCGCTGTGGCGCCGGCGGCCCCAGCCCGGCTTCTGGCGGCGACTGTGGCGACGGCTGCGCCGGCCCGCCAACCGGTGATTTGGAAACAGCCGAGCCTCACCGTCGGGGCCACAACCACCGCTGGGGGCCACCGCGCGCCGCCGGCGGTGCCGAGGCGTGAAAAGGCCGCGTCACCGCTGGTAGCTTCGCCCGATTCCGAAGGCTTCGACAGAGAGCTCAGCCGTCGCGCCTCACCCACCCCGCGTGCAGGCGCGGTCATGCCACTCGGCGCATACGGGACGGCCGCTCTCCGCGGAGGAGGCCGCGTGGATCGTCGCGGTCCCCTGTGCGCTGCTCACGGTCGCAGCGATGGTGTGGCTGGGCGGCCCGCTGGGCGACCTGCTGCTCTCGACCCGCGCGCGCGTCGCGTTCCTGCCCGAATTCAGCGGCGACGTCTTCCTGAAGCCCGCCCAGCAGGCGCGCTACCTCATCGGGCTCGCCGCCGCGGTGCTGCTCGCCGCGGCGATCCTGGCGCTCGCCCGCAGGCCGCCGCGGCTGGCGCCCCGCACCACGCGCGCGCTCGTGCTGGGCGCCCAGACCGCAGGGGCGGCGTTCGTCCTCGCCTGCCTGTGGGCGCAGCGCACCGTGGCGCTCGGGCCGGTCAACGCCTTCCCCACGAGCGAGTACCCGCACGGGTTCATCCAGCCGTACTTCACCGTCGCGACGCTGGTGGTGGCGGTCGCACTGGCCGCGGCGGCGGCGATCGCTGCCAGCAACGGTGCGGCGCGGGACCTCCTGACGCGGGCGCTGAGCAGCCCCCGCCGGAGCGTCGCCGTCGTCGCGGTGGCGCTCGCCGTGCTCGCAACGGTGCTGTGGGTCACCGCGGGCGTCAACTTCGACGACACCATCGCCAACGCCGGCTACGACACGTACTACAACGTCAAAGGGCCGCTCGACGAAACCTTCGCGGTGCTCGACGGGCGCACTCCGCTCGTCAACTTCACCTCCACGTACGGGTTCCTCTGGCCGTACCTGACGGCGCTGAGCATGAGCGTGCTCGGGGCGAGCTTCGGCGTCTTCTCGCTGACGCTGTGCACGGTCACGGGTCTCTCGCTGCTCGCCGTCTTCGCCGTCCTGCAGCGCGTGACCGGCAGCGCGCTCGCCGCGCTGGCGCTCTACCTGCCGTTCCTGGCGACCGGCTTCTTCGCGGAGGCGCCGGGGCTGGTCGAACGGTGGGGGCCGGTCACGATCTACGCGCTGTTCCCGCTGCGCTACGGCGGGCCGTACCTGCTCGTCTGGCTGCTCGCCCGCCACCTCGACGGCGCGCGGCCGCGTCGACGCTGGACGGTGTTCCTCGCCGCGGGACTCGTCACCCTCAACAACGTGGACTTCGGCGTAGCGGCGTTCGGCGCGACGCTCGCCGCGATGTTGTGGGTCGAAGCCCGGCCGCGGTGGCGGGAGCTCGGGCGCCTGCTGCGCGACGCTCTCGCGGGCCTGCTGGCGGCCTACGCGCTCGTCTCGGCCCTGACGGTGGCGCGCACCGGCTCGCCCGTCAAGCTCGGCGTGCTGCTCTTCTTCGCCCGCCTCTTCGCGAGCTCCTCCTACGCGCTGCTGCCGACCCAGACGCTCGGCCTGCACATCGTCATCTACCTCACCTACGTCGCCGCCATCGGGGCCGCCACGGTACGCGCGAGCCGTGGAGCTTCCGGTCGCCTGCTCACCGGACTGCTCGCCTGGAGCGGGGTCTTCGGCCTCGGCGTGGGGGGCTACTACATGGGCCGCTCCTCCCCCGAAGAGCTGGTCTCCATGTTCTCGGCGTGGGCGCTCGCCCTGGCGCTGCTCACCGTTGTCGCGGTACGGCAGCTCGCGCGGGACCCCGAGCGGCGGCTGACGGTCGCCCATGTCGCGGTCTTTCTCGGCATGGGCGTGGCGGCCTGCTCGCTCGCACAGACGCCGGTGCCGTGGACGCAGGCCGAAAGACTGCAGCGGACGACCGCCTCGACGTACGTCGCCGCTCCCGCCCTGAAGCAGCTCCTGGTCCGCTACGGCGGCGGGCGACCCGAGGCGGTCATGAGCATCCTCGGCCACCGCGAGGCCTACGAAGCCGGTGTCGTGAACGTCTCGCCGTACGCCGGGACCCAGGTGATCGTCACCCCCCAGCAGATCGCCGAAACGCTGCGCGCGCTGCGCGCCGCCGGCGGGCGCCTGCTCGTGGTGCCGCTCGACAACACGTATACGAACTTCTATACAACCGTCTGCGCAGCGGGCTTCAGCTTCATCCGGCAGGCCGAAGTCCCGTTCGAATTCGAACACGGCAAGCCCAGCGGCCTCACCCTGTGGTCGGCGCCGGTCCCGGGGGTGGCACCGCGTCCCTGTCCGGTGCGGTAGGACGGGCGGGCCCGGCGGCAGGAGGCCGGCAGCTGGGCAGGAGGCCGGCGGGTCCGAGCCGAGCAGCCGGCAGGACGACAAGCCTCCGCAGGCAAAGCGAGGGCACGCACCGCCCGCCTCGAGACACCCTCAGCAGCCGTGGTGGCTCACCGGCACCGTCAGGCGGTAGACATCCAGGGCGCTGTTGGCGAACACGAGCCGCCCCACGCTCGGGGGCTCCCGCGCGGGTGCCCCGTGAGCCTTGTCGCTCAAGATGTAGCCGACCCCCCTGCGCGCGAGCTCCCGCACGGCCGCTGGGTTGCCCTGCAGGGTCGCCGCGCGGTTGAGCGCGTAGAGCCCCGGGTAGGGCTGTTCGCCGTGCTGCCCCTGGATCGTCATGACCCAGCTTTCGAAGAAGACTTCCCGTTCGGTGAACGCCGAGTAGTAGAAGTACCCCGAGTCGGCCGTCGCGGCCGTGGCGCCCGCGGATCGCATTTCGGGGATGTTCACCGCGAGGATGGCGCAGGTGGGGGTGTGGTCGCGCACCCAGCTCAGGCCCCGGTAGAGAACCGCCGTCAGGCCCGGCTCGCTCGGGGAGTCCCGCGGCACGGTCTGCCTGTCCAGCAGGGTCTTCCAAGTGTCGGGGACCGCCAGAGCGATCGACTCGACGCAACCGAGCACCCCGAGCAGAAGCACGCCGCACACGACCGCGCGAGCGCTACGCGAGGGGAGCCGGCCGAGCGCCCTTCGCACACCTCCCGCGGCCTCGCTCCACACGAGCATCAGACTCACTGCCGCGAGGGGGATGAGTGCGATGTAGCCGTACCAGATGAAGTAGTTCTCGTTGTCGGCCGGACTACCCATCATCACGTAGACGGTGAACCCGACCACGAACAGCGCCAGCGCGAGACTGGCGTAGGGGGACCACGCGCCCCGTCTCCACACCGGCCATACAGCCGCCGCCGCGGGCAGAAGCTTCCACAGAACGATCACGCCCGTCGCTGCCGCCATCGGCACAAACCCCGGGTGCGTGGCGAGCGTGGAGCCGAAGACGGTGTATTTCATGAAGTCGAGCGGGGCGAGCTTGGTCTCCGTCGTCGCGGGGGCGCCGGGGCCGTAGAGCAGGAGGAGGTACGTCGCGGCGAAGCAGGCGAGCGACACGGCCACCCAGCAGGACAGCAGCCGGCCCGCCCGCGAGGCGAGGCCCCTAGCTCTCACCAGGCGCCACACCCAGAGGAGACCCAGGCCCGCCACGAAGGTCGCAACGGCGGTCGTCTTCACCGCACCGGCGCCGAGCACGAGGAGGCCGAGCATGAGCAGCGAGCCCACTGCCCCCGGCGGCGTCGAACCGACGGGCGCGGGGGAAGCCGGAGCGCCTGCGGGCACGGGCTGGGCCGAGGAGCCTGTCGTGCTCACCACGGGGAACTGCGATCTGAACAGGATCAGCAGGCCCAGGAGGAAGATCACGCCGAACCCGTATGTGGGGCTCCAGGTGAATTCACTGAACAGCGCGACGCCGAACACCTTGGTGTGCGTTGGAAACAGCTTCAGGTTTTCCACGACGACAAGCAGCCCGACGGTGATCGGGCCCGCCCACCGCGAACGTCCCAGCAGGCCGCCCAGGCACCAGAACTGCAGCATCGCCACCACCGTCGAGGTGGCGGGGACCAGTCGGAAGACCGCGGTCGCGAGCGAGACGCCCATCACCTGCTTGATCGCGGCGACGTGGAGGAAGAAGCCGATGTAGTACCGGAACGGGTGACCGGCCAGGAAGGACTCCGTGACCGGCCAGTGGTGCAGCGCCTCCGCCGCCGAGGACACGTCCCACACGTTGTCCACGAAGTAGAACACGCTGCTGGCGTGTTCGGGGAGAGGGTAGATCGCGAAGTACCTGACGGCCAGCAGCACAAGCGCAAGCGCAAGCGCGCCCGCCACGAGGAGCGACTCCGCCCCGCCCTTGCGCCTGCGCGACAGGCTCCCGTCAAGCGCACCGTCGTCGCGCGCCGCCGCCGTCGTCGGGTGGGCTTGCCGGCGCCTGTAAACGACGCCCGGCCCGAGCGTGGCCGCGGCGAAAAGCGGGAGGAACGCGAACACGCCGCGCGCGTGGAGCACGGCGGTCAGCGCGAACGCGCCGATCTCCAGCGCGTAGCCCAGCGGCCAGCCGATCGCGACGACCCGCAGCCGCCTGCCAGGCGCCAGGCTCGCGAGCTCCCACGACGTCGGGCTCACCAGCACGCAGAGCAGGCAGCCTGGGAGCACCACGTATAGGGCTTCGAAGGCGACAAACTTCGCGATGTCTCCGACTGAGACCCCCGACACCAACCAGACCCCCAGCAGGGTGAACGCGACGAGCAGCGCCGCCAGCCAACCGGCCCGCCGGCCGATCCACCCGCTCGGCGCCGCCTCCACGGGAGCCGTCCGGTGGGCGGCCGCTCCTACGCCCAGGCTCGCAGCCATGAGCGCAGGGAAAATAGAAACATTGGAGCCACCAGAATAATAGGATCATACGGGTAACCCCTCGTGGCGCCACGAGCGCGCGGGCCGGGTCGGGGCCGGGGCGCTCACCGGCGTTCGTCCCTGCGCGGCGGGACGGCATCGGCTCGCCACGAGTGCGCGGGCCGGGTCGGGGTTGGGGCGCTCACCGGCGTCCGCCTCCCCTGCGACGCCGTGGCCAAGGCGGCCGCGACGATGTACTGCGGCCACCGCGCCCGCGAGGGAAAGCTGGCGGCGGTGACGCTCCGGCTCTATTCGGTGTACGGCGCTTTGGAAGACCCGCGGCGGCTGGTGGCCAAGCTTTTGGCGGAGGGCCTCCAAGGGTGCCTGCCCCCGCTCGTCTCGCCCGACACGGCGCGCGACTTCGTCTACGTTGAGGACGTCTGCGACGCCTTTGTACTCGCCGCGCTGCGCGCGGCCGACTTGGCCGGCGGGGTCTACAACATCGGCAGCGGCAGAGAGACCTCGATCGGCGAGCTCATCGAACGTGTTCGAGCGTTGCTCGACATCCCCGAAGCGCCCCGCTGGGGTACGCACGCACCGCGAAAGTGGGACTCCAATATCTGGTGTGCCGGTACGATGATGACCGCGCGGGAGCTGAACTGGACGGCGAGGACCGACATCACCGAAGGTCTCCGCCGGACGATCGGCCTGATGGGCGGAGACTCGGCCCCCTGCGGACATGGGCGCGTCGCCGCGCGCGGCGGATAGGCGGCCGAGCCGCACCTCTACGAGCAACCGTTCGGCACATTGAATGGCGGTGGAGTCGGCGCCGGACTCGCGGCGGCGGGCGCTCGCGCAGTAATGCGGAGCGCCACCAGGCCCCGCCCGTTGGCAGTGATCTCTCTCAGTGTGAAGCGCGCCGTCAGCAGCGCGAACGCGTAGCGATCGATCAGCGGCGCTTCGCCGCCTTCCTGCGGCGATTCGCTGAGCACGATGATCGCGCCCGGCCGCAGCGACCCTACCTCCCGGGCGACCCGTTCGGGGCCGCGAAGGGAGAGCGATTCCTGGCACGGGTCGCTCGACCCCACCGCGTTTGCTGTGCCGAGCCGCATGAGCGCCTCTGTCGCGATGTACGGAGTGACCATGAGCGTCAGGCTTGTACGCGGGCCCGGGAGCGACTGCACGAAGCGCACAACCCGTTCAGACGTCGGCGTGACCAACGGGTTGTCCCACAACACACGCAACTCGGTACCCAACGGCGGCGCACTCCCCATAACAGCGGCAAGTGCCGTGGTCGGGTACTTATGGCTGATATCTTCACGCTCGCTCGCAACGATCATCGCACCGAGAAAGATCGCCAGGGCGCTCGTGATCGCCACGGCCGTACGGCTGCTGAACGTCGAGCGGACGATGCCGAGCCAAACGAACAACAACGCGCATGCGGGCGGCGAGGCGTCGAGCAGCTCCTCCAGATGAGCACGACCGAGGAAGTAGGTGAAGACAAGCGTGCCGAGCGCCGTCAGGCCGGCGGCGGCGCGAAATGCGACGATCCGTTCGCGCACAAGCGCCGGTCGCGCCGCCGCGAGCACCACGACGGCGATGGCCGATGCCAGATACATCCCCCCAAGCGCGAGACCCGGCGACCAGGGTTCGATCGGCACGTTGCCGTATTCATCGACGGTGTACAGACGAATGAATTCGATATAACCGCCCAATCGGGCCACGCGCCGGCCGCCGCCCGCGTCAGGAGCGTAAACGCCGCCAGGCCGCCGACGCTCGCCGCGAGGAGCTTCGCCGTGCGGCGGGCACCGATTCGCAGACGTTCGCGCCCGCTCGCATCCGTAACCGCGGCATCCAGGCATGCGAGCACGACAGCGGTGCCCAAACAGTAGACGCCGGTCTCGCCGCTCCACACGGCCGCGACGGCAACGACCACAAGTACCAAAGCATCGAACTGCCGCCTGTGCCGCGCCTTCCTGACGGCGGCGAGCGAGAACAGGACCACGAGCCACGGCAGGCCGAACCGCAGCACGCCGATACTCGGGTAGCAGACATAGAACTCGAAGTGGCCAAAGATATTGAGCAGGACCGCAACCGCCGTTCCGCACGCGGCGATAAGCAGCGATTCCGTGCTCCACCGCAAGGCGACGTAGAAACCGACAAACCACAGCGTTGTCAGCGCCGAGAGCAAGAGGTTGAACGTGCCGTAACCTATCGGCACGACGAGGAACAGCGCCGCCAGCGCATCCATCATCCCTACGCCGTACTGCGAAAACGTACTGATCAGCATCGGATGTCCATGGAGAACGTCGTTCGGCGGTCCGAGGAAGTAGTTCTGACTGCCAAGGAGCACACCGGTCGGGCGCCCGAGGTAGGCCACCACCAGCACACAGACGGCGAGGAAGGCGAAGTCGAGCGCCCTCGTCCAGGCACGCGGCAGGCCGCGGTGGCCTCCGTACGCTCTGACCAGCGCGAACGTCGCGAGCCCGGCGATCGTCGCGACGGCGACATCGGGGAGGCTGCGTGTCGCGGGCGGGACGAACGGCGCCGCGGCCACCGCGAGCAGCAGCGGCAGCAAGGAGGCGGCGGCCCGGGCCGAACGGCGCGTCCAAGCCTCCGGCACGATGCGGACGGCAAGCGCGACCACCGCCCGCGCCGCGACGAGCGCGAGCAGCAGCGTCAACGACGTTCCGGCCCCGCCGGAGGCCGGTGTCGTGAACAGGTACACCGCGCACAGGATCCCTGCGGTCAACGCGAGCGTCGCAAGGGCCTGGAACTGCCGGCGCCCGTCCGTGGCGCCGGCCCGCCCGCGCCGCCACGCGAGGACCACGCTCAGCGGCACGATCACGAGGATCGCCAGCTCATAGCCGGCCTGTTCGACCGGCTTGCTCTGGCCGAACAGCACGATCAGGGCCGCAGCGGTGATCGCCAGCAGCATCACGCCGTCTGCGATCGCCCCGCAGAGCAGCGGAGCGAGGTTCCCCTGCACGCCGCCTGCGGCGTGCAGGCCGGCCGCGGTCCTCCTTCGCCCGCCGAGCGCCGCGATGAGCCTTCCCGTCACGCGCTCGGCCACGCCGTCTCGCTCCCGAGCCTGCGGGCGATCAAACAGAGGTTGCCGAGCGGCGCCATCACCCGCACCCGGCCCGCGCGCAGCGCCGGCAGCAGCCGGGACTTGAGGCCGACCGGCAGCGGCACGAGCTGCGCGAGGTAGGCGACGCTATAGGTGTTCCACACGCCGCGGACCGTCGGATCGACGAAGCCGGCCTTCGCGAAGACGGCGGCATCGTCGCGGGCGAGTAGAGGTAGGTGTGCTCGATGTCGACGATCGGGCTGCGCTCCCCGAGCAGCCACGCGGACCACGCGGAGGCGTTGTGGTTGAAGGCGAGTATCGTCTCCGGTCGCGATCCGCATCCCGCTGGTGAACGCGCTCTGCGAGCCGAAAGCGCGCGTGTGGTTGACTACCACCACCTTGGGATCGCGGCGAGCGAGCTCGGTCAACACCTCTCGTGCGTTGTCCGGGCTGCCGTCGTTGACGAAGACGATCTCGTTAGTCGGCGCCGATCTCACTGAACGTCCTGCTCAGGCGCTCGTGCATGACGGGCACCGCCGGAGCGTCGGCCGGTGCGAGGCGTGGGTTGTCGAGTTCGCTCATGCTCCTCACCGGTGTGGCAATCAAACTGATTTCACCTAACAGGGTACGGTGCAAATTATTGGAAACAAAGCCGCGAGACTGCCGGCGCGGTCCTTCACCTGCCGCGGCGCGAGATGAGCGCCTTCACCACGCTTGAAAGCGGCCTCAGGTTGGGGCGCGCTGTTTCTTACCTGATTGACTTCCTGTTGGCGCAGTCGCGTGGTAGCCGGTTGCGGGACCGGACCGCCACCCGCAGACGCTGGGCACGGAGGCCGAGCGCACGTTTCGCCTGTTTGCCGCGCTCACCCGCGCGGACGATCCCCTCCCCCTACCCCTCCATCAACGTACTGACCACGGCCTCATACACCCCCGCCCCGTGAGCTGCCTCGCACAGGCGCGCGTTCTCGTACCCGGCGAGCGCCTCGCGGATCGTCGGGTCGCGCGCCACCGCGTTGGCCACCAGCCAGAAGGTGTGCACGTGCTCGGCGCTCGCCAGATCCTCGCGCGAGTCACCCACCGCGAATGTCTCTCTCTGCGTGTACCCTCGCGCGCGGCGGTGGAAGGCCACGGCCGCCGCCTTCGAGGCGCCCGCCGGCAGCAGGTGGTAGGCGCGCACCTGGGGCAGGCGCGCCAACGCGGAGGAGGAGCCCGCGCTCACCGACCCGTTGTCCACCAGCCGCAGGCCCTCGTAGCCGTGCTCGGCGAGCACCCGGTCGGCCTCGTTCGCGTCCACCAGGCCGCGGAACAGGTGCGACACTTCGCGCGCGGTATGCCACGGGTCGTGATGCTCCAGGCGCCCCGCGTAGTGCTCCAGCAGCAGCGCCGGCGCCCCCGAGCGCTCGATCTGCTGGGCGATCGTCTCCTCCCCCGGCAGCAGGGCGCCCGTCAGCCAGTGCTCCTCCCCGTCGAGCACCACGCACGCTCCCGCCTCGTAGATGTAGGAGCTCTGGCCCAGCAGGCGCGCGTCCTCCGCCAGCGACGCGCGGCGGCGGCCGGACATCAGCGTCACCTCCACCCCGGCGCGCAGGCACGCCTGCACCGCGCGCACCCCTTCGATCGAGATCTGTCCCTCCCCGTCGTGCAGCAGCGAGCCGGCCCTGCCCAGCAGCGTGCTGTCCAGGTCCAGGTACAGGCAGCGCACGGTCACCGTGCGCTCACGCTGTCCAGCGGCGGGCGCTCGAGTGCCTGCTCGTACTCCAACTCGGCGAGCCGCCCCTCACCCTCCAAGCGCCGCACGATCGTGGCCAGCACCGTGTACGCCATCGGGGTCAGCGCCTGCAGCAACTGGTGGCGGTTGCGGTGCACGTCGAGGTCCACCTGCGCCATCCCCTCCAGTCCCACCTCCTTCCACACATCGATCACCATCGCAATCTCCACCCCGTACCCAGTCGCGAACGGCAGGCGCTCCAGGAGCTCCCGCCGCGCCGCCACCTCACCTGCCAGCGGCTGGCGCACGCCGGCGAGCTCCGGGTAGAAGAGCGCGAGCGCTGGGCGCGCCATCAGGTGGTTCACGCGGCCCCCGCCCTCCGGCAGGGTCACTCCGTCGCGCTCGAACGGGCGCCGGTAGAACGCCTTCACGAACTTCACCCTCTCCTCGCACACCAGCGGACCCAGCAGGCCCGTCGCGAAGTGCGCGCAGAAGTCTTCGGTGTCCGCGTCCAGGTAGCACACCGTGTCCCCCTCCAGGACCGACAGCGCCCGCCACATCGCGTCCCCCTTGCCCAGCACCGACCCGAACTGGGGCAGCAGCTCCCCCTCCTGGTGCACCGTCGCCCCCGCCCGCTCCGCCACGGCCGCCGTCCCGTCTCGCGAAGCCGCGTCCACCACCACGATCTCATCGATCGCCCCCTTCTCCCGCAGCTTCGCCAGCTCCCCCACGATTGCCCCCACCGTCCCTGCGCACTCCTTCGCCGGCAGGCACACCGACACGGACCCCACGCGCTCGCGGGCGATCCGCTCCGCGGAGTAGAGCGAATGGTGGAACGTGCGCGCTCGTGCCCACCGCTGCGCGGGGGTGGCGGGCGCGGGGGGATCGCCTGGGGACGTCCTATGCGCACGCACAGGTTCAGCCGAACCTCGGTGGTTGCGCCCGTCCTCGCGGTGGTCGTCTGTGGAAGCGGCCATCGCGCCCTACTATCGCAACCGGTGGCGATAGAGCGCACGATCGAGCCCTGGAGCGCCCTGCTCGACGAGGGTCGCGCCGATGGTCGGCTCGTGCGCGAGGCCCGTGAAGGCTCCGGCCGGGGGGGGGCGGGCTCCCATCCTCCCCTCGTGGACCCCCCCGCCGACCTGCACCCCGAGGTGCTCGCGGCGCTCGCGCGCGCGGGCATTGAGCGGCTCTACTCCCACCAGGCGCGCGCGTTGCACGCCGCGTGGGAGGGGCCGCTGATCGTCACCACCGGGACCGCGTCAGGCAAGTCGCTGTGCTTCAACCTGCCCACGCTCGACGTCCTCTGTCGCGACCCCCACGCGCGCGCGCTGTATCTGTACCCCACCAAGGCGCTCGCCCAGGACCAGGCGCGCGCCCTGCACCGCTTCGGCCTCGGCGAGCGGCTACGGCCGGCGATCTACGACGGCGACACGCCCCGCGAGGCCCGCACGCAGGTGCGCCGCCGCGCCAACGTCGTGCTCACCAATCCCGACATGCTCCACCTCGGCATCCTCCCCCACCACGAAGCGTGGGCGACGTTCTTCGCGAACCTCGCCGTCGTCGTGGTCGACGAGGCGCACGTGTACCGCGGCGTGTTCGGCTCCCACGTCGCCAACGTCCTGCGCCGCCTGCGGCGCGTGGCCGCCGCGTACGCCACCGAACCGCGCTTTCTGCTCGCCTCCGCGACGATCGCCAACCCCGTGGAGTTGGCCGAGCGGCTCACCGGCCTGGAGGACATCGGGCTGATCGACGAGGACGGCTCCCCCGCCCCGCGGCGGCAGATCGCGATGTGGAACCCCCCCCTGACCGACGCCGCGCTCGGCGCACGGCGCTCCGCGCTGGGCGAGGCCGCCGAGCTGCTCGCGCGGCTCGTGCGCGAGGGCGCGCGCACGATCTGCTTCATGAAGTCCCGCAAGGGCGTCGAGCTGCTCAGCCGGCTCGTGCGCGAGGAGTTGGAGGCCGAGGACTCCGCACTTGCCGAGCTCGTGGTCCCCTACCGCGCCGGCTACACCCCCCAGCAGCGGCGCGAGCTCGAGGGCCGCCTCGTGCGCGGGGAGCTGCGCGCGGTGGTCACGACGGACGCGCTGGAGCTCGGCATCGACATCGGCGAGCTCGACGCCGCTGTGGTCGTCACCTTCCCCGGCACCGTCGCCTCGCTGCGCCAGATGTGGGGGCGCGCCGGGCGGCGCGGGCGCGGCCTCGCGGTGTACATCGCCGGCGAGGACGCCCTGGACCAGTTCTTCTGCCGCCACCCCGACGAGTTCCTCGAGCGGCCCGTGGAGGCCGCGATCCTCGACCACGAGAGCCCCCAGATCCACCTCGCCCACCTGCTCTGCGCCGCGTTCGAGGGGCCCCTCTCCAGCGAGGACGCCGGGGTGCTCGGCCCGCGTTGGGAGGCCTACGCGGAGATGCTCGTGGGCAGCGGCCGACTACGTCGAAGGGGAACCCAACCACCCGCCTACGTCCCCCGCAACCCCGGCGAGTACCCCGCCGCGGCGGTCTCCCTGCGCTCCGCGTCGCTGGACAGCTTCGCGATCGTGGACAGCACCTCAGGGGAGCTGCTCGGCACCACCGAGGCTGCGCGCGCCTACTCCACCGTGCACCAGGGCGCCGTCTACCTGCACCTCGGGCGCTCCTATGAGGTGCAGGAGCTCGACCTGGAGCGCCGCCGCGCGCTCGTGGCCCCGTTCGACAACGGTTGGTACACCCAGCCCAAGCGGGAGACCGACACCACCATCGAGAGCGTGCTCGACCGCCGCGAGACGCTCGGGGTCACGCTCTCTTTCGGAGAGGTCTCGGTCACCGAGACCGTGCTCGCCTACCAGCGCCGCCGGCTCTCCGACCACGCGCAGATCGACCTCGTCACGCTCGACCTGCCCGAAACCAGCTTCTCCACGCAGGCCCTCTGGTTCGAGCTCGACCCCGAGGCGCTCGGACCTGACGCGCTCCGCGCCGGCCCACTCGACGCAGAGGACGACAACGGGAAGCCCGACACCGGGGAGCTCCCCGCAACCTCCGGCGGGGCCGCACTGGAGACGGCGCTCGGCGCGCTGCACGCCGCCGAGCACGCGCAGATCGCGGTGCTGCCGCTGATCGCCATGTGCGACCGGTGGGACATCGGTGGCCTCTCCACCAACCTCCACCCCCAGACCGGGGGGCCGACGATCTTCATCTACGACGGGCACCCCGGCGGCGTCGGGCTCACCCGCGCGGCGTTCCTGCGCTTCGAGGAGCTCTGCCGCGACGCCCACCGCCTGATCGCGGAGTGCCCGTGCAGCAAAGGCTGCCCCTCCTGCGTGCAGTCCCCCAAGTGCGGCAACCTCAACGAACCGCTCGCGAAGGCCGGCGCGCGGCGCCTGCTGGAGGGGATGGTGGGCGAGCCGGTGGTCGGCGTCGGGTGAGCAGGAGCGGATGCATCGAGTCAAAGACGAATGGGACGCCGGGCGAGCTGGTGAAAGCGGCGGTGCAACCGGCGAAAAGCGGGGACGCGCCCGGCACAATGGAGACCGCGTGTCCCACGGATTCTTCGGCAAGAGCACGATCGCGGGTGTAGCGGTCCTCCTGGCATTAGCGGCGAATGCGCCGGCGAGCCGCGCCGACCTCGACGAAGGTCCCGCCGGGCAGGTGGCGCTGACCCAGTGGATCGTGAGCCCCGACCCGGGCGACCTGGGGGTGCTGGAGGGGTACCCCGCGGGAGGCTTCGCGGGCGCGCCGGTGACGGTGCCCAACACGGCCAACCCGACTCCCGTCAAAGGGCAGGCGGCGGTGCCCTCCTACGAAGGCTCGGTGGCGTGGTACCGCACGACGTTCACCGCCCCCGCCGCGGGGGTGTACGCGCTGAGCTTCCAGTCGGTCTCCTACGTCGCGGAAGTGTGGATCGACGGGCAGCCGGTGGGCTCGCACGTCGGCTTCGACCTGCCCTTCGAACTGCGTCCCACGGTGGCCGCGGGGACGCACACGCTCGTGGTGCGCGTGAATTGGCGCGACCCCCTGGTGCAGATCCACGAAGGCTTTCACCGCACGTGGTTCAACTTCGGCGGCCTCGACGGCGCGGTGAGCGTCCGCGAGGTCGCGGCGAGCGAGCTGTCGGACCCGACGATCCAGACCACCCTCACCCCGGACAGCCTCCACGCGCAGAGCGCCACCGTGGCGCTGAGCGTGAACGTGCGCAACAACGGGCCCGCGCGCACGATCCCCCTCGAAGGCGCGCTCAGCGGCGCCGGCCGCACGATCCCGGTGAGCTTCCCCGCGGTGGCGGTGGGCGCCGAACAGACGGTGCGCGCGAGCACGACGGTGACGGTTCCCGAACCGGCGGAGTGGGCGCCGGGCAGCCCCAACCTGTACGCCCTCACGCTCGCGGTACCCGGAGAGAGCAGCTACACCGTACGCGTGGGCCTGCGCCAGCTGACGTGGAGCGGAGAACGGGCGTACCTCAACGGGCAGCCGCTGCAGCTGCACGGGGCCTCGATCGAGTTCGAAGCGCCCGGGCACGGCGAAGCGCTCGGCCCTGCCGAAGAAGGGGCGCTGGTGGCGGAGCTGCAGGCGATCGGGGCCAACGCCACGCGCTCCCAGCACCCGCTCCCCTCGAGCTTTCTGGAACGCCTCGACGCGGCGGGGATCATGGTCTGGCAGGGGGTCGGCCCCAACGACCCCTCGGGCGACTGGACGGGGATCACCCCGGCGCTCGCCGCGCGAGCCCAGGAAGACGTGCACACCACCGCGGAAGCGGAGCAGTGGCACCCCTCGGTGATCGCCTGGAACCTCACCAACGAGCTGGCGGGCAACGGCCACCCCGGCGGGCAGGCGCAGTACGTGGAGGACGCGGCCCAGTGGCTGCACGCCTACGACCCGGGGCGGATGGTGGCGGTGGACGTGTGGGGGCTCTACCCTCCCCGCGTCGCGGGGCCGCTGTACCGCTACGTGGACGCGGTCTCCGAGACCGACTACTCCGGGTGGTACGAGGGCGTCCACTACAAGCCCAAGCGGTTGGCCAGGTACATCCGCGAACGCCTCGCGGCGATGAACCGGACGTTCGCGGGCAAAGTCCAGCTGATCAGCGAGTTCGGCGCGGAAGCCAACGCGCTGAACCGCCCCGACAGCCCCGGAGGGTACGCCTACCAATCGCACCTGCTCGCCCAGCACATCGCAATCTACAAGGCCAACCCCCACCTCAGCGGGATGCTCATCTGGGTGCTGCGCGACTTCGCCGAGACCCCCACCTACGAGGGGGGCTCCGTGCGCACCGAACTGCCGCACGTGAAGCTGATCGAAGGGATCAACGGCAAGGGGCTGTTCGACTACGCCGGGCAGCCCAAGCCCGCGGAGCGCGTGGTGGCACGGCTGTTCAAAGCGCTGCCGGCGGTGTGAACCGAACGGCACACGACCTCAAGCCCCGGCGGTCCCCGACGGCACGCGGCTCAAGGCCCCGGCGGCGGTATAAGGGCCTATCCCTCCAGGCTCGCAAGCCCCTATCGGGATAGGCCCTTGAGCAGGACGGGCAGCGTCTTGAGCTGGTTGAGGAACAGCGACTCCACGGCCGCGGGACGGCCCGCCAGCTCGAGGCGCGGGTAGCGCGCGAGCGTCTCTTCGAGCAGCACCCGCAGCTCCAGGCGCGCCAGCGCGGTCCCCAGGCAGTAGTGCCGGCCGCCGGCGCCGAACGCCTGGTGCTCCGGGTTTCGCCTGACGTCGAAGCGGTCGGGGTCCTCGTGGCGCGTCTCGTCGCGGTTGGAGGAGACGTACCACATCACCACCTTGTCCCCCTCGCGGATCTGCTGCCCGCCCAGCACCGTGTCGCACGTGGCGGTGCGGCGGAAGTGCGCGAACGCGGGGAACATCCGCAGCGCCTCCTCCACCGCGCTCGGGATCAGCGCGGGGTCATCGACGAGCAGCTGCAGCTGCTCGGGGTTTTCCATCAACGCCCGCATCGCGCTGCAGTAGGTCGCCTTGGTGCTGTCGTTGCCCGCCGCCACCAGCAGGAAGAAGCCCATCACGATCTCGTGTTCCTCGAGGCGCTCCCCGTCCACCTCCGCGTGCACCAGCACGCTCGTGAGGTCGTCGGTCGGGCGCTCCTGGCGCTCGGAGATCAGCCGCCGGCACCGCTCGAAGATCTCGGGGAGGTCTTTCTCCAAGGCGCCCTGGAAGCCCGCGGGGTTGAGGTCGGGGTCCCCCGCTCCGAGCGTCGCGTTCATGAGCCTCGCCCACACCGCGTCGTCCTCCTCGGGGATGCCCATGAAGCTGCCGATCACGCGCGCGACCACCGGCTGGGCGACGTCGCTGACGAGATCGCACGTCTCGCGGCCCTCCAGCCGGTCCAGCACCCTGACCGCGATCTCTCTGATGGCGTCCTCGTGGGCGGCGATCCGCTTGGGAGTGAAGCCGGACTGGAAGAGCGCCTTCAGGCGGTCGTGCTTGGGCGGGTCCATCCCGATGAACATCGCCTGCGCGAGCTCCAGCGGAAACCCGGCCCGCGCCGCGAGGACCCCGCCGCGTTCGGAGGAGTAGGTGCGCCAATCGCGGCTGACGGTGTGGACGTCCTCGGCCGTGGTCACCGACCAGAAGCCGGCTTCTTCGGGGAACAGTTCGAAGTGCTCGGTGCGGTGGATCGGGCACTCACTGCGCATCCGCTTGAACGCCTGCAGCGGCGGCCCGTCGATCCACAGCTCGCGCTCGGTGAGTTCCACGCTCTCGATGTCACGCCCCGCCGTGGGGTCGCCCCAACCCGCGGTGTCGCGCGCGCCCGTGGCGTCACGCCCGTCCGTCTTAGTCTCCATATCGCGCCCTACCGTCGCCATCTCGAAACCTCCGCGGTCGCCGTGCCATGCCTGATGCCTGCCAGCCCCATCTTACTGGCCAGCTGGCCAGTAAACGTTGGGCCGGCGCGGCAGGCGAGCCAGAGGCGACCGCTCAGCGAAGCCCGCGACGCGCGAGCACGGCCAGTCCAGACCGCTTCTCGCCCAGCGCCGCCTATTCCACCTTGATCGCTTCGACTTCTTTCAACGTGGCCTTGATCGTCAGCGTCCCCCTCCATTCGCCGGCTTCGTTGCCGCTGGGACTCCCCGAGCAGGTCGTTTTGTTCGATTTCGCGTCGTAGGCCGCTTCGACCGTTCCCGTCGAGGTGTCGTTGGTCATGTGGACGTTTGAGTTCGCGCCGCAGACGTCCGAGTACGTACCGCCGATCGTTTTGCACTCGAACGTCCAATACGGTGTGCCGCTGCCGCCGATCTTCGCCCGGTCCTCGCCGCCTTCTTTGTAGAATTCGGTCGTCCAGGGCGTGTCCCGCATTTCGAGGCCTTCCGGCCTTTCGCAGAAGTTGATTTCTTTTTCGCCGACTTCGGCCGCTTTGCAGCTTTTGATCGCGATGGTTTCTATCGACGCCGTCCCGCCGGACTTCAACTCGCCCGTGTAGGTCCCTTCGCACGACTCCGCGAGCACAAGGCCTTTACCGCCCCATTCCGTGTCGCTGATCGTGACTTTCGCTTCGGTTTCCACTTTGACCGGTTCGGAGACCGCTTTCCACACACCCGCCTCCTTCACGTACCAGTCCGGTTCCGTCGTCGTCAGCGTTTTGTCTTCGCCGTATGTGGTCCCGTGGGTGTTCGACGCGACGACTCGGTAGTGGTAGGTGGTGTCCGCGTGGAGTCCCGTCATCCCTTTGGTCCCTTCGATGTTCGTCGTCCCCGACCCAGCGCTCGCTTCCATGCTCTTCGTCCCGTACGACGTCGTCCCCCCGGATTCGAACCAATATTTCGCTTCAGTGCCCCGCGGGTTGACGGCCCCGTTCAGCGTAGCCCCGGTCAACGTAAGGCCTGTGGCCGGTTTGGTTTCCACGGTCGGCTTCCCCGTCGTCGAGAACACCTCGTCGGCCCCGTCGGTCGTCCCGTGGGTGTTCGTCGCCACGGCCCGGAAGTGGTATGTCGTGCTCGGCGTCAATTTGCTGATCGTACTGCCCTCTTCCACGCTCGTCGTCCCCGACCCGGCGCTCGCTTCCATGCTCTTCGTCCCGTACGACGTCGTCGTCCCGTATTCGAAGTAGTATTTCGCTTCGGCGCCTTCCGGATCGACGACGCCGTTCACCATCGACTTGGTTTCAGTCGTGCCCGTCGCGGCCCTGCTTTCCACGAACGGCACGCTCGACGTGGGCGTCGTCACCACTTCGTTTTTGCCGTCCGTCGTGCCGCCAGAGTTGCTCGCGACGATCCGGTAGTCGTAGGCTTTGCCGGGCGTCAAACCGGTCATGCCCTTGGTCTCTTCCACGCTCGTCGTTCCCGACCCGGCGCTCGTTTCCATGCTCTTCGTTCCGTAGGAAGTTGTGGTCCCGGATTCGAACCAGTATTTGCTGGCGTAGCCCTCGGGGTTGACCGTACCGTTCAACGTCGTCCTCGTCGCCATCACTTTTGTGGCGGCTTTCGTCTGCACGAGTGGGTAGTACGGGGTTTCGAAGTCGCGGATCGCACCTTTTTTGCTACCGTGGCTCGTTTTCACCACCACGCGCCAATAATAGAGTGTGTTCGGTTCCAGTTCGGAGATGGCGACTCCCCTCCGAACCACACCCCAATACCCCGACCCGAAAGTGCTTTCTGCTGTCGTTTTCCCCAACGCTTCCGTCTTCCCGTATTCAAAAAAGTAGTGCCCTTCGAGACCGCAGGGTTCCATGCCGCCCACCATTTCAGCGGAGTTTGGTTTGATATATTCTGTATTTTCCCAAGCAGAGTTGGTATAGGGGCCGATTTCCTGCAGTACAGGGCTTTCGTCCGCTACCTCGCACGCTCCCATGGTATTGTCAAAAAGGTTAACCACCCAGGCGCCATTAGACATCTGGTCATCTGGAAGACTGCCGCAAACATCAGCGATCTCCTGCTGTCCGCTTTCCGACCTCACCCATGCCCGATGTTTTTTGGTTTCCGGATCGGTAACGCTCTCGGCATACTCGTGCGACGCACTGCCTGACGTCGCATAGTCTGCGTTGTACTTACTGGATTCTTCTTCGTCTGCGCCGTAATAGGTGCAGGGATAGTATTCTTTCTTTTTGCCTTCCTGTTCGATAATATGCACTTCGCTAAAAGGAGGGTCGCCAGCGTACGGAATGAAATCGAAGGAGCCATATTCGTTTGGCAGACGTTCATGATAGCCGCAGAAGCCTGTTTCGCTGTCAAACCCTTTTTCGTATGTCGATCCAGGCGCCGGCAAGACAATAAACTGGTCGTTGATGTTTTTTTTCGAACCGGTAATGTCTCTGAATTCTTCGGCCTTTTTTTCCACTGCCGCTTCGTTGACGTTCGACGGGGCGGCGATGCTATCGTCTTCTTCTTGGGATTCAATTTCCGGCCGTTGCGATATGCGGCCGTCGGGACTGTCGTACTGCGTCAGTATCTTCTGGTAGGCCGATTCTTTCACGCCTTCGTAGAATTTGAGCAACAGTCCCTTCAAGGTCGTCCCCGGTTCTTTGTTCCAGTTGCTCCCCCAAAAGATGAGGAACAGCCTCGGTTCGTACTCCACCGGGCCTTCAAAGTACTTAAGCCGTTCTTCTTCAGGCGTCAGCAGGGGCTGTGCTAGTTCAGCCAAGCCAGGTTCGGTCACGCCGGCGACGGGCCGGGCCGGATCGAAGTGTATCGACTTGCCCGCAGCCCACAACGGTACTGGTATCCCCGAGGGCAGACCGTCGTTCGATGTTTCTTCTTCGGCGAACGCGGTGCCTGCACACCCCAGCGCGAGCAGGACGGACAACGCCACCGACGCAAGCGCCATTCGATGCGCCGGACTCCGAAACCGATCCGTCGGTCGGGGACTCCGCCGGCGACTTGCGCTCCCGTGCAGACCAAACATTACCATGCCTCCGATATGCGAGCTCGAATCGCTTCAATATTGGATACCGATCAATCAGTGGTACAAGTACCACTGTCAGGGTTTGTGCATAGGACCAATATGCGGGAAGTTGTGCGTCATTCCCCGCACGGTGCGGCATCGGTGCCCCATCCGCGGAATCGCCGCCGCCGGCGTTGCGCCGCTGCTATCTGGCTCGACCGCGCGGCGTGCGAAGCGTCTCTGACGCGGTCGTCGTGGCAACCTGGCCGGTTCCGTCGTGAACTGCTGCGGTGACGACGATCGTCGCTCCTCGCCGGCGGCGAACGAGCGCTCGGAACATCCGCCTGTGATCCGTGATGCGCACCGTCACCCACGCCATCCTGCCAGCCGCGATCGTGAAGGACGCCCTCCCAAGGAACGGGCGTCTCTCGGTATGGCTTCCGGATCTCGCTCGGGTCGATGCCGCCGTGAGGAGAGCGAGTCGCACGGCCCCTATGCAGTTGCTAGCAGCGCTCGCCGGGCACTGCACGGGCAGGCGAACCGAGCCGGCCGCCGTGACGGTCAGGTGCTTGCCATGCACGATCGTGGCACCGGCGAACGGTGGTGGTGGCCCCGGCGGCAGCCTGACTGGAGCCGGGGGAGCGCATGTTGGCGAGCTCGGCGTGTAGATTTCGGCGGTCGTTCCCGCGCCACCAAAGACCAAAGCGCGACCGTCCGGAAGGGCAACCATGGTGCCCTCTTCGCGCTGTTCGACGGGCGCCGCGGTCGTGGACCAGCACCGCCGTTCGGCGTCTAGCACATAGAACGAGTTCGGCGATGCAGCACCTGTCTCGAGCAGGATCTGTCCTCCCGCCAGCAGTGCGCCGTGGAGACGGGGGCAGCCTTCGTCTTCGCTGCCGGCGGGCGCAGTGAGAGATGCCGTCCAGGCGTCGGACGCGGTGGCGAAAATTTCTGAGCTGACGCCGGTGTTGCACGTGGGTGCAGTCTTTCGTTCTCGCGCTTCGTCGTATTCCCTGTTGGACAGAACGCCGAAGAAGCCAGCTTCCGGTTCGCTGCCCATCGCCAGCGCCCGATCGCCCGACAGCGCAAAGAGCAGGGATCCGGTGCGCGACGAAGCACTCTGCCCGGCCGCGGTCCAGGTCCCAGAGGCAGGTTCGTAACGGATCCCGTCCTGGGCATCGTCGCCACCGACGACGAGCACCGTCCCGTCGGAGAGCAGCGCGCCCGCGGCGCCGCCGCGCGCCTGGGGCATCGGCGCGGTGGGCGACCATTCGTTGCTCGCCGGGTCGTAGATTTCGGCGCTTGCGAGCGACTGGCAGGAGTACGTCTCTTTACGTCCTTCAAACGGGGGGCAGTCGTCGCCGAACCCGCCGGCAATGAGCACGCGCCCATCGGACAACCGCACGGCGACCGGACGCACCCGAGCTTCGAGCATCGGCGCCACGGGCGACCAACGCGGTTCGCCTGGGCTCCAACGGTAGACGGCCGTATTAGGAAGGCACTCCGTAGGTTCGCCGCTACACGGCGCTTCGCCGAGCAGCAGAGCTCCCCCTTCGGCCAACGCCACCAGGGTCCAAGGCGTCCACTGCCCCTCGGGCAGTTCGGGCCCTTCCGTCCACGTGCCCGAAGCTGGGTCATACAACTCTGTCGGACGGTTCTCCGCCTCTACACCGTTGACACCGTCGGCCACCGCGAGCACGCTGCCGTCGGCGAGTGTCACAGCCGACCCCCGCCTTTCCCCAGACCAGCCCAGCGGCATCGCCTCCGTCGCGCTCCACGAACCCACGCCGACATCTGCCGCGGCACTGGCAGCACCCCAGGCGAGCATCACGACAGCAACGGCGAGCAGCGACGCCACTGCTGTGAGCCGCTGCCTCGGTCGGGCGCTCGTGGTGCTGGTCGTTGACTTCATGAATATAAGACGATTCGGATTGCCGCTACAAGATAATATCATTCGGAAGTCCGCGTAGATCCACGTAATGGATACATCGCGCGGCTCTCACGATGCGGCCTCGCGCCCGGCTCCCGGCGCCGCCCTCGCGCGCTCGACTCCGGTGCCACGACCGACCCCGCGATACCGGGGATGGAATCCCCGGCGCCGTCCCGGGCCTCGAGCAGCGGCTCCAGGCGCATCGCGACTTCCAGCTCGGCCATGCGCGTGTGGAGCGGACCGGCGCCGACGAGCTGCTCGATCGTCCGCAGGCGCTTGGCGACCGTGCCCCGGTCGACTCCCAGCGCGGCGGCGGCCGACTTGGCGTTGCGCCCGGCGGCGGCGTATGCGCTCAACGTCTCCCGCAGCGCCGAGTCGTCGCGGCCGAGGTCCAGCGGCGAGAGGTGGATGCCCACGAACGACCGGGCCATCCGCTCGTCCTTCAGGAAGGGCGCGACGAGCGCCACGTCGGCGTAGCGCGTGAGCCTCCGCGGCCGGCGCAGCGCGACCAACAGTGCCGCCTGAGCCTGCCGGTGCGTGAGGCGGAAGCCCTCGATCCCGCGTCCGGGCTCCCCGATGGCCAGCGCGACCCGCTTGAACCCACCCGCGGACAGCGCGCGCTCGATGTGGGCAAACGGGAGCGGCCGCTGCCCGCCCAACCAGGCCCAAACTGTTTCCAACCCCATCGGCACGCACAACTCAGGTCGCGCCAGGCGGGCCGCGAGGTCCCGGACAGCGTGCCCGGCCTCGGGGCCTTTGGCGATCGCGCCCACGTGCGAGGCCTCGAGGTCATAGCCGAGATCGCCGGCGTCGAAATGCTCGCCGGCGAGCGCTTTCCGCACACGTTCGCCACGGCGCTCCTCGGGCGAGCTTCGTGCCCGTTGCGCCTCGCGCGTGTACTCGTCGGTGACCGAGGCGATCAGCCGTTCCAGCAGCGACGCCCGCGTCGTTCGGATACGGCGCAGCGCGTCCCCGTGGCCCGGCAGGCCGGCGTGCTTGGCCGCGTCCATGACGAACTCGTCCAGCAGCACGTGGCCGGTGAGGCAGCGGCGGAGCAGCATCTGCTGGCGGACGCCGAGCCGAGCCGCCCGGCGTGCCTGGGCGAGCACCGGCGAGGGGATCGGCTCCGGGCACTCACCGTCTTGCTCGATGCCCGCGAGGGCGTAGTCCAAGAACGCGACGACCTTCGTGTGCTGCCCCGCAAAATATTCAGCGTCCCCCTCCGCGACCGGATCTGGTACGGCGCGGATGCCCCTGAGGACCACATCCTCGATTTCCGAGCGGCTCTCCCGCAAACATTCGACGATGTCCCAACTCCGGTCTCGCACCAGCGGGAGCGTACCAGATCGCCTACCGTAAAGACAGGATAGTTTTGATGACTGGATCATAACAGACAAATGTCATTCTCCCTATCATCCTGATCTTGCCGACCCTTTCGACCGGCCTTGGGATGTCTCGCCTGGTGCTCGCCGAGTGCCCCCGGTAACCGAGCCGCCCCGTCCGGCAGCGGTTACTAGACCTGGTTGCCGCGCGCGATCTTCGGCAGGTCGATAGTGGCGTCATACAACTCGGGGTCCACGCCCTCCTCGAGCGCCACATCGCGCAGCGGCCGCCCCGACTCGGTGGCCCGCTTGACGATCAACGCGCCCAAGTCGTAGCCGATCGCGCCGTTCAGCGCCGTCGCCACGGCGAGGGTCGCCCCGGCCGACGCGTCCGTCCCCGCCCGGTTCGCGCGGATGCCGTTGACGCACTTCTCCGCGAATACCCGCGAGGTCGTTGAAAGCAGGTGCAGCGACTGCAGCAGGTTGCGCGCGAGCAGGGGGATCCGCACGTTGAGCTCAAACTGGCCCTGCAGACCGCCGACGGTGATCGCGGTGTCGTTGCCGATCACCTGCGCCGAGACCTGCAGCACCACCTCGGGGATCACCGGGTTGACCTTCCCCGGCATGATCGAGGAGCCCTTCTGCAGCTCCGGCAGGAACAGCTCGCCGATGCCGGCGCGTGGACCAGAGCCCATCAGCGCGAGGTCGCCCGCGATCTTGGTCAGCGACACCGCGGTCACCTTCAGCGCCCCCGACAGCTCCACGAGCGCGTCGCGGTTGGCCTGCGCCTCAAAGCGGTCCAGCGGCGCGGCGATCTGGCGCAGGCCCGACTCCTTCTTCAACCGTGCCCGAACCCGCTCGGCGAACTTCGGGTGGGTGTTCAGGCCGGTGCCGGTCGCCGTGCCCCCCAGCGGGATCTGGCCGACGTGCACCAGCGCCGCCCGCACGCGCTCCTGGGCGAGGCCCATCTGCGCGGCGTAGCCCCCGAACTCCTGGCCGAGCGTCACCGGGACGGCGTCCATCAGGTGGGTGCGCCCGGCCTTGACGACGCCCTGGAAGCTCCGGGCCTTGCGCGCGAACGCCCGCTCCAGCTGCTTGAGCGCCGGCAGCAGCTCGTTCTGAGCGACGTCCAGCGCGGCGAGGTGGACCGCCGAAGGAAACACGTCGTTGGAGGACTGGCCCATGTTGACGTGATCGTTCGGATGGACCTGCTCGCCGGCCAGCGCCGCGATCACCTCGTTGGCGTTCGTGTTCGTCGAGGTGCCCGAGCCGGTCTGAAAGACGTCGATCGGGAACTGCGAGTCGTGCCGCCCGGCGGCGACCTCCGCGGCGGCTTTCTCGATACGAGCGGCGCGGCGCTTGTCGAGCAGCCCCAGCTCGCCGTTGACCGCCGCCGCCGCGCCCTTGATGCGCGCCAGCCAATGCACCACCGCGACCGGCACGGTCTCCCCCGAGATCGGGAAGTTCTCAACGGCCTTGGCGGTCTCCCCGCCCCACAACTGCTTCTCTGGCATCGGGTCTCCTTGATCGACTCTGGCCCGGGACCTTACCCACAGAACGCCACGAGCTCGCGCGCAAGCCCCACAGGGTCGTCGTAGGCGATCAAGAACCCAGTACCGCTTAGCACCCGCAGCTGCCCGTGGGGGAGCAGCTCGAGCGTCTCTTCGGCGCCCACCAGCGGGTGCAGGCGGTCGCGGTCGGCCCAGAGAAGCAGCACGGGCATGTCCAGCCGGGGGTACAGCTCCAGCAGCTGCGACTGGGGACCGCACGGCCAGCGGCGCGCGAACTTCGCCCAGGAGCGGGCGAGCGAGGGGTTGCCGGGGACGTCGGCGAAGGCGTGGCGCACGAGGTCGCGGGCGGCGGGCTCCGCCCGCGCGGAGAGGCGCAGCCCCCGCGAGGGGGAGAAGACGAGCGGCGCGGCGTGGGTGAGCACACGGTCCGCGCCGGGAACAGCGCCCGCGCGGGCGGCCAGGCGCCAGGCGGCGCGCAGCTGGGCGTGCTCTTCGGGGAGGTGCAGGCGGTTGGGCAGCAGCACCAGGCGGGAGGGCCTCACGCGCCCGGAGGCGACCGCGCGCAGGGCGATCTCCGCGCCGAGGTCGTGACCGGCGAGCAGCGGCCGCGGCCCGAGCACGTCGGCGGCGAAGCCGCCGAGCACGTCAGCGAACCAGTCGAGGGTGTAGGGGTGGCGCTGCCGGTCCTCGGAATCTCCGTGCAGCGGCAGGTCGGGGAGCACCACGCGGAAGCGCTCGGCCAGGCGCCGCACGACCGGCTCCCACTCCAGGTGGGAGAGCATCGTGGAGTGCAGCAGCGCGAGCGGAGGGCCGGCGCCGAGCTCGCGGTAGGCGACACGGGCGCCGTCGGGGTGGTGGTAGAGGCGCAGCCTCACGCACGTGCGCAGTAGCGGACCACCCGTGCATCCTGACTGAAAAAAGAGGGGCCCGATCGAAGCCGGTAGACACGCGCCTCCGGCGCTGGCCGATTCGGGGATGCGAGCGAAGCGAGTGTCCCCCTAATCGGTCCCCGTTTCGGCCAGCCCGGCCTTCGGCCGACTGCGCCACCCTCTTGGCGCAAGCCATACAAGCCATACATAGGCCGTAACGTGTCCGCCGTGGCCCAGCAGCCGGAGCTCAAAGGTCGGCGAGTGCTCGTCACCGGCGCCAGCCGGGGGATCGGCGGGGAGTGCGCGCGCCTGCTGGCAGAGCTCGGGGCCACCGTGGTCGCGGTGGCGCGTAGCCGCGCGGGCGTGGAGGAGGTCGTGGCGGGGCTACCCGGGGAGGGGCATCGCGCCGTGGCGCTCGACGTCGGAGACGAAAACGGCTGGAGAGCGGCCGCGGAGCAGGGGGCGCTGGAGGGCGTCAACGGGCTGGTCACCGCCGCCGCCGTGCTAGCCCCGGTCGGCCCAATCGGGTCCTACGCACCCCGGGCGTTCTGGGAGACAGTGCGCGTCAACGTGCTCGGCACGCTGCTGGCGGTGCACCACTGCCTCGGCTCGCTGGAGGCGGCGCGCGGCGCCGTGGTGACGTTCGCGGGCGGGGGGGCGACCTCGCCCCAGCCCCGGTACGACGCCTACGCGACGTCCAAGGCCGCCGTCGTGCGCCTCACCGAGAACCTCGCGCGCGAGCTCGCCGAGCGGGGGGTGCGGGTCAACGCGGTCTCGCCCGGCTTCGTTGCCACCGAGATCCACGCCGCCACGCTGCAGGCGGGCCCCGGCAGGGCCGGCGAGGGCTACTTCGCGAACACCGAGCGCCAGCTCGAGGACGGCGGAGTGCCGGCGCGCCGCGCGGCTGAGCTGACCGCGTTCCTGCTCAGCGAGCAGGCGCAGGGGATCACCGGCAGGCTGATCAGCGCGCCCTGGGACCCGTGGCAGGAGCCGGCCTTCCAGCGGCGGCTGCGCGAGGAGCCCGACCTCGCCACGGTGCGTCGCATCGACGGCCGGTTCTTTGTGCCCGTTGGAGAACGTGTTTGAGAACGATCGGCACCACCGCCTGCTCTCAAGCACGTTCTGAGAAGATCGTGAGCGTGAGCGAGCACAACGACGGCGACATGTGGGCGGGGACCCGCGTGCTCTTCACAGGCGCCCAGGGCTTCATCGGCTCGTGGGTCGCCGAACGGCTGCTCGACGAGGGCGCGGAGGTGTTCGTCCTCGACCGGCCGGCCGCCGAGCACTCGCGCTACCGCCTGCGCGGGCTGCACAAGCGCTGCACGCCCGTGGCGGCCGCCCTGGAGGACGCGGAGACGCTGAGCCGAACGATCGACGAGCACGCCGTCCAGGCAGTCTTCCATCTCGCCGCGGCGACGATCGTGGGGGCGGCCACGACCTCACCCCTGAGCACCTACGAGGTCAACACCCGCGGGACGTGGAACCTGCTCGAGGCGTGCCGCCTCGCCGCCGAGCCCCTCCAGAAGGTCGTGGTGGCCTCGACCGACAAGGCGTATGGGGTCCATGAGGACCTGCCCTACCGCGAGGACAGCGCGCTGCAGCCGCGCTACCCCTACGACGCGTCCAAGGCGTGCGCAGACATCGTCGCCCGCTCCTACGCCCACACGTTCGGGCTGCCGGTTGCGGTCACGCGGTTCGGCAACGTGTTCGGAGGCGGGGACATGAACTTCTCCCGTCTGATCCCGGGGACCGCCAGGGCGCTGCTCGCGGGCGAGCGGCCGGTGATCCGCTCGGACGGGCGGATGGAGCGCGACTTCCTGTACGCCGAGGACGCCGTCGCCGCGTACCTGGCCGTGGCCGGCTCACTCGATCATCCCGAGTACCACGGGCGCGCGTGGAACGCGAGCATCGGTAGACCGGTGTCGGTCCTGGAGGTCGTCGGGCAGCTGATGGAGGTGGCGGGGCGCAGCGACGAGCCGGACGTGCGCGGGCGCGGAACGCCACACGGTGAGATATCGCGCCAGTGGTTGGACTCCAGCGCCATCAGAGAGCAGCTCGGGTGGACGCCGACGTGGGATCTGCGACACGGCCTGGAGGCCACGTACGAGTGGTACGCGCAGGAACTGCCAAGGCTCCCGGCGCTCGCCCACTCCGGCGGCTGAGCCAGGCGCGACCGTGAGGGCGCATCCGACAGAGCTCGCGGGGGTGGTCGTCATCGAGCTCGAACCGCACGTCGACGAGCGCGGGGCGTTCACCCGCACGTTCGACGCCGAGTGGTTCGCGGCGCACGGACTGCAGGCGCGAGTCGCGCAGTGCAGCGTCTCGTTCAACCGGCGGGCAGGCACGCTGCGAGGGCTGCACTACCAGGCGGCCCCGCACGAGGAGGAGAAGCTCGTGCGCTGCACGCACGGGCGGGTCTTCGACGTGGCCGTGGACCTACGGCCGGAGTCCCCCACCCACCGGCGGTGGGTGGGTGTCGAGCTGAGCGCCGAGGGAACACGGTGCCTGTACGTGCCACGCGGCTGCGCGCACGGCTTTCAGACACTCGAAGACGACAGCGAGGTCCACTACCAGATCGCCACCGTCTACGCACCCGAGGCCGCCCGCGGGGTGCGCTGGGACGACCCGGCGTTCGCGATCCACTGGCCGGAGCCTCCGGGGGAAGGGCGCACGATATCCGAGCGCGACCGCGGCTTCCCCGACTACACCGCGTGAGTGGGACCCCAGCCCGCGGCGAGCAGGCGCGGCGCCCAGCCAACGCCCACCCCACGGCACAGGGCGCTCTCCCAGCGCAGCGCTCAGCCGGCGGCGAGCAGGTCGCGGTCCTCCCAGCGCAGCGGTCACCCCGCGGCGAGCAGGTCGCGGTCCTCCCAGCGCAGCGCACCATCGAGTCGCCCCGCGGCCACGAGCTCCTTGAGGCGCGCGATGCGCTGGAACCGCGAGCCCTTGAAGTCCGCAATCGTCAGTCCAGCGGCGCGGTAGGCCGCGAGCTGCTCTTCGGCGCTCGCGCGCACGGTCCAGCGGGGCTCGAGCTCGGGGAACACCCGCCGCAGCTTGGCGAAGCTCGCGCGGTAGCTGCGCTTGTCCGGCCCCGCGCCGGCGGTGAGCGCCACACGCGAACCGGGGACGACAGCCTCGACGATCCGCGCGACGTCGCGGATCTGGTAGTTCTCGTCGTCGCCGCCGATGTTGAAGGCCTCGCCGTGCACCAGCTCCCGCGGCGCCTGCAGCATGACCAGGAAGGCGCGCGAGATGTCCTCGATGTGCACCAGCGGCCGCCACGGGGTGCCATCGCTCTGCAGCAGCACCTCACCCGTGGTGAAGGCAAAGGCGGTGAGGTTGTTGACGACCAGGTCGCCGCGGTGGCGGGGGGAGAGCCCGTGCGCAGTCGCGTTGCGCAGGAACGTCGGGCTGAACGAGTCGTCGGCGAGCTCCCCGAGGTCCCGCTCGGCGAGAACCTTCGACTCCCCGTAGGGGGTCACCGGGTGAAAGGCGGCGGTCTCGTCAACCCAGTCCTGCTCCGCGGCGCCGTAGAGGCTGCAGGAGGAGGAGAACAGGAAGCGCGCGACCCCCGCCGCCTTGGCCGCCCGCGCGAGTGAGACCGACGCGCGGTGGTTGACGGCGTAGGTGCACTCGGGGGAGAGGTCGCCCAAGGGGTCGTTGGAGAGCGCGGCGAGGTGCACGAGCGCGTCGAAGCCGTCGAGGTCGGAGGCGGACACGTCGCGCACGTCCCGGCGGATGGCCGGCACGGCCGGCCCGCGGTCCGCCCCGAAGTCACAGCCCTCGTACAGGAACATGTCCAGGCCGACCACGTCGTGCCCGGCCTCCACGAGCAGCGGCACGAGAACGGAGCCGATGTAGCCGTGGTGACCGGTGACGAGGACGCGCATCGAGGGGAGCCTATGCACCGAGGCCGTCGCCGGTGCGCTCGGGGTGGAACACGACGGTGCGGAACAGCATGAAGTTGGCGGTCGCCAGGAGCAGGACGGTGATCAGGTAGACCACCTCCGTGGGGAGTCCCAAGACGCCGGGCAGCAGCGAGGTGGTGGTCGCCGTGATCGCGTACTGCGCACCGGCGACGACCAGGTAGCGACGCGCCTGGTGGGCAAAGGGCAGCGCGAAGTCCTCCTCGTGCACCCAGACAAACAGGCGCTGCAGCGTGAAGTGGACGCCGAGCGCCGTCACGAACCCGATCGGGAGGGCCACCTGGAAAGGCAGCCCGACCACTTCGGCGAGCAGCGTGGTGGTGAGCAGGTAGACGAGCGCGACGAGCACGCCCGACGCGGCGTAGCGCGCCCCCTGCCCGGCGAGACCGGAATCCGATCCCACCCGCCCGAGCAGCACCCGGGCCGCACGCAGGTCGGCCGCTCTCAGCTCGCTCAGGCGTCTCCGACTGGGCACGCTCAGTCACCGCTCCGGCGGCCGTCCCCGCGGCCGTCGTCGTCCCACCCAAAGCGAGACTCGACGATGTACTTGGGCCGGCGCCGCGACTCGTCGTAGGTGCGCCCGACGTACTCCCCGATCACGCCCAGCGACAGCAGCTGGATGCCGCTGAAGAACGCAACGGCCATCACGACCGTGGGATTGCCGACCGGGAAGGCCACACCCAGGAGCTTCAGGACAAGGTAGGCGAGCGCCACAAGGAAGGCCAGCCCAGAGAGCGCCACACCAGTCAGCGAGATCATTTGCAGCGGGTAACGCGAGAAGCCGATCACCCCGTTGAGGCCGATCAGGACCGAGCCGAAGAAGCGGTTGTACTTGCTCGAACCGGCGTCGCGGCGGTCGCGGTCGTAGAGCACCGAGGTCTGGCGAAAGCCGACAAGCGCCACCAGGCCGCGTAGAAAGCCGTGGTGCTCCTCGAGCGCCACCACGTTGTCAACGACGCGCCGGGAGAGCAGCCGGAAGTCGCCGGTGTTGGGGGGAATGTCGATCTCGGCGATGCGCGCAATCACCCGATACCCAACCTTCGCGACGATCCGCTTGACAAGCGTCTCCCCCTCACGACTGCGTCGCTGCGCGTACACAACGTCATAGCCCTCCCGCCAGCGCGCAACGAGCTCGGAGATCAGCTCGGGCGGGTCCTGCAGATCGCAGTCGATCACAACCACCGCGTCACCGGAGGCCGCTTCGAGGCCCGCGATGGTGGCCATCGGCTGCCCAAAACGCCGGGAGAAGCGCAGCGCCTTGACCCGCCGATCGCGGGCCCGCAACCCCAGGATCAGCTCCTCCGTGCGATCGGTACACGGATCGACGCTGAAGATGACCTCCCAGCTCAGCCCAATGCCCTGGAGTACGGCGGCGAGGCGCCGGTACATCCGCTCGACATTCTGCTCCTCGTTGTACGTGGGGATCACGACGCTCAGCGTCGCGCCCGATCCCCGGCCATTGGGGTGCAGCAAGGAGGACGCCGGGCGCGGCGCCGCAATCGGTTTCGCCTGTACGGACACGACCGACTTCTACCATCCACAACCAACCGGGTCCAACGCCTGCGCGCGGACGCCAGAGGGTCAACGTATGTCGCACGAAAGCTGTCTCCGACCCCTTGGCGTGGGCCGCCCTGAACCGCCACGTGGAGGAGCTCGTCCCGTCGCTCACCCACCGAGGCTCTCCGGGCAGCGCAGCACAGTGAGGCCGCGAATTCCGAAGGGAAAACATACGCCGGCGTCCAACGCCAGCGCCTCCAGGCGGCACGCCAGAGCGCCCAGACGCGCGTCCTGGGTGTTGGCGATGTCAGAGGCCACGCGCGCGGAGAGAGCCTCGCCTTCCAGGTGGGCGTAGCGCCGGCGGTTGCGCTGCTTGACCAGCCAGAAGGGCGGGTAGAGCAGGGCGCCGATATGCGTGTCGAGCAGCACTTCCAACCCGACCTGCCGCGCCTTGCCCGCCAGCTCGCCGTGTGCGTAGCGGCGCTCGTGGCCGAGGAAGCGGTCGTAGTAGTCGTAGGTATTGGGGCCAGCCGGCACTACGAGCGCTGCGCGCGCACCCGGTCGCAGCGCGCGGCGCAGCTCCGCGAGGGCGCCGATGTCGTTGGGCACGTGCTCGAGCAGGTTGGCGGAGAGCGCCGCGTCGAGCGTGGCGGAGCGCAGCGGCAGGGCGCAGACATCGGCCTGCAGCAGGCGCGCGTCGGGGACCAGTGCGTTGGCCTTGCGCAGGCCTGAGGCGACCAGGTCGACGCCGATCAGCGTCGCATTGGGGTACGCAACGCGGAGGTCCGCGAGCAGGTGGCCGGTGGAGCAGCCGAGGTCGGCGAGCACCGGGTGGTCGGACAGCGGGCCGAGCTGACTCAATAGGGCGCGGCGCGTCCACACGTCGAGGAAGTGCTCGCGCGAGCTCTCCTCGTGCAGGTCCTCGAGCTCCTCCGACCAGTTGACCGACGGGCGCTCGACGTAGGTGAGGAACGCCTCGCGGCGCGCGGGTGGGCGGGTCCCGATCTCGGCCACCTCGGCCGCCTCGACCGGAGTCTCGCTCTCACCCAGCCCAAGCCAGCCCGCGTCGAAGGGGGGGACGGTGTCTGCCCCGGGGGGTGGCAGGAACAGCGGGTCCATCACGCGTGCTCCCCCGCGTAGGCGCCGGAGAACTCGAAGTCGAACGCCAGCTCGGTTGCGTCCGCGGCGGCCATCGCCCGGCGGGTGTCCTCGGGGCGGCGGGTGTACACGAGCAGAAAACCACCTCCGCCAGCCCCCACCAGCTTGCCGCCGAGCGCGCCGCTGCGCCGGGACAGCTCGTAGAGCCGGTCGATGTGCTCATTGGTCATGCCGGGCGAACGGCGACGCTTGTGCTCCCAGTGCTCGTGCATCAACGCGGCGTAGCCCTCCAAATCCCCCTCCTCCAGCAGCCGGTGGATGCTGCGCCCCAGCTCCTTCGTGCGGTGCAGGTTCTCGACCATCTCCTGCTCGCCCTGCTTGGAGCGTGCGTCCTGGTCGGCGAGCACCTTCGAGGCCGAGCGCGCCTCGCCGGTGTAGAACAGCAGCAGCTGGTCGCGCAGGCGCCTGAGCACCGCCGGGTCGAGCTCGAGCGGCGCCACCTCGACGCGGCCGTCGGGCTGGAAGGTGTAGGCGCAGATCCCCCCGTGGGCGGCGACGTAGGGGTCCTGCTTGCCGACCGGCTCGCCGAGCACGCCCATCTCGATCTCGCACGCCGCCTCCGCGAGGTCCCCCGGGCTGATCGAGCTGTACCGCGCCCGCGCCAGGCCCTTGAGCAGGCAGACGGTGTAGGCGCCGGAGGAGCCCATGCCGGTGCCGGCCGGCACGTCGGCGACCGAGGCGATCTCCAGCGGCGCGCCCCGCCAGTGGCGCAGCAGGCACTCGCGCAGGATCGGGTGGCGGATCTGGCTGACGTCGTCGACCTCCTCGAGCTCGGAGTACTTCATCCGGTAGCGGCGCTGAAAGACGGTGTGGGTGAGCATGTACACGTACTTGTCGATCGCCCCCGACACGAGGAAGCCGCCGTGGGCGGTGTAGTAGGAGGGCAGGTCGGTCCCGCCCCCGCCGAGGGAGATGCGCAGCGGCGCGCGGCTGAAGATCACCGCCATGGCGCTCGCGCACTGCTCATCGAGGGGCCTTCCCGGCGGGAACGCTCGGTGGCTCACCCGTCCCGGGCGCGGCCACCTCGCCCCCGGCCGCCTCGGCCCCAAGCTCCTCGGCCCACGCGTACTCGTTTGCGTCGAACCACTCCAGGGTGCGCTTCGCCGCCTGCGCGACCGTCAGCTGCGGGCGCCAGCCGAGGCTGCGGATGCGGGCCGTGTCGAGGTGGATGCGGGGGCTGTCGCCGATCCACCCGCGCCGCCCGCCGGTGCGCTCGATGCGCGGGGTGAGCGCCAGGTGCTCGCAGAGGATGCCGATCGAGTCCTCGACCGCAATCGTTTCGTCCAGGCCCAGGTTGTAGACGTGCGCGCCGGGCTCCTCGCGGTGGCGCTCGACGGCACACAGCATCGCGTCGAGGCAGTCCTGCACGTACAGGTAGGACTTCTCCTGGCGCCCGTCGCCCAGCACTCTCAGGCGGGTCGGGTCGCGCCGCAGCGCGCGGTAGAAGTCGAACAGGTGCCCGTGGGTGTAGCGCTCACCGAGGATCGACACGAGCCGGCAGATCACGCCGGTGAAGCCGTAGCCAGCCGCATACGCCGCGATCAGGCCCTCGCCGGCAGCCTTGGAGGCGCCGTAGAGGGAGGTCTGGATCGGGAAGGGGGCGTCCTCGGGCGTGGGGAAGACCTCGGGCTCTCCGTAGACCGAGCCGGTCGAGGTGAACGCGATCCTGTTCACGCCCCGCGCGCGCATCGCCTCCAGCACGGCGGCGGTCGCAAGTGTGTTCTGCTCAAGGTCGCACCGCGGGTGCTCGAAGCCTTCGCGCACGTCGGCGTTGGCCTGTAGGTGAAAGACCCACTCGCAGCCCTCGAACGCGTCTTCGAGCGCCGCCGCGTCGAGCACGTCGCCCTCCACGAGGCGCACCTGCGGGCGTCGCAGGGCGTCGGCCACGAACTCGCGCCGGCCGGTACGGAAGCTGTCGAGGACCACGACCTCGACGCCGTCTGCGCTCAGACGGTCGACCAGGTTGCTGCCGATGAACCCGGCTCCACCGGTGACGCAGACCCGCCTCACCAGACCCGCCTCATTGTTACAACGTGAAGCCGGCGGCGGCCGCGTCGCCGTGGAACATGCGCACGGTCTCCAGCGAGAACTGCTCGAGGTCCTTGCCCAGGCCATCGAGCTTCTTCAACAGGTCGTGGGTGACGGTGATGATGTGACACCCCACCTGGTCGGCCTGCACCACGTTGAGGATCTCCCGGGGCGAGGCCCAGATCAGCTCCGCGCGGGGGGCGGCGGCCATGATCTCCACCGAGCGGGCCATGATCGGCACCGGGTCGACGCCGGCGTCGGCGATGCGCCCCGCGAAGACCGAGATGCAGGAGGGCGCGCCGTCTGCCACAGCTGCCGTGATCACCTCCACCTGGGCGGTCGTGAACAGGGCGGTCACGTTCACCTTCACTCCCTCCTCGGAGAGCTCGCGCACGAGCCCCGCGAGCGACTCGCCCGCGGTGGTCGTGACGGGGACCTTGACGTACACGTTCTCGCCCCACGAGGCAATCAGGCGCGCCTGGCGGGCGATCTCCGGCGGATCGTCGGCGAACACCTCGAAGGAGATCGGGTGTTCGGTGACGCGCTCGAGCAGGCGGTGGGCGAACTCGGCGTAGTCGGTCAACCCGACCTTGTGCATCAGTGTGGGGTTGGTCGTGAACCCCGCGATCCGCGGATCGGCGGCCAGTGCGAGGATGCCGTCGAGATCGGCCCCGTCGGCAAAGATGCGCGTGGAGATCTGCTCGAGCATTGGTCGATCACCTTGGCGGCGACCATACGAGGTTCACCTCCGCGGAACTGTTTTCGACCCTGGTCGAGGGGTGAATCGGCCCCACCAGCGGGATTTCGCTGCCCCGAGATCGGGGGAACTGTTTCTGTCGGTCCGTCGTGCTCCCGGCGCGAACTCCTCCACGCGCACAGCGCCGACCGACCTGCAGGGAGTCTTGCGGGAGTTGCGGCAACCCTACGCAGAGGTGAGCATCCGGCCGGTGAGCGCGATCCGCACCAACGCGGCGGCCGTGATGCTCGGGGTCAGCCCGAACACCCTGCGCAGCTGGGAACAGCGCTTCGGCTACCCCACCCCACGGCGCACCGAGGGCGGTCACCGCCAGTTCGAGCTGGCGGAGATCGAGGCGCTGCGGCAGGCGTTTGCGGAGACCCACAACATCTCCTCGGCGATCTCGCTTGCGCGCGAGCGCGGCGAGGGCCCCGCCACCCCGGGCCGTCTGCGCAGCGCGCTGGCGGCCCTCGACCGCGAGCGCGCGGACCGTCTGCTGGAGGAGAGCCTGGCGGTGCGCTCGGTGGAGCGCACGGTGGAGTCGGTGCTGCTGGAGGCGGTGCGGTCGCTCGGGGAGCAGTCCGGGTCGCCGGGGGCGCAGTCCGCGGACCGGGAGGGCGTCTCACCGGAGTACGGCTTCGCCTGGCGCTACGCCACCGGCTGGCTCGCCGCGGCGCTGCGCGTGGCCCCGCCGGCGAGCGCACCCGAGGGGGTGCTGGTCATCGACGCGACGCGGCCCCCGGCGCTGGACGCACTGCACGTGCAGGCGCTGGAGCTGTGCCTGCGCCGCAGCGGCCTGCGGGTGTTGACGCTACCGGTGGAGCTGCAGGCCAGTCGCGTCGGCCACGCGCTGCGAGCGCTGCGCCCGCAGGCGCTGGTGCTGGGCGGCCCGGGCGGCCCGTTGGACGCGCTCGGGCGACTGGTGTACGCGGCGCGGCAGAGCACCGGAGACCCGCTCACGATCCTCGACTACCGCGGCGCCCTGCCGGACACGGGCGCGAGCACCGTGAGGCGCTTGGCGGATGGACCGCAGGCCGCCGCGAGCGAGCTGCGGGAGCTGTTGGCCGGCGGCGCAGGCGCGGGGGATGGAGACACCCGCGCCGAGCTCAGCGCCCGTTCGCCTCGGCCCTGAGCCTCGCCGCAGACTGCGCCTTTCCAGCGGGCGAGCCCGCGACTACGGTGCTCGCATGTCCCACACAGTGGACGTCGTGGTCGTGGCCTACAACCGTTACGAGCTCACCGAGAGCTGCCTGCGCCACCTGCGCGCGCAGACGGTCGCGCACCGGACGGTCGTGGTGGACAACGGCTCGACCGACGACACTCGCGCGCGCCTGCGCGCCGAGTGGCCCGCGGTGCAGCTGGTGTGCCTGGAGGAGAACCACGGCTTCCCCGAAGCGTGCAACCTCGGCGTGGCGGCCGGGTCGGCGGAGTACGTGGTGCTGGTCAACAACGACGTCAACCTCCGCCCGGGGGCGCTCGAGCGGCTGCTCGCCCCGCTCTCAGACCCGCGCGTCGGGTCGGTCGCCTCGCTGATGCTCCAGCCGGGCGGCGAGCGGATCGACAGCGTGGGCCTGACTGTGGACCGCACGCTCGCCGGCTTCCCGCGGCTGCAGGGACTGCCGCTCGCCCACGCCCGCGACGCGGCGCCCGTGCTCGTCGGGCCGGCGGGCACGGTGGCGGCCTACCGGCGCACGGCGTGGGAGCAGGTCGGCGGGCTCGACGAGACGATCACCGCCTACATGGAGGACTTCGACCTCGCGCTGCGCCTGCGGATCGCCGGCTGGCGCACGGCGGCCGCCCCGGATGCCGTGGGGGTGCACGTGGGCTCGGCCACCTACGGACACCGCTCGGCCTTCCAGCGACGCCACGGGGGCTTCGGCCGCGGCTACATGCTGCGCCGCTACGAGCTCCTGCGCGGCGGCGCCGCGCTGCGCACGGTGGCCACCGAGACGGTCGTGGTGCTCGGCGACCTGGTCCTCTCGCGCGACCTGGCGGCGCTGCGGGGAAGGGTCGCGGGGTGGCGCGCGGCGTGTGGGCGACCGCACCTGCCGCTGCCTCCGACAGAGTCGATCGACCGGCGCATCGGTTTTCGCGACTCGCTGGCGCTGCGGCGCGGGGTCTACGAGCGCCGCAGCGCCTGACGCGCCCCCTCGCCCTGGTTGCCCGTCGCCCGGTCGCCCTCCGGCCAGCCCTCTACATCGTCACTCGGTCGCGGCCGGGACCGCCCCTGCTCCGCCCACCACCGCGCAGTCGCCGCCAGCCCGTCGGCCAACTCCCAGCGCGGGCGGTAGCCGACCTCCTCGCGCAGCCGGGTGACGTCGGCCACCAGCAGCGACGGCTCGCCGGGGCGGTCGGGCAGCGGATCGCGACGGACCAGCTCGGGGCGCCCGAGCAGCCGCGCGAGGCGCTCCACCACCTCGTCCACCCGTACCCCCACCCCCGAGGCGATGTTGACCTCGCCCGTCACGGCGCTGTCGAGCAGCGCCGCCAGCGCCCCGGCCGCGTCCTGCACGTGCAGGAAGTCGCGGACCCGCGCGCCGGCGCCGGCCGACACGGGCTCCCCCGCCGACAGCGAGCGGACGGTCGAGGCGACCAGGCGCTCGGGGCGCTCGCGCGGGCCGTAGAGGAAGAACGGCCGCGCCCACGCGAGCTCGACGCCCTCCTGCTCGGCGTAGGCGCCCGCGACACGGCGCAGCGCGTCCTTGGCCGCGCCGTAGAGGGTGGCGGGCGCGACGCGGGCGCGGGACTCGCGCAGGGGCCCGTCCGCGCCCGACCAGTCGTACTCCGCGCAGGTCCCCAACACGAGCAGGCGCCGTCCCTCGTGGCGCACGAACGCGCGCACCAGGTTCAGGCTCCGCTCCACCCACGCGACGTTCTCCGGCGCGCGCCAGTAGTGGCCGTGCTCCATGCACCACGCGAGGTGCACGAGCCGCTCGGGCGCCAGCTCGCGCAGCAGCTCCTCGATCCTCGCGCTGTCCGCCAGGTCGGCCTCGTGCCAGCGCACCCCGGGCAGCGGCGGCGGCGAGGGGTGGCGGGAGAGCGCGTGGACCTCCGCGCCGCGGCGGGCCAGCTCGGCGGTCAGCGGCAGCCCGATGAAGCCGGAGGCCCCGCTCACCAGCACGCGGCCGGCCGGTGGGTCGCCGGATCGCTCCTGCGGGCGGCGCGCGGCGGTCCCCGGGAGGTCCGTCACGGGAGCAGCTTCAGCTCCGGCGAGCGCGCGGCGAGTCGGCCGCCCCACTCGCGCACTCTCTCCAACTGACCCGCGATCTCGTCCTTCAGGTTCCACGGCAGGATCACCACGACGTCGGGGCGGTCCTCGGAGATCGCCTGCGGCGCGCGGATCGGGATGTGGCTGCCGGGCAGGAAGCAGCCCTGCTTGTGCGGGTTGAGGTCCACCGTGTAGTCGAGGAAGTCGCGCCGCACGCCGCAGTAGTTGAGCAGCGTGTTGCCCTTCGCCGGCGCGCCGTAGCCGACCACCCGCCGCCCCGCGTCCTTGAGGCCGATCAGGAACTCGAGGATGCGGCGCTTGTCGGCCTCGACGCGGGCGCCGTAAGCGGTGTAGGTCTCCAGCCGCTCATACCCCGCCTCGCGCTCGCGCTCGCGCAGCGCGATGGCGCGCGCGGTGTCGGGCCGCGCGTCGTCCTCGTGCGCGCCGTACACCCGCAGCGAGCCGCCGTGCGTGGGCAGCTCCTCGACGTCGAACAGGCGCAGGCCGTGGGCCGCGAACACGCGCGTGGCGGTGAGGAACGAGAAGTAGGAGAAGTGCTCGTGGTAGATCGTGTCCCACAGCCCTTCCTCGACCAGCCGCTGCAGGTGCGGGAACTCCATCGTGAGCGTCCCGCCGGGCGCCAGCAGGATCTTCATGCCGCCGACGAAGTCGTCGAGGTCGGGGACGTGGGCGAGCACGTTGTTGCCCACCAGCAGGTCGGCGCGGGCCTGGGCGGCCAGCGACCGCGCCGTCTCGCGGCCGAAGAACTCGACCAGCGTGGGGATGCCCTTCTGGAGCGCCACCTTCGCGACGTTCCCCGCGGGCTCGACCCCGAGCACGGGGATGTGGCGCTCGTGGAAGCACTGCAGCAGGCAGCCGTCGTTGGAGGCAAGCTCCACCACCCGACTGCGGGTCCCCAGCCCGAGCAGTTGCACCATCTGGGCGGCGTAGCGGCGGCAGTGCTCGAGCCACGTGGTCGAGTAGGACGAGAAGTAGGCGTACTCGGAAAAGATCTGCGCGGGCGTCTCGAACTCCTCCAGCTGCACCAGGAAGCAGCGGCCGCAGACCAGCGCACGCAGCGGGTAGAACGGCTCCATCGCGCCGAGACGCTCGGGGGCGATGTAGGAGTTGGCCAGCGGCGAGGAGCCGAGGTCCGCGAACACGTCCCACAGCGGCGCGCCGCAGAAGCGGCACGGCGTGAGAGCCGCCTCGGCAGCGGAAGGGGTGCCGGGTGCCTGACTCGAGAGCTCGCCCCTGGCCGCCGGACCCGTGAGCTCACGCCGCGCGTCCTCGGCGATCGGAGCACGGCGTCCCGCCGCGAGCCCACTCATGCCCACACCCGCCAGGGGGCGTGGCCGGACTCCCACAGCTGCTCGAGCTGGTGGCGATCGCGCACCGTGTCCATCGCCTGCCAGAACCCGCGGTGGCGGTAGGAGGCGAGCTGCCCCTCGCCGGTCAGCCGGCGCAGCGGCTCCTGCTCCCAGGTGGAGTGGTCGCCGTCGAGGTAGCGGTCCACCTCGGGGGAGAGCACGAAGAACCCGCCGTTCAGCCACACTCCGTCCCCGCGCGGCTTCTCCTCGAAGTTCTGCACGTGCGTGCTGTTCAGCTCGAGCGCGCCGAAGCGCCCGGGGGGCTGCACGGCGGTGACGGTGGCGAGCGCCCCCTGCTCGCGGTGGTAGGCGATCAGCGCGGCGACATCGAGGTCGGCCAGCCCGTCGCCGTAGGTGAAGCAGAAGTCCTCCTCGCCCACGTACGGAAGCACCCGCTTCAGGCGCCCCCCCGTCATCGTCTCCTCCCCGGTGTCCACCAGCGTCACTCTCCACGGCTCGGTGCTGGAGCGGTGGATCTCGATGCCGCCGCCCCCCAGGTCGAAGGAGAGGTCCTCGGCCGTGTGCAGGTGGTAGTTGGCGAAGAACTCCTTGACGACGTAACCCTTGTAGCCGAGGCAGATCACGAACTCCTCGACGCCGTGGGCGGCGTAGATCTTCATGATGTGCCAGAGGATCGGCTTGCCGCCGATCTCGACCATCGGCTTCGGGCGGACCGCTGTCTCCTCGCTGAGCCGCGAGCCCAGTCCCCCGGCGAGGATCACCGCCTTCATCAGATGCGACCGAGGGCGTTCCCGGGCCCTTCCGATATCTGGACTGCTGGCATGAGCCGGTCAAGCTAACAGTGCCCTTCCAGGCAATCCAGCGCACGGGGGCCGAAGCCCTATCCATCGCGGGCAGTGACACACAAGGTGTTTCTGTCCGCCCCGCGGGCCGCGCCGTCCGTCGCAATGACCACCCGACAGGGGCTCATACAATGGGCCGCCAGTGACGGCTCCCCCACGACACCCGCTGATCCCGCGCCGCAAGGTGGACGCTCGTCAGGCGCTGCCGGCGCTTGAGCTGGAGGTGCTCCAACGTTGGCGCGAGCGGGAGGTATTCGCCGAGTCGCTGCGCCTGCGCGAGGGCGCCGAGCCGTGGGTCTTCAACGAGGGGCCCCCCACCGCCAACGGCCGCCCCGGGGCCCACCACGTGCTCTCGCGGGTGTTCAAGGACATCTACCCCCGCTACAAGACGATGCGCGGTCACCGCGTGGAGCGCAAGGGGGGGTGGGACTGCCACGGCCTGCCGGTGGAGATCGCGGTGGAACAGGAGCTTGGCATCCATCACAAGTCGGAGATCGAGGAGTACGGGATCGCCGAGTTCAACGCCAAGTGCCGCGAGTCGGTGTTCACCTTTCTGGAGGAGTGGAACCGACTGACCGAGCGGATCGGCTTCTGGATCGACCTCGACGATGCGTACAGAACGCTGGACGAGTCGTACATCGAGTCGGTGTGGTGGGCGCTGTCGCAGATCCACAAGCGCGGGCTCCTGTACGAGGGTCACAAGGTGGTGCCGTACTGCCCGCGGTGCGAGACGACGCTGTCGTCGCATGAGGTCGCCCTCGGTTACCAAGACGTGGTCAACCCGAGTGTGTTCCTGAAGCTGCCGGTGCTCGACGGTGAAGATCGTCTGCTGGTGTGGACGACCACGCCGTGGACGCTGCCTGGCAACGTGGCGGTGGCGGTGTCGCCGACGGCCACCTACGCGCGGGTGCAGCTCGCAGATGCGCACTACGTCCTTGCCCAGGCGCGCGTCACCGCAGTGCTCGGTGAGGATGCGGAGACCGTCGAGCGCTTCACGGGCGAGGAACTGGTCGAGCGATACCGCTCATACCAGGGGCCGATCTTCAACGTGGGAGCCCCCGGGGGCTTCCCGATCCTCGCGGACGAGTTCGTGACGACCGAGGACGGCACCGGCATCGTGCACCTCGCGCCGGCGTTCGGCGAAGACGACTACCGCGTGGCGGCGGCGTCGGAGCAGGTGCCATTCGACCCGACCAGGCCGGGGACCCTCCTGAACCCCGTCCGCCCCGACGGAACCTTCGATCGGCGGGTGCGCAGTTACGAGGGCCGCACATACGAGGGCCGCTTCGTCAAGGACCCAGACGTGACGGGAGACCTGATCGACGACCTGCGCACACGCGGGCTGTTGTTGCGCGTGCAGGACTACGAGCACTCCTACCCGCACTGCTGGCGCTGCGGCACGCCGCTCATCTACTACGCAAAGCCCTCCTGGTACATCGCGACGTCGCAGGTGCGAGACAGGATGCTGGCAGCCAACGAGACAGTCAATTGGTATCCGCCGCACATCAAGCACGGCCGCTTCGGAGACTGGCTCTCCAACAACGTCAACTGGGCGATCTCGCGCGAGCGCTACTGGGGCACGCCGCTGCCGGTGTGGCGCTGCGACGGGGGACATGTACACGTGATCGGCTCGTTCGCAGAGCTGAAGGAGCTTTCTGGCAGTTCGCTCGAGGACCACCATCGCCCGTATGTGGACGAGGCCCAGTTCCCGTGCCCTGAAGCCGGCTGCGAGCAGCCGATGTGCCGCGTGCCGGAGGTGATCGACGTGTGGTTCGACTCCGGTGCGATGCCCTTCGCCCAGTACCACGCACCGCTCGAGCACCAAGCCCACTTCGAAGAGCGCTTCCCCGCGGACTTCATCTGCGAGGCGCTCGACCAGACGCGCGGCTGGTTCTACTCGCTGCTCGCGGTCTCCACCCTCCTGTTCGGCACGGCCTCCTACCGCAACGTGCTCTGCCTCGGCCTGATCCTCGACGCGGAGGGTCAGAAGATGTCCAAGTCGCGGGGCAACACCGTGGAGCCCTGGCAGGTGCTCGACGCCTACGGCGCGGACGCGTTCCGCTGGTACTTCTTCACCGCCAAGCAGCCATGGGACGGTTACCGCTTCTCTGAGGAGGCGATCGGTGAGGGGGTGCGCCTGTTCCTCAAGCAGCTGTGGAGCACCTACTTCTTCTACGTCCTGCACGCGCATGCCAGCGAGCTGGCACTGAGGGGGACGACCGAGCAGGCGCCGAGCAGCGACGACCTCGACCGCTGGGCGCTCTCGCGCTGCGCCGGGACGGCCGAGTTCGTGGCCGAGCGCCTGGACGCCTACGACGCGACCACCGCGGGGCGGGCGATTGCGGAGCTCGTGGACGAGCTCTCCAACTGGTACGTGCGCCGCTCGCGCCCGCGCTTCTGGGCCGGCGACCCGGCCGCCTTCGCCACGCTGCGCACGTGCCTGTTGACCGTCGCCAAGCTGCTCGCCCCGTTCTGCCCATTCGTGGCCGACGAGCTCTACGACAACCTCGACGGGACACTACCTAGCGTGCACCTCTGCGACTTCCCGGTCGGCGCGGCGCTCCCCGCGCGTGACCCCGCGCTGGAGGAGGCGATGGCGACCGCGCGCGAGACGGTGCGCCTCGGCCTCGGCGCGCGGGGGCAGGCGAAGATCAAGGTGCGCCAGCCGCTCGCGGAGGCGGTGGTCGTCGCGGCCGGGCACGAGCGCGAGGCGATCGAACGCCTGGCCGACGTGGTGCGGGAGGAGCTCAACGTGCGGCGCGTGCGCTTCGTGGCGGGCGCGGAGGAGTTGGGCCGCTACGAGGTGAAGGCCAACTACCGCCGCCTCGGCCCGCTGTTCGGCCGGGAGATGCCGCTGGTCGCGGAGGCCATCGCGGCGCTCGACCCGGCGCGGGTGGCCAGGGCGGTGCTGGGCGAGCCCCGGTCTGGCGAGCCCCACTCTGGCGATCCCCAGTCGGCCGGAGCGCAGTCGGCCGGCGCGAACGGCGACACAGGGCTCGGCATCTCGGTCGCCGGGCGCGAGCACACGCTCTCGGCCGAGGATGTGATCCTTACGATGCGCGCGCCCGACGGCTACTCCGTGGAGCGCGAGGGCGCCCACGCCGTGGCGCTCGACCTGACGATCGACGAGGACCTGCGCCGCGAGGGACGCGCGCGGGAGGTCGTGCACGCCGTGCAGTCCGCGCGCAAGAGCGCCGGTCTCGCTGTCGAGGACCGGATCATCCTCACCCTTTCCGGCGATCCCCTGCTGTTGGAGGCCGCGGGCGCGCACCGCGAGTACCTCGGCGGCGAGACGCTCGCGGTCAACCTGACCCTCGACTGGAACGCCGCGGCGAGCACCTCCGGGGAGCACCGCGAGCGGGCCGAGATCGATGGCCTCGACCTCGAGATCGCGCTCACGCGCGCGCAGTGAGCTCCGGCTCCGAAGGCTCCGACTTCGAACGCCGGCGACGGAGGCCGCGAACCGCGAGCGCACCGAACTGCAGGAGCAGGGCCAGCGCCGCGGCGAGCGTGAGCACGCGGCCCGCCACCACGGGCAGCGGATCGGCCTGGCTCACGGTGATCGTCTCGGTCGGCCGCGCCGGGCCCCTCGCCCCACTCTGCCCCGTCGGTCCTGTGGCGCGGCCGATTTCCAGCACGTCGTAGCCTTCGCCGTTGATGCCCGCGATCCTGGCGCCCGTGAGGTGCACGAGGCTCGGGGGTCCCTGCAGGTTCGAGTAGGCGAACTGGCCCGGTTCCAGGTGCATCACCTTGGTGGTGTGGTTGTCGTGCACCGCGGCGGGGTTGAAGTGGACTTCCGGAGGCCGCCCGTTGGGGTCGGTCAGGGGGCGTAGATGCACGTCGACGTAGTCAGTCAGCAGTTCCCCGTCGCCGGGGTGGTGATACAGAGCGCCGAGGAGTTCGTACCGTTCTCCTCCCACGGGATGGGCATCCGTCTGCTGGATCGCGCCGACCACCGACACAGCCAGGACGGGGACGAGCGCCCACGTCGAGAACCGTGCCCCGCGGTCGCGGCCCTGGGCGAGCACGAGCGCGGCGAGGACCGTGCCGCTAAGAGCCAGCAGCACGTAGCTCTCCAGGCGGTAGCTGAACTGCAGTGTCGCAAAGGCGCGCGGCAGCGCGAGGATCATCCCGGCGTGCGTCATCAGCACGATCAGGAACGTCGTCAGGACTGAGCAGATCAGGAGCACCCTGATCCACGTGCCCCGCAGGCCCCTGCGCAGGAAGATCGCGAGGCTCACGAGCGCCCACGCGATCACCAGGATCGGCAGCGAGAGCGCGAACGCGGCGTCCGGCGTCGACGCCGAGGCGCGCGAGAGCGTGAACAGGTGTTCCACCGAGACCAGGTTCTGCGTCGCCCGCAGCAGCGCCTCCCAGTGGGGGAATTCGGTGGCGATCAGCGTGCTCGACTGGTAGGCGGCCGCCGGCAGCAGGAACCATGCGCTGAGCAGCGCCGCGGGCACGACCAGGCCCGCCACGCGGATCGCCCCGGCACGTGTCACCTCCTCGCGGGCCCGCGGCACGCAGACGACGAGCGCGACGGCGACCACGACGATCATCGTCGAGCCCCACACGATCGTGAGGCTGTGGCTGCCGAAGAAGAAGACGCTGCTGACCGTCAGCGCGAGCGCCGGCCACACGCGCAGCCGCTCGGCGCGGAGCACGCTCAGCCCGGCCGCGACCATCAATGGGACCATGGAGACTCCAACGAGCTCCGGCCAGTCCCCGCGCGCGTAGATCTCCGTGAGGTAGTAGGAGGAGGTGACGAACACGAGGCCGGGTACCTGCGCCCGCCAGCGTCCCAGTCCGCAGATGCGCGACAGCCAGTACCACCCCCCGTACGCGGCGGCGAAGCACAGCACGTACGAGAGGTCGTAGGTTTCGATCGGGGCGTTGCCGAGCAGCAGCGACGCCGTGCCGGTCAGGGCGTAGAGGGTGCCGCCGTAGAAGGCGAAGTGCGGGTAGAACACCCCGTAGGAGTAGTTGAGAAACAGGCTGGGCACGTGGTCGGCGCGGATCGCCAGGCTCTGCTGCCACAGGAACCAGACCTGTCCCATCCAGTCGCCGTTGAAGGTCGCCCGGGAGAAGACGACCGGCCAGGAGAGCACGCCGATGAGCAGCACCGCCACCGCTCCCACGAGGGCCGGCGAACGCACGATGGGAGCGACCGATACCCGCTTGACGGGGCCGACCGCGATCCGCCGGATAGTCGATTCGTCCTGGATGCGGCGAACCTTACGCACGCTGCGCCGCGGCTCTGCGTGCCTCGCGCGCTGCGGACCCCTCGACGCCCGAATCCGCTCACCTACAGGCGATCGGCGATTTGCCTGCGAGCGCGAATGTCTCCGACCCGACCACCCCAGCGCAGGCACCGCTCAGCGGGAAGGGGGCAGGTCCCCCTCCATCCTCAGCGGGAAGGGGGCAGGGCCCCCTCCTCAGCGGGAAGGGGGCAGGCCCCCCTCCATCCTCAGCGGGAAGGGGGCAGGTCCCCCTCCATCCTCAGCGGGAAGGGGGCAGGTCCCCCTCCATCCTCAGCGGGAAGGGGGCAGGCCCCCCTCCATCCTCAGCGGGAAGGGGGCAGGCCCCCCTCCATCCTCAGCGGGAAGGGGGCAGGCCCCCCTCCATCCTCAGCGGGAAGGGGGCAGGCCCCCCTCCCGACCTCCCCCCGTACAACTACACCAGCGCGGGCTCGAGCTCGGCTTCGATCTTCTTCTTGGGGTACGCCCCGACGACCGTCTTGACTGGCTGACCGGCCTTGAAGAGGATCATCGTGGGGATCGAGAGCACCTGGAAGCTGGCGGCGGTCTGCTGGTTCTCGTCTACGTTGAGCTTGACGATGCGCAGGTCGGCGCGCTCGCCGGCGATCTCCTCGAGCACGGGACCCACAACCCGGCAGGGTCCGCACCAGGGCGCCCAGAAATCGACGAGCACGGGGGTCTCGGATTCGATGACCTCGGCCTGGAAGTTGGCGTCGGTGACTTCGCTCAGGGTGCCTGCCATGAGATCTCCTTCTGCTTGGTTTCGCCTGACACTATACAAAGTGTAGTAGGCCCTGCCAGTGTCGAGGCTCGCCAGACTCAGAGACACCGGTGACGAGCCGAGGGTCGGCTGTCAGCGCCCACGGAGGGCTGGGACGAACGGACAGCGCTTGAAAAACTCCCGCGGTGACCTCTCCGTGGCCAATTCAAGCCATTTTCCGACTTCGAGGAGCTCGTATGATCCCGGCACTATGAGTCGGTTCTTCGTTGCTGGTGGGGCCGGATTCATCGGCAGCCACCTCACCCACGAGCTGTTGCGGCGTCCCGACCACGAGGTCGTGGTATTCGACAACATGGTCTCTGGGAACGTTGCCTACCTCGACGGGCTGCTCGACGATCCCCGCCTGCAGCTTGTCGAAGCCGACCTCCAGGAGCTCGAGCGGGTGCTCGAGGCGATGGCCGGCGTCGACCACGTGTACCTGTTCGCCGCCAACCCGGACATCGCGGCAGCCGTCGAGGAGCCGGGGATCGACTTCTGGCAGGGCACCTACCTGACGCACAACGTGCTCGAGGCGGCGCGCATCAACGGTGTGCCGCGCATCACCTACGCCTCGGGCTCCGGCGTCTACGGCGACCGCGGGGTGCAGGAGGTCGACGAGGAGTTCGGGCCGCTGATCCCGGTCTCCACCTACGGCGCCAGCAAGCTCGGTTGCGAGGCGATGCTCGCGGCCTACGCGCACATGTTCGGCATCCACGCCGTCGTCTTCCGCTTCGCGAACGTCGTGGGCGCGCGGCAGACCCACGGCGTCACCTACGACTTCGTGCGCCGGCTGCTCGAGGACCCCCGGGAGCTGCGCATCCAGGGCGACGGGCACCAGAGCAAGTCCTACATCCACGTCTCGGACGTGGTCTCGGCGATGCTCACCCTGCTCGACCACGGTTGGGAGGGCTTTCAGATCTTCAACGCCGGCACCGGCGACTACGTGACGGTGCGCGAGATCGCCGACCTCGTCGTCGCCCGGATCGGGCTGGAGGGCGTCCGCTACGAGTACACCGGCGGCTCGCGCGGCTGGAAGGGCGACGTGCCGGTCGTGCGCTTTCGCTCCGACAAGCTCGCCGCCCTGGGCTGGCGCTGCACGCACAGCTCGACCGAGGCGCTGCTCGACTCAATCGACGCCAACATCGCCGAGGCCACGGAGGAGGTGCACCGGTGAGCGTCACCGCGCTGCGGGAGTCCACCGGTGAGAATGCGCAGGAGGCCGTTGAGGTCTCGATCGTGGTGCCGTGCCTGAACGAGGCGCTCACGGTGGGCGAGTTCGTCGACTGGTGCACGGAGGGGCTGGCGGGGGCGGGGGTCAGCGGGGAGGTGCTGATCGTGGACTCCTCGAGAGACCGCTCGCCAGTAATCGCGGCCGAGCACGGCGCGCGGGTCCTGCGCGTACCGCAGCGGGGGCTCGGGCGGGCCTACATCGACGCGATCCCGCACGTGCGGGGTGAGATCGCGATCCTGGGCGACTGCGACCTCACCTACGACTTCCGCGAGCTCGATGGCTTCATCGACGCGATCCGCCGCGGCCACGACTTCGTGATGGGGACGCGTACGCGGGGTGAGATCGAGCCCGGCGCGATGCCGGCGCTGCACCGCTACTTCGGCTCGCCGTTGACCACCCTGCTGTTCAACCTCATTTACGGCACGCGCTTCTCCGACATCCACTGCGGGATGCGGGCGATCACGCGGGAGGCACTGCAGCGCATGGAACTGGAGTCCCCCGGCTGGGAGTACGCCTCAGAGATGATCCTCAAGGCGCACAAGCTGCAGATGCGCACGACCGAGGTGCCCGTGCGCTTCTGGAAGGACCGCGACGGACGGGAGAGCCACCTGCGCCGGGGCGGTTGGCGGACACCCTGGATCGCCGGCTGGGACAGCCTGCGCGTGATGTTCCTCTACGCGCCCGACTTCTTCCTGCTGCGTCCCGGCCTCGTGCTGCTCGCGCTCGGCCTGCTGGTGGCGGGGGCGCTCGCCCCCGGGCCGTTCGTAGCGCTCGGCATCGGCTTCAACCTGCACTGGATGTTGCTGGGCGTCGTTGCCGCCACCGTCGGCTACTCCGCGGTGCAACTCGCACTGCTCGCCCGCGTCTTCTACGACTTCGACCGCGTCCAGACCGACCGCCTACTCACGACGCTGACCTACAACCGCGGCATGGCGGCGAGCGGGTTGATGCTCCTCACGGGCCTCGTCCCCAACGCAGTGCTGCTCGTCCGCTGGCTGAGCAACGACTTCCACCTGACCTCGATCCAGTACCCCTCGGTCTTCGGCCTGCTGCTGCTGATCCTCGGCTTCCAGACGTTCGGCTTCACGCTGCTGCTGCACATGATGGGCCGCCGCAGTCGGGTGCAGCGGTAGGGGGTTCGCGATGAGCGTTGCGGTGGCGTCCCCCGACGGCAGCCTGCACTACAGCGACACCGCCGACCACTTCGAGAACGGCCTGCTGCGCCTGATGAACCTGAGTCGCGGGGAGTTCGACCGCTGGCTCGAGCTGGCGGCGGGCAGCGGGCAGGCCGACACACTCGAGCGGCTGCGTACCGGCTGGGCACTGCTGCGCCCCCCGCCGGCGGCGTCCGCCTGCGGGCCTGTCGGGCCCGGCCCGGAGGGGCTCGAGGGTCGGCTCTGGCACGCCGCGATCGCCGAGACGCCCTCGCACGGCGTGGCCGTCTCGGACGCCGCGCACCACGGTTGGCTGGTGCGCTTCGACGGCTCCCGCTTCGTGCGCGAGGTGGAGCCGCCCGCCTACGAGGAGGAGTACTTCGAGGGGGACAAGTTGCAGGCCGGCGGCTACGGCGACTACACCGCACAGGCCGGCTGGCGCCTGGAGAAGGCCGCGCGGCAGGCTCGCGAGCTGCATGAGCGCACCGGCCTCAGCGCCGGGCGGATACTCGACGTCGGCTCGGGCTACGGCTTCTTTCGGGTAGCGCTCGGGGAGGCCGGCTACGAACACGACGGCCTCGAGGTGTCGGAGTTCGCCCGCCGTGTCGCCGCCGACTCCTACGGGCTTCGGACGTACGGCGGGACGCTCGAGGAGCATTGGGCCGCGTGGGAGTCGCGCTACGACGCGGTGACGCTGTTCGACCTGATCGAGCACCTTGTTGACCCTGGGCGCTTCCTCGTGCAGGTCGCCTCCATCCTGCGCCCCGGCGGCGTCCTCGGTGTCAAGACGCCGAACCTCGACTGTCCCGAGGCCCGTGTGTTCGGGCCCCACTACCACTCGCTCAAGCGCGAGCACCTCTCCTTCTTCTCGGCCGACTCGCTGACCGCCGCGGCGCGGGCGGCCGGCCTCGAGCCCGTTGACGTGGCCACCACCTCCCACCTGCTTGTGGGGTTCGTGGGGCCGGAGCAGGTGCGCACCTGGGAGCAGGGGCTGCAGGGGGCCGACCTGGTGGCGTGGTACCGACGCGGTGCTACCCGTTCGTGGCGCGGGCCTCGATCCGATACTCGTCTCCAGGCCATCCGGCCCTTCGCACCAGCGCTTCAAAGCCCCGTGCAGCAGTCATAGCGACGCCTTGTGGCTCGCGGATTTCGCCACAGAGCATCCTTTCGATCGTGCGCCATCCCGGTGGGCTGAGCGCGGCGGCGAATGAGAGTCGTGGGAAGCGGTCCACCGCCATTTTTGCGTTCAACGCAAACGCGAACGTCCGCCCGAACTCGGACACGATCGACCGAGCGTAGGGCTCGAGGCCCGCGGCGCGGCCGGCGAGGAGGTCCAGCGCGGCTTCGGTTGCCAGCCTTGAGCTGCGAAACGCCGCGTACATCCCGTCGGCCGCGAGAGGATCGATGAGCCCCGCCGCATCGCCGACCAGCATTGCCCGTCCCCGCGCGAGGGCGGCGCCGGGACGGCGCCCTGGCAGTCGATACCCCCTCAGATCATGGAGCTTGGAGTAGTCGAATCCCCGCCGTTTGCAGAACTCCTTCAGATGCTTGCGCAGCGTGGGACCGGTCCTTTCCCAGCCACCAACCCCCACGTTGAGGTGGTCGCCCTTGGGAAAGACCCAACAGTAACCGCCCGGGATCGTGCCAAGCTCAATCACAACCGTGCTTCGCCAACACTCCAAGTCGACGAAACCACCGGCGAGACTGCCCTCGAACGCGACAGCGTATACACGCTGATCGGCAAGATCGAGCGACCGGGCCGTGGACCCGTTGACGCCGTCAGCACCGATCAGAAGTTGGCTATCGATCCATCTGCCGTCAACACGCGCGCCCCGTTCGGAGACCTCTGAAACGGCTATACCATCGCGAAAGTCAGCACCGGCGCCGACCGCCTGCTCGACGAGGAAGTGGTCCAGTCGCCGCCGCTGTGTCATGGATGCCAACGGCTTAGCCCCACCGCGAAGGAACGGGCGACGGCCACAGAAACTCCACTCCAGCCGGTCTATGACGCGCTCCACGACCGGCTGTGGATCAAACGGCAGCTCCCGCATCGCCCGCATCGATATACCTCCCCCGCACGGCTTGTCGCGCGGGAATCGCGCCTTGTCCAAGAGCAGCACACGGGCACCCTCGCGCGCCAAACGATATGCCGTGGTCGAACCCGCGGGACCAGCCCCTACGACGATTGCATCGAACTGTTCCATCAGTATGCCGGGTGCTCAATCCTGGAGGTTTTATGGCGTTTTGAGCTTCTCGCGGTTGCCGTCGCTCGTGCCGGATGGGTTGGTTGCGACGATCCGGTAGTAGTAGGTGGTCCTCCGCGCCAATCTCGTGATCTTCGCGGACACCGCGACCGGACTCGTGCCCGACCCAGGCCGCGGCGAGCACGGCGCGCTGCGCCCGTAGCCGACGGTCGGTCCGTATTCGAACATGCACGTGTTCACCGCTTCACCACTTGGGTTGACGGTGGCGTTCAGCACCGCCGACCTTTCTCTGACCACCCTGGCCGCGGCAGTGACGGCCGTCGGTGCGAGCCCGGAAGACTCGTCGAACGCGCCCAGTCCGATGGGCGTGCCGACGCCCGTGGGCCCGTCGAAGCCGCCCACGGCGTCGCACGCGGTCGTCCCTTCGCAGTCGATGTCCCCGATCTCATCGTTGATCGCCGGCTCGCCGCACGGCGCGCGTGCTTCACCGTCACAGTAGCCGTTGCCACCTGTCGTGACGTCGTACAGCGCGGTCGCATCACCGAGATGCGTGTAGAGCGTCGCCGCCGGGTAGCCGACCCCGTGGCTGCCACCGGCGAGGCCGTAGAGCGCGCTGATCAGCGGCGTGGAGAGCGAGGTGCCACCAACCGTCAGCCACCCCGGCGCGAATTCCGGTTCGTAGACGTAGCTGTCGTAGACGTCGAAGCCGGTGTACGGGTCGGCGACCGCGGAGATGTCGTTGTCGAGGCGTTTGCTCCCGCACGCGGCGTTCGTCCACCCCGGCGCGCTCAGCTGCCACGCGGGGGCGGCGAACAGCGTGCTGCAGCCGCCGCCGGTTGCGCTGAACCGTTTGAATTCTTCGTAGGAAGGGCGGCCGCTGTCGTTCCACACCGACTCGCTTTCACGTGTGCCGTTCGCCGCGAGCGCGAGCGAGGTTCCCCCGACCGCCACCACCGACGGCAGCGACGCGGGCGCATTTGGCATCCCGGGCGCCGCAAGGAATGCGGCAACCTCGTCCCAGCTGAGGTAGCCGGAATCACCGGCGGCGGCCGCGATCACCACGCCTGGATGGTTGTAGGCGGCCTGTTCGGATTCCCCCATCTCGCTCTCCAACGCGCCGTACGAGTTGGATACCTCGGTCGCTCCCAGCGTCACCGCCTCGTCGGCCGATGCCGCGAGATCGGCGAGGCTTTCCGAGTCGGCCTCGACCACCGCTATCCTGCACTGCTCGCAGACGCTGTGCACGGTCTCCACGTCGAGCGACATCTCCAGCGACCACCCGACGGTGTCCGCCGCCGGCAGCGACGTGGTGCTCCCGGTCTGGCCGACCTTCGTGAAGCAGCCGTTCGCCTTCGTGCAGGCAGGGAGCCCGTATCGGGCGTCGAACGTGCCGAGATCCTTTTCGATGTTCGGATCGTCGTAGGCATCGACGATCGCGACGGTCTGCCCGGCGCCGTTCACCGCTGGGGAGAAACCGTACGCGCTCGCGAGATCCGCGGGGGTGAGCCCGCCTGCCGGCCCTTTGGAGGACGCGCCCGCGCCGACCTCGTAAGGCTCCGCGCCGGCGGCCCCCGCTGGTGCGGGGACGAGCGCCAGCGCAAAGCAGCTTGCGTCTCCGGGCTTCGGTGCCGGGCACACCTGGCGAACCTTCGCGTAGCGCGTTTCCCCGAGCAGGTTCGGAAGCTCTGCCCATGCCGGCAGCGCGCCGCCGCCCACGAGCACACCCGTCGCGACGATCGCGACGAGGGCATGGCCGATGACCCTGACGTCTCGCATGGCTACCGCACCCTCTCCAGTCGCCTGCCTGTGGCCTTCGTCAAGATTTCCCAGCTCGAGTCGGCGCACCGGCCGATCGCGTACCCCAGGGTGCCACCCGCCAACACGTCGAGTACATGGTGGGCACGCCTACGCACCCTTGCGTACCCGACTGTCGCGGCGAGAAGGTGCAGCCAGCCGCGTTGGCGAGAGCGCCACATCCACCCGGCGATCACGAACCCGCAAGCGGCGTGCGTGCTCGGGAAGCTGCTCGCAAGGCCCAGGCGCCCGATCGGTGGAGACCCCTCGCCGACACTTGGGCGCGGCCGCCGGACCGTGAGCTTGCCCGTCGTCGAAACGAACGCGGTGAACGCGACGAGCCCCGGTACGCACAGCCAGCGCCCGCGCGAGCCTCGATCCCCGAGCAGACCCGTCGCCACGAGGGGCAGCCACCACAGCCGGGGCGCAAGCCACGCTTTCACGGCTCCTCACCGGTTGCCCCGGTCAACGCCGGCCAAGCCTTCAAAGCCTTCATCGCCCTCATCTGTCGCGCCGGTAGACGCCATCCGTGATTTCGCGCAACGGCTGGACTGAGCCGGGCACGCTCACGGCGAGCTCGTCGAGGCTCGCCACGCAGCGCTCGTGCAGCGCCGCCGCCGTCTCGCGCGCATATTCGAGGCCGAATATCGTGATGTTGGTCAGCTTTCCCGCGCGCCGGTCACTGCGCGGGATCTTCCCGAGCCAGCGCGCCTTGCCAGTCTCGTCGAGGATGTCGTCGACCACTTGGAAGAGCGCTCCGAGTTCGTGCGCGAACACGGCAAGCGCGCTGCCCATCTGCGCGCCGGCGAGCAGCGCTCCGCAACGCACGCAGGCGACAATCAGCGTTCCGGTCTTGAGCATCTGCATGCGCTCGAGGTCGTGCGCGTCGCCGGGACGGTAGCCCGTCACGTCGAGGAACTGGCCGGAAACCATTCCCGTGGTGCCCGTCGCCTGCAGCACGATTCTCAGCAGGCGATTGCGCAGCTCGGCAGGTCCGCGCTGCTCCTCGAGGATCAGACGCTGCGCTTCGCTCAGCAGCGCACAGCCCGCGAGGATCGCGATGTTGTCGCCATACACGCGGTGCAGCGTCGGCCGGCCACGCCGTCGCGCGTGGTTGTCCATCGCCGGCAGGTCGTCAACGATCAGCGAGTTGGTATGCAGGCACTCGATCGCGCACGCCGTCGGCGACACATCGTCGGCCGTCAGCCCCAGCGCCTGGGCGGTGGCCATGACCAACACCGGCCGCACGCGCTTGCCGCCGGCCAGGAGCGCGTAACGAGCCGCCTCGGCGAGCGTGTCGGCTCCAGCCGGCACCTCGAACTCGATCTCCGCCAGAGCGCCTTCGACCCGTTGGTGCAGGTCGCCGAGCAACAGCGCCGGGGGTGCGAGGGTGCCACCCGCGGAATCGACGCATACGCCCTCTCGGATACGACGTTCGAACCCGTTGCGTTGACCATGGGCCAGCCGCAGCGGCGACGAGCCAACCATGCCGTCGCCGCCGTCCACCTGCTCATCGACGAGCACTCTGCCGTTGCGAGTCACGAGTCCGCCCTCCTCCCTGGAGCTTCATCTCTTGCAACGGGCTCATTCCGGCTCGAACGCCGTGACTTCGCCGGTCGTGTCCCCAGCGAGGCAGAGTGCGCTCGCCGAGCACGACACACTGGTGAAGTCCGTGCCGAGCGCCTGCTCGTTGCGCCACGTTTCGCCGCCGTTGCCCGAGGCGAAGACGTTGCCGGCGCTGTCCACGGCGACACACGTCAGCGCTTCCGTGCAGGTGATCGCGGTCAGTTTGTTCGTGCCGTCGATGTCTTCTTTGGTCATCGTCGCTTCGCCGCTGCTGTTGATCGTGAGGTCATAGACGTTGCCCGTGTCGGCGATCGCGACGCACGATGTCGTCGCGGCGCACGCGATGCCGTTCAACGCCGGCGAGCCTTCGATCGCCGTGGACTTCCAGCCGGTCGCTTCCTTGATTTTCGCTTCCGTGGTCGCGACGTGGACGTGCCCGGTGCTGTCCGCGACCGCGCAGAACGACGCGGAGACGCAGTCGACGGCGTTCATCGCACCCGACCCGATCGTCAACGAGGTCCATTCGCTCGATGCCGGTTTGGTCGAGTAGCGGATGTAGCCTTCACCTTCCTGTCCGTCGACGCAGAGGGACGAACTGGGGCAGGAGACCGCCACCACGCCGTACGCCGGGCTGAACGCTTCTTTCCAGGCGCCGCCCAGCGACGTCGCGTAATACATATTGCCGCCGGTGGCGCCCGCTTCGATCGGGCCATCGGCGAACGCGCACAGCGAACTCGTCGGGCACGCGATCGCCTCGCTCGAAGTGTCCCCGGTCGGACCGGTCCAGGTGCTCCACGTGACTGGCGAGACCACCGTCGCGCTCACCGCCGTCGAGTACAGCGCCTTCCCCGTGCTGTCGGCGACCACGCAGTCGGGCGCCAACGGCACGCACGAGACGGCGTTCACTCTGTTGCTCGAGTCGATCTTCTGCGTGTAGCTCGTCGGCACGACGGCCGGGGCGAACGCCGTGGCGTTGCCGGACTTGTCGGCGGCGACGCACAGCGTACCCGACGCGCACGAGACGCTGGTCAGTTCCGTGCCGAGCGCGTGCTGCTTGTCCCACGTCGCGCCGGCGCTGCTCGACGCGAAGATGTTGCCGCTGCTGTCGACGGCGGCACACGTGGATTCTCCCGCGCAGGACACGGCGGTCAGGTCGTTGGATCCATCAATGTCGTGCTTGGCGGGTTCTTTCGCTTCGCCGCTGCTGTTGATCGTCAGGTATATGACGTCGCCCGCTCCGTCGACGGCGACGCACGACGTCGTCAACGTGCAGGCCACGCCGTGCAGTGCGGTCGAGCCGTCGATGTCCGTCAGCTTCCAGCCTGACGCTTCCTTGACGTGTGCTTCGGTGGTGGCAACGTAGAGATCGCCCGAGCCGTTCACGGCCGCGCAGAAGGACGAGGAGAGACATGCAACGCCGTTGATCGCGCTCGAGCCGATCCCCGTCACTTCCGTCCATTCGGTCGACGCCGGTTTGGTCGTGTACCTGATACGGCCGGCTTCCTGCCCATCGACGCAGAAGGACGAGGTGGGGCAGGAGACCGCCAGGACGCCGTGCGCCGGTTTGAACGCTTCGCTCCATGCGCCGCCCAGCGAGGTCGCGTAGTACATGTTGCCGCCGCCTTCGGTGGCTTTGCCGTCGCCGAGCGCACACTGCGAGCTGCTCGGACACGCGATCGCCTCACCGGGGCTGGCGCCGCTCGGCCCAGTCCACGACGTCCACGTGGCCGCCGTGGTCGCGCTCACGTTCGTGGAGTACAGCGCCTTCCCCGCGCTGTCGGTGACCACGCAGTCGGTTGATTCCGGCACGCACGACACCGCGTTCACGTTGTTGCCGCTGTCGATCGTCTGTTTGTGCATCTCTTCACCCCAATACACGCAGTGCTGGGCTGTGAGCGACGTTTCTTTCGCCGAGTTCGTCACGTGCGCGTCGTAGCGACCGTATTTTGTGGTGCAGCCCGGCTGGCTTTCGCTCCCATTCTTGTGAACCCACGGCGCCGAGGTACCGGTGCCGCAGACGTCCGTACCGGCTTTACCGGCGCGGGCGCACAGTTCCACCGCGAACTGGCCGAAGCTCACCGGCACGTTTTCCACTCGTTCTTTTACCCCTCCTATTTCCTCTTCCGCCGTGTCCTTCACGCTCCCAGTGGTGAACACCATGTGTTCGCCTTCTTTGACCAGCCAGCCGTAGCCATGCCCTTCGCCGCGAGCCGTGCCTTCTTCGAACGTGCTCCGTATCTCATAACACGCGGTCGCGGCGGTCGGGCATTCTGCCGAGCCCCAGCTTTTGATGGATGTGATGCCCGTCACGCCGTAGACGACTTTGCTGTGTTCGCCGGCGCAGGCGATGAAGCGTCCTGAGATCTTGCCGATATACGATCCGGCTTCCATTTCTTTCGTGGACTGAATTTCATCGCCCGGCGGCAATTCGAGGCTCAGGCCTTCGTTGAGAGCGCCCGCTTTGTCCAGACATTCTTTCGGCCCGCCGGCCACTTCGACCGCCGCGCCACACGCGACGCCAGAGGCGTCTATCGGCGACACTTCGCCAGGCTTGTGATTCCCCGGCGTGTCGATCGTGAAGCCGTTGATCTGAAATTCGTTGTGGTAGGGCGTTCCGCTGCAGTTGGGGTCGACGAGCGTGCTCGACGTCAGCGGTTCCACTTCCGCGTTCAGACGCGCGAAGCCCTTCGCGTAGGTCATGCCGGCGTAGCTATGCAGGCGCAGCCACTTGAGTTCGCGTTCGATCATCTCGGCGAGCGTTCCGCCGCCGCTGATCAGGCGGTCGTCCTGCGCCAGCCGCTTGAGCCCGGCTTCGATCTGCGCCATCTCCGATGCCGACAGCTTGTACTTCTGCCCCTGACCTTCCGACAGGGCGTTGAGCGCGGGCGCGATCTGCTGCAAGCCGTTCACGGCCACTTCCTCGAGCCCGGGATCGCGCGAGACCAGTTCGGTGATCCTGCCCATGTTCTCTTCATAGAGCGGCAGGAAGTGGCGGCCGGCCGCCGAGCCCTGCGCCAACTGGCCACGCGCGCGGTAGAGCGTCGCGAGCATGCTCACCGTCGCGGCCGTGCCGTGCGCGGGCTCCTGGGCCTGCAGCGCGTCCTGGAACGTGCATTCGACTTTACAACCGACCGAGGCCGTAACCGGCGGGGGTGTGAGCCCGTTGAGCCCGACTTCTTCGAAGGCTTTTTCGGCGTCTTTGCCGTCGGTTTCCGACAATTTGTTGGCCGCCACGACCGCGGCATCGCGGAACTGCTCAAATGTCACGGACCGCTGTGACGGCCCGAGGACCATCAGGTAGCGGGTCTGCGCGAGGAAGAATACCGTTGCCGCCGTTTCGACGCTCGTTTTCTTCGCGAGGAGGTAGAAGGCATGACTGATGATCGTGCTGTTCTCGTGGACGCCGTGGCTGTCAAGGCAGGTGTTGAGGTATTCCGACAGCTTTTCGGGATCGGGGTATTTTGTCCCTTCAAAAATGATTCCGTAGTTTTTCGGTTCCTTGAGGTCCCGGAACGGGCCTTCCGGCGCGTCCTTGCCGAATTCCCAGGTCGGTTCTTCTGATTCTTTGTTCTGGACTTTCTCGTAGGATTCGAGTCCCTGACCCATCGCGTCGGCCCAACCCTCAGCCAATGCCCCAGGTTCGCCTTCGTCCGTCTCGTTGGCGCTGTGTTCGGTGATTGCGTCGGCGTACTCGTGTCCGACGACGTCCATCGCCTTCGGAAAGCCATCGCCGAAGACGATCTCCTGGCCGGCCCCGTCCCATTCGGCTTTCCTGTCTTCGGTCCCGTAGTGAACCGTCGCGAGCTCGGGCTCTTCGCCTTTGCCGCTTCCGCTCGAGCTGTTCTTGCCGCTGTAGCCCGTCCATTTGGGTTCGTGCTTGAAGTGATAGAAGTAGTCGTATGCGTCGCCAATATATTTGTAGGCATCTTTGACATCTTCATCGGTCCCTTTGTATTCTTCCGGGTCTTTGACCACAAGAGTTTTACCCGGCAGTTTGTTGACTTCATGTTCGGCCGTGTATATTTCGCGATCCGGTTCGGCCGGCGCGGCGTCAAACGACCTGACGAAGACGTGCAGGATGCTTCCGGTCGCTGCGTCCACCACGTATTCGTTGGACGCGTTCGACGGGCCGGCCGACAGCCACACGAACCACGCTAGGCGGGCGGTCGGACCGAATGGATGCGAAGTCGCCCCCGCGTAGACCTCGAGGCTCGGCTGGTGCACGAGCTTACCCTTGGGCAGCGCCGCCCTGGCGACCGCGAGCGCGCGGGCGCTGTCGATCGTCGCCCTACTGTCGGCGGGCGTAACTTCGGGAACGAACGAGCCGTTCACGAATTCGACGTCCCTTCCGTCGGTCGAAAGGTCGACGCCGATGCCGCCGCCGTAGACGGGCACGCCGTCGGCCATCTGCGGGAAGTACACGTCCGACCTGGTGTTCGTGATCGGGTCGGTCGCCACCTCGGGCTTGCCAAGTTCGGCGGGGTTGCCTGACAGCCCGAAGAGCTCGCCGTAGCGGGCGAGCACCGCCCTCGCCTTGACGATCGGCGACTGGCCGGGCGAGACGCCCAGCGTCTCGAGCGGAATGCGGACAATCGCGGCATTGGCCACACGCGTGCTCGGATCGACGGCCACCGAGAGGCGCGAGCCCGGCACGGCGTCGCCGCGCAGCCGCTGTTCGGCCGCCCGGCTGATCGGCGCGAGCGAGATGGCGGCAGGGGCTGCTGCGGTCGTGGCGCCCGCAGATCCGATCCCGACGAGCATCGCCGGCAGCGAGAGGAAGCCCAGGCCCAGCGCGGCGCGCGTGGCCAGCCCCTCGCGCCATGACGCCGGCCGGCGATGCAGCGGCTGCAGCATGGCGGACGGGCGTGTGACGGCCAGCAGCGCAGCCACGAGCCGGCGGCGGGACGCCGCGCCCCGCGTCGCGAGATATGCCACACTGCCCGCAGCCGACCCGAGGAAGCACAGCAGCGGCACACGCCACAGCAGCGAGGCGGCGGCGGCGTGGAGATGAAGCCCCAGGAGCCCGCCCGCCTGTACGTCGACGCGCGCGAGAAGCGCAAAGAGCCAACAGATCAGCGTCAGCAGCGCACCGGTGCGCAGCGCATTGGCCATGCTCAGCCGCACGTCCCCCCGGCTGCGCCGCGCTGTCAGCCAACCGGCGAAGAAGACGGTCCCCGTCGCGAGCGCAAGCAGCAGGGCGAGCGCGGCGGGCACCCCGTGAGTGGCGCCGGTGCCGGTGTTCGGCAGCGCGCCGCCGAGGATCGAACCCGACCCCTGCGTACGACTGAGCGCCTCCACCTGCCAGTCGAACGACACGCCGAAGCAGGCGAGGAACAGGCTGATCGCGAGCGTCGGCAGCGCGATCAGCGCCGCGGCGACGCCGCCCACCGCGTGGCCGAAGCCGCCGCCGAAGAGCGAGCGGGCATCGCCGCTCCGGCCGATCAACACCGCACCGCCCACGAGCACGGCGACGGCACTCAGCGCAAGTCCCGCCGCCAACGCGCGCAGCGAGCATCGCAACGGCGTCGCCCACGCCCCCAGCAGCCGCGCGGCCTCACGCCGCCAGCTCCTGCCGAACACACCTACGAGTCCCCCCACCGGCGCGAACAACAGCCCCCAGGCGAGCGGCAGCAGGAACGCCTCGATCGTCAACGGCAGCACCGTGATGTCGCTGCCGATGCCGGGAGCTGTGAAACGCAGCGGCACGTAGCGGGCGCCCAGCCCCGAGAGCAGGGCGTACGGGACGGCGATCGACGTGGCCAGGAGCATCCTCCGGCGCGCAGACCCCGGGGTGACTCTCGCCGCCACCATCGCCGCGGTCGCGATCGCAAGCCCGATGAGGACGAAACCGGGCAGAGCGGCAAAGCGCAGCCCGGCCGTGTGGTCGAAGAACGACACGCTGACCAGCTGCGTCAGGTAAAACGCAACGACTCCGTCCTGGGCCGCGACATGGAGGGCGTGCCCCGACAGAGCCGATCCGGCGGCATCGCCGGCGCCGGCCAGCAGCGCGAGCGCGCTCAGCGCGATCAGCGACAGGCCGATCGCGAGGATCGCCGAGCCCACGCACACCGCGTAGCGGGCGAGGTGGACACCGAGGCGCGTGGCAGAACCAGCTCGGGGAGCGGGTTTCGCGACTATGAGAGCAGATCGTGCGGCACTGCGCCTATACATGTGACCACCGGGCCCAGCGGCCCGCCCCACGCGTGAGTATCGACTGGCAAGAAGTCATCGTCGGCCCTCCCTTGGTGTGCGTGTCGGCATCCATCGGGTTCCTGGAGCGGACTCGAATTGCGAATGATTCTCACCAATGCACGGCCCCCCGCGCTACACCAAGGTGTTGCATTTGGATGGCGCAAAGTGCGACAGGTGTTGCATCGCGGCGCCGGCGATGGCGTCAGGGAGCCACGTCAGCCCGTGCCGCAAAAGCGTCGTCGGGAACCGCGTCAGCCTGTACCACGAGCCGGCGCCTGCGCGTCGCGCTGCCTGCGCAGATCCTCGATACGCAGCGCAACCTCGATCTCGCCTTGGCGCTTCTGCAGCTGGCACCCCATCCGCCGCTCGATCTCGTTGCGCTGACGGTGGACGGTGCTGCGATCGACTTTGAGCGCAGATGCGGCCGAGGAGACGTTGTGCCCCGTCTGAAAGAGGGCGCGCAGGGTCCTGCGGGCCGCGTGGCCGCCGATGCGCATCTCGTCGAGCGGCGACAGGTAGGTCTCGATCAGCGAATCCGCATACGCCTCATCCTGCATGGCCGCCGCCTCCTGCGCCACATCCCGATATCGGGTGAGCTTGCGCGGCCTGCAGCGGGCGACCAGCAGCGCCCCCTCGGCTTCGCCGTGGGTCTGGCACCACCCCGCGACCCCCCTTCTCGACTCGCCGGCCGCGAGTGACACCTCAGCGTGCTTCTGCGCCAGCAGCACGCGCTCGACATCGGCGAACGCGAGCGGGCGCTGCCCGCCGAGCCAGGCCCACACGGTCTCCCTGCCGTGTGCGACCGACAGCAGCTCGCGACCGAGTCCGACGGCCAGACCACGCACGGACCGGTCGGCCTGCACGCCGGTCGCGATCACGCCGAGGTGCCAGGCATCGAGCCGATACCCGAGCTCGGCGAGCTCGCTGCCGTCCACCGGCTCGCCCGCGAGCACCCTGCCCACGACCTCGGCCCGGCGCTGCTCACCCGAGCGCGCCCCGCGCCTGATCTCCGACGTGTGCGCGGCGGCGATCTCGGCCTGCACGCGGGCGAGCAGCGAGCCCATCGCGTCCGACGCATGGTCCAGCAGCGCGAACCGCTGTTCGTCGGGAAGATCCTCGCCGGCCACCTCGTTCAAGATGAAGCTCCACGCCACCGTGAAGCTGGCCGCGCAGCGAGACAGGGCCGTCGTCAAGCTCACGCCGCCGGATGCCGCGCGGCACGCGTGAGCGGCCACCGCCGGCGGGGTCGGCCCGGAACACTGCTCCCCCTGCTCAATGCTCGCAAGACCAAAGTCCACACATGCCGCGATCATCTCGCGCAGTCCCGCGGCGAGCTGCGCGTCCTCGTCGGTGACGGCATCCGGAACGACGCTGTGTACGTGAGCGAAGACGGTCTCCTGCAGCTCTGCCTGCCGCGATCGCAGCCGGCGGGCAAGCTCGGCGCGAGCCGGCCCGAGCGAGCCCTCACCACCAGCCGGCAACCGTCCACGGTGGGCCGCGGCATCGCCAGATCCACGTACGAGGAGCTCAAACGGTCGCGCGACCGCTCGCGGCTTGGCGCGCAGCTCAGTTCGACCCGCCATCTCCAGCCATGTCGCGCCAGGCTACAGCAATCCAACTCTCGGGAGTATTTTGAACACGTGTGGCTCACATTGCTATGTGCAGTTGTGCGCATCTGTCAACCTGGCTGAAAAGCGACTCCAAAGCCAGGGTTTGGCCAACATTCCACTTCGTGATAGAGTTCTGCTCTGAACAGAAGGAGGAGGTTGGCGTTGCGCGGGCACATCGCGGAGATTCGGGCCACCGACCGGGTCGTCGGAAACGGTGCCGTGCGTCTGGCAGCCCTCATGGCCCTGCTGGCGTTCGTGGCAGCCATGCTGCCGGCGCGGGGGAGCGCGGCCTCGTACGGCCAGCTCTACGGCTTCGGCGACAACCGCTACGGCCAGCTCGGCAACACGACCAACAACGGAACCGACAAACCGAACCCGACGCCGACGCTCGTGACCCTGCCCGGCGCGGTCGGCCCCGTCATTCAGGCCGCTACCGGCAGCTCCAGCCTCGCGCTCACCGCCACCGGCCAGCTCTACGCCTTCGGCGAGAACGAGTTCGGTCAGCTCGGCAACGAAACCAACAATCTAGAATACGCACCGAACCCCACGCCGACGCCGGTCACGCTGCCGGGCGCGAGCGGCCCCGTCACCCTGGTCGCCGGCGACAGCGGCTTCAGCCTGGCGGTCACCTCCATCGGCCAGCTCTACGCCTTCGGCAACAACTGGTACGGCGAGCTCGGCAACTCGACCAACAACGGAATCTACGCCTACGAAGCGAACCCCACTCCGACACTGGTCACGCTGCCGGGCGAGATCGGCTCGGTAATCCAGGCCGCCGCCGGCGGGGGACAGAGCCTCGTGGTCACTTCCACCGGGCAGCTCTACGCCTTCGGCGAAAACATCTGGGGCCAGCTCGGCAACGAAACCAACGACGGAGTCAGCGCGTACGAAGCGAACCCCACTCCGGCGCTCGTGACGCTGCCGGGCGAGGTCGGCCCGGTCACCCAGGTCGCCGCCGGGCTGGCGTTCAGCCTCGCGGTCACCGAAAGCGGCCAGCTCTACGCCTTCGGCGAAAACATCAACGGCGAGCTCGGCAACCCGACCAACAACTTCGAATTGAAGCCGAACCCGACACCGACGCTCGTGACGCTGCCGGGCGAGGTCGGCTCCGTCGTCCAGGTCGCGGCCGGCTACAACTTCTCGCTCGCGCTCACCTCCGGCGACCAGCTCTACGCCTTCGGCGACAACAGATGCGGCGAGCTCGGCAACACGACCAACAACAGGACGTGGGCGGCGAACCCCACGCCGACGCGCGTGACGCTGCCGGGCGCGAGCGGCCGCATCACGCGCCTCGCGGCCGCCGACGAGTACAGCCTCGCGCTGACCTCCACGGGCGAGCTCTACGCGTTCGGCTGCGATTTCTCCGGCGAACTCGGCAGCCCCCCCGGCAAGGAACTGCTGGAAGCGCATCCGACGCCGCGGCAGGTGGCGATGCCGGGGGGCGCGCGGGTCGAGACGGTGGCAGCCGGATCCTCCGACACGCTCGTCGTGCTCGACGACCTCTCCGTCGCCGACTCCTCGCTGCCGGCCGGCGAAAGAGGCCTCCCCTACAGCGCGCAGGCGCAGGGGACCGGCGGAGCCGCACCCTACACGTGGTCCGCCGGCGGCCTGCCGCCAGGTCTCTCGATCGATCCGCACAGCGGTGCCATCTCCGGCACCCCGACCGCCGCCGGCAGCTACACCGCCACGATCACGCCCACCGACAGCAACGGCATCGAAGCCCCCACGCCACTGGCAATCAACATCAAAGGGCCCAACGAACCGCCGCCGCCCCCGCCAAACAAAACACCCCCACCACCACCGAACGAAACACCGCCGCCGAACGAAACACCGCCGCCCGGGGTGCAGAACGTACGCCAGTCCGCGACAAGATGGCGTGCGGGCGACCCGCTCGCTCATGCCAGACGCGCGAAGACGCCGACTGGAACGACCTTCTCGTTCTCACTCGACGAGCCGGCCACCGTGAGCTTCAGCTTCGCCCAGATCGTGGGAGGACGCCGGGGCGCTCACAGCTGCCTCGCCAAGGCCCACGAGAACGTACAGCGCGAGAGCTGTAACACCCTCACTAGAGGGACGCTCTCGTTCGCCGGCCACAGCGGCACGAATAACGTGGTCTTCACGGGCCGGATCTCCCGCACCGACAAGCTGAAACCGGGGCGCTACAAGCTCACCATCACCGCCACCAACTCCACCGGCCAGCACTCAACGCCGGTCTCGCTGAGCTTCACGATCGCGCGGTAGCGCTCGGGCGCCCGGCGGGCGGCTGGCCTGCAGGCAATCTCCGCTAGCTTTAGCTGAAGCACGAGGAGGGAGTAACGATGGAAAGCACCGCCATGGCCGCCACACACGCCACACCTGCGGCGAGCGCCGCGACGATGGTGGAGGCGTTCGAGATCACCAGCGCCGCCCTCGGCGACCAGGTCGCGATCCGCACGAAGGGCGATGAGCAGACGCTCACCTGGGCGCAGTGGCGCCGGCGGGCGCGCAACCTCGCCGGGGGGCTTTACAGGCTGGGCCTGCGCCGCGGTGACACGCTCGCGATCCTGCTCGGCAACCGGCCCGAGTTCCACGTCGTCGACCTCGCGGCCGTCACGCTCGGCGCGACCCCGTTCTCGATCTACCAGACCTACGCCGCCCCCCAGATCGAGTACGTGGTCTCCGACGCCGCCGCGCGCCTCGCCGTGGTCGAACGCGAGCACCTCGACCGGCTGCTGGAGGCCCGCGAGCACCTGCCCCACCTCGAGCGCGTGATCCTCGTCGACCCGCGTGAGGGGGAGTCGCTGCACGACGGGGTGCTCACGCTCGCGGAGGTCGAGGCCTTCGGTTGCGACGCGCCCACGCAGGCGGCCGTGGCGCAGGCCGCCGCGCAGGTCGGCCCCGAGGACGTGCTCACCCTGATCTACACCTCCGGCACCACCGGGCCGCCCAAGGGCGTGCAGCTCTGCCACCGCAACCTGATGGCGGAGGTCGCCGCGATCGACCACCTGGTCGAACCGTCGCAGGGCTCCCGCGTGATCTCCTGGCTGCCCGCCGCCCACATCGCCGAGCGCGGCTCCCACCACTACTTCCCGATCGTCTACGGCCTGGAGATCACCTGCTGCTCGGACCCCCGCGAGGTCATGTCCTACCTCCCCGACGTCCGCCCCCAGGTGTTCTTCGCCGTGCCCCGCATCTGGGAGAAGCTCAAGGCGGGCCTCGAGACGATGCTCGCGGGGCAGCCCGAGGAGCAGCGCCTGGCCACCGAGCGCGCCCTCGCTGCCGCGCTGCGCAAGGTGCGCCTGGAGCAGCGCGGCGAAGCGGTCCCCGCCGAGCTGGCCGCTGAGGTCGCGGCCGCCGACGAGCAGGTGTTCTTGGGGCTGCGCCAGATGCTCGGCCTCGACCAGCTGCAGGGCGTCTACGTCGGCGCCGCCCCCACCCCCGTCGAGGTGATCGAGTTCTTCCACGCCCTCGGCGTCCCCCTCGCCGAGCTGTGGGGCATGTCCGAGACCTGCGGCCTGGCCACCGTCAACCCGCCTGAGCGCATCAAGATCGGCACCGTCGGCCCGGCCGCTCCGGGCATCGAGCTCTCACTCGCAGAGGACGGCGAGGTTCTGGTGCGGGGCGAGACGGTGATGCTCGGCTACCGGGGCGCCCCCGAGAAGACCGCGGAGACGATCGACCCCGCCGGCTGGCTGCACACCGGTGACATTGGCACGCTCGACGAGGACGGCTACCTGCGCATCGTAGATCGCAAGAAGGAGCTGCTCATCAACGCCGCCGGCAAGAACATGTCGCCGGCCAACATCGAGGCCACGATCAAGTCCGTCTCCCCCTTGATTGGCCAGGCCTGCGCGATCGGCGACGGGCGGCCGTACAACACGGCTTTGATCGTGCTCGACGCCGACTTCGCCCCTGTGTGGGCCGGCCAGCACGGGCTTGAGAGCCGCACGCTTGAGGAGCTCGCCGGGGAGCCTGCCGTGCGGGCGGCCGTTCAGGAGACGCTCGACGCGGCCAACTCTCGGCTTGCGCGCGTCGAACAGATCAAGCGGTTCACCATCGTTCCCGGCGATTGGCTGCCCGGCGAGGACGAGCTCACGCCCACGATGAAGCTTCGGCGCAAGCCGATCGCCGAGAAGTACTCGTCCGAGATCACGGCTATGTACGCGTAGTAGGCGTCGCCGGTCGCGTTCAGCGTCCGGCCGAGGGCTGGGTGAAGCGCTACCAGATACGTGTGAGCGCGTACGCGTCGAAGACCTTGTCGGCAGACACGATGGTGGCGCGTTCGCAAACGGCCTGTGCCACGAGCAGCCGGTCGAAGGGGTCGTTGTGAATAGGCGGGAGCGCTCGCACTGCCCACGCGTGAACATCGGTGACAGGTAGGCGCTCGAAGGCGAATTCGTCGAGGCGCTCGAGCAGGTTGTCGGGGACCCGCAGCTTGCCCAGCGCGCTCTTGATGGCTGCCTCCCAGACGCACACTGCACTGACCAGCACCGGCGTGCGCGCATCCTCGATCGTAGCGCGAGCTCCTTCGACACGCGCGTCACCCTCGAGCAACCACAACACAGCGTGCGTGTCGAGTAGCAGGGTCAGCGGAAGTGCTCGGCGAAGTCCGCGGGAAGCTCGTCGAAATCGTCGGCCAACTCGATCTGGCCGCGCAGCACCCCGAAGGCCTCCGCGACGGGACGGCGGCGCTGCACCGCAACCAGTCGGGCGGCCGGACGGCCGGAGCGTTGGATGATTATCTCCTCGCCGCCCTCGGCGAGGTCGACAAGCCGCGACAGCTGGCTCTTGGCTTCATGCATTCCGACGCGGACCACGATCACATGATAGCAACGTACTTAGCTAGAACGGGCCCGCATAACACGCGGCAGTGGCGATTCGGTGCGCGTTGGCCATTATCGAAAGCGTCACCGTCGTCGCGGGGAACGAGGGGAAGACCGCGGCGTCGACGAGGTGCACGCGCTCCCAGCCCCGAGGACGTCCCAGCGTGTCGGTCTCCAGCTCGCCGGGATCGCGGCGCATCGGCAGCGAGCCGCCGAGGTGGTTGCCCTTGCCGGGGCGTCCGACCTGGACGAGGCCGGGCAGCGGGACCATGCCGAGCAGACGCGCGTTGGCGGTGAGGCGGCGCACGACCCGCCTCACGCGCGCGGCCGCGGGGCCCACGTCGTCGCCAACGAGGCGGATGCCCCCCGCTGCGTCGCTCTCGACGGTGAGGCCGGGTGAGTCGGCGGAGTGCAGGAAGCCCTGGATGACGACCATCCGTCCGAGCAGGGGCCGCAGCGGCCGCTCGAGCCTCGCTGCGCTCAGCGGGAGCCGCCCCGTGACCGCGGAGAGCAGGACGTCGTTGTAGCCGTAAACCTGCAGGTGCACCGTGTGAGCGGAGAGGCGCTCGTCCTCGAGCTCCACGAACACCTGTGCGAGGGTGTTGCCCTGCGTCTGCACGCTGACGGGCGCGGCTCGGGCCGTCAACAGCGGCACCACGAAGTACTGGCTGTCCGTCAGCCGTCGGCTGAACCGTGCCCGTCCCAGGGACTCGAGCACGAGCCGCGTCGAGGAGACCGAGCCGCACGCGACGAACACCCGCGAGGCGCTCAGCTCGCCCCGCTCGGCGGGACGCCCGCGCTGGTGAAAGTCGATCCTGACCGCGTCGCCGGCTTCACTGAGGCGGTCAACGTAGACGCCCCCGCGGTAGTCCACCCTGCCGGCGCGCACGAGCGCATCGAGCGTGTGCGCCGCGTTGTAGATAGAGCCGTAGGGACAACCGTGCAGACACAGGCCGCCGTAGCGACAGTGGCGCGGGTCATCCTCGGCGGTGGCGACCGCCAGCCGGGAGGCCCCGAAAGTGAAGCCGGCCCGGCTCAACGCCGTCGCGTGACGGCGCAGGTGGCGCAGCACCATCTCCGTCTGCGGGCCACGCTGCAGCGCGCCGGGTGAATCCGTGTAGAGCGGCACGATCGCCGCGAGCTCGTCGGGCTCCGCCGCGACCGAGACGAAGCGCAGCACGGCTTCGTAGTGGGGCCCCAACTCGGCCAGCGAGATCGGCCAATCTTCGATGTCGCGCTGACGGAAGGGCAGCACCGAGGCCCCCCAGGAGTTGCTCAGCCCGCCGTACGCGAGCGAGGGGAGCGTTTCGGCCCCCTCGCGCGCGACCGGCAGGTCGGGGTCCTCGAGCGCGTAGGGGAACAGCGAACCGTAAGACGGCTTGAGCGGGACGTGCTTGAGCCCCACCGGGAACGCGCCTCGCGCGCGCTCGGCGAGCTCTGGCGACCAGCGCTCGGGCTCGGAGCGGGCGAGCGCGTCGAACACGTCCCGCCGCCCCGCCTCGATCTGCCCGCCGGCGTCGAGGACCGTCACGTGACGGCCCGCGTCGCAGAGCGCCTGCGCCGCGGCGCCGCCGGCGGGCCCGGAGCCGATGACCACGGCGGTCATGCCGCCACCCGTTCAATCTGGGGGTAGAGCTGCTCGCACAGCTCGGTGACGCGCCGCGCCTCGCTCATGCTCGCCGGCTGCGGCTCACCTACGGGCGTCCCATCACCGCGCCAGCGGGCCACGACGTCCGCGAGCTCGTCCCGGAGGCTGTCGTTGCGGGTGCCGAAGCTCAGCACCTCCTCGGACTCGCGCTGGGAGACGGCGCCGGCGCGTGTCCACGCCCAGCGGCGGCCGAGCCGCAGAGTCATCGGGCCGTAGTTGCCGCCGCGGCCCTCGGCGATCGCGTAGCCGTCCTCGCCAAACGCCTCCACGCGGAACGTGTTGACCCAGCGGATGTGCGAGACGCGGACGGTGGCGAGCAGGCGTCCGTCGCGGAAGGTCGCGACCACGTCCTCCTCGATCCCGGTCGGCCAGAACCCGCGCGTCGCCTCGATCGACACGCACCCCGCCGCGGGGACGAGCGCCAGCAGCAGGTCGAGCAGGTGCACGCCGGGGTCGAGCAGCACCCCCCCGCCGGCTCGCGCCGGGTCGAGCTTCCAGCCGACGGCCGATCCGGGGTGCCCGCCGTGCCCGACGAGCATGTCGAGGTTGCGCAGCTCGCCCAGCTCACCCGCCCCGGCGCGGCGCAGCAGCTCGCTGACGGCAGGCAGGTAGCGGTAGTTGTACCCGACGAAGCTGGGTCGCGAGAGGCCTGCCGCGAGCGCCTCGAGCTTGTGCGCGTCGGCCCCAGACACCCCCAACGGCTTCTCGATGAGGACCGGCCGGCGGGCCGCGAGCACGCTCGCCGCGAGCGAGACGGCGCGGTCGTGCGGCACGGCCACCACGGCCGCGTCGTAGGCGTCGGGCGGCAGTTCGGCGAGCGTCGCGTAGTGTGGGGCGCAGGCGGTCACGTTGGAACCGTCGAGCGCCGGGTCAACGGTTGCGGCGAGCGTGGCCCCCTCGATCCGCTCGAGGGCCTCGGCGCGCTGGCGCCCGATCAGGCCCAGTCCGACGACAGCGACGCGCAGGGGGCTCACCGGTCGCTCAGTCGTGGCCAGCGAGCGACAGGTTCTGCAAGACGAGCGCCTGCTGCTTGGCTGGAATCCCACTCGCCGGGACCGCCAGCACGCGGAGCACGAGGTGCTCGACACCGGGGCTGAGCCGCACCGGAATCTTCCTTTCTGCACCCCCCGGCTGAATCGTGTAGGCGTTACTGCTACGCCCGGGGCCGCGTACAAGCAGGACCGCGGCACCAGTTGACCGACTGGCACCGCCTGCGGTAACGATCGCCGGGGTCACGTTCGCGACCAGCGCGCCCGTTCGCGTGTCGGGCGAGACGATGGTGAGTTCGACCCGTTCGCCGGCGCTCATCGCGAACGCCGTGGTGGGAGCGGTGAGGTTGGTGTAGGTGACGGGAGACGCGTGTATCACTTTGGTCGCGCTCACTTCCGCCAGCACGGGGCCCCCGGAGACGAGCGCGATCGCCCTCGACAGGGGCGAGGAGATGTGTTCCAGGGCGCTCCACGTGGAGGGGTAGTTGACCTCGAGCAGGTCCGCGTAACCGGTGAAGCTGATGGCGATGCCGGCGAAACAGCCCCACACGGCCAGCAGCGCTCCGCCGATCCGCACCAGCCAGCGGTAGCGCCCACGGAGGTGTACAGAGAGCGCGAGCCACGCCGCGAGGGCGCCGAACAGGAACAGCGGCGCGAAGTCGACCTCGTAACGCTCGGTGGTGGCGTAGAACTCGTAGGAGAGGAACAGCAGGCCGAAGACACCCGCGCCCGCGAGGATCAGCAGCGGCGTGCCGAGCGCACCGAGCAGCTTTGGGCGACGTCGCCAGATCCACGGCAGCGCCCCGAGGAAGACCAGAATCGGCGCCATCGGGAGCAGCCCGGCGGTGAGTTCGAACGCCTGGTAGTTGGCAGGCAGCGTGCCGGGGTACGATTCCGGCGGCGGGGCGACCTGCAGGAAGGGAAAGAGAATCGAGGGTCGCGGCGGGGAGAGTAGGTAGTACCACGCGCCGGGCACCACGTAGCTGGCGTCGCCGAAGTGGGCGGTGTACTGGTCGAAGCCCGCCAGAGCGTATTTCGTGCCGACTTCCAGGGGGCTGCCGAAGCGCACCTGGTTGTAGAGCGCCAGCAGCAGGCCGCACACGCCGAGCGGGACGAGCAGCGCGATCAGCAGCCCGCGCTGCGGACGGGTCGCCCGGAACGAGAGGTAGACGGGGACGAGCACCAGCGCCGCCGCCGCGAGCGTCGGCCGCGCGCCGATCGCGAGGCCGAAGCAGAGGCTCATCAGCGTGAGGCGTCTCAGCGACGCCCGCCGCTCGAGCAGCGCGGAGACGGCGAGCCAGATGCCGGCCATCGCGAAACAGAAGCCGCTGGCGATGGCCCCCTCGTAGACTTCCGGGCGGCGCAGGGTGAACGGCACGACCGAGGAGAGCGCCAGGGCGAGCGCGGCGAGCGCACACATCCACAGCGGCGCCCTGCCGAGCTGCCTCAGCACCACGCGCAGCACCGCCAGCGCGAACCCGAGGCCGACGACCGCGAAGATCGCGGCGGTCAGGCTCGTGGACGGTTCCAGGCCGAACAGGTGCAGCGGTATCAGCAGCACGATCACCGGCGTGGGACCCCACGTGAGGTACAGCTTGCCGTGGTAGAGGGCGAAGTCGTGGATGTCCCGGGGGTGCAGCTGGAAGGTCGAGTTCGCCACCGGGTTGTACGGTTCGGGCAGCTTCAGCAGGCCGGCGGGCGGGCGACCGACCGAGAGGTGCAGGTGCAGGAACGCGGCGGCCAGCAGGTTGTAGGGGTCCGTCTGCGAGCCGTTCAGCACCAGCGGGTAGGAGGTGCCCGCGGTCCACAGGTAGAACGCGGCCCCCACTACGAACACCGCGCCGAGCGCCAGGTTCACCCGATCCACCGCCAGCGAGCGCACGCGGGCCGGTAGCCGCACAGCGCTCCGCAGCTGGCTGATCCGCGCCTCCATGAGTCGGGCAGCGTAGATGGTTCGGGTACTCAGTTGTGAAGGGCGTACGCTCCCCCCGGCGCCTCTTTGGAATCAGCCGCCGCGGTGTCTCCAACCCCGCGTGGTAGGCACCGCTCGAGGCCGAACCGACGGCCCCCTTACTCCCTGCGCAGAGACCTGGCGGCCGGCGGTGGCAGCGGACTCCCCGACGGCACGCGCAGAGGCGACGCACCCACCGACGGCGGTTGACGGCCGTGGCGCAGCTGGGGCACCAACCACATCGCCTCGGCGGCGATGCGCCAGGACATCTTGCTCTGCCCCTGCCGGCGGTCGCGAAAGACGATCGGGACCTCGACGACATTGAAGCCGGCGCGCACGGCGCGGTAGGTGAGCTCGACCTGAAAGGCGTACCCGTGCGAGCGCACCGAGTCGAAGTGGATCGCTTCGAGGACCTCGCGGCGAAAGCACTTGAAGCCGCCGGTGAGGTCGCGCACGCGCAGGGAGAGCACCAGCCGCGCGTAGGTGGACCCGCCCTCGCTGATGACGCGGCGCAGCAGACCCCAGTCCTCGACCCCCCCTCCGGGGACGTAGCGAGAGCCGAGCGCGAGGTCAGCCCCGTCCTCGATCGCCTCGAGCAGGCGGGGCAGGTCAGCAGGGTCGTGAGAGAAGTCGGAGTCCATCTCCAGCACGTACGCGGCCCCGTGGGCGAGGGCGTGACGGAAGCCGGCAAGGTAGGCGGGGCCGATGCCTTCCTTGGCGGCGCGGTGGAGCACCTGCGCCCAGGAGTGCTCGGCGGCCAGCCGATCCGCGATCGCACCCGTGCCGTCGGGCGAGCCGTCGTCGACGACCAGCACGCGGAAGTCCTCGCAGGGCGCGCGCGCGAGGGCCTCCCCGGCGGCGAGCACGATGGCCTCGATGTTCTCGGCCTCGTTGTAGGTGGGCAGTATGAGCCAGGCGGTGCCGTCCACTGAGGTCTTATCGTATGGCCTGCGCCACCAGGCGCGTGGAGGGACGAGGCTCGTGGGTGACCTTGAGAATGGGCGTGCGTGACGACACGCGGGTTGACCTGCGCCGCCTGGCGCGTGGAGCGACGGGGTTCGTGTGGGCTTGCCGGCCAAGGTGTGTGGTCTGCTACCCGCCAGCTCGAGTTACCAGTGACGAGTTGAGCGCGGCAGCACAGAAATCACGAGAATGGCGTGACATGGCCGAAGTCAGCAACGCTGTGATCGCCGACGCCCTCGATGAACTGGGGGATCTGTATGAGTTGGACGGCGCGATCGTGCATCGGGTGCTGGCGTACCGCCGGGCGGCGGAGACGGTGCGGGAGTCGGCGGTGTCGGTGGCCGGCCTCGCGCGGGCGGGACGGGCGACGGAGCTGCCGGGGATCGGGGAGACGCTGCAGGAGAAGATCGTGGCGCTGGCGGACACCGGCGCGATCCCCGCGGCGGAGCGGCTGCGGGCGAAGTTCCCGCCGGGGCTGATCGCGATCACGCGTATCCCGGGCCTCGGCCCAAAGCGAGCGCGACTGCTGCACGAGCAGCTGGGGATCGACTCCCTGCAGGCGCTGCGCGAGGCGGCGCTGGCGCAACGGCTGCGCGCGGTGCGGGGGCTCGGGGAGAAGTTCGAGGCGAAAGTGCTCGAGGTCCTCGACGAGCTGGCAGCTGACGGGGGGTCCATCGACGAGCTGGCGGCTCGACCGCGGCGGGTGCTGCTGCCGGCCGCGATCGAGCTCGGGGAGGCGCTGGCCGCGGGCCTGCGCGAGCACGGACCCAAGGACGCGCGTGTGCAGCTCGCGGGCTCCGCGCGGCGGGGGGTGGAGAGCGTGAAGGACATCGACATCGTCGCGGTCACCTCAGACGCAGCGCGGCTCGCGGAGGTGCTGGGGTCGCTGGAGCAGATCGAGCGCGTCTCCGCCAGCGGGCCGGCCGGCGCCCGGGGCCGCGCACACACGGGCCTCGGCGTGGACCTGCGGATCGCCACCCCGGAGCAGTGGGGGAACCTGCTGCAGCACTTCACCGGCTCCGCGGCCCACAACACGGCGCTGCGGGAGCTGGCGGTGCGCGGGGGGCTGCACGTGTCCGAGTACGGCATCAAGGACGACGCGACCGAGCAGACTCAGACGTGCGCCTCGGAGGCGGAGGTGTACAGACTCCTGGGCCTCCCCTACATCGAGCCCGAGCTGCGGGAGAACCGGAGTGAGCTGGAGGCCGGGCTGGGGGAGGAGTTGGGATGGGCCCGCCCCGGCAGAGCCGGCGGGCCGGATGGGTCGGTTGGTGGCAAAGCAGCACGCAGCTCGAGGACCGGGCGCAGGACCCGCGGGGCCACGGTGGAGAAGGAGGCACGGGAGGGCCTGCCGCACCTGATCGAGCTGGGCGACATCCGCGGCGACCTGCACTGCCACACTGTGGCCTCGGACGGGAAGGCCACGATCGAGGAGATGGCGCTCGCGGCGCGGGAGCTCGGGTACGAGTATTTGGCGATCACCGACCACTCCGCCTCACACGGCTTCGGCAACGCCGTCTCCCCGGAGCAGCTGCGGGAGCAGATCGAGCGGGTCACGGCGCTCGACGCGCGCCTGGAGGGGATCCGCCTGCTGGCGGGCAGCGAGGTCAACATCCTCCCGGACGGGACGCTCGACTACGAGGACGAGTTGCTGGAGCGGCTCGACTGGGTGGTGGCGAGCGTGCACACGGCCTTCGGGATGAGCGAAGGGGAGATGACCGAGCGGATCGTCGCCGCCGTCGAGCACCCGCTGGTGGACGCGATCGGCCACCCGACGGGCCGCCTGATCCTACGGCGCGAGCCCTACGCGGTGGACCTGGAGGCCGTCTTCGGGGCGGCGGCGAGGACGCGGACGTTGTTGGAGATCAACGCGAACCCCGACCGCCGCGACCTCTCCGAGGCGCACGCCCGCGCGGCGGTGCGCGCGGGGGTAGGCATCGTGATCGACTCCGACGCCCACCGCCCGCAGACTCTTCAGAACATGCGTTGGGGGGTGCTCACCGCGCGGCGGGGGTGGCTCACAAAGGCCGACGTGGTCAACACGCGCCCGTGGGCCCAGGTGAAGCGGCTGCGCAAACGCAGGGGCCCTGAGCGAGCCGGCGGGGGTTGAGGGCTCACGAACCGGACGCTGGAGCCGCAGGTCAGGCGCCGGCGGGCAACGGGCCGTAGAACTGCGGGCTGCGGTACGGACAGTACAGTTCGACCTTCCCCGAGGCGGGGTTGTAGCGACCCACCCACACCCCGGTGCCGTCGGTCAACCGGGCGCATGGCGGTGGAGCACCCGCCGTGACCGGCAGGTGCAGGAGGGTGGCGGTGTTGCTCGCGCTGCTGAATTCGGGTGGGCCGGTGACGATCGGCGCGAGTTCGGCGATGCGCGTCAGCGGCAGGAGCCCTTCGGTGTCGAAATCGGGTTCCCTGCTCTGCCGGCCGCTCCACGCGAGCGTTCGCACGCCGTCGCGGTGCAGGACTTCGAGCAGGCCCGGGACGTCACCGTCGCGGTGTGGCCCGGCCACCAGGAAGCCGGCGGTCGAGTAGAACGTGACGGTGTCGGCGTAGTCCTCCCCCGCCGGCGGCGGGTTCACCAGCGTCACCGCCTCGGTCTTGCCGACGCCGAACGTCGTGCCGAGGGTATTCGCGACCACACCGAGTGCGAGCACGGCGATCGCCGCCCAGCTCGCGGCGCGTGGCAGGTGGACGATCCACCCCGTGGCGATCACCGCCAGGTAGGGCAGCATCGGGATTCCGTAGCGGATGTCGTGGGAGGGTGTCGCAGTGATCACCAGCCACGCGACGAGCGCCCCGGCGAAGAACTCGAGCCTCGCGCCCAGGGCTCCTTCGCCCCTCGGAGGGCGTTCGCCGGTCGAGCGTTCGCCGGTCCCCGCGGCCGCCGAGCGGCTCGCGCTAACGCTCCTCGCAGCCGTGCGCCCCGAGGCCTGCGTGCCGCCGGCGAGGAGCCCTGCGCCCAGGTGCGCGCCCCACGCCTCGCGGCGGTGGCGGAAGAGCGTCACGGCCATCCAGACCGTTCCCCCCACCAGCAGCGCGAACAGCGGGACCATCAGCTGGGAGTTCAGCATGTTCCAGAAGTACCACGTGAAGTTCGCGAACGAGAGCGTCGGCGGCACGTCGCCGGGGACGACGATTGGGTTTTCCGTGGAGACCTTCAGGAAGGTGGAGAACTGGGTGAGGTGGTCGATGTACCAGGGCCCTGCCACGACCACCGCGACGGCCGCGAACGTCAACAGGCCGCGTCGGTTGCGCCAACCGCCGCGCAGCAGGGCCACCGCCAGGATGCCCGCGACGAAGCCGGGGTACTGCACCTTGGTGACCAGGCCGACGCCGACCGCGAGTCCTGCCACGCCGGCGGTTCCGACGCGGCTGAAGTCATCGCAGGCGAGGATCAGCCAGATCGACACCGCGACGACCGCCCCCTCGGGCGCGTCGAGCATGAACACGTGGAACTGGGCGATCAGCAGGGCCGAACCGAGCACGAAGACCGCCGCCAACATGCCCGCCTTGGACCCGAACAACAGGCGTCCAGTCTGGTAGCACCCGAGCGCCATCAGCGAGACGAACACGAGGTTCTCGCCGATGATCGGCGGTGCGACGTGGACGCCGCCGATGAAGACTGCCAGGGCGCCGACCAGTGGCGCGAAGGGCGGGTAGGGCGATTCGTGGTTGAGTGGCCCGAGCAGTTCGCCAGACCTGAGCATCTGGTGAAAGAGGAACGCGGTTTCCAGGTGGTCCCCAGCGTCGTAGATCGGGATGCTCCGGTCCTGGGTGAGCCACCAGCAGGTGAGTGCGATGAAGGCCGTCGTGGCGCCGATCGCCCCCCACGCATAGCCGCTCCACTGCGACACGGCGACGCGTACGTTCGACAGGCTGAGCTCGGGCAACACCAACCCACCGGGGGCGCGTCCGCCAGTAGAGACTCCGCGCGCGGAGGCCCGGACACCGTGGCGGCTCGACATTCCGCAAACGTAGTCGTGGGTCGCCCCGACTACCTGCGTCTCCCGATCAAACTCAGTACCCGTGGAGCCCTTTCACGCCCGGGATGTCTCCCACCCCCCGGCAAACCACCCCCGACGCTACCCCCGCAGGCTCCCCACGCCTGGACGCGCGGGCACGGAGGCCCCCGCGCACCCGACCTCGGTGGCCACACCGCTCACGCGGACGATCCCTCCCCTCCACCCCCAGACTCAACCACCGCCTCTCTCAGCAGTCGCGGGAGCAGGGTCTCGGCGACGAGGCGGTCCACGGCGGCGGCGGTGAAGGGTTCCACCAGCTTTGCGGCGCGCGCGGCGTAGTCCCGAGTGGGCGTATCGAGCGCGCAACGCAGGGCGGCGCCGAGATCTTCGACCACCAGGCGAGGGTCGAGCTCGCGTGCGAGCGGCAGCGCAACGTATGCCCCGGGCGCGGGGGTGGTGACTAGCTTGCACCCCTCGGCGAGCGCCTCCAGTTGGGCGATTCCGTACTCCTCGCGGCGAGGCGCACACACGAACACGCGGGCGCGGCGCAGCAGAGCGCGGTAGTCGCTCTGGGCGAGCGGACCGGCGATATGGATGTCATCGTCAGTGACATCGAAGCCGTTCTCGTGCAGGCGCTCATTCGTTACGCCGGTTACAACCAGTCGCTCCGAGGGTCGGCGCACGCGCCGCCAGGCGGCGAGCACGCGGTCGAAGCCCTTCTTACGGGGGTTGGCGGCGTAGGTGATGGCGGCGATGTCGCGCTCGGCGGAGTCAGGCCGGGACGCCGGGGCACCGACCGGGACGGGCACTACCAGGGCGCGCTCATCGCAGCCCGGGAACGCGGCGCGGGCCTCCGCGAGAGCCCCCTCGCTCGAGGGGAGCAGCAGGGGCGCCTGGCGCAGGCGGCGGCGCTCCAGCGGGCGCTGCCACAGCCCGTGGCGACCTGGACGGTTGGCGGCAGCGGGCGCATCGAAGCGGACCGCCCCCGGCAGCGGCCACAGCATTGCGGCGGTGGTGGTGGAGTAGATCACCGCCCGGGGCGGGGTGGGCCGCGAGCGCTCGAGCGCCTCCCGGGCGGCGCGGCGGGCAGCACGAGCCCAGCGCAGGTCGGTGAGCATCAGCGTGCGGACCTCCCCAGGGTGGGCGGCGCTCGCAATGGTCACGCGCGCGCCGGCGCGCCGCAGGGAGCCGGCGAGCTCCGCGTCGGCGACACGTAGGCCTTCGGTTGAGCCGAGTGTAACGAGCAGCACGTCGAGCGTGTCAACGGTTCTCTTTTGGGGGGGCATATATAGGGTCTGTCTGGTCGTCTACCGGGAGACCTATATGGGGTCCGTAGAGTTCTCTTGCGAGAGGCGTATACAGGGCCCGCGAAGTCTTCTCCTGAAGGGCATATATAGGACCCGCGAAGTCTTCTGTTGAAGGGCATATATGGGGTCCATGAAGTTGCTTTCTCGCAGGGGGTATAGAGGGCCTATGGGGACCTCAACGCGCCTGCTCGGGCCGCAGCGCCTTGAAGCCGGGGGCGCGCTCCAGGGCGATGCGGCGAATGGGCGAGGTGGGTCGTACGTAGAAGCGAATCCCGTCGCGCTCCTCGATCGCCTCCACCGCGGCGTGCTGGTGGCGCCAGGCGAGCGCCCAGATGATCGCGAAGCCGGCGCCGATCCCGGGGATCTGGGGGGCGAGGAAGGAAAGACCGCCGGCAACCAGCGCGCACGCGAACAGCGGCCACAGCCGGTTGACGAGGACCGCCGCGGGACGGTGCTCGGGCAGCGTCGTGGTGGTGCGCGCGCCTGCGAGCAGCTGCGCGATCGGGGGGCTCGTGTTGGCGCCCCGGCCGAGCGCCAGGCCGACCCCAGCGGCGATTACCCACCAGGCAACGGAGATGAGCGCGATCTGCGACTGCGAGGAGGCAGCGGCAGAGAGCACGGTGACGAGCGCGAGCGCGGTGGCGGCGCCGGCGGAGAGCAGGACGGTGGTCTTGAGGAACTCGGTGAAGCGCACGGGCGGGCGATCTAAAGCAGCGCCTCGAGCAGCTCGCGCACGCCGTCGGGACCGTCGATCGTCAGGTCGGCCTCGGCGAGCAGCTCCGAGGGGGATTCGTCGGAGCGGACCGCCACGCACACGGCGCACTCGAGCTCCCCCCGCTGTACGAGCGAGCGCAGCCCGCGGAAGGCGTCGAGGTCGGTCGCGTCGTCCCCGACGTACAGCGCGGCGTGCAGAGCCGAGCTCTCGGCGGCGCTTCGGACACCCTCGGGACGCTGGCCGTCGAGTGGCGCACCGTGCGTAGCGGAGCTCTCCGAGCGCGGGGGACTGGGACGCCGGCCGTCGAGCAGCGCAGTGACACCGAGGCCCTTGTTGAGCTCCACGGGGGGGCGCACCTCGAGCACCTTGCGGCCCCAGTGCACGGCGAAGCCCTCCGCCTCGGCCAACCCCGCGATCTCCCGCGCGGCAGCCGCAGCCGCGTCCTCGTCGGGAGCCCCGCGCCAGTGGAAGGCGGCGATCGCCTGCTTGTCCTCGGCGCGCACGCGCAGACGTTGGCGGTCGGGGGTGTAGACGCGGGTCGCAAACGCGCGCACCCGCTCGCTCCAGGCGGCGAGCTCGGGGTCGAGCTCGGGGCGGGTGGCGCCGGGGCGCAGCAGCTCGCCGCCGTGGTTGCCGACGTAGGCGATCGTCCCGATCGCGACGATTTGGCGCGCAGTGGCGGCGCGGCGGCCGCTGACGCAGCCGACGAGCTGGTAGCGCTTGGCGATCTCGATCAACAGAGTCCGCGTGGCCTCGGGGACGTGGGCGTCGTCGGCGTGCCGGACAATCGGGGCGAGCGTGCCATCGATGTCGAGCAGCACGGCGGAGCTGGAGGGATCGGAGCGCAGCGGCTCCAGTGCCTCCACCAAGCGTTGGGCGACGGGGGACACGCCCTTAGTATGCCCGAGCATGCCGATGACCCGGCCACCGAGCGGAGCGGTGAAGCTGATGACGATCGGCACGCTGGCTGGTCTGTTCAGTGGGATCTTCGGGGTGGGGGGCGGCACAGTGATCGTGCCGCTGCTGGTGCTATGGATGGGCTACGGCGAGCGGGAGGCGACGGGGACCTCGCTGGCGGCGATCGTGTTCATCGCAGCTTTCGCGGCGGCGGCGCAGGCGGGGTACGGCAACGTGCGGGTGCTCGACGGGGTGCTGGTGGGGGTGCCGGCGGTGGGGGGCGTGCTGGTGGGGACCAGGCTGCAGCAGCGCCTGCGGGGTCGCACGATCGCGCTGCTGTTCGCGGTCGTGCTGGTGGCCAGCGCGGTGGAGCTGTTGGTGCGGTGATCGGCGCAATCGCGATCGGGCTTGCAGCGGGCGTGGTCGCGGGCCTACTGGGGGTCGGCGGCGGCGTGCTGTTCGTGCCGGGCCTCGTGATCTTCATGGACCTCACCCAGCACCAGGCGGAGGCGACCTCGCTGCTGGCGATCATCCCGGTCGCGCTCGTGGGCGCGGCGATGCAGGATCGCTACGGCAACGTGCGCCGCGGGGACGCACTGCGGCTGGGCCTGTTCTCAGTCGTGGGCGCGGCGGCGGGGGTGGCGCTGGCGAACGCGCTCTCGGGGAAGGCCCTGCAGGTGGGCTTCGCGCTGTTCATGCTGTTCGTGGCGGGCCAGCTGGTGCGCAAGAACGTGGGGACTGGCGCGGAGGAGAACGTGGGCACAGCAGCAGACGGGGAGCGCAAGAACCCGGGTGGCAGCCGAAAAGGGTTCTAGACTGACGCCTATGGGACTCGACAACCCAATCCACATCGCGTTCCTGGTGGTGATCCTGCTGCTGGTGTTCGGCGCTCGACGGCTCCCCGAAATCGGCCGCTCGCTGGGCAGCGGGATGCGTGAGTTCAAGGACTCGATCAGCGGGGAGTCCAAACAGCCGACGCTGAACCAAGCGGCACCACAGCCGCCACCTCAGGCTGTACAACAACCCCCGGCCCAGCAGCCGCAGCCACCGGTAGCGCAACCCGTCGCAACTCCCCAGCCCGTCGCAACTCCGGCACCTGCCGCACCGCAGGCGCCAGCCCAGCCGCCGGACGAAAGCACCTTCGGTCGGTAGGAGCCCGGCCCTACGCCGGAGCGGAGGGCCCCGGAGCGGACGGCAGCACCGAAGGGCGCGCCTCCTCCAGCAGCGGCGAGCCGCAGCGCCAGCAGTAGGCGGCACCGCGGCTGTGTACCGCTCCACAGGAGCGGCAGGCGCCACCCACCCCATCCTCCGCGGCGGACAGCAGACGCTCGACCTCGCCGAGCTGGGCGTCGGCCTGCTGGAGCTCGGCGGCGCGGCGGGCGAGCACGTCGAGGCGGTAGTGGTCGCGAATCGCCATCTCGTACGCGAGCCCGCCGAGGTCCCAGGTGAGCGCAGCGACGCGCTCAGCCAGCCGCACGCGCTCGCGGCGCAGCTCGGCGGAGGAGCCGCTCCAGACCGGCGGGGGGGATGGCGCCTGCACTGGCTCGGCAGAGGAGGGAGCGACGCGCTCCTCGCGGGGCGGGCCGCCGTCGTCAGGGTGAGGCTGTCCGTTGGAGCCGGCGATAGCCATGCAGGCTAGTGGGTTTCGATCGGCCCGCTGCCAAGCGCTGCCTTGACTTCTTTGGCGTGCTGCTTGCCGGTTGTGTGTTCGAGTTTCTGCAGTGTGGCGGAAGAGGTTTTGTGGGCAGCGGGCAGCGCCTTGGTCAACTTGACTTCCTTGGCCGCTTCGGCTTCTTCGGCGCTGCTTTCCGAAACCCCGCCTTCGCTTTTGGATGCGCCGTGGGACTGAGAGGAGCCGCCTGAGGAGTGGTTGCCGGAGGAGGAGCTGGAGCCAGAACCAGAACCGGAGCCGGAGCCGGAGCCGGTCCCCGCGCTGCCGGAGGAGTTCACGGCCCCAGCGGCGGCGAGCGGGGTGTTCAACTTCACTTCGTAGACCTGCTTGCCGGTGGGAGCGCTCCCGGTGAGCCAGTGCCCGACGAGCAGCCCGATCAGCAGCGATGCGAGCAGCACCCCGAGCAGGCCGAAGAGGCCGGAGTAGCGGCGCAGCGAGCCGAGCATCCCGGGGGGATCGGGGGGCGGCTGATAGCCGGCGGCGGAGGGCGCGCCGAGGATCGCCGTCGCGGCCGTCCCCGGCTCGGCCTGGAGCACGTCCAGGAAGGCGAGGCGCACGGGCGAAGCGGGCCGCCCGCAGGCGAGGCAGTAGCGCTGGTCGGGGGCGAGCGGCGCGCCGCACCCGGCGCAGCTGGCGGTGGCCACGCCGTTGGAGGGGCTTGGCGGCCCCGTCGTCTCTCGCGGGATCACGTCCATGGGGGCTCCGTCACCAACGATCGACCGCGCAAGACCTGACACAGCCCGCACCCAGAACCACCAAGCGCGCCACCCCCATCCCGTGAGACCTCAAACCTCATCCGAAGGCCCCCCGGACGTAGTCGCGGGTGCGGACGGCGCGGGGTTCCTCGAAGACCTGCTCGACGGTCCCATACTCGACGAGGTCGCCGAGGTACATGAAGGCGACCTTGTCGGCGACGCGGTGCGCCTGGGCGAGGTTGTGGGTGACGATCACCACCGCGAGGTCGCGGCGCAACTCGTGGATCAGCTCCTCGATGATGCCGGTGGAGATCGGGTCGAGCGCCGAGCAGGGCTCGTCCATCAGCAGCACCTCGGGTCGGGGCGCGATCGCGCGGGCGATGCACAGGCGCTGCTGCTGGCCGCCGGAGAGGCGCAGCGCGGGGCGGTGCAGGTCCTCGGCGACCTCGTCGTAGAGCCCGGCGCGCCGCAACGCGTCGATCACGAGCGGTTCGAGCTCAGGCCGCCGGGGGCGGCGACGCGACTGCTCGCGCAGCGCGAAGGCGACGTTGTCGAAGATCGACATCGGGAAGGGGTTGGGCTGCTGAAAGACCATCGCGACGCGGGCGCGCAGGACGGTGTCTTCGAGCTCGTGGATGTCCTCGCCGTCGAGCAGGATCTGCCCGCCGCGACGGGCGCCCGGGGTCAGCTCGGTGAGCCGGTTGAGGGTGCGCAGCAGGGTCGTCTTGCCGCAGCCGGAGGGCCCGATCAGGGCCAGCACCTCGCCCTGGTGGATCGAGAGGGAGACGGAGCGCACGGCGTTGGCGCCACGCCGACCCAGGGTGCTGGCGCCGCCGTAGGAGACGCTGACGTCCTCCAGCCGCAGCCGCTCGGGGCCGGCAGGCGAGGAGAGCGGACGCAGCGCCTCGCGCTGCTCGGGGGGACGTACGGGCTCGGGGGGCCGGTCGAGCACGATCGTGCGCACGGGGGGCACCTGCTGCGCCTGCGGGCGACTCGGTGGGTCAAATGCCTGCTCGAGCTCGATCATCGTAGGATTCATCGGTTCCTCACCATCCACACTATAAAGACTGAAATGGTGTTGTCGAGCACCTTCATACGATCCCCTCGGCGGCGGTGATCGCCCCGGTGCGCGCGAGGGAGCGGTGGGAGAACCGTTCCACCGCGAGGTTGAGCAGCAGCACGAACAGCAGCAGCACGACGGCGGCGGCGTAGGCCTTTTCCGGGGCGAGCGATTCGCCCGCGGGGGAGTTGTCGTAGATGTAGCTGGTGAGGGTGGAGCCTTCTCCGTGCAGCACGTTCAGGCCAGGAAGCCCGCCATCGGGCAAGATGCGCAGCGTATCGCCGAGCATCAGGACCACGATCGCGGTGTCGGCGATGATGCGGCTGACGCCGAGCGTGACGCCGGTGGCGATGTTGGGGCGCACGGAGGGCAGTAGCACGCGGCGGATCGTGGCGATGCGGGTCTTGCCGAGCGCGAACGCGGCCTCGCGCATGTGGGCGGGCACGGACTGCAGGCCGTCGCGGGTGGCGACGAAGATCGGGGCCAGCGCGATCAGCGACAACATCGCGCCGGCGGTGAAGAATGATGTGCCCGTTGCGACGCCGTTGGGGGCGGAGGAGGCGAAAGCGAGAAAGTGCAGCTGGAAGACCGCCAAGCCGAAGACCGCGATCAGGATGTCGGGAGTCCCGGCGACGACCTCGATGCTGGATTCCACGACCCGCGTCAGCCAGCGCGGACGCCCGTACTCGACGATCCACAGCGCGCAGCAGATCGCCAGCGGAGCGGCGATCGCGATGCCGATCACGGTCAGCAGCATGGTCCCCAGCAGCGGATCGAGGAAGCCGCCCGAGCCGGCCTGGTTGAGACTGGCCTGGGGGCGACTGAAGATCAGCTCCGGGCGCAGGTACTGGATACCGCGGTAGCCCATGTAGAGGAGGATCGCGGCGGCGACCACGCACAGCGAGAGGCCGGCGGCCCAGGCGGCGAGCCACACGAGACGGTCGCTCCAGCGCCAGGTGCGCATCGAGGAGCCGCGGCCGCGCTGGGGTGCTAGGGAGACGAACGTACTCACAGGACGTCCTCTGCTACCGCGGCCATCGCAACCCCGCGCTCGTCAACGACTCCGTAACTCTGCTGGCGTGTAGGCGTCAACCACCTCGGCCGGCAAGCCGCACAAGCCGTGGTGATCCGGGCCAGTGAGAGGCGCAGCCCACGCGCCTTCATCCGCGCACCTGGTCCACACGCGGTCATCCACGCACCTGGTACTTCCGCAACGGCAGCTTCACAAGGTAGGCGGCAACCGACAGGACACACACGGAGAACAGCAGCAGCAGCGCGCACGCGTAGAGGCTGGAGCTCAGCGCCGGGGCACCGCCGAGCCCTTCGCGGAAGTCGACGATCGTGGAGGCGAGCGTGCGCAGGGGCTCGTAGAAGAAGGCCACTCCGTCGCTCGGCCGGGGCGCGAAGAAGTTCGACCCGGAGACCATCGAGATCATGATCGCCTCGCCCAGCGCGCGGGCGGTGGCGAGCACAGTGGCGGCGACGATCGCGGGGCGCACGGCGCGCAGGGTGACGGCGCGGATCGCGCGCAAGCGGTTGACGCCGAGCGCGGCGGCGCCCTCGCGCCACGCTCCGGGCACCGTGGCGAGGGCGTCGCAGATCAGCGCGATCATGATTGGGGAGATCATCAGAGTGAGCAGCACCACGGCCACCGCCAGGCCGGCGCCGGTGAGCTGGACGGTGCCCTCCAACGAGGTCCGCTCGGAGAGGGTGATGAGGTGGTTGCCGACGAACGGCACCAGCACGAGGATCCCGAGCAGGCCCCAGATCACCGAGGGCACGGAGGCAAGCAGGCGCACGACGCGAATCATCGTGGGGCGCAGGCGGGCGGGGGCGAGCTCGACGATGAAGATCGCGCTGAGCACTGCGAGCGGCAGCGCGAGCAGCACCGCCAGCGAGGTGATCAGCAGCGTGCCGTAGATGATCGGCCAGGCGCGCAGGTGGTAAGCAGACGCGGGGGGGTGCGTGGGGGCAGCCAGCATGGCTTCGAACTGCACCTTCAGGCTGCCGCCGGGACCGAGCCAGGAGAGGCCGTTGTGCTCGAACGTGGGCCACGCGCGCACGGCGACGAACGCGATCATGAAGAGCACGCAGAGGCAGACGAGGAACGACACCGCGCCGAGCGTACGCTCGGCGCGGTGGTCGGTCCAGGGGTTGCGTAGACGGGCAAGCAAGGTCAAGCGGGAGGGGGGCGGGCCCCCATCCCGACCTCCCCCCGTGTTGATCGAAGCGGGCAAGCTCACGACGTTCAGCTGGCTTTGACGGGAACCCACTGCGTCGAGATGATCTTGCGTGCTGCCTTGCTGGTTTTGATCCATGAGATGAACTGCGCGGCCGGGCCGGCGGCGGGACCTTTGGTCACCTCGTAGAACCGCGCGGTGGCGGTGTACTGCCCGGAGGCGATGTTGGCGAGTGTGCAGGCGACGCCGTTGTAGGCGACCGGGTTGACGGTGCCCTGGTCGGCGCGGTAGTTGGAGAGGAAGCCGATCCCGTTGGGGGTGTTGGCGACCTGCTGCTCGAGCAGCCCCTCGGAGGGCTCTTCGGCCGCAGTCGAGGCGACGCTCTTGTTGGCGAGGAACAGAGTCTTGAAGTTGGTCAGCACGCCGGCGGTGGAGGTGCGGCTGATCAGGTCGATCGGTCCCGAGACCGAGGCGCCGGAGACCTGGCTCCATTCCTTGTCTTTGGCCTCGAAGATCGCCTGGACCTGGGCTTCGGTGAGGTTGGAGAGGGTGTTGGACTTGTTGGTGACGATGCAGATCCCGTATTCGGCGATCGGGTAGAAGTCCAGGCCGGCCGGGTCGGTCGAGAGGGGATCGCGGGAGACGTCGGCGATCTCGACGCGGCCGGCGGCGACGTCGTTGATGCCGATCGTGGTGCCGCCCTGAGAGATCCTGAAGGCGACCTTGTTGTGGTTGAGCTTCGAGTACTTGTGGGCGAGTAGCTGGACGAGTGGGAAGGAGGCGGTGGCTCCGCTGATCGTGATCACGCTCGTAGCCGAGGCGATCGCGGGCACCGCGCTCCCTATCAGGGTCACAGCCGCGAGCGAGGCGGCAAATCGAGAAAGAGGGGCTCGGCTCGCCGGCCTCCGGCCGGCTGCGCCACCCTCTCGGTGACGGATTCGATGCATGTGAGGGGCCTCCGATTGGGACGTATTGACAAGTTGGTGACGAGCACCCTACCATATCCTCATAAACAAGATCAAGATTAGCTATTTTATTGAGAAGATCGGTAAGGTCGAGATAGTGTCCTTGCCATAACGCACCCAGACCACCAAGTTGCACCGACGACGCCCACTCACTCCTCCAGCCAACCTCCCCGTGACCTCTCCCCCATCTCCCCTCCCCCCCCAGGCCCCCAAGCTGCCCTCCCGCGGGGTCAGCGCGATCCTCGCGGCGCTGATGCTGGCCGCGGGGATCGCGGCGGGGGCCCTGATCGGCCCGGGCCCGGCCGCGTCGCTGGCTAGCACCTCACGGGCGGCCGCGGTCGGGCGGGTGCTGACGCTGCTGGCGCTGGGCGAGGGAGCGGGCGGCGGCAGCGGGCTGCTGCTCTCCTCAGGCGCAGACCACACGTCGAGCACGCCCGCGTCCCAGCCGGCGCCGTCCTCGGCGAGCAACGCGACGGCGGGGGTGGGCAGCGGGCAGGCCGAAGCGGGCGGAGGAGGTGGAGGGGCCGCGAACAGCTCCTCGCCGTCCCCGTCCACGACCTCCTCGTCCCCCAAGTCGGGGGCCTCCGAAGGCTCGGCGTCTCCGACTCGCTCCACGACACCGGCGGCGGGTGGCGGGGAAAGCGAAACAACGAAAGCGACGACACCGCTCCCGCCGGTAGCACACGTGTGGCTGATCGTGCTCCCATACGGGACGAGCGTGACCAACGCGCTGGGACAGAGCGCGGCTGCGCCCTACATCGACGGGCAGCTGGCCACGCAGGGCACCGTCCTGAGCGCCTACACCTCGCTCGCGGCAGGGCAGCTCGCGGGCGCCGCGACGCTGCTCTCCGGGCAGGAGGCGGCGGGGGTGAGCACGGTCTCCCCGCCGCCGTGCACGACGGCGGCCACCCCGGGGGCCACCGGCCAGGGAACGACGCCACCGGGCCAGGGAGCGGCGGCGGCAGGACAGGCGGCCGCCACACCCTGCCCGTCGGGAGAACCGGCGGGCGTGGCGGCAGCGAGCGCGTACGTGGCGGAAGTGGTGCCGAAGATCGTGGCGAGCACGACCTATAAGGAACACGGGCTGGTCGTGATCACGTTCGCAACGCCGACAGGCGCGGCGAGCACACCCGCGACCGCGACGCCGAGCACCGAAGGGGCGGGCGCGGAAGTGGCGTACCCGGCGGGGACGCTCACAACAACGCTCACAGCGGCGAGCGCCCCGGCGGGGGCGCTGGTGCTCTCGCCCTTCCTGCGCCACCCGGGCAAGCGGGTCGCGAGCGCGTTCGATCCCCAGGCCCCCCGCACGAGCCTGGAAGGGCTCCTCCAGGCCAAGGCCGCGGGCGCCTGACGCCGAGACTTGACCCACCCACGACGGACCCAGCAACCCAACCACCAACGAACGGAGGCCTAGTGCACTCACTGAAGTCGATCTACAGCAGCGCCCTGAAAGCGAACGGGCGACGAGCCACCTGGTGGCTCACCGCGCTGACGGGCGCGATCGCCCTGTCGCTCGCCACCCCGGCCCTGGGGGAGGCGGCCGAAGCGACCCCGCCGAGCACCGCCCCACAGGTGGCGTCGAACCCGAACGACTACGAATGCTCGGGCAGCATCGGCCCCGGCAAGGCAGAAGAAGGCGGCGAAGAAACGCCGGTGCAGTACGAATTCAAATGCAACGGGCAGATCACCGGCTACCAGCTGCAGACGCAGCTCCCGGTCACCGGGATCGAAGGCTCGCCGCTGGTCACCAACTACCAGGGCACCCCGCTGAAGGACTCGTTCTCGTGCGGCGGAACGTTCCCGGGGTACGCGGTCAACTGCGTGGGCTCGAGCACCACAGAAGCGAACGAGCACGTCACGGGGCAGTTCACGATCGGCTGGAAGCTGTGCACCGAACCGCGCGTGGACGCGCTGCTGACGGTGACGTACGCGTACCTGGAAAAGGGCGTGATCACGCAGGCGATCTCAGGTCCGTTCGACCTCGGCCGCCCGAAAGGCTGCCCGGCGACGTCGCAGTCAGGCAAGGACCGGCTGGACGCCTACCAGGGCGCGGAACCCAAACCAAAGAAGAAGCACAAGAAGGGCAAGAAGGGCACGAAGGGCACGGGTAAGAAGAACGGCAAGAGCAAGAAGAGCTGACGCACCCGTCCCTCCCGGCGGTGGGCGCACCTGCGCCCGGCCCGCCGCCGGGAGGCTAGGCTTGCGGCCATGGGGGTCGCATCGGCCGCAGGACTGCGAAGGCAAGCGCGGGGGCTCGGCGCCGGCCGAAGGCGAACGTGGACGCTCGGCGCCCTCGTGTGCGCGGTGGCGCTCCCGGGCTGTGGCTCGAGCGGCGGGGGGACGTCCACAACGATCACACAGACCGCGGCGGTGGCGCCGATCTCGAGCAACTGCCCGGACGCGGCGCTGGAAGGGATCGAAGCGGTCGCAGGCAGGGTCTACCGGGAGTCGGCGACCGGCAGGATCGTCGCCGAGGCGAGCGAACGCCTGAAGAGCTCGAGCGCGCTGGCGCAGGCGGTCGAAGACGACGACCGTGCAGCAGCGCACCAGGTTCTCAAGAGCCTGCTGCTCAACCAGATCGTGAGCGTGCGCGTGACGCGCGACGGGCGCACGCTCGCGGAGATCGAACGGGGCGCGGGGATCGCGCCGGCGAGCGGGGCGCTCGTCAACACCCAGGGGCTGCGGGTGGGAACGTTCACAGTGTCGGTGCAGGGCGCCAACGGGTACGCCCAGACCGTGAGCGGCCTGCTGCACGCGCAGGTGCTCGTGCGCAGCGGCGCGCGTGTGCTGAAGGCGACGCTCCACCCGGCCCCGAAGCTGACGCTGGGGGAGCGCGAGGTGAGCTGGGCCGGGACGAGCTACCGCGTGGACACGTTCGCCGCCGAGGCGTTCCCGGACCGGCCGGCGAGCATCACGCTGCTGCTGCCGAGCACCGCGGTCGCGGCGGTGTGCACGGGGCACGGCGCCAGCGCGGCCCAGGCGCAGGCGGACACGCTCGGCGCGGTGGCCGAACGGGTGTACTACGCCGAGCACGAAGGCAGCAAAGCGGAACTGCTCCTGGGCTACGTGGAGCGCTCGCGCGCCTTCCGCGAAGCGGTGCTCGCGGGCAACGCCACGGCCACACGGGCGGCGATCATCGGCTTCTTCCGCAGCCACCTGCACATCGTGCGGGTGCGCGTGGAACGCGAAGGCAAGCTGCTGGTGGACGTCGGCGGCCCCCACGTGCTGGCCCCGATCCCCGGCGTGGTGCGCAACGCCAAGGGCCACGTGGTGGCCCACTTCCTGATGGCGATCCAGGACGACAAGGGCTTTCAGATCCTCTCGCAGGCGTTCACGGGCGCGCAGGTGCTGATGCGGGAGGGAACGCGACAGGTGGAAGGCACCCTGAGACCCGGACCGGCCACCGTCCCGGACCGCGGCCGGGTGCTCTACCGCGGCACGCCCTATCAGGCGTACTCGTTCGACGCCGAGGCGTTCCCGACAGGGAGGCTGAGGATTTCGCTGCTGTACCCGGCGAGCTGAGGGCCCTCACTCGTCGGCCGGTAGTGCTCAGTTGGGTCGGGACCCCCAGACCCGCGAGAGCCATGCAGTGCATTTAGGCGGACATAACAGCTACTGGACCTCTCAGACCTGCCATCTGGTTGCTACCCACAGGTCCAGTTGGGGGTATATACCCCCAAACTGATACACCACCCGTCGGCCGCCGGCAAGCGGCCAGGGTGGGCGGGTCCTACACGAGGCTCGTGGACATCCGCTCGACCTCCTCGACGGAGGTGAGCCCGGCGCGGACCTTCTCCAGGCCGTCGTCGTGCAGGCGGCGCATCCCCTGGCGCGCGGCGACTGCCGCGATCTCATCGACGGAGCCGTGCTGGAGGATCAGCGTGCGGATCTCCTCCGAGACGGTCATCACCTCGTAGATGCCAACGCGGCCGCGGTACCCGGAACTCGAGCAGCGCGAGCAGCCGACGGCCTCGAAGGGCTCGGCGCCGGCGAGGCCAAGCTCGGCCAGCACCGACTCGGGCAGCGTGGAGGGGCGCCGGCAGTGCGGGCAGAGCTTGCGCACGAGCCGCTGGGCGACGACGCAGTCCACTGCGGAGGAGATCAGGAAGGGCTCGATGCCCATGTCGATGAGCCGCCCGAGCGCAGAGGGGGCGTCGCGGGTGTGCAGCGTGGAGAGCACCATGTGCCCGGTGAGCGCGGCCTCGACCGCGATGTGGGCGGTCTCACGGTCGCGGATCTCGCCCACCATGATCACGTCGGGGTCGGCGCGCAGCATCGAGCGCAGGCCCACGTCGAAGGTGACGCCGGCCTTCGGAGCGATCTGCATCTGCTTGATCCCCGCGATGCGCGACTCGACGGGGTCCTCGATCGTGAGGATCGAGCGGGCGCCGTCGTTGAGCACCGAGAGCGCCGCGTACAGCGTGGTGGACTTGCCCGAGCCGGTCGGCCCGGTGACGAGCACCGCCCCGTGCGGCCGCGCGATCGCGTGGGCAAAGCGCTCCTGCTCGGTCGGCTGCAGGCCCAGCGACTCGAGGTTCTGCACGACCGCGCCCTTGTCGAGGATGCGCATCACCGCGCCCTCGCCGTAGACGAGCGGGAGCGTGACGACGCGAATGTCGATGCGCCGGCTCTCGACGTTCAGCGCGAGGCGGCCGTCCTGAGGGACCCGTCGCTCGGAGATGTCGAGGTCGGCCATGATCTTGATGCGCGAAACCATGCCCGCAGCCATCCGACGGCGCACGGTGGCGGCCGGGTAGAGCACCCCGTCGACGCGGAACAGCACGCGGGTGTCGCCCTCTTCTGGGTTGACGTGGATGTCCGAGGCGCCCTGCTGGACCGCCTGGGCGATGATCGAGTGCACGAGCTTGATGACCGGCGCGTCCTGGTCGGCCTCCTCGGCGAGCGACGTGGAGAGGTCCCCCGCGCCCTCCTCGTCTCCCTCGACGATGTCTTCGATCGAGCCCTCCAACCGCCCGAGGCGGCCGGCGAGCAGCTTGACGTCCTCCGCGGACGCGGCGGCAACCCGCACGCGCCGGTTGGTGATCATCGCGATGTCGTCGATCGAGAGGATGTTGGTGGGGTCGGCCATCGCCAGCAAAAGCGCCCCGTCGTCCATGAAGCGCACGGGCACGGCCTGGTAGCGCTTGATGGCCTCGGCGCTCAGCAGGTTGACCGCGCCCATGTCGGGCTCGTAGGAGGAGAGGTCGATGTATTCCAGGCCGAACCGTTCGGCGACCACCCGGGCGAGCTGGTCCTGGCGCAGGACCCCCTGCTCGACCAGCACCTGCCCGGTGGGCTTGCGCTGCGAGCGCGCGGCGGCGACGGCCTGCTCGACGGCGGAGCGGTCGGCGAAGCCGAGGTCGACGACCACCTCGCCGATGCGCCGCCCGGGGCGCAGGGGCCGCGTGGGCGAGGTGAGCCCGTTGGCCGGGTGGCGCACTTGGGTGGAAGGAATCCCCACCCCACCCCCCACCGCGCCTCCAACGCCGCTACCCATGCCCCCCCCAACGCCGCCGGCGGGTGGGGCAGGAGGCTCCAGGAGCACGACGGGGTCTGAGGCAGGGGGCTCCAGAGCGGGGGGCTCCTCCAGACTCGGGGGCGGCGACTCTTCCAAGCTCGGAGGCACTGGTTCGTCAAGGCCCGGGGAGGGCGGCTCCAAGAGCAGGGTGGCAGTGGGACGCTCGAGCACCACGGTGGCGGACCCGGAGACCGCCGACTCGAGCGCCGAGAGCTCGGAGGTCACCGGGGCAGGGGTCGGCACGGGGGCAGGCGGCGGCCCAGGAGGTGGCGGAGCTTCCGTGCCCACCCCGCCCGGCGAAGCCGGGGGCTTGGCAGCGGGAGGCAAGGGTAGGGCGGGAGCAGGGGTAGGCAGCGGCCCGGCGGGCGGCGACCCCGCGGGCTCGGCGGCGGGGGGTGAGGGGGGAACGGAGACAACGGGCTCAGGAGTAAGAGACCCGTCCACCTGCGGCGGGTTCGCCTGATCGTCACCGTCCGCCTTGGCGCGTCGGCGTCTGAACCAACTCATCAATCTCTAATCGGCATCGAGAAGCCCGCGCTTGACCGCCGTGGGGCCAGGCCCGCCGGCGCCTGGCACGAGCTCAGGGCCCGTACTCGAAGGCGCTGTGGAGGTGAGCATCGAGGGCGTTGCAGCGGTAGAGCGCGATGGCCTCAGCGGAGCCGAAGCGCTGACCGGGCAGGGCGTCGGGCCCGTGGTGGGCGAGGATGCAGTGCTCGAGCGCGAGACGGCGCGGGGCGGAAAGCGAGGCGGGGTAGCGGGGCGCGAGCAGCCGCAGCCCGAGCTCGATATGCCCGAGCAGCCGCCCCTCGTCGGAGCGGCCGAGCTCCGCGCCAAAGGCGAACTCGCGGGTCTTGCCGAGGTCGTGCAGCAGCGTGGCGGCGAGCAGCAAGTCGCGGTCGAGACGGGGGTGCAGAGTGCAGAGCTCCAGCGCCAGCGAGGCGACGGCGACGGTGTGCTCGAGCAGCCCGCCGAGGTAGGCGTGGTGGGCGCCAACCCCGGCCCGCACGGAGCTGCCGGCACCCGTCCGCGCGGGGATCGAGCAGGGGGCCCGGCGCAGGTCGGCGCGCAGGTGGCGGTCGCCGAGCACGCTCTCGAGCAGGCCGCGCAGCCCCGGTTCGTAAACCTCGCGGGCGAGGTGCTCAAAGAAGCCTTCCAGCTCGTCGAGGTCACGGTGGGCGACGGGCAGGAAACCCGCGGGGTCGGCAGCGGCGCCCTCCGCGCGGGCGATCGTGCGCAGGGCGACCTGCAGGTCGTCGCGGAAGCGCTCCACGCGACCCTCCACGCGCACGAGGTCCCCCCGCTCGAAGCGTCCCGCGAGCAGGTCGGCGTCGCGGAAGGCGCGCGCCGGGATCGAGCCGGTGCGGTCGCGCAGCTCGACGGTCAGGTAGGGGGTGCCGGCCCGGGTGAGCAGGCGGTCCTTGCGCGAGCACGCGAACACCCCCGCGACAACGTCGCCCTCGCGCAGGGTGGCGACCGTCAGGCGCTCCTCCGCGGCAACCGCCGGGGACGCCCCCACGGCGACTGGGGGTTCGGCAGAACCTGTCTCGGGGGAGGACATGCCCGCATGATGTACGGTGGAGCGGATGCAGCCGCTGATCTGGGACCACCGCCCGGAGGGCCTGCGGGCTCCAGCGATGGTGTGCGCCTTCCAGGGGTGGAACGACGCGGGGGACGCGGCGTCGACCGCGGTGGAGTTCGTCGCCAACGCGCTGGGGGCAAAGCGCTTCGCGCAGCTCGACACGGAGGAGTTCTACGACTTCCAGGCCAACCGCCCGCGGATCCGCTTCTCCACGGAGGGGAGCGCCCCGACGGCCCGCCGCGAGATCGAGTGGCCGTCGGTGGAGGTGTTCGCGGCGGCGGCCCCCGGCGCGCAGCGGGACCTGGTGGTGGTGCAGGGCGTGGAGCCGTCGCTGCGGTGGCGCACGTTCAGTGCCACGATCGTGGAGCTCGCCGAAGCCCTGGGGGTGCAGCTGGTGGTCACCGTGGGGGCGCTGTTGGCGGACGTGCCCCACACGCTCCCGGTGGCGATGACCGGCTTCTCCTCAGACCCCACCCTGAGCGAGCGCATGGGATCGGCGGGGCGCCCGAGCAGGTACGAGGGCCCCACGGGGATCGTGGGCGTCCTGCACACCGCGACCACGGAGGCTGGCCTGCCCTCGGTGAGCGTGTGGGCGAGCGTCCCCCACTACGTCGCCGCGGCCCCCAGCCCGAAGGCGGCGCTGGCGCTGGTGCGCCGCCTGGAGGATCTCGTCGGCGTGAGCGTGGACGCACAGGAGCTGGAGGAGGCGACCGCGAACTACGAGCGCCAGGTGGGTCTGGCGGTGTCGAGCAACCCGGAGGTGCAGGCGTTCGTGGAACGTCTGGAGCAGGACGCGGAAAGCGAGGAGGACGACGAGGACGAGAGCGAGGGCGAGAACGGGTGGAGTGGGCGGGACCCGATCTCGATGGAGGACCTGCCCTCAGGGGAGCTGCTGGCGAGCGAGTTCCAGCGGTTCCTGCGCCAGCACGGAACCCGGCCCCCCGAGAACCCTCCCAAACGCTCGTAGAGCCGTTGGGGTTGTTTGGGGATCGTCCGCGTGACGCGGTGTGGCAACCGCGCGCGTGTGCACGGGGCTTCCCTGCCCCGCGGCTCCGCGTGGCGCTCTGCGACTCGTAAAAAAGGCCGCCGTCGCGGACCCTGAACCCTAACGCCCTACAACGACGCCTGCACGTGGCCGCAATCCTGGACGGCGTAGGCCGGAGCGCAGTACGTCTGGGCTGTCCACTCGGCTTTGAATTCGTGAACAAAGCTTTCCAGGGCGCGTTGGCGACTGTGAGCGCTGTGGTGACCGGCCTGCACGGCTTTCTGAATTCGTTCCGACAAGAGAGCCAAACGCACGCGGAGCAGAAGATCCGCGACGGTCTGGCCCGACTGCTCGAGGAATCTCTCGAATGCCATCCGCTTGGGAAACTGCCGGGCGCGTATGTGGTCGAACTTGTGACGCACCGCGGCTTCCGAGACGACGATGTTCCGAGCCTGTGCTTCGCCGATGATCCAATCGGCTGAGATCAGGAAGCCCATCACCTGCTGTACCAAGACACCCCTGGGCTGGTGGTGCTTGATCGCCCCATCGGCTCTGCGCGCGACGTGCGCCCAATGCTGGAACGTCGCTCCCACGATCGACTGCGAGCCGATGCACGCCACGATCTGTTCCGATGCCGGCTCGGCGGCGGCGGGAGTCGGCGGGGCGCCTTCAGCAAGCGGCGGACATACCATCGTGGGCGTCTGGGCGCCGGCCATCACGACGAACGTCAGGCAAAGTAGAACGAGGACGACGCCCGCGCTCGCGGCCCACATCCCAACTATCCGATAGCCAGTGCCTTCTCTCATAGCGTAACGACCGGCACCCTATCACGGGAGCCCCTGTATGATCTCTGACCGCCACATGATCGGGGACATCATCGCAGTCCGCGGGCGCGCGTAGCCCTTCCTCGTTACCAGCGGCCTTGGCGAGCAGCGCACGGGCTACCGTGAGCTCGTCAAGCTTCGAGAAGCACCCTACCCTCGGTGCGTCGGCGCTGGCAATCACGGCATCGTGAGCACGTCGCGGCAGCTACGGCGGGGTAATCGTCCCGATCTTGGCTGTGCCCCTCTCGGTGAACCACAGATCGCCGTCCGGGCCCGACGTAATGTTATATGGTTCGCTTTTCGACGGCAGGGGGTATTCGGCGACCGCACCTGACGGCGTGATCCTTCCGGTCCTGTTGGCGCCGTAGTTGATGAACCACACGTTGCCGTCTGGACCTGCCGTGATCCCGTAGGGCTCGCGGAAAGACAACGTGTTTTCCAGCACAGGGTATTCGGTGATTTCGCCTGAAGGCGTGGCCTTCCCGATCTTGTGGGTGCCATAGTCGGTGAACCACAGGTTGTGGTCAGGACCCGCGGCAATCCCGATCGGCTCGCTGCCGAATGGTTTTCCTGTGGGCAGGGAGTATTCTGTGATCACGCCCGCCGTCGTGATCGTCCCGATCTTGCTGGTGTTGAGCATGTCGAACCACAATTTACCGTCCGGAACCCGCCGTGATCCCATATGGTTCGCTGCCGGTCGGCAATGTGTATTCGGTGATTTCGCCCGAAGTCGTGATCTTCCCGATCTTGCTGGTGTAGGGGTTCGTGAACCACAAGTCACCTTCCTGACCGACGGTGATGTCAGCCGGGCCGCTTTTTGCGGGCAGCGCGTATTCGGTGATCGTGCCCGACGTGGTGATCTTCCCGATCTTGCTGCTCCTGGTCTCTGTGAACCACAGGGCGTTTTCGCCTCCCGGGCCCGCGATGATCCCGTAGGGCCCGCTTTCTTTGGGTAGCGCGTATTCGGTGATCGTGCCCGAGGACGTGATCTTCCCGATCTTGTTGCCGGTGTACTCGGTGAACCACAGGTTGCCGTCTGGGCCGGCCACGATCCCGTGCGGAGCGCTTTCTTTCGGCAGCGAGTATTTGGTGATTTCGGCGAGCTCGACCTCCCCGATCTTGCCGGTGCTGTAGTCGGTAAACCACAGGTTGGAGTTGGGACCCACGGTGATCCCGTCCGGCACGCTTCCCGAGGGCAGAGCATGTTCGGTGATCGTCCCCGACGGCGTGATCTGCCCGAGCTTGCTGGGGCCGGCCTCGGTGAACCACATGTCGCCGTCAGCGCCGGCGACGATCCCGTACGGGCCGCTGCCCGACGGCAAGGAGTATTCGGTGATTTCGCCTGACGTGGTGGTCTTACCGACCTTGCCGGTGGAAAGGTCCAAGAACCACACGTCACCTTCCGGGCCCGCGACGATTCCGGTAGGACGGCTTTCTTTGGGCAGCGCGTATTCGGTGATCGTGCCCGAGGTGGTGATCTTCCCGAGCTCGCTGGTGTAGGGGTTCGTGAACCACAGGTCGCCGTCCGGGCCGACGGTGATGTCGGCCGGGCCGCTTTTTGCGGGCAGGGCGTATTCGGTGATCGTGCCCGAGGTCGTGATCTTCCCGATCTTGCTGCTCCTGGTCTCCGTGAACCACAGGGCGTTTTCTTTTTCCGGACCCGCGACGATTCCGTAGGGGCCGCTTTCTTTGGGTAGCGCGTATTCGGTGATCGTGCCCGACGGTGTGATCTTCCCGACCTTGTCGCTGTCGTACTCGGTGAACCACAGGTTGCCGTCAGGGCCGGCGACGATCCCATGCGGAGCGCTTTCTTTCGGCAGCGAGTATTCCGTGACCACACCCGCCGTCGTGCTCTTGCCGATCTTGCTCGTACTCCAATCCGTGAACCACAGGTCACCTTCCGGGCCATCGGTGATCTGTTCAGAGCGGTCACCCGACGGCAGCGAGTATTCGGTGATCGTGTCCGAAGGTGTGGGCACACGCTTCCCGATCTTGCTGGTGCTCCAGTCGGTGAACCACAGGTCGCCTTCCGGGCCATCGGTGATCTGTTCGGCGTGGTCGCCCGTGGGCAGCAAGGTTTCGGCAATCGGCGGATGCGTCGTGAATGTATGATCTTCGCCGTAGGTGGTTCCATCGCTGCTCGTCGCGACGATCCGATAGTGATAGATTTTGTTCGTCGTAAGACCGGTGATCGCCTTGCTCTCTTCCACATTGCTCGTGCCCGAACCGGCACTCACTTCGCTTGTTTTCGATCCGTATGCGGTCGTCCTCCCGTATTGGAAGTAGTAGCTCGCTGCCACGCCTTCGGTGTTACCAGCAGTTGCTCACGGGACCACGAAGGAGAAGGCAATTTCGCGATCCGGCACAGCGACCAGGTTGCCACTTTCCACGGTATACCCAAGCGTCCTTATCTCGATCTCCTTCGGCAGACAGTCCGGGGCCTTGGCGATCCACTCCGCGCTTTCAAGGGAGAAATAGTGCGACCGCGATTCTTCAGGCTGTACGACGCTTGCCACCACTGTGGCCGTGGACGGATGGATCCCACCACCCAGCACAAAGCACCATGTCCCCACCGGCGCTCCCGACAGCGGGGAGCCGAGGGTGACATTCATACTCTGCGCCGACTGCACCGGTTCGTCGCCGGGTACTTCGCGGTTGGATTCTCCTGGTTCTTTGCATTCGCCGCAGGGCGGTACAACGAAAGCGTACGCCCGAGCAGTCCCCGGCACACCCTGGGGCCCGTCGCTCCCTGCGGCCCGGTTGCCCCCTGCGGCCCGGTCTGCCCCGGTAGCCCCTGAAGCCCTCGCGGACCCCGCGGCCCACGCCGCTGGGAGGTGCTATGCCGCGTCACAGACGAACGAGGCCCACCAGAAGAGTGCGACGCGGCATAACCGGTCCCGCCCAGCGCCAGGAACAGCGCCACGAGCGCGATCACGGTCGCAGGAGATAGATGGTATGGACTTGTCACGCCACTGGAATGGTATCATTGTCTGCGGCCGCAGACCGGGTTGACCCGTAGACTTGGCGCTCGCGCTTGCCGGTTGAGGTCGCCTCGGCGTCCCCCCGTGAGGCGCGCGCGGCGCCCCTCCGTGGAGCCTCTCCACCCACCCCGGGTCCGCACCGACAACGCCGCGGGGACCCCCTCGGGGGGTCCTAATAAAAAATCTCCGAAGGAGGCACCCGGCATTAAATAGTCGGCGGGCGGCCTGGGGGCCACCCGCCGACTGAGGGAGGAGAGGGTCCTTCTCCTGCCGGCGGGATATGAGGCCGGCAGACTCTCCCGCTCGCGGCCTCCTCCGAGCCCGAGACGGGGGAAGTCCGTGCTCAGACCAGGTGCAGAACTCGCTCCTGCACGCGGCTTGCAAAGTCGGTGCCGTCTTCGAGGCGCGCACGCACCGCGTCTTCGATCTGGGTCTGAGCCTTCTCGAGCTGGGTCTGGGTCTGCTCCACCTGGGCGGAGACGCTCTTGGTGAGGCTGTCGCGCCGCTGCTCGAGCTCACGCCGGCGCTCGCGCAGCTCGCGCTCGACGCGGGTGCGGGTCTTGCGAACCTCGCGCTCCAGCCGGGTGCGGGCGACGCTGCCACGACGCTCGAATTTGCGCAGCTGAGCCTGCGCCTTGGTGGGGGTCGAGTAGCTGGAGAACACGTCGCTCACGCCCGAGACGACCCGTTCGCGGGCGACGAGGGCTGCCCCGACGGGGATCAGGACGGCTCGTTCTGCGTAGTCGCCGACGCGATCGACGGGGCCGGGGGTGGCAGTGGTTCGGGCGCCGGCGCTCCGGCGCGTGGAGCCGGCCCGGGAAGCGGTGGAGCGGGCGCTAGCACGCGCCCGCCCTGTGGTGGCCCCAGCGCGGGCCCTGGAGGTTTTGGCGGCGCCGGCGGCGCGTTTGGGCGCGGCGGACCGGGTGGTTTTGGTGGTGCGAGGGGTGGGGGTGTCAGCCATGTGGAGGCGGTCTCCTAGATGTATACGTGGGTGGGTACGTTTGTTCTACGTGTCTCGGCGAGTGGGGCTTTGCCGAACGTATGTTTGTACCCTGCCACTCGCAGATCGTTACACCAAGAGCTTAGCACGATGTGAAGGCCGCGTAAAATCTAGAGAAACGCCGACCGAGCTTGTAACAAGCGGAACATGCGTTCGGGCACCCTGAACTCAGCCAACGCGCGCGAGCCACGCCTCGGGCGCCTGCAGCTCGGCCGCGGTGGGGAGATCCTCCACCGAGCGCCACGCCCGCGCAAGGAGTCGCGGCCCCTCGTCCCCGCCGGCGAGGACGACGGCGTCACAGAAGCGCCGGCCCTCCTCGTACTGGCGCAGCTTCAGCTCCAGACCAAGCAGCCGCTCGAGTAGCCGCCAGGGCAGCCCACGGGTGACGCGGCGGCGCGTCATCGCGGCGCGCAGACGCGGCAGCGAGGGGAGCACCTCGGCGCCGACGGCGTCCATCACGTGCTCGGCGTGGCCCTCGATCAGCGACATGGTGACCTGCAGGCGCTCCACCAGCTGCCAGCGCTCCTCGCCGAGGGTCAGCCGCACCAGTTCCCCGTGGCGCAAGCGCTCGGCGAGCGCGCGCACCTCTCCCCCGCCCGGGAGCCGCAGGAGCGCCCCCAGGGAGACCGTCACCTGCAGGCCGTCGATCAGCTCCCGCAGAATCCCCGCGAGGTACTCGCGCAGCCAGGGGGTACCGGAGAACTGGACGGCGTGGGTGATCTCGTGGATCGTCACCCACGTCAGCAGCTGTTCGCGGTCCACCTGCATGGTGTGGGCGGCCTGCGCGAGGTTGGGCGCCACGAGCAGCAGGCGGGGGGTGACGGAGGGGTCGAGCAGCGCGAGGTCGTACTGGCCGAGCACCCGCTGGGAGAGCAGACCGGCCATCGCGCCGACCTGTGCCCCCAGCAGCAGTCCCCCGGCGGCGCCAAGCGCGTCGTACAGCGGCCGGAGGTCCTGGCCGCCGGGGCGTTTGCGGGTAGGCCGCGAACGGCGGGTGGGTCCAGCCCCCTGCTGGGCGACCGACTCCAGGACGGGGCGCATGGTCTGCAGGTTCGCGGCGATCCAGCTGGGGCGGTCCACGGCCTCCAGCGGGGGCAGTTCGTCGGGGAACGCGAGGCCGGAGTAGTCGCTCACGCGGCGGGCGAACTGAAGGGCCAGCGGCTGCACGCTCTCGCCGAGCGCCCGGGAGGGCGAGCCGGACGGGTGCCCAAGCTTGGGAGACCCTGCGATCAGCTCCCCCACGCGCTGCGCGGTGCTCCAGTCGATGGCGTCCACTCTAGGAGGGTAGAGCCCACACGCATATCCTCTGAGCCGTGCCGCAGTCGCTCGACGACCAGACGAGGACCACCGAGCCAGGGCGGGCGGTGCAGCGGGCGCAGCTGCTGGAGCGGGCTGAGGTGCGGGACGTGGTGGCGTGGATGCGGCTGCTGATCGACCCGCGGGACGCGGCGGCCGCGGTGCGCGCGCTGGCGCGGCCGCCGATTGAGCTGCGCCAGGTGGACCTCGCACGGGTGATCCAGATCGCGCGGCGCGGCAAGCTGGAGGTCGTCGCAGCGCTGGCGGCCGCGATGGAGTCGCCACAGCTACCACCGGAGGCGCGGGAGCGGATCGCACGCTTCCTGGAGCTGCACCGGTGGGCGGCGGGCGGCCTCGACACGGTGCGGGCAGACCTGTTCGTGGGGCGCCTGATCGAGCGCCTGGGCATGCGCCGCCGGCAGCTGCTCGCAGCCGACGGCGAGGACGCACAGCGCACTGCCGGCCTGGCCGGTCTGTGCGAGCTGGCGGAGGAGTTCGTGGGCTCGACGCCCCGCCCGACGGCGCGGGCCCTGGCGATCCAGCTGATGGCGGCCTCCGAAGCGGAGCCGGCGAAAGCGGACGCGCCCGCGGCAACCGAGGAGGACCGCGCGGAGATCGACCAGGCCACCCACCAGACGCTCGAAGGGACTCCCAACGGGACGCTGCAGACGACGCTGCAGACGATGCGCGAGGAGGTCCTCAAAGACGTGGCGCGGATCGCGGGACGCCTCGGGGAGCTGCGGCTCGACACGGAGGTGGACGTCTCGCACGGGGTGGTGCGGTACCTAGAGCTGCTCAAGCTGGCGGCGCTGGTGGAGCGACCGGAGGGCGAAGCGGCGCCAGCGGCGTTGGAGGACGTGAACGCACGCCTGAAGACCGCGATGACGCCGCTGCAGCGGGAGATCTACGAGAGCTCGCCGCTGGACGAGCTGCTGCGGGGAGACCACTCGGAGAGCGGCCGGCGCGGCCGCGCGCGCGCGCAGGCGCTCGCGGCACAGGCGACAGCGGCACGGGACGAGCCGACGCTCGAGGCGTTCCTGCCGCGCAAGGGGGAGGGCCTCGTGCTGTCCGCCTCGGACGTGGAGACGTACCGCCGCTGCCCGCTGAGGTACAAGTTCGCACGGGTGCTCAAGATCCCAACCGAGCAGACGCAGAGCCAACGCTTCGGGATCGTGGTGCACCAGGTCTTGGAACGCTTTCACGCGGCCGAGGACGAGCGAGAGGGGGAGCGGGAGGGGGACAGACAACACGGGACACTGCAGGAGCTGCTGGACCTGCTCGACACGGCGTGGCGGCGGGCGGGCCTGGGAGAGAGGGCGGGGGAGCGCGAGCTGCGGGAGAAGGCGCGCAGGGCGCTCACGCGCTACCACGAGCGCCTGCGGGTGCAGCCGGCGCAACCGCTGTGGTTCGAGCGCTCGTTCGCGTTCGACCTGGGACCCCACCACGTGCGGGGGCGGGTGGACCGGGTAGACCAGCTGCCGGACGGGGGGTACGAGCTGATCGACTACAAGACGGGCTACCCCAAGACACCGGAGGAGCTGGGCGAGGACATCCAGCTGTCGCTGTACGCGATCGCCGCACGCGAGGCGTGGGGGCTCGAGGACACGCAGGAGGCGTACTACTACGTGCTGGACGACCGCAAGGTCCCCGTGCCCCGCAAGGGCGCGCAGGACGCGGAGTGGGTGCGGGGCGCAGTGCTCGAGGCGGGCGCGGGGATCATGGCGCAGAACTTCGAGCCGACGCCCTCCCCCGCGGTGTGCGCGCTGTGCGACTACCGCATCGTGTGCCCCGCAGCGGAGCGGTAGGGGGAGGGGGCCGGCTGGAGGCCGGCCTGCGCGGGCCGCGCCGCGAGGAGGCCCCGCGCAGCTCGGCGCTGGACTTGGCGCAGCGCGTCACAGGCGGCTGGTGGGACAGGGCGCCAAGAGCGCGGCTGGGCACTAGCGGCGGGTCTGCGAGAATGGGCGCGTGCCCTCGCGCGAGCAGATCGACAAGGCCCTGGAGGCGGTGATCGACCCCGAGCTGCGCCGCTCGATCGTGGAGCTGCAGATGGTGCGCGCAGTGGAGGTCGGCGCCAACGGGGTGGTGGACGTGACCGTCTCGCTGACCACCGCGGGCTGCCCGATCCGCGGGCACTTCCAGAGCGCCGTCGCGCAGGCGGTGGGAGCGCTGGAGGGCGTGGGCCACGTGAACGTCTACTTCGACGTGCTCAGCGACGCCGAGAAAGCGGCGCTGCGCGAGCGGCTGGGGCGCGCGAGTCTGCCCGCGGGCGCGCTGGCGCAGGTGCGCAACGTGGTGTGCGTGGGCTCGGGCAAGGGGGGCGTCGGCAAGTTGACGCTGACGGCGAACCTCGCGGCGGCGCTGAGCGCGGAGGGCAGGCGCGCTGGGGTGCTGGACGCGGACGTGTGGGGGTACTCGATCCCGCGGATGTACGGGCTCGGAGCCACCCGCCCGCCGGTCTCCGCGGAGCGCAAGATCGTCCCGCTGGAGGCGTACGGCGTGAAGGTGATGTCGATCGGCTTCTTCGTGGAGGAGGACGCCGCGGTGGTGTGGCGGGGGCCGATGTTGCACAAGGCGCTCTCCCAGTTCCTGCAGGACGTGGCGTGGGGCGAGCTCGACCACCTGCTGATCGACCTGCCCCCGGGGACGGGGGACGTCTCGATGACGCTCGCCCAGCTGCTGCCGCAGGCGCGCTTCGTGATCGTCACGACCCCCCAGCCGACTGCCCAGAGGGTGGCGCGCAGGGCTGCTGAGATGGCGCACAAGGTCTCACTGGAGGTCGCGGGGGTGATCGAGAACATGTCGGGCTTCACCACTCCCACGGGAGAGCGGTACGCGATCTTCGGCGAGGGCGGCGGCCAGGAGCTGGCGGACGAGCTCGGGGTGCCGCTGCTCGGCAAGGTCCCCCTCACGGTGCCGCTGCGCGAGCACGCCGACAGCGGAACGCCGCTGGTGCTCGAGGACCCGGACGACCCGGCCTCCCAGGCGATCCGCCACGCGGCGCGAGGACTGATCGCGCAGGCCCCGGTGGAGCTCCCGGTGCTGAGCGCCCCGCCGTCCGGAAACGGAGCCTCGGCTCCCGCACCCCCGGCGAGCCCGCAGCCGGCGGGCATGTCGCTGCCGATGGCCTGAGCCTCAGGGCAGTCAGAGCCACGCGTCTCCAACTGCGCCGCTCGGTCGGGCCAGCCCCGCGGGCGAAAAATGCCGCGATATGCAGGCAACTCTCTGCGGGCACCTGACCCGGGTAGACCTGCCGAGCCTCGCGTCCCCGCCGCCGCTTGACGGCGCGGCAAGCGCTCTGGACGATGGGGACTATTCGACTAAACCGCGACAACCTGGGCGTCCGGGCAGCGCTCGCCGCCGGCCTTGTGCTCCTGGCTGTGGCGATCGCCGTGAGGGTGTCGCGTCCACCGCTCACCGCGTTCGCGACGAACTCGGTCAAGGCCGAAGGCACGATCGTCAACACGCAGGGCAACACGACCCTCTGCCAGGGCAACGAAACGCTGCCGGCGGGCGCCTCCGCGATGCGCCTCAGCGTGGGAGTAAACGTCGGCCCCAAGGTGACCGTCACGGTCCTGTCGGGCTCGCAGGTGATCGCCAAGGGAGTGCAGGCCGCCGGGTGGACCGGTGAACAGGTCACGGTTCCGATCGCGCCGCTGCCCACCGCCGTGACGGGCGCAAGTGTCTGTATCGCGATCGGCCCGGCGGTCGAATCGATCGGACTGACCGGCGTCAAGGCGCCGCACCCAACCGGGGAAGCGCCCGGCAAAGTCAGGGTCGAATACCTGCGTCCGGGTAACCGGACGTGGTTGTCGATGGCGGGTGCAGTGGCGCGGCGTCTGGGACTCGGGCGCTCTCCGAGCGGCACGTGGATCGCGTTCGTACCGATCCTGCTGATGCTCGCAGCCCTCGTCCTCACCGTGCGGTTGGTCCTGCGCGAGCTGGGGACTCCTCGCCGCACCCGCACACCAGGCCCGCCGAGGATCGCAGGGGCAGCGCAGGCCGCACGGCGGGGACCAGTGCCAGCGCGCCAGCCGACCAGACCCAAACAGAACAGCCCTCGGCCAGACAGAACGCAGTCGGACCGAGCTCGGTCGGACCGCGCTCGGGCGCAGAGCGTCGGGCTCGTCCCACGTCTGCGAGCCCAGGCAGGCCGCGTGCCGAAGGCGGCGTGGGTGTGCGGAGCCGTCGCGTGGCTGAGCGCCGCGAGTTGGGGCATCGTGATGGCCCCGTTCCAGGTGCCCGACGAACCCGCCCACTTCGCCTACGTCCAGCGGCTGGCCGAGACCGGCGGACTGCCCAAGTCGAACTCGGTGCAGTACGCCCCGGAGGAGATCGTCACGCTGACGGACCTCGACCACAACGAAGTCCGCTACAACGCGCTGCGCGGCACGATCTCCACGGCGGCGCAGCAGCAGCGCCTCGAACACTACCTCGCCGAGCCGATCCCCCGGGTGGGAGTAGGGGGCGCCGGGGTGGCGGCGGCGCAGCCACCGTTGTACTACGCGCTGCAGACGATCCCCTACGGCATCGCCTCGGGCGGCAACCTGCTGGAGCGCCTCGCGCTGATGAAGCTGCTGAGCGCGGTGATGGCGGCTCTGACCGCGTTCTTCGCCTACCTGTTCCTGCGTGAGGCGCTCCCCGCGGCCCCGTGGGCCTGGACGGTCGGCGCGCTCGTGGTCGCGCTGTTCCCCCTGCTGGGCTTCATGTCGGGCGCGGTGAACCCCGACTCGGGGCTCGCCGCGGTGTCAGCCGCGCTCTTCTACCTCCTCGCGCGAGCGTTCCGCCGCGGGCTCTCCCCGGGGCTGGGGGTCGCGATCGGCGTCGTGACGGCCGTCGGCTTCCTGACCAAGCTCAACTTCCTCGGCCTCGTCCCGGGCCTGGTGCTCGCCCTGGTCGTCCTCACCCGCCGCGCCGCGCAGAGCGGAGGTCGCCGCGCGGCCTACCGCTCGCTGGCGTTGACGAGCGCGATCGGCGCAAGCCCCGTCCTGCTGTACACAGTCGTCAACCTCTTCTCCAACCACCCCGGCCTGGGACTGACCTCGATCGGACTCGAGCAGACCGGCAAACAGGGGTCGGTGTTCCACGAGATCAGCTACATCTGGCAGTTCTACCTGCCGCGGCTACCCGGGATGGCCAACGACTTCCCCGGCCTGTCCTCCAGTCGGCTGTGGTTCAACCGGTCGGTGGGGCTGTACGGGTGGCTGGACACCACCTTCCCGAACTGGGTGTACAACGTCGCGCTGGTCCCGGCCGGAGTGATCGTGGCGCTCTGCGTGAGCGGACTGGTCGCGAGCCGCTCCGCGGTGCGGGGACGCGGCTGGGAGCTGAGCGTCTACGCGGTGATGAGCGTGGGGCTCCTGGGCCTTGTGGGAGCGGACTCCTATTTGGAGTTCCCCGGCCGCGCCGGCGGGTACACCGAGCCCCGCTACATGCTGCCCCTCGCGGTCGCCTTCGGCGCGGTGTTCGCGCTCGCGGCGCGAGGAGCCGGACGGCGGTGGGGACCGGTGGTGGGCACGCTGATGGTCGTGCTGATCTTCGGCCACGACATCTTCAGCCAGCTCCTGGTCGTCTCGCGCTATTACGGCTAGGACGACCGCTGCGCGGCGCGATGCTGCGTCCTCGATCGCTCGTGTGCAAAGCACACTTCGCTCACTGCGTCCTTGCCTCGCTTGCCCAGCGACCGTCCTAGAGGCGCACGACTGGAACTGCTACGTGCTGCTGTTGGCAAAGTACTCGGCGTTGATCTGCGTGAACTTCTGCCACTCGTCGGGCAGCTGGTCCTCGGCGAAGCAGGCGTCCACCGGGCAGGCCTCCACGCAGGCATCGCAGTCGATGCACTCGTCGGGGTCGATGTAGAGCATCTCCGCGGCGTCGTAGCCGGGCTCGTCGGGCGTGGGGTGGATGCAGTCCACCGGGCACACCTCGACACAGGAGTTGTCCTTGGTGCCGATGCACGGCTCAGCGATCACGTAGGCCATTCGCTCTCCAGGTTTGGTGTAAGGGACATGACTGAAAAAGAGAGGGGCCCGACCGAAGCCGGGAGACACGCGCCTGCGGCGCGAGTCCCCGTTTCGGCCAGCCGGCCTCCGGCCGCCTGCGCCACCTCTGTAGGAGGGGCATATTGTACGGAGGATGCTGCTGCTTACCGGTGCCACCGGCCAGGTGGGCTCCGTGCTCCTGGATCGCCTGCTCGCGCAGGGCGTCCCGGTGCGCTGTCTCGTGCGCGAGCCGCGGCGGCTGGGAGCGCGGCGGGTGCGGGTGCAGATCGCCCTCGGCGACCTCGCGGACCCCCCGTCGTTTCGCAACGCGATGCGGGGCGTGGACACGGTGGTGCACCTGGCAGCCTCGATCCGCGACCAGCCGCGGGGGTCGATCGAGGAGCTGGTCGGGATCGCCACGTGGCGGATGGTGCAGGCCGCCGAGCGCGCGGGAGTGGAGCGCTTCCTGTTCTTCTCCGCACTGGGCGCCCACACCCACAGCCGGGCGCGTTTCCTACGCGCCAAGGCACTCGCGGAGCAGGCGGTGTGCGAGGCGGGGGTGCGCTCGATCGTCTTCGCCCCCTCGCTCGTGTACGCCCCGGGGGACCGCTGGCTGACGCTGCTGGAGCGCCTCGCCCTGCTGCCCGCGATGCCGGTCTCGGGCCTCGGCCGCGCGGTCTACCAGCCGCTATGGACCGAGGACGCCGCGGACTGCGTGGTGGGGGCGCTGCGGGCCTCGGAGAACGGCGCACGGCGGACCATAGAGAGCGGCGCGGGCGGGGCCACCGGCCACGAGCGCTTCGAGCTCGCCGGCCCGCAGACGCTCACCCACACCGAAGTGGTGCGCACGGTACTGCGCTCGCTGAACCGCCGCCGCCCGCTGGTGCACGTACCGACGCCGGTCGTCGCCGGCGGCCTGCGCCTGGTGGAGGCGGCGGCTGGCACACGCGCCTTCGCCACGTGGGACGAAGCGGAGCTGCTGGAGGTCTCGGCGGTCGCCGCCCGCGGCACCGCCGATGCCGAGCGCTTGGGCGTAAAGCCCCTGCCGATGGGGACGGTTTTGAGCCCCCAACCAGCCTAGCGCAGCGTTCTGTCCGCAGTATGAGACCCTGTTGCGTGGTATCAGCTGTTTGGGGTAGCTCCCCTTCACCCGACCCGCCCGCCGGCGGGTCGAGGCGTTAAACAGAAGCCCGCGTGGCCAGCTCCGGCCTGCGCGCTGCCCACGGGCGCGCGGCTTCCAGCTGGGTGGCGAGCGCGAGCAGGGTCGCCTCGTCCGCGGGGCGGCCCACGAGCTGCACCGCGAGCGGCAGGCCGTCCTCGCCGTGGTACAGCGGCACCGAGATCCCCGGCTGGCCGCTGGCGTTGAACACGGGGGTGAAGGGCGTGAACAGGCCGGAGCGGGTGAACGTGGACATCGGGTCGGGCGCGGCGGTGTCGAGTGTGCCGATCGGCAGCGGGCGCTCGGCCAGGGCCGGGGTGAGCAGCGCGTCGTACGGGGCCAGGAACGCGACGAGCTGGCGCGTGAGCGCCTGCAGCTGGATTTCCAGACCCAGGCCCTGCACCGAGTTGAACTGCTGGGTCATCGAGTGGATCGCCCAGCTCATCGGCTCCATGTCCTCGGCGGTCGGCTCGCGACCGGCGACCATCCCCGAGTAGACGATCTGCAACGCGATGTGGACGGAGAAGACGGCGCCAAACAGCTCCGAGAGGCCCTCGATCCGCCAGGGTGGATCGACCTCCTCGACCTCGTGGCCAAGCGAACGCAGCAGCTCGGCCGCATCGGCGACCGCGCTCGCGCAGAGCGGATCGACCGTCGCGTCGGCGACCGGCGGCAGGGTCGTAGCGGCGATCCGCAGCCGGCGGGGCTCCCGCGCGGCGGCTAGCGCAAACGGCTCCTTCGGCGGCGGGGCCCACGTCGCGTCGCCGAGCTCGTAGCCGGCCAGCACGTCGAGGATCGCGGCCGTGTCGGCGACCGTACGGGTCAGCACCCCGTCGACGTCCAGCGGCGCTTCGCCGCGTTCGGGCGCAGCGGAGATGCGTCCGCGCGCCGGCTTGAGACCGACGAGCCCGCAGCACGCCGCGGGGATCCGAATCGAGCCGCCGCCGTCGTTGCCGTGCGCAACCGGCACCATCCCCGCGGCGACCGCCGCGGCCGAGCCGCCCGAGGAGCCACCCGGCGTGCGGGCCAGGTCCCAGGGGTTGCGGGTCGGTCCAAACAGGCGTGCCTCGCTGACGGGCAGGATGCCGTACTCGGGCAGTGTCGTGGTGCCGACCACCACGAAGCCCGCGTCCTTCAGGCGGCGCGTGACGTTGGCGTCGTGGTCGGCCACGTGGTCGGACAGCAGCGAGCAGCCGATCGTCACCCGCAGGCCGCTCACCGGCCGGTTGTTCTTGAGAGCTATCGCTTATGGGGTGATAAAATGCAGAACAGCATCGGTGTAGTGGCCAAGGGCGGTGTGAGCATGGACAAGCCAAGGGTGATCGTCTCGGTTCGGGTGTCGAGCAAGCACCAGCAGGAGCAGGGGTTCGGCCATGCCAATCAGCTTCGGATGCTACCGGCGTTGGTGGCTGAGCAGGGGTGGGAGATCGCGCAGCGCCCGGACGGAAGTCCCGGGATCTACGACGAGGGTTTCGCGTCAACGACCGCCGCGGCCGGCGATGACCTGAGCCTGGAGTCTCGGCCCGTGATGCAGCAGCTATTGGCGGAGTTGAGCCATGTGCAGCCGACGTATTTGGTGTGCCGGGAGCTTGACCGGCTGCACAGGGACACGCTGGAGTGGGAGTTGATGCAGCACCAGCTCGTGCGGGCGAGCGTGGAGGCGGTCGTGCAGTGGCCCAGCCTGCAGGGGACGCCGATGATAACCCGGTTGGACGAGTCGAAGGATCGGGCGTTTGCGAGTATCCAGGCCGTGTTCGCGAGCCTGCAGAAGGCCGACATGAAGGCGAAGCTGGGGGCAGGTCGTCGTGAGCGTGCGGCCCAGGGCTTGCCCTATGGGGGCCAGGTTCCGTACGGGTATGACCGCGTGCTGAAGGGGCCGTTCGTCGTCAACGAGGCGCAGGCGCAGACGTACGCTCAGATGATGGATTGGGTGATCGAAGGGCTCGGTCCGAAAGCGATCGCGACCCGGCTTACTCGCCAGGGCACTCCCAGTCCGAGGGGCATGGCCCATTGGAACCCAACCACGGTCGCAGGAATCATCGAGAGCCAAGCACAGCTGGGCATGGTTCGGGTCCGGCGAGACGGTGGCGAGAAGTGGGTACCCGCACGCGATCAGCAGCCGATCATCACTCGCGAGCATTGGGAGCAGGCGCAGGCGGTGATCGGCTCGCGCAAGCGGTACTCCGATAATCGGCGTCGTCATGTGCTGGCAGGGCTGCTGAAGTGCTCGGCGTGCGGCTACACGCTGAGGTACATGGTTCAGCGGCGGCAGAACGTGGCGGGCGAACGGAAGCCGTATCCGTACTACAAGTGCGAGCACAACCGAGCTTGCACCGGGCGGTACGCGATAGCCGAGGGCGTCGCACTCGAGGAGATCGCCGAGCAGATCAACGAGCGGCTCCGCGACACGACGGAGTGGACTCGGCCGGTGCCGGCGAGCCAGATTGGCGAGGTCGAGAACCGGATCGGCGAGCTTGAAGCCGCGGCGGCCGACGCCGGCCGCAAGGTCAAGCGCGCACACACGGCGTGGGTCGATGCCGACGAAGCGATGGCCGGCATCGCGCTCGAGGAGCTACATGCTCGACAGCAGACGCTCAAGACCATCCAGGCCGAGCTCGACGAGGCACGCCGGGGGTATGCGCAGGCCATGACGGCACCCTCCGATGAGGTCGATCTGGACGAGATAAGAGCGTTGCTGCTCGGCTGGGAGACGCTGCCCGACGAAGAGAAGCGCATGGTCCTCGAAGCGGTTGTCGATCATGCGGTGGTTCTGCCGAAGGGGCGCGGTCCGCGTCTGGACGTTCACTGGGTAGCCGCCCCAAAGCTGCCCGAGCGCTCCCCCGGCATCTAGCGACAGACACCGGCGGGCACACCCGCACGCTGCTCGCCGTGGGCACGTTGACGGCTGCCTATGCGCACCGGCGTCCCCGGTGCGGCCGGGAGATCGTCCGGGCGTTGCAGGACGATCGCGTCTTCGGGCTTGCCTTCGTGTCGGAGCTTGATCCGCAAACCGACCTGCAACAGCCGGAACTGCTCCTCGCGGGAGAACGGAATCGCCCCACGGACCCGTTCGCGCCACCTCCCAAGGAGACGACGACGCGCGAGGACGGGTGTCACGGTCGAGGGGTACGCGGCGGTGTACCGGGGATCGCGCCCGATCGCGCCCGGCCCACCCCGCAGCCGCCGGTGGCGGTTGCGGGGTGGGCTCGGTGGACGTGTGGGGATTGTCGAGAGCCCCCGCATCACAGGCCCCCATTCGCCCGGTGCGCCGCCTGGTGGCGCTCAAGGGCCTCGAGCGCCGTGTGGCGGTCAAAGCGCCAAGGTGCCTTCGGTCCCTCGCCGAGGCGGCGTCCGCCAAGCAGGTGGCGGTGCTTGTAGATCCAGGGGCGTGTGACGCCGAGGTAGAGGGCCAGCTCGCCGGCGCTGATGAGGCGCTGCTCCTGCCTCTGGGGGTATCCGAGGAGCTGCACGACGCGGCTGGCGACCTGCTCGACGGCCTGGGGGGTGAGATCGACGGCGACGCGGTGTGCGATCGCGCCGAGTCCTCGCCGTCGAGGCGCCCGGGGGTTGCGTGCCGGGCGAGGTTCGTGTGCGGTGCGCGCGGGGCGGGCGGTGAGGGCGTGCATGGGGGGGCTCCTGTCTTTCAGGGGTGTGGGGTGGTGTCGGGCGCCCCGGGGTGGGCGCGGAGCTTTGCGATGCGGGGCTTGGTGTAGGGGTGTGTGGCGCGGGAGAAGCGCATCCGTCGGATCGAACGCTCGTACGGCAGGGAGCTGTGTTCGAGGGACTTGGCGAGTGCGGGTCCCTGTCCGAGGCGTGCGGCGTACTGGTCGGCGGCGAACTCGCGGGAGCGCCAGTAGGTCTCCCAGGCGTTGCCGGTGAGCCAGAGCACGGCCTGCCCGGAGGCGAACCACGCCAGGCCGCGGAACGCCAGCGACCACAACGGGTCGATTTCGGGTGTCGCCATCGGGACGAGCAGCGTGAGGTTCAGTGCGCTCGAGAGCCGCGCGTCACTGGTGTTCAGGTGCCCAAGCTCGTGTGCGATCACCGCGGCGGCGTAGGGGCTCTCAAGCAGACCCCGGTCCACGCTCAGCGACGATGCGTAGGCGCTCGCGTTCATCCCGGGCTCTTCGGCGACGAACCAGTGTCTGGGGACCCGCAGAGCGGGGTCGATCTGGCGCAGTTCCTCGACGGCGTGGTCGAAGGCGTCCTGCTCGTCGGGCTCCGGCGGGCGCCCGCCGGTGGAGATCTCCCACCAGCGCCCGTCGATCGGCGCGACGAGCGGCGGGAGGACGAGCGCGAGCAGCGAGACCGCGAGCGGCAGGAAACCGACAGCGAGCGCGATCGGTTCGACCGGTATCGCCCAGCCCATGATCCACCCGATGAGACCGAGCACGATCTCAGCGACCAGCGCTCGCGCGACCGCCGCGAGCAGCTGCCCGGCGAGCGTGAGCGCATACAGCACGAGCGCGGCCGCGGTGGTGCCGGCCCGGTTGAGGGGGTTCACTGCACGGCCTCCCTCCCGTTCGCTGCACCCGCCGGCGCAGCGGCCGACCAGCGGCCCCCGTGCACGTGGAACTCGCCGGTCTGCTTGCCTTTGCTGAGGTGCGAGCCGACGTTCGTCGCGGGGACATCGAAGGCTTCGGCGATCTCCACCGCGAGGGACTCGGGGTGCTCCAGGAGATACGCACGGATGTCCTCGCGTGCGAGGCGGCGTGCTTGCTTGCGCGGCGCGGGTTCTCCGCGTAGCGCGGCCTGCGCGGCCTGCAGCCGTTTGACGCGCTCAGCGGCCTGCTTTTCCTCCGCTCGGGCTTTGCGTAGCTCGTTGTCCAGCTCGCGCATCGCACCGAGGGCGTATCGACGGGGCGGCATTCAATCCCTCCTCTCAAAGTTGCTCAGCATTACAAGCAACTTAGGGTATCATGCCGGGCATGTCAAGGCGGAGCAGCGGGCAGCCCTGGGGACCCACCCACCAGCGGATGGAACCCCCGTTCCGACGTAGACACCCGTTCGCGTCATGCTTCGGGGCGGTACTCGCTTTCGCGCTCGTGTTCATCTTGGTGAACGGTGTGCGCATCGCGCTCGGCCTGGGCACCGGCAACCCGTACCGTTGGACGATCGCCGTCATGATCGGCCTCGGGGTATCCAGGGTGCTGCTAACGCTCGGTGTCGGCGCCCTCGCGCGAACCCCACGCACTCGCACCAGGCCGGCGCGGGGACCGGCGGCGGACAGGCCGACGGTGCACCGCCCCGTGACCGCGGCGGCGCGTATCAGGGAAGGCGTCCTGCGTTGCGGCGGCGGCGCGTACCTCGGCAAGCACGAAGAAGAGTGGGTGTGCGCCGACCCCGAGAGCGCAGTCATGGTCCTCGGCCCGCCCCGCTCGGGGAAGACCAGCGCGGTGATGATCCCCGCGCTGATCGGCGCATCGGGGGCGGTGGTGAGCACGTCCACCAAGCCGGATGTGATGCGCGCCACGATGCGCGCACGCGCTGAGATCGGCGAGGTCTGGCTGTTCGACCCATCGGGTACCGAGCCCGTGCCCGAGGGCGCCCGCCGGCTGTCGTGGTCCCCCATCACAGCCGCGACCGGCTGGGACGAGGCGCTGATCACCGCCCGGGCGATGACGGCAGCCTCCAACGCCGGCGCCGGGACGACGAACGAGAGTCACTGGACCGAGCGCGCCGCCGCGCTGCTAGCGCCACTGCTCTACGCCGCACAGCTGACCGGCCGCCCGATCGAGGAGGTGCTGCGCTGGACGCTGCGCCAGGACCTCGCACCCGCCCTGGCAGTCCTCGCCGACAGTGACGCGAAGATCGCCGCCGACGTGCTCGTGGGGATCGAGCGCACAGACGCCCGCGAGCGCTCCAGCATCTTCTCCGCGACAGCCGGGGTGCTAAGCACCTACAACAGCGACGCCGCCAGGCGCACCGCGGCACACCCCAACTTCGACCCGGTCCGCTTCGCCACAGGCACCGACACGATCTACATAACATCCTCCGAGCACCACCAGGCCGCGCTCGCCCCGCTGATCGTCGGCCTGCTGGAGCAGATCCGCCGCGCCGTCTACGAGCAGGCCCGCGCCGGCAGCGCCCCCGACCCCGGGATGCTGTGGCTGCTGGACGAGGTCGCGAACATCGCCCCAGTCCACGACCTCCCCGCACTCGTCTCCCAGGCCGGCGGACAGAACCTACAGGTCGCCATCGGCCTACAGGACCTCTCACAGGCACGCACCCGCTGGGGACGCGACGCCGCCGACGGGTTCATGAGCCTATTCGCAACAAAGGTCGTGCTCTCCGGTATCGCCGACACCACCACCCTGGAAAGCATCTCCATCGCCCTCGGCGAATACGACCGCGACACCATCAGCCACACACTCGGCCGCTCAGACAAACACGAGTGGCTCAGCACACCCACCGACAGCGACACCGTCAACTACCACACCCAGCGCCAAAGGACCCTCACACCAGGAGACATCGCAAAACTCCCCGACGGCCACGGGCTGCTACTACGCGGCACCGACTGGGAACTAATCGAACTCACCCCCTGGTACGAGCACGAACCCTGGCGACGAGCCGCAGCCAACAGCAAAGCATGAGGGTCAACCCAACCAACTGCCCCCCGGGCCCCTCCCGCGAGGTCCCCCTACGTCCCCTCCGACGCCCGCCGCGCAGAGGGACAAGAAGGGGGGCCGTACGAGACAACACGCAGACAGGGCCCACAGTATAGTTCCGACTCTCAGGACGAAAGGGGCAAACGTGGGGAGACCAATGGCTTACAACTGGCGAAGGGTCCACGGGCTGCGAGGCGCTCTTCGCCCCGTGCTGGCCGGGTGCGCCGTCCTGATCGTCGGTGTGCTCCTCCCCGCGCCGGCGCTGGCGGTCGAAGGCAAACCCCCGATGATCGAAAGCATGGGCACGGGGATCGGTGGCGAAGTGACGGTGAGCGCCCATATCAATCCCGAGGGCCTCGAAACGACCTACGAAATCAAGCTGGAATGCGGGACTGGTGAGCCGGTGCCATGCGACTCAGATACCGAGCGAGCGCAAAGAAGGGCACCTCGCCGCCGACGACGAAGTCCACGAAGTCAGCCTCACGCTGACCGGCCTCCAGCCAGGCACCTACTGGTTTGGAGTTCGCGCGAGCAATTTCGCCGGCGAAGCGTCTCGGAGCAGCGACCTACTCACTATCCCCACGCCTCCACCCGGTGCATTCCCCGAAGGAACAGGCCCAGGCAAACAGTACTCATCGGAAACTCCGCAGTGGGTCAACGAACTGGCCAACTCCGAGTCCGCCCAAACGGTTAAGGAATACGAAGCCAAACAGCAGCAGCTCGCCAGGAAAAAGAAGAAGCCAAGGCCCGAGAAGCCACACGCTACGCCAGCGAAGAGGCCGAGCTCAAGCAGGCCGAGGAACAGGACGCACAGGAAGCCGCCGCCCGCGAACGCCAGGAACGCGAAGAAGAAGCCGAAGCCGAACACCCCGCGTGCCGCGTCCCCTCGCTGAACGGCAAGACGCTCACGGCTGCCCGCCGCGCGCTCGCCAGGGCGCACTGCCGCCTCGGCGCCGTCCACCGGCCCGCCCACCGCCACGGCGCGCTGTACGTCAGCGCTCAGGGCACCCCGGCGGGGGAGCGACTCGCCCACGACGCGCGCGTCGCGCTTTGGCTCGGCGCGGGGAGCGGCGCGAAGCGGGCTTCGCACCGGTAGACATTTCCAGGAGGAGGAGGAGAAGAAGAAGCCGTAGTCTCGGTGGTGCTACAGCCGTAGTCTCAGTGGTGCGACGCCGAGACCGGACGCGGGGTAAAAGGACCACCACGAGCGACGAGCGTTTCTACGAAGTGATACACGCCAGTGTCCTCGGTCAACCTGCACGCCTCTGCCTTGGCGACGCCGAAATCCGCATAGCGCGGAGGGCTCCCGAGATCACCGGTGATGCCATCGTCGCGCAACACCACATATTCCTGGTGTGGAGGTTCCGCCATTCCATCTTTGATTGCCCCAAGCAATGCTTTATGCCTTTTTTCAAGCCGCATGAGGGCCATTTTTGCGATGCCCTGTGCCCCCGCCCCAGGCGATGTAGCAATCTTTTCAAGCTGATCTTTGGTCTCCTCATACCCCTGATTCAGCGTATAAATAAATTCATTTATGGTCATTTTATGTCCTTCTTTCTGTCTTTCTTTTATTCGAAATTAACTTTGCTGCCTATCTCCTGCGCGACAAGGCTGCGTGACCTCCGAAGAGGAGACCACGCCCTGGATCGTGTGGGCCCGACTGTCCATATGATAGCAGCACTAACTCTGGTCCATAGTCATGCTGCCGTTGTGGCGGGCATCAATGCGGTGGGGATGCCTTCGGCCTCCGCTCGCAACCGCATCCCTGTGTCGCCGGTCACGACCGTTACGCCCTTGTCTGATAGCCGTCGCAGGTCACGAGTCGCTTCGAGTATCTCGGTGTCTGCGTCTGCTGGCCGTATCCTGGGCCCGGGTTCGATGAAGACCTCGATCGTCGCGTAGTCGTTCAACGCCTTGGGTGTCCCACCGGGCCCGACGAGTTTGTAGAGATGCGGAAGCCGTTTGCGCGCACGGTCGCGGATTCTGTCGCTGTCGCTGTACTTCTTGGCGTCAAGCTCCTCGATCACTCGCAGCGGAATCACGATGCGAACCGCCTGTTGGTCGATGATTTCGCGCCAGTTCACGCTGTCGGGGAGCTGGTGGTGTAACAGCACGTTCGTATCCAGGACAGCGATATGTCCAGGCGCGCAGCGTGCCCGGTCCAAGCGTCGCTTCAGGTCATCACGCAAGCCTTCGAGACCTGCGATCTGTCGCCTAATCTCAGCTTCGATGACCGCGACCGCGCGGGGGCTGCTCGGAGTGAGTCGGAGGATCTCCCAGTACGCGGACGTGTACGGAATTGCGAGCACGTCGGTGTCGTGGGTCAGGTTCGTCAGCTCCATCTCGGTCACTTCGACCCACTCGGCGTAGTCCACTTGGCGTCTTACCATGTAGCGGTCGTTTGCCCCGGGGTCGGTGCCTTCTCGGGCGACGCTGCCGCTGAGGTTTTTCGCAGCGTAGATGCGTCCCGTCAGGGCATCGATTGCCTTGCTGGCGTCCACGCCATCCATCAAGTAGAGCCGGAGGGGTCCTCCCATCGGTTGCATGGTACGGCGGTGTCGCGCCTTGTCGCTCTGAGGTCCGCCGATACGTGGCGAAGCATGGGCGAGGTGGGAAGGAGTCCCCCGGCGTGAAGCCCGCTTCGCACCGCCGCCCTCGCGCCGCTCATGGACCCGTACGCGCCAACTTCGCCGCGAGACCTTGACATCCGCCGGCCGACCTGAAAAGGTCGGCCAGTCCTCAAACAAGTGCCCCCGCGCTGCGCAAACAGCCGGGGGCGTGACACAGGAGGTATCAGCTCCCATGCAGGACCAGACTACCCGTGAGCCGCCGCGCTCGCTCGAACGGACCGAAGAGGAACTGTTGTGGCTGCTGCTGCGCCCGACCCGCCGCGGCCCCTGGCACACCCGGGAGCTCGCGCTGCAGATCGGCGACCATGAGCAGACCGGGCTTGCGCTCGCCGGCCTGCACGCCGACGGGCTCGCGCATATCAACGGCGAGTTCGCGCACGCCACGCACGCCGCCGGCCGCTTCTACGACCTCACCGCGTCGTTCTACCGCAGCCACCCCGAGACCGCCTGACCCACCACAAACCAGTGGGCCCCGGCACGGGTGACGCCGCGCCGGGGCCTGCACGGAAAGAAAGGACATTTTCTCGCCATGCCCAGTGAGCCTACAAACCCCCGGCAGGAGGAGGGCACCCAATGCGTCGTCGTCCTGCAAGTGCTCCGCCAAGACCACCCGCAACCGTGGACCCGCGCCGAAATCGAAAGCGTGCTCCACGACGTGGACCCCGACGCGATCGGCGTCGCCCTCGATCGCCTGAACGAACACGGCGTCGTGAACGTCGAGGGTGAGCAGGTCATGCCCTCCGCATGCGCACGGCACATCGACGCCCTCGGCTTCATCTGCATATGAGGGGACGAGCGATGACCAAACACGAACACAAGTTGCTCGCGCTCGGGCAGGCTATCCGCCGCGAGCGCCACGCCAAGGGCCTCTCGATGGCGTCCCTCGCGTCCAAGGCGGGGGTGTCCCCGAAGTCGCTCAACAGGGTCGAGCTTGGCCAGGGCGGCCCAACATGGAACACGTTGAGCGCCATAGCATCCGCTCTCGGCATGTCCGTGCTCCTGCGCCCGGACCTGAGCGAGGACGCGATCCTCGCCCGCCACGGGGAGCGCAGGCTGACCCCCGAGGAGTTCGAGGAGCACTTCGGGCACCTCCCCACAGACGGGGAGGGCTGACAGCATCGAGAGAGCGCCACGCCGCACGCTGGGCGTGGCGCTCACGGAGCGGGTCTACTGGGATCGAGCAGGCAATGCCGTTTCCTTAAGATCGGAGCCAGCTTCCACTTCCGCCAAGAAGGAGGAATGAGGCAAGCGCCCTACAGCCTGCTGGAGTTCGTCGGAGCGACAGCCTGAGTGGCGTTTACCCACACGCTCGCTCATCCCTGAAACCGGCAGTGTGCGGTCTGACGCCGCCTCGATGACCGGCCAACCGTTCATCTCCTACAAGGGCTGCGACGGATAGCGCTTAGCCCAAGTGCAGGAGGCTCAGCAGGAGTCCGACTGCCACGCCCCCGAGCAGGGTGACTAGCCACGGCTCCTCCCACCAGTTCGTGGTGGGCGCTGCTCGCGTGACCATCGAAGCGCTGCGGCGACGACCGGCTCCCGCCCCGGCGCCGAGGGCGACCGAGGTCTCATCTGCCCAGGCTCCGCGTCCGATCGCGGTGCCACCGGGGATCGTGACGTTGGCATAGTCATCGCCAGTGTTCACGATGACGTTCCCGCTGCCGAGCACGCGGGGCGCTCTGCCGATCACCACGTTGTCGTCGCCGGCACTGCTATCCGAGGGCTGCTCATCGCTGTTGCGCTTGGAAGCCGCAACGGCGGCGAGCAAGAACATCCCGCTGCCAGCCGTGGCGTCCAGCCACAGGGGAATCGAATTCGGATCCATAGCGCATCCATGATAACCGCCATCGAGGCGCATCACCAGGAGATTCCGGAGCAGGCGGGCGACCTCCGGTCGGCCACCCCGCCGCTCAACGAACTCGCTGTTCTGCCGACTCCTGGCCGGCGGGCCGGGCGAGGTTCCAGTCAGACGCCTAGCCTGTAGTAGCCACGCCACCCTGTGAGGTCGGGCAACTGCGCATCGTTAACATCCGGCCAGGATCGCATTGGCCGCATCGCGATGTCCTGGCCGTAGCACCGAATCGCCGCGGAGTAGGTCCTGTAGTCGTGGCGTCTCAGCCGGACGAAGTCTCCCTCGCCGTACCGGCCGGAGAGGCTCGGCGCCTGCTGGAGCGCCTTGGTGTCCATGCGGCCGTGGCGGTGCGTGAGGACGTTTCGGATCGCGCCGAACTCGGTGAGCGCCTCGTCCAAGTCGGCGGGGACCGGCCGGTCCGATGCCGTCCCAAGACCTGCGCCGCGCAAGCGGGCCTCGTAGCGCTCGGCGCCGCTGCCGGTCAGCCGGTTGAGCTTCGGTAGTCTCCCGTCAAGTGTCCGAACCAGCGCCTCCTTGAGGGCGGCGCGGTTCTCATCGTCAAGCTCGCCAGATGCCTCCGGGTTCGCCTCCTCGGCGGCCTGCATTAGCTGGTCCGCCATGCCGCCGACCGCCAACTCGCGCATCGCTGGCGCGAACTCCTCCACCATCGAGGTTGTCCGTGTCCTCGTAGAACTTTGAATGGCGGTCCTCCCGCCTCGTCCGCTCGTGTTGCGAGCGTGACAGGCGCCAACCAAGTCTGCGAGGACAGGAGGAACCGCCATGAAGAAGGTATCCGCGCCGCAGGTCGTGACGGCTGTTGAGGCTGTCGAGAGTTCGCTGTCACCGGAGATCCAGGAGGCGCTCGGTGAGCTTGTGGGGGCAGCGAGGGAGGGATTGCTCGCGCTGAGCGTTGGTGTCGGGCTCGGTGTTGTGCATGAGCTGATGGAGCTCGAGGTCGCCGAGGTCGTGGGCCCGAAGGGCAAGCATGATCCCGACCGGATGGCGAAGCGCCACGGCCACGAGGACGGGTCGATGACCTTGGGTGGACGACGTGTGCAAGTCAGCCGGCCGCGGATGCGCACGGCCGATGATGAGCGGGAGCTGCCGGTCACCACGTACGAGCACTTCGCCGACCGCGACCCGTTGACCCGGGCGGTGATGGACCGGATGCTCGCCGGTGTCTCCTCGCGCAAGTTCGCCGGTGTCGGGGAGCCCGTCGGCGAGGAGGTGCAGCGATCCTCGACGGCGACCTCGAAGACGTCGGTGTCGGAGATGTTCATCGAGCGCACCCGGACCGCGCTCAGCGAGCTGATGGGCCGGCGGCTGGAGGACGTGCGCGTGGCGGTAATGATGCTCGACGGTCTTGAGATCGCCGGGCGCACACACATCGTCGCGCTCGGAATCTCGACCGAGGGCGTGAAGATCCCCCTCGGGCTGTGGGAGGGGTTGACCGAGAACGCCACGCTCGCCCGGACGCTCCTGGCCGACCTCGTTGACCGCGGCCTGGACCCCGAGCAGGCGATCCTGTTCGTCATCGACGGCGGCAAGGCGATCTGCCGGGCGATCAAGGACGTGTTCGGCGAGCGCGCGCTGGTGCATCGGTGTCACCGTCACAAGGAGAGAAATGTCTGCGATCTGCTGCCCGAACGCGATCGTCCCGCCGTCCTTGCCAGGGTCCGCGGCGCGTGGGCGCTCAAGGACGCCGATCTCGCCGAGCAGCGCCTCGAACTCCTGGCCTCAGAGCTCGAGCGCACCTGGCCCGACGCCGCCGCCTCGCTGCGGGAGGGTATGCCCGAGACGCTGACGCTGATGCGGCTCGCAATCACAGGAGGACTCGCAAAGACGCTGTGCTCGACGAACCCATGCGAGAGCATGATCGAGATCGTCCGCCGCACTCAGCGCAACGTAAAGCGCTGGCAGGACGGCGACATGCGCAAGCGCTGGACCGCCGCCGGGATGCTCGTCGCCGAGCAGCAATCCCGGCGAATCATCGGCTACCGCGACCTCGCCAAGCTCGTGGCCGCGATCGAACGCCACACAGCACGAGCCGCCCTTCCAATCCCCGCCGCCGCTCACGCCGAGACACCACAAACCGTTACTGTCTGACCTTCAAATCCCGGAGGCCGCTCTCAAAGTTCCACGACGATCCGGACATCCTCCCACCATCGCGTCCAGTGCGCTGTTCATGGCCAGCAGCGCCTGCGCGTTGACAGCGGCGAAGTCGGTAGCGATCGCGGCGGAGGCAAGCTCAGCCTGCTCCCACAGCGCCTGCATCTCCCCCTGGCGCGCGGGATCAAGGTTGGCATCGTCACGCGAGACGCCGTGCTCGCGTTCGTACCGCTCAAGTACCCCGCTGAGCTCATAGAGCCCGAGGACCGACAGCATCCGGGTCTGCTCGACCTCCTCCATCGCCTCCCAGTAGTCGCCGACCGCCGCACCGCGACCCCGGGTCAACCGCGGATCTTTACGCGCCTTCTCGATCTGCTCGCGAGCGAACTCGCCGAGCCCCGGCTCGCCTACCCCGCCGTCACCCGCGTCGCTCATCGCGTACTTCGCAGGTGAAGGTGCACACCGACCGCGACGGCGAGCGTAAGCATCGAGAACACTGTCGAGTCGGAGGGCCCGCCGATCATGACGAGGCTGCCACCGGTGCGCTGGCGCCACAGCCGCATAGCCCGCCGATCTTCAGCCGCGGTCCGGTGGTGCTGAGGGTGCGGGCGCGGGCTCATGCCGCCGATGGTACGCCCCCGCGTGGCCGCGAGTGGGCAGCCATCGCAGGCGAGAGCTTCGGGCTACCCTCGCGCAGATGCTCAAGGTCCTCGCCACGGCCAACAGTCCAGTCGAGCAAGGTATTCTCCTCGCTCGCCTGTCCGACGCAGGCATCCCCTGTATGCGAGGTGCCGGAGGCGCGCGAGTTGCGCTCGGCAGCGGACGCGACATACTCGTCGAGGAGGAGGATCTGGCCCGGGCTCAGGAGATCCTCAAGGAAGACGACGAAGGCTTCGACGAAGAGGAACTCGCCCGCCTCAGCGAAGAAGCGGGCCGGCGGGCTGCCGAAGCGCTCCCCCAGTCCGCTCCAGACGAGCCGGCCGGTCCGCCGGCGCCCGCCCAGGCTCAAGCACCGGCAAAGACGCACAGCCTCCTCAAAACGATCGAGAAGCTCACCGGAGGCGAGCCCAGCACGGACACCACAGACAGCCAGTTCGGGCGCTGAGAACCCAGAGCCACACCCCCGCTTCGGCAAAGGACCGTCGCGCATGATCTGCACCCTCGTGTTCGGCAGGGATCGTCCACGCGGGTGGGTACGCCACCCGGGCGCAGCGTGCGCGGCGCCAGCAGCTTGAGCTCTCCCCACTGCTCAAGCTGCTGGCGCAGCACGCACCCACGGCCCGCCAGCACGGGAACACCGCCGCGCGGAGCTCTCCCTCCCAGCTCGCGCGGCTGGCGTAGCGCAAAGACCACGCGAGGACCAAGCCGCCCACGACGCCAGGCACGAGCACAACGACCACGCCAGGCACGACCCAACGACACACGCAAACAAGGCCCCAAACCCCAACGCAAAGTGCCGCGAGCAACGCGCACCACGAACCCAGCGCCGTGCCGAAAAGGCAACCAAGCGAAGCACGAACCAACGCCCCCAAAAACCGCCAAGCGCAGAAACCCCCAAGGCAACAGCAACCCGAAGCAGACTATACGCACCCAAGGGAGCTACATAGTCACATATAGCCGGCGATGGCTGCCGATTAACACTTTACCCCACATCTCCTTGCGGTGTGAATGCGACGGCGGTACGTTCGCTGGAGGGTGCAGACGACTCACAAGATTCCCGGCGGCTCCGCCACGACCTACGCGCAGTACCTGACCTCGACGGCGTCGCGTGGCGACTACTACACCAAGGACGGCGAGGACGATAAGGACCGCCCGGTACCGAGCCGGTGGTACGGCTCGGAGAAGACCCTCGCGTCGCTCGGCCTCTCAGCGCAGGAGCCGGTGCAGCGGGCCGATCTGCGTGCGGTGATGCAGGGGCTCTCCCCGCTCGACGGTGAGCCGCTGCGCCCAGCCGGCTCGAATGGCACGAGGACGGCCGGGGTGGAGTTGATGATGGCGCCCCCGAAGACGGTCTCGGCGCTGTGGGCCGCGGCCGACCCGTATCGACGTGCCCAGATCGAGGCGGCGCACAGGCAGGCGGTGGGGAGCGCGCTTGCGCGAACGGAGCGTGAGGTCGCGCTCGTGCGGCGCAAGAGCGAGGGGGTGGTGCGGTTCGAGAAGGCGCAGCGGCTGCTCGCCGCCGAGTTCGTGCATACCTCGAGCCGCCTCGCGCAGGACGAGCAGGCCGGGGGGATCCCCGACCCGCAGCTGCACTCCCATCTGATCGTGTTTGCCGCCGAGCGCAAGGATGGGAAGCTCGCCGCGGTGGAATCCAAGCAGCTCTACAAGGCCGCCCGCGAGAACGGGGCGTGGTACCGCGCGGAGCTGGCCGCGAACCTGCGGGAGCTAGGCGTGCCGGTGGACCGGCGGACCGGCAAGAACGAGCGGTACTTCGAGGTCCGGGGTGTCCCCGAGGAGCTGGCGGGCCGCTGGTCGAGCCGCTCGGAGGACGTCAATCGCGCCGCGCGACTGTTCCGCACGCGCTATGGGCGCGAGCCGCGCGCCGGGGAGCTCGGGTCGCTGACGACAAGCACCCGGGGGTCGAAGAGCGCCGCCGACCCGTTCGACGTCAACGACGCATGGCGAGCCCTCAGCGCGGAGCACGGGCTCACCAGCCAGCAGGTTCAGCAGCTCTTCCAGGACCGGCACATCGACAGGCCCCCCAACGTCGATCTCGCCGGCGAACTGTTGAGGGACGTCACCAAGGAGCGCGCGACGGTCACCGAGCGCGAACTGCGCGCCAAGGCGTACGAGCTCTCCGCGGGGGTCTGCCGGCCGGTGCAGGCGGGCCGGCTCGTCAACGACCTCGCGCGCTCCGGGGAGCTCGTCAGGTTGCAGGACGACACGTGGACAACCCGGGCACATCGGGACCTCGAGCAGAGGACGCTCGACACCGCCACCCGGCGAGCCGCGGAGAACACGGCGCCAGTCGGCGAGCAGGCCCTCGCGCAGGCACGCCGCGAGATCGCACAGCAGATCAAGGGGCCGCTCAGCCAAGAGCAGCGCCAGGCGCTTGAGAGGATCACCGGGCCGGGCGGCGTCACCGTGCTCGTGGGGCGCGCGGGAACGGGAAAGGGAGTCACGATCGCCGCCGCGGCAAGGGCGTGGCAGCTGGAAGGCAACGAGGTGATCGGCACCGCGGTCGCGGGAGCGACAGCCCAGCGGTTGCAGGCCGACGCGAAGCTCGACCGGTCATTCACGACGGACGGGCTCATCAACGGTGTCGAGAAGGGATACATCAACGTGGGGCCGGGCAGCGTCGTGGTGATGGACGAGGCCGGGATGGCCGACAGCGACCGGCTCTCGCGGCTCGTGAAGGTGACCGCCGAGCGCGAAAGCAAGCTGGTCCTCGCGGGTGACGCCGCGCAGCTCTCCTCGATCGGCGCCGGCGGCCTGTTCAAGCATTTGGAGGGCCGCGTCCCGACAGCAGAGCTGACCGAGGTCCACCGCGCGCACCACGAGTGGGAGCGCAACGCGTGGGAGCAGATCCGCAACAGCGAACCAGGACCCGCGCTCGCGCAGTACCACGCTCACGGCCGGCTGCACATCCACGATACCCGCGCACAGGCCGCGGAAGCGATGCTCGCCGACTGGGACGAGACACGGAAGAGCCTGCCCGACGGCCGCCAGGCGGTGATGATCACCGACGCCTCCAACAAGGAGCGCGACCAGATGAACGCGATGGCCCAGGAACGCCGCGCCCAAGCCGGCGAGCTCGGAGCCCACCGCGTCGAGCTCCCGGGCAAGCCATACGGGCTCACAACCGGCGACGAGGTGATCTTCACCAGCCAGTACCACATCCCCGGACAGAACCGCGTCGAGAACGGGATCACCGGCACGATCGTCCACACCGCCCGCGGCGAGAACGAGAACCGCGTCACGATCAACACCCGAGAGCGCGAACCACGCGACGTGCACCTCGATACCAGCGAGTTCTCCGACATCAGCCTCGCGTACGCCGTGCACGTCCACAAGGCCCAGGGTCTCACCGCCGAGACCAGCGGCATCCTCACCGGCGGCTGGCAGACCGACAAGGAGCACTCCTACGTCGCCCTCAGCCGCGCCCGCGAGCAGACCCAGATCTACGCCTCCCGCGAGGATCTCGGCGAGCACGGGATGGACACCGGCGCAATCGAACACCTCGCCGACCGAATGCGCCGCAGCGGAGCACAGGAAGCGAGCATCACGAAGGACACCGCCGAACGAGACCCACCGCGCGAGCGGACCACAGAACGCCCACACCAGAACGCCACCGAGCGCGCGCGCCCCCACGAGCACGAGATCGACGACTTCCTCAACCCCCGACACCGCCGCCCGCACGACCGCTCCGACCACGACGACCTCATCCCCGCCAGCCAGCGCGACCAGGCCCAACAGGACCGGGTGCAGAACGACGCCCGCGAGCACCTCGCGGAGCATCAGCAGCAGGCACAGAACGCCCCGGTCAACATCCAGGATGCCAGCCCGGCGGACATCCAACTGGACGTGCGGGACGCCGGTGACATCCAGCTCGCCTACTCAACCCAGCTGTATGACCTCCAGACTCACACCGGCAAGCCGACGCATGTGCTGTTCGGCGGATGGCAGACCGAGGAGCAGCTCGGCTTCGTCGCCGCCGTCCACACCGACGGCGAGATCGACGTCCGCATGAGCACCGAGGACCGCGAAGGAAGGGACATCCAGGCCGAGCTACAAGACCGCATCGGACACGTCATCGAACGCAGCCAAGGACGCGAAGCCACCAACACCCGCGACGAAGCCGAGCGGACACCACAGCGAGCAGCGCAGACCGAACCCGCCACCCACGAGGAGCCACTGCACGAACGCGAGCACCAACACGACCAGCCGGCCCAACTCGAACCCGCCGAGCACAACCTCTACCAAGCCAAAGACGCCGCCTACATCGAGCAGGCCATCCAGGCCGCGCGAGACCGCCAGCAGACCTGGGAGCGCGGCATCGAGCAAGACCGCGAGGACGACCGCTGGCTCGGGATCGAATGAACACCCCCACGAGCACGCACGGACGCGACGACCCCGCGCAAGCACTCCGACGAACTCAACACAAGCGGCTCCACCCACCATCCAGGAACATGTCCAACCGGCGGCAGCGCCACCGTGGCGCGCGAAGCACCTACCCCGAACCCGAGAAGCACTACGGCACCCTCGCCTAACTCTGGCCCGCTTACGCGCCATGGCCAGCACAACATTTGGCCTCATCCAGTAGCGCTCCAGGCTGCACGCCCAGGCCGCGAGCGATACGGCGGATCGTCGCCAGCCGGGGTTCACAAACGAGGACAAAGAACTCGTCAAACGCTTCATCAACGGCCTCCTCCTCAGCCACGAGGCCAAACGCCTCGCAGCGTAGCGACGCCTCGCGTGTGGCCCAGAGATCTACCCGGAGCCCTGAGCGGGCATCCGGCCGGCGACGGCCTGGTTGGACGCCAGTGTGGTGTAGCAGGCGAGGTTGGCGGCGCGATAGGTGGCGCTGTCGGCCTCCAGCGCTTTGAGCAGCCGCAGCGCGCTCGTGCGGGCGGGGACGTGCCTTACGCCGTGCGCGTGCATGCAGACGACGTAGCGGGCGAAGGCCCTCATGGCACCCGGACTGTCCAGCACGGGCGCCGCGCCCTGTTTGGCGTGCGTGGCGGTGGTGGCCGACCGCGGCGCGAGCGCCTGCGAGGAGGTCGTCGGCGTCGAACTTCCGCAGCCCGCGAGCAGCAGGGCCCCCACCAGGAGCGTTGCGGCTGACACTCTCATTGCAAGTAGACCCAGCCTTCCTTGCCGCACCAGAACTGCTCCTCGCCCGATCGGTTCGTTCCCTCGTACCAAGCATACGCTTCTTTGAACTTGAGCGGCAGCGCGATGTGCGTCTTGGGCAGCGTCACATACCATTCGCGCACGAGGAAGCCGATCGCGTCGTTCTTCTTGCGGTGTTCGAGGCTGTTTGCCACGGCTTCGAAGCGAGCCGCCTTCTGCAGCAGGTACTTCGCGTACTCGGCCGGCGGGATCGAGAGGTAGTCATCGGCCACAGCTGCCGCCAGCAGCGCCGAGTTGGCGGCCAGCGAGCGCAGCCTGTTGGCGTCCACCACCAGTTCGTACGCGCCGAAGATCTCTTTGTATTCGGAGAGCTCGCCGGTCGGGTCGCCGCTGTCGAGCGGGTCGTCTTTTGCGTATTCGTAGACCGCGTTAGTTTCTTCGACCTTTGGGTCCACGCTCAAGAATTGGGCTGTCGCTGGGTCGTACTCGCGGGCTCGCAGGTAGATAAGTCCCGTGTCGGCGTTGGTGTATTGGCCGTCGTAGCCCATCGGCGTGGTGCTTGTTCCCGTGCTGCCGGTCTTGTTGCCGTAGGCGTCGTAGGTGAAGGTGGCTTCCGTTTTGCCCGTCGAGCCGGTGAGCAGGCGTGTGCTGCCTTGCTGGTCGTGATGTAGGTAGAGCACGGTCCCGCTGCTGTTGTTGATTTGCTCAACAGGAAGACCTTCGGGGCCGTAGATGTAGCTGTTGACACCGTCGTTAAGAATCAGTGGCAGCTTTTCGGCGAGGTCCCATGCCAGGTAAGTAGTGGTGCCCGAGATCGTTTCGGAGGTGCGCAGCCCGTCCCCGTTGTAGCCGTAGGTATCTTCGATCGCCGCTATTTCCGTGCCTTTTGGTCGCGTAACGGATATCAGATCCCCTGCTTGGTCGTAGCCGTATGTTGTTGCGGGTCCGCTGGCGGGTTCGGTCTTGATGCGATCACCAACTTCGTTGAAGGTATATGTCGCGGCGGTGGCTTTTTTCAGTACGCTTTTTTCGAGCTCGTCAGCGGAGTTGTAGCTGTAGGTGTGTTCGGTGCCGATGGTCGTTGGATTGTTGGCGGCATCGTATTCGTAGGGGATGCCGACCCCTTTTGTCAGCCGGTTGTTTTTGTCGTAGGTGTAGGCGGGTTTTTCTTCTCCTGGTAGCCCTTTGCTAGTCGCTTTTTCGACTAGCTCGTCTTTGTTGCGCGTGTAGGCGAGCGACGCGAGCGTTTCGCTGCCTTTTTTCATCTTAACTTCGGTCATCACGTCGGTATCATCGTATTTGTAGGTGTCTTCGTCGCTCGTGCCGCTCGGGAACGTTGTGACGGTGAGGTCAGAGTCCGCGTCGTAGGTGAATTTGATGGTGTTTTTCGACCAATCCGTCGTGCTCTTGAGCCGTCCTGCTTTGTCGTATTCGCGTTCGATGACTTTGCCGTTGGGGTAGGTAATCTTGGTCTGCTCGTTGGCGAGGTCGTATTCGTAGCCGGCTGTGTTGCCATGTCCGTCTTTGGTCGCGGTCAAGCGGTCAAGCTGGTCGTATTCGTATGTGGTCGTGCCGGTGCCGTCGACCATCTTGGTGCGGTCGCCGTCACCGTTGTATTCGTATTTGACGGTCGGCGTTTTACCGTCCGAGTAGCTGACTTCGGTGAGCCGATTAGCAGGGTCGTATTTGTAGGTCGTAGTTTGTTTCGCGGCGTTGGTGAGGCTCACGAGGTTGCCGGCTTTGTCGTATTCCTTGAGGGTCTTCCGGCCGAGCGGATCAATCACTTCGGTGACCTGCTCAAGGATGTTACGGACGTATTCCGTCGCGTGTTTGTTGCCATCGATCTGCTTCTTGACTTGGCCAGCACCGTCGTATTCGGTTTCGGTGATCGTTTTGTTGGGTTCTTCGACCTTGGTCCGCTCGTTGTCGGCGTCGTACGTGTAGGTCGTCTTGTGGCCTTCTGGGTCGGTCACGGTTTCGACGTTGCCGTCGCCGTCGTAGGTGTATTTCGTTTCATGGCCGAGCGGGTCGGTGACCTTGATAGCCCGTCCCTGTGCGTCGCGTTCGGTTGTTGTCGTGAATTCGGATTCTTTCGCGCCAGACACATGACCCCGTGGGCTGACCATCGAGGTTTCCTGGGAGTCTTCGTTATAACCCCAGGTGCGCTTGTCGCCTTCCGGATCAGTTTCTGCGGTCTTGTCGCCAGCGCTGTCGTATTCATATTTCCACGTGCGTTCCAGCGGATCCGTCATACTTTCTACTTCACCGTGGGAGCCGTATTTGTATTTTGTGATCTGGGTTTTTCCACCGGGTGCAGGGCGTTCCATAACTTCCGGGTCGCCGTCGCTGTTGCGTTTGATCGTTGTGGTCTCTTTGTTCGGTTTCGTTTCAGTTTCCACGTCGTGCGTCGAGTCGTACGTCCATTTGGTTTCGTTGTTGTTGGGGTCAACCATGCTCGTGCGGTTGCTGTGCGCGTCATAACCGTATTTCGTCGTGTGCCCGTTGCCGTCGGTGACGGTCAGAAGGTCACCAGCGGCGTTGTAAGTGCGAGATTCGGTCGTCGCGCTCGTTGTGCCATACCCGTGCGTCACGGAGGTCGGGAGACCACTGCTCGTGAAGTACTGCACAGTCACGGCCCCCGTGGCGTGGTTGGTAACTGTCGTGTGAAACGCTGTGTATTCGAAGGTCGTTACTCGTTTTATGGGGTCGGTTACGGAGACCACCTGGTTGGAGCCGTTGTATTCGATGATGGATTTACCGCTTCGCCCGTCGATAAGTTCTGTCATTCTATGCGAGCCGTCGTATTTGAACTGCCAGCGAAGGGCGGTTTCACCAGGCTGGGTTACTGTTGCGAGGTTCCCGCTTTCGTAGGTGTATTTGACCACGTGTTTCATCGGGTCTTCGGCGCTTTCCACGAGACCTTCGGAGTTATACGCCAGTTTGATCTTGCGGCCCGCGGGGTCGGTGATCGTTTCGAGATTCCCGCCCCCGGTGTAGGAGAGTTTTGTCGCGTTGCCGTTGCGGTCGGTCACGCTTTCTAGTCGTCCGCCGCCGGTGAACTTGTACTTCGTCTGATTCGGTAGTATCAGCGTGTAACCGGCGCTTTCCGTGCCACTGAGCGTGTCCTGCGTCCACACAGGCGCAGTGAATTCTTCGCCTGAGCCTTGAGCGAAGGTTATGGTATTACCATCGGCCTGCACAAGCGTGGCCTTTTTGCTCGTTTTTTCGACCACGAGGTGATCGCTGAACGAGCTCGACCACCCATAGCCGAAAGGTCCTTTGATTCCTTCTACAGCGGCCTGCGAGTTGTATGTGCGAGTCAGGTCCAAGCCGACCCCTCGGCCACCAATCGAGAAATCGGTCTGCGTCTGCGAGTAGTTTCCGGACTGGCAACCTACGGATTCAGATTCTCCGCACAGTGCGGGTTCGTTCGGGTTTTCTTCTCCGCCCCACTGGGTGGTTGATGCAGTGTGATATGGTTCACTGAATAAAAACTTACCTGACAGTTCCTTAATAATACCAAAGTTTTCGAACTTCACAGCGACATAGGTTTCGAGACCTACGGTCTTCTGGAAGGTTCCTGAGTTGACGAAGACTGGTTCTTCGGGTGGTTCGGCATGGCCAGTGAGCACGTCACCTTCCGAGTTCGCGGTGAACGTCCCCAGGTTTTCGAACACTGAACCTTCCTGCATTACGATTTCGCCGGTGGTCATCGTGAAGGTACTTTCATTGACAAAGGTCCGCCGGTCGAGGTCGGCCCATGTTTTTTCTTCTTTGGACCCTGTTGCGCCGCTCATCAGGACTGTCGTGCCCGATCCCGACATCGTTCCACTCTCCCACGCCAGAGACCCGGATACCTTCATCGTCCCTGGACCAGTCAATGTCCCGCCACTGAGCATTACGAGATTGGCAATCGTCGCTGTGTCCCCGCTCGCCATTGACAAGCTGCCACCCTCAAGCGTCACCGTCCCACTCGGGGAGCTGAAGTCATCACCCGTCACGCTTGGCCCATTGATGAGCACCGATCCTTCTAGCACGCTCCCGTTTGTGAGCGCGACTGTTACGCCAGGCGAGTTAAATGAAAGTTTCCCCGTTTTGCCATTCACCGTTCCCTTATTTTCGAAGTCAACACTAATATACGTTTCGGCGCCGGCTGTCTTTTGCAGAGTGCCCGTGTTCACAAACAGCGGTGGGGAGCTTTCGCTCCCGGCCAAGACGGTACCTTCAGCATTTGTGACAAAGGTCCCCATGTTCTTGATCTCAGCGTCTTCGCTCATTTTGATAAGGCCTTTTGTGAGCGTGACTGTCCCTTCATTGATCAAGGTCCGCTGTTCGAGGGACACTTCACCGCTTCCTTCTTTCGAGCCAGTCGCACTACTCATTAGCACCGTGGTTCCGGGCCCCGACATCGTGCCGCTTTCCCACGACAGAGACCCGGATACCTTCATCGTCCCTGGACCAGTCAATGTCCCGCCACTGAGCATTACGAGATTGGCAATCGTCGCTGTGTCCCCGCTCGCCATTGACAAGCTGCCACCCTCAAGCGTCACCGTCCCACTCGGGGAGCTGAAGTCATCACCCGTCACGCTTGGCCCATTGATGAGCACCGATCCTTCTAGCACGCTCCCGTTTGTGAGCGCGACTGTTACGCCAGGCGAGTTAAATGAAAGTTTCCCCGTTTTGCCATTCACCGTTCCCTTATTTTCGAAGTCAACACTAATATACGTTTCGGCGCCGGCTGTCTTTTGCAGAGTGCCCGTGTTCACAAACAGCGGTGGGGAGCTTTCGCTCCCGGCCAAGACGGTACCTTCAGCATTTGTGACAAAGGTCCCCGTGTTCTTGATTTCAGCACCTTTGCTCATATTGATAAGGCCTTTGGTGAGCGTAAACGTACCTTCGTTGATCAGTCTCCGCTGTTCGAGGGACACTTCACCGCTTCCTTCTTTCGAGCCCGTTGCACTACTAGCAAGCACCGTAGTCCCCAGCCCGCTCATCGTGCCACTTTCCCACGCCAGCGACCCAGACACCTTCAGCGTGTTCGCCCCGGTCAACGAGCCGCCGGTCAAACGCAACGAATGGATGGTGGACCCTTCCAGCGTGTTTGTGAGTTCAAGCGAACCACCCGAGATCGTGACGCCTCCTTCGCCCTGAACAACCCCGGCCAGATCGCTGCCCGACGTGACCTTGACCGTATTCCCCGCCCCGATGCACGCAACATCGCTCGACCCCGGAACGTGCCCTGCCGACCAGTTAGCCGGGGTCGACCATTCCCCTTCGCTGGACCCGGACCAGTCGTCCGTACACATGGATTCCGCCGAGGCGACCGCGGGCGTCAAGACGGCCACCGACACCGACCCCCACATGCCAAGCAACATGCCCACGACCACCAATGCCCTCAGCGCAGACACCGCCCGCACGACCGCCACTACGCCAACGGCCACGCCACAGCGCAAGCTGCGCCCTGCGCCCGTTGTGTTACGCCAGAACCCGTACAGCATTCCTACCCCCTCGTCTTTGGTCGTACGTCGGGCACCATCGAGCTCCAGCCCGCGTTGGGAATATGCGCAAGGCGCGCCCACGGGATGCAGTCTAAGCAAATGGATGAGATCATTTCAATAGAATCAAAAATTTTTAGGCGCTCTTTGCGAGGTTTCGTAATAAACAGCATGATCCTAAAAATACATTCAGCGAGGACAGGACGAGCACAACCGCTCATCTTTCGCTCGCCTCGACCAGGCTTGAGTTGCGGACGACCGATCGGTGCAACTCATCGGTGCGCCGGTACCCGAGCCGAGCGGAGATCCGGTCGGCGGTGGCGATCAGGTGCGGGCCGAGCGCGTCGATTAATTCCTCGAGCGGGATCGTCGAGCTGTGCGCGTCCATGCCGAGGGCCGCGACTGCCTCACGGGAGGCCGTGCGAACAGGCGCGGCAATCGAATAGAGGGCGGGTGCGAGCTCCTGCTCGGCAGCGGCGAGACCCTGCTCACGGATGCTCTGCAGCTCCACTTGCAGCACACGTTTGTTGGCGATCGTGTTTGGTGTGCGCCTTGGGAGCCTCATCTCGGCGATCTGCGCGCGTTGCTGGTGGTCGGGCAGATATGCGAGGAGCAGCTTGCCGATCGCGGTGCAGTGGGCGGCCAACCTTGTTCCGGGCGCCTGGTCGAGGTCGATCTGGTGCTGGCCGCGACGGACGCCACATAGTCGATCCAAGAGCAGCACCTCCGGTCCGTCGAGCACCCCGACAACGATGGTGAACCCCGTCCGGTCGCGCAGCTCCTCCAGGTAGGGTCTTGCGTGCTCCTGGAGGCTCGTGCTGCTCATCGCTGACATCCCCAGGGTCGTGACGCGCAGGGCGAGACGGTACTTCCGGCCGGCGCCCTGCACCAGGTAACCGAGCGTCGTGAGCGTGAGAACGTATCTGTGGGTGGTCGAGCGGGGCATACCCAACGCGTCCGAGATGTCGGCGATTCCCCAAACCGGCCGTTCGGGTGTAAAGCACCCGAGGATGGCAAGACCCCGCTCCAACGGCTGCGAGAAACGTGGTTCGGTCAGAATCGGAACCAACCGCACCCACTCTCCGTCGCTGTCGATTCTATGGGTCCGTGTTCTTTTTCTCCCCATGCTGGTACCTACGCCGTGAGCCGGTACCGGTGGGTTTTGGGGTCCTGCTCGGCCAGTTCGAGGATGAGCAGCGTGTTCAGGTAGCGGTATGCTGTGCTGGTCCCCGTTTGAAGTCTTGCAGCCAGCTCGTTGACGCCCACCGGCTCGCCGCCGAGCAGGCAGGCGACCACCACCAGCCCCTTGAGCAGCGACAGCGAGAACCGTGCTCCGTCGATGTCCTCGCGGTAGCGCTCTTCCCATGCCGAGAACGGGGGTATCTCGGCGCGAGAGGCCAGCCCAGAGAGCAACACGGACAAGCTTGCCCCACCCCCACACGCCTCGCGCACGACCTCGCTCACCTGCTGGGAGGTCAGCCGCAGGTGCACGGGGTGGTCACTCAAAGCGGCCCAAAGGGGTCACGGCCTCGATACTGGCGATGATCTCCCAATCGTCACGTAGTTGCCACGGCCTGCCGGTGGGCAGCGCGCCGGTCGCGCCGGGTGCCCGCCGCCTCCCGCACGGCGGGCACCCGAACGCGCCCCTGCTCCTCGCGCGCCAGGGCGGCGGCGTTGGTCCGCCTGCCGGGCACGGCTCCCCAGGCGTTGTATGGCACCCGCGGCGGTTCATGGTTGCTCCGGCCGTGTGGGGATGCCTGCTTTCATGCGCCATCTATACACCCGGCCGGCGCGCGTTATAAGCCAGCCGCCGAATATTCGGCGGCTGGAAAAAGTCCGGGATTCAACGTGGTTTATTCGGATGCGACGCGATCGCGAAGGTGGAGGTGGCTCTGGATAGGGCGGCACTGTGTCCTCGTCGGCGGATGCGCATGAGGGCGAGGATTGGGCGGATCATCCGCCCCGAGACTTCGATCGCTCGCGCGGTAGCGGGCCGTGCGAAATCGGTGGTGGCCTCCGGTGCCGAGAGGTAGTAGCCGGTGATGCCAGCCAGAATGATCTTGTGCCGTCTCCCGAGGTGGAGCTTGGAGAGCAACTCGTCGGCGCTGTCGATGATCGTGGCGTAGCGCTCCGCCGCTAGGCCGCTTGAATGGTAGTGAGCCGCGAAGCTGTGGTTTGTGGTACCGGCGTCGTGTGGGAGGTCGATGAGGCTGTCCAGTAGCGCGCTGATGGCGCAGACGGGAGGGAAGTAGGCGGCGTCGATCAGTTGTGCTTCGCGGGAGGTCATCCTGGGTGTTGCGGCGGCGGCGAACAGCGCGTGAATGGCGAGGCAGGAGATTCCCGCGGCCGCGAGCTCCCACCAGAGGTATGTGCTGCGCGGTGCCTGCGCGCGTGACCAGCGGATCAGTTGGTCGCAGCCTTCTACGGTGATTGCGTGGTTGCGGGCCTGCGCCTCGCCGCACCGCTCCGCCGCGTTGTAGAGCGGCTGGTTGACCGTCGCGATCGATGGGAGGGTCTTCAGGGTGTCGCGGCAGGCACCCTTGAGTGCTTCCAGGTAGCCGCCGTCCTCGTGCTGCGGGTTGTGGGCGTAGTAGTCCACCGGGGCGGCCGGCGGTCTCACGGTGTGCGCGAGGATGCGGTGTAGCTGCAGCCCGTTACGCAGTGGCGCGGCGGCGGTCGGCTCGTTCACGGCGTCCAGGTAGTCGTACATCACCTGGTAGGCCACGATCAGGCGGATCAGCCCGCGTCGATTCGCTCGTGGCGCGAGGATGGCGAAGAACGCGGCCGCTTCCGGGTTGAGCGCCTCGCTCCAGAGCTTCTCCAGCGCGTGTGTGCGGAGCGTCGGGTCTGGAGTCGATCGGGCGCGTCGCCTCCAGTGGTGCAGCTCGCCGCGTGCGCGGCGAGCGATCTCGAGCCAGTGGGTCACGCCCGCCGCGAGTAGCGAGAGGGCGTCGTGCGGATTGGGTATGCGTAGAGGTTTCATGCCAGCAATGCTGGCCTGATGGGTCCGTCCTTTCTTCTCGTAGTTCGATCCGTTTTTGGGCCGCTGGGAAGGCTTGCTACTGCGTCTCCAGCGCCAGCGCTGGCGGAGTTCGCGAGGCGATGTACCCGGGGCCGGCGAGCGCGAACAGCGCTGCTGCCAGGACGAGCAGGACGACCTCGATCGTCTGGAGTCCCTGGGTTGAGAGGGACGTGGGGAACCCGGTTGCGAGCCGTAGGTAGCGGTCGCCGAGCAGGTGCCCATAGGCGCCGGCGAGGGCACCCGCTATGCAACCCACGCTGAGTACCAGGCCGGACTCCCACAGCAGTACGCCCCGTAGCTGACCGGGCTGGAAGCTCTGGATGCGCAGCGATGCGAGGGAGGGGCGGCGCTGCCAGATCGCGGCGCCCATCGCCGCTGCCATCGCGAGCGCGGCGGCGGCGATCAGCAGCAGGGATATCTGGGTGAGTCGGCTCAAACCCTGCCTTGCGAGCCCGTCCGCTGTCGCGGCTCGCTGCGCGCTTGTCTGCACCTGCAACGCGGTACCTGGGCCGAGTGCCTGCTGGATCGCCCCTCTGACCCGCAGCGGGTCAGCGCCAGCGCGGACATCGACTTCCAACGCGCTCGGGTCGGTGCTCGCCCACGCGCGGCGGTAGTCGGAGTCGTTCAGCACGATCGCGCCAGCGCTCCATCCGAGGTTCGTCGTGGTCGCCGCGACACGGAAAGCGACCGGGCCGGTAGGCGTGGGAAGCGTCAGCGAATCCCCCGGTTTGACGTGGTACGCGGCGGCTAGCTGCTCAGAGACAGTGATCCACCCACCCCTCCGCAGGCGTGCCGTGGCCACGGGCAGGCTGCCGTCCACGATCTGCCCGGCGGGGATCATGCCTTTGGCCTCGGGGGAGCGGGCGATGATCCACACGCGCCGGCCGTTGACGTCCAGGTAGCCGCCCTGGTAGGAGCGGACCTCCGCGACGCCGGGCAGGGAGGCGATGCGCGCCGGCAGGCCATCCGCTGGGAAGTCCATCGTCGCCAGGTCGTCGTTGCGGTTCGTGACCCATATGTCGGTGCTGCTGACGTACTGGTCGTAGTCGCGATACAGGCCGTTGAGTAGATCCTGGTGGCTGCCCTCGGCGACGACGCTCCCGAAGACTGCGATCGCGCCGGTGGCCGCGAGTGCGAGGGACCGCACGGTGGTGGCGCGCAGCGCACGAGAGGCGACGAGCAGCATGTTGAGTTTGTAGGTTCGGGCGGCCATGCGCTCGGCTGCCCACACCACTGCTGTGAAGATCGCGGGGATTGCGAGCAGCAGCGCCACTGCGAGTCCGACGGTCGCGACGATCGCAGCGCCAGGTTTGATGAGCAGCAGGCCACTCGTGCCCGCGACCAGAGCCACGCCGCCCGCCAACAGCAACAGTCGTGCGCGCGTGTTCAACGCCTGGCCGGGCTCCCCCTCTTCAAGATAGACGGCATCGACGGCGCGGCTGCGGCGCAGATCGAGCAGCGGCGGCGCCGCGGCAAGGCATGTCGCCAAGACCCCGCCGGCGAACGAGATCAGCAACGGACGCAGGCCGATCACCGTCTGAGAGCCCAGCGGGAACGCAACCGCGAGATAGTTCGGTGCCTCGTGGAATACCCCCCGCGAGAGCAGGTCCCCCGCGAGCAGCCCTACGAGGGAGGCGAGCACACCGAGGCACAGTGCCTGGAAGAGAAGCATCTGCGCGAGCTGCCAGCGCCGGACGCCCTGGATACGTAGGTCCGCGATCATCCGCCTGCGCTCCGGGGCGGTCAGCAGCATCGCGTTGAACGCGAGCAGCAGCCCGACGAGGCCGCTGACGAGCGCGAAGAACCCGGTCGCCTGAGCGTTCGGACCGAGCGCCTGTGCGAGCAGCGCGACATCCTGGTCGGCGGGAGCGACCGTCAGGCGTCCCGCGGCAACCCTTTGAAGCTCGCTGCGCACGAGCGCTTCGCGTCCGGGGGCGCTCTGGACCAGGATGCGCGTCACGCGACCCGGCAGCGCGGCGAGGCGCTGGATCAGCGACAGCGGCGCGACTGCGGCCATCGCGCCCGAGAGCGCCCCGATCGTTTCTGCTCCAAGGATCGCCGTGACCTTGACGGGTGTCGCCCGGCCGCGGAGCTCCAGAATGACCTTGGAGGGCGGTCCTTCGATCGCGTGGCCGACCGTGGTCGATATCCCGAGCGCGTCCGCGGTCGCGCTCGGGAGCATCACGCCGGGAGCGACAGCGGCGCTCAGCGGCACCTTCGTGGACAAGCCGTCGAGCAGCGCGAGCCCAGGGTCGGCGCTGACGAGCTGAACCGTCACGCTGATGGAGTGCGGGCCGCGGATCGTCGCGTGGAGATCGAGCACCGACGCCGCTTGAGCTACACCGGGTAGCCGCTGCACCCGTTCGAGCAGCGCTTCATTGAAGCCGTCGGCGCTACGCGAGCGCAGCTGCAGCGTCGCCGGGCCGGTAATGCTCTGAGAGATCGCCCTGGAGGAACCCGTGATGCTGCCGTTGGCGACCTGCACCGCGAACATCAACGCGACACCGAGCGCGATCCCGGCACCCGCGAGCAGCTCCTGCGCAGGGCGCGTTCGTAGCCGCCGGGCGTAGAGATAGATCAGCGCGGAGAGACGCACCGGGTCCTCACCCCCCGACGACCCTGGGCTGGGGCGAAACCGCTTCCAGCGGACCGTGAGCGGAGCCGTCTTGCAGGAGCCTGCCGTCCTGGAGCGTGTAGAGGCGGTCGGTGATCTCAGCCGCCTGGAGGTCATGGGTCGCGAGCAGGACCGACGTCCCGTGCTCGCGGCACAGCTCCGCCAGCAGGGAGAGGATCTCCTTCCCGCGCCTGCTGTCGAGGCTCCCGGTCGGCTCGTCCGCGAGGATCAGCCGCGGGCTGTTCACGAGCGCCCGCGCGACCGCGACACGCTGGCGCTCACCACCGGAAAGCTGCTCCGGGGTATGCTCAAGCCGCCGACCGAGACCGACACGCTCGAGCCACGGCACCGCCTCCCGGCAGGCCCTCCTCAACGGCACACGGTCCGCGAGCAGCTTGATCGCCGCGTTCTCCACCGCGGGAACCCCGCTCATCAGATGCGCGGCCTGGTAGATGAATCCCACCTCGCGGCGCTGATAGTCGGCAAGCTCACCCGCCGAGCAGCCAGCCAGATCCCACCCGTCGAAGCGCACCACGCCCGTATCGGGAGCTAGCAGGCCCGATGCGAGCATCAACAGCGTGCTCTTGCCCGACCCCGACGGGCCGAACAACACGACAATCTCCCCGGGCTCGACGGTGAGCGTCACGCCATCAACTGCGCGCACCACCTCGCTCGGGCCGCGATAGTGCTTGACGACCCGCTGCAGCTCAAGCGCGCTCACACCCGCCTCATCCCGCGCGGCCAGACTCGCCGGCTACCGGGCGCGCCGGACGGCGCAGCGGGATGACCGGCGCCTGCGGATCGGCGACACCGCCACGCACCTGCCCGTGGTCGATCGTGAACACACGATCAGCACCGGCGAGCGCCGCGCCATCGCCAGTGCTCATCAGCACCGCGACACCACCGTTTGCGACCCCGTGCAGTAACCGCAGAATCGGGTCGCGGTCCCCGACATCCACACCATTCGTCGGCTCATCCACGACCAGCAGTCGCGGCGCAGCGACCAACGCGCGAGCGACAGCGACCCGCAATGCCTCCCCCGCATCCAGATCACGCGGGCAGAGCGCCGCGCACGACTCCACGCCCACGTCCACGAGCGCCTGCAGCGCACGACGACGAGCAGCCGCAAACGAGACCCGTTCAGCGAGCAGGCCGCCCGCGACCTGATCCAGCACCGACTCGCCCTCCCCCGGAGAAAAGTGCAGCTGGACGTATCCGATCTTGCTGCCCAGCACACTATCCCGGCCCTGCGCCAGATCCCGCCCGTCGAACCGGACCGTGCCCCTCTCGGGGCGCTCCATCCCGGACGCGACCCGCAACAGCGTCGTGCGTCCCGAGCGCCGCAACCCCCACACCACGACCAGCTCCCCCGCCTCCAGCTCCAGCGAGACATCATCGAGCACAAGACGTTCGACACGCCCACGCCGATGATGCTCGCTGACACCCTCAAGTACAAGCAGGCTCATCGCACGCCCGCCCCCGCAGACCCACCTTCCGCCCGCGCGCGGACCCTGCTGCGCGCGTACGCAACCCACTCAAGCTGCACGGCGGCGATCCGCCGCTGCTGCTCGACCAGCAGCTCCCACAGCAGCTCGCCCATCGGATCGGTGGACGCCGGGTCCGGGTTGGGAATCGCGATCTTGCGCGCTTCCCGCGCAGACTCCTCCTCATACCGGTCGAGCATCGCGTGCATCCCCTCGGGATCACGCAGACCCGCCGACGCCAGCCGGCTGAAGAGCTCAAGCCGCTGCGGATCATCACGAAGATGCTCCCCCAACCATAAGCGATACGTCGTCAGGCCCGACGCGGTCGCACGGCGGTTAACCCGCGGACGCCCCCGCGACCCACTCAAGCCCGCGAACTCGACATACCCCTCGCGCTCCAGACGCTTCAGCGCGTCATACACATTCCCCAGGCTGGCCGGCAGAAACTCCCCGAACCGGCGACCAAACCGTTCATAGAGCTCATAGCCATAGCTGGGGCGTTCGATCACGAGCGCCAGCACCGCGTGGTCGATCAGCGACGACACCACGGCCCCCCAGGATCACGGAGGGCGCCAAGTGCCCGCAGCTCGAAGTCGATCATCGCCGAAACCCCATACGTCGCTAGCTAGAAACCAACGCAACCATACAACATAGTCAAACCTCGCGAGGGAAAACCGATGGCTGGGCAGTCTCGACAGCAGGTGTTTATATCCGCGTTCGTTTCCCTTATCGGGATTGATGCTACCCGAACGAGGGTTCAGCGGGGAGCACGATTACGGCCGCAGCAGACCGAGCGGATCGGCCGCGTGCGCTTGGAGAAGAGACGCCCGACCGTCGCAGTGGCCGAGTGGGAGGGGCGGAGACTGGCGCTGTGGCGAGGATCACGCGCGTGATCCTCGTTCGGGTATTGGGGGGGATCATCCACGCGGGTGGGTAGGGCATCCAGGCGCAGTGTGCGCGGGACCTCCGTGTCCCGCGTAGACGCGCAGGACGCCAACCAAGGCAAAAGGCAAGTTACGGTCAATCGTCCGCCGCTCCCCAACCAGGCTGCGCCTGGCCGGGGACCCCGACCGCGGCGGAGCGCAGTCCCCCGGCCCCCGCCGGGCGGGCAGGGTAGCACGCCCTGTCAACCCACAAGGGGTATGACAGGGCGTGCACGGGGGCCGGGCCGGGGGCCGGCCGACTGCTCGATCGACGGATGGGGTCCCGAGGGGAGGGACCCGGGGTAGTCCTGGGTACCTCAAGGTGGAGCGTTGAGTGGAAGGCAGGAGAACAGCACGATCAGGAGTGGGTGGGGTGGGGCTCCGCTGATACTCGGGGTGGTCGCCCGGTGGAGAGCAAGTCGCAGTGTTCGACTGCTAGTGGGGAGCGATGTTCAATCAACGATGGTGTCATCGTCCCGACGAGCCTCACACGACCAGCGCCGGGTGCCGCTCCGCCCACGGCACCGCTTCTTCGATCTGCAACGCGAGCGCGAGTAGGGTCGCCTCGTCCGCGGGGCGGCCCACGAGCTGCACCGCGAGCGGCAGGCCGTCCTCGCCGTGGAACAGCGGCAGCGAGATGCCGGGCTGACCGCTGGCGTTGAACACCGGGGTGAAGGGCGTGAACAGGCCGGAGCGGGTGAACGTGGACATCGGGTCGGGCGCGGCGGTGTCGAGCGTGCCGATCGGCAGCGGGCGCTCAGCCAGAGCCGGCGTGAGCAGCACGTCGTAGGGCGCCAGGAACGCGACAAGCTGGCGCGTGAGCGCCTGCAGCTGGATTTCCAGACCCAGGCCCTGCACCGAGTTGAAGTGCTGGGTCATCGAGTGGATCGCCCAGCTCATCGGCTCCATGTCCTCCGCCGTCGGCTCGCGGCCGGCGACCATCCCCGAATAGACGATCTGAAGCGCGAGGTGGACCGAGAAGACCGCGCCAAACAGCTGCGAGAGACCCTCGATCTGCCACGGCGGATCGACCTCCTCGACCTCGTGGCCGAGCGAGCGCAGCAGCTCCGCCGCCTCGGCGACCGCGCCCGCGCAGAGCGGATCGACCGTCGCGTCGGGCACCGGCGGCAGGGTCGTGGCAGCGATCCGGAATGGACGCCCGCCCAGGCCTCCGGTCATTGCGGCGGCCGCCGCGAACGGCTGCTCCGGGGGCGGAGCCCACGTCGCGTCCCCGAGCTCGTAGCCCGCGAGCACGTCGAGGATCGCGGCCGTGTCCGCCACCGTGCGGGTCAGCACCCCGTTCAACGTCCAGCGGCGCCTCGCCGCGCTCCGGCGCGGCGGAGATACGCCCCCGCGCCGGCTTGAGGCCGACAAGCCCGCAGCACGCCGCAGGAATCCGGATCGAGCCGCCACCGTCGTTGCCATGCGCGACCGGCACCATCCCCGCGGCGACCGCCGCCGCGGAGCCTCCCGAGGAACCACCCGGCGTACGCTCCACGTCCCACGGGTTACGGGTCGGACCAAACAGCCGCGCCTCGCTGACAGGCAGGATGCCGTACTCGGGCAACGTCGTAGTGCCGACGACCACAAAGCCCGCATCCTTCAAGCGGCGCGTGACGTTGGCGTCGTGGTCAGCCACGTGGTCGGCCAACAGCGAACAGCCGATCGTCACCCGCAAGCCACTCACCGCCCGGTTGTTCTTAATGGCAATCGGAACACCGGCGAACGGACGCTCATCTCCCGCCTGAACCTCATCGGCAGCGGCCAGCGCACGCTCCGCGTCGACATCGACGAACGCATTGAGCTTCGGGTTCAGCTCCTCAATGCGCCCCAGCGAAACCTCGACCAGCTCGCGCGCCGAGATCGCTCCCGAGCGCACCATCTCCGCAAGCTCCGTCGCCGGCCGGAACATCAGCTCGCCATCCGACACCTGCCCACCTCCTCGATTACTCATCTCCCCGGTGCCATCCGAAGCACGCGAGCGTCGATAAAGCAGACAACACAGCGGCGCAACTCTTCCGTCCTCGTACCCCCGTATAATAGATAGCTCTTGATCGCGGTGGGGACCCCCGCGAAGGGCCGCTCGTCACCGGGGCGCACGGCGTCCGCGGCCGCGAGCGCCCGCTCGGCGTCCACCTCCACGAAGGCGTTCAGCGCGGGGTTGAGCTCCTCGATGCGGTCGAGCGAGCACTGCACCAGCTCGCGCGCAGAGAGCTCCCCTGCGCGCACCATGCCCGCGAGCTCGCTCGCTGAGCGGAACATCAGATCGTCGTCGGACACTGCTCCTCCTCGGTCGTGCAAGGCACGGACGTAGGCCCGCCGCAGGCCAGAGCGTAACGTCTCCGGGTGGGCTCGTGAGCGGGCCCATTCCTGCGACCATGTGCGCTGCCCAGAAGGCAACCCGGCCGGCCGCGACGAAACCCGGAGCGTTCGGCCCCACTCCGTCAGTAACGAGCCCAGAAAGCGAGTGCCATGAGCGCGGTTCAGACAGCACCGGAGGTCCAGTCGGGCCTCGAAGGCGTCGTCGCCTTCGCAACCGAGATCGCAGAGCCCGACAAAGCGGGTGGCGCACTGCGCTACCGCGGCGTCGACATCGAGGACCTGGTGGGGGCGATCCCCTACGAGCAGGTGTGGGGCCTGCTCGTCGACGGCCGCTTCAAACCGGGCCTGCCCCCCGCTGAACCGCACCCGCTGACGGTGCGCTCCGGCGACCCCCGCGTGGACGTGCAGGTGGGGCTGGCGATGCTCGCGCCAGAGTGGGGCTTCAACCAGCTGATCGACATCTCCGACGAGGAGGCCCGCGAGAACCTCGCGCGCGCCTCGGTGATGGCGCTCTCCTTCGTGGCTCAGTCCGCACGCGGCGTCGGGCAGCCGCCGGTGTCCCAGGAGGAGATCGACCGCGCCGGCTCGATCCCCGAGCGTTTCCTGGTCCGCTGGCGTGGCGAGGCCGACCCCCGTCACGTGAAGGCGATCGACGCCTACTGGGTCTCCGCCGCCGAGCACGGAGTCAACGCCTCCACGTTCGTCGCCCGCATCGCCGCCTCCACCGGCGCGGACGTGGCCGCGGCCCTGTCCGGCGCCGTGGGGACGCTCTCCGGGCCGCTGCACGGGGGGGCGCCCTCGCGCGTGCTGCAGATGCTCGACGCAGTGGAACGCACCGGAGACGCCGAGCGGTGGGTGAAGGGGGCGATGGACCGCGGAGACCGGCTGATGGGCTTCGGCCACCGCATCTACCGCGCCGAAGACCCCCGCGCGCGGGTACTGCGCCGCACCTGCCGGGAACTGGGCGCCCCGCGCCTGGAGGTCGCCGAGGCGCTCGAGCAGGCCGCTCTGGCGGAGTTGCAGGCGCGCAAGCCCGACCGCGTGCTCGCCACCAACGTCGAGTTCTGGTCGGCGGTGGTGCTCGACCTCGCGGAAGTGCCGTCGGAGCTGTTCACCCCGATGTTTACGTGCGCGCGCGTGGCGGGGTGGTCGGCGCACATCCTCGAGCAGAAGCGCGAAGCGAAGCTGATCCGGCCGACGGCCAAGTACATCGGTGAGCCCTCGCGGCCAGTCAGCGCTGTGGAATAGTCTTGAGCCCTCGTGGCATAGTCAGCGCTGTGGAATAGTCAGAAACATCACCACATGCGCGGTTTCGCGTGTGGCAGGATTCTCTGCGCAAGGCGCCGTCCCGGCGCGGCGGACCCAGCCCCCCAGGGCTAGCAGCGCGACGAGGGCCCGGCACATGCCGGGCCCTCGTCTTTGTCGCACGCGGCGGGGACTGACCGCTCAACCACCCGCCGCGCGACAGCCCGACACGCCGCTGACCGGCCAACACGAGCGAACGGGCACCGTGCTCGCGAGGGTACGTCGGCCGCCGCAACTCCATCCGGCAGCGCCATCGCGCCTGGAGGCCGAGCTCGCTACCGAGGAGGAGGAGCTGCCGCGGGAGTCCGAAACAATGCTGAATATCTGGAAGCATCTTCAATATCAGAGTCTATCGTGAGGCTATGCGACTCCTGACAGCGCATGCACACGTTCTATTCCGCCCGCGTCACCGACGCTCACCCGCTGGCCCCAAGGTGGTCGATCGTCCCCTTCGCGTCGAGCTTCTCTGCGCTCCTGCTCGTGCTTACGCGCAGGGGCGGTCCGCAGACGGAGCGCTCTGACGTGAGCACACGTGGTCACAGCGCCAAGACCGGCCGGGGCGACGGCACCAGCGCCACCGGCCTGTTGCGTTCCCTCTCAAGCGCCGGCAACTTGCCGACACTCGTCTGGCTGATCCCGTGCGGCATTGCGGCTGTCTACCTAAGCCTATTCGTGGCGAAGCTTCCGCACAACCTCTGGGTGCTCGGATGGAACAGCGACTTCGCCTCTGGTTTCACGGTACCCGCAACGGTCGTCGAAACCGGCACGGGTGGCCACACCGTGCTGGGTACGAGCGGCTTGTATGTCCCGCTCTGGTACGGACTGCTAACCGCCAGGTTGCCGCTGCACCGCGAGTTGTGGGAGATCGGGCCGACCGTGCTGTTCATCGCCGCGGCATTGACAATCGGATGGTCGGTGGCGCAGATCGCAACCCGCCGCGCAGCCATTCTCGCGGTGCTCATAGTACTCATCGCCTCCGCAGTGACGTTGAGCCTCTTCATGGCAGCCGTTGTTCACAACTCGACCTACCCGTGCACTGCACTGCTCGGAGCCTACCTTATCTGGCTGACTCATAGAGACGGGCGACGACGCGCAACGGTCTTTGCCGTGCCTCTACTCGCCGCCGTCGTGCTTGGCACGTGCCTTGCATCGGATGCCCTGATCGTTTCGACAGGAATCGTACCGTTTACTCTCACAGCAGTCCTAGTCTGTTTGAGACGTGATCGACGCTCTAAACTTGTGGCCCTGTCTGCACTCACAACCGTGGTGGTCGCACTCCCAATCGCAGAGTTCACTTCCACGATCATGTCGTCGCTCGGTTACAGGACGCATGCGCCAGCCCTCGCAGTGGCGTCACTCTCCCTGCTACCCACACACGGACAGCAGTTGCTCAACGGTCTCGAGCGACTTTTCAACGGCTATCTCGGGGGCCCTGGCTCGACCGGCACGTTGCATGCCGAGCTCGGAGTGGCATGTGACTCCGTCATGGCAATGGCACTGCTGACGCTGCTCGTCGCCGGCACGCGCTCGGTGATGGCCCTCACGTTGTCTCGCTGGCGCGTCGATAACCCGACGACCCCAACTCAGTTGGCTACCACCTTGCACGTCACTTACTGGGTAAGCTCCGCACTTACTGCGTGCGGCGCCTTCACGTTCAGTGCCTTCGTGGGCTCTGACTACGAAGCGTTCTACGCGACGGTCATCTTCTCGGTGGCCGCGGTCATCCCGCTGTTCCTGAGTTCACGGTCCCGTCTACGCTGGCTGATCCCCGTCGGTACATCGATCTTCTTCATCGGAAGCCTGGTGGGGTTGGCGAGCCCTGAGGGAGGAAATCCCGCGGTGTTCACCCCATACGAGGGGCTTATCGTAAAAATTGCTCAAGCCAATCATGCGACAGCCGGCTACGCAGGCTATTGGGACGCGTCGAACTTGACTTGGAGCTCGCATGAACGCGTTACGGTGCGACCGGTGTTCCGATGCTCGAATCCGGGAGGCGCAAACCTCTGCATCTTTCCCCAGGAGACGGTCCCCTCCTGGTATGTGGCCAAGCCGCGGCACACCTTTCTCTTGGCAAGGCCCGAAGAACTCAATTATCCGGAGGGCCTTGGACCACCGCTCGCAATTTATTCGCTCGGGCCGGGGTTGATGTTCATCTATCCCTACGACATCGCTTCGCGATTGGGGCCGCCGTCCGACTAACCCTGAGCGGCAAAAAAAGAGGGGGAGGTCGCGTTCAGCGCCCTCCCCCTCACACGCCTGCTCTACATCATCCCGCTCATGTCCGGCATCCCGCCGCCACCGCCACCGGCGCCTTCCTTCTCAGGCACCTCGGCGACGATCGCCTCGGTGGTGAGGATGTTCTTGGCGATCGACGCCGCGTTCTGCAGCGCCGAACGGGTGACCATCGCGGGGTCGATGACGCCCGCGGCCACGAGATCGACGATCTCGTTGGTCAACGCGTTGAGGCCGTGACCTTTCTTGGCCTTGCGCACGTCGTTGACCACCACCGAGCCCTCCAGGCCCGCGTTCTCGGCGAGCTGACGCAGCGGCTCCTCCAGCGCGCGCAGCACGATGCGCCCGCCGGTTTTTTCGTCGTCGTCCTCGGCGCCGCCGCCGTTGGTGCTGACCGCAGCGGAGGCCTGCAGCAGCGCTACGCCGCCACCGGGCACGATGCCCTCCTCCAGCGCCGCCCGCGTGGCCTGCAGGGCGTCCTCGACGCGGTGCTTCTTCTCCTTCATCTCCGTCTCCGTGGCCGCGCCGACCTTCACGACCGCCACGCCGCCGGAGAGCTTCGCGAGGCGCTCCTGGAGCTTCTCCCGATCGAAGTCCGAGTCGGTGTTCTCGATCTCGTTTTTGATCTGGTTGATGCGCCCCTTGATCGCCGCCGCGTCGCCAGCGCCGTCGACGATCGTGGTGTTGTCCTTGGCGACCACCACGCGCCGTGCGCGCCCGAGCTGGGAGATCTGGGTGTTCTCCAGCTTCAGCCCCATCTCCTCGGTGATCACCTCGGCGTTCGTGAGGATCGCGATGTCCTCGAGCATCCGCTTGCGGCGGTCCCCGAAGCCCGGCGCCTTCACGGCCACACCGGTGAAGGTGCCCCGCAGCTTGTTGACCACGAGCGTCGCGAGCGACTCGCCCTCGACGTCCTCGGCGATGATCAGCAGCGGCTTGCCGCTCTGGATCACGGCCTCGAGCACCGGCAGCACGTCGCGCACCGAGCCGATCTTCTGGTTGGCGATCAGGATGTAGGGGTCCTCCAGGGTCGCCTCCATGCGGTCCTGGTCGGTGACCATGTAGGGCGAGATGTAGCCCTTGTCGAACTGCATCCCCTCAGTGAACTCGAGGTCCATGCCGAACGTCTGGCCCTCCTCGACGTTGACCACGCCGTCCTTGCCGACCTTCTCGATCGCGTCGGCGATCACGTCGCCGATCTCCTCGTCGCCGGCCGAGATCGTCGCCACACGGGCGATCTGCTCCTTGCCTGAGACGTCCTTGGCCTGCGATTTGATGTTGGCGACCACCTGGTCCACGGCGCGCTCGATGCCGCGCTTGAGCGCCAGCGGGTTCGCGCCCGCCGCGACGTTCTTCAGGCCCTGACGAACGATCGCCTGGGCCAGCACGGTGGCTGTGGTGGTTCCGTCGCCGGCCACGTCGTTGGTGGCCGTGGCCACCTCGCGCACCAGCTGGGCGCCCTGGTTCTCGAAGACGTCCTCGACCTCGATCTCGCGGGCGATCGTCACTCCGTCGTTGGTGATTGTGGGGGCGCCGAACTTCTTGTCCAGCACCACGTAGCGGCCCTTCGGGCCGAGCGTTACCTTGACCGCGTTGGCCACGGCGTCCACGCCCGCCTCCAGCGACTTGCGCGCCTCGGCGGCGTACTTGAGCTCCTTGTGTGCCATTTCGTCTCCTTAGAGGACCTTTGCGAGGACATCGGACTCGCGCAGCACGAGCAGGTCCTCGCCATCGACCTTGATCTCGGTGCCGCCGTACTTGCTGTAGAGGACCTCGTCGCCGTCCTTCACGTCGAGCGGGACCCGCTTTCCGTCATCGTCGAACTTCCCCTCGCCGACGGCGAGGACCTTGCCCTTCTGCGGCTTTTCCTTGGCTGTGTCGGGGAGCACGAGACCACTGGCCGTGGTCTCCTCCTCCTCGATCGCCCGCACGATCAGGCGATCGCCCAGGGGCTTGAGCTTCATGTTGGTGGGACCTCCGCTGCTAGGTAGTAGAGAGTTGATGAGGGGTCCACGCCTCGCGAGAGGCACAGGCCCGATGCTTCTGGCACTCTTCTAGGCCGAGTGCCAACGGCGTAGGGGCCACTATAGACGACCGCCAGCGTCAGTCAAGGGCCTTTCTGGCACTTTCGAGGCCGAAGTGCCAGGCCCCTCCACTTCACGCACCGGCCCCCGACTAATTCTGGGCGCCGCCGAAGCCCTTCATCGCCTCGGTCATCCCCGAGGGCGTGTCCATGATCCGCGAGAACCGCACCACCGTGACGGTGTCCTCGACCGAGACCGAGCGGCCGTAGATCTGCTCGAGGAAGTGGATCAGCTCCTCGTGGCGGCGGAACTCGGGGTTGTCGTGCTTGATGTCCCTAGGAGAGAGGTCCCCAAGTCGTGTGACTTCGACCTGGTCGATGACCGCCTCGAAGATCCGCTCTCGGGGGGAGTACTGGTAGCCGATCGTGACCAGCACCAGCTGGTTCTTGCGGTACTTGTCCGACTTGTCTCCAAGTCGGATCGTGGCCGTCTTGCGGCCCCGCTTGAGCTCGTCGGCGAAGATCGTGGAATAGAAGTTGAGCACCTGCACGACAGTGCAGGCTATCTAAAGGAAGGGGCTAAGGACCCAGCGCCGCAAGCGCACACCTGGCCATCTCGCGCTCGCCCTCGTATGTGAGCGCGTCGCACGCCTCCGCGAGCGCCATCCAGCGCACCTCCTCGACCTCCTCGTCGTGGTCTCCGGTGTCACCTGAGCGGTACCGCAGCAGGTAGAAGACGACGGACTTGGGCACCGTGCGGCCGTCGCGCCTGTACCAGTAGCGCACCTCGCCGAGCTCGCTCACCGGCTCGGCCTTTACGCCGGTCTCCTCACGCACCTCCCGCACCGCCGCCTGCAGCGGGGTCTCGCCGGGGTCGATGTGCCCCTTGGGCAGTCCCAGCACACGCGAGCCGTCGGCTGCGCGGCGGACGGGCACGATTACGAGCGTCTGCTCCCCGCGCACCACCACCCCGCCCGCTGAGCGCTCCTCAGAAGACATACGCCTGCAGCGCCTCCGGGTCGTGCACCACCAGCCGGCCTCGGCCCTGGGAGATCACCCCTGCGCGCTCGAGCACCGCCAGGAAGCGGCTCGCCGACTCGCGCGAGCTGCCCGCGAGCTTCGCCAGGTCGGCCTGAGTGGCCGAGATTTGGACGTCGTGGCCCTCCGCGGGCACAGACGGGCTCTCGCGGCCCTCCGCGGTCGCGGGTGGACTCTGCGCCTGTGCCTGCTCGACCATCTCGCTCAGCGCGGAGGCCACCCGGCTCTGCACCGTCTGGAAAGAGCGGCGCGCGAGGCGCTCGTTGGTCTCCCGCAGGCGCCGACCCAACGCAACCAGCAGGCGCATCGCGATCTGGGGGTGCTCGGCCATCAGCCGGCGCATGTCGGGGCCGAGCACCGCCACGGCGCTCATCGGCTCCAGGGTCTCCACGGTGGCGGAGCGGTGTTCGTCCTCGAACAGCGCAAGCTCGCCGAAGATGTCGCTCCGCCCGAACGTCGCCAGCGTGAGCGTGCGCCCTCCGTGCTCGCGTACCGCGCGCGCGCGGCCCTCGTGCACGACGTAGCAGGTGTCGCTGCGGTCCCCCTCGCGGAACACCACCTGGCCGGCCTCGAAGCTGCGCGGGACCGCCAGTTGCGCGATGCGCTCGAGGTCCCCGCTCTCCAGTGTCGAGAAGACCGGCACCCGCGCGAGCAGCTCCACGACCTCCGCTGAGCCCGGTGCGCGCATCGCCAAGTGGATAGCACACCTCCGCGTACCCGCGGTTCACCCTCAGGGCTCACCACGTCTCGCGCTATCTTCACCACATGCTCCCCCCGAGGACGACCGCGGCGGCCCTGTTCGCAGCCGGAGCGCTGCTGGCGCTCCCGTCCTCGGCGCCCGCGGCAGCGCGCCAGCCGTTGCGAGCACTGGCGCAGTCGCCCGAACTGTGGGCCACAGTGGACTTGTGCAACACCCTCGCCCACCCCCACACGATTGGCATTCGTGGCTCGATGCCCACCGACGGCCACCCTCACGACACGATGTACATGCGCTTCCTCGTGCAGTCCCTCGACGCCTCCACGCACCAGTGGACAGACCTTGGCGAGAGCGCGAACTCCGGCTTCGTGCAGGTCGGCTCTGGCCCCGCCACCCGCCAGGCCGGGCGCACATTTGAATTCAAGCCCACCACCACCGCCTACACGCTGCGCGGGGTAGTCGAATTCCAGTGGCGCCGCGCCGGGCGGCTAGTGCACCTCGCCAGCCACGTGACCACCGCCGGACACACAAGCCTCGCCGGCGCCGAACCGAAGGGGTTCAGCGCGGCGACGTGCACGCTCAGTTGAGATCCGCCGCCGCGGGTGCCGGGGCAGAGGGAGGGGTCGGGGCTCCGAACAGGCGCGGATCGTTGGTGATGATCCCGTGGACCCCCATCGCCGTCAGGCGGGCCACCTGCGCGGCGTCGTCCACTGTCCACGCGTACAGCTCTCCGCCTCCGGCCGCGACCGCCCGCACCAGCGCCGGGGTGACCACGCGCCAGTGCGCCATCACCGCATCGAAGCGGCCCGCGTGCAGCGCCGCGCGGACGCGCCGCGGCAGCAGCGAGCGGTAGCACGCGAGTAGCACAAGCGCCGGGATCGCGATGAGCTTGTTGTCCTCGGTGTAGTCGCGCCGCGCACGGGGCACCGACCAGCCCACGCGCAGCGAGGGCTCGATCGCGCGCATCGCGTCGAGCTCGCTCGGGAACGTACTGCTCACAAGCGAACGCCCGAGCAGGCCCGTCTCGCGCAGCGCCGCCACCACGCGCTCCCCGTAGCCCGGCAGCTTGACGTCAACGTCGAGCTCGATACCCGCGTACGCGTCGCTCGCGAGGTGCTCGAGACCCTCTCGCAACGTCAGCGGCGCCTGCGCGCTGTGGAGCGCCCGGTAGTCGTGGGCGAGCAGCAGCTGCCCGCTTCCGTCCGGGCGCTCGCTGAGGACGTCGAACTCGATCATGTCCACCCCCGCGCGCACCGCCGCCTCGAAGCTGGCGAGCGTGTTGCCCGGCGCGAGGTGCGCGGCGCCCTTGTGCCCCACCCTGCGCGGTGCGGTGCTCAGGGTTCGCGACAAAGTAGATGGCGGAATCGGGGTGGTCGATTCGGGGATGGGATGGGGCGCACGCGAGCGCAGCCGTGCTGGTGGCACGGCGAGCATCGTGGATGGCGCAGACCGCCCCGAGGCGGCCACACCGGACCGTCAGATACTTGGTCGTGGACCCTTATGCCGAGGACGCCCATCACCGCCCCAGGATAGACGCGCCGGTGGCGGCTGGTTTTAGAAATGCTCGTCGAGCGCGAGGCTGCGGCGAGTGGCGTCGATCGTCTGCCCCGCCGCCTTCGGGCCCACGTACGGGGCGATCACCATGAACGCGAGGTGGTCTACCAGCGAGGGCAGGTACTTCACTCGCTTGGGCGTCGCGTAGCTGCCAATAATCGACCACAACGCGCCCACGACCGCTTCGTGGGCCAGCAGCGGAGCTCTGCGCGGCTCGGGCGAGGTCTCCTGCAGCAGGGTCCCGAGCTTGCTAAGCGTACGGCCGACGCACTCGGTCACGACCGGGCCGACGTCGAAGAGGTCCACGAACGCCATTTTCGTGAGCCCGGGATGCGCGACGAAGTGGTCGATGCCCGCCCTCACACCGAGGTAGGCTGCCTCTGGCCAGCTGTCCGCATGAGCTGCAGCTGCGCCGATCGCCGCGATCGTTTCGTCGACGAACTCGTCCACCACCGCCACGAAGCACTCCTGCTTGGAGGGGAAGTGTTTGTGGAACGATTCCGTCAACATCCCCGCGAACTGGGCGATCTGGGGATCGGTCAGACCGTTGTAGCCCTCGTCCAGCGTGAGGTGCACCACCGCGCCGAGCACGCGGGCGCGTTTCTCCTCGCTTTCGAGGAAGCGCGCCGGCTCCACCGGCCTGTGCGGCGCAGCGGTGCGGGGCACCCCGATCCGCGCCGCCGGCGAGCGGTAGGCGCTGACCCAGTCGAGCAGTTCGTCGGTCAACATCGGCAGCTCGGCCACACGGTCGGTCCGCAGCCGCTCGAAGATCATGTGGCGCCCGCCGCCCACAATCGCTTTCGGCCCCAGCGCCGGGAGCTGAACCCCGTCGGGCGCCACTCCGAAGCCACTCACCAGCACCCGTTCGAAGGCGAGCGCCGAACGCATCAGCCGTTCGCGGCTCTTGGCCCCGAGGCCCAGCCCCTCGATCAGCACCAGGCGCGAAGACTTGACGTTGCGCTGCGCGTCCTCCACAAACGCCTGGCACGCTCTGTGGACGCGGTTGGCCCATCCGCGCTCGCTCATCCACCCGTCGAGCATCCGCCGCTTGGCTCGCGCCACAGCGATGTCGTAGGTGCCCAGGAAGCAGTCTTCCTTGTTGGCGAACTGCTCGTAGAACGCCCGCCGCGACACGCCCGCCAGCGCGATCACGTGGGCCACGGTCGTCCCTTTGTAGCCCTGGCGGTGGATCGCCTCGATCATCGCTCCGAACAACCGCGCCCGCTGGTGGCGAGCCACCGCATCGCGCCCCATGCCGTGCGGGCCGTGCGGCAGGCGCCGGTACATCGCGCTCAGCTCCCTCTCGGTTCCACTCAGCCCCACAGGTCCGACCATACAGCATTGCCCGAAGATTGCAAGTTAAAAATTGTAGGATCTATCGACGTTTCCGATCGTCCTGAAAACGTACCCCTCTACGCACTCTGCCGACTCCTCCGAACAAACTGAGTCTACGTGTCATCCTAGCATTCTGCCTACCTGTCCGAATAGCTGCATTAGCGGGGCTTTTATCGCGAGGCGAGCTCCACGCGACGCGGCCCCGCACGGAAGCCTGCCCGCTCCAGGATCGCCTCCCAGCGAGAGCCGAGCACCGGCTCGCCGTCCACCCGCTCCAGCGCGAACCGCGCCGGCAGCCGACCGGCTCGCGCGTGCTCAGCAAGCGCTTCGAGCGCCTGTTGCACACAACCGTCTTCGTCGGAGTCCGCCAGCACCCGCAGCCCCCGGCCGCCACGCTCCAGGTAAAGCACCGGCTGCCCGCCCACCAGCACCACACTCGCCCCCGCAACCCGGGCCGGAGAGGACCGGGGCGGGCGGCGTGAGCGGGCTCCGTCTGCCTCCACTGGGCGCTGAGGCTCAGCAGCTGCGAGCTGCTGTCTCTGACTCCCGGACGAGCATCTCCACGGCAGCGCTGCGCCATACGGCTGCGCCGGGTCGGTCGCAGCTAGGACCAGCGCCCGGGAGCGCTCCGGCTCGGAGAGTCGCTGCGTCCGCAGGCGCTCGACCGCGCCCGGCAGCGCGAACTGCGCGCCCCCCAGCCCCTCCACGAAGTAGCCACGCCGTGCGATCCCCAGCGTCTCCAGACGGCACAGCTCGGGGTAGAGCGTGGCGAAGCCTCCCGGCACGCCCTCCGCGAGCACCAGCTCCCGCGTGAGGATCCCGTGGCGCTCCAGCAGCAACTCGGCTGTCGCCCGCGCGCGCTCTGAGGGGGAGCCCGCGCCAGCGAACAGCGGCGCCGTCAGCGACCAGCGGCCCGGCGGATGCGCAGCGGCCCGCCCAGCGGTCCGCCGTCCCGAAAAGCGCCCCCCGCGACGCGCCGGTCTCCCACCACTTCCCGAGGCGAGCGTCAGACGCGGCGCACGTAGCGGTGCGAACGCGTCGTTGGTCACCTCCCCCGTCCACACCAGGTCCCACAGTGCCTCCGCGAGCACGGGGGCGGGCAGATCCACATCCGTGAGCAGATCCGTGAAGAAACACCCGCCCTCTTTAAGACGCGCACGTACGCGCGCGGGAGAATCTGAAACGAAATCGGAAACTTGCGCAGGGTCTCCACGAACGAGCGTAGGCTCCCCGCGGCGCGGGGGCGGGCCGAGCAGCGCCACGTCCTCGCGGAAGTACAGCGCCACCCGCCCGTCGTTGCGTCCCAGGGCGCCCGCACCCACCCACACGAGCTCTCCGCTCGCGCACAGCTCGTCCATCCACGTCGTCGAGTAAGCCCCCACCCGGCGCGGCAGCACCTCCCGCTCCCACGTGCGCGGCGTCAGCGCGAGGCCCTGCAGGGGTACGAGCTGCTCGCGCAGCCGATCCACCCCCGCGCCCGCCGTCGCGTGGCGGTCGATCCCGTGCCACGCCGGCAGGAACGTCGCGTACGCACGCCGCTCCGCCGGCTCGATCTCCTTGCGCAGCGCCGCCAGCGAGGCGCGGCGCAGGCGCCGCAGCACCTCCACGTCACACCACTCCCGCCGCCCTGTCGGCCCATCGGGGTGCAGCTCCCCACGCACCACCGCGCCCGCGCGCTCCAGCTCGCACAGCCCCGCCTCGACCACCGCGACACCAAGGCCCCAGCGAGCGCGGGGCTGCTCGGTCGTGAACGGGCCGCGCGTCGCGGCGTAGCGGCGCAGCAGCCGCTCCAGCGCGTCCGGAACCTCTGCCGTAAAGGCCTCCGGCAAGCCCCCCGGCGGGACCGTGCTGAGCGCGTCGCGGTACAGGCCCGCGTCCGCCGCGGCGATGTGGCGCTCCTCCCCGCCGACTCGCACCCGCACCGCGCGCCGCTCGCGCTCGAGGGTCGCGAGCATCTCCCCCGCGTCGAGCCCCTCCAAGACGCGCTGCGCGGCCTCCGCGGCGCTCAGGTCGCCGAGCGTGCGCAGCGCGTCGTGCAGCTCGTCGCGATTCGCCGCTCGCCTCTGCTCGCTGCGGCGCTGCAGGTCCTCCTCCAGCTGCTCCAGCGCCCCGCGGTCGAGCAGCTCGCGTAGCTCCTCCTGCCCCAGCAACTCCCGCAGCAGGTCGCGGTCCAGCGACAGCGCCGCCGCCCGGCGCTCCGCGTTGGGGGCGTCGCCCTCGTACATGTACGTCGCCACGTAGTCGAACAGCAGCGAGGACGCAAACGGCGAGGCGCTCGCCGTCTCCACCTCGACCACACTCAGCTCACGGCGGTGCAACCTTCCGAGCAGCTCCGTCAACCCCGGCAGGTCGAGTACGTCGCGCAGGCACTCCCGGTAGGCCTCCAGCACGATCGGGAAGTCCCCGTAGCGGCGCGCCACCTCCAGCAGCGTCTGCGCCTTCAGTCGCTGCTGCCACAGCGGCGTGCGCCGGCCCGGGTACGCGCGGGGAATCAGCAGCGCCCGGCCCGCCGCCTCGCGGAAGCGCGCCCCGAACAGCGCCGAGTGCCCAAGCTCCGCCACGACCAGGTCCTCGACCTCGTCCGGCTCGACCAGCACGAGCTCGAGCGCCTCGGAGCCGCCGAGCTCGTCGGTCTCGGGCAGGTGCACCACGATCCCGTCGTCCGACCAGATCGCGTCCGCCTCCAGCCCCAGGCGCTCGCGGATGCGCGCCGCCAGCGCGAGTCCCCACGCCGCGTGCACTCGCCCCCCATACGGTGAGAGCACGCACAGCCGCCAGTCCCCGATCTCGTCGCGGAAGCGCTCCACCACCACCGTGCGGTCGCTCGGCAGCACCCGCGTGGCGTCCTGCTGCTCGCGCAGGTACTCCACCAGGTTGCGCGCCGCGCGGGCGTCGAGGTCGTACTCGCGCTCCAGCGTCTCGGGTGACTGCCCCACCGCCCACCGCGCGAACGCCCCGATGGCCTCACCCAACTCCTTGGGGCGCCCCACCCCGTCGCCCTTCCAGAACGGCACCGCCCCCGGTGCCCCCGGCGCCGGCGTCACCGTCACGCGGTCGCGGCCGATCTCCTCGATCCGCCACGCCGACGCGCCCAGCAGAAAGACCTGTCCCGGGCGCGCCTCGTAGACCATCTCCTCGTCGAGCTCCCCCACCCGCCGTCCGTCCGGCAGCGTCACCAGGTACAGCCCCCGGTCGGGGATCGTGCCCGCGTTCGCCACCGCCAGCGCGCGCGCGCCCTTGCGCGGGCACACCGTGCCCGCCACGCGGTCCCACACGATCCGTGGGCGCAGCTCTCCAAACTCCGCGGACGGGTAGCGGCCGTCGAGCATGTCCAGCACGCCCTCCAGCTGGCGGCGCGGCAGCTCCGCGTAGGAGTGCGTGCGCCGCACCCGCTCGTACAGCTCCTCCACGGCGAGCTCCTCCTCGGCCGCCGCCATCGCAACGACCTGCTGCGCGAGCACGTCGAGCGGGTTGCGCGGCACCACCGTCGGCTCGATCGCCCCTTCGCGCATCCGCCTCACGACCACCGCGCACTCCAGCAAGTCCGCGCGGAACTTCGGGAAGATCCGCCCCCGCGAGACCTCGCCCACGCCGTGGCCGGCACGGCCGATCCGCTGCAGCCCCGCCGCCACCGACTTCGGCGACTCCACCTGCAGCACTAGGTCCACCGCACCCATGTCGATCCCCAGCTCGAGGCTGGAGGTGGCCACGATGCACGGGATCTCTCCCGCCTTCAAGAGCTCCTCCACCACCACCCGCTCCTCCCGCGCGAGCGAGCCGTGGTGCGCACGCGCGATCTCTCGTGGGGGCCGCGGGCGGGCGGGCTCCGGGAAAAGCCCGGGCTCCGTCGCACGAACGCCGCGCGGGCCGCCTCGGGCGGCCCTCTTCTCCTCCTTTCCCGCCTCCTCCCCGTCCTCGGCCTCCTCCTCCGCCGCCGCGAGCTCGTTCAACCGCAGCGCCAACCGCTCCGCCGAGCGACGGTTGTTGACGAACACGATCGTCGAGGTGTGCTCCCGCACCAGGCGCAGCAGCTCCGGGTAGATCGCCGGCCAGATCGACCCGTGCAACGGCTGGTCGGAGTCGCCGTGGACCACTCCGTTGAGATCCGCCATCGACTCGACCGGCACGTGGACCTTCACGTCCAGCGGCTTCGGGGCGCTCGCGTCCACCACCCGGCACTTGCGCGTCGGCCCCACCATGAAGCGCGCGACCTCCTCCAGCGGGGTCTGCGTCGCGGACAGGCCGATCCGCTGCGGCTCGGCGCCGCCGGCCTCGCGGACCAGCGCGTCCAGGCGCTCCAGCGTCAGCGCGAGGTGCGCCCCCCGCTTGCTCGACGCCACCGCGTGGATCTCGTCCACGATCACCCACTCCGCACCCCCCAGGATCTCTCGCGCGCGCGAGGTCAGCATTAGGTACAGCGACTCCGGCGTCGTGATCAGGATGTCCGGCGGCTCTTTGAGCATCCGCTGGCGCTCGCGCTGGGGGGTGTCGCCGGTGCGGGTCCCCACGCGTATGTCAGTGCCGTCGGACGAGCCGGAGATGCCCCTCAACGGCGCCCGCAGATTGCGCTCGATGTCGTACGAGAGCGCCTTCATCGGCGACACGTACACCACGCGCGTGCGACGCGCGCGGTCGGCGCCCGCCACGGGCTCCGCCGCCAACCGATCCAGCGCCCACAGAAACGCCGCCAACGTCTTGCCCGAGCCGGTCGGCGCGGACACCAGCACGTGCTCCCCGCTCGCGATCGCCGGCCACGCCTGCTTCTGCGCCGCGGTTGGCTCCACGAACGCTGCTTCGAACCACTCGCGCACCCGCGGCGTAAACAACGACAGAGACACTCCGCGAGGCTAGCGCGCCCAACGATAGCCTCGGGCCGCGCTCACTCGTCATTGGTAACTCGACCTGGCTTGTATGAGGCCAGACACCTTGGCCAGCAAGCCCTCACATGCCCTGGCCATCCACGTGCGAGGCGGCGCAGGTCCACGCGCCCCCACCACCCCGTGAGGCTGCTTTACACCTGGACGCGCCGCTTTCACAGGCCCGAATCCCCCGGTTTTTCGGGTACCCTCGGACACATGGAGTCCTCCAAGCTCGCCCTCGACCCGGGACTCGTCGAGTCCTGCCGCGCCGCCGCCGCGCGGATCGCCGCCGACGTCGCCGATCAGACCGCCGGCATGACCACCGTCTCCGTCGAGCGCACCGTCGCACGCCTGTTCGGCGTCGACGGCGCCAACGACCTCGGCGCCCCCCTGCCCAACGTGCTCGTCGAGCACGTCCGCTCCCGCGGCGGCCTCGGCCGGGGCGTCGCCTACTGGATCGCCAACGGACTGCTCGACTCCGAGACCACTGGGAACCAGCCCGTCCGGGCAGGCGCTCAGCAACTCGCCGACGCCGTCGAGGAGGGCGGCCTGGACCTCTGCGCGCTGGCGCTCGCGCCCGAGGGAGCGATACGCGAGCGCGCTCGCGAGGAGCTCGAGCGCCGCCTCGGGGACATCAGCCAGCGGATGGACGCCCGCCGCGCCCTGCGCGAGCGACTCGGCGAGAGCCCCCCGCCCCTGCGCTACGTGCTGACCGCGACCGGCAACGTCTACGAGGACGTCGTCCACGGCCTCGCCGTCGCCGAGGCCGGCGGGGACATCGTCGCCGTGATCCGCTCCACCGCGCAGTCCCTGCTCGACTACGTCCCCTTTGGCCCCACCACCGATGGCTACGGCGGCACGTTCGCCACCCAGGCCAACTTCGCGATCATGCGCGCCGCGCTCGACGAGTGGTCCGAGCACAACGGACGCTACGTGCGCCTCTCGTCCTTCTGCTCGGGACTCTGCATGTCCGAGATCGCCGCGATGGGCGCCTTCGAGGGTCTCGACAACATGGTCAACGACGCCCTCTACGGGATCCTCTACCGCGACATCAACCCCGTCCGCGGGCTGCTCGACCAGCGCGTCTCGCGCACCGTCAACGGCTACTTCGGGGTCACCATCAACACCGGCGAGGACAACTACCTGCGCACCGCCGACGCGCTGGAGGCCGCGCCCTCGGTGACCGCCTCGCAGTTCATCAACCTCTACCTCGCCCGCGACTCCGGCGTGCCCGACGAGCAGATCGCGCTCGGTGACGCGTTCGAGATCGACACCCCCGTCACCAACGGGCTGCTCTACGAGTGGGCCCAGGCGCTGCTCACCCGCGAGCTGTTCCCCGACTGCCCCGTCAAGTACATGCCCCCCACGCGCCACATGGACGGCAACCTGTTCCGCACCCACGCCGCCGACACGCTCTTCAACCTCGTCACGGTCGCCACCGGGCAGGGCATCCAGACGATCGGGGTGCCCACCGAGGGCATCTTCACCCCCCACATCCACGACCGCGTGCTCGGGCTGCAGAACGTCAACTACGTCTTCACCGCCGCCCGCGACCTCGGCGAGGAGATCGAGTTCCGCCGCGGCGGGCTCGTGCAGACGCACGCCGCCGAGGTCCTGCGCGGGGCGCACGCGATCCTCGAGCGCACCGCCGAGGTGGGGCTCTTCGGCGCGATCGAGGGGGCCGTCTTCGGGGACGTCTCCCGCCCGCGCGATGGGGGCCGCGGGATGGAGGGCATCGTCGCCACCGAGGAGGGCTACTTCAACCCCGTCACCGACCTCATGCGGGGGACGCTCTCCATTGCCTGAGGAGGCCGACCTCGCCCACGTCCGGCCCTACGCCGACCACCACGGCGACGGTCTCGTGCAGCTCTCCTTCACCCTGCCGGTCCCCGACGGGCAGGCCGCGCGCAAGGCCGCGCTGGAGCTCGCCGGCAAGATGGGCTTCCAGCACCCTGAGGTCGTCCACCACCAGCGCCTCACCGACGGCTACACCTACTTCGTGGTGTACGGCTCGTGCGTGCACTCTGTGGACTACGCCACCCTCGCCGCCGAGGGGGGTGAGGTAGCGCAGTACATGAGCGAGGACGAGGTCGAGGCCTACGCGCAGGCTCACATCGGGCGGCCCGTGGTCGTCGTCGGCGCCTCCACCGGCACCGACACCCACTCCGTGGGGATCGACGCGATGCTCAACCTCAAGGGCTTCCACGGCCACAAGGGCCTCGAGGGCTACCACGCCTTCCACGCCCACAACCTCGGCAGCCAGGTCCCCAACAGCACACTCGTCGCCCGGGCGCTCGATCTCGACGCCGACGCGATCCTCGTCTCGCAGACCGTCACCCAGCAGAACCTCCACATCCACAACCTCACGGAGCTCGTGGAGATCGTCGAGGCGGAGGGCCGCCGCCGTCAGCTGATCCTCGCCTGCGGCGGGCCCCGCGTCTCGGGCGAGCTCGCCAAGGAGCTCGGCTACGACGCCGGCTTCTCCAAGGGCACATACCCCCACCACCTCGCGACGTTCCTCGTGCGCGAGCTCGCCGCGCGGCTCGGCCGGGCTCCCTCCGAGGGGGAGGGTGGTAACGGCGCGGGCGCAGAGAGCGGCGGGGACCACGACCCGCGGGTGAGTGACACCTCCGCGGACCGCCGTCGCGAGGCGGGACAGCTAGGCTGAGCGAGGCCCCATGCAGACACTCTCCGAGTTGATCGCGCCCGCGCGGCGCCTTGCGTTCGTCGGCCTTGCCAAGAACACCGGCAAGACCGAGACGCTCACCGTCGCCCTGCGCGAGTTGCAGGAGCACGGGCGGCGCGTCGGCGTTACCTCGGTCGGGCGCGACGGCGAGGAGCGCGACGTGATCGACATCCGCATCGAGAAGCCCCGCGTGGAGCTCTGCGCCGGGAGCCTCGTCGCGACCACCGACGCGCTGCTGCGGGCCGGGGCGATCGCCCACGAGCTCGTGCTGGAGACAGGCGTACGCACGCCACTCGGCCGCGTCCTGATCGCCCGGCTGCACACCCAAGGGATCATCGAGATCGCCGGCCCCTCCGCCGCCGCGGACGTGCGCGAGGTCTGCGACGCGATGCTCGCCCACGGAGCCGAGCAGGTCCTGATCGACGGTGCGCTGGACCGCCGCGCCGCCTCCTCCCCCGCGATCTCCGACGGCCTCGTGCTGTCCACCGGGGCCGCGCTGCACGAGGACATCGAGCAGGTCGTGGCGCACACCCGCGACGCCGTCGAGCTCGTGCGCCTGCCCGCGGTGCGTGAGCCCCACGTGCGCGCCCTCGCGCAGTCGGGCGCGGCCTCCTCGCTCGTCGGTGGACCCGACGAGGAGCCGCTCACGCTGCACCCCCGCTTCGCACTCACCTCCACCGCCGCCGACATCGCCCAGCTGCTGCGTGCACGCCCCGGGGCGACTCACCTACTCGTACAGGGCGCGCTCTGCGAGCCCTTCCTCGCGGAGCTCCTGCTGGCCCTCGGTCAGTTGCGCCCGAGCGGGCCCGCGTCGCTGACACTCGTGGTCACCGATCCCACCCGGGCCTTCCTCACCGACCACGGCCCCGAGTGGTACCGCCGCCAGGGCCTCGCGATCGAGGTGCTCACTCCGATCGACCTGCGCGCGCTGACCGTGAACCCCGTCGCGCCCCACTCGCACTCCTTTGACTCTTTGCGCCTGCGTTCGCTGCTCGAGGAGGCGATCCCCGACGTGCCGGTGCTCGACGTGCGCGACACCTCCAACCTCGTGCCTGCAGCGTGAGCGCGATCGAGGAGGAGCGCGACAGCGCCGACGAGCGCCGCGCGAAGATGGAGCGGCTGCGGGCCGAAGGCGTCGACCCGTATCCGCCGGTGACGCTGTGGGGCACGCGAACGCGCATCGCCGACGTGCTCGCCGCGCACGACCCCGCCGAGTTGGTGACGGGCGAGCACCCGGAGCTGCGCTACCAGATCGCCGGGCGGCTGATCTCCAGGCGCACGCACCCGAAGAACTCGTTCCTGGACCTGCGCGATCTCTCCGGGCAGATCCAGGCGGTCGTGCGCGTGGACGCGCTCGGGCAGGAGACCTACGAGCGCATCCTGGCGCTCGACATCGGCGACATCGTCGCGGTCGACGGCTGCGTGTACGTCACCCAGCGCGGCCAGCTCGCGCTCGAGGTGATCGAGTGCACGCTCCTGACCAAGGCGCTGCGCCCGCCGCCGGACAGGCACCACGGCCTCGGCGACACCGGCACGCGCTACCGCTACCGCGAGCTGGACCTGCTCGCCAACGAGGACACGCGCGACCTGTTCGTCAAACGCCACAGGATCGTGTTCGAGATCCGCAAGTGGCTGAACGAGCGCAACTTCGTCGAGGTCGAAACACCGGCCCTGCAGTCACTCGCCGGCGGCGCCGGCTCGCGCCCGTTCACGACCCACCACAATGCGCTCGACCGCGACTTGTACCTGCGCATCTCCGTCGAGCTGTTCCTCAACCGCTGCATCGTCGGCGGCATGGAGAACGTGTACGACATGGGCAAGGTCTTCCGCAACGAGGGCATCTCCCCCAAGCACAGCCCCGAGTTCACGATCATCGAGTTCATGTGCGCGTACTCCGACTACAACGACGTGGCGACCGTCACCGAAGAACTGTTCCGCGACGTCGCCCAGGCCGTGCTCGGGCGCACGACGATCAAACGGGGCGGCGAGGAGATCGACCTCGCCAAGCCGTGGCAGCGGATCACGATGCGCGATCTGATCCTCGAGCGCACGGGCCTCGACTTCATGCAGTCCACGCGCGAGCAACTCGCGGAGGTCCTCGACGGGCCGCTGGACCCCGCCTCCAGTTGGGCCGACGTCGTCGCCGACATTTACTCAGAGAAGATCGAGCACACGATCAACCAGCCGACGCACGTGTTCGACTTCCCGCTCGAGCCGTTCCCGATCACCAAGCGCCACTCGGTGCACCCCGAGCTGGGTGAGCACTTCGACGCGGTGATCGGCGGCATCGAGCTCGTCAGCGGCGACACCGAGCTCAATGACCCGGTCGATCAGTGGCAGCGCTTCGTCGACCAGCGCAAGCGGCGCATGATCGACGACGCCGACGTGCCGCACCCCAACGACGAGGAGTACGCGCGCGCGATCGAGTACGGCTACTCGCCCACCGCCGGCGGCGGCATGGGCGTCGACCGCCTGGTGATGATCCTCACCGAACGCGACACGCTGCGCGAGGTCATCCCCTTCCCGATCGTCAAGGAGCTGCGGTGAGCACCGTGGCGAAAGCAGGCGCCGCGCCTAATGCAGCGATCGCTTCAATCGTGGCAAGCTAATAAACGTTTCGGCCGTATCGCTTAGAGTGCCTAACAAAATAGGCGGTGCGTCCGGGGCGTTCCTGGACCAAGCTGGGCGACGCGGGCTGGCGCAGCCCGTGCTGGTAGCACGGGCAAGGCGGACCGTGGCGATCCAGCGCCGCGTCCAGGGACGCATCCGGGCGTGCCGATCTTTTTGTTAGGTGCTCTTAGTAAGCTGTACGGGTGGTAAGCGATCGAAGACCAAGCTCTCCAGAGCAACCGCGAGCCAGCGCCCGAGCCGGCGAGTTCCGTCTTGCGCAAGATCCTGCAGGGTGTCATCGATGTCGCGGAGTCCACCACTCGGACAACCCAGCGCCTCGTGGCGATGATCGAGTCAGACCGCCAAGCGATCCATGCATTCGGCCGCGGTGCGGCGACAGCGCACCGCGTGCACGACCTCGCTGCGCGATTCATCGTGCTGGGCGCCTCTTCGGTCGCTGAGCAGCTCGAGCTCACGAGCCCCCCGGTCTACGCCGCTATCAACCGTCTCGAGCGGGCCGGCATCCTCCGTGAGGCCACCGGCCGGCGGCGCGGCAAGCTCTACGTCTACGACAAGTACCTCGCAATCCTCAACGAGGGCACCGAGCCCGAAGAATAGAGGCCAGCTGCGGGTGCGCGGCCGGCCCGTCTCGCAAACGCAGGTCCGACGCTTCGCACGTTTCCAGTCCATCCGTAGACGGGTACAGCGAGACGAGCTGGCCCCCATCCCCGTCTCGACCTACTGGGTGAATCGGCGTTACATGAATACACCTCCCAATTTAGGAGTAAATTTTTTGTCGTCAATCTACCACAACGCACGTTGACACGGTATATTCAGTATCTCAGTACTACCAGTGTCAAACGAATAGGTGGAGTCGTCGCCTGCAAAGGAGGTAATACCCTTGTCCATTCAGCATCTTACCATCACCGTCGACGTCGCATCCGCCCAGGAGGCCACATGCAAGGTCTCCGTCGCGTGCGGTGTAAATCCAACTTTTGCCGCAACAACGAATCCCGTCCGCCGGCCCACATGTATGCCGCCAACCACAGCACCACATTCACGGCGCAGACGCAGCACAGAGGTCCTACGAGCCGTCGGATGTGAGTGGGGAGGCGCGGCATGACAACCGTACTCGAAGCCATCCGCGCGGAGCTCCCGGCAGCACGCCTCTATGTCAGCCGTCTGGAATATGCCGAGGCATTATTCGATCCGGCGCATCAAGTGATGGAGCCACAGGCCACAGCACCGAGGCACAACGAAACGAAGCGTGCACGCAAAGGGCCGGACCGGCGTAACCCGACTCGCAGTCAGGTGCGCGACTATATCATTGCTCACTCCCCACTCACTCGCGGTGAGATCGTGGCAGCACTGGACGGTAGCCCGCAGGCGATCGATTGCAAACTCAAACGCCTGGTTGCGGAAGGGGAGATCGGCGCGGATGGTTGACGCGGCGCACTCCGGTACCGCTCGCCCGATGCGCCGACGCACACGCTCGCGCTCGTTGGTTCGAAGAGCGATGTACCTCCGTCACCGATGTTGCCGCCCCGTGGCGTTTATCCTCTGTACGACGCAATCGTAGATCTGAACGGCGCAACCACTGAGCAGCTCGCAAGACACCTCGGGCTACCGACGAACTTGGTCATCGAGCAGGGCCGACGCCTGATACAGCTCGGACTCGTCCGCTTCACAGGCGTGGGCAAAGCTCGGATGTGGCTGGCAACCCGATCGGAGACAGCGCGTGATGCCGCATGAAGAGTTACAACCAGACGCATACGTCAGCCGGCTCGGGCGATGCTCAGCGGCGTGTCGCACGCGCTGCCGGCCAGTCTGAGATGGCCCAGTACGCTGCCGATCGTGGTATCACGCTCGCACCAAGCTCGCTCGGCCACCTCCTCCGAAAGCACGGTCACGACGGCACACGAGACTACATCGACAAGCTGAGTGGCATCATGGACGCTGCTTCGCTTCTCGGTATAGGTTGCACGCAAGCGCTTGCAACCCGACGCCTGTCGCTCGCCGCAGGAGACGCCCACCGCGTGATAGCGGACTTCACAGCCGAACGCCATAGACGATCGGATCGGCGTACGATCGCATGTCGCGTCATCGTTCCCCCACACACGCTCCGTGATCGTGCCAATGCGTTCGCGGGGTGTGGATGCCCACGCTGTCGCGATCGGCTCGCGGCCCACATGCAGCGCTACATAGGAAAGATGATTGCCGCACCGTTCTTTCGGAATCTCGACCGGGAGGAAGCGCGCGCCGAGGCGAACCTTGAGTTGATCCATTCGATCGAAACGTGGCCAGGCGGCAACTTCACCGGTTGGTTTGCCGCTCGCTTCACTAGGCGGGTGCGGAAGATATACCGCTCTCGCTCGCCCAAGGAACGGGAAACGCTCTCCCTCGACGCCCGGGACGTACTGGCAGACGACGAGGGCGGGCGTATCGTTTCACTGGGCGAGCGCATCCCCGATCGATCGGTGGACGTGCTCACAATCGTAATTCTGCGCGAGCGACTCGCTGAAGGGGTGCTGGAGCTGCGCCGAATCCGTGCAGAGCGGGCGTTGGAATATATGGAGGGCTCCCTCGCAAAGCAGAGGTCCGAGATACTGCCAAGGCCACTGCGCCTGGTCGAGCCCGAGGCGAATGTAGTGATCTCCATAAACGCAGCCAGGCGACCAAAGACGGACAGAAAGGCTGCGTAGTCGATACAAAATGCTCGCTCGTGTTCACTCTATGTGTGAGTTTCGGGACCTGGCCTGGTCGGGTCCATATCCGGTAGACCTACCCCGGCGCGGCGCGGGACAGCTATGACCGAGTCAAGCCCATTGGTGGCGATCGTCGTCGGGGTAGGCCTGGCTGTCTTGACAACCCGCAACCTCACGAGCGCCAACCATGACGACGGACAGACACAGACCTCTACACCGTGGTTCGTCCTGGCGGTGCAGCTGGTCGGATTGGCGATCGTGGGGGCGGCGCTTTACATCGCCGCGTACTCGTTTGAGAGCGGCCACAAGCTGGGGACCTACGATCTCAGAGCGGAGAATCTGTTCATCGCGACGTTGGTGGTGCTGATCGTATGCATGGGAATCCACAACGCCTGGAACAGTCTTGCTCACCCGCTGGGAACGCTACCGTGGGAACGAGGACTGTTCGATCGACTTCTGTCCCTGATCCAGTTCCTCCTCGCAATCTCGATCGTCGCATTCGTCGGCCTCTCGATAGACACGACGCTGATCGCCGCATCTACCGAGCCCCGCGGCCCCACCCGACTGATGCTCGGCAGCGCAATCCTCATTTTCGGGCTGAGCCTGGTGACGTTCATCCTGCGCCTGATGGTCGGCGGCGCGTCTTCGCCGCGAGCATTCGCCCAATCCCGACACCAGCAGCGACGACTGCTGGAAAAGCTCCCTGGCGACGAGGGCTCTCTGCAAATGGTGCGCGTCACCGCAATCGGCTCGCTGGAGCCCGCCCTGTCGATGACCGCAACCATATGGGTGACCGCGCGTGGTTGGTACTGGCGCTCTGAAGACGGCGGTGCGCTCGCGCGCTACCACAAGTGGGCAGCCAACCACGCCAGGCTGCCCACGCCCGCGCTCCACCTGCAGGCCATCACGGTGTTCGGTGGGCGCGTCCTGCGCTCGCGTAGAGGCCTGCGCGTGACACCGATCGCCAGACGCTGGTGGTGGATCGACGCCTGGAGATCCCACCGCGACCAACCCGCCCCGGTTCCCGACGCATCATCTCCCGAGTACGGGGCCGGCCTGGTGTTCATTTCCCACAGCGAACTCCGCGCTGCTGGCCTGGCGGCGGCGATCGAAGAGAAGCCGCGCGGTCGCGGTCGGGAGCCGGCAAGTTCCCGCAGCCACCGCCGACGCGGGGCACGGAGGCCCCGCGCGCACAACGCCCGATCCCCCGCACAAACACGCGCGGATGATCCCCAAATAACACCAGGCTAGGCGCTCCTCGGCCCCGGCTACTTGCAGCACGCTAGAAAATCTGCTAGAGTTCCGCTCAGATTTCGTTAGGGCGCCCGCCACTACCCGGCCCCACGCTACAGACCCCCACCAGAAGGAGCCCCCACCATGGGCAAGACCATAGGCATCGACCTCGGAACGACCAACTCGTGCATGGCCGTGCTCGAGGGTGGCGAGCCGACCGTCATCGAGAACGCCGAGGGAGGCCGGACGACCCCGTCCGTGGTCGCCTTCACGGCCTCCGGCGAGCGGCTTGTCGGCACCGTCGCCAAGCGCCAGGCGGTGACCAACCCGCAGAACACCGTCTTCTCGATCAAGCGCTTCATGGGCCGCAAGGAGGCCGAGGTGCGCGAGGAGGAGTCGATCGTCCCCTACAAGGTCGTCTCCGGCCCCAACGGCGACGCGCGCGTGGAGGCCGGCGGCGAGCAGCACTCCCCGCCTGAGATCTCCGCGATGATCCTGCAGAAGCTCAAGACCGACGCGGAAGCGTACCTGGGCGAATCGGTCGACGGCGCGGTGATCACCGTGCCCGCGTACTTCAACGACGACCAGCGCCAGGCGACCAAGGACGCCGGCAAGATCGCCGGCCTGGACGTCAGGCGCATCATCAACGAGCCCACCGCCGCGTCGCTCGCGTACGGTCTGGACAAGGAGTCCGAGCAGACGATCCTCGTGTTCGACCTCGGCGGCGGCACGTTCGACGTGTCGGTGCTCGAGATCGGCGACGGCGTGTTCGAGGTCAAGTCCACCGCCGGTGACAACCACCTCGGTGGCGACAACTTCGACAAGGCGATCGTCGACTGGCTCGTCGCTGACTTCAAGCGCGACCAGGGCATCGACCTCTCGGCCGACCCGATGGCGCTGCAGCGGCTGTACGAGGCCGCGGAGAAGGCCAAGATCGAGCTGTCCACCACGCAGGAGACGCAGATCAACCTGCCGTTCATCACCGCCGACGCCTCCGGCCCCAAGCACCTCGACACCCGCTTGACGCGCGCGAAGCTCTCCGAGCTCACCTCGGCGCTGCTCGACCGCGTCGTGGCGCCGGTGCGCCAGGCGCTCGACGACGCCAAAGACAAGGGCGTCAAGGAGATCGACCACGTCGTGATGGTCGGCGGCATGACGCGCATGCCCGCGGTGCAGGAGAAGGTCAAAGGGCTCACCGGCAAGGAGCCCCACCGCGGGGTCAACCCCGACGAGGTGGTCGCCGTCGGCGCCGCGATCCAGGCGGGCGTGCTCGCCGGCGACGTCAAGGACGTGCTGCTGCTCGACGTCACCCCGCTGACGCTCGGCATCGAGACCAAGGGCGGCGTGATGACGAAGCTGATTGAGCGCAACACGACGATCCCGACGCGCAAGGGCGAGGTGTTCTCGACCGCCGAGGACAACCAGCCGTCGGTCGAGATCCACGTGCTGCAGGGCGAGCGCGAGATGGCGACGTACAACAAGTCGCTGGGCAAGTTCCAGCTCACCGGCATCCCGCCGGCGCCGCGGGGCATCCCGCAGATCGAGGTCGCGTTCGACATCGACGCCAACGGCATCCTCAACGTCTCCGCCAAGGACCTCGGCACCGGCAAGGAGCAGAAGATCGAGATCAAGGCCGGCTCGGGGCTCTCCGAGGAGGAGATCAAGAACATGGTCTCCGACGCGGAGTCCCACGCCGAGGAGGACCGCCGCGCGCGCGAGCTCGCGGAGGCCCGCAACAACGGCGAGAACGCCGCCTACCAGGCCGAGCGCCAGCTCGCCGACCTCGGCGAGCAGGTGGACGGCGACTCCCGGTCCCGCATCGAGGAGGCCATCAAGGAGGTCCGCGCATCCCTGGAGTCCGAGGACGAAGACCCCGCGGCGATCAACGCCAAGACCGACGTGCTGCAGAGCGCCTTCCACGCCGTCTCCGAGGCGATGTACCAGCGCGCGCAGGAGGCCGCGGCCAGCTCGCCCAACGGCGGCGGCGCGACCGACGGAGCCGGCGCGACCTCGGAGGAGGAGGACGTCGTCGACGCGGAGGTCGTGGACGAGACGAAGGCCTGAGCGCGATGAGCGACCGCGAGCAGGCACTGCAGGAGGACCCGCGGGCCCAGCCCGAGCGGGTGGGTGGGACTCAAAACCCACCGGCGCCGGGGGGCGGAGCCGCGGCCCCCGCCGCCCAGGCGCACGCACCCGCTGAGCCCCGGGAGCGTGGGGCGGGTGGGTCCAAGACCCTCGCCACCGAGCCGGGACCCGGGCACGACACCGAGGACGACGGGGAGGCCCGCGAGGTCGAGGGCGACCTCGACGAGCTCGTAGCGACGGCGGCGCAGCGCGACGAGTACCTCGCGCTCGCGCAGCGCACGCAGGCGGACTTCGAGAACTACCGCAAGCGCGTCGCGCGCGAGTCCGCGGCCGCCGCGGAGCGTGGCGTGGCGAAGCTCGCCAAGGAGCTGCTGCCGGCACTCGACAACCTCGACCGCGCGCTGGAGTCCGCCGCCCAGGAGGACCCACTGTTGGAGGGCGTGCGGCTCGTGCGGGCGGAGCTCGCCGCGGCGCTCGCGCGCGTGGGCGTGGAGTCGTACGACCCCGCAGGCGAGCCGTTCGACCCCGCCCACCACGAGGCGATGGCCCAACAGCCCGTGGAGGGCGCCGAGAGCGGCACCGTCGTGGAGGTCTACCAGCCCGGGTACCGGCTGAACGGGACCGTGATCCGCCCCGCGCGCGTCGTGGTGGCGGGGTAGGAGGCGCGGCCCCATGGCGACGGCAGCCAAACAGGACCTGTACGCGACGCTGGGCGTCGATAAAAAGGCCACCCCGGAGGAGCTGAAGAAGGCGTACCGCAAGCTCGCGCGTAAGTACCACCCCGACCGCAACCCCGACGACAAGCAGGCGGAGGCGCGCTTCAAGGAGATCTCCCACGCCCACGACGTGCTGTCGGACCCCGAGAAGCGCAAGCAGTACGACAGCGGCACGGGCCCCTACGCGGCGGCCGGGGGCGGCAGCGGCTTCGGGGGCTTCGGCAACTTCGACTTCGACGCCTCTTCTATGGGCGACATCCTCTCCAACCTCTTTGGGGGGTCCGCGAGCGGGCGGCGCACCCGCACCAAACCCCGCCCCGAACGCGGCCGGGACCTCGAGACCGAGGTCTCGATCACCTTCGAGCAGGCGGTCGCGGGCGCGCAGGTGCCGCTGTCGGTCGCCACGCAGACGCCGTGCGGCACGTGCCACGGCACCGGCGCGAAGCCGGGCACCACGCCGAAGGTCTGCCCGCAGTGCCAGGGTCGCGGGATCGAGACACAGGGCCAGGGGATGTTCTCGATCTCCCAGCCGTGCTCGCGGTGCGGCGGCTCGGGGACAGTGATCGAGGATCCCTGCCCGACCTGCCACAGCTCGGGCGCGGTGCGCACGGTGAAGAAATACCGTGTGAACATTCCTGCGGGCGTGAAGGAGGGCTCGCGCATCCGCCTCCCCGGCAAGGGCGAGGCCGGCCCGCGCGGGGGGCCTCCCGGCGACCTGTACGTGGTCACGCACGTCGCGCACTCCCCGGTCTTCAAACGCCGCGGAGACAACGTCGAGGTCGAGGTCCCGCTCACGATCCCGGAGGCGCTGCGCGGGGCGGAGGTCAAGGTCCCAACGCTCACCGGCACCAAGACGCTGCGTGTGCGCCCCGGCACGACCCACGGCACCGTCCAGCGCCTGCGCGGCGAGGGTCCCCCAAAGCTCGGAACCGGCGGACGGGCGGGGTCTCCAGAGAAAGGGGACATCCACTACCGCTTCACGATCGACGTCCCCGAGGAGCTCACAGACGAGCAGAGCGCCGCGGTGCAGGCGCTCGCGGATGCGACGAACGGCCGCGATCCCCGCGCCCGGCTGTTTGAGCCGGCGCCCGAGAAGGTATCCAAGTGACCGCGCGCGAATCGACCGACAGGCCCAGCAGCTCGATCCACGTGGCCGCCAACCGCGGCGTGTTCATGATCTCGGTGGCCGCCGAGCTCGCACACATGCACCCGCAGACGCTGCGCACCTACGAGGCGCGGGGGCTGATCGACCCCGAGCGCTCCCCGAAGGGCACACGCCTGTACTCCCAGGAGGACGTCGAGCGGCTGCGGCGCATCCAGGAGATGACCGCCGAGCTCGGCCTGAACCTCGCGGGCGTGGAGCGTGTGCTCGACCTGGAGTCGGAGATCGAGCGGATGCACGCCCGCATCGAGGAGCTCGAGCTGCAGGCGCTGCGCGCCCAGGTCGAGTTGGCCGAGCGCCTGGAGGAGGTTCGTCGCTCCTTCCGCGCGGAGCTCGTGCCGTTTCCGAACTCCCGCCCGCCCGGGCGGGCGCTCGTGCGCGCGGCCGACGTGCGGCCGCTCTCCGCCGGGGCGCGACCTCGCGCGCGGTGAGTATCCCGTACGGCATGTCACGTAGGGCGGACGCCTGGGCGTAACCTGGTGGTCACTCTGCCCACCCTGGTCTTGAGGTCACAGCGCACGGGGAGCCCGCCGTGCGGCGGGCTCCCCGGTATGGCTATGTGTCTGGTGCGGCTACTTCGGGTGCGGCTATTCGCTTGCTTTCACGGCTGCCGCCGCGGCAACTTCGAGTTTGCCGGTGAGGATCGCCGTGTTGTGTCCCGCTGCCGAGGGCAGACCGAGCGCGGCGTCGACCGCCGGGTCGATCAGGCCTTCGAGGAGCCAGCCACCGCAGCCGTGCGCTCCGGGCGCTGCCCACGCGTTTTCAACGAGCGAGCCACCGTTGAGGATGAGCAGGGTGCCTTCTTCTTCGATGCTCAGTTTACCCGCGGCGCCATGAATCGATTTGTTCGGCCCGGGCGGGCTCGTCGCCCCCGTTGTGAGGTTGAGGAAGACCGGGTTCGACGAGGTGCCAATGTAACATTCGCTGCCGAGGAAGGCGTTGTCCAGTTTGACCTTCACCGGCAGGTGCAGCGCGACGCCGACTTCGGTGATCAGGTTCGAGGAATTGAGCCTGACCTTGCTCGCCGGTTCCGCGAGTTCGGTGGTCTCCGTGACGCCCGTGATGCCTTCGTTGATGAAGTTGTTGAAGATTTCCTGCAGCCATTTGGGCAGGTATTCGGGCGCGATGATGCCGAAGAGGCCTCCGGGTACGGCCAGCGCCGTTTTCGACAGCGTTTCACCGTTTTCGGCTGCGACGAGTTCCTCTTCTTCGGTTCCGGGCACTTCCTTCAGCCCGCCCTGCAACGTGATCGTTTTGTTGATCGGCACGGTCTTTTTGCCAATCGTGAATTCACCGCTGGTCGTGTTCGCGACCGTGCACGCTTCCACCGTCGCGTTCGCCAACGGGCAATAGAGGAAAGGCGCGAACTTGCCTGTCGGATGGTTTCCTTTCGCGAGAGCCGACGGCGCGAGAGCCAGCGAAGCCAGCAGCGCGACGATGACGACGGTACGCATGCGGATGCTCGCCAAGCGCCCGGTGTGGGTCCTAATCATGGGAATTACCTTCCTGGTCGTGTCCAAGGGTACCTGCAAGGCGACCCTATCAATGACCCGCAACCCCCGCAAGCGATGTTTCCGACTTTAGGGATCATCCTGGCTGTGCTTGCCAAACCTCGCAGCGCAAAGAGCCCACCTGGCCCGAGGCCACCCTGGCCCGAGGCACAGCGCGGGGGGAGCCCGCCGTGTACACGGCGGGCTCCCCCGCGGTATGGCTGTGTGTCAGGTACGGCTTACGTCGGTGCGGCTATTCGCTTGCTTTCACGGCTGCTGCCGCGGCAACTTCGAGTTTGCCGGTGAGGATCGCCGTGTTGTGTCCCGCCGCGGAGGGCAGGCCGAGCGCGGCGTTGACCGCCGGGTCGATGATGCTTTCGAGTGCGTGTCCACCACAGCCGTGCGCTCCGGGAGCCGCCCAACCGTTTTCAACGAGCGAGCCACCGTTGAGGATGAGCAGGGTGCCTTCTTCTTCGATGCTCAAGGCACCCGCGGCGCCATGAATCGATTTGTTCGGTGCGGGCGGGCTCGTCGCCCCGGTCGTGAGGTTGAGGAAGATCGGGCTCGACGACGTGCCGATGTAGCATTCGCTGCCGAGGAATACGTTGCCCAATTTGACCTTCACCGGCAGATGCAGCGCAACGCCAGTTTCGGTGATCAGGTTCGAGGAGTTGAGCCTGACCTTGTCCGCGGGTTCCGCGAGTTCGGTCGTCTCCGTGACCCCCGTGATCCCTTCGTTGATGGTTTTTTCAAACTTTTCTTTCTGTTCTTTGTTCAGGAATTCGGGTGCGACGATGTCGAGTAGACCACCAGGCACGTACAGTGCCGTTTTCGACAGCGTTTCACCGTTTTCCGCCGCGACGAGTTCCTCTTCTTCGGTTCCTACGACTTCTTTCAACCCGCCCTGCAGCGTGATCGTTTTGTTGATCGGCACGGTCCTTTTGCCAATCGTGAATTCGCCGCTGGTCGTGTTCGCGACCGTGCATGCTTCCACCGCCGGGTTTGCCAACGGGCAGTAGGCAAAGGGCGCGAACTTGCCTGTCGGATGGTGTTCGGTCGCCATCGCCGGCGACGCGAAGGCCAGTGGCGTCAGCAACGCCATGGCGATGAGCGCGCCTTTGCGCGCAGTTCGATTCCTAATCATCGAGATCCTACCTTCCTCATTGTGTCCAAGGGTACCTGCAGGGCGACCCTATCAATGACTCCCAACGCCCACAAGCGATGTTTCCGACTTTAGGGATCATCCTGGCTGTGCTTGCCAAGCCGCGAGGCGCAGAACACGGCAGGTTCCAGGGGTTTTCCGTGGGGCCCGCGAAGTTTGCCGCGCCAAAACCAGTTGCGCCTCGTCCGCGGGGCAAGCCGGAGCAGAGTGTGCAAGCCTAGGTTTATGCAGCCCGACCGTCTGACGATCAAGTCTCAGGAGGCCCTGGCCGCAGCGGCGCGCCTCGCGCAGGAGCGGCGCAACCCACAGGTGACCCCGGCGCACCTGCTGGCGGTGCTGCTGGACGGCGACGAAGCCGGTGGCGTGGTCGTCCCCGTGCTCACAAAGCTGGGGACCCCGCTGCCGGCGCTGCGCGCGGAGGCGGGCCGGGCGCTCGAGGAGCTGCCCCGCCTCGGCGAGGGCTCGAGCGCCGAAGAGGGGCGGCCCTCGGCCGAACTGGTGGCAGTGTTGCGCGCGGCGGAGACCCGGGCGAAGGAGCTGGCCGACGAGTACGTCTCCACCGAGCACCTGCTGCTCGCGCTCGCGGATGATCAGGGCCCGCCCACCCGCGCGGGCCAGGCGCTGCGCGCGGTGGGAGCGAGCCCCGAGCGCCTGAAGCAGGCGCTCGCCGAGGTGCGCGGCCCGCACCGGGTGACCGACCAGAGCCCGGAGGAGAAGTACCAGGCGCTGGAGCGCTTCGGCCGCGACTTCACGAAGCTGGCCGAGCAGGGCGCGCTGGACCCGGTGATCGGCCGCGACGAGGAGATCCGCCGCGTGATCCAGGTGCTCTCGCGCCGCACGAAGAACAACCCGGTGCTGATCGGCGAGCCGGGGGTGGGCAAGACCGCGATCGTGGAGGGTCTCGCACAGCGGATCGTGGCCGGCGACGTCCCGGAGTCGCTGCGCGAGCGGCGCGTGATCGCCCTGGACATGGGTTCGTTGATCGCGGGCGCCAAGTACCGGGGCGAGTTCGAGGACCGCCTGAAGGCGGTGCTGAAGGAGGTCACCGAGGCCCGCGGCGGGGTGATCCTGTTCCTCGACGAGCTGCACACGATCGTGGGGGCGGGCGCGGCCGAAGGCGCGGTGGACGCGGCGAACCTGCTCAAGCCGATGCTCGCCCGAGGGGAACTGCGCTGCGTGGGCGCGACGACGCTCGACGAGTACCGCAAGCACATCGAGAAGGACGCGGCGCTGGAGCGGCGCTTCCAGCCGGTGGTGGTGGGCGAGCCCTCCGTGGCGGACACGATCGCGATCCTGCGCGGCCTGAAGGAGCGCTACGAGGTACACCACAAAGTGCGCATCCAGGACAGCGCGCTGATCGCGGCGGCGACGCTGTCGGACCGCTACATCGCCGACCGGTTCCTGCCGGACAAGGCGATCGACCTGGTCGACGAGGCGGCGAGCAAGTTGCGGATCGAGATCGACTCGCTGCCGACCGAGATCGACGAGGTGGACCGCCGCGTGATGCAGCTGGAGATCGAGCTGACGTCGCTGCGCAAGGAGACCGACGCGTCCTCGGCGGAACGCCGCGAGGCGATCGAGCGCGAGCTGGCGGACCTGAAGGAGCGCTCGGCGGGGATGAAGGCGCAGTGGCAGGCGGAGAAGGACGCCATCACAGACGCCTCAGACCTCAAGGAGCGCCTCGAGGCGGCGCGCAGCGAGGCCGAGCGGGCCAAACGCGAAACGAACTACGAGCGCGCGTCGCAGCTGCTCTACAACGAGATCCCGGAGATAGAAGAGGAATTGGCCGCCTTGGAGGGCGGGGCGGGCGGGCCTCGATCCCCGTCGCGTGCCACGGAGACCGCGCCGGGTGCGGCGTCAGCGGTCGCGGACGGGCGAGCGCTGGAGGGCGATATCGCGAGCGGGACCGGGGCGGACGTGCAGGGACCGGAAACCCCACCCTCCCCTGGCGGTGGGAGCACCCCCGCGCCGGCGGCTCCCACGGCGCCCGTGTTCCTCAAAGAGGAGGTGGACGCGGACGACGTCGCGGAGGTGGTGGCGCGGTGGACCGGCATCCCGGTGAGTCGCCTGCTGGAGGGCGAGGTCGAGAAGCTGATCCACATGGAGGAGCGCCTGCACGAACGGGTGGTCGGCCAGGACGAGGCGATCGAGGCGGTCGCGACCGCGCTGCGCCGCGCGCGGGCGGGGCTGGCGGACCCGAACCGGCCGATCGGCACGTTCCTGTTCCTCGGCCCGACGGGCGTCGGCAAGACCGAGTTGGCGCGGGCGCTGGCAGAGTTCATGTTCGACTCCGAGGAGGCGATGGTGCGGATCGACATGTCGGAGTACATGGAGAAGCACACCGTCTCGCGCCTGGTGGGCGCGCCCCCGGGGTACGTCGGCTACGAAGAGGGGGGCCAGCTGACCGAGGCGGTGCGCCGGCGCCCCTACTCGGTGGTGCTGCTGGACGAGATCGAGAAGGCGCACCCGGACGTGTTCAACACCCTGCTGCAGGTGATGGACGACGGCCGCCTGACCGACGGCCAGGGCCGCACGGTGGACTTCAAGAACACGGTGCTGATCATGACCTCGAACATCCCGGTCAGCGACGCGGAGGCGGTGTCGGACATCACCCTGCGCGAGGCGCTGCTGAGCCACTTCAAACCGGAGTTCGTCAACCGCCTCGACGACGTCGTGCGCTTCACGGCGCTGACGCGCGAGCAGCTCGGCGAGATCGTGGACCTGCAGGTTGCGCGCGTGATCGCGCGCGTGCGCGAGCGCGGCGTCGAGGTGACGCTGACCGACGCCGCGCGGGAGCTGCTCGGCGACCGCGGCTACGACCCGGCGTACGGCGCGCGCCCGCTGCGCCGCGTGATCCAGAAGCAGCTGACCGACCGCCTCGCGCTCGCGCTGCTGGAGGGTAGCCTGCGCGCGGGCGACGCGGTGCGCGTGGACGCGGCGGAGGGCGAGCTCACGTTCGAGCCGGTCCCGGCGGCTGCCGCGGTGTCGAACTGAGGTCTAATCTGGGGCCACCCCCACGCCCACGACCCGAGGAGAAGGACCCATGCCCACGTACATCATGCTCGCGCACCTGACGCCCGAGGGCGTGCAGACAGTCAAGAACAACCCGCAGCGGATTCACGAGGTGAACAGGGAGGTGGAGCAGTTGGGCGCGAAGGTCAAGGCGCAGTGGGCCACGCTGGGGCGCTTCGACTTCGTCAACATCGTGGAGGCGCCGGACGAGCAGACGATGGCGCGCGTCTCGCTCGAGCTCGGCTCGCGCGGCACAGTGAACTACGAGACGCTTACCGCGATACCCGTGGACGACTTCATAGCGTCGCTGTGAGCAGCATCTCTCCGCGTCTGTGGCTGTGTCGCCGCCGTCGGGCCCGTGCCAAGCACTGTTCCCACCGGCGCTCCTTGCCAGCCACGACGAGCTACAGCTCACAGCCGCGTTCTATATGACAAGGTCGGGGATGGCATGAAGGTCCTGGTGGTCGGCAGCGGCGGGCGTGAGCACGCGCTCGTACGGGCGCTGGCGCGCTCGCCGGAGCAGCCGGAGCTGCTGTGCGCCCCCGGCAACGCGGGCATCGCCCGAGATGCCCGGCTGCTCGACGTGGCGGCCGACGACGTCGGGGGGCTCGTAGCGGCGGTGGAGCGCGAGGGCGTCCACTTCACCGTCGTGGGGCCGGAGGCGCCGCTGGTGGCGGGTCTCGTAGACGCGCTCGACAGCCGTGGGCACTGGGTCTTCGGCCCCTGCGCCGCGGCGGCACGCCTGGAGAGCTCGAAGGCGTTCGCCAAGCACGCGATGGAAGAGGCGGGCGTGCCAACCGCGCGCTGGCGCCACGCGCGCACGCTCGAAGAGGGCAAGGCGGCGGTGGCCGAACTGGCGAACCCCGGGGTGGTGGTGAAGGCGGACGGACTCGCGGCGGGCAAGGGCGTGACGGTGGCCGACACGCCCGAGCAGGCGCAGGCGGCGTTGCACGAGATCTTCGTCGAGGGTCGCTTCGAGGTCGCAGGGCCCGTCCACTCAGACGCTGCCCATCCTGTCCACCCGGACGCGAGCGCGGTGGTGGAAGAACGACTGACCGGTAGAGAGCTCTCGCTGATCGCACTGTGCGACGGGAAGAACGCCTGGCCACTGGCGGCGGCACGCGACTACAAGCGCATCGGCGACGGGGACCGCGGCCCGAACACCGGCGGGATGGGCGCCTACTCGCCCGTGATCGAGGTGCCGGGCGAAGGGGAGTGGCACCTCGCCCCGATCGTGCACCAGCCGATCGTCGACGCGATGGGCAGGCGAGGGACGCCCTTTCACGGCGTGCTCTACGCCGGGGTGATCCTGACAGCGGAGGGACTGCGAGTGCTCGAGTACAACGTGCGCTTCGGGGACCCCGAGGCCCAGGCGCTGCTGCCGCGCCTGGAGTCCGACCTGCTGAGTCTGCTGTTCGGAGCCTCGCGGGCCGGCGGCCTGGGAGGTGAAGGCGAGGAGGAGCCGCTCTTCAGGTGGTCCTCCCAGGCGGCGGTGACGGTGACGCTGGCGAGCGCCGGCTACCCCGGATCGTCCTCCAGCGGCGATCCGATCACGGGGCTCGAGGTGGTGCCCGCGGACGTCGAGGTGACCCACGCCGGCACCGCGCTGCGCGAGGGCGAGCTCGTGACAGCGGGCGGACGCGTGCTGAACGTCACCGGCTTCGGTGAGGACACGGGTGCCGCCCGCGCGTCGGCGTATGCTGCGGCGCGGATGGTCTCCTTCGAGGGTGCGCAGATGCGAAGCGACATCGCTGCCGCAGTGGCGGCCGATCCCACCCTGCAAAGCGTCCACGACTGGCTCACGGAGTGGTTCGAGCCCGAGGCGGAGGCCCAGCGTGGGTGAGGTGACCCCGATCGCAACGCCGCTGACCGAGACCGAAGTGCGAGCGCAGCTCGAGGAGTTCGACGTCAACGCCCCGCGCGTGGGGATCGTGATGGGCTCCAAGAGCGACATGGAGAAGATGCAGAAGGCCGCGGAGGAGCTCGAAGAGCGGGGCATCCTGCACGAGCTGCGGGTCATGTCGGCGCACCGCGAACCGGAGGTGGTGGCGGAGTACGCAAAGAACGCGCAGATGCGCGGCCTGCGCGTGATCATCGCGGGTGCGGGCATCTCCGCAGCGCTGCCGGGAGCGGTCGCGGCCCACACCGAGCTACCGGTGATCGGCGTCCCGCTGTCGGGTCGCCTGAGCGCGGCGGGCGGCCTCGACGCGATCCTCTCGATCGTGCAGATGCCCCCGGGCGTGCCGGTGGCGTGCGTCGGCCTCGACAACGCCCGCAACGCGGCGATCCTCGCGGCGCAGATCCTCGCGGCGTGAGCGCGCCCGCTGGCGGCGGCGATAATGGAGACATGATCGAGCGCTACACCCGCCCGGAGATGGGCGCGATCTGGACCGACGGAGCGCGCATGGAGGCCTGGCGGCAGGTGGAGGTCGCGGCGTGCGAGGAGCTGCCAGAGCTGCTCGGTGAAGACCAGGGCCCCACGCCCGCGGAGCTGAAGGCGATCCGCGCGGCGACGTTCACAGTGGCGGACGTGAACGAGCGCGAGCGCACGACCGACCACGACGTGGCGGCGTTCGTCGAACGTACTCGCGGCCTCTGCGGGCGAGGCGGGGCGGTGGGTCCACTACGGGCTGACCTCCTCGGACGTGCTGGACTCCGCGCTCGCGCTGCAGTTGCGGGCGGCGGGAGAGCTCATCGTCCCGGGCGCGCGAGCGCTGGTGGACGCCCTGGCCGCGCGCGCGCGCGAGCACGTGAACACACTTTGCGTGGGGCGCACCCACGGCGTGCACGCCGAGCCGACGACGTTCGGCGTGAAGCTCGCCGGCTTCGCGTTCGAGGCGCACCGCAACGCCCAGCGCCTGGAGCGCGCCTTCGCGCAGGCGTCGGTGGGCGCCATCTCGGGCGCAGTGGGCACCTACGCGGCCACCTCCCCCGAGTTCGAGTCGCGGGTACTGGCGCGCCTGGGGCTGGAGCGCGAGCCGGTCTCCACGCAGGTGGTCGCGCGCGACCGCCACGCGGAGTTGGTGGGAGCGATCGCGCTCGCGGGCGCGGGCCTCGAGCGTCTGGCGACGGAGGTGCGCCACCTGCAGCGCACCGAGGTGCGCGAGGTGCAGGAGCCCTTCCGCGAGGGCCAGAAGGGTTCGAGCGCGATGCCCCACAAGCGCAACCCGATCAAGAGCGAGCAGCTCGCGGGCCTCGCGCGAGTACTGCGCGGCAACGCGCAGGCGGCGCTGGAGAACGTGGCGTTGTGGCACGAGCGCGACATCTCGCACTCCTCGGTCGAGCGCGTGATCCTGCCGGACTCCACGACGCTGATCGACTACCTCCAACACCGCGCCACGGCGCTCGTGCAGGGCATGACGGTCAACGCCGAGCGGATGCGGGCCAACCTGGAGCTGACGCACGGCGCGCTCTTCTCTCAAGCGCTGCTGCTCGCCCTGGTCAACACGGGCATGAGCCGCGACGACGCCTACTACGGCGTGCAGCGCGCCGCCCAGCAGGCATGGGACACGGGCACCCCGCTGCGCGAGCTGCTCGCCTCCGACGGGCGGGCGGGTCTCATCCCGGCGCTCGACCTCGACGCGATCTTCGACTACGGGCACTTCGTCCGCCACGCGCGGGAGATCGTGGGGCGGTTGGACGAGATCGCGTGAGGACCGCGCGCCGCGGCCCTCGGTAGAGTCGGGCACGATGACCGCGCTCGCCGACCTGCCCCTCATCGCAAGCGGCAAGGTGCGTGAGCTGTACGACCTGGACGAGAACCGGCTGCTGATGGTCGCCAGCGACCGCATCTCGACCTACGACGCGGTCCACCCGACACCGATCCCGGACAAGGGCAAGGTCCTGACCGGGCTGTCTGTCTTCTGGTTCGAGAAGACCGAGCACATCGTCGCCAACCACCTGGTCTCGGCGACCGAGGGAGTACCCGAGGAGGCCCACGGGCGGGCACTGGTGGTGCGCAAGCTGCAGATGCTGCCGGTCGAGTGCGTGGTGCGCGGCTACATCACCGGCTCGGGCTGGAAGGACTACCAGGCGAGCGGCGCGGTCTCGGGGATCGCGCTGCCGGCGGGGCTGCGCGAGAGCGAGCGGCTGCCCGAGCCGATCTTCACGCCGAGCACGAAGGCAGAGGTGGGCCACGACGAGGCGATCGACTTCGAGCGCGCCGCTGAGCTGGTCGGCGACCGGGCGCTGATGGAGCGGGTGCGGGAGGTGTCGATCGCGCTGTACTCCTTCGCCGCCGAGCACGCGCGCGAGCGCGGCGTGATCCTGGCGGACACGAAGTTCGAGCTCGGCCTGGACAGCGACGGCAAACTGGTGATCGGCGACGAGGTGCTGACCCCCGACTCCTCGCGCTACTGGCCGGCCGACGGCTACGAGCCGGGTCGCGGCCAGCCGAGCTTTGACAAGCAGTACGTGCGCGACTGGGCAGCGGGCAGCGGCTGGGACAAGCGCCCCCCGGCGCCGGCGATCCCTGAGGACGTCGTCGCAGGCACCCGCGCCCGCTACGTGGAGGCGTACGAGCGGATCGCGGACGAGCCCTTCCAGGCGTGGCTCGATCGGACGAGCGCGTGACGCGGGCGCGCGTGCTGATCCGCCCCAAGGCGGGCATCCTCGACCCCCAGGGCGAGGCGGTGCAGCGCGCGCTGCCGGCGCTTGGCTTCGCGGGCGTGGCGAACGTGCACGTCGGCCGCCTGGTCGAGCTCGACGTCGAGGACCCCGACCAGCTTCAGCCGATGTGCGAGAAGCTGCTCGCCAACCCGCTCGTCGAGGACTATGAAGTCCAGCTGCTCGACGGCGGGGGCGGATGATTTGAGACCCACAGCGCCCGTCAGAGCCGTATGTGCAGGTGCGTCTGCCCATGCACATGCTACGGTGTGCATATGCCGCCGCTCACACGCCGCACACAGCTTCTGCTCGATGACGATCTGCACCGGCAGTTGCGCGAAACGGCGGCGCAGCGGGGTATCTCGCTCGGGGCCCTGATCCGCGAGGCGATCGATGAAAAGCTCTCACGCGTTCAGGAGGCGCGCGCCAAGGCGATCGACAAACTGCTCGCGGCGCCGCCCATGCCCGTCAACGACTGGCCGGTGATGAAGAAGCAGATGCTCGAAGACAGGTACGCCAGCGCCATGCGCATCCTCGATACTTACGACTGACCCGCGGGTGCGTCGCTTCCTCTTCGACACGGGCGTGTTCATCTACGCGCTCGGCGGCGAGCATCTCTACCGCGAGCCGTGCCGAGCGATTCTGCGCGAGATGAGGGGCGGGCAGCTCCCCGGAGAGGCAAGTGTCGAGTTGATCCACGAGTTCACGTACGTGCGGCGTAGAAAGGAAGTGACTCGTCGCGACGCCGCCGAGTCGGCGCGTGACATCGCCGACATGTGTCGGCTGCACGTAGTCGAGACGAGCGACGTCGAGCGCGCCCTCGACCTGTGGTCCGATTACGAGCGGCTCGACATGCGCGATGCGATCTTCGCTGCCCAGGCGCTGAATCGCGACATCGACGCGATCCTCAGCCCCGACCGAGGCTTCGAAGGAATCCCCGGCTTGGAGCGCATCGACCCAGCCGACGCAACGGCGATCGCTTCGCTGACGGCTCGATGAAGTTCGGGGTCCTCCAGTTCCCGGGCTCGTGCGATGAGGTCGATGCGCTACAAGCCGCCCGTCGCGTCGCCGACGCGGAGCTGCTGTGGCACGGTGACCGCGACCTGCGCGGCGCCGACGCGGTAGTCGTGCCCGGCGGGTTCTCCTACGGGGACTACCTGCGCGCGGGGGCAATCGCGCGCTTCGCGCCGGTGATGGAGGCGGTGATCGAGTTCGCGCGTGAGGGCGGTCTCGTGCTCGGGATCTGCAACGGCTTTCAGGTGCTTTGCGAGGCGCGCCTACTGCCCGGGGCGCTGCTGGGCAACGCCAACCGGCGCTTCACCTTCCGCCAGGTCGAGCTGGAGGTCGTCAACGGCGACACGGACTTCACCCGCGCGTGCTCGGTGGACGTCGATCGCCCCAGGGCACGCTTGAGCATCCCGGCCAAGCACTCCTGGGGGCGCTACCACGCCGACGGGCGGACCCTCGACGAGCTGGAGCACGCAGGCCAGGTGGTACTGCGCTACGCCCCCGGCCACAACATCAACGGCTCGCTGCGCGACATCGCGGGGGTGCGCAACGCGGCGGGCAACGTGTTCGGACTGATGCCCCACCCGGAGCACGCGGTGGACGAGCTGACCGGTTCGACCGACGGGCTGTGCATCTTCGAGTCGATGCGCCTCGCCGTCGAGGGCGTCCGTGCCTGAGAGCGTCGTGCTCCCCACGGCCGAGGACGCCGTCGCCCTCGGCCTCACGCGTGCGGAGTACGAGCTTGTCTGCGATAAGCAGGGTCGCGCGCCCAACCAGGTGGAGCTGGCCATGTACTCGCTGCTGTGGAGCGAGCACTGTGCGTACAAGCACTCCAAGAAGCTCCTACGAACGCTGCCCACGGAGGGACCGCACGTCGTCATGGGTCCCGGCGAGAACGCGGGCGCGGTGGACGTCGGGGGCGGGCTGGTGTGCGCGTTCAAGGTCGAGTCCCACAACCACCCCAGCGCCGTGGAGCCCTTCCAGGGAGCGGCGACCGGCGTGGGGGGCATCCTGCGCGACATCTTTGCGATCGGGGCGCGCCCAATCGCGGTCCTGGACTCGCTGCGCTTCGGTGAGCCGGGAGGATCGGATGCCCGCCCGCCCACCCGTGCGCGCTACCTGCTCGACGGGGCTGTGCGCGGCATCGGGCACTACGGCAACTCGATCGGCGTGCCGACCGTCGGCGGCGAGGTCTACTTCGAGGGGCCCTACGAGCAGAGCTGTCTGGTCAATGCGATGGCGCTCGGCCTCTGCGCCCGCGAGCGGCTCGTGCGCTCCGCTGCGGCCGGCGTCGGCAACGTGGTCGTGCTGTTCGGCGCCTCCACCGGGCGCGACGGCATCGGGGGGGCCTCCGTGCTCGCCTCCGCCGAGCACGGCGCGGGTGACGAGGACCGGCGCCCCACCGTGCAGGTCGGCGACCCCTTTGAGGAGAAGAAGCTCTTGGAGTGCTCCCTGGAGCTGCTGGCGCGGGGCCTGCTCGTCTCCCTGCAGGACCTCGGCGCCGCGGGGCTGACCTCCTCGGCGGCGGAGATGGCCTCCAAGGGGGAGGTGGGGCTCGACCTCGACGTGGCGCAGGTGCCCCTGCGCGAGCCGGGGTTGGAGCCGTTCGAGGTGATGGTCTCCGAGTCCCAGGAGCGGATGCTGTGCGTGGTCGTGCCCGCGGACGTGCCGGCCGTGCTGGCCCTGTGTGCGAAGTGGGAGGTCGGCGGCGCCGTCGTCGGCACCGTCACGGACACGCGCCGCCTGCGGGTGTTCGACGGCGAGCGACTCGTCGGAGACATGCCGGTGCGCGCGCTCGTGGACGACTGCCCGCTGTACGACCTGCACCCGGCCCGGCCCGCGGCGCCGCTCTACTCTCCGCCGCAGGCCACGCTCGCCCCCGACGCCTCCCCCCGGGAGACGCTGCTGGCACTGCTGCGCTCACCCAACCTCGCCTCGCGCCGTCCGCTCTTCGAGCAGTACGACTCGGTCGTGCAGTCCCGCACGGTGCGCCGCCCCGAGCAGGCCGACGCTGCGGTGCTGCGCCTCCCCGACGGGGGTGCGCTCGCCGTCAGCGTCAACGGCAACGGCCGCCGTGTCGCGGCCGACCCCTACACCGGCACCGTGGAGGCGGCGCTCGAGTGCGCGGCCAACCTTGCGTGCGTGGGCGCCGAGCCGCTGGGGACGACCAACAACCTCAACTTCGGCAACCCCGAGAAGCCGCACGTCGCGTGGCAGTTGACCGAGTCGGTGCGGGGTCTCGGCGACGCCTGCCGGGCGCTGGCGGCGCCGATCGTGGGTGGCAACGTCTCCCTCTACAACGAGGGTCCCGCCGGCCCCATCTACCCCACGCCAGTGGTGGGCATGGTCGGCCGCCTGCCCGACGTCACACGCGCGGGGCGCCTGGGGTTCGCCCGGGAGGGCGACGCGATTGCGCTGGTCGGGCCGTTCGCGCCCTCGCTCGCCGCGAGCGAGCTCGCCAAGCTGCGCGGGGAGCCGCTGCCCGACGGGCTGCCGGAGATCGACATCGGTGCCGTCCGGGCCGCACAGTTCGCCGTCCGCGGTGCGGTGCGCGTCGGCGGGCTCGCCTCCGCGCACGACCTCGCCGAGGGGGGGCTCGCCGTTACGCTCGCCGAGTCCTGCCTGGGCGGCGGGTTGGGCGCTGAGTGCGCGCTGCCGGCGGACTGGGTCGCAGCCATGGGCGGGGATCCGTGGACGGTCCTCTTCGGCGAGGGCCCCGGGGGGTTTCTCGTCAGTGGCACTGAGAGCGGGGTGCGCGCGCTCGGGCGACGCACGCCGCTCTGGGTCCTCGGGACCGTCGGCGGGAGCACGCTGCGGATCGTCGTCGGCGCGGAGGGGTGCGAGGTGACGCTGGCCGAGCTGGCCGAGGCCCACGGGGCGCTCGCGGAGCTGTTCCCGTGAGGACTGCTAGCTTGTGGGGGTGAGGCCCACGCTTGGCCGCGTCGAGGATCGCGATGGGCCGCGCGACGAGTGCGGCGTCTTCGGCATATACGCACCCGGGCACGAGGTCTCGCGACTCTCCTACTTCGCGCTCTACGCGCTTCAGCACCGCGGCCAGGAGTCTGCCGGCATCGCGGCGGCGGACCGCGGTGGGCAGATCGTCACGCGCCGCGAGCTCGGTCTCGTCAGCCAGGTGTTCAGCGAGAATGACCTGCGTACGCTGGCGGGCGACCTTGCGATCGGGCACGTGCGCTACTCCACCACCGGCTCCAACGCTTGGGAGAACTCTCAGCCGGTGCAGCGCTCCGAGGGCACCCACGGTTCGCACCGAGAGCTCGCGCTGGCGCACAACGGCAACCTCATCAACGCTGTGCAGCTGCACTCCGAGCTGCTGGAGCGCGGGGTCACGTTCAGCTCGACCTCCGACTCGGAGATCATCGCCGCGCTGATCGCGACGCACCCTGCAGAGCGCATCGAGGACGCGATCGCCGAGGTGCTCCCGCGTCTGCGCGGCGCCTTCTCGATCGTGGCGATGACCAAGGACCGCGTGCTCGCCTTCCGCGACCCCCACGGCCTGCGCCCGCTGGCGCTGGGGGCGCTCGAGCCGCTGGCCGGCGCCGGGGGAGACAACGACGCGGGGGAACGCGAGCAGGACGGTGCAGTGCAGACGCCCGCGGGCAGCGAGCGGGGTGAGAACGACAGGGCCCGCTACTGCGTCGCCAGCGAGTCCTGCGCGTTCGACATCATCGGCGCGCGACACCTGCGCGACGTGCAGCCGGGCGAGCTGGTGAGCATTGGCGAGGACGGGATCCACAGCCGCCAGGTGGTGGAGGGCGCGCGCCGGGCGTTCTGCGTATTCGAGTACATCTACTTCGCCCGCCCCGACTCCCGCATGCACGGCCAGGCGCTCCAGGTCGCACGCGGGCGCATGGGCGAGATCCTCTGGCGCGAGGCGCCAGTCGAGGCCGACCTCGTGATCGCCGTGCCCGACTCCGGCAACCCCGCCGCGCGCGGCCTCGCGCGCGCGGCCGGCCTGCCCCAGGACGACGGCTTCGTCAAGAACCGTTACGTCGCGCGCACCTTCATCCAGCCCGGTCAGGAGCTGCGCAAGCACGGGCTGCGCCTGAAGTTCAACCCGCTCCCCGAGGTGATCGCGGGCCGGCGGCTGGTCGTCGTGGACGACTCGATCGTGCGCGGCAACACCACCCGCCAGATCGTGGCCATGCTCCGCGACGCCGGCGCACGCGAGGTGCACATGCGCATCTCCGCGCCCCCCATCAAGCACCCCTGCCACTACGGCATCGACATGTCCACCCGCGAGGAGATGATCGCCCACGGCCGCACCACCGCGGAGGTGGCCGCCGAGCTGAGGTGCGACTCCTTGCACTACTTGTCCTTGGAGGGCGTCTACGAGGCCATCGGCGCGGGGACCGGTGCCCGGGCGGGCGGGCAGCCATCCCCGCGCCAATCCCACTGCGACGCCTGCTTCAGCGGCGAATACCCCCTCGACGGCACCGGCGAGGCCAACGGGAAGTACGCGCTGGAGGAGCCCGCCGGGTCCGTGCTGCCGCTCGTGCGGGCCTGAGGGGTATTTGCGTACCGCGGTAGTTCATACCGTGATATGCTTGATGTTATGAAGGTCGATAAGCTCAGCGTCTCCTTCGACCCCGACCTCGGCGACGCCGTCCGCGGGGCGGCGCGACACAGAGGCTCGAGCCTCTCAGCTTGGCTAGCCGAGGCGGCGACCGCAAAGCTGCGCGCCGAGGCGTTGGCCGAGTACCTCGACGACTGGGAAGCAGAGCACGGTCCGCTCACCTCCGACGAGCTCGCCTCCGCGGCCGCAGAGCTGGGCGTGTCGCCTCCGGCCGTTCCCTAGTCGAGATGAGCTCGCTGGTGCTGGACACAGGTGCGTTCGTCGCGGTGGACCGAGGCGACAGAGCGATGGTCGCTAGGCTCCGGTCGGCCGAGCGCAACGGAGTGGGACTGCGTAGCACCGGCGTAGTGGTCGCCGAGGTATGGCGAGACGCGGGTGGACGGCAGTGGAGCCTCGCACGCCTGCTGAAGTCAGTTGACGTCAAGGCCGTAGACCAGCGCTTGGGGCAGGAAGCGGGAGTGCTCCTCGGCCGCGCCGGCATGACGGATGCCGCTGATGCAACCGTCGTCGCAATCGCGGTCGCTGGCGATCGCATCTTGACCAGCGATCCATTCGACATCCGCAGACTGATCTCCGCGTCGCGCCGCTCGATCCGAGTCGTCCCGTGCTGAGCGAGACGACGATGCGTCCCCAAAAACCACTGCCGATTGCCGTGCTGGTCTCTGGCACGGGTACCAACCTGCAGGCGCTGCTCGACACCGTGCACGAACGTGAGGCCCAAGTCGTGGCAGTGGCCTCCAACGTGTCCGGGGCGCCCGCGCTTGCGCACGCCGAGGAGCGCGGAGTGCCCACGGGGGTGTTCTCCCGCGCGGACTACTCCGACCGCAGCGCGCGCGATCGGGCAATGGCCGACTGGCTCACCAAGCGCGATGCGCGGCTGGTCGTGCTGGCCGGCTACATGGAGCTCGTCGGCGCGCCGTTCCTCGAACGCTTCCCCGAGGCGGTCATCAACGTTCATCCCTCGCTACTCCCAGCCTTCCCGGGGCTCAAAGCAATCGAGCAGGCGCTCGCCTACGGGGTCAAGGTCTTCGGGGTGACCGTCCACTTCGTCGACGCCGGCGTGGACTCTGGGCCAGTGATCCTCCAGAGCTCCCACGAGCTGCCCGAGGCACGCGATCCTGACGAGGTGCTCGCGGCGCTGCGGCCGCTCGAGCACGCGCTGCTCCCGGAGGCAGTGCGGTTGTTCGCGCGCGGTTCGCTGCGCTTCGACCCTGCCAACCCGCGCCGGGTGGTGGTCGAGGATAGCGTCGGGTCGTGGTCGGGAGATAGTCTCTGAGCGTGGCCTCCAAGACGACTCCGACTGCGGCCGTCGAGCGCACCGCCCCCGGCGAGGTGCGCGTGCGGCGCGCGCTGCTGTCGGTGTCCGAGAAGACCGGAGTCGTGGACTTCGCCCGCGGCCTCGCCGAGCTGGAGGTGGAGATCGTCTCGACCGGGGGCACCGCCCGCGAGCTTGAGGGCGCGGGGGTCGCGGTGCGCGCGATCGAGGACTTCACCGGCTTCCCCGAGATGATGGACGGGCGCGTGAAGACGCTGCACCCGCGCCTCTACGCCGGGCTGCTCGCGCTGCGCGACAGCGAGGAGCACCTGGGCGCCGCCGCCGAGCACGGGATCGAGCCGGTCGATCTGGTGTGCGTGAACCTCTACCCATTCGAGCAGACCGTCGCGCGGGGGGACGCTGATGCGGCGGAGATCGTGGAGAACATCGACATTGGCGGGCCGACCATGATCCGCGCCGCCGCCAAGAATCACCCGTTCGCCGCGGTCGTCGTGGACCCCGCCGACTACGGGGGCGTGCTCGCCGAGCTGCGCGAGTCCGGGGGGCGCCTCTCGCTCGCCACGCGCGAGCGGCTCGCCGCCGCCGCGTTCGCCCTCACCGCCCGCTACGACGCGGCGATCTCGACGTGGTTCGCGCGGCGCACCCACGAGGGCTTTCCGCCGCACCGGCGCGAGGCCTACGAGAAGGTCTCCGACCTGCGCTACGGGGAGAACCCCCACCAGCGCGCCGCCTTCTACGCGCGCGTGGGCTCGCCCACGCACCTGCTCGACGGGGTGCGTCAGTTGCACGGCAAGGAGCTCTCGTTCAACAACCTGCTCGACCTCTCCTCCGCGCGCGAACTCGTGGAGGAGTTCGAGCGGCCCGCGTGCGCAATCGTCAAGCACAACAACCCCTGCGGGTGCGCGCTCGGCGATACGGGACAGGCCGCCTACGAGCGTGCCTTCGCCTGCGACCCCCAGAGCGCCTACGGGGGGGTGATCGCGGTCAACCGCCAGGTGGACCGCGCCTTCGCCGAAGTCCTCTCCCGACAGTTCATCGAGGTGCTGCTCGCCCCCGGCTTCGACGGCGAGGCGCTCGAGGTTCTCAGGGAGAAGAAGAACGTGCGCCTGCTGGAGCTCGCGCAGTGGCCGCCGCCTCTGCGCGAGGTCGAAGGCAAGCCGGTGCTCGGGGGACAGCTCGTGCAGACCCGCGACGTCGTGAGCGAGGGGCGCGAGCAGATGCGCGTGCTCACCGCGACCGCTCCCACCCAGGCGCAGTGGGAGGACCTGCTGTTCGCGTGGACGGTCTGCCGCCACGTGCGCTCCAACGCGATCGTGCTCGCCGCCGGGGGTGCGACCGGCAGCGCCACGATCGGCATCGGCGCCGGTCAGATGAGTCGCGTCGACGCTGTGCGGATCGCCGTCGAGAAGGCCCAGGCCGCACAGCCCGAGCTGCTCGCGGGCGCGGTGCTCGCCTCGGACGCCTTCTTCCCCTTCGCCGACGGCCCGCAGCTCGCGATCGATGCTGGTGTGAGCGCCGTCATCCAGCCGGGCGGCTCCGTGCGCGACGAGGAAGTCGTCGCCGCCGCCGACGCCGCGGGCATCGCGATGGTGGCCACTGGCGTGCGCCACTTCCGCCACTGACGGCCGGTCTCATGGCGGCGTGGGGCCGCGCTCGATCGCTCGCGTACCTGTCGGGGATCGGGGATCAGATGCGATCCCCTTTATCGGCCAACACACTTCGCTCACTGTCTCCTTGCCTGGTTTGTCCTGAGACCATTTGACTATCGCGATATATCGTGCTACTATCGCGATGTTCAACGATAGGAGTCAGACATGCATTCTCATGCGATCGACCCAACAACCGAGGGGCCCTGCTGCGACCGTGGCGAGGGCTACGACCTGCGCGCCCTCTGGCGCGCCATGACCGTCTACACAGAGGGCGGGCCAAGGGGTGGTCACCGCCGCCACCGCGGCGGTGGTGGTGGACCGGGACCGCGCGGCGGCCCCGGCGGCTTCCCGTTCGGCGGCTTCGGGCCTGGCGGCCCCTGGCGCGGCGGCGGGCGCAAGGCGCGGCGCGGGGACATCCGCACCGCTGCCCTGCTGCTGCTCGCCGAGGAGCCGCGCAACGGCTACCAGATCATGCAGGAGGTGGAGGAGCGCAGTGAGGGCGCGTGGCGCCCGAGCCCCGGCTCCGTCTACCCCGCCCTGCAGCAGCTGGAGGACGAGGGCCTCGTGCGCTCCGAGGAGCTCGACGGACGCAAGGCCTTCCGACTCACCGACGCCGGCCGTGCCCACCTCGCGGAGCGCGATCCCGACCGCCCCGCCCCGTGGGAGCAGATGAGCGACGACGTCGGCGCGAAGGCCCACGAGCTCGGCAAGATCATGCGCGAGGTCGCGTTCGCCTTCGTGCAGGTCATGCGCGCCGGCTCCGAGGAGCAGCAGGAGCAGGCCCGCAAGGTGCTCGTCACCGCCCGGCGCGAGCTCTACCGCATCCTGGCCGACGGCGCGGACCCCGAGTCCTGATCGAAGACCCTGAAAGTCGCTGAGCTCCGCGCTACGGTTGTCTCCGGCCTCCGTTGTGTGGCCGGAGGCGCCGCGGCCCATGAACTGGGCCCAGGCACCGCGGCAGTGAACTTCCTCGCCCGATGAGCTCCTTCGCTCCAGACACCCACACTCTCTCCCCCAACGGCCGCCTCGACGGTGCCGCGGCAGATGGGCGCGGCGCTCCCGCGGTCTCGGTCAAAGGACTCGCCAAGCGCTACGGCGAGATCGAGGCCGTGCGCGCGATCGACTTCGAGGTCGCCCGCTCGGAGGTCTTCGGGTTCCTCGGGCCCAACGGCGCCGGCAAGTCCACCACGATCAACATGCTCTGCACGCTCGTGCGGCCCACCGGCGGCTCCGCGCTCGTGGCAGGCCACGACGTCGTCTCAGAACGCGACGCCGTGCGGCGCAACATCGGGCTCGTCTTCCAGGACACCACTCTCGACGTCTACCTCACAGCCGAGCAGAACCTGCGCCTGCACGCCGAGCTCTACGGCGTCCCCCGCGAGGTCGTCCCGTCACGGATGCAGCAGGTGATGGAGATGGTCGGGTTGTGGGAGCGGCGCCAGAGCCTCGTCGGCACCTTCTCCGGCGGCATGAAGCGGCGCCTGGAGATCGCGCGCGGCCTGCTGCACTCCCCGCGCGTGCTGTTTCTCGACGAGCCCACCGTCGGCCTCGACCCGCAGACGCGCAGCTCGATCTGGAGCTACATCGACGAGCTCAAGCAGCGCGAGGACATCACGATCTTCCTCACCACCCACTACATGGACGAGGCCGAGTACTGCGACCGCATCGCGATCATGGACCAGGGGCGCATCATCGTCCTCGATACCCCCGAGGCGCTGAAGGCGAGCGTCGGCAAGGACCGCGTGCAGATCTCCACGCCCGACGACCCCGCTGCGATCGCCGCGCTGCACGAGCGCTTCGGGATCGAGGCCACGGTTGCCGAGGGCGCCGTCACCTTCGGCGTCTCCGACGGCGAGCAGTTCGTACCGCGCCTGTTCGCCGAGCTCGGGCAGCCGATCCGCTCGGTCTCCGTCTCGCGCCCCTCACTCGACGACGTGTTCATGTCCTACACCGGTACCACGATCCGCGACGCCGAGGCCACCTCCACCGACAACATGCGCAACGTCGCGCGCATGATGGCGCGCTGATGAGACGGCAGACAAAGGAGCTCCTGTGAGCGCTACCGAGACACCCTCCGCCAGGACGGCGCCGGCCGCGGCGCCTCATCATCAGGTCGCCGGGGTGCGCGTCCCCACGCGCAGTCTCGCCGGCGAGCTGCGCGCGATCCGCGTGGTCTGGAAGCGCGAGCTGATCCGCTTCTCCCGCGACCGCCTGCGGATCGTCACCTCGCTCGTGCAGCCCTTCCTGTTCCTGTTCGTGCTCGGCACCGGGCTCTCCTCGCTCGTCTCCGCGAGCACCCACGGGATCGACTTCAAAACCTTCATCTACCCCGGCGTGCTCTGCATGGCGGTGATGTTCACCGCGATGTTCTCCGCCGCCTCGATCGTGTGGGACCGCGAGTTCGGCTTCCTGCGCGAGATGATGGTCGCCCCCGTGCGACGCTCCTCGATCGTGCTGGGCAAGTGCTTCGGCGGCGCCACCGTCGCCGCCTTCCAGGGCGTGATCGTGATCGCGATCGCCGGCCTCGTCGAAGTCCCCTACTCGCTTGGGCTGATCGCCGAGCTGTTCGCGCTCACGCTGCTGCTCGCGTTCGCGATCACCGCCTTCGGCATGATGGCCGCCGCGCGCATCACCCAGATGCAGTCCTTCATGGCGCTGATGCAGATGGCGATCATGCCCATGTTCTTCATCTCCGGCGCGATGTTCTCCGTCGCCAACCTGCCGCAGTGGCTCGCGATCCTCAACCGCCTGGACCCCCTCACCTACGCGGTCGACCCGATGCGCCGGGCGATCTTCGCGCACCTCGACATCCCCGAAGCCGCCCGCCACGCGCTCGCCCCCGGGGTCACGTGGTTCGGCTGGCACGTCCCCTCGATCGTCGAGGCCGGCGTGATCGCCGTGCTTGGCCTCGTCATGCTCTTCATCGCGATCTGGGAGTTCAGCCGCGCGGAGTAGCTCAAACTGCGCCGTGGCGGTACGCCGGTGGCTACGGTGTAGGAATGCGTATCCGAGTGGTGCGGCCCGACCATCCCGAGGTCTCCGAGGTGATCGCCTCCGACCACTGCGTACTGCGCTTTCGCAAGCGCAACAAGATCCGCACACCCGGTCTCGACGCGGTCGGGGAGGCACTGCAGCAGGCCTTCGAGGACGCCGACCTCACGCGCTGGGCACCCACTTGGGTTGATACCGACAGGCGCACACAAATGTGGGCACTGGTTGACGACCTGGCGTTTCCATTGACTCCCGCCGGGGAGCCCGGCAGTTGGGTGGCAACCACCTGCCTGGTACGGCCGCAGACTTAAGCGCCGGTCGGGCTCTCCGCGCAGCCGCGGGATAGGCTCCACCGGTGGCCGAACCCGACCTCCACAGCGCCTACCGCCAGGCCGGCGTTGACTACGCCGTGCTCGACGCCTCCAAGCGCAGGGCGCTGGAGGAGGCGCTCGCCACCTCCCACTGGCTAGCAGCCGCGGGCGCGCGCGCGCTCGACGCCTCCCGCGGAGAGCCCGCGTTCGTGCTGCGCTTCGCGGGCGCCACGCTCGCGGTCGTGCTCGAGACGCTCGGCACCAAGTCCGTGCTCGCCCGCGAGTACCACGAGCTCGCCGGGGTCAACCGCTTCGACCACGTCGCCTACGATGCGGTCGCCGCCGTCCTCAACGACCTCGTCTGTGTCGGGGCGCTGCCGCTCGTCCTGAACGCCTACTTCGCGACCGGCTCGAGCGCGTGGTACGAGCACTCCGAGCGCGCCGACGCGCTGCTCACAGGGTGGCGCCGCGCCTGTGACGACGCGCACTGCGCGTGGGGGGGCGGAGAGTCGCCCTCGCTCACCGACCTGCTCGCACCCGAGGACATCGAGCTCGCCGGCTCCGCGCTCGGCTTCGTGCCGCCCCCCGGCGAGCCGCTGCTCGGCGAGGACCTCGCACCCGGCGACGAAATCGTGCTCATCGCCTCCAACGGCCTGCACGCCAACGGCGCCTCGCTCGCGCGGCGCGTCGCCGCAGGGCTCCCGGAAGGGCTCCTGACCGAACTGCCCGACGGCGAGCGCTTCGGCGAGGCGCTGCTCGCCCCCAGCCTGCTCTACGTGGAGCTCGTCCGCCGGCTGCTCGGCGACGCGCGGGTGCGGCTCACCTACCTCTCCCACATCACCGGGCACGGGCTGCTCAAGCTGATGCGCCCCCAGCGCGAGCTCACCTACCGCATCCGCGCGCTGCCCCCCGTGCCGCCCGTGCTCGCGTTCCTTGCCGAGCACGCCGGCCTGGACCTCGCCGCCGCCAACTCGACGCTGAACATGGGCGCCGGCTTCGCCGTCTACTGCCGCCCCGGCGACGGCCCGCGCGTGGTCGAGCACGCGCGCGAGCTGCACCTCGACGCGCTCCTCGCGGGCGCTGTCGAGGAGGGCCCGCGCCAGGTGATCCTCGAGCCGCTTGACGTCACCTTCGCCGGCACTCAGCTCGCGCTCTCTCCCGAGCGCACCCGCTGAACCCGTTCGCTCTCGCCCAACGCCTCCACGAAGATCTCGACCCCCCGTTCGAGCAGCTCGCGGGTGATCACCAACGGCGGCAGGAACCGCGCCACGTTCCCGTAGTGGCCGCCGAGCTCGATGATCAGCCCCTTTTCGCTGCACCGGCGGCGCACCGCGTCCGCGAGCTCGGGCCACGGCGCGCGGGTCTCGCGGTCGCGCACCAGCTCCACCCCGATCATCAGCCCGCGCCCGCGCACCTCCCCGACCGCGGCCAGCTCCTGCGTCTCGGTCGCCTCGCGCAGCAGGCCCAGTGCGAGCTCGCCCAGCTCGCGCGCGTGGCCCGGGAGGTCGAGCTCCCGCATCACCTCGATCGCCGCCGCGCCCGCAGCCATCCCGACCTGGTGCCCGCGGAAGGTCCCGATGTGCGCCCCCGGCTCCCACGTGTCCAGCGACTCGTCGTACGCGATCGCCGACAGCGGGTACCCGATCCCCCCGATCGCCTTGGACAGCACGATCACGTCGGGGGTGATCCCGTCGTGTTCGCAAGCGAACGCGGTGCCCGTCCTGCCGAACCCCGTCTGGATCTCGTCCACGATCAGCGGGACCTCGTGCCGGCTGGTGATCTCGCGCACTTCCGCCAGCCACCCCTCCGGCGGGACGACTGTGCCGCCCTCCCCCTGGACCGCCTCGACGATCACCCCCGCGGGCTTTGGCACGCCGCTGTAGGGGTCCTCCAGCGAGCTCTCCAGGAGCTTCGCGCACGCCCTCCCGCACGACTGCGGGCGCAGGCCGAGCGGACAGCGGTAACAGTAGGGGTAGGGCATGAAGTGCACCGGGGTGTCCACCGGCCCCCCGCAGCCGGTGTCGCTGGTGACCGACAGCGCGTCCGCGGTCATCCCGTGGTAGGAGCCCTGGAAGGCCACCACCGCGCGCCGCCCCGTGTGGGCGCGCACGAGCTTCAGCGCTGCCTCTACCGCATCCGAGCCCGTCGGTCCGCCGAAGTGCACGCGCGCTGTGCGCTGAAGCGCGCCCGGCAGGATCTGCTTGAGGCGACGCATCAACGCCAGCTTCGGGGCGGTAGGGAAGTCCAAGGCGTGCACCAGCCGCTCCTGCTGCTCGCTCGCCGCGCGCTTCACCGCCGGGTGGCCGTGGCCCACGTTGAGCGTGCCCGCGCCGGCGAAGAAGTCGACGTACGTGTTGCCGTCGACGTCGCGCAGCGTCGCCCCCCGGCCTGCCTCGAAGGCCACCGGGACGGCGCGCGGGTAGGAGCGCGCGCAGCTCTCCAGCGACGCCTGTTCGGCCAGCATCTGCTGCGAGCGCGGCCCCGGCACGGGGCCTCTGATCGCGGGCGCCGGGGAGAAGTGCAGCTCCGCGAGGGGCTCGTGCGAAGGGACCGGCTCGAGCGTCTCCGGGTGGGGTGGAGGCCGATCGCCACCGTCCCGCGACTGCTGGAAACCCGGCGCGGCTCGGGGGCGCACCGGCGCGTCATGCGCCCCGGTGGCGCTCCGGGGGGCGAACTTCTGTCCCTCGGGGGCCGGGAGCTGCGCGCCCGCGCTCACCGTGCGCCCCACCCCGCCACCGCGGCCTGCCCGAGCGCCACCCCGCCGTCGTTGGCGGGCACGAGACGGTGGGAGTGCACCTGAAAGCCCGCCCTCTCCAGTACCCCGTGGCAGCCGCGCAGCAGCAGCTCGTTCTGGAAGACCCCCCCGCTCAATACGACCCGCTCGAGGCCCGTCCGCGCGCGGATCGCCTCGCACGTGCGACCCACCACGTCCACCACCGTGCTGTGGAAGCGCCCGCTCAGCTCCGCCGCGGTCGCCGCAGTCACGCCCCTGCGCTGCACCTCCCGCACGAGCTCGCGCACCGCCGGCGCGGGGTCGATCCGCCACGGCCACCCCTCCGCGTCGCGCAGCTCCCACGGCAGCGGCCTGCCCGCGGCGCCAGGCGTGGGCGTAACCAGCTGCTCCAACTCGATCGCCGCCTGCGCTTCGTAGCGGCAGCGCTCGCGCACCCCCAGCAGCGCCGCGACTCCGTCGAACAGCCGCCCCACGCTCGAGCTGAGCGGCGAGTGAAGTCCCGTCCTGAGCATCCGCGCGAGCACCCGCCGCTCCTGCGCGCCGTGCCCGCTCACAACCGGCAGGTCCAGCTCCACAAACGCCTCCCCGTACGCCTCCCACAGCAGCGACCACGCCACCCGCCACGGCTCCTCCACCGCCCGGTCCCCGCCGGGCAGGCGGAAGTACGCGAGGTGGGCCGCGCGCTGGAAGCCCGCGTAGTCGCCCACGAGAAACTCGCCTCCCCACACGTTGCCGTCGGTCCCGTACCCCGTGCCGTCGAAGACGACCCCCACCACCGGCTCGGTCAGGCCGTGCTCGCACATGCACGCTGCGGCGTGGGCGTGGTGGTGCTGGACGGCCACCGTCGGCAGCCGCTCCTGGGAGAGCGCGTACCGCGTGCTCAGGTAGCCGGGGTGCAGGTCGTGCGCGATCGTCTGCGGCTTTACCTCCAGCAGCTTTGACAGGTGCTCGATCGCGTGCTCGAAGGACCGCTTCGTCGCCTCGTTCTTGAGGTCCCCCACGTGGTGGCTGAGGAACAGCTCGCTTCCACGTGAGATGCACACCGTGTTCTTCAACTCCGGCCCCACGGCCAGCAGCGGGGGCAACTCGAACGGCGCCCTCACCGGCTCCGGGGTGTAGCCGCGCGCCCGGCGGAGTGGAGTCGTTTTGCTGCGGCCGTCCAGGTTCACAACACGCACGATCGAGTCGTCCACGCGCGTGTGGATCTCGCGCTCGCCCACCAGCCACGCGTCTGCGCTCCCCGCGAGGCGCTCGAGCGCGTCCTCGTCGCGGAACGCGATCGGCTCGTCGGAGACGTTGCCGCTGGTCGCCACCAGCGCGTCGCAGCCGCCCTCGAACAGGAGGTGGTGCACGGGCGTGTACGCGAGCATCGCCCCGTAGCTGCGGTTACCCGGCGCGATCCCCGCGGCGAGCGGCCGACCCTCGCCGAGCTTGCGCACGAGCACGATCGGCCGCTGCGGGCTGCTCAGAAGCTCGGCTTCCCGCTCCCCCACCTGCGCGTAGCCGCGCACGGCCTGGAGCGTCGGAGACATCACGGCAAACGGCTTCTCCTCGCGGCGCTTGCGCCGGCGCAGCCTCGCCACCGCCTCCTCGTTGCGGGCGTCGACCACCAGGTGGTAGCCGCCCAGGCCCTTGACCGCCACGATCGCCCCTTCGCGCAGCAGCTCGATGGTCGCTTCGATCGGGTCCGGTGAGCCACCTGCTTCGCTTCCCGTGCGGTTGCTCGCCGCGCCGCTCACCGCCGCACCCGCCCTGTGCGTCGCGGGCGCGCCACGCCCAGAGCTCTCCGGTAGGCCGGGCGGGCGGGCTCCCGGATAAACCAACGCCACCCGCGGGCCGCACGCCCAACACGCGGTCGGCTGGGCGTGGAAGCGCCGGTCGCGGACATCGTGGTACTCGCGCTCGCAGCGCTCGCACATCGGGAAGGCCGCCATCGTGGTCTCCGCCCGGTCGTAGGGGACGCCGCGCACGATCGAGTACCGGGGGCCGCAGTTGGTGCAGTTGATGTACGGGTACCGGTACCGGCGGTCCGCCGGGTCGAGCAACTCCCGCAGGCACTCCTCGCACACGCAGCTGTCCGGCGAGACGAGCGTGCTCGCCTGGGCGCCACGCTCGCTCACCTGGATCTCGAAGCTCTCCACGAGCCGCTCCTCGTAGCGCTGTTCGATCAGCGCGACCGACTCGATCCGCGCGAGCGCCGGTGCGCCGGTGCGGACCTCCACGATGAACTCCTCCAGCACCCCGGGCGGGCCCTGGACCTCGAGCACCACGCCCTCGGAGTCGTTGCGTACCCAGCCTCCGACCGCGTGGCGCTCGGCGGTGCGAAACACGAACGGGCGGAAGCCCACTCCCTGGACGATCCCGCGGATCTGGTAGCGGCGCGTCTCGAGCGCGGCGCGCCCCTCGCGCAGTACGCGCCCCTCGCGCACCGCGGGAGCGGGTGGGCCCCGTTCAGCCGACGGGCGCTCCGCGGCAGGTCGGTTGGTGGGCGGCACGGTTGTCCTCCATCGCTGCTCCCTCAGCACAACCTCGGGAGCTCCGCCCCGTAGAGCAGCTCGACGACCGCCTCGGCGCCGTCGGCGCGCACCATCGTCACCGGGCTGCCGTTCTTCGCAGCCCCGTCCGCGGACGCCCGCACCGAGCCGACGATCTGCGCCGCGCGGCCGTAGGGGTGCCAGCGCACGAGCTCGAGGATCTCCGCGGCGGCCTCCTGCGCGACGAGCATGCACACGTTGCCCTCGTTGGCGAGGTACAGCGGGTTGAGCCCCAACATGTCTGCCGCCATCGCGGTCTCGTGCTGGATCGGCAGCCGGCGCTCCTCGATGCGGATCGAGACCCCCGCGCCGTCGGCGAGCTCGTTGAGCACGGTCCCCAAACCTCCGCGGGTGATGTCGCGCATGCAGTGAACCTGCGGGGCGTACTCCTCCAGCACGCTCCACACCAGGCCGTCCAGCGGTGCGCAGTCGGAGAGCACACGCTCCTCGAAGCCGAGGCCCTCGCGGATCGAGAGGATGTGGACGCTGTGGTTGCCAAGCCAACTGGTGACGATCACCGCGTCCCCCACGCCGACCCTGCTCACCCCCAGGTCCACCTCGCGCTCGAACACCCCGACGCCCGCGGTGTTGATGAAGAGCTTGTCCACCTCCCCTGCCCGCACGACCTTGGTGTCCCCCGCCACCACCTCCACACGCGCCGCCGTGGCGGCCTCGCGCACGGAGTCGAGCACCCGCTCGAGGTCGGCCAGCGGGAAGCCTTCCTCCAACACCAGCGAGAGGGTCAGCCAGCGCGGGACCGCGCCGCTGACCGCGAGGTCGTTGACGGTGCCGCAGACCGCGAGCTTGCCGATGTCGCCGTTGCCGAAGAAGAGGGGGTCGATCACGAACGAGTCGGTGCTCAACGCGATGCGCCTGCAGTCGAGCTCCAGCACCGCGGAGTCCTCCATCCGCCCGGAGTGCACCGCGCCGAGGCGCGGTGCGATCAGCTCTGCGATCAGCTCCTGGCTCATCCCCCCGCCGGTGCCGTGGTCGAGCTGGATCACCTCGGCGCTCATGGGATCGGGACCACGCTGAACTCGGGCAGGCTGTCCTTCGCGACCGCCTCCGCGAGTTCGGCCGTGGGCATGATCGTGGCGCAGTAGGACCCCAGCCACTCCAGAGCCCGAGTCTGGTCCTCGGAGCGCGCGGAGACGACCGCGTCGGGGGGCACGATCACTTTGTAGCCGCGGAAGAACGCATCCGCGGCGGTGGTCTGCACGCAGATCTGGGTCTGCATGCCGGTGATGACCAACGTGTCCACGCCCAGCTCCTGGAGACGGTCGTGCAGCGCGGTCTCGTAGAAGCCGGAGTCCTTGTTCTTCTCGACCACCACGTCGCCCTCGACCAAGAACTCCTCGACGATGCGCGCGCCCTCCGACCCCTTGGTCACGGGGAGCCACCCGTCGTAGCGCTCGGCGTGGGGGTCGTCCTCGAGGTTGATCAGCTGCAGGTGCACCACCGGCACTCCCAGCGCCCGCATCTGGGCGAGGAACCGCTGCATCTGCGGCGTGAACGCCGCCACCGCCGCCCTGCGCTCGTCGTTCTTGTTGACGAGGTCGTACTGCAAGTCGTTTGTCAGGACCGCACAGCGGGCCACCGCGTCTCCTCCTTCACGTCAGCCAGACGGAACCGCCCCCCGCCCCGTGTCGCCGCAAAACGGTGGGTGGGGAGCGGCTGTCCGTCCGGAGTCTGGCAGGACATCAGGCATTCATCAATCTATCGGATGCGTTTGGCCTCTCTGGATTTCTAGGCCACCATCCGGTAGCGTCGAGATCATGACCGCTCCTCGAATCGACGCAACCACCGGGTCGCCCCCCACCGGTGCGGGAGCCGCTACATCCAGCAACCGCGGGGTTTCCAGCCCCCCGGGCACGGCGGAGACGAACGCCAGTAGCCCCAATTCGTTCCCCACTCGCGGCGCGGACTACGAACCGGGGCCGCTCGAGGCCCGCTGGCAGGCCGCCTGGAGGGAGGTCGGGGCGTTCGCCGTGCCCCCGCCGCAGGACGAGCGCGAGCCGGCGTACGTGTTCGCGGGCTGCCCCTTCACCTCGGGGGACGCCCACATGGGACACATTCGCAGCTACACGATCGCGGACGCCTACGCCCGCTTCCTGCGCGCACGCGGCAGGGCGGTGCTGTTCTCGCTCGGCTTCGACTCCTTCGGCCTGCCCGCCGAGCTCGAGGCGCTGCGCCGCGGGATCTCCCCCCGGGAGTGGGTGGCTCGCTGCTGCGAGCGGATGCGCGGCCAGTTCGAAGCGCTCGGGTACTCCTGCGACTGGGAGCGCACGTTCGTCTCCTCCGAGCCTGAGCACTACCGCTGGACGCAGTGGCTCTTCCTGGCGATGCTCGAGCGCGGCCTCGTCTACCAGCGCGAGGCGCAGGTCAGCTGGTGCGACTCCTGCCAGACGGTGCTCGCCACCCTGCAGGCCGAGGACGGCGCCTGCTGGCGCTGCCACTCGGAGGTGCGCTTCGTGCGCCTGCCGCAGTGGTTCATGCGGATCACCGCCTACGCGCAGGACAACGAGCGCGGCCTGGAGTCGCTGCCGGGCTGGGACAAGGCCGCGCAGGGCTCCCAGCGCGCGGTGCTCGGGCGCGTGGACGGCGTGGAGCTCGACGCCGCAACCTTCGACGGGGGCACCCTCACGGTCTTCACCCCCCACCCCGAGGCGATCGCGCAGGCGGCGTTCGTGGCGGTCTCCCCAGCCCACCCCGACGTGGACCGCTGGATCTCAGAGCCCGCGGTGGCCGAGCAGCTGGCGGGTATGCGCGAGGCCGGCTGGCGGCGCGAGGACCGCGAGGCGGAGCAGGTCCCGGTGGTGCAGACCACCGCGCTGGCCACCGTCCCGGGCGTGGCGGGGATGGTGCCGATCGTGATCTCCCCGCTGGTTGACGCCCGCTTCGGCCCGACCGCCGTGCTGGGCATCCCCGAGCGCGACCCGACCGACGCCTCGATCGCCCAGCGGCTGCCCGCGCCGGCGGGGGCGGCGTGGAAGGCCGCCAAGGCGTCCGCCACCCCACGACCGACCGTGCGCTACCGCGCCCGCGACTTCGCGATCTCCCGCCAGCGCGCGTGGGGAGCGCCGATCCCGCTGGTGCACTGCCCCACGTGCGGGACGGTGCCCGTGCCCTACGAGGACCTGCCGGTGCGGCTCCCCGAGGACCTGCAGATCTCAGGCGGCGGCGGCAACCCGCTGGCGAACCGCCCCGACTTCCTCGATGCCGCGTGCCCGCGGTGTGGCGGATCGGCGAAGAGAGAGACGGACACGATCGACTGCCACGTTGACGGCATGTGGATGTGGATGCCGATCTGCGTGCCCCCCGAGGGTCGGGCCACGCAGATGTTCAGTCACCCCGAATACACCCGCTGGCTGCCGGCCGAGCAGATCGTGTGGGGCGCGGACGCCGGCGGGTACATGTTCGACCAGCGCCTCGTGGGCAAGGTCCTGCAGGACCTCGACCAGCTGCCACCCCTGCCCGCGCGCGAGCCGTTCACCAAAGCGCTGATGCACCAGATGATCCGCCTGGAGGGGCGCAAGATGTCAAAGCACCTCGGCAACGTGGTCGACCCCAACGAGCTGGTGGCCACCGTGGGCGCGGACACGGTGCGCCTCGCGGTCCTCCACGCCGCCTCCCCGGGGCGGATCTTCAACTGGAACGAGCAGCCGGTGCGCTACTGCCAGATCTTCCTCAAGAAGCTCTACGGGTACGCCGAGGGGCGCCTGCGGGCGTGGGGCGCGCGGCCGTCGCCGGGGGCTGGTGGGACAGCGTCTCCGGCACCCGCGGGGGCCGCAGCAGGGAGCGGCGGGCCGGGTGGCGCAGGAGCGGGGGACGGCCCCTCTGCCACGATCGACACCTCCGACAAGCTGCGCCGCCGCCTCGCCAACTGGTGCGCGGTGGCGTGCGCGAAGGTCGCCGAGAACTTCGAGGGCCTGGAGATGCAGCGCGCCGCCCACAACACGATGCTGCTGCTCACCCGCATCCAGGACTTCGAGCAGCGGGCGCTCCGCCAGCGCGGCGGAGAGCTCCAGCCCGCCGACCGCGAGGCGATCGTCGCGGCGCTGCTGCTGCTCACGCAGATGCTCGCCCCGCTCACCCCGCACATCGCGGAGGAGCTCTGGTCGCTTGCGGGTCACACCACGCTGGTGAGCCTCGCACCGTGGCCGGACGTGGCCGTGCCTCGGCAGCCGGAGGCGGCGGTGCCGGGCGGCGAGCAGAAGGCGGTGCCCACCAGCGGCTAGGCAACTCCGCATTCACGCGCGTCCGTAGCTCAACGGGTCAATGGCGAAGCGAGTATCCGGTGAGGGAGGGGGCTGTGCGAGTCATTCAACCGGCGGCCTCGTTTGCCAAGCCGGCGGCTCTACGCCGTTTACCGCGGCCACGGCACCTGTAACCACTAGAGAAATCAATGCCTAAGAGCAGCGGCCTTTGGAGCCGCAGATACGGGTTCGAGTCCCGTCGGACGCATAGTCGTTTGTCTGTGTTAGAATCCCTTTGTCTGCGCTCCGTCTTCTGAGAATCTGTAGCGCTCATCGGGAGTCGTAACAGAATAGTAACAAATCTAAATTCATCGTCCGTATTCTAATCAATCTAATGCTCTTGCATATACCACCCGCTCGCCAACCCCTTTGGATAGGCTGGCCCAACCCATGAAGGCGGTCGGGTCGGCGTGCTTCATCGCGCTCACGGGATGCCTGCTCGGATGGACTCTTCCGCAGCCGGCGCTTGCGTTCGGACTTCGCTACTCTCCGGTTCCTCTGCCCACCGAATACTGGACTCCGTGCCCGGCGGCGAAAGGCAAAGTGGAATGCGAACTGATTGAAGCGCCGACCGAAGGTCCCACCGTCGAAGGCTACGAAGGGACCGGCGAAGGCGAGGGGATGGATCCCGCAGACCTCCGGTCTGCGTACGACCTGCCTGAAAAAGGCGGGTCTGGGCGGACGGTCGCGGTTGTCGACCTTTACAACGACCCCTACGCGGCCTCGGATCTCGCCAACTACCGCAAACGCTACGAACTCCCCGAATGCACCGAAGCGGGTCCGACCCACTGCTTCCGCAAGATCAACGCGAAAGGGGAAGAAGCGAACTACCCCGAAAACAACGCCTCGTCGAGCCACGAGACCTCCCTCGACCTCGATATGGTCTCGGCGGCTTGTGGCGAATGCCACATCGTCCTTGTCGAGGCGGCCAACAGCGAACGCAACTCTATGCTCGCCGCCGAGGAAGAGGCGGTCAAAGAAGCTGAAAAACTTGGGTCCACCGCGATCAGCAACAGCTGGAACTTTGGTTTCGAGTCTGAAGTGGGAGAAACAGAGACGACCTACGACCACTACTTCGACCATCCCGGGATTCCGATCTTCTTCGCCGCTGGGGACTATGGGTACGGGGTCCGCTATCCAGCGGTATCGCAGTACGTCATCGCGGTGGGCGGCACAGAACTGAGGCGCGAACCGGAAAGCCCTCGGGGCTGGGTGGAGGAACCCTGGTTCAACGCCGAAAGGGCGGAAGGCGAAAAGGGACGCGGCACCGGCAGTGGCTGCAGTAAATATGAGCCAAAGCCAAAATGGCAGGTCGATACTTCATGCGCCACCCGCATCCAGAACGACGTCGCGGCCGATGCCGGCGGAGCGACATCCCCGCTCTCGATATACGACTCCTATGAAGACAAAGGCAAACCGTGGCTAGATTCCGATGGCACCAGTGCTGCGGCGCCATTTGTGGCCGGCGTAGACGCTCTCTCCACAAGCTACATGTTCAGTCTGGGAGCTGAAGCGTTCTACATCGATCCCGCCCAGTTGTTCGACGTCACGAAAGGCAGCGACGGCAAATGCACGCCCCCGAGCGAAGACAAATACTTCTGCACTGCGACCGTCGGATACGATGGGCCTACGGGAAACGGCACTCCTGACGGTGCGCTTGCGTGCCCCGGCACACCATGCGATGTCACGACCGGATCGGCGAGTGGCATCATCGATGTCGAAGCGACGCTGACCGGCAGCCTGAACCCGAACGGACAGAAAACCACCTACTACTTCGAATACGGCAAGACCGCTGCGTACGGCACTACCGTACCGACAGGTGGTGCAAGCGCCGGTTCCGGGACCGCTACCGTCGAAAAGAGCAGGGCCATCACGGGCCTCGAACCGGAAACGCTGTACCACTACCGCCTCGTCGCCGAAAACCCCAGCGGAGCGGTCACCGGTGGAGATCGGACATTCACCACGCCCGGGCCTTCATGGTCGATCGAGACGACTCCGACCACGGAAAGCAGTTCGAACCGGCTCGACAGGGTGTCCTGCACGTCGGCGACGAACTGCACGGCGGTCGGCTCGTACGTAGTCCTCGGCACCCGCGTCACCCTTGCCGAGCACTGGAATGGCAAAGAATGGGCGATCCAGTCCACGCCGAACCCCACGGGCGCACTGGAAAGCCGCCTCGAGGGGGTCTCGTGCACCTCCTCGAAAGCGTGCATGGCGACCGGAGAATATGAGAACAGCGAAGGGTCGACGCTGAGCTTGGCCGAGAGCTGGGAAGGGACGAAATGGACGATCCTTGCGACGCCGAGCCCGAGCGGCTCGAAATCGAGCGTACTGCATGTACCCTCGTGCTCTGCCGGAAACGCCTGTATCGCTGTCGGACAGTACACGAACAGCGGAGGCACCAAGCTGGCGCTGGCCGAGAGCTGGAACGGAACGGAATGGACGGCCCAGACACCGCCCAACCTCAGCGGTGCGGCCGAAAGCCTTCTGAAAGGCGTCTCGTGCACCTCGACCAAAGCGTGCACAGCGGTCGGGCGCTACAAGAACAGCGAAGGGGCCCTGCTGACCCTGGCAGAGCGGTGGAACGGCAAAGAATGGACGATCCAGTCCACGCCGAACCCCTCCGGGGCGCACGAAAACGAACTGCTGGGAGTCTCGTGCGGTTCGGCGACGGGATGCACAGCGGTAGGAACGTATGAAAATACTGGTACCAAACTTGGAAAAAGCCTTGCGGAGAGCTGGAACGGGACGGAATGGACCCTTCTGTTGACACCCAGCCCACCCGAAGGCGAAGGCAGCATCCTTGACGGGGTCTCCTGCCCTCTGTCCTCGGCATGCACGGCGGTCGGATGGTACAAAGGTAAACGCGGCACCCTGACGCTCGCCGAGCACTGGACAGGCAGCGAATGGCAGATCCAGACGATGCCGGCGCTTCCGTATGAAACATTCAAAGCGGAACTGGGCGGAATCTCGTGCCTGTCCGCGATAGCGTGTACGGCCGTTGGACTCTTCAGCCATGAAGGCAGCGGCGAATTCACACTCGCGGAGGGCTTCTCGTGACGATCGGGGCACGCGTCAGAGGCCCCGCGGCGCTGGCAGCCACGATCGGCGCCTTGGCTGCAGGTTTGGTGTTGCCATGCCTGGCCTCCGCCGGGTCAGCTGTGCCTCCGGCGATCGACAGCGAGTCGGTGTCCCATATCACGCAGGACGACGCGGTGCTCGAAGCGCAGATCAACCCGGAGGGCCTCGAAACCGAATATGAAATCTGGGTTCTGGTGCCCTGTGGCGGAGAATGCCTCCTATACGTCCCGGTCACACATGGAAGCCTCCCGGCCGTCACCGAAGACCAGTCGGTGAGCGTCGAACTGGTGCCCCGTTCGGACACAGGGATCCTCCTCGAACCCGACACGACCTATGCGTACTGGGTGGTGGCCAAGAGCTCCGCCGGCGAAACAAAGACGCAGGGAAAACATAAGAGATTTACGACGCTCGACGCCTTGGCGCCGTCGATCGACAGCGAGTCGGTGTCCCATATCACGCAGGACGACGCGGTGCTCGAAGCGCAGATCAACCCGGAGGGTCTTAAGACCGAATACGAAATCTGGGTCGAAGTGCCCTGTCAGTGGGGAGAATGCCTCTTGCTCATCCCTGTGGCACAAGGGAGCCTTCCGACTGGGACCGAAGACCAGTCGGTGAGCGTCGACCTAGCGCCCCAGTCGGACACAGGGATCCTGCTCGAACCCGACACGACCTATGCGTATTGGGTGGTGGCCAAGAATTCCGCCGGCGAAACGAAGGGAAAGCATGAAAGGTTTACGACGCTCCCTGCACCACCGCCGTCAGTCGACAGCGAGTCGGCCTCCCACATCACGCAGGACGAAGCGACGCTCGAAGCGCAGATCAACCCGGAGGGCCTCAAGACCGAATACGAAATCTGGGTCGAAGCGTCCTGTGGTGGAGAATGCCTGGAAGTCATCTCGGTCGCACACGGAAGCATTCCGGTGGGAACCATAGATCAGTCGGTTAACGTTGAACTGACACCCCACTCCGAAAGGGGGGTCAACCTCGAACCCAACACCACCTACTGGTACTGGGTGGTGGCCAAGAACTCGGCAGGAGAAATCAAGGGAAAGCTCGGAAAGTTTACGACCCTCGCTGCGCCGGAACCCATCGTCACCAAAGAAAATCCCATGACGCCGCCGATGACGCAACAGGGTCCGGTCACGGGGAACAGCCCACCCGGGCCGGAGGTGGAGGGCCCCCCACGAGCGCCATCTGTACCGAACGTCAAGTTGACGAGCACATCCGTCGTGGCGAGCCCGTCCGGCACGGTGGCCGTTGACGTGAGCTGCCCGGCGACGGAGAGCAGTTGCACGGGCACGATTATGCTGCAGACGCTCACCGCCGTCGATACCGGCGCTGCGGCCCACCGATCCAACCGGCACACGAGAGCGCTCGTCACACTCGTCTCGGGGTCCTTCACCGTGCCTGGCGGGAAGGTCGAGGCGGTGAAGCTGCATCTGCGGCCCCCGGCCCGAAGGCTGCTTGCGCGTATGCATGTGCTGCACACTCAGGCGCTGATCCTCGCGCACGATCCCTCGGGCGTAGAGCACACTACGCAGACGGTCGTCACGATACGTTCGCCCAAAGCGACGTAGGGCGCCAAGAGCGAGCCGGCGGACTCGCGCGCGGGCGCATCGCACAGCGCTTCTATAGGATCGCCCAAGTGGAGCGCACCCTGGTAGCCGGACTCCAAGCGAAGGTGGGCGAGAGCGTGCGCCTGCGCGGGTGGGTGGCCGCGGTGCGCGACCAGAAGCGGATGCAGTTCGTGATCCTGCGCGACGAAACAGGGCTCGCGCAGGTGGCGCTCGAGAAGGCCGACCCACCGAGTGAGCTCAACCAGCGGATCTCGGAGCTGAGCGCGGAGTCCGCGGTCACGCTCACCGGGACAGTGGCCGCCGACGAGCGCGTGAAGCTCGGGGGCCTGGAGCTGCGCCTGCAGACCCTGGAGGTGGACTCCCCCGCGGAGCCCGAGCTGCCGGTCACAGCGGAGTCGGCGCTCGACAAGCGGATCGACTGGCGCTACCTCGACCTGCGCCGGCCCGACCGGCGGCTGGTGTTCGAGGTGCAGACCACGGTCGAGCACGCGATGCGGGAGCACTGGCGCAGCCAGGGCTTCATCGAGCTGCACACCCCCAAGTTCATGGGCTCCGCGAGCGAGTCGGGGGCGGAGCTGTTCAAGGTGGAGTACTTCGAGCGCACCGCGTACCTCGCGCAGAGCCCCCAGTTCTACAAGCAGATGGCGATGGCCGCAGGCTTCGGCAAGGTGTTCGAGGTCGGCCCCGTGTTTCGCGCCAACCCCTCGTTCACCTCCCGCCACGACACCGAGTTCACGAGCGTGGACGTAGAGATCTCGTGGGTGGACTCCCACGAGGACGTGATGGCCTTTGAGGAGGCGTGGCTGGCGCACGTCTTCGGGGTGGTCGCCGCCGAGCACGGGGAGGCGATCCGCGAGACGTTCGGCGTCGAGGTGGTGGTGCCGGCACTGCCCTTCCCCCGGATCGCGCTCGCCGAGGCCAAGGAGCTGCTGCGCGCGCACGGGCACGAGCACGTCCCCGGCCCCGACGACGACCTCGACCCGCCCAGCGAGCGGGCGCTCAGCGCGATCGTCGCAGAGGAGCACGGCCACGAGTTCGCGTTCCTCACCGACTACCCCACCGCGGTGCGGCCCTTCTACCACATGCGCCACCCCGACCAGCCCGGGCTCACCCGCAGCTTCGACCTGCTGTGGCGCGGCATCGAGATCACCACCGGCGCCCAGCGCGAGCACCGCCTCCCCGTGCTGCTCGAACAGGCGCGCGAGAAGCGCGTCGAGGTCGAGCCGATCCAGTACTACCTCGACTTCTTCCGCTACGGCGCCCCGCCCCACGGCGGCTTCGGCTTCGGGCTCACCCGCCTGCTGATGCAGATGTTGGGGCAGGACAACGTGCGCGAGGTCACCTTCCTCTACCGCGGGCCCAATCGCCTGGAGCCGTAGGGCACGCGGCCGGCCGTAGTGGGACACAATGAGGGCACCCCGATGAAGAAGACAAGGCGCTCCGGCTCACTCCTCGCTGTCCCCCTGCTCGCCCTCAGCCTCGCGGCCTGCGGCAGCACGGTGTCCACCAGCACCTTCAAGGGCGAAAGCCACGCCGTGGCACAGCGCATCTCCGACTACCAGTCGGACGTGGGAGCGGCGAGCGAGAAGAAGCTGTGCGACGAAGACCTCTCCAGCACTGTGCGCAGACGGCTGAACGTCGCGCCGGGGGGCTGCGAGGAGGCGCTCAAACGCCAGCTCGGGTCGATCGACGACTACGAAGCGACTGTCGAACAGATCGCCGTACACGGAGCGACCGCGACGGCCGTCGTGAAGAGCACGTGGTCGGGCAAGACCCGCGACACGACGCTCGAGCTCGTCAAGGAAGGCGGTAGTTGGCGGATCGCCGGGGTCACTCCGAGCGTCAAGTAACGGCGGGTACCGCACCCTCCCCAGCCGGCGGTCGCATTGTAGGCGTCGGTACCACCACACCGGTCCGGGGCTGCGGTCGCTGGTGGTGCCGGGAGCGCGACCGCAGCCCCAGAATCCCCTCCCTCAGGCGGCGAGGAGCTCCTCCCGCGTGTCGAGGCAGTGCGCGCAGGCATCCACGTTCTCGAGCTCCACGTCGAGGGGTGCGTGGTTGGAGGGGCGAAAACCCCTGCGGTAGGTGTGGTTGACCTCGCAGGCGCCGATGTACGGTGCGAGCGCCTCGCTGGCGAGGATCAGGTCGATGCGCAGCCCGTAGTCGCGCCCGTAGTGGCCTTCGCGCTGCTCCCAGCAGGTGTAGCCGTGCTCAACGGGGTGCAGGCTGCGGTAGACGTTGACGAGTTCCCCCTCGCAGAGGATCGCCCGCAGGTCCTCCCGCTCGGCGGCCCCCGTCTGGTAGGAGTCGGTGAACCACGCCGGCTCGTAGACGTCCTCGTCGGTGGGGGCGACGTTGAAGTCGCCCGCGATCAACAGCGGGTGGGCGTACTCGTCGCAGGCGTGGCGGGCGACCGCCTCGAGGAACGCACGCTTGCCCACGTCGCTGCGCTCTCCGGGAGCGCAGCCCGCGGGCACGTACACCGAGCCGATCGTGATCCCCTCGGTGGTGAGCTCCACCCAGTGGCCTTCGGCGACGGTGCGGTGGCCGAGCTCCATCGTACGGTCGGTGATGCGGTGGTCCTCGCGCACCAGAATCGCGACGCCGCCCCCCTGTTGACGGCCGGGACTGTGGCGGGACTGATAGCCCATTTCCCGCAGCCGCTCACGAGGAAAGTGCCACTCCGAGCAGCGGGTCTCCTGCAAGCACACCACGTCCGGCTGCTCGCAGGTGAGCAGCTCGATCAGTCGCGGCCAGCGTGCCCGTATCCCGTTGACGTTCCAGCTGACCACTCGCATGTCCTCGGTCGTCGTCATAGCTCATGCTCCCCTTGAGTAAACGAAAAAACGGTGCCTTACATAGGAGCACGATAGACCTGACCCTTGGAGACTTCCAGGTACTCAAAGGCCGAACTCGCCGCCCGCGATTGGACGTCTTGGCACACACACGGTTCTATGCCGCCAATGACAAACGGGGAAGGTTTTGATGACACGAGTGCCTATGAGCTCTGCCAGGGTGCGCCGAAGCCGGGGGTACTCGCCTCCGACCTAAGCCGACACGGCCCGCGCGAGCGTGTCGTCCGCAGCGGCCTCTACCTTCAGACACATGCTCATCAACGAGCTCCAAGACGGCCAAGAGATCGACCAAGTGCTGCTCGTGCGCCAGCTCGAGCGCCGGCCACGTCGCGACGGCGGAGACTACCTGCGCCTGCTGCTGGGCGACCGCACGGGGGCGGTGCCCACGATGGTGTGGGAGGGCCTGGAGCAGACCGAGGCGCTGGCGCAGGCGGGGGAGCCGGTACACGTACGCGGGCGCTACTCCGTGCATCCCCGCTTCGGACCGCAGATCAACCTGCGCGAGCTCGCCGCCGCGCAGGACGGGAGCTTTACTCCGAGTGACCTGCTCGACGGCCCCGCGCGCGACGCGGGCCAGATGGAGCGGGACCTGCGCGAGCTGATCGGCACGGTCCAGGAGCCCCACCTGCGCGTGCTGCTGGAGCGCGTGTTGGGGGAGCGCGCGGAGCTGTGGGCCGGCTACCGCACGGCGCCCGCCGCGAAGTACTACCACCAGGCGTACGCTCACGGGCTGCTGGAGCACTGCCTCGGGGTGGCGCAGGCGGTGAGCGCAACCTCGGCGATCGGCCTGTTCAAGATCGACCGCGACGTGGCGGTCACGGGGGCGCTGCTGCACGACATCGGCAAGCTGGAGGCGTACACCGACGATCCGCGCAGCATCGACCTCACGGACCTCGGCCGCCTGCACGGAGAGATCGCACTCGGGTACTACCGCATCCGCCGGGAGATCGAGGAGATCGAGGGCTTCCCCGAACAGCTCGCGTGGGCGGTGCTGCACATCATCCTCTCCCACCACGGCTCGCTCGAGCACGGCAGTCCGGTGGTCCCGTGCACACGGGAGGCGACGCTGGTCCATCAGCTCGACAACCTCGGGGGGCGGCTGGGGAGCTTCGACCGCCTGGAGAAGGAGCTCCCCCCCGGGCGCCGCTGGTCCGAGCTCGACCGCGCGCTCGGCGCGGCCGCGTACTTCCCCACCCGCCTCGAGCCCGACGCGGGCGAGCTCGCCGCCGCGTAGCGCCGGAGGGGTTGGGAGCCCGGGTCCTGCGGGGCCCAAAGCGCGAGCGGGACGAGCGGCTGCAGTTTTGGAGGAGACCCCTCCGGGGTCCAGCGGCGTTCGTTGGCCGAAACGGGGACCGATTGGGGAGACACTCGCTCCGCTCGCATCCCCGAATCGGCCAGCGCCGGAGGCGCGAGTCTCCCGGCTTCGGTCGCACCCGGGCTGGGTGCAGGGGCCCACAAAATCCGCAAATAGCGACGCTCCAGGTCGACCGCGAGCGCCGTCTCGCCGTGGCGTTCTATCTTTGGCGAGTGGCGAAGGACACCGAGAAGCTGATCCGCCAGCTGTCGCTGATCTCCTACCTGATGGCCGAGCGTCGGCCGGTCACGGCACTGGAGATCCGGCGCGACGTGGAGGGGTACAGCGCAATGAACGAGGACGCGTTCGCGCGGCGCTTCTACGCGGACCGAGCGGAGCTCGAATCGCTGGGGATCCAACTCACGGTGGACCGCCCCGCGGATGCAGCGGCCGAGCAGGAGAGCTACTCGCTGCGCTCGGAGAGCTTCCACCTGCCCGCGGTCGAGTTCACCGACGAGGAGCTCGCGGCGCTGCAGACCGCCCTGCACCTGCTGGACGGCGAGTTCGCCTACGCGGAGCCGCTGCGGCTGGCGCTGCAGCAGATCACGTGGGGGCGGCCCTCCCCGCTGCGGGCGCCCGAGCAGCGCTCGGTGGCGCTCGGGATCACCGCGTCCGCCGGCGGCCACGAGCTCTCCGCGCGGCTGGCGAAGGTCGAGACGGCGATCTTCCGCCAGAAGACCGTCACCTTCGACTACTACACGATGGAGCGCGACGAGCAGGGGGGCCGGCGCGTGGACCCCTACCACCTGCTGTTCCAGGGAGGCGAGTTCTACCTGCTGGGCTACGCCCACGAGCGCAAGGCGATCCGCGTCTTTCGCCTCTCGCGCATCCGCGGCAAAGTCGCGTACGCGACCAAGGCCGAGCACGACTTCCGCCGCCCCACCGACTTCGACCCCCGCGCGTACGCCAACCGCGCGGAGTGGCAGCTCGGGGAGCAGCGGGGAGTCGCGGAGATCCTGCTGTCCGAGCGGATCGCGTGGCAGATCGAGCGCCACTTCGGGCGCTATGGGGAGATCCGCCCGGCGGGGGAGGGAGAGCACCCGACGGGGGAGGGAGACCGCGTCCTCGAGACCCCCTACGCGGTCCCGCGGATGGTCGTCTCGTGGGTGCTGGGGCTGGGCGAGCACGCCCGACTGCTGGGCCCGCCCGAACTGACCGAGGAGCTCGCCCGGCGCCTGGAACTGCTGGAGCGCCGCCACACCGAGAGTCCGCTCGGCAAGGCCGGCGAGGCCGAGCGCGAACCCGCCGGCCGCGCAGCGGCGCAGGCGCGGGCCGCGAGGACCCGCCGGCCACGGAGTGCAGCCCGCGCCGGGGAGGAGGCCTCGCTGGAGGAGCCGCGTCGCGTGGAGGCGGCGATCCGCCCGGAGCGCTTCGCGCGCCTTGTGACACTCGCCGGCATCCTGATCCACGCAGGCCGTGCGGGCGAGCGCCTAGCTGCCGCTGAGCTGCAGGAGCAACTGCAGCTCAGCGAGGAAGAGCTGCGCGAGGACATCGACGTGCTGAACGTCGTCAACTTCGGCGGAGGCTCGTACGTGCTCTACGCGGAGATCCTCGACACCGAGGAGGGCGAAGTCATCGAGGTGGATCCCGAGCCCTACAGCGACAACTTCGACCGCCCCGCGCGCCTGCTGCCGGTCGAGGCGAAGGCGCTGATCGCGGCGATCGACCTGCTCGGGGAGCACATCCCCGAGGGTTCGCTCGCCTCAGCGCGCGAGAAGATCGTCGCCGCCCTGGGGGCGGACCCGATGGAGCAGGGCCTGCAGGTCGCGCACGGCCGCCGCGACGACCCCGACGTGGCCCGGCGGATCTCCCGGGGGATCGTCGAGCACCGGCTGATCGAGCTCGACTACTACAAGGAGAACGAGGACGAGTTCTCCCACCGGCGCGTCGAGCCCTACGCACTGGTCAACGGCCGCGAGGGCTGGTACGTGGCCTCGTTCGACCCGGCGAGAGACGCCGTGCGCCACTTCCGGCTGGACCGCATCAAGTGGGCGGCGCTCACCGACGAGCACTTCGAGCCCCGCCCGGAGGTGGACCCAGCAGCCGAAGTGGAGGGGTGGATGCGCACGGGCGAGGTGCAGGCCTCGCGCACAGCGCGACTGTGGGTCTCCCCCGAGCGGGCGCGGTGGGCGCGGGAGAGCCGCCGCGTGGTGCAGGAGCGCCCTGACGGCTCGGTGGTGGTCGAGCTGAGCTTCGCGGGGGTGCAGTGGCTTGTGCGAGAGGTCCTCAAGGAAGCGGGTGACGCAGCGGTGCTCGAGCCCGAGGACGCCCGTGAGGCGGTGCTGGCCGCGGCCGCGCGCCTGCACGCTGTGCCCGCCGGGGTGGGCTGAGCCTGTCGGGTTTCGTCTGCGCGCCCGCGGTTCGCTAGCCTGCCCCCCGAGGATGAGCCGCCGGGAGCAGATCAGGATGGACGGTGAGGAGGCCGCGGCTTTCCTCACCGAGGAGCGCACTGTTGTGTGCGCGACGCTCGGACCGGGTGGGTGGCCGCACCTGATGCCGCTGTGGTACGTGTTGCGCGAGCGCTCCGGCGGCAGGCCGGGACCGCAGTTGTGGTCGTGGACGTACGCAGCCTCGCAGAAGGTGCGCAACCTGGAGCGCGACCCCCGCGCGACACTCGAGGTGGAGGCGGGCGAGCTCTACCACGAGCTACGCGGGGTGATGCTGGAATGCGAGGTCGCGATCCACCGCGACCTGGAGATCGTCAAAGCACTGGGGCACGAGATCTTCGCCCGCTACGCATCCCCGCGCGGGGGGCCCCCCGTGGCGGAGCTGCCGGCGGAGGTGGGCGAGGTGGTCAACCGGCAGGCCACCAAGCGGGTGGCGCTGCAGTTCATCGAGCTCGGCCGTGTCACGTGGGACCACCGCAAGCTCGGCGGGGTGTATTGAGCGGGGGGAGGGCAGGCCCTCCCCCCGAGCCCCCTCCCAACTGCAAGGAAAGGCAGGCCCTCCCCCCGAGCCCCTCCCGATCGAGGCCGGTCCACTAGCCTTCGCAACTCGATGGAGCAACTGAAGGGACTTATACTCTCCGGCGGCAAGGGCACGCGGCTGCGCCCGATCACGCACACCTCCGCCAAGCAGCTGGTGCCGGTGGCGAACAAGCCGGTGCTGTTCTACGGGATCGAGGCGATGGCGCAGGCGGGCATCGAGGAGGTCGGCATCATCATCGCCCCGGACACGGGCCCCGAGATCGAAGCGGCCGCGGGCGACGGCTCGCGCTTCGGGGTGCGCATCACCTACGTGGTGCAGGACGAGCCGGCGGGACTCGCGCACGCGGTGCTGACCGCGGAGGAGTTCCTCGGGGGGAGCCCGTTTGTGATGTACCTCGGGGACAACCTGCTGCAGGGCGGGATCTCGGATCTCGTCGCGGCGTTCCGGGAGCACGGACCGGAGGCGCTGATCCTGCTGACGCCGGTGGCCGACCCCGAGAACTACGGAGTCGCCGAGCTCGCGCCCGCGGATGATGGTGCCCACCCACCCCAGGCGACGCGCAGGGTGGTGCGGCTGGTGGAGAAGCCCGCGCAGCCCGCAACCGACCTGGCGCTGGTGGGTGTGTACATGTTCACCGCCCGCATCCACGAGGCCGCGCGGGCGATCCGGCCCTCGGCGCGAGGGGAGCTCGAGATCACCGACGCGATCCAACACCTCGTGGACGCGGGCCTGCGCGTGGAGCCGCACATCGTGCAGGGCTGGTGGAAGGACACGGGCCGTCTGGAGGACATGCTGGAGGCCAACCAGCTGATCCTCGACAACCTCGTGCGCAGCGTCGAGGGCGAGCTGATCGATTCGCAGGTCGAGGGGCGCGTGGTAGTCGAGCGGGGAGCGCGCCTGGAACGAACCCGGGTGCGCGGCCCCGCGGTGATCGGGGCGGGAGCGCAGCTGCGCGACTGCTACGTGGGTCCCTACACCGCGATCGGGGAGCGGTGCTCGATCACGGGCGCCGAGGTCGAGCACTCGATCCTGCTGGAGGGGGCTTCGGTGTGCGAACTGGACGGCCGCATGGAGTCCTCGCTGCTGGGGCGCAACGTGCGCGTGCGCCGCGGCGAGGGCCAGCCGCGGGCGTACCGCTTCATGGTGGGCGACAACTCCGACATCTCGATCCTGTGAGGCTGCTCGTCGCCGGCGCCGCCGGGATGCTCGGGTTCGACGTGCTGCGCACGGGCGAGCAGGCCGGCCACGAGCTCATCGGAGTGGATCTGCCCGAGCTCGACATCACCGACGCGGACGCGGCGCTGACATTCCTGCGGGAGCACCAACCGGAGGCTGTGGTGAACTGCGCGGCCTGGACCGACGTCAACGGGGCCGAGACCCATCGCGAGCAGGCCTACGCCGTCAACGCCGAGGGAGCCGGCAACCTCGCGCGGGCCGCAGCCGCAATCGAGATCCCGATGCTGCACATCTCGACCGACTACGTCTTCGACGGGCGGGCACCGCTCGATGCCGAGGGACGCGAGCGCGCCTACGTGGAGTCCGACGCCACCGGCCCCAGTTCGGTGTACGGCCAGAGCAAGCTGGCGGGAGAGCAGCAGGTGCTCGCGGCCTCCCCCCGCCATGCGGCGGTGCGGACGGCGTGGCTGTACGGGGTGCACGGGCGCAACTTCGTCGACACGATGCTGCGTCTGGCGGGGGAACGCGGTGCAGTGCAGGTGGTGGACGACCAGATCGGCTCTCCAACCTGGTCGGGACACCTGGCGCCGGCGGTGCTCGGGCTGCTGGAGCGCGGGGTGAGCGGCCTTGTGCACCACACCGGCGCCGGTGCCGTCTCGTGGAACGGCTTCGCGCAGGAGATCTTCCGCCAGGCCGAGCGCTCCTGCCGCGTGGAGGCGGTCAGCAGCGAGCAGATGGCGCGTCCGGCGCCGCGTCCGGGGTGGTCGGTGCTGGAGAGCGAGCGAGCCGACGTGCTGCCGATGCCGGACTGGCGTGAGGGCCTGGCGGGATACCTGGCAGCGAGAGCTGGGATGATCAGGACATGAGACTGCTGGTCTGCGGGGGCGCGGGGTTCATCGGCTCGCATTTCGCGCGGGTGCGCGTGCACGAGCACGGGGACGTGGTGACGGTGCTCGACAAGCTGACCTACGCGGGGCGCGAGGAGAACCTGCGGGACGTTGCCGACGCCCCCGGCTACCGCTTCGTGCGGGGCGGCATCGAGGACCCGGAGGCGGTCGCGCAGGCGCTCGACAGGCAGGGCGACAGCCAGGAGGCACCCGAGGCGATCGTGAACTTCGCCGCGGAGACGCACGTGGACCGCTCGATCGCTGAACCGGACGCGTTCGTGCGCACGCACGCGCTCGGCACCTACGTGCTGCTGGAGGCGGCACGAGAGCGGGGGCTGCGCTACGTGCAGGTCTCGACCGACGAGGTGTACGGGTCGATCGACGTGGGCACCTTCACCGAGTCCTCGCCGCTGCGGCCCTCCTCGCCGTACTCGGCGACCAAGACGGGGGCCGACCTACTGGTGCAGAGCTACTTCCACACCTACGGGCTGCAGGCCAACATCTGCCGGGGCTCGAACAACTACGGCTCCCACCAGTACCCGGAGAAGCTGATCCCGCTGATGGTGCTCAACGCGCTGCACGGGGACCCGCTGCCGGTGTACGGCGACGGCCGGCAGGTGCGCAACTGGATCCACGCCGACGACTTCGCGCGGGCGATCGGCTGCGTGCTGGAGCAGGGTGCCCCGGGCGAGGTCTACAACGCGGGGGGGCCCGACGAGCTGGCCAACATCGACGTGGTGCGGCGCATCCTCGAGCTGGCCGGCGCTGAGGAGTCGTTGCTCGAGTACGTCGCCGACCGCCCCGGCCACGACCGCCGCTACTCGCTCTCCTCCGCCAAGGTGCGCGCGCTGGGCTGGGAGCCGCGGGTGCGCTTCGTGGAGGGCCTCGAGCAGACGGTCACGTGGTACCGCGAGAACGCGTGGTGGTGGGAGCCGATCCGCTCCGGCGACTACCGCACGTACTACGAAAACCAGTACGGCCGCGCGCTGGGAGCCGAATGATCGGCGCATATCTGCGTCCTCGGTCGCTCGTGTGCTGAGCACACTTCGCTCCCTGCGTCCTTGATCTGCTTGATCCTCGACTCCCAGAAGGCTTCTGCGTCAAAACGGCCGCGCGCTGAGCTAGCCGCGCGGCCGTCCCGATTACTCCTTCTCGTCGTCGCGCCTGTACCCGAGGCGCGCCGAGATGCGGTCTGCCGTTGAGACGAGGTGCGGCCCGAGGTGCTCTACGAGCTCCTCCAGCGAAATCATCGAGCTGTGCGCGGCCATGTTCACGGCGGCGATCACCTCGCGCGACTCCGAGCGCACGGGCGCGGAGATCGAGTGCAGGCCGGTGGCGAGCTCCTCGTCGTTGACCGCGAAGCTCTCCTCGCGCACGTGCTCGAGCTCCGAGCGCAGGCCCTTCTTGCTCGTGATCGTGTTCGGGCCGCGCTTGGAGAGCTTCATCTCCCCGAGCAGGTTGCGTTGCTCGTGCTCGGGTAGGTACGCGAGCAGCAGCTTGCCCATCGAGGTGCAGTACGCGGGCAGCCGCGAGCCGAGGGAGAGTCCGAGGTCGATCTTGCTCTGTCCGCGGCGGAAGCTGCGGGCGCGGTCGACGTAGAGGATCTCCGGTCCGTCGAGCACCGCGAGGTTCACGGTGTAGGAGGTGCGTTGGCGCAGTTCCTCCAGGTATGGCCGCGAGTGCTCGCGCAGGCCGGTGGAGTTGAGCGCGGACATCCCGAGGTCGGTGACCCGCAGCCCCAGCCGGTACTTGCGCGAGGCGCCCTGCTCGAGGTAGCCCAGCGCGACGAGCGTAATCACGTAGCGGTGGGTGGTGCTGCGACTCATACCGAGCTCGTCGGCGATGTCGGCGATCCCAAGCACCGGCTTCTCGGGCGTGAAGCACCCGAGAATCGCGAGTCCGCGCTCCAGCGACTGCGAGTAGCGCGGTTCGCGCAGGCTGGGAATCGAGCGGACCCATTCCCCGTCGGCGTTGAGTCTGTCAGTATGCGTACTTGTTCTTGGCATTAGTTGGTGGACCCCTGTCCTTAGTCCGGGTGAACTGGACCCCCTGCGGGGCCAAGCATGTCTAACCACCCATCATACTTCGAAGTTCGGATGTTCTCAATCATAAACACCGGTGTCGTCCGCGCCCTGGTGTGGTACTCCCCGGGGTCGCAGGCGATCTCCTCGCTCGCCCCCCGCTCGGCTCACCCGGTCACAGACCCCCTGGACATCCCCGCGCCCTCCCCGGTCCCCTCGCTGCCACCGTCGGTCCCGCCCGCGGCTACGGGACTCGCAGCCTCGACCGGCTCGCACACGCCTGCCTCCACGGAACTGCGCGAGTCCTCACACACACAGGAGTTTCTGCGGTGGGGCCGGCGCGGCAGGCGTTGGCCCTGAGCCCGGCTCGGTGAAGTTGTCGGTCGGGTCGGCCAGCGGCGTCTGCGCAGGCCGGCGGGCCCGAGGGCCTACGCGAAGCGCCGCCGGCTCGGGCACCCGCGAGCGAGCGCGCACTCGCCGCAGGCGGGGGCGCGAGCGTGGCAGGTGCGCCGGCCGTGGCGCAGGAGGTTGACATGGAGCTCCAACTCCTCCCCGGGGGGCGTTAGCGCGAGCATCTGGTCGTGCAGTTCCTCGAACGGCGCGCCGGGGCGCAGCAGTTCAAGGCGCGTCCCCACACGCGAGACGTGCGTGTCGACGGGGACCTCGCGCCGGCCGTACGCGAACAGCAGCACGCACGCTGCCGTCTTACGACCAACCCCAGGCAGGCCCGTCAGGTAGTCGCGCGCCTCGTCCAGCGGGGCCGCCGCCAGCCAGGCGAGCGAGAGCTCGCTTGAGCGATCTCGGTGGCCGGTCTTCGATCCGTCCTCAGAGATGGCCCGCAAGATTTGCTGAATGCGACCGGACTTGACCTTCGAGATGCCCCCCGGCCGGATCGCCTCCTCCACCACCTCCCGCGGCGCGTTGCGCACCGCCTCCCACGTCGGCAGGCGCGCGCGCAGGCGCAGGTACGCGACGTCGCGGTTGCGGTCGTTGGTGCTCTGCGAGAGCACCGTCAACACCACCTCCGCCAACGGGTCTCCGTGCGGGGCCATCCGCGGGATTCCGTACACCGCGCGCAGCCAGTCGCGGACCGTGCGCACGCGGCGGCGGGTCGGCGGTGTCCACACGGCGGAAGGCACCGCGCCACGGTAGCCTGGTTGTGGGCCTATCCCGGCAGGCTCGCACACCTGGATGCGGCCGCTTGCCTGCGTGAGGCTTTGTCCTCGGGCTCGACTTGGGCCCACCAAGCCTTCGCCCTTGCGTCCGCGCCTCACTTGACACCCGATCCCCCCAGCCGCACGCCCCTACCGGGATAAGCCCTATGCTCGCCCCGGTGCCTCCCACCGAGCACACCGCCCACCTCGGGGAACTGCCTGTCTTCTGGCGCAGCGCGCCGCCCCCCGACGGCGGCGGCGCCCGGGCGCCCGTGCTGTACCTGCACGGGGTGCCCACCAACTCCGACGACTGGGTGGAGTTCCTGCAGCGCACCGGCGGGCTCGCGCCCGACCTGCCCGGCTTCGGCCGCTCCGGCAAGCCGGGACACTTCGACTACTCGATCCCCGGCTACACGCGCTTCCTCGAGCAGTACCTCGACCTCGTGGAGGTGCCACGCGTGCGGCTTGTCGTCCACGACTGGGGTGCCGTGGGGCTCGCCTTCGCGCAGCGCCACCCCGAGCGTGTCGAGCGGCTGGTGGTGATGAACGCCGTGCCGCTGCTCCCCGGCTACCGCTGGCACCGCACCGCGCGCCTGTGGCGCACCCCGCTGCTCGGGGAGCTCGCGATGGGCGCCACCGTGCGCCCCGTGCTGCGACGCGCCTCGCGCGAGGCCAACGTCACGCCCGGGCCGCTGCCCGAGGCGTGGCTCGACACCGTGCTCGACCACTTCGACCAGGGCACCCAGCGCGCGATCCTGCGGCTCTACCGCTCCGCCTCCCCCGAGGTGCTCGCGTGGGCCGGTGCCGAGCTTCACCGGCTGGAGCTGCCCGCGCTCGTGGTGTGGGGGCTGCGCGACCCCTACATCCCCGCCAGCTTCGCCGGGGACTACGCGCGCGTCCTGCCCCGTGCCGAGTTGCTCGAGCTGCCCGACGCCGGCCACTGGTGGTGGCTCGACCGGCCCGACGCCGTCGAGCGGGTGGTCGCCTTCCTCGAAGGCGCCTAGGAGCGTCGCGCGATGGCGCCCGACGCACTCGCCGCGCACGAGCCTGCCGCAGCCGAGCGACCACGGGACGGCTCCCCCGGCTCGCCCCCGCGCGCAGGCGCACTCCTCGCGAGACCCTGGGCGATTGCGCTCGCGGTGGCGATCCCACTTGCAGCCGTCTACCTGGCCGTGAAGCCTCCCTCCGGAGACCTCGCGGCGGCCACCTACCGCAGCGACCTGTTCGCCCGGGTAGGCCTCACGCTGTGGGACAACGGCTGGTGCGGCGGGCACTACCTCCCGGGCTACTCGCTGCTTGCCCCGGCACTCGGCGCGCTGGTGGGGAACCGCCTGCTGCTCGCGCTCTGCACCGTGGCCGCGGCGGGCTTGTTCGGGTTGATAGCCCAGCGAGCCTTCTCGGCGGGGGGCGCCCGTCTCGCGGCGGGGTCGTTTGCGCTAGGCGCTTGCGTGACGATGCTCTCCGGACGCGTCGCCTTCAGCCTCGGGCTCACTGTGGGGCTGCTCGCGGTGCTCGCGGTGCTGCAAGGGCGTACCTCAGTCGCGCTCGTGCTGGGCTCGCTCACGAGCCTTGCAAGCCCCGTCGCCGGCGCCTTCCTCGCGTTGGCTGGGGTCGCGTACGCGTTGGCCGGCCTGGGGGACACAGCGGGTGGGCCGGGGCAGACACGACGCGGTCTCGCGCTCGCCGCTGCGGCGCTCGCGCCGATCCTGCTGCTTACGCTCGCCTTCCCCGAAGGCGGCTGGGAGCCGTTCGCACCGTCGGTCTTCTGGCCCGGCCTGGCGGGCGTACTGCTAATCGCGCTGCTGCTCCCGAGGGTCGGCGGCGGGCTCTCCCCCCGCGCGGTGCACACGCTCACCTGGGGGGCGTGGCTGTACGCAGTCGCGCTCGTGGGCGCCTTCGCGCTGCACACCCCCGTGGGCTCCAACGCCGCGCGACTGGGCGCGTTGTTCGCAGCACCACTCGTGGCAGGCGTCCTGTGGGAGCACCGCCGGCCAACCGAGGCAGTCGATCCCACCCGCCTCGACTCGTGGCTACGCCACCCTCTAGTGTTGCTCGCCCTCGCGGCGGTGCTGCTGTACTGGCAGCTGGAGACTCCCATCAACGACGTGTCTGAACTGGTGGGGGACCCCTCGGTGAACGCCTCGTACTACGCACCCCTGCTCGGGGAGCTGCAGCGGCGCTCCGGCGGAGCGCCGCTGCGCGTGGAGGTACCGATGGTGGGAACCCACTGGGAGTCCGTCTACCTCCCCGAGCACGGCTCGATCCTGCTGGCCCGCGGCTGGGAGCGCCAGTTGGACACTCGCTACGCGGCGCTCTTCTATGAAGGCGAAGGCGGCGGACCGAACGAAGATCGGCCAGCGCTCACACCGGCCGCGTACCGGGCGTGGCTGTACGAAAACGCGGTCTCCTACGTCGCGCTGCCGGACGTGCGCCTGGACTTCGCGGGCGTTGCGGAGGGACGGCTGATCGCGCGCGGGCCGCCCTACCTGCGCGAAGTGTGGCGCTCGGCGCACTGGCGCCTCTACACCGTGGTGGGTGCGCCCCCGTTGGCAACCCCCCCTGCTCGCCTCACCGACGTCGGTGCGGACTCCTTCACGCTCACCGCCCCGCGCGCAGGCAGCTACACGGTGCGCGTGCGCTTCACCCCCTACTGGGCGCTCCTCCAGGGGCGCGGGTGCGTGCGCAGCGCTCCCGGGGGCTGGACCGAGGTTGACGCCCGTGTCGCCGGCACCCTGCACGTCGGCATCCACTTCTCGCTGGCCCGTGTCTTCGACCACGGTCCGCGTTGCGCCTGACGCCACGGTCCGCCCAGGCATCCATTACGCTACCCCGATGGACCCTCGGCTCCGCCGCCTGCAGGCACGGATCCTCCCTAACGGCTACCTCGACGTGACGCGCCAGGTGCTGCTCTTCGGAGCCGTCTACCTGGGCTACCGCCTCGTGCGCGGGATGGTCGAGGGGAGCCCCACCGCGGCCTTCCGGCACGCGTACGACCTGATTCGCCTCGAGCAGGCCCTGCACCTCTTCGTGGAGCCCTCCGTGCAGGCGTGGGCGTCGAGCAGCCACCTGCTGATGGAGGTCTCGAGCTGGCTGTACGTGAACGCGCAGACGACGGTCACTGTCGGCGCGCTCGTCTACCTCTACCTGTGCCACAACCGCTCGTTCTACTTCGTGCGCAACATGCTGATGATCTCGATGGCCATCGCGCTCGTGGCCTACGCGGTGTTCCCCACGGCTCCCCCGCGGTTCATGCCGGAGTGGGGCTTCTTCGACCCGGTGGCAAGCGTCACCGGAGTGCACCTCGAAACAGCTCACGGCGGTGGTGGCGCCACCACCGCGCTGACCAACCTCTACGCCGCGGTGCCCTCGATGCACGTCGCGTTCGCGCTGATGATCGGCTGGCCGCTGGCACGCCTCGTGCGCTGGCGAGTGCTGCGGGTGCTGTGGGTCGTGTACCCGTTCCTGATCGCGTTCGTGATCGTGGCGACCGCCAACCACTTCATCCTCGACGCGCTGTTCGGCGCGCTGACCGCCGCCGTCTCCGCCTACGGCGCGCGCTGGCTGGCGCGCGCCCGGCCCGCGGTGTGGCGCTTCTCGCCGGCGCGCGTGGGGAGCGCATAGGACCGCGCGACCACCGTCTCCGTCCCGCCCGCACTCCCTTCCGTTCCGCCCGACCTCCGACCTCCGACCTATAAGACCTAGATAGACCTATATGCCACCCCGACACGCTCCCCCAACAAGAGGCCTGCGACGGCGCGGCGGCGACGCGCCGAGCGGTCGCGCGCGGCGGCGTGAGGGACGCGGCGCGCGCGGCGGGCGCGCCTTCCTCACCACCGCGCAGCGGCGCGAGCTGGTGCGCAACCGGCTGATCGAGTCGCGCCTGACCCCCAACGCGATCTCGCTGACGGGCCTCGCGCTGAACGTGGTGGCCGCGGCGCTCGTGTGGGAAGGCCTGTTCTTCCTCGGCGGCGTCGCGTTCGTGGTGGGCTCGGTGATGGACACGCTCGACGGCCGTTACTCGCGCATGTCCGGCAAGGGCACCCCCTTCGGGGCGTTCCTCGACTCGACGCTCGACCGCCTGGAGGAGGGCATCGTGCTGACCGCGGTGGCAGGGTACTTCGCGCTGCAGGGCAACCGCACGGCGGGCGCGGCGGTGGTGGTCGCGGCGGTGGCCTCGCTGATGGTCTCCTACACCCGCGCCCGCGCCGAGGCGCTCGGCGTCGAGTGCAAGGTGGGCATCGCCACGCGCCCCGTGCGGGTCGTGATCCTCTCGATCGGGCTGCTCTTTGCGAAAGGCGCGTCGCTCGGGCACTTCGAGCTGCTGCAGCCCGCGGTGTACGTGCTCGCGGCGCTCAGCGTGGTCACCGTGGCCCAGCGCATCCTGCACGTGCGCCGCGAGCTCTCACGGGCGGCGTGACCGGCAGCGGCCGACGGGGTACTCTCCTGGGTCGGCTCGGTCCCGTGCCGCCGTCCCCTCCAGCGGAGGGCACCACCGGTGGGACCTCCCTAACCCTCGTGAACGGGCCGGTGGCCCTGGAAGGACAGAACTCGTGAGCACCAGCAAGAACGGAGGCAGCCCCGTGGCGGCCACTGCCTCCACCAACGGCAGAGCGCGCTACGAGCAGGACAAGGTCCGCGTGGCCGTGATCGGCGTGGGCAACTGCGCCTCGTCGTTCGTGCAGGGCGTCCACTACTACGCCGACGCCGACCCCTCCCACCGCGTCCCCGGCCTGATGCACGTGGACCTCGGCGGCTACCACGTGCGCGACATCGAGTTCACCGCGGCCTTCGACATCGACCGCGCGAAGGTCGGCAAGGACCTCGGCCAGGCGATCTGGGCGGGGCAGAACAACACGATCAAGTTCGCCACGGGGGCCCGGGGGGCGGGTGGGGTTCCCAAAAAAATGGGCGTGCCGGTGCACCGCGGCATGACCCACGACGGCCTCGGCAAGTACCTCAAAGAGAAGATCGTCAAGGCCCCCGGCGAGACCGCGGACATCGTGAAGATCCTCCGCGAGACCCACACCGACGTGGTGGTCTCCTACCTGCCCGTGGGCTCCGAGCAGGCGACGAAGTGGTACGTCGAGCAGGTGCTCGAGGCGGGTTGCGCGTTCGTGAACTGCATCCCCGTGTTCATCGCCCGCGAGGACTACTGGGACCGGCGCTTCCGCCAGGCAGGGCTGCCGATCGTCGGCGACGACATCAAGTCGCAGGTGGGCGCGACGATCGTGCACCGCGCGCTCGCGCGCCTGTTCGGCGAGCGCGGCGTGCGGATCGTGCACACCTCGCAGCTGAACGTGGGCGGCAACATGGACTTCTACAACATGCTCGAGCGCGAGCGCCTGGAGTCCAAGAAGATCTCGAAGACCAACGCCGTGACCTCGATCATGGAGGACGCCCTACCCGCGCACGACGTCCACGTGGGCCCGTCGGACTACGTGCCGTGGCTGACCGACCGCAAGTGGGCGCACATCCGCCTGGAGGGCCAGGCCTTCGGCGACGTGCCGCTGACCGCCGAGTTGAAGCTCGAGGTGTGGGACTCCCCGAACTCCGCGGGCATCGTGATCGACGCGGTGCGGTGCTGCAAGCTCGCGCTCAACCACGGCGTCGCCGGGCAGCTCGACGGGCCGTCGTCGTACCTGATGAAGTCCCCCCACCGCCAGCGCCCCGATGACGAGGCGCGCACGGAGACGGAGCGGTTCATCGCCCGGTACGCACGCCGGCCGAGCACGCAGCCGCAGGGGCGTAAAGCCACGCGAGCCGCGAAGACCGCCCGCGCACCGAAGTAACCGCTTGGCCTGAGGCCCTACGCAAACGCGCCCGCGGCCCCGTTCGTCCGCCCGCGGTGGCCAACGCAACCAGGGACAACTAACCTGGAGGCGTGGCCCCGCCGCTCTCGATCGCCCACGTCACCCCGTACCCGTGGGAGGCGGAGGAGAACGAGGTCAACGCGTACGTGCGGGGCGTGGCGAGCGAGCTCTCGCGTCGGGGGCACCGCGTGCTGATCCTGGCCCCGTCGCGCTCGCAGGAGCGGGTGCGCGCGTCGCGCCGGGCGCTGCGCGCAGCACGGGAGCGGCCGCAGAGCCTGCTCGAGGGGACCGACGGCGGCGAGCCGCGGGTGATCGCGGTGGGGGAGGTGCTCGACGTCCAGGTTCCCGCCCGCCCCGCCCAGAGCCCCACGTCCAGGTCGCCGCGGGCGCTGCCGATCGACGTGGCGCGCACGATCGAGGAGGTGTTGAGCGCAGTCGAGCTCGACTTCGCCCACCTGCACGAGCCGTTCGCTCCGAGCGCCGCCAACGCCGCGCTGCGCCACTCGCGCGCGCTCAACGTGGGCTCCTTCCACGCGCCCACCGAGCGGCTGCTCTCCACACTCCTAGGGCGCCGCTTCGTGGCGACGTTCTTCGGACGGCTCGACGCACGCACCGCCAGCTTCCCGGCGACGGCGCAGCTGATGGAGCGCCACTTCCCGGCCGACTACCGGCTCGTGGCGCCGGGCGGAACAGAGCGCACGTGGAGCGACGTCACCGACGAACTGGAGGAGCTCTACTGCGAGCTGGCGGCGCGCCGGCGCGATCCGCGGGGGGACCCCGTGCTCAGGCGCCGTCTGGCCGACAGGCCGACGATCGACGTGGACCTGCACATGCACACCGACCACTCCCACGACTGTGCCACCCCGGTGGAGGTGCTGCTGGCGACGGCCCGCGAGCAGGGACTCGGGGCGATCGCGGTGACCGACCACAACGAGGTCTCCGGCGCGCTCGAGGCCCGCGAGCTGGCGGACAGGCTCGGCCCCCACCCACCCGTCAAGGTGGTGGTGGGCGAGGAGGTCAAGACCGCCTCCGAAGGCGAGGTGATCGGGCTGTTCATCGAGGAGCGCATCCCGCGCGGGCTGACGCTGGCGGAGACGGTGGCGGAGATCAAGCGTCAGGGAGGTGTGGTGTACGTGCCGCACCCGTTCGACCGCATGCACGCGGTCCCGGACTACGAGCACCTGCTGCCAGTGTTGGAGGAGGTCAACGCGATCGAGGTCTTCAACCCACGCGTGGCGATCGGGGCGTTCAACGAGGAGGCCGCCCGCTTCGCGGCCAAGTACCGGATCGCGGCAGGGGCCGGCTCGGACTCCCACGTCGCCCAGGGTCTCGGCTCGGTGCGGGTGCGGATGCGGGACTTCGAGGGGCCGCAGGAGTTCCTGCAGTCGCTGCGCGACGCCGAGATCGTGACGCGGCCCACGAGCCTGCTGTACGTGCAGGCGCTCAAGTTCCTGGAGACCCGCGCCACCCCGCCCTCCGCGCGGCGCGCCCGCGCGGCCCGCAGGGTGCGGCGCGCCACCGGTGGCGAGCGCCGGGCGTGAGCGGGAGAGCGCAAGGCACGGTGCAGCTTCAAGGACAAGCGACCGGCCCGTCAAAACCAACGGCGTCCATGCCTGCGACCGACGACGAGATCCGCGAGAAGTACCTAGAGCGCGCGATCCGCGAGCTCAACACGCTCACCCGCGACCTGCAGGCGTGCCCGCACTGTCCCCGGGGAAACCTGATGCCGGTGCTCGGCTCGGGCCACCCGCAGGCGGACGTGATGCTGCTCAAGCACGCCCCGCTGCCCTCGGAGGTCGAGGAGGGCGTCGCCTTCTACGGCCGCGCGGGGAGCGCGCTGATGAAGTCGCTCAAGCGCCTGGCGATCGACCCGCTGGCGGTGTACGGCACGCTGTGCGTGAAGTGCCCGCTGGCCGACTCGGCGCTCGCGGAGCCGGAGTGCATCGCACGGGTGGTCGAGGAGATCGCCATCGTGCAGCCGCGGATCGTGGTGGCGATGGGCGCGGAGGCGCTCACGACACTGAACGAGCTGCAGATCCCGCTCGCGCGTCCGCTGGCGCCGCGGCTGGGTGAGGTGCAGCGGCTGACCCCCACCGTCGACGCGCTGTACGTCCCCAACATCGACGAGTCCCTGGACGAGCAGGACGCCAAGCGCGCCTTCTGGGAGGCGTTCAGGGCACTCGGCGAGTGGTGGGCGGCGCAGCCGCCCTACTGAGCTGTTGAGCTGATAGGTGGGCGCCTGCGCCCACCTATCGAGCGGTGCATGCACCGCTCAATGCACTCGCACATGTGCGAGTGCAGGCAGGCCCACATGTGGGCCTGCCACGGGGCCGCACATGTGCGGCCCCGGACCCCGCCACATGTGGCGGGGTCAACCGACGACAAGCACGATCTTGCCGAGCTTGCCGCCGGCCGCGAAGCGCTCGTAGGCGGCGGCGGCGTCGTCCAGCGGGAAGGTCTCGGCGACGGGCACAGTCAACGTGCCGCCCGCAAACAGCGGCAGCGCCTCGCGTTCCAGGAGCCGGGCGGTGAGAGCTTTCTCCTCCAGCGGCCGGGCGCGCAGGGTCGAGCCGTGGATGCGCGCGCGCTTGCCCATCAGCGCGAGCAGGTTCAGCTCGGACTTCGCGCCGGCGGAGACGCCGATCACGACGATCCGCCCGCCGGTGGCGAGGGCGCCCAGATCCTCGGGCAGGTTGGGAGCGCCGACGAGCTCGAGGACCACGTCGAACGGCCCGTGCTCGGAGAAGCCCTCGGGCGGGATCACCTCGGCGCCGAGCGCGGTGACAGCCTCGCGCAGCTCCTCGCGGCGCACGGTCGCAGTGACGCGCGCGCCGGCAGCGCGGCCGAGCTGGATCGCGGCGGTGCCGACGCCCCCCGCGCCGCCGTGCACGAGCAGCCGCTCGCCGGGTCGCAACTGCGCCTGCGTAAAGAGCGCGTCGTGGGCGGTCGTGAAGACCTCCGGCAGACCGGCGGCGGCGGGCCAGTCCAGGACGGCGGGAACTGGCATCAGCTGTCGCTCGTGGACGACGGCCAGCTCGGCCTGCCCGCCCCCGCCGACGATTGCCATGACGCGGTCACCGAGCGCGAAGCGCTCCGCTCCGGGTCCAGCCGCAGCCACCTCGCCGGCGAGCTCCATGCCGGGGATGTCCTGCGGAGAGCCGGGGGGCGCGGGGTAGAGCCCGCGCCGCTGCATCTGGTCGGCGCCGTTGAGCCCCGCGGCGCGCACCCGCACGAGCACCTCGCCCGCCCCGGGAACCGGGTCGGGGTGCTCCTCGATCACCAGCTCCTGCTCGCGGATGGTGACGGCGCGCATCGCGCGGGAAGAGTACTCGGAGTCCATGCCGTTCACCAGCGGCTCGTCTGGTCGCGGTTGCATAGAGTGCTCGCCGATGCGAATCACGACGCTCCTCGTCATCAATCGACAGCCCGCCGCCGCGGGTGCGTGGGGAGAGCAGACCCTCAGCCTCTCCGGGGTCCTGCTGCCCACCGCGATCCCAGGCACAGTCGGACTTGGCGTGGTCGTCGAGGTCGAGGTCAACCCACAGGACACCGACGTCCAGCAGTTGGACGTGTGGGTGTACGCGCGCCCGCTGGACACGGCGCTGCAGGTGGTAGACGAGCTGAGCGAGCTGCTGCATCTCATCGACCGTCACGTGGCGCCGATAGGCACGATCGCGGAACCGGTCAACCAGTCGTTCGTCGCATGGGTGCCGCGCTATCCCGTGGAGCACCCGCGGCAGCTGTGGTTCGAGGCACGCCTGAACAACGTGCCCGAGGCCGAGCGGTCGATCTCGCTCGTGCCGAGGGTCTAACTTGCGCGCTTTGTGTTGCCCTTGCGGCGCGCGACACGCTGCCACGGTGGCATCAGACGACCAGCAGCCGACGGTTTCACGCGTACACTGTCAAGGTCCTCGATCACAGTCGTGACCGGCCTCGTGACACGCCGCATCATGTCGGCACGCACCGCAGGATCAGGAGTCTTCTCGGCAGCCATTTCGATGTCAAGTGTAGCGCCGACGCTGTAGACCAATACGCTGTCAGCGAAGAGGTACACAGCCTGTAGACAGCGCACGCGTAAGCAGTGACTAGACGCTGCCGGCCTTCACGCAGCCCGCTCCAGCAACGCCACGCACTCCACGTGGTGAGTCTGGGGGAACATGTCCACCGGCACTACGCGGCGCAGGGCCCACCCGGCCTCGACGAGCTGCGCGGCGTTGGGGGCGAGGGTGGTGGGGTTGCAGGAGATGTAGACGATGCGCTTGGGGGCGGACTCGATGATGCGGCGCACCACTTTCGCGGAGAGGCCCGCGCGGGGAGGGTCGACGACGAGCACGTCGGGGCGCCCCGCGCGCGCAAGCAGCTCGGGCAGCGCGAGGCGCGCGTCGCCGGCGAAGAAGTGGGCGTTGGCGATCTCGTTGCGCTGCGCAGCAGCGATCGCGTCGGCGACGGCGGCCTCGACGAGCTCGATCCCCCACACCTCGCCGGCACGGGGGGCGAGCGCGAGCGCGATGGTGCCGATGCCGCAGTAGAGGTCGTACACGCGCTCCCACCCCTCCAGCGCGGCGAAGTCAGCGGCAAGGCCGTAGAGCACCTCGGCCATCTCGGTGTTGGTCTGAAAGAACGCCTCGGGGGAGATGCGCAGCTCGAGCTCGCCAAGGCGCTCGGGCAGCTCGGCGTCCCCCCACACGAGCTCGGTCTCCCCCCCGGCGGTGGTCTCGGCGAGCTGGCGCGAGCGCGTCCACAACACCCCCGAGAGGTGCTCCCCCAGCTCCGCGGCGAGCGCCGCGGCGAGGGCGGGTGCGTCAAGCTCGCCGTCGGTGGTGACGAGGCGCACCTGCAGCCGCTCGGTGTGCCGGCCCTCGCGCACCACGAGGTTTCGCAGCAGCGCACGGCCGTCTGCCCCCGGCGCGGTCCTGTCCTGCCTCGCCCTGTCCTGCGTGGCCCGGTCCCGGGGCGCACCACCCGCCGCCTCGGTACCCGGCACCGGAGCGCCGTCGGCGAGACCGCCCCCCTCCTCCCCGCCGCGACTCCAAGCGCACAGACCCTGCTCGTGGCACCACCGCGCGGCGACACGACGGGCGAGGTTGCCGCGCTCGGATGCCAGCAGGCAGTCCTCGATCGCCAGCACCCGGTTCCAGCCGGCGGGGGCGTGGAAGCCGCACACGAGCTCGCCGGTGTGCAGGTCGTGGCCGAAGGAGTACTCGAGCTTGTTGCGGTAGCGCCACTGTTCGAGTGCCGGCACGATCGACTCGACCTCAAAGCTCTGAAACCCACCGAGCCGCCGCAGCGCGTCCTGGGCCTGCCCCTGCTTGATCTCGAGCTGGCGCTCGTAGGGGAGCACCTGCCACGGCACGCCGGGGTGGTCGGCGAGCGGGGGGATGCGCTCGGGGCTGGGCTCGAGCACCTCGAGCGTGCGGGCGTGGGCGTAGGTGCGCTTGCGCTTGTAGACGAGGGCGCGCACGCGGTCGCCGGGGACGGCGCCGGCGACGAACACCACGTAGCCGTGCTCGCCGAGGCGCGCAACGCCCTCGCCCCCGTAGGCGAGCGAGTCGATGGTCAGCTCGAGCTCCTGGCCGCGCTCGGGCCGCCCGCTCATGCCGAGGGTCCGCCCGCAGCGCCGAGGCCCACCAGGAGCTCCAGCAGCGCCTTCTGCGCGTGACGGCGGTTCTCGGCCTGCTCCCAGATGCGCTGGCGCCGCCCGTACATCACCTCGGGCGTGATCTCCTCGCCGGGGTGGGCGGGCAGGTCGTGCATCGCGAACGCGCCCGACGCCGCCGCGTCCAGCAGCGCGTCGTCGACGCGGTAGTCCGTCAGCGCGTCGCGGCGCTCGCGTGCGGTGGCCTCGTCACCCATGCTCACCCACACGTCCGTGTACACCGCGCACGCCTCCTGCGCCGCCTCGTAGGGGTCGGAGTGCAGTGTCACCGTGCCCGACGCGCCCGCGGGGAGCGGGAGGGAGTCCTCCAGCGCGTAGCCTGCCGGTGAGGCCACCGCCACGTGCAGGCCCGCCAGCGCCCCCAGCAGCGCCAACGAGCGCGCCACGTTGTTGCCGTCACCTACGTACGCCACGCGCAGGCCCGCCAGCGAGCCGTACGCCTCGCGCAGCGTGAGCAGGTCGGCCAGGGCCTGGCAGGGGTGGTGACGGGCGGAGAGCATGTTGACGACAGGCACCGAGCTGTAGGCCGCCAGCTCCTCCAGGATCGCGTCCGCCCCGGTGCGCAGCCCGACCGCCGCAACGTGCCTGGAGAGCACCAGCGCCGTGTCGCGCGGGGACTCCCCGCGCGTGAGCTGCAGCTCGTCCGAGCGCAGCACAACTGCGTGGCCGCCCAGCTCGTGGACACCCACCTCGAACGACACGCGGGTGCGCGTCGAGGGCTTTTCGAAGATCAGCGCCACGGAGCGCCCCGCGAGCGCACGGGAGGAGAGCGGCGCGGCCTTCAGCTCGGCGGCCCGCGCGAGCAGCCCGTCGAGCTCGGCGGCGCTCAGCTCCGCACCGGTGAGGAAGTGGCGCGTCATGGGAGCGCCAGTCTAGGCTAGGCTGACGCCATGCAGAGAGGCGAGGGTCGGCGGTGAGAAGAGGGCTGTCCGTCGCGGCGGCGTGCGCGGCGCTCGTGGTGGCCGCTGGCTGTGGGTCGAGCGGCTCGAGCTCGACGGGCACTGCTGCCACGACCACGGCCAAGAGCAGCGCCAGCGAAGGGCTGAAACCGGACACGGCCCCGAAGTACGCGAGTCCCTCCGCCTCCGAACCGGCGCAGAGCGGGGTGGTGCAGATCGCCTACCGCAACATCGCGATCAACCCGGACACGGTGAGGGTCAAGGTGGGCACCACGATCAGGTGGACCAACTACGACCCGGTCGAACACAACGTGACCAGCGAGAGCGGCCCGCTCAAGTTCGCCTCCAAAGATTTCAGCGAAGGCCACACGGTCGAATTCAAGATGACCAAGCCGGGAGTCATCCACTACGAGTGCACGATCCACCCGGCGACGATGAACGGGGCGATCGAAGTCGTCAAGTAGGGTCTCGCGGCGACCCTGGGCCCGACACCCGGGAGGGGGAGGGGGCCCTGGGGGAGGGCCTGCCCTCCCCCAGCCCATTGCGGGGACGATCGAAGTCGTCAAGTAGGGTCTCGCGGCGACCCTGGGCCCACGCCCGGGAGGGCCAGGCCCTCCCCCAGCTAGAAGTCGGCGAGTCCCTCGCTCGGCGTGGAGGCAGTGGCGTACAGCCGCCGGGGGATGCGCCCGGCGCCGCGCGCGAGGCGGCCGGCCTCGACGGCGTGACGCATCGCGCGGGCCATCCGCACGGGGTCCTGAGCACGGGAGATGGCGGAGGCCGCCATCACGGCGTCGCAGCCGAGCTCCATCGCCAGTGCGGCGTCGGAGGCGGTGCCGATGCCGGCGTCGAGTACGACCGGCACGTGCACGGCGTCGCGCAGGAGGGCGAGGCTGTAGGGGTTGCGGATGCCCTGACCAGAGCCGATGGGGGCACCGAGCGGCATCACGGCGGCGCAGCCGACGTCCTGCAGGCGCCGCGCGAGCACGGGGTCGTCGGTGGTGTAGGGGAGCACGACGAAGCCCTCGTCGACGAGTTCCTCGGCGGCGCGCAGCAGCTCGGGGGCGTCGGGCAGCAGAGTGTCCTCGTCGCCCACGACCTCGAGCTTGACCCAGTCGGTGGCGAACGCCTCGCGGGCGAGCCGGGCGGTGAGCACGGCGTCGCGGGCGGTGTGGCAGCCGGCGGTGTTGGGCAGCAACCCAACGCCGGCGTCGGCGAGCACGTCCACGAGCGAACCGCGCGCGGCCGGATCCACGCGCCGCAGCGCGACGGTCACGAGCTCCGAGCCGCTGGCGCGGATCGCCTCCCCCATCAGCTCCAGCGAGGGAAACCCGCCGGTGCCGAGCAGCAGGCGCGAGCGCAACGTGCGCCCGGCGATCACGAGCGGATCGGTGTCGGTCTGGGTGGGAGCAGCGGACGCCACCGTCAGATCATCCTCCCTGCATCGCGGTGAGCACCTCCACGCGAGCGTCTGAGGGGAGCTCGAAGGTCTCCCAGGCGGCGCGGGGAACGACCTCGCCATCGACGGCGACGGCGACGCCGCGCGCTTCGAGGGACAGCCCCAGCCGCGCAAGTGCGCCGAGCACGGTCTCGCCGGCCCGCAGGTCGGAGTCGCACCCGTTCAAAAAAATCATGAGAGGACCCCCACAGGGGGTCCGAGCGGCGTTCGTGTGGCGTGCCCGGGGCCAGGTCCGAAGCGCGAGGGGTCGCAGGCGCAAAGGAGCGCGCGATGCTTGGCGTCCCCACGCGCAGAGCGGGCGAGCACGCCGGCGAGCAGCTCGGCGGTGAGGGGCGCGAGCAGGATGCCGTTGCGGTGGTGTCCGGTGGCCCACACGAGTCCCTCCAGTGCACCGGGGCCGATCACGGGCGTGTTGTCGGGGGTCGAGGGCCGAAACCCGACCGAGAGCTCCTCGATCTGCAGCTCCAGGACACCTGGTACCAACTCGCGCGCGTCGCGCAGCAGCTCGTAGACCCCGCCAACGGTCGGCTGCGTCTCGAAGCCGCGCTCCTCGACGGTGGCGCCGAGCACGTAGCGCCCGTCGCCGCGGGGCACGAGGTAGCCGCCCTCGAAGCGCACGACGCGCCGCAGCAGACCCGGGCCGGCGGGGTCGCGAAGCCGCAGGATCTGACCCTTGACGGGCCGCACTGGCACACGCGCGTCCTCTGGCAGTCCGGCGATCCCCGCGGTCCAGGCGCCGGCGGCAAGCACAACCTGCTCGACGCCAAGGCGCCCGCCATCCGCGAGCGCCACCCCCGCCACACGCTCACCTGACACGCCCAGCTCCACCCGGGCCACGGGTGCGTGCTCGCGCACCTGCACCCCGCTGAGCTCGCACGCACGCCGCAGTGCGGCGAGCACGAGCCGGGGGTCGACGCTGTGATCCTCGGGCGCCTCCAGCGCCAGCCGCACGGTCGGCGCAAGCGCAGGCTCGAGCTCGCGCGCAGCGCTGGGCCGCAGCCGCGCGGCACGCAGCCCAAGCGACTCGCGCAGGACGACCTGGCGCTCGAGCTCGCGCGCCTCGTCCTCGTCGCGCGCGAGGAGCAGCGTGCCGGTCTGCCGCAGCCCGACCTCGACTCCGGCGGCCTCCTCGAGCTCCGCGGCGAAGCCGGGCCACAGGCGCGCGGAGCACAGCCCAAGCTCGAGCGCCCGCCGGCCGGCCTCCCCGAACTCGACCTCCGAGACGGGGGCGAGCATCCCGGCAGCAACGCCCGAAGCGCACTCCCCTCCGATCGCGCCCCGCTCGAGCACGACGACGGACAACCCGCGCAGCCGCGCCCGCCACGCTACGGCGAGGCCGATGATCCCTCCGCCGACGACGACGACGTCGGGCGCATGAGAGTTGGATGACATTGGGGATGATGCTAGCCCCCGAGCGTCCTTACTTGTTGTCCAACGTTCGCGCATACGCTAACATGAGCGTATGGGAAGCACACAGGTAGCAGGCAGGCTCGTCGGCGAGGTCCGCCGGCAGAGTGGCTTCAGCCAGGCGGAGCTCGCGCGGCGAGCCGGATTGACGCGGTCGGTCGTCAACGCTTATGAGCGCGGGCACCGGCAGCCAGGCGTCGACGCACTTGCACGCATCGCCGCGGCCGCCGGTATGCAGCTGCGGGTTGAGCCCGCGCCTCACGTGGTCGACCCGGTGCGGGCGGGGCGCATTCTCGAGCAGGTGCTCGACCTTGCGGAGGCGCTGCCCCACCGGCGACGTGGACAGCTCGAATACCCGCCGCTGCACCGGATCGCCCGTTGAGTGTTCTCGCCAAGCGGCTGCTGGCGATCCACGACGCTCTCTCCAGCGCCCGGGTCCCCCACGCCTTCGGCGGTGCGATCGCGCTCGCGTACTGCACAATCGAGGCGATCGTGGACGCAGGCGCAGCCGATATCCCGAGGACAAGCGCTCTGGTGGCGAGCATCCTTGGACCCGAAGACCCGACCGTTCGCCGGCTCACTGCGCTGGCTGGCTGACGCCGACAACCGATCGCTGCCGACGGCACCCAGGCAGGTGCGAGCCGCGACTCCCCATGCCAGACTGAACCAGTGTCCGACCACGACATAGGCGACCGAAGCCGGGAGACACCGGCCTGCGACCGAAGCCGGGAGACACGCGCCTGCGTCGCTGGCCGATTTGGGGATGCGAGCGGAGCGAGCGTCTCCCCAATCGGTTCCCGTTTCGGCCAGCATCCCCGTTTCGACCAGCGACGTGCTCGCCTCGCGGCGGCGCGCCTGTACCTGGTCTGCGATTCAAGACCCGGCGGACGCGAGCTGACCAGCGTCCTGCGCGCGGCGATCGCGGGCGGCGTGGACGTCGTGCAGCTGCGCGACAAGCGCCTCTCCGACGAGGAGCTCACAGAAGTCGTGCGCAGCGCTCACACGATCTGCGAGCAGAGGGGAGCGCTGCTGGTCGTCAACGACCGCCCCGGGGTGGCGCTGGTGGCGGGCGCCGACGGGGTGCACGTGGGTCAGGAGGACATGTCGGTCGAGCAGGTGCGGGAGCTGGTCGGCCCGGACCTGCTGATCGGTCTCTCCACGCACGCCCCGGCGGAGATCGACGCTGTCACGGCAGGGTCCGGCGGCGCCGCGGGGGCCGGGCGGGGGATCGTGACGAACGTGGACTACATCGGCGTTGGCCCCGTCTATGCGACGCCGACGAAGCCCGGTCGCCCGGCGGTCGGCCTGGAGCTCGTCCGCTACGCCGCCGAACGCTCGCGGCTGCCGTTCTTTGCGATCGGCGGCGTCGACGCGGGCAACGTCGAGGCGGTGGTCGAGGCCGGCGCCCGGCGCGTGGCCGTCGTACGAGCGATCGCCGACGCGGCGAACCCCGAACGGGCCGCGCGCGCTCTGCGCGGGGCGCTTGGCGCAAGCGTGCCGAAGGACGAGCTTGCCACCTGTTAGCCAGAGACCGAGCGGCCCGAGCGATGGAGCCCGAGGCACTCCGCCTGTCGGCACGGGTGGTGAGGGCACGCCCTCGCGCACGGAGCTGCGGGACGAGCTCGCCCGCGCCGCGCTCACGCCGCTGGGCGAGAGCGAGCGGCCCGCGGCGCTGTTGGTTGCCGTGGCGGTGTCCGGCCTGCTCGCGGTCGGGGTCGCGGCGGGCGTGCTCACGGTCCACGACCTGAGTCGCCATGGCGGCTCCGTGCCCGGCGGCATCTTCCTGGCAGTCGTGCTGGCAGCGCTCGCGTGGGGGATGTACGGCAAGCGCTACTGGGCGGTGCTCGGTTTCGAGGGACTGCTGGCCTTCCAGATCCTCGCGACCTCGCTGGCGCTCGTGCTCGCCTCGACGGTCCTCGCCGCCGCGTTCTGCCTAGTCTCCATCGGGCTCGGCGGCTGGCTGTTCTGGAAGCTGGTGCGAGTGATGGGCCGAATTCAGGCAGGGGAACGGCTCGGGGTTGGCCAGAGCGGGGGACCGACCGGATAGCGCGACGCGCCCGGCGGCGCGGCACGGCGGGATACGACGAGCCGCTGCGATAGGCTCGCGCCCACTGTGGCTGACTCCTACGACTGCATCGTGATCGGCGCCGGGCCGGGCGGGTACGTAGCGGCGATCCGCGCCGCCCAGCTCGGCATGAAGACGGTGGTGGTCGAGAAGGACAAGCTCGGGGGACGGTGCTTGAACTACGCGTGCATCCCCGCCAAGGCCGTGCTGCGCTCCGCCGACCTGCTCAGCGAGATCCGCGAGGCGGGGGAGTACGGCCTGACCGTGGCAGGCGTCGAGGTCGACTACCCAGCGGTGCAGGCACGGCGCGAGAAAGTGGTGGGGACACTCACCGGCGGGGTGGGGGTGCTCTTCAAGAAAAACGGGGTCGACGTGATCCCCGGCGAGGCCTCGCTCGCGCCCGCCTCTGGCGGGCAAAGAGGCGCCAACGGCGGCCGCGGGGCGGGTGGGGTCCCAGTCAAAGTGCGCGTCGGCGGGCAGGAGCTAGAGGCCGGGACCGTGGTCCTCGCGACCGGCTCGGTGGGGCGCTCGATCCCCGGCGTGGAGCTCGGCGGGCGGGTGATCGGCACCGAGCAGGCGTGGGCCCTGCCCGAGCTGCCAGCACGCCTCGCGGTCGTGGGGGCCGGGGCCTCCGGCGCGGAGATCGCCTCCGGTTTCGCGCGGCTGGGGAGCGAGGTCCTGCTGTTCGAGGTGCTCGACCGCGTGCTCCCCACCGAGGACGCCGACGTCTCGCGGTTGGTGGAGCGCGGGCTCAAGCGCCAGGGCATCCAAGTTCTCACCGGAACCCCAGTCGAGGGTGTGCGCGCCGGCGAGACGGGGGTGAGCTTTGCATACGCGGGCGGGTCCGCCGCGGGCACTTCAGCTGGGAGCGGGACCACCGGGGACGGCGACAGCGGGGACTCCGCGGCGGGCGAGTCCGCCGCGGTCGACTACCTCGTGATCGCCGCCGGTCGCGGCCCGGACGTGCCGGCGCTCGGACTCGCCGACGCGGGCGTGCAGCTCGACGAGCGCGGGCTCGTGCAGGTCGACGGCGCGCAGCGCACCACCGCGCAGGGGGTGTACGCGATCGGCGACCTCGTGCCCGGCCCCGCGCTCGCGCACAAGGCCTCCGACGAGGGCATCATCGCCGTTGAGGACGCCGCCGGCCTGGCCACCCACCCCCTCGCGCATGTGGACATCCCCCGCGCCACGTTCTGCACACCCAACGTCGGCTCGTTCGGCCTCACCGAGGCACAGGCGCGCGAGCAGGGCTACGACGTGGTGGTCGGCAAGGTCCCCTACGGCGCGGTGGGGGGCGGCATCGTCTACGGCGACCGGGCGGGCCTCGTCAAGGTGGTGGGCGAGTCCCGCTACGGCGAGTTGCTCGGCGGGCACATCGTCGGCGCGCGCGCCACCGAGCTGATCCAGGAGCTCGTCAACGTACGCGCCCTGGAGGGCGGCTTCCCCGAGGTCGCCCGCATGGTCCACGGCCACCCCACCCTCTCGGAGGCCGTGATGGAGGCCGCCCGCGCCACCGACGGCTGGCTGATCCACGGCTGAGCGCCGTGTGGAGCAGAGCGGGACTACGCTCTGCGCATCGAGTCCGCTTTCTACTTCGACCTGTCGAGCCCGCTCGCATACCTCGCCGCAGAGCGCATCCTGCACGTGCTGCCGAGGCCTGTGGAGTGGCAGCCGGTCCTCGCCTGCGAGCTGCCCGGCGCGGAGACCTTCGAGTCCTTCCGGGGTGAGACCGAGGAGGAGGTCTTCCTCGCGGAGACCGAGCGCCGCGCGCGGGAGCTGGGACTTCAGCCCCTGCGTTGGCCGGACCCCTTCCCGTTCGACAGCGGCCTCGCGATGCGCGTCGCCACCTACGCGAAGGGCATCGGCCGCGTGGTTCCCTTCGCGCAGGCCGCGTTTCGCCAGGCGTTCGCCGCCGGGCGCTGCCTCTCGGACCCGGACGCCGTGCTGATCGCCGCCGCAGCCTGCGAGATGCACCCGGCCGCGGTCCTCAAGGGGGCCGGGCTGACCTCGGTCCATGAGCGCCTGGCCGCCGCGACGGCCGAGGCCGCCCGGCTCGGGGTGACGGACGTCCCGGCCGTACGGGTCGGCGCGCAGGTCCGGGTGGGTGAGCGCTCGCCGGAGGGCGCGGCGGAGCTGCTGGTGGGCGCCCCAGCGCGATGAGAGCCAACCGCGCGTACCGGCTGATCGTCAGGCGCGGGGGGTGGGCGCCCGCGGCGCTGGCCGACCCCGAGCGCGTCGACCACCTCGAGGTCGTGGAGGTGGACAGCGGCGAGGTGGTGCTGTTCTGGGACTGCCCCCCGCAGGAGGCGGCGCGGCGCGCGCGGGCGCTGCGCGCCGATCTGGCGCAGCTGCAGGACGAGGAGTTCATCGCCCGCTGGGCTACCGTGGAGCACTGATGAGTCCTCCTGCGCCCGACGGGTCACCCCGTGCCCCCGGAGCACCGCTGAGCCGCCCCCTGCCCGACCCCGACACGGCGCGCGAGTGGCTGGCGACGATGACCTTGATCCGCCGCTTCGAGGAGCGCGCCGGGGAGATGTACGCACGGGCGAAGGTGGGCGGCTTCCTGCACCTCTCGATCGGCGAGGAGGCTGCGATCGTCGGCAGCGCGCGGGCGCTGCGCGCGAGCGACTACCTGATCTCCACCTACCGCTCCCACGGCCACGCGCTCGTGCGCGGGACCCCGCCCGGCAACGTGATGGCCGAGCTGTTCGGGAAGCGCGACGGCTGCTCGGGCGGACGCGGCGGGTCGATGCACATGTTCGACCTCACGCGGCGCTTCATGGGCGGCTACGGGATCGTCGGCGGCAACCTCCCGATCGCCGCGGGCATCGCGATGGCGAGCGACTACCGCGGCGAGGACGACGTGACACTGTGCACGTTCGGCGACGGCGCCTCCAACCAGGGCACGTTCGGCGAGACGCTCAACCTCGCCGCGCTGTGGCGCCTGCCCGTCGTCTTCCTGGTGACCAACAACCAGTTCGGGATGGGCACCGCCCTGGGACGCCACTCCGCGGTCACCGACCTGCAGCGCAAGGGCGAGTCTCTCGGCGTCCCCGGCACCCGCTGCGACGGGATGGACGTGCTCGACACCCACGCCGTGCTCGCCGACGCCATCCGCCAGGTGCGCGAGGAGCGCCGACCCGTGCTCGTCGAGGCTGTCACCTACCGCTTCCGCGGCCACTCGATGGCCGACCCCGAGGAGTACCGCTCCAAAGAGGAGGTCGCCCACTGGCGCGAGCGCGACCCGATCCCCGCGTTCGGCGATCTCCTCGAGCGCGAGGGGGTCCTCGACGCGCAGGAGCGCGAGCGGATCGACGAACACGCCCGCGCGCAGGTGGACGAGGCGGTCGCGTTCGCCGAGGCCTCCCCCTTCCCCGCCCCCGAGTCGCTGTACGACGACGTGTACGTGCTGGGCGAGCAGGTGCACGGGTGGTACTCGGTGCGGACCTCCCAGCCCCGGTCGGGCGCCGCCGCCGGCCCCCCGCACGCAGGTGGCCCCGAGACGGACGGCACGGGGGAGATCCCACAGCAGATCACGAGCGCCCTGCAAGCAGGGGAGGACGCCTGATGGCTCCGCACCCTGGCGCTCTCCGCTCGCCGGCGCCGGCGCGAGGGACGACCGGTGTGACGGGCCCACGTCTCGAGAACCCGACGGGCAGGACCGGATGACCACCATGCGCTACCGCGAGGCGCTGAACGCCGCGCTGCGCGAGGAGCTCGCGCGCGACGAGCGCGTGGTGTTGATGGGCGAGGACATCGGTGTGTTCGGTGGCGCCTTCAAGGTCACCGCCGGCCTGCTGGAGGAGTTCGGCGAGCGACGCGTGCGCGACACCCCGATCTCCGAGAACACGATCGTCGGCATGGGCGTCGGCGCCGCGATGGTCGGGCTGCGCCCCGTGGTCGAGCTGATGACGATCAACTTCGCGCTGCTGGCGTTCGACCAGATCGTCAACCACGCCGCCCACATCCACTACATGTTCGGCGGGCAGGCCCGCGTGCCGCTCGTCGTGCGGATGCCCCAGGGGGCGGGGCACCAGTTGGGGCCGACGCACTCCCACTGCCTGGAGGCGTTCTTCATGCACGTCCCCGGCCTGCTCGTCGCCACCCCCTCGACCCCCGCCGACGCGAAGGGCCTGTTGAAGGCCGCGATCCGCGACGAGAACCCCGTGATCTTCATCGAGCACGAGTCGCTCTACGGCCAGCGGGGGGAGGTGCCCGACGGGGACGACCACGTGCAGGCCTTCGGCCACGCGGCCGTGCGACGCGAGGGCGCCGACGTCACGATCGTCGGCATCTCGCGGATGGCGCTCACCGCCGAGCGCGCCGCGCAGACGCTCGCGGAGGAGCACGGCGTGCAGGCCGAGGTGATCGACCCCCGCACGCTGCGCCCGCTCGACCTCGACACGGTGCTGCGCTCGGTCGTCAATACCAACCGCTGCGTGGTCGTCGAGGAGGGCTGGCCCCACGGCGGCGTCGGCGCCAACCTCGGCGCGCTCGTGGCCGAACAGGCCTTCGACGACCTCGACGCCCCGGTGCGGCGCGTCACCGGCGCGGATGTGCCGATGCCCTACTCCAAGCCCCTGGAGGACCTCGCCTACCCGCACGAGGCCCAGGTGGTGCAGGCCGCACTGGAGGTCCTCGGCCAGGTGCCAGCGCAGGGGGGCGAAACGGGGATGAGCCGGTGAGGCGCTGGTGACCGAGATCGTGATGCCCCGCCTGTCGGACACGATGGAGGAGGGCACCGTGCTGCGCTGGCTCAAGCGCAACGGCGAGCACGTGCGCCGTGGCGAGGAGTTGGTCGAGATCGAGACCGACAAGGCGGCGATGGTCTACGAGTCAGACCAGGACGGCCTCCTTCAGATCGTCGCCCAGGAGGGCGACACGCTCGCCGTCGGCGCCCCCATCGCGCACGTCGGGGAGGCGGCCGACGCCGGGGTGGCTGGCACCGCAGTGGCTGGCACCGCGAAACCACAGCCGGACGGGCAGGCGCAGTCCACGGCAGCACCGGTGGGCGTGGCAGCCGAGCCTTCTGCGCCCACGGCTCCGTCCGAGGCGGAGGGCGCCACCGTGAGCGACGGCGAGCGCGTGAAGGCCTCGCCGCTCGCCAGGAGGATCGCCCGCGAGCGTGGCGTGGACCTGCACGACCTCACCGGCACCGGTCCCGGCGGGCGGATCGTCAAGGCCGACGTGCAGGCGGGCGCGGCACCAGCGGGCACACCTACGCCTGGGGCGGACGACACACCGGCGCCAGCGACCGGTGGCCTACCGGCTGTGCCGGCGACGCTCGCCGAGCGCGTGGCCACCGCCAAGGGCGAGACCACCGTCGTGGAGCTGACCCGTACCCAGCAGACGATCGCGCGGCGGATGGCCGAGTCGAAGGCCACGATCCCCGACTTCGCGTTGCAGGTCGAGATCGACATGGAGCGCTGTGTGCAGCTGCGTACCGAGCTCAAGCGGCTCTCGCCCGAGGAGGCGCCCACATACAACGACATGGTCGTCAAGGCCTGCGCGCTGGCCCTGCGCGAGCACCCCCGTGCCAACGGCACCTTCCGCGACGGGCGCCTGCAGCTGCACTCACGCGTGAACGTCGGGGTCGCCGTCGCGGCCGACTCCGACGATCCCATGGGCGGAGCGCTTGTCGTGCCGACGGTCTTCGACGCCGACCTCAAGTCGCTTGGCGAGATCGCCCGCGAGACCCGGGCCCTGGCCGAGCGCGTACGCGCCGGCACAATCACCCCGCCGGAGCTGGGCGGCGGCACCTTCACGGTCTCCAACCTCGGGATGTACGGGGTGCGCAGCTTCACCGCGATCGTCAACCCCCCGCAGGCCGGCATCCTCTCTGTCGGCTCGCTGGCGCCCCGCGCCGTGGTGCTGTCCAGCGGCGCAGACGGCGGTGGCGAGGTGGTCGCGCGCCACACGATGGCGGTGACGCTCGCCTGCGACCACCGCATCCTCTACGGCGCCGATGCCGCCCGCTTCCTCGCCCGCGTCAGGGAGTTGCTGGAGGAGCCGGCCGCGCTAGCGTTGTGACGCCATCGCTGAGTACCTTCTTCGGAAGGGTTGCCACCGCCACCCGATCATGCCGGCCCGAGGCCGACCGGCCCGGGAAAGGAGGTGGTGAAGATGAGCGAAGGTATTGCGCTTATCTTGGCGATAACGCTCGTGGTCGCGGTCATCCGCAACCTGACGTAGCGCCGCTCCAGCTCCGGTGGGAGTTGGCCTCGATGCCCACCGGAGCGCCCTTAAAGAAAGGGGCCCGGCGAACCGGACCCCTTCCGAATGAGCAAAGACATTGCGCTCATCTTGGCGTACAAATATGCTACCACCAGAGATGGCAAATGAATCAAGGCCGCCGCTCTCCCAACGACCTCTGGGTCTGCCACCTCGGCACGGTCCCCTACCGCGAGGCGCTCGCTGTGCAGCTGGAGATCGCCGCGCGCCGACAGGCCGGAGAGCTGCCCGACACGCTGCTGCTGCTCGAGCACCCTCCGGTCTACACCCGCGGGCGGCGCTCGCGGCCGGGTGAGCTGGCGCTCGGCGAGGACTTCTATCGCGCGCGCGGCATCGAGGTCGTGCCGACCGACCGCGGTGGGCGCGTCACCTACCACGGTCCCGGCCAGCTCGTGGGCTACCCGATCATGGGGGTCACCGACGTCGTCGCGCACCTGCGCACGGCCGAGGACGCGATCGTCGCCGCGCTCGCCGAGGAGGGTCTCGCCGCCCGCTCGCGCCCGCAGGACGGCCCCGACTACACCGGCGTGTGGGTGGAGAATCGCAAGATTGCCTCGCTCGGGGTCCACGTCTCGCGTGGAGTCTCCACGCACGGGTTCGCCGTCAACGTGGACAACGACCTGGAGCCCTTTTCGTGGGTCGTCGCCTGCGGGCTGCCCGACGTCGCGATGACCTCGATCGCGGCCGAGCTGGGTGGTGGGGCCTCGATCGGGCGCTTTCGCGCGCGCATGGCGGCGAGCTTCTGTCAGGTGCACGACAGCCGCCCGCGGCTGGTCGCGGCCCAGGAGCTCGGAATCGACGCACAGGCCACGGAGCTCGCAGCGGCATGAGCGCCACCCGCTCGCGGGCGAACCCCGGGGGGGCGGACGTGCTGGAGGTGCTCGGGCCCGACGTGCGGCCGCTGCGCGAGCGCAAGCCACCCTGGCTGAAGGTGCCCGCGCCCGGCGGCGCACGCTACCGCGCACTCACGGAGCTGATCCGCGAGGAGGGGCTGCACACCGTCTGCCAGGAGGCCGCCTGCCCGAACGTCGGAGAGTGCTGGGAGCGGGGGACGGCGACGTTCATGATCCTCGGCGACACCTGCACGCGGCGGTGCGGGTTCTGCAACGTCAAGACCGGCCGCCCCACGTGGCACGATCCGCTGGAGCCCGCGCGCGTGGCACGCTCGATCGCGCGCATGGGGTTGCGCCACGCCGTCGTCACCTCCGTGGACCGCGACGACCTGCCCGACAAGGGGGCCTCCGCGTTCGTCGGGGTCATCCGCCAGGTCCGCCGCCAGGCCCCGGGCTGCCTGATCGAGGTGCTCACCCCCGACTTCCAGGGACACGAGATGCCGCTCGCCCGGGTGCTCGCCGAGCGCCCCGACGTGTTCAACCACAACGTCGAGGTCGTCCCCCGCCTCTACCCGCTCGCGCGGCGCGGCTCCTCCTTTGAGCGCTCCTGCCGCGTGCTGGCGCTCGCCAAGCAGCTCGGGGGTGCCGAGGTCGTCACGAAGTCCGGGCTGATGGTCGGCCTCGGCGAGACCCACGCCGAGCTCGTGGAGGCCTTCGGCGCGCTGCGCGAGCAGGGCGTGCAGGTGCTCACCGTCGGGCAGTACCTGCGCCCCTCCGCGCGGCACCTCCCGGTCGTGCGCTACTGGCACCCAGACGAGTTCGCCGCGCTGGAGCGCGCCGCGTACGAGCTCGGTTTCGAGCACGTCGCCTCGGGGCCACTGGTGCGCTCCTCCTACCACGCCGACCTGCACGTACCGCAGCGGCGGGGAGGAACAGGGCCGCTGGCCGAGGACCCTGCGCTCGCGGGCGTGGCGCTGGCAGCCGGCGTGGGCTCCCTCGCCCACGGGTAGTCTCCGCCGATCCCCGCCGCTCGCGACACCCCCCCACTGCCGTGATCCGCGTGGTCGTGCTGGTCGTGGCAGCGCTGTTCATCGTCGGCTTCGCGTTCCTCACGCTCAGCGCAATCGCCGCCCACGGCTTTACGCTGGACAGCGCAATCTCCATCTTCGTCGTCGTGCTGATGGGTGTCGGGATCTTCGGCGCCCTGCTAACTCCCCCCCGCCAATGAGCACCTCCCCTTTCATGGCCCCCTCCGGCCGCCGGCGCTCCCGCGAGGCGGCCCGCCGCCGCCGGCGTCGCCGCCGTCGGCAGCTGCTCGGGATCGTGCTCGTCGTGGCGCTCGCGGCGCTCCTCACGCTTGTCCACCCGTGGCACACGCACGCCTCGGCCGCCACCTCCCACCGCCCCGGGGGTGCAGACGCGCTCGCGCGGGCAGACCGGCACGGGGGGGCCTCGCACCCCGCACTCTCCCCCGCCGGCCTGCCGCTGGGCCGGCCCCCGTTGGCGCTCGACCTCGCCGACCCCGCGGCGGATCCCGTCCACCTCGACGACCCCGAACAGCCACGCGCGGGGCTGCTGTTCAACCTCGACACCGGCCAGGTGCTGTGGCAGCTGCACCCGTTCGCGCGGCTGCGGATCGCGAGCCTCACGAAGATGATGACCGCGCTGCTCACCGTGCGCTCCTCGGGGCCCAACACCCCCGTGCTCGTGACGCACCAGGCGGAGGAGACGAGCGGCTCGAAGGTCGGAGTGCTCCCGCTCGGGCGCCACGTGCAGCTGGAGACGATGCTCTACGGGCTGCTGCTCCCCTCCGGCAACGACGCCGCGGTGGCGCTCGCCCAGCACGTGGCGGGCACCGTGCACCGCTTCGTCGGCAAGATGAACGCCGAGGCCGCCGCGCTGGGGATGGGCTGCACCCACTACTCCTCCCCCTCGGGGTACTACAACACCCACAACTACTCCTGTGCCGCCGACCTCGCCGAGCTCGCGCACATGGACCTCGCGCAGCCCCGCATCGCACAGGTCACGCGCACCTACGAAGCGGTTCGCCCCTTCCCGATCGCCGGCGGCAAGCTCTACCTTGACAACAACAACCCGCTGCTGATCTACGGCTACCCCGGGACGACCGGGCTGAAGACCGGCTACACCCTCGAAGCCGGCCGCTGCCTGGTGGCGAGTGCCGAGCGCCACGGGGTGCGCCTCGGCGTCGTGCTGCTGCACTCCCCCGCCCCGGGCACGCAGGCGAGCCAGCTGCTGAACGACGCCTTCGAGCACGTCTACCACCAGCGCCCCGTCCCGGCGCCGCCGATGCCGCCCGACGCCTGATCCGAGGGCCGCGCCGGGGGAGGGTGGGCATTGGTCCGAGCCGCCCGACGCCTGAGGCTCGACATCCCCGACCCGAAGGAGTACCGTGTAGGAGGCGATTGACTGGTCAGTCAACCAAGGGAGGCGACGTGGATCTTGACGACACACCGGAGCAGGCCGCGCACCGCGCACAGGTGCGCGCGTGGCTCGAGGATCACAGGGCCGAGGCGCCCGTACTGCAGGGCGAGGGGGCGCTGAAGGACGAGGAGGAGATCGTCGCCGCGCGGCGCGCGTGGCAGGGCAGGCTCGCGGAGGCCGGCCTCGCGGGCGTGACGTGGCCGAAGGAGTACGGCGGCCAGGGCGGTGGCCCGATCGAGCAGCTGATCTGCGGTCAGGAGATCGCCCGCGCCGGGCTCCCCGGGATCCTCGACGCGATCGGTGTGGGGATGCTCGGGCCGACGATCATCGCGCACGGCGCGGAGGAGCAGAAGAGCCGCTACCTCGGCCCGATGCTGCACGGCGACGAGGTGTGGTGCCAGCTCTTTTCCGAGCCCGCCGCGGGCTCGGACCTCGCCGCGGTGCAGGCTCGCGCGCGCCAGCAGGAGGACGGCAGCTGGCGGTTGAGCGGCCAGAAGGTGTGGACCACCAACGCCCAGTTCGCCTCCTACGGCCTGCTGCTCGCGCGCACCGACGCGGACGTGCCCAAGCACAAGGGCCTGACCATGTTCATCGTGCCGATGGACGCCGCCGGCGTCACGGTGCGCGGCCTGCGCCAGATCTCCGGTGAGGCCGAGTTCAACGAGGTCTTCTTCGACGACGTCGCGCTCGACGCCGACGCCGTCGTGGGCGGAGTCGGCAACGGCTGGGGCACGGCGCTGACCACGCTGATGTTCGAGCGCGTCACGATCGGCCTCGGCGGCGAGGGTCTCGGCTACAACTCCGCGCGTTTCGCTCGCGCGGTCGCCTCCGACGAGCACGCCCGCCGCGACCCCGAGGTGCGCCGCCAGCTCGGCGAGATCGCCTCCGAACTGATGGCCGTGCGCTTCACCGGCTACCGCACCCTCACCGCGCTGCAGCGCGGGCAGATCCCCGGCCCGGAGGCGGGCCTCGCGAAGGTCACGATCGTCAACGGCGCAATCAAGTCCGGCGACCTGATCGTTGACGTGCTCGGGCCCGACGCGCTGGCGGAGGACTCCGAGTGGGCGTACATGATCTCGTTCCTCCCCGGCCTGAAGTCCGCGGGCGGCACCGAAGAGATCCTGCGCAACACGATCGGCGAGCGCGTGCTCGGCCTGCCGAGCGAGCCGCGCCTGGACAAGGGCATCCCGTTCTCCGAGCTGCGCTCCAAGGAGGCTGCAAAGGCATGAATCTCGCACTCTCAGACGAGCAGGTGTTGCTGCGCGAGGCCGCACGCGGCGCGCTGTCGCGCTTCAAGACGCTCGAGGAGGCACGCGCCGCGCTCGATGGCGGCGGGGCGCCCACCGACCTGTGGCCCACCGCGAAGGAGGCCGGCTGGCCCGGCCTGCTGATCGACGAGTCCCACGGCGGCGCCGGCCTGGACGTGTTCGACGCGATGCTCGTCCTCTCAGAGTGCGGGCGCGTGCTCGCCGCGGTGCCCCTCCTGGGCCACCTCCCCGCCACGGCGATCCTGAACGACTCCTCCACCGCGGGCGCCCCGCTGCTGGGGCCGCTCGCGAGCGGCGAGCACCGCGCGGCGTACCTGCCGGCGCGCCCCGGCGACGACCTCTCCGGAGAGTGGAGCGCGGACCCCTCCCACGGGATGGAGCGCGCCCCGCTGCCCACCGTCGTGCGCGACGGGGACGGGGGCCAGGCCAAGGTGACGGGCCAGTTCGCGTTCGTCCCCGACGCCCCCGGCGCCGACCTGCTCGTGGGCGTGGCGCTGCTGGCCGATTCGGGGATGGGAGCGCAGCGAGTGTCTCCCGAATCTGTCGGCCAGCCCACCGGCTTCGCGGTCGAGTCGGCTGCGGCGGGCGTGAGCGTCGAGGCGGTGCGCCGCTACGACGCCACCCGCGCGCTCGGGCACGTGACGCTCAAGGACGCCCCCGCCACGGTGCTAGACGCCCCCGAGGCCGCCCTCGCGGCGGCGTGGCACCTCGCGCAGGCGCTGATCGCCGCGGAGTCCCTGGGCGCGGTCGAGAGCGCGCTCGACGTGTCCGTCGCGTACGCCAAGGAGCGCTTCACGTTCGGTCGCGCGATCGGCTCCTACCAGGCCGTCAAGCACTCGCTGACCGAGGTGCTGCGCCAGCTGGAGAACGGCCGCTCGCTGCTCTACTACGCGGGCTGGTCGCGCCACGGAGCCCCCGCAGAGTTCCCGCTGGCGGCCAGCGCAGCGCGCTCGGTGGCCGGCCGCGCCCTGGACCACGCGGCGCGCACGATGATCTCCGTCCACGGCGGCATCGGCGCCACGTGGGAGCACGACGCCCCGCTGTACTTCCGCCGCGCCCAGCTTTCCCGCCGCCTCGTGGGCGGCACCGCGCTCGCCACCGACCAGGTGGCGTGCGAGCTGATCGCGCAGGGGTGAGCGCCGCCTGTTTCGATCGATTTTGATTTGCAGCCGATTTTGGACCCGTCCTTGACGGTGGCCGCACCGTTGGGCGGCCACAGTCCTGCGCAGGGATACACTCAGCTCATGGACATTCGACCTTGGCCCACGCTACCCGAGGAAGATAGCTGGCTTACCGACGTGATGGAGAGCCGACTGCGCGACAGCACACAGAGCGCGGAGCAGCTACGTGCGCGAGCGCGTGATCTTCGCGCCGAGGCTGACCAAAGCGAGGTGAAGGGGATACGCGACGCGGCGTTGGCGCTTGCAGAGCGCTACGAGCAGGCAGCGACCGTGCGACTGTCTGCCTGAGCACCAGCAGCGCTAGCGTGCTCGGCTGAGGCGATCGAGCAGCTCGGCGACGATCCGATTCTGTCGAGCGCGAAGGGCCCCGAATGCCGGCACAAGCGTCGCAACACCGCTGTTCAGACGCTCGATGGTGCGCTCGGCTGCCGGCGGATCCAGCAGCTCTTGCTCAGCCCATTCGCGTTTCAGGCTGCGCAGTCGGCGGGTCAGCTCCGGCATCCGCTCGAGTGCCACGGCTGCCGACTCGTGCAGCAGTTTGCGAGTGTGGTCGTCGGCAGCGTCGAGCTCCACGAGCTCGCGGTGCAGATCGAAGACATACTCATGAGCGATCATGGCGGCTGCGAAGTAGCCGTCAAGGAGCCTCAGCGGTCCAGGCCGCTCAGTCATCGGGACCGCAGCGTCGTAGTCGCCTGGCAGTGAATGTCTGCCGCCCCGGAGATTGGGGCACGCGGGCCGCAGCTTTGCGCCGATATTCGGACCTCATGCCTCGGACCGCAACCGCTCGCGCCCTTTGTCGCTGATCTCCCAAGTTCCCCGGGGCGACTGCTTGACGAGGTCACCTCGTTCGACGAGGCGCAGCCGTACAAAGGCCGCTCGATTTTCCCAGCGTATGTCGCCGGACTTCAGTGGCTGCTTGTCCAGTGCGGTGAGCTTGCTGCCCAATGCCTCGCCAACGGCTTCAACGACCTCACGGCTTGGCGCTCGTCCGCCGCGCTCCTCCAGGCAGCGCAGAATCGGGATCTCGTACTCCGACTCGGGCAAAAGCGTTCCGGGGGCAGCGCGCCCGGTTTTGCCGGCCTTCCCCGTGGCAGGTGCTGGTTGGCCCTTGACGTCATCGATACCAAGTAGGCGACGGAGGACCGTGTTGGGTGTATCGACGAACGGCTCCGCGTTTCTCTTGATGACTTCGAAGACATCGTCGTCGGTATCGATGGACGGGCACACGGAGACCTCCTGATCCTCGTTGCAGACTAGCTATAAGCGCCAAATACAACTATAGCAACCCCAGGCTGTAAGCTACTTTACAACGCTACACACCTCATGAGGCTGCTTCGCGTGCCGCGCTGGCGCGCCCTACGCACAACTCAAGGAGCCTCCCCGCCACGCCTCCGTGCCCGCACCCACAACGCCGCTGGACCCGGAGGGTCCTCATCCAAACGACTCCCCTCGGGGTCACCCGCCCTCTGGCCGGAGGTGTCAGGCCACGGCCAGCACCGACTGCTTCTCGGCGAGCGCTGCGATCAGCTCCTCGAAGGAGTCGGAGAACTTCTGCACGCTCTCCGTCCACGGCGGCATCGGCGCCACGTGGGAGCACGACGCCCCGCTGTACTTCCGCCGCGCCCAACTCTCCCGCCGCCTCGGGGCGGCACCGCGCTCGCCACCGACCAGGTGGCGAGCGAGCTGATCGCGCAGGGGTGAGCGAGCCGCCACCGTGCGCGCCCCACGCGCAGGCCGAGTGCCGCCGCAGCCATGCCTCTCGGCCAGAGTCGAGCCGGCAGCCCCAACACCTTTCGGGGTACGCGCGTCGCGCCACCCTGTCGCGATCGGGCCTCTATTCCACCTTGATCGCTTCGACTTCTTTCGAGGTCGCCTTGATCTTCAAGGTCCCTTTCCACTCACCGGCTTCGCCTTTGCTTCCCGAGCAGTGGGTTTTATTTGATTTGGTGTCGAAAGCGGCTTCGACCACTCCCCCAGAGGCGTCGGTCATGCGGGTGCTGGTGTTGATGTCGCATTCGTCCACATGCGACCCAAGGATTGTTTTGCACTTGAAGTCCCAAGCTGGGGTGCCTTCGCCTCCGATCTTCGCCCTGTCTTCGCTGCCTTCTTTATAAAGTTCCATTTTCCACGGCATATCCCGTGCTTCGACGGTTTCGACTGATTCACAAATATTAATTTCGCTTTCACCCACTTTAGCTGGTTCGCATCTCGTGACCGAGAACGTCGATATCACTCCCACTCCAGCGGCCTTGAGTTCGCCTCCGCTAGTGCCAACGCACGAGACTGCCAATGGCAGGCCTTTGCCATCGAATTCTGTGTCGCTGATTTCGAATTTGTTTTCTGATTCCACTTTCACGGGTTCGGAGACCACTTTGTACACCCCCGACTTCTTTACGTACCAGTCCGGTTCGGTCGTTGTAAAGGTCTTGTCTTCGCCGTCGTTTGTTCCGTGGGTGTTCGTCGCGACGAGTCGGAAATGGTACGTGGTTTTGCCGTCAGACCAGTGATTTCTTTGCTCACTTCCACGCTGGTCGAGCCCGCCCCGGCGCTGGCTTCGGCCGTTTTTGACCCGTACGACGTGGTCGGGCCGTATTCGAAGTAGTATTTCGTTTCCGCGACCCTCGGATTGACCGTGCCGTTCAACGTCCCGCCGGTCGAGATCAGGCCAGTCGCCGCCCTGGTTTCCACCGTCGGCTTGCCCGTCGTGGAGAACGTCTTGTCGGCCCCATCGGTCGTCCCTTGGCTGTTTGTCGCCACGACCCGGTAGTGATAGGTGCTGCTCGCCGTCAGACCGGTGAGTGGTTTGCTCTCTTCCACGTTTGCCGTGCCCGACCCGGCGCTCGCTTCAGCCGTTTTCGACCCGTAGGAGGTCGTGGGTCCGTATTCGAAGTAGTATTTGGTTTCAGCGTTTTCCGGATCCACGGTGCCTTCCACCGTCGCCCCTGTTTCACTTTCGCTTTTGGTTCCTTTGGTTTCCACAAACGGAGCGGCAGACGAGGGGGTCGTAAATTTTTCATAGGCGCCGTACCCGGTGCCACCCGTGTTGGTCGCCGCAATCCGGTAGTAGTAGGCCGTGCTCGGCGATAGACCGGTCACCGCTGTTCCCACTTCCTCGGTCGTTTTACCCGACCCGGCTTTCACTTCGGCCGTCTTTGTTTCGTACGGCGGGCCGCTCCCATATTCGAAGTAGTATTTGGTTTCATAGCCCTCCGGGTCGACCGTACCGTTGAAGGTCGCTCTCGCCGTGCGGATGCTTGTGGCGGGCTTCGTCTTTACGGCGGGGCGGTAGGGAGTAGTGAAGCTGTGAGTTTTCCCGTTAACAGTGCCGTCGCTGGTTTTCTCCACTATGTGCCAGTAATAAGTTGTGCCTGGTTCCAATTCGGAGAGGACGACCTCCCTCTGGATGACCCCCCACCAGTCCGAGGGATAGGTGCTTTCCGTTGTCTTTTTCCCAAGCGATTCGGTCTTCCCCCATTCGAAGAAATAGTGCGATTCGAGGCCACACGGCTCTATCGCTCCTACGGGTTCGGCGGAGTTTGGTTCGACGAGGTCTGTAGTTTCCCATGCTGAGTTGGTCAAGGGCGGTATTTCTTGCAACGTGGGACTTTCATCTTCCAACTCGCATGCGCCTTTGGAGTCGTCCCACAACTCGTTGACCCACGCACCGTTGGGCATCTGCTGCTTGCCATATTTTACACAGAGATCGGCGATCTCTTCTGATGTTGCGCAAGGTTCTTCTGTTGTCCAGCCATTACAGGTTGGATCGGTCGCGCTCTCGGCGTACTCGTGAGACGCCGCTCCTGACGTTGCGTAGTCGGCGTTGTGCTTGCTAGGTTCCGTTTCTTCATTGTTTTCGTTGCGAGCGCCATAATATGTACAATTTTTGGTGCCGAACGGGGCATCACCCTCATAGGGAACGAAATCATAAGAGCCATATTCGTTTCCCATAGATTTATGATACGCGCAGAATCCTGTGTCAAAGCCTTCCGCGTATGTTGACCCGGGTGCAGGCAGGACAACATACTGGTCGTTCATATTTTTTCCCGAGCCAGTGAGTTCTCTGAGTTCTTCGGCCTTTTTGTGTATAGCTTCGTTGTTGACTCCCGTGGGGGCGGCAATGCTGTTATCTTCTTCCGTATAGAAAAGGTCTGGTTTCAGCGATATAGGACCTTCGGGGCTATCGTACTGTGTCAGGATCTTTTGGTACGCCGTTTCTTTCAGGCTTTCATACATCTTGACCAGCTGTGTTTTTAGCGCTTGGCCTGGTTCTGTTGTCCAATTTTTCCCCCAGAAGATGAGAAACAGCTTTGGTTCGTACTCTACTGGACCACCCCAATATTCAAGCTTCCTAACGCTTGATGGCGTGAGCCCGCCGAGTTCAGTCAGGCCACTAGCCGGTTGAGCCGCTGGTTCGAAATGAACCTGTTCGCCCGCGGCCCACGATGGCACTGGTACTCCTGGTGGCAAGCCATCGATCGACGATCCCTCGGCGGACGCGTAGGCAGTGCCCGACAGCGCGAGCAGGGCGGATAACAGACTCGCCGCAAGTGCCATCCGGAGAACCTGGCTCCGAAAAAATCGGGTTGCTAGCAGGCGACCCTGCCAACCACGGGTACTTCCGTACAGGCCAGTCATCGTGCTTCTGAGCCATCCTGTGTTTGACGGAGGCTTCGATGCCAGGGTTTGCCTGGCGGAGGGAGAAGTCTCGGGTCATGGCACATGCGAGGAAGTATTCAAAGGAGCTGCTGGACCGCGGTGCGCGTCTGGTGTTCGAATCGGGTCGGCCGGTCGCGCACGTCGCGAGGGACCTCGGCATCGAGAGCGAGACGCTTCGCAAACACGTTCGGCAGACCGAAGCTGACGAGGGCCGGCGCAAAGATGTCTTGAGCAGCCAGGAGCGCGAGGAGATCAAATCCCTGCGCCGTGAGGTCGCGCAGCTGCGCCGCGCGAACGAGATCCTGAAGGCCGCCAGCGTGTTTTTCGCCGGCGAGCTCGATCCACACCGTCCGAAGTGAGCGCGTTCATCGAGGAGCACCGCGCTCGTTTCGGGGTCGAGCCGATCTGCGAGACCTTGGGCGTGTCGGCGTCCGCCTACTACCAGCGCGCCACCGGCCAACGCTCAGCCCGCCAGCTCGAGGATGAGCGGCTGCTCGGCCTGATCACAGACCTACACGCACGCAACTACTACGCCTACGGCTCGCGGCGGATGTGGAAGGCGCTGCTCAGATCCGGTGAGCGGGTCGGGCGCAGCCGTGTCGAACGGTTGATGCGCCAGAACGGCATTCAGGGCGCCAAGCGCCGCGGCAAGCCGTGGCGGACTACCCGGCCGGACCAGACGGCTCTGCGCAGCCCGGACAGGGTGCAGCGCGACTTCACCGCGTCGGGGCCGGACGAGATGTGGTTCGCGGACTTCACGTATCTGCGCTGCTGGGAGGGGCTGGTGTTCTTCAGCTTCGTGATCGACGCCTACAGCCGGCGGATCGTGGGCTGGCAGTTCGCGTCGCACATGCGCACCACGCTCGTTCTCGACGCGCTCAGGATGGCGCTTCACCAACGGGCGCCAGGCGCTGATGTCGCGCTGGTGCACCACTCGGATGCCGGCAGTCAATACACCTCGATCGACTACACCCAGACCCTCGACGACGCTGGTGTCCTCGGCTCGATCGGCACCGTCGGTGATGCCTACGACAACGCCGTCGCTGAGAGCTTCGTCGACAGCTTCAAGACCGAGCTGATCTCAGACCGCACTTGGACCAGCCGCTCCCAGCTCGAGCTCGGCGTCCTGGAGTACGTCGCCTGGTTCAACAACGAGCGCATCCACGAATCACTCGACGACCGGCCACCACGCGAAGTCGAGGAACTCTACGCTGTGAAAACAGGGCCAACCACCCCCATCAGAAGAAGATAGGGAACCTACAAACACCGTCCCCGTCAAACCCAGGGCGGCTCAGGACGACGAGTTGGGCTCGTTCGCGATCGAGCTCATTCTTGCCCACCTCCACGCCACGCATGGCGCCCCGGCCAGCCTCGAAGAGGGTCTGCAGCGGTTCCTGCTCTTCATAGCCCAGACCCAGCTTCAAGATCCGATCACCTCGGGCCACACGAACCCGACGCTCCCGCGCGAGCCGGTCGTTATCCTCGATCCCGTCAACGCGCAGAACAATGTCACGGGGTGGATGAGCAATGGAGATCGCCGGGCCGTCGTCGCCGCGGCCACGGTGGCATGGGAGACCCTGATGACCGCTCGCCACAACTCCTACAAGGGCGAGACGTATTCGCTCTGGCGCGAGGTGTTTGGCTCGTCGTTCACAGTCGAGGCGGAGGAGGTGGCAGCATGAGTACCGGCATTGCGACCTTCAGCTCGACCTACTCCACCGTCAACGTCGGCAAGGTAGTGGACCAGTTCACCGCGGACTTCCACATGCTTGGTGCCTCCACCGGCCTCGCCTCCGAGCAGCGCGTACGCGAGGTCGGTCACGACGTCAAGCTCATGGCGCAGCACGGTTACATTGATCGCGTCGACATCGCCCTGCTCAACGGGACCGGCAAGGAGGTCCGGGCCGTCAAGTACAGCGTTTCCACCGACGCCGGGCTCTGGACTTCCGATCGCCCAGGCAACAATCTCTGGCCCCGCCAGGTCGCAGGCAGTCTGAACATCGTCGTCTCCTACACGGCGACGTGGTACGCGCTGAGCGCGGACGCGCGACAGCGCTTCCACACCGACGAGTGCCACCGCCCCTGGGGCCCCAGCTCGATCGACACGACCTACCCTGGGCTCGTCGGACGTTTCGACCGCCGCTACGCCTCCAACGCCTACGGCATAGAGCGGACCCTGTATGAGGAGGCAGGCCAGTGAGCGCCGAGAGTGTCCGGCCGGAGCTCTTCGAGGCAGAGATCGTCCTGCCCGACGCCGGTCTGGCCGAGCGTGGCGGGCGGTTGGTCGGATTCGAGGAGCGCTTCTCTCGGCTGGGCCGTGCGATGGCGATCCTGCTTGACCCAGATAGCCTGGCTGCCTGGGCCGCACGCTTCCACGGCAAGGATCTTCCACTGCTGAAAGCGATGGCCGATCGTTACCCCCTTGTCGTGCTGCACGGGGACGTCGGCACGGGCAAGACCGCTTTCGCGGAGGTGGCCGCAGACCGTCTGTGCCGCGTTACCCATCGTGAGGGGATGTTGCTCAAGCTCTCCACCCGCGTGCGCGGCGTCGGGCAGGTTGGCCAGATGAGCCACCTGATCAACCAGGCGTTCGCCGCCGTGGAGGCCGAGGCCGGGCGCAAGCGAGCCGCTGTCCTGCTCATCGACGAGGCGGACTCGCTGGCCGCCAGCCGCGGACAGATCCACAGCCACCATGAGGACAAGGTGGCCATCAACACGCTTATCCAGAAGATTGACGACGTGCGCCGGCTTGGCGGCCGGCTGCTCGTCGTGCTGTGTACCAACCGCTTTCCCGCCCTGGACCCTGCTCTACTGCGTCGCGCGGCGCTGAATGAGCGCTTCGACCGTCCGGGCGAGTCCGAGCGCGCCACGCTCCTTCTTGCGGACACCGCTGAGCTCGGGATCTCTCCGCAGGCGCTTGAGCAGACGGTGGCGCTTACAGGCCCCGAGGCGAACGAGGGTCTTGGCTTCACCTTCTCGGATCTCCGCACACGCCTGTTGCCGGAGGCGGTCCTGCGGGCATTTCCGGACCGCCCGCTGGCCGATGATGACCTGTTGGAAACCGCACGGGAGATGGCTCCGTCTCCATCGCTGGTGACACAGGAGCTACCCGGTTGATCCGTCGTTTGCATATCGCCGGTAGCGCCCGGCCCGATGTTGACGGGGCCTTGCTGCAAGACGTGCACGCGATCGTGGCCGAAGTTGTTGAACGGGTGGGTCGAGCGAGGCGGTACCTTGGTCAGCGGGCTGGGAGGGGAGCCGGTCAGAACCTCTGCGCCAGAGCTTCCGATCATCTTCGACTGGACCGTGGCCACGGCGGCACTCCAGGCGCTTGAGGCCGGCAAGGGTGTACCGAAGGCTGAAGATGGCCAGCTCTTGGCTGTACGCACGTCGCAGCGAGCACGGGCACAGATTCCCACAGGCCGCCGGGCGATCTACGACCGCTTCCTCGAGCTTGATGCGCTTGACCTAGCTTTCCTTCCCGACACGTGGCGCTCTGGCGCATTGATGCGACGCGCCCAGGCCAACCTTGGCGGAGTACTCGTCATCTTCGGTGGCGGAGCCGGCGTCGAGGACCTTGCCAACCTCTACCGCGAGGCCGGACGACCTGTCGTCCCCATTGATGTCGCGCTTGGATCCAGCAACGACGATGCCGTCGTTGGTGGACAAGGACTCGCGCGTCGCGCAATGAGCGATGCAAGTGACTTTTTCCGTTTGGCCGACGGCAGCTCTGCCCCGGCGCGCCTAACGGCGCTCAGTATGGAAGGTGCTCGGCCTTCCGCGTCCGAGCTGGCCCAACGGCTCCTGGCACTGCTCGATGACCTCGAGCCGCCGCGCGCTTTCTGTGTCCGCCTACTAAACCCCGGTCGCGTCTCATGAGCCGGGGGATTTGATGTTGCGGGCGTAGCCTCCGCTTTGACCCTGACAAAGTCGAAGATGGAGGTACGCCCGCATGGAGAAGGTAGCCCCGAGCGAGAGGTTTCGCCAAGAGCTGGATGAGGTGCTGGCCGGTGTCGGCGAGGAGCAGGACCCGATTGAGACGGTCGGGCGGCTGGGAGCGCGGCTGATCCTGCAGCAGGTGCTCGAGGACGAGGTGACTGAGTTCCTCGGCCGTCGGCGGTATGAGCGCGCTGGCGAGACGGTCAGTCACCGCAATGGCCACGAACCCAGGACGGTGAAGACGACGAGTGGCTCGGTGGCGTTGGAGCGTCCGCGGGTGCGCAACGCGAGCAAGCTGGGGTTCGAGAGCAGGGTGCTCGGCAAGGGAGTCACGCGAACGCACGCGCTGGAGTCCCTCGTGATCAGCTCGTTCTTGCGGGGGCTGTCTACCCGTGATGTGGAGGCCGCGCTCCAGGAGGTCTTCGAGGAGCCGATTGCGTCGAAGGCGACGGTTTCTCGGATCTGTGAGGACACCCGGGAGCGATACCGCCAGTGGTGCCGGCGGCGCTTGGAGCAGCACGACATTGTCTACTGCTTCTTGGATGCGATCTATCTGAAGCTGCACCCCGACGACACGCCGGCGGAGGGCGTCCTGGTGTGCTGGGGCGTGACGCTTGAGGGCCGCAAGGTCCTCCTCGGATTGGCTCTGGGGAGCCGTGAGAGCTACGAGGCGTGGCTCGCGTTCGCCCGGGACATGATCACCCGCGGCCTCAGGGCACCAGCGCTCGTGATCGCCGACGGGGCACCCGGGATCTGGAAGGCAACGCGGGAGCTCTGGCCCGGGGCACTGGAGCAGCGCTGCACCGTCCACGCGCTCAGGAACGTCACCGGCAAGCTCCCCGAGCGCCACCATCAGGAGGTCAAGGCACGCTGGTGGAAAGCATTCGACGAGGCGCGCTCCCCGGCCGAGGCCAGCCGCGAGCTGCAGGGCATCATCGCCGACTACAAGACGGCGTACCCCTCGGCGATGGCCGTCATCGAAACGGACCTGCCAGCGCTCGTCACCCACCTGCGGTTCCCGTCCGCTCACCGCAAGCGGATCCGCACAACGAATCTCCTCGAGCGAACGTTCGTGGAGGTCCGCCGGCGCACCAAGGTCATCGGCCGGTTCCCCGGCGAGACTTCCGCGCTATCCCTGATCTGGGCCGTGCTGGAGCTCTCCTCCCGCGGCTGGCGCGGCGTGAAGATGAACCCCAAGACCGTCGCCGAGATCGAGCACCTACGACGCCAACTACGCGACACCAACGCCGCTCCACCAGCCACGACGAACACCGAGGAGGTGATCGCCGCATAACATCCCCCTCAAGCGGAGCTACCCCCAAACGAATTCACCCGGGGAATGAGACGCGACCTAAACCCCGATCACGCACGCTATCCCGAAGTTGAGCGCTTCTTCCGCGACGTTGCCCAGCCCGTGGTGGAAGAGATCGGTCTGAGAGTAGTCGACCTCGGGCATGACCGTCAGGAACGCGCTTGGATGAACGCCGAGATTTTCGAGCAACTCCACCAAGCCGAGTTGGCGTTTGTCGATCTAACAGGCTCGCGACCCAACTGCTACATCGAGCTGGGCTACGCGCTCGGCCGCGGGCACCGAGTCGTTATCACCGCACGTCGAGAAGAACCCCCACCGTTTGACGCCGACAAGCTCCCTTGGCATTTCTGGGACCCCAGCGACGCCCCAGCAGACGCACAAGCCGCACTGCGCGAGCACCTACGCAAGTTTGGAGCTCTCCCGCCACTCGTCCAACCCCCGCGTTTCGTTTGATCCGCCCAGACCTCTACATCTCCGCGGACGTTGAGACCGACGGGCCGGTGCCCGGTAGACACTCACTGTTGTCCTTCGGCCTGGCCGTCGCTGCCCGCTACGACGGACGGCGCCTACAGCCTGCAGACCCCGAGGCCCAGACCTTCTACCGAGAGCTACGCCCCGCTTTTGAAGACATCGACTCGCAAGCCTTGGCGGTCTCTGGCCTGGACCGCACCCGACTGCTGGCTGAGGGCGCCGATCCGACACAGGCAATGAGCACCGCGGCGACATGGGTCCTCGAAGTGGCCGGTGATGACTGTCCAGTCATGGTGGCCTTCCCCCTGGCATTCGACTGGCTGTGGCTGCAGTGGCACTTCCTACGCTTCTGCGCGGAAGGCTCGCCGTTCTCCTTCTCATCCTGCCTCGACATGAAGACCCTTTTCTGGGCGCGTCAGGGCACGCCAATTGGGGGCGCGGGTAAGGGGAATCTGCCAGCCGACCTTCGCCCCACTCGACGCCACACGCACAACGCCCTCGACGATGCCATCGAGCAAGCCGAGCTATTCGTTCGCCTCTGGCCTCAACATTGAACACCAGTCAACATCGGGGCGTGGGCATCCTTTAGCATGGGCGCATGTGGCGGCGGTAGATCGCCTCTGCCCGGTCGGCCCACTCTCGCGGTAGCTCGCTGCGCAGTTCAGCGAGGAAAGCTTCGCCCTGCTCAGGCTGGGGTGCTGGAAGCGAGGCGAGGAATCGCTCCGCCTCGCTCGCTACCCACCCCGCAAGCTCGGGATTGTTCTCTTCGGCCAACTCGACCAGCCCGCCGGCGACCTCCTCGACGGCGTTGCGACGCGCGTGCGTGGCGATCAGCAGCACGTCGGCGATCTGCAGGTAGCGCTCACGTCGTCCCCACTCGACAGGCGTGATCCCCAACTCGCGCACGGCACGGGTGATGAACGACGGGTGCACATCGATCAGCGCGGCCGCCTGGCGAAAGCTGGGGAGCACCCGCCGCAGGTCTGTGCGGGGAATCGTCGGTGAGGTTGCCATCGGGAGGAAGATAGCATTTCCTTGCAACGGTTGCAACGGTCGCGTTTGTAGCAACCCTATGCTGGCCTCCTGTGCTCGCGCCGAGCTGAGAACCGGGCGAAGATGCTTCGGCGCCGCTTGTGTCCCCGCGCCTGCTGCTTGCTGAGGGCAGCGCGGGCGGCGCGCCACTCGACATCGGCGGGTCGCGGCTCGTTGTGTCGCAGGTCCTCGATCGCGAACGAGTAGTGGTCGCTGAGCATCTTCAGGCTCGTGCCGCACTCGCTGGCGACGATCTGCGGGTCCTCGGTGCGCAGGCGCAGGGAGATGCCACCGCGGCGTAGTGCGTAGGGGGTGGCGCCGAGGATGCCAGCAAACTCTGCGTGCTTGGCGACGGCGCGCACCGCGTTCCTGAAGCGTGTTTCGCCCCACTTCTTGGCTTGCGTCCTGCTGAGGTAGACCGCGCCTGTTGCTGGGTCGAGCACGCCATGCCGGGTGCCGGTGAGGTCCCCGGGAATGATGAAGTCCGAGTCTCGGGCTGGGTGGCCGGCATTCAGGAGGGCTTGGCGCCACGGCTTGAGGTCTTCGTGCAGGATGCTGGGTATCGCGGTGCGTCGGCGGGTGCTCATCGCGGTCTTGCCCCAGTGTTCGAGCCGTCCGTAGCTGATCACTTCCGTCACCCACGCGAAGTAGGCGTCGATCGAGGACCAGCGCAGACCCCAGACCTCCTGGTTGCGGGTGGCGAGCCCGTATTGCAAGCTGACGATCGTCGCGTCTCGGTGGGCGAGCAGCGCGTTGCCCCGTTCGCCGCCGCGGAGCATCTGTGCGCGGATCGCCTCCACGGCCTGCGGGGAGAGCGCCCAGCCGGCCAGTGTGCGCGGGGGCACCGCGGACCCGTAGCCGGTTCCACCGCGCCGTGCGGATCGGCGGTGGCTGATGACCGGCTCTTTGGCCAGGCGACACCCGTTCGTCTCGACCTCCGGGACCGTGCTCGAGGCGGCTGCCCAGCTCAGCGCTGAGGAGAGCGCGCGCCAGGCACGCACGCGAGTCGAACGCGGCACGCCCGCTTGGCGCATCTGCTCCCGCCAGGTCCTGGGTGTCTGCGGCCGGTTGAAGTGCTCCGCGGGGGCCTGCGCGATCGCGATGGCGTAGCGCGGCGCCGACACCCTACGCCCGCTCCCTGGCGTCCTGCGCGGCTTGCCCAGCAGGTAGCTGCCCAGCACCCAGGCATACTGCTCGTAGGTCGCGGGAGCCAGTCCTTCCTGGTTGCGAGGGTGGGCGTCGGTAGCCAGGAACAGCTCGACGATCTCGGCGATCGTGTGACCTTCCGCTTCGTTGGCCTCCTTGGCGTCGAGGTCCAGCAGGAAGCGGCGCAGACTGTCGCGCCCACGCCGCTCGGCGGTTATGTAGTCGCGCATCCACTCGCGGGCATGGCGCGCCGACGGGAAGCTCTTGGTGCTCTCGCGCATGTCGTGGTAGTAGAAGCCGACCTGGTAGGAGCGCTTGCCGCTCTTGCCGACACGCGGCCACGCAGAGCGCTTGCGCCACGGTCTAGCCACCGCTACAGCTCCCCGCGGACGATCGAACAGAGCTTCCGGTTAGGTCCATAGCCGAAATATCGGCGACTACTCGAAACGCGGTCTCCCGAACACGTTTTTGTGCAAAACCGCGGTCCTGCTGCGGTAGCGGCACCTCGGCGCACCACGAAGGGTGCTCACTTGCAGGACAAAAGGCTCCTCCGGGGCTCCTCCGTACCATGTAAGGAGGGTCCGGGGTTCGAGTCCCCGCGTCGGCTTCTTCTCAGCGGATGCCCTTGAGCAGTTCAGCCGGCGAGGAGAGTCCCAGGCCCTGGGCGAGGATCACGAGCGTCTCCAGGCGGGGCGAGCGCTTGCACCGCTCCAGGAGGCTGATCTCGGTGCGGTGCAGGTTGCACGCTTCTGCAAGGGCCTCCTGCGAAAGGCCTGACCTCTCTCGGTGGGTGCGGAGGTTGTGCGCGAATTGGGTGCGGATGAGCTCTATGGACATTTTGGACATGCGCTAACTCTCGCGGGTCTCAGACGAGAGGTCTACAGACGCGTGTCTACAGTTCAAATTCCGCCTCGCAAGAGACTTCCCGCAGAAGCCGTGCCCCATTATAAACATCACCGAGGTCTAAACACACACCAGGGACCCGGCGGTCTACGGGCGATTGGGCCGCTCGCCCGCGTACGGGGCGTGCGGTGGTGTCCTCACGGGGTGCCAGACGGTCACCGGCAGACCCCCCAGGGCCCGTCCAGAGGCGTGTACCCTGCGGGCGTGCGCGTGCGGGTGTCCGAGGAGGCCGTCGAAGTGCGACTGGCCCGCTGGGAGAAGGTGGTGGGCCTGCTTGGGGACATCACGGTCCCCCGCGCCGACGTGAGCGACGTGCGGGTGCTGAAGGAGCCGATGCGCGACGTGCTGCGGACCGGTTTGAAAGCCGGGCTGCGCCTGCCGTGGCTCTACTACGTGGCGCGCACGATCCGCCTCGACGAAGCGTGGCTGGTGCGCCGCGGGGTGCCCGCGCTCTCCTTTGCGGTGCGCAACAAGGGCGCGCTGCGGCGGGTGGTCGTGAGCACTCCAGAAGCGCAGACGCTCGCGCGGCGACTGGAGGATCGAGGCGCCGCGCTGGAAGAGTGACGTCGAGGGAGGTGCCTCGCAGCGGAGGTGTAGCTCTTTGTCTGTAGATTTGCAGACAGAGAGCAGCGAGAGTGCCGGCTCGTGGACACCGGTGAGGCCCAGCAAGCCCGCTTCGACGCCGAGCGAGCCCGGATCCTGCAGCAGTTCGGTGCGGGTCTTCGCGAGCTGCGCGGGGACTTCACCCAAGAGGACGTCGCCTTCAAAGCTAACCTGCACCCCACGTACATCGGTAACTTGGAGCGCGGCGAGCGCGAGCCCAAGCTGTCGGTCCTGCTGGTCCTTGCCGAGACCTTCGAGGTCTCGCTCGACCGTCTCGCGCAGGGCCTTCCGGTCCCCAGGGAGCGCAAGCCCCCGCCCGGCTCCAAAAAACGCAAGGCCTCTCGCAGGTAGCGGCGCCCAGGCCCGCGCAGTGGGTCAGATGCAGATGAACCCCAGGGCGTCCAGGTGCCGGGCGCACGGAGAGGCCCAGAGCTGCTCGCCCTCGCGGAGTACGACGCCCTGTTCCTCGAGACGTTCGAGGGCCACGCCGATCGCGTCGCAGTCCACGTCATGGAGTTCGCGTTCGATCTCGCCGCGCGACCAGGGCAGCTCGTGGTCGCTGCGTAGCACCTGCAGGACGACCACACACTGGGTGCTCTCCTCCTGGCGCGGGTTGGGGCGCTCACCGGGCATGGGAGACTCTTCGGACCGCGACCTCGAGAACCTTCAGAACGTAGCCAAAGTTGGCGGGAAATGGCCCACCGGCTCGACCGCGGAGCCGGTGAGCGGGCGCGTACGGAAGCGCTCTCTGGGCGGAGCCTCTGCCGGCCGGCTCAGCGCTCGTTGCGAAGAAGAGTGGTGGGGGCAGGATTCGAACCTGCGAAGGCAGAGCCAAGGCGTTTACAGCGCCTCCCCTTTGACCGCTCGGGAACCCCACCGCCGGGGACGGCGATGATAGCGGGCGCTTTGGGCCGCAGGACGGCAGCGGCCCGCCGAAAGCCCTTTGGCGCTGAGCTGAGTTGCCGTGCACGCCCCCAAACATACGTTCGGCTGAGGACGGAAAGCAGAGTCAGGACGCCTCGCGCAGCAGTTGCGCCTCGGGGAGGGTCTGCAGCTTCTTGAGCGTGCGGTTCTCGATCTGGCGGACGCGCTCGCGGGTGATGTTGAAGGCGCGTCCCACCTCCTCCAGCGTGCGCGAGCGCCCCCCCGTGATGCCGTAGCGCATCTCGAGCACCTCGCGCTCGCGGCGGGGCAGGACGGCGAGCACGCGCACCACGCTCTCGCGGCGCAGCGACTCCGAGGCGGTCTCGAAGGGGGACTCCGCGGCGAGGTCCTCCACGAAGTCGGCCAGCGCGGAGTCGTCCTCGTCGCCCACGGGCTTCTCCAGGGAGATCGGCTGTTGGGCCATGCGCAGGATCTCGCGCACTTCGCCGATCGGGTACTCGAGCTCCGCGGCGATCTCCGCGGCCGTGGGGTCGCGCCCGAACTGCTGGATCAGCAGGCGCTCGGTGTGGAGCACCTTGTTGAGCTTTTCCGCCATGTGCACGGGGATGCGGATCGTGCGCCCCTTGTCCGCGATCGCGCGCGTGACCGACTGGCGGATCCACCAGGTGGCGTACGTGGAGAACTTGAAGCCGCGGCGGTAGTCGAACTTCTCCACCGCCCGGATCAGCCCCAGCGAGCCCTCCTGGATGAGGTCGAGGAACGTGAGGCCGCGACCCATGTAGCCCTTGGCGATCGACACCACCAGGCGGAGGTTGGCCTCCACCATGTGCTGCTTGGCGAGCACGTCCCCGCGCTCGATGCGCTTGGCCAGGCAGACCTCCTCGGCGGCGCTGAGCAGCGGCACGCGCCCGATCGAGTGCAGGTAGAGGCGCAGTGAGTCCACGGAGGAGTCGGCCCCCTCGAGGTCGAGCTCGGCGGAGTGCAGCTCGTCGAACGCCGCGCCGATCGCCTCAGAGGTCATGAACCCGCGTTCGTGGCCCTCCGCGATCAGCGCGCGGAGCTCGTCGAGCTCGACCTCCGCGACGGCCGACTCGGGCGTCCCTGCGAGACCCGTGTCTTCAAGCCCTGCGACCTCTGCGACATTCTCGCTCAACGTGGACCCCCGGGATCCAAACGGCTTCCCCGTCACGGTGGGCACGCCCGCCGCGACCTCCCCTACCTGTGTGCTCCGCGCCTCCTACGCGGTCTCCTCGGTGATCGGTGCCACCAACTTCCTTCCTGCTCCTCTCCTGCCTGAGCGACTACTACCCAAACCCGGCACGCCCCCCCGTGTTGCGGCGTCGGCGGTGGTGTGCGCGGATTGATACCAGATATCAAGGCCCCCGTGCGCTGGTTCTCACCGAGACGGGCCCTTGGCGGGGCCGTGGGGGCACCGGGCGGGTGGCCCGGTGTTAGGCTGGTGGCTCGACGGAGCAGGCGGGCCAGACCAACCGCACGAGCACGTGACCCTGAACTTGTCCACCCCTCGCGCTGCGGACGACGTGCAGGCCCGTGCGCCGGCGGTCCCGGTGGGTCTCTCGCGGGTGGGGGTCACTGGGGTGGAGAAGGTGGTGCGCATCCGCGACGAGCTGTTCTTCGCGCGCCTGGAGTGCTTCGTGGATCTCAGCCACGACCAGAAGGGGGCGCACATGTCGCGCTTCGAGGAGGTCGTCAACGAGGCGATCGGGGAGGTGGTGCTCACGGAGTCCCCGTTCCGCGCGGAGACGCTCGCGCGGAACATCGCGGAGCTGGTGCGCGACCGCCAGGGGGCGGGCCGCGCGGAGGTGACGGTGGAGGCGCGCTACCCCGAGCACAAGCCAGCGCCCGTCTCCGGGGTCTCCACGCAGGAGATCTACACCCTCTACGGCCGCGCAGTGGCGCTGGAGAGTGGTCGCACGCGCCATGTGGTGGGGGTGTCGGCGACGGGCATCACAGCGTGCCCCTGCGCTCAGGAGCTCGTGGCCGCCCGCGCGCGTGAGCGGCTGGCCGAGCAGGAGGGGTTCACGGCGCAGCAGATCGAGCGGATCCTCGCTCAGGTCCCCGTCGCGACCCACAACCAGCGGGGCCTCGGGACCCTGCAGGTCGGGTGTCTGGAGGACTGCGAGGCGGAGATCGACGCGAAGACGCTGCTGGGAATCGTGGAGGGGTCGATGTCCTCAGAGATCTACGAGCTGATGAAGCGCTCCGACGAGGTCGAGGTCGTGGAGAAGGCCCACCGCCGACCGCGCTTCGTGGAGGACTGCGTGCGGGAGGCGGTGGTCGGGGTGGTGCGCGCCTTCCCCCACCTGGACGGCGGGAGCTTCGTGGCCGCGCGCCAGGAGAACCTGGAGACGATTCACCAGCACAACGTGGTGGCGGAACGCCACGGCCTGCTCGCGGAGCTGCGTGGAGAGCTTGAGACCGGGCGTCCCGCGGCGCACCAGACCACCCTGGAGGAGTGGCTTGAGTCGGGGGAGGGCAGGCGCTGAGCTGGGGGAGGGCAGGCCCGGGAGGGCGGGCCGTCAGACCCCCTCCCGCGCAGGAAAAGGGCAGGCCCTCCCCCGAAGCCCCCTCCCCTTGACGACGAGGCTAACGGGGGGGGCTGAGGGCCTGCGCCTGCGCGAGGCGGCGGCGCAGGCCGAAGAAGTAGTCGAGGCCGGAGAGCACGGTCACGAGCACGGCGGCGTATAGCAGCAGGGAGACCCACAGCGGTTCCCCGGGCACCGCGATCACGGCGAGGATGGCGGCGATCTGCATGCAGGTCTTGACCTTTCCGAACAGGCTCGCGGCCATCACCACACCGGCCTGGGTGGCTCCCAGGCGCAGCACGGTCACGGCGAGCTCGCGGGCGATGATGACCATCGCCACCCACGCGGGCAACCGCCCGAGCGAGACGAGCGAGAGCAGGGCGGCGATGATCAGCAGCTTGTCCGCGAGGGGGTCCATGAGCTTGCCGAAGGTCGTGACCGACCCGCGCGAGCGAGCGAGGTAGCCGTCGGCGAAGTCCGTGAGGGAGGCCAGCGCGAAGACGACCGCCGCGAGCACGTCGCCCTCGGGCGTGTTGCCGAGCAGTGCGACCACCAGCACCGGGACGAGCAGGATGCGCAGCACGGTGAGGACGTTCGGTAGGTTCAGGGGGAACATGGTTTGGCAAAGGAGGGGCCCGACCGAAGCCGGGTGACACGCGCCTGCTGCGAGTTCCCGTTTCGGTCAGCCTGCCTGCGGCTGGCTGTGGCACCTGCCCTGGAGCATTATGTCGGCAAGGAGGAAGAGATGAACAGGCGCAAGCTGGGGCCGGGCGGCCCGGAGGTTTCGGCGATCGGGCTGGGGTGCATGGGGATGTCCGCGTTCTACGGGGCCACCGACGAGGCCGAGGCGGTCGCGACGATCCACCGCGCGCTGGAGGAGGGGTGCGACTTCCTCGACACGTCGGACATGTACGGCCCGCACACCAACGAGGAACTGGTGGGCCGCGCCATCGCCGGCCGCCGCGACGAGGTGTTTTTGGCGACAAAGTTTGGGATCAAGCTGGAGCTGACCCCGACGCCTCGCCGGGCGGTGGACGGCAGCCCCGCGTACGTGCGTGAAGCGTGCGAGGGCTCGCTGCGGCGCCTCGGCGTCGAGTACATCGACCTGTACTACCAGCACCGAGTGGACCCGAACACCCCGATCGAGGAGACGGTCGGGGCGATGGCCGAGCTGGTCAAGGAGGGCAAGGTTCGCCACCTCGGCCTCTCCGAGGCGAGCGCGGAAACGATCCGCCGTGCCCACGCGGTGCACCCCGTCACGGCGGTGCAGAGCGAGTACTCGCTGTGGACGCGCGACCTGGAGGACGGCGTCCTGCCCACGCTCGAGGAGCTGGGGATCGCGCTGGTCGCCTACTCGCCGCTCGGCCGCGGCTTCCTTGCCGGACGCTTCGCCTCGCGCGAGGAGATCGAGGAGGGTGACTTCCGCCGCTACGGCCCGCGCTTCAGCGAGGAGAACTTCGAGCGCAACCTTGTGCTCACCGAGCGCGTCCGCGAGCTCGCCGCGGAGAAGGGCGTCACCCCGGCGCAGCTCGCGCTGGCGTGGGTGCTGTCCCGTGGCGAGCACGTCGTCCCGATCCCGGGCACCAAGCGCCGCTCATACCTCGAAGACAACCTTGCTGCCGCTGGGGTGCGGCTCAGCCCCGAGGAGTCCGAGCGAATCGCCGCCGCGGTGCCGCCGGCCGCAGGGGAGCGCTACGACGAGCAGGGGATGCGGACGGTCAACCGCTAGGGTGCAGCCATGCCACTCGTCCCGATGGTCATCGAGCGCACCGCGCGCGGGGACCGCGAATTCGACATCTACTCGCGGCTGCTCAACGAGCGGATCATCTTTCTGGGCACCCCGATCGAAGACCAGGTCGCCAACCTGGTGGTCGCCCAGCTGCTGCACCTGGAGGCGGAGGACCCCGAGAAGGACATCTCGATCTACATCAACACCCCGGGGGGCTCGATCTACTCGGGTCTGGCGATCTACGACACGATGCAGTTCGTCAAGCCGGACATCGCGACGATGTGCGTGGGCGTGGCGATGTCGATGGGCTCGCTACTGCTGGCGGGCGGCAAGAAGGGCAAGCGCGCGGCGCTGCCGAACAGCCGCATCCTGATCCACCAGCCCTCGGCGGGCTTCGAAGGGCAGTCCACGGACATCGAGATCCACGCGCGCGAGATCCTCAAGGTGCGCGCGCGCATCGACGAAATCTACGCCGAGCACACCGGTCGCACCCAAGAGGAGGTCCGCAGGGACATGGAGCGCGACCGCTTCTTCACCGCCGAGCAGGCCCGGGAGTACGGCATGATCGACAGAGTGCTCGAGAGCCACTGAGCGAGTCTCCGCGCGCCCGGGTTCGGCCGTGCGCGGTCGGGCAGCGGGGCGTCTTTTTTTTGATGAGGGCCGCCCCGAGGCGGCCCCCGCGGCGTTCGCAGTGCGGGACCGGGCAGTGTGCACGTGCAGGGCAACCGTGAACGGGCTTCGCGGGACGCTGCCTCAGCCTCAAACCACCCCGTGCTCGATCGCGCCCAAGCCCTCGATCTCGATGCGCACCACGTCCCCCGAGGAGAGGAACGCGGGCGGGTCCTGGCCGAGACCGACGCCCGAGGGGGTGCCGGTGAGGATCAGGTCGCCAGGGTAGAGCGTGCAGGTCTCGCCGATGAAGGCCACGAGCTCAGGGACGGTGAAGATCAGGTTCGAGGTCGAGGAGTCCTGGCGCAGCTCGCCGTTGACCCACGTCCGCAGGCACAGGCGGTGGGGGTCGGGGACCTCCTCGACGGTGGTCACCCACGGGCCGTACGGGCAGAAGCCGTCGGCCCCCTTCGCGCGAGTCCACTGGGGCTCGCGGCCCTGCAGGTCGCGCGCGCTGACGTCGTCGGCCACCGCGTACCCGGCGACCTGCCCGCCGGCGCCCATCACCACCGCGAGCTCGCCCTCGTAGTCGAGGCGGCGCACCACCGCCGGGCAGCGCACCGGCGCGCCCGGCGGAGCGGCGGAGGAGGGGAGCTTCATGAACACCAGCGGCTGCGCGGGCCGCTCGCCGCCGGTCTCGGCGACGTGGTCGGCGTAGTTGAGGCCGATCCCAAAGATCGCCCGCGGCGCGGGCACGGGCGCGAGCAGCGTGACCTCGCCCAGCGGCCACGAGGGGCCCCCTGCGCCCTGCTCGCCCCGCGCGGCGGTCCCCTGCGCGAGCGCGGGGTTGCCCAGGACGTCGAGCACGGTGAGGAGCTCGTCGGCGAAGGCCGTCACCCGGCCGTCCGCGACGGCGCCGGCGCGCGGGTCGTGGGCGTCGTGGGGGATGAACGTGGCGAGGCGCACCCGCGGGAGCGTACGTGAATGCTCGCGCGCCAGCGCGTGGGCCGTATGCGGGTCATCGAAATCGGGGAGATGGCCCTCTCGAAAGCGGGGAGGTAGACCCCTCGAAAATCGGTGAGACAGACCCCCTCCGGATTGGTGACTCGCGCCGGCGTCCAACCCCGCGGATATGCTCGCCTGGCCCCATGGCAGGCCTGAGCAAACCGGAGCGCGTCCTGCTGGCGGCGGTGGCCGTGGTGACGGCGCTGGCGGGCGCGGCGAACTACGGCGCGTGGGCGGCGGTGCCCCGCTTCGCGCTGGCGACGGTGGCGCTGGCGGGCCTCGCGTGGGTGGTGGCGCTGGGCACCGAGCAGCTCGGGGAGCACATCGGCGCAGCGGCGACCGGGGTGCTGCAGGCGACGCTCGGCAACCTGCCCGAGCTGCTGGTGGTCGTGTTCGCGCTGAAAGCGGGCGACCTGGTCGTGGCCCAGACGGCGCTGGTCGGCTCGCTGCTGGCCAGCGCCCTGCTGGTGCTGGGGTTGACGATCGTCGCGGGCGCGCGGCAGGCGCCGGATGGGATCATGCGCTTCTCCTCGCGCCTGCCCAACGACGCGACGACGCTGCTGCTGGTGGCGGTGTTCCTGATCGTGCTGATCGGCCTCGCGCTCAGCTCCGGCAGCGCCGCGGGCGCGCACGTGGACACGATCTCGGTGGTGGGGGCCTGCTGTCTGCTGGGGGTATACGCGACCTGGCTGGTGCCCTACCTGCGCCCCCCAGCCTCAGCCACGGGGGCTCGCGCGCCGCGGCCGCCGCAGGAGCAGGCGCGCATCTCCCTGCGTACGGCACTCGTGCTGCTGGTGGCGGCAGGCGTCGGCGCGGGCTTCGTCTCGGAGTGGTTCGTGAGCGCGCTGCGCCCGGCGATCGAGATCCTGCACATCTCCACCGCGTTCGCCGGCCTCGTGATCGTGGCGATCGCCGGCAACGCGGTCGAGCACTTCGCGGGCATCACGCTGGCGGCGCGCGGCAAGGCCGACCTCGCGATCGCGGTCGTCAAGAGCTCGGTCGCGCAGATCGCCGCGTTCCTGTACCCGGCGCTGGTGTTGATCTCGCTGGCGCTCCCCACCCAACTGACGTTCGCGCTGCACCCGATCTACATCGGCGCGCTCGGCCTGATGACGATCGCGGTGTGGCAGGTCACGGCCGACGGCGAGGCGGCGGCCTTCGAGGGCTGGGCGCTGGCGGCGATCTACGCGATCGTCGCGGTGGTGGCGGCGTACCAGTAGCGCTACCCCCGCGTGAGCCCGCCGATCAGCGCCCCGGCGAGGCCGCCGGCGGTCGCGGCCTGCGCGTTGCCGCTCGCTTCCTCGCCCTCGGCGGGGGAGATGAACATCGTCTGGATCGCGAGGCGCCCGGGACCGGTGAAGCGGTTCCACGTGAGCTTGCCGCCGCCCCCCATGAGCCCCGTCTTGAGACCCATCGTGACGGCCTCCAAGGAGACGGTAGGGTCCTTGTAGAGCCACGCGCCGGCCTCCACGTCGAGCTGCTCGCCGGCGCCGAGCTCGACGAGGAAGACGTTGCCGTGGCCGTGCAGCCACACCAGCGCGTCGCCGGTGGAGGCGCGGAACTTGTCCATGAAGATGCCCGAGCCACCGAGCAGCATGTTCTGGACGCCCTTGATCCGTTCGAAGCTGTAGTCGAGGTTGTCGGTCGCGGCGAGGAACTGGTGCTCGCGCACGTCGAGCCCTTCCCCCTGGCGCAGGTGCATCGGGATGCACTGCCCGGGCGAGTCGCGCGAAAACGCGATGTGCCCGGCTCCGGCCGTGCGCGTGACGAAGTACTCGAGGCCCGCGATCTTGCGCTTCACGCCGCCCGGCAGCTTCCTCAGCTCGACATTCACCCGCGTCTCCTTCCACAGCAGCGTGTGGTGCTCGAACATCACCGCGGCGGCCCCCACCTCGACCTGCAGCTCGGGGACGAGCTCCCCGCGGACATGGTACGTGACCCCCGCGAAGCTCTCGTCCTGGACGGTGGTGGGGATCGGCTCGGGCAACTGCATGGTGACGGCCTCCTCTGGTCGGCTGGGCGGGTGTGCGACGGCGCCGTAAGGATGGCGCAGCGCCCGGCGGGAGGGGTGCGCCGCCGGGCGGCTTCCGTGGCCGTGCTGCGCGCCGAGGCGGGGCACGGAGGCCCCGCCCGCACGCGCCCCGTTGGCGAGCTCACCCACGCGGACGATCCCCAACGACCACCCACCGTGTCTACATCGGCTCCGTCGTCGGAGACAGCCGCCGGCAAGTGGCTCCCGGTAGCGGTGGGCGCGGTAGCCTGGCGTACAGCGCCCGCCGTTCCGCGCTAGACTTGGAAGACCTCGCGCCAGGCGGGGTTTTTCTTCGCCTGGGGCTGTCCTTCACACACGACTACGCAGGGAAACGATATGGCCCGCGGAGACGTTCGAATCGCCGTCACCCTCGCTTGCGAGGAGTGTAAGCATCGTAACTACCAGACAAACAAGAGCAAGCGCAACAACCCCGACCGGATCGCCCTGCGCAAGTACTGCCGCTGGTGCCGCCGGCACACCGGGCACCGGGAGACCCGCTAGCGCGGGAGCGCCTCCGTGGCCCGTGACCGCAAACGCGCCAAGCAGCGCCGCGAACGGCGCGCCCCTCGGGGCGCCGCTTCCGCGACCCACTCCGAGCTCCACCGCGCGGACCTTCCGGGCGCGCTCGAGCACGCCTCCTCCGAGGTCGACGAGTTCGACGCCGCGCTCGTTCGGGGCGCTCACGGAGTCCCCCTGCCCGACGCCCTCCCCGACTCGCCCTCTGCAGAGGACGACGGCGGTGAGCTCGCCCCCGCCGGGGTCGCGACCGAGGTCGGCGACGAGTCGCTGGGCGTTTCCCCCCGCGGCGGGGGCAACGGCGCGGCGCTCCCTGCGGCTGAGGCCGAGGAGGCCCTTGGCGAGCGCGAGCGCGCCGGCTCGCGAGCCGGCGAGGCTCGCGAGCACCGCCGCCCGCTGCCCGCACGCGCCGTCGCTTTCCTGCGCGCCTCCTGGGCCGAGCTTCAGCGGGTACAGTGGCCCGACCGCCCCCAGGTCTCCCAGGCCACGACGGTCGTGCTCGGCTTCGTTGCTGTCGCGGGCGTGTATCTCGGCGCGGCCGACTGGGTGGCACAGAAGATCATCAACTTCATCCTCTGAGGCACGATGACCTGCGCATATCGGCGTCCTCGCTCGCTCGTGTGCCGAGCACACTTCGCTCGCTGCGTCCTTGATCTGCTTGATCCTCGGGCCTCAGAGGCGCACAACCGAATACACGGAGAGCACAGCCGTTGGCACCGCGGCCTCCCGTTCCCTTCCAACACTGAACCTCGCTAGGAATCCTATGTTTCGCTGGTACGTCCTCAACACATACTCCGGTCACGAGAACAAGGTCAAGCACAACCTTGAACACCGCATCGTCTCGCTCGGCCAGCAGCGTGCCGTGCGGCAGGTCGTCGTTCCCACCGAGTCCGTCTCGGAGATGAAGGACAACCAGAAGATCCTCGTCGAGAAGCGCACGATGCCCGGCTACGTGCTCGTCAACATGGAGCTCAACGAGGACTCGTGGGGGGTCGTCAAGGGCACGCCCGGCGTCACCGGCTTCGTCGGCGCCGCCCAGGAGCCCGTGCCGCTCACCCAGATCGAGGTCGACCGCCTGATGCACAAGGAGGTCGCCACCGCGCCGCGCACTCGCGCCCAGTTCGCGATCGGCGAGACCGTCAAGGTCGTCTCCGGGCCGCTCTCGGACTTCTCCGGGGAGATCTCGGAGATCAACGACGACGCCGCCAAGCTCAAGGTTCTGGTATCCATCTTCGGCCGGGAGACGCCCGTAGAGGTGGGTTTTGATCAGGTGAAAAAGCTCTAATGGCCAAGAAGGTCCTCACAACCATCAAGCTGCAGGCGCGCGCCGGGCAGGCTTCTCCTGCCCCGCCGGTTGGCCCTGCGCTGGGCCAGCACGGCATCAACATCATGGAGTTCTGCAAGGCCTTCAACGCGCAGACTCAGTCCGAAACGGGGACGATCGTGCCGGTCGTCATCACCGTCTACGAGGACCGCTCGTTCACGTTTGTCACGAAGACCCCGCCCGCCGCCGTGCTGATCCGCGAAGCGCTGCGCCTGGAGAAGGGCTCCGGGGAGCCCCACCGCAAGAAGGTCGGCAAGCTCTCGACCGCGCAGCTGCACGCGATCGCCGAGCGCAAGCTGCCCGACCTGAACGCCCACGACGTCGAGCACGCCTCGCGTATCATCGCCGGCACCGCCCGCTCGATGGGGGTCGACGTGGAGGTGCAGGCGTGAGCACCCACCACTCCCGTCGCCACGCCGAGGCGCGCGCGAAGATCGACCGCGAGCGCGAGTACGAGCCCGCCGAGGCCGTCGCGCTCGTCAAGGGTCTTGCCGCTGCGAAGTTCGATGAGTCCGTTGAGGTGCACGTCCGCACCGGGCTCAACGTCCGCCACGCTGACGAGCAGCTGCGCGGCACCATCGCCCTGCCTCACGGCCTCGGGCGCGACGTCAAGATCGCCGTCTTCGCCCAGGGCGCCAAGGTCGCCGAGGCCGAAGCCGCCGGCGCCGACGTCGTGGGCGCCGAGGACCTCGCCAAACGGATCGAGGAGGGCTTTGACGAGTTCGACGTCGCCGTCGCCACCCCCGACCTGATGTCGGTCGTCGGGCGCCTCGGGCGCATCCTCGGGCCCGCCGGCAAGATGCCGAACCCCAAAGTCGGCACCGTCACGATGGACGTCGCGCGCGCCGTCACAGAGTCCAAGGCCGGCAAGGTCGAGTACCGCACCGACCGCACCGCGATCGTGCACCTCGTGATCGGCAAGGTCTCCTTCGAGGCGTCCCAGCTGCTCGAGAACTACGCCGCCGTCCTCGAGGAGCTGATCCGCGCCAAGCCTTCGGTGGCCAAAGGCCGCTACCTGCGCACCATCACGCTCGCCTCCACGATGGGGCCCGGCGTGAAAGTCGACCCCTCCCGTACCCGCGACATCGTTGAGGAGGCCTCGCCCGCGGCAGTCGCCGCCTGAGCCTAGAGGGTGGCGCAGCCGGCCGAAGGCCGGTGGAGCCGGGCCCCTCTATCTTTCAAACCTCTCCCAACGGCAACCCAAGACCCCCGGCCGCTGTCTGATCTCTGCGATCGACGGCAGAAGCCCGGGACAGGAGCCACAGTGAACCGAGACCAGAAGGCCGTGGCGATCGCTGAGATCGCCACCGACATAGAGCAGTCCCAGGCCGTCTTCGCGGTGGACTACCGCGGCCTCTCCGTGGCCCAGGCCGCCGAGCTGCGCGCCAAGCTGCGCGACGCCGACGCGACCCTCCGCGTTGTCAAGAACTCGCTCACAGAACGCGCTGCCGACCAGACGGGCACCGGCGAGCTCAAGCCGCTGCTGCAGGGCCCCACCGCGCTCACCTTCGTGCGCGGCGACGCCGCCCTGGCCGCCAAGGCGATCGCCGACTACGCGCGCCTCACCCAGCTCTTGCCCTTCAAGGGCGGCCTGATGGACGGCGCCGCGCTCGACGCCGACCAGCTCCGCGCGATCGCCCGCCTGCCCTCCCGCGAAGTGCTCTACGGGCAGCTCGTCGGCGTCGTTGCCTCCCCCGTCACCGGACTTGTGCGCACCCTCGGCGCGCTCCTCGGCGGTCTCGCCGTGGCGCTCGGGCAGGTGCGCGAGAAGAAGGAGTCCGGGGAGCTCCCCGCCGGCGAGGCGCCCGCCTCCGCGGTGGAGGAGGTCCCGACCGAGGAGGCTGCGGCGGAGACGCCAGCTCCCGAGGCGGCGGAGACCCAGATGGAGGAGGCTCCGACGGAGGCGCCCGCCTCCGCGGTGGAGGAGGCCCCGACCGAGGAGGCTTCGGTGGAGACGCCCGCTCCCGACAACCAGACTGAGCCGGCCACGGAGCCGGCGGCAGACGACAACCAGGCGGACGCCTCGGCCGAGGCCGAGACCGCCGAGGCGACCCCCAAGGAGGACTGAAAGATGGCAACCAGCACCCAGGACTGGATCGAGGAGCTCAAGGGCATCTCCGTGCTCGAGCTCGCTGAGCGCATCAAAGCGCTCGAGGAGGAGTTCGGCGTCTCCGCCGCGGCCGTCGCCGCGCCGGTGGCCGCCGCAGGCGGTGGGGGCGGCGGCGAGGCCGCGGCCGAAGAGGAAGGCCCCTCCACGGTGGACGTTCTGCTCACCGGCGCCGGCGACAAGAAGATCCAGGTCATCAAGGTCGTGCGCGCCGCCACTGGCCTCGGCCTCAAGGAGGCCAAGGCGCTCGTCGACGAGGCCCCCAAGCCCGTCAAGGAGGGCATCGAGAAGGACGAGGCGGACAAGCTCAAGCAGGAACTGGAGGAGGCCGGGGCCTCGGTCGAGCTGAAGTAGAGGGCGCGGCTGATGTGGTCCCCGGAGGCGGGGGTAGTCCCAGCTGCGCCGCCGCGGTGTGTGGCGCCACTCGTTATGTGAGGAGGCCGGCGCCACGGTCGAGCTGAAGTGGGGACGCGGTTGATGTGGTCCCCGGAGGCGGGGGTAGTCCCAGCTGCGCCGCCGCGGTGTGTGCGCCGACCCGGTGCGTGAGGGCTTGCCGGCCGAGGTGTGTGGCTTTCCGAGCCAGCCCGAGTTACGTTGAGGGGCGCCCTCCGGGCGCCTGTGACCGGGTCTGCGACCCTCTTTACCAGCGCCTAACAAATCGGCGGATTTTCCGGTAGAATCGCGGGCGCTGGCCGATAGCCGCAGCTGCCTCAGAGCATCGAGACCGCGCTTACATACGCGGTTCTCAGGAGGCGGGGTCCGTGAGCGCCGGATGCCCCACTTGAGGGTGGCGTCGGCGTGTGCTATCTTGACGGGTCGCGCTTGCGCCTCGTGGTTTTGCACTCGTCGTGTCGTCTCTCTCCTCGAAGGAGTCTTCCTTGGCTGCTGCTGATGCTCTCCGGACGCGCCGGACTTTCGCGCGTCTGAACAAGTCCTGCGACGTACCCAACCTGATCGACATCCAGCGCCGCTCCTTCGAGTGGCTCACCGGCCCGCAGAAGGGTGGTCTGCGGGAGACGATCGACGACATCTCGCCGATCGAGGACTACACCGGCAACCTCGCCGTCCAGTTCGGCGAGCTGTCCTTCGACGAGCCTGTTGCCTCGCTCGAACAGTGCCGCGAGAAGGACCTGACCTTTGCCCGCCCGCTGACGGTCACGGTCGCGTTCATCAACCGCGAGACGGGTGAGATCCGCGAGCAGTCGGTGTTCATGGGCGACTTCCCGTGGATGACCGAGCGCGGGACGTTCGTCATCAACGGCACCGAGCGCGTCGTCGTCACCCAGCTCGTGCGCTCCCCCGGGGCCTACCTGATGGAGCCCAAGGACCGGGAGAAGCAGGTCTTCATCGCCAACCTGATGCCCGCCCGCGGCTCGTGGCTGGAGCTCGAGATCGACAAGAAGGGCAAGGTCTACGTCCGCATCGACCGCAAGCGCAAGCTGCCCGTCACGGTGCTGCTGCGCGCGATGGGCTACGCCGCCGACGAGGAGATCCTGCGGATCTTCGAGGACTCTCTGTACATCCGCAACACGCTGGACTCTGACACCGAGGTCACCCGCACCGAAGAGGGCGCGCTGATCGAGCTGTTCAAGAAGCAGCGCCCTGGCGAGCCACCGTCGGTCGAGAACGCCAAGGCGCTGCTCAACCAGCTGTTCTTCGACCCCAAGCGCTACGACCTCACGCGCGTGGGCCGCTACAAGCTCAACTCGCGCCTCGGCCTCGACATCGACATCGACACGCGCACCCTCACCCACGACGACATCCTCGCGTTGGTCAAGGAGCTCGTGTCGCTGCCCAAGCGTCTCGGTCTGCCCGAGCACCCCGAAGGCGAAATCAAGGACTACGCCGCCGAGGCGCTCTCGATGCCGCGCGAGCCGGTCGCCGACCACCTCGACGAGTACGAGCACTTCGGCAACCGCCGTCTGCGCACCGTCGGCGAGCTGATCCAGGAGGCGTTCCGCATCGGCCTCTACCGCATGGAGCGCGTCGTGCGCGAGCGCCTCACCACCGAGGACGCCGACACGATCACCCCCCAGACGATCATCAACATCCGCCCCGTCGTGGCCGCGCTGAAGGAGTTCTTTGGCTCCTCGCAGCTCTCGCAGTTCATGGACCAGACCAACTCGCTGGCCGGGCTCACCCACCGCCGCCGTCTCAGTGCGCTCGGCGCGGGCGGCCTCACGCGCGAGCGCGCCCCGATCGAGGTGCGCGACGTGCACCCCACCCACTACGGGCGCATGTGCCCGATCGAGACCCCCGAGGGGCCGAACATCGGCCTGATCGGCTCGCTCTCCTCCTTCGCGGAGGTCTCCGAGCACGGCTTCGTCACGACCCCCTACCGGGTGGTCGAGGACGGCGTGGTGACCGAGAAGGTCGTGCACCTCGACGCCACCCAGGAGGAGGAGCAGCTGATCGCCCAGGCCAACACCCCGGTCGACCCCAAGACCGGCAAGCTCAAGGGCACGGAGATCCTCTGCCGCACCCAGGCCGGGCAGTACGTGACGGTGGGGCCCAAGGACGTCGACCTCGTCAACGTCTCCCCCGAGCAGATCTGGTCGGTCGCCACGGCGATGATCCCGTTCCTGGAGCACGACGACGCCAACCGCGCGCTGATGGGCTCCAACATGCAGCGCCAGGCCGTGCCGCTGCTGAAGGCCGACGCGCCGCTGATCGGGACCGGCATGGAGCGCCGCGCGGCGCTCGACACCGGGGACGTGCTGCTGGCGCGCTCCGCGGGGACCGTCGAGTTCATCGACGCCAACCAGATCGTGGTGCAGCCCGCCGACGGCAAGCTCGACGAGTACGAGCTGCAGAAGTTCATGCGCTCCAACCAGGGCACCTTGATCCACCAGAAGCCCCGCGTGAACACCGGCCAGAAGGTCAAGGCGGGCGAGGTGCTCGCCGACGGTTCCTCCACCGACCGCGGCGAGATGGCGCTCGGCAAGAACCTGATGGTCGCCTTCATGTCGTGGGAGGGCTACAACTTCGAGGACGCCATCATTCTCTCCAAGCGCCTCGTGCAGGACGACGAGCTCACCTCGATCCACATCGAGGAGTACGAGATCGACGCCCGCACCACGAAGCTCGGCGAGGAGGAGATCACCCGCGACATCCCCAACCGCTCCGAGGAGTCGCTGCGCAACCTCGACGACCGCGGCATCGTGCGCGTCGGCGCCGAGGTCCAGTCCGGCGACCTGCTCGTCGGCAAGGTCACGCCCAAGGGCGAGACCGAGCTGACCGCCGAGGAGAAGCTGATCCGCGCGATCTTCAAGGAGAAGGCGCGCGAGGTCCGCGACACCTCGCTGAAGGTTCCCCACGGCGAGGGCGGCGTCGTGATCGACGTGAAGACCTTCTCGCGCGACGCCGGCGACGACCTGCCGCCGGGCGTCAACGACCTAGTGCGGGTGTTCGTCGCCAAGAAGCGCAAGATCTCCGAGGGCGACAAGCTCGCGGGCCGCCACGGCAACAAGGGTGTGATCTCCAAGATCGTGGACGTGCAGGACATGCCGTTCCTGGAGGACGGCACGCCCGTCGACGTGATCCTCAACCCGCTCGGGGTGCCGAGCCGCATGAACGTCGGGCAGATCCTCGAGACCCACCTCGGGTGGGTGGCCGCGCAGGGGTGGTACGACGACGGCACCGACGCCTACCAGGAAGCCTCGGGCGAACGCCGCAACGGCGACCCCGCGCGCGTGTACGTGTCCACGCCGGTGTTCGACGGGGCCACCGTCGAAGACGTCGACCAGGCGCTCGTGCGCTGGCAGGACGAGCACACCGGGCGGATCCGCATGGACATCGACAAGAGTCGCCGCGCGGGCGAGCAGGCCTCGGGCAAGATGACCCTTTTCAATGGGCGCTCCGGGGAGCCGTTCGCGCAGCAGGTGACCGTGGGGTACATGTACATCCTCAAGCTGCTGCACCTCGTGGACGACAAGATCCACGCCCGCTCCACCGGTCCCTACTCGCTGGTCACCCAGCAGCCGCTGGGCGGCAAGGCGCAGTTCGGCGGCCAGCGCTTCGGCGAGATGGAGGTGTGGGCGCTGGAGGCGTTCGGCGCCGCCTACACCCTGCAGGAGATGCTCACGATCAAGTCCGACGACACCGTCGGGCGCGTGAAGGCCTACGAGGCGATCGTCAAGGGCGAGAACATCGCCGAGCCCTCGATCCCGGAGTCCTTCAAGGTGCTGCTCAAGGAGATGCAGTCGCTGGCGCTCGACGTCAACGTGGTCTCCGAAGAAGGCCAGCGCGCGGAGATGCGCGACGAAGACGACGACCTGCTGCGCGCCGCCGAGGAGCTCGGCATCGACCTCACCGGGGTGCGCACCCCGACTCCGGGCGCGGCCGACGAGGCGATCGAGGGGGAGGACGACACCGACGCCGTCCCCGCGGAGGCCGCCGAGGACTCCGAGCAGCCCGAGGCGCAGGCCGAGGACGAGCCCGAGCCTGAGGACGCGCTTGAGGTCGAGGATGCGCTCGAGGGAACCGAGGACGACCTCGGCGTCGAGGAGCTGCTCGCCGAGGGCGCTGTGGACCTCGACCTCGAGGCGCTCGCCGACGGAGCGCTCGAGCCGAACCTGGTCGAGGAGGACCCGACGTAAAAGCGCCGCCGGACCAGCAGCACCGCCACCGCTGTCCTTTGCCCGACCGCCCCGTTTCTTTCACCCGCTAGCGAAAGCGCCACACATGATCGACATCAACACTTTGACGGGAGGGGGGCCTGCCCCCCTCCCGAGCCTCCCCCCGCACAAGCCAAACCGCCGCGCCGAGCGAAGCCAGCTGGCCAAGGAGCAGCCATGATCGACATCAACAACTTCGACGCCATCGAGATCGGTCTCGCCTCCTCCAAGCAGATTCGCGGTTGGAGCTCCGGCGAGGTGACCAAGCCCGAGACGATCAACTACCGCACCCTGAAGCCCGAGAAGGACGGGCTCTTCTGCGAGCGCATCTTCGGCCCCACCAAGGACTGGGAGTGCTACTGCGGCAAGTACAAGCGCGTGCGCTACAAGGGCATCGTCTGCGAGCGCTGCGGCGTGGAGGTCACGCGCTCGAAGGTCCGCCGCGAGCGCATGGGCCACGTCGACCTGGCGGCGCCAGTGAGCCACATCTGGTTTTTCAAGGGCGTGCCCTCGCGCATCGGCTACCTGCTCGACATGGCCCCCAAGGAGCTCGAGAAGGTGCTCTACTTCGCCGCCTCGATCGTCACGTGGGTCGACGAGGAGGCGCGCGCGAAGGACGTTGACGCGCTGCAGAAGGAGGTCGGCAAGGTGCTCGACTCCTACGCCGCCGAGCGCGAGGAGCGGGTGCTCGAGCTGCGCGAGTCCCTCGCCAGACGCGAGAAGTACCTGCAGAGCGGCAAGCAGACGGGCTTCTCCGACGAAGACCACCTGTGGGCCGACTCGCTGGACGTCAACCTCACAAAGCTCTCCGAGGAGGAGCGCGAGAAACTGCTCAAGGAGCTGCGCAAGATCTTCGACGCCGACATCGCCGACACCGAAGCGTACATCGAGGACGCCGCCGAGCGGATGCGCAACGTGTGGGAGCTCTTCAAGACGATGGAGCCCAAGCAGATCGAGCACGACGAGACCACGTTCCGCGAGCTCAAGGAGCGCTTCGGCTCACCGTACGGCTTCGGCGAGTACTTCCGCGGCGGGATGGGCGCCGAGGCGGTCCGCGACCTCCTCCAGCAGGTCGACCTCGAGGCCGAACGGGTCGAGCTCGAGGATCAGGTCAAGACCGCCAAGGGCCAGAAGCAGGCACGCGCGGTCAAGCGCCTGAAGGTCGTCTCCGCGTTCATCCAGTCGGGCAACAAGCCCGAACAGATGGTGCTCGACGCGGTCCCCGTGATCCCCCCGGAGCTGCGCCCGATGGTGCAGCTCGACGGCGGGCGCTTCGCGACCTCGGACCTCAACGACCTCTACCGGCGCGTGATCAACCGCAACAACCGCCTCAAGCGGCTGCTCGACCTCGGCGCGCCGGAGATCATCGTCAACAACGAGAAGCGGATGCTGCAGGAGGCCGTCGACGCGCTGTTCGACAACGGCCGCCGCGGCCGGCCCGTGACGGGGCCCGGCAACCGCCCGCTGAAGAGCCTCTCCGACATGCTCAAGGGCAAGCAGGGCCGCTTCCGCCAGAACCTGCTGGGCAAGCGCGTGGACTACTCCGGGCGCTCGGTGATCGTCGCCGGCCCCTACCTGAAGCTGCACCAGTGCGGGCTGCCGAAGATCATGGCGCTGGAGCTGTTCAAGCCGTTCATCATGGCGCGCCTGGTCGAGCGTAAGTCCGCGCAGAACATCAAGGCCGCCAAGAAGATGGTGGACTCGATGATCGGCGAGGTGTGGGACGTGCTCGAGGAGGTCATCCACGAGCACCCCGTGCTGCTCAACCGCGCCCCCACCCTGCACCGCCTGGGGATCCAGGCGTTCGAGCCGCTGCTCGTCGAGGGCAAGGCGATCCAGGTGCACCCGCTGGTGTGCCACGCCTTCAATGCCGACTTCGACGGCGACCAGATGGCCGTGCACCTCCCGCTCTCCGCGGAGGCGCAGGCGGAGGCGAGGATCCTGATGCTGTCCTCCAACAACATCCTCTCCCCGGCCCACGGGGCGCCGCTGGCGACGCCCACGCAGGACATGATCCTCGGTGCCTACTACCTGACGTACGGCCCCGAGGCCGAGGACCTGGCCGCCAAGCAGGAGTTGCTCGCCGCCGCCAAGTGGCCCAAGGGCGAGCCGCGCCCGCACGTCTTCCGCACTGCGCAGGAGGCCGAGCTCTCCTACGAGGCGGGCGTGGTCAAGCTGCACGACGTCGCCGAGTTCCGCCCCTTCGGGCGCGAGGGCGGCCACGTCCTGACGACGGTCGGGCGGATCATCTACAACGACCGCATCGAGCGTGCCCTCGCGGAGGCCTTGGGGGAGGAGTTCGACGCCACCAAGTACGCGTTCGTCAACCAGTCGATGAAGAAGCGCGACACCACGCGCCTGATCGACGCGCTCGTGCAGACCTACGGCGCGACCACGATCTCGCTAGTGCTCGACGCCTTCAAGGACCTCGGCTTCAAGTACTCCACGCAGGCGGGCATCACGATCTCCAAGAACGACGTCGTGATCCCCCCCGAGAAGGCGGAGATCCTGAAGAAGTACGAGCACCTGGTGGCGGAGATCTCCGACCAGTACGACATGGGCCTGATCACCCAGGAGGAGCGCCACGAGGCCGTGGTTGAGAAGTGGAACGCCGCCACCGACGAGGTCGCGGACGCGATGATCGCGAACCTCGACACGCTCAACCCGATCTTCATGATGGCCAACTCCGGGGCGCGCGGCTCGTTCAAGCAGATCCGCCAGCTGGCAGGGATGCGCGGCCTGATGGCCAACCCGAAGGGTGAGATCATCGAGCGTCCGATCAAGGCCAACTTCATGGAGGGCCTGTCGGTGCTGGAGTACTTCATCTCCACCCACGGGGCGCGCAAGGGACTCGCCGACACCGCTCTGCGCACCGCGGACTCCGGCTACCTGACCCGCCGCCTGGTGGACGTCGCCCAGGACGTGATCATCCGCGAGCCGGACTGCGGCACCGAGGAGTACATCGAGATGGCGGTCTTCAAGGACGGCGGGGACCCCAACGACGACCTCGTGGGACGCGTCGCGGCGCGCCAGATCACAACCAAGCGCGGCCGCGCGCTGGCCGAGCAGGGCGTCGAGATCGGCCGCGCGGAGCTCGCGGAGATCGTCAAGGCCAACCAGGACGACCACGACCGCGGCACCCCCGTCGCGGTCCCGGTGCGCTCGGTGCTCAAGTGCGAGGCGACCAGCGGCGTGTGCCAGGCCTGCTACGGCCGCGCGATGGCCACCGGCCAGATGGCCCAGATCGGCGACGCGGTGGGGATCATCGCGGCGCAGTCGATCGGCGAGCCGGGCACCCAGCTGACGATGCGCACCTTCCACACCGGGGGCGTCGCGGGCGCGGACATCACCCACGGCCTGCCGCGCGTGGTCGAGCTCTTCGAGGCGCGCAAGCCGAAGGGCCTCGCGCAGATCGCCGAGCAGGACGGGACGGTCTCGATCGAGGAGTCCGAGAAGGCGCTCACGGTGGCGATCACCGACGCGGCCGGGGAGGAGCACCGCCACGCCTTCCCGCGGCGCACGCGCCTGTTCGTGCGCGCCGGCGAGCAGATCGCAGCGGGCAAGCAGCTCAACGAGGGTTCGCTGTACCCGCACGACCTGCTCAAACTCCGTGGCCGCACCGAGACCGAGCGCTACCTCGTCAACGAGGTGCAGGAGGTTTACAAGTCCCAGGGCGTGGACATCAACGACAAGCACATCGAGCTGATCGTTCGGCAGATGCTCAAGAAGGTGCGGGTCAACCAGAAGGGCGACACCGACTACCTGCCGGGCCAGTTCGTGGACCGCTTCGAGTTCGCGCGGGTCAATGCGGAGATCGATGCTGCCAAGGCGGAGACCGCGCAGTTCGAGGACATCATCCTCGGCATCACGAAGGCGTCGCTGAACACCGACTCGTTCCTCTCGGCGGCGTCCTTCCAGGAGACCACGAAGGTGCTGACCGACGCGGCGCTGGAGGGCAAGGTCGACCGCCTCAACGGCCTCAAGGAGAACGTGATCATCGGCAAGTTGATCCCCGCAGCGACCGGCCTGAAGCGCTACCGGCGGATCGAGATCGAGCCGGCCGAACCACTCCCGCGCGCGATCGACGACGTCGGCCTGCTCGACCAGGACGAGATCGCCGCGGAGCTCGGGCTGCACGGCGGCGACCCACTGGGCGGCGGCTACGGGCAGGAGTTCGACGCGGACCTCGCGTCGCTTGAGAAGATCGGCGCCGGCGACTCCGACCCCGGCTTCGTCGAGGAGCTCGCCGAGCTCGAAGTGCCCGAGGAGCCGCTCGAGGGGTCGTCGGAGCCGCTGAGCGAGGGGTAGGCGCGGAGCCGGAGTCGGGCGCGGGGTAGCAAGCGAGGCCCTGCGCGCTCCACGGGAGCCGGAAGCCCCAGGAGGGCAGAAAAGCCCCAAAAGGGGCCAGTCGGAAACACGCTGCGGGACAAAAGCCCCCATTTTTCAGGGGAGCGGGAGACAACCCTTGACAGCCTTTACCATCCGGCTAGGCTGGTCCGCGTGCCTTCCTGCAGACCCAAATCCGGCTTCGAGCGCAGAGCGCTTGCCCCAGACGGGAGCGTTTGTGCTCGATCGCCCCGAGGCGGGTGTGTGCGGCAGACATAGAGAGCCGGCGCTCGACGCGCCACTGCCATCGACGGGCGCCCTGAGCGGCCGACCCTCAACTTCAAGTCAAACAAGAGACCAGACAAGAAATCAGGAGAACACTATGTTGAAGTCAATTAGGATCGCGGGGGTCTGCTTCGTGTCCATGCTCGCGATGAGCATGGCGCTGGCGGCTTCCGCTTCGGCAACGCCGCACTGGTTACAATGTGTAGCCGGTGCAGAAAAAGTATCCCCCACCAAATATACAACAAATCAGTGCACCACAGCCGCCGCCAATTTAGAAGGAGGATGGCAGTGGAATGAAGTCACGGGAACGGAGAATATCAGAAGCGTTGGTGAGACGCTGACGCTGAGAGACACCTCTCTAGGCTCGGCAGTTCAGTGCGTTAATGGTGAAAACGAAGGATCGGTTGGTCCCGGCCGTTTCGGTAGAATAACAACAGCCAAAATACCGTCTCCCGAAACAAACTGCCATACCGTGGAAGGGGCCTGTCTGGCAAGCGATGTAGAAGTGGTAGAAGGAATCCACCTGCCGTGGCAAACAGAATTGACCGAAACCGAAGGAAAGCTATTAAACACGCTCAAGGGCACCGGCAGCGCCGGTGGCGAACCGGGATGGAAGATTAGATGCAAAACAGCCGCTGGTAAAATCACGGATGAATGCGAAAGTGAAGTCGGCCATGAAGAAAAGCTGTTACTGGCCAACAAGTTGACGGAAAGTGTATTATTAGTCTTAGCTACCTTCGAGCAGGTGCATAAAGCAAAATGCACGAAAGCAGCAGAAGTAGGTGAAGTGATAGGTAGCATCGCTCTCTTACAATTGAGTGGTGCTGGAGGGCTTCGGGTGTCCTCTTAGGGCATCTGGTGCTTCTTGATTGAGTGATTGATTGATTGGGTGGGACCGGTATTTTGCCGGTCCCACCCGAGCTATGAGCGCGGATCGTACTGTGGGGTGATCGAGGGTCTTGTGGTGGGTGAGAGCTATTTGGGTGAATGTAGTACGAGGGAATGGAGGGTCTGCATGAGGTGGCGGAGATGTGACGCTGGTGAGGTGTGCGTGAGTGATGGGTGTTTCGGTGCCTTGAGGGGAGGTCGTGTAGGGCGCATTCAACTGGTGGCCGGACTGCTGCTTGTGTGTGTGGTGGGGTTTACGGGGACTGCGCTGGCCGCGACCGAACCATGTCCGAACGCGAAGTTGCGGGTCGGTCCCTCCGCGACCCTGCCGGACTGCCGGGCGTATGAGTTGGTGACGCCGGCGAACCTGGGCCGCACGCAGGCTATGACGTTCACTGAATTTGATACGGATCACGCCATACCCTCCAGCGATGGCGAAGGCGTCGCGCTTGAAACGCTCGTGCCGCTCGAACCGAATCCGAGCGCCAGTGCGACCGCGAAGGGCACCGATGCCGTCTTCTCGCGCACCCCCACCGGCTGGACGATGCAGTCTGCCGTGGCGCCTGGGAGCAGCCCGGCGGATCGGCTCGAGATGGACCTCTTCAGTCCCAATCTCTCGCAGGTCGCGCTCGAATCGTACACCTATCTGAACTACAAAGAATATTCAGAAAACACGTTGTTGGAGGTTGGCCCTGTCGGTGGCCCGTATGCGCTCGTGGCCACCGTCCCGAACAATGGCACGACGAAATTCCTCGGCGCGAACGCCGGCGCTGGCGGCGTTGCGGCCCTTAGCCACGTGCTGCTCGCCTCGGCCGACCATGAACTCCTGCCGCCGGGGACGGAACGCACCCTCGTGGAAGAAACGGTCGCAGGCGCACCTGACCTGTACGACTGGACGGGGAGACATCTGCAGCTCGTCAACGTCGAAGGGGAAGGCTCGCAGATCGAGCTTGTCAACCGGTGCGGCGCTCGGCTGGGGGAGGGGGGGGGCGACTCCGCAGGCGCAGCTGCGGCTGACGCCGTCTCCGACGACGGCTCGAAGGTCTTCTTCACGACCCTCCACTCCGGAGCGACTTGCCGGGAACCGGGGCGACTGTACATGCGTGTGGATGGCAGGGAAACGGTGGAAGTGTCGGCGCCGGAACCGGGTTTCACCCCGCCGGAAATCCTGCCAGTGCACTACGACGGCGCGACCCCGGACGGCTTGGAGGTCTTCTTCAACACGGAAACCGCGCTGACCGCGGGCGCGAGGGTAGAACCGCACACGTCCAAACTCTATGAGTACAACACCGAAGCGCCCCAAGGCGAAAGGCTGAAGCTAATTGCCAGCGGGTTCCCCGAAGAGGATAACGAAGGACCAGGTCGGTACGTCGTCATCTCGGAAGACGGATCAACCGTCTATTACGAGAGCGGCGGGAGCAGCGTTTTTGATATCTATCGTTACGACACACGGACCGGCACGACCAGCTTTGTCGCCACCGCCAAAGCCCCGAAGGATCTCTTCGAACCTTCCTTCACCACGCCAAACGGCGAGTTCCTCGTGTTCGCCGCTTGGGGTACCTCGGGTATCCTCGAAGAAGAGGGTGTCGCCGGTGAACCGCGTGGCACGGGGCACAACGAGCTCTACCGGTATGACGCCGCCGACGGGAGCGTGATGTGCGTCTCGTGCGGGGAGGGCAACGCGCCCGCGGAAGGCGAAATGTCCGAGCCCAAGGCCAACTCGCCGCTGGAAACCGCGGATGAAACGCCTCCCTTCATTCCGATGTCCGAAAACGGCCAGGAGGTGTTCTTCCAGACGACCGCCAAGCTCGTGCCACAGGACACGAACACGGTCGTGGATGTATATGAGTGGGAGGCTGACGGGAGTGAAGAAGCGCCTGGTGCCTTCTGCCGTGAAACCAACGGCTGCACGCACCTGCTCTCCTCGGGCGAAGACGTGGGACCGGCGGTGTTCCTGGGCGCGAGCAGAGACGGCAGCAATGTGTTCTTCTCCACCGCGGCGCAGCTCGCGCCGCAGGCCACCCCTGAATTCACGAGCATCTACGACGCGCGCGTGTATGGCGGCTTCGCGCCGCCTGCACCCGCGCCCGAATGCTCGAGTTGCCAGGGCGTCGGCAGTCCCCTACCGCTGTTCAGCCCCGGGGCGAGCCTGACGTTCGCGGGCGCCGGCAATCCCGCTGCGCACTCCCCCTCGACGGCTCCATCGAAGGCAACGACTACGAAGAAGAGCAAATGCCCCAAGGGCAAGAAGCGAAGCCACAGCAAATGCGTGAAGACTAGAAGTAAGCACAAGGCCGAGGCCAAGAAAGCCGGTAGCAACCGGAGGGAGAAGTCATGAGGGCGCTGTTGAGGACGCTCATCGCCGCTCTGGCGGTGGGGGTTGTGTGTGGTTGTGCCGCGCCCGTCGCCGCTGAGGCCGCGTTCGAAGTGCCACCCGGTGGTTTCGCGGTTAGCACGTCGAGCGACCAGGCCGGGGCGCACGCGGATCTGACGACGAGCTTTGCGTTCGCGCAGGATGGAGCGGGGGGCGTCGGGGCGCTCTTGCGCAACGCCGAAGTCGTCCTGCCGGTCGGATTCGCGGGCTATCCGGTGGCGGTGAAGACGTGCTCGCCGGTTCAGCTTCAGTTGGAAAAATGCCCGGTGGATGCTCAGATCGGCACGATCGAAGTCGTGCTCAGGGAAGAACCTGGCAAAAATTGGACGTTGCTCTACCCGGTGTACAACATGACGCCGCCACCGGGTGAGACGGCTGTGTTCGGTTTCGTCATCCTGCATATCGTCTCTGGTGACATCGTCGTGTCCGTCGGTCCCGACTACAGGTTGCACGCGACCGCGACGAACGTGATCAGCAGCATCGAACTCTTGCGCCAGAAGTTGACGTTGTGGGGCGTTCCGGCCGATCCGAGCCATGACGCGCAGCGCGGCAGCAGTTTCAACTGCGAACAACACACTGGAGAAGTAGAAGAGCGATGCAAAGGCGGGGGTGTCGCCGCGAACGAAAACCCCGTGCCGTTCCTCGTAAATCCCACGCAGTGCACAAGCGAACCGTTGCAGGCGGAACTGACGGTCGAATCGTGGGAAGGCGAAAAGGCGCCCACGGCGTATGCGCCCGTCGGCCCGTTCACCGGCTGCGAATCGTTGAAGTTCGCGCCGACGACCTCGGTCGAGCCCGAACAGTCGCAGGCGACGACCCCGACTGGCTATCAGATCGACCTGAATGTCCCACAGACGGAAGGCGCGGAAGGTCTCGCGACGGCCGATCTGAAGGACGTGGTCATGAAGATGCCAGCGGGCGTGGTGCTCTCCCCGTCGGCTGCGAATGGGCTCGAAGCGTGCACCGAAGCGCAGGTCGGGATCGGTACCGCACAGCCGGTGGAATGCCCCAAAGCGTCTAAGCTGGGCGAGGTGTCGGTCGTCACGCCGGCGTTGACGGGCGAACTGAAGGGCTTTCTATATCTCGGTGACGAATCGTCAGGGCCGATCACCAAACCGCCGTTCCCGGTGTACCTGACGCTCGCCGGCCACGGCGTGCTGATCAAGGTCAAGGGTACGGTCGTCGCGGACGAAAGGACGGGTCAGATCACGACGGTCTTCGACGAAAATCCCGAGCTCCCGTTCAGCGAACTGAAACTGCAGCTCAACGGCGGGTCGCGCTCGACGGTTGCGAACCCGAGCGTGTGCGGCGAATACAGCGCCGAAAGTGAACTGACGCCGTGGACAGCGCCTTATGAGCTGGCCGCAACACCGTCGAGCTTCCCGTACACGATCACGGGCTGTCAGCCGCCGCGGTTCGACCCGTCGTTCGCGGTGAGTACGCTCTCCAACCAGGCCGGCGGCTACAGCACGCTGCGGGTCACGTTCTCCCGCGAAGACGCCGACGAGGACTTCGGCGGGCTGACGGTCACGACGCCGCCGGGATTGTCGGGGAACCTCTCGAAGGTTCCGCTGTGCGGCGAACCGCAGGCGGCTCAGGGCACATGCTCGGAGGCGAGCCAGATCGGCGAACTGACCGCGGGCGCTGGTCCGGGCCCCGAACCGTACTTCATCAAAGGCGGCCAGGTCTTCCTTACGGGCCCGTACGACGGGGCGCCGTTCGGCCTCTCGATCGACGTGCCGGAGAAGGCGGGACCGTTCGACTTCGGCGAAGGCCCGTGCGACTGCGAAGTGGTGCGGGCGACCGTCAACGTGAACCCGTATACCGCACAGTTGACGGTCTCTAACGGGGCGCTGCCGACGATGAAGGACGGCATCCCGTTCCAGGTCAAGGCGGTCAACGTGGACATCAACCGCCCGGAATTCGTGTTCAACCCGACCAGTTGCGAACCGCTGAGCGTCACCGGGACGCTGTCGAGCACAGAGGGTGCGACTGCGCAGGTGTCGAACCACTTCCAGGCGACCAACTGCGCGGCGCTGTCGTTCAAGCCGGCGTTCAAGGTCTCGACCTCGGGCAGGACGAGCCGCAAGGACGGGGCGAGCTTGACGGCGAAGCTGAGCTTCCCGAGCGCGCCCCAGGGCACCCGGGCGAACATCGCAAGGGTCAAAGTCGAACTCCCCAAGCAGCTGCCCTCGCGGCTGAAAACGCTGCAGAAAGCGTGCACCGCGGCGGTGTTCGAAGCGAATCCGGCGAACTGCCCTGCGGCCTCCGTGGTGGGGCACGCCAGGGCGCTCACGCCGATCCTGCCGGTGCCGCTGGAAGGCCCGGCGTACTTCGTCTCGCACGGCGGCGAAGCGTTCCCCTCGCTGATCATCGTGCTGCAGGGCTACGGCGTCACGGTTGACTTGGTCGGCACGACGTTCATCAGCAAGCACGGGATCACGAGCAGCACGTTCAAGACCGTCCCCGACGTGCCGGTGGGCAGCTTCGAATTGACGCTGCCCGAGGGGCCGACCTCCGCGCTGGCGGCGCCCGTGAACCTCTGTGCCCTCAAGCGACTCGCGATGCCGACCGAATTCGTCGCGCAGGACAACGCGGTGCTCGACCAGAGCACCAAGATCGCCGTCACAGGCTGCCCCAAGGTCAAGCGGGCGAAGAAGGCGAGCAGGGCCGGGCGGCCGCGCGGGAGAAGAGGGTAGGGGAGGCGGCATCCTTCGTCACGCCGCCAGCGTCTCCGCCCACGCTCGCAACCGCGCCGCCTCCCACTCGGTGAGCCCCTGCTCGGGGGAGGTCTGCACGAGCAGCGTAGGTGCCTCGCGCGCGGCGGACCAGGCGCGGCAGGCGTCGTCGAGGCAGTCGTCGACCCAGGCGAGCGGGCGCGCGCCAGCGTAGGCGTCGATCGCGGCGAGCTTCCAGTGGCCGTGAAGCGTGCCGGCGGCCCTGCCCGAGTCGGCTCCGGACTCCTCAGCCCCGCTGCGGATGTGGACGTGTCCGTTGCCGGGGGTTCCCCGGCGCTCGAAGCTCAGATGGGGCAGCCCGCGGGGGAGACCCAGCAAGGCGGGCAGGTATTCGTCGGCCCGCTCCTCCCAGCCTGAGCACCAGACGAGCTCGAAGAGAGAGACAAGCGCAAGCAGGTGGCGGGCGGCGGTGGACGAAAGGAGGTGGGGTATGCCGTCAACGAAGTGCAGCGAGCCCTCGGGTGGTGCGTGCGGGGGGAAGCCGAACAGTGAGAGGACCCCGTCGATGTCCACCAATAGCAGGGGCTTTTGGGCGGTGCGCCCCCTGCGAGCGTCGATCGGGGGCGTCCTCTGCGGAAGTCGGTCGAAGGGTTCGGCTGGGTCCACCGTCGGTGGGCGGGGTCTTGCGTGTGCTGTTAGGCGGGTATTAAGGGGGCCGAGTGGACCCGGCCCTTTAGCTTCCACACAGGTTCGCACGGCTAATCTGCTCGGATCGATCAGGCGCAGTAAAGCATCAACCTGCCACTGCCGATGGACCTGCGCATGGTCACCCGCCCCCACCATCTCCCATGACTCTTGATCTAGGCATACTGCTGTCGCTCGCCTGCGCCTTCGTGGCGAACTTGGGTTTCTTCTACAAGTACCGGGGCGCCAACGAGGTGCCGGCGGTGAGCGTGCGCCACCCGCTGCGCTCGGTCCGGGCGCTGTTCTCCTCGAAGTGGTTCACGGTGGGGATGATCGTCGCTGTTGCCTCGTGGTTGCTGCACGTGGCGGCGTTGGCGCTGGCGCCGATGTCGGTGGTGCAGGTGGCGCTCGCGGGCGGCGTAGTGCTGATTGCGGTGATGGCGGACAGACTGTTCGGCTTCAAGGTCGGCCGCCGGCAGTGGGCTGGGCTGTGGCTGATGGCCGGGGGCCTCGTGCTGTTGGGTCTCTCGCTGCCGGCGATGCACGGGGCGGACTCGCGCTTCTCCGACGCGGCGATGATCTCCTTCGAGGCGGGCCTGTTCGGGTTGGGAGGCCTCTTGATCATGGGTCCGCGGATGGGCGGCCGGGCCGAGCACCACGGCGTGATGCTGGGGGCGGCAGCGGGCATGCTCTTCGGGGTCTCCGACGTCTCGATCAAGGCGCTCACAGGGATCGTCGGCGCGCACGGCATGCTCGGGGTGATCCTTAGCCCGTGGCTGGCGGTGGCGGTGGCCGCGTCGATCGTCGCCTTCTACGCCTCCGCGCGGGGCCTGCAGGACGGAGACGCGGTGCCGGTGATCGCAGTGACAGGCACCGCCGCGAACATCGCGGGGATCGCGGGGGGGATCGTGGTCTTCGGCGACCCCGTGGCGGGTAGCGCGGTGGGGATCGTGTGCCAGTCGCTGGCGTTCGTGGCGGTCGTGGTGGCCGCGGCGCTGATGCCCGCCCCGGTGCGCTCCGCGGGCGTGGCGCCCGCCGCGGCGTAGGACAGGCGCCCGCCAACTCCTGACCTTCCCCTCGGCCTCCCTCCGCCCGTTCGGTCTCGTCGGGCCTCGTCGCTCTCACTTCGTCCTGCCCGGCCCGCACTGCTACCATCCCCGACCGATGCCGACGACCTCTCAGCTCGTACGCAAGGGCCGCGAAGCCCCTAAGAAGAAACTCGCCACCCCGGGACTGAAGTCGGGCAAGGGCCGCAAGAAGAAGGTCGCCGCTCCCCAGCGGCGGGGAGTGTGCACGCGCGTGTACACGACGACCCCGAAGAAGCCCAACTCCGCCCTGCGCAAGGTCGCGCGGGTGCGCATCTCGGGGTCGATCGAAGTGACCGCGTACATCCCGGGCGAGGGCCACAACCTGCAGGAGCACTCGGTGGTGCTGGTGCGGGGTGGCCGCGTGAAGGACCTCCCGGGGGTGCGCTACAAGGTGGTGCGGGGCACGCTCGATGCAGCGGGCGTGAGCGACCGCAAGAAGGCCCGCTCGCAGTACGGCGTGAAGAAAAAGTAGTGACTCTCGCCTGTCTCAGCCGAAGGGCCCGCCCGTCGCTGCGCCGCGCTCGCCGGGGGGTCTGCTGATGCCCCGCCGCGCAGCCGCCCACGTGCGTCCGGTCGAGCCGGACCCGGTCCACCGCTCGAAGCTCGTCCAGCAGGTCATCAACAAGGTGATGCTGGACGGCAAGAAGTCGGTGGCCGAGCGGATCGTGTACGACGCGCTGGCGATCCTCGGGGAGCGCAGCGAGAAAGACCCGATCGAGACGCTGGAGGCATCGATCAAGGCGCTCACGCCGAACCTCGAGGTCAAATCGCGCCGCGTGGGTGGCGCCACCTACCAGGTCCCCGTCGAGGTCGCACCGCGCCGCGCGCGCACCCTGGCCGTACGCTGGCTGGTGGAGTTCGCCCGCCAGCGCCGCGAGAAGACAATGGCCCAGCGCCTCGCCCACGAGCTGCTCGACGCCCAGTCCCAGCAGGGCGGGGCGTACAAGCGCAAGGACGACATCTTCCGCATGGCGCAGGCCAACAAGGCGTTCGCCCACTACCGCTGGTAGCACCGGGAGCAGCGTTCTTTGCGTCTGTGACGCATCTCACACCCGAGGGGGTTGAAGGGAAAGCTTTGGTGCCTAACCTTTAGGTACCAAATGTCTTTGGACACCGAATTCAACCCGGCCGCCTCCGATCACATCGAGCGCCACGTGTGGGTCATCTCCGGCGTGGTGATCCTCGGGATGATGATGTCGATCCTCGACACGACGATCGTCAACGTCGCGCTGCATACCCTCTCGCACGACCTGCACAGCCCGCTCGCCCAGGTCCAGTGGGTAATCACCGGCTATCTACTCTCGCTTGCCGCCGTGATCCCCGTCACGGGCTGGGCCGCTCGGCGCTTCGGGGCCAAGCAGGTCTACCTGACCTCGCTGGTGCTGTTCACGATCGGTTCGGCGTTGTGTGGGCTCGCCAGCTCGATCACCTCGCTGGTGTTCTTCCGCATCCTGCAGGGCGTCGGCGGCGGGATGATCATGCCGGTCGCGATGATGATCATGGCTCAGGTCGCGGGGCCACGGCGGATGGGCAGGGTCATGGGGTTCGTCACGATGCCCATAATGATCGCGCCGATCCTCGGGCCGGTCGTCGGCGGGCTGATCCTCGAGAACCTGCACTGGTCATGGATCTTCTTCGTCAACGTACCGATCGGCGTGGTCGCGGTCGCGCTCGGCTGGCGGATGCTGCCCCGCACCGATTCCGGTGTCGCGGGGCGTCTAGACGTGCTGGGGCTCGCGATGCTGCCCGCCGGATTTGCCGCCGTCATCTACGGCGTCAGCGAACTCGGCTCCGGCGCCGCCCTGGGCTCGGGCGAAGTGATCCTGCCGACGCTCGCGGGCGCCGTGCTGATCGTGTTGTTCTGCCTGCACGCGCTGCGCATCGAGAACCCGCTGCTCGACATCCGCATGTACGCCAACCGCGTGTTCGCCGGGGCCGCATTCGTCAACTTCGGCCTCGGCGCCGCGCTGTTCGGAGCGATGATCCTGGTCCCGCTCTACTACCAGGAGGTGCGCGGGCAGAGCGTCGTGAACACCGGCCTGCTCACCGGCCCGCAGGGGATCGGCGCGCTGATCGCGATGCCGCTCGCCAGCCGCCTCACCCAGCGCTTCAGCGGCGGTCGCGTGGCGCTCGTCGGCATCTTGATCCTCTGTGCCAGTACCGTTCCCTTCACATTCGTGGGTGCGGACACCTCGATCGTGGCGATCTCGCTCGTGCTGGTCGTACGTGGCCTGAGCATCGGGATGTGCTTCATGCCTGCGATGACCGCCGCCTTCGGGGCGATGCGCCCCGAGCAGATTTCCGACGCCACCCCGCAGATCAACGCGCTGCAGCGGAGCGGTGGCGCGATCGGCACCGCGATCCTCGCTGTGGTGCTGCAGCGCGCGGGAGCACACGCGCACACCCCGGCTGAGCTCGCCAGTGCGTTCAACACGGCCTACTGGTGGGCGCTCGGGATCGCCGCGCTGTCGCTGATCCCTTGCACGATGCTGCTCCGCGCCGAGCGCCCGCGAGCGGGTGATGCGCACGCCGCTCACCCCGACCCGGAGGGCGCCGCAGGCCATCACGCCGAGCGAGTCGCGGAGCCGGTAGGGGTCTGAGTCTGGAGTGTCATGGCGGTCTCTGTGAAGGTCTCTCAGGAGGAGTGGGCAACGGAGCTGCTGGAGCTCGGCAAGGCGTTTCGCCGGACCGTTCGCAGCCTCAGCCGCCTGCGGGGGCGCGACACCCATCTGGGGTCCACCGAGCTGAGCCACGCGCAGTGCGAGCTGCTGTTCGAGCTGGAGGAGCGCGGCGAGCTCTCCGCGGGGGAGCTCGCCGTGGCTGCACAGCTCACCCCGGCGACGGTCACGCAGATGCTCGAGCACCTCGCCGCCAGCGGGCACGTGGAGCGCGCGCGGCTGGAGCGTGACAAGCGCGTGGTGGTCTCCCGCCTCAGCCCTCGTGGGCGGCGCGAGATCGAGGCCAAGCGCGCGAAGTGGCAGGGCCGTTGGGAGCAGGCGCTCGCGGACGTGGACGTCGAGGAGCTGCGCGCTGCCACGCAGGTGCTCACTCGCCTGCAGGGGGTCTTCGAGGACGGCGCGAGCGAACTCGCTCCCCACTCGCCCCGCCTCGCCGCCGCGGGCGGGGCGAGTACCTAAACCTCTGCTATAGTCGGCCTCCGCTCGGCGGGCGGCTTAGTTGTGCGAGCAACGCTGTCCGTGGGGCGCAAAGTCAACATGAAGACCCTGAGCACATAGCGACGCGAACCGGCCTCAAACCAGCAGCGCGCGTGGGCCCAGGGGGCCCAATTTTTTTGCCCAGACCCAGCCTGTCCCGACCCCGAAACTTTCGCCCCACCCCGTCGTCTCTCCCTGACTCCAACAGCGCCCACCACACTCCAAACCATGCCACGCAAGTTCACCCTCCAGAACACCCGCAACATCGGGATCATGGCCCACATCGACGCGGGCAAGACGACGACGACCGAGCGGATCCTCTACTACACCGGGCGCACCTACAAGATCGGCGAGGTCCACGACGGCGCCGCCACGATGGACTGGATGGAACAAGAGCAGGAGCGCGGCATCACGATCACCTCCGCCGCCACCACCGCGGAGTGGAAGGGTCACCGGATCAACATCATCGACACTCCGGGGCACGTCGACTTCACCGTCGAGGTCGAGCGCTCCCTGCGCGTGCTCGACGGGGCGATCGCGCTGTTCGACTCCGTCGCCGGCGTCGAGCCCCAGTCCGAGACGGTGTGGCGTCAGGCCGACAAGTACCACGTCCCACGGATCGCCTACATCAACAAGATGGACCGCACCGGCGCCGACTTCGAGCGCGGGGTGCAGACGATGATCGACCGCCTCGGCGCCCACCCCGTACCGATCCAGCTGCCGATCGGCGCCGAGGGGGGCTTCGAAGGTGTGGTCGACCTCGTTGCGATGAAGGCGATCGTCTACAAGGACGAGCTCGGCAAGGAGCAGGACGTGATCGAGATCCCCGCCGCGCTCGCCGAGGCCGCCGCCGCCGCGCGCGAGCACCTGCTGGAGGAGGTCTCCCACTACGACGACGGGCTGCTCGAGCTGATCCTCGAGGAGGCCGAGATCCCCGAGGAGCGCCTCAAGCAGGCGATCCGCAAGGCCACCCTCTCTACCAAGCTCACGCCCGTGCTGTGCGGCTCGTCCTTCAAGAACAAGGGCGTGCAGCCACTGTTGGACGCTGTCATCGAGTACCTCCCCTCCCCGCTGGACGTGCCCCCGATGACCGGCACCGAACTCGTCAAGGGCGAGGAGGGCGAGCGCGAGGTGGAGCGCAAGCCCGATGACTCCGAACCCTTCACTGCGCTGGCCTTCAAGATCATGGCCGATCCCTACGTCGGCAAGCTCACCTACTTCCGCGTCTACTCGGGGCGCGTGGAGGCGGGCTCGCGCGTGCTCAACGTCAACAGCGGTCGCACCGAGCGCATCGGGCGCATCCTGATGATGCACGCCAACGACCGCGAGGAGGTCCCCGAGGTGTACTCCGGGGACATCGCCGCCGCGGTCGGCATCAAGCAGGTCATGACCGGCGACACGCTCGCTGCCCCCGACGCCCCTGTGCGCCTGGAGACGATCGTGTTCCCCGAGCCCGTCATCAAGGTCGCGGTGGAGCCCAAGACGAAGGTCGACCAGGAGAAGATGTCGATCGCGCTGGGGCGCCTCGCCGAAGAGGACCCGACCTTCCAGGTGCGCACCAACGAAGAGACCGGTCAGATCGAGATCTCCGGGATGGGCGAGTTGCACCTGGAAGTGCTCGTGGACCGCATGAAGCGCGAGTTCGGTGTGGAGGCCAACGTCGGGCGCCCCCAGGTCTCCTACCGCGAGACCGTGCGCGGCACCGCCGAGAAGGTCGAAGGCAAGTTCGTGCGCCAGACCGGCGGCTCGGGCCAGTACGGCGTGGTCTACATCAACATCGAGCCCGCCCCCGGCGAGGGCTTCGACTTCGTCAACAAGATCAAGGGCGGCGCGATCCCCTCGGAGTTCATTCCCGCCGTCGAGAAGGGCGTCGAGGAGGCGCTTGAGAACGGCGTCAAGGCGGGCTACCCGATGGTGGACGTGCGTGTCACGCTCGTGGATGGCAAGTACCACGAGGTGGACTCCTCGGAGATCGCCTACAAGGTCGCCGGCTCGCTCGCCTTCAAGGAGGCCGCCCGGCGCGCCAAGCCGGTGCTGCTGGAGCCGATTTTTGCGGTGGAGGTCGTCACCCCCGAGGAGTTCATGGGCGAAGTGATGGGCGACCTCTCGCGCCGGCGCGGGCACCTGCACGGCTCAGAGCAGCAGGGAAACGCCCAGGCGATTCACGCGCTCGTGCCGCTCTCCGAGATGTTCGGCTATGCCACCGACCTGCGCTCCAACACGCAGGGGCGCGCCACCTACACGATGCAGTTCGAGGGCTACGAGGAGGTCCCCCCCTCCATCGCGGAGAAGATCATCGAGCAACGCACGGGGGAGCCTGTTCCAGCCTGAGATGACCGTGAGCACTTCGCGATACTGCGTCCTCGGTCGCTCGCGTACGTTTGTACGCCACGCTCCCTGCGTCCTTGTCTCGCTTGACTCACGGTCATCTCAGGAGCAGCAGTCAACGAAAGCCGCAATCAGATAGATTTCTCGGGTTCGTCCCACGGGGCGGACAACACAAGTCGATCCAGAGGAGCAGAGCAAAGTGGCGAAGGAGAAGTTCGAGCGCGACAAGCCGCACGTCAACGTCGGCACCATCGGTCACATCGACCACGGCAAGACGACGCTGACCGCTGCCATCACCACGGTGCTGGCGGAGAAGGGAGGCGCCGAAGCCCGCAGCTTCGAGGAGATCGACAACGCTCCCGAGGAGAAGGAACGCGGGATCACGATCGCCACCTCGCACGTGGAGTACCAGACCGAGAAGCGCCACTACGCGCACGTGGACTGTCCCGGTCACGCCGACTACGTCAAGAACATGATCACCGGCGCCGCCCAGATGGACGGCGCGATCCTCGTCGTCTCCGCCGCCGACGGCCCGATGCCCCAGACGCGCGAGCACATCCTGCTCGCCCGCCAGGTCGGCGTCCCCTACATCGTGGTGTTCCTCAACAAGGCCGACATGGTCGACGACGAGGAGCTGCTCGAACTGGTGGAGGTCGAGGTCCGCGAGCTGCTCTCCGAATACGACTTCCCCGGGGACGACATCCCGTTCGTGATCGGCTCCGCCCTGAAGGCGCTGGAAGGCGACGAGCAGTACAAGCAGAAGATCCTCGATCTCGCCACGGCGCTGGACGACTACATCCCCGAGCCCGTGCGCGAGCTCGACAAGCCGTTCCTGATGCCCGTCGAGGACGTCTTCTCGATCACCGGCCGCGGCACCGTCGCCACCGGGCGCATCGAGCAGGGGATCGTCAAAACCGGCGACACCGTGGAAATCGTGGGCGTCCACGACTCCACCTCCACGGTTGTCACCGGCGTTGAGATGTTCCGCAAGATCCTCGACGAGGGCCGCGCCGGCGACAACGTCGGCTGCCTGCTGCGCGGCACCAAGCGCGAGGAGATCGAGCGCGGGCAGGTGCTCTGCAAGCCAGGCTCGATCACGCCGCACACCAAGTTCAAGTCCGAGGTCTACGTGCTCAAGAAGGAGGAGGGCGGCCGCCATACCCCCTTCTTCTCCGGGTACCGGCCGCAGTTCTACTTCCGTACCACCGACGTCACCGGCGTGGCCAAGCTGCCTGAGGGCGTCGAGATGGTGATGCCTGGTGACAACGTCCAGATGGAGATCGAGCTGATCCAGCCGATCGCCATGGACCAGGGCCTGCGCTTTGCGATCCGAGAGGGCGGTCGCACGGTGGGCTCGGGCGTGGTCAGCGAGATCATCGAGTAGCACCCAAGGGGCGTCCTTTCCGGGGCGCCCCTTTCATTGGTAGACAGATACGACGATGCAGCTCCGCCGCAGCGCGGTGCGATGAAGAACGTCGCAGACCCATCAAGAAACCTGAGCCTTTCGGAGCACCTTTTTTATGGCACCCGCCACCCAGAACAAGATCCGCATTCGCCTAAAGGCGTACGACACCTCTGCGATCGAGTCGGCCGCGAGGGAGATCGTGGAGACCGCCACTCGCACCGGCGCCACCGTCTCCGGGCCGGTGCCGCTGCCCACGGAGAAGAACGTGTACTGCGTGATTCGCTCCCCCTTCAAGGACAAGGACTCCCGCGAGCACTTCGAGATCCGCACCCATAAGCGCCTGATCGACATCCACCAGCCCACTCCGAAGACCGTCGACTCCCTCCAGCGCTTGGACCACCTCCCCGCAGGCGTAGACATCGAGATCCGCCTCGCCACATGAGTGAGATGCCCGCGATACTCGCCAAGAAGCTCGGTATGACACAGCTCTTCAGGGAGGACGGCTCGGTCGCGCGCGTCACCGTGCTGGAGGCCGGACCGTGCCCGGTGACCGCGGTCCGCGACCTCGAGCGCGACAGCTACGCGGCCGTCCAGTTGGCCTTCGGCGCCGCCCGCGAGAAGCACCTCACCAAAGCCGAGCTCGGCCACTTGAAGAAGGCCGACGCCCCCCCGCTGCGCCACCTCGTCGAGTTTCGCAATCCACCTGCCCCGGTCGCCGAGCTGAAGTTGGGCGAAAGCGTGACCGTCGCCGCCTTCGAGGTGGGGGCCCGCGTAAAGATCTCCGGGGTCTCCAAGGGCAAGGGTTTCCAGGGCACCATCCGCCGCCACAACTTCAAGAGCGGGCCCAAGTCACACGGCTCCCACAACGTCCGCGCCCCCGGCTCGATCGGCGCGTCCGCAACGCCCGCGCGAGTGGTCAAAGGCATCCGCGGGCCCGGCCAGATGGGCAACCGCCGCGTCACCCAGCGCGGCCTGGAGGTCATCGCCGTGGACGCCGCCCAGAACCTCCTGCTCGTGCGGGGCTCCGTGCCCGGCCCCCGCGGGGGGGTTGTAGAGGTGCGCGCCGATGCTTGACGTCCTGACACGCTCCGCCCAGACCGCCGGCCACGCGGTGGAGGTGTGCTGCGATGCCTGACGCGGCGCTCAGCGCCCCCGTGCTGGGGGCCACCAAGAAGGTCAAGCTCGACGGGGACGCCTTCGCCGCAGGCTTCCACGGCCCGCTCGTGCACCAGAGCGTGCGCGCCGAGCAGGCCGCCCGCCGCCGCGGCACCGCCGCGACCAAGACTCGCGCGATGGTCTCCGGCGGCTCCGCCAAGCCGTGGCGCCAGAAGGGCACCGGCCGCGCCCGCGCCGGCTCCAGCCGCTCGCCCCTGTGGACCGGGGGCGGCACCGCGTTCGGGCCCCAGCCGCGCTCCTACACCTTCAAGGTCAACCGCAAGGAGCAGCGCGCCGCGCTGCGCAGCGCGCTCTCCCTGCACGCCGGGCGCGGCTCGCTCGCGGTCATCGACGCCGCTACGTTCGAGGCGCCCAAAACCAGCCAGGCGCTTGATCTGCTCGAAGATTGGGGCCAGCCGCGCCCCACCCTCGTCGCGCTCGCCGCGGAGGAATCAAACGTCGCGCTCTCCTTCCGCAACCTCGCCCGCGTGTCGGTGCTGGCGCACGAGAACGTTGGTGTCGCCGACCTCCTCGGCGCCGCCTCGGTGGTGCTCTCACAGGCCGCGCTCGACGCGCTCACTAACCGCGCTGGTGGCGCCAAGGGGGCCTGATGGAGCACTCCCAGGTCATCATCCGCCCCGTGGTCTCGGAGAAGAGCTATGAGCTCTCCGCCGCCGGCCGCTACACCTTTCGCGTGCACCCCGACGCGCACAAGACACTGATCCGCCAGGCGGTCGAAGCGCTGTTCAACGTGCACGTCGTGGGGGTGCGCACGCAGAGCGTCAAGTCCAAGCCCAAGCGTCGCGTCAACACCAAGGGGCGCACCCGCACGTGGAAGAAGGCGATCGTGCAGGTTCGCGAGGGCGAGACCATCGCGATCTTCCGCAGCCTCGAGGGTGTCTAGGAGGAGCCATGCCCATTCGTAAACCCAAGCCCACCAGCCCCGGCCGGCGTTTCACCTCGTACCCCGACTTCGCTGAGATCACCAAGAGCGAGCCTGAGAAGACGCTCGTCGAGGGCCTGAAGAAGAGCGGCGGGCGTAACGCCCGCGGGCGCAAGACCGCCCGCCACCGCGGCGGCGGCGCCAAGCGCCTGTACCGCCGGATCGACTTCAAGCGCCGCAAGGACGGGGTCCCGGCGAAGGTCGCCGCGATCGAGTACGACCCCAACCGCTCCTCCTACATCGCCCTCCTGCACTACGCGGACGGCGAGAAGCGCTACATCCTCGCTCCCCACCGACTGACGGTGGGCATGACCGTGAGCTCCGGCGAGGACGCCGACATCGCGGTCGGCAACAGTCTGCCCCTCGCCCGTATGCCCGTCGGCACAGTGATCCACAACGTCGAGCTGCACCCCGGCCGCGGCGGCCAGATGGCCCGCTCCGCGGGGGCCTCGGTACAGCTGATGGCCAAGGACGGTGACATGGCCACCCTGCGCCTGCCCTCGGGCGAGATGCGCCTCGTGCGCGCCGAGTGCCGCGCCACCGTGGGCGTGATCGGCAACTCCGACCACCAGAACGTGAAGGTCGGCAAGGCCGGGCGCAAGCGTCACATGGGCGTGCGCCCCCAGACACGCGGCACCGCGATGAACCCCGTCGACCACCCCCACGGCGGCGGCGAGGGCTCCACCACCGCCGGACGGCACCCCGTCACCCCGTGGGGGGTGCCCACGCTGGGGTACCGCACCCGCAAGAAGAACAAGCCCTCCGACCGCTACATAGTCCGTGGACGCAGGCGAGGAAAGGGCAAGCAGCGATGAGCCCCACGAACCCGCATGGCGGCGCTGGATCGGCGTCCTCCCTCGCTCGTGTGCACAGCACACTTCGCTCGGTGCGTCCTTGCCCAGCTTGCCCTGTGGGCCCGTGGCAGGGTGTGTATGGAAAGGATGGTCGGCGATGAGTCGCTCCAGCAAGAAGGGGCCGTGGGTGGAAGAGCGGCTGATGAAGCGCATCGAAGCGCTCAACGCGGAGAACCGCAAACAGATGCTCCGCACGTGGTCGCGCGCCTCCACGATCTTCCCTGACATGGTCGGCCACACGATCGCGGTGCACGACGGCAAGAAGCACATTCCCGTGTTCGTGTCCGAGTCGATGGTCGGGCACAAGCTGGGAGAGTTTGCCCCTACCCGCCACTTCCGCGGGCACGCAGGGTCGGGGAAGGTCCGCTGAGATGAGCGCCGAGGACGAGAAAGAGGAGCCGAAGGCGGAGGAGACTTCCGCCGCCGAGCCAGCGGCCGAGGCCCCCAAGAAACCGCGCCGCGCTCGCAAAGCTGCCGCCAAGGCCGAGGAGCCGGAGGGCGGGGCCGAGGAGGAGGCCTCCGCCGCCGACGAGGACGCCCCCGCCGTGAACGAGGAGGCCGCGACCGTGGCGGAAGGTAAGGACGCGGAGGCCGAGGGTAAAGAGGCCGCGGCGGAGAAACCTGCCAAAGCGAGGCGCCGCAAAGCGAAAGCTGCCAAGCCGGAGGCCGACGCCGAGGAGCCCTCTGCCGAGGCAGAAGAGGAACCGGACGCTGAGGAGGAGTCCGAAGACGAGCCGACGCTGCCGGCACGCAGGGCCGCGTCGAGCGGACGGCGTGCGGTGGTCTCCGCGCGGGCGCGCTACGTGCGCACCTCCGCGCGCAAGGCGCGCATGGTGTGCGGGCACCTGCGGGGCAAGTCCGTGCAGGAGGCACGCGCTATCCTCGCCTTCACGCCCCGCGACGCGGCGCGCGACTGGAGCAAGTTGCTCGAGTCCGCGGTGGCCAACGCGGAGAACAACCACGAGCTGCTCGAGGACGATCTCATCGTCCGCGAGGCTTACGCCGACGAGGGGCCGACGATCAAGCGCTTCCGGCCGCGCGCCATGGGCAGGGCGACGCCGATCCGTAAGCGCACCAGCCACCTGACGATCACGCTGAGCCCGCGGCCGTAGGGCCGCGGAAACCGACAGACACGACCAGCACCAGCAGCCGCACCACCAAACAGACCGCCAGAGCCAGCACGCGTACCGACTACAAAGATTCCCCAACGACACCGGACTGAGAAGAGAGCGAGAAGAAGAGAGCAGATGGGACAGAAGGTTCATCCAGAGGCCATGCGCGTGGGGTACATCCACGACTGGAAGTCCAACTGGTTCAACGAGCGCCACTTCGCCGAGTACCTCGCGGAGGACATCCGCGTGCGTCGGCACATCACCGACCGCCTCGCTCACGCGGGCCTCTCGGACATCACGATCCGCAAGGACGCCGGCGAACTGGAGGTCAACATCCACACCGCGCGGCCCGGCATCGTGATCGGCAAGTCCGGCACCGAAGTGGACGCCCTGCGGCGCGACCTGCACCGCATGACCCAGAAGCAGATCAAGGTCAACATCCTTGAGATCAAGCGTCCCGAGCTCGACGCGAAGCTCGTTGCGCAGTCGATCGCCGAGCAGCTCCAGAACCGCGTCGCGTTCCGCCGCGCGATGAAGCGCGCGCTCACCAGCGCGATGCGCTCCGGGGCCAAGGGCGTCAAGGTGCAGGTCGCCGGGCGCCTTGGCGGCGCGGAGATGGCGCGCACCGAGAGCTACTCCGACGGGCGTGTGCCCCTGCACACGATGCGCGCCGACATCGACTACGGCTTCTACGAGGCAGCCACAACCTTCGGGCGCATCGGCGTGAAGTGCTGGGTCAACAAGGGCGAAATCATGCCCGAGGGCTACACCGGCGCGGACCTCACCGACATGACCGCCCCGCCGCCCCCGAGCTCCGAGCGCGACGGCCGTGGAGGGCGTGATGGCCGCGACGGTCGCGGTCGTGGGCGTGGCGGTGCAGGCGGCGGGCGTGGCGGCGGCCGTGGGCCGGGCGGGCCAGGCGGGTCAGGATCTGGGCGCGGACCAGGCGGGCCGGGTGGCGGGCGCGGACCTGGAGGGCCAGGCGGCGGGCGCGGACCTGGAGGGCCTGGTGGTGGACGTGGTCCCGGAGGCCCCGGGGGTGGGCGCGGCTTCGGTGGGTCGGGCGGTCCGGGTGGCGGTCGTGGGCCTGGGGGCCCCGGCGGTGGACGCGGTCCGGGCGGTGGTCGTGGGCCGGGCGGGGGCCCCGGTCGTGGCGGCGGCAGCCCCGAGGTGACCCGCTGATGCTTTCCCCCAAGCGCGTCAAGCACCGCAAGCAGCACCGTGGCCGCCGCGGCGGGATGTCGCGTGGCCAGGTGAAGGTCCAGTTCGGCGAGTACGGCCTGAAGGCGCTCGAGCAGGGCTGGCTCACCAACCGCCAGATCGAGGCCGCTCGTATCGCGATGACGCGCAAGATCAAGCGCGGGGGCAAGGTGTGGATCAACGTCTTCCCGGACAAGCCCGTCACCAAGAAGCCCGCGGAGACCCGCATGGGCTCCGGCAAGGGTTCTCCCGAGGGCTGGGTTGCCGTGGTCAAGCCGGGGCGCGTGATGTTCGAGCTCGCCGGCGTGCCCGAGCCGCTCGCGCGCGACGCGATCCGGCTCGCCGCGCACAAGCTTCCCGTCAAGTCCAAGTTCGTGATGCGCGAGGACTGAGGAGATCATGAAGGCCAAGGAGATGCGCGACATGCCCGACGACGAGCTCGCCGAGCAGATAGCCACCCTGCGCAAGGAGCTCTTTGGGCTGCGCTTCGCCAACGCCACGGGTGAGCTCGAGAACACCGCCGGTGTCCCCCACGCCCGGCGTGGGCTTGCGCGTGCTCTCACCGTCGCCCGCGAGCGAGAACTGGGGATCTGAACGACATGGCTGAGGAACAGGACAAAGAGATGACCGACGAGCAGGAGCCACAGGCGCAGGCGGCCGCCGAGGAGCCGGTTGGGACGGAGTCCCAGGAGCCGGTCACGAGCAAGACCCAGGAGTCGGGGGCGTCGGAGGTCCAGGAGGCAGTCGCGCCGCCCGCCCAGGCGCCCGTAGCGCAGGCAGCGGGGCGGACGGTCTCCGAGCCCGCCGAGCAGCTCCCGCCCAAGGAGCGCCGGCGCAAGGCCCGCTCGACCCACACCGGGAGCGCCCGAGCGCCGCGCTCGCCCGAGGAGCGTCAGGCTGAGCGCGAGGCCGTGCGCCGTACCAAGGCGCTGAAGCGCCGTGCGCGACGTCTGCAAGAACGCGCCAAACAGGTCGAGCGCAGGGCCTCGGCTCCGGCGCCGCAGACACTCGCCCCCGTCCACGCCTCCATCGAGGGCGTTCGTCGCGTGCGCCAGGGGGTGGTGGTCTCCGACAAGGCCAACAAGACGATCACCGTGCGCATCGACGTGGCCCGTCGCCACCGACGCTACGAGAAGATCCTGCGCAGCTCCTCCACGCTGCACGCGCACGACGAGAACAACGAGGCGCACGAGGGTGACGTGGTGCGGGTGGTCGAGAGCCGTCCCCTGTCGCGCACCAAGCGGTGGCGGCTGGTGGATGTCCTGGAGAGAGCACGATGATCCAGAACGAGACGAGGCTGCGCGTGGCCGACAACACGGGCGCACGGGAGATCCTCTGCATCCGCGTCAAGGGCGGCTCTCGCCGCCGGTACGCCCACGTGGGTGACGTGATCACCGCCACCGTCAAGCAGGCCACCCCCCACGGGACAGTCAAAAAGGGCGACGTGGTCACCGCGGTAGTGGTGCGCACCAAGAAGCCGTTCGGCCGCGAGGACGGCACTTACATCTCCTTCGACGAGAACGCAGCGGTGATCATCGACGAGCAGAACAACCCCCGCGGCACCCGCGTGTTTGGCCCCGTTGCGCGGGAACTGCGCGAGCGCAACTTCATGAAGATCGTCTCCCTTGCCCCCGAGGTCATCTGAGATGGCGCGCGCTCGGGCACAGACTGGTGGCGGAAAGCGGTCGGGCGGATCGCGCAAGGGCGCAAAGCAGACGGGGGGTGCGCGCTCGGGCGCGAAGGGCTCGGACAGGCAGGCGAAGACGCCCGCCCGGCGCACCATGCGGGTCCGCTCCGGCGACCGCGTGCAGGTGATGGCGGGCAAGGACCGTGGCAAGAGCGGCCGGGTACTACGCGTGGAACGCGGCAAGGAGCGTGTGTACGTGGAGGGGCTGAACATGATCAAGCGGCACACTCGCCCCCAGCAGATGCCGAGCGGGGGCGCCTTCGGGGGTACCACCACCACCTTGGGTGGCGGCGTGATCGAGCGCGAGGGCCCGATCCACGTCTCCAACGTCATGCTCCTGGACCCCAAAGGCGCCAAGCCGACGCGGGTGGGTGTCGAGCGCGAGGACGGCAAGCCCTACCGCGTCGCTCGTCGCTCGGGTGCGAGGATCGACTGATGAATGGGCGTATACCGACAGCGGAGGGCGAGCGATGAGCACCGAAGCCCCCCCGGCGCGCCTGAAGGTCCGCTACATGGAGGAGATCCGCCCGCGGCTGGTCGAACGCTTCGGGTACACCTCTTCGATGCAGACCCCGCGGATCGAGAAGGTCACCCTCAACATGGGCGTCGGCGATGCCAAGCAGGATTCCAAGGCGCTGAAGGCCGCCCAGGACCAGCTTGCGACGATCGCTGGGCAGCAGCCAAGCGTGCGCCGCGCGAGGAAGTCGATCGCGGCCTTCAAATTGCGTGAGGGGATGCCCGTCGGCGTCGCCGTGACCCTGCGCGGAGACCGCTGCTACGAGTTTCTTGACCGACTCATCTCGATTGCGATTCCCCGTATCCGCGACTTCCGCGGGCTGTACTCCCGCTCCTTCGACGGCCGCGGCAACTACTCGATGGGGGTCCGCGAACAGATCATCTTCCCCGAGATCGACTACGACGCGATCGACCACGTGCGCGGCCTGGACATCACGATCACCACCTCCGCGCGCACCGACGTGGAGGCCTTCGCGCTGCTCTCGGCGCTGGGGATGCCCTTCTCCACCTACGGCCGGCCCGCTGAGTTCGACGAGGCTGGCACCGACACGAACGACCAGGAGAGCACTGACTGATGGCCAAGACCTCGCTGCGCGTCAAGCAGGCGCGCCCGCCGAAGTTCAAGACGCGCGCCTATACTCGCTGCAACCGCTGCGGGCGTCCCAAGGCGGTGTACCGCAAGTTCGGGCTCTGCCGGATCTGCCTGCGGGAGCTCGCCCACAACGGCCAGATCCCCGGGATGACCAAGTCCTCCTGGTAGGAGCAGGCGGGCGCAAGTTGCTTCTTTGGGACCCGTATAGAGATACGCAGGCACGCAAACAAACACTCCACCCCCCTACGCCCACCCCGCCACACGACCTCACTCCAACCAACGCGACAAAGCCCTGATCCATGTCGATGACCGACCCCATAGCCGACTTCCTCACGCGCATCCGCAACGCGATTCACGCGGCGCACGAGACCGTGCAGATCCCTGCGTCGAAGCTCAAGGCGGAGCTCGCGCGGATCCTCACCGAGCAGGGTTACATCGAGTCGTGGTCGCTCGCCCCCGCGCCCGACGGCGGCGCGGGTGAGGTGATCGAGATCCGCCTCAAGTACACCGACGACCGCCGCTCGGCGATCTCGGGACTGAGACGCGTCTCCAGGCCCGGCCAGCGCACCTACGTACAGGCTGGGGGCATCCCCAAGGTGCAGGGCGGGATGGGCACCTCGATCGTCTCGACCTCACACGGCGTGATGACCGGCCACGACGCACGCGCCGAGGGCGTCGGCGGCGAGGTCTTGGCGCAGGTCTGGTGATCGAGATGACTCGCTCCGTTACCGACATGTTCTGTCCACTGCTCTCGCGCCCGCGCAGGAGCGCGTAGGCCGATGTCCAGGATCGGAAGGCAGCCCATCGCCGTACCGGCCGGCGTCAGCGTGACGATCGAGCCGGAGTCGGTGCGCGTGAACGGGCCCAAAGGGGAGCTCTCCGAGCGCGTCCACCGCGACATCGAGGTCGTGCAGGAGGGCGAGCAGGTGCTCGTCTCGCGCCCCACCGACCGTGGCGAACACCGCGCGCTGCACGGCCTCACGCGCACCCTGGTGGCCAACATGGTGCAGGGGGTCACCGCGGGGTACGAGAAGCGCCTGGAGATCCAGGGGGTGGGCTACCGCGCGCAGCTGAAGGGCAAGAACCTGGAGCTCGCCGTGGGCTACTCCCACCCCGTCCCGATCGCGGCTCCGGAGGGGATCGAGTTCGAGGTGCCCCAGCCTACGAGGATCGTGGTGAGGGGCATCTCCAAGCAACTCGTGGGAGAGACCGCCGCGATCATCCGCAAGCAGCGCCCACCGGAGCCCTACAAGGGCAAGGGCATCCGCTACGAGGGCGAGTACGTGGCGCGCAAGGTTGGAAAGAGGGCATGACGCTTCTCACCAAGCCCGAGCGCAGGCTCAAACGCCGCCGGCGGGTGCGGGCGAAGATCGCGGGTACCGCCACGCGGCCGCGGATCTCGGTGTTCCGCTCCAACAAGGGGCTATCCGCACAGGCGATCGACGACGTGGCGGGCCGCACCCTCGCGGCGGTCAACTGGTTCGAGCCCGAGCTGGGTAAGCTCGCCAAAAGCGAGCGCACCCCCCGCGCGGGCGCGCTGCTCGCCGAGCGGGTCAAAGCGGCGGGCGTCTCCGAAGCGGTGTTCGACCGCGGCGGCTATCTCTACCACGGCCACGTGCGCGCCTTCGCCGAGGCTCTGCGCGAGGCTGGGATCACTGTCTAAGCGCCCGCCGGCCGCTACCCTCACCCCTTCGCCATGACTACCTTCTCCACAGATCGCTCAGTGAGCCCCGCCGGCCTGGACCTCCAGGAGCGGGTCGTCGAGATCAACCGTGTCGCCAAGGTGGTCAAGGGCGGGCGGCGCTTCTCGTTCACCGCCCTGGTGGTGGTGGGCGACGAACGGGAAGTCGTGGGCGTCGGCTACGGCAAGGCCAACGAGGTGCCCCTCGCGATCCAGAAGGGTGTGGAGCGCGCCAAGAAGGACCTCTTCCGCGTGCCCCGCCACGGCAGCACGATCACCCACCAGACCACCGGGGTCTTCGGCGCCGGCCGGGTGCTGCTCAAGCCCGCGGCCCCCGGAACCGGCGTGATCGCAGGCGGCGGTGTGCGCGCCGTGCTGGAGCTCGCGGGGATCCACGACATCCTCTCCAAGAGCCTTGGCACCCAGAACCCGATCAACCTTGTGAAGGCCACGGTCACGGGCCTACGCGGGCTGCGCCGACCCGAGGAGGTCGCGCGACTGCGCGGCCTGACGATCAACCAGGTGCTCGGTCTCGCCGAGAAGCCCGCCGACGGCGCCGTGCCACAAGCGCAGGGCGAGGCGCCCGCCGGATCCGAGGCCGCGGCCCCTGAGCCCGCCAACGTCCCGGCCCCCGCCGAGGCTGCGGCCCCCGAGCCGGCCAGCGCAGAGCCCGCCGGTGCGGTGAGCGAGCCCGCGCAGGCCGCCGCCGGGAACGAGACGGAGACACTCTCGGCGGCAGAGACCCCCGAGGAGGGCGCGGCCTGATGAGCGCTCTGACGGTCATTCAGCGCCGCTCGGGCAACGGTTCGAACAAGCGTCAGCTCGACACGCTGCGCTCGCTGGGCCTGCGCAGGATCGGACACACCGTTCAGGTCGAGGACTGCCCCCAGGCGCGCGGCATGTTGCACGCGGTGCGCCACCTTGTGGAAGTGAAGGAGGGCAAGTGAGCGAGAGCGAGGAGCCCCGCGTCGGGCTGCACAGCCTCGCCCCGGCCCCCGGCAGCCGCAGACCACGCAAGCGCGTAGGGCGCGGAGAAGGCTCGGGCACGGGCAAGACGGCGGGCCGCGGGCAGAAGGGCTACGGGTCCCGCGCAGGCGCCAAGAGCAGGGCGCGGTTCGAGGGTGGGCAGATGCCGATCCACATGCGGATGCGCAAGCTTCGCGGGCCCCACATGAAGAAGTCGATGCCCTTCGAGCCGTTCCGCACCCACACGCAGCCGGTGAACGTCGGCGACCTCGACAGCCGCTTCGAGGCCGGCGCAGAGGTGACGCTCGAGGCGATGAAGTCCAAGGGCCTCGGGACCCGCAAGGCCGTCCCCGTCAAGGTGCTCGCCAAGGGCGAGGTGGGCAAGGCGCTCACGGTCCACGCCCACGCCTTCAGCGCGAGCGCACGCGAGCGCATCGAGGCGGCCGGCGGCAGCTGCGTGGTGGTCGAAGAGACCGCCGGCTCCCAGACCTCCGAGTAGCCTCGCCCACGCCAAAGACGGGCACCGCACGCTGCGCGGGAAGGGCCGCCCGGCACGCGAGCTCGCCGAGGCGCGCTGCCACCACGCTCGACGACACGGAGGTCCCAGAGAACTTTCGGAGAAGACCCGCGCGCGCGGCGCGGTGGCAGTCTAGAATCGGCGGCGGTGCTCTCCACGATTCTCAACGCCTTCGCGGTTCGGGACATCCGGCGCAAGATCGCCTTCACGGCGGGGATGCTGCTGCTCTACCGCATGGGCTCCCACCTGCCGGTGCCGGGGGTGAACCTCACCGCGGTCACCAACATCCAGAAACAGCTCGCCGGGAACAACATCCTTGGCCTGCTCAACCTGTTCTCTGGGGGAAGCCTTTCGCGGATCGCGATCTTCGCGCTGGGGATCATGCCGTACATCACGGCCTCGATCATCCTGCAGCTGCTGCAGGTGGTGGTGCCGTCGCTGGAGAAGCTCTCCAAGGAAGGCGAAGTGGGCCAGGCGCGGATCACGCAGTACACGCGCTACCTGACGGTGGGCCTCGCGTTCGCGCAGTCGATCGGGTACGTCTTCCTGTTCCACTCGCTGCAGACGGGCACGGGCGAAGCGGTGGTCACGAAGTTCGACTTCGCCCACATCTTCCTGATCGTCGTCTGCCTGACCGCGGGCTGCGTGCTGCTGATGTGGATTGGCGAGCTGATCACCCAGAAAGGGATCAGCAACGGCATCTCGCTGCTGATCTTCGCCTCGATCGTCTCGCGGCTGCCGTCGGGGATCCAGACGTGGTGGACCAGCCAGAACCAGGTCTTCAAGGTGATGATGCCGTTCCTCGTGCTGGTGGTGGTGGCGTCGATTGTGTTCGTGATGGAGGGCCAGCGGCGGATCCCGGTGCAGTACGCCAAGCGGGTGATCGGGCGGCGGATGAGCGAGGGCGGCCAGACGTACCTGCCGCTACGGATCAACATGGCGGGGGTGATCCCGGTGATCTTCGCGGCGAGCATCATGACCCTCCCGCCGACGATCGGGCAGCTCGTCAAAACGCACTGGGGCCAGGAAGTCTCGGACTTCTTCAGCCCCAACGGCTGGCACTACCTGCTGGGCGAGTCGATCTTCATCATCATCTTCACGTACTTCTATACCGCGGTGACGTTCAATCCGGTGGACCAGGCGGACAACCTCAAGAAGTACGGCGGGTTCATCCCCGGCGTGCGCCCAGGGCGGCCGACCGCGGAGTTCCTCGACCGGATCCTCGCCCGCCTGACGTTCCCCGGCGCGCTGTTCCTCGCGGCGGTCGCGGCGCTGCCGACGATCCTGTTCGACCGCACCCACGTGCAGCTGCAGCTCGGGGGCACCTCGATCCTGATCGTGATCGGGGTGGCGCTGGAAACGATGAAGCAGCTCGAGGCCCAGCTGATGATGCGAAGTTACGAGGGGTTCTTGAAGTAGCGCGTGGCGGGGGGTGGTCGGGAGGGGGGCCTGCCCCCTTCCCGTGCTAGTGCGAGGGGTTCTTGAAGTAGCGCGTGGCGGGGGGTGGTCGGGAGGGGGGCCTGCCTCCCTCCCGCTGAGAGATGAAGCAGCTCGAGGCCCAGCTGATGATGCGAAGTTACGAGGGGTTCTTGAAGTAGTCCCACCAGGTAGGCTGCGGAGGACGTGTCGGAGCTGAACCTGATCCTCCTCGGTCCCCCGGGCGCGGGCAAGGGCACCCAGGCGGAGCGCCTGCAGGCGGACTTCGCCCTCGCGCACATCTCCACAGGGGACATGTTGCGCGCTCAGGTGGCGGATGGCACGGAGCTGGGCAAGGAGGCGCAGCGGTACATGAAGACGGGGGAGCTCGTGCCCGACGAGGTGATCGTGGGGATGATCACCGAGCGGATTGGCGTGGACGACGCCCGCGACGGCTTCCTGCTCGACGGCTTCCCGCGCAACGAAGCGCAGGCGCAGGCGCTGGGCCGGGCGCTCGATGGCCTGCAGCGGCGCCTGACCGCGGTGCTGCTGATCGAGGTGCCCGACCAGGAGGTGGTCCGCCGCCTGGGGGGGCGGAGGGTGTGCGTGAAGAACCCCGCCCACATCTACCACGTGGAGTTCGATCCACCCAAGCACGAAGGGATCTGCGACCAGGACGGCTCGCGACTGGCCCAGCGCGAGGACGACCAGGAGGCAACGATCCGCAGACGCCTGGACGTGTACCACGCCCAGACCAAGCCGCTGGTCGGCTACTACGAGCAGCAGGGGCTGCTGCGCCGCTTCGACGGGAGTAGAACCCCGAACGAGGTTCACAACCACATCCGCGCGACGCTCGCCACGCTGCGGCTAGAGGACCAGCTCTAGGTACCCTTGATCCTGTGATCATCAAGAAGACCCCCGCGGAGATCGAGAAGATGGCGGCGGCGGGCGCGGTGCTCGTGCAGACACTCAAGCTGCTGGAGGGCAAGATCCGCCCGGGCGTGCGCACCGAGGAGTTGGACGCGGCTGCCGAGCGCTTCATTCGCTCCCACGGGGCGACCCCCACCTTCAAGGGCTTCCGTGGCTTCCCCGGCTCGATCTGCGCCTCCCCGAACGCGATGGTGGTGCACGGCATCCCCGGCCGCTACCGGTTGGAGCGCGGGGACACCATCTCGATCGACGTCGGCGTCACGCTCGACGGGTGGGTGGCGGACGCGGCGCGCACGTTCGCGGTCGGGCAGGTCGGCCCCCGCGAGGAGAACCTCCTGCGCGCCACCCGCGAGGCGCTGTTCGCCGGCGTGGAGCAGTGCCGAGCGGGCAACCGCATGGGCGACGTCTCCCACGCGATCGAGCGGGTGGCCGAGGGCGCCGGGCTGTCGGTGGTGCGCTCGCTGGTGGGCCACGGGGTGGGGCGCAGCATGCACGAGGACCCGCAGGTCCCCAACTACGGCCGCCCGGGCAAGGGCCCGCTGTTGGAGGAGGGGATGGTGCTCGCGATCGAGCCGATGACCACCGCGGGGCGCCCTGCGGTGCGGGTGGGGGGCGACGGGTGGGCGATCTTCTCCCAAGACGACTCCCCTGCCGCCCACTTCGAGTTCACGGTCGCGGTCACCGCCAACGGGCCGCAGGTGCTCACGCCGTGGCACCTCCAGGAGGGTGCCGGGGGACAAGCCGAGGGACAGCCTGAGAACGGAGCCGCGGTCGTGACCGCTGCGCCGGTGGCCGAGGGAGTCGCGGGCGCGAGTTGACCTGGGGCGAGACGTTCCGCTACGGAGCAGGCCCAGTCGGCCCGTAAGTGCTACCATCGAGCGTCCGCCCGCAGACGAAGGCGTTTCGTGCTGCGAGCGTAACCTCGACCAGGTAGCGGCGGCCGTCCCGGCAGCCAGAGCCCGGTCGGCGGACCTAGAGGGTGGCGCAGGCGGCCGTGGGCCGGTGAGCCGGGCCCCTCTTCTTCAGTCAAGGAAAGGGATCATGAAGGTACGACCGTCGGTCAAGCCGATGTGCGAAAAATGCAAGGTCATCCGCCGCCACGGGGCGGTGCTCGTCATATGCCAGAACAAGCGTCACAAGCAGAGGCAGGGCTAGGCAGTGGCACGCATCGCCGGGGTCAACCTGCCCCTCAACAAGCGCTCTGAGATCGGCCTCACGTACATCTTCGGCATCGGGCGCTCGACCGCCAACAAGTTGCTCGCCGAGGTGGGGGTCAGCCCCGACACGTACGTGCGCGACCTGACCGAGGACGAGGTCTCGCGCCTGCGCGACGCGATCGACGCCGGCCTCACCGTCGAGGGCGACCTGCGGCGTGAGCGCTCCCAGGACATCAAGCGTCTGCAGGAGATCGCCTGCTACCGCGGCCTGCGCCACCGCCGTGGCCTGCCGGTGAGGGGACAGAAGACGAAGACCAACGCGCGCACCCGCAAGGGCCCCAAGCGTATGCAGGTCGCCGGCAAGAAGAAAGCCGGTAAGAAGTAATGGCGGCCCCCAAGCGCGCGCGCGGGAAACGCAAGCCCAAGAAGAACATCCCCGTGGGGCAGGCCCACATCAAGACCTCGTTCAACAACACGATCGTCTCGCTCACCGACGTGCAGGGCAACGTAATCGCGTGGGAGTCCGCCGGCGGCGCCGGCTTCAAGGGCTCGCGCAAGTCCACCCCGTTCGCCGCTCAGGTCACCGCCGACGCGGCGGCCCGCAAGGGCCTCGAGCAGGGACTGCAGAAGGTCGAGGTCTACGTCAAGGGCCCCGGCTCCGGCCGCGAGACCGCGATCCGCTCGCTGTCCGCCGCTGGCCTCGAAGTGACCGGCGTGAAGGACGTGACTCCCCAGGCGCACAACGGGTGTCGCCCCCGCAAGCGGCGGCGGGTCTGAGATGGCCGTGAGCACTTCGCCATACTTCGTCCTCGGTCGCTCGCGTGCTCAGCACGCCACGCTCCCTGCGTCCTTGTCTGGCTCGACTCACGACCATCTCAGAGGGGTTAGCTAGTGGCACGAGACACAAGCCCCCAGTGCAAGCAGTGCCGCCGCGAGGGACAGAAGCTGTTCCTCAAGGGCGAGCGGTGCCTGACCGACAAATGCGGCGTCGAGCGCCGCTCCTACCCGCCCGGCGAGCACGGTCGCGGCCGCCAGAAGCAGAGCGAGTACCGCCTGCAGCTGCGCGAGAAGCAGAAGGCGCGCCGGTACTACGGGGTGCTCGAGAAGCAGTTCCACGGCTACTACGAGAAGGCCTCCCGCCAGCCGGGGATCACCGGCGAGAACCTGCTGGCGCTGTTGGAGTGCCGCTTGGACAACGTGCTCGTGCGCCTCGGCTTCGCCGCCTCGCGACGCCAGGCGCGCCAGCTGGTGCGCCACGGCCACTGGACGGTCAACGGACGGCGCGTGAACATCCCCAGCTACCAGGTGCGCCCGGGCGAGGTGATCGCGATCAAGGCCGAGACTCCCGCCACGCAGGTGGTGCGCGACGCAACCGAGCTCACCGGGCAGATCCCGGCGTGGCTGCAGGCTGACCACGAGTCGCTCACCGCGAAGGTGCTGCGCCGCCCGGAGCGGCGCGAGGTGGCGGCGCCGGTGCAGGAGCAGCTCATCGTCGAGCTGTACTCGAAGTAAGGGCCCGTGCCACACGGCCTGGAGAGAGCTTTGACGGCGCCCCCCGCTCGCGGAGCGGAAGCGGTGCCATGGAGCCGGTGTCAAGAGGACGCCGGTGCGAGAACACAACGACGAGGACTCTGATGCTCGATTTCCAAATTCCCCGCATCACCAGCGAGTCGGTGGAGCAAAACCGCGGCACCTTCACGATCGAGCCGCTCGACCGCGGGTTCGGGTACACCTTCGGCAACTCCCTGCGCCGCGTGCTGCTCTCCTCCCTGGCGGGCGCCGCCGTCACGAGCGTGCGGATCGAGGGGGTGGCCCACGAGTTCTCCACCATCCCCGGTGTCAAGGAGGACGTGACCGACATCGTGCTGAACCTCAAGGGCGTGGTGTGCCGGATGCACTCCGACGCCACTGAGGTCGAGGCGCCGCTCGTGGTCAGCGGCCCCGGGGAGATCACCGCCAAGGACATCGACCTGCCCGCGGGCGTGGAGATCCTCAACCCCGACGTGCACGTCGCGACGCTGGAGAAAAAGACGAAGCTCGAGCTGTACATGACGATCGGCCGCGGCCGTGGGTACCGCCCCGCGGAGGAGAACAAGTCGCCCGACCAGCCCATCGGGGTGATCCCGATCGACTCGATCTTCTCCCCCGTGCGGCGCGTGGCGTACGCGGTGGAGCAGGCGCGCGTGGGCCAGAAGACCGACTTCGACAAGCTCACGCTCGACATCGAGACCGACGGCTCGATCGAGCCCCAGGCGGCGCTGCGCGAGGCCGCGGAGCTACTGATCAGCCAGCTGGCGATCTTCACCGACGCCGACCGCATCCAGGAGCTGCGCGCCTCCCCCGGCGGGCAGCTCGACGGCCACGGCCTCGCAGTCGGCGGCGGCGGTGCCCAGGCGGCGCTGCAGGGCGAGGAGTGGAGCATCTTGATCGAGGAGCTCGAGCTTGGCGTGCGCTCCTACAACTGCCTCAAGCGCGCGGGCATCCAGACCGTGGGCGACCTCATCTCCAAGTCCGAGGCCGAGCTCAACGCGATCCCCAACTTCGGCAAGAAGTCGATCGACGAGGTGATCGAGACGCTCGAAGGGCGCGGGCTGCAACTTCGCCAGGACGAGGAGCACGCCGTCTGAGCCGAGCGGCGCGCAGTAGTCAGGCTAGACTCCCAAAGCTATGCGACACCAGAAGACACGCAACAAGCTGAGCCGCGACTCCGCGCACCGCAAGGCGCTGCTGATGAACCTCACCAAGGAGGTGCTCGAGCACGAGCGCATCAAGACCACCGAAGCGAAGGCCAAGGCGGTCAAGCCGGAGATCGAGAAACTGATCACGCTCGCCAAGCGCGACGACCTGCACAACCGCCGGCAGGCCCTCTCGGCGCTGGCGCAGGACAAGTTCGCGGTGCACCGCCTGTTCGTCGACGTCGCCCCCCGCTACGCCGAGCGGCCGGGCGGGTACACCCGCATCCTCAAACTCGGCCCGCGCCGCTCCGACGCGACCGAGATGGTCTTCCTCGAGCTGGTCTGAGCACCCCGGCTGGGCCCGGAGTTCGCAGTGGGGAGCGTAAGGGAGGATCTTGAGGGATCGTCCGCGCGGGTGGGTGTGGCAACCACGCGCACGCGCGCTGGGCCTCCGTGCCCAGCGTCTCCGCGTCCGCCCCCGGACTGGGCGAGCTCGGGTCTCGGGCGGCTCATCTCCGCGAAGAGGAGTCTCGGGGTGCAACCATGCGCGGCGTGCGCACCAAGCTCACCCTCGAGTACGACGGGAGCGCCTTCGCCGGGTGGGCCCGCCAGCCTGGGCTGCGCACCGTGCAGGAGGAGGTGGAGCGGGCGCTACGCACTGTCCTCGGCGAGCGCGGCGTCGACGGGGAGCCGCTCGCGGTGACGGTCGCAGGGCGCACCGACCGGGGGGTGCACGCGTGGGGGCAGGTTGTCTCCTACGCCCACGAGGCCGTGGACCCGGTGCGGCTGGGCACGCTGCTGCCCCCCGACGTCGCGGTGCTCTCCTGCGAACCCGCTCCCGCCGGCTTCGACGCGCGCCGCGACGCGCGCAGCCGCACGTACTGCTACCGCGTGCTCGCACGTCGCACGCGCGGCGTCTTCACGCGCGGGCACGCGCTGTGGTGGCCCCACCCGCTGGACCGCGACCTGCTGAGGGAGTGCACCCGCGCGGTCCCCGGCCGCCACGACTTCACGGCGTTCACCCCCACCGAGACCGAGCACACGCGCTTCGAGCGCGAGGTGCTGCGCGCCGAGTGGCGCACCGAGGGCGAACTGCTGGAGCTGTGGATCGAGGCGGACACGTTCATGCGTCACATGAACCGCGTGCTCGTCGGCACCCTGCTCGAGGTCGCCGGCGGGCGGCGCACGGTTGAGGACTTCACGCGACTGCTCGAGGGTCGCCCCCGCTGCGAGGCCGGCCCCACTGCGCCCGCGCACGGTCTCGCGCTTGCCTCGGTCGCCTACGAGTAGCCGTGTGCCACCGCTCGTCGCGCCGAGTCGGCTACGAGGCCCCTGCTTGAACCCGTCCGCCCCGCCCCCCCTGGACCGACCCGCCCCCCGGGGTCTCGCGCCCGCCTCGGTCGCCTGCTTGAGCACGGCCACGCCACAGCGCGGACCGGGGCGTGGGGGGTGGGCCGTATCCTGGGGGCAGTGCTCAACGTGCTGCTCACCAACGACGACGGCATCGGCGCCGAGGGGCTGCTCGCGCTGCGGGCTGCGCTGGTCACGCTGCCCGACGTGCGCCTCGCGGTGATCGCGCCCGACGGCAACCGCTCCGCGATGGCCCGCTCGATCACCACCCGCCGGCCGCTGTGGGTCGAAGAGGTGCCCTTCCCCGACGGCACGGTCGGGTACGCCACCGACGGCACCCCTGTCGACTGCGTGCGCCTGGCGAGCCTCGGGGTCGTGGAGGATTTCAAGGCCGACGTCGTCGTGTCAGGCATCAACCACGGCGCCAACCTCGGCGATGACATCACCTACTCGGGCACCGTCGCCGCGGCACTGGAGGGGGTCGTGCTTGGGCTGCCCGCCATCGCGGTCTCCCAGCAGTCTGGGGCGCGCGCGCTGGACTACCGCTTTCACGGGGGCTTCGACTTCGACGTCGCCGCCGGCTTCGTCGCGCGACTCGTCGAGCGCTTGGAGGTGCTGCCGCTGCCTGCCTCCACACTGCTCAACGTGAACGTCCCCGCCTGCCCGCCCACCGGCGTCGAGGTGACGCGGCTCGGCAAGCGCATCTACCGCGACGAGCTCAAGCTCGAGCGCGAGGAGACCGGGCCCCCCGCGCGCCGGCGGTACTGGATCTACGGGGACGACCCCGGCTTCCACGACGAGCCCGGCACCGATCTAGCCGCGGTCGCTGCGGGGCGCGTCGCCGTCACCCCGCTGCACTTCGATCTCACCGACCGCCCCGGCATGGAGGCGCTGAGCAGCTTCGACCTGCACGCCCTGCTCGCCTCCGCCGAGGTGGAGGCCGGCTGACGTGGCGGCCAGTGGGATTGGCTGGGTGTCGGCTGGTGTGGTTGGCCGGTTGGCTGGTGAGGCAGGCTGGGTGTCGGCTGGTGGGTGCAGCCAGACGGCTGGCCGGGCCCGGGCTGGTGGGTGGGTCGCCGGGGGGCTGTGGGTGTGAGCGCTGGGGAGGGCCGACACGCGGGGCCGCGGGGTAGGAAGCCCCGCGCACACACGCCCGGTGCAGTACCCACCCGCGCGGACGATCCCCCCCCCACAACCGACGACCCCGCCGCGCGTGCCGCCGTCCTGCGGCGCGAGGTCGAGTACCACTCGCACCGCTACTACGTGCTCGACGACCCAGCCATCGGGGACGACGCCTACGACGCGCTGTTCTCCGAGCTCGCCGCGCTGGAGGACGCGCACCCCGAGCTGCGCACTCCCGACTCGCCCACGCAGCGGGTGGGGGCGCCCCGGTCGGCAGGCTGGAGAAGGTCGCCCACCTGGAGCCGATGCTCTCGCTCTCCAACGCCCGCTCCGAGGAGGAGTTCCGCGCGTGGGTGGAGCGGATGCGCAACCACCTCGCCCGCGAAGGGGCGACCCAGCCGCGCTTCTCCTACGTGGTCGAGCCGAAGGTCGACGGCCTGGCCGATCTCGCTCGTCTACCGCGACGGGGTGCTCGAGCGCGGCGCCACCCGCGGGGACGGGGAGGTGGGGGAGGACATCACCCACAACCTGCGCACCATCCGTGCGATCCCCCTGCACGTCGAGGATGCTCCCCCGCTGCTGGAGGTGCGGGGCGAGCTGTACATGTCCCTGCGCGACTTCACCGCGCTCAACGAGCGTCGCGCCGAGCAGGGTCTGTCGACGTTCATGAACCCCCGCAACTCCGCGGCCGGCACCGTGCGCCAGCTCGACCCCGCGCTCGCCGCTGAACGGCCGCTGTCGATCTGGTGCTACCAGGTGGGGGTCACCGAGGGGCTGTCGTTCACGACGCACTGGGAGGCGCTCGGCTGGCTGCGCGACCACGGGTTCCGCGTCAACTCCGACGTGCAGCTGCTGCGCTCCGAGGACGACGTCATCGCCCAGTGCCTCGCCTGGCAGTCCCGCCGGGGCGAGCTCGACTTCGAGATCGACGGCGTCGTCGTCAAGGTCTCCGACCTCGCCCTCCAGCGGCGCCTGGGCTCCGTCGGGCGCGACCCCCGGTGGGCCGTTGCGTGGAAGTTTCCGCCCACCACCGCCGTCACCCGACTCGAGCGCATCTGCTGGAACGTCGGCAAGTTCGGGGACCTACGGCCCTACGCGATGCTCGCTCCGGTCTCCGTCGGCGGTGTCACGATCAAGCTCGCGACGCTGCACAACGAGGAGGACCTGCGCCGCAAGGACCTCCGCGAGGGCGAGGACGTGATCGTGCTGCGCGCCGGGGACGTCATCCCGCAGGTCATCTCTCCGGCCCCCCACGTCGTCGAGCGCAAGGGGCGCCCGCCCCGGCCGCGACCCCCTGCCCGCTGTCCCTTCTGCGACACGCCGACCGTCAAGCCGCGCGACTCTGTCTTCACCACCTGCCCCAACCGCGACTGTCCCGAGCGCGCGTGGCAGCTGCTCAAGCACTTCGTCTCGCGCGGCGCGCTGGACATCGAGGGGCTCGGCGAGAAGCAGGTGCGGCTGCTGCAGCGCGAGGGGCTCGTGCGTGTGCCCGGAGACTTCTACCGGCTTGGTGCCCACCGGGAGCGGCTGCTGGAGCTGGAGGGCTTCGCCGAGGTCTCCCTGCGCAACCTCCTCGCCGCGATCGAGGCCTCCCGGCAGCGGCCCTTCGCCCGGGTGCTTTTCGCGCTGGGCATCGAGGAGGTGGGGGAGGTCACCGGACGTAACCTCGCCTCTCGCTTTCGCGACGTCGACGCGCTGCTGGGAGCCACCGTCGAGCAGCTCGCCGAGACCCCCGGCGTCGGCGAGAAGATGGCCCGCTCGATCCGCGCGCAACTCGACGACCCCCACATGCGCGAGGTGATCGCCGACCTGCGCCTGCTCGGGCTGCGCTTCGCCGAAGACGGGCCGCCGCCCTCGGAGGGCCCCTTCGCGGGCCTGACCCTGGTGCTGACCGGCACCCTTCCCACCTGGACCCGCGAGTACGCCACCGAGCGCATCCTCGCCGCCGGCGGGCGCGTCACCAGCGCGGTTTCCAAGAAGACCCACTACCTCGTGGCCGGGGAGTCCGCCGGCTCCAAGCTGGAGAAGGCCCGGCGCCTGCAGGTCCCCGTGCTCGACGAGGCCGGGCTGCGGCGGCTGCTCGGCGACTCGCCCGGTCCCGGGGACAGCGGCTGATCGAGGACCCGGGGCCGGTTGGGTTGCCTGGTCGTAGGCCGGCTGGGTGTAGGTGTTCTTTTTTCGGCCTATATAGGGTCTCAATAGGGACTTTTATGGACCCTATATATACCCCTCAAAAGAGAGCTCTACGGACCCATGCGTCAGTAGTCCGCCAGCGTGATCGCCATGTTGTCCTGCAGCGTGTGCGCCGCCGCGAGTTCGAGGCCGTCCGTGAAGAACGCGAACGCCAGCTCGTCCCCGCCGGTGCCCGTGCAGTAGCCCACGAAGTTGGAGACCCCGGTGAGGGTGCCCGTCTTGCCCTCGCACCGTCCCTCCGCGGCGGTGCCCCGCATCCGTTCGGCTAGCGTCCCTGTGCGCCCCGCCACAGCCAGGTCCCCGCGCAGGACGGTCCCCAGCGGCGTGTGCGCGAGCTCGTCGAGCAGGGTCACCACTTCGTACGGTGACGTCTGGTCTTCGGTGGAGAGCCCCGAGCCGTCGACCACCTGCGGGTGCAGCCCGAGCTCGGCGATCGTTTCGCGCACCACGTGCGCCCCCGCCGCGGTGGTGCCTGCGCCCCCGAAGCGCGCCCCCAGGCCCTTGAGCAGTGTCTCCGCGAAGAAGTTGTCCGACGGCGGCAGTGTCTCGCCGAGCAGCTGCGCGATCGTCGGGGAGCGCGCCGCCGCGAGCCGCACCGCCCCCGGCGGGGTCGTGGCTGCGCCGCCTCCCCTCGGCACCGCGACGCCCCCGGCCCGCAGCGCCGCTCGCAGCTGTCGCGCCGCGTACGCCGCCGGCGCGTGCGGGCCGGTTTCCGCGCCCGTTTCCCCGCGGTTGAACGCCAGCGCGCTCAGGGTCCCTTCCAGGAAGGGGTCCCACGCGTAGCCGCTCGAGGGCTCCCCGCGCAGGGCGTCGAAGTAGGACTCGTCTCCCTCCACGCTCCCCGTCACACGGTGGATGCCGTCCGTGTGCGCCAGCTGTTCGGCGAGCGTCGCCACCGCTGTGCCCACGCCGCCGTAGTGGCTGCGGATGAACGACTTCGTCCCGAACGTCGGGTCGCCCCCGCCGCGCAGGTACAGGTTGCCCTCCCACACGCCTCCCGGGGCGAGGTGGCCGGTGCCGAGCACGGTGGTTTCCAGCTGTGCCGTCGGCCCCCACCGCTCTAAGGCGGTGGTCGCGGTGTAGAGCTTCTCCACCGACGCCGGCGCCCGCCGGTCCTCCGCACGCTCGGAGAACAGCGTCTGCCCCGTCGTCATGTCGTACACGTAGCCACCCGACAGCCCCCCCGCGAGCCCCAGCTCGTGCGTCAGGTGCCCCTGCAGCGCCGCCACGGCGTCAGCCGCGGCACGGGCGACGCGCGGCGCGGCGTGCGGCTGGGCGGCGGCCCTCGCACCAGTCGCCGGGGTACGGGGGAGGCGCACGGTCGGCGGGGCGCTCAGGAGACCAGGGGTAGCCGGGGCACCGCGTAGGCCGTCGGCCGCCGGGGCGCGCAGGAGGCGAACGGTCGCTGAGGCGGTCGTGCCCGGCGCGAGCCCCCACGCGGCGAAGAGCGCGCAGAGCACGAGCGGGAGCGGTGCGAGGAGGCGCCGGGGCACGCGGGTCTACAATAAAGCGTGGTATGGGGCGCGTTGTCAAGTTGGAACCGGCGCGAGCCAAGGAGCAGCGTCGGCGCCGCTCCAGCTCCGCCGCGAGCCCCGGGGGCCGCAACGGCGCCTCAGGGGCGTCCACGGGTGGCGGTTCGGTAGTCAGCCGCCGCTCGCGCGGACGCCGCCGCACCCGGCCCTCCAAGACCGCGCTGGTGCTCGGGGGCGGGGGTTTCACCGGCGGGGTGTACGAGATCGGGGCGCTGCGCGCGCTCGACCTGCTCGCGGTGAACTCCACCGTCAACGACTTCGACGTCTACGTGGGGACCTCCGCGGGGGCGTTCATCGCGGCGCTCGCCGCCAACGGCGTGACTCCCGAGGAGATGATGCGCGTCGCGGCTTCCGAGGAGCCCCAGCCGTTTCGCGACATCGGCCTCGGCGACCTCCTGCGCCTCAATTTCTCCGAGCTCGCGCGCCGCGGTGTGCAGCTGCCGTTGCACCTCGCTGGGATCGCCCGCCAGCTGATCACCCACCCACGGCAGATGTCCGCGCTGGACCTCGTGCTGGAGCTCGCCCAGGCGCTGCCCTCGGGGCTGTACACCGGCACCGGCATCGAGGGCTACCTGCGCCGGGTCCTCGGCGAGCCCGGCCGCTCCGACGACTTCCGCGAGCTGGCGCGAGGCAGAGAGCTGTACATCACGGCCACCGACCTCGACACCTGCGAGCGGGTGGTGTTCGGCGCTGAGGGCTTCGACCACGTCCCCATCTCCACCGCCGTGCGCGCCTCGGGGGCGCTGCCGATGGTCTACGCCCCCGTGCGGCTCGACGGCCGCGAGCTCGTGGACGGGGGGATCACCTCCACCACCAACCTCGACATCGCCGTCGAGGCGGGGGCCCAGCTCGTGGTCGTGATCAACCCCGTGGTGCCGTTCGTCAACGACTTCACCACCGACGTACGCACGCTGCGCGGGCGCCGACCCCGGCGCGTCTCGGACATGGGCTTTCCCCAGATCGGCTACCAGGCGTTCAAGCTGCTCGCCCACCAGCGGCTGCACGAGCTCGCGACCCGTTGGGAGGAGCGCTACCCAGGGGTGGACATCGTGCTGCTCGAGCCCGCCCCCACCGACGAGCTGATGTTCCAGACCTCGATCATGAACTTTGCCTCGCGCATCGCCATCGCCCGCCACGGCTTCCAGACGGTCGCCTCCCACCTCGCAGGCGAATACGAGCGCTACCGCCTCATCTCCGAGCGCCACGGGCTCGAGATCTCCCCCGAGCGGCTGCGCACCGTGGTCGAGCACTTCGAGGCCGCCGAGCCCGACCACGACGTGTCCGCGTGGCGGCGCATCCTCGAGGAGACCACCGGGGCGCTGCTGCGTCAGTCTGAGTCGGCGGGCGCCTGAGTTACAGGCCGCGAGTCGCCTGCTGCCTCGGGCTGCGGGTTGCCGTCGTCGAAGTCGTGTGCGGCGTCGGGCTGCGAGTTGCCGTTGTCGGAGTCGTCCTCGGCCTCGGGCTGCGCGAGGGTGCCGTCGATTGCCGTGAGCAAACGGTCCGAGGCGGCGGGGTTGCGCAGGCTGATGCGCACGTGCCGCGGCTCCCCCAAGGCGTCGCCCGCGGCGACCAGCACGCCCGCGCGTGAGAGCCGCGCGGCGAGCTCGCCCCCGTCGAGGGCGGGGTGGGCCGCCCACAGGAAGTTGGCCTGGCTGTCGGCCACCTCGAAGCCGCGTCGGCGCAGGGCGGCGGTGAGGCGGATGCGCTCCACCGCGACCGCGTGCACGTGCTTGTCCAGCAGCCCCTGGGCGGTGCGCAGCGCCTCCAGCGCGCCCGCCTGCGAGAGCTCGTTGACCCCGAGGTCCGGTGCCAGCTCGGCCAGCAGCTCCTCCGAGCCGGGGCCGCCCACGGCGTAGCCGATCCGCAGCCCCGCCATGCCCCACGCCTTGGAGAAGCTGCGGAACACCAGCAGGCGCGGGTACTCCTCCAGCAGCTCGATCGAGGCGTCCACCGGCTGGGCGTCGGCGAACTCGACCAGCGCCTCGTCGAGCAGCATCGCCACGCCGTCGGGGAGGCCGTCGAGCAGCCGCCGGAGCTCCGCGACTCCGAGCAGCTCGCCCGTGGGGTCGTTGGGGCTGGCCAGCGCCACCACCCGCGTGTCGTGCGCGGGCACCGCCTCCAGCAGGGCGTCCACCCCGCCGCTGACCGGCACCGCCCGTCCGTGCGCCCGGCGGGCCATGATCGGGAACAGCGGGTAGGAGGGCCACGTGGTGAGAAGCTCCTGGCCTGGCTCGATCAGGGCGCGCGTGGCCGCGCTCAGCAGCTCGGCGGCGCCGTTGCCGAGGATCAGGCGGGACGGGTTGACCCCGTGGCGCTCGGCCAGCGCGTCGCGCAGCTCGGAGCCTCGTAGGTGCGGGTAGAGCTGCAGGCCGCGCCGCGCGATGTACGTGATCGAGTTGGCGATGTTCGGGTGCGGCAGTTCGGGCCACGTGGTCTGCGAGAGGTCGATCGTCCGCACACGCGTGAGCGCTTTGCGCCTGCGCTCTGCCGCCTCCTCGCGCAGCTCGCGGTTGACCTCCTCCTCGGAGAGGCCCTCGAACTGGCGGTAGTAGTCGAGCAGGCCCATGGCTAGCGGGATCGTGAGCTGGGTTGCGGCGGTGGGGTGACCTAGCCCTGACCCGATTCCACCATCTGGCCGGGTCCGTGGATCAGCACGAACCAGATCGCGAACAGCCCCGCGCAGACGGCGGCGGTGATCGCGAAGATGCGACCCAGGGCTCCCCCGCGCTGGTCGTGGCCGGCGGCGCGCCGTACGAGGATCCACCCCTCGTCGAGGCTGCGCATCAGCTTCAGCGCCCCGAACAGCAGCACGAACAGCGCCACGAACGCGACCAGGATGCCGAGACTGACGGAGCCCGAGAGGTAGTCGACCTGCGACCCGGCCCACAGGCACGCGATTGGGATCGGGCCCCAGCAGAGCAGGCTGAGCACGATCATGGCCGCCAGCATCGCCCCGGCGAGGTACCCGTCGATCCGCTGGCGCGCGGCGCTGCCGCGCTCGGGCAGCCTGCGGAAGTGGGTCGGCGCTGTGCCTGGCCGCCTGCCGACGAAGAGGCCGCCGTTATCGGAAGGATCGCTGCGCATGATGGATTGGTCGCCGCTCTCGGAGGCTGGGGTCTCCGCTCTCACCGGGCCGGCACGGACGGCGACTCAACCTCCTTGTCTAAAGCTAGCGTGTTTTGGCGTGTTCCCTGACCCGCTCGCTCGAGCCTGGAGCTTGCCCGCCTCACGGTGATCCTACCGCTCCGCGTACAGCGCGTCGAGAACGGCGGCGTACTTCTCTGCGACCACGCCCCGCTTGACCTTCAGCGTCGGCGTCAGCTCGCCGCCGGCCTGTGAGAGGTCGCAGTCGAGGATCGCGAACTTCTTGACCTGCTCCACCTGGGCGTAGCGGGCGTTGACGCGGTCCACTTCGCCGCCGATCAGCTCGCGGATCGCTGGCTCGCGCGCGAGCGCGGCTGGCTCCTCGGGGAGACCGTGCGCGCGGGCGTAGCCGGCGACCTCTTCCTCGTCGAGTGTGATCAGCACCACTGGGTAGGGGCGCCGGTCGCCGTGCATCACCGCCTGGGAGATCCATCGGCACTGCTTGAGGTCGTTCTCGATGTTCGCCGGTGTGAGGTTCTTGCCGCCCGCTGTGATGATGATGTCCTTCTTGCGCCCCGTGATCGAGAGGTAGCCGTCGGCGTCGAGCGAGCCGAGGTCGCCGGTGTGCAGCCAGCCGTCCTCGACCGCGCCGAAGCTCGCGTCGGCGTTGTGGTGGTAGCCACCGAAGATGTTGGCGCCCTTGATCAGGATCTCCCCGTCCTCGGCGATCCGCAACTGCACGCCGGGCAGCGCGCGGCCCACGGTGCCGAAGCGGTGGTCCTCGATCGTGGAGACCGTGGCGATCGTGGAGGTCTCGGTCATCCCGTAGCCCTCCAGCACCGGGACGCCGCAGGCCCAGAAGAACTCGAGGATCTCCGGCGCGATCGGCGCGGCACCCGTGGCGGCCTGACGCACGCGCCCGCCGAAGATCGAGCGCACGTTTTTGAACAACCCCTCCTCGGCTTCCTCGAAGGGCTCGCGCAACTCCTCGGGGATCGGCTCCTCGCGGGCCAGTAGGTCGCGCACCTTCGCGCCGATGGCAAGCGCCGCCTCGGTCTTGGCGCGTTCCTCGGGCGGCTGCGCCTCGATTGCCCCGTGAGCGAGCGTGTAGATCTTCTCGAAGATTCGCGGCACCGAGGGCAGGAACGTCGGCTGCACCTCCTGGAGCTCACTGACGATCTGCTTGACGTCCCCCCCGAAGTAGGCGATCGTGGAGCCTCGGTCGAACGCCCCCAGCTGGATCAGCAGCGCGAACGCGTGCGCAAGGGGGAGGAACAGGTAGGAGACCTCGTCGTCGCGGATCTGCCCCACTACGCGCACCATGTTGACGGTGTCGCGGTAGTTGCCGTGCGAGAGCACGCACCCCTTGGGGGGGCCGGTGGTGCCGGAGGTGTAAATGAACGTGTAGGGGTCCTCGGGGCGCAGCGCGGCGCGGCGGCGCTCGAGCTCCTCTGGCCCGCCGTGGCCTGCCCGGGCGCGTCCACGCTCGCGCACCTCCGCGAGCGGGATCGCGTCAGAGGAGTCGTCGGGGTCGATCACGATGACCGTGCGCAGCTCCGGCAACCGCTCGCGCACCGCTGCGACCTTCGCGAGCTGCTCCGCGTTCTCGCACACGATCGCGCGTGCCCCGGAGTCAGAGATCACCCAGTGGCACTCCTCGGGGGAGTTGGTGGGGTAGATCGGCACGACGACCGCCCCAGTGGCGGTGATGGCCATGTCCACGTAGGACCACTCCGGGCGGGTGCCCGCGAGGATGCATACGCCGTCCCCGGGCTGGATGTCGAGGTCGATCAGGCCGAGCGCGATCTCCTGCACGATCTCCCCCAACTGGGCGTAGGTGACGTCCTGCCAAGCGCCGGCCTGCTTGTGTCGCACCGCGACCCTGTCCGGAAACGCTGCAGCGGCGTCGGGGATCAGATCGGCGATCGTGCGCGAGGTCGTGGCCTGCGCGGCCGCCCCCGGAACCTGGGCAGGGGTCGAGCCGGCGGTCTGCTCTGCGGTACTGGTCTGCATGACTCTCTTCTCCTCCGGTGGGACTGGCGAACCTTCTCCCAACAGAGGATATGGCTTCGGAGCGGCAATCAGTCGCGGGGGATCTTCCCCCCGTGGCAGACGCTGGCCGAAACGGGGATGCTCGCCGGAGGCGAGTGTCTCCCGGCTTCGGTCGATGGAGACCTGCGCCCCAAAGCGGGGGACGTAGAAGATCGCGCGCACATCGGGGGGCTCGCTTCGCCGCTCGGCGACTGACACGTCCACCTTCGATACCTTCCTTTGGCTCTCTCGCGGTAGAATCTACTCGAGTAGGGAAAAGATACCAGAGTAGGAAGATGGCTGTAAGCCCGACGAAACAGCTGGTCCCCCGCGCCCGCGCTGCGCACCTGGGCCCCGAACGCCGGCGGCCGTTGATCCTGGATGTGGCGTTCAGGCTCTTCCTGGAGCAGGGCTACAAGGGGACCTCGATGGATGCGATCGCCCACGCCGCGGGCGTGACGAAGCCGGTGATCTACGCCTGCTTTGGCAGCAAGTCGGAGCTCTTCGGGGCCCTGCTGGACCGCGAGGAGCAGCGCATGTTCGCGCAGTTCGGCGCCGCGCTTGCAACGGGCGCAGGACTTGAAGATCTACAGGCGATGCTCACTGCGGGGTTCACCGCGATGCTCCAGGCTGTCAGCGATACGCCGGAGACCTACAGGATCGCGCTGCTCGGCGGAGGCGACGCCAACGCATTGATCGACGCTCGCCTGCGGCGTGGACGCGAGCAGTTGGTCGCCCAGCTCACCGAGGCGGCTCGCAACTGGTTGGAGGGGGGAATCCCGCAGCGGCGTCTCGAGAGGACCGCACAGTTCGTCGGACACACGCTCGCTGGCATCGGCGACGCGGGCCTGCGGATGATGCTCGAAACGCCGGATCAGTGGACTCCCGAGACTCTCGGCCGAGCGCTGGGCCGGTTCACCACAGCCGGGTTCACGGTGTTCGCGCAGCGATGACGCCTCGGATGTAGTGGGGCTGAGGCGCGCTCGCCTGGGCCGGTGTCAGCTCTTCAACACGGCGGGCCGCTGCGCGGGCGAGGCGCCCTGGCGGAGGTTCGCGAGGAAGAGGCTCTTGTCGATGCGGCCCTTGAAGATCGGGACCCCCAGCTCCATGCACTTCGAGAGGACCTCTCTGCGCCCCAGTCCGGACTCGCGGGCAAGCTCGGTGGGCGTCAGGTGGTTGGCCATCGGGAATCTCCTCGTGTAGGGGTGAGTGCCTGTGCGTACATATACCGCGGGCGACGGACGTTGGCAACCGCTGACTTTCCCGCAAGGTGCGGTCTTCATGGTTCGCCCGCTTCGCGCTTGGGCCCTCGTGTCCCAGATGTGGTCTGCGAGGGGGGTGACTCCTCCTGGAGTTGCGTGTCGAGGGGCCCGGCGCGTGGAGCGGTTACGCCCCCGCGGAGGGCCGCTGCGTGGAGTGCGTCAGCCTGCGGGTGCTCTGCCGCCCAAGCTGTCTGCCGCCCAAGCTTCTACACGGGGTTGGGGACGTCCAGGAACACGTGGCGCACGCCGAAGCGCTCGGCGAGCCACTCGCCGAGGCGCCTGACGCCAAACGTCTCGGTGGCGTAGTGCCCGGCGGCGATGAAGTGCACACCCGCCTCCCGCGCCTGGGCCATCACGCGCTCGGTGGGCTCTCCGGTGAGGAACGCGTCCACCCCCGCGGCAACCGCGTCCGCGAGGTAGTCGCACCCGCCGCCGGAGACGATCCCCAGCCGCCGCACCGTCGGAGGCCCGCACTCGAAGGCAAGCGGCTCTCGCGCGGTGAGCTCCCGCACGCGGACCACCAGCTCGGGCGCGGGCAACCCCTCCTCGGGGAACCGCGCCAGGCACCCGATCGGCTGACCGCGATGGAGCGCGAACGGTACGAGCTCTTGAGCGCCGAGGGCTTGGGCGATCAGCGCGTTGTTCCCGACTGCCGGGTGTGCGTCAAGCGGGAGGTGGTAGGCCAGCAGCGACATGTCCGCCGCGAACAGCACCTTGAGCCGCCGTGCCAGGGCCGCATCGATCGGCCCCGGCCCACTCCCCCAGAAGATCCCGTGGTGGGCCACCACCAGCTCTGCGCCCTCCGCCTGGGCGCGCTCGAACAGCTCCAGGTGCGCGCTCACCCCGGTGGCCACCGTGGTCACCCCCTCGCGCCCGGGAACCTGCAGTCCGTTAGGGCAGTAGTCCGCGAAGCGCTCGGGCTCGAGCAGCTGGTCGAGCTCCTTGACGATCTCGGCGAGTTGGGCAGGCACCCCGGCGAGGATAGTCGTCGCCCGGAGCGGCCTCGTCGCGGGGCGGTGACCCCGTCGCGGGCCGGAGTGCCCTCCCGGCGGGGCGCAGCGGCCCTTGCCCAGGCGGGAACGGTCCCCGTGGCGGCGAGCTCGCCTCGTAGCCGGCTCGCCTGCGTGGCGGAACGGATCGCTCATTGTGGGATACTGAGCCTGCGTCGGGGCGTGGCGCAGCCTGGTAGCGCGCACCGTTCGGGACGGTGAGGACGGCGGTTCGAATCCGCCCGCCCCGATTGATAGTTAGACTTCGTGGAGGGCCCTAACCCTCGCTTTTTTGCGAGGGTTGTTCTGGTTACGGCGGGCTGGGATGTTTGGTCATGCTCTTCTATTGGGCTGGCGTGCCTCTTTGCCTTCCGAGTTTCTTCGTGCTGAGTCCGGTTTCGAGGCATCGCGTGCACTCTGCGGCCTCGATCCGCTGTGGGGCGGCGAGGGGCAGGCGGCCACGCCGTCCTGTCGCTTCAGGCCCCGCCGTCAAAGATGGGATGGGCGCGGCGGACGCCGGCGGGACACAGAACGTTTGGATCCACGACCTCTTTACGACAACCCGGCTGACGCGCGTCTGCTGGTGCGCTCCGAGGTGCTCGAGCAGGCACTGCGGGGGCTGGAGAACGGTCTGAACGTCCTGATCCTCGGTGAGCGCGGGGCGGGCAAGACGACGCTGCTGAACGCCCTTTCGTTTGAGCTGCGCCAGCGTGAACGTCAGGTGCGACTGCTGAACGTGGCTGGGGAGGATAGCGCCGCCGATATCCTCAAGCGCGTCGTCCGCACCGAGGGCGGCGAGAGGCTTGGGGCCTTGGCCGAGTTCGGGCGTGAGCAGCCCGACATGGTGCTTCTCATCGATGGTCTGCTCGACGCGGGGGTTGCCTACGACCTCTTCGGGCGGATGCTCGACCGGCTGTGGGAGCTGCCCTTCACGTGGGCCGCGGCGGTAGACGCGCTCGCGGCCGACGTCGTGCGCGCACCGCCGGCCGACGCCTTCTTCCCGGTCGTCGTCGAGCCGCCGCGCCTGAACGAGCAGCAGCGCAGGGAACTGCTCTCCAAGCGGCTACCCAATCGCTCGAAGGGCCTGATCGTCGAGATCGCCGCGGTGGGAGCAGAGAACCCGCGGCGGCTGCTCGACGTCGCGCGCCGCGTATTCGTCGAGGAAGTGCCGCTGTCGGTGGCTGCGAACCTCGACGCAATCCAGCGCGCCGCGCAGCTCGGGCGACCGCACGCGATGCTGTTCGCCGAGCTCGAGGCGATCGGGGAGGCCAGCCCTACCGATGCGGAGTTGATGCGGCGGATGGGGTGGACGCGGCAGCGGATCAGCAAGGTACTCGAGGAGCTCGAGGCCGAGGGGTTGGTCAGTGCCCGTGATGAGCGCCAAACAGTTCGCGGGCGCCCGCGGCGCCTGTACCGCGTGACCGCACCATGGATGCCCAATGGGCGCAGCTGACCTTCAGCGGCTGGCGCACGAGAAGGCGTTTGAGCCGACGCAGCGCTTCGCGGAGCTGCCCGCCGATCACGTGCCGCACAAGGAGCTTGGTGGCCACGACGTCGAGGCGCAGGTCCTTGAGATGGTCACCTACGAAGAGCCGCGTGTCGCCGTTGTGTGGGCGCCCCCGGGCGCCGGCAAGAGCAGCGTGATCGCCACCGTCGGCGAGAGCCTGCCGTCGGGCTTCCTGCTGCTGCCGATCCCGGTGTGGGGCCTGCCGGATGAGACGGTCCGCAGCGCGTCGGATTTCGGCCGCCATGTCCTTGCGCAGGTCGATGTGCTGCTCGGCTCGCACCTGCAGGCGTATCAGCGCGAGAGGATTGGGGCCTCAAGCGCACACGGCAGTCGGGTCGCGTCGGGGCCAGCGCCGCGCTCGGCTTGCCGATCAAAGGGTCTGGCTATGCAGGTCGCTCTCGAGTTGCGTACAGCAACCAAGTCGATCGAGGAGCAGGTTGACGTCGGCTCAGTGTAAGGTGGCCTCGAAAGCCTGCGTGGAATCTTCGAGCACCAGCGCATCGAGCCGGTGTTCGTCATCGACGACACCGACCATTGGGCCGGACGCGGCCAATAGGGCATCGAAGTTGCCCGTGCGTTCTTCAGCAACGTGCTGCGCCCATACGCGAAGAACCTCGGCCTGCGGCTGCTGCTCGCTGTGCACGATCACTACCGCGAGCTCGAGGAGTACACCGCCGCGCGCGAGCTCCTACGCGAGTTCGAAGTCCCGGCACTCTCACCGCCCGCCATAGCGCTCGGACGCATCCTCGCGCAGCGCATCGGCCAGTCGAGCTGCGATGTGGCGCCGGGTAAGGTGTTCGAGGACGGCGCCATCGACCGGCTGGAGGCTGAGTATGACCGACTCGGGCGCGACCTCCGCAAGACCTTTGACGATCGTCTACATCGCCCTGGCCAAGGCCGGCGCCCCATTCCCAGAGCGAATCACCAAGGACCACATCCGCGACGCCGCGCGCGGGTTGTACCCTGCGGCGGCGTAAGCGCTGGGCATCACTCGACGGCGTGGCGGCGCGCGGCGACCGCGACGGTGGCCTGTTCGCGCTCAAGGCCGCCGCTCTTGTGTGCGATCCCAAGCATTTGCGATGTTTGTGTAAATAGTTCTTGCACTCGACCTTGGCATATGAGAGAGTCTGGGGAAGGGCGCGAGAGCGGCCATGGTTGGAATCGACGGCCGGGTCGGTCCGCGTGCGTTTCGACGAGAAGGAGCGACCGATGGCCCCCGTTCTGAGCGACGAGCAGAAAGCTGACGTTGCGCACGTGGCAGCGCTGGGGGAGTCCCGTCAGGTGGTGCGCCTCGACCTCTCGGACGAGCGACAGTTCCGTCACGCGGTCAACATGCATGTGCTGGCTGGGCAGACGCTCGCAACGCACCCGGGTCTGCACCGCGCACTCGCGGCCGCGCGCTCGCAGCACCTGGCGGACGGTGGCCCGGGTCCACGCGACGCCCCTGACCCAGACGGGTTCGAAACCGGCGCGATGATCATCGCGGTCGGCCGACTCGCGGGGACACAGTACGTCGGGTCGGAGGGCTTCGCGACAGTGCTTGGGGGCGCCACGATGCTGACGGTTGCGCTCAATGTCTTCGACGACAGCCAGAACCTCCTGGCGAGCGGCTCCGACGATCAGTATGGCGACGGCACATACCTGGGCGTTGCCACCCAGCAAGCCGGCGCCAAGCCCCTCGCGCCGCGGATGACCGCGATCCTCCAGTACAGCTATCAGCGCGAACCCGGGGACCCGATCGTCGTCGAACGCGTGCAGCTTGCGTCGATGAGCGGAACGCTGGCGCCGCCGAAGGTCGAACACCCGGTCAAGACCGAGACGGTGAGCGGAGATCCGCGGATCCGGATCGGACTCGGGCGCGGCACAGGTCAGACGAACGACGTCAACTACTGGTTTTGGCAGACCACGAGCGACACGTTCTACGCGGTGCCGATGGTTGGATATGTCAACTTCGTCGCACCGATCCAGCTTCCGGCCAGCTCGAGCGTCAAAGTCGCCGGCTATCTCGCCCGCGGGCTGGGCGATCCAAACCCGTCGCTGAAGGGCGGCCTCCAGCCGATCCCGGACCCCCAAAAGACGAACATCGTCAACAACTGCCAGATCGCGGACAGACGGCTGCGGTGGAGCCTGCCGGCCGCATCAAAGGCAGAACCGTCGAATCCAGGGAACCCGATCGTCTGGGGCGCGCTCCCGTGGTCGAGCGATGAGACCGTGTGGGTGCTGGTCCAGTTCACGGTCCAGCTCGTTGGGAGTGAGGGGTTCGCAGCGGTCAGCAGCGGCAAGGCGACCTATACCGACCCTCTCGATGGGGTCACCGTCATCCCGCCGCTCGATTTCATATACCACTGCATCGCCGCGGACGCCCAGATCATGCTCGCCGACGGGGGCGAGCGGCGACTCGACGAGCTCGGGCAGGACGACGTGGTGCGCTCCGCCGGTGACGCGCGTGCGCTGCGGATCGTCTCGACGCGCGCCGCCGCGCACCGCGGCGAAGCGATCCGCCTCGCTGCCGGTGGGCGCGAGCTCGTGCTCACGCCCAACCACCTCGTCCTCACGCCCGACGGCCCCCGTCGCGCGGACGCGCTCTCGCCCGGCGCCCCGGTCGTCGCCGCCGGCGGAACCGCGGCATTGAGCGGCGCCGACGTCGTTCACTACGACGGCGTCCTGTGCAACCTGGCCTTCAACTTCCCCGGCGAGCCGGTCAACCCCGCAGGCAACGCGATGCTCGCCAACGGCATCGCCGTGTGCGACTACTCGACGCAGGCGCAGATCCAGGCTCAGCATCGAGCGGACCCCGACCGGATCCTGTCGGTGCTCGACCCGATGTTCCACCAGGACTTCAAAAACCACCTCGAGCGCAACGCGTCGTCGGCGGCGCCCTGACAGACGGCGGCTGGCCTCCTCCAGGAACCCATGTCCGACGGCATGCCCAACCTGAAGCGGGTCGCCTACGACGGCGGCACGACCGTCACGGCGTACTGGGACCCGGTGGACGGCGCGACGTCCTATGTGATCGCCGTATTCAGCCAGGGCGGCACGGTGATCAAGTCGGGCCCGGCATATGGCATGTTCGGCACGGTCACGCTCGACGCCCCGTTGAAGACGGGGGAATATCAGGTCGCCGTCGCGGCCGTGAGCACGCAGCAGGGGCCGTGGGGCAACCGGCTGCTGCTGCTGCTCGAACAGGTCACCGGCCTCACGGCGCAGAACAACCAGACGGCGGTATCGGCACGCTGGACGCTTCCGGGCTCGATCGCCAACGGCGCGCTGCTGACGCTGTCGGATGCGAAAGGCGTGCTCGCTCAGCAGTCGTTCACGGGAACGGGCGCGACCCTGCCCGCGCCCGCGCCGCCCGGCGACGGCGCCAAGCTGACGGTCTGCGCGACACTCGGCGGCTCGATCGGCCCCGCCGTCGAGCTGGCGCTGGTGATCGTCGTGCCCACGGTGCAGGCCGTGCTCTACGACCCGAACCCGAGCAAACCGCAGATCGCGGTGGCCTTCCAGGGGCCGGCCCCGGGCACGTGCGTGCCGGCGGCAACGTTGCTCGCGGATGGCGCGCCCGTCAGCACGACGCCGGGCACCGGGACGTCGGTCACGCTGCCGCTGGCGCACCCGCTCGACGGTGCGACGGCGTGGACGGTTGCGCTCGCGTGGATGCAGGGCGCCGCCACCGGGCCGTCGGCGCGGCCGACCGATGTCCTGCTCGCGCCCCCGGCGATCCGCAGCGCCGAGCTGCGCGCCGACGGGACCGTCGCGCTGGCGTGGGACACGCTGCCGGGCCCACCGTATCCGAGCGGGGCCCAGATCGTGCTCAGGGCCCCGCAGGAGGCCGACCGCTCCACGGCGGTGACGGAGGCCGAGACGGCCTCGTTCAGCCCCACTCCGCCGCTGACCAAGGGCGTCACGTACGCGGCGACGGTGGCGGCGGCGCGCGGACCCTCCCAGGGCCCCGCGAGCGCGGCGGTCAACCTGGTCAACGCGCAGACGCCGCTCGCGAGCACCGCGTACGACGGCACGGCGATCGCCTTGACGTGGACCGGCAGCGCTCCCGACGGGACCGCCGGCTGCCTGGTCGAGGTGCTCGACGCGAGCATCGTGATCGCCACCGGGCGCGCCGACGGCGGCAGGGCATCGCTGCCCGTCGCGCTCGATCCGACGGGAGCGCATACGACCCGGGTCCGGTGGCTGTCCGGCCAGGGGGTCGGCGCGCCCGGCCCCGGGATGGCGCTGATCGCGGGCGCGCCGGTGCTCACCGCCGCCCTCGCGAGCGCCGCGGGGGTGGAACTGAGCTGGCAGACACCCCCCAACCCGGGCGGCGCGATCACTGGCTACGAGGCCATCTTCAGCGCGTTCGGACGGCAGCAGACTGTCCCGCTCGGCAGCACCTCCCCGAGCAAAGTCCAGATTCCCTCCGACTTCGACCAGCTGACTCCGGTGGAAGTCGCCGTGCGGGCCACGGGCACATCGCTCACCGGCCCGCCGAGCGCGCGCGTCCCGGTGCTCCGCGACGCACCGGCAGTGCTCGAAGCGTCGGTCGCCGACGGCGCACTGGCGCTCGTGTGGGCGCCGGCGCTCGGCGCCACCGAGGGCTATGCGGTGACGCTCACGATCGCGAGCACGACGGCGACGAGCTGGCACGCGGGCACCGCCGCCACGCTGGCGCTGGGGACGCCTTCGGGCGCGTGCACCGCCGCCGTCCAGGCGCGCCTCGGCCCGGCACAGGCGCCCGCCACAACGGTGGCGCTCGTGGTCGCGCCGGCGCAACTGGGCGCGCGCTCGTTCGACGGCGAGACGCTCTCCGTGGCCGTCACCGCGCCAGCCGCGCCATCCCCTGCCCCGACGGGCTACCAGCTCGAGCTGCTCCAGGGCGGGGAGACGATCCAGCGCGCCGAGCTGGCGCCGCCGCAGGGGCAGGCGCCGCTCACGCTCCCCGCGTCCGCGCAGGCCGCCAGCCCGCACACGGTCCGTGTCCGCGTCCGCGCCGGCGCCGCGCTCGGGCCGACGGCCGAGGCCCCGGTCCTGCTGGCACCAGCGGCGGTGCAGCAGGTCGAGGTCGAACAGCCAGATCGTCGCGGTCCTCGCCGCCGGCGCGCTGCCACCGGCCGGCCTCACCCTGCAGGCGGCGCTCCTCGTCGACGACAGGATCGGCGCGCCGCAAACCGCAGACGCCCACAACCAGGTCAGCTTCGATCGCCCCGCCACGGGCAGCACGTGGGCTGTGGTGGCGCGCGCGGTCGCCGGCGGCGCGACGGGACCGTGGTCTGCGTCGGTTGTGGTCCCCGCAGCCGCGCCGGCCCTGACGGGCGCCGTGTACGACGGTGCGACCCTGCACGTGACATGGACCGGCGATGCGGCGTGCGAATACCTGGTCACAGTGGTCACGGCCGCCTCCGCAGGACGGGAGCTGGCCCGCACACGGGCCGCCGGCAGCTCGGCGAGCGTGGCGCTCGACGCTGGCGCCGGAGCGGCGAACGTGGTCCTGCGACAGGTCGTGGGCGTGACGCTCGGGCCGGCCGCACAGCTGCCGCTGGTGCTCGCGGGCTGTCCGGCCACGGCGCTCACAGCGGCCGCCGGCGACACCGCGACGGTTTCGTGGCCGGCGCCGAGCAGCGGCCCGACGCCCACGGCGTTCGTCCCCGTCCTGTGCTGGGAGGGCAGCGAGCGCCAGCTCGCCGACCAGCCCGCCAACGCGACCTCGTTCGCGGTGCCCCTGAGCGGCGTCCCCGCCGGCGCGGCCGTCGGCGTGCGGACGCGCGCGGGCGCCGCGCTCGGGCCGCTCGCCAACCTGGCGCCCGTGGTTCTCGGACGGCCGACGGATGTGGCGGTGAGCTGGAGCGAAGGCACGATCTCCGTGAGCTGGTCGGCTCCGGAGGACCCGCGGATCGACGGAGCGCTCATCACGTTGACCCCCGCCCACGGGGCGGCAGTGCTGGCGCGCGTCGCGGCGTGCGAATGGTCGGCCCTGTTGACGGCGGACGCGGGGGCCGGCGCAACGGTGAGCGTCGCGGCAGTCGCGGGCACCGGCGTCGGAGCTCCGTGCGACCCGGTCGCCGTGATCGTCGCGCCGCCGACGCTCACGAAGCTCGGCTGGGACGGCGTCACGGTGAGCGCGACGTGGACCGCGCCGTCGCAGCCCTCGAGCGTCAACCGCTACGAGCTCGTTGTCCACGACGCCGGCGTCGTCGTCGCGAGCGCGGTGTTCGCGGGCACGAGCGCCGCGCTCGCCGTTCCCGCGGCGGCGGCCGGCGCGCGAGCAGCGACCGTTGCCGCGCGCGCGCCCGGCAGCAGCGGCCCCGCGTCGCAGCCGCTGGCGCTGCCCGCCGCCGGGTCGGAGCTGACAGACGTGAGCATCGACCCCGTGACCGGCAAGGCGACGGTCTCGTGGAGCCCGACGGGCGGCACGACGACGGGCTATCTCGTGCAGTCCTACCGCGCCGGGCTGCCCGCCGGGCCGCCGCTCACGGCGACCGCTGCGGCGACGAGCGTCGAACTGCCGGTCAACCCGGCGGCGTATGATGACCTCGAGCTGGCGCTCGCGGTCACGGCCACCGCCGGCTCGGTAGCAACCACCGGCCCGTTCGGCCCACGTCTGCGCATACCGACCGACCCGGTGCAGATCCGCGATGTCGACTTCGACGGCGCGACCTTGCGCGTGAGCTGGGACCCAGTGCCCGGCGCGAGCGGCTACGCGCTCGCCGTCGTCGACGGGCTCGCCTCGGTGGGCCACGCCCAGGTCGCGGGCACCGAGACGAGCGCGCGCTTCGCGGTGACACTCGGCGCGCTCACGCTCCCCTACGAGGCCGTCGTGCAGCCGAGTCACGGAGCGAGCAACGGGATCCGCGCGACGGCGCCGCTGTTCACGCCGGGGCTGTATGTGAGACCGGCCACCACGGCGCCCCCAGCTCCGGCTCGCATCCTGCGCGCGACGAAGCTGGCGCTCGAACCGGAACCGATCACCGCCTACCTCCCCGACCTCGGACCGCTCACGGGCCTCCCGATCGCGCCGCCCCAGTCCGGCGCCGATGGCGTCCCGTTCACGCTCGCCGCCGCGCCGGCGGCGGCCGCCCCGATGAAGTACATGCTGACGCTCGACAACGGCGCGCTGCGCTTCGACACGCACCGCGCGACGCTCGCCGACGCATACCGGCTGTTCTTGAGCACGGTCGAGGAAAACCAGGGGACGCCGCGGGGAATTCTCGCGCTCCAGCAGACGATCGCTCGGCTGATGCCGCAGACGCTGGAGGAGACCCTCTACTACTCCTATGGCCTGTCGCCGCAGGGCTTCGTCGACCTGCGTCCGGGGATGGTGCTGCGCGTCGCTTTCAGCAGCTTCGACCTGACGGCCGTGAGCGGCGCGCCGCAGTGGTCCACCGGGTACACCGCCGGCCCCGTCGTTGACTACGACGTCGGCGAGGTGCTCACGGCGGACGGCAGCGGCTGGCTGGTCGGGTTCGACGCCTTCATCGACTGGCTCGTGACCAATGGCGCGCTCACCGTGCCGGCGCCGCAGATCGTCCCCCCGCAGCAGCACGACACCGACGTCGTCGAGACCGGCGGCGCCGACGCGGCCGACCTCTCGTTCCCGTTCTTCCCGCAGCCGTTCTACCGGCTGCTGATCCCGACCGCGCTGCAGGCGCCCACGCCGCCGGCGGTGTCGCGCACCGGCCAGCAGTTCACGCTCGCGGCTGCGCCGAAGTGGAAACAGATCGACGCGGCCGGCACCGTTCCGGGCGGCGGCCTGTACGTCGCCTACTTCCGCGGCCGCGCCGTCGCGCGCGCGTGCATCCGGGTCGAGATCGACGGCGCCGTGCGCACCGTCCCGATCGGCACCACCGTCGGCAACGCGCTCGAGCAGCTTGCGCGCCGCCCGCCCTCGGCGCCGGTCTCGCTGCGCGGCCTGCGCCTGGAGCGGGCTCCCGGACCGGTGATCCTCACCTCGCAGAGCGGCTACCAGGCCGACGCGATCACGCGCGTGCGGCTCGACTGGAACGGCATCGTCTCGTGGCCACCCGCGGTGCGCGACGCGCTCAACCTGCCGCTGCTCCACGGCGACCGCCTCGTCTTCGGCGAGCCGCCGTGATGCCCCCCGCGCCGACATTTCAGCAGCGCCTCGCGGGCGCGTTCCTCGACGCCGGCGAGATCGAGCCGTAATGCCTCCCGCGCCGACATTTCAGCAGCGCGGCACGCTGCCGCTGTTCGATCTCAGCAGCAGCGGGAACTCGGGGCTAAGCGGATACTGGGCCGGCTACCGCCCGGGACCACACTCGGCGTTGAGCGGCACCGCGACGCTCACACAGGTCTGGCAGGACGTGGGCGGCACGTACACGTTCGCCAACGCCCGTCCCGCCGACCACGCCCAGTTCTCCGCGGCGCTCGACGCTTTTCTGGCGCAGGCCTCGCCGACCGGACTGGTGCGGATGTTGTGGATCGCCGACGCGACGGCGCCGCTGGGCAGCTGGCAGGTCGCGATGCTGATGGCCCGCGCGACGGGAGCCGGCTCGCAGATCTCCTGGACGCTCGCGCGCCCGGCGGTGCTCGCCGTCGGCGAGTACGCGGTCGGGCTCGCGCAGCAGAGCGTGCTCACCCAGACCGGCATGCCGCTCGGCTTCGGCATCGCCGTGAATGGCCTCGCGCTCGCGGGTCCGAGCGCGACGTTCGCGTCCGCCGCAAACACCGCCTGGCTGCCGCTCGCCGGGCCGCAGCTCGGATGCTGGTGCGCGGAGCTGGCGCTGCCCGCAGTCGCGGGCCAGGACGCGCTCGCCGGCCTGCGGGTCGGGCTGCGCTACGCCGCCCCCCACACCGACGGCGCCCCCGGCGACGCGGTCGACGTCCTCGACGTCCCGGTGCTCGCGCAGGGCCGGGCCGCGCTGACGCTGCACCTGTCCTTCGACTGGCTCAACCCGCTCGCCTCCCAGCGCACGCGCGCGGGCTTCTTCGACGACGCCGGCAGGGGCGACCCGGGACCCGCGCTGCCGGCGACGCTGCGGACCAGCCGCGGCTACGCGACGACGCTCGCCCCCCGCGCCCACCTCGCGCCGCTGCGGCCGGCCGCGCTCGTGCTGTGCCGTACCCCGCTCGCGGTATCGCAGGAGGAGACGGGCGTCTCCTGGGTCTACCATCTGGCGCCCGACGGCGCATTCGACCTGGCCGTCATCCCGCCCACGGGCGCGCCCGCCGACAGCGCTCCCCACCGCGTCATCTTCGGGCTCTCGGGCTTGGAGTACGCGGCGCTCGCGGCCAGCGGTGGGGCGAGCGCATTCTTCGCCGCGGGCGAACCGGCATTCGCGCCGGGCGCCGCCCCCGCCGCGCCGCCGAGCGCCGCGGCCGCGGCCGCCCTCACGGGCGCCGCGAGCACCGCATATCTCGCGCTGCTGCCGGCGACGCCCGGAGCGGGGCTGCAGTACTACGCGCAGCCGCGGCAGGCGCCGCTGTACGCCGGCGGCTCGACGCTCGGCGCGGGCGTGCTCCGGTATCTCGAGGTGCCCGCCGCGACGCTGCCGGCGTGGAGCGCCGGCACGAGCGGCCCGCCGGCGGTCGTGCCCGCGGCGCCGCTCGCCGGCGTCGATCCGAGCGCCGCACCGCTGGCAGAGCGCATCGAGCAGGCGGCGCTCGCCCCGGCGCGCCGCCGCGCGATCGGGCTTGCGTCCACGGGGCTGCGCGCGGGCGACGACGGCGGGACGCTGGCGGTGACCCCGCAGGGGGTGCTCGTGGAAGTCGGCGCCGCGGACTTCGAGCGGGTCGTGCTCGCGGCTCTGCCCGGCACGCCTCAGGTGCAGCTCGACATCTCGAAGGTGGGCCCGCGGTTGCGCGGTGGCCTGCAGTCCAACGAGCTGTTCTTCGTCGTCGGCGACCCGGCGGCGTTCCTCGCCGACTCCTCCGTGCGCTACCGCCTCGACGCGAGCGGCTTGACCCAGGCAGAAGCGGGCGGCGTTCCTGCGAGCGTGATCGCCGCCGTGCGCGCGATCGTCCTGCCGGGCGGCGTGCCGAAGGTGTTCGCGACCGAGCTCGAGTTCGACGCCGCCGTCGGCGCGGTGGCCGGCGCCTACCTGCCGCTGCTGCACGAGCTCGCCGGCTTCCTGACGGCGGTGCTCTCGGGCTGGAGCTTTCAGCTCTCCCCGCGCGCGTGGCGGACCGGCGGCGCGGATCCGACAGTGATGATCTTCAAGTACGCCAACCGCTCGATCGCCGCGCTGATCGAGGACGGCGGCGCCTGGGGCTGGCCCGAGGCCGCTGGCGCCGCCCAGGAAGTGGTGCGCCGAACGGTGCAGGAGACGCAGCGGCGCGCGGAGGACCCGACGATCCCCGCGGAGGACCCCTACGCGGCGTTCTACCGAGACGTGCTCGCCGAGCCCTCCTGGAACGGCGTGCTGTTCCTGAACGCGCCGGTATCGATCGCGCAGTTGCCGTCCGAGCTGCAGTTCATCGCGTCCGGCATCGATCCGAGCCGCTTCTTCGCCCACCACCTGGGGTTCGCCGCGACGCCTGTGGCGCTCGACGCGAACGGGGCGATCCTCGTGCGCCAGACTGCCGCTTTCGGCCTGATCGACTACCAGGATCGCGACGAGCTGGTGCTGGAGCCGAGCGCGCCGAACCCCGACTTCGCCTTCAAGACGCTGACGCTCACGGCGCGCTTCGCCAACGCCGCGCTCGCCGGTTTCTCGGCACGGGTCGAGCTGATGGTGAACCGCCTGCTCGGCGCCCCGCTGACGAAGCTCGACCCGACGCACGGCAACAACCTGCTGCTCACCGGCTCGAGCCAGCGCCAGGGCGGAGTGCTCTCCTACGCGTTCTCGCTCGAGGGCGAACACCGCTACAGCGCGGACCGCAGCGTGCTCGACTCGATCCAGATCGACCGCGTGCAGGTGCTGTCGTCAACCGGCGTTGAGCCCGGGGGCGATGCCGTGACGACGTTCGCGCTCGGGGGCTTCCTGCGCTTCCAGGACCACCCCACGTTCGACGTCTTCGGCTACGGCCCGACGCTGGGCGACGAGCTCGCGGACGGCCGGCTGCGGTTCGATGAGCTGCACGTGCAGATGCGCTTCCGGCTCGGGGCCGCGGGGAGTCAGCGGTTCGCGCTCGACACCGACGGCGTCCGCCTCGACGCAGCGCTCAGCACGCCCCGCGACAGGGCGCTGGTGTGCAACTTCCCGGTGACGCTGACCGGTCTGGCAAGCTCGAGCGAGCGCTCGCCCGCGGAGGCCGGCTTCGCCTCGATCTCGGCGCCGATCGACCAGTCCCCGTTGAGCGCCTGGTGGGCACTCTCCTACCGCATGGACCTCGGGACGCTCGGCGCGCTCGCGGGCTCGAACGGCCTGTCGCTGACGCTGATCGCCGCGTGGGGGGCGGGCGCCGCCGACGGCGAGCGCCCGGTGTACGTCGGACTCGAACTGCCGGCCGGCATGCAGTGGTCGCTGCAGGGTGTGATGAAGCTCGGCTTCCGCTCGTTCCAGTTCCAGACCGCGCCGACACCGGCGGGCGGCCTCTCCTACGTGCTGCGGCTACGCCAGTTCGCCCTGCAAATCCTCGGTCTCTCGGTGCCCCCTGGCAACCTCGACGTGATCCTGTTCGGCGACAGCCGGCACCCCGACAGCCGCGTCGTCGGCTGGTACGCCGCGTACGAGCAGGAAGCCGAGCTCACGAAGGAGCTCGCTCGGTGAGCACGATGCGGTTCATTGTGCTGCCGGTTGGACAGGGCAGCGGCACACTGATCGAGATTCTCGACGACGACGCCGCAAAGACACCGCTCGCAGCGATCCTTGTCAACCTCGGCTCGATGCTGTGGAAGGTTCACGAGGCGGGCTTCGTCAGCGCCGACCTGGTCGGGCAGGAGCTGAGGCGGATGAACAATGCCCCCACGCTCAATGCCGTGCTGCTCTCGCACGGAGACGCGGACCACATCAACCTCGTCGGGCGCCTGCTCGAGAGCTTCTTGCCGCCCGCTCAGAGCGGCCCGCGCAACCAGACGCTCGCGGTCGAGAACGTCTGGTATGCCGGCTACCCGGCGAATTACACGAAGCGGGGCGTCAATTTTCTCGCCATGTTGCACTCCTATCGCCCCGGCCTCGCAACCAACGTCCATCAGCTCGGCCCCGACGTCAGCGATCTCAACGTACCACTCCTCTCAGGCAACGGACTGGAACTCTACGTCATCACGGCGAACACAGCGGTGGCGAGCACGGAGGTCGCGGCCGAGAGCGAGGAGGACCTGCATCAGGGGACGGTCTCATACCTGAATAACACTGTGTCGCTTGTGCTGCTCGTTGCGTACGGCGCCCAGCGGCGCTACATCGTCGTGACCGGTGATGCAACCGGCATGACGCTTGCCCGCTGTAACACCGCGATCTCCAACTATCCGGGTGACCTTGCGCCGGTCTTGAGCATGACGCTGCCGCATCATGGCAGCGCCGTCACGACTTACAACCTGCTTGGCGCAGTGACCCAGGAGCACGACCCGATGGCGTTCGCGCAGTACAACGTCAACTGGTTCGTTGACAGTCTGCGGCCGCAGTCCCTGACGGTGAGTGCCGGGGAGGTGGAGAGGTACTGCCTCCCGTCAGCCCGCACGATCATGGATTTCGGGAGGCACATAGAAGAGAGATCCCCCTATTCGGACGCGGCGCTGCGGAACATCAATCCACCCCAGCATTTCTACACGTCGTACTTCGAACGCCACGAGCTGACGGTCTTGAGCGACGCGATGACCGACGCCGTCACGCAGTGGCCGCCGAGCGAGGGCTGGCAAACGGTGCGCACCAGCAAGGCCGTTTACACCACCGACTACTTCCGCGAGCCAGGGGCCCAGAACGTGCCCGAAGCATTCCCCCCAAATGTAACGATCGGGGCCGGGCAGCCACCATATAACCCCGCCCCGCCGTGGGGTGCCGGATGGGCTTTCTGCATCTCCGCCGACGGCCTCACGGTCACCGTCGAACGTGTGATCGACCTGACGACCGTTTCCCCCACCGACCGCGCGCAGTTGGAGCGCCTTTACGGCCCGCTGCCGGCGCAGCGCTTCGTGTTCCTGCCCTCCGCCGCGGATGCGCCGGGAGCCTCCGCCACGGCGGAGGCCGAGAGGCCGCCGCCCGACCCCGCGCTCCTCGCCAGCGCGCCGGCGCGCGGCGCGCGTCCTACTCCCCCACCCGGCCTGCGGCGAGCCAGGCAGCTGCCGTGAGCCGGGCCTGAGCGTGCCGACCCTCGAGCAGTCCTACGCGGACCTCCAGGCGATCCTGGGCGGTCCGCCGCCAACGCAGACGATCGACCTCGTCGCAGCGGCGGCCGGCTGCCCCTCGCTCGCCGCGCTCACGCGGGCGCTCGCGCTCCTGCGCAGCCCCTCCTCCCTGACCGTCACTGCCGCCGCGCTCACGCGCGAGCGCGACCGGGCGCTGCTCATCGGAGCGGCGAGCGTCACGCTCGGGGGCAGCGGCGCGGCCGCGACCGCCGTCGATGTCGCACTGACGCTCACCGAACCCACGGCGGGCACCGTCGTGTTCTCGCTCGCGCTCACCGTCCCGCAGGCCGGCTGGACGTTCGGCTCGACGTTTGCCGCGCTCCCGCAGACGCTCCGCGCCGCGGCCACCGGCCCCGGCGTCGCGTTCGGGCCCTCGGCGCTACGCGACCTCGTCGTCGCCACGCCGACGTTCACCGCCTCGAGCGCCCCGGAAGCGAAGCTCCAGATGACGGGGGCGCTGCAGCCCAGCGGCGAGCTGCTGGGCTATCGCGACTGGGTCGGGCCGTGGCCGCTGGAGCTCACCGGCACCGCGGGGTTGCCCGCGACCAGTCTCGAGCCGCCGCTGCTCGCCCTGCGCGCGACCTCCTCGCAGGGCACGCTCGGCGTGCCGCCGGTGGTGTTGCGCCGGCCTGGTTTCGCGCTGATCTGCGCCGCCGAGCCCAACCCCGAAGACTTCCTGCCGCTGGCGTTCAGCGAGCTCCAGCTCGTCGGCTCGGCGGAGCTCGGCGGCGAGACGCCGATCGTCGCCCGTCTATCGGGAACGATGCTCGTCTCCAACCGGGTGTGGCGCCTGCTGACAAACTTCGACGGCAACGGGCCGTCGCTGCTCGGCGGGCTCGCCCAGCTCGCCGGCCTGTTCGGTCTCGACGCGGGCGACCTGCGCACGCCGCCGGCGCTCGGCGGCTTCGAGAGCTTCCGCCTGGATGAGGTCGAGGTCTGGTTGACGGGAGACGGCGTGGGCGCGCCGACGGGGCTGAGCTCGATCGCCGCCACGATCCGCTCGGAGGAGATCTGGCAGCCGCCGATCCCGTTTCTTTCGGTCTCGGGGGTGGGGACGCGCTGGGCGCTGACACACACGCAGTTGGGTAGTGAAGCCCGCACAGCGCTGGGCGGCAGCGTCTTCGGCAGCCTGCTGTTTGCCAACGGCGAGCACGCGGACCCGGGGATCATCGACCTCACCGCGCTGCTGCCGTCGTTCGTGGTGATGGGCGCGCAGCGCGCCGACACGAGCATCAACGTGAGCGCGGCGTTTCAGCAGCTCTTCGGCCGCTCGGGGCCGGCGCTCCCCGGCAATCCATACGTCACCGAAATGCGGCTGATGGCCGACCCGTTCAGGCAGATATTCCAAGCGAGCGCCGCGATCGAGCTCGACTTCCCCGTCCCGGGGTTCGCGGGCCTCTCGGTCAGCCAGCTCTCGTTCGAGGTCAGCGCGAGGGCGTCCTCGCTCGCCGCCGGGCTCGAAGGCCGCCTGCGACTCGGCCGGCCGGGCGCGGCCGAACTGTTCGCGCGGGCGGAGCTGCCCGACCGCGAGGATGGCGGCTGGGTCTTCTCGGGCGGGTTGGTGGAGGGCGTCCCGCTGACGCTGGGCGATGTGCTGGAACTCGTCCACCTGAACGCGCCCGACCTCCTGGCCCTCACGATCGGTCGCCTGGAAGGGACGGTCGACACGCTCGGGCCGTGGTCGCTGGCGGGCGCGATCGGGGTCGCGTGGCGGCCGACGATCCTCGGAGTGCAGGTCGCGATCGCAGCCGGGATGGAGCTCGAGCTCGCCCAGACCGGCCCAGTGGGCCACCAGAGTCCGGCGACCGGCTGGGTCGCGGGCGAGCTGAGCGTGAACCGCCTGCTGGTCCGCATGCGCCGCGACCTCGGCGTCGCCGAGCCGACGTACGCGCTGCGCGTCCAGTTCGGCGAGCTGTGGCTGCAGGCCGCCACGGCGTGGCGCGCGGGGAGCGGTGGCGAGCGCCACCAGGTGATCGCGCTACAGCTCGGCGGCGTCACGCTCGGCGATGTCCTCGAGGAGCTCGTCAACCTGGCCGCGCCTACGCTCGGCTTCCAGCTCGACGCGCCGTGGGATGTGCTAAAGCGGATCGAGCTCTCGCGCTTCACCCTGACCGTCGATCCGACCGCGCGAACGATCGAGCTGACCTACGCGGTCAACCAGGATCTGCTGGTGATGCGCGTTGACACGGTCGGCGTGCGCTACGCGCTCGGCGACTCCGCCGCGGTCGAGCTGATCGTGACCGGCCGCCTGCTCGACCGGGAGTACACGACCGAACCGCTGAGCTGGGACGTAATCAACGACCCGCCGCCCGCGATCCCGGGCCAGGGCGCGAAGCTGATCGAGCTGCGCTACCTGGGCCTCGGACAGCGCGTGCGGCTGCCCGATCCGCAGCCGGAGACTGTCGCCGAGGCGATCGGCGCGCTGCGCAGGGACATGCACGAACCGCCGCCGAGCGGCGATCCGCTCGCGGGCAGCGCGATGGTGTTCGACAGCTCGAGCGAGGTGCTCGCGGCGCTCGATCTGCGCGTGCTCGAGACCGTGGAAGTCGCGCTCGTCTTCAACGATCCGCGGCTGTATGGGCTGTCCGTCGCGCTGGACGGCGAGCGGGCGGGCGCGCTGGCGGGTCTGCGCTTCGAGATCCTCTACAAGCGTCTGCCCTCGGGCGTGGGGATGTTCCGCACCGAGCTGCGCGTCCCCGAGCAGTTTCGCCGGATCGAGCTCGGCGAGGTGTCGATCGGCCTCGGCACGATCGTCGTCGAGGTCTACACCAACGGCGACTTTCTCGTTCACCTCGGCTTCCCCCACAACCGCGAGTTCACGCGCTCGTTCGACGTCCAGGTGTTCCCGTTCCTCGGGCGCGGCGGCATCTACTTCGGCGTGCTGAGCGGTGCGACCTCGCGGCGGGTGCCGGCGATCGGCAACGGCACCTTCTCACCGGTGCTCGAGCTCGGCGTCGGCCTGGCGGTAGGGGTCGGCAAGGAGATCTCGGCGGGGCCGCTCTCGGGCGGCGCCTACGTGGAGCTGGAGGTGATCTTCGAGGGGGTGCTCGCGTGGTTTCACCCCACCGCACAGGAGCAGCCCACCGAGCTCTACTACCGCGCCCAGGGCATCGTCGCGATCCACGGGAAGGTCTACGCGACGGCGGACTTCGTGGTGGTCAAGGCGTCGGTGACGCTCGAGGCGTATGCGCAGGCAAGCGTCGTGCTGGAGGCGTATCGGGCGACCGTCTTCGGTCTGTACGTGCTGGTCGAAGCGGAGGCGGAGATCGAAATCCTGTTCCTCACCACCTCGTTCTCGTTCTCGGTCGAGCTCGATCTCAGCTTCACCGTGGGCAGCGACCGCCCGCCCCCGTGGATCGTGAGCGCCGCGCAGCCGCCCCGCCTGGCCACCCGGCGCGCACCCCGCCAGCTCGCCGCCCTCCAGCGCGAGCGAGCGCTGCACGCAGCGGCGCAGGCGGGCGGCGCGAAGGAGCAGGCCAGCGGCACGGAGGCGCAGTGGACGTGGCAGCCGGACTTCGCGGCGTTCCCCTCACCGCGCACGATCGACCTCTCGCTGCTGCCCGCATTCAGCGTCGAGCACCCGCCGGTCTCCTGGACCTCGACGCCGCCGCCCGAGCCTGCGGCGCCCGCGTGGCAGGTGGCGTTCCCCCTGTTCGCGCGCAACGGTGTGAGCCCGCACGCGCGCACGGCGCGCGACGCGCAGGCGCCGGCGCACGACACGAGCGACCCCGTCGCGGCGGCGAGCCTGCTCGAGGCGCTTTTGCGGTGGTCGCTCTCCGGGCTGCCGACGGGCGTCAGCGAGGCGGGCAAGGTCACCGCGGGCGAGCTCGCGCTGCTCGGCGAGGAGCTCGCCAGGGAGTACGTGGCGCGCGAACAGTTCACCCGCGAGCGGCTAGCGACGTTCTTTGCGACGAACCTCCACCTGCGGATCTCGGGCGACACGCGCCAGTCCGAGGCCGAAGGCGCGATGGTGTTCCCGGCGCCGCCGTGGATCGCGATCGCCGGTGGCCCCGGCGGGTCGCACGACCTCTTCACTACTAACCCCATCGGGCCGGCGTACGCAGCCGGCGCGAGCGCCTACATGGCCGGCTTCGCGCCGGTCGCGGCGGCGTCGGCCGCGACGCAGCCGGATGTGCCGGCGCAGTACGAGTCCTTCGCCGCGCGGGTCTTCTGCGACTCGTGCCTGATGATCGCGCGCGAGGCGGTGCGTCAGGCGGTGGCCTCGCTCGAGAACACGACGGTGGCGATGGCGGCGACGCTCGACGCGAGCGCATCGGCGCTCCCCACGGATCTCGTCCACCATCGCGTGCGGCCCGGCGAGACGATCCAGTCGCTGGCGGGCGCGCTCGGCGCGGGGGTCGCCGAGCTGGAGGCCTTGAACCCGACGCTCGCCGAGCAGCTTGCGGCGGCCGCGCCGGGCGACGTGCTGGCGGTGATCGTCGGCGTCGCCGGCTGCACGCTCGCCGCCGACAACGCGACGCGACAGCTCGCCGCGACCGCGACCGTGACGCTCCGCGACATCCAGGTGCAGGTCCGCTCCCAGGACTCGCTGAACACGATCTCGACGCGGCTTTACACGACCGCCCAGCCGGCGCAGCTCGTAACCGACGGCAGGCTCGCCGAACACCGGCGGCTGCTGCGCGCGGGCGCGCCGGTCGCGGTGGCGCAGCGGCCGAATCCGCTGACGGGGACCGTGAGCGCCGAGCTGCTCGCCGCGGCGATGTACGTGCGCAGCTTCGCGCCGACGGATGTGCCGCACGCCGATTGGTACGCGCAGGCGATCGCGGGCGCACCGGCGAACACCGGCATTCTGCGCCCGCTCGAACCGGGCGAGCCGCTTCCCACGGGGAGCACGCTGGCGGTACCGACGGCCTACGCCGGGGCCGTGAGCGGCACCTACACGACCCAGGCCGGGGACACGCTGCTCGGCATCGGTGCGACGCTGTCGCTCGAACAGGCGCCGGCGGCGTACCCGCCGCAGGCGTGGAGCGACTTCCTCGCCGCCGTGCGCGCCAGCCAGGGCCGGACCGTGCCCGCCACGGCCGTTGCGATCCTGCCCGGCGAATCCCTGGGGATGCTCGCCGCGCGGCTGCTGTTCAGCCTCGATGCGCTCGTGCAGTTGCTCGCCGCGCAGCCCGTGCTCGATCCCCTCGCCGTGATCGAACTGGACGTGCTGGCGCTGAGCGCCGCAAGGCAGACGACGCTCGCCGCGATGGCCCAGGTCGCGGGGCTGACGGTCGAGCAGCTTGCGCGCCGCCCCGAGATCACTGCCGCGAACGGGCTGTTCGCGGCGGACACGGCCCTGACCGTGAAGCACCTCCCGGCGCAGACCGTCGCGGCGCTCGTGACGGCCGTCTGCGGCGGGGCGGCGCTATCGGCGGTCTCGAGCCAGGTGTCGCGAACGCTGCTCGGCGGCATCCGTCTGCCGGCGCCGGAGACCGATTCGCATGGCGTGACGACGGCGACCGGGCCGCTGAGCGGCGTGCTGAAGCTGACCGGCCAGCAGCTCGACGCGCCCGCGCAGGGCACTACCGGGCTGACGGTCACCGTCAGCCACAGCGCGCCGGCGCAGAGCTGGATCACCTTCGCCAACACTCCGGGTGGCCCGTCCGTCGAGACGCTCACGTTCGGCTACACGAGCGCCGAGCTGGCGACTCGCTACCCCGCCGGTGCCCTCACCCGCCCCGCGCACAGCGGCCCCACGGCGATCCCGGTCGCGGGCCAGGTGCCGCGCACCTACACCCTCGAGGAGCGGGTGGATCTGCAGGTCGCGCGGCCGCTGCCGATCCCCGGCGCGGACCCGAGCCGACCGGCGGGGATGGCAACGCTGTGGCGTCTCCCGGCGGCGCTCCTCGACAAGGCGCGCGCCGGGTCCATCACGCCGTTCGACATCCTCCGCGCCTGCCACGACGGAGCCTCGCCGGCCCACCACGACGTGATCCAGGATGCGACGTTCGCGACCCTCGTCGCGGTGAGGATCCGCCGCGTCGCGAGCTCCGAGCACGTGTACGAGCTGCTCGGCGCGGAACCCGGCGGGGAGCTCCTGCTGCGCGAGCTCGCCGCTATGATCGCCACCGCGCCCGCAACCCGGCTGTCGCTCGCGATGGCGCCCGCGCCCGGCGCCGGCGCCCCGCCCGTCGGGCTGACCGTGTTCGACGCGAGCCCGAGCGCGACGTTCGTGCTGCGAGCGAACATGGCCACCGACCTGCAGCTCGCCGCGCCGCCCGCGATCGTCAGCGCGAACCTGGGCGACGGCGAAAAGTTCGTGAAGCTGCTGTGGGAGGCGAGCCTTGCCCAGTCGGGCTACCACCTGGGGTTCGCGACCGTCGACGGGGCCGACCTTCCCGTCGGCGCGTTCGACGGGGACGGGATGGCACGCCTGTGGCTGCTGGCGATCCGTCCCGACGCCCAGCAGCCGGCCCCCGACGGGCGCACGCTGCACCCGATCGACACGTGTGCGCTCGCCGCCGCGGGCCTCGACTCCTCGGCGCACTCGCTGTACGTCGAGGCACACGGGATCGAGGAGCAGCCGAACAACTATCCGGACGAGCTCGTGACGCAGGCCCTCGTGCCGGCTGGGTCGGCGGGCGTCACATTGACGGTGGCGCGAGGGCAGGGCGCCGATCCCGCTGGACGCCTCGCGCAGCTGTTCTCGCTGCTCGTGACGGAGATCGAAGGCTCCGCGTTCAGCGCGCTGACGATGGGGCCGGCGGCCCCACCGCAGCGAGAGGACGGCCAGCACGCGCCCCGCTGGGTGCGCGAGCGCCAGCAGCGGAGCGCGCGGGTGCGCGCGCTCGCAGCCGCGGCGGACCCGCCGGTCGACTTCTGGCGCTACGACCAGGTCGTTCCGCTGTACCGGTACGCGAGCGTCGCCTCACCCGCGCCGGACGTGCCCGGCTTGCCGGCGCCCGCAACGGACCCATATCGCGGCTTCGGCGCCGGCGCCGGCCTGGCCACCGCGCGGTTCAGGCTCGGGTACGCGGACGTCCTCGGCAACATCACGGAGGAGCCGTTCGGCGCGACGGTCAACGTCCCGGCCGGTTACACAGACCCGTTGCTCGGCCCCGCTGCGTGGCCCGGAGCCACGACCGCGTTCGCCTTGGCGCGAGCGGGCGACGTAGTCACGCTCACGGTGAGCGTGACCGCGCAGCCCGCGAACGCCGTCGCCGGTCGGCTCGACGCCCCGCGGACGGCCGCGGACGCAGCGGCACGTCAGGCGGACCGCTACGCAGAGGTCGCGCTGCAGCTCGCCCAGCCCACCGTTCACGGCAAGCTGCTGACGACGCTCTGCCTCGGATCGGACGGCGAGCCGGCGGAGCTGGCGCTGAGCGAGGGCGTGGCGCCGCTGTGGCGGTTCGCCGCCGCCGCGCATCTGGCGAGCGGGGCGGCTGCGATGCTCGTGCAGGCGCCGGTCACGGGGCTGGCGACGCTCGCGGAGGTGAGCGCGCACTACGGCATCCCGCTGACGACGCTCGGCGCGGCGAACGCGGGGACGCCGTTCACGCAGCTCGCCGCCGGCGGCCAGCCGGTCGCGGTCCTCGCTAGGCTCGCGGTCCTCGAAGGCGACTCGGCGGCGAGCCTGCTCGCGCGTGTGCCGCGCGGCTGGCCCGCGCCGGCGAGCGCCGCCGAGCTGCTCGAGCTGCAGGCAAACGCCGCGCTGGCGCTGCGCGTGGGGACTGTGCTCGCGACGCCGGAGAAGCCCCTGCCGCTCGGCGCCGCGGCGCCGCAGCGCACACTGGCCTCGGTCGCCGCGGAAAATCACACGACTCCCGCGCAGCTCGCGATCGACTCGAAGGCGCTCGCGATCCTGCGCTCCGGCTTCGCATTCCAGGCGGGCGGTCAGACGGTCGCCGCGGACGGCGCTGCGATCAAGAGCCTCACGGATGTCCAGGCCGCGTTCTCGGCGCTGGCGGTGGACGTCGCGGTGTCCGAGCTGGCCGCCGCGGCGGCCGAGCGGACTGGGCTGTTCGCCGACAACGCGACGCTTTCGCAGTCGCACTTCGTGGCGGCCGCAGGCGACACGCTGGCGTCGCTCGCGGGCACGCAGCTCGCGGCGGCCGCGGCGAGCCAGCCGAACCTCTGGGCGGCGGGGACGCTGGTCACGCTCGGCAGCGTCTCCCCAGCGCCGACGGTGCCCGCGGAGGCGCTCGAAACGCTCGGCGAGTTCGCCGAGCGCCACGGAGCCACCGCCGCGCTCGTGCTCGCGGACAATCCGACGCTGCGGTTCGCGAGCGCCGCGGCGCCGATCCTGCCGGGCGCGTGCGTGCTGCCGAGCGATCAGGCACAGCTGCTGCGGGTTCCGTACAGCGTCGCGGCCGGCGACACGCTGGGAGCGCTCGGTGGCCTGTTCGCGACAACCGCACGCGCGATCGCCGCCGCGAACGCGAACATGCCCGGTCTACTGAGCGTCGGCCGGGTGGTGTCGGTGACAGTCGGCGGCAGTCCGGCGTCCACGACCACGCTCGCCGGCGACACGCTCACTGCGGTGGTGAGGCGCCTGGCGCAGCAGGTGCCGGCGGTCGACCTCGACGCCGTCGCCGACGCGATCGCCACGGACGGCGCGATCCTCGCGGGCGGCGGCCTGCTCGTAATGCCACCGGCCGCGCTGGCCACCCGCAGCGGCCCGCAGCCGCCCGCGCTGAAGCTCGCCGACGTCGTCGGCTCCTACGGCGTGGACGGGCTCGCGTTCGCGCAGATGAACATGGCGCTGTGCGGCGTGCTCGCGCCCGGCGTCGTCCTGCAGGCGCCCGGCGGCGCCCGGCAGACGACGGCCCCCGTGGACACGCTCAACGCGGTGCTGGGCCGGTTTGCGGAGGCGGGAGTCAACGTCGAGCTAGGAGTGCTGCTGGCGAGCAACGCGGCCGCGGCGCTGTTCCCCGCCGGGGCGCACGCGCTGCTGCCGCCGGCGCCCGCGAGCGTGTCGGCGCCGATCGGCGATGGCACCGGGCCGTTCCCGCAGCCGGTGTTCCCACTGTCGGTGCTGCTGCGGCTCGAGCGAGACGACGCGGTGGTCTTGATCGAGGACCCGGCGGTGCAGCGAGCCGACACCGCCGTCCCGGCGCCCGCGGCGCCGAGCGGCGAGGGCGCGCTGGCGCCTCAGACGCTCGACAGGTTCGCCGCCGCCTTCGAGGCCGCGCTGCCCGGGTTGCGGCTCGGCACCGCACGGGTGGCGGGCGAGAGCGCGGACCTTTGGGTGGTGGACTTCACAGCGCACGGGATCGCATCGGTGGTGGTGCAGCCGGCGGTCGTCGAGCACCCGGGCGACACCGTGAAGTGCCCCCGGTTCCTGGCGCTGCGGCCGCTGTACCCCGCGCTCCAGAGCCGGAGCGGCGTCCCGGTCCCGGTGCTCGACGAGCACGGAGCAATCACCGAGACCACCGAACCGCTCGACTTCCAGGGCGTCGACGTCGAGGGCTGGGCGCGGCAGTTGCTCGCGGATGTTCGACCAGTTCGTGTCCGCGCCGTACGCGGCGGGGATGCACGCCAGCTCAGCGTCGAGCGCGGCGCTCGAGCAGCTTCTGAAGGCGAAGTGGACGCTGGCGCAGGCAGCGGCACGCGGCCTTGCGCCGGTGCTGGCGGTCGCCGATTCCGGCGCGGTCACGGGCCGCACGAGCGCGATCGCGGACCTGACGCGCGCGCTCGGCGCGGGCCTGTCCGCGGCGTACGACTTCGCGGTGATCGTCCAGTACGACGCGACGGTCAGCTCCGCCTACACCGACCCGAGCCGCCACCTGCTCCCGGTGCGCCTGGTCGGCAGCGCACAGCTACCGGCGGGGACGCTGCGGGCGGCTGCGGGCACGCCGCTCGCCCCGCAGGAATTCTCCCTCACGACCGCGGCCACCCAGCTCGACGCAACAAGCTCTCACGTGGGTCTCGCGATGACCGTGCCGGACCCGCCGCACAACGCCGCGATCTCGACCGGCCCGCTCGAGTACACATATGACACGCTCGAGTTCGACATCGACGCGACGCTCGATGCGCCCGACGGATACGAGGCGGCGAACTGGCTGCACCTGATCCGTCCGCTCCGCGGCGCCGAGCGCCCCGCCGGGATCGTTGGCGACCTTGGCTCTCCCGAAGTGCCGGTGCCGCTGCGCGCGCACCCACCGGTGCCGCTGTTGCTCGAGCAGACGGCGGCGCCGACGCACACCAGTGCACAGCCGCCGACGCTTGCCGAGGCGGCGCAGTGGACGTTCGGGCTGACCTACTCGCACGAGCAGGCCTCGCAGGACGAGATCCTGCTGGCGGTGACCTTCAACGTGCGCGCAGGGCGCTCGACCCGGCTCGCAGCCGAGCTCGACCTGGCCGCGGCGCTCGCAAGGTACGCGACGCTCGGCGACCGGCTGCGGGCGCTGATGACGGCCTACATCGAACCGGCCGACGCACGCCAGGACGTTCGCGACGCGGTCGCGGGGACGCTCGCGACGCTCGTGGGCGACGTCGCGGCGGCGTGGGCCGACCATTGGGGTGAGGAGGCGTCGATCGCCGCGGCGGGCAAGCAGACCGACGTGCCGGATGGCGACACGCACCACTTCCTGGTCGCGGTCAGCTACGAGCATCCGCACGGCGGGGGCACGACGCTGACTGCGGTTACGCTCAGCTTGGACGAACAGGAGACGAGTCCCGGGCCCAACGGCTGGCCGACCGCGCAGCTCCGCAGCGCGGCGGGGACGTTCATGGCGCTCACGCGCACGCCGGTGAGCGACCGGGTGTGCCGCTACACACCGGCCTCGCCGATCCTGGTGACCGGGTGGCCGGTCGTGCGGTTGGAATGGCCGGGCCTCAATGTGGCCTCGGTCGGTAACGGTCGCGGGTCACTGTCCGCGCGGCGCAACGCGCACCTCGTAGAGGGCGTGCCCACAAACGGAGAGTTCGTGCTCAGCAGCGCCACGATCATGGCGCCCGACACCGCGATGCCGCTGCTCCAGTGGAGCTCGGAGCTGGCGCTCACCGGCGCGACTCTGGGGGCCGCGCTGAGCGCCGCGCTGAGCGACCTGTTCGCTGGGGCGACAGGACCCCCCGTCACGCTGGCCCTCGCATACGGTCATCGGCTCGTCCCCCCCGCCCGGGGCGTGCCGGGTTCCGGCCTCACGAGCTACCTCCCCGCCGCCCTGTATCCGGCGCAGCCACTATCGCCGGCGATCGCGGCCGCGCTCGGTGAGGCGGCCGGCAGGTGGCAGACGGCGAACCGCCCAGCGACCGAGGGCGGCGAGTGGGTCGTGCTGCTGACCCTCTCGAGCTGGCTCGATCCGGCGACCTCGCGCCCGCTGCTGGTGCTCGACCGCCTGGCACTGCCGCTTGGCGGGTCGTGAGGCCCCTTGCGTCAACTGCGAGACGCGCGGCCAGGCCGCGCAGTTCGCCGCGGTCGGGTTCCGCGTCTTGAGTGAGGGGGCGGCGGCCTTGAAGGGCGCGGACTACCGGCCCGCTCGTGTCAGCAGCCCCGAAGACGGGCCCCGTGCTATCCGCAACCCGCTTGGCCGGATGGCTCGCGGCGCAGCTGACTGGGGTCACCAGCTGCCACCGCGGCCTCGTGGTGTAGACGAAACGGACATCGTCAACCGTTCCGCTCCAGCGCCGCAGCTCTTCTTGCGTTCCTGCGGACGTCACCACGAACGGCGTTGGCGGCACACGCTCGTGCCCCCTTCTGCATTGCGACGACCAGTCGCCAGCCGCGCCGACGGCCGCGCTTCCGCAATCGCCTATGGGAGCGAGCGTGTCGTGGCCCTCAGCGCGTGCGCCTCCTCGTCGTCCGATCCGCCTGTCTGAAGCGCGCTGTCGCTTTTGTGGCAACGCGCTGGTCAGTCCGTTGGCGCTCGCCGCTGGTTCAGCGCGAAACCGCAAGCGTGTCGTCCGTGTCGATCGGACCCAATAGCAGAAGGCAGCACCTCGTAGAAGCCGGCGTCCCAGGGTCGGTCCGAGGCGCGCTCGTCGCCGGATGCAGGGTGTCATTCGTCAAGTAGAAGCAGCCCTGGCGCTGGCGCGCGGATCGCAATGCGCATGCTCGCTCCGACGTAAAGGACCACGCCACCGTCCGAAAGAGCGTGCGGTGGTCGGTTGAATGCGTGTGACGGGGCGTCGTAACCGAGCAGATCGCCAAGTTGCAGGTAGTTGTGGCCGACTACGAAGGAGCCCCGACGGTAGTTCGGATGGTCGTCCTCGAAGTGTTCGAGCTGTCCGGCCAACCAGATGAATTGCGCCTCGACGTCTTCGTGGATCCAGAAGACCTCCACCGTCACGATCACAAGTTGATCGGCCCAATCGTTGAGCCGTTCGAGCGTCTCTGCTCGCGTGAGATGCTCACTCATCACGGCCTCCTCATCCGGGGCGCAGGCGACGTCGAGGACGGTAGCCGCGCTCGCGTCCCGCGCCGGTCGCGTTCAGATTCGGCCATCAAGCAACTCTGCCAGCGCGTTGCGACTGTGCGTGCGTCGAGGCCGTAGCGGGACTGCTCGAGGGGAATCGGGGCACTGGAGTGCTGGTCGCTCGCGCGGCTGCATCCGGGAAGGGGTATGCGTGTGCGAGCTGGTGCCGCTGTTCGGTCTTCGGCGCAAGCTCGACCTCGGCCCATACAATCCGATGAAGAAACCCTAATGTAGCTGCGCCCACAGCATCGAGTCGCTTGCGTCGTGGGCGGGGCACGAGCACGCAGGGGCGATGATGGTTGAGCCTTGGCGCATGACTGAGCAGGAATCGAAGAGCGGTGGCCGCTGGGGTGGGCGTGGAAGGACCTGCAGAGGGAGTTCGAGAGCCAAGCACGAGGCCGAAGGGAAGCTGCTTCATCCCGGGCTGGACGAGGCCAAGGTGCTGCGTGCGGCTGCGGACCGGATAATTGCGGCCGCGCAGCAGGTACGAGAGGCGGCAGACCAGCAGCAGCCACCCCTGGATATGAGTGGGGAGGGGACGTGAGCGGTCACGCTACGCCGGCACCGGAGGGTTATGTGCGCGTAGCGTGGGCTACATATCCGAGCCTCCACGGTGCTGGGCGTCTGTCCATGGTGCATCTCAGGGATGATGGTTCCAAGTACACGAGGTGCGGGATGTCTACTCGGGGTGCCGGCCCTTTCGCGTGCGTGTCGGAGCGTGGTTTCGCTGAACACGAGGCCGATGCTGGGCTGTGCTCTCGATGCTGGAAAGGGTTCCTGTGAGCGACCGCGTCGCCGGCGTCGCTGAGCTCGCCGGCGCGACCCCACCTCCCACCAACTTTGCCGACTTCGCCGAGCGGACCGCGCAGGCGTGGACCAAGGTCAGCGCACGATGAGCAGGCTCACCGACCACAACGACTTCCGGGCGCTGCGACCGTTTCTTCAGGATCGTCGAGGAGGCGCTTACCGGGATCGTGGATGGCGCCGACTTCTTCGACATGCTGGCCGAGGACATCGTTGTCGACTACGTCATCACCGTGCCCGGCTATCCGCGTCGCGTCGTCGGGCGCGACGCGGTCGCAGAGCTCTACCGGCCCTACGGAACCCAGCTGACGCTGGAGCGGTGCTTCGATCTGGCCGTCCACCGCGACAGAGAGCGCGGGGTGATCGTGCTCGAGTACGCCTCAGAAGGCAGCGTTGTCGCGACCGGCGCAACCTATGCCAACCGCTACATCTCGGTGCTGAGGATCGAAGGACGCAAGGTGACTCGGTGGCGAGACTACCTCGACCCGCTCGAGGTGTTCGACGCGCTCGGATGGCCGAACCCGCCTCGGTGAGCGCGGCACGGGGTGGATAGAGACGCGGGCGGAGTGCGACCGGATCATCGACCTGCCAGATTGGGGCTCTGCCTATGCTACAATCCTATATATGAACCCTAATGTAGCTGGGGCTGGTCTGTCGCCGGAGTCGAGTCGCTCGCGTCGTGGGCGGGGAGCTGGCCGCTCCGTAGAACGACAGAATGTTGGCTTGCGGCAGGGGCCACGGGTGCCGTCGGTGCAGGCGAGGCAGGCGTTGGATTCCTTTGCGCGGCTGTATGCCTTCTTCGGGCGGGACGTGCTGTTGGCCGGTGCGCTTGGCTGGGATGAGGCGACCGTTGCGATGTGGCGTGGGCGCGGGGTTGTGCGCCCGCAGGTCAAGAAGGCAGCGCAGGTCGAGCTGCTGCTGGAGCTGTGCGAGGAGACCCGACCCTATCTACACGGGGACCTTCAGGTCGGGGAGTGGGTGAGCACGGGGCTGCCGAACCTGCGTGGCTCAACGCCCGCGCAATGGCTCGCGTCTCGCGGCCACCGGGGGCTGCGTGAGCTGACCTACGGTCTGGTCGATTGGATGCCACGACTGCCCACCGGGGAGATCGAGCCTGTCCAGGAGGACGCCGCCGCGGAGGCGATCGCTGCTCACGGGCGCACCCATGAGACGGCCGAGTTTCTGCGGATGCTCGGCGAGGATGGCTAGAAGCTTCGCTTGACCGCCCAGCGTCCTTTCCAGAACTTCGGCCTGGGGCGCAGCGGAACGAATTGCACGGCATCTGCCCGAGCGCGGATCGCGGCGCGGTAGCGGTTGCGTTGCTGGGGATCGGATACTCGTTCGAGTGGCCGGTCGCTCCAGCGTAGTTCATCGGGCGTCCGGCCGAGCGCCTGCGCGATGTCCCGCAGGCAGGCCAGCAACGCCGTGCAGACTGCTCGCTGCTGGCGCGCCGGAAGATCCGAGCGCGCTCCGAGGTCGAAGATCACCGGCGGCCCGGTTTCGTGCAGATGCCACGCACATGCGGCAAGGAGGGTCTTGCCCTGCCAGACGGCGAGGACTCGACCCTTGCGGGCGCCAACATGGCGCAGGCGATCATCGATCGACCAGCCAAGACCTTCGGGCAGCGGGCTCGGGTTCACGTGTGGAGCGCGGCCGGGCTCGCTGGAGGCCGCGAGCTCCATGCCCGGCAAACCAAAGCGCTCCAAGGTCGAGCGGACGCGGACCTTCGAGTCCTTACCGCGCGGCCCCGCCGGCGACACGCTGACGGAGAAGCCGAGCGAACCCACGCGTCGCATCGTATAGACGGGGCCCCCGCCCAAATCCGGGCCGTCGCAGGGCTACGCGGGTCCGCGCGGTAGGATGTGCCACGCAGTCCGGGAGTTTTGGCAGTGACGGCCCTCTCACTGCCCAAATCCGTTCATATCGAAGGCAATATCGAACCAGCTGGAGTTCAACATGTGTAGCCAGAATCCCCGCCTTTGCAGGCATTTTGTGGGAACCAGGCTACCTGATCTAGCGATTCGGGACGGTGAGGACGGCGGTTCGAATCCGCCCGCCCCGATAATTTAGACTTCGTGGAGAGCCCTTAACCCACGTGATTTACGGGGGCTGTTCTGGTTACGGCGGGCTGGGATGTTTGGTCATGCTCCTTTATTGGGCTGGCGTGTCTTTTTGCCTTCCCAGTTCTTCGTGCTGAGTCCGGTTTCGCGGCATCGCCTGCATTCTGCGGCCTCGATCCGCTGTGGGGTGCGGCGTTGGCCGGCCAGCGCCGTCACGACTCGGCTCCATACCGCCCACAGTCGGCGGTCACCGCCTGGTAGGCGCTGGAGTGTGGGTGCTCGCTCCCACAGCACTGCGCACTCGCCGCCTTGGTGGGCGGCCTGGTAGCGGATGCCTTCGAGATCGCTGTACTGCTCGTAGATGCGTCGTCCCCATCGTTGGGTGCGCCTGCGTGGCTCATCGCCCCATTGCAGGGCGCCCGTCGCTCCGATCGCAAGCGCGCCCTCGCCGGAGAGATCGAGCAGCACCACTGGCTCCGGCGGGCATACCCAGGCGGCGCGCGTGTGCGGGCAGATCGATACCTCAGGCCACTGCCCTGGATAGGACTCCGCTAGCGCGGTGGCGAGATCGGCGGCAAGATATCGCACGCCGCGGGCCTGTGGATCCTCGCGCGGGCGTTGGTGAGCGTCGCGGACGTGCGGGTCAAAGCGAGCCAAAGGACCGAACGTGCGCGACGCTATGCCGTCCCGTCCGGGCTGCTCGTGATAGACGCGCACCATCGGCTTCGATGCTGTCCACGACCACGTCGGGGGATCCGCCGGTAGTGTGGCCGACGGATCGCGGAGTTTGGCTACCACGCGCCGGGCGTAAGCGCTTCGGCGGCCTTGAGTACTCGCGCGACGCCGCCGCCGCGGCGGGCCAGGACCTGTGCTGGCGTGGCGCCGTCGAGGTCCGGCGAGGGCGAGGTGGCCCACACCGTCAGTGACAGCGCGCCGCCGGGGTAGGCGGCGATCAGCTGCTTCAGGCCGGGCAGCTCCCGGTCTTCGTGGAACTGCCAGGCCGGCAGGCGGTTGACGCGCCCGCGCCGCAGCGCAACCAAGCCGCCGGAAGTGATGCGCTTGGACACCGCCTGCGGTGTGACGCCAAGCCTCTGCGCTGCCTGCTCGCGTGTCAGGGCATCGGACAGCGCCTCGCGCATCGCGTCCTGGAGCGCTGGATAGGTGGCATGCCGAGCGTGCGCGAGCTCCTGGTCGGTGGGCGCCTGTCCCCACAGGGCCTCGTTGAGGCTGTCGGTCTCACCTGCGGCGGCGGTCCGCGACAGAGCGGCGTCGAACGCTCCGATCAGCGCTGGCGGCGCGTCTTGCCCGGCGAGCTCGACGGCGAGCTTCCTGGGCGACAGGGGACACTCGCCCAGGCGCTTGACGAGCTCGTCCGCCAGGCGCTCAGCCTCTGGGGTAGCTGTCGATGCCATGACCACACGGTAGCACAATGACGCAACCTACGCAACTTACGCAACGCCGGCAAGCCTATGGGCCTCGCAGATGCCGGACGCGGCTCTCGCCACCCTGCCCGCTGTCCCGCGCCAGCTCGATCCACGACTCGAGGATGCCGCTCAGCGCTCGCACCTCGCGCTCCATCAGCCGCCCGGCGGCACATGACAGCAGATGGGCAACCCCCTCAGTGCTCGCATGAGCCCGATGCGCCGTGCCGAACGCGTCGTTGACATACACGTCTGCCAGCTCCGCCAGCAGAGCTGCGCCAGCGATACGTGTGGGAGCGCAGTGTAGATCCGGGCTTCCTCGATCGGATCATCGCGGGGATCCTCGCCGGCGAGATCCACAGCGTCGCCGTCGTCGCCCCTCGTGGTGCCTGCTGGCCGAAGCGAAGTTCCACGACGATCGTCCTTGCTCGGATCGTCTTGCCGCATTGGAAGGCGACCTCGCCACCGCGCGGGCCGCCGCGGTCGCGACCTTCGCCCCCACGACCGTCTCGCCTTTGACGTTGGTTTCTTTATGCACTGAGTTCGATCATTAATCGCACGCAGAGTTCAGCGGATAGCTTGTGCGGCAGATGGCCGACATCGCAGTTGAGATCGAGGATCTGCATGTCGCGAGAGGCGGGCGCATGGTGATCGACGGCCTGAGTCTGCAGGTCGCTGCCGGGTCGGTGACGGGTCTGCTTGGCCCAAGCGGGTGCGGCAAGTCCACGCTGATGCGCGCGATCGTCGGCGTGCAGATCGTCCAGGCCGGCCAGGTGAGCGTGCTCGGCGAACACGCCGGCTCACCAACGCTGCGCCGGCGCGTCGGGTATCTGACGCAGATCCCATCGGTCTACGCCGACCTCAGCATCGCCGAGAACCTGCGCTACTTCGCCGCGATCCTCGATGTCGGCGAGCAGCGGATCGGCGCGGTCGTCCAGACGGTCGGCCTGGCCGGTTGGGAGCACCAGGTCGTCGCCTCACTCTCCGGTGGGGAGCGCTCGCGGGTATCGCTCGCCACCGCCCTGCTGGGCGATCCCGAGCTGCTGGTGCTTGACGAGCCCACCGTCGGCCTGGATCCTGTGCTGCGCGCCGAACTGTGGGGCACCTTCCGCGAGCTCGCGCAGGCGGGGAGCACGTTGCTGATCTCAAGTCACGTGATGGACGAGGCCAGCGAGTGCGACGAGCTGCTGCTGATGCGCGAAGGGGCGCTGATCGAACAGACCACGCCCGCGCGGCTGCGCGAGCACACCGGCGAGCAGGACCTCGGCAGGGCCTTCCTTGCGATCATCGGGCGGGGCTCCCCGTGAGCCCCCGGATCACGCTGGCGACCGCCAGGCGCGTGCTGTGGCAGATTCGCCGTGACCAGCGCACGATCGCGCTGCTGCTCGTCGTGCCTGTCGGGCTGCTCGTGCTGATGCGCTACGTCTTCGACGGGCAGCCCAGCACCTTCCAGGCGATCGGGGCGCCGATGTGTGGCCTGTTCCCGTTCATCATCATGTTCCTCGTTACCTCGATCGCCATGCTGCGCGAGCGCACCAGCGGCACGCTTGAGCGGCTGATGAGCCTCCCACTCGCCAAGACCGACCTGCTCGCCGGCTACGGCATCGCCTTCGGTCTGCTCGCCGCGCTGCAGGCGCTCGTCGTGTGCCTCGTCGGGTTTCTGCTGCTCGGCCTGCACGCCCCGCACGGCGCATGGCTGATCGGGTTGCTCGCCATCGGCAACGCCGTACTTGGCATGGCGCTCGGCCTGTTCGTCAGCGCGTTCGCGCGCACCGAGTTCCAGGCCGTGCAGTTCATGCCCGCGATCATCTTCCCCCAGCTACTGCTATGCGGGCTGTTCGTAGACCGGCACGAGATGGCCGGCGTGCTCTACGGGTTCTCAAGCGCGCTGCCGCTCACCTACGCCTACGACGCGCTGGCGCGCGCTACCCATCCCCGCCCGCTCGGCGGCATGGTCGCGCTCGATGTCGCCGTGATCCTCGGCGCGACGCTGATCGCGCTGACGCTCGGCGCGCTCACTCTGCGGCGGCGGACTGCATGAGCGGACGGCCGGGGCCGGTGCGGTCGCCGGCACCGTGATGACCGGCACCGGCGAGGTCTGCAGCAGCTCGGTCGTGACGGTGCCCAGCGCCTTGTGCAGCCGCGAGTGTGGCTTGGCGCCGAGCACGATCGCGCGAGCATCGTGGCGCTGAGCGGCGTCGATCAGCGCGGCGGCGGGGTCCTGATCTGAGACCTGGGTCTCGAGGTCGATGTCGAGCAGCGCGTCATCGACGTCGAGCATCAGCTCATTGAGGATCGCGCGGCCCGCCTCGTGGCGCTCGCCGGCGGTGCTGAGGGGGCTCGGCGGCGCGTGCTGCGCACGGCAGGCATGGACGATCACGAGCTTGCCGCCCGAGGCCAGCTCGCCTGCCGCCCAGCGGGCGGCGTGGCGCGAGCTCTCGCTGCGGTCATAGCCGAGCACCATGCAGGGTCCAGCCGCCCCGCCTGATCCTGAGCGTGTCATGTCGGCGTCTTCTCGCGGTCCTGGGCGTCCAGGTAAGGCGCCAGGTACTTCGTGGCGATCTTGCTCGGCGGAGACCAGCTCGGCGTCTCAGTCAGCTCCGAGCTGAACCCGTGCCCGCCCGTGATCTTCGCAGTCAGATACAACGGTTTGTCGCCGGTGAGCAGCATCCCGTGGATCACGGGGTGAAACGGCTCGGGTGTGACAGGCGCACCGGCGTCCGCCGCGATCGACTGCGCCACCACATCGGCCTGCTGGGAGCCAACGCCACCATGCTTGACCGGGAACTCGGTGCAGTCCCCGGCAGCGTAGACGCCCTCGGCGTCCAGTACGCGCCCGTAGGGGTTCACGCGCAGGAAGCCGTGTTCGCTCAAGGGGATGCCGCGCACGCAGGGGCCGTAGAGCTCGGGCAGCGCGATCACACGATCCACGTGCAGCCGCCGGTCGCCTGGGTTGATGACCACCTCGCCCACCTTGGGAACTTCGGCATAAGCGGAGTGGATCGTCTGGACGTTGGACCGCTCAAGCAGGTCTGCGACTGCGCTGCTCACGGTCTGCCCGAAGATCGCCAGCGGGCTGTCCTCGGGGGTGACGAGCGTGATCGCAACATCCATGTTCATGTCATACGCGCGGCCGGCGGTCATCAGCGCAAGCTCATACAGCGGCAGCGGCCACGCCATCCGGCCGGGCGCGACGAATGCGAGGCGCTTGATGTAGCCGGCCTCGACATCCTGGATGACGCCGTGCAGGATCTCGTCCATGTGCGCGGCGTCGATCGTGACCGCGTGCTGATAGCGCGGGGTAGCTTTCGCCCCGAGCGCCAGCACCAGCGCGTCGTACTCCAGCTCCTCCTCGCCTTTGGTGTGGACGATCCGGTTCTCAGGGTCGATCCACGCCGCCTCGGCGTGCGTGAAGGTTGGTCGGCCGCTCTCGCGGTCGGCGGTCGCTTCGAAGGACTCCTCGGGGTGGAAGGAGATTCCGGCGGTGCCGAGCCGCGAGTCGCCGTGACCGACGCGCTCGTCGCGATCGCCGAAGACGACCTCGCCGCCGACTTCATCGAGCGCGAGCACGACGAGGGCTGACGGGCGGTCACAGAGCAGTCGGCAGAATGGCCGTGGCTGCGAGCCCGAGGAGGATCGCGAACACGGCGAGGGGAGCCCCTCGGCGCGAGAAGGCCACGAGCGATGGCTGCGCATGGGTCTGCCGTGCGGCACGCCACCACAGGAACGCGGAGAGCGACCCCGTCGCGGCGATGTTGGGGCCGACGTTCAGCCCGAGCAGCAGCGCGCGAGGGTGCGCGACGGAGTGTGCCGAGAGAAGGACAGCCGCGGGAAGGTTGTTGATCGTGACCGACGCCAGCGCACCGATCCCCGTGGTGCCCCAACGTCCAGCACCGTCGAGCAGTTGCGCCGGCCCGTTCCAGGACCGTGCCAGGACTCCCAACGCGATGCAGACCAAAAACAGGCTGGTGAGCACGATCGGGCCGACGGCGCGCACGACTTCCCGCCATTGCAAACGGCCGTGCACGGTCTCGACCAGGACCAGAGCCAGCCCCACCACGAAGACGGGGATCGCCGGGTTGCGGAGTGCGATCGTAAGGACGGCTGCGGCCAGCGCGCCCGGGAGTCCCAGGCCGAGAGCGTCCCACCTGGCACGCTGCGGGTGCTGACTGGTGGCTGCTCGCAGTCTGCGGCGAAAGAGCACGAACAGCCCCAGCGCGGTAGCAAGTGTCGCGGCGAGCGCGATCGGGAGCATGCGTGCGGCGAACGTGCCGCCGGAGATCGGTTGATGGTCTAGGACGAGGAGGTTTGTGAGGTTGGACCCGGGGAGGTAGAGCGAGGATGCGTTTGCCATGTAGACCGTGCCATACAGGAACGCCTCCTCCTCGATCCCGCGTCCGCGAGCCGCATGAACCAAGACCGGCGTGAGGAACACCACTGCGGTGTCCAGGTTGAGCACGGCGGTCACGACCGCTACCAGCAGCAGGCAAGCGGCGAGCAGCACTACCGGCCCTCCCGCGAGACCCTGCAGGGATCGCCCGGCCTGCTCGAACAGACCGTCACGGTGGGCTACCAAGCCGATCAGCAGCAACCCGGTAACGAGCACGAACGGCGGCCAGGCTACTTCTACAGCAGCGCTCAGCATCCGGCGAAGCCTGCCAGATCACCCACCAGCCGAAGCCACCGCATCGTCACTCGCCGCTGCCGGCTCGCGCACAGCTCCCCACGCGAAAAACCCGGCGCCGATCAGAGCGATGCCCGCACCGAGTGCGGGCCCAAGTAGCCGTCTGACGGTCCGTTGCCGTGTTTGAGACGACGCGAGCCAGGCCCTACGGCTACGGCCTGCCAACTCGACAGCTAAATTGGGCAGCCTCCGAGATGTGCCGACAGGTGTGGCTCATCTGGCCTCCATCTTTCGGGCACGGTAGACGATGTCTGCTGGGATGCGTCCTTGTGTGAGTCTGCCGTGGTGTGCGCGGTCGGTGTTGTAGAAGCGCAGGTAGGTATCGAGCTCGCGTTTGAGTCCTGTGTAGCGGGGATAGAGGTAGCGAGCGAACGCGGGTCGCCAGCATTCATCGAGGATCGTCTTGTGTAGGGCCTCGACGTTCCCGTTGGTCTGCGGCCTGCCGGCGTGGATACGGGTGTGCCGCGCCTTCAGCGCCTGGAGTGTGGTGGTGAAGTCGCCCTTGAACTCGTTGCCGTTGTCGCTGAGCATCCTCTCGAGCTTCCAGCCGGCGGCCTTCAGCTCCCGTGCGACACGTCTGGCGAGGACGCTGGTTTGTCGGGCGGTGGGGTTGCCTTGCTTGCAGATCACGAGCTCGGCCCAGGCGTAGGAGGAAGCGATGTCGATTGCGGTGAGCTGCCAGATCGCGCCCTCAGTGCCCCGCAGCCTGCCGACGTAGAAGCAGTCGATCCCGACCAGCTCACCGGGCCGCTCGACGTCGATGTGGCGCTCTGGCTCTGGGTTTCTGGGTGGCTCATAGGGCGCTGCATAGCCGGCGATCAGCCCGAGGCGTTTCGCTCGAGTGTTCAACCCGTGGCGGCAAAGGACCTTCCACACGCCGTTCGGGGAGACGATGATCCCGCCCCACTTCTCTCTGGCCAGCTCCGATGAGACACGCCTCGGGCCAAGGCCGGGGTGGGCAATCGAGAACGATACGATCCGCTCCTCGATCATCTTCGGCAGCGCGTTGGGCATCTGTGGCCGGCGACGCTCTCTGGGCCTGAGCATCTCCAGGCCGTGCCGGTTGACTTGGCGCTTCCAGGCGTAATAGGTGGAGCGGTGCACCCCGAACGTCCGGCATGCCGCTGAGACGTTCGTCCTCGCTGCCTCCGCGAAAAGCTGCTGGCGGTAGCCGAACAGCACGTCATCCTTGGTCATCAGGCTCAACCTCTCTCTTCACTTGGCGGTGAAGGAGGCAGCCTGAGCCGAGGCGCGGACGGGTTCCCCGGCCGGGGAACCCGTCCAAACCTCAAAGACCTATCGAGCCCCCAACTGTCGGGAGCACCCGGAGACAGCCCAAGCCTAAAGGGCGGCGCCACCCGCGCTCGGCTTCGCGTTTACGTTCGGTTAGGGCTCAGGCTCAGCAGCGTTCCAGCTGCGGGGATTTCCGCTACAGTCGGCCCTCGTGTGCCGCCATGCCCGGCGGCGAGTTCAAGCAAGGGCGGAGGTAGACGGCCGATGGCGCGTACTATCGATGAGCTTCCGGGGCCTCCGGGCCTCCCGCTGCTCGGCAACGCGCACCAGCTAGCGCGCGCCTCCCGCCTACACACGGTCTGCGAACGATGGGCGGATCGGTACGGACCGATCTTGCGTGCCGATATCGGCCGGCGGCGCATCGTCGGCATCTCAGACGCCGACGCGGTAAACATGATCTTGCGGGAGCGTCCCGAGGGTTTCCGCCGCTGGTCAGTGCAGCAGGTCGTCTTCGATGAGATGGGCCTCTCGGGAGTGTTCACCGCCGAGGGCGAGCAATGGAAGCGCCAGCGCAGGCTAGTCATCACGGCGCTCAACACCAACCATCTGCACCGCTACTACGGGGTGATCCGCACGAGCGCCGAGCGTCTGCACCGCCGGCTGTCCGAGGCGGCCCAGGAGGGCCGGGTGCTCGAGATCGGCGAGGAGTTCACCTCCTACAGCCTGGATATCACCTCCGCGCTCGCGTTCGGGCACGACCTGAACACGCTGGAGCGCCGTGAAGGGGAGCTGCAGGAGCACATCCAGCGGGCTTTCGGGATGCTCATACGGCGTATGTCCGCCCCGTTTCCGTACTGGCGGCGGATCAAGCTGCCTGCCGACCGGGCGCTCGATCGCTCGCTGGCGGAGCTGCACCGGGCGACGGAGCAGTTCATCGAGCAGGCCAGGCAGAGGATGCGAGAGCGACCTGAGCTGCGCGAGGCACCCGAGAACTTCTTGGAGAGCATGATCTCAGCTCAGGAAAACGACGGCGCCTTCACCGACGGCGAAATCATCGGCAACACCCTGATCCTGCTGTTCGCCGGGGAGGACACCACCGCGCACACGCTCGGCTGGACGATTTGGCTGTTGGCGACCCACCCCGATGTCCAGGCGCAGCTCGCGGCTGAGGCGAGCGAGGCGCTGGGCGATGATCCGTTCCCCAACGACTACGGGGTCATTGGGGGTCTCGACTACACCGACGCGGTGCTGCGCGAGTCGCTGCGGGTGAAGGGCGTGACCCCGCTCATAACCGCCGAACCCTTGGCGGACACCACGATCTGCGACACCCACATACCCGCCGGCACCCAGCTACTGATGCTGCTGCGCTATCCCAACCTGGGCGACGGGTTTGACCCCGGCCGCCTGCTGCGCAGCGATGAGTCGAGCGCACCAAAGGTCTTGACCTTCGGCGCCGGCCCCCGCTTCTGCCCAGGACGCAACCTCGCGTTCTTGGAGGCAAAGAGCGCGCTCGCGATGATCGCCCGCAACTTCCACATCGAACTCGACAGCACCGCCGGCCCCGTGAGCGAGTACTACAACTTCGTGACCATCCCCAAGGGTCTGCGTGTGCGCCTCACCCAACGCAGTCGCCAAACGGCAGGCGCAGTCACCGCAACAGGCGCATAGACGTGAGCCAAGCCAGCGCGACGAGCACGTCCACCAACCCGCCCGACCCCGACGCCACTGCCACGAGGAGCAGAGGAATCGAGCGGGAGCTCAACGCGAAGAGTCGCCGGGCAGAGCATCTGCTCCTTGCGAGGCGCCCGCGACCGCGCTGAGAGTCGCTGGTGGCTGGTGGCCGCCCGTGTCCTCGGCGGGTGCGAGCACGATCACCCGCTCGCCCGGATGCAGTTGGAGCTCGGGGTCGGCGGCGTGGATCTCGCGGTCCTGGGTGACGGCGACGACGATGCAGCCCGGTGGCCACCGGACGTCGGCGACGCGCCTGCCCTGCGCGGGCGAGTCTGGGGGGATCCGCAGCTCGAGGGTCTCATATCCGCGCAGCGGGTTGTTGGGCTCGTGGATCGCGCTGGCGGGGTCGGTGGCGGCGAAGCCGGCCGCGAGGGCTCCTTGCTCGATCTCCTGCTCGGAGGCGCTGATCCTGGTGGCCAGCGCGCGGAGAACGTCCGCACGGGTGAGCCAGCCGCGCAGCCGGTGATCGCGTGAGAGCACCGGGAGCCCGTCGCGCCCGTAGAGGACGAGCTGGCGGCGGGCGTTCTCGAGGTCTTCCTCGGCGAACAGCACCTGCGGGCGGCGCCTGAGCGTGACGGGGCCGACGAGCCGCTCCCACTGCGACTCCTCCACCGCGAGCCGCTCGGCGCTGTCGCCGGCGGCAACGAGTTGGCCGTTGGGGCTGGTGAGTGGTTGCATGACCTCGCCCACGGTCATAGCCTGCAGCGCCCCGAGCGCCTTGGGGCGCTCGATGTCGATCCCGCGGCGCAGCAGCTTGGTGGTGTAGATGCTTCCGTGGGTGATGTGCTTGGCCAGTTGCGCCGCTATGCCGCAGGCGAGCATGATCGGCAGGGTGAGGGTGAAGTTGCCGGTCATCTCCGCGACGCTTGCGATCGCGGTCAACGGAGCCTGTGCCGCGCCGGCGAACACGCCGCCCATCGCCACGACCCCGTAGAGCACGGGCGGGCCGGCCGCGGCGCCGAAGATGTGATGGGCGACCGTGCCGAACGCCATCCCGGCCGCTGCGCCTGTGAACAGCGAGGGGGCGAACACGCCGCCGGATCCGCCGATCCAGAGCGTGAGGCTGGAGGCGAGGATCTTGCCGGCCATCAAGAGGAGCACGAACCAGAGCACGTAATGGTTGGCCAGCACCCGGTCCATCACCGGGTACCCCACCCCGTACATCTGCGGCAGCGCCAGCAGCAGCACCCCGAGGACTAGGCCACCGGCGACCGGGCGCAGCCACGCGGCCCGTTTGCCCCAGAGCGCGTCCGCTGCCTCCTCGCCCTTGTACAGCGTCTTCTGGAATGCGACGCCGATCAGACCGGCGAGCAGGCCGAGCAGCGCGACCAGCAGGTAGGTGAAGTCGTTGGACACGCTCATGTCGTGCGGAACGCCGGCGAAGAACGGGGCGCCGCCGAAGAACGCGCGGCTGAGTACATCGGCGCTCACCGCTGCGAGGATCGTCGCGGCGAGCGCGTCGAGCGGGAACTCCTTCAGCACGATCTCGAAGCCGAAGAACATGCCGGTCACCGGCGCGTTGAACGTCGCCGAGATCCCGCCCGCGGCCCCGCACGCCACGATCACCCGCAGCCGGCCCTCGCTCATCCGCACCAGCTGCCCAAGCGTGGAGGCCAACGCGGAGCCGATCTGCACGATCGGCCCCTCGCGCCCAACCGACCCGCCGCTGCCGATGCACAGCGCCGAGGCGAGCGCCTTCACCACCGTCACCGGCGGGCGGATGCGTCCCCCGTTCTCCGCCACGGCGAGCATCACCTCCGGCACGCCGTGACCGCGCGCCTCGCGGGCGAAGCGCTGGATCAGCGGGCCGTAGAGGGCGCCGGCGATCACGGGGACAACCAGCACGAACCAGATACCCAAAAACGGGAGGTGCAGGCTGGCCGGATGCCCCTGCTGCCCGAACGTCTGACGGCCGGTGAACAGCCAGGTGAAGAAATAGATCAGCTCGCGAAACCCGGCCGCGCCCAGCCCCGCCCCGACCCCCACCACCAGCGCCATGACCACCAGGCCGAGCTTTGACGCCGCCAGCCAGTCCGCCGCGCGCCGGATCGATCCTCGCTCGTCGCCCCCGCCGCTGACCGGGCGCGCCGAAGGGGAGCAACTGGTCATCGGTCGCGCGAGCCGGCCTGACCGGGATCCGCGAACCCGGTGAGCAGCGCCTGCAGCCCGAGCTCCCAACCGGCATCGGCATCGAGCGCCGCCAGCTCTCGTGCGCGACCGGCGAGGATCGGGAACTCCGATCGGGGCAGCGCAGCCAGCCGCCGCCGGCCGCCCGGTCGCGCCGCGTCAACGGTGAACCCGGTCGCCTCTGCCAACGCGTACCCGCGGGCGTAGCTGACCGTGGCGCGGTAGACCGCAAGCGCGGCCGACGGGGTGAACCCCCGGGCGACCAGCACCCCCAGCACGCGCTCCACCGGACCGAGCGAGCTCGGGGTGTCAAATGGCTGCAACCCGAGCAGCCGGAAAGTCGCGGGCCGTGCGACCGCGACATTACGCAACGCGGTAGCGAAGCGCCGGCACGCCTCGCGCCAATCATCACCCAGCTCCAGCTCTTGCAACGGCTCGAGCAGCCGATCCCCGATCGCGCCGAGCAGCTCCTCGCGGCCGCTGAAGTGGTGATAGATCGCCATCCCCTCGACCCCGAGGCTCGAACCGAGGCGGCGCATGCTCAACGCGCCAGGCCCCGCCTCCTCGATCAACGCCACCGCGCGATCGAGGATCACGGCCCGGCTCAGTGGGCGCCGGATCTGGCGGCTCTGAGGCTTTGATGCGGCTGCGGAAGGCATCGCAAATCTACTTTACACTGTAAAGTCGAGCTTTATGGAGCACACCGAACTGCTCACGCGAGCCCTGCGGGAGATCGCCAACGCCCGGGCCGCGATCGCCCTCGGCTATCAACGCCTGTGGCGCCTCGCCGTGCAGGGCATGTGGCATCCAGGGCGGAACCTATCGTCGCGGTGGGCACCGATGAGCGGGCACGCTCGTCAGGCTCAGCTATGGATAGCGACCATGCAGACGCTTGTGAGCCCGCTCGTAGACGTTGCGGGTTCTCTTATCGGCGGGATGACGCTCGCCGAAGGCGACCATGTTCCAGGCGAGGCTGTCGTCGGGCTTCTGGATCAGCTGGAACACGAATCCGTAGGGTGCCTCTGAGGCTCCCTGCTGGGAACGGCGGTCTGATCTGGCTGTGTAACGTCTGAGCTGGCTACGGGTGTCTGGTAGGCCGCCGCGGAGTGCAGCCCATCAAAGCGGAGCGCAGCGGCGGCCGTAGGGTGGCGTCCGGGGCCGTCGTGAGGGTGTGGCCGGCGACGGGATGACTCGTGATCTGGCTGGCCAGTCTGTGCCCTCGTGGGGATCTGTCTCCCGTCGCCGTCCACGGATGCCGCCGTGACTTCATAGAAGCCTGGACATCACTCGACACAGCTCTGTCCGGCGGCCTCCACATCACCCTGCCAACGAGGAATGCGGAGGAAGCGATGATCGCAGTTGGAGTAGACACCCACAAGAATCGCCACATCGCGGTGGCGCTCGACCGGCTCGGGCAGCTGCTCGGGGAACTCTCGATCGAGGCGTGCGCGGCCGGCTACCTCGAACTGGAGGTATGGGCTCGTGCCCTCGCCAAAGACAGTCAGCAGCTCGTGTTCGGGATCGAGGGCGCAGGTAGCTGGGGCGCTGGCCTGTGCGAGCACCTGCAGCTCGCGGGCTGCTCGGTGCTGGAGGTCGAGCGTCCACGTCGGCGCGAGCGGCGCACGGGCAAGACTGACCGCATCGATGCGGTCTCGGCCGCCAAGCACGTGCTCAACGACGAAGGCACTGCGACCCCGCGCCAGCAAGGCCCTCGCCGTGCGCTGGCGGCGCTCCTGGTCGCCCAGCGCTCAGCTACTGGCGAGCGCACGAGGCTGCTCAACCAGCTCCAGTCGCTGCACATAACCGCCCCCCTCGCGTTGCGCGAGCGCATCGGTGAGGGGGAGGGCAAGCAGCTCGAGCGGCGACTGGGCGTGATGCGTGCTCGCCGCAACGCGCCAGCGGACGAGCACGTGATCTTCGCGGTGATGCGCGACTTGGCGGCACGCTCACGGGCGCTCGCCGTCGACGCGCGCCGCTACGAGCGCGAACTCACCGAGCTCGTCAGCTCGCTCGATGAGACGCTGCTCGGCGAGGTCGGCGTCGGGCCGATCTCAGCCGCGAAGCTCCTTGTGTGCGACCCGGCTCGTTTCACCTCCGAGGCAGCGTTCGCGCGCTGCAACGGGACCGCACCGCTACCCTCCTCGGGCAAGACAGTCCGTCACCGCCTCAGCCGCGGCGGTGACCGCCAAGTCAACAACGCGATCCACACGATCGCCCTCAGCCGCTCGATGCATCACCCCGAAACGCGGGCCTATCTCGACCGTCGCATCAGCGAGGGAAAGACCAAGCGCGAAGCGATGCGCTCACTCAAGCGCCACCTCTCCCGGCGCCTCTTTCACCGCCTCGTAGAGGTGCCCTTGACTTCATAGAAGCATCCCCACCTCCGTCCGATTGGCGGCCGACTGTTCGGTGCTCATCGAGCTCGAGCGGGAGGCGGCGAAAGGGATGGGATCACGAGTGGAGACGTTCGAGCAGATCAGGAGGGACCGGGATCGGGATGGTTTGTCGATCAGGGCGTTGGCGGAGCGTCACGGTGTTCATCGCCGGGCGGTGCGCCAGGCGTTGGCTTCGCCGGTGCCGCCTGTCAAGCGGACGCCGGTCAGCCGGCCGGCACCGAAGCTGGGTGCCTATCAGGAGCTGATCGACTCCTGGCTTGAGGGGGACCGTGACGCGCCGCGTAAGCAGCGTCATACCGCCAGGCGGATCTGGGAACGGCTGCGTGATGAGCACGCGGCTGATGTTGCTGAGCGCACGGTCCGTGAATACGTTCATCGTGCTCGCCGGGAGCGTGGGGAGGGCGTGCAGGCGTTCGTGCCGCAGGTCCATGAGGCTGGTGTGGAGGGCGAGGTCGACTGGGGCGAGGCGCAGGTCTTGATGGCCGCAGCCGCGAGGAAGGTCTTCTTGTTCCACATGCGTGCGTGTCACTCGGGCGCGGCGTTCGCGATGGCGTTCCCGCATTGCTCTCAGCAGGCGTTCTTGGAGGCGCATGTGCAGGCGTTTGACTGGTTTGGCGGGGTGTTCGGTTTGGTGCGCTACGACAACCTCGCGAGCGCGGTCAAGCAGGTGCTCCGCGGCCGCCAGCGCGTGCAGACCGACAGGTTCATCGCGCTGCGCTCGCACTATCTCTACGAGTCGCAGTTCACGATCCCAGGGGTCGAGGGCGCTCACGAAAAGGGCGGTGTGGAGGGCGAGGTGGGGCGTTTCCGCCGCCGTCATCTCGTGCCCGTCCCGGAGGTCTCGACGCTCGCGGAACTCAACGCACAGCTGCTTGCCGGGTGCGAGACGGACCTTCACCGCCGGATCGCTGGGCGCCAGGAGACCGTGGGTGAGGCGTTCGCGAGGGAGCGCCCGATGCTGCGCGGGCTGCCGGCTGAGAGGGCGTCCACGGCGGAGCAGGCAACCCCGCGGGTGAACACAAAGGCGCTGGTCACGATTAAGCAGAACAGCTACTCGGTTCCGGTGCGTTTGGCCGGGCTGCGTGTCCATTCTCGGGTGGGCGCTCGCGAGATCGAGCTGCATCACGGCGGCGAGCTGGTCGCCCGCCACGAGCGGCTGCAGGGCCGCTTCGGCGTGTCGGCCTCACTCGACCACTACCTGGAGCTGTTGGCGCGCAAGCCGGGCGCGCTGGCCGGCTCTCTCGCTCTCTCCCAGGAACGCGAGCGCGGCGCATGGCCATCGGTCTTCGATGAGCTGTGGGCGAAGATCACCGAGCGCTACGGGCCCTCGGAGGCCGCCCGGCAAATGGTCGATGTGCTGATGCTCGCCCGCGAGCACAGCGCCGGCGAGGTCGAGCTGGCCGTCCGTGGCGCGCTGACCGCGGGCGCCCACGACGGACGCGCGGTCGCGGTCCTCACAAGTCGTGCTGCTCCCCGCAAGCCCGCGACGCTCGATGATCTCCCCTCGCGCTTGGCAGGGGTCGGGGCGCCACCGCCAACACTCGCCCACTACGACCAGCTGCTCGCAACGATGGAAGCACTGATCGACGCGCACGCCCGCGAGCTTCACCTACCGACTGTCCGGGCACGCTTCCGCGCCCTCGCGGAGGAGGCCACACGCGACCAGCAGACCCCGACCGCGTATCTCGCCGCGCTCTTGGAAGCGGAGGTCACAGAGCGCGCTGAGCGCCGCGAACGCCGACGGCTGATCGACGCCAGGTTCCCGCTCAACAAGCGCCTGGAGGACTTCCAGTTCGACGAGAACCCGAAGATCCCCCAGGCCACGATCGCCGCCTTGGCGCAGGGCACCTGGATCGATGACCGCGAGAGCGTCATCCTCCTCGGCGACAGCGGTCCTGGTTCATACTGCCCTCCTCGTGATCGTCATTGGTCAAATAGTCCAGTCGTGGCGCCGTTGACGTGGATTCTCAGGCCCTTTCGTCGTCCGGTTGTGACCTGGATGGCGTGAAGCTCGCCGCGTTGGACCTTGTGCAAAACGGTCTGGCGGGCGACCCCGAGGCGTTTGGCGGCCTCGGCGAGCGGCACATAGTCGTCGGGCACGTCGGGCACGAACCGGGCGCGGATCTCGTTGGTGAGCCGGATCCTCCAGGGGGCGTGCGGGGTCGTCTGCTCGCCGGGTAGCAGCCCGGCCTGCAGCCACCGGTAGATCGTGGTGTGCGCGACGCCGAGCTCGTCGGCTGCTTGGGCGATCGAGAAGATGCCGCTGTCGGGGTCTGGTGGTGGCGCCGCGGGGATCTGGTGCTGTTTTCGAGCGCGCTTGACGCGTGGCTCGGTGAACGGCAGGCCGGTGCCGGTCAGGCGTCCCTGCTTGTTCAGGATCGCGGCGATCTGGTGGTCGGGGTGGTGCGCGGCGAGCTGGCGGATCAGCTCGATCGTGTCCTCGCTGGTGCGCGTCGTCTCGGGGCCGCGGCGAATGAGCGGGACCAGCAGCTCGGTATGGGCGCCGCCCTCCCAGACGATCTCGATCTCAGCGCGCCGGGGGTCCTCTCTCACGGTGACGATGATCTCGCTGATGAGGGTCCGCAGCAGTTCCTTGCGATCACGCGGGGTTGTCGTCTCGGCCGTCCATAGTCGTGGGAGTTCGCGGCCCAGGCGCGTGAGTGCTTGACGCTCGGTGCTCGTGAGCGGCTCTGGCCGGCGGTGTTCGAGTTCGGCGAGCTTGCGCTGCTCACGCTCGGACTCGCCGAGGGCTTCCTCCAGCGTCCGCTCCAGCGTGCGGCCGACGAGGCGGTTCTCCGGCTCGCACGCGTCGAACTTGCGGCGCGCGCGGCCGGCCTCGAACTGCGCGCGCTCGAGCGCGAGTCGCTGGCCGGCGAGGCGCTCCTCGTGTTGGCGCTCGATCTCACCGATCGCCTCGGCGCACGCGCACACGCCGGCGGGTGTGATCGCCTCCAGGAACGCGGCGGCGATCGCCTTCTCGAGCCGTAGTCCGCCGAGGGACTGGCAGCGTTGCCCGCCGTGGAAGTTGTTGGCGCGCACACACGCATAACGAGGCGTGCGGCCATCGTTACCTGAGTAGGTGACCTGCATCCGCCGACCGCAGCGACCGCAGCGCAGGATGCCCTGCAGCAGCCCGCCGCCCTCCCTCGCGGCGCCACCGCCCTGCCCGCGTGGTCTCACGTTCGCTCGCAGCCGCGCACGGGTGGCCAGGTACTCATCCCAATTGACATAGCCTGGATGGTGCTCGGGCAGGCAGACGGACCACTGCTCGACCGGCAGCTCCACGGTACGGCAGCGCACCTGGCCGTGCTCGTCCAGTGACTTCTGCTGGTGGGTACGGCCGAACACAAACGCCCCCGCATACGCCGGATTGGTGAGAAAATCATGCACTGCGGGATAATTCGCTGGCGCCCAGCGCACCCTCCGCGAGCCGACCGTGCGCCGCGGCAGCCGCTGCGCCTCCTCGATCAAGCAAACAACGACCTGCCGTGCCGAGCCGACGCGCCGCCACAGCTCAAACACCCGGGCAATCGCGTGACGTACCTGCTCATCCGCGGCGAGTACGATCCCGCCGTCCTCCTCGCGGTCAAGGCCAACCGGAAGGTTCTGCTCAAGCTCGCCGCGCTCTGCCTTGTTGCGCAGCCCGCCGTTCAGCCGTGCGCGGATCAAGTGAAGCTCCGCCTCGCTCATCGTGCCCTTCAACCCCAGCAGCAAACGGTCGTTGAAGTCACTCGGCGAGTAGATCCCGTCCTGGTCAGCGATCAGCGTGCCGGTCAGCGCGCACAGATCGAGCAGCTGATGCCAGTCAGCTGAGCGGCGAGCGAAACGCGAAACCTCGAGCGCTAACACGAGCCCGACCTGGCCGAGTCCGACCTCCGCGACGAGATCCTTAAAGCCGACCCGCCCCTCTGTCGAGGCACCCGAACGACCGAGATCCTCATCAACGACCGTGACCGACCCAGCCAGCCACCCGAGCTCGACTGCGCGCTCACGCAACGCGTACTGACGCGCCCGCGACTCATGGTTGCGCTCCAACTGTGTGACCGTTGACTGGCGCACATAGACGACCGCGCGCCGACGCAGATGCGTCTCGGTGATCTTCTGACGGTCACTCATCGCGCTCGGCCTCCATCAGCCGTGCCAGCAGCCGCGCGAGCCTGCGCGTCAACTGCACCCGATGCTCCGGTGGCAGCGTCTCCCATACCGCCGCCGCGACCAGCACCTCCTCGCTCATCACCAGCGCGAGCTGTCCCGACATCATCGCCTCCGTTTTCGCTGGAGGCTCGACCGCGACCCGGACGACGCGCTCGCACCCGCTCCGCCCGCGCCAGCAATAACCGCCACCCCGCCGGCGAGGCCAACCCACCAACCGCAGGCTCAGGCTGGGCTCGCCACGGCAGATCCGTCCACCGCGCCGGGATCGCCCCGGTACTGCCATCCACCAGCCGACAGATCAGGGCGGTCTCGCCCGTCTCCGATGTCCACCCACGCACCTCGAGCTCAACATCCCGCAGCTCTCCCGGAGCCCCCACCAGCCGCACCCGCTCCGGCAAAGGATCAACAACATGAGTAGTGCGACGCCTACCCGAGCGGCACCGGCAAGACACACCTCGCGATCTCCCTCGCGGTCCTGGCCTGCCAGCAAGGACGCCGCGTCAGGTTCACCACACTCGCCGCGCTCGCGAACGAGCTCCAAGCAGCCGAGAGCCGCCGCGAGCTCGGCCGCGTCGTCGCGCGCTACGCCCGCACTGAGCTCGTCGTCCTCGACGAGCTCGGGTACCTCGCGCTACCCGACGGCGCAGCGGAGCTCGTCTTCCAGGTCATCTCCGAGCGCAACGAGCGCGCGTCGCTGATCGTCACGACCAACCTCCCGTTCGGCGAGTGGACCAAGGTCTTCCCCGACGCACGGCTCGCCAAGGCCGTCGTGGACCGCATCACTCACCGAGCGCACATCATCGACACCGGCCAGGAGTCCTGGCGCTTCAACCACGGCCTCAACCGCACCAAGAAAGGAGCCGCCTGACCCCCACGCGCGGGCCGCGCCGACGATATCTCGCTCCGCTACGGCCTACAGCCTCCGCTCCACGAGACACCGTCAAAAGTCACAAACAGAGAAGATCAACACACACAACAACCGACGCGAAGTGGGGCCACTTCAAGCCGCCGCGCCGGGGCCAGTGCAAACCGCCGCGCCCACCGCGGGCACGTAGCCAGGGGGCGGTTGGCCTAGCCTCGATTCGTCATGAAGCTGTCGGTGGGGGCCGGTGGAGTGAGATTTGAGGGTGGTCTCGATCAGCTCGCTGTGTGTGGTGGTGGAGTGGGCTCGGCGGGGCTCGGTTCGGGGGCGCTTGGCCGTCCTCGCGGCTGTTTTCGCTCAGGGTTGATCTTCGGCGGGGCGCCGGGGGCTGGTTTGGATGTGGGTGTGGCGGCGGCTGGGGCTCAACCGTAGGCGGGGAGTGTCTGTAGGCGCTTGAACGCGCGTTGAATCGCTGTGGCCCAGGGCCTGTCGGCGGGGAGGTGCAGCGTCGTGCGGCGTGCGTGGCGGGTGAGTTGCCCGGCGACGTGCAGGATGCGGTAGCGCAGGCGCTTGGGTTCGCTGATGGCGTGCTCGCCGTCGAGCGCGAGCTGCTGTGTCCAGACCATGATGTCGTGCGCGAGCAGCGCGAGCTCGAACCATGCGGCGTTCGCCTTGAAGGAGTGGAACGGGAGGCGTGAGGCGCCGGTCGCCTTCAGCGTCTTGACGCGGTCCTCGACCTCGGCGTGTTGGCGATGAAGGGCCTCCAGGGCCGCGATGTCCGGGTCCTGCTGGTCGGTGATGAAGCACTGGAAACGGTGCCCGTCATCGTCAGTGAAGCTCAGTTGGGCCCCGGGGTGAGGACGCTCGCGCCGACAGATCAGCCGGGTGCCCGACGGCCAAGAGGCCAGGTTGACGTGGCTGGTCAACTCGGCCACCCACGCTCCCTCGCGTGGCCCGCCGTCCTGGCCCGCCGCCGGCGCCCATGCGGTCTCTGCGAGCGCGAGGATCGCCCCTCTGACCCGCTCATCGATCGCGTACCCAAAGGAAAAACGGATGCGGCACTCGCGGCAGGACGACGCAAGGTCGTGGCTCGCCCCGGCAGAGTCCGAGCGCGCGAGGATCTCCCCATCAAGCGCGCTCTGCGGGAGCTGCTCGAGCGCGAGATCCAGCACCCTCAGATGATCCGCCGCGTTATTCGTGCCCGCGTTCCCCGGCCGCAGAATCCCCGCGAGGACCTCCCGTCCACAACTGGCGAGCAACGGGTTGAACCCAAAGGCGCCAGGTAGGCCGGGCACATTGCTGTGCCCGGCCCCCTTAAGAACCGGACGTGCGGCTTTCACGAGCTATACCCAAAAGTTGTGGATGCGTGTGAAGAGGAAGGCGGCGTACCTTCCCGGTTGACAAAGACCGACCGCCGCGAGGCGGGAAAGGAAGGCACGCCATGGAGAATGTTCGCACGCTCCCTCGTGGGGAGGACCACGAGGGTCAGGTTACGCTTGACGGCTTGGCTCGCGAGGGCGCTCGGCGCATGATCGCTGCGGCACTCGAGGTGGAGGTCGAGCAGTATCTCTGCTCGTTCGTCGAGGAGCTCGATGAGCACGGCAAGCGGCTGGTCGTCCGCAACGGCCACGCGCGGGAGCGGCGGGTGACGGTCGGCTCTGGGACGGTCCCGCTCCGCGCGCCGCGGGTCAACGACAAGCGCATAGACGCAGAGACGGGGGCGCGCCGGCGGTTCAGTTCGCGGATCTTGCCGAAGTACGCCCGCCGCTCGCCGAAGGTCACCGAGGTGCTCCCGATCCTGTATTTGCACGGGCTCTCGACCGGGGACTTCGGCCCGGCGTTGCGGGATCTGCTCGGCGAGGACGCCTCGGGACTGTCGGCGAGCTCGATCGCGCGGCTGACTGAGAGCTGGCAGGCCGAGCACGAGGCGTTCCGGCGGCGCGAGCTGCGCTTTCACCAGTATGCGTACTGGTTCGTCGACGGGGTTCACGTCTCTGTGCGCCTCGGCGAGGACGCGCGTCTGTGCCTGCTCGTGGTGATCGGCGTGCGCGAGGATGGGGCCAAGGAGCTGCTCGCCGTCGAGGATGGATACCGCGAGTTGACTGAGTCATGGGCCGGCGTGATGCGCGACCTGAAGGCCCGCGGCGTCAACGAGCCGAAGCTCGTGGTCGGCGACGGCGCCCTCGGGACCTGGGCGGCCCTGCGGGACGTGTTCCCAGGGGCGCGACGGCAGGCGTGCTGGGTGCACGCAATCGCGAACGTCCTCGACGCGCTTCCCAAGCGCCTGCAGCCCAGAGCGAAGGGCATGCTGCACGAGATCATGGAGGCACCAACCCGCGCCGAGGCCGGCCAGGCACTCGGGCGACTGCGCGAGGAGTTCGACGCCAAGTACCCGAAGGCGATCGCGAAGCTCGACCGCGACTGGCAGCACCTGGGCGCCTTCTATGACTTCCCCGCCGAGCACTGGCGCCACCTGCGGACATCCAATGCGATCGAGTCGAGCTTCGCGACGGTGAAGCTCAGGACCCGCGTCACGAAGGGCGCCGGCTCGAAGAAGGCCGCCCTGGCGATGGCCTACAAGCTGCTCGACGCCGCCCAGGAACGCTGGCGACGATTCAACGGCCACGAGCTCGTCGCCGACGTGCTCGACGGAATGAGTTTCAAGGACGGAGCGAAGGTCACAGACAACGAAACCACGACAACGGACCAGGAGGTCGCCGCCTGATGCTTCACCTTCTCATCCACAACATTTGACAATTGCTCGGCTTTCACCGCATCCGGCTCAAGCAAGCCCTGTAGGTTCGTGGGCGGGCAGAAGTGCTGGCCCATTGCCATCCCCGACGATATGCCGGTGGTGACAGTGGGTGTGTAGTAGACGGGGTTTGGTTTCTTCCGGCGTGCCGTCCTTGCGCATGGCGGTCTTGATGATCGTCTTGCGGTTGGTGGCCAACCACCGCTCCCACTCGCGTGGGGTCGTTGGCGGGTCTTCGTCGGGCAGGAGCCAGTCCCCGCAGAGCAGGCAGCGACCGTCTTGGGCTTTGTAAAGGCCCCATCCAGTCCTGCCGATCGTCGGGGGTGGCGTCTTGCGCCGTCGCTCGGCCCAGTACTCGGTGAGGGCGGGGTCGTCCGGGGACGCGGTGCCCTTCACCATCTGGTGTCGGATGATCTTGGTCCAGGCGAACCTGTGGAGGTAAGCGCCGCTTGTGCGGTCGCCGAACACCCACCGGTCGCGCCTGGATCGGTTGAACATGCCGAAGTACCGTTTGACGACCCAGCGCTTCGGCTTGTCCGGATGGGTGTAGACAGTCCACTTCCATGTGAGCTGCCACATGTGGTGATCCAGCGTGTGAAACGTCTCGCTGGACACCACCCCCCGGTAGTAGGCCGACCAACCCCTGATAATGGGGTTCAGTCGTATGAGCACCGCTACTGCATTGGCCCCACGCAGGGACCGCATCTCGGTGCGCAACCGTTCCCGGACCCGTCTGATGGCTGCCTTGCTCGGCTTGATCAGCAGCTTGCCGCGATACCGGCGGACGTTGAATCCCAAGAAGTCAAAGCCCTCATCGAGGGTGACGACTCGCGTCTTGTCCTCGTTGAAGACCAGGCCCCTGGGCGCCAGCCACTCGGCAAGCCGTGCCTTGACCTCGAACGCTTCATCCCTTGAGTGGCACAAAGCGAGGAGATCGTCGGCGTATCTGATAAAAACCGGGGAGTCCCTCGCCGTCAGGCTGGCGTCCTTGCCGGCCGTCTTGTAACGGACTCCAGCGGCCTGCTCCATCCCATGCAGGGCGATGTTCAGCAGCACGGGGCTAAGGGCTCGCGACCAAATTAGGGCAGGAGTTGTGGGTGGGTTGTTGAATCTGGTGGTGTGATTGATGAGGCGGCTATCGCGGAGCGTTACCGGCTGTTGAGTAGCAGCGAGGTACTCAACGAGCGGTCGCGGCGGCTGTGGGCGGCTGCGGAGGCTGCTTCGTATGGGTGGGGCGGGATCCGGGCGGTCTCGCGGGCGACGGGGCTTCACGAAGAGACGATCCGTCGTGGTGTGCGTGAGCTTGAGTCCGGCGAGGTGTTGCAAGACGGCCGTGTGCGTCGTCCGGGTGCGGGAAAGAAGCCGGTCGCAGAGACCCATCCGGGATCGAGAAGGAGCTTGAGCGTTTGGTTTCGCCGCAGACGCGTGGAGACCCGTGCTCTGCGCTGCGGTGGACCTCCAAGAGCGCGGCGAAGCTCGCGCGGGCGCTGGGTGAACGCGGATATGACGTGAGCGACCGCACCGTGCTGCGGCTGCTCAAACGTTTGGGGTACAGCCTCCAGGCCAATCAGAAGACTCGCGAGGGCGCGGATCATCCCGATCGTGACGCGCAGTTTCAGCACATCAACCAGACGGTCACCGACGCGATCGGGCGCCGTCAGCCGGTTATCAGTGTGGATACCAAGAAGCGGGAGCTGATCGGGGATTTCAAGGCCGTCGGCCGTGAGCTTGAGCCGAAGGGCAAGCCGACGCTGGTGCGCACGCATGACTTCAAGGACAAGGACCTCGGGCACGCGATCCCCTACGGTGTGCTCGACCTGACCCGTGACGAGGGATGGGTCAATGTCGGCGTGGACCGCGACACCGCGCAGTTCGCCGCCGCGAGCATTCGCGGCTGGTGGGAAACCCTCGGAAGGGAGCGCTACCCGGATGCCAGCGAGCTGACGATCACCGCCGACTCTGGAGGCTCCAACAGTTACCGCACCCGGCTATGGAAGGTCGAGCTGCAAAAGCTCGCCGACGCCACCGGTCTAAAGATCACCCTCTGTCACTTCCCACCCGGCACCTCCAAGTGGAACAAGATCGAGCACCGGCTGTTCAGCTTCATGAGCCTCAACTGGCGCGGAAAGCCCTTGATCAGCCACGAGGTAATCATCAACCTGATCACCGCCACCACGACCAGCACCGGGCTGAAGGTCTACGCCCAACTCGACGACCGCCCCTACCCCAAGGAAATCGAAGTCACAGACCAAGAACTCGCCGCCGTCAACATCACCCGCAACCCATTCCACGGCGAGTGGAACTACACCGTAGCTCCCTCAACTACTGAGTCGTGACCCCTAACCACACCGCCTTGAGGAACTCCTTCCTCGGTCGATGTGAATCGGCCGTCCTCGACCACGCCCGCCTTCAACCATTGCTTGACCATTCCCCTGGCGGGGAAAGAGCCGAGCTGGCGAAGGATATGAGAATGGTCGATTTGGTCGAACGCCGCCGCCAAATCCGCGTCGAGCACCCACTGCCGCTTCGGGCTTTTGCCGTGGGCGGTCTTGTAGATCGCCTCGATCGCGTCATGGCAGCCACGACCCGGACGAAACCCATAGGATCTCGGCTCGAACCGTGCCTCCCACTCGGGCTCCAACGCGCCCACGACACGCGCTTGCTGCACGCGGTCGAGGATCACGGGGATACCGAGTGGGCGCCGCTTCCCGCTTCTGCCCTGCTTCGGGATGTACACCCGCTTGACAGGACAGGCCCTGAACGGCTCGGATGAGTGCTGCACCCGTTGCACCAAATCCATCTTGGCTTTCGGGGTGAGCACCACCTCGCCGTCAACGCCCGCTGTCTTGCGTCCAGCGTTGCGCTCCGTCACCCGCCGCACGCTCAAGAGCGTGTTGGCACGCGAACGAAGCATCAACTTCTGCAGGTTGCGGACCCGTTTGAGGTCCCCCGCCTGCGACGCCGTGAAGATCCGCTGACGCAAACACCGTACGCGCTTCTCACAGGCACGCCAATCAACAGCGTCCCACGCGAGAACCTCGTCCTCTGGTCCGTTCGCCCCGACTGTCGTCGTGGCGTCCAACTTGTCCTTCGGTTCCGGTGTCATCGTCATCTTCCTCTTCACAGGCTCACCTGACCGCGTCAGCGCCCTTTCGAGCCGGGCCACGAAGGCCCGTATCCGGCCAGTTATCCGACACGACCAGCTGAAGGGCCAGCCATCAATGTCCCGGTTTCCTGTTGCCTTTCGGCTGCCGGCATTCGCTTCTCGGTCATCCGATTCCCGCCGGGGGATTGGGCCTTCCTTACGGTTGGCTTACCGGCCAATAGACCGGACCCCGACGGGGTTACCACGTTCCGCACGCACGAGCTGCGACCGGGGTGGGTGCCCTCTGTACCCCGGGGACGGCGGTACTCATCCCGGCTGACAAGGGTTCCTCAGCCGGCGCCTGCCGCTTCTCAACGGCCAGTCCCTGCACCCCGCTACGGCATCCCATCTCGCGGGGCTCAAACTTGACGAGGCATCAACGAGGGTTCAAGCAATTCACCCGTCCGGTCTTCCCCTCGCCTGTAGCCCCCGGATGGAACGGGAACCCTTGGGCTTTCCCCCGAGCTTCGCACCCCGCCGGCTCATCACCGACGACGCACGTCAGGGTGGGGACAGGCCATGAGCACAAGCCTGGGATTACGCGCTCGACATCAGTCAACCTCCAATCCGCGTGTCCGCTCGTCAGCGTGCGACCTCGTGTCGCAGACCCTTGTAATGGCCGGCGGCCTGTTCCTTCTCGGAGTGGATCGTGATCGGTGTCGCGTCGAAGTCGAGGATCACACGCCCAGGGGCCGCCCCATGCTGCCACGCCCGCCTGCGAGCAACGGCACGCGCCTGACGGACCCCGTCAAGCTCCGCCTCGCCGATCGAGAGCAACACCCGCCTTGCTGTGGAAACCGACGCGACATCCCCGAACAGCGCCGGCTGACCGGCCAGCACCGCGAGGTCTGAGACACACCGTCCACCGTCGGCTGCCATCACCGCCAGATCGCAGAAAACCTGGCCGGGATCATGCCCGGAGCGCCGCTCACGGTACCCGCCAACGCGCCGCTGAGCCCATCCGCCAGGCCCAATCTCTGCGCCACGAGCGCCAGCAGCGTCGTCCCCGCACGAGAGGACAAGCCCTTGCCGTCCGCCACCACATCTACCGTTCCATACGACGCACTTCCGATCACCTACAAGGTGAACCTCCTGAGCGGGTGGATTGTAGGCCTCAACAACCGCAATCCTCCCCGCCCAGGCGGAAGTTCCAAGCCTCAGCCCAACTCAACCCCGGCCACTTGGCGACGAATCGAGGCTAGCCCCCGGGCGGGGGACCTTACAGTATCTCCGTACGCGAGAACCGAAAGCACGATCGATGCTGCGAAGGCGCCCACGCCGCCGGAAGCGCGCGCCTGACCGCAGCCCAGACCCCGTCTTCGTCCGAAGCGGGCATCAGGTGGCGCACACGGGGCGCGCTCGTATCTCGCGCAAAGGAGCACAGTCAGAGAGGACGTTCGACGAAGCCGGCTGCACGTCCTTGCGGCACGCCGGATTCACCATCACCCGCCGGGCCTGCGCCCGCCCGAAGCTCTGAACGTACGCGGTCCTCGAGCTTGACGACGATCACCTCGATTTTCCACGCCGCGCGCCATCGAGGCTAACCCTCGCCGCGTTGCATTGCTCCTGCAAATCGCGGTGGGCGGGTGGTGGGGAGGTCAAGCACCTAATCCACCGTGATGAGGCGTTACGACGCCAGGATCCGTCGCGCTTGTCGGCGCTGGCCAGACCTGCCGAGTTGACGCCGCCCTCCTCGCCGCAGACGAAGCCTGCCCGACTCAGCCGGAGCCCCTTGCCGGCGCATCGCTCGCGTCAGACTCTAGTGGTTCATCCTTTTAGTTCATTGGTTTATGCCTGGAGGACCTTGCCGGTGTAGGTCCAGTTGAATGGTTTGGCGGTCTGGTTGTAGGTCTCGATGAATGCGAGCATCTGCTCGGCGAGGTCTTCCTCGCTGAAGAAGATGCCATGCTTCAGGAGTCGGCGGTAGAGGATCGAGAAGAAGATCTCGATCTGGTTCAGCCACGAGGCGTGGGTCGGGGTGAACTGGAAGCTCCAGCGGGGGTGTTCTGCCAGCCAGTTGGTGACCTCTTGGGTGCCGCGGGTGGAGAGGTTGTCACTGACCGCGATTATCTGCTGGCCGTCGAGCACGGGGATTTCTGAGTCGAGCTGGTCCAGGAAGCGGACCAGGTCGAAGCGGTTGCGTGTCTTTGATGCCATCGCAAGCACATCGCCGTCGTGAACTTTCAGGCAGGCGAACAGGCACTGGGTACCGTTGCGTGTGTATTCGTGCTCGCGTCTGACGGGACGGCCGGGGACGGGCAAGGTGTCTGGCTTGGTCGGCGCCTTGGCCTGGATGCCGGTCTTTTCGTCCAAGGAGACAACCAGCACGTTCTCCGGCGGGTTCACGTAAAGACCGCAAATCTCGCCCAGGCGCTCCTCGAACTCGGGCCGGGAGAAGTCACTCATGATCCAGTATTCAGTTAGATGCGGCTTGATATCCGCGCGCGAGAGAATCACATGCGCCTGGGAGCCCGACATGCCGACCGCCTCACCCAACTGCTCATAGGTCCAGCGTTCCTGCTGTGCACCCTCCGGCGTCTCAGGTGGGCGCGTGCACGCCTTCGCGATCAGCCTCGCCCTGTCCGCCTGGGAGTACACGAGCGGTTTACCGGAGCGCGGCAAGTCCCCGAGCCCGGAGATCCCATCGCGCTCATATCGCGCTCGCCACTTCGCCACCGTGTTCTCCGAGCACCCCAACAAACGCCCGATTTGCGCAGCCGACTGGCCCTCAGCGGCGTGGAGCACAATCTGAGCACGCTCGACCATCCGCGCCTGCTCGACCCCCGACCGCGCGATCCGCTCGAGCTCCGCTCGATCGTCGTCTCCGATCTGAATGCGCTTCGCCAAAGCAGGCATACCGAACCCCCATCATCGCTGGACACCACCAGCAAAAGGTTCAGCAAAGCCTGCGAGATCCCTGCAACCACCAGCGAACTAAAAGGACGATCCACTAGACGCGCCGCCTGTGCTGAATGCCGATCAGCAGTGCATGCCTGATCACCATCCTCCGACCATTGGTTTGAACGGCCCGCACCGTGACATACACCAACAGCCGTCCGCTCTTTTCGAGCAGCAGCTTACCTCGTCGGTTCAAGGGAACGGCTACCCTTACCGTCCGCCCTTTCGGGATGCGTATGCTCACCGATCCGATCACCGTGTTCGGGCGGCTCCGGCGATGCCTGGCACTTCGCGCCACGGACGCAGACAACGAGAGCGTCGCTTGTACCGACCTGATCGGCGGGTTCGACGCAGGCGCAAGCTGCACGTTGCCGCCAACCACTACACTCGTCTGACTGCTGCCGGGGCCACACCCCAGACTGCACGCGCCAGACGCTACGGCAAAGTCAGCCAGCGTGTCGATCGTAAGGTATGTGCCATAAGCATCTTGCCCAAGGTTGAGGATGCCGCTGCTCCCCCCCTGGCTGGTTATTGCGCCAACACCGTTTTGAACACCGTTGCTGTCGTTAAGCCACGGCCCACCGCTCCAGCCACCGGCGATGTTGTTGCAGCCAAACTGCAACCGTGGAGGACCGGGATCGTCGGTATTGTCATGCGCCGATGTGGGCCCACACGAGTCGATGCCGTGGGTCGTCGAGGCCCCGTATCCGAAAACCGTCCATTCCTGCCCGCGATGGTCTGTGGTGATTAGAGGAAGACCGCTTACCACATCACCGAGATACCCACGCGGCCCAGGCGGAAAGACGATGAATGCGTAGTCGTAGGCCGATGACCTTGTTAGCGAGAACGCGTCGGGAACAATGATGTGATCCGCGGCGCCACTCGCGATCCGCCATATCCCGAATGGGCTGTGGCCAGGGCAGGGCGACGGAACCGAGCATGTGCATCCTCCGTTAATGCGGCAACCTGAGAGGTCATCGATGCTCCCTGTGTGTCCGGGTGCGAACGTAACCGAGTTCACCAGCACACCGTTGTGGAGCACACAGTGAGCGGCGGTCAGGACAACGCTTCGGTTTGGCGCACCGCTTATGACTGTCCCGGTGCAGCCGCCGCCATCCAGGTACAGCTGTCCGATCGAGTTAGCGGGTACGTGATTCGGGAGTGCGGGCGGGGGCTGACTTGTGCCACCGCCACTGTTCCCTCCCCCGCCGCCACCTCCACTATTCGCCCCTCCGCTGCCACCACCACCGCCGCCACTCGTGGCTAGAGTAGTGAAAGACGCGGGGCCCGGGGTGTAGGTCATGCCGCCCCCCGGGTTCGTTGCGACGAGGGTAAAGTAGTAGGTCGTGTTCGGGGAGAGGCCCGTGAGGTCGGCCGACACGGCGACCGAGGCGGCTCCCGGGCCCGTTGACTGGGCGCAGGGGATCGTTGACCCATATGAGGACGTGGTGCCGTATTCGAAGTAACAGGTTGTCGGGGCGCCGCCGGGATACACGGTCCCGTTGAGCTCTGCCGTTGAAGAGGTGATATTGGTGACTGATCCTGTTCCCGCGAGCGCCGCGTCGGCCGTTGGCTGAGCGGTCCAGTTCGTCCCGTCCCAGCGCTCGGCGAGCGTGCGATATGCGCCGGTGGGTCCCTCCTTACCGTCCAGGTACTGGCCGACGGCTGTGCAGGCGTTGGCGGCTGTGCAGGATACGTCGGAGAACGAGGACCGGGTGGAGTTCGCGGGTTGCGGGGTCGTCTGGGTGCTCCAGGTCGTGCCGTCCCAGGACTCCACGAGGGTTTCGTTTCCGCTGGTGCCGACCGCCTTGCAGGGCACGCCTGATGGGTCGCACGAGAGGTTCGCGAGGTAGCTGTATGTCGATGCGCTTGGGTTCGGGGTCGGTCGGATGCTCCAGGTTGTGCCGTCCCAGGACTCGGCGAGGGTTTCCTCGTTGGAGCCCGTGAAGATGCGCCCCACGGCGTTACAGGATTTTGCGGACAGGCACCAGACGGCGTTCAGGCTGTAGCTCGCGTTTGAGATTGGGTTCGGGGTTGGCTGGAGCGACCAGTTCGTACCGTTCCATGACTCGGCGAGAGCCAATTCTTCGCTTGGACCACCAAGGGCCGTGTAGTAGATACCGACTGCGGTGCAGGCGGTCATTGAGGGGCAGGACACGCCAAACAGCTGCCCGCCGCTCGCGCCGCTTGGTAGCGACACGGTTTGGATCGTCCAAGTAGAGCCGTCCCAGAACTCCACCAGTGGCACCGTCTGGCTTGTCGCGCTGCTGTAGTAGGAGCCGACAGCCATGCATGCTTTCGCGGTCGCGCACTGGACGTATGAGAGGACGTCGTTTGACCCTTCAGAGGGGGTGGGCGGTGGCCGGATGGTCCAACTCGACCCGTTCCACAGTTCGGCGAGTGGCAGCCATCCGCTACCGAGGCTGCTGTAGTAGGACCCGACCGCCAAGCAAGCCGTCGCGGCGGTGCAAGAGACGCTGGCGAGATTGCTCAACGTAGACTTGTCCGGCGCAGTGGTCGGCTCGATGGTCCATTTGGTCCCGGCCCAACTCTCGGCAAGCGTCGTGTTGGCGACAGCCGTGCCGACTGCTGTACACGAGGAGCCCGTTGCGCACGACACGCCCGAGAACCCCGCCAGGTCGCATGGCTGGAACTCAAATGCGCACGAGTAGCTGGTCGCGTAGGCGGTAGCGAACCCGGTCGGCCCCGTAGGACCCACAGCCAAGCCGGAGGCGAGTGGGCCTTCCTCAATCGTGTTGGGTGGCTCACTGGCCAGCCTGTCTGCGCCTGATCGCTGGGGTGTGCCGCCCACGGCACGTGGCTCCAGCGCGGCTGCCGATTGCGACCCCTGGAGCCACATGCCAACGCCGCACGCTGGGATGAGAACTGCCCGCACACAAGCCGCGTTGCTAATGCGGGCGCGGCACAGAACCCCAGCCATCGGGCGAGTCTAACGGTGGCTCACACGACCGTCAAGTCCAAATGATCTGACTTCGCGGTTTCGCGACGGGTCCCCCGGCTCTTATGCTCGGCCCTTACGCTTCCCGGGACGCGCCGAGGCAGCCGGGAGTGGCGGGACCTTCGCGAGCTTGCGCACGCAGAAGCCCATGTTCTGCTTGGTGCTCTGACGATAGTCGTCCGGCAGGTCGGGGATAGCCAGAAGGCGCTGACATGCCTCAAGTGACCCCTGGATGTCTCCTACCCAATAGGCGCTGACGGAGTACTCGAACGGCAGCCCCCACTCATATATCCACGGCGAGACGCACAGCAGGTCTCGTGGGACTGGCTGACCGAGACCCCGCAGGGCGAACTGGTAGGCCGCGTGATGCTCGCCACGAAGCCGTAGCCGCGAAGCCAACTCATACAGCGGCTCCATCCTCGACGGGCGGAACTCCCAAGCAGCGACGAGCCCCGCCTTAGAAGCGGACCACTCCCCTTGCTCGGCTCGCAGCACGGCGGCCTGGAGCATGGCGAAGAACACTTCCTCGTCCCAGCCGCCCATCGCGACCCGGCGGTCATACATATCGATCGCGGCGTCAACGTTTCCAACATGGCGATGGGTCTGTGCGAGGTAGAACACCGTACGTGAGTTGGCAGGGTCCTGCTCGCGCGCACGCTCGAGCAGCTTAAGCTCATTCTTGTGGCGCCCGCTCCGTGCCCCGCCAATCGACCACGAACGTACCCTCGCCCCATCAAGCAGCTCAATCGCATACTGGCTGCGACTATCGATGTACGAGTTGAGAGTACCCACGTAATGCCAGTCAAGGTCGCCGCGAACCAAGCAGGTCCTGTAACCGCGGCTCACCTCATCCAGATGACAAAGCGCGTAAGCGTCGGCAGTTAGCGCGTCGAGCGCGCCTTGCTCAACTTCAAGCTTCGAGTCCGCATCTACAACAAGCAGATAATCGGCCTTGCCCCGCGCAAGCTGCACCGACCGCGTACGGTTGGAGCCGAAATCAACCCACTCGTGCTCGAAGAGCTCGCCAGGTACGCCGGCCATCTCGCGCCGAACCAGATCCTGAGTGCTATCCGTCGAGCCTGTATCGCAGATCACCCAATAGTCGATGACGTCCCGAACCGAAGCCAGGCAACGCGCTAGAAACTCCGCCTCGTTCTTAACGATCATGCACAGGCAGATCGAGGGCATTAGTTGTCCCCTCCGCCGACGCACATGTCGATCCCCGGCAAGGTGCACACGCAGGATACTCTGGAGGGATGCGATCGAGCAGAGTCGCGACGGGTTGACGATCGACCCTGCGCCATACCATACCGTAGCGCTAAAAGGCCGCATCGATCCGTCCGGCGCCTGCGAGCTTCGGCGTGCTGTGAGTATCGTGCCTTCCTCTGCGAGGTGGGCGAGCGGCGTCCTCGTATCCCGCCTGGAGGCGATGTTCTGCGCAGGCTAAACAGCGCTGTCGCTCGACGACGCCGGCGCATCGGACCGTGCACTACTGCTTTCGCGTGAGGCTGTTGCGTAAGGGTGTGTCGTCCGGCGGGTTTAAGACCATGTTCGTATGCCCCATAACTTCATTGCGTGTGGTCGTGAGCAGGAGCTGCTGCTGCCGCCGAGCTTGAACGATTGGCTGCCGCAGAATCATCTTGCGAGGTTCGTGTTGTCCTCGGTGGCGGAGATGGACTTGGCGTCGTTTTACGCTTCCTATCGCGCGGATGGTATGGGTGCCCGGCGCACGATCCGGTGATGATGGTCGCGCTGCTGCTCTACGCCTATGCGATGGGGCAGCGTTCCTCGCGGGTGATCGAGCGTGAGTGTATCGAGGATGTCGCCTACCGGGTGATCGCGGCGAACCAGCGCCCTGATCACACGACGATCGCGCGTTTTCGCCAGCGCCACGAGACGGCGTTGGCGGACTTGTTCAGTGAGGTGCTGACGCTCTGCGCGGAGGCCGGCTTGGCGAAAGTCGGGGTGATCGCGGTCAACGGGACGAAGGTCCACGCGAACGCGAGTCGTGAGGCGACGCGTGACTACGAGAAGATCGCACGGGAGATTCTCGAGCACGCCGGACGCGTCGATCGTGAAGAGGATGAGCAGTTCGGTGATGCGGGTGGTAATGAGCTGGCGTCATCATCCGGCTGTCTCTTACAGTAGGTGCGATACAGAAGGGGAGCGAGATGAGCAAGCTGAGACTCAGCATCACGATGTCGCTGGACGGCTACGTCGCCGGCCCAGGTCAAGACGAGGAGAACCCGCTCGGTTCCGGCGGGCTGGATCTGCACGAGTGGTTCTTCCGGCTCAAGGCGTTTCGGGAGATGCACGGCGAGGAGGGCGGCGACGTGAATGCCAGCTCTGCGGTGGTCGAGGAGCGCTTGGCGAACGTAGGCGCCACGATCATGGGTCGCAACATGTTCGGGCCGGTCCGGGGTCCGTGGATGGATGAGTCTTGGCGGGGTTGGTGGGGCGAGACTCCTCCGTTCCACCATCCGGTGTTCGTGCTCACCCACCACCCGCGCGAGCCACTCGAGATGGAGGGCGGCACCACCTTCCACTTCGTCAGCGACGGGATCGAGTCAGCGCTGAGGCAGGCGAAGGACGTCGCACAGGGACGCGACATCTCGCTACCCGGGGGCGCGTCGGTGGTCAACCAATATCTGGCCGCAGGACTGGTCAACGAGATCGACATCTCGATCGCGCCACTGATCCTCGGTACCGGTGATCGCCTATTCGCGGGACTCGACCGCCGGACGCTCAAGCTCAAGCAGATCCGGGCAGTCGATGCGCCCGGCGTTACACACATCAAGTACGAACTCGGCTGACCTGCTTTTCACCAGTCGTGCGTTCTCCACGCACGTCCCGGTAAGACCTGCTCAGCGCGGGAAGCAGGCTGGCGGCGCCTCCTTTGCCTCGGCAAGCGTGAGCCAGCCGGACTGCCGATCTGTTGACCACAATGGACGAGCTGCATGCGCCTCAACCGAGGATCGACACACGCTCGCTTGCGTCGGGCGATGCAATCGCTCACCGCGCCGTGACTTGAATCTATACGCAACGGCCCGACGCCCGTCCGAGCTGCCGCTTCACTCGTCGCTGACGATATGCAGGCCCACGCGTCGGTGCTGAAGCGCCGCTGGTAAGCGCTGCTTCTTGAGAAGGGATGGGCCGATACCGCTCCACGGAATGGAATGCACCAAAAGCTTTACAGAACCACATCGTTAGTATAGAGTTTGTAGCAGATGAGTGTCGATCTGTCTCGAGACTTGCTGCATCAGTTCGGCGACCGGCCATTCCGGGTCGCCGACGCCGAACGAGCTGGCGTTCCTCGCTATGAGCTGTATCGCCTGGGCGCGCGCGGGGAGCTTCTCCGCGTGGGCCGTGGGGTCTTTCGTCGGGCTGGTGGGGCGATCAGCTCCAGCACCGAGCTGGCGACGGTATGCGCGCGGGTACCGGGAGGCATCATTTGCTCGAACTCTGCGCTGGCTTACTGGGATCTGACCGACGAGCTGCCGGCCGTCGTCCATGTCGCGGTCGCGCGCGGCACGCACCGTCCTCGCATCGACTTCCCCGCGACCGAGGTGCACGTCTTCGCTGCGGCAACGTTTGACTTGGAGCGTCGTGAGGAGACGACCGAGACCGGAGAGCGCCTATCGATCTACTCGCCCGAGCGGGCGGTTGTCGATGCCATGCGGCTTGCTCACCATGTCGGGCGGGATACCGCTCTGCACGCGCTGAATCGCTATCTGCGGCGTTCGGACGCCCAGCCTCGCCGGCTGGTCGCCATCGCCCGAGAGCTGGGGGGCCGGCGGCGATTGACCGGCGCGTTGGAGGCGGTGATGAGTTGACCGCGACCGACGGTGATCGGGTCAACCGTCAGTTGCAGCGTATCGCCCTTGAACGTCATGGCCGCGACACGCAGGCGTTGCAGGTGCTCTACGCGATCGAGGGCTTCCTGAGGCGACTGTCGCTCAGCGAGTATCGCGAGCAACTGGTGCTCAAGGGCGCCATGTTGCTGGCGGTGCTCGACGCGCGCCGGATGACCCGAGACGCCGATCTGTCCGCCCATGGGATTCCCAACGATGAGCGGTCGGTTGCCGCGGTCGTCGCTGAGATCGCCACGGTCACGTTGCCCGAATCGGATGGGATCGCATTCGCCACGGCCTCGATTGCGACGGAGGCGATGCGCGAGGGTGCCACCTACCGCGGTGTGCGGGTCAAGCTCCCCGCGGCGATTGGTGTGGCTCGTGTCGTGGTGGCTCTCGACTTCTCCTTCGGTGACCCGGGCGAGGTGGAGGAGGTTCGCTACCCGCAGATCCTCGGTGGTGCGGGTATCGTGCTGCGCGCCTACCCGATTGAGCGCATCCTGGCCGAGAAGGTCGCGACGATGATGGAGCGCGGCGAGCTCAACACCCGCGACCGGGACTTTGCCGACGTCTGGATTCTCAGCCGTCTGCGTACGATCGACGCTGCTGCTCTACGCGCGACCCTGCAGGCCATCGCCGAGTACCGCCGGCATCCGATTCTCCCGCTCGCCGTGGCGCTCGCCGGGCTGCCCGACCGGCAGCGCAGCTACGACGCGCTGCGCCGGCGGGCCTCCTTCTCGCTGGCTCCACCCGATCGGTGGGCCGATCTCATCGCCGATGTCGTTGCGTTCGTCAACCCGCTCATCCAGGACGACGCGGATCCGCTGGCGACGTGGGACCCGGCAGCCCGCGAATGAACCTGACGGCGCTTGAGCGGGCGGATCGCCAGCGGCCGGGCGCTCGTGTTTGGTCATACGACCCATTTGTACGCCCAAACCCCCCCTTATCCCGTCCGTCGATCGAGCCGTCGGCCAGCCCCCGCTGCACACCGGCTACACCCTTGTGGGTTGACAGGGCGTGCCAATGCTACCCCGCGGACGGAGCCGGAGAACTGTAAAGCGTTCGATTCCGCGGGCCGATACCGACTCTGTGCAAGGGCTCATCTTCATTTGGGTCATAGCTTCCCCATTTGTGATCGTCGGTTGCTTGAAGGGCCGATATACCCTGAGCATCGTCGGGCTCTTTGTGCTCTTCGGGATTCCGGCGATCCTTGCGGGGACACGTCTTGCGCGCCGAGACTCCTGGTGGGCCAAGCGCTTCTACGACGAGGACCAGCTGGCCCGGGCTGCTCATCGCTACCAAGGACGCAGCCGGATCAACGACGCCTTCATGCTCTGAGATCGAACCGGGACGTATGGAATGGCCCAGTTCTTAGATGCCGCCGGGGCACGGGGGCTCTCTAAGATCCCTCGGGGTGGAGCGCGAGGAGCTGAAGGCGCTACAGGCGCCGCTGAAGGATCGCTACAGGACCGAGCCCGGTGCGGCGCTTCTCACGCTGTCCGCGACGGGAGAGCTCGGAGAGGGCGTCTCGTGCTCGGTGCGGACCGCCCAGGCGGTCGCGGAGGCGGGGCTTCACCCGGCGTCGGGGGGCGACGGCTCGCTGCTGTGCTCCGGCGACATGCTGCTCGAGGCGCTCGTCGCGTGCGCCGGGGTCACGCTGAGGGCGGTCGCGACCTCACTGGGGTTCGCGGTGGATGCTGATCGCGTCGGTGAACGTCTGGGATAGGCGGCGGCCGTTGCCGAGAGGGTCTGGGACCGGCAGCTCGGTCAGGGCGTCCAGGTAGTCGTAGATGACCTCGATCGCGATGATCGCCTGCACGGCGTGTTTGCGGTGTGCCCTCGGCGCGAGTGTCGCTGCGACCTGGGCGTGGAAGCGCTGGTCCTGAGCTTTCCCAACGCCAGCGCCTGCAGGACGGGATCGCGGATCGTCTTCGCGCGCTGCTTGTAGCCTCCAGCTGCGCTGCGGCGGGATGTCCGGCCGACCCGACCAACCTCTCTGAGGCGCAGCGATGTCAGCAGCGACACTTGACCGAAGGGACGCCCGGGTTATGGTTGCTCGTCGCGGTGTCGCGACACGCACCGAGGCAGACGTGTATGCGTATGGGGCCAGCCGGGAGTAGATCCTGACGACGTCATCGTCGTGTGTGCGCGATGGTCGTCTCGATCGACAGCTGGCGGCTTTCGGGCGTACGGCAGACGGCGGCGGGGTGCCCTCTGGAGGACGGATTGGATCCGGTGTCCGCGTGGTGGCATCCACTTCAGCAGTACCGCGGAGGTTGGGCTGCATTTCTGGAGACTCACGATAGGCACTATCGAGCTGCGGAGCGTTGACCCGGTCAACGATCCGCCTCAGCTTCAAATCGGCCGGTTCACAGAGAGGAATAGGCAACGCGAAGGAGTCGTCGTGAGTCGCATGAGGACGACGTCGGCTCGTGAACGTCCCGACAGCCAGCCCCAGGCATTTCTGCCTACCACCTGACGGCTCTGACCACACCTACCTTTCCCATCTATCCACCCGATTGTTGCCGTAGTCCGCGATCCACACGTTCCCGTTGTGATCGACGGCCACGCCGGCCGGGTGCTCAATCTGTTTGCTGCCGGTACCGTATGCCCGAATATACGCAGGAGTTCCCCTTTTTCGTTGAATACCTCGACTCGGTTGTTCCCACTATCGGACACCCACACGTCTCCAGCGGAGTCGATCGCGAGACCCCTGGGTTCTTTGACCTGCCCATAGCCTTCGCCCCGGGTTGCAAATTTCTGCAGGAGTTCGCCTTTTTCGTTGTGCTCTTCGATGGCGCCCGTTTCGTCTTCGTTGTCGTTCCAGACGTTGCCTTTCGAGTCGACGGCGATGCCGACCGGGTTTGTGCCTGCGCTGAACTGGCGTACGTATTCCCGTTTGGAATTGAACTCCTGGACGCGGCTGTTGCCGCTGTCGGCGACCCAGATGTTGCCGTTCGGATCGACCGCGACGCCTCGCGGTTCTTTGAACTTACCTTTTTCTGTGCCTTCGGAGCCGAACTGGTTCTCGTATCCTCCTTTTTCGGTGAATTCCTCGACACGGTTGTTACCGGTGTCGGCGACGAACAGGGCATCGTTCGTGTCGACTGCAACGCCTCGCGGTTCTTTGAACTTGCCGTTGCCAGTACCTTCGGAGCCGAACGCGCGTACGAATTCACCTTCTTCGTTGAACTCCTCGATCCGGTCGTTTTTTTCGTCAGATACTGCCAAGGTCCCGTTGATCGCACTGACCGCCACGGCTGGCGGCCCATTGAACTGGCCGTTGCCCGTGCCGAGTGAGCCAAAGGCGTTGGAGAAGAGCGGGGGCTGTACGCCGTAGGTCCTCCACTTGTCCACCCGGTTGTTTTCGTCGTCGGCCACCCATACGTTGCCGTTGGAGTCGAGCGCCACCCCTGTAGGATATCGCACCTGTTCGCTGCCGCTTCCCTTACCACCAAACTCTGTTACATATTCCCCTTTTTCGGTGAAAACGTCAATCCGGTTGTTTCCGGCATCGGCGACCCACAGATCCCCTGAGGAGTCGATCGCCAGACGCCTCGGTTCGAGCACTTCCCCTTCGCCTTCGCCCCGGTTTGCGAACCTCTGCAGGAGTTCGCCTTTTTCGTTGTGCTCTTCGATGGCGCCCGTTTCGTCTTCGTTGTCGTTCCAGACGTTGCCTTTCGAGTCGACGGCGATGCCGACCGGGTTTGTGCCTGCGCTGAACTGGCGTACGTATTCCCGTTTGGATTTGAACTCCTGGACGCGGTTGTTGCCGCTGTCGGCGACCCAGATGTTGCCTTTTAGATCGACCGCGACGCCCTTCGGGCTGTTGAACTGGCCGTTACCCGAGCCGGTGGTGCCAAACTGGTTCTCGTATTCCCCTTTTTCGGTGAATTCCTCGACGCGGTTGTTACCCGTGTCGGTGACGAACAGGCCGCGGTTCGTGCCGACCGCGATGCCTCGTGGTTCTTTGAACTGACCGTTGCCGGTACCTTCGGTGCCGAACGAGCGTAGGAATTCGCCCGCACTGTTGAACTCCTCAGCCCTGTTGTTTTTTTCGTCCGAGACCACCACCGTGCCGCTGGCTGTCTCGACCGCGATGCCCGTCGGTTCGTTGAACTGGCCGTTGCCCGTGCCGTAGGAGCCGAAGGCGCTGGAGAAGAAGGGGGTCAAGGTCGCGGTCGTGAAGGTGGCGTCCTTCCCGTATGTTGCGCCTTCGCTGCTCGACGACCCTACCAGTCGGAAGTGGTAGGTCGTGCTCGGTTTCAGGCCGGTGAGGATGTAGCCCTTCGCGAGGACGGTGGTGCCCGACCCGGTGCTTTCGGCCGTCGCGGGGACGGTCGTCCCGTAGGAGGTGGTGGGGCCGTATTCGAACTGGTCCGTCGTGGCCAGGCCGTGCGGGTTGACCGTGCCCTGCATGATCGCTTCGGTAGCGGTCACCCCCGTGGCCGAACCCGTAATCACAGAGGAAAGGGTGGTGAGTTCCCGTTCGGTTCCGTCCGTGGTGCCGTTGACGTTGGTGGCGACGATCCGGAAGTAATAAGTCGTGTTACGCAGCAGATTGGTGACTTCTTCGGTCTCTTCCACGCTGGCAGTCCCTGAGCCGGCGCTCCTTTCGGTTGTTTTTTTCGTGTATTTTTCTTTTTCGGTCCCGTATTCAAAATAGTATTTCGCTTCGGCTCCCTTGGGATTGACGATGCCGTTCAGGGTCGAAGTGGTTTCGCCCACGCTCGTCGCTGGCTTGGTTTCCACTGTTGGCTTGCCCGACGTCGCAAACGTCTTTTCGGTGCCGTAGACCGTTCCGCCTGCGTTCGTCGCGGAGATCTCGTAGTAGTAGGTGGCGTTCGCCGACAGACTTTTGACGACTTTGCTCACTTCCGCTTTTTCGGTGCCGGAACCGGCACTCGCTTCCGCCGTTGCCAGCGTCAGTCTTTCTTTTTCCGTTCCGTATGAGAAGTGGTATTTCGTTTCCGTGCCTTCGGGGTCCACGGTTCCGTGCAGTGTCGCTTCCGCTTCCGTGATGCCCGTGACCGAGCCCGTGGTCGCGGCTGGTGGACGGGTGGTCGACGTTTTGAAGGTTTTATCCGCTCCGTAGGTCGTTCCGGTCGAGTTTGTGGCGACGACTCGGACGTGATATTCCGTGCCACCGGTCAGCCCGGTGACCGTCTGACTCTCTTTGATGTTGCTCGTGCCCGACCCGGCGCTCGTTTCCGAGGTCGTTTTGCCGTAGGAGGTCGTGGTGCCGTATTCGAAGTGGTATTTGGTCGCCAGGCCGCCAGGGTTCACTGTGCCATTGAGGGTTGCTTCAATCGTCTTGACGCTTGACGCGGCTTCCGTGGTCCCCGAGGGGCAGTTGCTGCCTCCGGAGGCTTCAGTTTTGAAGGTTTCTTTTTTCGCGTGATTGGTTCCGGTGCTGTTGGTCGCGGCGACCCTGAAGTAATAGAGGGTGCTGGGCGTAAGTCCGCAAACAGTCTGTTTGGCTTCGACTATGCTCGTACCGGTTCCAACCCCTACTTCGCTCGTCCTCGTTCCATACGATTCGGTGGGGCCAATTTCGAAATAATAATGGGTTTCCGGTTTTTCGGCCTCGCCGTCGACAAGTCCTTCCAGTGTCGCACTGGTTGACGTCTGGCTGCGTGCAGATTCCGTGATCGTATATACGTGGGGTGGTTTGAGGTCTTCCTTTGAGCATTTGTTTTCAGCATCGTCGTACTGAGCCTGCGCCCATGCGTGATCTGGGAGTTCAAAGTCTTCTTCTTCTACGCAGAGGTCGGCAATCTCGTGCTCGTCTCCACCCCAGGTGTCGCCATATGGGTCCGTTGCAGCCTCAGCGAACTCGTGCGATGCACTCTTTGACGACTTCACAACCGCATTTTCTTTGCGATTGCCGAGTGCTAGGCATTCTTTCTTCAAAGGTTCTTCACCCTGGTAGGGCACGAAGTCATAGGTCGCGCCACTCATTGTCGATGAGTGGAAGGCGCAGCCAGGAACTTCTTCGTATGTGACGCCAGGTGGCGTTACAAGCATAAACTGCGTGTTGATTTCGGGTGTCCATTTGTTCGCGCTGATCGCGCTTTCGACCTCTTTTGCCGCCTTTGCTTTGGTTAGATCGGCTGGCGCTTTCACATTGTTGATTATGTAAGGTTTTTCGCCGTCTTCGAGCGTCACTGTGGAGGAGACACGACCCGTCGGGCCGCCCGTCGAATCGAAGTACTGCGTCAGGATGCCCTCGTAGGCGGAGCCCGTCAAGCCTTTGAAGAACGTGAGGAGCATTTCGTAGATTTCTTTACCGGCCGTTTTCCCGCCTTCTTCTTTTTCGAAGTTGCTGCCCCAGAAGATCAGGTACACTTTTGGCGTCTGCTCGACGCTGGAGCCTTTTTCGAAATATTCGAGTGGCCCAAGTGTGCCTTCGCCAAGGCCGGATAGAGGCATTTCCACATGGGATTCTTCTTCGGCGGCGAGTGCCCGCTGGGGGCTCCCGCACGACAGGAGCATCAGAGCTGCGGCGAGGACCATCCAACGAGTCAACCGGCCGGTTCCGCGGCCCCATATCAACATGTAGTCCCTCATGGTCCCTCCTTGCTCAAGCTGTCTGGGCGGATCTCCGCACCACCGATCTCTCAACTCAAGCACTACTGGCCCCCGCTGCGCCACACCAATGTGCCGCACTTGGCGCGCAGGATGCAACACACTGTTGCAGTCTGCTCATTGTGGCCGAGGACACGTTGTGCCCACTATCCAGGAGGGGACGCAGCGCCCCGCGAGTCAGCTAATGGACACGCGACCGAGTGGCGCCAGAGGTACGTCTCGATCATCGAGCCCGCGAGCGCCTCGTCCCCCGCGGGGCCGTCGCATCGGGGCGATCCAGTCGGCGGGTCTATTGGGCTGGAGGCAGGCGTGTGGCAGTGTCCTGTGCCCGCCCGACACCCGTCTTACTTCTTGCCGTTACGCGCCTGCTTACCCGTCTTCTTGGTCACCTCGGCCGCACAGCGCCGTACCTCATGTGAGCCCGCCTATCGCAGATCGTGCGCCGCCTCGTCGGCTTACGCGCACATACGGTCAACGCATTCGCGAGCTTCCGTGCCCGACTGGTCAGCGGCGTGGGCGCAGTCGTCGTTCGGCCTGGCGGCGAGGTCACGGTCGGTGGCGCGATCAGAAGCGCAGGCGAATCCGATTTGGAGTCCGGCTCGGTCTGCACTTCGGTCGGCCGTTCGGACTTCGCTGGGGCCGTGAAGTCGAGAAGCAATTCTCCTTCTCTGGTGCCGTCTGCGTTGCTCGCGACGATCTGGTACCAATACCTTTCTCCCGCGGTGAGGTCTGTAACTTCCACCGGGGGCACTTCCTGCAGGGCGCTGCCGGTGAGCGGCCCCGCAACCGCGGTCCTTAGCGGCTTGCAGCCTTCGTCACAGGTAGTCGACGCGTATTCGAAGTAGTAGGTCGTCGGCAGGCCACCCGGGTTCAGCTCGCCCTTCAACAAGACGCCGTTCGCCGTCGCTTCCGCCGGCTCGGTCTGCACTTCGGTCGGCCGTTCGGACTTCGCTGGGGCCGTGAAGTCGAGAAGCAATTCTCCTTCTCTGGTGCCGTCTGCGTTGCTCGCGACGATCTGGTACCAATACCTTTCTCCCGCGGTGAGGTCTGTAACTTCCACCGGGGGCACTTCCTGCAGGGCGCTGCCGGTGAGCGGCCCCGCAACCGCGGTCCTTAGCGGCTTGCAGCCTTCGTCACAGGTAGTCGACGCGTATTCGAAGTAGTAGGTCGTCGGCAGGCCACCCGGGTTCAGCTCGCCCTTCAACAAGACGCCGTTCGCCGTCGCTTCCGCCGGCTCGGTCTGCACTTCGGTCGGCCCCGACGATGCCTGGGCGGGCGCCACGCTCGCAAGCGACCAAGCGATCACCCCGACGAGCGCCACGAGCACGGCCGAGCCCCGTGCGAGTCGATAAATCCGAAAGCTACAGCGCATAATCATCCCTGCTAGGTTAGCAGATAGTGTCGAGGATCTGGGCAATCCCGGATTCTCGCACTCCCCGGCCTTTCTGAAGGTCAGGACGCGTAGCGCGCACGCGCGCAGGCCTGTCTGGGCCTTGCGGTCCGGGGACCCCAGGCGCGGCCCCGAGCGCGCACGGGCTATCGGAACGAATCATCGCTGGATGTTCCCGACCGTCGCGTGGTGGCGTATGGGGCGAACTCCGCCACGCCCCTGGTATTGCCGGAGGAGATCAGTGCCCTGTGTGGTTCTCGCGTTGTTCGGTGCGCCGCCGCGGCGTCAACGCGGGCGCGGCGTTCGCGCAGATCCGTGATGCGTAGGGCGAGCTCGATCTCGACCTGCCGGTCGTGCAGGCGGCAGCCGAGTCGTCGCTCGATCTCGTTGCGCAGACGGTGCACGGTGCTGCGGTCGACTTTGAGCGCGGCTGCGGCTGAGGACACGTTGTATCCGCTGTCCAGGAGCGCGCGCAGCGTCCTGCGGGCCGCTTGGCCGCCGATGCGCATGCGATCGAGTGGCGCCAGGTACGTCTCTATCAGCAAGTCCGCGAGCGCCTCGTCCCGCAGGACCGCTGCGTCGGGGGCCACGTCCAGATACCGCGTGAACTTGCTCGGCCGGTAGCGCGCGACCAGCAGCGCGTCCCCGGCCTCGCGGTGAGTCTGGCGCCAGCCCTCGACACCCCTCGACGGCTCGCCGATCGCGAGCGACACGCCCACGGACTCCTCGGCTGGAAGAACGCGCTCGACATCGGCGAACGAGAGCCGGCGGCGCCCTCCAAGCCATGCCCACACGGCCTCGCCGCCATGTGCCACCGGCAGCAGCTCGCAACCGAGCTTCGCGGCCAGGCCTCGCACGACCTTGCCGGCCCCCAAGCCGGTTGCGATCACACCGAGATGCCAGCCGTCGAGATCGTATCCGAGGTCGGCCAACTCGCCGCTGTGCACGGGCTTCTCAACGAGTAGCTTGCGCACGATTTCATCGCGGCGCTGTGCGTGCGAGCGCGCTCTGCGCGCCTTATCGGTCAGGTGTGCGTTGGCGATCTCGATCTGAACGCGCGCAAGCAGCGAGCCCATCACGACCGACGCTCGGTAGAGAAGCGCGAATCTCTGTTCGGTCGGAAAGTCGCGGCCGGCCACCTCGTCGAGAACGATGCTCCACGCCAGCGTGTGGCTGGCCACGCAACGGGACAGGGCGGTCGTCAAGCTCACCCCGCTGGACGCCGTGCGGTGCGCGTGAGCAGTCACCGCGGGCGGGACCGACACGGGCCACTGCGGTCCCCGCTCGAGACTCATCAGACCATGCTCCATGCAGGCCTCGATCGTCTCGCGCAGTCCTAAGGCAAGCTGCGTGTCCCCGCCGGCGACGGCGTCCGGAGATGCGCTGGACACGTGCTCCAGCACGGCCTCTCTGAACTCCGTTTCCCGCGATCGAAGCCGGCGGGCCAACTCGACGCAGGCTACCCTGAGCGAGTCCCCGCCATTCGCCGAAAGCCGCTCGATCCCATAGAGCGCGTCGGCCTGTCCCGATGATCCAGCACATTCGGTCCTATCCCGTAACATGAGCTATTCAATGTAACGGGATTATCAGGACGTAGGCCGGTTTCTGGGGAATGGCCAAAGGGATGGCCCGGAACGCCGGGCAGCAGCCAGGCCCTTCTGGGCCTTGCAATCCGAGTCAGAGACGCCGCTTCAAGGGCATGCGAGCTATCAAAACGGGGGCATCTCTAAGTGTTCCTGACCTTCGCTTGGCATCTGCAGTTCGGGGCTCCGGGTGGACGCTTCGGACGCGGTCAGCGAGGATCTGGCCGGTAGCGCCGCGCGGCGGCTGGCCGTGGCGAGCGCAGCACCGCGAGCAGGAGCGGGGTCGGCACGCGTCTCATAGCCCGGCGGGGTGCCGGGCGACATAGGTTGTGCCGTCGCTGAGGTTGGCGAGTGGTTCTGGGCGCCAGCGTGGCCCGGACCCAGCGGGGATCGGCGGTCCGCCGTAGTCTGAGGTGTCGAGCGCGATGCCAGCGACCACGATCCAGGCGTGGGCGCTGTTGGCGTAGAGGGTGATCCAGTGTCCGGGGCCGGCCTGCCCGTAGGTCTCGAGTCGGTGGAGTCCATGGCGCTGGGGCCGAGCAGCCCGGCGGCGTAGAGCACGAATGAGGTGGCGCCGGAGCAGTCGTAGGCGGGCCAGAGCTGGGCGAGGGTGCCGTAGTGCTGGTCGGGTTCGGGGTAGGGGCGGGTGTGGATGAGGTTGCCGGCGGCGATCGCGGCAGGAAACGTGGACGATTGTCCCCACGCCCTGCTCCCGTGCGAGCGCTACCGCAGCCAGCGGCGACATCCGCGGCTGGCCGGCGTGATTGTCGGTCAACCCGACGACGTCGACGGTGTCGGCCAGAACAGCGATCCGGTCGCTGACGCGCGCGCCATCGGGCTCGAACGGCAGCGACTCCGCAGATGTCAGGGCAGTCAGCGACACGACCGCTGAAGCCTAGCCCGTCGGTCCCTCGGCCGACCGAGTGGCTGTATCCCGTCGCTGCTCGCTGGTCAGGCAAGCATCCAGCGGCCGGGTGCGGCAGCGGACTCCTTAATTCGGCCTTCGCCGGCGAGTATGAGCACGCGCGCGTCGACGCGGACGTCGGGCTCGTTGAACGCGGCTGCCATATCCGTCGTGCTCTGCGTTGCATCACCAAGCTCGCTTAGCTCGGCCTGTTCGCGTCGGCTGCGAAGTCGGCTGAGAATCAGCTCGTCTAGCTCCTCGTCGGTCATCAGCGGGCGAAGCCTAGCGTGCCCATCCAGGGTCGGGGCAGCCCTCAGCGCGCTGTCGTCGCTCCAGCTTCGCGCTCTCTGGCGCGCTGGTATGCCGACCGCTCCTTGAGCCGCGCGACATATGCTTTGAGATCCTGCGAGACATCCTCGGGGAAGCCCGCCCTCTCCGGGATGGACAGGGCGGTGGCGGCGAGGATGTCCGCTACGCCGAACCGCCCGCCAACGAGGTACTCGCTGTCCGCAAGCGCGTCCGCCACGGCGCCTGCGGCCGCGACGAAGCGCCCCCGCGCCTTCGCGGCGCGATCGGGATCGCTTTCGCGGAAGATCGCCGCCTCGATGAGCGGCGGCTCGAGCTCGGCGGGCACGAAGCACGACCACTGGTAGGCGAGCGCTCGCTCGTGCGTGCCCGGCGGGGGCAACAGCTCGGCCTGCCGGTGCAGGTCGGCGAGGTGCAGGCAGATGGCCGTAGACTCGAACACGTAGCCCTCGTCGTCCTCGAGCACGGGCACGCGGCCGAGTGGATGGCGCGCGCGGTGCTCCTCCCCGCTGCCTTCCTCCCAGCTCATAAGCGTCAGCTCGTAGGGCGCCCCGATCTCCTCGAGTGTCCACAGCGCCCGGATCGGACGTCCTGCGTATTCGCGGTGGTAGACCCGAAGCACGCCGGGACCATATCCGCCCGGCCGGTGCCTTGCGTCGCGCCGCTTGGGGCGGTAGCTGCTACTGCGCCGACTCGGCCGCTACTGCGAGTCCTTGTCGGCAGTGGTCCATCAGCACGTTGGCTTCGCGAGGATCAGCGCTCCGCTGGTGGCGCAGGCGATCCGGCGCGCCAACCGTAAAGACCTACGGGTGCTCAAGACGATCCTAGAGCGACTGTCTTGACCGCGTCCACGGAGCCTGCCGATGGGCCTAACCACGCGATCTCTAGCAGCGAGCGGGGCTCGCGGCCTCTTGGCCGCTCAAGCTCATGCGGGCTGGCTCACGATCGGCCCGGAAGATCGTGACGAACGCGAACCGTCTGATCCATGTGTTGGAATCGTAGGCATGAAATCCGCCCTATGCTGTCAGGACCTGGCACCACCTGCGCCTGGCACTGGTCGCGCTGGTGCTCGGCCTCGTCGCTGCGGTGCTCTACGAGCATGCGCAGGTGCATTGCTTCCAGACCTCGATAAGCGCCTATTGGTACACGCCGGCGCGGGGCTACTTCGTGGCGATGCTGCTCGGCATGTCGGTGTGCATGGTGTGCCTGCGCGGAAGCACGGAGGCGGAGGACATCCTGCTCAACTTCGCGGGCATGTTCGCGCCGGTGGTCGCGTTTGCGCCTACGCCGCCGGAATCGGGAACACCCGCTTGCGTCCAGATGGCAAGCGCGGTGCAGGAACGCTCGGCCGACATCGCCAATAACGGGACAGCGATGTTCGCGCTCGGCGGGGCAGTGATCGTGATCGCGATCGTGATGTTCATCGCATGGGGGGAGCGGCCGCGGGGCGCGGACCTGGCTGCCGGGATCGGCGGCTTCGCGGTGTGGCTGGCGGCACTGCTCGTGTTCGTGTTCGCACGCGACGTGTTCGAAGATGATGCCCACATCACGGCGGCGCCGGCGATGTTCCTCTGCATAGTCGTGGTCGCCTGCATCAACGCCTGGCGCTCGCAGCCACAGCGCAAGGTTCTGAACTATCGCAACGCCTACATCGCGATCGCGGTCGGCATGCTCGCGACGATCGTGGCAACCGCCGTGATCGCGATCGCCGGCGGCTTCTCACATCTGACGATCTGGATCGAGGTGGCCCTGATCGGGCTTTTCGCCGTCTTCTGGGTGCTGCAGACGATCGAGCTGTGGAAGCCGGGACTGCGACAGCCGACCGCCGTCCAGCTCGCTGAAAGTAGCTAGCGCCACGCGCGAACTCACCGTCGAGCGACATCCAGAGCAGGCCCCGGGCCTCTTGGTGCGGGGCGACGCGAACTGCAGGGTCGGGCCTCCAGATCTGCGCGTTGGCCGGCACTACGCGCGGCGATCATCGGCTGCCCCCCGGGGGTCGCCGAACGCGGCGCCGAGCCCGCTGCTATAAGGAGAGGCTGCGAGGTCCGACGGTCGCCGGGACTCAGTCCGAGGAGTTTTGGCAGTGACGGCCCTCCCACTGCCAAAATCCGTTCATATCGAGGGCAATATCGAACCAGCTGGAGTCAACATGCGTAGCCAGAACCCGCACCTTTGCAGGTGTTTTGCGGAAACCAGGCTACCTGACCTAGCGATTCGGGAGGGTGAGGTCCCCGGTTCGGGCGCTCGTAATTTGCTCGACGCCTAGGTCCAGTATCACAGGTGGTTCGGCTCGGGCTGCTCAGCCACCGCCCTGGACTCCACCGAACTCGAGAACTACGGGCAGCCCGGCCCCGGACGCTGGATCACCGTCTACACCGACAGCGCCCTCGCCTGGATCGTTGTCGCCGGCATCGCACTCGACACCTCCGACTACGGCGGGCCGCCGACTGCGAGTTAGCTCGCGGCGAATGCGTGCGCGATAGCGCAGAAGCCGAAAGGCGCAGCGACGCTCGTCCCGTCCGCGCGGCGCAGGTAGCGCGCTTGGAGTTCGTGTGCGTGGAGATGGGAGTCGAGGCGGAGTCCGTGGTCGGCTAGGACTGCCTCCAGGTGTCCTGCCGGGATCCCGCTGCGCGGCTCCTCGCCAAGGCCGGTTACGTATGGCAGCCACTGCCGTCCGCCGTAGTATCGCTCTGGGTGGGTCAGGACATCCTCGAAGGCGTAGTCGAAAAGGATCGAGGTGCGCGGCGAGGTGTGCACGGCGACCTGATCGAACAGCTCGAAGACGGCTGTCTCGGGCAGGAACATGGCGACCCCGGCGAGCCGCTCGAGGAGGTTCTGGCGTGTGAAGTCCATCTCGACGTAGGTGACCCCGAACACGGACACGACCCGTCCGAACGCACGCTGTTTCTCCTCTCCGGCGGCGTACAGCACGAACGAGGTGGCTCCGGAGCAGTCGTAGGCGGGCCAGAGCTGGGCGAGGGTGCCGTAGTGCTGGTCGGGTTCGGGGTAGGGGCGGACGTGGAGCTGCTGCTGAGCATCTTTCACACCGACATGGTGTGGCCGTGGTCGCCCACCACCGATAGTCACGATCCACAATCGTGGGAGTGGGGCATGGGACGCTTCGATGCCGACCGCTGGCGCGCGAGCTGGCGGGCATTTGTTCGCGGCGCACGAACTCGTCCACAACCGCAGACGCACGGTACGGATCTCGATCTTACCCGGGCGATGGGGCATTCGCCGTGGTGGATGTGGACACGCTCTGGCGCCGGCACGATGACGGCGGCGACTTCCGTTGGAGTGGTCGGGCGTGCACGGTCTACACGCTGCTCGCCGACGAATGGAAGCTCATCACGCACGTCGGGCTGCTCGACTATCGGTGAGGGTGCCGCGACGCCGGTCGCAGCCAGGGGCGTGGGAAGTCAGGGGCGGACCGCGGTGAGTAGCTGGGAGCGGCCGTCGTCTTCGCTGGTGATCTTGATGTCGATGAGGCCGGCCGTTCTCGCCATCGTGCTCAGATCCTCGTCGGTGGAGAAGCGCATTCGGCGGGCGATCGGGGGCGGCGCCATCCATGCCGGCGGGTCTGGTGCGGCGGTGAAGATCGCCAAGCGTCCGTGAGGCTCGAGGACTCGATGGATCTCGGCGAGCGCACGGGCGGGGTCGTTAAGGAAGAAGAAGGCGTTGGTCATGGCGGCACACGTGAATGACTCCTCGGCGAAGGACAACCGCTCGGCGCTTGCATGGAGCACCTCGAGACGGCCGTCGCGGCAGGCCGCGGCGTTGCGCTCGCGGGTCAGGGCCACCATGTCCGGGCTGTAGTCGATGGCCTTGGCCTCACAGCCGCTTGTCAGCGCGCGTCTAAGGAACGTCCCTCCGCCGCAGGCGACCTCCAGCAGCCGGTCTGAGGGCGCCAGGGCAAGTGCGGCGAGGGTAGCGTCGAAGCTCGCGAAGTGCGCCCGCGGGTTGCGGTAGAGCAGGCGCCCCAACATGCCTGACGGACGCCTGGCTGCCATGTCGACCAGGCGATCGGCGATCCGCTCTCGTCGGTCATACAGGGCACCGGCCGCTCCGAGCCACGCCACCACCTTCAGCGCCGAGCCGCACCTTGATGGGCTGTGCTCAAGCGGCCATGCCGCCAGCCTGTGGTGGCTCGTGCGCTTGGCGTTCACTCGGCGCTCCAGGTCTCGGGCGTGAGGCTCGGGGTCGGCGGCTGGGTGAACCACCACTCGTGTCCCTCGGGATCACGCGCGCCGAAGCGACGGCCGTAGGACTGATCCGTTGGCGGCTCGATGATCTGTGCTCCCGCGGTCAGTGCCCGCGCATACGTCGCCTGAACATCGTGCACGGTGACGTGGACCGCGCCGTTGAGCGCGCCGCTGCGGCGAGGATTGCGGTACTGCTCGCCGGGGTCGCCGAGCATGATTGTGCCGTCCCCGAGGCGGATCTCCGCGTGGCTGACATACCCCTGGGCGCCCCGGTAGCGCAGGGTCTCCTGAAAGCCGAACGCGCGTGTGAGGAATAGGAGCGCCGCCTCGACGTCCTCATAGAACAAGTACGGCGTGATCTGCTGTATGTCGCTCACCCCCGTGAGGCTCGTGATCGGCGTTTGGTGGCGCTTCCTCGGCGCCTGTGGATCTCGGTGTCCAGCGCGTCGAGGCGGTTGCTCCAGAACGGGCGGTAGCGCGTCAGCCACTCCTCCAGCTCGGCGAGCGGCGCCGAGTCCAGCGAGTACATCCGCCGCTGGCCCTCCCCTCGCGCGCGCACAAGGCCGTGCTCACGCAGGACCCGCAGATGGCGCGAGACGCCCGGCCGGCTCGTCGAGAACTCCGCCGCGATCTGGCCCGCGCTGCGCTCCCCCTCGGCAAGCAACTCCACGATCCGTTGCCGCGTGGGATCGGCGAGCGCCACCAGCGCCCTCATCGCGTGATCCTCTCGCCGAGACGTTCGACCGCCCCGGTCCAGCGCGCGATGTAGACCATCCCCAGCGGCTCGTCGATCCGGCTGTGCTCCAGCACCAGCACCGTCTCCTCGCCGTCCTCGGAGAGCTCGAAGCGCACGATCGAGGACTTCTCGCCGCCGTAGCGCCAATCCAGCTCCAGCACCCGGCCGGGCTCGAGCTGGCGCACCCGGCCCTCGACATGTCCTCCGCCGGGAAACTCAAGCTCAAAGCGCCCACCCCGGCGCAGCTCGACCGTGTGCGGTGCCGCCAGCCAGCGGGCCAGCGACTCGGGCTCGCTCAACGCGTCCCACACTTCCTCCGGCGTAGCCGCGTAGCGGCGGGTGAGACGCAGCGAACACAAGCCGTCGGACACCCGCTAAGTGTAACCGATAGGTTACGCGCGACGGCCGCCGAAGGCAGCGAACCCAGGCTGAGGGCCGACCTGCGCATCGGCGATGCCGGCCTCCCTCAGCCAGCGAACAAGATCCTCGCGCGCCGGTGGCCGCGGATGCCCCCGAAGGGCGCCGATTCCGAGCAGCGCCCGGGCGCGCCGTGTCCCGCCGGCGAGGAACGTCGTGCCGATCAGGCGCCCGCCTGGCTTCAGGCAGCGCGCGAGCTCTCGCACCGCCCGCTCGGGGTCGCTGACCATGTGCAGGCCGCTGTAGGAGAGCACCAGGTCGGCCTCGCCATCATCGAACGGAAGGGCCAGCATGTCCCCTGCCACGAACTCCACCCGCGGCAGCCCTCTGCGCAGCGCGCGGGCGCGCGCACGCGCGAGCATCCTTCTCGTGGATGTCGATAGCCACATAGCGCACGTGGTGCCCGGATGGCAGGGCACGGAACGCCACCCCGCCGCCGCACGGTACGTCCAGCACCGTCTTGGCTTCGCCGATCTCGGCGAGCAGGTCCATGCTGTCGTAAAGCACCGACGCGTCGATCCCCCATAGCGCGCGGCCGACCACCTGCATCAGCCGCGGCCGCTCGATGTAGAAGTCGTACACCGCCCCGAACGGGCCAGCGCATATATTCGGCGTCAGGCCCACCGCTGCCGAGTTCTATCAGGCCCGCACCTTGTGAAGCCGCACCCGGGCTCGCGTGAAAATCAGGCTGTAGCACGTCGTAGCTGACGAACTCAAACAGGGACGCGAGCCCTTCAGCCAACACCGCATGGCACTGGCTGCTCGTCCCGTCCTGCTTTGTTAGGCTCCGGCGAACGTGTCGAAACGCAGCCTGATGCTCGTCAACAGCCTGTTCCGTGTGAGTTACGGAGTGGGCGCGCTGTTCGTTCCGTCGAAGATGGCCAAGCTGAGGCTGGCAGCGGAAACCGTGGAGCATCCGGAGGCTCGCCTGTTCGTTCGCGGTTTCGGCGCACATCAGATAGCCGTAGCGGCAGTAGGCCTCGCCAGCCGAAGCTGGCAGCGACTCGAGCAGCCAGCCACCGTGGCCGCTATCGCAATCGACGCCTTCGACATGATCTCCGCGCTGATCGAGGCCCGTGGCCGAGGACAGCTGGACGCCGACTTGTTCGGGGGCATGGTGTTCTCGGCAGCGGGCGCAGCGACCGCTGCGACCGCTCTCTGGACGCCAGTGCCGCGATGAACGGCTCACGGACAGCGGGGTCGCAGTGCTGGCGCTCGAGCGCACGCTTCTCGGCGTTGGGATCTTCACCGGCCGGATAGTCGCGCCCGTCACCGCAGGCCAGCGGCAGCGAGAAGCGCCCATCCCACGCCGGTCCGGGGAACCTCGCATCCGCAGGTGCGGCGCGACCGTCGGCGTGACGTGGGGCATCGGCAGCAGGCAAGAGCTCCTCGCCGCAGGCGCCGATGTAATCATCGACACCCCCTTCCGAGCTGGCCGCAGCGATCGGCCAGCTTCTCCCGTAGCGCCACAACTCCCTCTCGCATCGCCTTACCTGCCCGCGGCGACGCGCTCGGGCCCGAGGTCTGCCCGTCCGTGCATGGTGCGATCTGCCGTAATCTCACTGCCAGCGTGGATTGGCAAGCTTGGCACGAGGAGTACGACGAGCCCGGCTCGGCGCTTGCACGGCGCCTGGCGGTGGTGCAGGCGCAGATTCGCGCTGCGCTGGATCGCGCCGCGCCTGGTCCGATCAGGGTCATCAGCGTGTGCGCCGGGCAGGGTCACGACCTCATCGGCGTGCTCGCTGAGCACCCGAGGCGGACCGACGTCAACGCGCGCCTGGTCGAGCTCGATGAGGAGAACGTGCGCTCAGCATGCCACGCTGTAGCAGCGGCCGGTCTCGATGGCGTGGAGGTGATCGCGGCAGACGCCTCACTCGTGGATGCCTACGAGGGCGCCGTACCGGCCGATCTGGTGTTGCTCTGCGGTGTGTTCGGGAACATCTCGCGGGCGGACATCGCCAACACGATCGGCGACCTCCCCTCGCTCTGTGCGCCGGCAGCGAGCGTGATCTGGACTCGCCATCGTCATCCTCCCGATCTCACGCGGTACATCCGCGAGGCGTTCGAGGGTACGGGCTTCGGTGAGCTTGCCTTCGAGGACTCCCCGCCCTTCGGGGTCGGAGCGAATCGCCTGCTCGCCTCACCGCGACCTTTCAGGGATGGCGTCCGGCTCTTCGAGTTCGTCGGCTATGACGTGCTCCAGTCCGACTTTCACGTGAGCCAGGGTGGCCGCATCAATGAGGTCCGGTAGGGATTGTTGGTGTCCTCGACGCTGAGGTTGCCGATGGTGGCGTGCGTCCTCGATCGGCTGCACGCTGCGGCGTTGGCTGAGGACAGCCGGGCCAAGGAGCGCGTTCTAGCGCGCGAAGCGCAGCTCGGGGAGAGGCTGGCGCAGGCCCAGCGGTATGAGCTTTATGGGGATGCTCCGCTGGCGATCAAGCGCGAGGTCGGCGAGTTGCTGTACGTGCTCGCGTTGAGCAGGCGAGCCCGCCGGATCGCATAATCGACCGTCTACCTGGCCGCTGCGCTCAGAGACTCGGGTGGGGGTGCGCTTATCACTACAGAGCGCCATCCGGCCAAGGCCGAGACACTTACTCGAAACCTGACCGACGCCGGCCTCAATGACCTCGTAGAGGTTCGCGTGGGTGACGCATTGCAGACGCTCGGCAAGCTCACGGAACCCGTTGATCTACTGTTCCTCGACGGCAGCAACGACCTTTATCTACAGGTTCTCAAGCTCGTGGAGCCGTACCTGTGCCGCAATGCGCTCGTGGTCGCCGACTTGAGCGCTGACGACCCCGATCTACTTCCGTACCTCGATTATGTCCGCAACGCGGAGAATGGATACGTTTCAGTTGAAGTCCCGCTCGCGGCCGGCGTCGAACTCTCGGCGCGAATGAATGACGGAGCGAAAGCCGCGTAAGCAGTGGGGCCTTACGGAGCCTCAGCGGCGATGAGCCGGGCGCGCACCTGGTTTGCGTAGACGATCAATGCGGGATCGTGAACTTCGTTGCGGTCGTGGTAGGCGAAGTAGCGCGGAGCCATGCGCGAACTGCCGTGTCGGGCTGTCTTCTGCTCGAACTCCTGCTGCGAGCGGACGGCGTAGTGGTTGAGCCGCAGGCGTCCTACCGAGACGTGCTTGACCGAGGATTCGCGCACTGCATAGGGGTCAGTCTGAATTAGGGGCAGCCGCGAGAGGCCGCGCCGTATTCGGCGTGTCCACGCTGGACGCTCGATAACTCGCACCGGCTCGTGGTTCTCCGTCACTGCGAGCGCTCCGTCCGCGTACTCGAAGAAGTGCGGTCCGATCGGGCGCAGAGCGCGTTCGGGGTCCACGATGCTCTTGACGCGCCGGTTACGGACCCACTGCGTCATCGCTCGCGTAAGGAAGCTCTCGATCACGAGCCCATTCGGACGAGTCGTGAGCCCGGACGAGCCGTACACCTGCCAGTTGACGACGACGCCGGGATGCTGCTCGTAGTCCTTGAGCACTTCGAGCAGCGGTGTCCCGCCCGGCGAGAATAGGAACTCATCCAGGTCGATGAAGGCGAGCCAGCGCGTGCGTCCGTGGGCTCGCCTGAGCGCATCGGCATAAGCCCAGCTCTGGCCGCCCTGCTCGAATGGAATCGAGCAATCTGAGAGCGTGACCAGGCCCGCGCCGACCCACGGCTCAAGGACTTCCTTACTGCCATCGCTGCTGAGGTTGTCGTAGAGAAAGAAGTGCTCGACGCCTACGCGCCGATGAAACTCAATCCACTCGGGCATGTACGGCGCCTCGTCCTTGAAGGTGGCGCAGATCGAAAGGTAGGCCAGCCTCATCGACGGGTGGCCTGTGATTCAGCCGCAAGTTGATCTTGGACGAAGTGGCGCTTGGCCTCGGTATATGCCTCGCGGTCGTTGGCGTATCGGCTGGCGAGCGCGCGCTTGAGCGCCGAGTATTCGCGCGCGAGCGCAGGGTCCGCGCGCAGTCGGTCGCGGAAGCGCAGGCGACGGTCAAGCTCCTGCTGCTCATCGACAAGGTGTAGGTGGTGAGTACGGTGTGACGCCGACGGATAGCAGAGAAAACGCCGGCGCGAGAGCGTCGAGTTATATGCGCACGGGAACTGGTAGCCCGCGCGCTCGACCAGCGCCGCGACCGGCGCGTCGATATGGGCCACGAGCGCGATCATGTCGATAGTGGGCTTCGCAGCCAGGCCGGGTACTGCGGTGGAGCCGATGTGGTGGATATCAGCGCCGTCAAGAAGCGGCATGAGCCGGCTGCGCTCGGCCTCAAAGGACGCGGGCCAGGCGCGGTCGTAGTCAGCTACTTGCACGGGAGCGTCTGCTTCACCGGCTCGCGCGAGGTCTTCGGCGGCTGCTGCGCGACGGTCAGCGAGTGGCATCGTCTCGAAGTCTCACGGCTGGCACAAGACCGAAGTCTACGCCGACCCCGGTCGCCGAATTAGACTCGGGCGCTTATGAATGGACAGCCGAACGATCGGCGTGTGCTGTTCTTCGGCGATTCGCTTGTCGCTGGCGTGCGCGACCCTGCCGGAAAGGGCTGGGTCGGGCGTGTCGTGGCTGCCTCCTTCGCCGAGGGGCGTCCGCTGACGGCCTACAATCTCGGCGTCAGAGGGGAGACTTCGCAGCAGGTCGCGGCGCGCTGGCGTGCCGAGGCGCTACCGAGGCTTATGCCGGGCATCGACCCTATGATCGTGCTTTCGTGCGGCGCCAACGACACGACCGTTGAAGACGGCCGGCTGCGCGTCGAGACTGAACAATCTTGCTCCGCGCTCTCCGCGATCTTGGAAGGAGCCGCAGCGGTGGGCGCTCGCGTGCTGATGATCGGCCCGGCGCCCGTTGACGATCCTGAGCAGAACGAGCGCATCCGCACCCTGTCGGCTGCCTTCGCCGACGTTTGCCATCGGGCCGGTGTCTTGTTCGTGAGCGTAATAGAGCCCCTGCTTGCTTCGCAGGTGTGGATGGCGGAGGTTGCCGAGGACGATGGCGCTCACCCCGCCGCCGAGGGCTATGAAGCTCTGTCCCAACTCGTGATCGCCGCCGGCTGGGCTGATTGGCTACGAGGAGCGTAGAAGGGCGTGGAACTTGTGATCTTCGACTGCGATGGCGTACTGGTCGATAGCGAGGTCATCTCCAATCGGGTGCTCGCGGCGATGCTCACTGAGCAGGAACTACCGACCACGTTGCCGCAGGCCCGCCGCGAATACCAAGGGCTGCTGCTCGCGGACGTGCTCGCGCGTGCGGAGGCCAAGCTGGGCCGCTCGTTGCCGGCGGATTGGCTCGCTCGCTGCGAGGCCGAGCGCTCGGAGGCTTTCCGCCGCGAACTCCAGCCGGTCGCCGGAGTGGCCGAGACGGTCGAGCGCTTGCGTGGCGCCGGGCTGCGCGTGTGCGTGGCCTCGCAAGGGAAGCTAGAGAAGACGCGGCTTTCGCTCGCGCTCACCAGCCTCGACCACCTCTTTCCTGAGCACGTCCGGTTCTCCGCGTACTCGGTCGCCAACGGCAAGCCGGCACCCGACCTGTTCCTGCACGCGGCGGCCACGATCGGAGTCGAGCCCGCCGCCTGTGCCGTAGTCGAGGACACGCCATCCGGCGTCCAAGCCGCGGTCGCGGCCGGGATGCGTGCCATTGGCTACACCGCTGACAGCGACGAGCGGGCGCTGCGCGAAGCCGGCGCCGAGGCGCTGGGCTCGCTCGATGAACTACCCCTCCTGCTCGGACTAGAGGCGGAACCGATTACGACGAGTCCAGCAAAGCAGACGCCAACCGAGGACGGAACCGGCGAATAGGCTGCCGTCCGGTGCCCGAGCTTGCCGACCGCATCTACGAGCGCGCCCGACTCACGGGCGAGTTCCGGCTGCGCTCGGGTGCGACGAGCAGCGAATACTTCGACAAGTACCTGTTCGAGTCAGACCCTCGACTGCTGCGCGAGATTGCCGAGGAGTTGGTCGGCTTGCTGCCTGCTGGGGTGGAATTGCTCGCGGGTCTTGAGCTTGGCGGCGTGCCGCTGGCCGTCGTCGCCTCCCAGGTGTCGGGGTTGCCGAGCATGTTCGTTCGCAAGGCAGCGAAGACCTACGGAACGTGCCGGCTGGCCGAGGGCGGCGAGGTTGCCGGGCGGCGGATCGCGGTCGTCGAGGACGTGGTGACCTCTGGTGGGCAGGTGATCGAGTCCTGCCGCGAGCTGCGTGACCGCGGAGCCGATATCGCGGTGGTGCTGTGCGTGATCGACCGCGAGGCCGGCGGCCGGGAGAACCTTGCTGCCGAGGGCCTTGACCTGCGTGCGCTGTTCACGATGGGCCAGCTTCGAGCGGGCCGTGCGACCGATCCCGTTCGCTCGTGAGCGCGCGCGATCGCAAGCGCGCCTTGGTCCTGCTTGGGGTCGCCACTGTCGCGTTTACGGTGATCCTCGAAGTGATCGACCCTTCGCATGTCTCGCACGGGCCGACGATCCTTGACTTCGAGTTCGCCGGCAGCCGCGCTCGCGCGGCACGGATCGTCGCTGAATGGGGAGCGAGAGGCCGCAGCGCCGCGCACCTCTCGCTACTGCTCGACTACGGCTACATGCTCTCCTATGGCCTGTTCTTTGCCCTCGCCGGCTTCGTAGTCCGTGACACGGCGCGAGCGCACGACTGGCGGCGCCTCGCAGCCATTGGCGCAGTCGTTCCGTTCTTCGCGCTTGCCGCGGCGAGCTTTGACGCGAGCGAAAACGTGGCGCTGCTGCTCACGCTCGCCGGCCACGGCGGCAGCTTCGCCCCGCCGTTTGCGGCCGTCTGCTCGGCGATCAAGTTCACGCTCATCGCTATCGCCATCCTCTACGCGGTATGTGGCCTCGTGCTCTGGCTCAGAGCGCGCCGGCTACAGCCGAGTCGAGCCGCATAGGAGTGATCGACCGTCGTGCAGGCACAGCGGAGAAACATCGAGTTGAAGGCGACCGACCCGGACCCGTCCGCATCGTTTGAGGTATGTCGGACGCTCGGGGCCGAGGACCGCGGCACGATCGCGCAGCGCGATACCTACTTCGAGGTTGCACGAGGCGGGCTCAAGCTCCGCGAGGAGCAGCCCGGTCGTCCGCACTTGATCCAGTTCGAGCGCGCCAGCGAACCACAGCAGCGCGAGAGCCGATACCGCATCATCGAGGTCAGCGACGGTACGACGCTGTGTGCGGCGCTCGCCGCCGCGATTGGCATACGCGAGGTCGTCGTCAAGCGCCGCCATCTGCTGCTGTGGCAGAGCGTCCGCATCCATCTCGATGAGGTCGAGCAGCTTGGGACGTTCATCGAGCTTGAGGCCGTCGCGCCGCCCGACTCCGACCTCGCCCACGAGCATGGGCTCATTGCCGAGCTACGCGACGCGCTCGGGATTACCGACGAACGCCTCGTCGCTCGCGGCTACGCGGCGCAGCTGCTCCGGGCGAGCGGCGATCCCAACGCAAGCTGAGCGCTAGGGTGGGCAGCCTCCGAGATGTGCCGACAGGTGTGGCTCATCTGGCCTCCATCTTTCGGGCACGGTAGACGATGTCTGCTGGGATGCGTCCTTGTGTGAGTCTGCCGTGGTGTGCGCGGTCGGTGTTGTAGAAGCGCAGGTAGGTATCGAGCTCGCGTTTGAGTCCTGTGTAGCGGGGATAGAGGTAGCGAGCGAACGCGGGTCGCCAGCATTCATCGAGGATCGTCTTGTGTAGGGCCTCGACGTTCCCGTTGGTCTGCGGCCTGCCGGCGTGGATACGGGTGTGCCGCGCCTTCAGCGCCTGGAGTGTGGTGGTGAAGTCGCCCTTGAACTCGTTGCCGTTGTCGCTGAGCATCCTCTCGAGCTTCCAGCCGGCGGCCTTCAGCTCCCGTGCGACACGTCTGGCGAGGACGCTGGTTTGTCGGGCGGTGGGGTTGCCTTGCTTGCAGATCACGAGCTCGGCCCAGGCGTAGGAGGAAGCGATGTCGATTGCGGTGAGCTGCCAGATCGCGCCCTCAGTGCCCCGCAGCCTGCCGACGTAGAAGCAGTCGATCCCGACCAGCTCACCGGGCCGCTCGACGTCGATGTGGCGCTCTGGCTCTGGGTTTCTGGGTGGCTCATAGGGCGCTGCATAGCCGGCGATCAGCCCGAGGCGTTTCGCTCGAGTGTTCAACCCGTGGCGGCAAAGGACCTTCCACACGCCGTTCGGGGAGACGATGATCCCGCCCCACTTCTCTCTGGCCAGCTCCGATGAGACACGCCTCGGGCCAAGGCCGGGGTGGGCAATCGAGAACGATACGATCCGCTCCTCGATCATCTTCGGCAGCGCGTTGGGCATCTGTGGCCGGCGACGCTCTCTGGGCCTGAGCATCTCCAGGCCGTGCCGGTCGACTTGGCGCTTCCAGGCGTAATAGGTGGAGCGGTGCACCCCGAACGTCCGGCATGCCGCTGAGACGTTCGTCCTCGCTGCCTCCGCGAAAAGCTGCTGGCGGTAGCCGAACAGCACGTCATCCTTGGTCATCAGGCTCAACCTCTCTCTTCACTTGGCGGTGAAGGAGGCAGCCTGAGCCGAGGCGCGGACGGGTTCCCCGGCCGGGGAACCCGTCCAAACCTCAAAGACCTATCGAGCCCCCAACTGTCGGGAGCACCCGGAGACAGCCCACGCTAGGGCCGCGACCTTGCATTGGCAGACACACGTTCACGATGGCATACGCGGGGCATCGACTGAGGGATGCCCGGTACGGGGCCGGTATGGCGGTAGCAAATCGGTAGCAGAACCCCCGAATCCCCTGTATTCAAGCCAAATCTAACCGTTCGCCCCGATTGGTTAGTGTTTGGCGAAAGCCAGCAAACACGGGCGAAAACCCCCGAAACATGGGGGATCGACGTAAGTCGTTTCGCCCGTGTTCGCGGGCTTTCGGTGGTCGCGGCCCCCGCAAACCCCCCGCAACGGGGCCGCAATCCCCCCGCAAATCCCCCGCAGGCCATCCGCGCGCCGACTTGTATGCCTGCCGCGTGCTCGCTGAGGCGGGTAGAGCAGCAGCCCGCGGACATCCGGCCCGCTGCTAATCCTGTTCGATCAGGCCGCGAGACCGAAGGACCCTCGTCCGAGCGTTGGGGATCGGCGTCGGCCATTTTGCCTGTGTTAGTCCGTTGGACGGCCTGCCTGAACAGGCTCGGGTTGACCTCTGGAAGGCGTCCGTCGTGCTCATCGGATACAAAACCCGTGCCGTACCGGACCATGAACATGCCTTGCCCCGCCGGACCGGGACTCATCACCTCGGTCCGGCGGGTGCCGTTTCGGCCCTGGCCCGCCAGATTCCGACCGGGGCGCGTGGAATCATCCCTGATGAGGTTCCTCTATCGGGGTGATGCCCGATGCAGTGAGGCTTTCCTCTCACGTTCATGGCTCTAAAGGAGGTTTGGTGTGGCTACTACGACGGTTGATTACGCGGGGCAGGTCCTGACCGATGTCCGCGGGCAGATTGCGGTGGACGATGACGTTCTCTCGGAGACGAAGGCGAGGCGCAACCTCGTCAAGAGGCACGCGAGGAGCTTTCCTGGTGCTCTCAAGACGTTCGACTCGGGCAGCGTTGCGCACGGCAACGTGAACAAGCCAGTGAGCGACGCCGATTGCGGCGTGGTGCTCGACAGACGCAAGTATCAGGAGCTTGGCCCTGATGGCGACGACGGACCGCCGAACAACATCGTGGCCGAGCTGGCCGAGCGTGTGATCGAGGGAGTGCGCGAGGAGTACCCCGACGCCACCTACGAAGTCTGCAAGCGGGCGATCCTGGTCGAGTTTCACGAACCGCTCGGGGACGAGCAGGACCCGAGCGTGGACCTCATCCTCGCTCTGACAAGGCTGGAGGGCGACGGTCGCTGGATACCCAACACCGAGGCCGAATGTTGGGACGCCTCGGACCCCGAGGAGCACACTCGCCTCCTGAATGATGTGGATATCTCGGTTCGCGTACACCGTGCGAGGGTGATCCGGCTGGCGAAGGCCGCCGTCAAGCAGGACGCGACGCCGGTGGTCAGCTCCTTCAATCTGGAGGCGTTGGCGCTCGACCACGTGGAAGAGAACTACACGATTGCCGAGAGCTTGCGTGACCTCTTGCTTGATGGCGCAGACTCGCTGGCAGACGGTCCCACGCCTGACCCGGCTGGCGTCTCGGACCCGATCAAGCTCCCAGATGGCGTGTCGCGCGCTCCTGCTGTCGCACGACTCCGCGAACTCGGTGAGGCCGTCTCTCGTGCTGTTGATGCCGAGACGCTCGAGGACGCCGAAGCGGCCTTGTCTGAGGCCTTCCCCGACTACGTGGAGTCCGGTTCTGCGGTGCGCAGTCTCGGCGATGCGCTGCGTCGGCAGAAGCGCGCGCAGGTGGGCGCCGCCTTCGGTATCGGCGCGGCTGACCTCAAGCCGGCGAGGGCTTACGGCGATGAGGCGCGCTAAGCCAGGCGGCTGGTACGACGACTTCCGCTACCGACTCCGCTTTGAGGGGGCGGCTCGTACAGCGTTCCCCTCGATGTCTGTGTCGAGGACGGGGAAAGGCAGGAAGGCCGGGAGCGTCGTCTATACCCTGCATGTGCCGGTCCCGGAGTTCAACGAACGCCGCCTCGTCAGGATCGCGCTCTGGAACGACAGGTGCGCCACGGTCCAATCGGTCACGGCTGACGGACCTACCGAGTCTCCTCACCGATACAGCGACGAAGCACTGTGTATGTGGTATCCGAAGGATGGGGTGGACCAAAGATGGGTCGCAGACGACGGGCTGCTTCGCCTCATACGCTGCACCCAAGTCCACCTGTTTAAGGAGGCCTACTGGCGCCGCTATGGCGAATGGCCTGGACCCGAGGCACCGCACGAATCCGACGAAGTGAAGCAGGCAGCATGATCGCATCGGCCAGCTTCTGGACGATATTGCCGATCGTCGTCGCGGCAGTGGTAGGTATCGGCACCGCTGTCGCGGGCGTCTTCACATGGTTCATAAACGGCGTTCGAGCCGAGCGGACGCGCTTGCAGAAGCTCTACGCCGATGCCTACGCGGCGGTCGTCTCATACCAGGAGTTCCCGTATGTGATCCGTCGGAGGCGGGCGCCCACGGCAGAGCACCCGGAGATTGGCGGCGAAGAACGACTGCGGATCACCGGAGCACTACATGCCGTCCAAGAGGAACTGAACAACTACAGCGCTCAGATCGGCACCGAATCGAAGGCCGTATCCTCCAAGTACGACCTGCTCGTCAGCACAACGCGCCAAATCGCAGGGACGTACATGCACGAGGCATGGGACGCCACACCGCTCGACAATGATGCGGGGATGAACATCACCGGCATCGACTACAAAGAGCTGCGCATACCACAAGACGACTACCTAGAGGCAATCAAGCAAGACATGACGTTCTGGCGAGTAGCGATCCCGAAGTTGCGTAAGTGACTTGATTACCCGCGACCTCCTATTCGTCGGTGTCGTCCGGGAGGTTGATGCGTAGCGTCAGCCCGTTGGCGAATAGCCACTGGATGCCCTTCTCGTAGCGGCTGACCGTGCCTGGGAAGGGCGGCAGGTTCAAGACCTTCCCTCCCACGGTGTACGCATAGTCGAGCGTACCTTTGACGCTGCATCCTCCGGGTTCGTGGCCCACGCGATCCTCAGCACGAGCCCATCGGTGAGTTGAACTCGATCCCGTCGCTGGTTTCTGTGATCGTCCCGTCGCCGCCGGGATGCGGGCTGTCGGCTACGCCGCCGACAGCGACGAGCGCGCCCTTCGCAACGCTGGCGCCGAGATCATCCGCTCCCTGGACGGCTGAGCCATCCTGTGTTTGACGGAGGCTTCGATGCCAGGGTTTGCCTGGCGGAGGGAGAAGTCTCGGGTCATGGCACATGCGAGGAAGTATTCAAAGGAGCTGCTGGACCGCGGTGCGCGTCTGGTGTTCGAATCGGGTCGGCCGGTCGCGCACGTCGCGAGGGACCTCGGCATCGAGAGCGAGACGCTTCGCAAACACGTTCGGCAGACCGAAGCTGACGAGGGCCGGCGCAAAGATGTCTTGAGCAGCCAGGAGCGCGAGGAGATCAAATCCCTGCGCCGTGAGGTCGCGCAGCTGCGCCGCGCGAACGAGATCCTGAAGGCCGCCAGCGTGTTTTTCGCCGGCGAGCTCGATCCACACCGTCCGAAGTGAGCGCGTTCATCGAGGAGCACCGCGCTCGTTTCGGGGTCGAGCCGATCTGCGAGACCTTGGGCGTGTCGGCGTCCGCCTACTACCAGCGCGCCACCGGCCAACGCTCAGCCCGCCAGCTCGAGGATGAGCGGCTGCTCGGCCTGATCACAGACCTACACGCACGCAACTACTACGCCTACGGCTCGCGGCGGATGTGGAAGGCGCTGCTCAGATCCGGTGAGCGGGTCGGGCGCAGCCGTGTCGAACGGTTGATGCGCCAGAACGGCATTCAGGGCGCCAAGCGCCGCGGCAAGCCGTGGCGGACTACCCGGCCGGACCAGACGGCTCTGCGCAGCCCGGACAGGGTGCAGCGCGACTTCACCGCGTCGGGGCCGGACGAGATGTGGTTCGCGGACTTCACGTATCTGCGCTGCTGGGAGGGGCTGGTGTTCTTCAGCTTCGTGATCGACGCCTACAGCCGGCGGATCGTGGGCTGGCAGTTCGCGTCGCACATGCGCACCACGCTCGTTCTCGACGCGCTCAGGATGGCGCTTCACCAACGGGCGCCAGGCGCTGATGTCGCGCTGGTGCACCACTCGGATGCCGGCAGTCAATACACCTCGATCGACTACACCCAGACCCTCGACGACGCTGGTGTCCTCGGCTCGATCGGCACCGTCGGTGATGCCTACGACAACGCCGTCGCTGAGAGCTTCGTCGACAGCTTCAAGACCGAGCTGATCTCAGACCGCACTTGGACCAGCCGCTCCCAGCTCGAGCTCGGCGTCCTGGAGTACGTCGCCTGGTTCAACAACGAGCGCATCCACGAATCACTCGACGACCGGCCACCACGCGAAGTCGAGGAACTCTACGCTGTGAAAACAGGGCCAACCACCCCCATCAGAAGAAGATAGGGAACCTACAAACACCGTCCCCGTCAAACCCAGGGCGGCTCACATTACGTTGCTCCCTTCGGCTTGGGTGTCGCCGCGCTTCTCCAAGCCAGCGGCGGCGAGGAACGTCTCGATCTGCTTGATGTGGCGTCGGGATATGCGAGCCTGCCTGACGCCCTCGGGGTAGTCGCGGTCCACGTCCATCAGATACCGCTCGAACTCCACCCGCCGGTACAACGCCAACGTCAGCGCCTCGCGGTGTGTCCGGCGCCGCAGCCTCAGCTCGACCGCGATCGTCGGCGTGGTGCGTATCGCCCCGACCTGTTCCAGCAGCGTCCGGTAGACCTCGAAGTCCTCAAGCTCCTGCGGGTCGATCCCGAAGTCCGGGTGACTGTGGCCGGAGTCCTTGATCTCTTCCGCGCAGTTCGCAACCTCTTCAACGAGAACCTCGCGCATCACATTCACCAGCCGCGCCGGGACCATGACCGTGCTCATACCGCGCTCCCCTCCGCCTGGACGATGAGGTCCGCGAGCTGGCCGATACGGGCCTTTGCAATCGCGCGATCCTCGTCGCTGACTTCCGGGTCTTCCTCGACACCGTGCTCGGACTCGATACGTGTCAGGAGCGTCCGCAGCAGCGCCGTCTTGTGCTTGCGCACGTCAACCTCCACGACGGACGGGGGATCGACCGGCTCGATCCAGCCCACGACATCGAGCAGCGCCCGAGTGCCGTTCGCTCGGCTTAAACAGCCAGCGACCGCGGCCCGGATATCCACTCGGCCGCGAGGCTCGATCAAGGTGCCGGCCTCCTCCAGTTGGCCGTGCAGGTCGAAGTAGAGCCCGTCGCGCAACAGCGGGACAAGCTCGTCAGGGATGACGATGTGCATGGTCGCTCCGTTCGGTCGGCCGAAGAAACCGCCCGGCGTAGCCATGACTGGACCCGCAGCCAGGAGAGCTACGGTGTCGAGCGTGGCATCCGAAGCAGCATCTTCGGTTGTCCACCGGCCGGGCGGGCGCTCGAACGCTCGCCCGGCCACAACGATGTCTTGGGGCGGGAGAGCAGAGCAGAGCTCCCGCCGACCCGCAAGAGACAATAGGTGCAGCGCGGGGGCAGGCGAGCCCGCGCCGCATCGTCGGGGTAGGAACCCGAAGGTCGCCCCCATGCCGCTCGATGCTCCTGTCGTTGAGAGCGGTGCGAGGGCTGCGGTAGGCTTCTTCTATGGCTACTGCTCGCCAGCAGATGAACGTCGATCTTGACGCGGAGGTTGCGTCGATCTTGCGCTCGCACGCCGCCGAGGCGCACGTCAGCGAGGGCGAGATCGTTGATCGTGCTATCCGCGCGTATGATCTGCGCTCGCTGGTAGCCCGCATCCGCTCGCGCAGCGATCTGGACGAAGATGCTGCGATGGCGCTGGTGCGGGAGGAGTTGCACGCCGCTCGCGCCGAACGCGACGCTGCTTGATGCCGCGCGTCGTCGCGGACGCGAACGTGCTCGTGTCCGCGGCCCTGGCCCGCTCTCCGCAGGCGCCTTCCGTGCTGACTCTCGACGCAGCGCTTGACGGTCGCGTCGAGCTGGTCACCTCGCCGCTGCTGCTGAGGGAGGTCACGATTGTGCTCGCACGACCGCGCTTGCAGAAGTATGTCTCGGCTGATGAGGCGGCCCGGTTCGTGGCGGACCTCGCGGCACAGACGATCCTGCTTGTCGATCCGCCTGGCCCTCACCGGGCCGTGTGCCGTGATCCCCGCGACGACTATCTCGTCGCGCTCGCTGAGGCCAGTGGAGCTGAGGCGATCATCAGCGGGGACCTCGACCTGCTTGCCATTGATCCAGCTCGGATCGCCGTCGAGGTCGTCACGCCGCGGCAGTTCGCCGACCGGCTGGGCTAGTCAGCGGCATTGTACGGGCGTTCGCTATGGCATACGCCGGGTTTCGGCGGACGCGAGGCCCGGCATGAGTGCGGTCTGGACCCCCGCAAATCCCCCCGCAGAAGCCCGAATCCCCTGTATTCAAGCCAACTCTAACCGTTCGCCCCGATTAAGGTCTGCTGCGTGGTCGCTGGATTCGGAAGCACTCATCCGCGCGCACCCCGACCCCCGGTCGCGTCCGTGAGTAAGGTCCTTGAGCGCCCGGGCAGATGGCGCTCGTCCGAGGCGGGAGCGAGCCGCTGATCGGAGTTCAACGCCCGCGTTGCCGCGAGAGGAAGCGTGCTGATTGCTTGAGTTGTGATGGGCGTGCGTACCGACGCTCGAGGCGAGCTGGCGGGCGATAACCGATCCGACCCCCCAGTGCCGATGATCGCGATGGTCATGACCGAAACCTCCTCGGCGTCACGGTGGCGGATCTCGCTGCTGAACTTGGCATTCACTTGGGCTCCCCAGCCGTATTCGACAGCCACTGAGGGGGGTCCAGTCCCCGTCTGGGTCCGTGGTTTGTCCCACCTCGATCAGATGACCGTCGGGATCGCGGATGTAGCAACGGATCTCGTACTGGTGCTGCTTCGGCGGCGTCAGGAATTGAGCACCACGGGCGCTCCATTCGGCGTACACGGCCTCGATGTCTTTGACCCGGATATTGAGGAAGCTGCTGACCCGGTCGGGCTCGCGTGGCGTCTGGAGAGTGACCGCGGGCTTGTCGTCGGTCGGGCCTCCGCCCCGATTGATAACGATCCAGCTGTTGGCGAACGCGACGTTGGTCGGTTCTCCGGAGCGTTCCAACGTGCCGCCGAGCACGTCGGTGTAAAAGCGCCGAGAACGCTCAACGTCGTCCGAGACGATGAAGTGGGTCAACACAATTCCCTCTGCCGGTGGTCTGAGTTCGGCCATCTGGCACCTCCACTGGTTGGGACTCATACCCCTTACGGGCGGGGTCTACCGCCGATACCGCGACGATCGGGGACCTATCCCGTTCCACGGTACAGCTATGGCCTCCCTGGTGCACTGGCGCGTGAGGAAACAGGCCTCGCGGCTGAGCTACCACCCTGCGAGAAACCAAAATTTCGATTGGAGGCTCATTATGCGCGGCGACATCCAGGTCGGGGCACGCCTTCCCGACTATGAACTACCCGATCAGGACGGCATCATGCGCCGTCTGTCGGACCTGCAGGGCTCGAACCCGATGTTGCTCCACCTCTCCCGCGGCGGGTTTGATCCACACCGAGGGGACGGAGGTGGGAGTGAAGCGATGAGCGATGGCAAGCGTCGTCAAACCCATCCCGAACGAGGGGCCCGACCGAAGAGGTGCCCCCGGCCAGAGCCGCGAAGCGATCAGGCCCCACCGGTCAATGACCGTGCCTCTGCAGGGGCGACTACGAGGTCGTGAAGGTCGCCGCCCACCTCGAGTCGCCCCGACTGTTGGAGCCCGCCGGCCTTCACCGGCTCGAAGCCGGCTGTTCGGATCAACCGCTCGACTTCCTCGCCGGCACGGTCGTCGTCGGTCACGTAGGAGAGGACCGCCAGCTCCGGTGACCGTTGACTAGAGGACTCGAATACATCGGCCGACAGGGTTCCAAACGCCATCGCCAAGCGCGCCTCCGCCGGCAACCACCCGGCTACAACCTCGCCAGAGACTTGCCCTTTCGGCAGGAGACGCGAGACGTTACCTTGTGCGTCGATGCCGAGCGGGTTGCTCGGAACGACCATGAGCTTGTCGGTTAGCCGGTCGGCGATCTCGTCTATGACACTCTTCAGCGCGGTAAACCGTAGCGCGAGGATGACGGCATCGGTGCCCTGCAACGCGTCGCGGTTGTCGGCGGCGACGACCGCGGCTGGACCGGTCTCTGCCGCCAGCGTTCGTGCCGACTCATTGTCGGCGCTCGAGAGTCGCAGGGTCTCCCCGCCTGAGGCCAGCAGGCGTGCGATGACCGATCCGAGCGTCCCGGTGCCGATGACAGCGGTCGTCATGACTCCTCGGCGGCCGTGCTCGATAGCCACTGAGGGGGGGTCCAGTCCCCCTCTGGGTCCGTGGTTTGCCCCACCTCGATCAGATGCCCGTCGGGATCGCGGATGTAGCAACGGATCTCGTACTGGTGCTGCTTCGGCGGTGTCAGGAACTGAGCACCACGGGCGCTCCATTCGGCGTACACGGCCTCGATGTCTTTGACCCGGATATTGAGAAAACTGCTGACCCGATCGAGGTCGCGCGGGGTCTCCAGAGTGACCGCCGGCTTGTCGTCGGTCGGGCCTCCCCCGACATTGATGATGATCCAGCTGTTGGATAGTGCGACATAGGTTGGCTCCCCGGAGAAGGCCACCCTGCCGCCGAGTACCTCGGTGTAAAAGCGGCGGGAACGCTCTACATCGTCTGAAACGATGAAATGAGCCAAGACCACCTGCTCGTCGATGCTGCTCATGCTGACCTCCGTCGTTGGAATTGACTCAATAATCACGCCACGGTCAGTGTCCTGCGCTTTGACCGCCGTCGATGTGCAAGATCTCTCCAGTCACGAAGGGCGCCGACTCGAGATATAGGACTCCACCGACCACATCATCGATCTCGCCCACCCGACCGAGGGGGTGCAACGCACCCATCCCTGCGTAGGAGCTTGCGTCGTGTGTCGGTGTTTTGATCACACCCAGAGAGACGGCGTTTGCCCGCAAACCGCGTGAGGCGTACTCGATCGCAAGCGATTTGGTGGCCGCGACCAGGCCCCCCTTGGTGAGGACGGACAGCGCGGCTGGTGTGCTGCTATCGGCTTGCTCGACGAGCGTCGTCGAGACATTGATCACGTGCCCACTGCCCTGGTCGAGCATGTGTTTGATGGTGCGCGTCGTGATGTGGAAGAAGCCCGCGAGGTTGACGGCGATCAGGGTGTTGAAGTCCTCGAGGGTGTAGTCCGTGAAGGGCTTGCCGATGTAGATCCCCGCGTTGTTGACAAGGGTGTCTATGCGGCCGAAGCGCTCGACCGCCGCCTCCACGATGCGCTGCGCCGTGTCAGGGTCGGCGATGTCGCCCTCGACGGTCACGACGCCGGGGTCCTCCGAAGTCCCGATCGACCGAGCAGCCGCGATCACCGCATACCCGCGCTCACGGTATGCCCTCGCGAGACCTGCGCCGATGCCCTGTGAGGCGCCCGTGATGATCGCGACCTTCCTGAGGCGAGGGTCCGGAAGCTGACCGCTCATGGTCATGCCGCTAATGTTGGCACCTGCAGGTCGGTTTCGGTTTCTGGCATCGATCCAGGGTCGGGCGGGTGCCTGGCGACGCGGCCGCGGGTTCGCTTTTCAGCGTTGCCTGACGCGCCACGCGCTGCGAGGGGCCTTGACTTTTGCTCGGATGAGAGGAAAGTATGGGCGACCGACAGGAGTGTGGAGGCGATATGAACAGTGCCCAGGCCGCGACGTTCAGCGATCCGGACGGCAACGGCTGGTTGCTCCAGGAGATCACCATGCGTCTGCCGGGTCGCTGAGGAGTTGCCGAGGTGAGCAGCGACTATGACGTGATCGTGCTCGGTGGCGGCTCACCGGGCGAGCACTGTGCGAGCGCCCTGGCGGAGGGCGGTCTGCGGGTGGCGGTCGTGGAGCGCGAGCTCGTGGGTGGGGAGTGCTCCTACTGGGCTTGCATTCCCTCCAAGACGCTGCTGCGGCCGGGCGAGGCGGTCCACGGGGCGCGCGAGGCCGCGGCGACCGCGGAAGTGGATGTGCAGGCGGCGCTTGCCTGGCGTGACTTCATGGTCTCCGACTACTCCGACGCCAGCCAGGAGCGCTTCCTTGCCGATCACGGCATCGAGCTGCTGCGCGGCAGCGGGCGGCTCGCGGGCCCCGGGGTCGTGGAGGTCGACGGTGTGCGCCACACCGCGGATCACGTGGTTCTCGCGAACGGCGCCGATCCGGTCGTGCCGCCCGTGCCTGGCTTGCGCGATCTGGACGGCCTTTGGAGCAACCGCGAGGCGACGTCGATGAAGGCCATTCCGCGCCGTCTGCTGATCCTCGGTGGCGGCCCGGTCGGCGTGGAGATGGCGCAGGCCGTGCGTCGGCTCGGCGGCGAGGTGGCGGTGATCGACATGGCCGAGCACGTGCTCGCGCGGGAGCCGGCGCCGCTCGGTGAGGCGCTCGGCGAGGTCCTGCGCGGTGAGGGCATCGAGCTCGTCCTGTCCGCGAACGCGAGCGCGGCACGACACGAGGGCGGGGACTACGTCCTCGAGATCGACGACGGGCGCGAGCTGCACGGCGAGAAGCTGCTCGTCGCCACCGGCCGGCGTCCGCGCGTGCTCGGGCTCGGCTTGGAGACCGTCGGCGTCAAGGCCGACGCACACGGAGTTCCGGTCGACGCGCACCTGCGGGCAGCGGCGAACGTGTGGGCGATCGGCGACGTAAACGGGCAGTGGCCGCTCACCCACGTCGGCAAGTACGAGGGCGAGGTGGTCGCCGCGAACATCCTCGGCGAGCCGCGAAAGGCCAACTACGAGGCTGTCCCCCGGGTCGTCTACACCGACCCGCAAGCCGCGGCGGTGGGCGCTTCCGCCGGGCGCTTCAGCGCCATGGTCCCGCTGTCGGAGGTGGCGAAGACCGCGACCTACACGCGCGCGTACGCCGACAGCAACGGCTTCCTGACGCTGCTCAGCGACGGCGAGCGGCTGACCGGCGCCTACGCGCTCGGCCCCGAGGCGGGCGAGTGGCTGCAGCAGGCGACGCTCGCGATCCGCGCCCAGGTCCCACTCGACGTGCTCACCGACACGATCCAGCCGTTCCCGACGTTCTCGGAGATCTACGTCGCCGCGCTGAAGACGCTCCGCGGCGAGATCGCGGCAACGTCCAAGACCGTCGGTGCGGGACCGCCGATGGCAAGCTGACGGAGAGACTACGACGACCGCAACGGGTGCGCGTGTCGATCCGCGTCGACGCGGACGCCGCGTTGGCCTGAGCGCCGCTGCGCGAGGCGAAGCCTTGACCTGGGTGAGCGCTACAAGCAGGAGACGAGCTCGGCCACGATTTCCGCGGCGGGCTGTGATTGCCTGGCGAGCGCAACGCTCTGTCCGGCCCACAGCGATAGCGCCTCGATTTCACCGGTCGTTCCGACCATCGGGGGGGCGGGGGAATAGCGAAGGATGGGTTCGCCCGAAGGGAACTGCGCTATCAGCCCTTCTCCCGGTCGACTTCCCAGTGGCGGCCGGCCCGCGGCCTCCCACAGCTCGGCGGTCGAGTTGTGGATGGCGCGGTGCGGGGAGTCCGGCCATCCCACGTCATACAGGTCGGGGTACCACTCCGCATCGGTCTCCGTCGCGGCGATCAGGCGGCGCCGATACTCCTCGTGGATCGGCATCTCATCGGCCAGCAGGAACCGCGTGCCCAGCAAGGCTGCCTGCGCGCCGAGGGCGAGCACGGCCGCGACCCCTCGCGCATCGCCGATCCCACCGGCTGCGATGACCGGCACCGGCGCCACCGCGTCGACCACCGCCGGCACCAACGGGAGCGTTGCCACGCCACCCCACACGTGTCCGCCGGCCTCCCAGCCCTGCGCAACGACGATGTCCACTCCACATCCGGCCGCGCGCCGCGCTTCCTCGGCACTGCCGACCGTGTGCATCACAAGCCCTCCGGCGTCGTGCACCGGCCCGACATAACTGTCTGGATCGCCCCAGATGAACGACACGATCCGCAGGCCGGCGGACAGTGCCTGATCGACCCGACGGTGCTGATCGGTGTTGAGAACGAAGTTGCCCGCAAACGGTCGGTCGGTGAGGGTTGCCGCTGCGCGAACCGGGTCCCCGGCGTCATCGGCCCATGACAGCCCCATGCTGCCGAGACCGCCGGCATTTGAGACGGCGGCAGGCAAGCGAGGATCCACGGCCAGTGGTGCCTCGACGATCGGATGTTCGATCCCCAGCAGCTCGCACACCGGCGTGTGGGCACTCATCGGGATGGCTCTTTTCTGGCGCTCGCGGCGCCGGTTGACTAGGCTCAATGTAGACCCGAACGGCTTCCGTCGCGCCCGGGTTGCCACCGGCCCACCCCATGCCGCGGACCGGGGCCGGACTCGTGGAGGACCGGGAGCGATTGGACGGGACGACGGCCATCGTGGTCGTCACTCCTCAACCACAGACAGGAGCAGACCATGCGCAGCGACATCACCACCGGCGCCACCTTCCCCGATTACGAACTGCCCGACCACGAGAACGTGCCCCGAAAGCTCAGCGAGATCCAGGGCGAGGACCCCCTGATTCTCACGCTCGCGCGCGGGAACTACTGCCCCAAGGAGCACCAGCAGCACCTCGAGCTCGCCGCCAACTACCCCAAGATCGCGGTCGCCTACACAAAAGTCGCCACGATCTCGACCGACACCCATCACTCGAGCCAGGAGTTCCGCGCGTCGGTCGGCGCGCAGTGGCCGTTCCTCTCCGACCCGGACCGGACCGTCCAGAAGGACCTCGACATCCAGGAGTACACCGACCCCGAGCACGACCCGATGATCCCCCACACCCTCGTGCTTCAGCCCGGGCTGGTCATCCACAGCATCTACAACGGCTACTGGTTCTGGGGACGCCCCTCCTTCGCGGATCTCTTCCACGACCTACGTGCCGTGACCAGCGAGATCCGCCCCGACTGGGATCTGAGCAAGCCCGGGCTGCGCGAAGCGTGGGATGCGGGCGACTACTCGTCGTTTCACGGGTGGAACAAGCGCTCCCCTCAGTCAACGCCGACGTCTTACAATTCCTGACACCCGCGGTTGCGACTGCTAAATGACATCCTTCCGAGGATGCAGGCAGAGCTCGAACGCATCCTTCGGCTTCAACCGGAGTGGCACTATCGCAACACGCCAGCGATGAATGAGCGCGGCAAGCTCGTACGAAACGAGGTTCCCGGATGGCTTCGCGACCACGAATCCGAGCTCGCTTCGGCCATCGGCATCCTGGCCGCAGACTTCTTTTCTGAGGGTCGAGACGGCACGGGCCGGAAGACTCGGGTCCCCTGGGCACGCTTCGGCTCGCGGGAACGCACACCGAGTGCGACCGACGGCTTCTACGTCGTCTACCTCTTCGCCCGCGATGGAAGCGCAGTGTACCTCTCTCTGAACCAAGGCACAACGGATTTTGCGAGCGGAGAGTTCGTTCGTAAGGAGGTCAAGGTGCTTGAGAGTCGAGTTGCTCGCGCCCGGGCGGTTGTTGGCAGTTGGATGGCGACCCGCGGCGACATCGGGCCGTTGGCACTCAGGGACGAAGGCGAGGATTCGCTCGGACGCGGTTACGAACTCGGCAACATAGCGGCCGTTGCGTACCCCGCCGGAGCGGTGCCGGACGACGAGCAACTCCTTGCCGACGTCCTGGACTTCGCCGGCGCACTCGGAGACCTCTATCGGGACCATGCGAGGGCCCCGCTTCCATACGAGGTTCCCGAGTTGGTCGAACTGGAGGACGCGGCCGATCGAGCTGCCGGGAAGCGCCGGCCTCCGCGCGGCGCTGGGTTCCGGCAAAGCAAGGAGGAGCGTGACCTGATCGAGCAGCATGCTGTTCAAGGTGGCCGCGGCCTACTACGCCGCGGACGGATGGCACGTGAAGCATCGCGGCGCGCCGTACGACCTGGAGCTCACCCGTCCCGGGGAGAAGCGAACTGTCGAGGTCAAGGGGACGACCTCGATGGGCGAGGCGGTGCCACTGACCGCGGGCGAGGTTCGGCACCATGCAAGGGCCCATCCGAACAATGCGCTTGTCATTGTCCGGGGGATCGTGCTTGACCGCTCGACCACGCCCCCCACAGTCAGCGGAGGCGTCCTCTTTGAGCAACAACCCTTCGAAATCGCGGACTCGGCGCTCGCCGTGATCTCGTACAAGTACACCGTACCGAGCACGATTTATGAGCCCACCAGGGGCGTTACTGCAAACGACATCCTCACCGGCGGGGCTTCGTCCCAACGTGACGGGCGAGCTGTCGTCGCCCATGCGCGTCAACGGCGATGAAGCGGAGGTGTGGGCAGCCGGTGGCGCGGCCCTAGATGATTGATTCCGTTCTGGGTCGGCGCTGGGGCGGGGGCGAGGAGACGTAGGAAGGGTGTCGAAGGTCGGCGTTGCTCTGTCCAACGTCGACCACGAAAGGTGGGGGACGCTTGACCGCCGATCTCGACACCCTCTTGACGGCACTTTACGTGCTGGCCGATGAAATCCTGCCGCGCAGGCCGCGTGCAAGACGCAACCCGCGGGTCACCGACGCCGAGCTGGTGTGCCTCGCTGTCGCGCAGATCCTGCTGGACTGCCCGAGCGAGCGGCGGTTTCTGCGCTTCGCGATGAGGCGCCTTGGGCACCTGTTCCCGTATCTACCCAAGCAGCCGGGGTACAACAAGCGGATGCGTGCGCTCGCGCCGCAGATCGTCACGCTGCTGAACACGATCGCGTTCTCCAGCCCGTCGTGGTGTGATGGCATACGGCTGCTGGACTCCACGCCGGTGCCCTGCGCGGCGTCCCGGGAGACCGTCAAGCGCTCGGAGTTCGCCGGGTACGCCGCCTACGGGTATTGCGCCAGCCACTCCCGCTACTTCTGGGGGTTCCGGCTATATCTGCTGTGCGCCTCCGACGGAATGCCGATCGCGTTCGAGCTGGCGGCTGCGAATGTCCCCGAGCGCGAGGTCGCCGCAGAGATGCTACGCCGCGTGGAACTGGAGGGGTACACCGTGGTCGCGGACAAGGGCTTCGCCAGCCGCGACTTCGAGGCGTTGATGGCTGAGTTCGGCGCGATCTTCGTGCGCCCCGACCGCAAGGGCGAGAAACCACGGTTCGGCAAACTCGGTGGGGTCCGCCAATGGGTCGAGTCGATCATCGACACCCTCAAGGGCCAGCTCTCCCTCGAGCAGCACGGCGCCCACACCATGCCCGGCCTCATGACCCGAGTCGCCCAGCGCCTACTCGCCCTCGCCGCAGGCATCTGGCACAACTACAAGCTCTGGGAAGCCGGCCAGATCGACAAGCCCGGCCGCAGCCTCATCGCCTACGACCACTGAACCCCAACGGAATCAATCATCTAGAGGCGCACGCGGACCTGGCTGCGGGAGCGCGTGGCGGAGTTGCTCCCTCGCCGCCGCTGGCTGGGTCGCACGCGAGGAGCGTGCTCGCCGTCGGGGTCCTCCGCGTCGCTGATCGCCCAGGCGAGCCGCTCGACGAACTGAGCCGCCGCGTGGTCGGTGCTCAGGTGCACTGACTGGACGTGCTCGTCGAGCCAGACGGGGGCGCCGGCAGGCAGAGGGGATGGGTCGGTGGTGACGATGACTCTTGGCATATGAAGCTCCTTCTCGGGCTTAGCGGGGACGTGGTGGGCAGGGCATCCGCTGGGAAAGCGGGCGCCTCTAGGAGGGGCGTCCGGGGAGGGCGGGGGGCACCTCCCCGGACGCGAGGAGGAGACGTCAGGGGCAACAGCAACGTTCGAGCACGCGGCCCCGCGCCGACGCGACCCCGGTCACGGCGCACTGCCGAACGTCGCCGTCCCGTCGGTGGGTGTACGTGAGCTCCAACATTGTGCATAAACCTTATCGAGATACTAGTCTTTTGTCAAGGGCGTTGCTTCGAGTCGGTACGAGCATGTCGGCAAGCCGCACTTGCTCCGGCTCGGGACGACAAGGAGCAGCCCACCAGGTCCTACGGATGCGGGGCCTCGGAGACTGCTGATCGCCGACGCGATTGCCGCCGCCCGTCGCGCCACGCTGAGCGCCCGACCGCGCCCAGGCGGCGGGCTGACTGTCGAAGTCACTTCCCTTCCACATCCCGCTCTACCGCCGGCGTCTGACCACGCCGACACGGTCGCGCTTGGTGCGCCTGACGCGACGGTGACGGCGATGGCGGGTTTTGATGGAGCAGCCAGATACCGAGATCCTCGTGCTCTGTTTTATCTGCGTGCCGTCCTGGGCGGTGATCGTGGTGGGCATGGAGAGCTTCTGCTTGCACACGTTCCCGTTTGCGGACAGCACCGAGTTTGGGCCCATCGGCAGATCCAGGGTGAAGGTCGAGACCGGCGCGTCGGGGATCGCAGCGAACGTCGAGGTGGTGATCCCGTTTGCGATGTTCGTGTTGCCCACCAGGATCACGCGCACACCGCTGCCTGCCAGCACCAGGTCGAGGTCGGGGAAAGCCGCGCCGCCGTGTGAGACCAGATAGGCGAGCCCTGTGAGCTTGCCCGGCAGCACGGGTGTGACCACGGTCGCGCTGCCGACTTTCGAGCCGGCCGGACAACTGCTGGGATCAGCGGCGAACGTCGCTTCAGGACAGGCCTTGTGCAAGGTGCTCAGCCGCGTGGAGAGTCGCCGGGGAAGTTGGACCAGCACAGAGCGGATGTTCGCCTGGTGGGCGCCCTGCGTGAGGTCCACCTGCAGAGCCGCTCCGTCAACCCGGGAGGGGTGGGCGTGGGTCGAGGCCGTGAACGTTGGTCTGAACGTGAGGGCGCCGCAGTTGGCTACCTGGAACGGGCTCGACGGACTCTGGGTCGCACCGGATGTGGAGGTCAGCGTCGATTCGGTCGTGAGCGCCCCGCAGTTGGTCGGGTTGAAGAGGAAGTCGGGCCGGCTGACCGCCACGCTGAGGTCCCTCAGTCGCAGTGGCACGCCCTTGACGATCGTCGGGAGCGCGCTGGTGGCGATCACCCGGCCGGTGTAGGGGTCGAGGTTGAGAGCGGCGCGGGTGAGCACGCAGTCACAGGGCCCACTGCCGAGGTTGAACGGTCCCGCCGTCGCTGCCACCGGGATCGACAGGCCGTATGGCGCTTCGTCGTAGGGGCCCGTGAGGAACACCGGACCGGAGAAGGCGAGGGGTTCGGGGCCGGCACCCGCGCTCACCGTTGCCGTTCCGATCTGGCTGGCCGAGGAGCAAGTCCCTGCGCCGGCCTGCGGTTCGCCGCAGAGGGGGACCGAGGGGATCGCGCCGAGCAGGCCCGGCGGCAGAACGGTCTTGACCTGCGCAAGGTACTGCTGTCCGTCTTCCCTGCTCAGGTTGAGCGTGTAGGACGTGTAGGCGCCGGCGTTGGGGGAGGAGTTCAGCGTGCTCTGCGTGAGCGAGAACGGCAGCGGCGAGGGACAGCCGGCGGTGAGGAACGGTGTTGAGCTGAGCGCCTCGGGCGCGCCCGTGTACGGAGCAAAGAGGGCTTCGACGGGGGTGCTCCCACATGCGAGCGGGTTGGCGAGGGGCGCCTGCGCACCGCCGTCGAGCTTCAGGACGAGGTCACTGAAGGGGAGCTGGGGGTTTTCCGCGAACGTCGCTTCGAGGCGGCCCGTGCTGGGGTTGGGGTCGATCGAACCCCTGAGCCTCACCGACACGCCGTAGGCGCTCTCGGCGTCGAGGTAGATCGTATAGGGCGGTTCGGTGAGGAGCCCGCCGGTGGGGCTGCCCAGGTAGACGTTGCCCGCGAGCGAGCCTGGAGGCAGGTCGGTTTCGATCGCGACGGTGCCCACTTTGGAGGCTGGCGGGCATTCGACCGGACTGGTGCTGCCGATTGCGATCTCGGCGGCCGTGCAGGCCTGCAGCCCGCGTGCCGCGGACGGGTTGAGCGTCAGCCCTTCGGGCAGTGTCACGCGAGCGTCCTTGATGTCGGCCGTGTTGATTTCTTCGGGGCCGGCGTTCTGCGGGACCTTGATTTCGGTTGTGGCGCCGTCGGGTTCGTCGGATTGGGCGGTTTCAGGTCTCACTGCGGCCATCGGTTCGAAGGGAACGTTCCCGCAGCCTTCGACGCCCACCGGAGTGTGGGTCTGGGTCCTCGAGATCTGCCCTTCCCAGGATTCGACTTCGAGGTATGAGGTCGTGGTGGCGGAGCATTCGCTGGGCAGTGTCAAGAAGTCCCCCTTCCCCCCGCGACCGTTGAAGATCAGCTTGGACTTCAGGACGGCCAACGGAACCTTCGCGCCAAGGAGTTCGCCTTCCTTGGGGACGTTGTGGATTTCGAAGTACTCGTGGTAGTCGCTGCTCCAGCTGACGTGGCCTTCGAGGTAGATGTGCACGTTCACCAGGGGTTCGACGGCCACGTCGATACCGAAGTCCAGGGCGAGGCCCGGCGGCTGTTCGAGGTTGTACACTGCGCCTGAGATCGTCAGGTCGTTGATGCCGTCGAAGGCGGTCAGTTCGGTCGTGCCGACCTGCGCGTCCGGATTGCATTCGTCATTCTGAAACGCTGAAATCGAGCACGCCGGCAACGCCTCCGGGTTGGCCGCAAGGCCGGGCGGGAGATCCACGCGGATGTTCCTGACGGCGCCTTCCGGTTCCTCGCCGAGGAGGCCCTGCGTGTGGTTGAATTCGAAACCTGTGATTCCCACCGGAGGGTGCCCGGCTGCCTGGGTGTAGGCTTCGCTGTGGTTTCCCTCGACGCTCGCGTACGTGCAGGAAGATGTCATGCAGGTGCCCGCTTCGAAGTCGTGTTCTTCCACGCCGAACGCAGCCTGCGCGACGGGTGCTGAGATGGCAACGGTCGCGCTTGCCAAAACGGCGACCGCTGCGCTTGCCAAAAGCCCCTGCAGCGAAATACGAGCGTAGTGCATGCCCACCTCTCCGAAGGCGACGTAGTCCATGCCTATACCCGTTCCCGACTCCCGTAATCGCGAAAGTGCGCTCCACGCGCCGATGTGCAAGGATCGTACGTCCACCGTCCGAAAGGAGAACCATGCCCGAGTACGCTCCCGGAACCCCGTCGTGGGTCGAACTCTCCTCACCAGATACCGACGCCGCCGCCCGGTTCTACGGCGAGCTGATGGGCTGGAGCGCCACGGAGCCCGGGTCGGCCGAGACCGGCGGGTACCGCATGTTCCAGCAGGACGGCAAAAACGTCGCCGGCCTGATGGGCCACATGGGGGAGGGGCAGCCCACCGCGTGGGCGACCTACGTGAGCGTCGACGACGCCGAGGAGACCGCAGCCAAGGCCAAGGCAGCCGGCGGCACCGTGGTGGTCGAGCCGATGGACGTGATGGACATCGGACGGATGGCTCTGTTCGCCGATCCCACCGGTGCCGTGTGCGGCGTGTGGCAGCCGAAGACCTTCACCGGCGCCGACCTCGTCAACGAGCCGGGCTCGCTCTGCTGGAATGAGGTGCTCACCCGTGATGCCGACGCGAACAAGGTGTTCTACCCGGCCGTCTTCGGTTGGGTCGCCGGGCGTCCGTCGTTCGAGGGCGCGCCCGAGACCTACACCGTCTGGGAACTCGACGGGAAGCCAGTCGGCGGCATGATGCAGATGACCGACCCCTACTTCCCGGCCGAGCTCCCGCCGCACTGGGGTGTGTGCTTCGCGGTCGCCGACTGCGACGGCACCGTCGCAAAGGCCCGCGCACTTGGGGCAACCGTCACGAATGAGCCGATGGACATGCCGATCGGACGCTTTGCCGGCTTGGTCGATCTCCAGGGTGCCTCCTTCACGGTGATGCAACCGCCGCCGCCCGCCTGACCGGCGCCCCGGACGAGTAGCGCGGGTAGAAAGTGCGCCAGGGCGCTGTGACAATCCGGCTGCCACGTGCATAACTCTCGGCGATCGGGGTAGGACCTCCTTCGAACGCCCACCACTCTCTGCCAAGCCACTCCTTGCGGCTTCTGCCGTGAGCGAGCACCGAGGGAGGAGCACACGATGAGCTCAATCGCGACATCCCCACCCGCCAAGCCCACGGCCCACGGCCCAGAAGGCGAGGACACCGACGAGTTGGTCGCACGCTGGCAGCAGCACGGCGACGAGGCTGCGCGCGAAGCGTTGGTGCTGCGCTATCTGCCGCTGGCCAATCGCTTGGCACGGCGCTTCCTGCACTCTTCGGAGCCGTTCGAGGACCTGCAGCAGGTCGCTTCGCTGGGGCTGCTGAAGGCGCTCGATCGCTTCGACCCCTCCCGGGGCCGTCCCTTCCAGGCGTTTGCGGTGCCGACGATGCTGGGCGAGATACGCCGCTACTTTCGCGACTCGGGCTGGTCGGTACACGTGCCCCGCGGCGTGCAGGAGCGCGCGCTGAAGGTGCGCGACGCCCAGGAGGCGTTCGCCAACGAGCACGGCCGTGCCCCCACCGTAAACCAGCTCGCCGTGTATCTGGAGCTCGGTGCCGAGGAGGTGATCGACGCGCTGATGGCCGTGCAGGGCTACAAGACGCTGTCCCTGGACGCGCCCCGTCCCGGGAAGGAGGACGATGCGGCGATGAGCTACGGCGACTCCGTCGGGAACGAGGATGGGCGCTACGAGCTCGTCGAGCTGGACGCGACCGTCGCCGCGGTGCTCGGCCACATTCCCCCGCGCGAGCGCCGCATCCTGCACATGCGCTTCGTCGAGGATCTCACCCAGACCGAGATCGCGGCCCACGTGGGTGTCTCGCAGATGCAGATCTCGCGCCTGCTGCGCAGCTCGCTGGAAAAGCTGCGTGCCCTGACCTGCGAGGAGCGGCAGTAGGTTGATCGCGAGGAAGCGACTTCTGCGCGGGCGCGGATATCGTCGCCAACTGCGTACGATCGAGAGAGTCACCGTGCGCTCGTGCGGTTCCGCGGAGCGATCGGTCGATCCGCAATCAATCCGAGTGAGCGCCCCACCACTGATGGTTGAGCGAGCGAACGTCCGTCTGCAACTGGCCAACCGGCCGGAGAACGTGATGCTCGTGAGGGAGGTGCTGACGGGGGTGGCGGATGCGCTCGCGCTCGACGGCAGCGATCTGATCGATATCCACACCGCCGTCACCGAGGCGTGCAACAACGTCGTCCAGCACGCCTACGGCGGCGAGGAGGGGCCGCTCGACGTGGTGGTGGAGCTGGCGCTCGATGCGGTCACGGTCGTTGTACGCGATTGGGGTGTGGGCATCCTGGCGCCACACGGCGGCACAGGCATGGGGTTCGACACCGGCCCCGGGATCGGCCTGACGGCGATCCACGAGCTCACCCACTGCCTCGGTGTGCGGCGTCCTGCTGACGGCGGCACCGAGGTCGCTATGGAGTTCGCCACTTTGGGGGCGCGCCCGCCGCAGCCGTCCGGTGTGAGCGAACTCGAGCTGCCCCCCATCACGCCAACCGTGCGCGCCCCCACGATCGCGCTCACTGTCATGCCCGGCGATCTGACGCGCGCCGTCCTGCCCCGCCTGATGTGCGGTTTGGCCGCACGCGCCCATTTCTCCACCGACCGGCTCTCCGATGTTCACCTCCTCGCCGATGCCCTCGGAGCAGGCCACGGTGTCGCGCCTCTGCAGTCGGTCGTCGGCGTCGAGCCGCGCGCGCTCGAGCTGCGCATCGGGCCGCTGGAGCGGGGGCAGGGAGAGCGGCTGGTGGCGGAGTCCTCGCTTGACGGGTTGGGCTCGGTGATCGCGAAGCTGGTCGACCGCTGCCAGGTCGAGCGTGCGGGGTCTTGCGAGGTGCTTGCGTTGCGGCTGACGGATGGGCCCGGGCGGGTGCGCGATGCAGTCGCTGGGCGCTGAGCACCACTCTCCGTTGCCGGCGCCAATCCGATCGTCCGCCCCCCGCGGGCTCTGATTGAGCCACCAAGCACCGTGGCGAACAGCCCCTTCGCGCTCTTCGCTGCCGCTCGTGGGCGTGCGGCAGGCGCCGTCGCTGTAATACTGGTCGTCCGTGTTGGACGGCGGTGTCCGCACTGCCTGCAAGCCGGACCAAGCGATGCCGGGAGGATCAGACAAGGGGGAGCCGATCGGCCTCGACGCTCCGCGACGGAGCGAAGTGGCCAGGGATCTGCTGATCGAGGCCGGGGCGATCCTGGCCAGCTCGCTCGACCCCACGACGACGATGGGACAGGTCGCGCGGCTGACGGTGCCGCGGCTGGCCGATCTCTGTGTGATCGACCTGCACGACGACGACGGCGTGATCCTGGACGTGGCGGTCGTCGCGACCGAGGAGACGCTGGCACGCGAGCTCGAGGAGCTGCGCGCGCGCTATCCACTGGACCCAGTCGGAGAGCATCCCGTGGCGCAGGTCATCCGCAGCGGCGAGCCGGTGCTGCTGGCGGAGATGACCGACGCGCTGCTGCGCTCGTTCGCGCAGGGATCCGAGCACGCGCGATTCATGGTCGAGCACGGCTACCGCTCGGCGGTCGTCGCCCCGATGGTCGCACGCGGGCGCACGCTCGGGGCGTTGTCAACCCTGCGACTCGGCGAGGGCCGGCGCTACGGCAGCCAGGACCTCGACCTGGTCGCCGAGCTCGCTCGACGGGCGGCGCTGGCGATCGACAACGCCCGGCTGTACTCCGATCTGCAGCGTCTGGAGCGGCGTCTGGAGGCGGTGCTCGCAAATCTCGCGGAGGCGATCACCGTGGTCAACAGCTGCGGGCAGATGGTGTTCGCCAACCAGGCCGCCGCCGACCTGCTCGGGTTCCCCACGCCCGGCGAGCTGACGCGCGCCCGCCCGGGAACGGTCATGCCCCGCTTCATCGTGCGGGACGAGCAGGGGCGCGAGCTCGACCTGGAGAGCATGCCCGCGAGGCGGCTGTTCAGGGGCGAGCAGCCCGAGCCGCTGCTGGTGAGCAACATCGTCCGCGCCACGGGCGAGGAGCGCTGGCTGATTGTTCGCTCCTCGCCGATCTCCGACCCGGAGACCGGTCGCATCGGCTACGTGGTCAACGTCTTCGAGAACATCACCGAGGTCAAGCGCGCCCAGCTCGGTGAGAGTTTCATGGCGGAGGCCAGCCGTGCCCTGGCATCCTCGATGGACTACGGGGAGACGCTGCAGCGCGTGGCACGGCTGGCCGTGCCGCAGATCGCCGACTGGTGCGCGGTCGATCTCGTGAACGGGCGCGGGCAGATCGAACGGGTGGCAGTACATCACGCCGATCCGCGCAAGCTCGAGCTGGCTGTGCGCATCGAACGCGCCCACCGCCCGACGCTCGACGAGCCGGCGGGGGTCCCCGAGGTGATCCGCACGGGAGAAGCCCGCATCTTCACCGACATCCAACCTCAGGCGCTCGCTGCTTACGCGCACGACTCCGAGCACCTGGAGCTGCTGAGTGCGATCGGCGCGACTGCGGTGATCATCGTGCCGATGATCGGCGCCACTGGGGCGCTCGGCGCGATCACGCTGGTGTCCTCGGAGTCGATGCGCCGGCTCACCACCGCCGACCTCGGAGTCGCCGAGCGGCTTGGCCGCCGCGCGGGCACGGCGGTGGAAAACGCGCGGCTGTACACCGAGCGCACCCACATCGCCCACACCTTGCAGCGGGCGCTGCTGCCGGAGTCGCTGCCAGAGGTGCCCCACGCTGAGATCGAGGCCAGATACTGCGCGGCGGGCGAGCTGAACGAGGTAGGCGGCGACTTCTACGACGTGTTCGAGCACGGCGCCGACAGCTGGATGCTCGTGATCGGCGACGTCTGCGGCAAGGGCTCCCGCGCCGCCGGCGTGACGGCGTTGGCGCGACATACCCTGCGTGCTGCGTCGATGGGCGGCCAGTCGGCCGCCGAGATGCTCGGGACGTTGCACCGGGCACTGCGCCGCCAGCCTCCCGGCGCGGACCTGTGTACCGCTTGTCTGGTGACCGTGGCGCCGGCGTCTGAGCATCTGCGGTTGACCGTGACGCTCGCCGGCCACCCGCCGCCGGTGCTGATCGACGCGCACGGAGACGCGCGCCAGATCGGCCGGTCCGGGACCCTGCTCGGCGTGCTCGACCCGATCGACGTCGCCGAATGCGAGGAGGAGCTCCGCACCGGCGAGACGCTGCTGCTCTACACCGATGGGATCCCCGAGGCCGGCCGCGGGGAGGAGGTGCTGGGGGAGCGTGGCTTGACCGAGCTGTGTCGCAACGCGCCGGGGCTCACCCTCGCGGGGTTGCTCGAGCACATCGAGCGTGTGGTGCTGGAGCACGCGGAGGGCTCGCTGCGCGACGATCTCGCGCTGCTCGGCATGCGAATGTGCGACTCCGTGCTGCGGTAAAATGAGCGCTGTGACCGTGGGGGAACAGTTCACTATCGAGGTGCGCCAAGAGCCCGACAGAATCGTGCTGACGCTCCATGGCGAACTCGATCTGGTCAGCGCGCCACGGCTGCAGAGCGAGATCGAAAGCGACACCGTCAACGCGGCCGACACACTCGTACTCGATCTCGACGACGTCCATTTCATCGACTCCACCGGCCTGCGAGTCGTTCTCGCCGCACATGAGCGCACGCTGGAGCGTGGCCAGCGGCTGGCGCTTACCCCCGGCTCGCCGCAGGTTCAGCGACTGCTGAGCATCGCCGGCGTCAACGGGCGCCTGCAGACGATCGCCTCGGCCGACGCGGCGCTCGTTTAGCGCCGGCCGGCACCTACCCCTCGCGCACGCGCGTAACGCAGCCAGCTCCGGCAGCCAGCTCCGTCCATCAGCGTCCGTACCAGCGTCAACGTCCTCCAAGGTCGGAGGCGCCCCCGACGAAGAAACCGATCAGCCAGAGGACGACGGCGAGCACAAGGACGAGCCAGAGGACGTGTGCAGCGAACCCCAGTCCGCCGAATATCGCAAGTATCAAGAGGAGAGCAATCAGTGCAACCATCAGAGGAACCTCCATCATTAGAGTTTGGCACCGGAGTGGTTTCGCGGCCACGCGCGCAACTCACACCCTCGGCACACGCATACCGCCGGGAGCATGGGGTGCTCGGGGTGGAGTCGCCATGGACCAGAGCTACCCGCTTTGCTCGACTCGACACCTGCGGCTATCAACCGCAGTCGTGGATTGCATCGCCTGTGGCCGCGGTCGGGGCGCTGTCACCGCTGGCGCAGTCGCCTCCACGGCCGCCGTCACGGTACTGCCGCAGCCGCTTCGATCGGCGCGCACAGGCTGGAGGCGTCGATGAAGAACTGCCGTGCCAGCGCGGCGATCATGCGCGCGAGCTCCTCGTGCTCCTCCGGTCGCCAGCCCTCCAGTAGGTCGGAGAGGCGCTGTTCGCCCGTGGCGATCAGGCGCTCCAGCGTTGCGTGGCCCTCGGCGGTGAGCACCCGGGCGGAGGGATCGCCGTTCGGCGACGGCCCGATCAAGCCCTTGCCGGCCAGCTCCTCGCGTGCGGCGGTGAGCGTGTCGAGGTCGATCTCGTACTGCGCGGCGAGCGTGGCGAGGTCGGGCGCGTGGCTCTCGCTGAGCCTTGCCAGCAGCCAGCACGCGGCCGGGGAGACGTCGACGCCGGCGCGGGCCGCCACGCGCGCCACGATCTCCCGGGCTCCCTCGCGGCGGTCCAGGCGGCCGAGCTTGTTGACGATCTCCGCGAGCGAGTCCGCGTCCCGGGGCGTCGCGTAGGTGTCCCCGAGGTCGCCGGTGGCGACGGTTTCGCGCAGCGGGAGCTCGCGGATGAACCACGACAGCACGAACCCCGCGACGGCGAAGGCCGCGGCGGCGAGGAAGACGGAGGACAGCGAGCTCGTGAACGCGTGCAGGTAGCCCGCGTGCAGCTGCGGCGGCAGGCGCGCGATCTGCTTCGGGTTGACCCCGCTGCCGGTGCCCGCACGCGCCGCCGCGCCGGCGGGCAGGACGCTCTGAAGCTCCGTGTGCAGGCGGTTGGCGAAGATCGCGCCGAGCGTCGCCGTGCCGAGCGAGCCGCCGATCGAGCGGAACAGCGTCGCGCCGGAGGTGGCCACGCCGAGGTCGGCGTAGTCGACGGCGTTCTGCACGGCGAGCACGAGCACCTGCATCACCATCCCCAGCCCCAGGCCGAGCACGAACATGAACACGAAGATCACTCCCACGCTGGACGTGGAGTCCATCGTCGAGAGCAGGTACAGGCCGAGCGTCATCACCGCGGTGCCCGCGATCGGGAACGCCCGGTACCGTCCGGTGCGCGTGATCACCTGCCCGGAGGCGATCGAGGTGACGAGCAGACCGCCCATCAGCGGCACGAGCTGCAGCCCCGAGCCGGTGGGGCTCGCGCCCTTCACGACCTGCAGGAACAGCGGCAGGTAGGTCACCGCGCCGAACAGCGCGAACCCCACCACGAAACCGACGGCGCTCGTCACCGCGAAGACGCGGTTGCTCAGCAGCCGCGGCGGCAGCACCGGCTCGCGGGCGTGACGCTCGCACACCAGGAAGGCCGCCACCAGCACGACCCCGGCGATCCACAGCCCCACGATCGTGCCCGAGCCCCACGCGTAGGAGGTGCCCCCGAGCGAGGCTGCCAGCACGATCGCGCTGAGCCCCGCCGCGAGCAGGGCGGTGCCGAGGTAGTCGATCGTGTGGTGCACCCGCTCGGAGGCCGCCGGCAGCGTGGCGGCGAGCACGAACAGGGCGGCGACCCCGAGGGGCAGGTTGACGTAGAAGATCCACCGCCAGCTCAGGTTGCTCGTGAGGAACCCGCCGAGCAGCGGCCCGGCGACGCTGGCGAGACCGAACACCGCCCCGAACAGGCCCGTGTAGCGGCCCCGCTCCCGAGGCGGCACGACGTCGCCGATCGCCGCCTGCGCGCTGACCATCAGGCCGCCGCCGCCGAGGCCCTGCAGCGCGCGGAAGGCGATCAGCTCATCGAGGCTGCGGCTCTGGCCACACAGCGCCGAGCCGAGCAGGAAGATCAGCAGCGCGGCCTGCAGCACCACCTTGCGTCCGTACAGGTCCCCGAGCTTGCCGTACAGCGGTGTGACCACCGTCTGGGCGAGCAGGTAGGCCGTCACGACCCACGAGATGTGGTTCAGGCCGCCGAGGTCCCCGACGATCGTCGGCAACGCCGTCGCGACGATCGTCTGGTCGAGCGCCGCCAGGAACATCACGAGCAGCAGGCCCGCAAACACCAGACGCAGGTTGGTCCGCTCGCGTTGCTCCTGCTCCACAGGTGGGATTATGCAGTGGGCCCCTCACGCCCGCAGAGGCGGTGTCCGCCGGAGCGGCCTCACGGCCCCGGCGTGACTCCGATCGGCGGCCCTTCGTAGCGGGACCCCGTGGGCGACGTCCAGCGCACGCGCCAATCGACGCCCGCGACGGTCGAGGTGAAGTGCCAGTAGCCGAGCGATTCGGTGGGGGCCGTGCGGAGCACGCGGTAGCGCCGCGCGCCGCGCGTCTTCACGAGGACCGTTACCGTCGTCGGCCCCATCGCCGGCCGCGCCAGCCCCCACAGAGAGAAGCCGTGTCCCGCCCGGGAGACCACCAGCGGCACCGGCCACGCGGAGTAGAGCGGCTTGGGGCTGCCGTTGACGTACTCCAGGCCCGTCTGGAAGCCGACGGTGCCCCCGTGGACGCCGGACCCCGGAGGCCCGCCGAGGGGGTCGTCGTGCAGCAGGTACTGCGAGAAGGCCGCCACGCGCGAGTCCCTCCAGGCGATGTATTCGGCGAGCGCGTCGTATTCGGCCTGCTTGGCGGGCGACACCCCCAGGTACCGGTTGGGCTTGCTCTGCACCCCGAACTCCGTCAGGTAGATCGGCATCCCCGAGCGGATCGCCCCCGCCCCCGCGGCCAGGTCCAGCGCGCGTTCCAGGCGTGAGAGCGTCCCGATCGTGACGTCGTCGGGCTCCGGGGGCATCCACAGCGGGCCCAGCTTGTTGGTGTACGCGTGGTGGGCGTACCCGTACGCCGGCAGGGCTTCGCACGAGCTCGCCCTCTGGTAGTGGGAGTTCAGGCACAGCGCTCCGCGCAGGAACGCCAGGGGCGCCACGTCGTGCAGCAGTCCGTAGCCGCGGATGTAGGAGCGGCTGAGGCTGTCCTCCCCGGTCGGCTCCGTTTCGCCCATCAGCACCTTGGGGTGCGCGAGGCCGGCCGCCTGCAGCCCCGCGTAGCCGGCCTGAAACAGGCCCCGGTAGATGCGCGGCGAGGCGGGCGAGCCGTTGGCGTTGAACTGCGGCAGCAGGAAGGCCGCGTCGTTGGGCTCGTTCCAGATCGCGAACAGCGCCACCTCCGAGCCGTAGTGCTTGCCCACCGCGGTCATGAATTCCTTGAAGTCCTGAGGGTCGGGGCGTGTGTAGCTGGTGCCGTTGGCGCTCGCCCACCGCGGCACCGGCGAGGTCACCGTCAACAGCACCGGCCATTTCAGTTCCTGCGCCTTTGCCAGCAGCCAGTCGTAGGCGCCCCAGCGGTAAGCGGTGGGGTTCGTCGCTTCGAAAGTCGGACGCTTCCTGCTCCCGGCGCCCGGGGCCACGTTGGCCCAGGTCAGCTCCACGCGCAGCGCGTGCACCCCCAGGTGCTCCATCTGCGCGATCGCGTGTTCGCGGTGGCGCGCTTCGATCAGCACCTGTCCGCCCTCGAAGAAGACCGTCTGGTCGTGCGAGGCGAACGCCGGGGCGGCGCCCACCGCCACGGCGAGGGCCGAGCAGCAGGCGAGGACACCGAGGAGTACGCGGGGACGCGGCATACGGGAGACTCCAATCCGTCGGGGGCTTACAGGACGGCGCCCAGACGTGCTCGTGGAGCAGCCGTGCCGTCCCAGGGGAAGGCGGCACGTTGGCGCGCTTCGCTTAAGACACCGTACCGGAGATAAGGTTGCGGCCGATGAGCGCGCCTGTCGCACCCGACGACGTCGTCGGCACACACGCCGAGGCCGAGGCCAACACCCGGCCGCCCCTGCTCGTGCTCGAGCCGCTGCGCGAGTTCCTCGACGCCCACGGGCTCGGCGCGGGCGAGCTGCACGCGAGCCCGATCGGCGAGGGGCACTCCAACGTCACGTACTTGATCCGCCGCGACGAAGGCGCCGAGCTCGTCCTGCGCCGCCCGCCCCGCCCGCCGCTGCCGCCCTCCGCCCACGACGTGCTGCGCGAGGCACGCCTGCTGCGCGCGCTGCAGGACACCCCCGCGCGCGTACCCACCGTGCTCGCCGTGGGGGAGGACCCCGCCACGATCGGCTGCCCCTTCTACGTGATGGAGCGGGTGGAGGGCGAGGCGATCGTGTTCAGCCTGCCTGCAGCGCTCGACGCGCCCGCCGAGCGCCGGCGGATCGGTGAGGAGTTGGTCGACGCGCTCGCGGAGATCCACGCGGTGGATTGGCGTGCGGCGGGGCTGGAGGGCTTCGGCAAGCCCACCGGCTACCTGGAGCGCCAGCTGCGGCGCTTCTCGGGGTTGTGGGAGCACAACAAGACGCGCGAGATCCCCGCCGTGGAACGCGTCGCGGGCTGGCTGGCCGAGCACCTGCCCGAGTCCGGCCCCGCCACGGTGGTGCATGGGGACTACCGTCTCGGCAACACCCTGTTCGCCCCCGACGCCCCCGCGCGGCTGACCGCGGTGCTCGACTGGGAGATGGCCACGATCGGCGACCCGCTCGCCGACCTCGGGTACCTGTGCATGGTGTGGGGGCAGGCCGACGACCCCCCCGGCGGCATCCGCGACTCGCTGGGCGCCGTCACCAAGGCCGAGGGCTTCCCCACCCGCGCGGATCTGCTCGCCCGCTACGAGGAGCGCACCGGGCGCTCGATGAGCGACCTGCGCTGGTACGTCACACTCGCGGTGTGGAAGATGACGGTGTTCATGGAGGGCAACTACAAGCGCGCCCTAGCGGGCACGACCGACGACCCCTACCTCAAGCACTTCGGGGAGGGCGTCCTGCAGCTCGCCGCCCACGCTGAGGAGGTTACGCGCGGTGAGTGAGCCAACAACCAGGGCGAGCGGATCGAGGTGACACGTGGCGGGTGAAGCGACGGCGGGTGAGTGGATCGAGCGGTATGGGCCGCCGAACGAGGCCGGGCTGCCGCTATCGCGCGGCCCCGCTGAAACCAGCCCAGGCGGCCGCGAGACGATCGGTGGCCTGATCGTGGACTGGGGCGGTGTGATGACCACCAATGTTTTTGGCTCCTTCAGCGCCTTCTGCGAGGCCGAGGGCCTCGATCCCGCCACCCTTGCCCAGATCTTCCGGGGCGACCCCGTGGCACGCGAGCTGCTGATCGGCTTCGAGGAGGGACGCGTGGAGGAGGCCACATTCGAGGCGAAGCTCGGCGGCGTGCTCGGCCTCGCCTCGCCCGAAGGCCTGATCGACCGCCTCTTTGCGGGCACGACGCTCGAGGAGTCGATGGTGGAGGCCGTGCGCGCTGCCCGTGCCGCCGGGATCGCCACGGGGCTGATCTCCAACTCCTGGGGCACCACCCGCTACCCGCGCGAGTTGCTCGGCGAGCTGTTCGACGGCATCGTGATCTCGGGCGAAGTGGGCATCCGCAAGCCCGCCCCCCGCATCTACGAGCTCGGCGCGCAGGCGATCGGCCACGAGCCCGCGCGCTGCGTGTTCGTCGACGACCTCTCCTTCAACCTAACCCCCGCCGCGGAGCTGGGGATGGCCACGGTGCACCACACCGCGGCCGAGACCACCGTCGCCGAGCTGGAGCAGATACTGGGGATGGCGCTACGCGACGGAGCCACCCGGCGCGACCCCGCAGAGTAGGCCCTCAGGGGGCGTTCGCAATTTTCCAGCACGCCTCGAGCCGCCATGCGACCGGGCCCACTCGATATGCCATACTATCTGCCATGAGGACCACGCTCGAGCTGGACGACAGCCTGATGGAAGCGCTGATGGCGCGGTCGCAGGGAAAGTCCAAGACCAAGGCCGTCGAGACCGCGATCACGGACTACCTGCGCAGGGACGCCACCCGGGGTATTCGCGAGCTGCGTGGCGGGATCTCATTCGACGACCCCGATTACTGGCGTAAGTCGAGGCGGGCTGAAGTGGGGCGCCGGCAGCGGCAAAGCCCGTGATCCTTCCGGACACCTCCGTCTGGGTGGAGTACCTTCGAACCGGACCCTCTCCGCCAAGCCAGAGCGGGAGCACATCGCCAGCAGAGGCTCTCGACGTGGCAATCCAGCAGGAGCAAGTACTGACGTGCGGACCGGTGGCAGCAGAGCTGATGGCCGGCGCCCGCGGCCACCAACGCGGCGAGTTGGCCAAGCAATTGGGGTCACAGCCCTGGATCGACCTCAAGCGACCCGACTGGCTGACGATCGGCCATACCGCGGCCAAACTGCAGGAGCGGGGACAGACGACGCCCCTGATCGATATTCAGATCGCCATCTGCGCCGTCACCGCAGAGGCCGAACTCTGGACCCTCGACCGCGATTTCGAGCGCATAGCGGAGGCGCTGGATGGTCTGCGGATACGCGTGTTCGGGTAATCACCAGGAGGGTTTGGCGAAACCCGCTAGCCCAGCATCCATGCGGGATTGAGGGTGGCCGGGGGGATAGCGGGTAATCCTACCCCACCCGATGAGGGCCGATGAGCCGTCCGCCGCTATGGCAGGAGGCACCTCCGGCGAGGCGAGGTCCCCGAGGGGCTTGTTCTCCCTACTAATCCTGGCCTTGCGAAACCCGCTCCGGGCTCACCAACGCGCTCGATCGAAGGTGCCTAGGAGAACCACCAGATAGTCCGACCCTGGGACATCATGGAGGATGTCGGCCGAGGTCCCCTTAACTAGTATCCCCGGCGACTCCAATCAATCCCGCTTGCCCCGCCCGTACAGCAACTTCAGCGCTTTGCCAAGCCGTTTGGTCCCCCGGCGGGTGTAGGGGAAGAAGTGCGGTTCGCGCTTGAGCGCCAATCGCGGGGTGACGAGAAGCGCCTGCTGGGAGCAGTACTTGCGGATGCCCCCCGCGCCGTGGCGTGAGCCGAGGCCCGAGGCCTTCACCCCGCCCATCGGCAGCTCCAGCGCCGCGAAGTTGATGATTGCGTCGTTGACGCACACCGCCCCCGCTTCCATGCGCCGCGCGATCTTCTCGCCCTTCTCCGTGTCCTTGCTGAACACCGACCCGGCGAGGCCGTAGGGGGAGTCGTTGGCGAGGCGCACCGCCTCCTCGGCGTCGCGCACCTTCATGATCGGCAGCGTCGGGCCGAACGTCTCCTCCTGCATGATCTTCATCGAGTGGTCTACGTCCACCAGCACCGTCGGCTCGAAGTAGTGTCCGTCGCCCGTGCCGCGGTGCCCGCCGGTGAGCGCGCGGGCGCCCTTCGCGAGCGCGTCCTGCACGTGATCTTCCACGAGGTCCACCTGCGGCGGGAACGTCATCGAGCCGACCTCGACCGTGCCCGGGCCCCCGTCGGGGCGGCCCTGGCGCAGCGCGCGCACCTTGTCGGTGACCTTCGCCACGAACTCGTCGTACACCGGCGCCTCCACGTAGGCGCGCTCGATCGAGATGCACGTCTGACCGGAGTTCTGCATCGAGTAGTACGTCGCCACGTTCGCCGCGCGCTCGAGGTCGGCGTCGGCGAGCACGATCATCGGGTCCTTGCCGCCCAGCTCCAGCGAGGAGGGGATCAGCCGCCGGCCCGCCGCTTCGGCGACCTTGCGCCCGGTGCGCGTGGAGCCCGTGAACATAATCATGTCCACCTCCTCGATCAGCGCCGCGCCGGTCGCCCCGCGGCCGGTCGCCACCTGGAAGACGTCCTCGGGGATCCCGCAGGCACGCAGGCCTTCGGCGAGCAGCAGCGAGGTCAGCGGGGTCACCTCCGAGGGCTTCAGAATCACCGCGTTGCCCGCCGCCAGCGCGGGGATGCAGTCGCCGAAGGAGTTCGTCAGCGGGTAGTTCCACGGGCCGATCACCCCGACCAACCCCAGCGGCCGGTAGCGCAGGATCAGCTTCTTGCCCTTCACGAACACCGTGCTCGAGCGCACCCGCTCGTCGGCCAGGTACTCCTCCGCGTGCTTGGCCCAGAAGCCGAACGCCCCGCCGCCGTAGGAGATCTCCGCGAGCTGCGCGTCCTCGTAGGTCTTGCCGGTCTCGGAGACGATCGTCCGCACGATCCGGTCGGCGTTGTCCATCACCCACCGCTGCATCCGCAGCAGCACGCGCCCGCGCCCCTCGAAGCCGTACGCCTCCCACGTCGGCTGGGCCAGGCGTCCGCGTTTGGCCAGCTCGGCGACGGCCGCCGCATCGAGGTCGGGAACCGTGGTGATGATCTCGCCCGTCGCGGGGTTTTCGACTGGGATCTCCCGCTCCTCGGCCACCGCTGCGCTGCCGTTGGGCGCGCCGTTGTGGATTTCGGTTGCGTGCTGCTCGACTGTCGCCATCGTGGGGCCTCCCGTGCTGGTTTGCGCTCGCTACAGAGGCTACACCTCGCGCGCGGTCACGTCGGGCTTTATCCCGATGGGTCCCGTTGTGTCCCGAGCGGCGAAGCGCCGCTACTCAGACAGCTCGATCGAGGCGATCCCGACCGGCTCCACCGGGCGGTCGGCGCCGTCGGTGGGGAGGCCCTCCAGGCGGTCCACGACGTCCATCCCGTCGGTCACCTGCCCGAACACGGTGTGCTTGCCGTCCAGCCACGAGCACTTCTTCGCTGTCACGATGAAGAACTGCGAGCCGTTGGTGTTGGGGCCCGCGTTCGCCATCGCCAGCGCCCCGCGCACGATCTTGTGGGGGTTGATCTCGTCCTCGAACGTGTACCCCGGGCCGCCAGTGCCGGTCCCCTGCGGGCAGCCGCCCTGGATCATGAAGTCCTTGATGACCCGGTGGAAGTTGAGGCCGTCGTAAAAGCCCTCGCCCGCGAGCTTGCGGAAGTTCTCGACCGTCTTCGGGGCGTCCTCGTCGAACAGCTCGAAGACGATCGGGCCCTCGGTGGTCTGCATGGTTGCTATCGTGGGCATATAACCGTCCTTTGGCGTAGTTGGTGGTGGGTCATGGGCGACAGGCTGGTCACGGAGCAGAGTCTATGAAGCTGGACGAATACAGGCGCGTCTCGCAGGTCAACGGCCGGGAAGGCGAGGGCTTCCAGAGCCCGGAGCTACAGCGGCAGGGTATCGCCAACTACGCGCGCAACCACGGGCACACGGTCTCGCCCAACCCGGAGGAGTTGGACGTATCGGGAGGCAAGCTCAGCCGTCCCATCCTCGACAAGATCATGGAGCGGATTCGCAACGGCGAATCGGACGGGATCATTGTCAACGACCTCGACCGCTACTCCCGCGATGTGCTCGGAGCCAACCTCTTGCTCCTGGAGATCAGGGAAGCTGGCGGCACTGTCCTGTCGGCCAACGAGAACATCGACGTAACCACCGACGACGGCAAGATGATGTTCAACTTCCGCGTTGCGATGGCGGAGAACTACCTCGCCAAATCGCGTACCAAGTGGGCCGAAGCTCAGCGTCACGCCGTTGAAAAGGGCATCTTCACCGAGAACCACATCCCGCCCGGATATGAAAAGCGCGACGACCGTCGTCTGTATCTCGACCCCGCCGAGGCTCCGATCATCAAGGAGGCGTGGGGGATGCGTATTGCCCGCGAACCGACTGGGGCGATCCGGCACATGCTGAATGACAAGCTGCCGTTGCCGGATGGTCGCCTGTGGATCGACACGACCGTTGAGCGCATATTCCCCAAGCGCATCTACCGTGGCGAGTTGAGCCGTCGCGGCGTCACGAACACCGAAGCGTGCGAGCCGCTTGTGACCGAGGCGGAATGGCAAGCCGCGCAGATCACCAACAAAAAGACGGCTCCCCGGACGAGACGCGAGAACCTGTTGACGGGGATCATCCGTTGCGCAGCGTGTCGCTACGTGATGGGTCCCGCAACAGCGGGCGTCAAAAAGGCGGGTAAGAAGCACTACATACCCGTATACCGATGCAGACGCGACCATGGGGCCGGTCGTTGTCCCGAACCAAGCTCAATCACGCGCAAGAGCATCGAGCCCTACGTTGAATCCGCCTTCCGCTCTGAAATGGCCGGAACCGCGATGGCGGCGGCTCAGACCAACACGGAGATTGAGCGTGCCCACGATCACCTAATCACGCTGGAGTCCGAGCTTGCCAAGTTTGCCGCTGACACCACCGTCAGGGACGCTCTGGGGGAGTCTGCATACCACGCGGCTATACAGAGCAGGGCTCAGGGCGTAGAAGCCGCCAGAGAGGCGCTACGCACGCTCTCGGCCAGCACGGTCAGCCTAGAGGGCGTCGAGAATTGGGACAGTCTCTCGATTGACGAGCGCCGACGGATTCTCGGAGGCGCGATAGACGCCGTATTCATACGTCGAGCCCCGCGAGGCTCAGGCGTCGATAACCGTTGCTTGATCGTCTGGGCCGGTGATCTCAAAGGAGACTTGCCCGCTGGCGGAGGCAAGCGACGCGGACCCATTGCGGCCTATGTCTGGTAGCGGCATGAATGTGTGAGTGGGGTGTCGAGCGTGCAGGACTTGTGAGAGCGTTCCTAGCGCCCGCTGCTTCGCCTTCTCTGACATCGGTCCATACACGTTTTCCAGAGACGCACTCTGGGCAGCCGTAGGTCACCGACAGACTCCCATCATAGCGGGTCGATTGGAGTGCGACGGTGTTCGTCTCGTTGCTATACTTGACACGGAAGTCGCAAGGAGTGAATCGACGTTAGGAGTCGCCTATCGCAGAGGCACCGCAGAACCACAACATGTCAACTCGCTTCCCCCTACGGAGGGAGGGTGTAGATTTCGGGACAATTACAAGAACAAGACCGCGTGGGGTGGTCACGGACTCGATGTGTGCCGTGGCTGGTGCAAAGGCAGGACGCACGTAGCAGGACAACCAGCCTCACTAATCCCGAGTCAGGCAGCCTCTAGGGCCTTCCTTTGGGTCGGTGCTAGGGAACCAGGTAGAACATGAGGAGGCAATCTGGATCAGCTATGAGCAATCGATCCAGGCCGGTATCCCACATGAGTCCCTTGGGTCGTCTGATGAAAGAATCCGTAGTACATGCGCGACATGCAGAGACAAGAGAGTCCTCCCTGAAGAACGGAACGACTTTTCTGACAACGTAGTTCCCAACCTTGTTCTTCAGGCCCTCAGAGAGGGCTATACCCAAAATCAAAGGCAACACGCTCTCCCTCATGGGTGCGAACGCGGAAGTGGTGTGGCTGAGCGAATCGCCGCGCGATCCAGATAGCCATTACAGCCACAGCGGCAGCCCACAGCCCCGATTGGTCCAACGTGACCAATCTCTCCTGCGATTGCAGTAGATGGGCGGCACGCCTCACAGCAGAAGGACGGGACTGGAGATCGGCAGCGTTGTGAACGAGCGCCGACAAGGCGACCGTGATTTTGACATCGCCGCTTGACTCTGATATTCTATACCAATGGTTACGGTCAGGCTCACGCTCAAGATGATGAGCCTGACTGTCTCGCGTTGTTTCGCCGGTCGGGCCGTTGAGGCTTTGGGGGTGCGCCCGTGAAGGCCCTCGGCTACCTTCGTTGCTCGACGGCAGAGCAGGCGATCGACGGGATGAGCCTCGCTGCACAGCGCAGTCGCATTGCGTCCTGGTGCGACGCTACAGGCGCGGAGCTTGCCGAAGTGATCGAGGATGCGGGAGTGAGCGGGACGCGCATTCTCGCCGACAGGCCGAGTGGTGCTCGTATCGCTTCTTTGCTCACCGCCCGGAACCCCGAGGTTGACACTGTAGTCATTGCCCGACTGGATCGCCTGGGCCGAGATGCAGCCGAGACCTTGAGTTACCTTCGCCAGTTCGCAAAGGGCAGTCTTGGCCTGGTGTCGGTTGCCGACAGGATCGACTTGGGCACGCCACAGGGCCGCGCGATGGCACAGATGTCAGCCGTTTTCGCCGAGCTTGAGCGGGAATTGATCGCACAAAGAACGGCTGACGCTCTCGGCGAGCTTCGTTCCCGAGGGCAGGTGTACGGTGCCGTGCCCTACGGATTTCAGCGCAACGGTAATTACCTGATCCCCCACGATACTGAGCAGCGCATACTTGCTCGTATCGGGAAGATGCGGAGTCGTGGGCACAGCTACAACCGAATAGCGCGATCCTTGAATGGGTCGGGTGTTCGTGCAAAGCGGGGCGGTAGGTGGAGTTCCATGTCGGTCAGGTCGGTCCTCCTCACTGCCCCAAAGGTGGGTTGTATCGAGGCAGCCGCGTGAGTCTGCTTGTCCCTCAGCCGATGAAGCGTGAGTGTTCGTGTGGAGCCACCCTGAGATGGGAGAGCCGTGAGGACTACTGCGGCAAGCGCTCACTGGCGCTCTGCTCGAATCCTGAGTGTGGCGTTGTCACGAACGCAGTGACTAATGTGCATCAACCCGAGGACGGGCTGCGAACGTTCCTGCTCGGAGATAACCCTGTTCAGCGGTATCTCGCGCCATGGGCGCGTCTTTACTGGAAAACGAGCCGGTGGGGCTATCGCTGGCTTTCGCATCACGAGACGTGCCCCGATTGTGACAGTGAGTTCACCGTCCAACTCGGTCTTCCTCAATTGGCCGAAAGACAGAACGACCCGTATCAGGTCGTTACATGCCTGGCCTGTGGAGCAACGGGTATAGCCTGGTGGCTCGGCGGAGAAAAGGTCGCCATCGCAATCGAGGGGAACGAGTGGAATGAGTCTGCGACCGCTGTGCTGATCCTGAAGCGCGTCCTCGAAGAACGGGCAGCGAGGACGTGCGAGGGCTGGACCTGGGACTTCCTTCGGTGACTCCTACGACCTCGCCGTCCCGAACCGAGAAGGTCGCCGAGCGCGTCTGCGTGATCTGCGGTGGCAGCCTCAAACGGCACCGCAGGGATGCTCGCTGCTGCTCGGCCTCGTGTAGGGCGGAGCAGAGTCGTATCAGGGCGATCATTGACGGGACCTACGCAGGCCCGTATCGCTCTCTCGCAGAGAGGCTTTCTAAGCGGAGAACTGGCCGACCCTTGTCGTTCCCTCAAAGAAAGGCCGAGGAGGTCACAGACGCGCACACAGGCGCTCTCGTGACGCTCCCTGCTGCTTGATCCCAACAACAATATGGCCCCCGCGCAGTTGAAGGCTGCCGGGGACCGTGGCACCGAGAGTTCAAGGCTCCCGACGCAGCGGACACCCTACAGACCGTGACCCGGTGTCTGCGTCGCCAGAACCAGTCCTCCCGGAGCCTCCAACCACAAGGAGGAATCGAAGATGACCAGGCGCAAGATGAGCAGCGAGACAGAACTGTGGATGGCGCAGCGAGCCATCGTCTTGCAGGTGCTCCGCGACGATCACGACCCGCTGTGGACTCGGAGCGAACTGAGGGACGAGATCGCCGATCTGCGCCGGAGAGCGTTCAACCTCGCGTTGGATCTGTTGGAAGGCGACGGCTGCATTCTGTTCGACGGCAAGCAGGGCATGAGGGCGTCAACCCCCATCCGCCGCTTGGACGAGCTGGAGCTGATCTCGATATGAACGCCACCGTCATCGAGCCGGTGGACGAGATGCGCAAGTTCGAGCCTGTCTCCGACGCAGTGGTGCTCGCCGCGATCGACCGCGCGGAACGCCACAGGGGAGGCACGGGCGAAGGCGTGAGGATGTCCAACCTCGCGGAGCACCTTGGGTTCGTTCACGGCGCGTGGACTACGCTCGGCCTGCGGCCTCAGCTTGACGCGCTCATCAAGGCCGGGGCGCTTGAGCGTGTGAAGCGGCAAGGGCTGGTCCGGTTGGTGCTGACCGAGGAGGGACGCACACAGGCGGCGCGGGCACGCCGGACCATAGTTCTGCCGGAGTCCCCGCAGCATCGCGCCTGGAGGCAGACCCGTAAGAAGGCGGTCGAGCGGATCGACGGGCTCCGCGAGGAGGCCCGCCGGGTGGTGCAAGACGCTGGCCGACTGCTCGACGCCGAGGAGGCCGACTCCGAGGCGTTGTTTCTGCTCGCGGTGCGTCTGGGGGAGGCGTTGCAGTATCTCGGGTCGGCGACGTACTGCGCGAGGGAGTGGGCCGAGCCCGACGACGCCCGCGCCGACGCAGACGACGATCGGCCACCGTGGTACCGGCCGTCCCGGCGCTCGACGCAGGGATGGGGGCTCTCGACGGGACCGGGCACGGAAGGTGAGGCGTGATGGCCGAGCGTTCCCCGGAACTGGTCGCGCTCGGCCGGGTGATCCGTCGTTTGCGCCATGACCTGGGCCTCTCGATGGCGTCCCTCGCGTCCAAGGCGGGCGTGTCCGCCAAAAACCTCAACCTGATCGAGCTTGGGCAGGGCAACCCCGCCCTTATGACGACGCTGCACCCGCTCTGTGTGGCCCTCGGCGTCACGCTCGGTCAGATCATGCTCGCCGCCGAAGACGAGGCGGCGCGATGACCGGGGAGCGGGAGTTGGTCGCTTTCGGGCGTGCCGTCCGCCAGGTGCGCGAGGAGCGGGGGTTGAGCGTGGACGCGCTCGCCGCAGCGGTGGGCATCGCCGACGCCGAACTCGAAGCGATCGAGGCCGGGTGCCTTGATCCCGGCTACCGTGGCTTGCTGCACCTTCCCGCCGCGCTCGACATCACCTCGACCGCGCTGCTACTGCGAGTCGAGCGTGACGGGAGCGACCTGGACCCGCACGCCGCGAGTGTCGCGTTCGGGCGGCGGCTCCGCCAGGTGCGGGCGGAGCGCAGCATGGCTCAGGATGACCTCGCCCGCGTAACGAGCCTCCACGCGACGGCTATCGGCCGGTTCGAGCGTGGCGAACGCGAGCCCCGGCTAACGTCGATCCTGCGCCTCGCCCGTGGCCTCGGCGTGAAGCCCGGTGCGCTCGTGGACGAGCTGCGCGTCGAGAAGCCCGACGACGCCGCGCCGGATGGGGGCGATGCGTGATGGCCGACGCCTACACGGTCGAGCACGCCCGGCTGCTGCGGGCATTCGGAGAGAAACTACGCGCCGAGCGTGAGAGCCGGAACATCTCACAAGAACGGCTGGCGGACATCGCCAACGTCCACCGGACCCACTTCGGCGCGCTTGAGCGGGGGCAGCGCGAACCGCACCTGTCGATGCTGTTGATTCTCGCCGACGCGCTGGAGACCCCGCCAGAAACCCTGCTCGAAGGTCTGTTCGTACCGAGGGAGCGCAAGGCCCCGACGCACTCCAGGAACGGGGGGACAACATGATCGACGCAGCCGCCGCGCTCGCTGGTCGCAACCCGTCAGACCCGTTCCCGCCTGCTGCCCTCGCCAAGCTGTTCTGTGGGGACGGCAGGCCGGGAGTGTGGGGATCGACCACCTATACCGGCTTCGCGCCGTATGACGACGGGCACACGGCGCTGGCGGACCTCGTGAACCACCGATGGCTGGCGCTGCCCTCAATGGGCGACTGGCCGCTTGTGATCTACCTGGCATGGCCGCACAAGGATGAACCTGCACTCGTGCAGATCATCGAAGGCGACGTGAGGCTGTGGGTCTTCCCGACCCGCGATGCACTCAAAGCTTTCGCACGCTGGCTGGCATCAGTCGAGTGAGCGACGACGCCCCGATCCTGGTGGTAGAGCACGAGCCCGAGATCGGCCGTCCGGTCATCGCTCAGCTTGCAGCCGACGACTACCCGGCGCAACAGGCGCGCACCGTCCAGCACGCGCGGACCCTGGCGCGCGAACGTCCGCCGCTGCTCGCGGTGCTCTGCGACCTGGAGCAGCCGCACGCGGCGCTCGATCTCCTCGTGGAGATACGCGAAGGCAACCCCTGGCCCGCCAACCTGCCGGTGATCGTCGTCAGTTCTCAGGCCCAGGAGCCGGACGTGCTGCGAGCCTTCGAGGCCGGAGCCGATGACTTCCTTGCACGACCAGCGAACTACCTTGAGTTGCGTGCTCGCCTGCGTGCCCTCCTCTGCCGCGCCAGGGGTGAATACAACAGGCGGCATGTGGCGGTAGGTCCGCTTGAGATCGACCAGCGCACCCACACCGTGAGCATCAACGGAACGCCCATACCGCTGCGCCACATGGAGTACAAACTGCTCCTGTACCTGGCCCGTGACCCCCAGCGCGTGTTCACCAAGCGGGAGCTTATGAGCGCCGTATGGGGTTACGCCTCGGAAGGGTCCAGCCGAACACTCGACAGCCATACCAGCCGCCTGCGTCGCAAGCTCCGCACAGCAAGTCATGAGCTATGGGTAGTCAACGTGCGCGGCGTGGGTTACAGGTTGATATGAGACCGCCAAGCGCAAATGACATCATTGTCGGAGACGGGGGCAACACGACCGTTTATCGTCGCCCAGACGGGTCAGAATACGCGCTCGACCGAGAGGGTCGCGGCGGAGGAGGTAGCACCAGGGTCTACGGTCCCGCCGAGTTCGACTCGCGCTCTCAGGCCGAGGGCGGTGCAGGCGGCAATCCGCTCCTCGCAATCGCTTTCTTCGTGTGCCTCATTCTACTCCCGGTGGCAGTACTGGCCGGAGTGCTGTGGGTCATCGCCCTCGCTCTCGGAAAGGTGACAGGACATCCCAATCTACATCGCAACTCTGAGGTCCGGGTCATCATCGTTGCCATCGCCTGTATTGGTGGCTTCGTGGGGCTGTCGGTCATCTTGACTGGCAACCATTCACCATCCAACGCGAGGGAACCCTCATCAGGGTTTGGTCGTCCTTCTGCCGAGGGCTACACAAGCACCGAAGTTGTCGAGATGGTCAAGCAGAAGGTCACGCAGGAAGGTGTCTTCAATGCAGCGCGGGAGTCGATTACGTGTCCAGAAGGCATCTACGCGACTGGCGCTGTGCTGACCTGTACACTCGGCAGCCCCCGGGGCAACGGCAACTTCGATGTGGAAGTAACCACAGACGGCATCAACATCAAAGTGCCTAATGAAGCCAAGTGACCGGCCAACCTTCGTGCCGACTGTCGATTGGAAGCGCTGCGCCCTATACACGCCGGGGCATCAGCCACACCTCATCCAAGCAAAGCTGGCCCGCGATGCCGACCCCGCCACGTACCGCCACGGGACAGTCGTCTCAGTGCAGGACAACGGCTGGCTCACAGTCGATGTGGACGGCAACACCATACGCTTCTGGAATCACGCCCCGGCATGGGTGCGTCGGTGCTTCAAGGAGTCAGGCGGGCAGGTTGGATTGCCGGGCTATGACCTGCTCCACGCCCAGCACCCACACGGGCGCTACTGCATCTCTGTCTCTCATGACGAGCCTACGCCGTGCGCTCCTCCACCGACTGCGGGCTCTGGTCCGACGGGCTTGTGCGAGCAGGCGATGTCACATGGAGGTTTTCTCATCTCGGGCATCGAGGCAGTGCGCCACCTGCACGACGACGATGCCGCTGACACCGACGATGGGGCATGAACACCTGCCTGGACGGACAAACGACGCCTTCTGCACGCTCGCTGCCCTCTCGCCCGATGGGTACCAGCACGAGCGTCACTTTGGACCGCATTAGCATATATCCAACCTGACGGGGGAGTATACAAAAGTCCCGTATATACACGGTCTCGTGCGAAGTAAGTTGACGGAAAATGCCATCACCGCCGTCATTATCATATTCCCAAACCGCCAGCACACACCGCACAGTGACTACAGGTGTCTTCCTATTTGCCGCAGAATCCCCTCCAGATCGCCCCAAGGAACTCGTCGCCTCGCGCGAGGGATAGCATAAACACTTTGACCGTCAGCCGGGTCGGTCAGAAGTCGTCCAAGGTTTAGGGAGTTCCCTGCGATCCTGAGAGAATGATACTACCCCGACGAATCAGAAAGTGGAAATCGAAAAGCGGATTAGCATATAGTGGTCGTCAGTGCCGCTTGGGCTTGGAGCCATACCTCTTCTTGGCCCGCTTTTCACAAGCGACCCGCTTGCTGTGCTTCTTCAGTTTCTTGCACTGCTTGAGTGCCTTTGCTAGTCTTGATACTGGCTTCGTGACGGGTGTCACCACCGGGGGATTCACAGGAGCAACAGGGGCGACCGCTGGAGGCGCAGGAGCCGGAGCGACCACCGGAGCAGGCCGTGTCGCTTCTTCTTCACGTTTCTTCGTCGCAGCCGCTTCTTCTTCTTTTTCTTCCTGAGTTTTAGTGACTGCACTTACTACCTTGAACGTCTTGATAATTTTGGGCGTAACATTGGTGCCACCCACTTCATTGACACGATAATACTCACACACCTGATATGTACCGAGGGCTGTAAACGGTCCATCGGAGCTAGTTTCGCTCGTAGGTTCAGCAAAGTTCCGTTCGCTGAGAAAAACTTGGTTAGCGCTTTCGATCAGGCATTCGGGGCCGGCAGTTATCATCAGCTTGGCAATCGCGGTTTCACGAATAATTGGATGTCCTTCGACCTTGATGGCATAAGAGATAGATTCTCCCGGGAGAATCGAAGACTTCGCCAACGAGAGTTCGTCCGCAGCCGCAGGAACGGCCAGGACGAGGCAAGACAGAACGACGGTCGAGATACGGCACAGTGTTTTCATGGGACGCCCCTATTCGTGGTGTTCTTCCTGCCCTCGGCTGACCAGCTTATTCATGAACTTGGAGTTCGCCGCTTTCTATTTGCCGCTGTCTATTTTCAGCGTTGGCGCGTTCTTCCTGTCTCTGATGTTCAGGGCTGTTGCATTCTGCTTCTGTTCGTCCAGTTTCGTAGCACGCTTTGTCCGCTTCCCGGTGGGCCTGTTCGATTTGAGGTTTGTCTTTTTCTAGAGATCGTTCAACCTCTTCCTGCGCCTGCTTCTGGCTTTCTAGGCTCCTTCGGTGCCTCGCATTTTCTTCAGGCGTATGTTCGGATTCTTCCGGGGTGTGTTCGCGTTCGCCCGATCTTGTTTCCCCAAAGTTTGGGTCGCCCGCCCGTACGCACTTCTGGGTGAAGCTGGAGCGAACATATCCTTCTTTGCACGGCACTACGACGCCGCTCCCGGCACTAGTTAGTATCGCCACAACAAGCGCCCCGAGAAGGATGATGGACACGCCCGCCCCCGCGACCAACATCTTCGCGCGCTTGGTCAATTGCGTCGGGCGTCGTAGCCGCCTCATGGCTTCCCGTTCTTCATCGTTGGTGTCTCGTTGCGGTTGCAGACATTTGTCGCCTGCTGTATCGGCGGCGGTTGGCTACTCCTTGAGCGGTTGCGCTGGGTAGACATGCCGCGACGACTGCTCAAGGTAGGCGTCAAGGTCTCCGAGCTGGCCTCGCTCGCAGAGGAGATCGAAGCCCAATAGCGACCGGTGCCCCACGCTGCAACGAAGAACGAGCCTCGGGCGTGCTGACTGCCCTCCACGAGCCTTCGATGCGTCCAGGGCTGTAAAGACCCGGTGGGCCGTTTACAACGCCTACTCCTCCGCCAACCAGCGAAGAGCCGCCGATCTCACCAGATGGTCGGTACCAGTCGCGTTTCGCGGATGGCGTCATCTCTGGTGACGAGAGGCAGGGCAAGTGCACGAGCGGTCCCCACGATGAAACGGTCCCACGGGTCAGCGAGATCGTCTCGTGAGATCGACGTAGTGGCGTCCACGACGGCGAGATCCACCGGCTGGAGGGTGAACGCGGCCGAGGAGAGGAGCACGTCTCGCAATGCGGCCAGGTGGGCGGGCGTGACCTTGCGGGTCGTCTGGGTCACGTACCACAGATCGACCAGGGTGGCGACCGAGACCACCACGCCGTCGGTCGCTTCAGCCTCGGCAAGCGCCTCTGCTGCGGGAGCCGAGAGACGCCGGGAACCCTGTAGATGCCAGACGACGGCGTGCGAGTCGGCGAGAACCCTCACGTCGCCGTGAGGTCACGCTTTGCGAGCGCGCTTGCGTGCTCGAACTCCTCCCACGTCAGATCGGGGAAGTCCGCCAGCGACCCAGCGAGCGTCCCAGCCTGGCTCGTCTGCACCACGCGGAGATGGGCACCAGGCGCGACGCCAAGACGCGCTAGCTGATCGGCGGGAATGCTCCCGTCAGGGGCGACTACCAGATCGTGGCCTGCGGGCTCGCTCGCTGCACTCACGCTGCCAAGTTTACTGCGCAGCAGCAACAGCACAGCAATAGGCCCAAGTTCACAACGCTGTGCATCGTTGCTGTGGACATGGCCCCTACCCTACCCGCTCGGCCACCGCGGGGCGTCCCCGCACCGTGCTGCCCCGCAGCGCCTCGATCACGCGGTCGGCCTCGGCCGCGGGGACGGAGAGGAACGAGAAGCGGTCGAGCACCAGCACGTCGCGCACCGCCTCGCCGTCGAGGCCGGTCGCGGATGTCACCGCGCCGACGATGTCCGCGACCCGCACCCCGCCCGCGCGGCCGCCCGCCAGCATCAGCTTTGCGTGGGGCTCGGAGCCGTCGCGCGAGACGTGCGGCTTGGAGTGCCGGCGCGGGCGCTCGCGCACCGGCGTGGGCGCCCCCTTCGCGCCCCGCTCCCACGGGGCGATCGACGTGCCGATGTGGCGCTCGATCGCCTCCAGCTCGCGCTTCTGGCGCGTCTCCACGAACGTGATCGCGCGCCCCGAGCGGCCCACCCTGCCCGTGCGCCCGATGCGGTGCACGTACGTGTCGGGCGACGTCGGCACGTCGTAGTTGACCACGTGCGTCACGGTCGAGATGTCGAGGCCCCGCGCCGCCACGTCGGTCGCCACGAGCACCGGCACGCGGCCCCCCTTGAACGCGAGCATCACCCCGTCGCGCGCGCCCTGGGTCATGTCGCCGTGCAGCGCCCGCACGTTCATGCCGCCGTCGCGCAGGGTGCGAAACAGCTGGTCGCAGCGGATCTTCGTGCGCACGAACACGATCGCCTGGTCTGGCGCCTCCGCGCGCAGCACCTCCACGAGCTTCTCCGCCTTCTGCTTGGCGTCCACCGGGAGCTGGAACTGGGCGACCGTGTCGATCGTCAGCGTGGCCGCCTCGACCACGACCGTCACCGGGTCGTACAGGTACGCGTCCGCGAGCTTGCGGATCGGCGGGGGCATGGTGGCTGAGAACAGCGCCGTCTGGCGGCCGGAGGGGGTCATCGAGAGGATTCTCTCGACGTCCTCCAGGAAGCCCAGGTCGAGCATCTCGTCGGCCTCGTCGAGCACCACGAAGCGGCAGTCGTGCAGCACGAAGGAGTGGCGCGAGATCAGGTCGAGCACGCGGCCCACGGTCCCCACCACCACGTGGCCCCCCGCCCGCAGCTGCGCTTGCTGGGTGCGGATCGGCGCGCCGCCGAAGACCGCGACCACATCGACGCCCGCGTGGGATCCGTAGACACGCAGCGCCTGTGTCACCTGGATGCACAGCTCGCGCGTGGGGGTCAGCACGAGCGCCTGCACCTCCGGCTCCTCGGGGTCCACGTACTCCATGATCGGCAGCCCGAACGCCGCCGTCTTGCCGGTGCCGGTCTGCGCTTGGCCGACCACGTCGCGCCCCTCCAGCAGCGACGGGATCGCCTGCTCCTGGATCGGGCTGGGGGCCTCGTAACCCACGTCACGCAGCGCCTTCAGGGTGCGCTCGGTGAGCCCGAGCTCGGCGAAAGTCTTGGCCATGGCGTAGGGGAGCTTACGGACTTGGCCCTAGAGGGTGGCGCAGCCGGCCGGAGGCCGGGGAGCCGGGCCCCTCTTCATTCAGTCAAAGCGCTCGGGTCGAGCAGCAGCTTGCCCGTCGTGCGCCGCTCGCGCAGGTCGATATGTGCCTGCGCCGCCTCTGCAAGGGGGTACGTGTGTCCGACCACCACTCTCAGCTCACCGCGCCCCATCCGCGCGAACAGGTCGTCCAGCGCTTCGGTGAACATGCCCGGGCGCTCCAGGCAGTGGAAGATGTAGAAGCCCACGACTGTCCGCGAGTGGCGCAGCAGCGAGCCCGTGCGCACCTCGTTGGGCTGCTGGGAGGCGATCCCGCACACTACGAGCCGCCCGAACGGGGCGAGCGCGCGGTAGGAGGCGTCGAACACGGCGCCCCCCGCCATCTCGAACACGACGTCCACCGGCCGGCCCCCGTTGGCCTCCAGCAACCGCTCCGTGAGGCCCTCCGGCGCAGGGTCCACCGCCGTGTCCGCGCCCAGCTCCAGCGCGAGCTTGCGCTTCCCCTCGCTGGACGCCGTCGCGATCACCCGACCTGCGCCGAGCGGGTGCCCCAGCTGCACCGCCAGTGAGCCCACGCCCCCCGCGGCCGCGTGGACGACCACGCTCTCCTCCTTCGCCACCCGGCCCGCCGTGCGGTAGAGGTGCCACGCCGTGGTCCCCTGCACCACCAGCGCCAGCGCCGTCCCGTCGTCCATGCCCTCGGGGATCGCGAACACGTGCTCCGCGGGCGCCGTGGCGTACTCGGCGTAGCCGCCCGTACCGGTCAGCGCGACCACGCGCTCGCCGGTGTCCTCGCGCACGCCCGCCACCTCCCCGCCGGGCACCAAGGGCAGGGTGGCCTTGCGCACGTAGGAGTTGGTGCGGGTGTGGGTGTCGGCGAAGTTCACCCCCGAGCAGGTCACGCGGATCAGCACCTCGCCCGGACCCGGCTGCGGCTGGGGCAGATCCACGAGCCGCAGCACCTCGGGGCCGCCGAACTCAGTCATCTGAATCGCGCGCATGTCCGGGAGGCTATAGGTATAGGGTCTCCGTTCATGCCCATCACCGTCGTCGGATCGATCGCCTATGACAGTGTCAGCACGCCCTTCGGCGAGCGTCAGCGGATGCTCGGCGGCGCGGCTGTGCACTTCGCGCTGGCCGCCTCCTTCTTTGACGAGGTGCGCGTCGTCGGGCCGGTCGGGGAGGACTTCGGCGAGACCGAGCTCGACGTGCTGCGCCACCGCGAAGTGGACATCTCCGACGTGGAGCGCGTCCCCGGGGGCAAAACGTTCTTCTGGCGCGGCAAGTACGGGTGGGACCTCAACTCGCGTGAGACGCTCGACACGCAGCTCGGCGTGTTCGAGGGCTTCCAGCCCAAGCTCTCGGAGACCTCGCGCTCCTCCGAGGTGCTGTTCCTCGCCAACATCCAGCCCGACCTGCAGCGCGAGGTGCGCGCACAGCTACCCGACGCGCGGTTCGTGGCGCTCGACTCGATGAACCTCTGGATCGAAGCCGCGCGCGAGTCGCTCCTGAAGGCGATCGCCGAGTGCGACTGCCTGATCCTCAACGACTCCGAGCTGCGCCAGCTCACCGGCAAAGCCTCGCTGTACGCCGCCGCGCGGGAGATCCTCGCCTGGAGCCCCCCGCACCCGCGGGTGATCGTCGCCAAGCAGGGCGAGTACGGGGCCGCGCTCGTCACCGCCGGGGGCTTCTTCTCGCTGCCCGCCTTCCCGCTGGAGTCGGTCGTGGACCCCACCGGCGCAGGCGACACGTTCGCGGGCGGCTTCGTCGGGTACATCGCCGCGCACGCCGAGGAGGAGATCACCGACGAGTTGCTGCGCCAGGCGATGGCCCACGGAACGGCGCTCGCATCGTTCAACGTCGAAGAGTTCGGCACCCAGCGCATCGAGACCCTCGCGGGGGCGGAGATCGTCGCGCGCGTACGCCAGCTGCGCGAGTTCACGCAGTTCTCCGCCGCGCCGGTGCCGCTAGGCGAGTAAAGGCGGGCACGTACTTGCGCACAGCCCACCAAGAGGGTGGCGCAGGCGGCCGGCAGGCCGGCTGGCTGAAACGGAGACCGATCAGGGAGACACTCGCTTCGCTTCGGTCGAGCCCCTCTTTGGCCAATCCAAGGTAGTACGATCGGATGTGGCGTGGACGCTTGGACCTTCATCTGGCTGATGGTGATCCTCAAGATCCCGATCGTCGGGCTCTACTTGATCGTGCGCTGGGCCGTGCGCCAGGTGCCCGAGGCGGCTCCTGAGGAGGACGGCGGCATCGGCCCCCGTCCGCGCCCGCGTCATCCCGCCCACCCGCGAGCGCGCCTGCCGCGCGCGCCTCGTCGCGGGCCCCGCCACGGCGCCCCCGCGCTCCTCCCGCCGCCGCGCATCCGCACCGCCGCTGCGCGCGGACGCCTCGCACCGCGTTGAGCCTGAGTGCCCCCTGAGCCCGGGACGGGAGCCGCTACGGTGTAGCTGAGAGCTGACGGCAGGAGGAGACAGGACATGAGCGCCGAGACCGAGACAAGCACCCACGGCGAGGCAGAGGCCGGACAGGCGCAGGCCAACGGCGCCGCGCCCGCCGAGACCCTGATGGTGACCGACAACCGCACCGGGCGCACGTACGAGCTGCCGGTGACCGACGGCACCGTCCGCGCGATGGACCTGCGCCAGATCAAAACCGACGAGCAGGACTTCGGGCTGATGGCCTACGACCCGGCGTACATGAACACGGCCTCGTGTCGCAGTTCGATCACCTACATCGACGGCGACGCCGGCATCCTGCAGCATCGCGGCTACCCGATCGAGCAGCTGTGCGAGCACTCGAGCTACCTGGAGGTCGCGTACCTGCTGATCAACGGCAGGCTCCCGACGCGCCTCGAGCTGACGGGCTGGGTGGACGAGATCACGATCCATACGTTCGTACACGAGAACGTCAAGGACTTCATGCAGGGCTTCCGCTACGACGCCAACCCGATGGGCATGCTCGTGGCCTCCGTGGGGGCGCTGTTCAACGTTCTACCCGGACGCCAACAAGATCCACGAGGAGCGCGTCCGCGCGATGCAGATCATCCGGCTGCTGGCGAAGATGCCGACGCTGGCGGCGTTCGCGTTCCGCCACAACATGGGCCAGCCGTACGTGTACCCCGACAACGACCTCAACTACGCCGGCAACTTTCTCGGGATGATGTACAAGATGACCGAGCTCAAATACGAGCCCGATCCTCGCCTGGAGCGCGCGCTGGACGTGCTGTTCATCCTGCACGCCGACCACGAACAGAACGCCTCCACCAGCGCGGTGCGCTCGGTCGGCTCCACTCAAGTCGACCCCTACTCTGCCGTCGCCGCCGGCGTGGCCGCGCTGTACGGGCCGCTGCACGGCGGCGCCAACGAGCAGGCGCTGCGGATGCTCGCGCGGATCGAGAAGGTCGAGAACATCCCGGACTTCCTCGAGGGCGTCAAGGCCGGCAACGAGCGCCTGATGGGCTTCGGGCACCGCGTCTACAAGAACTACGACCCGCGGGCGCGCATCATCCGCAAATATCTCGACGACGTCTTCGAGGTGCGCGGCAAGAGCCCGTTGCTGGACGTCGCCACCGAGCTCGAGAAGCGCGCCCTGGACGACGAGTACTTCACCTCGCGCAAGCTGTACCCCAACGTGGACTTCTACTCCGGCCTGATCTACGAGGCGCTCGGCCTGCCCGTGGCGATGTTCCCGGTGATGTTCGCGATCGGGCGCACGAGCGGCTGGATCGCGCAGTGGAAGGAGATGGTCGGGGACCCCGAGCAGAAGATCGCCCGCCCCCGCCAGATCTACACCGGCGAGCGCGACCGGGACTACGTGCCGGTCGAAGAACGCCGCTAGCGGGCCGCTAGAGCACCAAAGTCGCGCCGTACGAGCGCAACCAATTGCGCTGCTCCCGCCAGCCGGGGCAGCGACTCTCCACGTGCGCCCAGAAGCGGGGCGAGTGGTCGAGCACCTCCAGGTGGCAGACCTCGTGCCACACGACGTAGTCGAGCACGGGCTCCGGGGCCATCAGCAGGCGCCAGTTGAAGCTCATGCGCCCCCGCGCCGAGCACGACGCCCAGCGCGAGCGCTGCGCGCGGATCGAGAGTCCGCTGTAGGGGGTGCCCACGAGCGCCGTCGCCCGGTCCAGGCGCCCGCCGATCTCCGCGCGGGCCGCGCGGCGGTAGAAGCGCTCGAGTGCCGGCCGCGGATCGCCCGCGGGCACGAGCAGCCGCTCGCCGCGGCGGTGCACCCGCGTACGCCCGGCCTGCGGCACCAGCTGCAGGGGGGTGCCCAGGTAGGGCACCGTGGCGCCGCGCTCGGCCACCCGCGCGAGGGTCTCCCGCGCCTCGCCCATCCGCCGCTCGATCCACGGGCGCAGCTCCGCCACGGCTGCCGCCGCCGTCCGCTCGGAGGCCCGCTCGGGCAGCACCACCTCGACGCCCCCGTGAGCGTGCACGTTGACCCGTACCCTGCGCGCGCGGGTGGAGCGGCGGATCGTGTAGGGGAGGTCGTCTGTCATTTGGGGATCGTCCACGTGGGTGGGGTGCGCCACCCGGCGTGTGGGCGCCGGGCCTCCCTGCCCGGCGTCGGCGGTTGGGGGCGTGCACCTCGCCCCATGGCGGGCGTCGGCTCATCAGGGTACGCCCCGGTCGGGCGTACGCCTCGCCCCACGGTGGGCGTCGACCCATCAGGGTACGCGACCCTCCGGGTGCATAATCCCGCCCGTGGTCCGCTCGATCGTGCAGCTCCCCCGCGAGGTGCGCTCGCCGTACGAGGTCTACCTCAACGGCGTGCGCCAGGAGCTGGGGGCGGACTACCGCGTGCAGAACGGCGCGCTCGTGTTCGAGCGCGAGCTGCGCAAGGACCACATCAGCGGCTGGCGCTGGCTGCTGGGCGCGTGGGGCGTGGGCACGTACCGCCAGAACGACTCCGTGGACGTGCGCTACGAGGCCGCCGACGGTTCGCCCCGGGTGGCCGAGGGGCTGGAGATCGAGTTGGGGTAGCTCCCGCGGAGGCCGACGCCCCCGCGGAAACCACCGTCCACACCACTCAGTAGTGCTTTGTTAGTTTTGTTGTAGGAGTTTGCTTGGGTTGCGGCGAATCCTTCTCGCGTTTGGTTGTCAACGTGAGGAGTGATGATGGTCGCGGTGAGCGAAGCGAATTCGGGTGTGAGCGGAAGGGTTGATGTGCCGTCGGTCGTGTTGGGTCGGCTGGAGGCGTTCGGGGTTGAGGTGCTGGCGCCAGCGATGAACCGGTCGGTGCAGGTGCTCAACGGCGGGGTGTATCTGCGTGGGTTGATCGAGCAGGGGGCTCGCAAGTCGCTTGAGCCGATGGTTCATCGCCTCGGCGGGGAGGCTGACTATCAGAGCTTGCAGCAGTTTCTGGCTGACAGTCCGTGGGATCCTGGGCTGGTTGTGCGTGCGGTCGCTGAGCGGGTCGCGCCGCGGATTGGTGTTGAGGCGTGGGTGTTGGACGACACTGGGTTTCCGAAGGACGGGAAGGACTCGCCGGGGGTCAAGCATCAGTACTCGGGGACGTTGGGGAAGACGGGGAACTGTCAGATCGGTGTGTCGGTCCACGCGGTCGGAAGACGGGGGACGGTTCCTTTGGGGTGGGCGCTGTATCTACCGGAGGACTGGTGCGAGAACGCGGAGCGGCGACGCAAGGCGAAGATCCCGGATGAGGTGATGTTCAAGACCAAGCCGGAGCTCGGGGTCGAACTGGTCCAGCGCGCCGCCAGTTGGGATGTGCCGAAGGCGCCGGTGCTCGGCGATCACGCGTACGGTGAGAACACCAGGCTGCGAGACCGTCTCGATCAGGCCGGGTGCGAGTATGTGCTGTCGGTTGGACCGACCACGAAGGTGTTCGAGCACGGCACCGCCTTCGCGGTGCCAACCCCAAAGGGCAACGACGGTCGCGTGCCGTTCAGGCCGCGGCCGGACCGCAAGCCTGAGCCAATCGGCGATCTGATCGGCGGGCTCGGAGCAGACACCGCCCAGACGGTCGCCTTCCGCGACGGACCCGACGGCGAACCGGTCTCCTCCAGGTTCATCTTCGCGCGCGTTTACGCCGCTCACGGCTGGCGCGACGATCAGCACCGCAGCGGATGGCGCGAGGGCGCCGAGGTTTCCCCGCGCGAGGAGTGGCTGATCGCTGAATGGCCCGAGGGCGAGAACGGACCGACCGACTACTGGATCTCAAACCTCCCCGCCGACACCCCGCTCGAGCGGCTCGCGCGGCTCGCCAGGATGCGCTGGAAGATCGAGCTCGACTACAAACAACTCAAGGGCGAGCTCGGCCTCGACCACTACGAGGGCCGCTCATGGCTCGGGTGGTATCACCACACCGCGCTGGTGACCGCCGCTCACGGATTCCTGACCCTGGAGCGGCAGTACCCAAATCACCCACGGCCGGCCTGACCCTCCCTCAGGCAATCCTCCTGCTCCAGCCGCTGTTCAAGTGCTGGACCGGTCGCTGCCAAACCTGCTCCCAGCCCGTCGAACTCGACCGGCTCACCCTCAACAACCCACCCCGACAAGATGAGTGAACCTAACAAAGCACTATCAGAAGGCCTTGATCAGCGTCGCGACCGAAACGTGCGGCCAGCTCAGGCCGAGGAAGTTGAGCAGCACCGTCTGGGTGTACTGCAGTTGCAGGGTGGGGATGAATCCGAGCATCACCGTCTCGATCCAGAAGGTGGCCGATACCAACACGGCGTCGGCGTTGGCGACGATGAAGGGGATGTTCTCGACGCCGCCGCCGCCGGCCGTCGACACCTCCAGCACCTGGGTTTTGGTGACGTGCTTGCCGGTCAGTTCTTTGGTGAGCAGCGCGTTGGGGTTGTTAACGATTTCCTGTGTGATCGCCGGCGGCAGCGGGTGGGTGCGGAAGTTGTTGGGCTGGGAGAGGTCGTACTCGGGGAAGGTGTTGTGCGGCGGCGGCGTGCCGCCGATCGGGAAGGGCGTGGTGTTGGCGGGCCCGATCTGGGGCGGGCCATCCACTTCGATCCCCCTGCCCTGGGCGTTCATCGCGTCGCCGTGCGGGATGGACGCCAGGCGGACTACGCTCGGCGGCGCCTTCGGCTGCTCCGTTTCGGGGACGCTCATCCAGAAGCCCGGCTCGAGGTGCAGGGCGCCGTGGGTGGTCGCGTCGGTGATCTGCTGGAGGTAGTGCACCCCGAACAGTTCGATGTCGCCCTGCTGGCTGCCGCGATTGGGGACCGGGCTGCCGATCGTCGTGAATTCGAGCGTCTCCTGGGTGAGGTTGAGCTCGAGGAAGATGTCGTTGCCGCCGGCGAAGTCCGGTCTGGCGATGAGGTTGAAGCCTCCCCCGTACCAGCGGCCGGGGAGGTCTTTGAGCGGTCCGAGGTTTTCACTCAGCGTCGCGTGTGGCGCGACAGCTCGGAACGAGGTGCGGTTCTCGCGGGCGCCAGCCTGCTCGTCCACCATTCGAGTGCTCCTTTCGATTTACTTCATCGGATTCCAAAGAAGGCGACTATACAGGATGGGCGTCCCGGTACTGATCCGTGTTTCCGAATCGTTACGAAATACGCCGACCCGCGCGAGCTTCGGGGCGCTGAGGATCGGCGGTGACCCACGGCCGCGCGAGCTTCAGGGCGCTCAGGATCGCGCGCGTGGCGGGGGAGCGGTTGAGGGTGTAGAAGTGGATGCCCGGGGCGCCCCCCGCGAGCAACTCCGCGCATTGCAGCGTCGCGTAGGCGACCCCGAGGTCCCGCACCGCCTCCTCCTGGCCCGCGCGCAGGCGCAGCTCGCGGTGCAGGCCCTGCGGGATCGAGGCGCCGCACATCCGGCTCATGCGCTCCACCTGGCCGACGTGGGTGATCGGCAGGATCCCCGGGATGATCGGCACCTCGATCCCCGCCGCGCGCGCGCGGGCGAGGAAGTCGAAGTAGAGGGCGGTGTCGAAGAACAGCTGAGTGATCAGGAAGTCCACTCCGGCGCGCACCTTCTCCGCGAGGTGCTCCAGGTCATCCTCGGGACTGGTGGCGTGGACGTGCGTCTCGGGGAAGCACGCCGCCCCGACTGCAAACGGGTAGTCGGCTCTGATCAGCGCCACCAGTTCGGAGGAGTACTCCAGGCCCCCCTCGGTCTGCGTCCAGCCCTCCTGCCCCGCGGGGGGGTCGCCGCGCAGCGCGAGCACGTTCTCGATCCCGGCCTCTCGCATCTCCGCGAGCGTGGCGTGCAACTGCGCCACGGTGGCTCCCACGCACGTGAAGTGGGCCATCGCCTCGAGGCCGTACTCGCCCTTGAGGCGCTTGACGATCTCGATCGTCCGCGCCCGCGTGGAGCCGCCCGCGCCGTAGGTCACCGACACGAACGAGGGCTCGAGCTCGCGCAACTCGCCGAGCGCGGCGTACAGGTTGCGCTCGCCCTGCTCGGTGCGAGGGGGAAAGAACTCGAAGGAGAACACCGGGCCGGCGTCGCGGAGCAGCGTGTCGATGCGCATGGCCGCTCAGTTTGACAGCGGCGGTGGCACCGACTCGGCGGGGAGGCGCCGGGGTGGACCGACGCTCACCGCTCACCGACGGGGATTGTCGCCCATGTCTCCGGCTCGCCCGCGATCCGCCGCACGCGGCCGGTGACCTCCAGGTGCGTAAGGAAGGCGAGCGTCTCGGTGAGCAGCCACGCGGCCGTGTTCGGGGAGAACGGTACGTCGTCGATGACCTCCGGCACCACTTCGAAGGCCGTGCGCGGCTCGTCGGCGATCGCCGCCAGCACGCGCTCCAGGCGCTCGGCCACGAGCCGGCGGTTGCCTTCGATGTGGGCGTGCACGTCGGTGAAGGTGCGCCCGTGGCCGGGCAGGCACAGCCGCGCCCCGAGCCGCTCCACGACCCCTAGCGAGTGGACGAATTCGCCCACCGGGTCGGGCGAGTAGCCGTAGTCGAAGAACAGCGAGATGCGCCCCAGCAGGTGGTCGCCGGAGATCAGCAGACGCCGCTCGGGCTGGAACAGGCAGACGTGCGAGGGGGCGTGGCCGGGCGTCTCGTGCACAGTCCAGGAGCCCAGGTCGGTCGAGATCGTGACGCCTGGCAGCAGTGCCCGGTCGGGCTCGATCACGGCGGCGATCCCCGAGTCGTGGTCACGGCGCTGGGAGGCGTAGCGGCGCAGCGGCTCCTCCGGCACCCCGCTCTGGCGGGCCACCTCGATGCGGCGGGCGATCGCCGCGTCGGTGTCGGTGGCCCAGTGGGTCATGTGCTCGTGGTTGGGGTGCATCCACAGCTCGCAGCCCGCGCGCTCCACGATCGGGGCCGCCTGGCCGTAGTGGTCGGAGTGCGCGTGCGTGCACACCACGAGGCGTACGTCCTCCACGCGCAGGCCGCACATCGCCAGTGCCCGTTCCAGCTGCGCGAAGGAGCCCTGCTCGTGCATGCCCGTGTCGAACAGCACTACCCCGTCGCCGGCCGCAACCGCCCACGCGTTGCCGTGTGGGACTCCCGGCCAGGGCAGCGGCAGGCGCAGGCGGAAGACCCCCGGGAGCACCCGTTCGCCACGGCCCAGCTCGCGCTTGGTGGGCGGTCTGTGATCGCTGCGCTGCTCGCTCGCCCGCTGATCGCTGGTCTCGGCCACCAGCAGAGAGCCTATTGGCTCACCGGCCAGGGGGCGTTCGAGCGAGGAGCAGTGTGACAGCCCGACCGCCGCTCCTCGGGCCGTTCTCCCAGCGCCCGGACCGCCTACACTGCTCGCACCCGTCGCATTTCGCACAAGGAGCAGACGAGCCATGGCCGAAGAGAGCCCATCAGAGCAGGCCGCCACCGTGGAGCAGGCAACCGCCACCGCGGATCAGGCGGCCACGCGAGTCCACGAGGCCGCCGCCAACATCCACTCCACGGGGATGCCCCGCGAGCGCATCTCAGGGCAATCCGCGGCGGGGGGCGCGACGAGCGAGGCCGAGAGCGTGGCGCGCCGGTACTTCGCGGCGATCGACGCCCGCGACCTCGACGCCGCCGTGGCGCTGTGGACGCCGGGCGGGCGCGAGAACGTGCGCGGCCAGGTGGACGTGACCGCGCCGGAGGGCGTGCGCGCGTTCATCGGCGACCTGCTGGGGGCGCTGCCGGACATGCGGTGGGAGATCGTGAACACGACCACCGAGGGCGAGCGGTGCGCGGTGCAGTGGCGCTTCACTGGCACGTTCGCCGGGCCGGGGACCTTCAACGGGCTGGCCCCCACCGGGCACCCGCTGACGCTTGAAGGGTGCGACCTGCTGACTGTGCGGGACGGGCTGATCCAGGCCAACGACGCCTACACCGACACGATGACCGTGCCGCGCCAGATCGGGATGATGCCCCCGCTCGGATCCACCGCCGAGCAGCGGATGTTGAGCGCGTTCAACGTCAAGACCCGCGTCACCGGCCACGCCGCGAGCGAGGCCAAGCTCGTCGCCGAGGGCGTGTGGGTCGTGCAGGGCCATCCGGGGCGCTGCAACGTGTACCTGCTCGAGGACGACGGCGGGGTCACGCTGTTCGATGCCGGCACGCGCACGATGGTGCGCGCGGTCGCCGCCGCGGGCGCCCGGCTCGGGGGCATCCGTCGGGTGGTGCTTGGCCACGGCCATACCGACCACCGCGGCACCGCCCCCGCGCTGGGGGTCCCCGTGTGGTGCCACCCCGACGAGGTCCAGGACGCCGAAGGCAGCGGCGGCTTTCGCTACTGGCCCGAGGGCCTCGCCGGTCTGCCGGCCCCCCAACGCCAGATCCACCGCGCGCTGCACCGCTACGCGTGGGACGCGGGACCGGTGCAGATCGCGGGCACCCTCGAGGAGGGCGACGAGGTGGCGGGCTTCCGCGTGGTCCACCTCCCCGGCCACGCCCCCGGGCTGATCGGCCTGTGGCGCGAGTCCGACCGCCTGGCACTCACGACCGACACCTTCTACACCCTCGAAATGTGGGGGCGGGACCGCCCGCCGAGCGTGCCCTGCGACGTGTACAACTACGACACCGAGCAGGCCCGCGCGAGCGTCCGCAAGCTCGCCGCCCTGGAGCCGGCCGCGGCGTGGCCCGGCCACGCCAAGCCACTCACCGGTGACGTGCGTAGCCAGCTCGAACGGGCCGCCGACGCCACCTGAGCGTGGCGCGGCGCAAGCCCAAGTCTCGGCAGCGACCCGAGCGGCTGAAGGCCCCGAACAGCGAGTACACCGACGCGGGGGGCAACACGCTCACGCTGCGCGGCTCGATGACGCCGGCTACGCGGTTGAAGTACGCCGAGGCGCTGGCCGGCGAGGGGGCGCGCGCGGCGAGCACGCGCGAGGACTCCTGGCACCGCGCCGTGGAGCTGCTGTTCGAGCGCCTCGCGGTGCGGTGGACCGTCGCGGGCGCGCCGCTCGAGCGCCAGCGCGAGCTGCTGGAGCGCTTCCGCGTCGCGAGCCCGGCGGAGCGCGCGTGGGTGCGCGAGGTGCTGCGCGCGCACTGCGCCGAGCACTTCCCGGACGTACGCGCCCCGTAAGGACCACCCCGACCGCTACCGTGCGTGCCGTGCGCCGCACGAAGATCGTCGCCACCATCGGCCCCGCCTCGCGCGAGCCGGAGACCCTGCTCGCGATGGTCAACGCGGGGATGGACGTCGCGCGGCTGAACTACTCGCACGGCACAGTGGACGAGCACGCGGAGACGGTGCGGCGCGTGCGGGACGCGGCCGGCAGGGCGGGGCGGCCGGTGGCGATCCTGCAGGACCTGCCGGGCCCCAAGCTGCGCATCGGGCCGCTGCGTGAGGACGTGGTGGAGCTCAAGCCGGGGGACCTGGTGACGTTCACGTGCGGCACGGGGGACGGCGAGGGAGACGCCCAGCACATGACGATCTCGTGGCCAGGACTCGCGGACGCGCTGAGCCCCGGGGACGTGATCTACCTCGCCGACGGGTCGGTGCGGCTGCGGGTGACGGAGACGCGCGCCGGGTCGGGGGAGGTCGATGCTGAGGTCGAGGCCGGCGGGGCGGTGGCCTCGCGCCAGGGGCTCAACATCCCCGGGCCCGTCGACGCCCTGCCGGCCGTGCCCGCCGAGGACCTCGAGCTGCTGCGCCACGGAGAGTCGGTGGGGGTCGACATGGTGGCGCTGTCGTTCGTGCGCCGCCCTGAGGACATCGAGTCCGTGCGCGAGCACACGCGCTTGCCGCTGATCGCCAAGATGGAGAAGCCCCAGGCGGTCGAGCGCGCGGAGGAGATCCTGCGCGCGGCGGACTGCGTGATGGTCGCCCGCGGGGACCTCGGCATCGAGCTGCCGATCGAGCGCGTGCCGATCGTGCAGAAGGAGCTGCTGCAGCTCGCTGGGTGGCTGGCGCGGCCCTCGATCACCGCCACGCAGATGCTCGACTCGATGGTGACCTCCTCGCGCCCCACACGCGCGGAGGTCGCGGACGTCGCGAACGCGATCCTCGACGGCACCGACGCGGTGATGCTCTCCCAGGAGACCGCGATCGGCTCCTACCCGGTGGAGGCGATCGCGATGATGGCGGCGGTCGCCGAACAGGCCGAGTCGATCGCGCCCTACGAGGAGTGGAACGCCGCGCGCGTGCGCCGCACCGAAGCGGACCCCGCGTACACCCTCGCGCACAGCCTGTGCATCGCCGTGCGCGAGTTGAGCCTCGACGCGCTGGTCGTCCCGACCCTCTCGGGGCGCTCCGCGCGCCTGGTCTCCGCGCACCGCCCCACCGTGCCGATCTACGCGCTGTCCCCCGGCCGCGAGACCGTACGCCGCTGCGGGCTGATGTGGGGCGTGCGCGCTGCCTCGATGCCCCGCCACGAGACGACCGAGGCGCTGATCGCCGACGCCGCCCGGCGCGTGGTGGAGCTCGGTTGGTGCGAGCGCGGCCAGCGCGTGGGCATCACCGCCGGCCTGCCCTCCGGGCGTCCGGGCACCACCAGCCTCGTGCAGATCCAGGTGTTGTAGCCCCCACTACCAGGCCACGGAGCGTGGGAGACAGGTGGTGTTGGGGGGAGATCATCCACGTGTGTGAGCACCGCCACCGGGCGCGTGCGCGCTGGGCCTCCGTGCCCAGCGTCGAGGCGAACCGCTCCGGTCGTGCACTACGCCAGGGGTCGTGCTGCGAACGCCGCTGGGGCCGCCTCGGGGCGGCCCTCATCAAAAAAAAAGAACCCCGTCTACGACGGCGCGCCGACTCCGCCGTGCGCATAGAACTCGGCCTCTTCGCGCCCTAGCTCGGTGACGGGCTCCTCGCCGTAGATCCACTCGCGCGCGATGCGGTGCCAGTTGGCGCTCGCGCGCAACTGCGAGAGCACGGCCAGCGTGAGCATCTCCATGCGCCGGCCGAACAGGTGCTCGGGGCGTATGTCCTGGTGGCGCATGTGGCGGAAGTGGCTGGAGCGGGGGTCGGAGCTTTCGATCATCACCTCCGTGGCCACCTCCGGGGTCAGCGCGATGGTCTCGTCGGTCGTGTACCACCCGATTGCGTCCTCGATGAACGCCAGCAGCTCCTCGGGGTCCACCCGCTCGGGGTGCGGCAGGAAGCCCGAGTCGGCCAGCAGCCTGTGCAGCGCCTGCGCGTCGTGCTCGATCACCGCGCGCTGGGCCGCGAGCTCCAGTTCCACCGGCGCCGCGTCGAGGCGCTTGAACAGGCCGAAGTCGAGGAACGCCACGCGCCCGTCCTCCAGCAGCATGAAGTTGCCGGGGTGGGGGTCGCCGGAGAACTGGCGGTGGCGGTACAGGCAGCCGAGGAAGAAGCGGAACACGATCTCCCCGATGCGGTTGCGCTCGGCCTGCGGGTAGCCCTTCAGCTCCTCGAAGCCCACCCCCTCGACGAGCTCGCTCACCATCACGTGCTCGCGCGAGAGCTCGGTGACCACGTCGGGGATCTTGACGAATGGGTGCCCGTGGAAGATGCGCGCCAGCGAACGCTGGTTGGAGGCCTCGAGCTCGTAGTCGAGCTCCTCGCCGATGCGCTCCTTGATCTCCGTCGCGACCGCGCGCACGTCGAGCTGGGGGGTCATCCGCTTGAGCAGACGCATGATCATGTCCAGGTTCTGAAGGTCCGCTCGCACCGCCGCCGCGACCCCGGGGTACTGGACCTTCACCGCCACCTCGCGGCCGTCCTCGCGCAGCCGCGCGCGGTACACCTGGCCGATCGAGGCCGCCGCGAGCGGCTCCTCCTCGAAGTCCTCGAACACCGCCCCGACGCGCTCCCCCAGATCGTCCTCGATCACCCGCCGCATCTGCTTGAAGGCCACCGTCGGCGCCGCGTCGCGGAGCTTCGCGAGCTCCGCCTGGAACTCCTCGCGGTACTGCTCCTCCACGAGGCCCACATCCAGGAAGGACATCACCTGGCCGAGCTTCATCGCGGCGCCCTTCATCGTGCCCAGCACCGCGACGATCTGCTTGGCGGTCTCCAGCTGGCGGCGCGCCAACGCCTCCTGTCCGGCCTGCTCAGAGCGCGTCACGTTCGCCGCGCGCGTGCCGAACTGCTTGACGGTCTCGGTGGCCGCCAGTTTCCCCACTGTCGCCGTGCGGCGCACTCGGGATGTCGGGACGTTCTTCTCGCGCGGCACGTCTCCCATCTTAAGGCCGCGCGGGAGGGTCGGCGGCGGCTGTCGAGGAGGAACGATTTGGGCACCTATATATAGGCGCTGAAGGAAAGACTTCTTGGGCGCCTATCTGGTGCTGAGGGGAAAGACTTTCGGGTGCCTATATATAGGTGCTGAGGAGGAACGATTTGGATGCCTCCCAGATGCCGTCTATATAGGTGCGTTCAGGTGCGCTTGACCTGTGAGCCCGGGACTATGTCATCGGAGCCGTCGTGCCAGCGCACCCACGCCTTGTGGCCCCCGTCGTAGTCCCCGCACAGGAGCACCAGCGTCGCGGGCTCCCCCAGCGCGGTGCAGTGCTCGGAGCCCTCCACGTCGAGACCGCGCCACACCCGGATGAACGGGTTGCTCTCCCACTCCTGCGCGACCGTCGTGGGGTCCGCGTGGCCCGGCTCGATCACGGTCTCCGGCGGGAGCTCCATCAGCGTGCCCATGATCGAGTCCTTCAGGTCGGTGTACGTCGTGTGGCCCGGCGCCCGCACCCCGCCCACCGAGCCCCGGAAGAGCGTGTCCCCCGTGAACACCACCCCTTCTCTGCCCGTGAACCCCCCCGGCGCGGTGGTCGAGGAGGGCCGTGACTGACCGTCGGGCTCCCCGACCGCGAACGACAGCATCCCCGCCGTGTGTCCCGGCGTCAACAGCGGGCGCACCTCCAGCGCGCCGAAGCTCAGCGCCTGCCCCGGCTCCACCGCCCCGCTGGCCACCCCCTCCCCGAGCAGTTCCCGCTCGATCGGGTGGGCCAGAACCTCGAGCTTCGGCCACCGCTCCTTCAGCGCCCCCACCTCGCTCACGTGGTCGAAGTGGTGGTGAGTCAGCAGGACATGCGTGGGCGTCAGCCCCAGGCGCTCCACCGCCTCAACCAGCGGCCCGACCGGCCCGCCCGCATCCACGAAGAACGCCGGGCCGCCCTGGCCATCGGCGACCAGGTACGTGTTCGACAGGAACTGCGGGTGCGTGGCCCGCTCGACGATCACTGCGCTCCATCCCTCTTGAGATTCATCGCGCCATCCTTGCACGTGCCGCGCCGGGGGGTCGTCGCGGCACTCGGCTCGCCAGACGCCCGCTCCGTACACTTCTCCCATGGCTCTGATCCACACCTGCTACCGCATCACCGACATCGATCGCTCGGTCGCCTTCTACAAAGCGCTCGGCTTCGAGGAGGTCGGGCGCCTGCCGATCCGCGACGAGGCGATCAACGTCTTCATGAACCAGCCCGGCGACGGCGACATGCCGCGGCTGGAGCTGACCTACAACTTCGGCGTGGACTCCTACGACCTCGGCACCGCCTACGGGCACATCGCGATCACCTCCGCCGACCTCGACGCAACGCTCGCGCGCCTGGCCGCCCAGGGCATCGCGCCCGAGAAGCCGCCCTACTCGGTGCGCGAGGGGGGCTCGCGGCTCTGCTTCGTGCGCGACCCCGACGGCTACAGAGTCGAGATTCTCGAGATGTAGGGACGTTCGGATACAAAAGGTCTGAGAGCCCGTCGGACTGGGATCGAGGATTACTCTCGCGCAGCCGCGAATACCGTCCCCGTCGAGCGGTAGAACTGGGGGATGGCTGAATCGATCGAGCAGTTCAGCTTCGAATTGACCGCCGGCGCGCTGGCGGAGCAGGAGCGCGCCCTCACGGGGCTGCGGGCCCGTGCCGGGACGGTGCTTGCGGCGGCTTCCATCGCAGGCTCATTCTTTGGCGCCAAGACCAGCCACGGCTCCCTCGGTGTCTGGGGAGTCGTTGCCATGATCGCCTTCGCCCTGTGCGTGGGGAGTGCCGTGTGGGTGCTCTTGCCCCATGCATTTGTGTTTGCCTTCCGAGGAGAGGCACTGCTGGCCGAGAGCGACCACCGAGGCGTCTCCAACGTGACGGAGGCCTACCGCACCGCGGGCATTTGGGTCGAACCGCACCTTGAGATCAATCGCAGCAAGATCGCCGGCCTCTCGAACTGGCTCGCGGTGAGTTGTGTGCTGCTCGCCGCCGAGGTCATCCTATGGACGCTCAGCCTCATAGGCTAACCTGAGCTCATGGCGGACAAGCCTCCACAGACCACCACGCCCCAAGGCCCGCTCAAGCCCCGGCCACCTGCACAACTCCCGGTTACCGCCCCCCCCGGCTTCGCCCTCCCTGAGAAGCGGGGCGGCTTGCTGGGCGGCAGTCGCAGCTGACGGTCCGCGAACGGCCCACCTAGTAGACCGGGTTCCGGCCTGCGAGCTGAGTTGCAAACCGTCCACTGGCTCGATGGCTATCGCGTCGAGATATTGGAGATGGGCGCGTAGCGCGCCCCATGTACCCCGGTTCGGCTGGGCGAAGCGACGGGTTGTTGTTGACGCGCCGAAGCCACGGATCGTGCGCTAGCGTCCAGACATGGGCAACGAGATCATCACCGTAGGCGCGCTGAGCGTCCACTTCCTGATCGAGGCGGCGGACTCGAACGGGACTGCGTCGGTGTTCGAGTGCTATGTACCCGCGAACGCGAGGATGCCGGCGCCGCACAGCCACGACGGCTTCGAGGAGACGATCTACGGGCTCGAAGGCGTTTCGACGTGGACGATCGACGGAGAGACGGTCGAGATCGGTCCAGGTGAGGGGGTCTGCGTGTTGCGCGGGCAGATCCACGGATTTGACAACCGCGGCAGCGACGATGCGAAGTTCCTCGCGATCGCGACCCCCGCCGTCTTCGGATCTTCCTACTTCCGCGAGGTCGGCGAGGTGATTGCCGCTTCGTCCGGCGGCCCGCCGGATCTGGCTGCGATCGGCGAGGTGATGCGCCGCCACGGCCTCACGCCGGCCCCGCCGGGCGCTGCCTGAGCGCGACCGAGGGCATCGAACGGGCTGCAGAGGTGAGTTGCAAACCGTTCAGTACCTCGACGGCTATCGAGTAGAGATTCTGGAGATGGGCTGAAATCCCCAGCAATACAGCCTGATTCTTATGCTTCGTGCAATAGCTGCTTCGCTGGCGCCAGCGAAGCCCTCTGCGCTCGGTAGCAGCTAACGAGCGTAGATCGCGGGGCGGTAGCGCGGTTCCGGGATCGGCTTGTCTGCCTCGCGCGCCGCGGAGAGCCAGGCACCCTTGGCGCGCTCCACCTCTGCCAGGGCCTCCTCGGGACTCGCGCCGAGCGCCGAACACGCCTCCAGGTCGGGAATGTCGGCGACATAGGCGGCATCCTCGTCGCTGTAGAAGACGTTGATGTGATAGTCGCTCAAGGCCGATCCTCTAGTCTCAGATCGTAGCGCTCCACCAGTCTCATCAGCTGGCGAACTTGGTAGGGCTTGGCCTGCCCGCGGACGGACTGCAGATTGACGAGCTCCGGAATGTCGGGATGGTGAAGACGTGGTGGCTGCCGCTGACGCGCCGTAGTTCGAAGCCGAGTGCCTCGGCCAAGCCGCACAGGTCGTCGAAGGCCACGTTGGCCACTGCTCCGCGCGCCAGGCGGACAAGGAGCTTGCGCTCATCCATGCAAGCACGGTAGTCATCGCTTGGTACGGGACACTCACCCGCCAGGCCCGGCCTGCTCCACCGGTGAGTTGCACACCGTCAACCAACTCGACGGGTACCGCGTGGAGATTCATCGAGCAGGCATAGGGGCGGCGCGCAGCGATAGCCTCGCGCTGTGGAACTTGGCCTTGCCACTTTCGCCGATCTGCCGCTTGGCGCGGATGCGAGCCGCGCGGCGCAGCGGTTGCGTGAGCTGCTCGAGGAGATCGAGCTCGCCGACCAGCTTGGCCTGGAGGTCTTCGGGGTGGGTGAGCACCACCGGCCCGACTACGCGGTCTCCTCGCCCACCGTCGCGCTCGCTGCCGCCGCGGCCCGCACGCAGCACATCCGGCTGAGCAGCGCTGTCACCGTCCTCAGTTCGTCGGACCCGGTCCGGGTCTTTCAGGACTTCGCGACGCTCGACCTGCTCTCCGGCGGGCGCGCGGAGATCATGGCAGGCCGGGGGTCCTTCACCGAGTCCTTTCCCCTGTTCGGCCTCGACCTCGAGGACTACGACGAGTTGTTCGCCGAGAAGCTCGCTCTGCTGCTCGCGCTGCGCGACTCCGAGCGCGTCACCTGGTCGGGGCGCCACCGGCCTGCACTGCACGACGCTGCGGTCTACCCGCGGCCGCTGCAGCAGCCGCTGCCGGTCTGGATCGCGGTTGGTGGCTCGCCCGGGTCGGTCGTGCGCGCCGGCACGCTCGGGCTGCCGCTGATGCTCGCGATCATCGGTGGCGCCCCCGCGCGCTTCGCTCCGCTGATCGACCTCTACCGCCAGGCCGTTGCGCAGGGCCGGGCCGCCGCGGGCGAGGGAAAGACGCCGGAGGGCAAGGTCACCCAGGTTGCCGGACAGCGCGCGCCCGGTCGTGCGGGGCCCGCCGTCGGGATCAACTCCCACACCTACCTCGCCGACACCTCCCAGCGCGCGGCCGACGAGTACTTCCCCGCCTACTCCCAGGTCATGAACCGCATCGGGCGCGAGCGCGGCTGGCCGCCGATGTCGCGTCAGCAGTTCGACGCCGCGTGTTCCCCCGCCGGCCACCTGCTGGTCGGCAGCCCACAGCAGGTGGCTGAGAAGATCCTCGCCGAGCACGAGCTCTTCGGCCACGACCGCTTCCTCGCCCAGATCAGCATCGGCACGCTGCCACACGCACGGGTCTTGCACGCAACCGAGCTGTTCGGGACCGCTGTTGCGCCGGTCGTCCGCGAGGCCCTCACACAGCGCGGCACCTCACCTGCGGTTGACGGTCCCCGCAGCGCTCCGACAGCGAGCGGCGCCTCGACAGGCACAGGCCCTGCCCGTCCCGACTGATCGGGTGCCCTACGCCACGACCGGGCGCAGCGCCTCGACGCCGTCGAGCAGCTGCCAGTTGCCCTCCAGCGCGGCCTGGGCGCGCGCCGTCATGCGCTCGCCGGCTGCGGCGCGCTCGCCGGGGTCCTCAGGCAGCAGCTCTGCGATCAGCTCGCACGCCTGGCGGGCGTGCTCCACGTCGAGCTTCGCGTGCAGCTTGAAGTACGCCGCTCCCGGGGAGTCCTCGCGCACGCCGTAGTGGGTCGCGAGGCCCTCAAGCTTGGTGGTCGAGATCGACGGCTGGCTCGCCTCGATCGTGTACAGCACCGCGAGGTGCTCCAGCACGTCCGTGCCAGCCGTCCACGCCTGCGCGCACGTGCGCGTCTGCGCCAGTGGCTCCCGCTGCTCTCCCTCGCCCACCGCGCGGGCGAACTCGTCCCACAGCTCCACGTGGCTTGCCTCCTCCTGCGCGTGGCGGGCGAGCCCTGGCGCGTGCTCGGGGCCCGCCTGCTCAGCCGCCAGCCGCGAGGCCTCTGCCAGCGCCACCACCGCGTGGCGGTACTCGCCCGCGTACAGCTCCAGCTCCTGCGGCTGGAGCTCACCGACACTCCAGCGCTGGTAGAACGGGTGGTCGAGTACGTTCGTGCGTCTGCGCGCCTCGTCGAGCTGGGCGAAGATGTCCATGGCGGTCCCCTTCTTGTTCGGCTGTCGGTGGTGCGCGCATCGTACGCGCGGCGGCGGTCGTACGCCACGCGATACGCTTTACGCGAGCGATGGCTGACACCGGCAAGATCGCCAAGAACCTCGAGCGCTTCGCCCAGGCGGTGGCCGCGCACGACCGCGAGAACCCCTCCCACACCGCCCACGGCATCGGCCTCGCTCACTTCGACCTGGAGCGCCTCGGCTTCGAGGAGGGCGAGGAGATCCTGCCCGGCATCACGATCCACGCCGACTCCGGCGTCACCGGCAACTTCCGCGTGCTCTGCGACGGGCAGCACGACGAGGGCCGCGAAGAGTCCGAGCAAGAGGTCGTCGAGGTCGTCGCCACGCAGGCCGTCCCCGCCCTCGCGCCCGTGGGGCCGGGCGAGCGTCGCTTCCGGCCGTTCGGCGAGTAGGCCCTCAGCGAGCGCGAACAGGGCCCTCAGCGTGCGGGCACCGGGGCGGGTACGCCCGCGCGCTTGGCGACGCTCGCCACCAGCCGTTCGATCGTGGGGCACGGCACCCCGTGGCGGGCTGCCGCGCGCAGCACCGCGCCGGGGATCGCGTCTAGCTCGGGGGGGCGGCCCGCCGCGATGTCGCGCTGCATCGAGCTGCCCAGCGTGGGGTGGGCTGCACTCAGTTCGCCCAGCGGGTCGCTCGCGTCGATGTTCGCTCCCTCAGCCGCCGCGACCGCGCAGCCCTCCTCGATCGCTCCGACGAGCTCCGCGCGCAGCTCCGGTGTGGAAAGGATCTCCCCGAGCAGCTTGTCGTACGCGCTCGTCGTGCACGCCAGCGCGTTGAGGCGCACCAGCTTGCCCCACACGACCTGCGGCTCGGACTCCTCGACTCGCGCGGGGATCCCTGCGTCCTGGAGGGTTCCCGCGAGGCGCTCCATCGCCGGGCGTGCCGCGGGGTCGTGGGAAGCCATGTCGATCCGCAGGAAGGGACTGGTGTGCACCACGACCCCCGGCTCGGGGCGGTCGGCCTCCACGCGGATCGTGCCCGCCACCACCGTCGCCTCCCCGAAGCGCTCGCGCAGCTGCGGCAGGTGGTCGAGCCCGTTGAGCAGCGGCAGCACCAGCGCTGGCGGTGACTCGATGCGCTCGAGTGCCTCCTGCAGGCCAGTCGCCTTCGTCGCCACCACCAGCGCGTCCACCGACTCCTCCAGCAGCCCCGTTGCGCGCGGGTGGGCGACGAACTCCCCCAACCGCACCGAGCTCACCCGCAGTCCCCGCTCGGCGATCAGCGCGGCCGTTGCCTCTCGCGCCACGACGATCGTCGGCGTGCCCGCGCGGTCGAGCGCGCCTGCGACCAGGCCGCCCACGCCGCCGGGGCCCAACACCGCGATCCTCATGGCAGTGGTTCCGGCTCCTTGCACCGTCGCGAGTCTAAGCCTGGATCGCCGATAACGGGCTGAGCATCGGTGCCGGTGGCCGAGCCAGGGACAATCGATCGAGCATCCGTAGGGTGACCCCTCGGAGCGAGGGCGATTGGTCCTGGCGATGCGTCATCCGGTGCCGAGGCGACCCCGGGATCGGTGGATCCAGGCTGAGGTCACTAGCCTTCTCGGTGTGTCCGCCCGACCCGAGCCCCTCGCGGCGCCCGAGATTCTAGCCCGCGGCCCCTGGCCGCTGGAGCGGGTTGCCGCGCGTTGGGCTGAGGAGCTTTACGCGCCTGCGCCTGAGCAGGTGGAGGCCGCCGACGCCGCGATCGCCGCACTGCAGGAGCGGGGCTCGCCCAGCCACGACGGGATGGCCGGGCGGTTGGTCGGCTTTCGCGAGCGCGACGGGGGCCTCGAGCTCGAGCTGCAGCCGCTGCGCTGGGCGCTGAGACTGGTGGGCGGCGACGCCTCGTGCTCCATGGCCGCGCTGTGCGTGACCCGCTCCGCGGACGGGCGCTGGTTGGCTGGGCGGCGCGCTCCGTGGCTGGCCTCCTGGGCCGGTCGCTGGGCGCTCGGGGCCGGCGGCTCGGTGGACCTCGGCGAGAGCCCCGCCAACACGCTCGTGCGCGAGCTTCAGGAGGAGTGGTCGGTCGCTCCCGCCCGAGTGCAGGCGGAGGCGCTTGTGATGCTGCCCCACCGCCTGGTGATGTTCGTCGGGCAGGCCTGGCTGCCAGAGGGCGCGGAGGTCGTTCCCGACCACGAGCACGACGCCTTTGCCTGGTGGCCCGCGGAGATCGGGGAGTGGCCCGACGAGGCCGGCGAGACCCTGCCGCGGGTGGCGCGCTGGCTCTCACCGGAAGAACGTGCTTGAGAGCGATCGGCACGCCCGGATGCGCCCCTGGATACGGCGCTGGACCGCCACGTGCCGGCTTGCCCGTGCCACCAGCACGGGCTTCACCGCCCCGCGTCGCCCAGCTTGATCCATGAACGCCCCGGACGCACCGCCTGCTCTCAAGCGCGTTCCAAGCCACGAGCAGGTCTTCACCCGTTTGAAGTGGACGTCGTTCACACACTCCTGCATCTACACGGCGCTGCTCGTCTGCGCGTTCGCCGCCGGCAAGCCCCAGCCCGCGACGTTCGTGCTGGGCCTCACCCACGGGCTGCTCTGGATCGCGATGTCTATCGCCTGCATCGTGTGTGTGCGCCTGCGCATCGTCCCCCTGCGCCTCGCCGCTGCGGTGGCCGTGCTCGGCGGGATCGGGCCGTTCTTTGGCTCCTTCGAGTTCGTGCGCGAGTCGCGCCGGCGAGAGGCGCAAGGAGGGAGCAGGAAACGTGGGAGACCGGACAGCGGGAGAGATCGAGAAGGGTGCAACCGTTAAGCCGTGTGAAGGCCAGGTGAAAACGCCGGTTCACGACTCGATCCGCCCACCCGCCGCGCTAGAGTGAGCCTAGAGATGGCGGCATCCACGACGACTGGGCAGACAATCGACGTCGTCACCCCTGCCGCGGGCGAGTCGGTCACCGAGGGCGAGATCGTCGAATGGCACTTCCGGGTGGGCGACGCGATCAAGCGCGACGACGTCATCGTCGAGATCGCAACTGACAAGATCAACGTCAACCTGCCCTCGCCCGCTACCGGCACCGTCACTGAGCTGCTCGTCGAGGAGGGCGACACTGTCACTGTCGGGCAGGTCATCGCGCGCATCGCCGTGGGGCCCGACGGCTCGACCGAGGTCCCGCCCGCCGCGCCGGCTGCGCCGCCGTCGCCCGACGGCGTTGAGGCCGACGGGGGGGCGACCGCGAGCGGCAGCGTCGCGGCCGACGGACAGGCGACTACGGCGGTGCCCAACGGTGTGCGGGTCTCACCTGTGGCTGCGCGCGCAGCCGCCGCCGAGGGCGTGGACCTCGCGCGCGTCTCCGGCAGCGGCCCCGCCGGGCGGATCGTCAAGGCCGATGTGCTCGGAGCCGTGGCCGGCAACGGCGACGCGGCGACGGCCACGGGCCCGAGCGCCACCGCGGCGCCCGAGGGCGCCGAGCCGATGCGGGGCGGCGCCGCGGCGCTCGCCCGCTACATGGAGCAGTCGCTCTCGGTCCCCACAGCCACGAGCTTCCGCACGCTCACCGTCACCGTCCTCGACGCCCGCCGGCGCGAGCTCAAGGCGGCGGGGCGCAAGGTCTCCTTCACGCACCTCATCGCCTACGCGATCGCGCGCGCCGCAGCCGACCAGCCGGTGATGACCGACCACTACGCCGCCCTCGACGGCCGCCCCCACCGCGTGCGCGACGGGCAGGTCAACCTCGGCCTCGCGGTGGACGTCGAGCAGCGCGACGGCTCCCGCACGCTGATGGTGCCCGTGATCCGCGACGCCGCCCGCCTGCCCTTCGAGCGCTTCCTCGCCGCCTACGACGCGCTGGTGGAGCGGGCGCGCTCGGGCACTCTCACCGCCGAGGACCTCGTGGGAGCGAACATCACCCTCACCAACCCCGGGGGTCTCGGCACTGCCGCCTCGGTCCCGCGGCTGATGGCCGGCCAGGGGACGATCGTCGCGACCGGCTCGATCGGCTACCCCGTGGGCCTTGCCGCGATCGGCGCGATGATCGGTGCGGAGAAGGTCATGACGATGACCTCCACCTACGACCACCGCGTCATCCAGGGAGCAGAGTCGGGCCGTTTCCTGGGCCGCGTCGAGGAGTACCTGCAGGGCGAGCTCGGTTTCTACGACGGCGTCTTCGCCTCGCTGGGCGTCGAGCTTGGTCCCGCGCCCGCGGTGCCTGCGCCTGCGGCGGCCGCCGCCGCGGCCACGGCGGCCACCGTCGAGGAGACACGTCGCGGCGCAGCCCCGCGCGGCGGGGCCGACGAAGAGCTGTTGCAGGCCGTGCAGTCCGCCACCGCCCTGTTGAAGGCGTTTCGCACTCACGGCCACCTCGCCGCGCGCCTTGACCCGCTCGGCACCGAGCCCGAGGGCGACCCGGCGCTCGACCCCGAGCCGCTCGGGCTGACTCCCGAGCTGATGGCCCTGATCCCCGCGAAGATCCTGCGCATGTGGGTGCCTGGAGCGACCCTCGCCGATGCCCTGCCGCACCTGCGCGAGACCTACTGCGGGACGATCGCCTACGAGATCGAGCACATCTCCTCCCACCGCCAGCGCGTGTGGCTGCGCGAGAAGATCGAGTCCGGCACGTTCCGCCAGCCGCTCACCACCGACGAGCGGCTCACGCTGCTCAAGCGCCTGGTCGAGGTTGACGCGCTGGAGCGCTTCATGCACAAGGCCTACCTCGGCCAGCACCAGTTCTCGATCGAGGGGCTCGACGTGACCGTGCCGATGCTCGACGAGCTGATCCAGCTCGCGGCCTTCCACGGTGGCAAGGAGGTGGTGATCGGGATGGCTCACCGCGGGCGGCTGAACGTGCTCGCGCACAACCTCGGGCGTCCCTACGACACGATCTTCGCCGAGTTCGAGGGAGCTTCGACGCTCGAGGCGGTCACCACGATCCCCCAGGGGGGCACGGGCGACGTCAAGTACCACCACGGCACTCACGGCTCCTACCTGCTGCCCGACGGGGAGACGATCGAGGTCAACCTGGAGTCCAACCCCTCTCACCTGGAGTACGTCTCCGCGGTGGTCGAGGGCGCCACCCGCGCTGCGCAGACCACCCGCAAGGGCCCCCACGCCCACCAGGACACCGACGCCGCGGTGCCGATCGCGATCCACGGCGACGCCTCCTTCCCTGCCCAGGGCGTGGTCGCCGAGACGCTCAACCTGCAGGCGCTCGACGGCTACAAGGTGGGGGGCACCGTGCACCTCATCACCAACAACCAGATCGGCTTCACCACCGACCCCGACGACGCCCGCTCCACCCGCTGGGCGTCTGACCTGGCGAAGGGCTTCGACGTGCCGATCATCCACGTCAACGCCGACGACGTCCCAGCCTGCATGAGCGCGGTGCGCCTCGCCTTCGCGTTCCGCAAGGAATTCGGCCACGACGTGCTGATCGACCTGATCGGCTACCGGCGCTTCGGGCACAACGAGTCCGACGAGCCCGCCTACACCCAGCCGGAGATGTACGCCAAGATCAAGGGCCACAAGCGCGTGGCGGAGCTGTGGGCCGAGCGGCTGATTGCCGACGGGGTCGTGAGCCGCAAGGAGTTCGAGGAGCTCGGGCAGGGCGTGTGGGACAACCTCACGACGCTCCACCAGCGCCTGAAGGCGAAGATCGCGGCGGCCGCCGAGCACGGCTCGGCGGCGAGCGGCACCGGCGAATACCAGCTCGACCGCTCCCCCTCCCCGGAAGTGCAGACCGCCGTGCCCGCCGAGCGCCTGCGCGAACTCGGCACCCAGCTGCTGCGCACGCCCGAGGGGTTCACGGTGCACCCGAAGCTCGTCAAACAGCTCGAGCGCCGCCGCGCCGCGCTGGAGGAGCACCACGACGCCGGCGTGCAGGACGCCCGCCTGGACTGGGCGCACGCGGAGGCGCTCGCCTTCGCGTCGCTGCTCACCGAAGGCACCCCCATCCGCCTCACCGGTCAGGACACCGAGCGGGGCACCTTCAGCCAGCGCCACATGGTGCTGCACGACGCCAAGACCGGGCAGACGGTCTGTCCGATCCAGAGCCTCCCCGAGGCGCTCGCGCCGTTCGAGCTGCACAACAGCCCGCTCTCCGAGCTCGCCTGCATGGGCTTCGAGTACGGCTACTCCCAGGAGGCCCCCGAGACGCTCGTGCTGTGGGAGGCTCAGTTCGGCGACTTCGTCAACTCCGCCCAGGTGATCGTCAACCAGTTCATCGTCTCCGGCCTCGCCAAGTGGGGGCAGACCTCCCGTCTGACGCTGCTGCTCCCCCACGGCTACGAGGGTTCGGGCCCCGAGCACTCCTCCGGGCGCCTGGAGCGCTTCCTCGCGCTGGCCGCCGAGGGCAACATCCGCGTGGCCAACCTCACGACGCCCGCCCAGTACTTCCACATGCTGCGCCGCCAGGCCCGCATCGCCAAGCAGCGGCCGCTCGTGATCATGACCCCCAAGTCGCTGCTGCGCCTGCCCCAGGCGTCCAGCGAGATCGCCGAACTGGCGGAGGACAGCCGCTTCCAGCCGGTGCTCGCCGAGCCGGGAGTGCAGGACGAGAAGGTCACGCGCCTGGTGCTGTGCACCGGGAAGATCTACTACGACCTCGTCGGCCACCCCGACCGTCAGGGCGCCGAGGGCATCGCGGTGGGGCGCGTGGAGCTGCTCTACCCCTTCCCCGAAGGGCAGGTCCTCGCGCTGATGGCCCGCTACCCCAACCTCCGCGAGGTCGTCTGGACACAGGAAGAGCCGCGCAACATGGGCGCCCGCGCGCACATGTTCCCCCGCCTGATGCAGATCCTGCCGGCACAGATGCACTTCGGCTACATCGGGCGCCCCGAGCGCGCCTCCCCCGGCGAGGGCTACCCCGCCGCGCACGCCGCCGAACAGTCGCGCATCGTGCGCACCGCCCTGGATCTGAGTGTGGACACCTCCCAGTACCCCCGCAAGACGCCCGGGGAGCGGTAGGGGGCGGCGATGCTCTGGCGACGCTTCAAGAACGTCTTTCGCCAGTGGCGCCGCAAACGTCGCGCGCGGCGGAGTTGAGAGCGCGGTCCGGTCCGCGCAGCCGCGGTACGGACGTCTCTATCTGCTCTGCCACACGGGGTCGCGCTTCTCCTTGAACGCGCTGGCTCCCTCTTTGGCGTCCTCGGAGGCGAAGACCGGGCCGGAGATCGCGCCCTGGCGCTCCCACATCTCGGCTGTGGACCAGTCCCACTGTTCCTGGAGGATCTGCTTGGAGGCGATCAGCGCGAGCGGGCCGTTCTTGGCAACGGTGGCGGCCAGCTCGAGCGCGACATCGACCGCGCCTCCGGGCTCGGCGAGGCGGTTGACGACACCGAGCTCGTGGAAGCGCTCGGCGGGCTGCACGTCGCCGGTGAGCGCCAGCTCCATCACCACGTGGTAGGGCATCCGCCGCGGCAGGCGCAGCAGCGCTCCCCCTGCTGCCACCAGCGAGCGCTTGGCCTCGGGGATGCCCATCTTCGCGCCCTTCGCCGCCACGATCAGGTCGCACGCGAGCGCGATCTCCATGCCGCCCGCGACCGCGAAGCCCTCGATCGCCGCGATCAGCGGCTTGCGCGAGGCGCGCTGGGCGATGCCGGCGAAGCCGCGGTCCCCGAACCACGGGGATTCGCCGCGCACGAACGCCCCCAGGTCCATGCCGGCGCAGAAGAAACCCCCTGCGCCGGTGAGGATGCCCACCGACAGCGCGTCGTCGGCGTCGAGCTCATCGAGCGCGCCCGCCACCCCCTCGGCCACGGCGCCGTTGACGGCGTTGCGCACCTGCGGGCGGTTGATCGTGATCAGCAGCACGCTCCCGCGCCGCTCGGTCAGGACAGCGTGTGGCTCGACGGCGGAGGCGTCGGTCGCGGTTGCGTCGGTGGTGGCGGCAGCGTTGTCGGTCATCGTGGGAGCGTACCGACCGACGCGCCATCGCCGCACGCGCCGCGCGCAGTGGGGTCGATCGGCCGGGCCCGTCGGCGAGGGGTCATGAGTCGCCCCCTACGCCGCGAACAGCCGCAGCTCCGGCTCGCGCTCGCCGCGGAGCACCTCCAGATCGACCTCCACGCACTCGATTCCCCGCGCCTGGGCGAGCACGCGCGCCTGGGGCTTGATCCGCTGCGCCGCGAGCACCCCGCGGCAGGCGCCGAGCGCGGGGTCCAGGCGGATGCGCTCGAGGTAGCGCGTGAGCTGCTCCACCGCGTCGATCGTCGCGATCCGCTTGATCTCCACCGCGACCCACTCGTCCTCGCCGTCGCGGCACATCAGGTCCACCGGGCCGATGTCGGTGGACCACTCGCGGCGTACGAGCCGAAAGCCCTCGCCGCACCACGCCGGGGCGTCCGCGAGCAACTCCTGCAGCTCGCGCTCGAGGCCCTCCTTCTCGAGCGACACCAGCGTGTCCAACTCGTGCTCGATGTCCGAGAGCACCTCCGCGACGGCGATCTCCAGCCGGTCCTCCTGGCGCTGCTTGCGCACCGTCATCCCCACCAGGCGGCCCTCCGCGTCGCGCACGAGCTCGACCGCCGTTGGCGGCGTCATCCAGTTCAGCGGCTTCACGTTCGGGCCCCCGCCGTCGGCCCACACCATGAACGTCCCATCGGCCTTCAGCATCAACAGGCGCACCGCCTCGGGCAGTACCGTTGTCAGGCGGCCGACGTAGGAGACCTCACAGCGGGCGACGATCAGACGCACCCCGGGACCCTATCCAGCACGTCGGCGGCGTTACTCGGATTCGTGCTCCTGCTCGGCGGGCTGGGGGGGCGGCGCCGCTTGCGAGAGGATCTGGCCGCCGGCAGGCTCCTCCTCCACGACTCCGCCGTTCAGCGCCTCGCGGAACTCGCGCATGCTCTTGCCTGCCGCACGCGCCAGTTCGGGCAGGCGCTTGGGGCCGAGCACCACCAGCGCCACCGCGGCGAGGAACAGGATGTGTACTGGATTCTCGATGCCCATGCTTCAGCTACTCAGAACGTGTGTTGATCGACGGGGAGGGGGCCCTGAGGGAGGGCCTGCCCTCCCTCAGCCGATTGATGTGCACGGGGTTGTCGATACCCACATGACTCAGGCTAGCGCGCCGGCCGGGCCGCTCTGGACTTGCCGGCTATCCCTCGAAGCCCGGCTCGCGGTGCCTCGGGTGCCAACCGGGTCGCACCGTACCCTGCACCCGTGGCCCAGGCGCCCTACGCACAGCCCGGGCGGCCCTACCCGCCGCCTGCCGCCTCTGAGCCCTTCTGGCCTGCGCAGGCCACGATCCTCGCCGCGATCGCCCTGCAACTGCTGCTGCCCAAGCGGCTCACCGCGGGACCTCCCTGGTTGATCCCCTCGCTGGAGGGCGCGCTGCTGCTCGGGATGTTCATGGCCACCCCTCGCCAGCTCGAGCATGAGCACCCCCGCCGACGGCGGGTGGCGCTGGGGTTGACCGCGTTCGTAAGCGCCGCCAATATCTACTCGCTGGTTGCCCTCACCCACCTGCTGCTGCACGGTCACGTCGACAACGGTCGCGAGCTGATCACCTCCGGGGTGTTGATCTGGCTGACCAACTTCCTGATCTTCGCGCTTTGGTACTGGGAGGCCGACCGCGGCGGGCCAGGCCGGCGCGCTGCCGGCCACGATGGCCCGCCCGACTTCCTCTTTCCCCAGATGGCCGACGACCGCATCGAGCCGCTGCACTGGCGGCCGCGGTTCATCGACTACCTCTACGTCTCCCTCACCAACGCTACGGCCTTCTCGCCCACCGACACGATGCCGCTCACGCCCACCGCCAAGAGCATCATGGGCGTCCAGGCGCTCGTCTCGCTGGTCACGATCGGGCTGATTGTCTCCCGCGCAGTGAACATTCTGGCCTGAACTACGCAGGGGCGGCGGCGGGGGCGGGGGCAGCGGCGGGCGTGGGCGCCCGCGGCTCGATCGCCAGGGCCTGCACCACGAGGTCTTTCACCTCGCTGTCGGCCCCCAGGCTGAGCGCGCGCTCGAACGCCTCCAGCGAGCCCTCGCGATCGCGCAGGCGCAGGCGCAGACGGCCCAGGCGCTCCCACGCCCCCGCGTCGGACGGGCCCCGTTCGGCCGCGCGCTGAGCGGCTTCCTCGGCGAGGTCCACCGCGCCCACGTCTTCGTAGATGCGCGCCGCGAAGCGGTGCGGCGCCGGACGGCGGCCGTCCACGCGCGCCCAGTCTCGGACTGCGCGCGCGGCCGCCTCGAGGTTGCCGGCCTGCCAGAAGGCCAGCGTCATCAGTCGCAGGACGCCGACGTTGCCCGGTTGCGCTTCGCGCGCGTACACCAACCGCTGCGCCGCCAGCGCGTACTGCCCTTCGGCCATCGCCCGCTGCGCCGCGACCATGAAGCGCTCCATTCGCTCGTCCGCGGGGTCTGGCCGGGAGAAGTCCACGAAGCTCATGCTCCCCGCCGGCACCGTGCGGATGCCGTGGCTGAACTTCACCCGCGCCCACTGCCCGCCGCCGTAGGTGCTGCCCCCGGCAGCCGGCCCCGAGGACCCGTTTGTCCCGGTTGTGCGCGCCGCCACCGGGGCCTCCCCGTCGCCTTCGGCGGTGTCCCCAGTGAAGTAGATCCCCTCCACGGTGCCCACGCCCCACTCCGGGTAGGACGCGCAGCGCGCGTAGCGGTGTACCACCGAGTGGTCGGGCACCCTGCTGCCGAAGGGGTCGTGCTCGGCCCGCTCGGCCGCCTCCGCCCGCGCGCGCTGCTCGGCTTCGTACGCTCTGCGCCCCGCCTCCTCGCGCGCCCGGCGCGCCGCCGCCGCGGACGCCCGCACCGCGCTGCGCGAGATCCGCCCGCCCCGCGAGCCCTCCGCCAGGCGCTCCAGCTGGTCGGCCGCCTCGTTGATCGCCTTCAGGTGGCGCTCGTGCTCGAACTGCTCCCCCGCCGGGGCCAGGTCGGGGTGCCAGCGCTTGGCCATCCGCCGCCGCGCCAGCTGCACCGCGCGCTTGTCGAACGGTGGCTCGAGCTCCAGCAGCAGCATCTGCTGCTCTACGTCCAAGACTCCAGGCATAAGCTCTATATGGGAGGGGGCTCGGGGGGAGGGCCTGCCCTCCCCCCGCTAAGCACGGTGGGCATGACCCCCAAACGGTAGCGGGTGCACGCGCCTTTATTCCCGGCACGGGCGTGTCGCTGCAGGCCAGTTGGGCAGACCACTTCCCGGAGCGGCACGTGCCGCTCCGGGCCACCCGCCGCGGGGACGCACCACGAACGCCGCTGACGGCCGGAGGCCGTTCATCCCTATCCGTCTAAGCTCCGAGGCGTGTCCGCCCAGTACATCTTCACGATGCACCGTCTCTCCAAGGTGCACCCCCCCGACAAGACGGTGCTCTCCGAGCTCACGCTCGCTTTCTACCCCGGCGCGAAGATCGGGGTGCTCGGCTACAACGGCGCGGGTAAGTCGACGCTGCTGCGGATCATGGCGGGGCTCGACGAGGAGTACCGCGGGGAGGCCGCGCTCGCGCCCGGGGCCACGGTGGGGATGCTCGAGCAGGAGCCCTCGCTCGATGAGTCCAAGGACGTGCTCGGCAACGTGCAGGAGGGCGTCGCCGAGACCAAGGCCCTGCTCGACCGCTTCAACGAGCTGGCCGCCAACTACTCGGAGGAGTGCGCCGACGAATTCGCCGCGGTGCAGGCGCGCATCGAAGCCGCCGACGCGTGGAACCTCGACACCCAACTGGAGTACGCGATGGACGCGCTGCGCCTGCCCCCGCCCGACGCCGAGGTCGCCCAGCTCTCCGGCGGCGAGCGCCGCCGCGTGGGGCTCTGCCGTCTGCTGCTGCGCGCGCCCGACCTGCTGCTGCTCGACGAGCCCACCAACCACCTCGACGCCGAGTCGGTCGCGTGGCTAGAGCGCCACCTCGCCGAGTACCGCGGCACCATCGTCGCCGTCACCCACGACCGCTACTTCCTCGACAACGTCGCCGGCTGGATCCTCGAGCTCGACCGCGGGCGGGGCCTGCCCTACGAGGGCAACTACTCCTCGTGGCTGGAGCAGAAGCAGACCCGCCTCGCCGCCGAGGAGCGCTCGGAGAAGGGCCGCCAGCGCACGATCGCCGCCGAGCTCGAGTGGGTGCGCACCAACCCCAAGGGCCGGCGCACCAAGTCCAAGGCCCGCCTCGCTCGCTACGAGCAACTGGTCGCCGAGGAGCGCAACGTCCGCCTGGAGGACGTCCAGATCCACATCCCCCCTGGCCCGCGGCTGGGCGAGAAGGTGCTGACCGTCTCCGACCTGCGCAAGGGCTACGGCGAGCGGCTGCTGATCGACGGGCTCTCCTTCGACCTGCCGCGCGCGGGGATCGTCGGGGTGATTGGGGCCAACGGCGCCGGCAAGACCACCCTGTTCCGCATGATCACCGGCGAGGAGGCCCCTGACGCGGGCTCGCTGGAGCTGGGCGAGAGCGTGCAGCTGGCCTACGTCGACCAGTCCCGTGACGCGCTGGACCCCGCCAAGACCGTGTGGGAGGAGATCTCCGAGGGCCTCGACCACCTCCCTGTCGGCGAGCGCGTGGTCAACTCCCGCCAGTACGTCGCGGGCTTCAACTTCAAGGGCTCCGACCAGCAGGCCCGCATCGGCAAGCTCTCCGGCGGCGAGCGCAACCGCGTACACCTCGCCAAGCTGCTGCGGGCCGGCGGCAACCTGCTGCTGCTCGACGAGCCCACCAATGACCTCGACGTGGACACGCTGCGCGCGCTGGAGGAGGCGCTGCTCGGCTTCCCCGGCTGCGCCGTCATCATCTCCCACGACCGCTGGTTTCTGGACCGCATCGCCACGCACGTGCTCGCCTTCGAGGGCGACTCCAGCGTCACCTGGTTCGAGGGCAACTTCGAGGCCTACGAGGACCACCGCCACGAGCTGTTGGGGGCCGCGGCCGACCGCCCGCACCGGATCTCGTACAAGCGGTTGGTGCGGGGGTAAGAGATCCGGCGCCAGCAGCGCGCAGCCAGCGCCACGTCCCAGGCGGGCATCCAGGTGTGCCGCCCCCCGGGCCGACCCTGTCGCCTTGTCCAAGAGTCAGGATCGCAGATCCCGGTGCGGATCGCGCCCCGGTCTCGGACGGCCTCGATTATGCGGCCATCCCCGGGGCTGTGCTGTATACTGCGCTGTATGCCAGCTACACGCACGCAGGTCTACTTGACCGACGAGCAGCGCCATCAGATCGAGGAGCTGCGCTCGCGCGATGGGCGCAGCTTGGCGGAGGTGATCCGTACGGCGCTTGACGAGTATCTGGCGACCCACGGCCCCAGAGCCGAGGAGGAGCGGCGCGCAGAGCGCCAGCGCGTGCTGGACGAAACCTTCGGCATCGCGCCCGACTTCCCATACCCCAACCGCGACGAAGAGGATCGTTTCGATCGGGATTGGAACCCGGTCGAGCGGGCTTAGAGGGTGCCCGATGTCCTTCTGGACACGGACGTTCTGATCGACCATATGCGCGGCCGCCGTCATCTGGCGACCGACAAGACGGCTGTCTCGGTCGTAACGCGATCCGAGTTGTTCGCGGGCGACGAGCGCCATGAGGCCGCTGTCGAAGCTCTGCTCGAGGATTGCGAGGAGATCGAGGTCAGCCCCGAGATCGCGCGACGGGCGGGGCGGATAAAACGTCAAACCGGCCTGCAGATCGCCGATGCCATGATCGCCGCCACCGCGCTCGAACGCGGCCTGCCGCTGATGACCCGTAACCGACGTCACTTCGACCGAGTCGCGGGCTTGCAACTGCAGACTCCACACGAGTCGAGCGGCCCGTAGGGCGCGGCCACACCGCATCGGCTCCAAAACGGCTTGTACGGAGCTGATGCAGGTCAGCTCATGCCGGGCGAGGCAAGCGGCCCGTGCGGGGCTGACCAACTTTCTTAGCAGCCGCTAATATCCCTCGGGAAGCTCAATCGGCGACCACAGAGGAGCAGCCATGCCTGACTACACCGCCAAGCAGATCGACGAGATGGAGGCCGCCTTCGGCGGCGGTATGAAGAAGGCGCGCGCCGAGCTCGGCGTGCAGTCCTTCGGGATGCAGGTGATCGACCTGCCCCCGAACTACACCGACTACCCCGAGCACGACCACGAGGAGGACGGCCAGGAGGAGGTCTACTCCGTGATGCGGGGGTCCGGCGCGATCGAGATCGAAGGCGAGCGCCTGGAGCTCACGCCGGAGGTCCTCGTGCGGGTCGGCCCGGGCATCAAGCGCAAGCTCTTCGCCGGACCCGAGGGGGTTCGAGTGCTCGCGCTGGGCGGCAAGCCAGGCTCGGCATACGAGGTCCGCGAGTTCACCGAACTGACCGGCACGAGCGCCTAGCGCAGGGGATCCCCGGGGTCTCATCTGGAGATCGTCCGCGCGGGCCGGTGTCGCAACCGGGGGCGTTGGCGTGGGGCCTCCGTGCCCCACGTCCCCGCGCCGGCGCACACCACGGTCAGGCCTCAGCGCGCGAAGGAGGTCTCCCCGTCGAGCGTGCGTGCCGCGGCGGCGATCAGCCGTGCCGCGGCGTGCACGTCGGCGAGCGCGACGAGCTCGACCGGGGAGTGCATGTAGCGGATGGGGACTGACACGAGCCCGGTGGGCACCCCGCCGCGGCTGAGGTGCACCGCGTCGGCGTCGGTGCCGGTGTTGCGGCCGATCGCCTCCACCGTGAAGGGGATGCCCTCGCGCTCGGCCGTGTCGTGCAGCAGCTCGAACAGGCGCGGGTGCAGTGTCGAGCCGCGGCTCAGCACCGGCCCTGAGCCGAGCGGGTGCTTACCCGACTCCTTGACCTCGACTCCGGGGGCGTCGGTGGCGTGGGTCACGTCCACGACGATCGCCGCGTCGGGCTCCAGTGAGAACGCGCTCGTGCGCGAGCCGCCGAAGGTGGTCTCCTCCTGTGCGGCGGCCACCGCGACGAGCTCCCACTCCGCGCCACCCGCCTGTGCCACGAGCCGCGCGGCCTCCAGCGCGACGAACGAGCCGAGGCGGTTGTCCAGCGCGCGCGAGGCGACGCGCCCGTTGGGCAGCTCCATTGGGTCCCCAGCGAGCACCGCGACGTCCCCGATGCGCACCAGCTCGCGTGCCTGCTCGCCGTCGCGCGCGCCGACGTCGATGTGCAGGTCGCGCACCTCCGCGACCTTCTTGCGCTCCTCCTCGCGCAGCAGGTGGACGGGCTTCTTGCCGATCACCCCTGGGATCTCGCCCTCGCGTGTGCCCAGCACCACGCGCTGGCCGACGAGGATCTGCGCGTCCCACCCACCCACCTCGCGGAACCACAGGTAGCCCTCGTCGTCGATGTGGGTGACGATCAGCCCGATCTCGTCGATGTGGCCCATCACCACCAGCCGCCGGGGGGGCGCCTCGCCGCGGGGGGTGGGCGAGCCGGACGGCGGGGACGGGTCAGGTGGGCCCGGTGGTTGTTCTGAAGGGACCCTATATATAGGCACCCGCGCGGAGGGTGTGCCCACCACGTCCACCTGGGCGTCGGCCCCGAACGCCTGTGCCGCCGCCGTCCACACCGCCGCGGGAGCGGTCTCGTAGCCGGAGGGGCCGCGGGCCGCGAGCAGCTCGCGCAGAACCTGCGGGAAGTCCTCGGTGTCGCTCACGCCGCCGCGAGCAGGCTTCGCAGGACGTACTGGAGGATGCCGCCGTGGCGGTAGTAGTCGGCCTCCCGAGGCGTATCGATGCGCACCGTCACCGTGAACTCCTGCTCGTCGGCGCGCACCTTCAGCTCACGCGGCAGCTCGGCGATGCCCTCGATCGAGAACGTCTCGTAGCCCGTCAGCCCCAGCGAAGCGGCCGAGTCGCCGGGCTTGAACTGCAGCGGCAGTACGCCCATTCCGATCAGGTTGGAGCGGTGGATGCGCTCGAAGCTCTGCGCGATCACCGCGCGCACCCCGAGCAGCTTGGTGCCCTTCGCCGCCCAATCGCGCGAGGATCCGGTGCCGTACTCCTTGCCGGCGAGCACGACCAGCGGCACCCCTTCCTGCCGGTAGCGCATCGCGGCGTCGTAGATCGGCAACTGCTCGACGGTTCCCCGCTCGACGGTCCCCTGCCTGCCGGTGCCGCCTCCCGCCGCGGCCCGCGACTCCTCGCTCGCCGGCAGGTGGTAGGTGTAGCCACCTTCTGGCAGAGCCGCTCCGTCGGGAGCCCGTAGGAGGTTGCGGATACGGATGTTGGCGAACGTGCCGCGCACCATCACCTCGTGGTTGCCACGACGGGCGCCGTAGGAGTTGAAGTCGCGGGGCGCGACCCCCTGTTCTTGCAGGTAGAGCCCGGCCGGCCCGTCGCGCTTGATCGACCCCGCGGGGGAGATGTGGTCGGTGGTGACCGAGTCCCCCAGCAGCGCCAGCACGCGCGCGCCTCGCACGTCTTGCACAGGCGCTGGCTCGGCGGGCATCCCCTCGAAGTAGGGGGGCAGGCGCGCGTAGGTGGAGCGCTCCTCCCAGGCGAAGCGCTCGCCGGCGGGGACCTCCAGGCCGTTCCAGTGCTCGTCGCCGACGAACACCTCGGCGTAGCTCTTGCGGAACATGTCGGACTGCACCGCCGCCTCGATCGTCTGCGCGATCTCGCGCTCGGTGGGCCAGATGTCGCGCAGGTAGACGTCCTGACCGTCGGCGTCGCGGCCGAGCGGGTCGGCGACGATGTCGGTGTCCATCGTGCCCGCCAGCGCGTAGGCGACGCACAGCGGGGGGGAGGCGAGGTAGTTCATCTTCACGTCGGGGTTGATGCGCCCCTCGAAGTTGCGGTTGCCCGAGAGCACCGAGACGACCGCGAGGTCCTCCTCGCCCACGACCTTGGAGATCTCCTCGGGCAGCGGCCCGGAGTTGCCGATGCACGTGGTGCAGCCGTAGCCGACGAGGTTGAAGCCAAGCTGCTCCAGGGGCTCGGTGAGCCCGGCGCGGTCGAGGTACTCGGTGACCACCTTCGAGCCCGGCGCCAGCGAGGTCTTCACCCACGGCTTGCGCTGTAGGCCTCGGGCGAGCGCGTTGCGCGCGAGGATCCCCGCCCCGATCATCACCGAGGGGTTCGAGGTGTTCGTGCAGCTCGTGATCGCGGCGATCACCACGTGACCGTGGCGCAGCGTGGTGGGTGTGCCGTCGGCAAGCGTCACCGGCACCCCCCCGTTGCGCTCTCCCGACTCCGCCCCGTTTGGCCCCGGCTGCGCCGATCCGGGTCCACCCGCCCCCGGCCCCCCGGCCACCGACGCCGACGCCTGCGCATGAGCCGCGCGCGGGCCTTCGCCGTTGGCGGGCTCCTGCGCGGCGGTGGGATCGCTGGCGGGGAACGTCGCCGCCACCGCGTCGTCCTGGCCATTGGACGTGGGCACGTAGCCGGCGAGCGCACGGCGAAAGGCCGGCTGGGCGTCGGTCAGCGAGATCCGATCCTGCGGGCGCTTGGGGCCGGCGAGGCTGGGCACGACCTCGCCCAGGTCGAGCTCGACCTGCTCGGAGAAGCGCGGCTCGGGCGAGTGCTCGTCGTGCCACAGGCCCTGCTCGCGCGCGTAGGCCTCGACCAACTCGACCTGCTCGGGGGGCCGCCCCGAGAAGCGCAGGTACCGCACCGTCTCCGCGTCGATCGGGAAGATCGCGCAGGTGGAGCCGAACTCGGGCGACATGTTGCCGATCGTCGCGCGGTCGGCGAGCGGCAGGCCGGCGAGGCCGGCGCCGTGGAACTCGACGAACTTCCCCACCACGCCGCGGGCGCGCAGCTGCTCGGTGACGGTGAGCACGAGGTCGGTGGCCGTGGCCCCCTCGCGCAGCGCGCCGTGCAGGCGGAAGCCGACGACCTGCGGAATCAGCATCGACATCGGCTGGCCGAGCATCGCCGCCTCGGCCTCGATCCCGCCGACGCCCCAGCCGAGTACGCCGAGCCCGTTGACCATCGTCGTGTGCGAGTCGGTGCCGACCAGCGTGTCGGGGTAGGCCCTGGGTGGGGGCGCGTCGGGCCGGGCGGGACCTCGATCGTCCACGAACACCACGCGCGCGAGGTACTCGAGGTTGACCTGGTGCACGATCCCGGTGTCGGGGGGGACGACCTTGAAGTTGTCGAACGCCTGCTGGCCCCACCGCAGGAAGAGGTAGCGCTCCTGGTTGCGCTCGAACTCGCGCGCGGCGTTGACGGCGAACGCGTCGCGCGTGCCGAAGGCGTCGACCTGCACGGAGTGGTCGATCACCAGCTCGGCGGGCGCGAGCGGGTTGATGCGGGCGGGGTCGCCGCCCTGCTGCGCCATCGCGTCGCGCATCGCCGCGAGGTCCACGACCGCGGGGACGCCGGTGAGGTCCTGCATCAGCACGCGCGCCGGTGTGAACGCGATCTCCTGGGAGGGCTGCGCCGCGGGGTCCCAGCCGGCGAGCGCTTCGATGTCGGCGGCGCGCACTGCCCCGGAGCCCTCGGTGCGCAGCAGGTTCTCGAGCAGCACCTTCAGCGAAAACGGCAACCGCGCTACGTCGAAGCGCCCCGCGAGCGCGCTCAGGCGGAAGATCTCGTACTCGCGTCCGCCGACGGCGAGCGTGCCCTGGGCGTCGAAGCTGTTCTGCGACATAGCCTCCAGTCAATCAGAAGGCGGCGACACTCTGCGCGATCGCGTTGGGGCGGTCTCCTCGCGCGGCGCGCGCACACGGCTGGGACCACTCACGCGCGGGCGTGGGCGGCGCCTCAGGCGGCGAGTTCGACGCGGCCCTTGCCCGCGCGCTTGCTGCGCAGCAGCGCCTCGTCGCAGGCCTCCAGCAGCTGTGCGTCGGTCATCCCGGGCTGCCACTGGGCGACGCCGATCGAGGCGCCGACGCCCGGCGCGAGACCGAAGGAGGGAACCTCCGCGAGGCGCTGCAGGGCGCGGGCGGCTGCCTGCGCGGCAGACTCCAAGTCGGCGGCGGGGAGGATCACCGCGAACTCGTCCCCCCCGTAGCGGGCGACGCGGTCGAACGCGCGGAACTCGCCCTGCAGCGCGCGCCCGACCTCGCGCAGCAGCGCGTCCCCCGCGGGGTGGCCGTGGCGGTCGTTGACGAGCTTGAAGTTGTCGAGGTCGAGCAGCAGGCACGCCAGGCGCTCGTCGGTGCGCGCGGCGCGCCCGATCTCTTCCTGCAGGCGGCGGCGCATCGCGCGGTGGTTCATGCACCCGGTCACCGCGTCCGTGCCGGCCTCCGTCCGCGCGCGCAGCAGGGCGAGCGCGGACGCAGCCTGGTCGACCAGCGCCGCGGCCCGCTGGAGTGCGCGCTCGTCGAACGCCTCGGGGTGACGGCGGGCGAGAACCACGACCGCCTCGACCTCCCCGCGCACCGTCAGCGGCACCAGCAGCGCGCAGCCGGCGCCGCCCGCGACCGCCAGCCGCGGCACGGAGGCCGCCAGTTCGCGCGCGCCGACGGCGAGCACGGTCTGGCCGGTGCTTGCGGCCCACGCCACCCCGGGCGGGCGCTCGGAGCGTGGCGCCACGTAGCTGAGGCGGCCCTCGCCCTCGAAGAGATACACCACCACCAGCTCGCCCTCGCCCTCTCCCTCGGCGGCGAGGTGGTGGACGTGCACCTCCTCGGGTGGGCGGGCGGGGGGGTGGGCCTCCAATACCGAGAACAGCTCGCGCGCGAGGGCGCGGAAGATCGCCTCGGTCTCACCGGCGCCGTCGGCGAGCCGCATGATGCGGCGCAGCGCGTCGAGCAGCGGATCGCCGCCGGCCGCGGCGGTGGGGGCGACGGGCGCGACTCGCACAGGGGCCTCCTCTACTACGCCTGGCATGGGGAAACTATAGCCGCAGTAACGAGAAACGCCGCCCGTATGGGCCACGGGCGGCGCTCTCTATGTAGAGACCCACGTGGGTCTCCGGCTCCCCGCCAGGAGTCAGGCTCTGAAGGTCACCGTCGCGTAGGCCTTGGAGGTGGCGCCCTTTTTCTTCGGCACGAAGCCGACGCGCACCTTGATCCGCAGCTGGCGGAATTTGCTCAGTATTTCCCGGCCGGTGCCGGTGAGCGGCACGTTGAGCGTCTCCTTGCCGGCGTTGCCGAGGTGGCGCGCGACGGTTTTCAGGTCGGTGCCGCTGCCGCTGATGCGCCCGGCCGCAGGTAGCTGCACGGTCATGATCGCGGTGGCCCCGGAGGTCCGGTGCTTGACGATCTGCACCGGGCAGTTGGTGACGGAGATCTTCGTCTTCTGCGTGATCGTCGGCCCGCTCTGCGCGACGATCGTGGTCGGCATCACGAGGTTCGCGGTGCAGAGGTTGCCGTTCGCGGCGAGCACCGAGTTCGAGCCGGTCGGGAGCTTCATCGTGAAGCTCGAGACGGGCACGTCGGGGAGCGATTCGAACGTTGTGGTGATGATCCCGTTCGCGACGTTGGTGTGGCCGACGAGGATCGTCGTGATGCCGTCGCCCTGGAGCACCGTGTCGATGTCGGGGAAAGCCTCACCACCGTGCGAGACGAAGTACACGGTCCCTGAGAGAGTGCCGGGCAGCGCCGGGGTCGTAGCGCTCGCGCTGCCGACCCGCGAACCTGACGGGCAGGCGGCGGGGTTGGCTTCGAAGGTCGCCGCGACACACGCCAGTTTGAACGTCGCCTGGCGCGCGGGCAGCTGCTTGGGCAGCGAGGTGACGATCTTCTTCATGTTGCCCTGGCCCGCGGCCTGGCTGATCTTGACTTCGAGGCTCGCTCCGTTGGCCCGCGAGGTTTTCGCGCCGGTGAACGCGGTGAGGCTCGGTTTGAAGGGAAGCGCACCGCATTCGCCCACGGAGAACGGGGTGGAGACGTTCTGGGTGGTCGTTGCGCTCGAGCCGAGCACGGCGAGGCCGGTGAGCGTCGATTCGGTCGCGAGCGGGCTGCAGTTGGTCGGGTTGAGCAGGAAGTTCTGACGGTTGACTTCGATGCTCACCTTCTGCAGCCGCAGCGGTACGCCCTTGTAGATCGTCGGGATCGCGCTGGTGACGACCACGCGGTAGGGGCTGTTCGGTTCGACGGCGATCGTGGCACGTGTGACCACGTTGCCGAGGCTGAACGGTCCGGCCGTGGCGGGCACGACGATCGCCATGCCGTAGGGGGCGCCGGCGTAGGGGCCGGTCAGGTAGACCGAGCCGCTGAGCTGGTAGGGCGCGGGGCCGGCCCCGGAGGAGACCGTGACGGTCCCGATGCGGCTGGACGCGGGGCAGCCTTCTTCCTTGGTCTGTGCTTCGGCGACCTGCGCTTCGGAGCACAGTGTCACCGCGGGGATTCGCCCGACGAGGCCGGGCGGCAGCACCGTCCTGACCTGCGAGAGGTACTGCTGGCCCGGGGGACGGGTGAGGTTGAGCGTGTAGGAGGTGGACGCTCCCGCGCTCGTGGGCAGGCTGGAGGTGCTCTGCGTGAGCGCGAACGGCAGCGGCGAGGCGCACGCTCCGCCGGAGCCGTTGCTGTGAACGAGGAACGAACTGAACGGCGACTGCGCGGCCGTGCCGGTGTACGGCGTGAGGCTCGTTTCGGTGGTGGCCACCACACACGCCAGCGGGTTGGCCAGCGGCGCGAGCGGCCCGCCTTTGAAGTGCAGTTTCACATCGCTGAAGGGCTGTTCGGGGTTCTTCGCGAAGGTGGCGGTCAGCCGCCCGGTCGTTTCGTTGGGCACGACCGTGCCTTTGAGGCGCACTGAGATGCCGTAGCGCGCAGACTCGGCGTCGAGGTACATGGTGTAGGGCGGCCCGGTGACCGGACCTGATTCAGGCCCGCCGAGGTAGATGTCGCCTTTCAGCGATCCGGGCGGCAGGTCCGGGACGTCCAGGGTGACCGTGCCGATTTTCGAGCCGACCGGACATTCGACTTCGTTCCTCGTGCCGATGCCGATCTGCTTGGGTGTGCACGCTTCGAGACCGTGCGCGGCGGAGGGGTTGAGCGTCATGCCTTCCGGCAGCGTGATGCTCGCGTTTTCCAGCTGCGAGGAGTCGATGCCCGCGGGGCTGGGATCGTGCGGCAGCTTCAGTTCGGTCGTGACGCCGTCGGGTGCATCGGACTGGGTGGTTCCCGGTTCGAGCGAGAACGTGGGCGCGAAGGGGACTGCTTTGAAGGGCGCGAGCCCGTTGCAACCTTCGGTGCCGATCGGCGTCGTGTATTTCAACGACGCTTCTTCGCCGAGCAGGGCTTTGAGCGTCACTGTGTTCGTGGTGGCGGGTCCCGGGCCGGCGCAGTTGCTCGGGTTCGTGATGAAGCCGCCGTTTTCCTCATTGCCGATATCGCCTTTGAGGATCAGCCGCGAGGAGATCAGCGGCAGCGCCGGAGAGACGTTGATTTCATAGTAGTCGTGGTAGTTGCCGGCCCATTCCACGCTGCCTTCGATCAGGGTGTGGGCGAAGTACTGACCTTCCTCGAGGTGTTTTTCGACGAATTCTTTTTCGGCTTTGCCCCCTTTGAACTCGTTTTCGGGAAGCGGGTGTTCCGCGAACGCTTTTTCAAGCTGTGCTTTGGTTGCCGTCTTGGGCAGTTCGAGCGCCACGCCGAAGTCCGAGGCCAGGCCGTAGGGCTGCACTAGGTTGTAGACCTTGCCTTCCAACGGCAGGTCGGAGATTTCCGGTCCGGGGGCTTTCGAGACACCTCCGGGGCCGGCGTAGGCGGTGACCTTGTTGACGCCGATTTCAGATTCTACTTCGCCTTCTTTGTTCTTTTTACATTTCGGTTCCGGGTAAAAGCCGGTGCCTGGGATGGCTTCTTCTTCTTTTTCGTTCGCGTCGAATTCTCCCATGGAGCACTGCGCCACGGCCTCCGGGTTGGTGCTCACGCCAGGGCCCACGTCGGTCCGCACGTGCGTTACGAGACCCGTCGGCGCCTCGTTGGGCAGCGATCCGACGGTGGCGACCTTGAAGTCGGTGATTCCCCACGCGGGGTGGCCGGCCGCCTGCGTGTAGCCCTGTTCTTTGGCCTGGGCGAGCGTGGGTTCCTTGGGTACGGAGTACGCGAGTCCCGGGAACGGTTCAACCTTTTCCGAGCCGCATTCTTTAAACGCAGTGGTGCAGTTGGCCGCAATGAACGTTTCCACACCAAACGCAGGCGCAGGGGTCGCCTGCGCGGTGGGCGCGGCAGCGGCGACGAGACCCACGCCGGCGAGCAGCGTGGCGAACCAGACACGGCCGGACGACCGGATCGTTGCGAAAGCGGGGAACCTCATGTCAACCTCCCTCGGTGGCCCAGGACCGTCCTTGCATACCTGGAGAACACAACTCTCTATACCCAAGTTGCGCTCTTCTTACTCTACCTCTAGTTCGGCCATGAGGAATCCGGCGGGGGTTGTCAGTGGCGCGTGCTCCTCGCGGGCCAACTCACCGCGAATCCGGCTGGGGAGTCGTCAGCGGCGCGTGCTCCTCGCGGGCCAACTCGAGCGTCTCCGACAGGCCGCCGCGGAGACCGCGTTCGATGAGCGGCTGCAGCAGCATCCGCGACGCGAGCACCGCCGGCACCCAGCGCGGCGCGGTCACGTGCCGGGAGCGGCGCTGCACGCCGCGCTCGATCGCGTCGATCGCGTGGGACAGCGGCACGGGTTTGGCGACCGAGCGGCGCCTGCCCGGGGCCTGCTCGGCGGCCCGCGTCTGCAGGCCGCGGCTGACCATGTCGGTGTCGATGAAGCCGAAGTACGCGACCCCCACGCGCGCGCCCGTCTCGTACAGCTCGATGCGCAGCGTGTCGCCGAGCGCCTCGACGCCGGCCTTGGAGGCGCTGTAGGCGCCGAGCAGCGGGGGGTGCAGCGCCGCCGCCGCGGAGGCGATCGCCAGCGCGTACCCGCGCGGGTGCGCGATGTGGGGCCCGGCGGCGCGCAGGGTGTAGTAAACGCCGAGCAGGTTCACGGCGATCGTGCGCTCGAAGAGCGCGGGGTCGCCGCCCACCAGCGGCAGCTGCGCGGCGACGCCGGCGTTGGCGACGACGACGTCCAGACCGCCGAGACGCTCGACCGCGCCGGCCACCGCGTCCTGCACCTGCGCGCGGTCGGTGACGTCGCACTCCCACCACGGCGCGCCCCCGCACTCCGCGGCCACCCGCTCGAGCAGCTCGGGCTCGAGGCCGGCGAGCGCCACGCGCGCGCCCCGCTCGTGCAGCCGGCGCGCGGTGCCGGCGCCGATCCCGCGCGCGGCGCCGGTGATCAGGACGCGGCGGCCCTCCAGGGGGATTGGGGGAGTGTTGCTCATCTGGTGCTCCGTTCGCCGGGGTCGTTGGGCGAGCAGCCTACAGGCCGGCCGGACCTCGACCTGGCCGACCGTGGGACGTAGCCCGCGACCGCTGCACCCGCCCCGGGCACGCCACACGAACGCCGCTGCGGCCGGAGGCCGCCATCAAAACCTGCGGGCGGGGGCCGCGCCGCCTCAACTCGGCAGGTGGAACGGTACGGTCGTCACGACGATCCCCGGCAGCTGGCGCAGCGCGCGGCGCAGGCGGGGGGCGACTCCGTTGTGCAGCGGGCGGTGCCACGCGTGGCGGACGACCAGTTCGGGCAGCACCACGGTGACGGTGAAGTCGGGCACCTGGTCGTGCAGCAGTCGCAGGTAGCGCGACAGGGGCGCGACCAGCGCGCGGTAGGGGGAGAGCACGATCTCCAGGGGCACGTGGTCGCCCCACACCTGCCAGTAGGAGCGAAAGCGCCGGGCCTCCTCGGCGTCGGCTGAGAGGTGCAGGGCCAGCACCGGCTGGCCCAGCGAGACGGCGTAGGCGAGCGCGCGCAGCGAGGCGAGGTCCATCGCGATGACCGGCACCACGGTCAGGTTGAGCACCTGGTCGGGGGCCTCCTCACGCTCGTGCAGGCCGCTGCGCACCGCGGAGTGGGCGCGGTCCTCCGAGGCGGCGCCGGGCGGCGGCGCAATCAGCTTTGCTCGTGCGCGGGCCGGCACCGGCTGCAGCGCGACGGCGCGCCCGACCGCGAGGTAGTGAGTGCGGATGCGCAGGAACAGCACCACGAGCGCGGGGATCAGGATCACGATCAGCCAGGCGCCCTCCAGGAACTTGGTGAACGCGGTGATCCCCAGCACTACGCCCGAGAGGAACGCGCCGAGCGCGTTGAAGCAGATGCTCCGCTGCCAGCCCTCCTCGCGCGTGCGCAGCCAGCGCACGACCATCCCCGACTGCGAGAGCGTGAACGCGAGGAACACGCCGACGGCGAACAGCGGGATCAGGCTCGTCACAGAGCCGTCGAACGCGGCGAGGATCGCGGCGGCGGCGGCGCCGAGCACGACGATGCCGTTGGAGAACGCGAGGCGGTCGCCCATGCGCAGGAAGAGGCGCGGCGCGGAGTAGTCGCGGGCGAGGAAGAACAGCAGCCGGGGGAAGTCCGAGAACGCGGTGTTCGCGGCGAGCAGCAGCACGAGCGCGGTGGCGGCCTGCACGTAGCCGTACCCCACGCCAGAGCCGAGGCCGCGGTGGGCGAGCTGGGAGAGCACGGTCTGCGAGGACTGCGGCACGATCCCGTCGAGTTCGATCAGGACGACAGTGCCGACGAACATCACCACAAGCAGGGACACCATCCACGTCAGCGTGGTGCGCGCGTTGCGCCACTCCACCGGGCGGAACGCGGGGATCCCGTCGGAGATCGCCTCGATTCCGGTCATCGCTGTGGCGCCCGACCCGAAGGCGCGCAGGATCAGCAGCAGCCCGACGCCCTCGACGGCGTGCACCGGCGGGCGGGGTGTCGCGTGGAAGCCGTGCCCGGCGGCGTCCGCGAGGCCGACGGCGACCAGCAGGAAGATCGCGAGGATGAACATGTAGGTGGGCGCCGCGAACAGCAGCCCCGCCTGGCGCACGCCGCGGAGGTTGCCGGCGACGAGCACGGCGATCACCGCGAGTCCGAGCGGGACCCGGTCGGGCGCGAGCGAGGGCACCGCGGAGGTGACGGCGGCGATCCCGGAGGCGACCGACACCGCGACGGTGAGGACGTAGTCGAGCATCAGCCCCGCGGCGGCGATGAGCCCCGGGACCAGGCCGAGGTTGTCAGAGGCGACGATGTACGAGCCCCCGCCGCGGGGGTACGCGCGGATCGTCTGGCGGTAGGAGAGCCCGACGACGACCATCAGCACGAAGATCGCGAGCGAGATCAGCCGCGAGTAGCCAAACGCGGCAGCCCCGCCGAGCGCGAGCACGACGAGCATCGCTTCGGGCCCGTACGCCACCGAGGAGAGCGCGTCGGAGGAGAGCACCGGTAGCGCCACCAGCTTGCGCATGCGCTCCTCGAGCACAGCGGCGGAGTGCAGCGGGGGGCCGAGCAGCGTACGACGCGCCCGCGCCGCGGTCCACCCCCCGCGCGTGGGGGCGTGCCCCGCCTCGCGCGTGGCCTCGAGCTCCTCGCCGGGCGCGCCGTCGGCCTCGACCGCGACGAAGCGCGAGCGCCCCAGGCGCACCGCGCCGACGCCCGGGCCGATGGCGCCCGCCTGCCCGCCGCTCGACTGCCCGAGGTTGGGGTCGCACGGCAGCGCGCGGATCCACTGCGCGCGGTCCCCCAGCGCGGATTCCCACCGCTCCCCAATCCCGCGCAGCACCTCCAGGTCGCTCTCCCCGAGCGCGGGGTAGCCGGTCGCGGGGCTCAGGACGACGGGCGGCTGCTCACCGTCGGGCGCCGGGGCCGCGGGCGCCTGCGCGGGTGCGGACGCCGGCTCGGTGTGCGGCTCGGTCGGCGGGGGGGTGGGACTCGCCACGGCGCCATCATCACAGGCCGGGACCCCGGAAGCCTAGGCCTGGCCTTTTGCACGCACCCCGGGTCCCCCACGCGAACGCCGCTGCGGCCGGAGGCCGCCATCAAAAGACTCCCCAGGCGAGCGCGACGCACTGGCACTCGAACGACGCGCCGGCGGGTGTCCCGTGCTCAGCCCACCACCAGGGTCGCTTTCATTCCTTTGGCCTCGTGCCCGGGCAGCGAGCAGAAGAGGGTGTAGGTGCCGGCGTGGAGGCGCAGTTTGAGGTCGCGGACGCCGCCCGGTTCGGTGTTGGGCAGCGCGCCGGGTTCGACGCCTTCAGTCGGTTCGAGCAAGTGCAGGTTGTGGGTGTCTTCGCCGCGGTTGACGAGCTCGACGATCACTTCCCCGGCGGGCACTTCGGGGCGCGAGAGCGTGAAGGAGTACTCCTTGGCGATCACCTGCACGCGCGCGGGCGTGGGCGGGCCGGCGGGACTCGCGGGCGCTTCCGCGGCCGGTTCGGCGGGGGTGCCAGCCGAGGGAGCGGCGGGGGCCGCCGGCGGGGTCGTCCCGGAGGGAGTGGAGGGATTGGATGGGGCCGGTCCGGCGGAGCCGGCCGGCTGGGCGGGCGTTCGTTGCGCGGTCCCGTGGCGGTGTGGCTGGCGAGCAAGGCGACGCTGGCCGATTCGGGGATGCTGGCCTTTGGCGAGCGTCCCCCGGCTTCGGCGGAGCGAGTGTCGCCCTAATCGGCGGGGACAGCGACGCTCGCGCGCAGCGCGGCAGGCGCGCGTGGAGCAGTGGGACGAGTGGGACGCACGCGCGGAGCGACAGGCGCGGCGGGCTGGTGCGGGCGTGGCGAGCGCGACCGCGGCGAGGGCGCCGGCGAGGAGGCCGAGCGCGGCGAGCGCCGCCACCCAGATCCGCGTGCGTCCTCTCACGGCCTCGACACCGGTGAGCGGTCCTGCGGGCGCCGGCGCGCTCTCGGCCCGTGCGCGCTCACGGCTTCAGTCCGGTTGGCCCGTCGGCGTGGGCCCCTCACTTCAGCAGCACCGGCCGTGCGAAGCTCGACGCTTCAGGGATCGCGACAGCCGCTTCGGTGTCGAACCACTGCTCCAGCAGCGAGCAGTACATCGCGCGGTAGTCGCACGTGTTGCGCAGGTTTTCGTTTTCGTCGAGCTGCGCGAGGCCGGGGAATTCGCCGACCATCGTGCCGGACGCGCGGGTGCCGATCAGGAACGCGACCCCGCCGGCGCCGTGGTCGGTGCCGAACCCGTTTTCCTGGGGGTGGCGCCCGAACTCCGACCACAGCTGCACCAGCACGCGGTCGGCCAGCCCGCGCGCTTCGAGGTCGCGCTGGAAGGCGAGCACCGATTCGGCTGTCTGGCCGAGGTTGGTGGCGAGTGTGGTGGCCTCGTCGGAGTGAGTGTCGTAGCCGCCGACTGCGTTCAGCGAGACGCACCGGATCGGCAGTCCCGCGGCGAGCATCGCGGCGAGCGCGGCCAGCCGTTCGGGGAATTCCCCGCCAGTCGTGGGGTACGTGACGGGGGAGGTGTACGCGGGTTTGCCGTCGGGGCCGACGAACGGGGCCATCTCGCCCAGCACGATGCTCGTATCCAGCGCGGCCCCGCGCGCTTCGGCGTAGGCGGGCGAGGGGGCGCCGAGTTCGCCGAGCGCGCCGTACGTCGCCAGCGCCGGGGCGGTGAGCGGTTCGTCGAGGCCGTACGCCCACATGTTGAAGCCGACCGGGGTCAACACTGCCGCGACCGGCACCTTGGCGGTGGCCAGCGCGGGCGCGAGCGAGTAGTCCATCGAGAAGGCCCTGCAGCGGGTTGCCCGGTTCGCCGGTGGCGTCGAGGAAACGGCCCATCCAGCCGGTGCGGGTGTCGGTGGCGAGCTGCCCCACCTCCCCGACCTCCCAGTAGTGGCGGCTCGTGAAGTGGCTCTCGTCGGGGGGGTCGTAGCCGATCGCGGGGAACGTGGTGACCTTGCCCTCGCCGTGCAGGGTGGCGAGCGGGCCGGCGGCGGGGTGCCACATCAGCGTGGGGTCCTCGGTGAACGGCTGCCCGGCCCCTTCGGCGAGGCCGATCGTGGGGCGCAGGTCGTGGTAGAGCGCTTCCTTGACGGGGGCGAGCACCGACAGGGCGTCCCACCCGCCTTCCATGAAGATCGACACCAGCACCGGCTGGTTGGGCGCGGCGGCGGACGCCTGGGCGATGCCCGCTTCGAAGTGGCGGGGCGAGAGCGCGGAGGCGCCGTAGATCGAGAACGCGGCACCGACGGACCGCAGCAGGAAGGCGCGCCGGTCCATCCCGGTGCCGGCGGGCAGCGGCTGCCCGGGCTCGATCGTCGGCAGTCCCCGGCCGGCGGCGGCGACGCCGCGGCGCAGCAGGTGGGCGCGGTTGAAGTCGTTGCAGGAGCAGCCTGGCATGTGTCAGCTCACCTCGGTTTCGTTGGGCGGGGTTGCGGGGAGGTCGTAGGGCACTCCAACCCCAGCGGCCGCCTGGCACGGTCGGCCGTAGACGTGTCGGCGCGAGCTTGGAGCGGTCGTGAGACGTGTCGGCACGCGTGGGCGGTCGTGCGTCACGTCAGCTCACCTGCAGGTCCGGCGCGGTGGCGATCAACATGCGCAGCGCGTTCTGGCGCAGCGCGCGGAAGGGGCTGGCCTCCCATTCGGCGGTGAGCCGGCCGTCGAGGCACGATTCGGCGAAGGCGGCGATGCACTCCCGCGATTCCGCGGAGAGCGGCGGTTCGGCCCAGTAGGCGAGTGCGTGCGCGAACGCGGTGGCGGGTTCCTCGGTGGGGTCGTACTGGGGTTCGCCTTCACCCGGCCACGGGTTGGGGTACGTCTTGGCGGTGACGTAGCTGGCGATTTCCCAGCGGGCCTTGGCGGTGGAGGTGTCCAGCCACCGCGAGAAGTCCCACCCGGAGACGTTGGGGGGGTAGAAGAGCTGCTGCCCGGCGGCGCTGTCGAGCCACGTCCACGCGGTCGTGTCGATCGGGCGGGAGATCGCGCGCAGCAGGCCGGCGTTGTACACGACGGGGGGCGTGACGAGCTCGGGGCCTTCGTAGAAGTCGGGGTGCTGGAGGATCGCCTCGACGACCGCGCGGATGCTGTAACCACTGGCAAGGTACAGCCCCTGCAGCGCGGCGAGCGTCTGTTCGTCGGGCGCGGTGGGGATGAAGTAGCCCCACAGCTTGGTGACGAAGAACGAGGGGTGCAGCGGGTGTTCCACGCACAGGCGCACAGCGTCTTCCCAGGCCCAGTTGCCGGTCTGCCCGAACACGGTCTTGTCTTCTTCGTCGTGGCGGGCGGGTTCGTAGTGGAAGTTGTGCAGGCCCTCTTCGGAGGACCATTCCGCGGTGAAGCCGGTCAGCACGCGGCCCATTTCGCGCACGTCCACCTCGGTGTACGCGCCGCGGTCGGCGCCGAGCGAGAACAGCTCCATCATCTCGCGCGCGTAGTTCTCGTTGGAGTTGCCCGCTTCGTTGTAGATGCCGTCGAGGAACACGAGCATCGCGGGGTTGGCGGTGACGGCGAGGAACAGGTCGTGGAAGCTGCCGAGGCACTGTTCGCGGAACAGTTCGTTCTGGTCGAGCATCAGCTGCTGGGAGTCGACCTTTTCGTTGGAGTTGGCGAACCAGTCGTGCCAGATGTACGTCATGCGCTCGACGAGCTGCTGGTCGGAGCGCACCATGCGGTCGAGCCACCAGCAGTGGTCCTGCCCCCACGCGTTGACGGGGTCGAGCGGGTCGCCTTCTTCGTCGACCGGCGCGGGGCCGCTCAGGACGGCGGGCCCGGAGGGGCGGGTGAGTCCGTACACCACCTGCTGGACGGGCTGCCCGGCGAGCGCCGCGGCCTCCCCGGGGGTCGGCCCGAAGCCGGCGCGCCACAGCAGGCGGTTCGCGTTCGCCTGCGTGAGCAGCGCGGGCGCGGCGGGGACCGGGGCGTTCGACGGCGGCGGGGGCTTCGCCGGGGCGGTGGGCAGCGCCTTGCCGGCGGTGCCGAGGTGGCGGCGGTGGTGCTTGCGGTGCTTCTTGTGGTGGCGCTTGTGCTTGTGCTTGTGCTTGCTCTTGTGGTGCGAGGGGTGCGCGGCGTGCGTGGGGCGCCCGTCCTTGCCGTGCGTGGCGTGGTGGACGGCCTCGGTGGCGCGCCGGCCGGCGGCCTCGAGGTGTGGGGAGCCCTGGCCCATCTCGCCCATGCGGGGCCGCTCGGCTGAGCGGGTCGCATAGTCGAGTCCCGGCGGTTCGGGCTGGACGTACGTTCTAGGCGGGCGCGTTCGAGGTGGGTACGACGCGGGGAAGCACCGCTGGCGCGGCAGGGTTGGCGGGCTCTACCGCGATCGCCGGGGCCGGCGGCAACTGAAGGTGGTCGAAGACCACTCGAATGCGGCGCGCGGCGGCGGTGCTGGTAGGGTTTCGGGTGCGTGGCCGACGTACCCAGACCCTTCACAGGCCGCTGCCTGTGCGGTGGCGTGACCTACAGCGTCGACGCAGAGCCGGTCTGGCAAGGGGCGTGCTACTGCGCGAACTGCCAGCGCCAGACCGCCACCGCGTTCTCGGTCGTCGTGGGCGTACCGAGCAAGGCGCTCACGGTCGAGGGCAGCACACTCGCCTCGTTCAAGACCGCCAGCGAGGACTACCAGAGCACCACCGAGCGGCGGTTCTGCTCGGCCTGTGGGTCGCCGATATTCAGCACGATCGAGTCGATGCCGGGAGTCGCCTTCCTGAAGGCGGGGACGATCGACGATCCATCTTGGGTCGAACCGACGATCGAGATCTGGACGCGCTCGGCGCAGCCGTGGGCACCGCACTTCGAGAACGCCGTGCGGTTTGAGCGTACCCCCGGTTGACTCCCCTGTTCTCCCACGGCACTGCCAGTGACGACGACAGGAGTCCCCGTTCGAGTACGTCGCACTCCGTGCGCGCGAAGGCGTAGGCAGAGGCGTCCACCCTCCCCTGATCGGCACGCACGCCGGCTCACCTGAGCAGGCGGCGGCGAGCCGCGGTCGCGAACGCCGTGCGATCCGTCCGCTGCGTGCCGCAGGATGCCGGGCTCTTTGACGCCTTCCTCCTCGACATCCCTGCGCACGTGGCAACACCGGGCGCTCGACCGCATGGCCGACTGGCGAGAGGGCCCGTTCCTGATCTCCGCCGCGCCCGGCGCCGGCAAGACCCGCCCCGCGCTCGAGCTCGCAAAGGATCTGCTGTGCAAGGGGATCGTCGGGCGCGTGGTGGTGCTCTGTCCGACGACGCCGCTCACCCGTCAGTGGGCGGCCGCCGCGGCGGCTCTCGGGGTGCAGTTGCAACCCGACGCCAAGGGCCCCAACCCACCGCGCGACTTCCACGGCGTCGTCGTCACCTACGCGCGCGTGGCGAGCGACCCGCGTGGCTGGGCAGCCAAAGTGCCCGCGGACACGCTCGTGATCGTCGACGAGGCGCACCACCTCGGCGAGGACCTGGCGTGGGGTACCGGCTTTCAACGCGCATTCGCCTCGGCGCCACGCTGGCTGCTGCTGTCAGGGACGCCGTTTCGCTCCGACGCCACCCCGATCCCGGGCGTGCGCTACGACCCCGACGGGCTGGTCGTGCCCGACGTCTCCTACACCTACGCCGAGGCGGTCGCCGAGGGAATCTGCCGCCCGGTGGCGTTTGTCACGTTCGACGGGACTCTGTCGTGGCGCAGCGGCGAGGACGTGGTCGAATCCTCGTTCGAGACGGTGCTGAGCGCGCGTGAGGCAAGCCGCCGCTACCGCACCGCGATCTCGACCGATCTGCCGGAGGGGCTGCCGCGGATCCTGCAGGAGGCCGACGCCAAGCTCAGGGCGCTGCGCGCGGAGGGCCACCGCGACGCGGGTGGCCTCGCGGTCGCGGCGGACGCGACGCACGCCCGGCGGATCGCGAGGCTGCTGGGGGAGACGACTGGGCGGGCGCCGGTGGTGGTGCTGCACACCGAGGCTCGCGCCGCGCGCAAGCTCGCGGACTTCCGCGGCTCGCGCGAGCCGTGGATCGTGGCGGTGAATATGGTCTCCGAGGGCGTGGACATCCCGCGGCTGCGCGTCGGGGTCTACGCGACGGCCGCCAAGACGCCGCTGATCTTTCGTCAGATCGTCGGGCGGTTCGTGCGCACGATCCCGACCGATCGAAGATCGGCCAGCGCAGCCGAGCCGAGCTGGCTGTACCTCCCTGCCGATCCCACGTTGCGTGCACACGCCTCGGAAGTCGAAACCGAGCTGCGCCACGCTCTGCGCCGCGACGAGCTCGAGGAGGGCTGGGACGAGCCGGTGCAGCGGCGCACAAGCGAGCCGTCTGTCACCGCGGAGTTCGTGCCCCTGAGCGCCGAGTTTGCCGCCCAGATGACCCTGTTCGGCCCGCCCCAGAGAGTGCACTCTCCCTCTCCCGCCAGCGCCGCCGAGGACGCTCCCGAACCAGCCCCGGTGGCCGCGTTCGAGCGTCAAGCTCAGCTGCGCCAGGAGCGCAGTCGCCTGGTGGCGGAACTGCACCGCCACGACGGGCGCAGCCACCGTGAGATCAACGCCTGGGTCAATCGCACGGTCGGACTCGAACGGGTCGAGACCGCCAGCATCAGTCAGTTGGAGCGATCGATCCACGCGCTGACGGGGGAGCTCATGCGCGCCAGCCGACCGTCGCGAACGTAACCCCGCAAGCTCGCGCGGCGTGGAGAGAACTCCCCAGCCGCTCTAGCAACTCGGTATCGATCTCGACGGTCGTTGTCGATGAGACAGCCATCGCCCTCATGAGGATCGCCCACCCGCCGCGGCGCCGGGCCGGTTGCGCGTCATCGAGCGTGCCGACCTGTCGGGCCGGGGCGTAGCGAGCCCGCCTATGCCAGCCACCAAGCGCCGGGCCGCCGGTGTTCGCGGATAGGATCACGCCCACCCCTCGGGAAGGAGCTACATCATCGACTTGGGACATGAGCCGCTATATCGCCTGGTGGAGAAGTTGGCAGCCGGCGAGATCGTGCTGCCCGATATTCAGCGCGACTATGTGTGGCGGGGCACGCAGATACCGAGGTTGCTGGACAGCCTGAACAGGGAGTGGCCCGTTGGCTCGATTCTGCTCTGGGACACGAGCCTGAAGATCCCGACCAAGGCGGTCGCCGTCCAGCAGGGCACTCCGGCTGCCGGCAAGCCGTGTCTTGTGAAGGTGTGGCGGTACCGAGCGGCCACGGCCCCGTTTGCTTTATCAATGATCCGTTTGCCAGCTACGGCCCCCATCCGGGCGAAGATATCGGTCAGTGCACGTGGTACGCAGCGGGTGTGCGATCGGACCTGGATGGGATTACGACGGGTAACGCGTCCGAATGGCTCAAAGAGGCTGAAAACCACCATGTACTTACTGGAAAGACACCGGTCGTCGGTGCGGTCGCGGTGAACGAAACGGCGGACGGTGGAGTGGGTCACGTTGCGTACGTCGCCGGATTGGCGGACAACGGCACGGAGCTGGTTCTTGACGAGGCAAACCTCCACAACCACGGGGAAGTGTTTCTCGGCATCACAACTCCCGCAGCTGAATTCCAGGGCTACATTTACGGCGGCCCCGCGGGCAGCGGACCAGGATCATCGAGCGGCGACTCGACCGGCGGGGGCAGTAGCGGCGACGGCGCCGGTGAAAGCCCATCCGGCAATCCTGCGGCGATCGTCAACAGCCCGGAAAACATGAACGTCTTCTACCAATCCACCGGGAATAATCTTGTCAACGAGTATTGGACCCCGACGATGGGCTGGGTGGGCCAGGCATTGGCGGGCGGCATGGCGGGGGATCCAGCGGCGATCGTGAACAGCGCCACAAACATGAACGTCTTTTACCGCAGCACCAGCGAAGACCTCGTCAACGAGTACTGGAACCCGACTCCAGGCTGGCAGAACCAGAACCTCCCGTGAGGGCAGCTGCTGGATGCTTGGGGGAACGCGCTCGGGGGTCCCTGACCGAAGCGACGTCCGCGACGTTGGGGGGCAGCGAGCGCATGCAGGTGCGCCGTCGCCTCGTCGTCGAGCTGCAACGCTCTGGCCAGCGCATCCAGTACCTGTGGGGAGGGGTTGCAATCCCGACCCTGCTCGAGGCGAACGTAGTAGTCAGTGCTCACACCCGCCAGCAGCGAGAGCTCGTCCGGCGCAAACCGGGAACACGCCTGCGGCCGATGTGCGGGACCCCAGCGCTCTCAGGCGAGACCAACTCGCGGCGGGCGCGAAGGTACTCGCCAAGCGCATTGCCAGCCTGCATCCTCACAACGATACCCCGCGGGAAGTACGGAGAGTAGCCCTGCCAGTACCAGTCTTCGCGGACCTCTGGCTACCCGAGCGATCATGCGCGACGCTGTCAACATGACATCGATCACCACCCCAATCACCACACCATTTGTCTAGCGCAGCGCTTCGATCAGGTCGAGCGTGCCGCCGCCGGTGCGGTATCGACCAAACACGGTGACGGCCGAGAATCCAGCGTGCGACACAATGTCGGGAAGCGCGCCTCGCGCGTGCTCGCGCGTGTTTGCAAACCCATCGAGTAGCTGCACGGCAAAGAACGCGGCACGCATGATCGGATCGCTGGCGCGGCCTACGTCGCATACCAAGAGCCGTCCACCGGGGGCGAGGACACGCCGCACCTCGGCGAGCGCCGCACGCTTTGCCGCGGGTCCGAGATGGTGAAACATCAGCGTGCTCACCACACAATCGACGTCCGCGTCCGCAAGCGGGATGCGATCGGCTAGCGCCTCGTGGAGCTCGAGCTCGACACCCTCCGCCCGCGCCTTCGCAGCTGCTCGCCTCAGCACCTCAGCATCGCCGTCGACGCCGATCAGCGTCACCGCCCGAGAAGCACGAGCGATCGCCAGCGCCATCTCGCCAGTACCACAACCGAGATCCAGGATCCGCGTCGCAGCGCCAGAGCCGACCGCTCGCTCGACGAGTCGTGGACGCCACCGTCCCTGCCGCATCGCAAGCGCGTTGATGGCGTCGTAGAGAGGCGTAAGCACCGCACGACCAGCCGCTGGGACATATCGATCGCTCACCCGCCCCACCATAGTCCCTGTCCACCCGACGCTCCGTCGCCTCAGGCTGGCCTGACCCACCACCGCCTCTCAAAGGCTGCGCGCGCCCCACGCCACCGAGGCGGTCTGGACGCTTGCTGAGGACCGGTGGGTTCTTTACGGCCGCTTGCCTGCGCGGTACACGGCGAGCAGGCCCACCGGGTGCATGCGACATTCCGATGGGCCTGCCTGGTGCGCCGTATTACATCGTCGGCTAGGCGTTCATGAGCTGGTACTTCGCCATGATCGCGTGTAGGGCGTTGTAGTGCGTCGGCGACTTGCCGATCGCTAGCGTCTTCCGCGCATTCTCAACGCTTGTCTCCTGCGTCATCTTCATCATCTCGGGGCCGACCTTGTCCCACATCTTGCACACCTCCGTGAAGCCGCCCTTCCACTTGACCGAGGATCCGCTGTCTTCGACCATCCAACGGAATGCGGCCATCGCCGGGTAGATCGCCGCACGGTTTAGCCGCGCATCACCCTGACGTCCGGTGAACGGGAACTTGAACAGGCCCTTCTTGCGTTTGTCCACCCACTCCAGGCGCTTGCCTCCGCCCCGCGTCTGCGTTCCCGGGTTCTGCCTGAAGTATTCGTTGTACTTCTCGCTTCCCTCCTCGGTGATGATGTCGTGAAGCGTCAGGATGTCGTTCAGAATCGGCGCGAGCCGTGCAAATGGTGCGGGGTCTTTCAAGTACCGATCCAAGACGACCGACTTCTGGTGGTAGGCCACGGTCGGGTGCTTGCTCTGTTTCGTGGCGTTCCCTTCCGACTAGGGACTTCTTCGGCTCCCGATCACGCCCCGACCATGCTCTCGAAATGCTCAGGAAGCCGGTCTATCCTCAGAGCTTGTGTCGTCTGCTAGGCGTTGGCTCAGCTTCTCCAGTTGCGGGCGCAACCTCGACAGTTCGCGCTCCACCACGTCCCAGACGAGTGCGAGATCCACACCGAAGTATTCGTGGATGAGCTTGTCGCGCATACCTGCGATCTGCCGCCAGGGCACCGCTGGCTCCAGAGCGCGTGTGCCGTCCGAGATGCCTTGACCGCCTGGCCGATGATCTCGATGTTGCGGATAACGGCATCCTGGGTCTTGCCGTCTGAGAAGAACGCTTCGCGGCCATCGACCGTGTAGCTCAAGATCGCGTCGATTGCTTCGATGGCGTGAAGCAGATAGGCACGCTCGTCCTTCACAGGGACACAGCCTCGGCGTAGATGCGCTCACGCAGATGCGGGCTCACACCGCCGTCGCTGATCGCATCGACGTGGGTGCCGAGCATGTCCTCCAAGTCCTGCCACAACCCCACAAGGTCGATCAGGCTGCGCCCCGGTTCCATTTCGACCAAGAGATCCACGTCGCTCGACGCACCTGACTCGCCGCGCACCACCGAGCCGAACACACGCACGTTGCGGGCACCATGCTCAGCGGCGTGCCTCAGGATCTCCGCCCGCCGGGCACGGAGCCGTCGAAGATCGATCTGAGCGGCCACAGAACGCATGCTCGCGACCACGTTACCGCCGCTTGGGGCGTTTCGGGGATGACCGCGCGACTCGGACCCCTGACCCACAGCGCCGCGTGGGCAGCCATCGAAGCCTTCCCCGGCTCTCCTGATCTTTCGCATGTGTAGCCGTGGGTAGCCAGCCCCAGGCGGCTGCATGGGGATGGGATGGGGATGAACCCGTCGCTCCCAAGCGGATTCCAGCAACCTCCAGCGGATATGCCTGCGAACTATGTCTGTATCGAAAAGTGCAGCATAAGCAGACAAAAAGCCCCAACTTGCGGGAGCATCACCGTACGCGCCAGGAGAGATTCGAACTCCCGACCTTCGGTTCCGTAGTGGCTCGCCTGGACCCCGTTTTGGCTTTGTTGAGCCAGATTGGGGGTTCTCACATGCGCTCAGATGACCTCATATTTGCGGAGTTCGGGACATATTTGGGGACACTTTTTTGGAGTCACTGCACCGTCGCGGGCAGGTCAGGTGCGCAGTCTGCGCGGGTGCTTGCCGCCCGATGCGCGTAATGCGACTCATCGAGTGCGCCCGGCGTCCGCGCAAGCTTCCCGCCAAGTAAACAAGTCGTGGACCCGTTCGCGCCAGCTTTGCCCGAATCGCTGGACTGGCCCAACCATGCGGTGTAGGGTCGAGTGACCCTACAAACCAGTTGGCCGCCGACACGGGCTAGGTGCCGGCGGCCGGCACGAGAAGAAAGAGGCTTCTTCCCATGCGCCAACAGCGTATTGCGTCCTCCCCGCCCGTCGTCCAGAAGGCAAAGCGGGCGATCCTCTTCCAGCTCCTGCGTGACGATCACGCAGAGTGCTGGGAGCGCCCCGAGCTCGAAGAGGAGCTCAGCGACCTCCCTTCCGCCGACTTCGCGGCGGGCCTCGACCGCTTGAGGGAGCAGCGCATCGCGTATCTCCTCAAAGGCCACGTGTGGGCCACGTGCTGCGCGCGCTACCTCGACTCGTTGGGAGTGGTCTCGATATGAGCGGCGCGCACTGTGCGAGAGAGCAAAGCGATCGGGTGAACCCACGCCAGGAGGAAGGCACCCAGTGCGTGGTGGTCCTTCAGGTGCTCCGCAAGGACCACCCGGAGGCGTGGACTGCAGCCGAGATCGAGCGCGAGCTGCAAGACGTGGACCCCGAGGCGATCGGAGTCGCCCTGGAGCGCCTGCGCGAACAGGGCGTGGTGCACAGGGAGGGCGAGCAGCTGGCGGCTTCCCCATGCGCGCGGCACCTGGACGCCCTCGGCTTCGTGTGCATATGAAGGTCGTGTGAGCGAGCACAAACCATCCCCCGGGCGTTGTGTCGCCGCGCCCGGGGGGACTCTCAACCAACCAACGGAGCGAGACGAGATGAGCGAGCAGACGATCAACCGCGTGGTGCCGAGCGGAAGGCTGGCGGCGTCCTGTTTGTGCATGAGCCGCGGCTACCGCCACAGGCCCCCAGAACCCTGGAGACGGGGCGATCGTCCGGTCCGTGGGCCGCGCTACCCGAGCCGGACGGATAACCGCCGACGCAACACAGTTTGGAACCCGTGCTCGGGATCACCGGTCGCCTTCGACCGCCTCGATGATCTCATCGCTTCTGCGGCGTGCCTGTGCGGCGAGCCGGACGAGTAGCTGCTCGCCCTGCTCGCCGGCGACGGTGTGCACGGTGTACTGCTCCTCGGGCCAGGTCTGGACCTCGCAGCCGATGAGCGACTGGATGTCGTGGATGGGCTCCCAGCGGGGTTCGCGGAAGTCGCCATCGATCTCCCGGCCTCGCGCCGCGGTGGTGGTCTCGTCCCCGAGGATGACGATGCTCCCCGCGTAGTGTCGAGGATTGTCAGGGTCCTCGCGGATGCTGCGGTGGCTGAAGTGAATGAGGGCGAAGGTGGGCTGGTCGCGAACGGCGAGGGAGGAGGGGTAGTGCTCGACAAGTCGAAACTCGCGTCCGTCCGTGAAGACGGTGCGCTGGATCGCGGCGGCGACCATCTCGATCGCGTTGGTGATCGAGGTGCCCGGGTTGTCTGTGAGCCCGCCGGCGATGACCACGGGGAGCTGGCCGGGGTGCTGGTAGACGCGGACGTGGCAGAGCCCGTCGAAGCCGTTGAGCCCCTGGTAGGGCAGCAGCAGTTCGTGCGTGAGCTTCACCTGCCGGCGAGTGTAGCCATCCCCCAAGCGAGCGTCCCATCCCAAGCGCGGCGTAGCCTCGCAACGAGTGGGGGGCGACCGCGCCGCACGAGACGACGCGCCGGTGCCGAGCGCTCGATCACCCTCGGGCAGGCTGGCGCAGCACCATTCTCGGGATACGGGTGATGGCGGATAGTAGGATTGAAGGTGGTGTCTGGTGAGGTGCAGAGGTGGGATGGTGGCCGGGACAGGGTGTTGCCGGAGGTGGCGATCGTCGACCATCTCGATTTCCTCGAAGGACTGCTCGACGCGGGGTTGCCGGGGGTCGCCGGCGAGGACATCGTGGAGGTGTTGAAGAACGGCGCGATCACGCGGCCGGCGGCCGGGGAGGTCGCGTGCGACGAGCAGACGGGCTATGGGCTGGTGGTGTTGTGGCTGGCGTACTTCGAGGATCAGCGGATGTACGTGAGGGCGGGTGAGCGCGTCGAGCATAAGGAGATCCGGCCGCTTGATCGCTGGGGCGACGCGGAGACGGCGATCGGCGCGCTGTCGGTGGGGTTCCCGACGCGGCCGATCGAATTCGGGTTCCTCGTGGGGGAGCGCGCGACGGCGCTGCCGTGGTTTGAGTTCTGTCGCCGCTACGAGTACGCGCCGCAGTACGTGGTGGCCTCCTGGGAATAGGAGCCAGCCCCGGCCCTGCGGGTGTCTCAGGGCTGTCGCGGTGCCCGTCGCTCGGGATGTCGTGCCGGCGGCGGGTTGTGCGACAAGCCCACCACCGGGTTTGTGGCTCTGTCATGCGGTTTGCGTCGAAACGGGTCCCTCGCCTTCGCTGCGCTTGGCGTCCTTGACCACCCGCCCACAACTTCGAGTACGGGTGGTCAAGGACCGGGACCCTGAAGGTGGGAAGGGAAGACAGTGGTGTGGTGATGGTGGTGGTTGGTTGATGGGGGACCAAGGAGAGGTAGTGATCTGAAGGGATCAGAGAGAGAGATAAATAAAGAATAAAAAGAAATAAAGAAGGGTGGACAGCAGCATGGGGTTGTCTTGTCTGTGGGGCTCCGGCCGACTGCGCTGCGCTCGTCGGCCTACGCCCCAAACCCCGCGGGGCGCGATGTTAGACTACGACATGCCCGTGATATGCTAGGCTGTGTGCCTGTGATATACGATGTCGATTCTGCGGAGGTGCTCTATGGCTGATCGTGCTCGTGAGCTCGGCGTTGCGTCTCGTGGCGTGGTCGCTGATATCGAGAAGCAACTCGCCGTCCTGGATGGTGAGCTTGCGCGCTACGAGGAGCTTCTATCCGAGCGTGAGCGTCTACAGGCCGCCCGGGCAGCCCTACTCGGGGAGACGACCACAGCGGGACAGATCACCTACGGAGACGTCGCCGAGTACCTCGCGGAGCACCCGGGCTCACGCGCGGGGGAGATCGCGAAGGGCCTCGGGGTGCCGCTGGCAAGGGTCTCCTCGCACCTGTACCGCGGAAAGCACACACGGTTCGTCAGCCGCGCGGACGGCTGGCACCTACGCGAGAGCAACACCACCGCAGAAGCGTCCGGGGCCGGCAAGCGCGGAAAGAGCGGGGAGCACGAGTGATGAGCCCGCACGTGCTGAAACACCACAGGACGCTGAGCGCTCGGAGCAAGACGGGCGGCTGGTCCATCGCGGGTGCCCGTCAGACGGCTGCAAGGGGGCCGCGTCTGGAGCGCCGCGCACGCCCGGCAAGGCGCAGCTCCCCGGGTGGGCTGTTGCATCCGCGTGACCTGGTGCTGCTGGGGTGGCTGGCGGAGCAGTACGCCGCGAGGACCGACCAGCTCGAGGTGCTACTGGGGTGCGGCCCGCGCTCCGTGCAGCGCGTCCTCGCGCGGCTGCGTGACGCGGGCCTGGTGAGCACCTACCGGGTGCTTGTCGGCGAGCCGGCGTGGGTGACACCGACGCGGGCGGGGTTGCGGGCGTGCGGCTCGCAGTACAGGGTGTGGCAGCCGAAGCTCGGGGTGCTGCTGCACACCGCGGCGGTGAACGATGTCCGCCTGCACATCCAGGGGCGCTCCCCGGACGCCGAGTGGGTCAGCGAGCGTGCGCTGGCGAGGGACCGCCAGGAGGGGGAGCACCTCCCGGACGGTGTGGTCGTCACTGACGGTCGGCGGGTCGCGGTCGAGGTGGAGCTGACGGTGAAGTCCGAGCAGCGCGTGCGCGCGATCCTCGACGAGCTCACCGGCCGCTTCGACATGGTCCTCTACTACTGCCCACCGGCAACGCATCGGCAGTTGAACGCGTTGAAGGAGAGCGGGCGCTGGCCAACGCTCGGCGTCCGCGAGCTGCCGGCCAGGGGCGCCCTGGAGGAGTGAGCGGTGAGCACGACCGCAGTGTGTGGGAGCCGGGGCGCGCTCTGGCGCCGCCGCCGTCCGGGGCCGGTGCTGCCGAGCGGGACGCTGGACGCGGGCGGTCTCACGGGGACGGTGGACGGCGAGCGGGGGTTCGTGCTCGCTAAGCGCGTGTCCGGTGAGCGGGCGCTGCCGACCGTGGGCCGTGCGGTGCTCGTGAGCCCGGGAAGGTTGTGTCGTCATGTGTTGGTGTGTGGCGCGACGGGGTCGGGGAAGACCGAGACGGTGCTGCGCCTCGCATGGACGGTCGCGAAGCACAGCGGGGCGCCGGTGTTCTACCTGGATGGCAAGGGCGACCGTGATACCGCCCGGCGGTTCTGCGGGCTGATGGCTGACGCGGGACGCCAAACCCGCGTGTTCCCGGTGGAAGCGTTTGATGGGTGGCGCGGTGAGCCGCATGAGATCCAGGGCCGGCTGATGGAGATCATCGACTACTCCACCGTGGGCCCGGCGTCGTGGTACCGGGATATAGCGAAGACGACGCTGGGGCTGGTGTGCGAGCACCCCCAGGGGCCACCGCGATCCTCCAGGGAGGCGCTGCTGCGGATGAACCTCCCGGGGTTGCGCGGCGCGCACCCTGGTTCCAGCGCGGCGAAGGCGTTGAGCGAGTCGCAGGTCAACCAGGTCCGGCTGCGGTATGAGGCGTTCTTCGGACAGACCCGCGGCGTCCTGGATGGCGGCTGGGCGTGGGAGGACACCCAGGCCGCGTATCTGCTGCTCGACAGCCTGGCGTTGCGGGAGGAGACGAGCGGCCTCGCAAGGTTCCTGTTCGAGGACTTTGCGCACTACTTCACCGCGCGCAAGGCCCGCGGGGAGTTCTGTCTGCTGATCGTCGACGAGTTCTCCGCGCTAGCATCGAACGCGGGGATGGCTGGGAGGGTGGAGCAGGCGCGGGGGTTCAATACGGGGCTTGTGCTCGCGCCGCAGGTCGTCGCGGGGATGGGCGACGAGGCGGAGGCCGCACGCATCCTCGGCTCGGTGGAGACCGTGATCTGTCACCGGGTGAACACGCCGGAGGAGATCATCACCTTGGCGGGCACCCGCAGGGTCGTGGAGTATTCGAGCCACTACGGGATGGAGGGCGCGACCGGTGAAGGGTCGGCGAGGGTGCAGCACCAGTACAAGGTGGACCCCAACCACGTCCGCTCGCTGCCGCCGGGTGTTGCGTTCATCATCAGCCGTGGCCGGGCGATGAAGGCGCAGGTCGAGCAGGCACCGGCGCTCTCCGCGGCGCTGCCTGAGCCCGCCGCGGTGGGTACCCCGGGGTCCCCGGGGGACGCGGCGCAGAGCACCGAGGCCCCATGCGCGCCAGATGGTGTCCCACCCGTGGCGCCGCGGTCGGATAAAGGGGTGGAGGACCTTCCATTCTGATGCGAGAGAGGTGACCCATCCCATGCGACTGCACCAGAAGTTCTCCGCCGATTCGCTCGTGATGTACCTGCTGACGTTCGCATTGGAAGTACCCGTGATCGTGCTGCGCTTGACGCTCGCCGTGCTCCTCGCGGGGACCGTGCTCGTCGTGAGCGGCCACTCAACCGCCTCAGCTGGGAGCTGGGGTAACCTCGTGCTGATCCCGAGCGCATGGTCGCTGCTCGCGCTCGTGTGGCCTGGCGGGTCGGGCTGGTGGTGGCGCCAGCGGATCGGGGGCCGCGAACCCTCCCAGCGCGAGCAGCTCGCCTACCAGGACGCCATCGAGCTGCTGCAGGACAACGCGCACGAACCCCTCCCCACACCCGGAACGTGGTTCGTGCTCGACACGCCCGAGCCCGACGCCGCGGTCGTCGGGGACGCGCTGATGCTCTCCCGGGGCCTGCTCGACAGCCCCCACCTCCCCGCCGTTCTCGCGCACGAGCTGGGGCACCTCGGCTCACCCGACGGCAGGCTCACCGCCGCGGTGAACCGCTTCGTGATTCACCCTCCGATCTACGACCGCGACCCCGAAGAGCGCTACCGCCGCGAACACATACCCCTCGAGATCGATGACGAACTGGTCTGGATCGCTGCGATCGTGATCTTCGTGACGCTGTGGTGCACAAAAAAGCTCCTCGCGTTCGCCCGCGGCGGCCTCGGCCTCTACCTACTGCGCCCCGTGTGGGGCCGCTACTGGCGCGAGCGGGAGTACGCCGCCGACCGGTACGCCGCCACCCTCGGGCAGGCCGACGAGCTCGCGGACTTCCTCGAAATCCACGCCCTGATCCACGACCACCCGATCCCGTTCATCTGGCTCACCGAACACACCCACCCCCCCACAGAGCTACGCATCGACCGGCTACGCGCACACGCACACCAGGAGTGCGGAGCCCGATGACCACACGCAACACACGCCGCTTCTCCTTCTGGGGAGAGGCCAACCCAGATTCTTGAAAGGCAATCCCTATGGGCCTCCACACACTCAGGACAGGCCCTCACACCGCGAACTACGACCGATGATGGAGGTTTCAATGCTTTCTCTTCCCGCTGGCGCATCAGGGCAGCGCCACCATGTACGCAGACGGGCCGCGTCCCTGCTTCCCCGGCGCCGTGCCCGCGGCATCCACGAGACCGGCGCGCCCTTCGCGCCGCTCATCGACGCCAAGGCAGCGGGGCGGCTGCTGGGAGTGCCCCACACCTGGCTGCTCGCCCAGGCGCGCGGCGGGCGCATCCCCCACCACCGCCTCGGCCACTACGTACGCTTCAACCCCGAGGACCTCCGGTGCTGGCTGGCAGAGACCCGCTCCGGCGGCGGGGCCGGCTGGCGTACTTGAGGCGCAATCGGTTTCAGGCCGAGCTGCCATCGAACAGGCCATCCAGGCCTAGCGAGACCGCCAGCTAACCTGGGAGCGCGGCATCGAGCAAGACCGCGAGGACGACCGCGGGCTCGGGATCGAATGAAAAGAGTCCGCAATTTGCGAGCAAAAATGATCCCGGACACTAGCATCTTTCCATGCAGTAGAGTTATAGTGATAGCTGATCGATCCGGGGAAGTGGAGCCCTTGGCTAGATCCTTTCTGAGAACTCAACTGAGATTGGATGTCAAGGAGGCCGTTATGTCTTTGCAGATGCGCTGGTCACTGGGCTGTTTTCGAGCTGGTGCTGGTTCCCCAAAGTACGTCGGCCTCCTCGTCGCCGTGACGCTCTTGGCGATTGGCGCGTTAGTGCCGGCGAGCGCCTTGGCTGAAGGATGCGGCGACACGACCATCGCCTACGGCTCACTCAATTGGGAAGAGGGCTCCGAGTGGTCTGAGCACCATCCGCCGACGGAATCGGAAATCGCCTGCATTGAAAACACTGTTAGCAGCATGCGCATCATATCCAACGCCACAGCCAAGGCGCTCCGAGACGAAGCTACTCCGCTTTGGATCGAAGGAAGCAGTACGCTCGACTTGGCGGGAGCCTCCTCCGACTCCTCCATTTACAAGCTGGGCATGTACAAGGGGACGCTCGCGATCTCGGGGTATTTGAGCATCACACATGAAATGGTGCTAGCGGAATACTCAACGAACGAGATAGAGGGTCACGGCGAAATTGCGACCGGCAAAAATGTGGTGTCGAAACTCGAAGGGACCCCAACGCTTGCGGAAAGCAAATTCGTCAACGAAGGCAAAACCACACTCAGCGCGGATCTTTTGATGACCAAAGGCGCCCAGGTAGTTAACTTCGGGACGTTCGCCGTCACCCCTTCCGATGAAAAAGAAAAACCTTACCCGATAGAAACCGGGGAAGGCTCTTCTTCGATCGTGAACAAGGGGCTGTTTGAGAAAACGGTCGGCTATAGAGAAGGTGTTACCACGGTTGCTGTGCCCTTCTCGAATCAAGGGACGGTCAAGGTCCTGCCGGGGGACGGGCGGTTCTCGACTTCCTGGGCGCCACGACCGTCGAACCACCGATCGAATGGGGCCCCGCCGGCAATCCGTCGTCCTCGCCGGGCCACAACTCCTGCCACAGCGCGGACCCGATAACCTGTGCGACCGGTAACTTCTCGGAGTCGCAGACGGATCTCTCGATCGGCGGACGGGGCGTCGGTCTCGACCTCACGCGCACATACAACTCCCAGGCGGCGGTCGCCGCCAGTTCGCCGGGGCCGTTCGGTTATGGGTGGACCAGCTCATTCAGCGAACACCTCGTCGTTGAAAAAACCGCACACACGGCCACTCTGTATCAGGCCACCGGCAGCACCGTGGTCTTCGCCGAAAGCGAAGGGAAATTCACCGCGCCGAACTGGTCCCAGGACACGCTGAGCGGCACCTCAGAATCGGGATACACGCTGACCATGGCGGATCAGACGAAATACAAGTTCAACGGCACCACCGGGAAGCTCGAAAGCGTGACCGATCGCAACGGCAACGCGACGACCCTCGCCTACAACGGCTCCGGGCGCCTGGAAACGATCACAGATCCCGCCAGCCGCAAAATCACGCTCACCTACAATGGTGAAGGTCTGGTCGAAAGCGCGAAAGACCCGATGGGACACGTGGTTAAATACACCTACGAAGCGGGCAATCTGGCGAGCGTGACCGAGCCGGGGGAAGAAAAAGCCCGCTGGAAATTCGAATACAACGGCTCCCACGAGATCACGACGATGACCGACGGCCGGGGAGGCAAAACCGTCAACGAATACAACGGCTCCAATCAGGTCATCGCCCAGACCGATCCAGCGGAACGCAAGTTGACCTTCCAATACGAACCACTCTACACCAAGATCACCAACGTCAACACCGGCAGCGTGACCGAAGAGTTCTTCACGAGCTCCGGCGAGCCCAGCTCGATCACCCGCGGCGCCGGCACGTCGAGCGAAACCACTGAAGAATTCATCTACAACGAAGCCGGGCAGGAGACCGCCGTCATCGACGGCAATGGTAACCAAACGTTCTACGGCTATGACAGCGCCGGCGATCGCACGGTCGAAATCAACCCTGACGGCGACGAAACGAAATGGACGTACGACAGCACGCACGACGTGGAAACGGTGACAACGCCAAAGGGCGAGACCACCACGTACAAACGCAACAGCGACGGCGACCCGGAAACGGTCGAACGGCCGGCGCCGAGCAGCAAAACGCAGATCACGAAATACAAATACGGCAGTCACGGCGAAATCGAAAGCATGACCGATCCGCTGGAACACACGTGGAAATACGAATACGACACCAAGGGGGATCGCACCGCGGAAACCGACCCCGAAGGGAACAAGCGCACCTGGGAATACAACGAAGACTCACAGGTGATCGCGACAGTGAGCCCCCGTGGAAACGTCAAAGGCGCCGAAGCCTCCAAATTCACGACGAAAATCGAACGGGACACGCGGGGCAGGGTGCTGAAGATCACCGATCCCCTGGGTCACACGACGAAATACGCCTACGACGGGAACGGGAACGTCGAAACGGTCACGGACGGCAACAGCCACACCACCACCTACAAATACAACGCGGACAACCAGCAGATCGCCGTCAAAGAGCCCAACGGCACGGTCACGGAAACCGAATACGACGGCGCGGGGCAGGTGACCGCACAGATCGACGGCAACAAAGACACCACCAAATACGTGCGCAACGCGCTGGAGCAGGTCGTGGAAGTCGTCAACCCGCTAAGCCGCACGACGTACGAGGAATACGACAAAGCCGGCAACCTGGTCAGCGTGACCGATCCCATGGGGCGCACGACGACCAACACGTACGACCCGGCCAGCCGGCTTACCAAGATCAGCTACTCCGAAGAAGGCGCCCACGCGGTCGAATACGAATACGACAAAGACGGCGACCGCACGAAGATGATCGACGGCAGCGGGACGACGACCTACACGTACGACCAGCTCGACCGGCTGACCGAAACCGAAAATGGGCACAAAGAAAAAGTCAAATACGAATACAACCTCGGGAACGAGCAGACGAAGATCACCTACCCCAACACCAAAGCGGTCACGCGCGCCTACGACAAAGACGATCGACTCGAAAAAGTCACGGACTGGTCGTCGCACAGCACCAAATTCACATACGACCCGGACTCCGACCTGACGACCATCACATTCCCCAGCGAAACGAAAGACGAAGACAAATACACCTTCAACGACGCTGACCAGATAGCCGAAGCCAAGATGGTCAAAAGCACCGAAACCCTCGCTTCGCTGGTTTACACCCTGGACAACGACGGGCAGGTCAAAAAGATCGTCTCGAAAGGATTGCCCGGCGAAGAAACCACCGAATACACCTACGACGAAAACAACCGGCTCACCAAAGCCGGCAGCACAGCCTACGAATACGACGCCGCGAACAACCCGACCAAGATTGGAAGCAGCACCTACACGTTTGACAGCGCCGACGAACTGGAAACGGGAACTGGGACAACCTATTCGTTCAACGAAGATGGAGAGCGCATCAAAACCACTCCCAGCGGTGCGGCGACCACGTACGGCTTCAACCAGGCGGGCGATCTGACCTCAGTCGAACGTCCTGAAGAAGGCAAAACCGCGGCGATCAAAGATACCTACGCCTTTAACGGAGATGGGCTGCGGGTCTCGGAAACCATCTCCGGGACGACCAACTACCTTGCCTGGGATCTCGCTGAAGGTCTACCTTCGATCCTCAGCAACGGGACCTACAGCTACATCTATGGGCCGGGCGGCCTGCCAGTCGAGCAAATCAACAACACCACCGGCACCGTGCTCTACCTGCACCACGACCAACAGGGATCAACGCGGCTGCTGACTGGCTCCGCCGGGACGGTCACCGGCAAATGCACCTACGGCGCCTACGGCACCCCCACCTGCGAAGGTGCCTCCACGACGCCGCTTGGGTTCGATGGGCAGTACACCAGCACCGACACCGGGCTCATCTATCTCAGGAAGCGTACGTACGATCCCGCGACTGGGCAGTTCCTGAGCGTCGATCCGCTCGTCGCGACGACGAGGGCGCCCTACTCCTACGCTGATGACAACCCACTGCGGTATCGGGATCGTAGCGGGCTGGGATGGGAAGAAGCCTTTGAAGGACCAGGCATCCCGACCCCCTGGAGTGAATGGGAACACGCGGGCGAAGAACTCCTCAGGCCAGGCGTTGAAGCGATCGAACGCGGCGCTGAAAACGTATGGCACGCGATCAACGAAAACGAAGAAGCCACCGATGAAGGTGAATCGGCACTTCGGGAAGACCGCGAACGAGAAGCGTCAGAATGCGGTAAGGAACTTGCGCGGGAAGGAGAAGAACTGCTAGGCCGTAAACATTCGCCGGCAGCGAGGGAAAGATGGCAGGAATGGTATGACAAACTAAGCAAAGGCGAGCGCCGCCTGTATAGGAAATATGGCGGCCCACCGCCCCGGAGTCGAAATTAGCCATGGGTAATCGAGCCAGGCTAACAGCTGTTAGATTGCTGAATGCGATCTGTGAGCTTGTTGACGAGATAGCGTATCGGCCAGCGTTTGTAGCGCTAACAAGGCGTTTACCGTGGTTCTGGTGTTGCCAGCTCGCTCATCTTTCGATAAAACTTGATGATCGCTGGCAGACTGGATATTGGAAAGGTCAGAAAGCCCCTCCGGCACCTAACGGTCCATGCGATGCCTGCGGGCGACGGGCTGGATGGCTGGAAATCGGCGGCCACTATGAAGGTCTGGAGGATTGTCCTCCCGATGAGGACGAATATCTTTCGGCGCATCCCGTAACGCTATGTGGCTGGTGTCACCTGGACATTGAGTCCAATGGCCCTCCACGGAATGCGACCGACCTTGACAGGCTCCTACGCGATGCAGCTTCCCGAAGCATAGGGTGGCGATGGCGGTGGCATCCGGGGTGATCAGCCGGAGTCGATCGATCGCCTGCAGCCCACAGCGGCGGGGTACTTTCATGTACGGCCCTTACGACATGCCCGTCGAGCAAATCAACACCTCAACCGGAACGGTGTCGTATCTACACCACGACCAACAGGGCAGTACGCGCCTACTCACGGGCTCAACCGGCACCGTCACCGGCAAATGCGCCTACAGCGCCTACGGCACACCGACCTGCGAAGGGACGGCTACAACACCGCTAGGCTACGACGGCGAATACACCAGCTCGGACACCGGCCTGGTCTACCTGCGGCATCGGGTCTACGACCCCGCCACCGCGCAGTTCCTCACGGTCGATCCGCTTGAGATGTATACGGGGGAGCCCTACGGCTACGCAGGCGACAACCCGCTCAACTACGGCGATCCGCGCGGCCTCGCTGGCGAATCGATAGGCGAAGGCCCCTCCTGTCCCCCCGGGATCTGCTTCCCATTCCCCAACGGCCAAGAAACCGAACGTGCCATAGAAGCCGCCAAAGAACTTGGACACGAAATCGGCCACACGGTAAGCGAAGTCGGACACGGCATCGAAAGCGTGTGGAACGAAGTCACCGGCGGAGGTGAATCAAGCAAGGAGAGCACGCAAACACAGGCGAGTTCGGAATGTGGAGAAGCGTACACCGGCGACCAAGATGCACTCATCAAAATCGCGAAAGAAGCCAAACGCAACGGGCTGTCACCGGAAGACGTGGAAGTGCTAAGGGAATGGGCCGAAGAGTACGACGTGCCATTCCGTGGACCCGAGGAGCACCCAGGCAGGCCGATCGGCTCGCAGCCCCACATCCACGTTGGAAGCCAGAACCACATTCCGGTGTGGTGACGTAATGCTCGGGTGGGTTGACACTGAAACCGGGGCTGTGATCCTATCCGCGGATCGTGATGGGTTGCGAGAGTTCACCTCGTTGCTACGCGAGCCCCCGGGGGAGACGGTTTCGCTCAAGCAGGCGGAGGAGTGGCCGATGGCTCGGCCACTCGATGCCTTGAGCGTCGAGCTTGCCGGGGATGCGGTCGTCGTCAAGGTGGATGGTGACATCGCCAGGTTTGCGGGAAGCGCGGCGGGCTTTGAGCGACTGGCGCTCGAGCTGGAGCTGTTTGCGGAGGATGACGAGTTGGACAAGCCCGGGTCGCACGCGCATTTCGATCCTGACGATGGCTCGGGAGTGCGTTACGTGCTGGCAGCGGATAGTTGCCCACTGATCGTCGCTGGTCCGGTCCCTGACGCCCCATAATGGGCGCTGGCTCAGAGTCTGCGCCCGAATCTACGTTTACGGCCTGCACCAAATGACAATCGAGCAGATCAACAGCGAAGGCAAAGCCTATTATCTCCATCACGACGAGCAGGGATCGACGCGGCTGCTCACCGGCTCGACCGGCAAAACAGAAGCGACCATGACCTATTCGCCGTATGGCAGCGAGACCGGCAGCACTGGCTCCATCACCACCCGGCTCGGCTACGACGGGCAGTACACCAGCCCGGATAGTGGTTTGATCTACCTCCGCGACCGCACTTACGATCCTGCGACCGCACAGTTCTTGAGCGTCGATCCGCTGACGGCACTGACGGGTGAGCCCTACGCCTACGCCTCGGACAACCCGCTGAACAACATCGACCCGAGCGGGTTTGAGGCGATACCGATCCCGATCGAGGGGCCGGAGGCGCCCGCGTGCCTCACACCAGAGACGATCGGCCCGTGCGCCGTCGTAGTTGGTGGTGGCTACGTCATCGTCGAAGGTGTCAAATCGATCGTCAATGCGTGGGCCGGTGAAGAAGCCGGCAACGACGAAGGCGAAGCTTTCCTCAAGCAGAGCCAAGCAGAAGAAGCCGCCAAAGAAAGTGAGCAGGCGTGTGAGCCTACACCCCCGGGCTACGACCCCGAAACGTGGACGAGAGGTCCGGCATCAAGGGCTAAAGAGCCCGGGGAAAACTACTACGATCCCGAGGGTGGTGAGTGGCACTACCACGCTCCGGACGATCGCCACGAAACCCCGCATTGGGACTACAAACCTCCACAACCATGGAATGCTGAATGGGAAAGGGTACCCATCCCATGAGCGACATCGGTTTGCAAGCGGCTACTGAGCCGGCACTGATAATTGGAGACTTCTATCGGGGTACCTACGGGCCGACGATCATTCTCATCACGAGTTCATCCGCCGGTTGTGTCTGGCTACAGGACATTTTTCGCGAGCTGTCTCATGGCGGTCCGAGTCGCACACTCACAGCAGAACCAGAGGTGCGATTCACAAACGTTGAGACGATCGAGATGGTCTGCCGGCCCAACGGCCCGCGTGTCATGCTCAGATACCGAGACGACGCCGACGAGAAAGCTTTCGTATGGTCCGCGACGCCGGACGGGTGGCTTTACTTGACTGAACTTATTCAGCAGCTCTGTAGCGGTGGCGTAGGGCATCATTATCTCGCGGAGGATAAAGACGATGTTGCTCTAATTGAGCTGTCCGTTGGTGAGGAGGAAGTTATTCGATCGCTAAATTAACGGGTGGTGGATCTGATTACAGTGGTGATCGTAGATCCATCGTCACCAGACGGTGGTACGATATTCAAACCTAGCGGTGGTAAGGAATACTTTAATGGGCTGCAGTAGGAGTACGCGATGGAGAGAGTAGCCATAGACATAGACTCAGACGAAATCACAATTCGTTTGAGCAGGGCCGAGCTTGGCTTGGTGAATAACGCGCTAAACGAGGTCGCCAACGGGGTAGAGATCTCCGACTCGGAGTTTCAGACAAGGTTGGGGGAGCCGCGGTCGATTGTGCGACAACTGTTGGCGGAAGTTGGAGGCGTGTATCGGACGCTAGACTAGGGGGTAGTGTGTCGCGAGGCGATGAACCTTCTCGCTCGTGTACTTTCTGGCAAGGAGTGGGAGTCAGGAATCTCGAACGACCTACTCAACGAGTTTGTCCGGGGCGGTTCATAATGGTGTTAGGTAACAATAGAAGGAAGTGAGTCGCCTCAAGGTGCTCTATCGCTTCCCACATCTCTACTATCGTAACCTGCGCTACCGGGACCCGTTCAAGGATTTCGATGAGGGATAGGGGCCCACACTCACTGTGGAAGACATCCAAGACGGCACGTATCAGCTTTGCTCGCCTGCCGGCCCGACGCCGCGCGTCGGCGGGCAGCTTGCGTGAAAGGCCGAAGTGACCGCGGAGGATCTGTCTGACGCGCTCCTTGGACAGGCCACATCGCAAACCGATCGCTTCCGAACTACACCCGTTGATAACTCTAAGGTAGAGTATCGTGAGTTCTCGATCGCGCGGGGGTCGGTGAGCGCGACCCTCCGGAAAGGCCAAAAGTGCAAGCCTATTATCGCGCAGCACGCAAGCGATTTCGTAGAACATGTGCCCTGTAAGGTTCGGGACAGCGAGCAGTTTCGTCCCCGGTGTAGGTAAGTAACTGATTCACTTCCAGAATACGGGCCGCGCCCAAGACCTTGATGGCCTTCCCACTGAGGCCCAGCCTCGCTAGTGGACCGTTTTCGTAGTTCGCGGGCGGTTGAAATGGCTCGTAGGCTTGGTGCAGCCGGCCTCATGCACCAACGAACCTGCCGGATGAACCACTAGGCGCACTCCCCTGATCCCCTTGCCGCACCTGCGAGGTCGTCGGACTTCACCGCTTTTTGTCACGCCTTTTTGGCACCGGTAGACCTCCAATGATGTCCTCGGGTGGTACGTCCAGTCCCTCGCAGAGAATGAGTACTATTGAAAGACGGGGATCGCTGTGACCGACTTCGGCCCTGGTAACCGTGCCGGGATCGAGACGGCATTTCTCAGCGAGGTCGGACGTTGACATTCCAGTCGCTATCCGCTGGAGCCTGATGCGCGCTCCGAACGCTTGGGCGAGCCGTCTGCGCTCGGTTCCCGCGTTGACAAAATAGGTGTCTGACGGCACCGTCGTTAGCCCTTTCTTGGAGTAGCGGCTTGTCTACCGGGGTTACGACTATCGTTGCCATCAGTCCATGGGAGGTATGGCGATATCTTATCGGCCGCTACTACGAGACGAGCTGGATAGCGGTCGCGTAGGGAGGTTGGTGGCAGGCCGAACAGGGGCTGAACGAGTCCGGCCTGCCACCAACACCTCAGGGGCACGCGGCGGACCAGACCTAATGTGGAGCGAGGTCTGGCCCGCCGCGTCTCCTCTCCTGCCTGTCCCACGGCGACGGGCACCGACGCTGGTCCTCCCTACCCGCGCGCCAGGGGGGCGCCAGCTTTCCCGGTTGCTCGAAAGGACATGGGCCGGACCGAGGATGTTCGGCCCGGCCCAGTTGCCCTGGGCGTGTCACGCGATGGCAGATTCGGTGCTCGCCGAGCCCTCCGGTAACGATGGGGCGCTGTCCCCTCGCCATGCCGATTCATAGTCCGGTTTGCTTCCTCGTCGGTCATCGCACCAGCGAGCTTGACCGACCTCGCCACCCATGTGAAGTCCGTAAACGGCTATACCGTAAGCAGGTATCCGCAAGTGGATATCCCGGCTGAACGAGCCCAATGGTTCACGCGCCGCGACGCACGAACCGCCGAGTACGCAGGACGAGCATCGCGGGCGCCGCCAGCTCGCCGAGCGCGTCCAGGATGCTTTCCGCGGCGGGCCGCGACGCCGGCACCCATGCCTCCCGGTCCGAGAGGTAGAGGCTCACCATGCCGGCCAGGATGAGGCGGTGGTCGGTGCCGGCCGCCGCGGCGCGTCGGACGGACTCGGCAGCGAGGAACCCCATGCGCTCGGCGGTCTCCTGCGGCGAGGCATAGAGGTCGATCAGGTTGGGGCGATCGTTGGCGGCGTCGTCAGCGTGATCGACCAGGCAGTCCAAGAGCCCATGCACGGCGCCCGCCCACGGCCAGTACAAGCCGTCGATCGCGGCGCCGTGGGCCGCGTCCGTCGCCGGGTCCGCCGCGGCGGCCAGCAACGCGAGCGTGTCGAGTGACGACCCGCACGAGGCCCATGTCTCCCACCACCGCAGCGAACTGTACGACGTGGCCTGCGCCGCCCACTGCATCAGCGCCGGGTGGTCCCTCTCGGTGGCGAGGCTGATGTGGCTCTGGTATTCGACGCCTCGCTGGGCGCTCTCGATCACTTTGGCCGCCAGCGGCGGGTAGGCGGGCAGCTCGGAGACGACCGACCGGCAGCCGTCCACCAGCCGGGCGAGGTAGCCGCCATCGTTGTCGCGGACGTGATGGCGATAGTAGTCGGGGTGCGGGCAGCCGGGTTCGAGGATGGCGGTGAGCGCGGCGTGGAGCTGCCGGCCGTTCGCGGACGGAACCTCGCTCGGCTGCTCCATCAGCGTGTCGGCGTAGTCGAAGGCGACCTGGTAGCCCACCAGCAGACGAGCGACGGCGTAGCGGCATGACGGCGCGACGAACGCGGCGAAGGCCGCCGCGCCCTCCAGGTTCGCCCACTTGGCCTCCAGCGCATCGAGCGCGAGGCGCCGCAGGATGGCGTCAGGAATCCGGCTGGCCTCGGTGTGCAGGCGGCGGACCTCCCGACGAACGACCGGGAAGACGTCGAGCCAGTAGCTGCGAGCGGCCCGCGTGAAGGCCGCCGCGCCCGCAATCCGCTGGTTCAGCGCGCAGGACACACGATATGGTCGCGCGCACAGGCCCTGCGTACAATCTCACTCCTGCAAGCGTGCTTCGGTCGTGATGCCGGCGGCAGAGTAGCCCGGCAGCACGATCACCACCAGCGCGATCCCCACGACGACCAGCAGCGTGAGGATAGCCTGCGGTACCCCGACGGAGAACGGCACCGGAAAGCCGGTGCCCAGCCGCAGGTAGCGGTCGGCGAGGGCGTGTCCGTACAGGCCGAGCACGAACCCATCGCAGCACCCGATGGTGAGAATGACGCCGCCCTCCAGCAGCAGGCCCCGCCAGAGCTGACGGCGGTCGAAGCCATCCACCTTCAGCGTCGCCAGCCGCGCCCGCCGCTGGTAGATGGCCGTCGAGAACGTGGCGGCGAGCGCGAGCGCCGCCGTCAGCAGCAGCAGCGTGGATATCTCGCTGAGGCTCTGCAGACCCTGGCTCGCCACGTCGTCGAGGTAGCTGATGCGTTCGTGGACGGTCAGCACCTGGAGGCCGCTCTGCGCGCCGACCGCCGCTGACACCGCGCGCTTGCCGGCGTCGGGGCTCACGCCCGGCTTGAGGTCGATCGCCAGGGCCGTCGGGTCGGTCGTGCCCCACCAGCGCCGGAAGTCAGTCGTGTTGATCGTGACCGCGCCGGGCGGCCATCCGAGGTTGGTCGTGATCGCTGCCACTCCGAACCGGGCGGTCCCCGTAGGGGTCGGGAGGGTGAAGGTGCTGCCGACGCGCAGGTGGTGTTCATCGGCGAACGCGCTGGAGACGGCTGTCCAGCCGCCGCGGCGCAGCAGTGCCGAGGCGCGGGCGAGGTCGCCTTGCAAGAGCTGGCTGGAGGGGAGGATGGCCGGGCTGTCGGGAGGCCGTGCCCGTATCCAGAGCAGCCGCGAGCCGTCATCGAGGTAGGCGCCCTGGTACACGTTGACCGAGGCGACCCCCGGCGCCCTGGCGATGGCGGCGAGCGCTCCGCCAGCGTGGAAGCCGTCGGTGACGAAGGGGTTCTTGTCGTCGCCAAACACCCAGATCGGCGCGTACTCGTAGGTCTGCTGGGTGAACTGGTCGAGGCCGTGGATCAGGTCGTGGCTCGCGCCGCCCACAGCGAGCGATCCGTAGATGGCGAGCGCCGCGATGCCCGCCAGCGCCGCCGAGCGGATCGCGGTTCCCTCCAGTTCGATGACCGCGACGGCCAGCATCCCGCCGTGGTACTCCCGACCGATGTAGCGCATGAGCCGCGTCGCCGCGCGGAACGCCAGCGGGATGAAGCAGAGCGCCGCCACCGCCAACAGGACTCCCCCACAAGCGGTCAGGGACGAGTCGATCAGCACACCGACCGTGACCACGGCGACCAGCGCCGCGCCCATGATCGCGGCCCAGCGCGCCTGCCGCCTGGTGATGTCCTGCCCTGGCTCGCCCGGCTTGTGCAACACCGCGTCCACCGGCTGATCCGATCGCAGGTCGAAGACCGGCGCCATCGACGCCAGCATCGCGGCCAGCACGCCACAACCCAACGCGATCAGCACGGCACTCGCGCGCACCGTCTGATGGCCGCTGGCGGGGAACGCGATGGCGATGTAGTCCGGCACTTCGTGGAACAGCGTGTGCGCCAGCACGTAGCCGACCGCGATCCCCACCACCGAAGCGGCCAGGCCGAGGACGCCAGCCTGGAACGCGAGGATCACGAGCACCTGCTTGGAGTCGAAGCCCTGGACGCGCAGGTCAGCGATCGTCCGCCTGCGCTCTGCGGCGATCAGCAGCATCGCGTTGAACGCCAAGAGGAGCCCCACCATCACCGAGATTGCGACAAACAGCGTCGTGGACTGCGTAGTCGGCGCCGCGGCGCTTTGCACCAGCCGGAGTTCGTTGGTTGCCGGCACCACGTCGAGCGTGTCGCCGGCCAGCGTGCGCAGCTCACGGGCGACCTGCCGCGTCCTTCCCGGCTGCGTGCGGATGAGCACGCTCGTCACCCGCCCCTCCTGCCCGGTGAGCGTCTGCGCGTAGGGCAGCAGCGCGACGGTGATGCCGCTGCCGGCGACCGCGCCGATTGCGCCTTCGCCGAGCACCGCGCGCACCCTGACCGCATGGGCATACCCGTCCACCACCAGCCGGGCGGTCGATTCCGTCCGTGCGCCGATCGACTGCGCCACCCCGGACGGCAGGCCGACGCCACCCTGGAGCAGCAGTGCCCCCGCGCCGAGGTTCTGGACAGCGGGGCCTTCCAAGCCGACCAGGCCCGCCGTCACGCCCACGAACTGCACCGCCCGTTCCCCACCCGGCCCCCGGAGGATCGCGTTCTGCCGGAGCAGGTACGCGGAGTCCTTGACCCCCGGCAGACTGGAGGCGCGCTGCGCCAGCGCCTCGCTGAACCCCTGCGAGGAGCGCGCCGCCAGTTCAAGCGACGCCGTGCCGTCCACGTCGTGGAGGGTTTCGCGGACAGAGCCGACGATGCTGGTGTTGGCGACCAGCACGCCGAACACCAGCGCCACTCCCACGGCGATCCCCACGCCGGCCAGCAGCTCGCTGCGGGCGTGCCGCTTGACCCGTTCCCAATACATGCCGAAGAGGACGCTCACCCGCAACCGGAAGATGAGCGGGTCCAGCTCAGACCAGCGCATCAGGAGGCCGTCGGCTGTAGCTCGGCGACGAGTCCGTCGGTGATCTGCCCGTCACGTAGCGTCAGCACGCGATCGACCATCGACACGGCCTGCGGATCGTGCGTGACCAGCAGGACCGGGATCTGCTCCTCGCGGCCGATCTCCTTGAGCATCGCCAGGATTTCGCCGCTGCGCTTGGAGTCCAGGTTGCCCGTCGGCTCGTCGGCGAGCACCAGCCGGGGGTTGGTCGCCAATGCGCGCGCGATCGCCACCCGCTGACGCTCCCCCATCGACATCTCCGCGGGCTTGTGCTCCAGCCGGTCGCCCAACCCCACCCGTACCAGCCACGGCCGCGCCGCGCGCGCGGCCTCGCCCATTTTCGCCCCGAGCGCCAGGAGCTTCAGCCCCGCGTTGTCGATCGCCGACGCGCCCATGAGCAGATTGAAGGACTGGAAGACGATCCCCACCTGCTCGCGCCGGTAGCGTGCACTCTCGCTCGGAGAGAGGTTGCCGAGCTCAAGCTCTCCGAAGCGCACGCTGCCACTGTCGGGCCGCATCATCGCCGCCGCCATCAGCAGCAGCGTCGTCTTGCCCGAGCCGGATGGGCCGTACAACGCCACGAACTCTCCAGGCGCGACGGTCAGCGACACGCCATCGACAGCCCGGACCGCCTCGGCGCCGGCTCGGTAATGCTTGACGACCTCGCGCAGTTCGAGCGCGCTCACGGTGCGCCCGGACTCGCGCCGCGGCCCGGTCGCAGCGCCACAACCTTGCGGCGGTGATCGGTCGAGGAAAGCCGGCCGTGGCTGAGGTTCATCACGCGAGGCGATCCGCGCACCGCCGTGACCTCTTCGGAGGCGATCACGAGCGCCAGCCCGAGCTTCTTGGGCAGACCATGAAGAAGCGCGAACAGCTCGCGCGCCTCGCTCGCCTGCGGCAGCAGCGCCGGCTCGTCCACCAGCAGCAGGCGCGGCTCGCGCACAAGCGCGCGGGCCAGCTCCACGCGCACACGGTCGCTCATCCCCAGCCGGGCGGTCGTCTGGTGCCCCAAGTGCGACGCCTCGACCCATTCGAGCGCCCGATGCGCGCGCTCCTCGGCCAGGCTCATTTTCAGCCCCTCGCTGTAGAGCGGGGTGGCGACATACGCCGCCACCGGCCGAGCATCCACCGGACGCCGGTCACAGATCGCCAACCCGATCCCCCCACGCCGGCGGTAGCGCGTTCGCCTGTTCACGCCCATCCGCGCGAGGTCGTTGCCTTCCCAGCACACCGCGCCGGAATCCGGCCGCTCGAGACCCGCGATGACGTTCAGCAGCGTCGTCTTGCCCGCCAGCCGCGCCGCCAGCACGCCGACGGTTTCGCCCGCGTCCATCTCGAAAGAGACGTGGTCGAGCACCACCCGCGGGCGCATCCCGTCGGGGTAGCTCTTGTAGACCTCGCGCAGCGCCACCAGCGCCATCACGACCGCCCCGCGATCCGCTCCCGCAGGGCAGCGGACATGTCGTTGACCCACTCGATCTCAGCCTTGCACTGCTTATCGACCTCCTCCCGCAGATGCTCCAGGGCGAACGCATCCCACGATCCCCTCGGCGCCGCCCACGTGATCGCGTTCTCCTGAATCTCTTCCAGCAGGTCCGCCTTGTACTCCTCCAGCGCACGCAGCAGGTCCGGCGCGTCCTCTTCCGTCGAGAAGGCGATCCGCGCGTGGATGTCCACACGCACAACACTCAGCGCCGGTCGGCTGCCGAACCACTGCTCCCGCGCTTTCTGCGCCGCGTCGGTCGGATAGTAGACCCGCCGGTAGCCGGGCGGCTCGTCAATGTCTTCCCTGCGCGACCACACCAACCCCGCTTCTTCGAGCTGCCGCAACGGACGGTATATGTGCTTGGGATCGATCGCCCACGTCCCCATGCGCTTGTTGATCCGCGTCGCCACGTGGTAGCCGTGCCCCGGCGCTTCAAGCAGCACCGCGAGCGCCGCCGCCTTGATCGGCGCTTTGCCGTCCAGTCGGCGCGGCTGATGCTCCTGGTCCCGTTGTCGTCTCCGTGGGGGCATCTTCCAGTCGTCCGAATCGTACATGCGGGGAGCAGAAAAAGACATGGCGAGCGACGCCCAGTTCCCCCGGAATGTTTCCGACTTTGCCCTGTCGGAGACAACGAAAGGCTCGGCGCATGTTTGGGGCGGCGGAAAGCACGAGATTGCTCAAGACAGGCCGCTGGCGCCTCTATAGAGTGTTCGGGCATGTGGATAGATCCCAAGTCAGCAAACATGGCTGCCTTGCGGGCCGGGGTCACAGCAGTGGCCCTCACCCTCACCCTCGCGTTCGCCGGAGTCGTCTGGGTCCGCGCCGCGCAGGCATTGGCGCCGCCAGCGAGCGCCGCACGCGCGCTGAACGTGTCCGACGAAGCCCACCTCCACCTCACGAACACCGAAGGCGAACAACTGGATGAGGAAGGCCCAGCTATGGGAGCTCTCCCCGGCACGGTCCGGGTTCGGCTCAACATCGGTGCAACCGTCACGGCGACCTTCACGATCTACCCACGTGGCGGCGGCTCGATCAGCGGCCACGGGTCGGCACGGCTGCACTCCACCGGGACCTACGCGAGCTTCGGGGGCACCCTGACGGTCAGCCACGGCACCGGCCGCTACACGCACGCGCACGGAAGCGGCGGGCTCTACGGCGTCGTTGACCGACATGGCGATGCGCTGACCGTCCAGACCACAGGCAAGCTCTCCTATTAGACCGGCGTCCCTCAGCTTGTCGAGAGTCCGCGTCCTGATCGCGGCGCTCGTCTGCGCCGCGTGCCTGCCAGCGTCGGCCCGAGCCGCCCCAACGGTCGCGCTCAAAGCGGCGCTGCTTCCCGAGCGGCTGGGCGCGGGCACCACGATCGAGTTCGCCTTCTCGGTCGCGTTCCCCCGCCGCGAAAAGCCCGTGCCGCTCAGCGTCATCGAACTGAGCTACCCCGCACACCTGGGGATCGCCACGAGCGGCCTGGGCCTCTCGACGTGCAGCGCCGCGACGCTGGAAAGCCACGGACCTCCCGGCTGCCCGCCGAACTCGGTGATGGGCTACGGCTCGGGACTCGCCGAGGTCCCCTTCGACCACCGGACCCTGTACGAGCCCGTCAAACTGACGACCTTCATGGCGCCACTGCAGGACGGGCACCTGGGGCTGCTGTTCTTCGCCGACGGCGAGTCTCCTGTCAACGCGGAACTGGTCATCCCCAGCGTAGTCCTGCCGTCCCGGGCACCGTTCGGAGGCGATCTCCTTACCACCGTGCCCCTCGTCCCGACCTGGCCCGAAGGCCCCGACGTCGTGCTGACACGGTTCAGCACCACACTGGGTCCTGGTGTCGGCCACAGGCGCGTCACGTATTGGGAATACAGCAGCGGCAGATACATCCCCTACCACCCAAGGGGCATCCTCCTCCCCCGGCGGTGCTCCCACGGCGGGTTCCAGTTCGCCGCCGCGCTCTCCTTCCAGGGCGGCACGCGAGCCGCCGCGCATACGGTCGTGCCCTGCCCACGCAAGGGGGGTTCCCACCCGGGCTGAGACGGCCGATCCAGAGCTGCGGAGACCTGCGCTGCGGCAAGGACCATGCGCGTAATCTTCATTCGGGTATTCGGGGGGGATCGTCCGCGTGGGTGGGTAGGGCATCCAGGCGCAGTGTGCGCGGGACATCCGTGTCCCGCGTCGGCGCGCAGGACGTCAACCAACGCAAAGGCGAGTTACGGTCGATCGTCCGCCGCTCCCCAACCAGGCTGCGCCTGGCCGGGGACCCCGACCGCGGCGGAGCGCAGTCCCCCGGCCCCCGCCGGGCGGGCAGGGTAGCACGCCCTGTCAACCCACAAGGGGTGTGACAGGGCGTGCGCGGGGGCCGGGCCGGGGGCCGGCCGACTGCTCGATCGACGGATGGGGTCACCGAGGCGAAGGAGGAGCCAGGGGCTGACCTCCCGGGACCGAGGGGGCGGAGCAAGGAAGCTACTCACGCCGGGCTGCCCGACGTGATGTGACCGGCGAGTCGAACTCGCCTCCCTGCCACGGCGGGCCTCACCACGGCCTGCGTGGGCTCACTGATAGGTGCTACGCGGCCCGTGCGGCGGCCTCCGTGGCGAGGGAGTCGGCTTGGAACGCTTCGGCCACGAGCCGTGCGTCCTCCTCGCGCGGCGCGTAGTGCAGGTAACGCATGGTCGTCTGGATGTCCGCGTGGCCCATCCACTCCTGCACGCGGCGGATGTCGGCCTTGGCGATCATCCGCGTCCCGAACGTGTGGCGCAGGTCGTGGAAGCGCAGCGACCGCAGCCCCGCGCGCTTGAGCGCTGCCGTGTAGCGGCGGCGCAGCGCCGAGCCGTCGAGGTACCCGCCGCCTTCACCTGGAAAAACGAGGTCGTCATCGGATGTGAACAGCTCGCGGTCGGCCAGCCGAGCCAAAGCCTGCGCGACGTCCGGGGCGAGCGGCACCGAGCGCACCTTGCCGGACTTCGGCGCCGTCAGCGCGCCGCCCGCGTAGCTCGCCCGTACGCGCAGCACTGAGCCCGCGAAGTCCACGTCGCGCCAGTGCAGCGCGATCAGCTCGCCGCGGCGCAGGCCCGTGAAGGCGGCGGTCAGGTAGAGCGCCCCGTCCTGCTCGGAGGCGGCGGCGCGGACCAGCGCCCAGACCTCCTCGGGGCCGAAGACCTCGATGTCGCCGGCTAGCTTGACCGGGTGGCGCTCGACGCCCGACACCGGGTTGGTTGGGAGCCCGTAGACCTTGCGGGCCCGCGCGAAGATGCCGTGCAGCAGGACCACGATCCGGTTCTTGGAGCTGTTGGACAGCGCCCGAGGAGCGCGCCCGCGCCGTGGCGCGTCCTCCTGCCTTGGCGCCTCGCGTCGGCGGCCCCCGCCGCCCACGCCCGTCAAGTTGGACCGCCACAGTTCGATGTCCGCCGTGGTAATGTCCTCGATGTGCCGCGAGCCGAATGCCGGCAGTAGGTAGGCCGCGACGATCGAGCGGTAGCCGCGCAGCGTGGAGGGCTTCAGGCTGCGGTCCTGCTCGGCGTAGCGCAGGAACTCGCTCGCGGCGTGGGCGAAGGTCGCGCCTGTGCGGACCATCCCCGGGAGGGTGCCCTTGCGTGCCTGGTGGATGACCTCGCGCAGCCACTCCTCAGCCTGGCGCTTGGTGTAGTAGCCCGCCGGCGGCCGGCCGCGCTCGCTCCACGCCGGGCCGATCCGCTTCTGGACCTGGCGGTCGTCGGGGAGGCGGTACTTGGCGTACCACACCGCGCCGCGCTTGCGCTCGACCCGGAAGACGTGCCCGCTGGGCGATCTGCTTGCAACCTGCGCCATGCCCCAATGGTACCAGCTCTCGGGACATATTCGGGACATATTCCCGAACCTGGCGGGATCGGGTCCACGAGTTTTGGCTTAGTTGCTTGGCTTCCTCCACGCGCCAGGAGAGATTCGAACTCCCGACCTTCGGTTCCGTAGACCGACGCTCTATCCAGCTGAGCTACTGGCGCAGAAGCTCCAGTCTAGTCGTCCATGCCACGGAGGGTCTGTTGCGCCGTTCGCCCCTGTTTGCCGCGTGGGCGTGGGTGGAGGCAAAGATGAGGACACGCTCGCTGCTTGCGCTCGCCGCCGCGTCAAGCGTGTAGCCGGCCTCAGCTGGGTCTACATGGTGGGCGCCTGCTACTTCACCCATGGCGGCGCCACGCTCGGGATCCACGCGGCGGCGCCTGGACGGCTGGGTTTCATGGGTTATGCGGCCTGTGCTGCTACGTGCTCGCCGCTCATTCGGTCGGAGGCCAGGTCGACCTCCTGCGGCTGAGAGGCCACGGGTGGGCGCAGCAGTAGGAAGGCTGCGAGGATCCCAAGCGCAACGCACACGGCGGCGACCACGTACGCCAGGTGGTATCCGCCGGTCAGCGCGCTGGTCAACGACTGCCCGGCGGCGCTCAACGCCTTGGTGTGGTCCGTGGCGATCGTCCCCAGCGTGGCCAGGCCGATCGCGCCGAACAACTGGACGGAGACGTTGATGATCCCCGAGGCCAAGCCGGCATCGCGCGGGGGCGCGTCGGCCATTCCGATCGTCAGCAGCGGCAGGAAGGAGGCGCCCGCGCCGAGGCCGAGTGTCAGGAAGGCGAAGAACAGGCCGGGGAAGTAGCTCGCGTGAACGCCCTGAGCGGCCAGCAGCACCAGGCCGATGACGATGCCTCCGAGCCCGGCCGTCAGCGTCTGAATGGGACCGAAGCGCACCACCGCGCGCGCCGATACGCCCATCGACATGGCCGCAATCGCGAGGGTCAGGGGCATGAACGCCAGTCCCGTGTCGATCGCGTCGTAGCCGAGCACACGCTCGAGGTACAGCGCGCCGAGGAAGAACGCAGAGAACATGCCGGTGACGAGCAGGCCACGGACGAGGCTCGAGCCCATCAGCGTGCGCAGGCGCAGGATCCGCAGCGGCATGATCGGGTTGGTCACGCGCGCCTCCAGCGCCAGGAAGGCGCCTAGCAGGGCCAGCGAGGCGCCGGCCGCGCCGAGCGTGCGCGCCGAGAGCAGGCCGTAGTCGGTGGACTTGACGATCGCGAACGCGCCGAACATGGTTGCGAGTGTGATCAGGGCCGACCCGAGGACATCCACGCCGCCCGAGAGGCCGATGCCCTCGTTCTCCTCGATCAGCACCCAGCCGAGCAGCAGCGCGACCGCGCCGATCGGCACGTTGACGAAGAAGATCCAGTGCCAGCTCAGCGACTGCGTGAGCGCCCCGCCGGCGAGCAGCCCGATCGAACCGCCCCCGGCGGATACGAACGCGTACATGCCCATCGCTTTGGCCTGCTCGGCCCGCTCGGGGAACTCGGTGACGATGATCGCCAGGATCACGCTCGAGGCGATCGCGCCACCGACCCCCTGGATCAGGCGGGCGCCGATCAGCATCTCCTGGCTGCCCGCCAGCCCGCACAGGATCGACGCCGCCACGAACAGGACGAGCCCGCTGAGGAACACCTTCTTGCGGCCCACCAGGTCGCCGAACCTGCCGGCCAGCAGCAGAAAGCCTCCGAACGTGATCAGATAGCCGTCGATCACCCACGTGAGGTTGGCCTGCGTGAAGTGAAGCTCGCGCTGGATCGAGGGCAGGGCGACATTGACGATGGTCGCATCCAGCACCATCATCAGCTGGCCGAGGCACAGCACGGCAAGCGCTATCCAGCGGCGACGCTCGCGCCTGCTGGCCGATCGCTGATCGGTCAGTTCTCTGGTGGCGTCCCCGCCGGTGCTCGGCTGCAGCGTCTCGAGTTGGTCTGATGTGGTGGCGATGGTGCTCATCGAATGCTCCTTTTCGGGTGCGCTTAGGGTACACCATAGCAGGGATTATCACTGGAGCAGGTATCATCGCTTTAAACGTGATGCTTGCTGCAACGTGGTATAATCTTGCCGTTATGACCGACGAGGCCAGTTCCCGCTCCTGTCCTCCCAATTCGATGGTTCTGCTGACCCGCCTGGCCAAGCAGGTCTACAGGCGCAGCAGCGAGGAGCTCCTGGGTATGCACATGCGCCTGTTGATGGCGCTCAGCTACGTGCGCGACCATGACAACACTCCCCAGCAGGAGCTGGCGGAGGCGCTGTGCATGGACGCCAACAATGTCGTGCTGCTGCTCAACGAGCTCGAGGATCTGGGGTATGTCGCCCGCCGTCGCGACCCCGGCGATCGCAGGCGCCACCTGGTCGAGCTGACCGAAGAGGGATTCCGTGCGCTGAGCAGCGCCGAGCGCGCGCAGGAAACGATCGAGGATGATGTGCTGCGGGCGCTCGACCCGGACGAACGCGCGATCCTGTGGCGACTCCTTACCCGTGCGCTGCAGGGTGCCGAGCCGGTCGCGCCCGATTCGGACAGCGCCGCAACCGAGTCGATCTCGGCGTAGGCCCCTAGCTCCCCCGAGCCAGAGTGCTGAGCTTCATTTTGGCTAGGACGGAGAGGGGAGGGACGAAGATCGAGCCCGAATATTGTGTGGAAGCGCATTAGCGAGCTGCACGCGACGCGCTTCGGCTGAGTCAATTGTTCAGAGGCCGAAGGTCCTCGACTTGGCAAGGCTGATCCGAGAGCTCGATGATCTCGGGGTCGCCGGTAAGCAGCACGAGATCATGCGCGGCAGCGGTGGCTAACCTCGATTGTCGGTTCGATAATTCGATTGAGGATTTTGGCGTTTTGAGCTATCGGGCGGGGAAGCTGTAGCTGAGGGTGCGTCCGCCCCACCAGGGCACCTTGATGCGCTTGTCCTGGTATGCGGCGTCGAGCAGCGCAGGGGTGTGGGTGCGGCGTCGGAGGGCGACCTCAACGTGGCCGGGGCTGAAGCGCAGCTCGCCGATCCCGTCGATCAGCTGGGCGCGGAGCGTGTCGGGGCTCTGGCGGCGGTAAGCGGCGTGCAGGCCATGCGCGAAGTGCCGGTAGACGATGTCGGCCAGGACGGTGAGCGCGATGTCGAAGTCCACAGCGAGCGGCACCTGGGAGCAGAGGGAGTCCAGGTGGAAGGCGCGGATCTGTTCGGCGAGCTGGTTCTCGATCCCCCAGCGCTTGGCGTAGCGCTCGATCAGCTGCTTGGGCGTCATTTCCTGGCGGTTGGTGAGGATCAGCGTCGGCTGGTCGCGGCCGAGGCCCTGGACGGCGAGCTGGCGGAAAGCTCTGCCCTCGATCGTGACCTGCTGCTCGTAGTAGCTGGCGGTCTTGTGCTTGCCTGCACGGTCGAGCCGGGTCTTGGTCCAAGCGCTGGCGGGGAGAGCTTCGAGCATGCCGATCAGCTTCGGGGAGCGCTGACGCAATGTGATGAAGCCGACCTCGATCTCGTCGAGCTCGGCGAGGTGCTCGTGGGTGGTGAGCTTGCCGTCGAAGACCAGCAGCTTCGGCAGCTCGCCGTGGGTCTTCTCGTAGAAGCGGCAGAACTCGATCACCTCGCCGGACTGCGCGCGGGCGGTCAGTTCGGCGTTGGCGTAGATGATCGTGTGCTCAGCCCCATCCTGGGCGATGAAGCTCAGCACCGAGCGAGTGCGCTGTGAGCGGCGGGGAACGTAGTGCTTCTCGAGGATCGTCTCCTGCCCGTAGCTCATGATCGCGTGAAAGTCGAGGTTCAGGCCCTGCTCGCCGCGCAGCCCGGCGTCGCGCAGCCGGGGCTGCAGCGCCTCAAAGAACGCGAGCTGCTGGGCGCGGGTGGTGCGATATGAGTAGGTCTTCAGGTGCCATGTCTTGGGCAGCGCGTTCAGAGAGCAGAACAGGCCGAGTGCCGGGTCATGAACGACGTTTGCCACGTGGCTGCGCCGCCGGCGCCCGGAAAGCTTGAGCGCCATCAGCGCCAGCACCGAGTGCAGCGCGTCGAGCTGGCTGGTGGACGGCCAGCCGGCCGCATCCACCAGCCCGGGCAGGTCGAGTGCGATCAGGTCCCCGATCAACAGGAACAGCCCGGCGTGCTGGGTCTCAAGACGCCCCGTCTCGGGCCACTCGCCCTCTCCCAGCACGCGCACCTTCTCCGCGGCAAGCCGCCCTGGCTCTGGCCCGGTCTTCGGTGGGAAGGCCGGCCTGGGCATCCGCGAGAGCCCCTCCTCCCGCAGGATCTCCCACACCGCGGTGCGCGAGAGAGGCGTCCCCGCCCGCGCAAGCTCTGCGACGATCTCCTCGATCCCGTGCCGCTCACGGCGCAGGACGAGCACCCGCTCGCGGGCGGCGTCCTTCTTGGGCTGGCGCTTGGGACCAGGGCGCGAGCGGGCGAACAGCTCGGCGAGGTCCGCCTGCCGGTAGCGGGAGATCAGTGTCTGCACGCTGCCCTTGCTGTAGCCGAAGCGCTCAGCGATCTCGCCAGCCGAGCGCTCCTCGACCCAGTACGCACGCAGCGCCTCGTAACGACGCTGCGCGGCGAGCGTCGGCTCGGTGAAGCGCTCATGTCCTGAACGGCCCATCTCTCAACGCGATTGGTGGACGATCATGGGAGTATTGTTGCAGTGGCTTCGGACGGAATCGTCGCTACGATCACGCCCCACCAAGCCAAGCACGCCCAATCCGTGGCCCTGGCTGCCGACCCGCGCCGGCCAACCAGATCACGCACTGCGCCGGGCGCGTCCACTCATTCCGCTGAGGCACGCCCCACCCGACACAGCGCAAGCCCCACGCCACCAGCCCATCGCCGCCCACCCACTCGCCCCGCTTACAACGAAACTAGTGGACAAACCCCCCGCCGACCATCCAGGCTAATGCGAAGCAGTCCCCAAGCGCAATCGGAGCACGCGCCTTGAGGTGAGCGACCTCAATCATCCGGGCAGTCCCGGGAAGATCCAGCGAGAGCGCGGCTCGCAGGTCTGCAAGCGTCTCGTCGGCAGCATCCCGTCCCTGATCGCGCTCGACGCGGTAGTAGACCTCGACAAGGTTGACCCAGCTTGCCAGGGGCCGGTTCGTGATCAACCTATCGATGCGCGAGAGCGCAGGCTCTTCTCCGTCCAGCCAGGCCAGGATCGCCCAGGAGTCGAGACAGGCGCTCACCGAGGCTCGATCATTCGATCCTCGAGCAGGCGCGCCGCCATACCGGTCTTTGAGAACCTGCCGCCCAAACGCGCAGGAGAGCGCCGCGCAACCAGCACTATCTCCTTGTCCCGCAGCTCGAAGTCGACCACGTCACCCGGCTGCAGAAGGGCTTGGTCCCGTAGCGCCTTCGGGATCACAACCTGCCCCTTTGCTCCAATCCGTCCAGTCATACCGGACAAGTATAACGTGTGGGTGGAGCCTCGCTCGCAGATCGGCCCACGCTCGGTGTGAGCACCTCAACCGTAAGGCGCGATCGTCGGCAGTCCCGTCCTTCGACCAACGCATCGAGCTGAGTCCCGATATGGCTCCTGGTACGGATAGAACTAGCGCGATGCCAGCGAGACGCTTTGACAGAGCCACGTGGACGCCTGCCGTGTGTACGGCCAGACGTCCAAATGCTCTATGCAGGCGGTCAGCTCAGCTGCGGCGCGAGCTGAAGCCCGACCTTGGGGAGCGCGCGACGAACTCTACGGTCGAACGACGCCACGTGGGCATCGCGAGCCTGCGCGCCGTCGCAAGCGCAAACCCGTCCGCGAGACTGATGTTCAGTCCGCGATGCCGCGCTGCGTCCACCGCGATAGAGGGTGTCGGAGCGACCAACTGGACCCAGTGCGACCAGCGCGTCCCTCGCCGTCTTCAGGGTGCGCTCGTCCTCCGCTGGTCTGACGAGCGTCTCCGCGTAGTTGATGAGCGATAGGAGCAGCGGCACGCCATCATCGGCCAGCCTCTTGATTGTCGTTGCTGCACTGGAATGATGCGGGTCACGCCGGTCGAGCGCCGCGATCACCACATCTGTATCCAGGACACACCCGCTCTTCGGTCCGAACCAGCGCGACATTGCCGGCCGATGAGCCGCTTCGAGTCGAGCCCGATGCTCCACAGCAGGGCCTGTACTTTGACGGATCCGCTGGAACCGGGCGGGAGGCACGAAAGCATGCGGCGATCGGGCGACCCTGAGATATGCGCGCAGGGCTTGGGCTTGCAACCCCGGAAGCAACGCTACGGTACCGCGTAATACATCGACTACAATCCTACCCATGGCCAAGTCAGCGCCATTCAGCCTGCGCCTCTCGGAGGAGACCGATCGTCTCGTCACAGCGGAGGCCAAGCGCACGAAGCGCAGCAAGGGCAGCGTGGTGGAGACGCTGGCAGAGGAGGCGCTGAAGACTCGGACGGTTCCCGGAATTGCGTTTCGCGGCGATGACTACGATCGTCGTGCCTGGCTGATTGGCACAAGCCTAGACGTGTGGCAGGTGATTGAGGCGTACAAGGACTTCGGCGAGAGTCTCGATCGGGCAACTGCGGAGACCGACCTCGGGGAACGCGAACTGCGGACCGCACTCAACTACTACAGACGTTTTCCGCAGGAGATCGACGATTTCATCGCGCTGAACCAGCTATCGCTGACGGAGCTCCACGCGGAGTACCCACACGCTGAAATCCTCCCGATCCAACTCGACTAGACGATAAGTTGCGTCTGCTGCTTGATGCGCATGTGTCAGGCCGTCGGATCGGTGCGGCTCTGAGAGTGCGTGAGCACGACGTGCTCGCGGTTGCCGAGGAGCGCGACCTCGACGGTTGCCCGGACGAGGAGCTGATGGAGCTCGCCACACTCCAACGGCGCATCATGGTGACGTTTGACGTCGCGGACTTCCCGCGCATCTGCCACGAATGGTTGGAGGCCGGGAGGTCTCACTACGGCTGCGCGGTGGTGGTGGGCATCCGGCACCATGAGTTTGGCGCAATCGTGCGCGCGCTGGAGGGCACGTTCGAGACACGCCCTGACCCGCAGGATTGGCATAACCGCCTAGTTTTCGTGAGCTATACCCAAAAGTTGTGGATGCGTGTGAAGAGGAAGGCGGCGTACCTTCCCGGTTGACAAAGACCGACCGCCGCGAGGCGGGAAAGGAAGGCACGCCATGGAGAATGTTCGCACGCTCCCTCGTGGGGAGGACCACGAGGGTCAGGTTACGCTTGACGGCTTGGCTCGCGAGGGCGCTCGGCGCATGATCGCTGCGGCACTCGAGGTGGAGGTCGAGCAGTATCTCTGCTCGTTCGTCGAGGAGCTCGATGAGCACGGCAAGCGGCTGGTCGTCCGCAACGGCCACGCGCGGGAGCGGCGGGTGACGGTCGGCTCTGGGACGGTCCCGCTCCGCGCGCCGCGGGTCAACGACAAGCGCATAGACGCAGAGACGGGGGCGCGCCGGCGGTTCAGTTCGCGGATCTTGCCGAAGTACGCCCGCCGCTCGCCGAAGGTCACCGAGGTGCTCCCGATCCTGTATTTGCACGGGCTCTCGACCGGGGACTTCGGCCCGGCGTTGCGGGATCTGCTCGGCGAGGACGCCTCGGGACTGTCGGCGAGCTCGATCGCGCGGCTGACTGAGAGCTGGCAGGCCGAGCACGAGGCGTTCCGGCGGCGCGAGCTGCGCTTTCACCAGTATGCGTACTGGTTCGTCGACGGGGTTCACGTCTCTGTGCGCCTCGGCGAGGACGCGCGTCTGTGCCTGCTCGTGGTGATCGGCGTGCGCGAGGATGGGGCCAAGGAGCTGCTCGCCGTCGAGGATGGATACCGCGAGTTGACTGAGTCATGGGCCGGCGTGATGCGCGACCTGAAGGCCCGCGGCGTCAACGAGCCGAAGCTCGTGGTCGGCGACGGCGCCCTCGGGACCTGGGCGGCCCTGCGGGACGTGTTCCCAGGGGCGCGACGGCAGGCGTGCTGGGTGCACGCAATCGCGAACGTCCTCGACGCGCTTCCCAAGCGCCTGCAGCCCAGAGCGAAGGGCATGCTGCACGAGATCATGGAGGCACCAACCCGCGCCGAGGCCGGCCAGGCACTCGGGCGACTGCGCGAGGAGTTCGACGCCAAGTACCCGAAGGCGATCGCGAAGCTCGACCGCGACTGGCAGCACCTGGGCGCCTTCTATGACTTCCCCGCCGAGCACTGGCGCCACCTGCGGACATCCAATGCGATCGAGTCGAGCTTCGCGACGGTGAAGCTCAGGACCCGCGTCACGAAGGGCGCCGGCTCGAAGAAGGCCGCCCTGGCGATGGCCTACAAGCTGCTCGACGCCGCCCAGGAACGCTGGCGACGATTCAACGGCCACGAGCTCGTCGCCGACGTGCTCGACGGAATGAGTTTCAAGGACGGAGCGAAGGTCACAGACAACGAAACCACGACAACGGACCAGGAGGTCGCCGCCTGATGCTTCACCTTCTCATCCACAACATTTGACAATTGCTCAGTTTTCGTCTCGAGGTCGCGGTGATCTCTGTGGACTCTGCGGAGCGCAGATATGTCAGGAGCGACTCGGACCAGCCTGACCACGACCTCATCTTGGAGCTGTCGGACCCGCCAAGCAGCCTCGCTTGCCACGCGCGCCACTACGTCCACAACGGTGTACATGTTGTGATCGTGGGTCAACTTAAAGGCAATCTGTGCCCGATCGCCAGCGCCGTCTCGGTAGCCAGAGAAGTAGCCGAGACCGTGATCCCTCCAGGAGGGGAGTTCACGATGATCGCGTATACCCCAAGAAGTCCGGTCAGTAGCGAACCTCATTTCCGCGAGGTGACATTCGAGCTCGATGGATGGGTCGCGTCTCATTCCCCGGGTGAATTCGTTTGGGGGTAGCTCCGCTTGAGGGGGATGTTATGCGGCGATCACCTCCTCGGTGTTCGTCGTGGCTGGTGGAGCGGCGTTGGTGTCGCGTAGTTGGCGTCGTAGGTGCTCGATCTCGGCGACGGTCTTGGGGTTCATCTTCACGCCGCGCCAGCCGCGGGAGGAGAGCTCCAGCACGGCCCAGATCAGGGATAGCGCGGAAGTCTCGCCGGGGAACCGGCCGATGACCTTGGTGCGCCGGCGGACCTCCACGAACGTTCGCTCGAGGAGATTCGTTGTGCGGATCCGCTTGCGGTGAGCGGACGGGAACCGCAGGTGGGTGACGAGCGCTGGCAGGTCCGTTTCGATGACGGCCATCGCCGAGGGGTACGCCGTCTTGTAGTCGGCGATGATGCCCTGCAGCTCGCGGCTGGCCTCGGCCGGGGAGCGCGCCTCGTCGAATGCTTTCCACCAGCGTGCCTTGACCTCCTGATGGTGGCGCTCGGGGAGCTTGCCGGTGACGTTCCTGAGCGCGTGGACGGTGCAGCGCTGCTCCAGTGCCCCGGGCCAGAGCTCCCGCGTTGCCTTCCAGATCCCGGGTGCCCCGTCGGCGATCACGAGCGCTGGTGCCCTGAGGCCGCGGGTGATCATGTCCCGGGCGAACGCGAGCCACGCCTCGTAGCTCTCACGGCTCCCCAGAGCCAATCCGAGGAGGACCTTGCGGCCCTCAAGCGTCACGCCCCAGCACACCAGGACGCCCTCCGCCGGCGTGTCGTCGGGGTGCAGCTTCAGATAGATCGCATCCAAGAAGCAGTAGACAATGTCGTGCTGCTCCAAGCGCCGCCGGCACCACTGGCGGTATCGCTCCCGGGTGTCCTCACAGATCCGAGAAACCGTCGCCTTCGACGCAATCGGCTCCTCGAAGACCTCCTGGAGCGCGGCCTCCACATCACGGGTAGACAGCCCCCGCAAGAACGAGCTGATCACGAGGGACTCCAGCGCGTGCGTTCGCGTGACTCCCTTGCCGAGCACCCTGCTCTCGAACCCCAGCTTGCTCGCGTTGCGCACCCGCGGACGCTCCAACGCCACCGAGCCACTCGTCGTCTTCACCGTCCTGGGTTCGTGGCCATTGCGGTGACTGACCGTCTCGCCAGCGCGCTCATACCGCCGACGGCCGAGGAACTCAGTCACCTCGTCCTCGAGCACCTGCTGCAGGATCAGCCGCGCTCCCAGCCGCCCGACCGTCTCAATCGGGTCCTGCTCCTCGCCGACACCGGCCAGCACCTCATCCAGCTCTTGGCGAAACCTCTCGCTCGGGGCTACCTTCTCCATGCGGGCGTACCTCCATCTTCGACTTTGTCAGGGTCAAAGCGGAGGCTACGCCCGCAACATCAAATCCCCCGGCTCATGAGACGCGACCGATGGATGCAGGCGGCGGCCTTCGTCGAAAGTGTTCAGGAGCCCAAAGTGGCCCTTGCGTGCTTCAGTCCCCTCGATCTCGCGGCGGTCGAGGCGCTAACAGGCCGGCCCGTCCTCATGTTCCCTTACGGGTTCTACACGAGGGCGCTAGCGGAAGCGACAAGCGGACAGCCTGCTAAGCGACTGCTCGAACTGCTGATCGAGACAGGGCTTGCATGTCCTACCCACGGACCTTCCCCGTACGGGGAATACTGTGGGTTCGACCCGAGTTGTGAGGAAGAGCCAAACCGACGCGCGAGAATGTGGCGAGCGCGATTCGCACCTCGGCGACGCTCCACAGACGGCGTTTATGTCGGGGTCAGTACGGACCACTCCGCACGAGTCGAGCTTGCTCTGGAAAGCGGTCGCCTGCCGATCCCAGTCTTTGGCCTAGCCGCGCCGGAAGCGGGCTGGGGCTATGGCGGGTCAGGTGCAGAGGAGGGCGCGACGTCCATCCTGGCCGACTATCTCGGGTTCCTGCCGCGACCGCAACTCCGCGCGCGGTTCGAGAGAGAGGTCGTTTCGAATTTGGCCGCAGGCGCATTTACGCTCCCGATCTCAGAGCTCGACGCGTGGTTCGAGGATGCAAATCGAGCACTGCAGCGAGGGTTGGTCGTAGTGGCCGGGCCGGCAGAGAGCGGCTGGCCCGCGGGCATCGCAAACGGAATGGCAGCCTGGATCGCACAAGGGCTGCTGGAAGCTGGGTTTGATGTGTACGAGCCGGGATGCAACGCTGTGGTGCCTCCCTGGAAGAGCGCCGACCATCGTCTTCATGGCATGCTGCATGCCAGCCTCTTGTCCGCGTTGGACTGTTGCAGTATGCTCGTCATTCCCCACGACGGTGAGGCGATCATACAAGGGGCGGAGGCTGCGGTCGCCCTGCAATACACCCTCGAACATCCCGACGTGCCGGCCGTGATCGCCTACGACCGAGCTGAGGCCAGCGATTTCGTGCGTCATGAGGGGTTCGGGGTCCAGATCGCGAAAGTAGGCGCTGGCCTGCCACCTGACGTCAGTGCTGTCATGGCAGCAGTCGATCGATCATGTGCCGCATATGAATGCCTGCAAGCCGACCAGAGTCGCAGCCTCACCGGGTTCGCAGAAGGCACATGCAGCCATGCCCAATCGTGCTGAGCAATTCGGCTCAGTAGAGCCAAACGCCTCAGGAAAGATGGGGACGGAGAGGGAGGGATTCGAACCCTCGAACGAGGTCAACCCCCGCTACGCGATTTCCAGTCGCGCCCGTTCAACCGCTCCGGCACCTCTCCACGATCGCGATGCTCAGCGGCCACCTAAGGCTACGACACTCGGGGGGCGCCCGCTGGTAGGCTCCCGTGGGCATCGTCCAACCCGACCGGAGCGTGCAACGAAACTATGCTGCTTGCGGCGAGCGCAGCGTTCAGCAAGGATGTGGGCCTGATCATCACGTTCGTGGGGATCGGGGTGGTGGTCAACGTGATCGTGGTGTACGTGGCGATCCAGATTCGTGGGGAGCGGGCCCAGAATCGGGAGCACCTCTCCTCCCACCGGCGCGCGTCCGGCCCTTGAGTCGCCCGTCGCTCCACGAGCGCGCGGAGCTCGCCGGCCGCGGGTGAACCTCGTGCGATGAGCGGCACGCTCGGCACCGGCCTCTACTTTCGCCACCCCGCGTGCCTAGAGCACGACCCGCGAGCGCACCTGCCGCTCCACCCGGACACCCCCGAGCGCCTGGAGGAGATCGAGCGGCGCCTGGAGGCGTGCGGATGGCTGGGGTGGGCACGCCGGGAGGCACCCGAGGCGAGCGTGCGGGCGCTGGAACTGGTGCACACCGCCCGTCACGTGCAGAGCATCCGCGAGTTGTGCGAGGCGGGGGGCGGAGAAATCGACGCGGATACGTTCGTGGGGGAGTCCTCCTACCGCGCGGCGCTGCACGCGGCGGGAGGGGCGTGCGCGATGGCGAGGGCGCTGCTGGCGGGGGAGGCCGCGGTGGGCTTCTGTGGGGTGCGACCCTCCGGCCACCACGCCGAACGGGAGCGGGCGGGGGGCTTCTGCCTGTTCAACAACGTCGCGGTCGCGGCGGAGTTGGCGATCCGGGAGCTGGGGGTGGAGCGGGTGTTCATCCTGGACTGGGACGTGCACCACGGCAACGGCACCGCGGAGATCTTCCACCGTCGCCGGGACGTGCTGTTCGCGAGCATCCACCAGACGGGCCTGTTCCCCGGCACCGGGGCGCTGCAGGACGTGGGCTCGGGAGAGGGCGAGGGGTACACGCTCAACCTGCCTGTGCCCGCTGGTTCGGCGGGAGAGCTGTGGTGCTCGCTGCTGGAGCACGTGGTGCTGCCGGCGGCGGCTGCGTTCGAGCCGCAGCTGGTACTGCTCTCGGCGGGCTTCGACGCCCACCTGGGGGACCCGCTGGCGGGGTGCCGCCTGCAGACGGACTCCTTCGCGGCCATGGCCTGCCACGTGCGCGAGCTCGCGGCGCGGGCGGGGGCGCCGCTGGGAGCGGTGCTGGAGGGGGGCTACGAACCGCGCTCGGTGGCGGAGTGCGTGCAGGCGACGCTGACGGCGCTGGGGGGCGAGGGGGAGGCCGTCTCGGCGGCCCCCGAGGCGCTGTTGACCTCGCGGGCGGCGGCGCAGGTCGGTCGCTACTGGCCGTTGTAGGGCGTGGTTCCCCGTAGGCCCACTCGGAGCCGGCCCTCACGCCACCGCGCGCAGGTGGCGGTAGGGCTCGCCGCGCAGGTCGCGCACGAGCGCGTCGACCACGCCTCCCTCGTCCTCCTCGCGGCCGTCGGTGACCGCGCCGATCACGGCGCGCTTGTGCTCCAGGAGGGTCGCGATCGTCTCGTCGACCGTGTCCGCCGCGAGCAGGTACGAGGCGTTGACCGCGTCCTGCTGGCCGATACGGTGGCAGCGGTCCTCGGCCTGGTCGTGCTTCGCTGGGGTCCAGTCGAGCTCCAGGAAGGCCACGTTTGAGGACTGGGTCAGCGTGATGCCCTGACCGGCGACCGCGATCGAGCAGACGATGAGCTGGTTCTCGGCGGAGTCCGGCGCCTGGAAGGCGCGCAGCGCGGCGTCCCGCGCGGCGTGGGAGTCTTCGCCGAGGATGTGCAGCGCCCCCGGGAAGCGCTCGAGCACCGCGCGCTGAATCTCGCGGTGGTGGGCGAACACGACGAGGCGCTCCCCCGAGGAGAGGAAGTCGTGGATCCACGTGAGCGACGCGTGCAGCTTGCCGCGCGCGGCAAGCAACTTGAGCGCGTTCAGGCGCACCAGGCGCTCTGCGCGCAGGGCTGCTGCGACCTTCGCGTCGAGCTCGCGCAGGTCGAGCGGCTGACTCTGCAGCCACGCCACCACGTCGTGCTCCGCGAGGCGGTACTCGGCCTCGTTGTCGAGCTCCACCGGCACCACCGCGCGCGTCTTGGCCGGCAGCTGTGGCAGCACCTCGGACTTCAGGCGGCGCACGAAGCAGCGCGCGCGCAGGTGCCAGTGCAGGCGCAGGTGCGCATCCGTGCCGCGGAAGCGCCGGCCGAACTGCGCGCCCGAGCCGAAGTCCGCCAGCCGCCCGAGGATCCGCAGCTGGGCGATCAGCTCCGGCGGGCGATTCATCACGGGTGTGCCCGTCAGCGCCATCACGAGGCCCTCGCGCGGCACCGTCGCGGCGAGTCGCTGGACCGCCTGGGTGCGCTTGGCGGCGGCGTTCTTGCAGTAGTGGGACTCGTCGAGCACCAGCGCGCGCGGCCTGAGCGCCTGCAGCTGCTCGAGGCGCGCGGCGAGGATGTCGTAGTTGACGACGGTGACGTCCACGGGTTCCGTCGCCGGGGTCGAGACGCCCCCGCCGGTGCCCACCAGCGCGTGCGCGGTGCGGTCCGGCAGCCAGCGCTCGAGCTCGCGCAGCCAGTTGAGCTTGAGGCTCGCCGGACACACCACCACCGCCGGGTAAGCCCCGTCGGCCTCCAGCGCGGCGAGCGCCTCGATCGTCTTGCCGAGCCCCTGCTCGTCGGCGAGGAACGCGCGCCGCTGGCTCAGCAGGTAGCTCACCCCGGCGCGCTGGAACGGCTTCAGCTCGCCACCGAGCCCCGCGACCTGCAGCGGCGCGTCGGTCGCCGCCGAGAGCGCCACTAAGCCTGCCGCGAGGGCGTGTTCCTCGCGGACCTCCTGCAGCGCCTCGAGCGCCTCCGGCGCCACCCACGTCCCGTGCTCGGTGAGGAACGCGTCGAGCTCCGGGACGCAGAACGGGTCCACGCGGATCGCGGGCAGGTTCGTGTGCTCGTGCTCGGCGCCGCGCCGGGGCTTGACCGGCAGCGTCCCCGCCAGCGCCGCGAACGGCTCCAGTTGCGCGGAATCGTGGCCGGGGGCCAGCACGAAGGTGGGGTCCTCGTGGACCGTCGAGAGCTCCAACACCGCCGGCGGCGCCGGGCGCCCGTCCAGCAGCGCCGCCACGCACCGCTGCGCGGCGAAGCTGATCCAGCCGCCGAGCCGTCCGTCCATCAGCTGCCACGACTCCAGTGTCAGCGGGACGCTCATGCCGCCCGGTACGGTCCTCGCCCGCTCGCGCAGGGTTGCGGGCAGGCGGTCGGGGTCCCCCAGGAGCAGGAAGGCCGGCTCCTCGCCGGAGGCTCCCACCTCGGAGGTCCCCACCTCGATGGAGCCGCGCCACGCGGTCGCGCGCTCCACCCACGCGCGCACGCGCGGGTTGACGTGGGTCGCCTCCAGCTGGTCGATCAGCTCCGCGATCTGGGCGGCGTCGTGCTCGACCGCCGCGACGGCGTACGTCCCGGCCGGGCCGTCCCCCGCGTGCAGGCCCGCCCTGCCTGCGAGCACCCGCGCGAGGGGGGTGTGGCGGGCGGCCAGCAGGACCCACTGTCTGCCGCGGCGGTCGCGCACCAGCGCGACCTCGTCCAGCGCGTCCAGTCTCGCGCCCGCGGCTCTCTCCTCGCGCTCTCTGCCCTGCGATCCGATCTGCGCCTCGCGACGGCCCTGCACGCGCAAAGTGAGCAGTGCGCGGCGCGCGTCCTCGCTGAGGTGCAGGCCCTCCGAGCGCGCGGACAGCTCCTCCACGATCCGCGCGGCGCGGTTGTCGAGCGGGATCTGAGCGCGGCCGATCGCCGGCACGTTGTACGCCTCGGGGTGCTCCATCAGGCCCGCCACCAGCTCGGGGGCCGTGTCGGTGGGGAAGCCCAGCCACCATTCGCCGTCGGGCCGCACGCGATCGACGACGCACTCACCCGGGCGGCGCCTGCGACGGCGACGGGCGAGCGCGAGCGCGAGCGCCTCGCTCACCTGTGGCTCGCCCGGCAGACTCGCGAGCAGCCGCGCGAGCGCCTCCGCGGGCTCGGGGTCGAGTGGTACGCACCACACCCGTTCCTGCGGGTCCCACCGCCGCCCGGGGATCGCGCGCAACAGCTGGCGCAGGTGGTCGTCGTAGGCGAAGCGCAGCACTGCTTCGCCCTCGGTGAGGGTGGCGTAGAGGGGAACGGGCATGGCACTCTACGATAGGCCGTGCTGTGGATGGGACGCTCGGTTGGCGTCCGTGAGCGCAACGAAGGCGCGGGCGGCCGGGGAGAGGGGCCCGTCGCGGTGCACGAGACCGTGGCGCCGCACGATCCGCGGACGCGCGGCGCGCACGACCGCGCCGCGCCGACCCGCCTCGTGCGCGAGCGGCGCGGGGAGCAGCGCCGCGCCCGCGCCCGCCAGCACCAGCGGGACGAGGGCCTCGCGCGCGTCCAGCTCCACCGCGATCCGCGGGGTCACGCCCACCGCCTCCAGCGCCTGCTCCAGCAGCATCCGCGTCGAGGTGCCCGGCGGACTCACCACCAGGGGAATGTCGCGCAGCGTTGCCGCGGCCAGAGCGCCCGCACCCGGCAGGGCGGTGTCCGGCGGCAGCACGAACAGCAGCTCCTGGCGGCCCAGCTCGCGCGCGCGCAGGTCCTCGCGGGGCAGCGGCAGGCGCGCGAAGCCGAGCTCACACACGCCCTCGCGCACCATCGCGCCGACGCCCGCCGTGGAGGGCGGTTCCTGCACCTGCACCACCACCCCGGGGTAGGCGCGGCGAAAGCGGCCGACAAGCGCCGCCAGCGGGTCCACCGCGAGCGTCGCGAGCGCCGCGATCTGCAGCGTTCCCGCCAGCACCTCCGCGACCTCGCTCACCGCGCTGCGCGCCGCGTCGATCGCGCTCAGCACCTCCCGCGCCGGGCTCACCAGCGCCTGGCCGGCGGCCGAGAGCCGCAGGCCCCGCCCGACGCGGTGAAAGAGCTCCACCCCCAGCTCCCCCTCCAACGCGCGCAGCGTCTGCGAGAGCGAGGGCTGCGCCACGTACAGCCGGCTCGCCGCCCGCGTCACGCTCTGCTCCTCGACCACCGCAAGGAAGTACCGCAGCCTTTTCTCATCCATAAGTTTATCCTATCTAAATATAAAGAAAAAAGTATTTGACCTATGATTAGAAGGGCGTTTCAATCGTGGGGTGGACCCGCTTCTCACGACATCTGACCAGGCGCTGCGGCCGTGGCTGCTGCGCGAGCCGCCGCGTCCTGAGCGCATCCGCGCGAGCTCCCGCGCGAGCACGTACGTGGTCGGGACGGTCTGCGTCGGCGCGTTCATGGGCCAGCTCGACGCCTCGATCGTCACGCTCGCCCTACCCCGCATCGGCGCCGGCCTCGGCGAGGTCGCCGGCGCCGTGCGGTGGGTCTCGCTCTCCTACCTGCTGGTGCTTGCCCTCACACTCGTCCCCGTCGGGCACCTCGCCGACCGCGTCGGGCGCAAGCTGTTGTACACCTACGGCTTCGCCGTCTTCACCGTCGGTTCGGTGCTCTGCGGGCTCGCTCCCGCCCTCGGCTGGCTGCTCGCCGCTCGCGTCCTGCAGGGGCTCGGCGCCGCCATGCTGCAGGCCAACTCCGTCGCTCTGATCGCCGAGAGCCTGCCCACCCGACTGCTGCCCCGCGGCCTTGGGGTGCAGGGCGCCGCGCAGGCCGTTGGGCTTGCGCTCGGACCGGCGATCGGCGGGCTGCTGCTAGCGGCGGGCGGCTGGCGCCTGATCTTCCTCGTCAACCTCCCCGCCGGGGTGCTCGGCATCGCGCTGGCGTGGGCGCTGCTCCCCCGCAGCCGCACCGCCGACGGGGAGCTCCACTGCGGCCCACGTGGCGAGGCCAAAGGCATCCCCCGCGAGTCGCTGCGCCCCATCGCGCCACGCGAACGCGTCGTCCGGCGCGCCCTCGCCGTGGGGCTGGCGGGCGCGATGGCCGCCTACGCCGTCCTGTTCGGGACTCTCTACGTGGTCTCCTACCACCTCGCCGCGCTGCACGTGCCCACCGCGCTCGCCGGTCTCGAGCTCGCCGTCCTGCCGGTCGCCCTCGGGATCTGCGCGCCGCTCGCCGGCCGCCTCGCCGAGCACGTCGATGCGCGCGTGCTCACCCTCGGCGGGCCGCTGCTCGCAGCGCTTGGCCTCTGCGTACTGGCGTTGGGCGACAGCGGCGTCGCCGGCCTGCCCGCCGGGCTGACCCTCGTCGGAGCCGGCCTTGGTGCGTTCATCCCGCTCAACAACGCCGGCGTCATGCGCGCGGCCCCACGCTCCCGCGTCGGGGTGCTCTCCGGCGTCCTCAACACCACTCGCTGTCTCGGCACCGCCCTCGGGGTTGCCCTCCCCGGACTGTTCTGAGCGCTTGGTCGCTCTGATGTCGGACCCGCTCTGAGCGCTTGGTTGCTTCGACGTCGGACCGTTCTGAGCGCCGGCCGCTCCGATGTAGCACTATGGGTGGATGCCTGAGCGGATCGGATTCCTCGGCCTCGGCATCATGGGCTCGCGGATGGCCGCCCGCGTGCGGCGCGCCGGCTTCCCCCTGACCGTCTGGACGCACACCCCTGGCAAGGCCGCGCGGTGGGCCGCGGAGCACGACGCCGTGGCCGCGGACACCCCCGCGGAGGTCGCGCGCGCGAGCGACGTCGTCGTGAGCATGGTCGTGGACGGGGAGCAGGTGGCCTCCGTGCTGCTCGGCGCCGGCGGCGTCGCCGAGACCGCGCTCCCCGGGGTGCTGTGCGTGGACATGTCCACCGTCGCCCCCGCCGACACCCGCCGGATCGGCGCGGCGCTGGCCGAGCGGGGGGTGCGGCTGCTCGACGCGCCCGTCACCGGCTCCTCCCCGCGCGCGGAGGCTGGCACGCTGACGATCATGGCCGGCGGCGCTCCCGAGGACTTTGCCCGCGCGCGGCCGTTGCTGGAGGCGATGGGCCGGGTGATCGTGCACGTCGGCGAGCTCGGCCAGGGCGAGATGCTCAAGCTGATCAACAACGCCCTCGGCGCCGCCAACGCCGCCGCACTCGCCGAGGCGTTGCTGCTCGCGCGCGCCACCGGCCTCGACCTCGACGCCTTCGAGCAGGTCGTCTCCGCCGGCTCCGGCGCCTCCGCCCAGCTGGAGCTGAAGGCCGGGGCGATGCGCGCCCACGACTACACGCCGCTGTTCAAGGCCGCCCATATGCTCAAGGACGTGCGCCTCTGCCTCGAGGAAGCGCAGGCCGCCGGGGTGCCCTTCCCCGCCGCCGCCCACGCGCGGGACCTACTCACCGCTACCGTCGGACGCGGGCACGGGGCCGAGGACTACGCCGCGCTGATCGAGGCCGCCGAGGGGCTCGCGGGGCGGCGGCTGTAGGTCGCGGGGCCTGCGAGGCTCACCGCCGGGTCTGCCCGCCGGCCTCACGGATTCGCGCCCCTCACCGTGTCCCCGCGCCCGGGCGCGCCAGTTTTCAGCGGAGCGAAGCTGTTCTTCTCGATCGAGTTTGCACGATTCCCGACTCTGCGCTACTGTTCGCAGGAATGGACGCTACCACCCATCGGGATCGGCGATGAGCACCGGAGCGGTCAGCCCGCAGCTGCCGGCCGTGCCGCTGCGCCACCGGCTGAACGTTGACTCCATGAGCGCCGCCCAGATGGGTGACTTCAGGGCTGCGGTGTCCGCTGCGATGGGGATCTCCGACGAGCGCGGGTACAACTACTGGGCGGGGATTCACGGACTGCCGCTGCCGATCTACTGCGACATCGCTCACGGCCACCCGATCTTCCTCCCCTGGCACCGCGCCTACCTCTACTTCTTCGAGCTCGCACTACGCGATCTGCAGAGCGAAGTCACGCTGCCCTGGTGGGACTGGACCGTGGACGCCGCCGTCCCGAACGCCTACGAACAGGAGGAAGGCGCACCGCCCAACCCCCTCGCTTCGGCCAAGGTGGATCCGATCGCGCTCGAACAGGGTGCGCGGGAAGGCGACAAACGAGCGCCGATGACACTGCGCGAACCGGGCGCCGAAGGCTCGCCGCCGCTGCCGACCACCGCGGAGATCGAAAAGGTGCTGGCGCTGCCGGGCTTCCTCGACTTCACCCACCAGCTCGAGCAGTACCACAACAACGTCCACGTGTGGGTCGGCGGGCCCACGGGACACATGGGCGACATCAACTTCGCCGCGTTCGACCCCCTCTTCTGGGCGCACCACGCGATGATCGACCGCCTGTGGCGCATGTGGCAGCTGCTGCACCCCGCGGCAAGCATCCCCGCCACCCTGCTCGAAGAGGCGCTGCCCCCGTTCAAAATGACCGTCGCGCAGACCCTCGACACGAACACCCTGGGCTACGACTACGCTGTGCAGAGCACCGAAACCTCCGGGACGGGCGGCTAGATGGGTCTCTTCAAGTCCAAGTCCATCGACAACCCCGCGCGCGCGGGGCAGCCGGACTTCCAGCGCGCCGACCTCGTCTTCTACGGCGTCGACCACTCCGGCCCCAGCTACGAGGCGCGCGTCTATCTCAACAACCCCAAGGCCGGTGTGGGCACGCCGCGCGACGCCAAATCGCACTACGCCGGCTCCTTCACCGTCTTCGGCCACTCCGGCTGCGCCGGCGACGCCGGCCACTGCGAGGTCCCCACCGGCCCCCGCGACCCCTTCGACCGCCGGCCCCCGCACCCGCTCACGCCGCAGACCAAGACCGTGATCGTCACCGACGCCCTGCGGCAGGTCGGAGACAAGAAGCTGCGGGTCACCGTCGTGCCCGTTCGCCCCGGCCGCGAGGGCGCGGAAGTCGTCGACACCCTGAAGTTCGACCGCTTCACCCTCCTGACATACTCGTAGGCCTGTGGCCTGCGAGACGCAGGAGTCGAGCGCGTGAGCGCATGGGGAGCCAGCGCCGCCGGCGCGGCGGTGTCGGTGACGTTCGACAACCTCGGCGAGGCCGCCCAGCTGGAGCTCGGCATGTGGCCGCGGGACGTGCCCCAAGGGCAGCACTTCACGGTGCTCGAAGTGCTCCCGCGGCTGCTCGAGCTGCTCGCCGCTCACGGTGTACGCGCGACGTTCTTCGTCGAGGGCCTGAACGCCGAGACGTACCCCGACGCGCTGCACGCTCTCGCGGGGGCGGGCCACGAGGTCGCCGTGCACGCCTGGCGCCACGAGGAGTGGGCCGCACTCGACGCCGGCTCCGAGGCCGCACTGCTCGCTCGTGCCACCGACGCGCTGCGCTCGATCGGCCTCGAGCCCCGCGGCTTCCGCCCGCCCGGCGGCGGGCTGACGGCGCGTACGCTCGCACTGCTCACCGAGCACGGCTACACCTACGTCTCTCCCGCCGGCGAGCGTGAGGGTCTGCTGGACGGTCTCGCCGTGCTGCCGTTCCGTTGGCCACTCGTCGACGCCTACACCTACCTGCCCCAGTTCGCCGGTCTGCGCGAGCGCTACGGTGGCAGCCCCGACTCCTACGGGCCTGAGCGGATGCGCGAGGAGATGGCCGCCGCGCTGCGCGCGCACGCCTACCACGAGGGTCACCTCGCGCTGCTGTTTCACCCCTTCTCGGTCGCCTTCACCGGCGAGGACGGCTGGGCCGCGCTCGACGCCGTGCTCGGCGAGACCGCCCGCTTGGCCGGCGCCGGCGCCGTTGTGGTGCCGAGCATGGACGAGGCCGCCGCGTGGATGCTTGCGCGGCCCGAGGACTTCGACCACCCGCCACAGCTCGACGACGCCACCTGGACGGCGCCGTCCGCGTGAGAGGAGCGCCCTGGTGCCCGACGCGAGACCCAGGACCACCTCGAGGCGCGCGAAACGCGGGACCACGTCGAGGCGCGCGAAACGCGGGACCACGTCGATGCGCGCGAAACGCGAGAGCGCGATGCTCGGCGCCGTGTTGAGAAGCACTACGTTGAGGCGCGCCGTGCTGAGGCGCACCGTGAAGCGCCTTCCGCAGAGCGCATCACACCGGACGCTGCGACCGCGACGTCCATTCACCTTCCTGACCGCGCTCGGCACCGCCGCCCACCACACCTTCGAGGTCCGCGCGGGGGTGGGTCTCGTCTTCGAGCCGTTCATCGGTCGGCGCGGAGCCCTCGCGCTGTGGGCCGGAGGGCTGCCCGCGTGGGCCGCCGCGGCGTGGTGCGGCGAGGGCGAGTCGCTCGAGAAGTGGCTCGCGCTCAACAACGGCGCGGGGCTCGCCGGAGGGATCGTGCACTTCGTGGAGTGGCCCTGGGAGCTGCGCAGCGGCATCCCCTTCCTCGTCGAGGCCGAGGGCATGACGCCCGAGCGCCTGCCCCCCTACAACGCGATCCTCCAGCTCTGGGTGGTCGCGGGCGCGCTGGCGCTCGCGCTGGAGACCCCGCGCCACGCGCGCCGCTGGGCGCTCGCGGGGCTGCTGCTCGGCGAGCCGCTGCGACGCTCCGCGGTCCACCACTTCCGCTGGGCGCACGAGCAGGCCGAGCGCGAACCCGAGCGCTGGAGCCCCGTGCTGCGCGAACGGGCCGGCGAGCGCGCCCGGCGGGCGGCGTGAACCGGCTCGACCCCGACGATCCTCAGCGCCCGGGTGTGCAGCCGGCCGCTGTGAACCCGCCCAACCCCGCAGCTCCCCAGCCCCCAAGTGCACAGCAGGCGCCGGCAGCACCCGCGAGCGCCCACGACCGGCGCCTGCCGCCGGCGCTGCTCGTGCTGACCATGACCACAGGGCTCATCGACGCGGTCAGCTACCTCGGCCTCGGGCACGTCTTCACCGCCAACATGACCGGCAACGTCGTGCTGCTCGGGTTCGGGCTCGCACACGCCGGCGGGCTCCCGGTCCTCGCGCCGCTCGTCTCGCTCGCCGCCTTCCTCCTCGGCGCGGGCGCCGGCGGGCGCGTTGCCACCAGTTTCGCGGAGCACCGCCGGCGGCACTTCAGCGTCGCGCTGGCGATCGAGGTGGGGCTGCTCGGCTGCGCCGCAGTCCTTGCCGCGCTCACCACCGTCAGGATCGACTCGCTCGCCGCCTACGCGGTCATCGCCCTGGTCGCGGTCGCGATGGGCGTGCGCAACGCCACCGTGCGCAAGCTGGCCGTCCCCGACCTCACGACCACGGTCATGACGCTCACGCTCACCGGCCTGGTGGCCGACCCGGCGGGCGGCGCTCCGCGCAACTCCCGCCGGCGCACGGGCGCGGTGGTGGCGCTGCTGGTCGGCGCACTGATCGGCGCGCTGCTGGAGAAGCAGAGTCTCGTACTCCCGCTCGCCGCCTCCGCGGGCATGGCCGGCGCCACCCTCGCGGGCTTTGCCGTTGCGCGTCGGTAGCCGGGTGTGCTGGGTGTCACGCCCCGAGTGAGCGCCCTGCCTCATACTGAGAGCACCTGGGGTATCGTGCCGCAAGCGACCTTCTACTTCGACCTTGGCTCGCCGTTCGCCTACCTGGCGGCGGAGCGCCTGGAGGAGCTCCTGCCGGAGCCGATCGCCTGGCAGCCGGTGTTGCTGGGGGGCTCTTCAAGCTCAACGGGCGGTCGTCGTGGGGGCTCGGTGAGGGCGGCGGGCGCGAGGCGGGGATCGCCGAGGTGCAGCGGCGCGCGCGGGAGTACGGACTGCCGCCGCTGCGCTGGCCCGACCCATGGCCGAGCGACTACCTCTTTGCGATGCGCCTCACGACCTTCGCATTCCAGGCCGGGCGTGGGCGCGAGCTCACGGTGGGGGCATTCCGAGCCGCCTTCCAGGAGGGCCTCGACCTCAGCATCCCCGAGCGCGTTCTCGACGTCGCCGCCGACGTCGGCCTCGATCGAGAGGCGGCCGCGGCTGCCCCTGCTGACACGGCGGTCAAGAGTGCCCTGCGGGCCGCGACCGATGCTGCGCACGCTCGCGGCGTGTTCGGGGTGCCCACTCTCGCCATCGACGGTGAGCTGTTCTGGGGTGACGACCGGCTGGCGGACGCCGCCGCTCACCTCGGGCAGTCGAGCGCCCGGTAGGGAGCGCCGCGAGGGAGAGCCGCAGGAAGGTCGGGGGCGCTGCGAAGGTCTGTCGGGACAACACGGAGAAGGTCGGCCAGCCCCGACTCAGCCCGTGCGAAGGTCGGCCAGCCCCTTCGGAGCCCGGTCAAGGATACGCTGGGTGGTGTCGAGAAGACCGAGGATGAGGACCGAGCGCTCCTACACGAAGCTGGCGAGGGCCCTGGCTGCGCTCGGGGCGCTGGCCGCGCTCGGTGCCGGTGGGCTGGCCGTGAGCGGCTGTGGAGTCTCCGCCACGCTCGACCCGATCGCCCGCGCCGCGGAGGTCACTGCCCAGCAGGCGGGCGCCAAGTTCTCGCTCACCACGCAGCTCGCCTCCTCCGCGCTACCGGGCGGTGGTTTCTCGATCACCGCCAACGGCTACCTCGACGAGCACGACCGCTCTGGAGAGATGACGATGAACCTCTCCGGCGTCCCCGGCGCCTCGGCGCTGCCCGGGGGCGGAACGGGCACCGTGCAGATGATCTTCCAGTACCCCGTGATCTACATGAACCTGCCCTTCCTCGCCGGCGAGCTCCCGGAAGGCAAGACCTGGATGGAGCTCAACCTCACCAAGGCTGCGCAGGCGGACGGGATCGACCTTTCCCAGCTCTCCTCGCTCGACGAAACCGACCCCACCCAGTTCCTCGAATACCTGCGCGCGAGCTCTGGCGGCGTGACCACGGTTGGTCGCGAAACGGTCGACGGCGTGCCCACCACCCACTACCACGCCACTCTGCAGCTGAGCGACATCCTCGCTCGTCTGCCATCGAGCGCGCAGGAAGCGGCCAAGTCTGCGCTGGAAAAGCTCGACGACGGGGGCTCGATTCCGGTGGACGTCTGGGTGGACGCGCAGGGCCGGGTGCGCCGCATCCAGCTCTCCATCGGAGTGAGCGTCCCTGCCGGCGCCTCCGACAGCGCGACGGGGGCCACTTCCGTGAGCGGCACGACCACCATGAACTTCACCAGCTACGGTCCGATCCCCGCGATCGTCCCGCCGCCTTCCAGCGAAGTCTTCGACGCCACCTCGTTGGCCGCCCCCGGGCTCGGGTCCGAACAGAGCGGCTGAGTCTTGTCGGGCGTGTCGGGAGCGGCGTGGGCTCCTCCCCTGCGCGGGTCACCGCTCGCCAACGGCTGCTAGCGTGCGGGGATGTCGTCTGGGTGGCCGGCGGTTTCCTACGAGGCTTGGAGTGCGACCTGCGACACGCTGCACGCGCACACCCAGCTCCTCGGCAAGCTCGCGGTGGCGCTCGCCCCACCGGAGCCGCAGCTCCAGCACGCCGCCCTGCGTCTGAGCGCGCGCGGCTGGGAGACCGCTCCGCTGCCTGCCCCCGACGGCTCGGGGGCGCTCGTGGTCACGCTCGACCTGCGCACGCACGAGGCGCTCGCCGAGCACTCCGGCGGCGGCGTGCGGCGGGTCCCGCTTACACCCAACCGGCCGGTCGGGGAGGTCACGCGCGACGTGCTCCAGGCGGTCCGCGACCTGGCCGGCGAGGTGAGCATCGATCCCACTCCCCAGGAGGTGTCGTGGAGCGTGCCGCTCGACGAGGACGACGAGCACTGCACCTACGACTCCGCCCAGGTCGCCTCCTACTTCGAGGCTGCGACCCACGCTGCGCTCGTCCTCGCCGCGTTCCGCGCGCCGTTTCGCGGGCGCTCGACGCCGGTCAACGCCTGGTGGGGCTCGTTCGACCTCGCGGTGAACCTCTTCTCTGGCCTGCCCGCCGACCCGCCCTCGGAGGACTTCATCATGCGCAACGCGATGGACGTCCAGGAGGTCGCCGTCGGCTGGTGGCCCGGCGACGTGCGCTACCCCCGGGCCGCCTTCTACGCCTACGCGCACCCCGCGCCGGAGGGCTTCCACACCGCGACGCTTTCGCCCCCCTCCGCGCGCTGGGAGGCGACGCTCGGGGAGTACATCCTCGACTGGGACGACGTCTGCTCGAGCGCCGACCCGCACGCCTTCGCGCTCAACTTCGCCCGCTCGGCGTTCCGTCACGCCTGCGTGGTGTGCGAATGGGACCCCGCGCTCCCCGCCTCCGTCGAACGGGACGCCGCCGCCGGTGGCGTGATACGCGACGACGCGGGGCACGGAAGTCCCGCGCGCACGCGCCCGGTAGGCGTGCTCACCCGCGCGGACGATCCCCAAACCCCACCCCTTCCCAACCTCCCTGCGGTACTTGTACTCAGCGGTATGGCTTGCCCTCCGGAAAACGCTCCAGCCCGTCGTCGGGAATCGGCTCCCACTCCGCCGCATAGCTGACGAACGCCCGCCAGCTGGGCCGCACTCCCGGGTCGCCGTCGAACGCGCCCATGCGCACGCTCATCTGCGTCGGGTCCTCGGGGTTGCGGCTGAAGAGCTGCCCGCCGCACTCGCTGCAAAACAGCTTCTCGAAGCCGCCCTCCGGGTGGCGCCACGCCTTGACCAGGCTCTCGCCCTTCACCATCCGCAGCGTGCGGCCGTCGATCCGCGCCTGCGGCGATGACGCCGTGCCCGTCCTGCGCTGGCAGCGCGTGCAGTGGCAGTAGCCCGCCGTTGGCGCCGGCTCGCTCAGCTCGAAGCGCACGCCGCCGCACAGGCAACCCCCGGTCAGCGAGGGACCGCTCACGCGTGGCTGTGCCATCTCTCACGCCGCCCGGCGCCCGGCGCCGGGACCCGGCTCGGCGCGTACGTCGCGCACGCTGAGTGGCTCGCCGCAGCGCGTGCACGTGCGCCGCTCGCCGAGTTCGCCGCCGCAGCCCTTGTGGCGGATGACGATCGGCGGTCCCTGCGGGGCGGCGTAGCGGTCGCCCCACCGCAGCAGCTCGACGACCACGGGCCACAGGTCCAGGCCCTTGTCCGTCAGCCGGTACTCGTGGCGCAGCGGGCGCTCGCTGTAGGGGACCTTCGCCAGGATCCCCTCGTCGACGAGCCGCTCCAGGCGGGCGGCGAGCACGTTGCGGGCGACGCCGAGATCCCGCTGCAGCGCGTCGAAGCGGCGGACTCCCAGGAACACGTCGCGCAGCACCAGGAACGTCCAGCGCTCGCCCACCAACTCGAGCGTGCGGGCGATCGAGCAGTTCTGAGTGCCGTAGTCGGACCCGAGCATCACCCTGCATGTTATCACTGGGTTGCGTCACGAAACTCAGTGTGATACGGTGGCTACCAGTGGGTCTTGTCATGCAACTCATATGGGGTGGAGTGCCGCTGCCGCTGTTCGACCTGACCGTTCGATCTGACGAAGGGAGCGACTCACATGGAGCGTAAGTGGCAGGTTCTGCTGGTCGTAGTGGTGGGCGTGTTCATGGCCGGTCTGGACGTGTTCATCGTCAACATCGCCTTCCCCGCGATCCACGCCGACTTCCCCGGGACGAGCCTCTCCTCGCTCTCGTGGATCCTGAACGCCTACACGATCGTGTTCGCGGCGTTCCTGGTCCCGGCGGGCCGCTGGTCGGACGGGTTCGGGCGCCGGCGCGCGTTTCTGCTCGGGGTGAGCTTGTTCGTCGCGGCCTCCGCCGCCTGCGCCGCGGCTCCCACGATTCCCCTGCTCGTCGCCGCCCGCGCGATCCAGGGCCTCGGCGCGGCGCTGCTGTTGCCATCCTCGCTCGGTCTCCTGCTACCAGAGTTCCCCGCAGAGCAGCGGCACATCGCGATCGGCGCCTGGGCTGCGGTCGGCGGGATCGCGGCCGCCGCCGGGCCGCCGCTTGGAGGTCTGCTCGTCGAGGCCGGTTGGCGCTGGGTGTTCATCGTCAACGTCCCCGTCGGCCTCGCCGGTCTGGTGGCCGGCCGGCGCGTGCTGCGTGAGATCCGCCACCCCGAGGCGGCGCGGCCCGACCTGCCCGGCGCGGTCTTGCTCACCGCCGGCGTGGCCGCGCTCACCGTCGCGATCGTGCAGGGCTCCGCCTGGGGCTGGTCCAGCGCGCGCATTCTCGCGCTGTTCGTGCTCGCCGCGCTGCTGCTGCTCCTCCTCGCTCGGCGGATCGCGCGCCACCCCGCGCCGATCGTCGAGCCCGCACTGCTGCGAGTGCGCGCCTTCAGCGCCGCCACGCTCGGGTCGCTGCTGTTCTTCGCCGGCTTTGCGGGGATGCTGCTCGCCTCCGTGCTCTTCCTCACCGGCATCTGGCACGAGCCGATCCTCACCGCCGGCTTGATGATCACGCCCGGCCCGACGATGGCCGCGCTCACCGCAATACCCGCCGCGCGCCTGGGCAGTCGCGTCGGCCCTGGGCGCATAGGCGCGTTCGGAACGGTGCTGTTCGCGCTCGGCGGCGTCTGGTGGGTGCAGCACCTCGGCGCGTCTCCACGCTACGCGCTCGACTTCCTCCCCGGCATGTTGATCGGCGGGATCGGCGTGGGCCTCGTGATCCCCTCGCTCACAGGGGCCGTCGCGGCGACCTTGCCGCCCGCCCGCCTGGCGACCGGCATCGCGGTCCAGACGACCGGCCGCCAGCTCGGCTCGGCGCTCGGGTTCGCGATCCTCATCGCCGTGCTCGGCACCCCGCACTCCGCGGGGGACTTCACCGGTGCCTGGAGGTTCATGATCCTCGCCTCCCTGCTCGCCGGGGTTTCGCTCAGCTTGGTGGGCCGGGTACCAGCGCGCGCCTCGGCCGCTCCGAGCATCGACGCCGTGTTGGATTCGCCGTAGAGACGCCTTCAGAACGTCTTTCAAAATAGGCGGTGCGTCTGGGGCGTCCCTGGACCAAGCTGGGCGACGCGGGGCGGTGAAGCCCGTGCTGGTGGCACGGGCAAGCCGGCGCGTGGCGATCCGGCGCAGCGTACAGGGGCGCATCCAGGCGTGCCGGTCTTTTTGAAAGCCGTTCTTAGCTGCGCCCGGCCGCGCAGAAGCCCTGGGTTATCAGATCATCCCAGGCGTCGCGCGGGTTCAGACGACGCTCTTCTCGTTCGCGCTCCGCTTCGCGCTGCTCGAGCCACGCCTTGTAGGGGTCGGCCGGTTGGGTGCGCGCACCGAACATCTGCGCGTCGTGGCGGCTTGCCGTCTGGCCCGATCCGTCTTTTCTGGACACTTCGATGCTCTGCGGGTCGGTGGCGCGGTTTGATGAAATGCGTTGCCTTGGGTGCCTTGGCGTTCGCAGCGACAGCATGGCGGTCTCCTGGCTCGTTAGTCGTTCTTTTTGGTGAATGTGGGTGACCGATTCACCTTTTTCGCGGGGTGCTTTGATGCGTCGCCCGCGTGCATTCGAGAGGGCAAGGATGCACCTTCTTCCGGCACTGTCTAGGGGCGTTGGACGAACGACCTACCGACCTCCCCGCGTGGCCTACGCCCCTGTCGGTCGGGAGTCCACATATTTGCCCGAGTTGGGCATCCTACGTCGTACTTTAGGCCCTACAGGCCACCGCGTGACGCCAGCCGGCAACCGTGCCGCTGCCGATGGGAAGGATGCTCTATCGGCGTAAGGCGTTTCGGCCGTAGTTGCTGGAGGGCGATCCGGGGGACCCTACCCTGTCCGCCGCCGCCCCGCGAAGTTGCCGACGAGCACACCGATGACGGTGACAAGGTAGATCTGCCCGACGAGCATCTCGACGACCGCGAGGGCGCGTCCGACGTGGGTGGCGGCGGAGAAGTCGCCGAATCCCGTCGTCGTCAGAACCGTAAAGCTGTAGTAGACGTGGTCGCTCTCGGTGCCGTTCGTGCCCTGCGCGAAGTACGGGGTGCTGCCGAGCCGGGCGACGAAGCCGATCGCCCAGGCGAACATGATCCCGACCGTCAGGTAGATGGCCAGCGCCCCCGCGACCACCTGCAGCGTCACGCCTCTTTCCCGCACGAGGCCCAGCAGTCCCCCGACGATCGCCACGGGGATCGCGCCTGCGACCAGCCCGCTCAGCGCGAAGTCCAGGTCGCTTGGTACCACCGAGAAGGCGACGCCGAAGACGAGGACGACCGCGAGCACGCCGCCCAGCTCCACTCTGCGGCGACGGACCGCGCGCGGCGCGCGCGCCGTGGCGACCGCGACTAGCAGCGCGGAACTCTCGATCACGAGGGCCGTGGCGCGGGACCAGGCGGCGCTCGGCGCCACGATGACGAAGATCATCGCGAAGGCCATGAGCAGCAACACGACGCCGTAGCGGTATTCAGGCGGACCCTCGCCGGGGCTCGCGCCACCCGCGGTCTGTGCTTCAGTGCTCACCTCGCCGATCCTTGTGTGCGCGCGGGTGAGACGGTGTCATTCGTGAGGGGTGATGCCGCCTCACCCGTACTGGAGCCATGCTCGGCCGGTGCCTGAGTCGAGTGCGGCCCCCTGAAGGTGCGCAACCGCACGACCATCCTGATCCTGGGCACGGCGCAGTTCGTGATGGTGCTCGACAGCACGGTCATGAACGTATCGATCTCGCAGGTCGTCGCGGATCTGCATACGACCGTCACTGGGGTGCAGCTCGCGATCACCGCGTATACGCTCGTGATGGCGGCGTTCATGCTGACCGGCGCGAAGCTCGGGGACATCTGGGGCCGCCGGCGCGCCTTCTCGATCGGCCTCGCGATCTACGGGGTGGGGTCGCTGACGACCGCGCTCAGCCCGAATCTTGGCGTCCTGCTGCTCGGCTGGTCGGGCATCGAGGGGCTCGGCGCGGTGCTCGTGATCCCGGCGATCGCGTCGCTGACGGCGGTCAACTACAGCGGCCGCGAACGGGCCCTGGCGTACGGGCTGCTCGGCGGGATCGCCGGCGCCGGCGCGGCGGCGGGACCGCTGATCGGGGGCTTCATCACCACGGAGTTCACCTGGCGGGTCGTGTTCGCGGGGGAGACCGTGATCGTGCTCGTGCTGCTCACCCTCGTCCGAAAAATTGGCGACCGCCCGTCCGGCGAGCGGATCAAGCTCGACCTCGTCGGGGCGGCGTTGTCAGCGATCGGCCTTGGTCTGACGGTGTTCTCGATCCTCAAGATCTCCACGTGGGGCCTGTTCAAACCAATCGGGGCGCTCACGATCGCCGGCACGCGGATCACCCCGTTCGGGTTCTCGGTCGTCCCCTTCCTGATCCTCGCTGGCCTCGTGGTGCTCGGCTGCTTCGCCCGCTGGGAGCAGCGCGTGGCCGCCGCCGGGCGCACGCCGCTGCTGGCGCCCGACCTGCTGCACATCCCGCAGCTGCGCGCCGGGCTCTCGACGCTCGTCTCGCAGTACCTGATCCTCGCCGGCACGTTCTTCGTGCTGCCGCTCTACCTGCAGCTGGTGCTCGGCTACAACGCCCTGGAAACGGGAGTGAAGATCCTGCCGATCTCGGTGACGATGATGCTCGCCGCGGTGCTCGGCCCGCGCCTGGCGACGCGCACCTCGCCGCGCAAAGTGGTGCAGATCGGGCTCGGCTTCCTGTTCGTCTCGATCGCCTGCCTGATGGCGTCGATCTCCCCGTCGCTCTCCTCCGTCGCGTTCGCGCTCTCGCTCGCGGGCTTCGGGGTCGGAATCGGCCTGGCGTTCTCCCAGCTCGGCAATGTCGTGATGTCCTCCGTCGGGGAATCGCGCTCCTCCGAGGCCGGCGGCGTGCAGGGCGCCGCGCAGAACCTCGGCCAGTCGCTCGGCACGGCGCTGATCGGCGCCGTCCTGCTCACCGGCCTGACCACCGGTTTTCACGAGCGCGTGCTCGCCGACCCGTCGATCCCCGCGCAGGTCCAGCAGCAGGTCGTGAACGGCACCGAGGAGGGGCTGCCGATGGTCTCCCAGGCGCAGTTCAAGGCCGACGCCGAAAAGGCCGGACTACCCCCCGAACAGGTCACCAAGCTGGTCGGCTACTACAACGACTCCCAGATCGAAGCGCTCAAGCGCGCGCTGCTGCTCGCGTCCGCGTTCGCGCTCGTCGGGCTGTGGTTCGCGCGGTCGCTGCCCGGCGAGGCGCTCGCGACGACCGAAGACGAGCCGGCGGCGCTGACGCCGCGCCCGCAGCCGGCGGTGTAGGGTGCTGCGCCGACCGCCGTACCACCCCTGGCGGGCGAGGACGGATCACCTTCGCAGCGGGGAGGCTGCCTGAGGATGAGCGCGGACCCCACCGGAGCGAGCCCGTCCCCTGAGGCGGGGGCCCCTGCCCCTGCCCCTACCCCCACCGCGGCTGGTGGCGCGGGCGCAGGCGGCGCGGTTGCGGCGAGGCGGCATCCGCCGGGGTTCTGGCGCTCGCGGACGCTGGTGATCGTGGCCAGCGTGCTCGTCGTGTTCTCGATCATGGCGACGTGGATCCGCGCCCAGATCATCGACACCGAAGGCTGGACGCAGACCAGCGTGCGGCTGCTGCAGAACGAAAAGGTCCGCGAAGTCGTCGCCGGCGACCTCTCCGAACGACTGCTGAGCGTCGTGGACGTCCAGAACCTCGCCGCCGAAAAGCTGCCCCCGGAACTGCGCCTGCTCGCGCCGGCGCTCTCCACCGCCGCGGCGCAGGTCGTGCCCCAGGCGATCGAAAAGGCGCTCGAGGTCCCCGCGATCCAGGAACTGTGGGGACGCGCCAACCACGTCACGCACGAACAGGTGACGAAGATCCTCAACGGAGGCAGCGGCGCGCTCTCGACGTCGGGGGGCGTGGTGAGCATCAACCTCGAACAGCTGGTCGACCGGATCGGCTCGCGCCTGGGGGTGGGCAGCGAAGTCGGGGCGAAACTGCCCGCCAACCGGCGCAAGCTCGTGCTGCTGCGCTCCTCCCAACTGAAGCTCGCGCAGGATGGCGTCAAAGCGATGCGCGGCCTCTCCTTCATCCTGCCGCTGCTCGTGGTGCTGCTGTATCTGGGGGCGCTCTGGCTCGCCGCCGGCTACCGCCGGCGGGTGCTGATCGAGATCGGCGTGGGGATCATCGCGGGCGCGCTCGTAGCGCTCGTGCTGCGCCGCTGGGTCGAGTCCTACGTGGTGACCAACCTCGTCCAGAACGAAGGCGTCCGCCCCGCGATGCGAGAAGTCCTCGACATCGCCACCGCCGGCTGGCGCAGCCGCGCGCTGTGGCTGCTGATCACCGGTGTCGTGGTGATCTTCGCGGGCTGGGTCGCCGGACCGATGCGCTTGGCGGTGAAGATCAGGGAGCTGATCGCCGAGCCGCTGGAGCACCACCCCGGCTGGTTCGCCGCCGGCGCGGCAGCGATCGTGCTGCTGATCGCCACGCTCGGGCCAGAGCGCACCCCGGGTCAGGCGATCCCGCTGCTGATCGAGCTGGTGCTGGTGGTGTTCGGCGTGTACGCGCTGCGCCGTCAGATCGCCGAGGAGCGGGGCGATCCGATTGGGGGAGAGCCGCCTGGGGCTGGGGGAGACGCGCCCGCGTAAGGGCCTATCCCGATTGGGGTGTGCGGCTGTGGCGGTCGAGGGTCGAGCGAGGCGCGGACGCAAGGCCGAAGGCGTGGTGGGCCCACGTCGAGGCCGAGGACAAAGCCTCGCGAAGTGCCATCGGCCGTATCCAGGCGTGCGGCCCTAGAGGGATAGGCCCTAAGGCGGGCTCAGATGCCCTGCTCGGCCACGACGCGGCCGCTCGCGATGGCGTCCACCAGCGCGCGGTGGTCGAGTTCGTTCTGGTCGGCGTAGGTCTCGGCGAAGCGCGCGAGTGCGCGGTCGAACGTGTCGCTGCGCCCCAGGTAGCTCGCAATCGCGATCGAGTCGCCTGAGCGGGCGTGCGCGCGCGCGAGCGTCCAGCCGCACATGCGCCCGTAGATCGCCATGCCCGGCGGCTCCATCACGCCGACGTCGGCCGAGCTCTTCCAGTCCCACAGCTGGCGCACGTAGAAGTCGCGGGTCTCGCCGTCGATCCCCGTGGTGCGCAGCCAGCCGAGCATGATGTCGGAGGAGGCCTGCATCAGCCGCTGGCCCTCGACGACCCGCCGGCCGTGGTTGTCGTACTCGCTCTTGCCGAGGAACGGCTCGAGCACCGAGGCCTGGGCCTCCTTGCACTGCAGGAACAGCGGGTCCTCGTTGTCGCGCCCCAGCATCAGCACCACCCAGGCGCGGGTGCCGACGGAGCCGACGCCGACGACTTTGCGCGCGAGGTCGACGAAGCGGAAGTGCTCGAGCAGGTGGCGGCGGTCGCCCTGCAGGCTCGTGCGGTAGGAGCGCAGCAGGTTGTGGACGCCCTCCTGGAACTCGCTCGCCTGCTCGGCAGGGAGCAGGTCCTCGACCCGGACGATCAGCGGCGGGTCGCTGATGATCTGCGGCTCGCCGTCGACGGTGTGCGCGAGGCGTTCGAAGGCGCGCGTGCTGTCCTTGGTCACAGCCTTCGTCGCCGCCTTGCGAAACCGCTTGAGCTGCTGCGCGGGCGCCTGCGCTTCGAAGCGCGCGAGCAGCGACGCGCGGTCCAGGCGGGCGTACCAGATGTCGAGGTCGCGCATCTCCGCGAAGCGCTGCATCGCGCCGCGGTACTCGCCCACCGCGGCGCGCACGGTCTCGCGGCGCTGGGCGCCGGTGAAGCCGCGCTCGCGCCCCGCGATCGCGATCGAGGCGGCGAGGCGCTTGAGGTCCCACTCCCACGGGCCGGGCAGCGTCTCGTCGAAGTCGTTGGCGTCGAACACGAGCTCGCGCTCGGGCGAGGCGAAGCCGCCGAAGTTCGAGAGGTGCGCGTCGCCGCAGAGCTGCACCTGGAACCCTGACCGTGCAGTCGAGGCGAGGTCGGAGGCCATCACGTACGCCGCTCCGCGGAAGAACGCAAACGCCGAGGCCGCCATCCGCCCGTAGCGGATCGGGACGAGCTCCGGCACGCGCGAGGTGGCCTGCTCCTCCAGCAGCGCGACCGGGTCGGGCCGCTCGACCCACGCCTCGAACTCGGCGTGGCGCGAGCGCGGGGTCTCCACGCGCGCGGCTTTGCCGCGCGCGGCACGCTCGCGTGGCGAGAGGTGCGGCAGCCGCGGCCCGCCGACGGTCGCGCGCCGGCGCGGGCGCTGGGACTCTCCCGCGGAGCTCTTGCCGGTGTTCACAGCCGCCATCGTCGCTCGAACTGTTGACTGCAGCTGGGTGAGCCCGCCTCACTCGCCGTGGGTGAGCGTTTGAGTGGGTCGCGAGCGACCGTGTCCAGCCTCAACGCTCGGCCCCCGCCGCCGGCGCGGCCTGCCCGCCGTCTCCCGGCCGCTCGACACTCTGAAGCTCCCCTTCGATCACCTGGTTCTGGAGTTTCCCCAGCCGCGCGGTGACCCAGTCGATCAGCACCTTCAGGCGCTGCCCGGGGACGCCGCCGAGGTAGTACATGTGCACCGTCAGGTAGGTGAAGAAGGCGGGACGCCCGGAGAGCTCGAGGCCGTGGATGGCGCACACCGCCCGGCCGCGCCCAACCACCGCCAGGGCGCCCTTGTCGAGGTAGCGAAACGGCGTGGAGGCGCTGGGCGCGCCCGCACGGATCGCCTTGGCGACGTGGCGGGCCTGCTGGATCGCGACGGTCGCGAGCCCGGGCAGCGGCTTGCCGTTCGGCGCGGTCAACGAGGTGGCGTCGCCGATCATCGAGATCTCGCGGTGCCCGGGGACGGTGAGGTCGGGTTCGATCTGCACGCGCCCCGCCCGGTCGGCGCTCGCCCCGGTCGCGGCGGCGAGCGTCGCGGCGAACGGAACGGTGTGCACACCGGCCGCCCAGATCACGGTGCGCGCGGCGATCCGCTCGGTGGAGCCGCCGACCTCGATGCTCACGCCGCGCTCGTCGATCGCGGTGGCGCGGGCGCCCTCACGAACCGTTACCCCGATCGAGGCGAGCTGCTTGGCGGCCTTGCGCGAAAGGCGCTCGCTGAACGCGGAGACGACGCGCTCGCCGGCGTCGAGCAGGATCACGCGGGTGTCGCGGGGGTTGATCCGCGCGTAGTCGCGGCCCAGGTCGTACTTGGTGATGATCGCGAGCTCCCCGGCGATCTCCACGCCCGTGGGCCCGCCGCCGATCACGACGAACGTCATCAGCTCGCGGCGCTCCTGCTCGTCGTCGGTGCGCTCAGCGCGCTCGAACGCGCCGTAGATGCGGTTGCGCAACTCGACGGCGTCGGCGAGCGTCTTCAGCCCGCAGGTCACCTCCTGCCATGCGTCGTTGCCGAAGTAGGAGGTCTGCGCGCCGCAGGCGACGATCAGGCTGTCGTAGTCCAGGCGCTCGCCGCCGTCGAGCTCCAGCGTGCGGCGCTCGGGGTCGAGGCCGGTGGCAGCGGCCATCAGCACCGTGGTGTTGGGACTGCGCCGCAGCGCGGTGCGGATCGGCGAGGCGATCTCACCTGCGGAGAGGCCGCCGCAGGCGACCTGGTAGAGCAGCGGCTGGAAGAGGTGGTGGTGCACGCGATCGACGAGCGTCACCTCGACGTCAGCGTGGCGCAGCTCGCGCGCGGCGGCAAGGCCGCCGAAGCCACCGCCGACGATCACCACCCGTCTCACCCGGAGCCGGCTCCCAACCGTTCCAGCAGGTGGTCCCCGACCCGCACGGCGTTGGCCATCGCGGTCAGCGCGGGGTTGACGGCGGAGATGGAGGGGAAGAAGGAGGTGTCCACGACGTAGAGGTTGTCGAGCTCGTGCGCGCGGCAGTCGGTGTTGAGCGCCGAGGTGGCGGGGTCCGAACCGAAGCGGCAGGTGCCGGCCTGGTGGGCGACGCCCGCGACGGGGATCTTGTTCTCGAGGTAGGCCCAGCGGGGGATCAGGTGGTGCTCGTGCATCCCAAGGCGCCCGAGCAGCGAGCGCAACTGCTCGAGCAGCCGATCGCGGGCGCCGTCGTTGGAGGAGGAGTAGGTGAGCGTCAGCCGTCCTTCGCCGTCCACGCTCACGCGGTTCTCGGCCCGGGGGATGTCCTCGGTGGAGAGCCAGAAGTCGACGGCGTGCTCGGCGACCTCCTTCAGCGAGAGGCCGAAGGGGGCGAGTTTGGTGATCACGGGCTTCTCCCCGCGGTACATCGCGGGCACCGACTTGCCGACCATCTGGATGTTGCCCATCGGGAACTCCCACGCGTCGGAGGCGAAGTAGTAGTCGTTGACGCCGAGGGTCTTCTGAAAGACGGTGGGGTTGGGCTCGCGGGAGATCGCGAGCACGGCCTGGGAGTTGTGGAACATGTAGTTGCGCCCCACCTGGTCGGAGCCGTTGGCGAGGCCGCCGGGGTGCTTGTCGGTGGCCGAGGACAGCAGCAGCTTGGCCGTGTTGGCGGCGCCGCAGGAGACGACGACCAGGTCGGCGGCGTAGGACTCGCGCTCGCCGCCCCGTTCCACCACAACCTCGGTGACGGCGCTCCCAGCAGAGTTGGTGCGCAATTGCAGGGCGGTGGCGCCGGTGAGCAGCGTGACGTTGGGGTGCTCGAGCGCTGGGCGCACCCCGAGCACCTCGGCGTCTGACTTGGCGTGCACGAGGCAGGGAAAGCCGTCGCAGGAGGCGCAGCGCACGCAGGCAGAGTAGGGCGGGTCGGACTCGTCGAGCATCACCCCGCACGGCGCGTGGAAGGGGTGCAGGCCGGCGGCGGCGAACGCCTCGGAGAGCTGCTCGATGCGCGGCTCGTGGGAGACCGCGGGGTGCGGGTAGGGCGCGCTCGCCGGCGGTTCGGTGGGGTCCTCGCCGCGCGCCCCGTGCACCTGGTAGAGCTGCTCGGCCGCGGTGTAGTAGGGCTCCATCGCCTCGTAGGGGATCGGCCACGCGGGGGAGACGCCGCCGTGGTGGCGCAGCTCGCCGAAGTCCTCGGCGCGCATCCGGTAGAGGGCCGCGCCGTAGAGCTTGGTCGCCCCTCCGACGCAGTAGTGGACCTGCGGCTGGAAGGGCTTGCCGGCGCCGTCGTACCAGGTGTCGGGCGAGACGTAGCGGTTGTCCACGAACACGTCGGCGGCCGACCAGTTGGAGGGCTCGCGGGGCAGCCAGTCGCCGCGCTCGAGCAGCAGGATGCGCTTGCCCGACGGCGCGAGGTGGCGCGCGAGCGTGCCGCCGCCGGCGCCGGAGCCGATGATGAGGACGTCGTAGGAGTCCGTCACGAGACCTCCGCGAGGCGTTCCGGGCGATCGAGGACCTGCTCGCCGTGAGCACCCATCACGAGATCTCGGCAAGCCGCTCGGCGACGATGATGCGCCCGGCGGCCTCGATCAGCGCGAGGTGCGAGAACGCCTGCGGAAAGTTGCCGAGGTGCCGCCCAGTGGAGGTGTCGAACTCCTCGGCGTACAGCCCCAGCGGCGAGGCGACGCGCAGCAGCCGTTCCATCAGGTCGCGGGCGCGCTGCTCCTCGCCGACGATCGCCAGCGCCGAGACGAGCCAGAAGGAGCAGATCAGGAAGGAGCCCTCCTTGCCGGACATGCCGTCGTCGGTCTCGCCGGTGCGGTAGCGCAGCACGAAGCCGTCCTCGGTCAACTCGTCGGCGATTGCGAGCACCGAGGCGTGCAGGCGCTCGTCGCCGGGCGCCAGGAAGCCGAAGATCGCCGCCAGCAGGGTGGAGGCGTCGAGCGCGTCGGTGTCGTAGTGCTGACGCAGGACGCCGGCCGAGGTGAGCCCGCGGGCGAGGATGTCGGCGCGGATCTCCTCGGCAGTTGCGCCCCACGCCTCCTGGCGCGCGGCGTCCCCGCGCATCGCTGCGAGCTTGGCGGCGGAGTCCATCGCGACCCAGCACATGAGCTTCGAGGAGACGTAGTGCTGGGGCGCGCCGCGGGCCTCCCAGATGCCCTGGTCCGGTTCGCCCCACACACGCGTAGCGCATTCGGCCTGGGCCTCCACGATCGGCCACAATCTGCGGGGCAGGCGCTGGGAGCGGCGGGAGTGCAGCAGGATCGAGGCGAGCGCGGCTCCGAAGACGTCGTTCTGGCGCTGGTCGAAGGCGCCGTTGCCGACCCGCACGGGATGCGCCCCTGCGTACCCGGAGAGGTCATCGCGCGTGGTCTCGGTCAGGTCGCGCCGCCCGTCGATGCCGTACATGATCTGCAGCGCCCCGTCCTCGTTGCACTCCAAGTCGGCGACGAACTGCATGAACTCCTCGGCCTCCCAGTCGAGGTTGAGGTAGTGCAGCGCCTGCAGCGTGAACGTCGAGTCGCGCAGCCACGTGTAGCGGTAGTCCCAGTTGCGCTCGCCGCCGGGCGTCTCCGGCAGCGAGGTCGTGAGCGCGGCGACCGTGGCCCCGGTGGGCATGTAGGTGAGGCCCTTGATCGCCAGCGCCGAGCGCTGGATCGGCTCGCGCCAGCGGTGGTCGGGCAGGCGCGCGCGCCCGAGCCAGCCGCGCCAGTAGCCCCCGGTGGTCGCCAGGCGCGCGTTGGCGTCGTCGACGTCGCGGGGACCCTCCAGCTGCTCGGCCCAGGAGAGCGAGCAGAAGATCTGCTCGCCCTGGTGGAGCACGTGGCGGGCGCGGACCCAGTCGCCCTCGACGCCGAGCGCCATGTCGGTGTGCAGGCGGATCGTCTGCCCGGCGCCAGACGCGTCGGCGGAGTGGCCGTCCTCGGCGACGGTCCACTCGGCGGGGACGCGCCCGTAGTCGAAGACCGGTTCGCAGGTCAGCTCGACCTCGACCTCACCCTCCATGCAGAAGGCGACACGCACGAGCAGGTGCTCGGCGTCTTCGTCGGTCGGGGGCCGGGTGTGGGGCGTGACCGTGTCCACGCCGCGGCGCGGTCCAAGCGTGAGGGCATCGCGCACGGCGATCCACCCGGTCGAGGTCGTCCACGTCGTCAGCAGCGTGTTGGTGCCGGGCTCGTACACGCGGGCGGTGGGCACGTTGATCCCGAACGGCCCGAACCGAAACGCCCCGGCCTCGCGGTCGAGCAGCGTGCCGAACACCGAGGGAGCGTCGAAGCGGGGCACGCACAGCCAGTCGATCGCCCCGTCGGGCGCCACGAGCGCGCCGGTGTGGCAGTCCGAGAGGAACGCGTAGTCGGCGATCGGCGGGAACGGCGAGGGCGCGGCTGCGCTCTGGGGCGCGGCGTCGCTTTGGGGTGCTGTGTCGCTCATCACACGATGTTTGTCGCGCGGCTGGGTGGTCTCACATCACCCGGTCGGGGTGATAGCGGCTCCTGCTGGCGGGCGGTGTCCTGCGCGTGGTACTGCGCGAGCAGCTGCTCCTCGCGCTGGTGCTTGGGGAAGCGGAAGAAGACGAGCGTGGCGCCGAGCAGGATCGCGACGATGCCGGCGAGGTAGGCGTGGTCGGCGCCCTGCAGGAAGGATTCCTTCGCGCCCGCCGTGATCTGGGCGGCGTAGTGGGGGTAGCGCTGGGCTGTGTCGGCGGCGCTCGAGAACGACTTCTCGAGCTCGGACTGGACGGAGTTGGTGACGAGCGCTTTCTCCGGTGAGGTGGCGACCGCCGAGGCGACGGCGGCGGCGTAGCCGGCGGTGAGGATCGCGCCGAGGATCGACTGCATGATCGCCCCGCCGAGGTCGCGCTGCAGGTCGGCCGTGCCGGAGGCCATGCCCGCGCGCTTGACCGGCACCGAGCCGGTGAGCGAGTGCGAGGCGGGCGTCCCGGCGAACCCGACGCCCGCTCCGACGAGCGCGTAGGCGAGGCCGACCTTCCAGTAGGCGATGTGGTCTTCCCACAGCAGCAGCATCGTGAGGAAGCCCAGCAGGCAGAAGGCGTAGCCGACCAGCAGCGCCACGCGGGCGCCGTGGGTGTTCACGAGCTTGGCCGAGCGCGGGGCGATCAGCACCATGAACACGGCCGCGGGGATGATCGAGAGGCCGGCGTCGAGCGTGGAGTAGCCGAGCACGTTCTGCAGGAACTGCTGGCCGACGAACATCGCGCCCATCAGCGTGCCGAAGACGATGATCCCGGCGCAGGCGGCGACCCAGAAGACCGTGCGTTTGGCGACGTCGAGGTCGTACAGCGGCTCGCGCGCGCGGCGCTGGCGGATGAGGAACGCGCCCCCGGCGGCGATCGCGATCACGCCGAGCCCGATCGCGAGCGTCCCCTTGCCGGGCACGGGCGCGAAGTTGATGCCGAGCACGAGCGCGGCGACGAGCACCACCGAGAGGAGGCCGCCGAGGTTGTCGACGGGGTCGGAGGTCTCGTTGACGTGGGCGGGGACCAGGCGCCACGCCATCACGAACGCGATCAGGGCGAGCGGCAGGGTAATGAAGAAGACCGAGCCCCAGTGGAACTGCGTGAGCAGCGCCCCGGAGAGCAGCGGGCCGAGTGCGGAGATCGCGCCGCCGATGCCCGACCACAGCGCGATCGAGCGCGTGCGCGCCGGCCCCGACCACAGCGCGGTGATCAGCGCGAGCGTCGTCGGGTACGCCATACCGGCCGAGAGCCCGCCGAGCAGGCGCGCGGCGAGCAGCACCCCGATGCTCGGTGCCAGCGCCGCGAGCAGGCTGGCGGGGATCGAGAGCCCCATGCCGAGTAGCAGCATCAGCTTGCGCCCGTAGCGGTCGCCGACCGCGCCGAGGTAGAGGACCGAGGCGGCGAGGCCCAGCGAGTAGCCCACCGCGACGAGGTCGAGTTCGGTCTGCCCGGCTTCGAACGCCTTGCCGATGTCGGGCAGCGCGACGTTCGCGACCGCGAGGTTGAGGTTGGCGACCGCGGCGACGGCGATCAGCGCGGCGAGGACGAGCCCCGCGCGCACGGGGCTCGTCGAGGCTTCGGCCGGGGGAGCCGTCAAAGCTGCGGCCGGGGTGGAGGCGTCCGCCGCGCTCGCCATGGCGGCGATCCTGAAGGGGGACAGGGTGAGCCGGCATCATCCCAAACGGGCGAGGCCGGCCGTCGGGGGGCCTGCGCACATCGCCTACGACCACCGGATCACCCACCGACGACCGGACCACCCGGCGACGACCACCGGATCACCCAGCGTCCACGAATCACCCACCACCAAATCGTCTCGCGCCTGTCGAATCACCCCGATCAGGTGATGTCCCCTCACCCGGGGTGCGAGCACACTCGGTGCACGATGATGAGGCGCAGGAGACCACTTCTACGGGGCGCGATGGTGGGCGGCGTCGGCTACGCGGCCGGCCGCGCCGGTGCCAGGCACTCGGGGCAGGAGCAGTCCCAGGAGCAGCGGCTCGCGGAACTGGAAAGCCAGCAGCAGGCCCCCCCGAGCGCCCCGCCGGCACCGGCGCCAGCAGCCCCGCCGGCGGAAACGACGGTCGAGCAGCTGCAGAAGCTCGCGCAGCTGCGCGACAGCGGTGTCCTCACGAACGAGGAGTTCGAGGCCCAGAAGCAGAAGGTCCTCGCGGGGGGTTGAGCAGGTGATCGGTCCCGTACAGCTGCTCGTGGTCGGCTTCGACCACCCCAACTTCCAGGGGGAGGTGCTCACCGAGCTGCAGAGCCTCAAGGAGAACGACGTCGTCCGCGTGATCGACATCCTTGTGGCCAACAAGGACGCCGCGGGCGAGGTGGAGACGGTGCAGATCAGCGACCTCTCGCCCGGCGAGGCGCAGGAGTTCGGCGAAGTCGTCAAGGCGCTGATCGGCCTCGGAGAGATTGCCGGTGGCGACGCCGAGGGCGCCGCACGGATGTGGTCGAGCGACGAGCAGACGGGCCTGAGCGAGGAGGACCTCCTCGACGTGCTCGCCGAGATCCCCCCCGACACCGCGGTGGCGATCGCCCTGCTGGAGCACCGTTGGGCGATCCCGATGCGCGAGGCGATCGTGAGGGCGGGAGGCTTCCCGATCCTCGACTCGTGGGTGCACCCGCGCGACCTCGTCGAGGTCGGCCTGCTTGCGGCCGCCGAGGCCGAGCAGTCACTGAGCTGAGACGTATAGGGCGCCGGGCCGCATAGGTCGGCAGCCACTACAGGGGACCTGTCGCAGCAACGCCGCGCAGCCGTCCCCGAAGGGACGGCCAACTCCTCAAAAAGACGCGGCGGGGCGGGTGAAGCAGTCAGCCAGTGAGGAACGCGTCGGAGTGGACCGTCACGGCCCAGATGATCATTGCGTCGATCACCAGCAGGATCACCGACCACACGGGGTAGGCGCCGATCGACAGGAAGTTGAGCATGATGCCGAAGAAGGCCAGGGTGCCGGCGATGATCGCTCCGCCGGCCCGGCGGGCGGCCACCAGGATCGCGCCGAGGACCTGAACCGCTCCGACGATGATCGCGACCCACCCCCAGGTGTTCAGTTCCGACCACAGCAGCCCGCCGGTGGTGAAGTAGGACTTGTTGCTCAGCGCCGCGATGCCCCACACGATGTTGAGCACTCCAGTGAGTGTCAGGTACACGGCGACGAACGTCGCCCATCCGCTCGATGACTCGTACTGCTGAGTAGTTGGTGTGCTCACCGTCAATCCTCCCGGGTCGTTGGCTGTAGCTGCGATTGATCGTGGAAGATCGACGGGTGAGGCGGCGTCACCCTCGCCGGATGACACTCCAGGCCAGCGGATCGTGTCCCTCACACGCTCCGAGTCGGCGGCGCCGCGGCGGCGCGCAACCCTCACCCCCGGTGGGTGACGACCGCTCATCCCAACCGCGCCTAGCGTGGCTGTGCGAGGCCAGCTGCGCGAGGCGCTCGCCGAGGATTCAAGTGACAACCGCGGTCTACGAGATTCGCATCAAGGGCGGTATGAGCGACCAGCTCCTCGCCGCCTTCGAGGGCATGGAATCGACCGTCCAGTCGGCCGAGACGGTGCTGCGCGGCCCCGCGGTCAACCAGGCCGCGCTGCACGGGCTGCTCGACCGTGTCCAGGCGCTCGGCCTCGAGCTGATCGAGGTGCGGCGCCTCCCCGACACCCCGCCCGCGGGGGGCGACTGAGGGCCGTCCAAGTCGCGAGATCCGAGCAGCGGCTGCAGCGCCTCCCCAACTGCCACGAGGTGGGGATCAAGCCTACTGACCCAGTTGCCTCCTCGGCTTCGCGCTGTGCGCCGCTTGGCCCGGACACGACACCGTCTCGCTCGCCAGAGCACGCGTGCCGTCGGAGAAGGCAAAGATCGCGGCGAAGGGAAAGCTGGCGAGAGGGCACGTCGGCGGCAGCAGGATGCCCCGCGGCGCAAACGCGAGCGACACGCCGTCGACGTTGTGGTAGTAGGTGAGATGCTCCGGCCCGATGGTTGCGTGCAGGCGCAGCACCGATACGTACGGGGCGCCCGGCAGGGTTTCGACGAGAAGGCACGCCGATCGTGACATTGCCACCGAACGGTTCTCTGGCGTCGAGGAGCAACCCGGAGAAGATCACGTTCGTCACGATCGGTTCTCTGCCTTCCGCGAAGAACAGCAGCGCGAGGTGGCCGTCGCGTTCGGGGGCGCGCAGGATCGTGATCGGCGAGCTCTCTTCGACCGGCGTGTCGCCGAGCACGATGCCGGTTCTGACCACGCCGTAGCCCATCGCCGAGTCGGGCGGGCACCCGGCCGGCCCGGACGCTTCGAGCACCGGCTGCGCGCATATTCTGGTGCCCAGGTCGTTGAGAAAGAAGTTGATGCCGCGCGGGTAGCGCAGCTGCATTTCGGTCAGTGGCGGGGGAACCGCGCCCGCCGGCGCGGAGAACGCGAATTCGAACTGCAGAGTCGTGCGGCGACCGAGCCGGTAGGGCTCGAAGGTGGCGTGCAGCGACGCCGTCGTCTGCGCGTGCGCGCTGGCGAGCTGGGGGCCCGCGGCGCCGCTCAGCGCGAGCGTGCACCCGCAGGCCGCGAGCACCGAGCGCGGGGATGGCGGTTCGAGTCTCACCGAAACCTCTAGAAGCGCAACGTTCCCGCTGTCTGGATCGTCAGCGCGTAGTTTTCGCGGTTGAAGGCGCCGTAGAGATGCGCTGTGCCGTTAGCACGGCGATAGCGCCCCGTCCCGCCGGTGACGACGAGCGTCCCGGCGAAGCTCTCATATATGCCTTCGCCGTGCGGTCTGGCGGTTCCACGCCCGTCGATCGTGCCGCCGCGCGTGTAGATCGCGAAGCTGCCGCTGAGAGTCGAGGCGAAGATCATGTGGACGCGTATGCTCCCGGGCAGGGTGCCGCTTGCGCTGCCGGTCTCGTAGACCTCTTCGCCGACCGCGCCGACGTAGTGAAGCTTCGCTGTGTCGACGGCCTTCAGGCCTGCGCCGGTGGCGAGACTCGCGCCCGCGCCGAGCGTGAGCGCGAGCGCGATCAGAGAGGCATACGCAGCTCGGCGCCGTCCCGCGCCCCTCGATCTGTAGAGCTCCCTCACAACAGCCACCCCTCTTCGAGCATTACAGCAGTTACTCTCGCGTGAGCCACTCACTCCGCCAGCGCGTAGATCGGCGAGACCCTCGAGGCCAGGACGATCGGCGTGAGCGCCGCCGCGAGCACGACGGTCACGACGAGCGCAAAGATCTGAAGCGGCTGCGCGTCTGCGGTGATCGCAGCGACCGGAAAGCCCGTCACCCGCCCGAGATAGCTGTCGATGATCGCCTGGCCGTACACGCCCGCGAGCGCCCCGGTGACGCAACCGGCGCTCAGCAATAGCCCCGCTTCGACCAGCAGGATGCGGCGCAGGCGCGCGGGAGAGGCACCGCAGAGGCGCAGTCCCGCCAGCGCGCCGCGTCGCTGCCACACCGCCGAGGTCAGGGCGGCCGCCATCGCGAGGATCGCGGCTGCCAGCAGCAGATTCGAGATCTCCTGCAGCTGGCTGAGCCCTTCCCTGGTAAGGGTATCGATGCTCGTTTCCAGTGAGGAGCGCGTGCGGACGGTCAGCCCGCTGCCGTGCCCGAGCGCCTGCCGTATCTGCCGTGCCACTTCGCCCGCGCGCGCCCCCGGCTTCAGTGACACGCCGAGCGCGGTCGCGCTGTTCGTGCCCCCGCCCCCCCACAGGCGCGTGTACTGCGCGCTGCCCAAGAAGAGCACTCCCGGGCTCCACGCCAGGTTGCTCGTGAGCGCGGCGACCCGCAGCAGCGCCTCGCCGCTGGGCGTGGGGAGTCGCAGCGTGGCACCCAGCCCGACGTGCTGCTGTTCGGCGATCTGCCGTGAGACGACGACCCAGCCGCCCTGCGCGAGCCGCCGTTCGGCGAGCGCCGCCGAGCCGCTTACGGTCTGCGAGGAGAGCACGCGCCGGGCCCCGCCGGGCGGTCGCGCGATCATCCACACTCGGCGGCCGTTGACCACCACGAATCCGCCCTCGTCCCTCGCGACGCGCGAGACGCCGGGCAGCCGGGAGATGCGCCCTGGCAGATCTCCCGGGGTGAAGTCGACGACCGCCTGGTCGTCGCCGGGATTGCCGACCCACAGCGCCGCGTCGGCGGCGTAGCTGCGCGCGAAGCCCGCGATGCCGCGCGCCAGGTCGCTGCGCGCGCCGCCGAGCGCGATGCTTCCGAACAGCGCGAGGGCCCCGATCGCCGCGAGCGCGAAGCTGCGCAGCGTCGTCGCCTGCAGCGAGCTGAGCGCAACCGGCACCGCCGTCAGCTTCTCTTGCCACTGAGCGAGCTTCGCGCAGAGCGCCATCACGGCGCTCAGCGCCAGCGGTACCGCGCACACCGTCGCGAGCGCCAGCAGCGTGCACGCGATGAGCGCGTGCGAGGGCCCCGTGACGAGCAGGATCGTCGCCACGATCGGCAGGACGAGCGCGCCGCCGTCCAGAGCGCGGCGTGTTTTGGCGTGCAGGGCATTACCCGGAACACCCTGCTGCTGGTAGACGTTGCGCAGCGGGTCGCGGTCGCGAAGGTCGAGCAGCGACAGCGTCGAGGCGATGACACAGCTCATGATCCCGGTCGCCAGCGCGGCGAGCAGCGAGGCGCCGCCGAGCGTTGTCTGCGTGCCGAGCGTGAACGCCTCGGCCAGGTAGCGCGGCGACTGCGCGAGCAGCGTCACCGAGAGCCCGTAGCCGGCCAGGATGCCGAGCAGCGAGGCGGCGGACCCAAGGATCAGAGCCTGGAAGGCGAACTGCTGGACGATCGCGCTGCGCCGCATGCCCATCAGGCGCAGGTCGGCGATCGTGCGGCGCCGGTCGGGGGCGCTCAGCAGCAGCGCCGCTGTGGCGAGCAGCACGCCGAGCAGCGCGCTCACGGTCGCGAACAGAGCGCTCGCCTCATCGCTCGGCCGCAGCGCCTGGCTGAGCAGGCCGATGTCCTGGTTCGCCGGCGCGACGTCGATGCGGTGCTGCGCGAGCCCGGCAAGCTCGGAGCGGACCTTCGCTCCCTCTCCCGGCCGCGGCTGCACGAGGATCCGCGACACGCGATCGCGAAGGCCCGTCAACCTCTGGACCTGCGCGAGCTGCATCACGGCGACGCTCGTGTGCGACAGCGCGCCGAAGGCTTCCTGCCCGAGCACCGCCGAGATCGGTACCGAGACCGCTCTGCCGCGCGCGTAGACCTCCACGCCGCCGCGCTGGGACGAGGGGCCGCCGATCGCGAGCTCGCCGGCGGTGCGGGAGCTCAGCCCGATCCCCTGCGCCGAGAGCGTGGCGGCCGGGATCGTGCGCGCGAGGCCGTCCAGGAAGACCAGGCTCGTGCCGGCGCCGGCAAGGTCGACGGTCGCCGTTCGTCCGCTCGGGGCGCGCAGCGTCGCCGTCGCTTCGAGCTCCGAGCCGGCCGCCAGCACGCCCGGCAGGCGCTGCGCCTCTCGCAGCAACGCGCCGCTGATGCCCTCCTCCGAGCGTGCGTGCAGCTGCAGCGTTGCGGGACCGATCACCGTGCGCACCGCCTGCGTACTGGAGCCGGAGACGCTGCCGGCGGCGACGATCGTCGCGAACACGAGCGCCACTGCGACCGCGACGCCGATCCCGGCGAGCAGCTCCTGCACGAGGTGCCGTCGCAGCCAGCGAACGTAGAACCAGAAGAGGACGTAGGGTCTCACCAGCGCTCGCGGGCGCGGCGGCCGCGGCCCGCGCGCCTGGTGGGCGCTCCCGCGCGGGCTGCGCTGAAGCTCCGCCGCGGCGCCCTTCGACATCAGGCGCTTACGGAGGCTCGCAGCGGCACGACCTCTGCGAGCGCGGGCGCCAAGCGGCCGTGCAGGCGGCCCTCCGAGAGCGTCAGCGCGCGGTCGGCGCCGGCGAGCGCCGAAGTCTCGTCGGTGCTCGTCAGCACGGCGAGGCCGTCGTCGGCCAACGAGCGCAGCAGCTTGAGGATCGCCCTGCGCTCGACGAGCTCCACGCCTGCCACGACGTCGTCGACGAGCAGCAGCCGCGGGGCGCTCGTCAGCGCCAGCGCGAGCATTGCGCGTACCTGCTCGGCACCGCGGAGCGTTCGCAGCAGATGCCTGCCAAGGTGGTGCGCGCCGGTGCGCTCCAGCGACGCGTGCGCGCGGCGACGCGCGTGCCGTCCGGGGACGCCGCGGGCGAGCTGCACCTCCACGAGCTCGCGCTCGAGCGGCCAGGCGTCGCCGACACGAAATGCCCCCGCGCAGTAGGCGATCCCGTCGCCGATCGCCGTCGGTCCGCGCAACTCGCGACCGTCGAAGCGCACCACGCCGCCGTCGGGTCGGGCGAGGCCGCAGGCGAGGTGCAGCAGGCTCGAGCGCCCAGACCTGCGTTTGCCCCAGATCGCGACGAGCTCGCCGACGTTAACCTCCAGGCAGATGTCGTCGAGCAGCAGCCGCTCTGGGCTCTCGCGATCGAGCAGCCGCACGTGCTCGATGCTGAGCAGGCTCACGGACGCGTCCCGGGCGCTGAGGCGCGCAGTTCGCTGCGCGCATACTCGATCCAGTGCAGTATCGCCCCGGCGCGCAGCCGCTCCTCTTCGCCGGCGAGCCTCTCGGCGAGCGCCCCAGGGTGCTCGGAGCGGTGCTCCTCGTCTGCCGGAAGCCTGCCCGCGGCGTCCAGGCAGACCTCCGCGCAGCGCTCGAGCAAGCGCAGGGCGTGCTCGGGAGGCAGCGCCGCGAAGTGCTGCGCGATCACCCGTGAACGTCGCTCGTCGCCGCTCACGTGCTCGATCAGCCAGCGCTCGTAGGCGCAGATCCCGGCCTCGGTGGCTCTGTACTGGGGCTTCGGCTGGCGCTGGGGATGCCCGGCGCGCACCTCCTGGGCTTGCTCGATCAGGCCGCGACGCGCGAGGCTGTCGAGCGCCGTGTAAATCTGCGAGCGGCTCGAGAGCTCGATCGTGTCGCCGTAGGTGCGCTCGAAACGCTGCACGAGCCCATAGCCGTAACTCGGTCGCTGGATCAAGAGTCCCAGCAGCGCCCAGTTGATCGGCGAGCGCATCGCCGCGGTGCTCCTGCCATTCAGCTGTGCTGGCTCCATCACCCCTCCCTCGTTTGCCCCGTGTCAAGCCTACACATCTGTGTCGTTAGTGACGAGGGCAAACGTTCTGCTTAAAGACCATTGGCCGTTGGCCGATGGGATGGGTCGGCGGGCGCGCTTTGCCGGGCGAGAGCGCCTCTCGCGGGAATGACACCTGCTCTGAGGCCGCGCTAGTCGCGGATAAGAACGGTCGAGCGCTGGACTAGGCACGCTCGCATTCGGACTGCATGATGGCGTTGTCGAGTCGCAGAGGAAGCGTCTCGACAATACGGCAGCCCGGAACCGTAGGGGCAGCAGAGGGAAGACCATAGCCAGGTTACGGCGTTCGGCCCGCGGACATTGGGGTGGGGGATGCAAAAGAGATCGGGAGGATGAAGATGCGCTCAGCAGCACCCAGCTGGACCAAGCGCGCCCTGGCGCACTCTCGCCGTAGGCGCGCATCGAGCCTCAACCGACCGAGTCCTCGCGAGTCTGCGCGCGATCTCTTCGAGAAGGACCGCGCTGGGTCTGGTCGCGCTCGTCTGTTTGATCGGCGGATGGCTTGTGTGCGGGAGCGTCGTGGCCAGCGCAGAACCACTGCCGGACAACCGGGTCTATGAACTGGTCACGCCGGTCGGCGATGACAACGCGGACGTGTACGTCCAGCCGTCTGAGATTGTTAATGGCAACTCTCATGGCATTGAGACGAGTTTGCCGTTCCTCGCGGCGACCGATGGCGATGCGGTGGTGTATGCGGGTAGTCCGACGGCGGGTGGGACCGGCAGCGACGGCGCCGGTGGAGGGAACGAGTACTTGGCTACGCGAGCGCCGGGTGGCGGTTGGGTGCAGTCCACGCTGACACCGCCGGACACGTCGTCAGACACGATTTACCTCGCATTCTCGAGCGATCTGTCGGTTGGGGTGTTGACCCTGTCCGGATACGGCTCGTCTGGGCAGTTGTCGGCGGAAGTGGTTCCGCGTCCGAGCGAAGAGCATCCGGGCGAAGAATTTGCTCGTTATGACGTGCTGTACGCGCGCAATGACGAAGACGGCACTTATCGCCCGCTATATACGCAGGGCCCGCTCGACCGCGCGTGGTATCGCTTTGGGGAGGCGAGCGAACTCAGCCTCACGGGAGCACAGGAAGTTCTCTACGCGGGAGCGTCGGGCGATTTCAGCCACATGCTGTTCGAGGCGAACGACGCGATGAGAGTAAACCCGCTCGGCGGGGTCACGCCCGTCGAACGGGGGAGAAGAACAGAACAATCTGTACGACTCTGTAAACGGGCAGTTGCAGCTGGTCAATGTACTACCGGATGGGGTCAGCGAACCGAATGCGACGTTCGGCGGGCCGAGACTGCCGGGGACGTTCCGCGAACGTGAGTTTCCAGATTTCAGCCATGCGATCTCGACCGACGGCAAACGTATCTTCTGGACGTCTCTGGAAGGAGACGTCGTAGCGCAAGGCGGCTGGGCTCCGAAGGCTCTGTATGTGCGAGAAAACGACAGTCAGCCGCAGAGTCCGCTTGGGGCGAACGATGAATGCCTGGACGCCGCCGATGCGTGCACCGTGCAGGTGGACAAGTCGCACGGCCCCGGACCGAGCGGTGGCGGTCAGTTCTGGGGGGCGAGCAGCGACGGGTCGAGGGTGTTCTTCACCGACTGCAGCCAGCTCACCACGGACTCGACGGCCACTTCCAGCAGCGAATGTGACAGCATCGAAGGCAGCGGGGTCGGTCTGTTGAAAACCGGCAGCGATCTGTACGAATACGACTTCGAAAAGCCCGAAGGCGAACGGTTGACGGATCTGACGGTCGATCACGAAGCGGGGGGCGCCAGCGTGCTTGGCGTGATCGGCACCAGCGAAGACGGCGAATACGTGTATTTCGTCGCCCGCGGCGCGCTCGCGAACGGCGCGACCGCGGGGCAGCCGAACCTGTATCTGCGCCACGACGGCGCCACCACGTTCATCGCGACGCTTTCTGAAGAAGACGGCAAGCTCGTGCGGCCGCTTGGGGTAGGCACGCAGTACGAAAAACCGAACGATTGGTCGCCGTCTGTCGGCGGGCGCACTGCGCAGGTCACTGCCAACGGTCACGCGATCGTGTTCATGTCGGATTCGAGCGTGACGGGCTATCCCAATGAAGGGTTGGAGGAGGTATATGTCTACGAGACAGAAGGCGGGACGCTCACCTGCGTGTCCTGCGAGCCGGACGGCAGTCCCCCTCCGCTCACCGAAGCAAACGCCGGCGATGCGGTCCTAGGCGCGGCGGGTTATATACCGGTGAGCGGTAATCCGACGTACACGCAGCGAGTGATTTCCGAAGATGGTAGTCGCGTGTTCTTCAACAGTCCCGAGCCGCTCGTGCCGCAGGCCAGTGACGATGTTGGGAACGTGTATGAGTGGGAGCGCGCGGGCACTCCTGGCGGGTCTTGTCCTGAAGGGGCTCCGAATGGCGGCTGTGTCTACCTGCTCTCGGGCGGCACGAGCACCGAAGACTCGTATTTCTTTGACGCGAGCGCAAGCGGGGATGATGTGTTCATGGCTACGCGCGCGCAGCTGGTAGCCGAAGACCTCGATGAAAATACAAAGGTCTATGACGTGCGCGTCGATGGCTCGCGACCGCTCGCTCCACCGGCGTGCTCGGGAACCGGCTGTCAGGGTGTGCCCGGCGCACCGCCGATCTTCGCTACCCCGTCGAGCGTGACGTTCAACGGTGTCGGGAACTTCCCGGGTGGGGGGGCATCTAATTCCCCGACGGTGGTCAAACCAAAACCCAAGATGGGGAAATGCGCCAAAGGCAGGCATTTGAGTCACGGCAAATGCGTGAAGAGCAGGAAGAGAGCGAAGAAGGCACAGAGAGTCGGCCGTGATCGGAGGACCGAGTCATGAGAAACGATGTGCGCAGTCCGCTGATTTCCGCTTTCCTTGTTTCTCTGATATCTCTAGTGTCGCTGCTCGTCTTCTCTGCGACCCCCGCATTTGCCACGAGCGGCCCACCGACGGTCGAAGGCGCGTCCGTCACGGGCGTGTCGACAACGGGAGCCAACATCGAAGCGCAGGTCAATCCCGAAGGGCTCCCAACCGACGCGTACATTGAATATGGTATCCAAAAAGAATACCATCTACGGACGGGACTTGTAAGCGCGGGGTCGGGGAACGTCGATCAGGGCGTGAGGTTTGCACTGCAAGAATTGCAACCCGGCACGATCTACTTTTTCCGTGTTGTGGCGAGCAACCAGTCGGGCGGAGTCACCGGCGAAGAAGCTGAAGAGAGTTTTACGACGCGTCCCGCTCCCGGAACGGCGCCGGGATGGATGGTGACAGCGGAGTCGGTGCCGACTCACATGACCCCCGGCGAGCGGGGAGAAATCGATGCCGAGGTTTATAACGTTGGGGCTGCGGCGAGTATGCCCGGCGCGACGGTGACCGACACGCTGCCTCGTGGTCTTACAGCGATCAGCCAGGAAGAATGGACGTGCTCGACCGGCCAGCCGGTGACGTGCAGCGAGCCACTCCAACCGGTGCGGGCAGGAACGGAGACACAGCAAGGATATTTTGCGGGCATCGTCAAAGGCAAAGTCGAACAACTCCGCGGGTATGAGCTCGAAGTGAGCGCCGAACCAGGCGCATCTGGGAGTGGCGTGAATAGCGTGGTGGTAAGTGGCGGTGGCGCGACCGAGCCGGCGAGCACCACCGATCCGGTCGCGTTTGGCTCGACCTCCGCCGGCTTTGGCGTGGAAGGCTGGGATGGCTGGTTCAGCAACAGAAATGGGACACTCGACACGCAGGCGGGCTCACACCCATACGAGGCTACGTTCCGACTCGATCTCAACACACGCCGTGCGCCGAAAACGAATGAGGAAGAAGAAGGAGAATGGGACCCGTCCCCTACCGGTGGGGAAATGAGAAGCGCCGAGGCGGTGCTGCCACCGGGCTTTGTTGGCGATCCCACGGCGGTGCCGCAGTGCGCACGCACACAATTCGACGCCGAAAAATGCCCCGCGTTTACGCAGATCGGCATAGATTCGGTCAGGTTGGAGGGCTTTGGTACGCATGCGTTCGTGCTACCGATATACAATCTGGTGCCACCGGCCGGCACGCCTGCCCAGTTCGGGTTCACGATCTACGGAACCCAGGCGTTCATGGATGCGGAAGTGCGCAGCGGCGGGGACTTTGGGATTACAGAGAACATCGACAATATCCCACAGCAGGCGATCATCTCCAACGACGTGACGATTTGGGGCGTGCCAAGCGAACCCAGCCACGACAGCGAGCGAGCAGGTGCAGGCTGTCCAAATGGCTGTGCGTCGAGCGCGCCGCCGGTTCCCCTCTTGACGTTGCCGACTTCGTGTGAAGGTCCGTTGACGACGGTTACTCATCTGACGGCATGGCAGAATCCAAGCATGAGCGAAGCGAGTTTCCTCTCGCGCGGCCCTGCTGGCGAACCGCTTGCAATCACCGGTTGTGAACGGTTGGGTTTCGAACCTTCTATCAGCGTCGCGCCGGATACGTCCTACGCGGATACGCCGGCGGGATTGGGCGTCGAAGAGCGCGTTCCGCAGCCCGGATTGCTGGCGCCCGAAGGCATCTCCACCGCCGATATCAAGGACACGAAGGTAGTGTTGCCCGAAGGCCTCGTGATCAATCCGGGTCAGGCCGCCGGGTTGGCGGTGTGCCAGCCCTCGCAGGACGGTCTGGGCCGCCTGCCCAACGGGGAAGAAGACAGCGGTCCCGCGTCGTGCCCCTCAGCGTCGAGTGTCGGAACCGACGAAATAGAAACGCCGCTATTGAAGAATAAGCTGCGGGGAGACGTGTACGTCCTTCAGTCAAACCCGCCGAACCTAAAGTTGCTCGTAACCGCCTACGGCGAAGGCGTGTTTTTGAAGCTCGTCGGTAACGTGAGCTTGAACGAACAGACTGGCCGGTTGACGACGACGTTCGATGAAACACCGGCGTTGCCGTTCACGGACTTCAAGCTGTCGTTCAGCGGCGGTGCCCAGGCGGCGCTTGCCACCCCGACCGGGTGCGACGTGTATTCAACGAGCGCGGATTTCACGCCGTGGGCTACACCGAGCCTACCGGACTGGTCTGAATCGAGCAGCTTCCAGATCGGCTCTGGCACTGGTGGTGCCGCGTGCCCTGACTCCCCGTTGCCGTTCGCTCCCGAACTGATCGCCGGTTCCACGACCGATCAGGCCGGCGGGTTCACGAGCTTCAGTTTGCTGTTGCGTCGCGGCGACGGTCAGCAACGCATCGAACGCCTCCAGTTCAAGGCTCCGCCTGGCCTATCCGGGACGCTCTCCGCGGTCCAGCTGTGTCAGGAACCGCAGGCGTCAAAGGGGGAATGCCCCGAAGCGTCGAAGATCGGTCATGCCGCCGTAGCGTCGGGTCCGGGACCGTATCCGTTGACGATCCCCCAGCCGGGCAACCCCGAATCGCCGATCTACATCACTGGCCCCTACGACGGCGCGCCGTTCGGGTTGTCGATCGTCACGCATGTGATCGCGGGCCCGTTCAACCTTGGCACGATCGTCACCCGCGCGAAGATCGAAGTCAATCCCGTCACGGCGCAGATCACCGTCACGACCGACCCGTTCCCGCAGATCGTCGGCGGTGTCCCCACCGACCTGCGCCTGATCGACTCCGTGATCGACCGTCCTGGTTTTATGTTCAACCCGACGAACTGCAACCCCTCGTCGTTCTCTGGTACGGCGTGGGGCACGCCCCCGCCGGGCGCCGGTGGGCCGGGCGCGAGTGCTCCGATCGAAAGCCACTTCCAGGTTGGGTCGTGCCGCAGCCTTGAATTCAAGCCTAGCTTCGCGGTCTCCACCTCGGGTGAGACCTCACGCGCGGACGGTGCAAGCCTGCACGTCGATCTCACCTACCCCACTGGCTTGTTCGGCCAGTACGCAAACATCGCGAAGGTGAAGGTCGACCTCCCCAAGCAGTTGCCCTCGCGCTTGACGACGCTGCAGAAGGCGTGCACCGAACAGACGTTCGCTGCGAACCCCGCGTCGTGCCCGGCCAACTCGGTCGTGGGGCACGCGAAGGCGATCACACCGCTCGTGCCAGTGCCACTCGAAGGTCCCGCCTACTTCGTCAGCCACGGCGGCGCGAAATTCCCCGAACTGATCATCGTGCTGCAGGGCTACGGCATCACCCTCGACCTGCACGGCGAAACCTACATCGACAAAAACGGGATCACGAGCAGCACGTTCGCCACGGTTCCCGACGCGCCCGTCGGCAGCTTCGAACTGACGCTCCCGCAGGGTCCCGACTCGGCGTTGGCCGCCAACGGCAACCTCTGCGAGTCGACGCTCACGATGCCCACCGAATTCGTCGCCCAGAACGGCGCCGAAATCCACGAGTCCACGCCGATCAACGTGAGCGGCTGCAAGGCCGCGGTGACGGTCCTCGGCCACAGCGTCAAGGGCGCCCATGCGAGTATCCGTGTCACGGTTCCCTCCGCGGGCACGTTGGTGGCCACCGGCGGCGACGTCGGTCGCTCCGTGCGGCGTGCCGCGAAGGCTGGGACCGTGACGATCGGCGTGACGCTCACCGGCCACGATCGGCGCGTGCTCGCAAAGAACCCCCACCAGCGCGTCAACACGAAGGTGAAGCTGAGCTTCACGCCGGAGCACGGCGCGCCGCTCACGGCGTACGTCAGGCTGCTGCTTGGGTGAGCGCTGCGCCTGGCGGTGAGGCAAGCTTGCGCGTCTTCCCCCTCTCCCTCTTCGGACGGCGCGCGAGGTGGGCGCGTGCCGGGGCGAATCCCTCTCGCCCCGGCACGTCGCAGTGGCCTGGACCGTGATCGCCGCCCATCGCGCACAACCTCGCTCGCTGGACACGACGATCGGATCGGACTGCCGACTCCTCTCAGACCCGCGTCACGACCCGCGGCCGCTTGATCCCCGAGGGGAGCAGGCCGAGCCGTCGGGCGCGGTCCACCGCGTCGGCGCGGCCGCTGGCGTCGAGCTTGCGGTAGATGCTGCGCAGGTGGGTCTTGACGGTGTTCAGCGACACGAACACCTCGGCCCCGATCTCGGCGTTGGAGAGCATCGTGGGCAGGTAGCGCAGGATCCGCTGCTCGCGCTCGGTGAGCGGGGCGAGCAGCGTGGCGGAGGGGTCGCGCTGGCCGACCCCGTCGAGCAGCACCTCCAGCAGCGCGGGGTGGGCGGTGCCGTTCTGCGCCTGGAGCTCCAGCAGCTTGCGCACCTCCGGCCCGTTCAGCAGGAAGGCGTCGCGGAAGGGCTCGCGCTCCGCCGGCGCGAGCGCGCGCTCGAGCGCCTGGGAGGCGGCGGTGTCGTCGCCGGCGGCGTGGTCGACGAGCGCGCGTAGCAGCCACCCCTCGACGAGCGTTGCGGGGTGGGTGGCGGCAGTTTTCCCAGCGTCGGCCGGTCCCTGTTCGGGGAGCGCCTGCTCGAGCGACTCGGCCGCTCGCTCCAGCTCGCCGGCGTGCAGGTCGATGCTCGCCTGGCGGATCAGCAGCTCGACGTGCTGAGGTTCGCGCTCGCGGGCGGCGGCGAGCGTCTCCGCGGCGCGCTCGAGCTCTCCAGCGGCCGCCAGCACGCGCGGTTCGACGTCCTCCAGCGCGACCCCCAGGAGCTCCGGTGTGGGATCGCAGTCGGCCAGCTCGGCGCGCACGGCGCGCAGCTTCAGCGCACCGCGGGCGGCCGCCCGCGGACCCGCCGCGGCGAGTGTGAGCGCCTGGAGCAGGTCAGTGGCGAGTCGCACGGGCGCCTCGGCGGTCGCGGCGGCGCTCGCGGCGCGGGTCACCAGACTCTCGGCGGGTTCGAACTCGCCCCGCTGGTAGGCGCCCATCGCGGAGGCGAGGTACGCGCACGCCGCCGCCGGGCCCTCGCACCAGCCGCGCTGCTCGGCCAGCCCCACGGCCTGGGAGCTGAGCTCCTCGGCGCGGTTCAGCTCGCCGCGCACCAGGTGTACGAGCGCGAGCTGCGCGAGGCAGTCCATCGCGACCTGCTCGTGGCGCTCCTCGCTGGCGAGCGCGAGCGCCTCCTGCAGGTTCGCCGCGGCGGCCACGGCGTCGCCGGACCACAGCTGCGTGGCCCCGAGGTTGGCGAGCGCGAAGCTGCGCAGCGATGCCCAGCAGTGGTGCGAGGAGGCCCGTGCCGCGTCGGTGAGCTTGCGGGCCAGGCGCTCGGCGTCCCTGACGTTGACGCGCAGGCGCGCGTGGTGCAGGGCCACGGTTGTGAGGATCACATCCAGCGCCTCGCGGGCGGGCCCGGCGACTTCGCTGCGGGCCGCTCGCGCGATCGCGAGGTGGCGCTCGGCGTCCTGGAGGTCCCCGTCCTGTAGGCGGCTGCCGGCGAACGCGGCCGCCAGCCGCGGGTCGGCCGCGACGACGTCGGCGGGCAGCTGCGCCATCGGGCCGCGCATCGCGGCCGAGCGGCCGCGCAGGAACAGCTCGAGCCAGTTCTCGGCGATCAGCCGACCCGCTTGCTCCCAGTCCTCGCCGGCGAGGGCGTGGCGGATCGCGGGCATCGTTTCGCCCTGCTCGGCATACCACCGCGCCGCGCGGCGGTGTAGGAAGGGGATCTCCTCGGGGTGCCCGTGGCGCAGGTGGGCGCGCAGCAGCTCCCCGAACAGCGGGTGGTAGCGGTACCAGTGGCCCTCGGCGTCGGTCGCCGCGACCGGCGCCCCCAGGTGCTCGATCGCCGCGAGTGTCAGCGTGGCGCCCTCGTGGCCGGTCAGGGCGTCGGCCAGCTCGGGGCTGACGGTGTCCACCAGGCAGGTTCGCAGCATGAACTCGCGCCGGTCCCACGGCAGGCCGGCGAGGACCTCGGAGACGAGGTAGTCGGCCACCGTCCGGTCGGTGCCGGCGAACTCGGCCAGGAAGCGCGCCGGCTCGGGGTGCCCGTGCAGCGAGAGCGCCGCCAGGCGCAGGGCCGCGGCCCAGCCCTCGGTGCGCGCCCACAGCAGGTCGACCTCCGCGTCGGAGAGGGCGAGGTCGAGCTGCCGGCAGAGCTCGGCCGTCTCGCCGCGGTCGAACGCGAGGTCGCCGATGCGCAGCTCCGTGAGCGCGCCGTTCACGCGCAGCCGCTCGATCGGCAGTGGCGGGTCGGCGCGGCCGGCGAGCACGAGCCGCAGCTGCTCGGGGGCGTGGCGCACGAGGAAGTCGATCGCGGCGGTCGCCTGGGGGCTCGTCAGCTCGTGGGCCTCGTCGAGCACCAGCACCAGCGGGGAGTCCAGTTCGGCGAGACCGTTGACTAGCAGTGCCAGGAAGCGCTCCGTGCGCGCCCCCACCGGCGGCTTCAACCGGCCCAGGGCGCTGCCGGGCTCGATCGACTTCGCGCTGCACAGCGCGCTCAGGAGATCCTCGAGCAGCCGGCAGGCGTCGTTGTCGTCGCCGTCCAGCGACAGCCAGCACGCCGGGCCCGGCAGCTCGCGGTCCGCGATCCACGAGGAGAGCAGCACGGTCTTGCCCGACCCGGCCGGCGCGGAGAGCAGCACGAGGCCCTCGCGGACTCCTTCGTCCAGGGCGTCGAGGAGCCGCTCGCGTCGAATCAGATGGCGCGGGGTCGGCGGGACCAGCAACTTGGTGGCCACAGTAGGGGCCGCCCTGACCCGCTCAGCTGCGGGGCTTGACATTACGCGCTGCCTCCAGGGAGTCGTCTGACCCAGAACGTGCGCTCAACCTCCGGCGGAGAGGACGGCTGCCATCGGCCAAATATCCTACCACTTACATAAAATTTCTGTTTATCCAAACGCTGCTACGTAGTTTTCCGCAGTGCGAGGTAGGCGGGCTCCCGAAGTTGCTGAACGACTGCGATGGTCCGAGCATCTTGGTCGATCTGCTCATTCCCATATTCGCGAGCGCTTCCTCTTGCCGCGCCGCTTGATGGAGGAGTTGCATCTATTGGCTTCGCTGGGGCCCTGGTAAGGCAACTCGGCAGGACGACGGCGCGATACAGCGCTATACTCGTATAGAGAGCATATGCCTGTCCCCACCACAAAGCAGAGCGTCGCGTTCCGCTTCGACCGCGGTACGGTGGCGCGCCTGAAGCAGCGCGCGCGGGAGGCCCACGCCCCGCAGACCGCACTTGCCGAGCGCTACATCGAGGAGGGGATGCGTCGCGACGAGCACCCGCTGATCTACTTCCGCGACGGCGAGGCAGGCCGCAGGCCGGCGCTGCTCGGCACGCGACTGGACGTCGCGGAGGTCATCGCGACCATCAGGCAGAACGGCAACTCCGTCGAGGAGGCCGCCGACTATCTGGAGATCCCGGTCGAGCACGTTGACGCCTGCCTGCGCTACTACGCCGACTACAGGGAGGAGATCGACGGGTGGATCGAGCGCACCTGCGCAATCGCAGAACGCGAGCGTGAGCGCTGGCAGCGCCGGCAGCAGGCACTCGCGTGAGGTTGCTGCTCGACGAGATGATCTCCCCCCGGATAGCTGGTGAACTGCGAGAAGCGGGACACGACGTACAGGCCGTCAAGAAGGATCGACCCGATCTCACCGGCCGCAGCGACGGCGAGCTCGTCCGCCGGATGGTCACCGAGCGGCGGGCGATCGTCACCAACGACATCGCGGATTTCCAGGCCATCCACGACCAGTTCCTGGTCGCGGGAGAAGAGCACTACGGGATGATCTTCACCTTCGACGATACGCTGCCCCGAACCAAGGACGCGATCCCGCAATGGGTGCAGACGCTGTCCAGGCTGTCAGCCGACCACGGCGATGAGGGCTCGCTGCGCAACCGAGTTCACCATTTACCCTAATAGACTGGCTCCCGGCGCCCCGTACTCGGGTGCATATCCAGTCAACCTGCCAGCGGTTGCCGCTCCCACCGATCAGTCACCCGCTCGGCTCAGCAGTTCGCCCCCGCCCCCGCCCCCGTGCTCGGGCGTTCTACGCTATGCCACGCCATGGATGTGTCTGGCGCGCGGCTTCCTCGCCGTCCCCTACGACGAACCGGTCGCCGAACGTCTGGCGATCCTGCTGAGCGCAGCCCGCGAGCGCAAACGTCGAGCCGGAGCGATGGATGCGATCGTCGCCGCGACTGCGCTCGCCCACGACCCTCGCGGTCTGGACCCAGGGCGATGACTTCGACGTGCTCGTCGAGTTGGCTCCTGAGCTGCGAGTACACCGCGGCTGACCCCGGGCGCAACGCAGCTCGCACGTCCCCGCACCGTCCAGCGAGTGGGCGTATGCTCTCTTTGTCACAAAGGCCCCCTTCGGGCCATCCGGGTCTACCCTTGACTGAAAGGACACGTCGATGATTCTTGCAACCAGCTACCCGTTCCTCGAAGTCTTCTGGACGATGCTCATCTTCTTCGCGTTTGTCGTGTGGATCTGGATTCTGTTCACGGTGATGATCGACATCTTTCGCCGCCACGACACGTCGGGATTCGCCAAGGTCCTGTGGATCATCTTCATCATCGTGCTCCCCTACTTCGGCGTGTTCGTCTATCTGATCGCCGAGCACAAGGGGATGACTGAGCGCGCCGTCAAACAGCAGCGCGACGCACAGGCGCAGTTCGATCAGTACGTCCAGTCGGTGGCCACCAAGGCCGACCCGACCGAGCAGATCGCCAAGGCCAAGCAGATGCTCGACGGCGGCACGATCACGCAGGCGGAGTTCGACCAGATCAAGCAGAAGGCGCTCGCGGCCGCCTAGGCACCTCAGCTCACAGCGCACCGGCCGGCACCGCGCGACCTCGCCGTAGCTGAGCGGCGTGGCGCCGGCCGGCCGCGCCGCTGTGAAACCATTCTGCTCGTGATCGCGGAGCGGAGTACCACCGCGCGCCTCGCGCGCTTTGTGCTGGCCCACCGCCGCCTGGTCATGGTCGGGTGGCTGGTGGTGTTCCTCGCCGGGGCGGCGGGCGCCTCGCACGTCTCCAAACGCCTGGCGATCGACTTCTCGCTGCCCGGCCAGCCCGGCTACGAAACGGCGCAGAAGATCGAGCGCCTCTACGGCAACGGCGGCTTCGCGGTGCCCGCGATCGCCGTGGTCACCGTTCCCCCCGGGCAGACCGTCCGCGGCGAGCAGGCCGAGATCGCCGCCGCCTTCGCGCACGTCCACGCGCGCCTGCCCGTGGTGCGCGTGGTGGACTACGCCAACACCGCCGACCCCCACCTGATCACCAGCGACGGGCGCACCACCTACGCCTTCCTGTTCACCCCCCTGGAGAAGACCTACGGCCTGCCCAAGATCCCCACGCGCGCCGAGCAGGTGCTCGCCGCCGCGCTGCCCCGCGGCACGCAGACCCGCCTCACCGGTCTGGAGCAGCTCTCCAACAGCGAAGAATCCGGCAGCGGGCCTGGAGTGTTCCTCGAGACGGTCTTCGGGGGACTCGGGGCGCTCGCGGTGCTGGCGTTCGTGTTCGCCTCGCTGCTCGCCTTCGTCCCGCTGCTGATTGCGGCCGTCGCGATCCTCTCCACGCTGCTCGTGATCCTCGGGCTCACCTACGTCGCCAACGTCTCGTTCATCGTGCAGTTCCTGGTCTCCCTCGTCGGCCTCGGGGTGGCGATCGACTACTCCCTGCTGATCGTGACCCGCTGGCGCGAGGAGCGCGCGCACGGGCGCGAGAACCACGAGGCCGTGGTCGTCGCGATGGCGACCGCGGGACGCGCGGTGGTGGTCTCCGGCCTCACCGTCGCCATCGGGCTGATTGCGCTCGTCGTGCTCCCCGTCCCCGGGCTGCGCTCGGTGGGCTACGGGGGCATGTTGATCCCCCTGGTCTCCACCTCCGTGGCGCTGACACTGCTGCCCGCCCTGCTCGGCGGCATCGGGCCGCGGGTGGACTGGCCGCGGATCCGTCACGAGGGGCACGCCAGCCGCGGCTGGACCGCATGGACGCGGATGCTCGTGCGCTGGCGGTGGGTGGGAACGGCGCTCGCGGTCGCGATCCTCACGGCGCTGATCATCCCCTTCTTCAGCCTCACCACCGGCGAAACCAGCGCCAGCGCCCTGGCGCGCACCGGGCCCGCGCACGCCGCCTACGAACAGCTCCGCGCCGGGGGTGTCGCGAGCGGGGTCATCACCCCGATCGAAGTGCTCGTGCGCTCCCCCCGGGCGCGCGCCACCCAGGCTCGCCTCGCGGCCGTCCCGGGGTGGAGCAACGCGCTGCTCTCCGTCGCCCCCGACAGCAACCGCGCCGGCACCTCCATCGTCGTGGGGGTCCCCCACGAAGAGACCGTGAACTCCACCACCCTCGACCCCGTGCGCGCCGCCCGTAGCGCGCTGGAAGGTCGCCCCGGGGTGGTCGGGATCGCGGGAGCGGGGCCCACCGAGCTCGACTACCAGCACGCCGTGTTCGGCAACTTCCCGCTGATGTTCGCCGTCATCGCGGTGCTCATGGTCGTGCTGCTCGCGCGCGCCTTCCGTTCGGTCGTGCTCGCCGTGAAGGCGGTCGTGCTCAACCTCATCTCGATGGCCGCCGCGTTTGGCTTCATGACGTGGTTCTGGCAGGAGGGCCACGGCTCGCAGGCGATCTTCGGGATCCCCGCCACCGGCGCGATCACTTTCTGGGTGCCGATCCTCGTGTTCGCGTTCCTGTTCGGGCTGTCGATGGACTACGAGGTGTTCATCCTTGCCCGCGTGCGCGAGGAGTACGACCGCACCGGCTCCACCGACCAGGCGGTCATCATCGGCCTCGGGCGCACCGGGCGCCTGGTGACGAGCGCCGCGCTGATCCTGTTCCTCGCGTTCGCCTCGCTGGCCTCGGCGCCGAACACCGACATCAAGGTGCTCGCCACCGGCCTCGGGGCCGGCATCCTGCTCGACGCGACCGTGATCCGGGCGCTGCTGCTGCCCGCGCTGGTCTCGCTGCTGGGCGACTGGAACTGGTGGTTCCCCCGTCCCGTGGCACGGCTGCTGCGCGTGCCGGCGTCCGCTCCGCGCGAGGGCTACGCCTCGACGCAGGCGTGAGCGCGTAGGGCCACCCTAGGGGTTCGCCGCTCCGTCCTCCGTCACGGCCGCCATCAGCTCTCGCGCGAGATATCGGTGCTGCCCCCGTGGTCCCGTGCGTCCCTCCTGCGATTCTGTTCCGGGTGGCGCATGCGCCACCCGGCGAGGCCGCACATGTGCGGCCTCGACCGGACCGCACATGTGCGGCCCGGCGACCGGTACATGTACCGGTCGGAGCAGGGCCACATGTGGCCCTGCTGGGGACGGCCACATGTGGCCGTCCCGGCCTACGCCGCGTGCGGCGTAGGCTGCCCCACCCGCCGCACGCGCACTCCCCCGAACTCGATCGTCTCGCGTCCGCCCGGCAGCTCGTGCGGGAGCTCCAGGGCGATCTCCACGAGCCCTTCCGCGGGCTCGCTCGCGGCCCGCTCGAAGCGGACCTCGCCGCTGTCCAGGCGCAGCAGCGGCCCGTCTCTGTTGCCTGCGAGAGCCGATCCGCCGGCGCTCACCGGCACGCCCAGCACCGCTCCCCAACGCGCCGCCGCCGCCTCCGGGTCGCCCACCGCGAGCGTGACCCCCGTCAGGCGCCCCGGCGCGCCCGTGCCGGTCCGTTCGGTCCACTGCGGCCCGCCCCACCGCCACGTCCCGTACGGCGCGGAGCGGTCGAGCGAGACGATCGCCCCGCGCATGTCCGTCGGGTGCAGGTGCGTGCCGGAGATGTCGGGCAGGTCGATCTGCCACACCGCGCGCACGCCCTCGCCCGTCGCGCGCTCGCGGGCGCCCTCCAGGTCCTCGAGGTCGAACATCACCATGTAGCCGCCGTCGCCGCCGTGGCGCGCCAGGTAGCGGCCGGCCGCCGTGTCCGGCTCCTTCGGCGAGACCACCTCCAGGAAGCAGTCCCCCACCGCGAACACCGTGTTGGCGAGGCCGAACCAACCTACCCCGGGGTCGCGAAACGGCTCGTCGAGCCGCAGCGCCGAGCGCAGCGCCGTGGCCACGGGCTCGAGCTCGCTCGCCACGAGCACTGCCTGACGCAGCCTGACCCTCGGTCCGCCTTCGCTCATGGCCAGCCATCCTAGAGTGAGAGGGCGATGCCGGAGCTGCCCGAGGTCGAGATCACCGCCCGGCGGCTGGATGCTGCCCTGCGGGGAGCGGAGATCGAGTCGGCGCTGGCGCCAGGTATCAACGCTCTGAAGACCTTCGATCCGCCGCTCGCCGACCTGGAGGGTCGTGTGATCGCGGGGGTGCGCAGGCGCGGGAAGCACCTGATCGTGGAGGTTGGGGGACCCCCCAAGTCCGACGGACCTGCGCCGCTGGCGCTGCTGATCCACCTGATGTCCGCGGGCCGGCTGCAGCTGTACGACAAGCGCGCGGGGCCGCGGGATCGCACCTCGCGCCTGCTGGTGCGTGTGCGTCTACCGCCTGACGGGGCGTCCAGTGGCCCCGCGCGGGAGGGCGAGCTGCGCCTGCGCGAGTTCGGCTCCAAGCAGGCGGCGTGGGTGAAGCTGCTGCGCGCGGGGGACCTCGAGCAGGACGAAACGCTCGCAAAGCTCGGACCGGAAGCGTGGCCGGACCCGGGCGGGCGGGATCGGTTCAAAGAGCTGCTGGACGCTCCCCGCCCACTGCACACGATGCTGCGCGACCAGCGTACGATTGCGGGCATCGGGCGCTCGTGGGTGGACGAGATCCTGTGGGAGGCGCGACTCTCCCCGTACAAGCGCGGCGCGGACCTCGAGGACGAAGAGGCGCAGCGGCTGAGGGAGGCGGTCGTGGGCACGTTGGCGGCGGCGATCGAGCACTACGAGCGGGTGGTCGCGCTGCCGATCCCCGACAAGCTGCCGATGCCGCTGCGGGTGCACCGCCACGAGGGCGAGCCCTGCCCCCGCTGCCAGACCACGCTGCGCGCGGTTCACTTCGAGGACCACGTGATCGCCTACTGCCCCGCCTGCCAGACGGAGGGGCGCGTGCTGAAGGACCGCCGTCTCTCGCGGCTGTTGAAGTAGCGGCGTCCTGGATGCGATCTGGCGACCCGTGGGCGGATCGCGGCGTGTGGGTGGATCGCGGCGCTCGGTGCAGGTGCCCGCCGCGGTGTCACGAATGACACCTACATCGCCGCGCGCGGGAGCCCGGCGGTGGCACCCAGCAGTCGCCGTATCGGTCGGTCCACGGGATCGAACCGCTGCTCGAACGCCGGGAAGAAGAAGTCGCTCGCGGACAAGGCGTGGCCGGCCCGCTCGAGCTCCTCTTCGCCGACGGTGAATACGAAGGTCTGGAGTTCACGAGCGCGCAGAAGATCTCGGTCTACGGCGATCTCGATCCCGCGACCTGGAAGGCCGAACGCGCACCGGCCGAACCAACCCGCTTCGTGGGGAGCCCGCAGGGCCTGCTGCTCAATGGGTTGACCGCCATGAGCTTCCAGCAGGTGACCTTCCAGGGCAGGGCTCCCTTCACCTCCGGGGCGTCGGCCTACGGCGTGCGCATGATCGGCGGCTCGCAGGCCACGTTCGCCGACGTTCACGCCAGTGCCGAAAGCGGGCGCAACGGCGCGAACGGGGCGACCGGCGCCCAGGGCGCCGAAGGCGCCGCGGGCGGGGCCGGCGGGCAGGGGTCCACTCCCGGCGACGTGAGGAGCAGAGGCCTCGAAACCGGCGGTCTCTTCTTCGGCCAGGGCGACGGGGCGGGAGGGGGCGGCTGCCCCGGGCTCGGCCCGTACGGGAACGACGGCGTGCTCTCGGCCGCCGGTTACCAACTCGGCGGAGCGGCCGCGTGCCCCGGCGTCGGTGAAATATCCGACGTGGCCGCGCCCGGCGACGGCGGAGCCGGCGGCAACGGGGGCGAACTGGACGGGAGCCTGGGCTACGGCTACCCCGGGATCGCGGGCAGCCCGGCAATCGTCGACAACGCCGACGCCGCCGCCGGGGGAGCGCTCGGCGACGCGGGCGAGTCGGAAGGCACCTGGTGCTGCGAGAACGGCCACGGTGGCTTTCCCGGATCGGCTGGCGGGGCCGGCGGGCCCGGCGTTCGACGGCAACGACGAGGCGACCACCGCGCCGAAGGCGGGCGGGCTCTACGAACCAGGCGCCGGCGCGAGCGGGTCGAGCGGCCAGCCGGGCGGCGGTGGTGGCGGCGGAGGCGGCGGCTCCGGGGACTTCGACGGGCTCACCAACGGAGGCGGGGACGCCGGTGGCGGAGGCGGCTCCGGCGGGCTCGGCGGCGGCGGCGGAGCCGGCGGCAGCGGGGGCGGCGGCTCCTTCGGGGTCTCGCTGCCGGCGAAGAAGGTCGCGAAACTCCACATCCGGCTGAACGCTGCCGCCCGCAAGCGGCTGATGGGTCTCAGGAGGAGCCTCCAGGCGACCCTCACCGTGGAGCTGAAGCTGGGTAAGGCCAAGAGAGCGACCAGGTACACCCAGACGCTCGAGCTCGTCCCGCCGGCGGCGAACGGACCACCCAAGGGCAAGTAGCCACGCCTGCATCCAGCTGTACAGCTCGGCGGGCAGGACGCTCCCCGACCTGGCTAGGATGCGAGCCGTGATCGAGCCCGGCCAGCAGGCCCCTGACTTCGAGCTGCCCAACCAAGACGGCGACCCCGTCAGGCTCTCGGGCCTCCGTGGCCGGCCCGTCGTGGTCTACTTCTACCCGAAGGCCGACACCTCCGGGTGCACAGTCCAGGCGTGCGGCGTACGTGACCGCAGGGCCGAGTACGGGAGCGCGGGCGCGACGGTGCTCGGCATCTCGCCGGACTCGTCGGCGAAGATCAAGAAGTTTCACGACAAGTACGACCTCGGCTTCACGCTGCTCGGCGACGAGGACCACGCGGTGGCAGAGGCGTACGGGGTGTGGGTCACCAAGAGCATGTACGGGCGCAAGTTTTTTGGGAATGAGCGCACGACGTTCATCATCGACCCTGCCGGGAAGGTGGCCGAGGTTCTGCGCAAGGTCAAGCCGGCCGAGCACGACGCGCTGGTCTTGGAGGCGCTTGCGGAAGCCGCGCCGCCTGTCGTGTAGCTCCCGCGGAGGCCCATCCGTTGACCGAGCAGTCCGCCGGCCCCCGGCCCTCGCGCACGCCCTGTCACACCCCTTGTGGGTTGACAGGGCGTGCTACCGTGCCCTGGAATGAGTGCGGGTCCTTCGGCATCGGCGGCCGCGTGGAAACGGCGGCCAGTATCCCGACGCGCACGCTTGACCGGCTGCTGCTCGACCTTGAGCAGCTCGGCGACGAGCTGCCACAGGGTGGTGTGCTTGTCATTGATGAGGCGGGGATGGCTGCGACGCGCCCCACCGGCTGCTTGAGGCGGCGGAGCGGGCGGGGTGTGCGTCACGCTGCGCGCTATCGCGCGCAGTACGACATTACCGACCCTGCCGACGCGCTCGGGCCGTGGCCCGAGTGGCGCGGAGGGCAGCAGCGCGACTGGGAGCGAGCCCATGAGGCGATGGAGCGCGCGGAGCGGCGTCTTGGACGCGAGGTCGCGAACATGTGCGGCGTTGACCTCGGGATCGGGCTCTGAGCCGAGCTCGGGAACCGCTGCGACGCGAGTCTTGGGGGGCCGAGCGGACTGCGCGCGATCCGGTGGAGCGCGGCGGGAGGGTGTGTGATCTGGAGCTCTGATGCCGTTGGGGTCGGTTGGAAACAGCTGGTGGGAAGTCAAGTAGAGGCAGTTATGATCGCTGACTTTAGGGGGTTTCGGGGGCGTGGGCGGGCCGTTCGTCTCAAGTGTTGGTAGCGGCCGGCGCTGTGCCGCCGGGAGTTTAACCAGTGCTGGTGCTGGTTTTGGGGTTGGCCGGGGTCCCTGTGGGGTGCCAGGATTTTCGCCGGCTGTCCCGCCGGGCGCTCTTTGTCTGCCAGGGTTCGTGCCTTTGGTTATCTGGGTTGTTCTCGAAAAGTGGGAGAGGGAGGTTGAAGTTCCTTAGCGGTCGGGTAGAGTACCGGTATGCAGTCCCAAATCAAACTTTTGATCGCGTTGCGCTTGGTAGTTTCGGGTGGGGCTGTATTTTGACTACAATAGCCGGCTCTGGAGTGTCTTTGCGTAAAGGGCGCGTTCTGGGGTCGGTCTCCAACCCAAATGAAGGTGCGTGTACAACATGAAAGCTTTATTCAGAGTCGCGGGGATCGTCCTCGCTGCCATGTTTCTGGTTAGTGTGGTTGTTTCGGCGAGTGCTTCTGCAGCGCATTGGTTAGTGTGCTTAAAAGAAAATAGTGGCACAATCACGAAGTGGGAAAGCAGTCAATGCGAGAAAGCAAAAGCAAGTGGCGGCTGGGAATGGAGTGAACTCAAAGGCACGGAAGCGGCCAAGATTGTGAGTCAGACGTTGGAGTTGACGGACACCGATGTGTTGCTTGTCGGGTCTTCAACGGTTATCTGTAAATCGGGTAGCGGTGAAGGAACGGGTGCTGTAGGCCCTGGGAAGTACGGCAGAATCAACACGACCAAAGTCAAAGAACCGAAAGAAAACTGTAGAGGTGGTGGGGGTTGTAAGGAAAAAGGGGTCGAAGAAGTAAAAGCGATCCATACGCCTTGGCAAACGGAACTGGTTGAAACCGAAGGCAAGGTATTAGCGGTTATCAGTGGCAGTGGTAGCGGTGAACCGGGGTGGGAAGTCAGGTGCGAAGATACTTTGAACGAAAAGATCACGGATATATGTGAAAAGGAAGGAGAAAAAGTCTTACTGTCTAACGTAGCGACGGGTACTGAATTATTAGTGTTAGGTACGTTCGAGAAAGCCGTCAAAGCGCACTGCGAATTGGGCGGCGCGGAATCGGGTGAAGTAGGAGGCAGTGTTGCTATCTTACTGGTGGGTGGTGCCGGGCTTCGGGCAGTGGTGAAATAACGGTATGCGAGTCGTGGGATCGTGAGTCATTGGGCGGGGCTGGTTGAGTGCCGGCCCCGTCTGGTGAGTGGCGTCCTTGTGATGTGGTTACCGGTGATGAGGAGCTCGCGTCGAGGGTGTACGAGGTCGTGGCATCTGTCCGCGGCGAGTTCGGCGGGTCCCCACGGCGATCGACATGGCGCTCCACGCCTCGATGATCTCTCTGGAAGACCTGAGAGCCGATCGGGAGAGCGGTGGGGCTCGTGAGCGCATGATGTGGGTTGACCGCGACAGCCTGGGCATTGTCGGTGCCGATCCTCGTGATGAGGATCGGGTCGATCGCTGCTGGGGTCAGAGACAGAGCCGGGGCTCGTACGGTCCGGTCGGCGTTCAGCGACACACAAAAAAGGGGGGAGTCTTCTAGTGAGAGACAACTCTTGCGCTTGTGGGCTGACGCGGGTTAGTGTCCGCCAGGATTTCGTAAGCAGGGGTATCTGAAGAGGCGTTTTGTCATCACGCCGCGAGTTCTTGCTGTGGGGGACCGACAACCTGAGAAGAGGAGCTGGCGAATGCCCGGTACATTGCGGCCGATGATGCTATGCGTGGTTTTCGGTCTGGCCGGATTGGCCGTGTGTTTGCCCTCAGCGTGGGCAGGCCGTTCGGCGTCTGTGCGCCACTCGAGCTCTGCGCGCCGGCGCTCCTCGCACGCGCGGCCCCGCCGCTCGTTCTCCGCAGCGATCGATCATCCGGCCGGTGAGCTGCTGAAGCTGCAGGGGGGTCGTGCTGTTCGGCGTCGAGGGTCAGGCGGGCGTCGGCCTGTTGGGTCCGCTGGCCGCGCCGGGCGGGTACGTCGCGGTGGGTCGAGATCCAAGCATCCGCGAGGTAAGCGTAAGCATCACGCGCGTGCTTTTTCGCGGGTGGCTGTGCCTGCGGTTTCGGGTGGTGGGGGGTCTCTGCGGGCCAATCCGCTGGTTGTGTCTGCTGCTGAACCGTTGGTGGGCGGGCAGGCGGCAGCGGCCGAAGAAGCAAGGCTGAGGAATCCCGAAGTCGTCGTGGCGCGCGAAGAATCCCAGACGAAGTTCGAGAATCTGAGCCCTGAACAGGCCGCGAGTCTGGCTTCCGAAGCGTTCCCCGGCGTGATCGATGAACTGGCGGGTGGGCCTCCCGAGCTGCCGGCGGGGGAGAGCATCACGGGTTATCCGACTGATAACGCGGCGCGGGTCGATCTTGGCGAAACCGAGCATGGTGTGATCGAAGGGATTGAACCGCTCGCGGTGGAAACGTCGCCGGGGCGTCGCGAACCGGTCGATCTCGGGCTCGGTGAAGCGGATGGTGCCTTTCAGCCCGCGCGATCGGTTGTCGCGTTGCGTATCCCGAAGCAGTTGGGGGATGGGGTGCAGGTGGCGAGCACGGGCATCTCGCTCACGCCGGTCGGCGAAGGCGACACTGTACTGGGTGGCTCGGAAGGATTTCTCGACGGTGCGACGGTGTTTTACGCGAACACGCAGACCGACACGGACACGGTGGTCAAGCCGACGCCGTTGGGGTTCGATGAGGATACGCTGCTGCGCTCGACGGAAAGCCCGCAGCAGCTGTTCTTCCGGGTTGGGCTGCCGGCTGGGGCAAGCCTCGCGCAGGCGACGAATGGCTCAGGCGCGGTGCAGATACTCGAGGAAGGCACGGCGATCGCGACTATCCTGTTTCCCAACGCACGGGACGCCGCTGGTACGCCCGTGCCGGTATCTATGCACCTTTCGGGCGATACCCTGGTCCTGACGGTGTCGCGCTCTGAACAGCTCCAGTATCCTATTGAGGTCGATCCGCAGACCGTTCTCGATAAAGGAGTCACCGGATACGGCGAACCCACGAACTGGCTTTTTTGCACGTATACCGGGCATGAACATTGTACCCAGCAGGAAGGCGAAAACGGTAGGTATCAGTCTAAAGGCTGGGGTCTAAACGGGTATCTAACCGATGAAGCGTTTGCGACCAATTACAAAACGGGGGAATTCGCCGAATTCTACTATGGAACTGAGGGCGAATCGCATATTTATCAGGTGTCGTACAGCGTCGAAGAGGGTGGGGAATACGAAAACCAGAGCATCGAAAATAACTTCAAGCTCGAAAATGATAACCAGGAACAAGAAGCCCCTACTAATCTGCTCCCGGCTAAAGGAGTTGAAGCGGACACGTTGACCTGCTGCTCTCCGGGGAAAGCCGAGAACCACAACTTTGTCTCTAATGCCCAGGTGCCGTACGGCGAAGGTCACTTTTTCATCAATAGACTCAAGTCCGCTACGGTCAGTATCGAACAGGAAACCGCGGTAAAACCAACGGTCACGTTCAATACTGAAGATGAAAAGCTCAAAAGTGGAGAATTCGAACTCCCCAATGTGCTGTATGGCGAAAACAAGTGGTTTGGGCCATATTCTGGTGCGATCGGCTACTCGGTCACCGAAAAAGGACTCGGGGTAGCAAAGGTGTGGGCGTTTGAAGGCACCGGGAAAGAGGCGACCTTCTATGAACATAATCTGCTCAAAGAAAAGCAATGCAAAGGTGTTCAGTGCCCAGAGAATTTTCCGAGTGTCTTTACGTGGAATAAAGAAAAACCCCTGCCTAACGGTAGTCACCAGAAGATCATCTTGTACGCGGAAGGTCCCGCGGGCAATATCAGCGAAGACTTCCCTCCGGCGTATGTGAATGTCGATTCGGAAAATCCTTACGGTCTTACCCTCTCCGGTTTGCCCGCCAACGGTGTGATCGACGGTGTACAGTATCATTTGAAGGCCGAAGCGACGGATAAACTTTCCGGTATCCAGTCGCTGCAGCTGGGGCTTGATGGGTATACGATTCCTGGTAAATCTGGTAGCTGTACACCTGGTCCCTGTACGGCGTCCGGGGAATGGACGATCAACGGTGAAAGCTTCGGCTCGGGTAAACACAAGCTCGAATTGGTAGCGACTGATAATGCGAATAACGTAGAAACGAAGCCGTATGAAATCACGGTGCGTCACGCTGGTCCTATGTCGGTCGGGCCGGGCTCGGTGGATCCGCTCACGGGTGCCTTGCGGCTCGGTGCGTCGGATGTTTCGATTGGTGGCGGCAACGGTTCGCTGTCGGTGTCTCGCAGCTATGATTCTCGTGAGCTGACCGCGGGCGAAAAGGGTACGCTCGGACCGCAGTGGAAGATGAGTGTCAGCGGTTCGCCGGAAGTCGAACAGGAATCCACCGGCAACGTGGTCCTGGTCAGCTCCAGCGGCGGCCGTACGACCTTTGAAAGCGATGGCAAAGGTGGGTTCATATCGCCGAAGGGCGATGAAAACCTGGTGTTGGAAGCCGAAAAGGAAGGCGAAACGGTCAAGGCTTACCTGTTGAAGGATCCCGCCGAGGGGACGACGGTCAAGTACACCCAGCCGTTCCCGTCCGGTCCGTGGCTGATCGCCAACAGCGAAGGCTCGCTTTCCAAGACGAACGGTGAAAAAGACACGTTCGAATGGGAAGAACTGGAAGGGGTGACGAGACCGAAGCGGGCGATTGCGGCCCCGCCGACGGGTGTTGGCTGTGCGTCGAGCGAACTGAAAGATGGCTGTCGTGCCCTGGAATTCACGTATGCGACCGCGACGACGGCGACGGGTGAAGGCCCGAGCGAATGGAAAGCGTACAAGGGGCGACTGGAAAAGATCTCTTTCCGTGCGTACAACCCGGCCACGAAAGCGATGGAAAGCAAGCCTGTTGCCGAATATGCCTATGACACGAAAGGTCGGCTTCGAGCGGAGTGGGACCAGCGTCTGGAAGAACATCCGTTGAAGACGGTCTATGGTTATGATTCAGAAGGGCATGTTACGGCGTTGACGCCGCCGGGGCAGGAGTCGTGGGCGTTTACGTATGGCACGATCCCGGATGATTCCAGCCCGGGCAGACTGCTCAAGGTGACGCGAGCTCCAGCGTCCGCGGCGCTATGGAAAGGCGAAGTACCCCGAGATAGCGAAGCTCCGAAACTGTCGGGCTCAGCGATCATCGGGGTCAGAATGGCGGTGTCTAACGGTGTTTGGAGCAACGAACCGGTTGCGTACTCTTATCAGTGGGAGGATTGCAACTACAAGGGGGAAGAATGCACGGTGATCCCGGGTGCGACGAACGCCAACTACACCGTGGAGGGCAGCGACGATGGTCACGCGGTCGTCGCGGTGGTCACGGCTACTAACGGCGGAGGGTCTGTGTCGGCGTCCACTGCCGCCGGCGGCGTGGTCGGGGCGCCGGCCGCCGAATACTCTCTGCCCGCGGGAGGTAAGTCGGAACAGATCACCGAGGGCCCGGATGGCAACGTGTGGTTCACTGACTGGCATACCAGCAAGATCGATAAGAGCGCGGCGGCGAACCCGATCACTGAATATTCGCTGCCCACGGGTGATTACTCAGAACAGGCCACCGAGGGCCCGGACGGCAACCTGTGGTTCACCGACTGGCACACCAGCACGATCGGGAAGATGACGACGTCGGGCAAAGTCGAAGCGGAATATGTGTTGCCGTCGGGGAGCGCTCCGTGCGGGATTGCTGCGGGGCCTGATGGTAACCTGTGGTTCACTGAGCACGACAGCGATAAGATTGGGAAGATGACGACGTCGGGCAAAGTCGAAGCGGAATATGCGTTGCCGACGGGGAGCGCTCCGTGCGGGATTACGGCGGGCCCGGAAAAAGAAGGCGCGTTGTGGTTCACGGAGTCCGAGAGCAGCAAGATTGGTAAGATCACGACGTCGGGCACGATCACTGAATACGCCCTGCCGAAAGGGAGCGGTACGGCTGAGATCACCGTTGGTCCCGACGGGAACTTGTGGTTCACGAACCCCTACACCAGTAAGGTCGGGAAGATCACGACGTCGGGTACCGTCACTGAATATGCTCTACCCGCGGAAAGCCGTCCGGCCGGGATCGTTGCGGGCGCGGATGGCAACCTGTGGTTCGTAGACGCCCTCAGCAGCAAGGTTGGGAAGATCACGCCATCGGGCTCGATCACCGAATACGCGCTGCCTGCAGAAACCCATCCACGGTCGATCGCCGCGGGCCTGGACGGCGACCTGTGGTTCACCGCGACCGCCACAGGCAAGATCGGGAAGATCACCACGGCGGGCACGATTACTGAATATGCTCTGCCGTCGGGAAGCGAACCGTTCGGGATTACGGCGGGTCCCGAAGATGACCTGTGGTTCACAGACAACGGTACCGGCAAGATCGGGAAGGTCGCCCATAACGAAATCACTGAATATGCGTTGCCGACGGGGAGCGCTCCGTGCGGGATTGCTGCGGGGCCTGATGGTAACCTTTGGTTCACTGAGCACGACAGCGATAAGATTGGGAAGATGACGACGTCGGGCAAAGTCGAAGCGGAATATGCGTTGCCGACGGGGAGCGCTCCGTGCGGGATTACGGCGGGCCCGGAAAAAGAAGGCGCGTTGTGGTTCACGGAGTCCGAGAGCAGCAAGATTGGTAAGATCACGACGTCGGGCACGATCACTGAATACGCCCTGCCGAAAGGGAGCGGGACGGCTGAGATCACCGTTGGTCCCGACGGGAACTTGTGGTTCACGAACCCCTACACCAGTAAGGTCGGGAAGATCACGACGTCGGGTACCGTCACTGAATATGCTCTACCCGCGGAAAGCCGTCCGGCCGGGATCGTTGCGGGCGCGGATGGCGACCTGTGGTTCGTAGACGCCCTCAGCAGCAAGGTTGGGAAGATCACGCCATCGGGCTCGATCACCGAATACGCGCTGCCTGCAGAAACCCATCCACGGTCGATCGCCGCGGGCCTGGACGGCGACCTGTGGTTCACCGCGACCGCCACAGGCGACATCGGGAAGATCACGACATCGGGAACGATCGCCGAATACGCCCTGCCCTCGGGAAGCGAGCCATACGGGATCACGCTGGGTCCTGAAGGCGACTTGTGGTTCACCGACAACGGCACCGGCAAGATCGGTCAGATCCCGATGTCCGAGGACAGTACTGTCACGGAAGGCGAACGACATTCCCCGCAACCCGGTTGGACGATCGAGTACGACGCGCCGCTCTCGGGCTCGGGCCTTCCGACAATGACGAAAGCGGAAGTGGAAAAATGGGGTCAGACCGACGATCCGACAGAAGCTACCGCGATCTTCCCGCCGGACGAACCGATGGGCTGGCCGGCGAAAGACTACACCCGCGCCTCCGTCAGCTACCTCGACGAATTCGGCCGCACAGTCAACAAGGTATCGCCGTCGGGCGGGGTCTCCACCAGCGAATACAACGAAGACAACGAGGTCGTTCGCAGCCTGAGCGCCGACAACCGCGCGACCGCGCTCGAAAGCTCCAAATCCCGGGAAATCTCAGAACTACTGGACACAAAAAGCAAATACAACACCGAAGGCACCGAGCTTGAAAGCACGCTCGGGCCTCAGCACATGATCAAGCTCGCCGGCGGCACGGAAAAAGAGGCACGAAACCACATAAGATACTATTACGACGAAGGCTCGCCCGAAGGCGAAACATATGATCTCCCCACAAAGACGATCGACGGTGCCGAGTACGAAGGCGGAGGCGAAGGCGAACTGCGCACCACGACGACATCCTACTCAGGTCAGAACAACCTCGGCTGGCTGCTGCGCAAACCGACATCCGTCACGACAGACCCCACCAACGGACTGAAAGGCGTCTTCGAGTTCGCGTTCGGCGACGAAGGCGAAGAAAGCCACCAGGTCCACGAACCAGACGGTGTCGCTGTCGCTCCCAACGGTGACGTGTATGTCGCCGACACGAAGGACAGCCGGGTGGAGGAGTATTCCGCCACTGGCTCATACATCGCCTCTTTCGGCAAAGAAGGCACCGGTAACGGTGAATTCAAGGCGCCAGAAGGCATCGCTGTCGCTGGTAACGGTGACGTGTATGTCGCGGATACGGGCAATAATCGTATTCAGGAGTTCGAAGAAAACGGGAAATACTTGGCGCAGTTCGGTAACAGCGGCACTACTGAAGAAAGGGTCACGAAGCCTTCCGGTGTCGCGGTTGCCCCGAACGGCGATATCTGGGTCGTGAACGGCAGCAAAACAGAAGAACTGAAATCCTATCGTGTGCACGAGTACAACGAACAGGGAAAATATATCCGGGTGTTCGCGGAAGAATACGCGACCTACAATGACGAACAATGCTTAGACCTCATTTCACGCTTTGTAAAAACACCGCATGGTATCGCGGTCGCCGCGAACGGTGACGTGTACTTGACCGATACTGGCGATGACTGTATCGGAGAGTTCAACGAAGAAGGCAAATACATTCGGGAGTTCGGGGCCGCGGGCTCGAGCAACGGTGACTTCAAAGAACCCGACGGGATAGCCGTGGCGGACGGGATCGTCTATGTCGCCGACACCGGCAACAGTCGGGTGGAGGAATTCAACGAAGAAGGCAAATATCTCGGCCTGTTCGGCAGCGAAGGCTCCGGGAATAGTCAGGTCAAAAAGCCCGAGGGTGTTGCCGTCTCCTCGACCGGGGAAGTGTATGTCGCGGACACCGCCAACAATCGTGTCAGCAAGTGGGGAGGGTCCTCCTCAGGATTGAACCTGGTCCACACCACGGTCTATGATCCGTTAACGGGGGAGGTGATCGAAGCCCGCACGCCGGCTGCCGGCGCCGCCAAAGAAGAAACAGGCGGCCCGTACACGTTCAAGACGGCGTTCGGCAACACAGGCGAAGAAAGCCACAAGGTCCACGAACCGGACGGTGTAGCGGTAGCGCCCAGCGGGGATGTGTATGTCGCTGACACGAAAGACAGCCGAGTGGAGGAGTACTCCGCCACGGGCTCATACATAACGTCCTTCGGCAAAGAAGGCACTGGGAACGGTGAATTCAAAAGTCCAGAAGGCATCGCCGTCGCGACCAACGGTGACGTGTATGTTGCGGATACGGGTAATAATCGTGTTCAGGAGTTCGAAGAAAACGGGAAATACCTGGCGCAGTTCGGTAACAGCGGCAGCACCGAAGAAAAGGTAACGAAACCTTCTGGTGTCGCGGTCGCCCCGAATGGCGACGTCTGGGTCGTGAACGGCAGCAAAACAGAAGAACTGCTATCCTATCGCGTACACGAGTACAACGAACAAGGAAAATATGTTCGACGGTTCGGGGAGGAATATGCGACATACACTGACGAGTTCTGCTCAAATCTCTCTACGGGCTTGGTAAAAACACCGCACGGTATCGCGGTTACCGCGAGCGGTGACGTGTACTTGACCGATACTGGAGATGATTGCATCGGGGTGTTCAACGAAGAAGGCAAATACATCCGATGGTTTGGGACGGCAGGCACGACCAACGGCGACTTCAAAGAACCCGATGGCGTATCGGTAGTGGACGGCTACGTGTATGTGATGGACACCGGCAACAATCGCGTTCAGGAATTCACGGAATCCGGGGAATACCGCCAGCAGTTCGGGACAGAAGGCTCAGGTAACGGGCAGTTCAACAAAGCCGGGGGCCTCAGTGCCGCCGCTAACGGCAACGACGGACTTGGCACGATCTACGTCGCCGATACCGCCAACAACAGGATCGACAAGTGGGTGCCACCCGCTGGCGAAAGCGCACATATCAGCCAAACGATCTACTACAGCGCATTGGGCGACCCGGGCTACCCCCAGTGCGGGGACCACTCCGAATGGGCCGAGCTGCCCTGCGAGTCCCAGCCCGCCGCGCAACCAGGAACGGCTGGTCTCCCGGAACTGCCGGTCGTGACCGACACCTACAACATATGGGACGAGCCCGAAACCGTCACCGAAGCGTTCGGTTCGACGCTCCGCACCAAGAAAATGACCTACGACAACGCGGGACGCCTCCTCACCAACGAAGAGACCTCGACGATCGACACCGCCGTGCCGAAGGTCACAGACGAATACAACACAGAAACAGGAGCATTGACCAAGCAGAGCGTCACCTCCGGCGAAACCAGCACGGAAAAAAAGAACGAGTCGATCGAAAGCGTCTACAACACACTCGGCCAACTGGTCGAATACAAGGACGCCGACGGCAACAAAACGACCTACACCTACGAAATCGACGGTCAAGTCGAAAAAATGACCGACGGAAAGGGCGAACAGACCTACACCTACAACCCTACGACCAAGGAGCTGACATCACTATCGGACTCCGGCCTAGAAGGAAAAACCTTCACGGCGACGTACGACGTGGAAGGCAGGATGACGAGCGAGACCTACCCCAACGCCATGACCGCCATATACACGTACAACAGCACCGGGGAAGCGACCGCGATCGAATACGACAAGACCACCCACTGCAAAAGCACATGCCCCGAAGTATGGTTCAAAGAAACGGTCACGCCCTCGATCCACGGCGAAGCGCTCTCCCGCGTGAGCACCCTCGCCACCGAGCAATACGAATACGACAGCGACGGCCGTCTCACCCAGGTCCAAGAAACACCTGCCGGACAGGGCTGCAAAACCCGCCTCTATACCTACAACGAAAACTCCGACCGCACAAGCCTCACCACGCGCGAACCGGGCTCGGAAGGCAAATGCGCGACCTCCGGCGGCAGCACCGAAAACCATACCTACGACACTGCCGACCGCCTGACCGACACCGGCGTAGAATACGAACCCTTCGGTAACCAGACGAAAATGCCGGGCGCTGACGCGGGCGGAAAAGAAGTCACAGCCAGCTTCTACGTCGATAACCAGACCCGCGAAGAGACCCAGAACAGCGAAACCTTCCACTACTACCTCGACCCCGAAGGCCGCAACCGAGAAATCTACAACCCAGGCACGAAAACGACCACGATCGACCACTATCCTGGGCCCGGTGCTACAATCTCATGGATGAGCGAAGGCGAAAAATGGACCCGCAACATCCCCGGCATCGATGGCTCCCTGGACGCCGTCCAAAGCAGCTCAGGAACCACAGCCCTACAACTACACGACCTCCAAGGCAACATCGTCGCAGAAGCCGCCCTCAGCGAAAGCGAAACAAAACTCCTGAAAAGCTATAACAGCACCGAGTTCGGCGTCCCGACGACGAGCAGTCCACCGAAGTACTCATGGCTCGGCGCGATCGGCGTGACCACCGAACTGTCCTCTGGCGCCACCGCATCAGGCGGCGACAGCTACATCCCCCAACTCGGAGCGCCTCTACAGACCCAGCCGGTCGTGCCCCCCGGCGCAGCGCCCGACGGAACCTACATCGCCCCCTACATCAGCACACAGTCAGCGGCCGCGGGCGCCGCCACAGCAGCATTCGCCGCGGGAGCCCCCGCGCGAGAGGCCGAACGCCAGAAAGCAGCCGAAGAACAATGGCAGGGAGAACACCCGCCAACCTCACCAGGGGTAGTCCCCAGCCCAGGCGAAGGGGGGGCGGAAGGGGGGTCGATAACGGTGGCTGAGGGACCGGCAGGCGGCGGGGCGATGATCGCGAGTAGGAGAGGCTACAAGCAGGGAGCGGGGTGCTCTGCAGTTTTCCAAATCAAGGCTCTTGGGAACGAGCGGTTGGTATTTGGTGCTGAGTTCGTGTGCGAACAAGAGAAGCCGCACGTGGAGTTTGAGGCGTGTATCTATAGAAGATATGGGAACAAACCGTGGCAGCAGGACTGGTGCGCGAACGGAGGTGAACCAGCTTTCGCAAATGACGTTCGTGGGCTCAGCACAGAAGAAGAAGAAGGAGGTTGCACCGACGGGTTCCTTTACACCGGGTGGGTGTGGGGCTATATTTGGGGTCCCGGTGTCACGGCGCAAGCGTTTGGGGGACTGTCACCGAGCGAAACGGGTGCATATGTCACGTGTGAAGGTCAAGACTATGACCACGAATTATCGTAAAAGATGGCAGCGGTCGCTGGCGAGGTTCCGCAGATCGCGCGGGGCCGCATGGGGGGCAGCAATGGTCGCCTTCGCCAGTGCGTTGGCCATGTGCGCATGTGGAGGATCGTCTGCAACCGTGGTGGCAACTCAACAGGAAGGTGTCGAAGTGCTACTCTTGCCGGTTTTGAGGGGCGGCGCCGCAGGCTGGTGTATAACGGTTGTCGCCGGGGGTGGTTGTCCGATCTCGCGGCTAAAGCATGGGCCGATAGTTGCAGAATTCTGGATTGTCGAAGGAGCTAAGAACCACGCCAAGGGCTTTGCGTTGACGACAAGTGCCGTGACGGCGGTGACTGTGGACGGAAGTAGACCTGTTGCGACACGTCATGAGCCGGGGCTGCCGCAGGGTATGCGAGCGACTGTGGTTGCGATCCACGGCGCATGGGCACCCGAGGTGAAAGTGCCATCGCTATTTGGCCGGTCGCCGCATGAGGCACTGGCACGTCTGCCACGCTTCACGCCATTGGATGGAGCGGGAAAGCCTCTCGCGCAAAAGAATGAAGAAGGTCCACTCGTGGAACACGAACTCGCTGGTCGAAGCTGGAGGCCACCGGCGCCCGAGCCTACTGGGGCGTGCGAGCTGCGCACCGTCCGGCTGCAAGGGCTCGTCACAAACGCAGGGTTCGTGGTTATGCGTGCCAAGGCTGTCAACGGCCTTATAGGGCGACCGTTTCTGTCGTGTGCGAGCACGTCCTATTCACTCGGGGGTTGGCCGATGGTGGGCAGCGTACTCGTAGATGCTCGTCGGCCGGGGAGTCGGCCGGGATCGCTTCCGGGGATGCGAGCCGTGGTGGGCTCTACAGGCGTATTCGATGCGCTCGGTTCGAATGGCCCGATGATGGCACGCCGTATCCCAGGAGCGTGGCTCGTCGTTAGCGGCGGTGACGGAGAGGCGCAGCGCCGGACATTGATCGACCACCTGCGCGCGACGGTTCATCTGTGAGTCGAAGCCGGATGGCGGTAGCTTTCACAGGGAAGACCATCCGTGGGCTGGGCCGAATGATGCTTGTGGTGGTGGCTTTCGCCTGCCTTGTGGGAGCATCGTCGTGTTCAAGTGATACGAGCGCCTCACAAGCGCAGCCGCCCGGGGTGTACGTTTCACGGCCTGTGCCGAACAGCCATGTGTTGCTGGTGCCGGAGCTTCAGGGTGGCATGGCCGGGTGGTGCTTGGCTACGGGTTATGAAACTAGTACAGAAAGTAGTGGTGGTTGTGAGGAGTTGACGAAGACCTCGACCGGGCCAATCGTTGCTGGGGAAGGTTGCGAGGAGAGCGAAGCGGGGATCCTCCTCTATGGGCTGACGACAAGCGAAGTTGCAGCCGTGTCGGTGGATGGGGGGAGGCCAATCCCGACCACGACCAATGCCACGCTCCCCGACGGGTTGCGCGCGGTGGCCGTCGAAGTGCTCCGTCACAACGGGCACCCGAGTATCGGACCGCACTGTCTCCGTATGACACCGCTCGACGCGAACGGAAGGCCGATTCGAGACACGGGCAAGCGGGCCGCACGGCTGAGGTTTGCGAGCAGGTTTCCCGGCACGAAGGAATGGGACAGGGGGGTCCCCGGCGAGGATCCCGGGTGGAACGCGAGGCCCCAGGCCCACGGCGCGTGCGAACTCAGGGCCACGCAGCTTCCTCGTGAAACCTCCGCACGCTGGGGAAGCGTGGCGACGGTGATCAGGCCGGAGAAGGGACTCCGGACGCGCACTCGGGCGTCGAACTCGCCGCCGGCACCGAACAGACCGCGGGCGCGGTGGGCGGCGGCGGCGAACCGGGCGGCCCCGGCGGCCGGCCCGCCGAACGCGGCGGCGGCGGACCCTCAGCGCCCTGCTCGGCCAACTGCACCGTGAGCGCGAAGCTGCCTGTTGCGATACCGCCCACCGCGACGATCTCGGGCGGCGTCGTCACCGTCGGCTTCGGCTGCGTCAAAGCCTGCCGAGGCAAACTGACGCTGACCGCGGACCTCGCAAAAGGCGCGGCGGTCGCGGCGAAGGGCCACGGCACCCACGGGGCGGTGCTCGGCCGGCTCTCCTTCTCGCTGTCGGCGAAGAAGGTCGCGAAACTCCACATCCGGCTGAACGCTGCCGCCCGCAGGCGGCTGAAGGGTCTCAGGAGAGCATTCCCGGCGACCCTCACCGTGGAGCTGAAGCTGGGCAAGGCCAAGCAGACGACCAAGTACACCCAGACGCTCGAGCTCGTCCCGCCGGCGGCGAACGGACCACCCAAGGGCAAGTAGGGCGGCACCCCGGTGGTGTCGAGGCAGCCAGACCACCTGGCCCAGGCCGAGCAGGTCCGTTCGCTCGACGCCGGGCGCATCGGCGAGTCGCTCGACGAGGCGCTGCGCCTGCCCCCGGCCTTGTAGCTCGGCGCAGGAGCGTTTCCTGACCTGGCTAGGATGCAAGCCGTGATCGAGCCCGGCCAGCAGGCCCCCGACTTCGAGCTGCCCAACCAAGACGGCGACCCCGTCAGGCTCTCGGGACTCCGTGGCCAGCCCGTCGTGGTCTACTTCTACCCGAAGGCCGACACCTCCGGGTGCACAGTCCAGGCGTGCGGCGTACGTGACCACCGCGGCGACTACGAGGGTGCCGGCGTGACGGTGCTGGGTATCTCCCCCGATCCGGTGGCGAAGGTGAAGAAGTTCCACGACAAGTACGACCTCGACTTCACCCTGCTCGCCGACGAGGACCACGAGGTGGCGGAGGCGTACGGGGTGTGGGTCACCAAGAGCATGTACGGGCGCAAGTTTCTTGGGAACGAGCGCACGACGTTCATCATCGACCCTGCCGGGAAGGTCGCCGAGGTTCTGCGCAAGGTAAAGCCGGCCGAGCACGACGCGCTGGTGTTGAAGGTGCTTGCGGAAACTGCGCCGCCTGTCGTGTAAGTCTTGCCCGCCCAGGCGCAGTTCAGGCGGCGACTTCCACGGTAGGTAGGCTCCGCTCTTGACGGTCCAAGGGGGGTGCCGCGCGGCACGGGCGGTAGGGCTGAAGGTGAAGGCGCGCGCAGCGCGCCGGTCACATGGGAGTCTGCCTACCGCATCTCTCGTTGCTCTGTATTCGCCGTCCACGCTCGTCTATGCCCTATCCCCATCCGAAAACAAAAGGAGGTCACGCCTAATTCGGACCTCCTTTTGGTTTGTGTAACTTGTCGTTTGCCTTGGTTGGCGTTCCGCGCGTCTGCGCGGGACACGGAGGTCCCGCGCACGCTGCGCGTGGATACACCACCCACCCGCGCGGACGATCCCCCCGAATACCCGAACGAAGATCACGCGCGTGGTCCTCGCTGGCAGCGCAGGTTTCTTCCGGGTTTTGAGAGTTGCCCTCTCAGGCCTGGCGAGGACCACTCCTGCGAGGGCAGGGCACGACCGTATGCGCGGCGGCTCGGGCGCCGTCGTTGAAGGCGAGCACGACGGCGAACGGGAACCCGCTGCGTGGGCACTGTCGCGGGAGGAGGATGCCGCGGGGGTGGTAGGGGATGTATCTGTTGCGGCTGTATTCCCAGTACGTGATGCGCCTGCGGCCGATACCAGGACCGAGCGTGGTGCTGAACTGTGTCAGCACGACGTCGGGGCCTTCGGGCCAGGTCGGGACGATGGGGACGCTGGTCGTGAGGTCGCCTCCGAACGGTGCCTGGGAGGGTAGGACTACGCTGGGGATGACCAGTTCGGCGTTGACGGGGGTCTCGCCGTCGGCGAAGAACAGTAGCCCCAGGTGCCCGTCCTGTAGGGGCGCCATGAAGGTCGTCAGTTTGACTGGCTCGTATAGGGTCCGGTGGTCGAAGGGGACCTCGGCGAGCCCTGAGCCGTAGCCCATCACCGAGTTCGGCGGGCAGCCGGGAGGTCCGTGGCTTTCCAGCGTTGCGGCGCTGCACGTCGAGAGACCCAGGCCGCTTGTGGCGATCCCCAGATGCGCGGGGTAGCGCAGTTCGATCACCCTGAGCGGCACGGGCTTTTCGCGGCTGGGGAACGCGATCGAGAACGCGAACTTGATCGTGGTGCCCTCGCCCAGTCGCTCGGGAAGCAGCGCCGCTTTGAGCGCGACCAGTGGGGCGCCGGCGGCCGATGCGGGCAGGCAGGCGGCGCAGATCACGAGTGCTGCGGCGAGGGTGCGGACTCTCGACATGCTGGGCGGACGCTGGCTTAGTAGGTGAGCTGGCCGGTGGTTTGGACGGTCAGCGCGTAGGTCTTGCGGTTGATCGCGCCGTACAGTCCGCCGCTGCCGTGGGCGCGCTTGTAGCGTCCGGTGCCGCCGGTGACCTTCAGCGAGCCCCCGAAGCTGGAGTAGAGCCCGGTGGAGTGCAGCGCCCCGGTTCCCCTGCCGCTGATGGAGCCTCCGTGTGCGTAGATCGTGAAGGTAGCGGTCACGTTCGCGGCGATGACGAAGTTGGCCTTGACCGTGCCGGGGATCGCTCCGGTAGCGGGTCCTTCCTCCAGCAGGAGCGAGCCGTTGGTGGCGGTGAGATGTAGATGCGCTTCGTCTTTGACGTTCACGACGTGTGCTGCGCGGGCTGCGCGGGCTGCGAGCGGCGTCTCCGACCACGAGGCGTGGGCCGCCGAGAGCGTGGTGGCTCCGAGTACGAGCCAGGTCGCCACGGCCACGGCCCATCCCTTTCCGACCACCGGCTCTCGCATCGTCGCTGTCCCTTCAGGTCTTGCCTTGAGGTCACGTCAGTAGGTATCCGACTTGTGGGCAAATCCTATATGACCGGAGTTCCGAGCGAATGGTATGTTTCCGACTGTCCACGTTGGGCGTCTACGGCTTGTCTCCGGCGGGTTCTGGCTGCGACGGTGGAGCCCAGGGGCGCTCCCGGCCTGTGTCAGAGACACGTCTCGCGACGGCAGGGGTCGATGTTGTAGGCTTCGCTGGCCCGATTGGTTCAGGAAAGCTGACTATCATGATGGCGCGAACAGCAAGGTATGAGGCGAGCGATCGGCCGAAGCGGCGCGAACGGACGGCTCTGCGGACGGCGGTGATCGCTGCGCTGCTCCACCAGGCCGGTCACGGCTGGGATATTTGCAAGCGCCTGAAAACGCGGATGGGTCCGGCGTGGGAGGTCGATCGCAAAAGCGTCTACAGGGTGCTCGAAGAGCTGGAGGAAGATGGCCTGGCGTGGTCGGAGGAGGAGCGGGCGCCGGGCCGAGGCGCCCAGCTGAGGCGGGTGTTTCACCCGACCGCGTTGGCTGAGCAGGAGCGCGCCAGGGAGATGGGTGCGCGCCGGTCGGTGATGCTGACGCGGGCGGATATCCGGGCGTGGGTCGCCTTTGCGCGCCCGCAGGATGCCCCGGAGCTGTTGCGGAAGCTCGATGAGTACGATCTGGATTGCCTGGAGTTGTTGCAGCGTTCGGAGGAGCTGGAGGAGCACCCGGCGTCGTTTCATGACCGGGCGATCAACCTTCTGCGGTTGGCGACGGCTGAGGAGCTGGAGGCTGAGCTGCGGTGGGTCCCTCGCGCCCGTCGGGAAATCGAGGAGTACCTCTCTCCGTGACGCTGCTGGAGCTCAAGGAGGTCACCAAGCGCTTTCAGGACGGCGCGCGGTCCATCGTTGTGCTCGACCGGGTGTCGTTGGAGATCGAGGGGGGAGACGTCGTTGGCGTCTTCGGGGAGCGGCAGTCGGGCAAGAGCACGCTGCTGAAGGTCATGGCGGGCATCGAGCTCCCCGATGCCGGGGTCGTCAGCTTCGAGGGTCAGGACATCACGCGGCTGTCGGTGAGCGCTCGGACGAAGTTGTGGCGCCACCAGGGGATCGCGTTGGTCTGTTGCGACTGGCGGCCTGTGCGCGGCGATCAGCCGGTCCTCGAGCATGTCGCCACGCCCCTCACGGCCAGCGGGGTCACGCTCGCGGAAGCGGAAACGATCGCCCGTCCGGTGCTCGATCGGGTGGGCGCGTTGCCGTGGGCGCATCTGACGACCGATCGGCTGTCGCTGGATGAACGTATCCGTGTGGAGCTGGCGCAAGCGATGATCCGCGAGCCGCGTCTGTTGCTGGTGGACGAGCCCGCGGTCTTGGTCGGCGCAACCGCGAGCCGGGAGCTGTGTGCGCTTTTGCGCTCGCTGGCGAAGGACTCGGGGATGGCGCTCGTGATCGTCTCCGAAGACGCGACGCAGCTCGTCGGGGTTCCGCGCGCCATGCGGATCAGCGATGGCCGGGTCCGCTCGCCGGATTCCCGCAGGCGCGTCGTGGCGTTCCCGGAGCGGCGCAGTCGGAGCAGCGGTTCGCCGGCGTCATGAGCGCGCTGGAACTGTGCGAGGTAGTCAAGCACTACCCGTGCGGCGATGGCGAGGTCGTTCGGGCTGTCGATGGCGTCTCGCTGACGATCTGCCCTGGGGAGTTCGTGGCGCTGTATGGTCCGTCCGGCTCGGGCAAGACGACTCTGTTGTTGATGGCCGCGGGGCTGCTGGCGCCCGACGAGGGCAGCATCCTGTTCGACGGCCGCGACATTCTCGGCCACACACCCGAGGAGAGTGCGCTCTATCGGCGGCGCGAGGTCGGTTTCGTATTCCAGTCCTTTCACCTGATGCCGGGCGCGAGCGCGCTGGAGAACGCGGGGCTGAAGCTGCTCTCCGACGGCTTCACGATGGACGAGGCGTGCCGGGCCGCACGTCCGTGGCTTGAACGGGTCGGCCTGGGTGAGCGCGCTGGGCACACCCCGGATGAGCTCTCGATGGGAGAGCGTCAGCGTGTGGCGATCGCGCGCTCGCTCGTCAACGAGCCGCGGCTGTTGTTGACCGACGAGCCGACCGGCAATCTCGACTCCAAGCGCAGCCGCGAGACCCTCGGGCTACTACGCGATATATCCCATGAACGCCAGCTTCCGGCGCTGCTGGTCACGCACGACCCGCAGGCCACGGCGTTTGTCGATCGGGTGCATACCCTTCGTGACGGCCAGCTCAGCGATGGGTTGGACGTCGAGCTTGCGGCTGTCATCGGCGCATGAGCGATCGCTCCCTCAGGCTGCCGCGCCACCCTTTGAACCCCCGGATCATGGGCGTCCGGGTGAGTGTGCTGCGGGATCTCTACCGGGCACGGCTGCGCCGGCAGGTGGTGGCCGAGCTGCTGGCCGGCGCGGGCATCGCCATTGGTGTCGCGCTCGTCTTCGGGGTGCTGGTCGCCAACATGAGCCTCACCGGCTCCACTGCCAGCCTGATCCGCGCGGTCAACGGCGGCGCTCGCCTGCAGCTCCAGGCGCGCTCACAGGAAGGCTTCAGCGAACGACTCGCCGAACAGGCCGGAGCGCTGCCTGGTGTGCAGGACGCGGCGTACCTGCTGCGCGAGCCCGCCGTGATCGTCGGCCCGCGGGGCCGCGCGTCGATCCAACTCGTGGGCGTGACCGGCGGGATCGTCGGACTTCATGGGTCGGCCACGAGGAACCTCGGCGAAGGAGCCCTGCTGCTCTCCGGAGGAGTGGGCCTCCCGTCCGGGGTCGCCGAATCGATCGGCACGCAGCAGGGCGAACAGGTGACGCTGCTCACCAAAGGCGACGCTCATACCGAGCCGGTGAGGGCGGTGCTGAACAGCGGCGCGATCGGTCCGGTTGCCGAAAGCCCCGTGGCGGTCTCGCTGTTGCCGGTCGCTCAGCGGCTGGCTGAGGAGCCGGGCCGCGTCACGCAGGTGTTGATCGAGCCGCGCCCCGGCCTCGAACGCCAGGTCGCCGGCGAGCTGCGGCGGCTCGCGGGAGCCACCGTGAACGTCGAGCCGGCCGACAACGAACTCGCGGTGCTCGAACAGACCGCCAAGCCGCTGAGCCAGTCCACGGCGCTGTTTGCCTCGATCAGCGTGATGGTCGGATTGCTGTTGGCGATCAACGCGATGCTGCTCACCGTCCCGGAGCGCCGGCGGTTCCTCGCCGAGATGTGCCTCCAGGGGTTCGACTCCAAGCAGATGGTCGTGATCCTCGGCTTTCAGGCGCTCGTGCTCGGAGTGCTTGCCTCGCTCGCCGGCCTTGCCTTGGGGGACCTCTTGGCGCACACGCTGTTCCACCAGACCCCGGTGTATCTGGCGGTCGCATTCCCGATCAGCGTCCACGAGACGATTCAGCCGTTGACAGCGTTGCTGGCGTTTGGCGGCGGGGTACTCGCCGCGCTCGCGGCTTCCCTGCCGCCGCTGCTGGACCTGCGGCGCTCGGGCCGGCCGATCGACGCCGCGCTGCGCGCATCAAGCGATGCCGGACAGCGCCTCACCACGCGCTCGGTGCGACGGTTCGGCCTGTTGGGGCTCGCCATCGTGATCGGTGTGACGGCGCTCATCCTCGTGGTGCCCAGCCTGACTGTCGTCGGCGGGATCATGCTGGCGCTGGCCGCGGTCCTGTTGATCCCGGTCGTTTTCGCGGGTCTCACGCGCAACCTCAAGCGGCTCGGCAGGCGAACCCGCGGAAGTATGCTCCCGATCGCTGTCATCGAACTGGACTCGATGGCTGCGCGCCAGGTCGCGTTGATCGGCGTGACGGCGCTGGCAGTGTACGGGAGCGTCGCGATCCAGGGCGCTAGGCACGACCTCACCACGGGCCTCAACGACGCCGTGGTCGAATACCTCGACACCGCCCAGGTCTGGGTCTCCACCGGCGATAACTTCCTCACGATCGAGAGCTTCAGGGACGGCGGCGCCACAGAGCGTATCGCCCACGCGCCGGGTGTCGCGTCGGTTCGCACCTACCAGGGCGGTGTGCTGGATATCGGCGCGCGCCGGGTATGGATTCGTGCCCGCTCCCCTGATGATCCGCGCTTGATCCAGGCCAGCCAGCTCCTACACGGCAACCTCGAGCACGCAACCGCGCTGATCCGCCGTGGCGGGTGGGCGGCAATCTCAAGCGGCTTCGCTGAAGAACGCCACGTCCACGTCGGCGGTTCGTTCGCCTTGCCGACGCCTTCCGGTATGGCGCGCTTTCGGGTCGCGGCGATCACGACGAACGTCGGATGGTCGCCCGGGGCCATCACGATCAACACGAGCGAGTACCGCCGCTACTGGCAAACGAGCAATCCCACGGCGCTGGAGGTGAACCTCATGCCCGGCGTGTCACCAGCACAGGGCAAGCACTCCGTGGAACAGGCCCTCGGGTCCAGGCCCGGACTGCGCGTAGAGACATTGCGAGAACGAGAGGACAGCTTCGAGGCCAGCGCCCACGAAGGACTGCGGCCCCTCGGCGAGATCTCCACACTGCTGCTCGTCACGGCCGCGCTCGCGGTCGCAGCGGTCCTCAGCGCCACGATCTGGCAGCGCCGCGCCCGGCTGGCGTCCCTGAAGATCGGGGGCTTCAACGACATGCAGCTCTGGCGGGCGCTCCAGTTGGAGAGCGCGATCTCAGTTGCGATCGGCTGCGTCGACGGCGCGATCCTCGGCTTCTACGGCCATGCGCTCGCCAGCCGCTGGTTGAGGCTGACGACCGGCTTCCCCGCACCCTTCTCGCCCGGCGCGACCCAGGTACTCATCGCCCTCGCGGTAGTCACCAGCATCACGCTGCTCGTCATCGCGCTGCCCGGCCTCTCCGCCGCGCGCGTACCGCCCAGGGTCGGCTTCCAGGAGTGAGAATTACAGCCACCACGCGCGCGGGAAGCTATGCGCATGGGTGGAGGAGCCAGGAACCGATCGGCGGCTGGGGCGACATTCACGACCGCCGCGGTACGCTACTGGCTCAGCGTGTTCCCCCGCATCCGCCGGGAGCTCGGCCACTGGCAGCGCCGCGCCCGCACGATCCCCGAATGCGCGTTGCGCCAGACAGCGCTTGCCGTCCAGCGCACCAAGCACGACAACATCGAGGGCTCCGCCGCGTTCGCGGCGTTCGTGCCGCGCGCCCATCGGCCGGCGGTCATTCGCGCTCAGGTGGCCTTCCAGGCGATCTACGACTACGTCGATACGCTCGCCGAGCAGCCGCACACCGACCCCATCCGCAACGCCCGCCAACTCCACCGGGCACTCCTCGGCGCACTCCACGCCGAACCGCCACAGATCGACTACTACCGGTATCACCGCCACCGTTACGACAGCGGCTACCTCCAGGCGCTCACCGGTGCCTGCCGCACGGCACTCGACAACCTCCCGTCCTACCCCAGCGTCGCGCCGACGACTCGCCGGCTCGCCGAGCGGATCGTCACCTACCAGAGCCTCAACCTCACCCGAGCACAGGGCAGCTACCACGCGCTCGCCCGCTGGGCAAGCGACGAGACCCCGCCGGATACCGGGCTGCGATGGTGGGAGACCGCCGCCTCCGCCGGCTCCTCCCTGGGCATCTTTGCGCTCATCGCCGCCGCCGCGCACACCACCGTCCACCGCCACGAAACGGCGGCGATCGAACGTGCCTACTTCCCCTGGATCGGCTCCCTGCACTCCCTGCTCGACAGCCTCATCGACCTACCCGAAGACATTGCTGCCGCGCAGCACAACCTCATCGAGCACTACAACTCCCCGCAAGAGACTGCCGCCCGTCTGCGCACGCTCGCCGCCGAATCTGCTGACCACGCGCGAGCCCTACCCCACGGCCTCCAGCACGCCATGATCCTCGTCGGCATGGCGAGCCACTACCTCACCGCCCCCGAGGCACAGCTTCCCCACGCCGTGCTCGCCAGGTCAGCCGTCCTCGACGCGATTGGCGGCTTTGCTGGACCGACGATGCTCGTGCTGCGGCTACGGCGAACCGTACACAGCCCCCGTCGGCCTCACCCTGCAGCCGACTCCATCCAGCGGCCGTCGGAGGGGGGATATTCCCATCTGGGACTATTCCCATCTGGGTCTATACGCCCGCGAGCGGAACGGTCAGTATCTCTGTGCGATGGGACGCCACACCGCGAACCGAGCTAACCCGAGCCGTGATGGAGTGCCCCACACCCACCGTGGCCGGACGGTACGGAGAGCGTCCTGTTGCGTCCCAAGGGCATGTGGGCCGGGCCGGTCCTATCTCGGTCCGGCCCACCATGTAGTTCGGCCTCGGGGGGCAGGCTCATGACAGACGGCGCTGCCCTGGCGTGCGAGGAAAGGAGGCGTGGGTGCCCCCTGCAAAGAGTGGCCAGCGGGGCACCCACGCCTCCCAGCAATGAACACCCGGCTCCGCAGTCCTTTCGCGGCGGACTGGGCCGCGCACCATATTGCCGAAGCCGCCAAAGAGGTCGACCTCGGGAACCAAAAAATCTCGCAAAGTGCGGGAATTGCCCTGTAATTCTGTTGACACGATCTGGTCCGTGCATTTAGAGTGCCCGTGGATTCGGCTGATCCTACAGCGCCTGGCTATCGGTGGGTGTCGTCTCGGCTTGCTCGCGCTCGACCGTACACAGAAGTGACGACGTATGACCGCAATGATACGACCCACAATGGAAAGGGAGGGTGGTCATGCTGACTTGGCCTCGGCGTAGAAAGAGTGGGCATTTGTACGGTCGTCTCGTATGCGGCGTTGTGGTGGCGGTCGTATCGGTGGTGCTTGCCGTGTTGCCTGGTAGCGCGGTGGCGGGTCCTGGTTGCACGGATTCGTGGATGGGAGGGAGTGAAGGGACGTGGCAGACCCCTGGCAACTGGTCAACGGGCAGCGTGCCGAGTGCCACCGACGTCGCGTGTATCGCATCGGGTGTGACCGTCCAGGTGACCAGTGGCACCAACCAGGCCGGTGTCCTTCTCGACGAAGGCACGCTCGTCATTTCGGGTGGCTCGCTGGAACTCACGAGCGAATTGAGCAACTCAACTGCGAGCACTGTCACGTTCGGCTACGGGACGTTGACCGGTGCCGGTACGCTCGAAGTGTCTGGTTCGCTGTCGTGGACTGGGGGCACGATGTCCGGGCGGGGCTCGACGGTCGTGCTACCGGGGGCGTCCGGGTCGTTGACGGGCGGAGGGTATCTCGAGGGGCGTGAGCTTGTCAATGAAGGGACGACCACGCTCGGGAGTGGGATGGTGAATATGTCCGCTGGGGCGCAGATTAGGAACTCGGGTGTGTTCAAGACCGACCCGGCGTCCAGTTGGGATGGTTTCCGGTTTGTCCCTGCGACGGGGGCTGAACCGTCGATTCTCAACACGGGCACGTTCGAAAAGTCCGCGGGCAGCGGGGAAACAGAAGTCGAGGTGAACTTCGAAAACGAGGGGACTGTCAGTCAGCACGCGGGCCCGCTAGAATTTCGCCAGGGCACGACGACGCTTGCTGATAGCAGTGTGCTCGAAGGCTCTATCTCATTCGCGGGCGCAAGCGTCGTCGGGGACAGCTTCCACGGGTCGGGTGCCACCGTCACGCTCTCCTCGGGTACGCTGAGTATCGAAAGTGGTAAGACCGGGACGGTCGGGGGTCTGACGCAGACCTACGGGACGTTGTCCGGTGGCGGTACGCTCGACGTGTCCGGGTCGATGTCTTGGACCGGGGGCACGATGTCGGGAGCAGGCTCGACCGTTGTGCAATCGGGGGCGTCGGGGTCGATGACCGGGGGAGGGTATCTCAAAGGGCGTGAGCTTGTCAATGAAGGGACGACCACGCTCGGGAGTGGGATGGTGAATATGTCTGAAGGGGCGCAGATCAGGAACTCGGGTGTGTTCGCGACCGACCCGGCGTCCAGTTGGGATGGTTTCCGGTTTGTCCCCGGGACGGGGGCCGAACCGTCGATTCTCAACACGGGCACGCTCGAAAAGTCTGCGGGCAGCGGGGAAACAGAAGTCGAGGTGAACTTCGAAAACGAGGGGACGATCAGCCAGCGCACGGGCCCACTCGAATTTCGTCAGGGAATAACGACACTTGCTGACGGCAGCGTGCTCGAAGGCTCTATCTCGCTCGCGGGCGCGAGTGTTGTGGGCGATAGCTTCCACGGGTCTGGTGCGACTGTCGTGCTTTCCTCGGGTTCGCTGAGTATCGCGAGCGGTAAGACGGGGACGGTCGGTGGTTTGACGCAGACTGGTGGGACGTTGACTGGTGCCGGTGCGCTTGAAGTGTCCGCGTCGCTGTCGTGGACCGGCGGCACGATGTCCGGGTCGGGCTCGACCGTCGTACTGTCGGGGGCGTCGGGGTCGATGACGGGCGGGGGGTATCTCGCGGGGCGTGAGCTTGTCAACGAAGGGACGACCACGCTCTGGAATGGGATGCTGAGTATGTCCGCTGGGGCGCAGATCAGGAACTCGGGTGTGTTCAAGACCGACACGGCGTCCAGTTGGGACGGTTTCCGGTTCTCCCCAGAAACGGGGAGCGCACCATCGATCCTCAACACGGGCACGTTCGAAAAGGCTACGGGCAGCGAGGAAACTGAAGTCGAGGTGAACTTCGAAAACGAGGGGACGATCAGCCAGCGCACGGGCCCACTCGAATTTCGTCAGGGTACAACGACACTTGCTGACGGCAGCGTGCTCGAAGGCGCTATCTCGTTGGCTGGCGCGAGTGTTGTGGGCGATAGCTTCCACGGGTCGGGTGCGACCATTGTGCTCTCCTCGGGTACGCTGAGTATTGAAAGCGGCAAGACGGGGACGGTCGGTGGTTTGACGCAGACTGGTGGGACGTTGGCTGGTGCCGGTGCGCTTGAAGTGTCCGGGTCGCTGTCGTGGACCGGCGGCACAATGTCAGGGTCGGGCTCGACCGTCGTACTGTCGGGGGCTTCGGGGTCGATGACGGGCGGGGGGTATCTCGTGGGGCGTGAGCTTGTCAATGAAGGGACGACTACGCTCTGGAATGGGATGCTGAGTATGTCCGCTGGGGCGCAGATCAGGAACTCGGGTGTGTTCAAGACCGACACGGCGTCCAGTTGGGACGGTTTCCGGTTCTCCCCAGAAACCGGGACTGCGCCGTCCATTCTTAACACGGGTACGTTCGAAAAGTCCGCGGGCAGCTACGAAACAGAAGTCGAAGTGAACTTTGAAAATGAGGGTACCGTCAACCAGCACACGGGTCCTCTCGAATTTCGTCGGGGTACGACGACGCTTGCTGATGGCAGCGTGCTCGAAGGCGCTATCTCGGTGACGGGCGCAAGCGTGGTGGGCGACAGTTTCCACGGGTCGGGTGCGACCGTCACGCTCTCCTCGGGTTCGCTGAGTATCGCAAGCGGACACACTGGCACTGTCGGTGACCTGAAACTGGCCAGTGGGACCGTGACTGGTGCCGGTACGCTCGACGTGTCCTGGCTGCTGTCGTGGACCGGGGGCATGATGTCAGGGACAGGCTCGACCGTCGTGTTGTCGGGGGCGTCGGCGACCTTGGCCAGTGGTGCTTTGCTCGCGGAACAGCGTGTGCTTGTCAACGAAGGGACAGCTACGCTCAACAGCGGCCACGTGAACACGACCGGGACGGGTGCCACACCGTCGGTCCTCAACAAGGGTGTCTTTGAGAAAGCGGAAGGCAGCGGTGAAGGGGAAGTCTATGTGAACTTCACCAATGACGGGCGAGTGGTGGCGCTCGCGGGCGAATTGAAGTTCTTCGACGGCGGGGTCCCCGGCCAGGGTGCGTATGGGTCGTGGGAAGATGAAGGCGGATCAGTCGTGTTCGCGAGTGGTACCTTCACGATCGTCGAGGAAACCGATCTTTCGAGCGTCAAAGTTGAAAAAAGTGCGGCGGTGGTCTGGATTCCGCGTAGCTTGAGGGGATCGCTCAGCACACTGCCGCCTGATGTGTCGGGGACGGTCGATGTTTCTGGCAGCGGCGAAGGAGGTCTCAGCGGCCCGTTTGCGGGGGTGAGCATCGAAGTCGCACCGGAAGGCGGCTCGTGGGAAGTGCCGTGCGGGTCGCTGACGCCTGGTTTGGGGGGAGTGTTCGAATGCTCGTGGGATACGGCAGCGGGCGGCTACCCCGAAGGGGGCTACCTACTGCGAGCGAAACTGAGCAGCGAATCGAGCCCTCCAGAAACCTTGACAACGCCAACGGTGACGGTGTTCGTCGATAACACGCCACCCACCGGGTCGGTCACGGCACCGCCGTCAGGGGGTGTCGGTGGTTTCCCGACGGTGATGGGTACCGCGAGCGACAGCGGCTCGGGCGTGGCTTCGTGGCAGCTTCAGATCGCACCGGAAGGATCGAGCGAATGGGCGAGCGCGTGCGCGGCGCAGAGCGCACCGGTCAGCGGCGATGAATACGGTTGCATCGTCGAAACGGCGCATTGGTCTGACGGGTCCTACAAATTGCGGGCGTTGATCAGCGACCGCGCGGGGAACACGTATCTCACCTCAACGGTCGGGATGCATATCGATAACGCGGCGCTCAGCGGGTCGCTGGACGCCGTCGAATCGGTCTTCGCGAAAACGGTCGAGGTGGAAGGAACCGCAACATCGAGTGGTACGGGTGTCGCCAGCTGGGCGCTGCAGATCGCCCCCGCGGGGACGAACTCGTGGAGCAGCGCGTGCGCTGTGCAGACCGTCACGTTGAGCGGGTTGACATACGGGTGCGCGCTCGATACGACGACGCTCACGGATGGCGCGTACCAGTTGCGTGCGCTGATCACCAGCGATGAAGGGAGCACGAGGACAACCCCGGCCGTCTCCGCGGTGATCGATAACACCCCGCCGACGGGGTCGCTGGGTGCGCTGCCGGCGAGCATCAGCGGCGACTACGAAGTCCAGGGTTACGCCGAAGACGCGGGGTCGGGTGTCGCGAGCTGGACGCTGCAGCTCGCGCCGGTCGGCAGCGAAACGTGGGAGGAACCGTGCCTCCCGCAGACCCTCCCGGTCTTTGGGGTCCTATACGGGTGCGATGTGAGCACCAGCGGCCTTGAAAACGGCGAATACAAGTTGCGCGCGGTGATCGTCGATAACGCCGGGAACACCTACACCACCGCGACGGCCGAGGTGAGCGTCGAGAACACCGCGCCGTCGCTCACCGGGGCGCCCGTGGTATCGGGTGCCGCGGTCGCGGGACGGACGCTCAGCGCGAGCACGGGCTCGTGGTCGGGTGCGGCACCCATCACCTACGCCTACCAGTGGCGACGCTGCAACACCGCGGGCGAAGCCTGCACGAATATAGAAGGCGCCACGAGCTCCACCTACACGCTCGCCAGCGGGGATATCGGCAGCACCGTGCGGGTCGTCGTGACAGCCAGCAACGGCGCGGGCGGCACCTCGGGGACCTCGAGCGCGAGCGCGGTCATCGCCGCTGATACGCTCGCCAACATCTCCCTCCCCGCGGTCAGCGGGAGCCCCCATGCCGGTGCGACGCTCAACGCTGACCCGGGGGGATGGAGCGGCTCGCTGCCGATCTCCTTCGCCTACCAGTGGAAGCGCTGCAACTCCTCCGGCGCGGAATGCGCGAACATCACCGGTGCTACCTCCTCGAGCTACACCCCCGGTGAAGGAGACATCTCGAGCACGCTGCGGGTCGCGGTCACGGCTACCAACGGCGAAGGGTCGCTGAGCGAGACCTCACCGGCGTCCTCGTCGATCACAGCGGGCGCCGGAGCGGGGATCCACTATCTCTACGACCACGCCGGGCGCCTGTCGATCGTCGATGACCCGAGCAAAGGCGCCGCGGTCTACGAATGGGACCCTGACGGGAACCTCCTCTCGATCGAACGCTACAGCGCAAGCACGCTCGCGGTACTCGCGCTCACACCCGAACACGCCCCGGCCGGCTCCACGGTTGACATCACGGGCACCGGGTTTGACCCGGAAGCCTCCCACGATGAAGTCAGCTTCGACGGGACGAGCGCGACGGTGACCCAGGCCAGCGCGACGGACCTGATTGTGACCGTCCCCTCTGGTGCAGGAACCGGCCACGTGACCGTCACCGTCAGCGAAAAATCAGCGAGCAGCAAAGGCGACTTCGCGCCCCACGCGCGTCGTCTCCCAGGAGGCACCCTGTCACAGCCCGTGAGCACCCGCCAGGCGCCTGTGAATCCACCGGCAGACCCCCAGCCACAGACCTCAGCCGGCGCAACCGCACAGCCCCCGGCCGGTACGAGCGGACAGACCACGGCCGGCAGCGGGATCACCGCGCTCCCCAGCAGCGTGCCCCCCAAGCTTCGGGTAGCACCTCGGGTGGAGCACAAGACCAGGCGTGCCAGCCGCCGCCCCCGCCGCAGAACTCACGACGCTCGCTCTCACGCACACAGCGCCCATCACAACCGCACGCACGGCACCCGCCAGTCGCGTAGCGCTCAGCGCCGGTCACGGCGCGCGTACCGAGGCGTAGCTGTGGGCTCCGGGCATGGCTCCTCAGCGCCCGCGTGGGCTAGCTCGGGGGGTGTTGCTTCTTCGACGGCGGGCACGGCGGGTCTCCCGGCGGCTGTGAGGGACTTCACGCCGAGCCAGCCTGCGGCGTGGGACCCGACCGCGGTCAACCTCCGCGACGACGATTGGGTGAGCGGCCGGGGGCCCTCTCCGTGGGCGAGCCTCCCCGCGCTGCAGGAACATGGCGCCACGACCGCGCTCAGCGGGCAGGCGCTCGTGGTCAACGGGATGCCGCTGGCGAACGTCACGCTCTCGCTGCAAGGCACGAACGAGAGCACGAGGACCGACAGCACGGGGCGCTTTCTACTCAACCGGCTGCCGGCCGGACACCAGGAGCTGATCATCGACGGGGAAAGCGCCGACCACGCAGGTGAGCGCTACGGGCAGTTCACGGTCGGTGTGGAACTCGTGAAGGACAAAACGACCCCGCTGGGATACACGATCTGGATGACGCCGCTGGACCCCGCCGGCAACACGAAGATCCAGGAGCCGGTCAAGCGCGAAACGACCCTGACCAACCCCACGATCCCGGGGCTGGAAGTCCGTCTGCTCGCGGGCACCGTTGTGCGGTCCGCCAGTGGCGCGCTCGTGCGCAAACTGAACCTCACGGCGATTCCGCTGGATCGCCCGCCGTTCCCGCTCCCGCCGTTCATCAGCGGCATCCCGACGTACTTCACGGTGCAGCCGGGTCGCGCATACCTGAGTAAGGGTGCGCAGATCATCTACCCCAACTGGGGGCATCTGCCGGCGGGGCAGTGCGTGGACTTCTGGAACTACGATCCGGGTGACAAGGGTTGGTACATCTACGGCAAAGGCAGCGTCAGCGCGAACGGCAAGCAGGTGATCCCCGACCCCGACGTGCGGGTCTGGGAATTCACCGGTGCGATGATCTCCGCGAGCGGCGAACCGCCCGCCAGCGGGCCGGTGAGCGGCGCGAGCGCGAACGCCGGGGACCCCGTGGACCTCGCGAGCGGCCTGTTCGTCTACGAACACACCGACCTGCAGGTACCTGACTCCCTGATGCCGATCGCACTGACCCGCACCTACCGCCCACGCGATAACACCTCCCACAGCTTCGGGATCGGGACCACCAACTCATTCGAAATGCACCTCTGGTCCACCGAAAACTACAAATCCGCCGAGCTCGTGCTACCCAACGGCGGTATCATCAAGCTCCACAGGACCTCCTCAGGAACGGGCTATGCCGAAGCGGTGTATCACACCATCGAAACGCCGGGGCCGTGGGAGGGAGCGACCCTGTCATGGAGCACCGCGGAATATGGGTGGATCCTACGCAGACGCGACGGTATGAAGTTCATCTTCGGAGTGTACGCGCCGCTGCAGGCAATCGAAGACCGTAACGGCAACCGCATCAAACTTGTACGCGAAGGAGGCGACAACGGCCCGATCGTGCAGATCCAAACACCGCACGGGCACTGGATCGACCTCAGCTACGACGGCTCCAACCGCATCACCCAAGCCGTCGACAGCGCGGGCCAGACCGTCAAATACGAATACAACTCCGCCGGCCTACTCGTGAAAGTCACCGACCCCCTGGGTCGCGTCACGCGCTACGCCTACAACTCCGAAAACGACATGACGACCGTCACCGACGCACGCGGCCACGTCCTCATCTCAAACGAATACGAAGAAGGCGTGGTGACCAAGCAGATCCTCGGTGGCCACGATGAATATAGGTTTGAGCGTGAAAGACCGGATTGCGGTGGTTTTATGTTTTGCACTCCAAACACCACGGTTTGGGTTGCAACACCAACCGGAGTACGCCGCGTCGGGTTCGACCGAGAAACCCTGTGGCCCGTATCGGAAAGTATTGAAGGGTCCCTGTCGAGCGGAGGCAAACTGACTGAGCGGCGCCGTTATAGGCGTGACAGCGAAGGCAACATCACGAGAATCAACGAAGACGATACAACGACTGCCTACGGTGAAATTGGAGAAGGGAAATCCGGGTCGATGGGTACCACCGCGCTTACCTACGACGAACTCGGAAACGTGACATCGGTCACGCAGGAAGCCGGATCTCCCGCCGCGCTCACCACGACCCTCGCGTACAACAGCTTCTCCGAGCCGACGAGCATGACCGACCCGATGGGACAGACCACGACCTACGCCTACGACGGCGACGGGAACCTCACGACGGTCACCGACCCGATGGGACGCCAGAGCACCCTCGGCTACGACACCGAAGGCGAGCTGACCTCTGTCACCGACCCCGAGGGCAACACCAGCCACTTCGCCTACGAACGAGGCGAGCAGACCAAGAACACCGACCCGCTCGGGCACGAAACACACATCGCCTACAACAGCGCGGGCCTGCCCACCAGCATCACCGACCCCGAAGGCAACACAACCGAACTCGCCTACAACCAAGACAACGAGCTCACAAGCGAAACGAACCCCGCCGGCGAGAAAACCAGCTACACCTACGACAACGACGGCAACCTCACAGCCGTAACCGACCCACGCGGACACACACAGACCGCGACCTATAACAACCTGGACGAGCTCACCTCCTGGACTGACGCGCTCAGCCACACCACGAGCTACACCTACGACGAAGCGGGCCGGCTGACGGGTGTGACCGACCCCGAAGGGAAGACCACGAGCTACACCTACGACCCGCTCAACAGGCTGACATCAGTCTCCTTCGGAGCAGTCGAAGGCGGCTCGCCGACAAGCACCATCAACTACGGGTATGGCCTGGAAGGCAACCTCACCTCCGTCGATGACTCCCGCGCCGGGACATACACGCTGAGCTACGACGCAGACCACCGACTGACCGGCGAAACAGGGCCCAACGGCAGCGTCGGCTACGCCTACAACCCCGGCGGGCAGCGCACCAGCATGAGTATCGGCGGGGAAACGGCCGCCAGCTACGCCTACAACAACGACGGAGCGCTCACCGGCATCGAAACACCCCACGGGAACGTCTCCTTCGCGTACGACCCCGACGGCAGGACCACGCAGACCACGCTCCCCGACGGTGACCTCGAGAACTACTCCTACAACGCAGCCTCCGAGCTGACCGGAATCGACTACCAGAAGTCCAGCGGTGCGCAGATCGGGGACCTCCAGTACGGCCGCGATGCCCTCGGGCGCGTAAGCACGCTCTCCGGCAGCCTCGCGCGAACCAACCTCCCCGAAGCACTCGGCGAAGCCACCTACAACGCCGCGAACGAGCTCACCAGCCTGGAAGGCCACACCCTCACCTACGACACCAACGGCAACCTCACCAGCAACGCCACCAGCAGCTACACCTACAACGACCGCAACCAGCTCACCAGCATCACCCAAGGCTCAAACACCTGGAGCTTCGCCTACGACCCGTTCGGGCGACGCACCAGCAAGACCCTCAACGGCACCGAGACGAGCTACCTCGACGACGGCGAAAACATCGCGAGCGAAACGACCAGCGGCAGCACCGCCCTACTGCTAAACGGCCCAGGGCTCGACGAACACCTCGCGCGCACCACTACCGCCGGGACGGACTCCTACCTCACCGACGAGCAGGGAAGCACCCTTGCGCTCGCCCCCAGCAGCGGCGAACCCACGACCGAATACACCTACGACCCATTCGGCGCCACCACCACCAGCGGCGCCACGAACACCAACCCCTACCAGTACACCGGACTCGAAACCGAAGCCGGCCTGCAATACAACAGCGCCCGCTACTACAACCCCACCACCGCCAGATTCACAAGCCAAGACCCCCTCGGGATGGCCGGCAGCGGCACCAACCTCTACCAGTACGCCGACAGCGACCCGATCGACTACATCGACCCCACCGGGTACAGTGCCATCGAAGACGCAGCAACCTCATTCGTCGCCGCCGTCGACTCCTTCACCGGCGGAGCTACCACCGCCGTACGCGGCGCCCTCGGGATCGGCCAACCCGACTTTTCGTCCAGCGCCTACCAAGCCGGCGCAGGTGTTGGTATCGTCGCCGCGGCACTAACGCCTGGCGACGAGGAGGCAGCGGGACTTGACGCGGTGGAGGACACGGCAGACGAGGCACCAATCCTCCTCCGGCACTACACGGACGATGACGGTGCGGACGGGATCCGGGCTACAGGGACGATCACGCCTAGTACGGACGGCAATACGTATCTGACGCCGGATCAGTACGCGGACGGTCCTAGCGCACGCGCTGGGCTCAACCTTAATCGCACGCCGACTGGGTATTTCGAGTTTCCCGCGCCTCCGGGCGCGCCGGCCCCGACGTCGGTCGCCGGGGGAACGGGAACTGAGGTGCCGGTTCCGGGTCCAGTGTCGTTGCCTCCGGGAACACCTTTCAACGAATTCTAGCTATGCCAGAACGTACCACAAAGCATCGGTTCCTTGTTGTCTACGACTATGGGCAAGGGGGCGTCTGGGCGTTTGTTTGGGCGCGGTCTGTAGATGAGATTCACGAGAAGTTTCGCGATTTACAGGTGATCGACTCGATGCCATCTTGGCTGACCGGCGACCAACTGGCTGTCACAGAACAGCGGATGACGTTTGATATCGACGATGTGAAACCGGACGACTGGATCGCACGACTTCTTCGGCAAGCTCAGTAAATTACGATGACCCTGCCCGATTGGCTTGACAGCACGATGCGTAGGCGCATCATGTCCGTATTCAAGCAGAATAGAGTCAATGCCCCCGTGTACCTAGCCAAAGAGGTTGATCCAACCGAAGTGTGCTTTGTGATTGGGCCTGTAGCCGAGCTACCTCAAGTCGCTCTAACCAATGAGCTGATCGGCCTGTTACGCCGCAAGGTCACACTGTTACGCCGCAAGGTCACACTGTTACGCCGCAAGGTCACAGTTACAACCTGGAGCGATAGCTGGGAGAAGGTTGGCCTGGAGCGGATCGATGTTGATGGGTAGAGATTGACTGCTCCAGGGGATTCAGCGCCTGACCAGCCGGAGAGAGGAATCACCCGCCGTGGGATGCTGTCCGGCGCGGTGGCGCTCGGGGTCGGAGCGGGCTTGGACCATGTTCTAACGAAGGGTTCGGCGACGACGAGCGAGAGCGCTTCCTCGGACTCCGAGCAGGCAGTGTCGTTCTACGGCGCTCACCAGGCGGGGATCGCGACTGCGGCCCAGGACTATCTGCACTTCGCGGCGTTCGATGTCACCAGCGAAGCTGTCGAAGACCTTCGGGAAATCCTTGAGCAGTGGACGGCGGCGGCGGTCGCGCTGACGGCTGGCAGGCCATATCAGCCTGGGGTTCAAGAACTGGGCAAGCCGCCGGTGGACCCCGGCGAGGCGGTGGGTCTTGGTCCGGCGCGGCTGACAGTCACGGTCGGGTTTGGGCCGAGCCTGTTTGGGTCCTCGGGCGCCGGCAGGTTCGGTTTGGCGGGCCGCAGGCCGGCGTTGCTGAGCGTGCTTCCGCCGTTCCAGGGCGACAGCCTTGAACCTGGGCGCTCGGGAGGGGATCTGTGTGTTCAGGCGTGCGCCGACGACCCCCAGGTCGCCTTCCACGCGGTACATCTCTTCGAGCGGATCGCCAGTGGCGCGGCGACGCTCCGCTGGTCGCAGCTTGGCTTCGGGCGCACATCGAGCACCAGTCGGGCGCAGAGCACCCCCAGGAACCTGATGGGCTTCAAGGACGGGACCGACAACATCCGCGCGGAGGACACGACCGCCATGAATGACTTCGTGTGGGTCCAGGGCCGGGACGGGCCAGGGTGGATGGCCGGCGGGAGCTATCTGATCACTAGGCGCATCAGGATCCTCTTCGACGTGTGGGATACCACGAGCCTCGAAGGGCAGCAGCGCACGATCGGCCGCGAGAAGCTCAGCGGCGCGCCGCTCGGCGAGACGAGCGAGTATGACCCGGTGGACCTCAACGCGACCGACAGCGACGGCGAACTGGCGATCACCGACAACGCACACATCCGCCTCGCCAACCCGCAGAACAACGATGGCCAGCGCATCCTGCGGCGCGGCTACTCCTACTGCGAAGCCGCCGAACCGGGCAGCGGCGAGATCGACGCGGGCCTCTTCTTCATCGCGTTCCAGCGCAGCCCGGCGCGGCAGTTCATCCCGCTCCAGCGGCGCCTGGCAGCCTCCGACGCGCTCAACAGGCACACCCTGCACACCTCGAGCGCGATCTTCGCCTGCCCGCCCGGGGCACAGTCCGGTGGCTTCATCGGCGACGCGCTGTTCTCCTGAGGGGCGAGCGAGCGTGGGCCGAGGGGAACTGCTTGAGTTGCGCGCCGGCGTCTCGGGCGGTCCGCCGGTTGGACATGTTCCTGGGTGGTGCCGCTTGTGTTGAGCTCGTCGGAGTGGTTGCGCGGGGTCGTCGCGTCCATGCGTGCGCGTAGGGGTGCTCATTCGATCCCGAGTCCGCGATCGTCCTCGCGGTCTTGCGCGATGCCCCGCTCGTGGGCTTGCTGGCGCTCTTGCGCTTCTTGGATGGCCTGTTCGATGTAGTGGTCGCGCTCGACTCGTTCGGGGTCGGGTGTGTGGTCCGGGGTTTGGTTGCCGGGTTCGGGTTGGGTGGAGTGGTTGGGCTGGCCGTGGAGTTCGTGTGGTGGCTCCTCGTGGGTGGCGGACTCGGTCTGCGCTGTTCGCTGTGGTGTCTGCTCGGCACCGCCGCGGGTGTTGATGGCTTCGCGCGTTTGGCTGCGTTCGATGATCTGTGCGATGCGGTTTTGCAGCTCGGTCTGGATGTCCCGTCCTTCGCGAGCCTCGGTGCTCATACGGACGTCGGTCGTGCCGTCAGCGTGGACGGCCGCGCGCGCACGCTCGTTGGCGTGCTGGTGTGGGCGTTCTGCGGTCTGCTGGCGCGGTGAGCCGCGTTCGGCGATCTCCTTCGCGACGCTTGCTGCCTGTGCTCCGCTGCGGCGCATTCGGTCGGCGAGACGTTCGAGTGCGCCGGTGTCCATTCCGTGCTCGCCGAGATCCTCGCGGGATGTGTAGATGTGGGTCTGCTCGCGGGCGCGGCTGAGGGCGACGTAGGCGTGCTCCTTGTCGGTCTGCCAGGCGCCGGTGAGGATGCCGCTGGTCTCTGCCGTGAGACCCTGGGCCTTGTGGACGTGCACGGCGTACGCGAGGCTGATGTCGGAGAACTCGCTCGTGTCCAGGTGCACGTCGCGTGGTTCGCGCTCTCGGGTGTTGATCGTGACGTGGTGCTCGTTCTCGCCGCGGCTGGTGTGGACGATCGTGCCGGTGATCCCGTTCTCGACGCGCTTCTGTCCGGGGATGTGGTGCTGGCCGGTGAAGAATCACCTCGTCGCCGGTCGTGAGCCCGTATGGCTTGCCCGGAAGCTCGACGCGGTGGGCTCCGAGCTCGCCGGCTTGGGCGCGGCGTTCCTGGGCCATCGCGTTCATCTGGTCGCGCTCCTTGTTGGAGGCGTCGGTGATCATCACCGCCTGGCGGCCGTCGGGCAGGCTCTTCCGTGTCTCGTCCCAGTCGGCGAGCATCGCTTCCGCGGCCTGTGCGCGGGTATCGTGGATGTGCAGCCGGCCGTGAGCGTGGTACTGCGCGAGCGCGGGTCCTGGTTCGCTGTTGCGGATCTGCTCCCACGCGTTGCGCTCCCACTCGTGGTGCGCGCGGTGAACCTCGGTCAGCTCTGCTGTCGGGACGCGGCCCTCCAAATGCTTGAACAGGCCGCCGGCGCCGATCGAGGAGAGCTGCGCGGCGTCACCCGCGAGGACCAGCTTGCTTTCGCGCTCGGCGGTCACCTTCACGAGCCGCGAGAGCCGGTCGCTGTCGGCCATCCCGGCCTCGTCCATCACCACGACGCTGCCCGGCCCCACGTTGATGTATCCCTTCTCGACACCGTTGATGAGCCCGTCCGTCGTGAATGACCGGTCGAGCTTCGCGTCGGCCTGCAACCGCTGGGCTGTCGCTCCCGCGACCGCGGTGCCGATCACCTCGTTGCCTTCCAGCTGCCACGCCCTTGCCGCGGCGGCGATCGTGACTCCCTTTCCCGTTCCCGCGCGCCCCACGAGCACGGTGACGCCGCCCGGCCCGGTGATCCTCTCAAGCGCCTGGCGCTGCTCTTGGCTGAGCGGCCCCTTGATCTGCTGTGCGATCTCGCGGCGTGCCTGCGCGAGGGCCTGCTCGCCGACTGGCGCCGTGTTCTCCGCGGCTCGCCGGGTGGCGGTGTCGAGCGTCCTCTGCTCGAGGTCCCGATGTGCCCGGGTTGTCCACGTGTCGTCCTGCAACCTGACGAGCTCGCCGGAGCGCGCGAGGTCGTTGACGAGCCGGTCCGCCTGCACCGGCCGGCAGACCCCCGCGGAGAGCTCGTACGCCTTGGCGCGCAGTTCGCGCTCGGTGACCGTCGCGCGCTCCTTGGTGACGTCCCTCAACAGTTCGCCGGCGAGATCGACGTTGGGGGGCCTGTCGATGTGCCGGTCCTGGAAGAGCTGCTGAACCTGCTGGCTGGTGAGCCCGTGCTCCGCGCTGAGGGCTCGCCATGCGTCGTTGACGTCGAACGGGTCGGCGGCGCTCTTCGACCCCCGGGTGCTCGTCGTCAGCGACCCGAGCTCCCCGGCGCGCGGCTCGCGCCCATAGCGCGTGCGGAACAGTCGCGCGGCGCGATTGACGTCCTCCGAGCGGCTCGACCAGCGGCCCGCCAGCTCCTCGGGGACACCCCGGACCTCGAAGTACCGCTCGTTCTTGCCGGTCCGCCGGTCCACCGGCACGCCTAGCTCCCGCAGGTTCGCGGCCAGCTCCGCGCGGTACCACGCTCCGTTCTCGCGGGCGGCCTTGTAGAGCTGCTTGGATTCCACCGCGGCGAGCTTCCCATCCTTGCGCTCGGCGGCAAACACGATGAGATGGGAGTGCAGCTGCGGGTCGGGGATCCCCCCGGCCTGCTCGTCCTGCGCGAGGCGGCTCGAGGTATGCACGAACTCGGCGGCGAGCAGCCGCTGCGCCTTCTCGAACCGCACCACCCCCTCGCTCTTGCGCCGCACGAGCGCGACCTCACGCTCCGTTCGCGCAAGCGCGCTCCCCACCGCCTGCCTGTGCGCCGCCTCGATCTGGGCACGCCGATACGGGTCGGCCGCGGCCCACAGCGCCGAGACCGTCTTCGGGGGCGCCATCATCAACTCCACCCCGGCCGTCCTCGTGCCATTCGAGCCGGCTGGGCGCAGCGGCTCACCGTCGAGCGGGGAGAGCCCCTGCATCACCGCACGCAGATCGGCCCGCTGCACCGGCTCCTGCGCTGAGAGGCCGAGCGACGCGAGGGTCTTCTCCGAGCCGTACCACCGGCTCGGTACCGGGCGGTCCTTATCGTCCTCGCCGTCCTTGGTGTAGTAGTCGCCACGCGACGCCGTCGAGGTCAGGTACTGCGCGTAGGTCGTGGCGGAGCCGCCGGGAATCTTGTGAGTCGTCTGCACCCTCCAGCGAACGTACCGCCGTCGCATTCACACCGCAAGGAGATGTGGGGTAAAGTGTTAATCGGCAGCCATCGCCGGCTATATGTGACTATGTAGCTCCCTTGGGTGCGTATAGTCTGCTTCGGGTTGCTGTTGCCTTGGGGGTTTCTGCGCTTGGCGGTTTTTGGGGGCGTTGGTTCGTGCTTCGCTTGGTTGCCTTTTCGGCACGGCGCTGGGTTCGTGGTGCGCGTTGCTCGCGGTGCTTCGCGGGGGGTTCTTGGGGGCCTTTGGTCGCGTGTGTCGTTGGGTCGTGCCTGCCGTCGTCGGAGTGCTCGTGCTTGGTGTCGTGGGCGCCCTGGTCTTCGCGTGGTCTTTGCGCTACGCCAGCCGTGCGGGCTGGGGAGGGAGAGCCCGCACGGCGGTGTTCCCGTGCTGGCGGGCCGCGGGTGCGTGCTGCGCCAGCAGCTTGAGCGTGGAGGGGGGAGACCACGCTCAAGCTGCGGTATCCCCTGCGGGACGCGTGACTCGTCGCGGGGGGTCTTCGGGACCTCGCCTGCCACTCTTTCGCGCCGCCGCCCCACCCGACCGGCACAGGCCGGGCCTACCTCCCGAGGCGCCCGGCCGTTCGTCTCGCCGCCGCCCCACGCGCCCCATCCGCCTCGCCGCCGCGCCAGCGGCTAGCCTCGATTCGTCGCCAAGTGGCCGGGGTTGAGTTGGGCTGAGGCTTGGAACGTCCGCCTGGGCGGGGAGGATTGCGGTTGTTGAGGCCTACAATCCACCCGCTCAGGAGGTTCACCTTGTAGGTGATCGGAAGTGCGTCGTATGGAACGGTAGATGTGGTGGCGGACGGCAAGGGCTTGTCCTCTCGTGCGGGGACGACGCTGCTGGCGCTCGTGGCGCAGAGATTGGGCCTGGCGGATGGGCTCAGCGGCGCGTTGGCGGGTACCCGTGAGCGGCGCTCCGGGCATGATCCCGGCCAGGTTTTCTGCGATCTGGCGGTGATGGCAGCCGACGGTGGACGGTGTGTCTCAGACCTCGCGGTGCTGGCCGGTCAGCCGGCGCTGTTCGGGGATGTCGCGTCGGTTTCCACAGCAAGGCGGGTGTTGCTCTCGATCGGCGAGGCGGAGCTTGACGGGGTCCGTCAGGCGCGTGCCGTTGCTCGCAGGCGGGCGTGGCAGCATGGGGCGGCCCCTGGGCGTGTGATCCTCGACTTCGACGCGACACCGATCACGATCCACTCCGAGAAGGAACAGGCCGCCGGCCATTACAAGGGTGCCTTTGGGTTCAACCCGTTGCTCGCCAGTTGTGGACGGGAGGTCCTCGCGGGGATTCTGCGGCCGGGGAACGCGGGCACGAATAACGCGGCGGATCATCTGAGGGTGCTGGATCTCGCGCTCGAGCAGCTCCCGCAGAGCGCGCTTGATGGGGAGATCCTCGCGCGCTCGGACTCTGCCGGGGCGAGCCACGACCTTGCGTCGTCCTGCCGCGAGTGCCGCATCCGTTTTTCCTTTGGGTACGCGATCGATGAGCGGGTCAGAGGGGCGATCCTCGCGCTCGCAGAGACCGCATGGGCGCCGGCGGCGGGCCAGGACGGCGGGCCACGCGAGGGAGCGTGGGTGGCCGAGTTGACCAGCCACGTCAACCTGGCCTCTTGGCCGTCGGGCACCCGGCTGATCTGTCGGCGCGAGCGTCCTCACCCCGGGGCCCAACTGAGCTTCACTGACGATGACGGGCACCGTTTCCAGTGCTTCATCACCGACCAGCAGGACCCGGACATCGCGGCCCTGGAGGCCCTTCATCGCCAACACGCCGAGGTCGAGGACCGCGTCAAGACGCTGAAGGCGACCGGCGCCTCACGCCTCCCGTTCCACTCCTTCAAGGCGAACGCCGCATGGTTCGAGCTCGCGCTGCTCGCGCACGACATCATGGTCTGGACACAGCAGCTCGCGCTCGACGGCGAGCACGCCATCAGCGAACCCAAGCGCCTGCGCTACCGCATCCTGCACGTCGCCGGGCAACTCACCCGCCACGCACGCCGCACGACGCTGCACCTCCCCGCCGACAGGCCCTGGGCCACAGCGATTCAACGCGCGTTCAAGCGCCTACAGACACTCCCCGCCTACGGTTGAGCCCCAGCCGCCGCCACACCCACATCCAAACCAGCCCCCGGCGCCCCGCCGAAGATCAACCCTGAGCGAAAACAGCCGCGAGGACGGCCAAGCGCCCCCGAACCGAGCCCCGCCGAGCCCACTCCACCACCACACACAGCGAGCTGATCGAGACCACCCTCAAATCTCACTCCACCGGCCCCCACCGACAGCTTCATGACGAATCGAGGCTAGTGGGTTCCCCGGCAACGTTTGCCGGGTTGGGTAGCGAGGGGTGATGGCGTTGGTGGCGAAGTTCTGTGGTCGAGATCGATACTCGACCGGGAGGGGCTATGGCTGCCAGGGTGTAGTTGCGGGAGATCACCAACGAGGAGGGCAACCGGCTGCTTCGGATCGTGCGGCGCACGTCTGGGTCGGTCGTGACGGGTCGCGTCCCAGGTGCCGGGGGAATTGGCTGGGTGTAGCCCCCGCTGGGGTGGGATGTTATGCGGCGATCACCTCCTGGGTGCTCTCGGCCGGGGGTTGTGCGGGTGTGGTGCGCAGCTCGCGGCGTAGGCGCTCTATCTCGGCGAGGGTCTTGGGGTTCATCTTCACGCCGCGCCAGCCGCGGCTTGTGAGCTCCAGGACGGCCCAGATGAGTGACAGGGCGGAGGTCTCTCCGGGGAACCGTCCGATCACCTTGGTACGTCGGCGGACCTCCACGAACGTTCTCTCCAGCAGGTTCGTGGTCCTGATCCGCTTGCGGTGCTGGGAGGGGAACCGCAGATGGGTGATCAGCGCGGGCAGGTCGTTCTCGATGACGGCCATCGCGGAGGGGTACGCGGCCTTGTAGTCCTCGATGATGCCCTGCAGTTCCCGGCGGGCCTCGCCCGGGGAGCGGGCCTCGTCGAAGGTCTTCCACCAGCGCGCCTTGTAGTGCTTTGTTAGTTTTGTTGTAGGAGTTTGCTTGGGTTGCGGCGAATCCTTCTCGCGTTTGGTTGTCAACGTGAGGAGTGATGATGGTCGCGGTGAGCGAAGCGAATTCGGGTGTGAGCGGAAGGGTTGATGTGCCGTCGGTCGTGTTGGGTCGGCTGGAGGCGTTCGGGGTTGAGGTGCTGGCGCCAGCGATGAACCGGTCGGTGCAGGTGCTCAACGGCGGGGTGTATCTGCGTGGGTTGATCGAGCAGGGGGCTCGCAAGTCGCTTGAGCCGATGGTTCATCGCCTCGGCGGGGAGGCTGACTATCAGAGCTTGCAGCAGTTTCTGGCTGACAGTCCGTGGGATCCTGGGCTGGTTGTGCGTGCGGTCGCTGAGCGGGTCGCGCCGCGGATTGGTGTTGAGGCGTGGGTGTTGGACGACACTGGGTTTCCGAAGGACGGGAAGGACTCGCCGGGGGTCAAGCATCAGTACTCGGGGACGTTGGGGAAGACGGGGAACTGTCAGATCGGTGTGTCGGTCCACGCGGTCGGAAGACGGGGGACGGTTCCTTTGGGGTGGGCGCTGTATCTACCGGAGGACTGGTGCGAGAACGCGGAGCGGCGACGCAAGGCGAAGATCCCGGATGAGGTGATGTTCAAGACCAAGCCGGAGCTCGGGGTCGAACTGGTCCAGCGCGCCGCCAGTTGGGATGTGCCGAAGGCGCCGGTGCTCGGCGATCACGCGTACGGTGAGAACACCAGGCTGCGAGACCGTCTCGATCAGGCCGGGTGCGAGTATGTGCTGTCGGTTGGACCGACCACGAAGGTGTTCGAGCACGGCACCGCCTTTGCGGTGCCAACCCCAAAGGGCAACGACGGTCGCGTGCCGTTCAGGCCGCGGCCGGACCGCAAGCCTGAGCCAATCGGCGATCTGATCGGCGGGCTCGGAGCAGACACCGCCCAGACGGTCGCCTTCCGCGACGGACCCGACGGCGAACCGGTCTCCTCCAGGTTCATCTTCGCGCGCGTTTACGCCGCTCACGGCTGGCGCGACGATCAGCACCGCAGCGGATGGCGCGAGGGCGCCGAGGTTTCCCCGCGCGAGGAGTGGCTGATCGCTGAATGGCCCGAGGGCGAGAACGGACCGACCGACTACTGGATCTCAAACCTCCCCGCCGACACCCCGCTCGAGCGGCTCGCGCGGCTCGCCAGGATGCGCTGGAAGATCGAGCTCGACTACAAACAACTCAAGGGCGAGCTCGGCCTCGACCACTACGAGGGCCGCTCATGGCTCGGGTGGTATCACCACACCGCGCTGGTGACCGCCGCTCACGGATTCCTGACCCTGGAGCGGCAGTACCCAAATCACCCACGGCCGGCCTGACCCTCCCTCAGGCAATCCTCCTGCTCCAGCCGCTGTTCAAGTGCTGGACCGGTCGCTGCCAAACCTGCTCCCAGCCCGTCGAACTCGACCGGCTCACCCTCAACAACCCACCCCGACAAGATGAGTGAACCTAACAAAGCACTACTTGATCTCTTGGTGATGGCGCTCGGGCAGCTTGCTCGTCACGTTGCGCAACGCGTGGACTGTGCAGCGCTGCTCGAGAGCGTCGGGCCAGATCTCCCGGACGGCCTTCCAGATCCCGGGTGCTCCATCGGCGATCACGAGCGCCGGTGGCCGCAGACCGCGGGCGATCATGTCCCGGGCGAACGCGAGCCAGCTGTCGTAGCTCTCACGGCTCCCCAGGGCCAGCCCGAGCAGGACCTTGCGGCCCTCCAGGGTGATGCCCCAGCACACAAGGACGCCCTCCGCGGGCTGATCCTCGGGGCGCAGCTTCAGGTAAATCGCGTCGAGGAACAAGTACACGATGTCGTGCTCCTCAAGGCGCCACTCGCACCAGCGGCGGTATCGCTCCCGGGTGTCCTCGCAAATCCGCGAGACCGTGCTCTTGGACGCGATCGGCTCCTCGAAGACCTCCTCCAACGTCGCCTCCACATCCCTCGTTGACAGGCCACGCAGGAAGCTGCTGATCACCAGCGACTCCAACGCGTGCGTGCGAGCTACGCCCTTACCGAGAATCTTGCTCACGAACCCCAGCTTCCCCGCGTCGCGGACTCGCGGGCGCTCCACGTTCATCGAGCCGCTCGTCGTCTTGATCGTCTTCGGTTCGTGCCCGTTGCGGTGGCTGACCGTCTCCTCGGCACGCTGATAGCGACGACGGCCGAGGAACTCCGTAACCTCGTCCTCCAGCGCCTGCTGCAAGATCAAACGGGCTCCCAGCCGGCCGACCACCTCCACCGGGTCCTGCTCCCGGTCGACACCGGCCAACACCTCATCCAGCTCTAGGCGAAACCTCTCGCTCGGGGCTACCTTCTCCATGCGGGCGTACCTCCATCTTCGACTTGTTCAGGGTCAAAGCGGAGGCTACGCCCGCAACCTCAATTCCCCCGGCTCACGGGACGCGACCTCGTGACGTGGCGCCGCGCTCAGATCGTGCTGCTCTCCGCGCAGGGCATGTCACCGCCGCGGATCAGCGAGGTGGTGTTCACGGACCCGGACGCCGTCCGGGATGTGATCCACAACTTCAACGCCGATGGGTTCGATGCGCTCTACCCGCGTTACCGCGGCGGGCGGCCGCAGACGTTCACGCTGCCAAAGCGCCAGGAGATCAAGCGGATCGCGCTGAGCGACCCCCAGGACCTCGACCAGCCGTTCGCGACGTGGAGCCTGTCCAAGCTCGCGGACTATCTGGTCGCCGAGGGGGTGGTCACGGACATCTCCCACGAGGGGCTGCGTCAGCTCCTGCGCGAGGAGAACGTCCGCTTTCAAGCCGTGAGGACGTGGAAGCGCTCAACCGACCCGGCTTTCAAGGCCAAGCACGACCGGATCGTCGAGCTCTACGAGATGGCCGAGTCCAGTGAGGCCGTCGTGATCTGCCTCGATGAGTTCGGGCCGCTGAACCTGCAACCCCAGCCCGGCGGCAAGGGCTGGGCGCCCAGAGCGAAGCCCAAGCGGATACGCGCGACCTACACCCGCCCGCACGGTGTCAGACACCTGATCTCCGCCTACGACGTTGGCGCCGACCGGCTCTACGGGCACATCAAGAAGCGCAAGGACCGCGCGCACTTTCTGGAGTTCTGCCGGTACATCCGCTCGCTCTACCCAGCCCAGACGCGCCTGCACCTCATCCTCGACAACTTCAGCCCCCACCACGGCAAGAAGATGCGCGGATGGGCCGCCCTGAACAACATCGAGCTGGCGTACACCCCGCACTACGCCTCCTGGCTGAACAGGATCGAGGCGCAGTTCCGCGCGCTGCGGTACTTCACACTCGCCGGCACCGACCACCCCGACCACGCCACCCAAGCCCGCCTCATCCGCCGATACATCCACTGGCGAAACCGCAACACCAACAACCCCCGCCTCAAACGACTCATCAACACGGCAAACGTTGCCTGACACCCCACTAGTGGTTCATCCTTTTAGTTCATTGGTTTATGCCTGGAGGACCTTGCCGGTGTAGGTCCAGTTGAATGGTTTGGCGGTCTGGTTGTAGGTCTCGATGAATGCGAGCATCTGCTCGGCGAGGTCTTCCTCGCTGAAGAAGATGCCATGCTTCAGGAGTCGGCGGTAGAGGATCGAGAAGAAGATCTCGATCTGGTTCAGCCACGAGGCGTGGGTCGGGGTGAACTGGAAGCTCCAGCGGGGGTGTTCTGCCAGCCAGTTGGTGACCTCTTGGGTGCCGCGGGTGGAGAGGTTGTCACTGACCGCGATTATCTGCTGGCCGTCGAGCACGGGGATTTCTGAGTCGAGCTGGTCCAGGAAGCGGACCAGGTCGAAGCGGTTGCGTGTCTTTGATGCCATCGCAAGCACATCGCCGTCGTGAACTTTCAGGCAGGCGAACAGGCACTGGGTACCGTTGCGTGTGTATTCGTGCTCGCGTCTGACGGGACGGCCGGGGACGGGCAAGGTGTCTGGCTTGGTCGGCGCCTTGGCCTGGATGCCGGTCTTTTCGTCCAAGGAGACAACCAGCACGTTCTCCGGCGGGTTCACGTAAAGACCGCAAATCTCGCCCAGGCGCTCCTCGAACTCGGGCCGGGAGAAGTCACTCATGATCCAGTATTCAGTTAGATGCGGCTTGATATCCGCGCGCGAGAGAATCACATGCGCCTGGGAGCCCGACATGCCGACCGCCTCACCCAACTGCTCATAGGTCCAGCGTTCCTGCTGTGCACCCTCCGGCGTCTCAGGTGGGCGCGTGCACGCCTTCGCGATCAGCCTCGCCCTGTCCGCCTGGGAGTACACGAGCGGTTTACCGGAGCGCGGCAAGTCCCCGAGCCCGGAGATCCCATCGCGCTCATATCGCGCTCGCCACTTCGCCACCGTGTTCTCCGAGCACCCCAACAAACGCCCGATTTGCGCAGCCGACTGGCCCTCAGCGGCGTGGAGCACAATCTGAGCACGCTCGACCATCCGCGCCTGCTCGACCCCCGACCGCGCGATCCGCTCGAGCTCCGCTCGATCGTCGTCTCCGATCTGAATGCGCTTCGCCAAAGCAGGCATACCGAACCCCCATCATCGCTGGACACCACCAGCAAAAGGTTCAGCAAAGCCTACGAGATCCCTGCAACCACCAGCGAACTAAGAGGACGATCCACTAGTGGACCGTTTTCGTAGTTCGCGGGCGGTTGAAATGGCTCGTAGGCTTGGTGCAGCCGGCCTCATGCACCAACGAACCTGCCGGATGAACCACTAGATGCGGGCGCTCAGCACTCACCTGTCATCACTCGCCGGGGTCCGGCCTCCTACTCTTCGCTGTCGTCTTCTATGTCTGCATCGAGCGATACGAAAAGGTCGGCGCCAAGATCGAGGATGGCCTGTAGCTGATCGGGGGAAATATCGACCCCAACCGTCCCTTCCGTACTGTAAGCCCAGAGACTAAGAGAGATCGGAGCGGACGGGCGTCCTGTGGGCGATTGAAACCCTTCTGAGCGTGCGCGCTGGGCAAACTCTCGCAGAGCGTCCTTTACGGGCTCGAGACGGCTAAGCAAGTCGTCAAGATGAGTGCCCATCTTCTCCGATCGGCTCACATGAGACTCATAGGTGACGACGCTATGAGGCTGCAAGCTGCCTGGCCGCCTACCGAGCGGTGTTCGCCTACTGAGCGGTGTTCCTTTCTCCCTGGACCGGTCGGGCGGAAAGGGAACAAGCCCTTCGAGGTCGGCCACCGAAAGTGTTCGACTATAGATCCAGAGAGCAGCATATTGTTCGACCTCGTTATCCATGTGCCTCGTTGAAAATATCAGTCAGTCCGATTCGGCTTGTGCATCCGGTGTCTCCGATCGTTCTCGCGCTTCACGACCTTCCGCTCGCTCGCGCCGCCGCCGGGTGCGTTCCTGCCATGAGATAAGCCACTCCAGCTCGGAGATAGCAAACGTCTTTGTGTCCCCGTGTGAGGAGGCGGCTAGCTGGAGATACTGCAGATTGCGCGCGCAGACCCGTGCGGCTGCAATCACGGCGAATAGTCGCACAAGCTCATCGGGCTCGCGAAGCCGTGACTCGATCTCATGGCTATCTCGCGATCCTCTCTCGACCTCAAGCGCCCACTCCAGCGATGCCGCAATTTTAGGGTTGTTTATGTGCGGAATACCAGCCGCGAGCGTTAGTGAGTCGGCCCTCGCCATGAACTTGAAAGTCATTCGGCGGACCGGCTGCTCTGGATCAGTAATGAGCGGCACTGCCCTTCCGACCACCTCTCCATCCTGGTCAGTGGCCGCCGTAAGTACAGTCTCTACGCAATAAGATCGTACACTCACATTTGGATAATCGAACAAAGGAATCAAGTATCTCAGTATCGGCTTTGCATCTTTCGCCAGCTCGGAGGCTATCCACGCACCGCTCTGAACGATCCGTTCGTCGTCACTACGTAGCAGTCTTACCAGATGTTCCTTCGGATAGCCACGGAAAAACTCGTTGAGTAGATCGTTCGAGATTCCTGACTTCCACTCCTTGCCAGAAAGTACACGAGCGAGAAGTTCATCGCCTCGCGTTTCCTTGCTGCTGTCCCTCATGAGCCGCTTAGCTTCTTTTCAACTTGCCGCAGCAATCGTTCTTGTTCCCCCAGCTTATTACGATGGCCGGACTCCTCTCCTTGCTCACCTAGTTCCTGCTTACGCTGCTCGATGCTACCCCGGAGATCTTCAGCAACTTGTTCAAGCTCTTCGTCGGTCCAGTCGGAGCTTGGGTAGCTGGGGATATTTCCATGTACCTTGCCAGTCTCATCCTTTTCTAGGAGTTCACATCCCTTGCGGGCAGCTGCCCCGCCTTGGTATACAGGTTCGCCGGGTTCTTCAACAGCAAGTTCGTTGTATAGAGCTTCGGCACCGTGTTGGACCGCATGATATGGGCCTTCCAGTGCTTGTTCGATGCCTTCCGTCGCTTCGCACAAAGGACAGGGAATGCTGGGTTCGAGGGCTTCTTCCCACCCCAGCCCACGACGATCCCTGTAGTTCAACGGGCTATCGCCAACATAGGCGTAGGGCATCTGCGTGCTGGCCACCAGCGGATCGACGGTCAGGAACTGTGCCGTGGTCGGATCGTAGACGCGCGCCTGCATGTAGATCAAACCACTGTCAGGGCTGGTGTACTGCCCGTCGTAGCCGAGCCGGGTGGTGATTGAGCCCGTGCTGCCGGTCTCGCTGCCATACGGCGAATAGGTCATGGTCGCTTCTGTTTTGCCGGTCGAGCCGGTGAGCAGCCGCGTCGAGCCCTGCTCGTCGTGATGGAGGTAGTAGGCTTTGCCTTCGCCGTTGATCTGCTCGACTGGCAGGCCGCCCGGCCCATAGATGTAGCTGTAGGTCCCGTTGCTGAGGATCGAAGGTAGACCTTCAGCGAGATCCCAGGCAAGGTAGTTGGTCGTCCCGGAGATGGTTTCCGAGACCCGCAGCCCATCTCCGTTAAAGGCGTAGGTATCTTTGATCGCCGCGGTTTTGCCTTCTTCAGGACGTTCGACTGAGGTCAGATCGCCCGCCTGGTTGAAGCCGTACGTGGTCGCCGCACCGCTGGGAGTGGTTTTGATGCGCTCTCCATCTTCGTTGAACGAATAGGTTGTCCCAGTTCCCGTTTCCAGTTCGTCGGCGCTGTCAAACGTGTAGGTGCTGCTTCCAATCTTGGTCGGGTTGTTCGCGGCGTCGTATTCGTAGGCTGTGCTGCCGGCTTTGGTGAGCCGGTTGTTTTCGTCGTAGGTGTATTCGGTGGTTTCTTCGCCGGGCAATCCTTTCGAGACGATCTTTTTGACCTGCCCGTCGTTGTCCAGGGTGTAAACCAGCGAAGCGAGGGTTTCGGTGCTTTTGACCATCTTGGCTTCGGCTATCTGGTCAGCGTCGTTGAAGGTGTATTTGTCTTCGTCTTTCGTTTCGCTGGGGAATGTGATGGTCGTCAGGTCGGAGTCCGGGTCGTATGTGAATTTGGTGCTGTGCGACGACCAGTCCGTGACTTTTTCGAGTCGATCGTCTTTGTCGTAGGCGCGCGTGACCGCTTTGGTGTTGGGGTAGGTGATCTTCGTCTGCTCGTTCCCGAGGTTGTATTCGTATTTGACTTTTTCTTTGTGCCCATTTTCGGTTTCGGTCAGCCGGTCGAGCTGGTCGTACGTGTAGGTCGTCGTCCCGCTGCCGTCGATCATCTTCGTGCGGTCGCCGTCTTTGTCGTATTCGTATTCGACCGCGTGGGCGCCTTCTTCGGAGTAGCTGATCTTGGTGAGCCGGTTGGCTGCGTCGTACGTGTTGGTCGTCGTGCGCCCCATCGGATCGGTCACGCTGACCAGGTTGCCGGCTTTGTCGTATTCCTCGTACGTCGTGCGGCTCAGCGGATTGACGACTTCCACGACCTGCTCCAGCGCGTTGCGCACGTATTTGGTGGTGTCTTTGTTGCCGTCGATCTGTGCGGTCACCTGCCCCGCGCCGTCGTATTCGGTTTCCGTGACCGTGCCGTTGGGCTCTTTGACGGCGATCTGCTGGTTGTCCGCGTTGTATTTGTAGGTGGTGGTGTGGCTGTTGCCGTCCGTGACCGTTTCGACGTTCCCGTTCCCGTCGTAGGCGTATTTCGTCGTGTGACCCAGGGGATCGGTGATCTTCAGCACCCTGCCCCGCGCGTCCCGTTCGATTTTCGTCGTGAATTTGGAGGCTTCGGCGCCTTTGACGTTTCCACGGGGGCTCACTGTCGCGATCACCTGTGAGTCTTCGTTGTATTCCCAGGTGCGCTTGTTCCCTTCGGGGTCGGTTTCCGCGGTGCGATCCCCCTTGGTGTCGTATTCGTATTTCCACGTGTGTTCCAGCGGATCGGTCATGCTTTCGATTTCGCCGTGACTGCCGTATTTGTATTTCGTGATCTGCGTTTTGCTGCTCGGCGCCGGCCGTTCGACCGTTTCCGGGTCGCCGTCGCTGTTGCGTTTGTACGTGGTGGTCTCGCCCTTTGGCGTTGTCACCGTTTCCACGTCGTGCGTGCTGTCGTACGTCCATTTCGTTTCGTCGCCGTCAGGGTTGATTTCGACCGTGCGATCGCCGGCGCTGTCATAGCCGTAGAACGTTTGGTTACCATTGCCGTCGATGACGGCGGTCTCCTGCCCGGCTTCGTTGTAGATGAATTCTTCAGTGGTTTCGCTCGACGTGCCGGCGCCGCGGGTGATCGAGCTGGGCTCGCCGGAGCTCGTGAAGAACTCTTCGGTCACGCTGCCGGTGTTGACGTTGGTGATCTTGGTGTAGAGTGGTTCGTATTGGAAGGTCAACTTGCGTTCCGCTGGATCGGTCTGGGCGATGACCTGATTGGAGCCGTTGTATTCGTTGACGGTTTTGCCTCCCCGGCCGTCGGTCATCGTCGTGATCTCGTGGGAGCCGTTGTATTCGAATTTCCAGCGGGCTTTTTCTTCCCCCGGCTCGGTCACGCTCGCCAGATTGCCCGCTTCGTAGGTGTATTTAACCACGTGTCCCATCGGGTCTTTCGCGCTTTCGACCAGACCTTCACCATTGTAGGTGAGCGTGATTTTGCGGCTGGCGGGATCTGTGATCGTTTCCAGGCGCCCGGAGCCGTTGTAGGCGAGGGTCGTCGCGTTGCCGTTGCGATCGGTCACGCTTTCGAGCTTCCCGGTGGTGCCGTTGAACTTGTATTTCATCTGATCCGCCATGGTCAGCGTGTATCCCGATTCTGAGGTGCCGCTCAGCGTGTCCTGGGACCAGTTCGGCGCGGTGAATTTCCCTTCGCTTTCGGCGAAGACCACGGTGCTGCCGGTGGCCTGATACAGAGTGGCCTTGTGTGCGGTTTTTTCAACGACGAGGTGTTCGCTGAATGAGCTGGTCCACCCATAACCGAACGGCCCCGGCGAACTGGCGGCGACCGCCGCCTGGGAGTTGTATGTGCGCGTGAGGTCGAGACCGACGCCCCGTCCGCCGATCGAGAGATCCGTCTGCGACTCCGAGAAGTTACCGGTCGCACAGGTTATCGGGTCCGCGCTGTGGCAGGAGTTGTGGCCCGGCGAGGACGACGGATTGCCGGCGGGGCCCCATTCGATCGGTGGTTCGACGGTCGTGGCGCCCAGGAAGTCGAACCGCCCGTCCCCCGGCAGGACCTTGACCGTCCCTTGATTCGAGAAGGGCACAGCAACCGTGGTAACACCTTCTCTATAGCCGACCGTTTTCTCAAACAGCCCCTTGTTCACGATCGAAGAAGAGCCTTCCCCGGTTTCTATCGGGTAAGGTTTTTCTTTTTCATCGGAAGGGGTGACGGCGAACGTCCCGAAGTTAACTACCTGGGCGCCTTTGGTCATCAAAAGATCCGCGCTGAGTGTGGTTTTGCCTTCGTTGACGAATTTGCTTTCCGCAAGCGTTGGGGTCCCTTCGAGTTTCGACACCACATTTTTGCCGGTCGCAATTTCGCCGTGACCCTCTATCTCGTTCGTTGAGTATTCCGCTAGCACCATTTCATGTGTGATGCTCAAATACCCCGAGATCGCGAGCGTCCCCTTGTACATGCCCAGCTTGTAAATGGAGGAGTCGGAGGAGGCTCCCGCCAAGTCGAGCGTACTGCTTCCTTCGATCCAAAGCGGAGTAGCTTCGTCTCGGAGCGCCTTGGCTGTGGCGTTGGATATGATGCGCATGCTGCTAACAGTGTTTTCAATGCAGGCGATTTCCGATTCCGTCGGCGGATGGTGCTCAGACCACTCGGAGCCTTCTTCCCAATTGAGTGAGCCGTAGGCGATGGTCGTGTCGCCGCATCCTTCAGCCAAGGCGCTCGCCGGCACTAACGCGCCAATCGCCAAGAGCGTCACGGCGACGAGGAGGCCGACGTACTTTGGGGAACCAGCACCAGCTCGAAAGCAGCCCAGTGAGCAGCGCATCTGCAAAGACATAACGGCCTCCTTGACATCCAATCTCAGTGAGTTCTCAGAAAGGATCTAGCCAAGGGCTCCACTTCCCCGGATCGATCAGCTATCACTATAACTCTACTGCATGGAAAGATGCTAGTGTCCGGGATCATTTTTGCTCGCAAATTGCGGACTCTTTTCATTCGATCCCGAGCCCGCGGTCGTCCTCGCGGTCTTGCTCGATGCTGTTCTCACAGGTTTGCTGGCGCTCTTGCGCTTCTTGGATGGCCTGTTCGATGTAGTGGTCGCGCTCGACTCGTTCGGGGTCGGGTGTGTGGTCCGGGGTTTGGTTGCCGGGTTCGGGTTGGGTGGAGTGGTTGGGCTGGCCGTGGAGTTCGTGTGGTGGCTCCTCGTGGGTGGCGGACTCGGTCTGCGCTGTTCGCTGTGGTGTCTGCTCGGCACCGCCGCGGGTGTTGATGGCTTCGCGCGTTTGGCTGCGTTCGATGATCTGTGCGATGCGGTTTTGCAGCTCGGTCTGGATGTCCCGTCCTTCGCGAGCCTCGGTGCTCATACGGACGTCGGTCGTGCCGTCAGCGTGGACGGCCGCGCGCGCACGCTCGTTGGCGTGCTGGTGTGGGCGTTCTGCGGTCTGCTGGCGCGGTGAGCCGCGTTCGGCGATCTCCTTCGCGACGCTTGCTGCCTGTGCTCCGCTGCGGCGCATTCGGTCGGCGAGACGTTCGAGTGCGCCGGTGTCCATTCCGTGCTCGCCGAGATCCTCGCGGGATGTGTAGATGTGGGTCTGCTCGCGGGCGCGGCTGAGGGCGACGTAGGAGTGCTCCTTGTCGGTCTGCCAGCCGCCGGTGAGGATGCCGCTGGTCTCGGCGGTGAGACCCTGGGCCTTGTGGACGTGCACGGCGTAGGCGAGGCTGATGTCGGAGAACTCGCTGGTATCGAGGTGCACGTCGCGTGGTTCGCGCTCTCGGGTGTTGATCGTGACGCGGTTCTCGTTCTCGCCGCGGGCGGTGTGGACGATCGTGCCGGTGATCCCGTTCTCGACGCGGTTCTGTCCGGGGATGTGGTACTGGCTGGTGAAGATCACCTCGTCGCCGGTTGTGAGCCCGTATGGCTTGCCCGGGAGCTCGACGCGGTGGGCTCCGAGCTCGCCGGCTTGGGCGCGGCGTTCCTGGGCCATCGCGTTCATCTGGTCGCGCTCCTTGTTGGAGGCGTCGGTGATCATCACCGCCTGGCGGCCGTCGGGCAGGCTCTTCCGTGTCTCGTCCCAGTCGGCGAGCATCGCTTCCGCGGCCTGTGCGCGGGTGTCGTGGATGTGCAGCCGGCCGTGAGCGTGGTACTGCGCGAGCGCGGGTCCTGGTTCGCTGTTGCGGATCTGCTCCCACGCGTTGCGCTCCCACTCGTGGTGCGCGCGGTGGACCTCGGTCAGCTCGGCGGTCGGGACGCGGCCCTCCAGGTGCTTGAACAGGCCGCCGGGGCCGATCGAGGAGAGCTGCGCGGCGTCACCCGCGAGGAGCAGCTTGCTTTCGCGCTCGGCGGTCACCTTCACGAGCCGCGAGACGCGGTCGCTGTCACCCATGCCGGCCTCGTCCATGACCACGACGCTGCCCGGCCCCAGGTTGATGTATCCCTTCTCGACGCCGTTGATCAGCCCGTCGGTCGTGAACGACCGGTCGAGCTTCGCGTCGGCCTGCAGCCGCTGGGCGACCACCCCAGCGACCGCAGTCCCGATCACTTCGTTGCCTTCCAGCTGCCACGCCCTGGCCGCGGCGGCGATCGTGACTCCCTTCCCCGTTCCCGCGCGCCCCACGAGCACCGTGACGCCGCCCGGCCCGGTGATCCTCTCAAGCGCCTCCCGCTGCTCGCGGCTGAGCGGGCCTTTGATCTCCTGTGCGACCTCGCGGCGTGCCTGCTCGAGGGCCTGCTCGCCGACGGGCGCCGCGTTCTCCGCCGCTCGCCGGGCAGCGGTCTCGAGCGTTCTCTGCTCGAGGTCTCGATGTGCCTGGGTTGTCCACGTGCCGTCCTGCAACCTGACGAGCGCGCCGGAGCGCGCGAGGTCGTTGACGAGCCGGTCCGCGTCGGCTGGCCGGCATACCCCCGCCGATAGCTCGTACGCCTTGGCGTGCAGTTCGCGCTCGGTGATCATCGCGCGCTCCTTGGTGACCTCCTTCAGCAGCTCCTTGGCGAGATCGACCCTGGGGGGCCTGTCGATCTGCCGGTCGTTGAAGAGCTGCTGTACCTCCTGGTTGGTGAGCCCGTGCTCCGCGCTGAGGGCGCGCCATGCGTCGTTGACGTCGAGCGGGTCGGCGGCGCTCTTCGATCCCCGGGTGCTTGTCGTCAGCGACCCGAGCTCCCCGGCGCGCGGCTCTCGCCCGTAGCGCGCGCGGAAGAGTCGCGCGGCGCGATTGACGTCCTCCGAGCGGCTTGACCAGCGGCCCGCCAGCTCCTCGGGGACACCCTGAACCTCGAAGTACCGTTCGGTCTTGCCGGTCCGCCGGTCGACCTGCACGCCCAGCTCCCGCAGGTTCGCGGCCAGCTCCGCGCGGTACCACGCTCCGTTCTCGCGGGCGGCCTTGTAGAGCTGCTTGGATTCCACCGCGGCGAGCTTCCCATCCTTGCGCTCGGCGGCAAACACGATGAGATGGGAGTGCAGCTGCGGGTCGGGGATCCCCCCGGCCTGCTCGTCCTGCGCGAGGCGGCTCGAGGTATGCACGAACTCGGCGGCGAGCAGCCGCTGCGCCTTCTCGAACCGCACCACCCCCTCGCTCTTGCGCCGCACGAGCGCGACCTCACGCTCCGTTCGCGCAAGCGCGCTCCCCACCGCCTGCCTGTGCGCCGCCTCGATCTGGGCACGCCGATACGCGTCGGCCGCGGCCCACAGCGCCGAGACCGTCTTCGGGGGAGCCATCATCAACTCCACCCCGGCCGTCCTCGTGCCATTCGAGCCGGCTGGGCGCAGCGGCTCACCGTCGAGCGGGGAGAGCCCCTGCATCACCGCACGCAGATCGGCCCGCTGCACCGGCTCCTGCGCTGAGAGGCCGAGCGACGCGAGGGTCTTCTCCGAGCCGTACCACCGGCTCGGTACCGGGCGGTCCTTATCGTCCTCGCCGTCCTTGGTGTAGTAGTCGCCACGCGACGCCGTCGAGGTCAGGTACTGCGCGTAGGTCGTGGCGGAGCCGCCGGGAATCTTGTGAGTCGTCTGCACCCTCCAGCGAACGTACCGCCGTCGCATTCACACCGCAAGGAGATGTGGGGTAAAGTGTTAATCGGCAGCCATCGCCGGCTATATGTGACTATGTAGCTCCCTTGGGTGCGTATAATCTGCTTCGGTTTGCTGTTGCCTTGGGGGTTTCTGCGCTTGGCGGTTTTTGGGGGCGTTGGTTCGTGCTTCGCTTGGTTGCCTTTTCGGCACGGCGCTGGGTTCGTGGTGCGCGTTTATCGCGGTGCTTTGCGTGGGGTTCTTGGGGGCCTTTGGTCGCGTGTGTCGTTGGGTCGCGCTTGGTGTCGTGGGCGCCCTGGCTTTCGCGTGGTGTTTGGCTGCGCCAGCCGCGCGGGCTGGGGAGGGAGAGCCCGCACGGCGGTGTTCCCGTGCTGGCGGGCCGCGGGTGCGTGCTGCGCCAGCAGCTTGAGCGTGGAGGGGGGAGCGCACGCTCAAGCTGCGGTGTTCTCTGCGGTACGCGCGACTCATCGCGAGGGGGTCTTTGGGACGCCCCGGCCGGGTCCCCGCCGCCGGTGCGGGTCTGCGGCTGGTCGTCCGCGAGGGGCGCGTCGTGCCCTACGGGCTTCGGCGGCGCGTAACGAGCTCGCCCAGAGTGCCCGCCTCAGCTTTGCCGTTTCCTTGAGATCGGAGCCAGCTTCCGCTTCCTGCCCAAAAGGGTAGCCAGCCAAGGAGCTGCTTCGCCTCGAGAGAGGAAGTGATCGCCACCTGATTCCAGACCACCGACGTCACCAAACCAGGGGCAGATCAACCCAGACTGCTCGCAAGGATGTCTGCTGCTGTGAGCAGCACGCGGCCGGTCATTGACGTCTCGCGGCGCTTGCGGCGCAGCAGCTCGCGCAGGTCGATGCGCTCGTCCAGCACAGCGTATAGGTCCGCGCCGTCCATGAGCATAATCGGCGAACGGTTGCCCGAGTGGAGTGCGACCGCAGTCGGCTCGAAGCCATTGATCGCCAAGAACAACCCGAGCGTATTCTCACCGCGTCGGTGCACCTTCGCGGTGAACACGTCGAGCCCGTCTCGGGCCGTCGGGTCCTTCTCCCACTTTGCCTCTAGCAAGAAGTACTCGCCACCAAAGGCGAACCCACCGTCGATCTGCTCGCCGACTACTCGAAACGAGCCGCGCGGATCGAGGTCGAACGCCTCAAAGATGTCTACCAGGAGTTTCTCTAGCGCGAAGCCGCGCGGCGTCGGCTCCAAGCCGACGATCTCGGAGTAGCGGGCCTTGAGTTCGCCCAGGCGCTGTGCCGTCGCGCGGCGTTCCTCGGCCTCCTGCTTCGCGGCGTCGAAGCGCTCACGGTTCGCTTGCTGCTCCATCAGCGCTTTCTCGTAAGGCTGCACCACCGATCGCAACCGAGCGACAGCCTCGCGTGCCGTGGCGGTGCGCACTGTTGGATCATCGGACTTGCGTAGCCCCGGAAACTCATCCATTGCTGCCGCATCGACGAGCAGCGCGAGTAGTACATCCTGGTGTTCGTCCTGTTCGCGCACCAAGCGGTCTACGAACAGCGACGCGCTGTCGCGCTTGAGTTGCGGACCTGTCCAGTCAATGCCCGCCAGGAACAGCGGCTCTCCCCCGACTGCCGCCCTGGCGTAGCTGTAGAGATCAGACTTGAACCAGAACGCCGCCGCTAACGCCTCCTTGAGCGCCGCGATCGCGTTTGCCGAGATCCGTTGGGTGGCCACGACGAGGAAAGATACGGGTGCGAGCGGAAGGCCGGTGCGCGCGGTCGTCGTCGCTGGGAGTCGGCGCGGACTGTCATTGCCCGGGTGCGTCGGCCGAATGCCTGGCTGCTCGCGCCAGGTGAGGCGGAAACTTGCGCCTCACCGGCGCCCAGGGCCTCATACTCGTCCGGAGGGAGCGTCTCCGGAAGGCTGATCGATACACCTGCTTTGCTCACGCGATGCGGCAGCGCGGACCTCGCCGTTTTTGTTGATCCGGTCAGTAGACTTCGGACCCGTGGAAGACGCCACAGCCAGGAAGCTCGTCGTGCAGTGGGAACACACGGCGAGCGGGACGGATACGCGTACGTTCTTCCTGAACGCGAGAGACGATGCGGCGCAGGTCCTCGCTGATCTCGTGGAGGACGACATCCGCGCGCTCGCTGTGGCCCCCCTGACGCTGGTCCTCGTCGCCGGGGAAGCCATCCTGAACATGACGATCTCTGGAACCCAGGCTGAGCCCGTGATTACCGTTGAGTTGTGGCCAACGCGCTTGCGCACGGTAAGGGTTACGATGGTCGAGCGGCTTGAGAATTCTGGGAAGCCGAACAGCCCGCGGCAGCGCATCTGGACGTTCTCGTCGGCCGACACGCAGCCGATCACCGTCTCGCACCGAAGGGTCGCGGCTCCGTTCCCCGACGAGTCGGAGCGCGCCGAATTCGCTCGGTTGATCGCCGAGAGGGCGGGCTGGCCCTTCCCGTCCCTGACCTCATCGCAGGGCTAGGCTGCTGGGTTGTGGAGCCCGTCTTCATCAGCTCACTTGCGCGGGGCGAGATGGCCGCGATCCGTGCGGGAGCGAGGGCGGCGGCTGAATCTCTGCAGATGCGGCCGGTCATGTTCGAGACTGCGCCTGCGAGCCGCGACGACTCCCGCCGAGTGCTGCTCGACGAACTCGGCGGCTGTGATGTGGTCTTGCTGATCCTCGGTGCTGAGTACGGCGAGCGCACCGAGCGTGGCGTCAGTGCGACCGAGGACGAGTTCAATGAGGCAACGAGCCGAGGCATCCCGGTGATCGCGTTGGTCCAGCAGGTCTCACGGTCCCCGGAGCAGGACGAGTTCGTGGGCCGGGTGCGCGGAACCTGGAGCGAGGGCCGGTTCGCGCCGACGTTCAGGGATGCGAGCGACGTCGGGTCACCGCCGACGGTGTCGAGTTCGAGGCCGCGGACTCCCGCGGATACGAGCGCCTGAGATTCGTGGTCGCCACCGATGGCGCGATCCTCGCCGAGGGCGCCGTGTCCGGCGCCGGTTTGCTTGGCTCGTCGGTGATCGAGGGCCTCAGCGTGCGCCGGGTCGTCGAGCAGAGCTGTGTGTTTGCCCTCAGCGCATGGGGGCAGATTGATCGTCGCGACGACATCCGCGAGGTCGCCGCGACGGTCGCGATCCCTGACGCGTCGATGAAGATATACAGCGATGTGGAGTTCACAGGGAACTCGCTGAGCATGGGCAGTATGACGGGCTCGCCGGCGGTGGTCGTCGCGCCCGCCCCACCACTTGTCGCCCGACGTGAGGATCTGGGCTTGCCCGAACTGGTCGAGCGGCTCGTTGCTGAGGTCCGCCACGCCTTCTTGCTCGACGGGCGTTTGCGGTGACAGGCGTGCCGCCCGCACGATCGGATAGAAAGACCCTCGCGTAACTGATGCGGCGCGTGGCTTCCAGGGGTACTCTCCGGTGCTACGCCATCGGCGATCATTGATCGATCATGCCCACGAGTCGCTACACCGTCGTCTACGAGACCGAATCAGGGCAACGACACAAGCTATGCCGTCTCTTGCTCACCACCGATGGTTCCTACCACGTCACGGTCCCATACCACGTCAGCGAGCGCGTCTCACTCTCCAAGCGAAAGCTGAACTACCCCAACCTTCCGGCGGTCGCTGACGAGGCGGATCTGGAGCTCGCCATGCTGGAGGACGACGAGCACCGCCTGAAGCTCAGCCATCATCCCGATGGCTTCGTCCAATTCTCCGGCGAGGGTATCCTCTCCGGGCGCAACCCAGATGGCACGCCCAAGGGATTGGGCATCCGATCGTTTCCGCTCTCCATGCCGACAGCCGGCCCTGCCTGCGGCGTGTCGATCATGAACGCGACGCAGTTCTCGCCTGCTGGCCCGGCCCGCGCAGGCGACATCGTCTTTCGAGAGAGCGAACTCTTCGCTGCTCCGATCGATAACGGCTTGATCGTCGAGTTCTTCTACCTCCCGGCTCGCTGGCGAAGATTCATTCGTATGCGTGAAGGGCAGCCGGTGGTCTGGATTAGACATCCCTCTGGCGCGATCCTGGAGTTGGCGGTGTGTATGGGGCCCGGCGAGGCATGGGTCACTGGATTTGTGGGCGTCGATGCTTGGCCAGTGCCCATGCGGCTCGGTAGTCAAGGCTCCGGCTTCACGATCTCAAGCCCCGCCGGCTCACGCGGGCGGGTGGCCGACGTCCTGCGCAAGGTCAAGCCGGCCGAGCACGACGAGCGGGTGCTGAAGGCGCTGAGCGCAACACTATGATGCTCCCGTTTCCCCGGGAACCGGGTGGGAAGCACAAGAGAGACCCACTGTTCACGAGCTGGCCCTGAAAGGAGTGCGGCATGTCGCTGGGCACCATTCTCGAGACCTCCGAGCATGAGTTCGACGACGAGGATTGGGAGGAAGACGAGGAGTTCGGCACCGACGACGGGGAGTTGGAGCTCGACGAGTACGAGGAGATCCTCGGGGACGACGGCGACGAGGACGACATTTGAGGCCGTACGCTTGAGGCGTGCTCATCGCCTCGACCTCGATCGGTCACAGCGTCACCATCTTCCTGGAAGCGGCCGGTCAGTTCTTCTCGGACTTGGCCGCGGTCCACTGGGGGGCGCTGGTCTTGGGCCTGGCGTTCTTCGGGGCGAACCTGACGCTGCGCTCGCGGGCGTTCTTTCACAGCCTGCGCGCGGCGTACCCCGCGGTGAGCTTTCAGTGGCGGCGCATCTGGGGCGCGTACTGGGCGGCCGTGGGCTTCAACAACGTGGTGCCCGCGCGCGGGGGGGACCTCATCAAGCTGTTCCTCACGCGCTCCTCGATCCCGGGCTCGACCTACCCCACGGTGGCCTCTGCGTTCTTCGTGGAGTCGATCTTCGATGTGACCGTCGGGGTGCTGGTGCTGATCTTCGCGTTCACCCAGGGGGTCTTCCCCAAGCCGCCCGACTTTGCGCAGCTGAACTCCTTTGACATCTCCTACCTGGCAGAGCACTTCCGCTTCACCCTCTTCCTGATCACCGCGCTGGCGATCCTCGGCCTCGTGGCCTTCGCGCTGCTGTCGGTGCGCGCGAGGGCCTTCTGGGCGCGCATCCGCCAGGGCCTGACGATTCTCGGCGACCGCCGGCGCTACCTGCGCGAGGTGGCGGCGTGGCAGGCGGCTGCGTGGGGGTGTCGCTTCGCGGCCTTCTGGTTTCTGCTCGAAGCCTTCCGCGTCGGTGGCTCGGTGGAGAACGTGCTGCTCGTGTTCGGCGTCAACCAAGTCGCCGGCGCGGTGCCGTTCACGCCGGGTGGCGCGGGCGTGCAGCAGGCGCTGCTGGTGAAGGTGTTCGCCACGAGCGCCGCCGGCACCGCGACCGTGGCGGCGTACTCGGTGGGCCAGCAGCTCGCGATCGCCGTCTTCACCGCGCTTGTGGGTCTCGGCGCGGTGATCTTCATCTTCCGCTTCCGTTCCTTCCGGGAGGTGCTCGCCGCGGGGCACGCCTCACGCGAGGCCGAGCGGCGCGCGGAGCGCGCCGGTGTGCTCCTGGTCGAAGAGGAGGAGCCGCCTACTGCAGTCCCTCGCGCGCCTCGCGCACGAGCGTGACCGCTTCGGGAAAGACTGTCGCCATCACCGCGCGGATCTGCTCGGCCTGCGCCTCGGCGCTGCCCTGCAGGTTGACGCGGTTCACGGCCGCCACGGTCATGTCGACGGCGAGCTTGATCGCGTTGTCGGCCCACGCGAGGCGCTGCTGACCCTGCATCTGCATGGCGAAGTCGGCCAGCCGCCGCTGCAACTCCTCGGGATCTCCGAACAGGTCTCCAAGGCCACCGCTCTCCATGAGACTCATCCTAGCGGTGGGGCCCCTAGACTCCACGGCCGATGGCCAACAGGAGCGAGATCGATGCGCCCGGGCAGGGCGAGGCTGAGCCGGGCAGGAGAGAGATCCGCGCGCGGGTGGCCTACGAGAGCGAGCGCCGCGAGCGCCTCTGGACGCCGGCGATCGCGGGCGGCGTGCTCTACCTGCTGGGGGGCATCACGGTCACCGCGACGCTGCGCTCGCTGCCGACGGTCGGCGTGATCCAGGGGCTCGCCCCCGCGTTGCGGGGAGAAGCGAACCCGGCCGTCAGCCCCGGTGCGCCCGAGGTGAGGTTCGTCAACGCTCACGCCTTCGGCCTGATCGCCGGCAACGTTGTGCAGGCGGTCGCGGTCCTGTTCATCCTCCTGGTCCTGCTGTTCCTGCTCGGCGCGGTCCGCTTTCGCAGGCCCGAGACGAGCTCCGTCGCGCGGCCGCTGCTCCTCGGCGGGGGGGTGGTCATGGTGCTCGTGACCCTCGTCCACCCGCTCGCCCAGGTGGTCAACGCCCACAACTTCGTGACGGGCCACAACTTCACCGCGGACGCGGTCAACCGGGCGCTGACCCAGAGCGCCGTGCTCGAGGCCACGGAGTACCTGGGGCTGCTGGGAGGGCTCACGCTGGCCGCGGGGATGATCGTCGTGATGCTGGGCGCCTCCCGCACCGGGGTCCTTCCGCGCTGGATGATGTACCTCGGGATCTTCGCGGCGCTGCTGGCCTTCACCCCCTTCGGGCTCGCGCTCGGATCGGCTCAGCAGCTGATCCCGGCGTTCTGGATGGTGGCCATGGGTCTCCTGCTGATGGGGCGCTTCCCGGGGGGCGACCCTCCCGCGTGGGCCGCCGGCGAGGCGCGGCCGTGGCCCTCCCGGGCGCAGGCCCGTACCGAACGCGAGGGGGCAAGCGCCGGTCCGGGCGCAAAGGGTGGAGCCGGGCGCTCGGGCGCCAAGGCCCGTGAGGGCGCGGGGGACGCCAACGGTACGGTGCCAGAGCCGGTGCAGCCCGCTGCGCGAGACGCCAAGCGGCGGCGCAAGCGCGGCTCGCGTCGGTAGTGGGCTCTGCTGCAACCGCGGCCTCGCGCGCGGTGGAGTCAAGCTGCGGCGCAAGCGAGACTCGTATCGATCGCAACCCGCGCGGCCATCGACAGCTTGACGTTAGAGCTCGCCTCACTTGACGATTGAGTTCACCCCCTAACGGGAACAACTACTGCGAGAACGTGGGAATCGCCACAATCCTTTTCCCCGTTCCCAGAGCCACACGCAAAGCGTCCTGAGCCGCCCGAGAGGGTGGCTGAAGGGAGGGTTTCTCATGGAGGCAGCCTCAATTCGTCGTCCCGATCCGATGCAGTCGATTCCGCGCCGCGATCCGCCACCAGGCGAGGTCACGCAGGCAAGTGCGTGGAAGCCGGCCGACCCCGGGCCGCTCGGCCTGGCGGGGTTCGCGATGACCACGTTCGTGCTCTCGATGTTCAACTCGAACCTCGTCAACGAAAAGGGCGTCCCGGTGGTGCTCGGCCTGGCGCTCGCCTACGGCGGGATCGTGCAGCTGATCGCGGGTCTGTGGGAGTTCCGCACCGGCAACACCTTCGGTGCCGTGGCGTTCTGCTCGTACGGGGCCTTCTGGCTCTCCTTCTGGGCGCTGGAGGTCTTCTACGCCAAGCAGATCGGCGGCAACGTGGGGCACTCGGTGGGACTGTACCTGTGGGGGTGGGCGATCTTCACCGCCTACATGACGGTCGCGGCGCTGCGCGTCAACCTCGCGGTGCTGACGGTGTTCACGCTGCTGACGGCGACCTTCATCCTGCTGGCGATCGGCGCGGTGGGCGCGCACACCACGGTCACCCACTGGGGCGGCTACGTCGGTCTGGCGACCGCGGCTGCGGCTTGGTACGCCTCGTTCGCCGCTGTGGCAAACTCGACCTTCGGCCGCGTCGTGCTGCCGGTGATGCCGCTGAAACGGTGACCGGCTTCCGCGCGCGTGAGAGTAAACGGGTCTCGGATGGGCCGCCCTCTGACGATGGGGGTGGCCAGAGAAAGGCAGGGCAGGCGGATGGCGACTGAATCGAGGCGGAGTACCGATTCGAACGGCGGGGTCGGCAACTCGAATGGCGGGGTCGGCAGCTCCGGCGGCGCGGTTGAGGGCGAGGCGCTCGACCGCGAGCTGGCCGAGCTGCTGGAGGTGGAGACGTTCGAGCCCTCCGCCGAGTTCCGCGAGCACGCCCTGCTGAGCGACCCCGCGGTGTACGAGGAGGCGGCGCGCGACCCGCAGGCGTGGTGGGCGGGGCAGGCCAAGCGCCTGCACTGGTTCGAGCCGTGGGAGACGGTGCTCGACGACTCCAACCCGCCCTTCTACAAGTGGTTCGTGGGGGGCCGGCTGAACGTCTCCTACAACTGTCTGGACCGCCACGTGCTGGAGGGCAGGGGCGAGCGCGTGGCCTACCACTGGCGTGGCGAGGACGGGCAGGAGCGCGACCTCACCTACGCGCAGCTGCTCGCGGAGGTGCAGCGCCTCGCCAACGCCCTGAAGGACCTCGGGGTCGGCCGCGGCGACGTGGTGGGGATCTACCTGCCGATGATCCCCGAGGTGGTCGTCGCGATGCTCGCCTGCGCGCGCATCGGGGCCCCGCACAACGTCGTCTTCGGGGGCTTCTCAGCGGAGGCGGTGCGCGAGCGGATGGAGTTCTCCGAGGCCCGCGTGCTGATCACCGTCAACGGCGCCGCGCGCAAGGGCAAGACGGCGCCGGTGAAGGACCGCGTCAACGAGGTGATGGGCGACCTCGAGACACTTCAGAAGATCGTGGTGGTGCGCAGCAAGGGGACGCCCTGCCAGATGCGCGAGGGCCGCGACGTGTACTACGACGAGATCATGGCGGCGGCCGCGGCCGAGTGCCCCGCCGAGCCGTTGGACGCCGAGCACCCGCTGTACATCCTCTACACCTCCGGCTCGACCGCCAAGCCGAAGGGCATCCTGCACACCTCCGGGGGCTACCTGACGGGCGTGGCGGCCACCCACCGCTACGTGTTCGACCTCAAGCCGGAGTCCGACGTGTACTGGTGCGCCGCCGACGTGGGTTGGGTCACCGGGCACTCCTACATCGTCTACGGGCCGCTGGCCAACGGGGCGACCTCGGTCATGTGGGAGGGGGCCCCGGACTACCCCCACAAGGGCGTCTGGTGGGAGCTCGTGGAGCGCTACGGGGTCACGATCCTCTACTGCGCTCCCACCGCGATCCGCGCCTGCATCAAGTGGGGTGCGCGGTGGCCCAACGAGCACGACCTCTCCTCGCTGCGGCTGCTGGGGACGGTGGGGGAGCCGATCAACCCGAAGGCGTGGCTGTGGTACCACAAGGTCATCGGCGGCGGGCGCTGCCCGATCGTGGACACCTGGTGGCAGACCGAGACGGGAGCGATCATGATCACCCCGCTGCCTGGCCTCACCGCGACCAAGCCGGGCTCGTGCACGCGCCCGTTCCCGGGTGTGGAGGCCGAGGTCTACGACGAGTCCGGCGGTTACCCGATCGAGCGCGGCCAGGGACTGCTCGTGTTGACCCGCCCGTGGCCTTCGATGCTGCGCACCCTCTACCGTGAGGACGAGCGCTACATCAAGACCTACTTCGAGCGCTTCGGGCCGGAGACCTACCTGGTTGGCGACGCCGCCCGCCGCGACGCCGACGGCTACCTCTGGGTCATCGGGCGCATCGACGACGTCGTCAACGTCTCCGGGCACCGGCTCTCCACGGCGGAGGTGGAGTCGGCGATCGTCGCCCACCCCGACGTCGCCGAGGCCGCCGTGATCGGCCAGCACGACGAGGACACCGGGCAGGCGATCGTCGCGTTCGTCACCCTGCAGGGCGACCTCGAGGGCGACGATCGCGAGGTCGAGGGCATCCGCGAAGCGGTGGCCGAGCGGATCGGCAAGTTCGCGCGCCCCAAGCGCGTCATCTGGTCGGACGATCTCCCCAAGACGCGCTCGGGCAAGATCATGCGCCGCCTGCTGCGCGACATCGCCGAGGGCCGTGCGCTGGGCGATGTCACCACGCTGCGCGACCCCGCGGTGATGTCTCAGCTGCAGGAGCGCGTCCGCGAGCTGCAGGCGCAGGAGGAGTAGCGGTTGGGTACTCTGATCGCCGTGGACAACGCGGCGGTCGAGACGAAGGGCCTGACCAAGCGCTTCGGTGAGCGCGCCGCGATCGACGGCGTCAACCTGTACGTCCCGCGCGGTAGCGCGTTTGGGTTTCTCGGCCCCAACGGCGCGGGCAAGACGACGATGATCCGGATGCTGCTCGGCCTCACCCACGCCTCCGCGGGGAGCATGAGTGTGCTGGGCCACCCGGTGCCCGCCGAGCGCCCGCAGGCCCTGCGAAGGGTTGGCGCGATTGTGGAGGAGCCGCGCTTTCACCCCAACCTCACCGGTCGAGAGAACCTGCGCATCGTCGCCGCCGTGCGCGGACCCGAGGTGCACGCGCGGATCGCCCCGGCGCTTGCGCGCGTCGGCCTGGCCGAGCGCGCCGACGAGCGGGTCAAGAAGTACTCGCTGGGGATGCGCCAGCGCCTGGGTGTCGCCCGCTGCCTGCTCGCCGACCCGCTGCTCTTGATCCTCGACGAGCCGACCAACGGCCTCGACCCGGGCGGCATCCAGGAGTTCCGCGAAATGATCCGCACGATGGTCGAGCACGAGAACCGCACCGTCTTCCTCTCCTCGCACCTGCTCGACGAGGTGGAAAAGATCTGCGACGCCGCGGCGATCGTGGACCGCGGCAAGATCATCGCGCAGGGCCCGATCGCCGAGCTCGCCCGCGGCGGCGCCGGCGGTGCGCGCAACGAGCTGATCGTGGGCGTGGACGACATCGAGCTGGCGCTCGCCACGCTCGGCGGCAGCGAGCTCGTGAGCGACACGCGCCGCTCCGACGAGGGCCTGCGCGTGGTGCTGGCCGGCGATCTGCAGACGGCCTCGCAGGTGAACGCCGCACTCGTGCGCGCCGGCGTCGGGGTCGAGCGCCTGGAGCCTGTGCGCCACAGCCTCGAGGAGCGCTTCCTGGAGGTCACCGCGCGACTCGATGCTCCGACCCAGGGGCTCGACGTTTCGGCGGCGGCGGCGGAGGAGGTGAGGGCATGAGCGCGATCTCGCCGTCAGCCCCGGCTCCCGCGGGCCACAGCGCCGATGGCTCACCCCTCACGGTCGCGGCGCAGATGTTCGGCGCCGACCTGCTCAAGCTGCGCAAGAAGCGCGGCATCCTGATCTGGGCGCTCGTGCTCGCGGTGGCTCCGGTCGTGCTCTTCTTCGTGATCGGTGCGATTCTGCACGCCACCAGCCCAAGCGAAAACGGCCCGGCCGGCGGGACGCACAACTTCCATATCGGTGTCCGCCTTCTCGGCGGCCTGTTCTTCGGCCCCCTCGCAGCGATCCTGATCGGTGTCGAGGCCGGCACGGGCGATGCGTCCTCCGGTGTCTTCCGCGACCTCGTCGTCACCGGTCGCTCGCGCCTGGCGCTGTTCGCCTCGCGCGTTCCCGCCGCTCTGGCGGTGTGCTGGCTGGTGATCGTCTCCGCCTACCTCGTGATCCTACTGGGCACTTTCGTCTTCGCCTCCAACCTGCCCACGCCCGACGGCGCCCTGATCCTCAACAGCTTCGGCTTCCTGCTGCTGTCCACCGGCGTGCTGTGCGCGGTGGCGGTCGGCTTCGCCTCGCTGACGACCTCGCGGCCGGCGGCGATCATCGCCTTGATCGCATGGCAGGTGATCGCGAGCCCGCTGCTCGCGTCCATCAGCATCTTCGGGAGCGCGCGCAACGCGATCCTCTACCAGGCCCTCTCCCACTTCAGTCCCGTCGTGCTGGACAGCCGCGCCACGAACCTCACGATGTCCGCAGGCACCGCCGCGGTCGTGATCGTGGGCTGGCTGGTCGTGTTTCTCGGGCTCGGCGCTTGGCGCACCAGCCGTATGGACGCCTGAAGCTGGAAGAGGCGCTCAGGAGTAGTAGACCAGCCAGGCGAACAGGCTCGTGGTGCCCGCCATCGTGCGGAACATGCCGGGCAGCGTCTGGGAGTCCCTGATCGGGCCGCCCCACCAGCTGTCCAGCCACAGGCCGCGGCTGTCGGCTGCGTGGCGGACGGCGTGGGCGGCGTTGACCTCGGCCACTTCCAGCCAGTGGTCCTCGCCCACGGCCTTGCCGTAGGCCTCCATCCACTCCATGAAGATCGAGTCGTACAGCGGCGCGAAGTTGTACTCGACCCCGTAGATCTCGGTCATCGACCGCGCCTGCTGCGCGGAGTGCGTGCAGTAGCTGTTCTGGCCGGTCGCCTGGCAGAGGAGGTACTGCGCGTAGATCAACGGTGCCTCCACGTAGTCGATCACGGTGCTGCCCGGGCCGCCGCTCAGGTAGAGCCCGTGAAAGCCGATGTCGTGGCTGTTGCCCCAGTCGATGAACTTGCGCACCTCGGCGAGCTGGAAGGATTCGTGGTCGATCCCGTAGAGCAGCATCCCCAGCAGGCTGTTCGACGCCAGCGCCTCGCCCGCGTGGTAGGGGTGGTCGGTGTTCCACCACATCCCGCCCCCGCCCGCCGCGTCCCAGCCCTGGGTGGCGGCGAAGTTGAAGGCGCGCTGCGCGTCGTGCAGGTAGCGGCGCTCGCCCGTCGCCCGGTATGCCTGCACGAACGCCACCCCCAGCCAGCCGTTGTCGTCGAACCACGCCTCCGCGCCCCGGTAGCGGTCGCCCGGGTAGGGGGCGTAGCCGTTCAGGTACGGGTTCCAGTAGCGCTCCGAGGCGTGCCCGAAGCGGTCCACCTCCGCGCGGTGCTCAGGCGACGGTGCGGCCAGCTCCAGTGCGTCGACCGATTCGAACATCCGCACGTCCCCCCAGATCGTCAGCAGCGGGTAGGCGCCCGTGCAACCGAGGTACTCGCAGTACCACCCACCCGCCCGCCAGCTCCCGCTCTGGGCGATCCCTTGTTCGGCCAGCGCCTCGTAGTCGAGTGGCTGCGCCGTGGCCGCCTGCGGCGCCAGGGACGTGACCACAAGCGCCGTGGTCAGGGCGAGGAGCGCGCGAACGATCACAGGACCACCATCGGCAGCTCGGTCCCCCGCATGAGTTCTTGGGCAGCTGTTCCGTTAGATAGTCATGCGCTTGGCGGGCTCGCACCTCAGCAGCGTGGCCCGCACGGCGGCCGTGGCCCTGCTCGCCCTGCTCTCTCTGCTCGCGCTTCCGCTCGGCGCTCGCGCGCAGGAAGCGCCGGTCACGCTCGGTCCCCCGCTGAGCCAGTTCTCCGACACCAACCTGCTCGGGTGCTCCTCCGACCCCTTCGGCGGGGCCCCTCTCGCTGCCGCCTCGTGCACGTGGACCTCGGCGGGCGCCGGCGGCGGCCAGGTCGTACCGGGCTCCGGCACCATCACCCAGGTGAGCGTCGAGACGGGACCGGTCACCGGGCCGATGCGGGTCGTGATCCTGCGCATGGAAGTTCAGTTCACGAGCACCCCCGCCTCGGAACTGAACGTTCGGACCTTCTGTTGCACCGACGTCGGTGAAAGTCAGCCGTTCACGCCGACCGCCAACTCGATCACGGCGGTCCCTCTCGACCTCCCGGTGGAAGGCGGCGAAGATCCGCAGACCCACGGCTTCGCGTTCGACCTCGTGGGCCTCTCGGTGCTCGAGGACGGGGTGCCGGTGCCGGCCGCGGCAGGAGTGCGCGAACACGTCAAAGTTGGCGGTGTGGAGGGCCTGGAAGAAGGAGCAGGCGAAGGGGGTGGCGCGCCCCTGTCTGAACGAGAAGTCGAAGTGCAGCCCACCACGCTCGTCGAGCAGCCGGTCCCGCAGGAGAACGGACAGCTCCAGGCCGCCGAGGAAGGCGAAGGCTACCTCGTGCTGATGGACGCCGTCTGGCAGCCGGCACCCGACTGGAGGGCGCTGCTGACGCCCGCCGGGTCGCCTGCGGGAGTCGAAGCGCCGACGCCCCCCTGCGGCTTCGCTGCTGCGGCCTGCCCCGCGGCGCCTACGTCTGCGCCGCCCGCGCGGCCGCTTCGGCCTGCTCGAGCTGGCGCTCGACGAGGTCGAGGCCCGCATCCCAGAAGCCCGGATCGGCGAGGTCCACGCCGACGATCCGCCCCAACTCCTCGGGGCTGCGCGAACCACCGGCGGCGAGCAGCTCCAGATACTGCGGCACGAGCTCCGCGCCCAGCTGCTCGTAGCGCTCGTACACCGACAGTGCGAGCAGCTGGCCGTAGGCGTAGGCGTACACGTAGCCGGGCGTGTTGATGAAGTGCGGGATGTACGACCACCACGTGCGGTAGCCCTCGGTGAGCTCCACCGAGTCGCCCAGCAGCTCCGCCTGACTCTCCGCCCACAGCTCGCCCAGGCGCTCGACTGAGAGCTCGCCCTGCTCGCGGCGCGCGGTGTGGACGAGGTCCTCAAAGCGGTTCATCGCGACCTGGCGGAAGACCGTGGCGATGATGTCCTCCAGGTGCTCGGCCAGCAGCGCCAGGCGCGAGGGGGGTGTCGAGTCCTGCGCGAGCAGGCGCCCGAACACGACCGTCTCGCCGAACACCGAGGCGGTCTCCGCCAGCGTCAGCGGGGTGCCCTGGTGGAAAACCCCCTGGCGCGCCGCCAGCGCGAAGTGCACGCCGTGGCCGAGCTCGTGGGCGAGCGTCAGCACGTCACGCCGGCGCGAGGTGTAGTTGAGCAGCACGTACGGGTGCGCGGAGGGCACCGCCGAGGCGCAGAACGCCCCCCCGCGCTTGGCCGGGCGCACCGGGGCGTCGATCCAACGCTCCTCGAAGAAGCGCGCTGCGAGCGCTCCCAGCTCGGGCGAGAAGGAGCCGTAGCAGTCGAGCACCAGCTCACGTGCCTGCGCGAAGGTGAAGTGCACCTCGTCCTGCGTCACCGCCGCCATGCGGTCGTAGTCCGCGAGGCGCTCCACCCCTAGCAGTCCCGCCTTCAGCCGGTACCACCGGCGGGCGATCTCGTAGCGGCCGCGCACCGCCTCGACCAGCGCCTGCACCGACTCGTCGCTCGCCTCGTTGGCGAGGTTGCGGGCCGCCAGCCAGTGGGGGTACCGGCGCAGGCGGTCGTCCACCGACTTGTCCGCCAGCAGCGTGTTGAGCACGTACGCGCGCGTACGCAGCCCGGGCGCGAGCGCGGCTGTGACGGCCTCCGCGGCTGTGCGGCGCACCTCGCGGTCGGGCAGCGCCAAGCGGCTGAGCGCCACGTCGAGGGCGACGCGCTCGGTCTCGCCCGCCCCATCCCGGCGGTTCGCGCCACTGGCCTCGCTGTCCCTACCGTCGCTCCCCGCGCCGCCCGCTGGTGACTGGGCCGGCAGCTCCACCTCGATCGCCGACGTCAGCTCCTCGAACAGCCGTGCCCACGCGGTCGCGCCCGTCAGCGACTTCTCGGAGAGGACCTTCTCCTCCGGTTCGCTGAGCAGGTGCTCGCGGTAGCGGCGCACGTTGCGCAGGTGGTGGCGGCATGAGTCCAGCGCCTCCCCCGCCAGCAGCTCCTCGGCGCGCTCGTCGGGGAGCGCCGCCCACTCCAGCTCGAAGAACAGCAGCGTCGTCTCGATCGCCGTCTCGCGCTCCTGCACCCGCTGCAGCAGCGCCCCGTTCGCGGGGTCCGCGGTGTCCGTGGAGAAGCGCAGCCCCGCGTAGGTCCCCGCGCGGCCCACCAGTTCGTAGAGCGCCGCCAGCTCCCCCATCGCCTCCGCGAGACCGGCGCCGTCGAGCTCGCCGAGCTTGCCCGCGTAGCGCTCCGCGAAGGCCTGCGCGCGGGTCAGCCCCTCCTCCAGCCTGCGCTCCACCCCGGCCTCGCCCTCGCCGTCCACGAGCGGCTCGAGGTCCCACGCGGCGCGCTCCAGCTCGGGGTCGATTGGTTCGGTGGCGAGGACGGACATGGCGGGTCAGCAGGATAAAGGGTGACGCAGCCGGTCCACGCAGCCGGCCCCTCCTTCTCAGTCAGGGCACCTCTGTGTCGGCGATTCGCAGTGCGCGCAGGCGCATCCGCCACGGCCCGCCATCGGCAACTACGGCTCCGACGAAGCCCGGCTGCAGCCGCAGGCGACGGACCTGCCACTCCCCGGCTTCATCGGGCAGATCGAGGCGCGGCCGGTCTGTTGGGCCGTCGACGCCGACCTCGCGGAGATCGAGTGCCAGGCCTACGCCGAGCGCCTTCGCGTAGGCCTCCTTGACGGTCCAGTAGTGCAGGAACGCGGCGGTGCGCTCGCGTGCACCGGCCTGCAGCACCCGCTCTGCCTCCCACGGCCTGAGCGCGCGCTCGATCACGCCCGGAGAGGGCGCACGCCGATCGACCGCCTCGACGTCGATCCCGATCGAGCGCCCGTGCCCGACTGCGAAGACCGCGAGACCGGCGGTGTGGGAGAGGTTGAAGCAGAGGTCGTGATGGTCGTGGGTGGGCGCGAGCTCCGGGCGCCCAAACGCGCCCTGCAGGGTCTCCACTGCGCGTGGGTCGATCCCCAGGTAGGAGCCCAACAGCGCGCGCAGGCCGTCACGCGCCGCCGAGCGCTGCTCGCGCGCGGAGGCTGCGACATTCAGTGCGAACGTCCACACGTGAAGCTCCCGTGCTCCCAACTCTCCGACGCGGCCGTTGATCGCAGCCGGGGCTCCGCCGTTGTGTGCGACCGACGCTTGGGCCTCGATCGGCGCAGATACGGACATGGGGGCGATCGTAGCGTGGGCGGTGTCGGCGTGACGACGTCCGGAGGACGTCCTACCATCGCTCGCCCGATGCATGAGACGACTCCCAGCGTGTTCTTGATCGCCCGCCCGTCGATCGACCTGGAGGGGATGGGCGCCTACCTGCGGGACGTCGGCGGGGAGTCGTGGCTCGAGCGGCGCCTCGGCGAAGTGGAGAGCAGTGAGAAGAGCACGGAGGAGTGGGGGGTCGAGCAGCCCAGCGCGGGCGAACTGCTCTTGGAGTTCGGGGGGCGCGCCTGCTACCGCAGTTGGGAGCCTGGCCTGAACCCCAACGTCTCAAAGATCCGCACCGACCGGCGCGAGTACTTCGCCAACATCCTGCGCTCCGGCCACGGGTCCGTGCTGGAGCACGCCAATTTTTCCTTCGCTATTCGGAATTGTTCACGTGTTTTTACTCACGAGCTTGTAAGGCATCGCGCCGGCTCGGCCTTCAGCCAGGAGAGCCTGCGCTACGTGCGCCTCACCGACATCGGCTTTCGCGTGCCACCGGCGCTCGAGCCCGTGCACGAGCAGGTGCTCTCGATCGTGGAGCGGTTGGAGGAGTTCCAGGTCAGCGCTGCCGCCGAGCTCGGGATCGAGGAGCCGGGGGTGCCCTTCCACGTCAAGAAGGAGGTCACCTCCGCGCTGCGCCGCCTCGCGCCGATCGGCCTCTCGACCGACATCGTCTGGACCGCCAACGCGCGCACTCTGCGCCACGTGATCGAGATGCGCACGGCAGAGAGCGCCGAGGAGGAGCTGCGCCTGGTGTTCGACGAGGTCGCCCGGATCATGTGTGCTGAGGCCCCGAACCTCTTCCAGGACTTCGTGCGCCACGACGACGGGTCGTGGGTGCCTGAGCACCACAAGGTCTAGCCGGTGCCGGTCCGGGTGCCGGGTAGCGCGTAAACGTGCCACTCACCACACGGTGATGGCGCGTGGGTGGCGGTGGGCGCGCAGCTCGCGGTCCTTGGTTACGAGCCTCCACCCGTGCTCGATCGCCGTTGCGTAGATCAGGCGGTCGGCGGGGTCTCCAGGGAAGGAGGTTGGCAGGGAGACCGCAGTCTCGGCAACAGCGGGCGTGATCCCGACGGTGCGGAGCTGGCCGGCGAGCCGCTCGAGCCACGAGCGGATCGGAATCGCGACGGCGATCCGCTCGTGCCTGGCCAGCCACGCCAACTCGAACCACGAGATGGCCGCGACCGCGAGCTCGTCCGCTTCGTTCAACGCCTCGGCGGCGACTCGGCTCACTCGCTCCGGCTCGGCCGACCACCAGTGGACGACGTGGGTATCGAGGACCACCGTCGTCACGGCAGGTTCCAGGGTGCCCCGGTCGTGTACAGATCCGCCTCGGCGCTCGCCGTCATCGCGACGCCGGCGAGCTTGCCTTTGAGTGACTGGGCGCCGCTGGCCGGTACGAGGCGTGCGACGACGTGGCCGTGCTTGGTGATCTCCACCTCATCGCCGCTCGCGACCTCGTCGAGCAGCGCGAGGATCTTCGCCTTCACCTCGGTTGCGGTCATTATCCTATCCATACGACCAGTATACCAGTCATGCGGGGGGAGGTCAACTGCCGTGTTGATGTGATGAGTCAGTTCCATACCACGAGCGTACGGGTCGATGGCGATGGAACGCTCGCGCGGCGGCTGAGAGCCGCGAGAGCCTCTCCGAGCAAGCCACGCGGCGGATCGCGCGTGGCTCAGCCTGATCTGCCGATCCCGGTTGAGCGTGGCTCAGAACAGCCCGAGCCCGGCGCCCGCGTGACGCACGAGGTCGAACAGCGGCCCAGGGATGATTCCGAAGAAGAGCGTGGCGGCGCCGGCGAGCACGGCGACCAGGGCCACCTCGAGCTGGGGTCCGATGGGTCGCGCGGGGTGGGGCCTGCCCGGCGGGTCCAGCTCCGAGGAGCCGCCGGCTATTGCAGGTACGGCGGTTGGGGCCGGGCTAGGACCCATCCACATCGCGGCGATCACCGGGAGGTAGTAGCCGAGGGAGATCATCGAGCCGACGACGATCACCACACCGAGCCAGGTGTACCCCCCGGAGACCGCGGCGTCGATCAAGTAGAACTTGCCCATGAAGCCCGCGGTCGCGGGGATCCCCGCGAGGCCGAGCATCGCGAGCGTCATCGGCCACGCCAACCACGGCTGCTCGCGGCCGAGGCCCGCCAGCGTGCCGATGCCGTCGCCGAGGCCGGTGGCGCGTTCGCGCGCGACGATCACCGCGAAGGCGGCCATGTTCATGAAGAGGTAGACGGCTAGGTAGAAGACAGTCGCACGCACCCCCAGCTGGGAGGCGACGACCACGCCGGCGAGCATGTAGCCGGCCTGCGCGACGGAGGAGTAGGCGAGCATCCGCTTCAGCGAGGACTGCCCGAGCGCGCCGACGTTGCCGACGACGATCGTGACTGCCGCGAGCGTCGCGACGGCGGGGGCCCAGCTGGTTTGGGCTTCGATCAGCGCGACGTCGAAGAGGCGCAGGAAGACGCCGAGCGCGGCGACCTTCGTCGCGACCGCCATGAACGCAGTGACCGGTGTGGGCGCGCCCTCGTAGACGTCTGGGGTCCACTGGTGGAAGGGGGCGACGGACGCCTTGAAGGCGAGGCCGGCGACCGACAGCGCGATACCGGTGAGCAGCAGCACGTTGGTCGCGAGCCCTTTGCTGGAGATCGCCGCGGCGATCGCGCCGAAGTCGGTGGCCCCCGTGGCGCCGTAGATCAGCGCGAGGCCGTACAGCAACGTCGCCGAGCCGACGGAGCCGATGATCAGGTACTTAAGCCCCGACTCGAGCGAGTGCTCGCGGCGCATTTCGGTGGCGCACAGCACGTACAGCGGGATCGAGAGGAGCTCCAGGCCGATGAACAGCGCGACGGTGTTCTGCGCCGCCGCGAGCAGCGACATGCCCCCGATCGAGGTGAGCAGCAGCGCGTGAAACTCACCGTGCGCCGCTTCCTGCGCGGCGAGGGAGCGCCACGCGAGCAGCACCGTGCACGCGCCGCCCGCGACCAGGATCAGGTTGAGCACGAGTGCGAGGCTGTCGATCCGCAGCGCGCCGGAGACGATCGACTTCTGTTCGTCCCACTGCCAGATCGTCAGACCCGCCGCCGCGCCGAGCGTCACGAGGCTGAGTGCGGGCACGACGTGCTCGCGCACCCTGCGCGCGCCGAGCAGGCCGACGAGCAGCACCACGACTGCACCGCCGAGCAGCGCGATCAGCGGAGAGAGCCCCGCGAAGTTCACCGGCGGGCCTTTCAGGTGGGCGGTGGCCACGTGGGCGGGGAAGTAGGGCACGTAGTTCATCGGAGATGCCCTTCCGCTTTCGCCACCGGCCCACCACGTGCGTCCCCGGCGTCTTCGCTGGCGCTCCGTTCGGGAGCGCTTGCGGCGTACTGGTCCGCGTCCCGGATCGACCTCGGCACATTTGTGGCCACTGCTGCGGGAGCTATCACCGCGCTCACGGAGGCCACCGACGCCTTCACCGACCCTTCGCTGCGCGTCAGCGCGAGCTGGGGGTAGACGGCGAAGAACACGATCACGGCGACCAACGGCACAAGCACGGCGCCGTCGAGCAGAGTGAGCTCACGCGAGTCCACACCGTCGTGGACGCGGTTGTGCATCGCACGGATGAACAGCCGCAGCGCGTACACGCTCGCCGCCACGACGCCGCTGAACGCGATGACGGCGATCGCCAGCTTCGCTTTGAAGAGGCCGAGCAGGATCAGGAACTCACCCACGAAGTTGGCCGAGCCGGGCATTGCCAGCGTGGCGAGCGCCACGACCAGGAAGAGCGTCGCGAGCACGGGGGCGCGAAACGCGAGGCCGCCCATCTCGCGGATGTCCTCCGAGCCACCCGCGCGCTGGGAGAGCAGCAGGATGATGAAGAACAGGGGGGCCACGACGAGCCCGTGGTTGACCATCTGCAGTAGCGCGCCCTGGGCGCCCTGGGGGTTCAGCGCGAAGATCCCGAGCGTGATGAAGCCGAGCTGCGCGACAGAGGAGAAGCCGGCGATCAGGCGGGCGTTGGTCTGGGTGAAGGCCATCGCCGAGCCGTACAGGATCGAGGCGAGCGCGATCAGCAGCATCAGCGTCTGGAAGTGCACCGCGGCTTGCGGGTACAGCGGCAGCACGATCGCGAGGAAGCCGTAGGCGCCGACCTTGGAGAGCACCCCGGAGAAGACCATCAGCACCTCAATCGGCATCGCGCGGTAGCCGTCGGGCATCCACCCGTGCAGCGGGAACGCCGGCATCTTCACGAGGAACGCGGCGGCGAAGAACAGGAAGATCCACTCCTGCGAGCCCCCGCTGAGCGGCAGCGCGTGCAAGGAGGAGAGCACGAACGTCAGCGGGGTCCCGTGCTGTTCGGAGGCGAGCACGCCGGTGGCGATCGCTGCGGCGAGCATCAGCAGCGAGCCGACGAGCGTGTAGATCACGAGCTTGATCGTCGCCTTCACGCGGTCGGGCCCCACACCCCACCCGCCGATCAGGAAGTAGAAGGGGATCAGCATCAGGTCGAAGAACGCCACGAACAGCGCGAGGTCCTGCGCGAGGAACGCCCCGAGCACGGCCGACTCGGCGAGCATGAAGTGGAAGTAGAAGAGCCGCGGGCGCTCGGGGTAGGCTCCGCCCGCCCCGGCCTCCCCGCCCGGCCTGGCGTTGCCCGCCTTGGTCTCGCTGGCCCCCGACCCGCTCTCGCCGGCCGCGCCTGCGCCCGAAGTCCGCGTCCTGATGTTCAGGGAGAGCACCGCGGCGGCGAACAGCAGCGTCGTGAGCCCCACGAGCATCACGTTGAGGCCACTCACTCCGAGCTTGTAGTGGATCCCGAGCGCGGCGATCCAGACGACGTTGGTGACGTGCTGAAGCCCGGCGCCGGGCGTGTAGTCCGCGATGTATCCGATCGCGAGTCCCAGCGCAGCCACGGAGCCGACCAGCGCGACCAGGCCGGGGAGGCGTTCGCTGCGCAGGCCGAGCACGGCGCCGGCCAGGCCGCTGGCGAGGGGGAGCCAAATAAGGACGGAGAGAGGCATCAGGACTGAAGCAGGAAGTAGAGGCCGAGCGCGCCGACGCCGAGCAAAAGCAGCGCGGCGTAGTAGCGCAGGAAGCCGCTCTGCACCGCGCGCACCGCGGCGGAGCCCGCGCGGACGATCCCCGTGGTGCCGCCGACGAGCGTGCCGTCGACGAACACGCGCTCGAAGGTGTCGCGCGCGAAGCGCCCGGCGGCGGCGGCAGGGCGCACGACCAGGAGGTCGATGGCCTCGTCGAAGTACCACTTGTGCCAGAGCAGCTCGTACACCGCCCCGAACCGCGCGCGGGCGGAGACTGCGATGGAGGGCTGCTTGACCCAGATGCGGTACGCGATCGCGATGCCGCTCAGGCCGAGTACCGTGCCGAGGCACAGCCCGAAGATCAACAGGCCGTCGCGGGTGTGCGGTTCGTACAGCGGCGAGGTGGCGAACGTGGGTCGCAGGAAGTTGACGATCACGTCGTCGACGCCGGGGACCTGCACGAGCCCGGCGCCGACGGCGCCGACCGCCAGCACGCTCATCGCCACGCGCATCGGCAGCGCGCGCTCGGCGACGGTGTGGTGGGGGCCGGGGAAGCCGACGTCGGTGTCCTCCACTTCGCCGTTGGCCGGATTGGTAGGCACCTCGGCGTGGTGGAGGTGGGGTGGGTGGGATTCGGATCCAATAAGCTCGCGCGCCTCGGCGACGGGGTCGCCGTAGAAGGCGCGGAAGATCATGCGGAACGTGTAGATCGCGGTGAGGAAGGCGCCGAGGTAGCCCATCGCGTACAGCGCCCAGTGCCAGCCGCCGCGCTCCGCGGTGACGAGCAGGATCTCGTCCTTGGAGAAGAATCCGGAGAAGGGGGGGATGCCCGACAGCGCGAGGCCGCCGATCACGAAGCAGGCGAACGTGAACGGCAGCGCCTTGCGGAAGCCGCCCATCTTCTCCAGCGACTGCTCGCCGCCCATCGCGCCGATGATCGAGCCGGCGCCCATGAACAGCAACGCCTTGAAGAACGCGTGAGTCATCAGGTGAAACAGCCCGGCGGCGTACGCGCCGACGGAGACGCCCATGATCATGTAGCCGATCTGGGACATCGTGGAGTAGGCGATCACGCGCTTGATGTCGGTCTGCACGAGCGCGATCGTGCCCGCGATCAAGAGGGTGAGCGCGCCGATCACGGCGCCGGTGTCCTGCGCGGCGGGAGCGAGTTCGAAGAGCGTGTGCATCCGCGCGATCAGGTACACGCCCGCGGTGACCATCGTCGCGGCGTGGATCAGCGCGGAGACGGGCGTGGGGCCCTCCATCGCGTCGGGCAGCCACGTGTGCAGGGGGATCTGCGCGGACTTCGCGGCGGCGCCGACGAGCAGCAGCAGACAGCCGGCGGTGATGTCCGCTTCACCGGAGTGGAACACGTGCGGGGCGGCCTTGAAGACGGCGAGGAGATCAAGCGTGCCGGTGTGCTTGAAGATGAAGTACGTCCCGAGCACGAGCCCCACGTCGCCGACGACGTTGATCACGAACGCCTTGATCCCCGCGCGGGTCGCCGTGGTGCGGCGGTACCAGAAGGAGATCAGCAGGTACGAGGCGGCGCCGACGAACGCCCACCCGACGATCAGCAGCAGGAAGTTGCCGGCGAGCACCAGCAACAGCATCGAGAAGACGAAGAAGTTGAGGTAGGAGAAGTAGCGCGCGAAGCCGCGGTCCTCCTCCAGGTAGGAGACGGAGTAGAGGTGGATCATCGTGGAGATGCCGGTGACGACCAGGATCATGTAGACCGAGAGCGGATCGACGAGAATCGAGACGTGGGCGTTGATCCCCACGGTCACCGCGTAGTTCCACAGCGAGGAGGTCAGCTCGCGGTGAGCGGGCGCGTTGCCCTGCATCTCGACCAGTGCCCCGAGCGCGGCCACGAACGCGAGGCCGATCGCCCCCGTGGCGATCCACCCGGCCGAGCGGGGTGGGAGGGATTTCGGAATAACGCGGAAGCCGAAGCCGATCACGAGCGTCCCCAGCAGCGGGAACAGCAGCACGAGCCAGCCCCACGCCGTCGCGCTCACCTTCTCCGCGCCCCTATACCAAAACTGGACCAGTCGCCAGCATGAGAATCACCGAACCAGTTGCTGCTATAGGCGCAAAAAGAACAGATGCATGCGAGTCCCCCCCGGGTCTTCGGGAAGGTGGGGAGGCCGTTCATCCCTGCAACTCCCGCATCTCATCGACATCGATCGGCAGCCGGCGCCGGTGGATCGCGACGATCATGCCGAGGCCGATGCAGACCTCGCAGGCGGCGACGGTCATCACGATCAGCGCGAGGATCTGCCCGTCGCCGGAGCCCCACATGCGCGAGAACGCGATCAGCGCGAGGTTGCCGCCGTTGAGCATCAGCTCGAGGCAGAGCAGCACGACGAGCGGGTTGCGCCGGATGATGACGCCGACGGCGCCGAGCGCGAAGACGATCGCCGACACGGCGAGGAACCAGGCGATGCTCACCGGTCGCCCTCCCCCTCTGGGCCTCCGCCGAGGTCGCCGCCCTCCTCCTGGCCGCCGACGGCGACGGGCTGGAGTGCGTTCTCGGCGACACCGTTATGGTGCTCCTCCTTCGCCCCGCCACCGTTCGCGTGAATCGCGACGAACAGCGGCCCGCCGACGCCCTCGGCCATCGTGCCGGTGCCCTGGGGGCGGACGAGGTCCAGCGGGGCGAGGGGCTCGTGGCTCTCCTCGCCGAGCCCGCCGCGGCGCCGGGCGAGCACGACGCCCCCGACGGCGGCGATCAGCAGCAGGAAGGAGGCGATCTCGAACGCGAGCAGGAAGCGGGTCAGCAGCAGGTTGCCGATGTACGCAGGGGTGCCGAACGTGCGCGGCCCCGGCACGTACCCGGCGCCGTACCCTTCGATCGCCTTCAGGCCGGAGCCGAGCAGCGCGATCAGCAGCTCGACGAGCACCGCTCCACCGAGCAGCGCGCCCGCGAGGCGCAGCGAGCCGCGCGAGGAGGCGCCGCGGCGCAGGCGCTGGCCGAGCGTGCGGGCCGAGTCGCCGACGTAGGCGACGACGAACACGTACAGCACCATCACGGCGCCGGCGTAGACGACGACCTGCGCGGCGGCGACGAATTCGGCGCGCAGCAGCAGGAACAGCACGGCGAGCGAGAGCAGGTGGACGACGAGCGCGAGCACGGCGAAGAAGACGTCGCGCAGCGCAACCACGCCGACCGCGCCGGCGATGGCGCCAAACGCGGCGAGGAAGAACAGGATTGCGCTCACTCCCCCTCCCGGCGCAGCGGGGTCCGCTCCAGCGGCTCGGCGAGCAGCATCTCCTTGGTGAAGATCAGGTCGGAGCGGGAGTAGTCGGAGAGCTCGTAGTCGTGGCCCATGGTGATCGCGTCGAACGGGCAGGCGACCTCGCAGTAGCCGCAGAAGATGCAGCGGGAGAGGTTGATCTCGTATACGGCGGCGTAGCGCTCCCCGGCGGAGACACGGTGCTCGGGTGTGTTCTCCGCCGCGACGACGCGGATGCAGTCAGAGGGGCAAGCGGCGGCGCAGAGCGAGCAGCCGACGCACTTCTCAAGGCCGGTGTCCTCGAAGCGGTGCAGCTTGTGGCGTCCGCGGAAGCGCGGGTAGACGGGGGTCTTCTGCTCGGGGTACTGGAGTGTGACGGGCCTCTCCACGAGGCGACCGAGCGTCGTTGCCAGGCCGCGTACGGTCTCGCGGAACGTGCGCCACGTGCCGCGTGCCGCGCCGGGTGCGGGGGTCCGCTGGACCTCGATCACGTCCTCGCCCGGGCTCCAGGCCGTGACGGTCAGGCTGGCGGCGGCAGGGGTGGCGGGCTGTGGAGGCACGGGTACGGCGGGCGTTGGCTGCGGGGGTGTGGGGGCCATCAGTGCGTCACCACCACGAGCTGAGCGGGAGGGGGGCAGGCACCCCTCCCGACCACCCCCCAGTGGGGTCGAATGGTGTCGGGGCTCAACATCAGTGCGTCACCACCACGAGCACAGCCGTGACGAGCGCGTTGAGCGTCGCCAGCGGCAGCAGCACCTTCCAGCCGAAGCTCATCAGCTGGTCGTAGCGCAGCCGCGGCAGGGTCGCGCGGATCCAGATGAAAAAGGTGATGAACAGGAACATCTTGCCCAGGACGACGAACGGGTCCACCCAGCCGGGCGGATGGATGCCGAACGGCAGCAGCCAGCCGCCGAGGAACACGGTCGTGACGATCCCGGCGACGACCATGATGTTCAGGTACTCCGCGAACAAGAAGGCGATCCAGCTCGTGCCGCCGTACTCGGTGAAGTAGCCGCCGACGAGCTCGGCGTCGGCCTCGACCAGATCGAACGGCGGGCGGTTGGTCTCGGCGAAGCCAGCTGTCAGAAAGATGAGGAAGCCGACGAACTGCGGCAGGATGTACCACATGCCCGCCTGCGCGTTGACGATGCCGGTGAGCGACAGCGTCTGCGCGGTCATGATCACCCCGACGAGCGCGAGTCCCTGGGAGACCTCGTAGGAGATGAGCTGGGCGGCGCCGCGCATCGCCCCGAGGAACGAGTACTTCGAGCCCGAGGACCAGCCGCCGAGCATGATTCCGTAGAATGCGATCGCTCCGAACGCGAACAGGTACAGCGGCCCGATCGAGACGTCGATCCCGTACAGCCCGACGGGCGTGCCGAAGATGCGCTGCACGTCACCGAACGGGACAAGCGCGAAGGCCGCCACCGCAGTGAGGATCGAGATGATCGGAGCCAGCCTGAACAGCACGCCGACCGAAGTGTTCGGCCGGAAGGGCTCCTTGGTCGCGAACTTGATGATCTCGGCGAGCGGCTGCAGCAGCCCGAAGGGGCCGACGCGGTTGGGGCCGTGGCGGTTCTGGAAGCGCCCGAGCAGCTTGCGCTCGTAGACGATGATCATCGGCAGGATCCCGAGCGCAACGGCGAAGATCACGATCGCCTTGAGGATCTGAATCCACCATTCTTCGTAGTAGCCGACGACGGCAAGGGTCACGAGGGCACCGCCACGGTGGCGCGGCTTCCGATGCGGCTGGCCAGCTCGTCCAGCACACGCGCCTCCGAGCGCGTATCGCCCAGGCGCGCCACCCCGGGTCGCAGCCGCTGGACGCGGCCGTCGGGGTGCACGACGGTGCCCTCCTTCTCGGGGTAGGCGAGCGCTGGGAAGACAACGGAGGCGTGCGCGGCGACCCCCTCCGTGAGGAACGCGGCGTGCGCGATCACGGTGGAGGCCCGCTCCAGCGCCTGCTCCCACAGCTCCCGGGCCACCCACGGCGAGCGAAGGTGCTCGGAGGCAGGGAGGGGTGAGGGGCCGTCCGCGAGCGGGTCGGCGTCCAACAGGTAGATCGCGGAGAGCTCGCCGGCGGCCAGCGCCGCAGCGATCCCCTGCGTGTCGAGCCCCTCCTCGTCGAGCTCGCTGAGCTCCGGTCCGGCGTTGGGGAGCACGCCCGCTTCGCGCAGACCGCGGCCGTTGGCGTGGGCGGGGACTTCGAGCAGCCCGGCGCCGTCGGTCTCGGCGAGGCCCAGCGTCGCGGCGAGGTCGAGCAGGGCGCGCACGGCCCGCTCGCCGTCGGCGCCGACAGCGAGGCGCTCGTGCCAGAGCACGACGACCTCGGGGCCGGCGGCGCGCAGCGCGTCGAGCAGCTCGGCGCGGCGCGCCTCGTCGAGCAGCTGCTCGCGGTCTGCGTGCACGAGCTGCATCCCGTGGCGGCGCACGCCCTTGCGCAGTCGCAGGTCGAGGATCGCGGCGTCGGCGAGTGGGTCGCAGTCGAGGACCAGCACGGCGTGGGCGAACTCCAGGTCGGGGACGTGCGCCTGCAGGGCCGGGGCGGCGAGCGCGCGGTGCAGCTCGAGCTCAAGCCTGCCGCCGGCGGGGCGCGAGTCCAGGTGCGGTGAGCCGAGCGCCTCGCGCAGCAGGCGGCCCAGCAGCTGCCCCTCCTCGGTGCTCGTGCCGCCGCCGGCGAGCGCCCCGGTGCGGGCGCCCGCGCGGGAGAGGCGGGTGGCGGCCTCCTCGAGCGCGCGCTCCCACGAGACGGGGCGCAGCTCGCCGCCGTCGCGCAGCAGCGGCGCGGTGACACGGTCCTCGCCGCCGAGGGCGGGGTAGGCGAAGCGCCCGCGGTCGCACAGCCAGCCGTCGTCCACGTCGGGGTTCTGGCGCGAGAGCACGCGCAGCACGCGCTCGTCGCGCACGGTCAGCGTGACGTTGCACTGCGCGGGGCACAGCGTGCAGACCGAGCCCGCGTCCTCGATGTCCCACGGCCGCGCGCGGAAGCGGTAGGGCCGCGAGGTGAGCGCGCCGACGGGGCACAGCTCGACGATGTTGCCGCTGAACGGGGCCACGTAGGGGTGCCCGTCGAACGTGGAGACGTAGGAGTGCGAGCCGCGCTCCTGCAGCACGAGCTGGTAGTCCTCGGAGATCTCCTGGGAGAAGCGCACGCAGCGGTAGCAGAGGATGCAGCGCTCGCGGTCGATCGCGATCAGAGGGGAGAGCGCGAGCGGCTTGACGAAGTGGCGCTTGGGCTCGACGAAGCGCGAGATGCCGCGGCCCCAGCCGAAAGTGATGTCCTGCAGTGGGCACTCGCCGCCCTTGTCGCAGACGGGGCAGTCGAGCGGGTGGTTGATGAGCAGGAACTCGACCACGGAGTTCTGCGCGGTCTTCACGCGCTCGGACTGCGTGTGCACGACCATGCCGTCCTTGACCGGCGTGGAGCAGCCGGTCTGCAGCTTGGGGATGCCCTCGATCTCCACGAGGCACATGCGGCAGGCGCCGACGGGCGAGCCGAGCTTGGGCTCGTAGCAGAACACCGGGATCTCGACGTCGCCGCGCTTGGCGGCGTCGACCAGCATCGAGTTTTCGGGCGCCTGGACCTCCAGGCCGTCGATCGTGAAGGTGATGGTGTTCGGGTTGGGCCGCGGCATCAGGCTGCCACCAGCCGCTTGGTCGCCATGTGCGCTTCGAACTCGGGGCGGAACTTGGCGATCATCGAACCGATCGGCATCGCCATCGCGTCGCCGAGCACGCACAGGCAGTTGCCCATGATGTGCTCCTGCACGGACGCCATGATCTCGAGGTCCATGGGGGTGGCCTCGCCGTGCTCGATGCGCTCCAGCATCGTCACCGTCCAGTTGGTGCCCTCGCGGCAGGGCGTGCACTTGCCGCAGGACTCGTGGCGGTAGAACTTCGCGACCTTCAGCGCCACGTCGAGGATCGGCGTGGAGTCGTTGACGACGATGATCGCCCCCGAGCCGAGCATCGTGCCGGCCTTGGCCATTGAGTCGAAGTCGTAGGGGATGTCGAGGTCCTCGCCGGTCAGCACGGGGGAGGAGGAGCCTCCGGGGAACCAGCACTTGACCTTGCGGCCCGCCGGCGGCCCGCCGGCGAGGCCGTAGATGATCTCGCGCGAGGGGACGCCGAGCTCGATCTCGTAGTTGCCCGGTCGCTGCACGTGCCCGGAGACCGACACGAGCTTCGTACCGGTGGAGGTCTCCACGCCGAGTTTCGCGTACTCCGCGCCGCCCATTCGGATGATCGTCGGCACGGTGGCGAGGGTCTCGACGTTGTTGATCAGCGTCGGCCCCTGGTAGAGGCCCTGGTTGGCGGGAAACGGCGGCTTCAGGCGCGGGTTGCCGCGCTTGCCCTCCAGCGAGTCGAGCAGCCCCGTCTCCTCACCGCAGATGTACGCGCCGGCGCCGCGGTGCACGACCAGCGAGAGCGAGGTGTCGGAGCCGAGGATGCGCTCCCCTATGTACCCGGCGGCGCGCGCTTCGGCGAGCGCGGCGTCGAGGATATCGGCCTGCTGGACGTACTCGCCGCGGATGTAGATGAACGAGCGGGCCGTCCCCGCGGCGTGGGCGGCGATCACGATGCCCTCGATCAGCACGTGCGGCGACTTCTGCATCAGTTCGCGGTCCTTGAACGTCCCCGGCTCGGACTCGTCGGCGTTGCACACCAGGTACTTGTCCATCCCGCCCTTGGGCAGGAACGACACCTTCTTGCCCATCTGAAAGCCCGCCCCCCCGCGCCCGCGCAGCGCGGACGCTTCGAGCTCGTGCAGCACGGCCTCGGGCGGCATCTGCAGGGCCTTGCGCAGCGCGTCGTAGCCGCCGCGGCGTTCGTACACCTCCAGGGTGTTCAACCCTGGCTCGTCGATCCGGTCGAACAGGAGCTTCATGAACCGGCCTCCGGGTCCGCGCAGGGACGGCGGACGAGCTGCTTCTCCGGCAGCACGTCGCGGCCGGCGCGGATGTCGTCGAGGAGCTGGGGTACGTCGGTCACTTTCAGCGGCCCTATATATATGCCGTCCACAGAGACCATCGGCGCGATATCGCAGGCGCCGAGGCACTCGAACGAGCGCACGTTGAAGTCGGCGTCGTCCCCAGCGGCCGCGCGGACCGCCTCGTACAACTCGTCGGCCCCGCACAGCGAGCAGGAGATGTTCGTACACACGTATACGGAGTGACGCCCCACGGGCACGGTCTCGAGCATGTCGTAGAACGTCGCGACGGCCGCGAGGTCCGCGGGGGTCAGGCGCATCACGCACGCGACCTGTTCGAGCGCCTCGGGCGAGCACCACCCGTGCACGCGCTGGGCGGCCTCCAGCGCCGGCAGCGTGGCCGAGCGGGGGTCGGGGTAGAGCGCCATGTGCGCCTCGACCTCCGCGCGCAGCGCCTCGGGGACCGGTGTGGTGGCCGGGTCGGGGATCGTGGCCGGGGCCTTCCCGAGGTCCGCGGGGCGGTCCCAACCGCTCCCGGCGTCCACCGGCACTCTCTCCGTCTCCAGGGTCATCGATCAATTCCTCCCAGGATCGGATCCAACATCGCCGTGGTGGCGATCAGGTCGGCGATGTAGGAGCCGCGGGCCATGTGCGCCAGCGCCTGCAGGTTGACAAACGAGGGGTCGCGCATGTGCACCCGCGCGGGCTTTGAGGAGCCGTCGGAGCGCACGTAGCAGCCGAGCTCGCCGCGGGGGGACTCGATCGGGTTGTACACCTCGCCCGGCGGCACGCGGAACCCCTCGGTGACGAGCTTGAAGTGGTGGATCAACGCCTCCATCGAGGTGGCGAGCTCGTGCCGGGGGGGCAGCGCGACCTTGCGGTCTTCCGTTATGTACGGCCCCTCGGGCAGACCCTCCAGCGCCTGCGCGATGATATGCACCGACTCGTAGATTTCAGCCAGCCGCACGGCGTAGCGGTCGTAGTTGTCGCCGACCGTGCCGACCGGGATCTTGAACGCGAAGTCCTCGTAGGAGCTGTACGGCGCGGCCTTGCGCAGGTCCCACGGGTTGCCCGCCGCGCGCAGCAGCGGCCCTGTGACGCCGAGGCTCAGCAGGGTGTCCGCGTCCAGCGGGCACGTGTCGCGCAACCGCTGCAGCACGATCTCGTTGGAGTTCAGGATCGCGCCGTACTCGTCGGCGCGCCGGGGCATGATCTTCAAGAACTCGCGCAGCTTCGCCGCAAACCCGGTGGGGATGTCCTCGATCACACCGCCGACCTGGAAGTAGCGCGTGTGCATGCGCGCACCGGAGGACATCTCGAACAGGTCCAGGATTAGTTCACGCTCGCGGAAGCAGTACCAGAACATCGAGATCGCGCCGAGGTCCAGCGCGCTCGTTCCCAGCCACAGCAGGTGCGAGGCGATGCGGTTGAGCTCGAGGTGGATCACGCGCAAATACTGTGCCCGCCGCGGGACCTCGACCTCCAGCAGCGCCTCGACCGCGCCGACGTAGGCCATCGCGTTGAAGTAGTAGGAGGCGTAGTCCATCCGCTCGATGACCGGGATCACCTTCCAGTAGGCCTTGTCCTCGGCTGTCTTCTCGATCCCCGTGTGCACGTACCCCACGATCGGTTTGAGGTCCCGCACGACCTCCCCCTGGAGGGTCACCAGCAGGCGCAGCACGCCGTGCGTGGCGGGGTGGTGAGGGCCGAAGTTGAGTGTCAGCAGCTCGTCCGTCGTCTCGCCACCTGCCACCCCGTCGCGCTGGTCCTTCACAGTTGCGGCTGGGCTCACTCGAGCGCCTCCAGCCAGACGGCCTCGTCGCGCGTGAAGATCACCGGCTCGCCGCCGACCGGGAAGTCACGGCGCTGCGGGTGGCCCTCGTAGTCCTCGGGCATCAGGATCCGGCGCAGGTCCGGGTGGCCCTCGAACACGACGCCGAACATGTCGTAGACCTCGCGCTCCTGGTGGTCCGCTGTCGGCCAGTCCGCCGTCACCGACTCGACCCGCGGCGCGTCGACCGGGACGCGGAGCTTGACCGTGAGGCGGTCCACGCGGCTCATGTCCAGCAGCTCGTACACCACGCCCAGGCGCGGCTCCTCGGGGTAGTGGTCCACGCCGTGCACGCTCACCAGGAACGTGTACCCCTTCGCCCGCACTGCTTGAAGCGCAGTGCGAATGTGGGCCGCATCCACCACGACCGTCGCGCGGTTGCGGAAGTACACGGTCTCGATCGCAGCCTCCCCCAGCTCCCGGGCGAGCAGCTCCAAGCCCGTGGCGTCAGGCATCGCACGCTCCGCGGGGGGAGGTCGGGAGGGGGGCCTGCCCCCTTCCCGTCAAGCGATTGCCCGTGGCGTCAGGCATTGAGGGGGTGCTCCTCGGTGCCCACCGCGTCATACCGTGCGCGCCAGCCCCTGTCCGGGTCGTTCTGGATCATCTTGCGCAACTTCAGTACCCCGTGCACCACCGCCTCCGGTCGGGGCGGGCAGCCCGGAACGTGCACGTCGATCGGCATGAACTTGTCGGCCGGTACCAGTGCATAGTTGTTGAACACGCCCGTCGAGCTGCAGCACGCCCCCATCGAGATCGCCCACTTCGGCTCGAGCATCTGGTCGTAGATGCGGCGGATGATCGGCGCCATCTTGATCGACACGCGCCCCGCGATGATGATCAGGTCGGCCTGGCGGGGAGAGGCCCGGAAGGCTTCCCACCCGAACCGCCCGATGTCCATGCGCGCAGCGACGACGTGCATGGGGGCCTCGAGCGCGCAGCAGGCAAGTCCGAAGCCCAGCGGGAAGAAGGAGTTCGACCGCCCCCACGCGACCGCCCGGTCCAGCGTGGTCGTCAGCACGCGCTCTTCCACGTAGCGCTCGAGCTCGGAGCCCTCCAGGTGTGCAGGCTGGTTGGAGCCCTCCAGGTCCCCGCCGCGCAGCAGCTGGTGCGCGTTCAGCTGCTCCACACGCAGGCCTGCCTGCGACCCGCCGCCGCCCGGCCCGAGCCGCTCGCGTTTCACCTCCACTCGAGTGCCCCCCGCCGCCATACGTAGACGAACGCGACGAACAGCAGCACGATGAACGTCGCCGTCTCGGCCAGTGCGTAGCTCCCGTACGCCCGCAGCTCCACCGCGATCGGGTACAGGAAGATCACCTCGATGTCGAACAGGATGAACAGCATCGCGATCAGGTAGAAGCTGATCCCGAAGCGCATCCCCTGCTTGACCTCCGAGGGCAGCCCGCACTCGTAGGGGTCCTGCTTCTGTCTGACCGCGCGCCGCGGCCCCAACACGCCGTTGAGCATCGCGAACGCGCTGCCCACGGCGCCGCCGAGGGCCAGGAACACAAGCGCGGGGAGGTAGGAGCGCAGCACTGTGGCTGGTTATACCACCGCCCGCCGACGCTTGTGCGAGAGTGTCACATAGTGACGATCGGCTCGATATCCCACCGATGAACAGCGCCGTGGTGGCGGGCGCCCTCGCCATCGCCGTGCTCAACGCGCTCCCGGCGCTGTTCGGCGGTTGGTGTTGGTACCACGACCAATCAAGCCGCGCCTTCTGGCTCCTCCTCCGCGTCGCCCAGGGCGGCGCGGTGCTCTTCGCCGTCGCCGTCGGCGTGCTCGCCGCGGCGGGCCACACGTCCACCGAAAAGCTCTTCTACCTCTACGCCCTCCTGCCCCTCGCCGTCGCGTTCGTAGCCGAGCAGCTGCGCATCGCCTCCGCGCAGACGATCCTCGACCAGCGCGGTCTCCAGAGCGCCGCCGAGGTCGGCACGCTGCCCGAATCCGAGCAGCTCTCCGTCGTCGCCGCGATCATCCGCCGCGAGCAGGGCATCATGGCCCTCTCCGCTTTGGTCGTCGTGTTCCTGCTGCTGCGCGCGGCGGGTACTGCGCACGGGATGTGAGGGCCGGCTGGCCCGCCCCGAAAGTGTTCGGTTCATTTTTCTTTGGCGTCAACCGCACAACTTGGCTGGAGCCACGCACCTCACCGCACGATCAGCGTGGCCGCCACGCCCAGTACGGCCTGGTTGCCCACCGTGCTTGCCAGCAGGTAGCGGCCCGGGGCCAGCGGCTGCGTGTGGACCGACCCGCACTTCCCGGGGAGTAGCGTGGGGATGTCGGTGAGCGTCGTGCGTTCGTCGGAGTCCAGCGTCCCTCGCTGAAGCGCCACGTTGTGCGTGAGGATCCCGCGATTGCAGGCTACGATCCGGAGGGCCCCCGGGGGCACGCTCGCCGTCTGTGGCACGATGCGGTACTCGCTGAGCGTCAGCGCCAGCGTGTGGCCCGTCACCTGCGCCGTTTGCGCTCCTCCACAGCCGGCCAGCAGGAGCGGTGCGAGCGCCGCCACCGCCAGGGGGCTGGAGAGATGGGCCCTCAGTCGCATCCGGCGAGCCTATATATTCCGCCCGGCATGAAGGCCCACCGACCCCGTCCCAGGCTGCTCGTCGCGCTCGTTGCCGTGGTCGTGGGCGCCGTCTGCCTCTCGGCCTGCGGCACGCAGGGCATCCAGGTCTCCAAATCCAGCCCTTACTACAAGGGAGCCAAGCTGTTCCTCGAACGCTGCTCCGGCTGCCACACCCTCGCCACCGTCGGCGCCGAGGGCTCGGCCACGAGCATCAAGGACCGCCTGCGCACCAACGGCCCCAACTTCAACTTCCGCAAGGAGCAGTACGCGCAGGTCATCTACGCGATCCACAACGGCGGCTTCTCCGGCGCGATCATGCCGCAGAACATCGTCGTTGGTGTCGAAGCGCAGGAGGTCGCAGAGTTCCTCACCAAGTACTCCGGCCTGCAGGCCCCGAAGGTGCCGACCATCGAAAACACGGCGATCCCCGGCGCCCCCGCCGAAGGCCCCTCCACCGCAAACCCTGGCGGGTAGGGGCGCAGGATCCGGGACGTTCGTCCCGATGACAATCCGCTTCGCGGGTCCGGTCGTGCCGAAGTCGCGGACCTGCTTGGCTGGACGGTGACGAACGAACCCGAGCGGGCGAGCTGGTACGGGTAGGCTCTCGAGCGTGTTGGATCTCAAGCGGATCAGGCAGCAGCCCGACGAGGTGCGTGCGGCGCTCGCGCGGCGCGGGGCGGGTGCGGCCGACGGCCTCGACCGCGTGATCGAGCTGGACGAGCGCCGGCGCGCGCTGATCCCCGAGCTGGAGGCTCTGCGCGCGCGCCGCAACGCCGCCGCGGATGCGATCGCGCAGGCCAAGCGCGCCGGCGAGGACGCCGCGGGTGCGATCGCCGAGCAGCGTGAGCTCAGTGCGCTGGAGAAGGAGCTCGCGCAGCGGCTCGCCGCAGCCGAGGAGGAGCTCGACGCGGCGCTCCTGCCGCTGCCCAACCTCCCCGATCCCACCGCCGCCCCCGGCCCCGAGGACGAGCTCGTGCGGGTCGTCGGGGAGGTCCGGTTGGGCGGGTCCGGGGCGGGTGGGTCTCCATTCAAGCCCCGCGACCACCTGGAGCTGGCGGGATCGTCGATCGACATGGACCACGCCGCTCGGCTCTCGGGCGCGCGCTTCGCCTACCTGAAGGGCGACCTGGTGCTGGTGGAGCTCGCGCTCGTGCGCTGGGTGCTCGGGCTGCTGCGCGGCCACGGCTTCGAACCGGTGATCCCGCCGGTGCTGGTGCGCGAGCGCGCGCTGTTCGGCACCGGCTTCCTGCCCGACACCGAGCAGCAGATCTACTCCCTACCCGGCGACGAGCTCTACCTCGTGGGCACCTCCGAGGTCGCGCTCGCCTCGCTGCACGACGAGGAGATCCTCGACGCCGAGCGCCTGCCGCTGCGCTACGCCGGCTTCTCTCCCTGCTTTCGCCGCGAGGCCGGCGCCGCCGGCAAAGACACGCGCGGCATCTTCCGCGTGCACCAGTTCGACAAGGTGGAGATGTTCAGCTTCGTCGAGCCCGCCGACTCCGGGGCCGAGCACGAGCGCATCCTCGCGATCGAGGAGGAGATCCTCACCGCGCTCGGCCTGCCCTACCGCGTCGTCAACATCGCCGTGGGCGACCTTGGCGCCTCGGCCGCCAAGAAGTACGACTGCGAGGCGTGGCTGCCGAGCCAGGGCCGCTACCGCGAGCTCACCTCCTGCTCCAACACCACCGACTACCAGGCCCGGCGCCTTGGCATCCGCGTGCGCCGGGAGCGACAGACGGAGGTTCTCCACACCCTCAACGGCACCGCCGCCGCCGTCGGACGCACGTTGATCGCGCTGCTGGAGAACGGCCAGCGCGAGGACGGCTCCGTCTTGCTGCCCGAGTGCCTGAGGTCCTTCGGGGCCCCAGCCGAGTTGCGCGCACCTGCCGGGTAGCCGCACGGCCGCCGTGCGAACCGCGGCGGCGAGGCACGGAAGCCTCGCCCTCACCACCTCGATCCTCCGCACCCGTCACGCGGACGATCCCAAAATAAAACCCCTATATACGCTCCAGCGCGTAGCCGATCTCAAGGCCCGTGGAGTCGACGATGTCGTCCACTCGCTCTTCGTGGGTCACGCGGTAGCCGGCGCGCTCGAACAGCTCAAGCCACTCCGCGTGGGGCAGCAGGCGCTGGGTGGTCACGGAGTGCAGCCAGATGTAGTAGTTGTAGTAGCCGCGCCCCTGGCGGTCGCTTCCGATGAGCTCGCCGCGGCCTTCCTCGTAGGGGTTTGAGACCTCCACGATGAGCAGGCGGGCTTTGGGGAAGCGCCGCCCGAAGGACTGCAGGAACTCGACCGTCCCCTCGACCCCGCGCTGGCCGACGATCTCGTGCAGCACGAACGCCGAGACGACGAAGTCAACCTCCTCGGTCGGCGTGTAGTCGGGCGCTGAGGCGTGCTCTACGGTGATGCGCTCCTGCAGGCCTGCCGCCTTCACATGCGCCCGCGCGGCCTCGACGGTCTCCTGCGCGAGCTCCACGCCGAGGCCGCGCAGGCCCGGGTGCTGGGAGCACAGCGCGATCAGGTACAGCGCGTTGCCGCAGCCGTAGTCGAGCACGACCCCCTCGGAGGCGCCCACCCGCTCGATCAGGCGCAGTGTGAGCGGCACCGCGTCGTACACCGCGATCCGCGCGCTGCCGGTCGCCACGCGCAGGTGGTTGCGCTCGATGCTCCCGTCGCCCTCGCGCATCAGCTTGCTGACGCCTTTAAAGAGCTCGCGGTAGCCCTCCATCAGCAGCTCCAGCCACCCGTGCACCGCGCGTAGCTCGGACAGGTCTTCGGCGAGGCGGTACCTCCCTGCCTCACGGACCACCGCGCCCTCGGAGTGCAGCGCCTGCAGCAGCGCGCCGGTCAGCTCGCTCCCACCGATCGAAGATCGGCCAGCGCCCGTGGTCGGGCTGTCGGGCGAGCCCAGGCGCTGCGCCAGCTCCTCGGCGCTCGTGCCCTGCTCGAGCGCGCTCAGCATCGTCTCGTCTTCGACTATCGCCATCAGCAGCTCCGCTGTCGCCCACCCCGCGAGGTAGTCGAGCGCTCTGAGCAGCGTCGGGCGGAAGGCCGCGCGGTTGATGGCCTCCGGCGTGCTCGCCGCGATCGGCTGCGTGCTGACGTTCATGCTCGTCTCTCCTTTGCTGTGCCCGCCTCGCGCGGGTGCTCGTTTCGGCCGACGCTCTTGCGCGGGCCCTCTGTTGGACCGCCGCCGTCGCGCAGACCCTTGATTGCGGTCAACCCGGCTACCAGCCGGTCGGTGTCCCCTTGCAGGCTCACGCCGATGCGCAGCCCCGTGGGCTCCCCGAGCGGCGTGGTCGAGGCCACGATCACGTTCCGCGCCGCGAGCGTCTCGCGAATCCACTCCGCCTCGCCCGCCGTCGCGCACTTCACGAATACGAAGTTCGTCTCGCTGTCGTACACGCGCTCGAACAGCTCCACCGCCCGCAGTCGCGCGACCAGCGCTTCGCGTAGCGCGCGCACCTCGTGCGCGTGATGGCGGGGGAAGTCGGGGTCGCTCTCCAGCGCCCCGCGCAACGCTTCCGCCGCGAGGCCGCTCGTCGTCAGGTACGCCTGCCGCGCGCGCAGGCGCGCCACCAACTGCTCCTCGCCGATGAGGCACCCGATGCGCAGGCCGGCCAGCCCATACGCCTTGGAGAACGAGCGGAACACCGCCAGTCGCGGGTACTCGGCGAGCCACCGCAGACCCGGGGCGTCCGCGCTGAAGTCGGCGTACGTCTCGTCCAGCAGCAGGTGGGCCTCGCGCTCCAGCAGAGCGCGGAGCGACTCTGGCGCGAAGGCGTTCGCCGTGGGGTTGTTCGGACTTGCGAGTGCCACCAACTGCCCCGCCTCCGTCGCGTCGATCAGCTTCCGCGGGAGCGCGTGCTCCGCGGTCAGCGCGAACGCCCGGGTGCGATGGTTGAGTGCCGCCGCGCGGTCGCGGTAGCCGTCGAAGCCCGGGGTCACCGTCCACGGGTCGCCGAGCTCGAGCACGCACAGGTCGGTGGCCTCGTCCACGCCGTTCGTGAGGACCACCTGCCCCGGCACGACTCCCAGGTGGGCGGCCGCGGCCTCCGTTGCACGTGCTACCGCCTCGTGTGGATACATATGTCCGCGAGCGATCGCAGCACGCACCCGCTCAACCGCCCCCTGCGGGGGGCCCCGCAGCGCCTCGTTGCGGTCCAACTGCGCCACCTGGCTCTCCGCACCCGGGCTCTCCGCGCTCGGGCTCGCGGGACGTGGGCTCCTGGTGTGCAACTCCTTACGGGCGGCACCTATATATAGGGTCTCCGAGCAAACGTTCTCCACCCCCTTGCCGGCGCCGAGGAGCGTCATCCCGCCCCACCGCCCTCGGGTACCGCTCCCGGCAGCCCCAGCGCGCCCAGGCCGGCGGCGAGCAGCGTGCGCATCGCGCGCGCCACGCGCGCGTCCCCGTCGGCCGCGTGTGTCCCGTTCGCCGTGGGGGCACCCTCGCTGGCCGAAACGGGGACCGATAAGGGAGACACTCGCTTCGCTCGCGTCCCCGAATCGGCCAGCGCCGAAGGCGCGTGTCCCCCGGCTTCGGTCGCCACGTAGCGGCGGCTCAGGTGTCCGTAGAAGCGCGCGAGCTCGTATGTGTCGAGCTGCTCCACCGCGCGCTCCACCAACTGCCTGTGTGCCTGGGAGCGCAGGACCGTCTGGCGGTAGCGTCTCTCCTCGGGCGCCGGGTCGGGCGGGCCGTCGTAGCGGGGGTTCCACGCGTGGACCGCCGCTCGCGCGAGATCCCAGCCGACCCCACCGCGCAGGTCGAGCATCTCGCTCACCGTCAGGTCGACCGGCTTGCGGGTCGGGCGGCCGAGGTAGAAGCCCATCGCGATCAGCGCCGCGAGGTCCCGCGGCTCGAAGCGTCCCTCGCTCTGCGCGGCGAGCGCACCCAGCTCCCGCGAGGCGCCGAGCCGCTCCAACAGCCCGTCCACGAGCGGCGGCCGACCGTTGCTCGACTTCACCGCGCCGCCCGCCACGGTGACCATCCCGTAGATCACGTTGCCGCTCGGCTGCCGCGGCGCCCGCGAGGGCGCGATGCCCTGCATCAGACGCTCGTGGTAGCGCACGTACGCGTGCCACTCCTCGCCGACCAACTCGACCGAGCGCGTGCCGTCGAGCGACGCACGCAGCGAGTGCCACAGCGCGAACGTGCGCAGGTGCTGGGTGGGGAAGCCGTCCGGCCGAGCCAGCAGCAGCCGCGGGTACTCGTCCTCGCCCGTCTCGTACACGACCGCCCCGTTGTCGGTGCGCGTGAGCACGCCGCCCGCCAGCCCAGTGTCGAGGATCCACTGGGTGAGCGGCCGAGAGTCCGACTCGTACACCTCGCGATCGAGGCTCACCCCGAGCGCGGCGAGTGTCGCGTCGTGCCCCTCCAGCGCCCACCCGCGCAGCTTGTGCCACCGCTCCACGATCTCCGGGTCGCCGGCGCTCAGGCGCGCGAGCAGTTCCTCGGCGAGGTCGTCCCGGGCGGCTTCTTCGGCGCTCAGCGCGGGGTCCCCGGCATCGTTTTCCCGTGACGGCTCCGGCGTGCCGGCGTAGCGCAGGAAGCAGTCGCCCACGAAGTGATCGCTCTTCACGCCCACCGCGCGCGGGGTGATCTGCGTGGGCAGCTCCATGTAGCCGGCGAGCGCTTCGCCCATGCTGCGGCAGTAGTCGCTGACCTGGCTCTGGCGCGTCACCCGCGCGCCTGCAGCCGTGAGTGTCCCGGCGAGCGCCTGGCCGAGCGCGATGTTGCGCAGGTGGCCGACGTGCAGCGCCTTCGTGGGGTTGGCGTCGCAGAAGTTGACGAGCACCTCGGTGCCCCCCAGCACCTCGCGCGCGTCCAACGCGCCGGTCTCGCCGGCCTCCAGCCGTTCCCCGAGCTGGGCGAGGGGCTCGTCGGCGAAGCAGACCGTCAGTGCGCCTCCGTGCGCGCGGACCGCGTCCACCTCGGGCAGCGCGGCGAGCGCCTCGCGGGCGGCGGCGAGCTCTCCCGCGGCGGTGAAGACCCGTGCGTCGGCGCCCCGGCGGGGGTTGTACAGCGGGATCACCGAGAACTCGCCCCGCGGCGCGGCCGCGGTCAGGGCCCGTGTGAGCCGATCGAGCACTTCAGGGGCACGGCCTAGAGGGTGGCGCAGGCGGCAGGAGGCCGCCGAGCCGGGCCCCTCTTTTGTCAATCAAAGGTGGCGCAGGCGGCAGGAGGCCGCCGAGCCGGGCCCCTCTTTTGTCAATCAAAGGTGGCGCAGGCGGCAGGAGGCCGCCGAGCCGGGCCCCTCTTTTGTCAATCAAAGGTGGCGCAGGCGGCAGGAGGCCGCCGAGCCGGGGCCTTCCGCGGCCGGTCAAAGAGTACGCCCGGCGGGGCTCGAACCCACATCGGTGGCTTAGAAGGCCACTGCTCTTGGACCACTCACGACTCGTGTAGGCCCACTCCAGCCAAGCGGCCGCTACGCGGCAGATAGCCGCCGGCTCGTGAGACCCACGGGCGCGGGGCCCGGAGTTCGTCGCCGGTTGAATGACTACACGTGGGGACCGGGCGCCACTGCCATCATGGCCGCTAGCCAGTTGAGCTACAGGCGCAGGAAGGGATCGGATAGACACCGCGCCGAGGGTAGGCCCGATCGCCCAGTCGCGCAATTGAAATGTGCGGAGGCCTGGCCCCGGCGTCGGCGCTCGCGTGCGGCCGCTCGCGTTTCCCCTGCACAGGCAGGAAAAAATGTGCGCAGCGAGGCTCCGGCGAGGCGCGAAGAGTAGGAGACACGGCTCCGCGACTGCCGCCGACGAGAGCCGCTGAGACGGCGTCGAGAGTCGGTTCGACGATCCCCACTCCTGTGCGGTCGAGGCGCGGCAGGGCGGGCCCGCCGGACGCAGAACGTGGCTTCCGACACGCTGCCGCCGTGCGCTGACCTGCGCCCCCCTGGAAAACCCCTCCCTACAATAAAGCCGCCAGCGGCTAGACAATGAGAAGATACTGCCGACGGCAAAGATCAAGCTTGCGTAAGGTGCAGGCAGTCGCGCGCGATCCAAGGGGTTGGACGGGTGCGGGAGAGAGGGGTTTGGGTGCAGGCGAGAGCGCAGCGGGTGAAGGAGAGAGGGCAGCGGGTGCACGATCGAAGGGGTGTCGTGGAGCACGACAGGCGCACACGGATCTTCAGGGCGATGGCCGAGGCCGTCGCCGAGCGGGGCGTGCGCTCCGTCACGTTCGCCGACGTCGCGGCACGGGCCGAAGTCTCGCCGCGGAAGCTGCGCGAGCAGTTCCCCGACGTCGAGGAGGGCCTGCTCGTGGTCTTCGAGTGGGTCACGCGGCGGGCTGGCGCCACGATGGCCGAGGCGTACGACGACGAGTCACGGTGGGTCGAAGCGGTCAGAGCTGCGCTCGCTGCGATGCTCGCGCTTGTCGAGCAGGAGCCCGCGCTGGCGCGCCTGTGGATCCTCGACTCCCTGGGCGCCGGTCCGCGAGTGCTGCGCAGCCGCGCCCGTGCGATTGCGACGCTGTGCGAGTACATCGACCGCGGGCGCCTGCAGGCGGCGTCGCGCACCGAGCCCCCCGCAATCACGGCCGAGGGGGTCGTGGGCGCGCTGCTGGCGGTCCTGCAAACGCGCCTGCTCGCGCCGGAGCCCGCGCCGCCGAGCAGCCTGCTGGGGGAGTTGGCGAGCCTGGTCGTGCTCCCCTACCTGGGCTCCGCGGCCGCCAAGCGGGAGCTCGCGCGACCCGCCCGGCGGCGAACGCCGCCGCCACGCAGCGGCCGCTTCGCGGTGGAGGGGATCGGGATGAGGCTCACCTACCGCACCGCGCGCGTGCTGATGGCGATCGGCGAGCGCCCCGGGTCGAGCAACCGCGAGGTGGGCAACTGCGCCGAGGTCGTCGACCAGGGCCAGATCTCCAAGCTGCTCACCCGCCTGGAGTCTCAGGGCCTGATCGTCAACGACAGCGGCGGCGGACGACGTGGCGCGCCCAACGCGTGGGAGCTGACCGCTCGCGGCGAGCAGGTTGAGCACATCATCCGCCAGCGGGCCGAGGAGCCCGAGGGGGCGGCGCTGCGGTAGAGGCTGTTGGCCCCAAGCGCCTACCGCAGTGCGAACACGATCGACCGCGCCCCGCCGCCCGCGGGGGAGAGCGTGAGGCGGTAGCGCCCCGGGGCGAGGGCGCTGCGGCCCCGCAGGTGGGCGCGGTCGCGACCCGCGGCGACGTCGAGCGTGAACGCGCCCCGAGCGGGCACCCAGCGCAGGTGCCCGTGGAGGCGGGTCTGCCGGGAGAACGTGACCCGCACGTGCGCGGGCGCGGAGAGCGTGAAGGCGAAGGCCACCTGCGCAAGGGTGGGCAGGCGGCGGGCGATCACCGCGCTCGCACGGGCGGTCAGGGCGAGGTGGGAGAGGTGAACGGTGGTCCGCGCGGACCCCCCCGTGCTGCTCGTGCCCGACGGGAAGCCGTCGAGCCCGCCGCCCCCCGAGCCGGTGAGTGCCCGGCCCACGCCCGAGCCGCCGCTCGTCGTTTCCCCTCCGCTGCTGCTTTTGCCGGTGGAGCCTCCGCCAAGGCCGCTGCGCGCTGCTTCTTCTTCCTTGAGTTTTTCAGCGGCCCTGATCGCTTCTTCGGCCTTTCTCGCTTCGGCGGCCCGCGTTTCTTCTTCCACCTTCTGTGCTGCTTCCTTGGCCTTCTGCTGTTCTTCGAGGGCCTTCCGTTCTTCGGCGGCCTTCGCTTCCGCGGCGACCCGCTGCGTGTGTTCTTCTGCGCTTTCGGGCTCGAACGCGGCGACTCCGTCGGGGGTCCCGACGCCGGTGGGGCCGTCGTAGCCGGGGGCCGCGCTGCAGACCAACGCTCCCCTGCCGCAGTCGAAGGGGGAGAGCGGGCTCATCGAGCCGCTGCACGATGCGTAGGCCCCGTCGCACCGGCCGTTGCCCCCTTCGGTGACGTCGAACGTCGAGGGGAAGCCGGCGGGGGAGCCGAGGCGGGAGTAGAGCGTCTGGGCGGGGTACGCGACGCCGTGCGCGCCGCCGGCGAGCGCGAACACCGAGGCGACGATCGGGGAGGCGACGGAGGTGCCGCCGATCAGCAGGAAGTTGGTGGTGGATTCCTCGGAGTCGTACACGAGCACCCCGCTGTAGGGGTCGGCGTCCGCGGCGACGTCGGCGACGGCGCGTTTGGCTTCAGCGCCGGTCCCGCAGCCGACCGAAGTCCAGTCGGGGACGGCGAGCTGCCACGACGGGGCCGCGAACTGGGTGCTGCAGCCGCTACCCCCTGCGCCCTCGTTGCCGCCTGCGGGATCGGGGTCCTCGTTCCAGACCGTCTCGCTTTTGCGCGCGCCGGCCTTGGTCACGGTCAGCTCGGTGCCGCCGACCGCGACCACGTGGGGTGAGGAGGCTGGGTAGTCGGCGCCAGCGTAATATTCTTCGTTGTTCGCCGCGGCTTCTGCGGCTTCGGTCCAGTTGAGGTAGCCGTCGTCGCCGGCCGCCGCGGTGATCACGGTTCCGGGGTGGTTGAAGGCGGGGCTGTCGAACGGGGGCTCAGAGCCGCCCCAGGAGTTGGAGACCTCGGTGGCGCCGAGTCTGACGGCCGTTTCCTCTGCGGCTTCGAGGTCTTCGTAGGAGTCCGTGCTGGCCTCCACGAGCAGAATGTGGCAGCTCTGGCAGATGGAGTGGGCGACATCGAGGTCGGTGGAGATCTCGACGGTCCAGCCCACGGCCTTTTCGACTTCCACGCACGCGGCTTCGAGCTGTGTGTTTTCGCAGGTTTCTTTCCGTGCCTTCAGTTCCGCGGCGCTTTTGGGGAAGGGAGTCCCGCTCGCGCCTTCTGTTGCGCTTTCGCCCTGCTGGTTGACCTTCGTGAGGCAGCCGTTGTTGGCGGTGCATTCGGACAAGCCGATTTCAGGCTGTTCGTCGTAGGTTTTCAGGTCGGCTTCGGCGCCCGGGTCGTTGTAGGCGTCGACCAGCGCGATCGTCTGCGTGGTGGAGCCCTGCACCGGTTCGACGGGGAGGTTGTAGGCGCTGCGCAGCTCCCCGGGGGTCAGCGGTTTGGGTTTCTGTCCCGCCGCGTAGAGAGGACCCGCCGTCTCGGCTCGCGCCTGGGGCACCAGCCGCAGCGCCAGGCACCCGGCGTGTCCGAGCGCGGGCGCCGTGCACACCGGGCGCACGGCGTAGTCGGTGCTCGCCGGAGGCGAGACGGCACCCGCGGCGGCGGCCGGCAGGCAGAGCGCGAGGGCGGTCGCTGTGAGAAGCGCCCACCGCGTCGCCGCTGGCCTGATGGAGTTCTGCGCCTCGATCGAGTCCATCTCCTTGAGAATCGACGGTAGCGGCTGTGGGCATGAGGGGGTGGCGTGCGCTCGGACAAAAGCACGGCTGGCCGGGCTTCATCAATTTGAGGAAGTCGATCCCGCCCGCCCCGGCTCATCGGCCTCCAGCCGACTGCGCCACCCTTGACTGACAAAAGAGGGGCCCGGCTCGCTGACCGGCCGGCCGGCCGGTCAGCTGCGCCACCCTCTACGCTGAGCGCATGTCCCGCCTGCTGGGCTTCATTCCGGTCCCGACCTCGAGCTCACGCCACGAGGCGCTCGAGCGCCGGCGGGAGGCGAGTCTCGTGACGGAGATGGCGCGCGTGCTGCTGCGGGGGGGAAGCCTCGCGGAGGTACTGCCGACGGCTGCGCAGCGGATCGCCCAGGCGCTCGAACTCCCCTCGGCGGCGATCACGATGGAGGCGGTGGAGCCGGATGCGCGCAGCGTGGCGTTCCCGCTGCGCGAGGGGGACCGCCGGCTGGGGACGGTGGTGGTGTCGGCTGACAGTTCCGAGCGCAGCCTGTACCGCCTGCAGGAGCGGGTGGTGCCGGCGCTGGAGGCGCTGCTGAGCGCGGCGCTCGAGCGCGAGGCGCTGCAGGGGGGGGTGGTGGAGACCGCGGCGCTGCGCCAGGCCGACGTGGTCAAGACGGCGCTGCTGCGAGCGGTCTCGCACGACCTGCGCAGCCCGCTGACCGCGATCTCCGCGGCGGCGGAGGCGATTGCGCTGCCGGGGGTTTCCGCCCAGGAGCGGGAGGAGCTGGCGGCGTCGATCCTCGGCGAGACGCGGCGGCTGTCGCGGCTGGTGGACAACCTGCTGGACCTCTCGAAGCTGGAGACGGGGGCGGCGGAGCCGCGGCGAGAGTGGCTGTCGGTGGAGGAGGCGCTCGGCGCGGCGCTCGAGGACCTGAGCTCCCAGCCGGGGGAGTTCCAGCTCTCGATCGACCGCGACCTGCCGCTGGTGCGGGCCGACTCGACGCAGCTGGAGCGGGCGTTCGTGAACGTGCTGGAGAACGCGCGGCGGCACTCCGGAGGCCACGCGGTGTCGGTCAGGGCGCGGGCGGTGCGGACGATGACGGGCGAGGGCGACCGCCTGATCGTGCGCGTGGTCGATCGCGGCCCGGGGATCCCCCCGGCGCAGTTGGAGCGTGTGTTCGAGCCGTTCTACCGAGCGGGCACGGCCCGCGGCGGGCACCGCGGCTCAGGTCTGGGCCTCGCGATCGCGCGGGGCTTCGTCGAAGCGAACGGGGGCACGCTGCACCTGGAGTCGCTGCCGGGCCAGGGGGCGACATTCGTGTTCGAGCTGCCGTTGGAGCGCAGTGCGCCGGCGCTCGCCCCGCCGGCCGGGTCGGGCTCCACAGCTCCCGCCCCGCCGGCTGCGGTGGTGGGCGCCGCGCCGCGGGAGGCGCAGGGGAGGGCAGGCGGGCGGTGAGCCCCCCATCGGGGGCGGCCGAGCTCGACCCGACCGCCCCCCGGCCGCGGGTGCTGGTCGTAGATGACGAGCCGCAGATCCTGCGGGCGCTGAAGGTCGTGCTGCGCGAGGCGGGCTTCGAGGTGCTCAGCGCGCAAAGTGCCCCGGAGGCGCTGGACCTCGCGGCGGTGCGCGCGCCGCGGGCGGCGATCGTGGACCTGGTGCTGCCGGAGGGCGACGGGGTGGAGGTGACGCGCAGCCTGCGGGAGTGGAGCGCGATGCCGATCCTCGTGCTCTCGGCGGTGGGCGAGGAGGAGCAGAAGGTGAGGGCGCTGGAGGCGGGGGCAGACGACTACATCACCAAGCCGTTCGGGGCGCGCGAGCTGGTGGCGCGGCTGCGCGCGGCGCTGCGCCGCAGCGAGGGCGCGGACGAGCAGCCGACGATCGCGGTGGATGGCCTGGAGGTGGACGTGGCCGCGCACGCGGTGCGCCGCGAAGGCGAGGCGGTCCACCTGACCCCGATCGAGTTCGAGCTGCTGCGGGTGCTGGTGCAGAGCCGCGGGCGGCTGCTGACCCACCGGGCGCTGCTGGCGGAGGTGTGGGGCCCGGGGTACGTGGACGACGTGCAGGCGCTGCGCACGCACATCGCGCGCCTACGCGCAAAGATCGAGCCAGAGGGCGAGCGCCCGCGCTACATCCTCACCGACCCGGGTGTGGGGTACCGGTTCGCAGGCTGAGGGTGATGGGGTCTTTCTTTTTTGATGGGCAACCCCCTGAGGGGTTGCCAGCGGCGTTCGTAGCGCAGGGTCGGGCGCCGTAACGAAATCGTTATACCGGGGTGGTGAATCGTCACGCGGCCGTGATGCCCGAGCGGGAATAGTGAGCGCATGGACGTGGTGGCGGTGTTGATCGGGGTCGCGATGTTCGCGATCCTGCTCGCGATAGTCGAGGGGATAGATCGCATATGAGCGCGCTACCCCTGGGTGCGTTCATCGCACATATGAGCGGCGCGGACTTCTTCGGCCTAGTGGTGTCGGTGCTGGTGATCGCCTACCTCTTTTACGCCCTGATACGCGGAGAGAATCTCTAGGCCATGACCTTCGCCGGCTGGCTGACGATCGTCCTGTTCGCGGTCATATTGACCGCGCTCGCAATGCCGCTCGGCAGCTATATGGCCAAGGTGTACACCGGCCAGCGGGTCATTCTGACGCCGCTGCTGGCGTGGCCGGAGCGGGTACTCTACCGGGTCCTGCAGGTCAACCCAAAACGCGAGCAGGACTGGAAGTCCTACGCGAAAAGCCTGATTGTCTTTTCGCTCGCGGGGTGGCTACTGCTGTACCTGATCCTGCGCACGCAGAACGCCCCGTGGGTGCCCCACGCGCTCAACCCGCTCGACTACCACTCGGCGCCTTGGAACGTGACGTTCAACACCGTCTCGTCGTTCATGACGAACACGAACTGGCAGTACTACAGCGGCGAGACGACGATGAGCTACTTCAGCCAGATGGCCGGGCTGACCGTCCAGAACTGGCTGTCGGCCGGCGTGGGGATCGTCGTGGCGGTCGCGCTGGTGCGCGGGATCGTCGGGCGCAGCGGCAAGGGCATCGGCAACTTCTGGCAGGACATGGTGCGCACGATCCTCTACGTGCTCGCGCCGCTGTCGGTGTTCATCGCGCTCGTGCTCGCCTCCCAGGGGGTGATCGCCAACTTGTCAACCTACCTGACCGTTCACACGATCACCGGCCTGACCCAGACGATCGCGATGGGCCCGGTCGCCTCGCAGGAGGCGATCAAGATGCTCGGCACGAACGGCGGCGGCTTCTTCAACACGAACTCGGCGCACCCGTTCGAGAACCCGACCCAGTTCACCAACTTCTTCGAGATGCTGGCCGTGCTGGTGATCCCGGCGGCGCTGGTGTTCATGTACGGGCGGATGACCGGCAACCGCCGCCAGGGCCTCGCGATCTACACGACGATGATGGTGATGTTCCTCGGCGCGGTGTGCGTCGCCTACGTCGCCGAGGCGCATGGCTCGCCCGCCCAGCACGCGGCCGGTCTGCACACGGGCGTGATCAACGGCTCGGGTGGCGGCAACATGGAAGGCAAGGAGCAGCGCTTCGGGATCGCCGGGTCGGCGCTGTTCGACGTCGTCACCACCGTCACCTCGTGCGGCGCCGTCAACAGCGCGATCGAGTCGTTCACCGGCATCGGCGGGGCCGTGCCGTTCGCCAACCTGTCCGCCAGCGAGGTGATCTTCGGCGGCGTCGGCACAGGCCTGTACTCGATCCTGCTGTACGTGCTGCTGGCGGTGTTCATCGGCGGGCTGATGGTCGGGCGCACGCCGGAGTGGCTCGGCAAGAAGCTCGAGGCGCGCGAAATCAAGCTCGCCGGCCTTGCCATCCTGATCACCCCGCTAGCCGCGCTGTTCTGCACGGCGCTGGCCACCGCCAGCAAAGCCGGACGTGCATCGATCTCCGAAGGGGCGACCTCCGCCAAGCTGGGTATCCATACGCCGCAGGCCTTCTCTGAGAGCTTCTACGCCTACCTCTCCCAGGCCAACAACAACGGCTCCGCGTTCGCCGGCTACACCGGCTTCATCCAGCCGAACGCCGGCAACGTCGGCTCGCACGGCATCACGTTCGCCAACCTGCTTGGCGGCTTCGACATGATCTTTGCCCGCTACGCGCCGATCCTGTTCGCGCTCGCCGTCGCCGGCGCGCTGGCCGGCAAGCGCGTGACCCCCGCGGGCCTCGGCACGATGCGCACCGACAACGGCACGTTCGTGGTGCTGCTGATCGGCGTGATCGTGCTGGTCGGCGCGCTCACGTTCTTCCCTGCCCTGCTGCTCGGCCCGATCGTGCAGGGTCTGACGGGACACCTTTACTGAGATGAAGCGAGATATCGTCTCCTCCGCAATTGGCATCGTGGTTTTTACGGTCCTGCTCGGGCTCGTGTACCCACTTGCGATTACCGGCATCAGCCAGGTTGCCTTCCCGGGCGACGCCAACGGCCAGCAGATTCACCTCGACGGCAGGCTCGTCGGCTCGAAGATCATCGGCCAGAACTTCGGGACGCCGGTGCTCGAAAGGAGCGGCAAGCCCAGGGAAGTGAAAGGGGCGGTGGTGACCGAAGCGGACCCGCGCTACTTCCAGAGCCGCCCCTCCGCCACCGAAGGGGGCACGTACAACGCAGCGGCGAGCACGTTCTCCAACAAAGGGCCCAACAGCGTGAAGACCAAGGAAGCGAACGAAGAAAACATCAAGGCGTACCTCGAACTGAACAGGAACCCCGCCACCAAGGCCGAATACGACCCCGGGCTGACCGTGGCGAAGATCCCGGTCAACGCGATCAACACCTCGGCCTCGGGCCTCGACCCCGAAATCTCGCAGGCCAACGCCTGGATTCAGGCCTACCGCGTCGCGGCTGTGCGCCACCTCCCGCTCGCGACCGTCAACGGGCTGATCTCCAAGTACACATCCGGCCGCGGCCTCGGCTTCTCCGGTGAACCGGGAGTGAACGTGCTCGAGCTGAACCTGGCGCTCGCTCACCTCAATGAAAGAAAGGCCATCGGCGGCTAGCGATGAGCAACGGGACCATGACCCACGAGCGGCAGGCGGTATCGCTGTTCCAGCGCGAGATCGTCGTGCACGCGCTGACCGGCAGCCTCAAGAAGCTCGACCCGCGCGTGCAGGTCCGCAACCCCGTGATGTTCGTCGTGGAGATCGGCGCGGTGATCACCACCGTCACCTGGCTGATCCAGGCGTTCGGCGGCAAGCCGCTCGGCGGCGGCCATGCGCCGTCGTGGTACACGTTCACGATCTCCTTCTGGCTGTGGCTGACTGTGGTGTTCGCCAACATGGCCGAGGCGTTCGCCGAGGGCCGCGGCCGCGCGCAGGCGGACACGCTGCGCTCGATGCGCAAGGAGACGGTCGCGACGATGAAGGACGGCAGCACGAAGGCTGCCTCGGAGCTGACCCGCGGCGACTTGGTGGTCATCGAGGCGGGCGAGCTGATCCCCGGCGACGGGACGGTGATCGAGGGGATCGCGACCGTCGACGAGTCCGCGATCACGGGCGAGTCCGCGCCGGTGATCCGCGAGTCCGGCGGGGACCGCAGTGCCGTCACCGGCGGCACGCGCGTGACCTCCGACCGGATCGTCGTGGAAATCACCCAGGAGCCGGGCCACTCGTTCCTCGATCGCATGATCGCACTGGTCGAGGGGGCCGAGCGGCGCAAGACGCCGAACGAGATCGCGCTGAACATCCTGCTCGCGGCGCTGACGCTGATCTTCATGATCGTGGTCGCGACGCTGCGCCCGTTCGGGCTGTTCGCGGGCACGGCGATCTCCGAGACGACGCTGATCGCGCTGCTGGTCGCGTTGATCCCGACCACGATCGGCGCGCTGCTCTCGGCGATCGGGATCGCCGGCATGGATCGCATGGTGCGCCGCAACGTCCTTGCGCTCTCCGGCCGCGCGGTCGAGGCCTCGGGCGACGTGGACGTGCTGCTGCTCGACAAGACTGGCACGATCACGATCGGCAACCGCCTCGCATCGGAGTTCATCCCGATGCCGGGCGTGCCCGAGTCCGAGCTGGCCGAAGCGGCGCAGCTCTCCTCCCTGGCCGACGAGACGCCGGAGGGCCGCTCGATCGTGGTGCTCGCCAAGCAGTACGGCATCCGCGAGCACGACATGGCCTCGCTGAACGCGACGTTCGTGCCGTTCACCGCGCAGACCAGGATGAGCGGCGTCGACTACGACGGCCAGCAGCTGCGCAAGGGCGCGGGCGACTCGATCGTCGAGTTCGTCAAGAAAGAAGGCGGCTCGCCGCCGCCGGAGCTGCAGGCGCAGCTCGACCGGATCGGCCGCGAGGGCGGCACGCCGCTGGCGGTCTCGCGCGACAGCCAGGTGCTCGGCGTGGTCTACCTCAAGGACACGATCAAGGAGGGCATGAAGGTCCGCTTCGACCAGCTGCGCGCGATGGGCATCAAAACGGTGATGGTGACCGGCGACAACCGCCTGACGGCCGCCAAGATCGCCGAGGAGTCAGGCGTCGACGACTTCCTCGCCGAAGCGACCCCCGAGGCGAAGCTCGCGCTGATCCGCGAGCAGCAGCAGGACGGGCGCCTCGTGGCGATGACCGGCGACGGCACCAACGACGCCCCGGCGCTCGCGCAGGCCGACGTGGGCGTGGCGATGAACACGGGGACTCAGGCGGCGCGCGAGGCGGGCAACATGGTTGACCTGGACTCCAACCCGACGAAGCTGATCGAGATCGTCGAGGTCGGCAAGCAGCTGCTGATCACGCGCGGAGCGCTGACGACCTTCTCGATCGCCAACGACGTCGCCAAGTACTTCGCGATCCTGCCGGCGATCTTCATCAGCACGTACGCCACGAGTGCGGGCGGCAAGGGTCCGCTGCACGTGCTCAACATCATGGACCTGGGCACGCCGGAATCGGCGATCGTCTCGGCGATCATCTTCAACGCGATCGTGATCCCGCTGTTGATCCCGCTCGCGCTGCGCGGCGTGCGCTACCGCCCGATCGGCGCGAGCGCGCTGCTGCGGCGCAACCTCTGGATCTACGGCCTCGGCGGCATCGTCGCGCCGTTCATCGGGATCAAGCTGATCGACCTGGTTGTGCACAACCTGCTGGGGGCTTAGACGGTCGATAGGCGGCGCGAGGCTGCGTCCTCGGTCGCTCGTGTGCGTAGCACACTTCGCTCCCTGCGTCCTGGACTCGCTTGCCTCTCGGCCGTCTAAGCGGCGCTGAGGGGATCAGGCAATCACCACGAGGATCACTATAAAGACGGCGTAGGCGGCGATGATCAGCGCGCCGGGGATGCGGCGCAGGCCGCGATCGAGGTAGGCGAACGCGAGCGCGAAGGCGGTCAGGCCGAGGTAGCAGACCGCGACGAACGTGGTCTGCCCGGAGGGCGCGCCGAGGCCGACGATCGCCCCCGGCAGCAGCAGCCCGGCGACGACGTTGAGCGCGTTGCTGTTGAGCGCGGTGCTGAGCACGGCCGCTCCCCGGCCGCGCGTGGCGAGGTACACGGCGGCCACCGCGTTGGGGAGCGAGGTGACGGCCGCGAGAATCAGCCCGCCGACCACGATCCCGGGGATCGCGTGGCGCGCGCCGAGCTCCGAGGCGGTGCGCTCCATCGCGACGCTCGCGCTCACGACGACGAGCACCGCAAGGCCGGCCAGTACGCCGTCGCGCGCCCCGCCGCGGGAGGGGTGGATCGCGACCTCGAGCTCGAGCTCCTCCTCCCTGACGGCTTCCGCCAGCCAGGCCCCCCAGGACTCTGGAAGACGCAGGCGCCCGAGACGCTCGAGGCCCATGCCGAGGATCGCGAGGTACGGCACCAGCACCGCCAGCGCTGCGAGCAGCCCCACCGCGGGTGAGAGAACCCCGACCACAACCACCAGGCACACCAGGGCGGTCCACAGCGCGACCGCGCCGCCCAGCTCGATCACTCGCCTGTGCAGCGCGATCCGCCCGGCTACGACGGCCGCGAGGCCGAGCAGCGCCGCGAGGTTGAACACGTTCGAGCCGATCACGACGCCGGCGCCGATGTGCGTGTCGTGCTGGGAGAGCGCGGACACCGCCGCAGTGATCTCGGGTGCGTCGGCCGCCAGCGCGGCGAGCATCCCGAGCAGCGCCTCGGAAAGCCCGAGCCGCGCCCCTACCCGCTCGAGCCTGACGACCAGCACCCAGCTCGCGCCGAGGCTCACCACGACGCCGGCCGCGAAGATGACGCTCAGCAGCGCGTCGGACACCGCTGCGGCGCTGCGATCTCGAAATGGTTCCGGGTCACCAGGATCTCCACGGGTAGTGGCACGCCGACCAGGCTTCCCGGCTCTCCGTGTCGAACTCTACCCGGAACCCCTCGGTGGCTGCCCGGCGCCGCATCCTCCGGCGCGTGCAGGAGAATGGTGTGCCATGCCATCCGATCGCGGCCACCTCAAGGTATTCGTCGGGATGGCGGCGGGCGTCGGCAAGACGTACAGGATGTTGCAGGAGGGCCAGGCGGAGGCGGAGGCCGGTCGCGACGTGGTGATCGGCTACCTGGAGCCGCACGGTCGCGAGCACACGGTGGCGCAGGCCGAGGGCCTGGAGGTGGTGCCGCGCCGGCGGGTGCGCTACCGCGAGACCGAGCTCGAGGAGATGGACCTCCCCGGGATCCTCGCGCGGGCGCCGGAGCTGTGCCTGATCGACGAGCTCGCGCACACCAACGCCCCGGGGGTGGAGCACGAGAAGCGCTATGAAGACGTGCGTGACGTGCTGGCAGCGGGGATCGACGTGTTCTCGACCGTGAACGTGCAGCACCTGGAGAGTCTCAACGACCAGGTGACCCAGCTGACGGGGGTGCGCGTGCGCGAGACGATCCCCGACGCGGTGCTCTCCGCGGCGGACGAGACGGTGCTCGTCAACGTCACTCCGGAGGCGCTGATCGCGCGCCTGCGCGCCGGCAAGGTCTACCCGCCCGAGCGCGTGCAGGCGGCGCTCGGCAACTTCTTCAAGATCGAGAACCTCTCCGCGCTGCGCGAGACGGCGCTGCGCCAGGTGGCCGAGGGCGTGGAGCTCGAGCGCCTGGTGCGTGAGGTCCCCGCGCCGCGCCGCAGCGAAGAGCGGCTGGTCTCGCAGTCCGCCCCGCAGGTGATCTCCGAGCGGTTGCTCGCGCTGGTCACGCCGACCCCGCGCTCGCAGCGGGTGGTGCGCCGCGCGTGGCGCTCCGCGCAGCGCCTGGGGGCGGAGCTCGACCTGCTGGTGGTGCGCCCCCCCGGGGCGACGCCGAGCCGCGAGGAGCGCGAGCAGCTGGAGGCGCTGCGGCGCCTGGCCTCGGTGCTCGGTGCGCACCTGCTGCTGGAGGAGGCTGACGACGTGGCCGAGGCGGCGATCGGGGTGGCGCGCTCGCGCGGCACGACGTACCTGCTGATGGGGGCACCCAAGCCGCGCAACGCGTGGCGCCGGTTGACCCAGCCGGCGCTGCCGTTCCGGCTGCTGAAAGGCCTGCCGGGCGTGGACCTGCGGATCGTCGCCGATCGCACGCTGCGCCCGAGCGCCGGCGACGCCGAGCCGGAGGAGGAGGGGGCGGCGCTGTGAGTCCGCTCGCAGGTGTCCTGATCGTGCTCGCGCTGGCGGTCGGCTTCGCGGCCGCGCTGGGCTTCGAGCGCGGGCGCCGCAAACGCGCGCTGAGCAGTCGCACGCAGGTGCGGCGGATCGCGTTCCCGTTCACGGGCGACGGGCTCTCCGAGCCGGCGCTCGCGGCCGCGCTGCGGCTGGCGCGCATCGACGGAGCGACGCTGATGCCGGTCTACCTGGCGCTCGTGCCGATGCGCCTGTCGGTCGAACGTGCCGCTGCGCAGCGAGTGCGACCTGGCGCTGCCGATGCTGGACGCGATCGAGCAGCGCGCCACCCGCGCGGAGGTGCCGGTCGACTCGCGCATCGAGCGCGGGCGCACGGTGCGCCACGCGCTGCGGGAACTGATCGCCCACGAGAGCTTCGAGCGGATGGTGGTGGCGGCCGGCGCCGACAGCTCGGGGGAGGGCTTCACCCCCGAGGCGGTGGCGTGGCTGCTGACCAACGTCCCGGGCGAGGTGATCGTGTTGCGCTCCGCTGAGGCCGCCCCGCGCACTCCCGTGCAGACCCCGGCCCAGCCCGAGGGCGCCGCCGCCCCGCAGGCTGCGTTGCAGCTCGGGGAATCGGCGCCCCCGCAACCTCAGGGCGCATAGCCTGTTGGCATGAACATGCTCGGGTCCCTCCTACCTCGGCCGATCTCAGCTCGGTACGCCCTCCTGCTGTCCGCGGCGCTCCTCGGAGCGCTGGCGTTCGCCTGGACGCCCGCAAGCAGCTCCGCGGCAAAGAAGACGCCCCCCCGGGGGCCCTCCTACCTGACCGGCATCAGCGACTCCCAGGACGAGATGTTCGCCAACCCGCTGTGGCAGCAACTGCACACGCAGATCTCGCGCCTCGTGATCCCGTGGGACGTGGCCGTGCGGTCCTACGACCTGGACCAGGCGGAAGTGTGGATCCACGACGCGGAAGCGCGCCACCAAAAAATCCTCGTGGCCTTCTACCACTCCGAGTACACGAAAATGAAGCTGCCGAGCGTCGCCACCTACAAGAAGGACGTGGCGAAGTTCATCAAGCGCTTCCCGCACATTCGCGAATACACGGCGTGGGATGAGGCCAACCGGGGCTATGTGAGCGATGGCAGCGCCTCGTTCGTCAGCCCGTCGGCGACGCTGGACGCGCAGTACTACCAGGCGCTCAAGCGCGACTGCGTGGAGTGCACCGTGATCGGCCTCGACGTGCTCGACAACGAAGAGATCGGTGGGACGGTGCAGTACATCGAGGAATTCAAGCGCGAGATCGGGCGCCTGAGAACGGTGGTGCCGTACGTGTGGGGGTTGCACGACTACTCCGACCTCAACCACTTCGAAAGCTGGCGTACGCGCGACCTCGCGGCCGACCTCGGCGGCGAAGTGTGGCTCACCGAGACTGGCGGCGTCGTCAAATTCGCCAACGCCTTCACCAATGTCCACGGCGCCGGGGTGCGGCGTGCGGCGCGGGTGCTCCAATACATGTTCGGGGTGGCGGCCTCGGTCCCGCGGATCAAACGCCTCTACATCTACAACTGGGTGGGCGGCACGCCCTCCTCCCGCTTCGACGCGGGTCTGACCAACGCCCGCTACAAGCCCCGCCCGGGCTACGTGGTGGTCTGCAGGCAGCTACACGCCGCGCACTGCAACGTCAAGACGGTCAACAACTGAGTCGGGTTTATTGGGAGATCGTCCGCGCGGCGCCCGACGCCCACCGGGCGCACGTGGGCGGAGCCTCCGTGCTCCGCCGCGGCGGTCGGCGACTCCGGCGGCGCTGTGCGCCAAGCCCGAGCGGCGAGCAGCGCCAGCAGCGCGAACCCACACGCGAGCGGGACGAGCGCACGCAGGGGGTAGGGGCCGAAGTAGGCGCCCTTGGTGAGGGCGTGGGGGTCGCCGGAGTGAAGGATGTCAAGCAGGCCCTGGTGGTCGAGGCCGAGTAGCGTCGGGGCCAGCGCGGCGTACAGCGCCCAGGCGGCGAGCGCGAGTACGCCGGTCCTCATCGCGTGGCGGTCGAGGCGCATTCGGGGGGTGGCCGCCGCGGCGAGCGCGAGCGCGCCGAGGGCGGGGATCAGAAAGGTCCAGATCTCCCCCCAGCCGCGCCCGAGACCGTAGGCGGAGGCGATCGTGGGCTGGAAGAAGCCCTCCAGCAGGTGGCGCATCCAGCTCACCGTCTCGGTCTCGTAGCCGATCAGGGGGTGGGTGATCGTGGCGAGCACCGCGCACACGATCGAGACGGTGGCCAGCGCGATCGTGGGGCCGGGCCAGCGCTCGAAGGCGACCGCCAGCGGGAGCGCGAGGAACGGGAGCGTCGTGGCGAGGAAGCGCGGTCCCGGCGAGCCGCCCCCGAAGGGGAGGTAGTAGCCGGAGTTGTAGGTGAGGTAGCAGAGGAGCACACCCGCGATCACGAGCGCCTCCGCGCGGCGGCCGCGGCGGTACAGCGCGAGCGTGCCGAGTAGCCCCATGACCAGCACCGGGGCGAGCGTCAAGAGGCCGCGGGAGTCGCCCAGCAGCGTCGCCGCGACGCGCAGCGAGGGGGCGGTGATCCCGAAGAAGCCCTTGTGCTGCTGGGGCACGTTGGCGTAGGCGACGTGGGTGAGCGAGTGGAAGGCGGCGAGGTTGTAGAGCGCGAGCGGCACGAGCCCCACGGCGACCCCCGCGGCGTAGGCGCCCCCGCGGCGCAGCAGGTCCAGGGGGGTGAGCGCGTCGCGGCGGGAGAGCAGGTAGAGGCCGAGCACGCCGCCGAGCAGCGCGAGCGGGTACTCCGAGGAGATCGCGTAACCGATGCTCAGGCCGGCGGCCCCGCACAGCCACGCGCGCGCGGGGCCGTCGCGCTCGCGCAGCAGCAGCGTGAACGCGGCGAAGCCGAGGAACGCGGTGAAGATGTGCGAGAACAGCAGCGTGGAGAGCGCGAGCGCCATCGTGCCGAGGCCGAGTGTGACCGCCGTGGCGGCCCCGAAGCCGGGCTGCAGGCGCTCCGCGGCGCTCCACACCAGCACCAGCAGCAGCAGGCCGGGCAGCACGTTGCCCCACAGCCCGACCAGGTAGATCAGCTCATCGTCGCCGGACTGCGCCGGGGAGCTACGCGCCCACCGCTCGGCGTCCACTCCGCGCAGCACGGTGTACCAGGGCAGCACGAACAGCGCGAGGCCGGGAGCGCGCGCCGAGTACCAGTGCCCGTGGTAGAGAACCTTGTCGCCCGTGTTCTGCTGGTAGGGGTCGATCGTGGTTTGTTCGTGGTAGAGCGCCTGCAGCAGGTCGTAGTGGGAGGTCTGGTTCCAGGAGAAGTTCTGGATCAGGGTCGCGTAGGAGAGGCCCACGAGCAGGACCGCCGCGAGGGCGAGGCGCCTGTTCCTACGTCGCGTTGTCTGCTCGGCCGGGATCGGCGCACAGGATACGCGAGCCGTATACGACACTGCGGCGGTGCAGGCCGCGCGAGGTTGTCCGTCGCGGACGGCGGATCTGCGCAACACTCATGACAGCGGCCCCCGAGGTGGAGGAGGTTCTCAGATGCGAGTCCTGGTTGTAGGAGCCGGCGGCGTGGGTGCGGCGTTTGCGGCGATCGCGCAGCGCCGTCCGGCGTTCGAGAAGGTGGTACTGGCCGATGTCTCGCCACAGCGCGCGCACGACGTGGTCGCGCGACTGGGGGAGGCCGACCGCTTCTCCGCCGAGCAGGTGGACGCCTCCAGCCGCGAGCAGCTCCTCGCGCTGATCGAGCGGGTCAAGCCGGACGCGGTGCTGAACGCGTGCGACCCGCGCTTCAACGAGTCGATCTTCGCGGCGGCGTTCGACGCGCGCGTCACGTACCTGGACATGGCGATGACGCTCTCGGAGCCCCACGCGCAGCGTCCGTACGAGCTGCCGGGGGTGATGCTCGGCGAGCACCAGCTGCAGCGCCACAAGGCGTGGGAGCAGGCGGGGCTGCTGGCGCTCGTGGGGATCGGGGTGGAGCCGGGGCTCTCCGACGTGTTCGCGCGCTATGCGGCCGACGAGCTGTTCGCGAAGGTCGAGGAGGTGGGGGTGCGCGACGGGGCGGACCTGGTCGTAGAGGGGTACGACTTCGCGCCGACGTTCTCGATCTGGACGACGATCGAGGAGTGCCTGAACCCGCCCCTCATCTGGGAGCGCGAGCGCGGCTTCTACACCACCCCGCCGTTCTCCGAGCCGGAGGTGTTCGAGTTCCCCGAGGGGATCGGCCCCGTGGAGTGCGTGAACGTCGAGCACGAGGAGGTCGTGCTGATCCCCCGCTGGGTGCCTTGCGAGCGGGTCACGTTCAAGTACGGCCTGGGGGAGGAGTTCATCGGGGTGCTGCGCACGCTGCACAAACTCGGCCTCGACTCCACCCGGCCGGTCTCCGTGCGCGGCGTTGAGGTCGCCCCGCGCGACGTGGTCGCCGCCACACTGCCCGACCCTGCGACGCTCGGCGAGCGGATGACTGGTCGCACCTGCGCCGGCACATGGGTGAAGGGCACAGGGAAGGACGGCAGCCCGTGCTCGACGTACCTCTACCACGTGGTGGACAACGAGCAGACGATGCGCGAGTACGGCAGTCAGGCGGTCGTCTGGCAGACCGCGGTCAACCCCGTCGTGGCGCTCGAGCTGCTCGACGAGGGCGCGTGGCAGGGCACCGGCGTGCTCGGCCCCGAGGCGTTCCCGCCGGCGCCGTTCCTGGAGCGCCTCTCCGCGCTCGGTGCGCCCCACGGCCAGCGGGACGATCCGGCATAGCGGCCACGGTCTCTACGGGCCCATGATCTCGTCGAAGTGGCGGAGGAAACCGGCCACGCAACCGACGAACACGACGAGCGCTGCCGTCCACAGGGGCGCGCCGAGGACAAGTACGCCTGCGATCACGGCCTCGAGCAGCAGCCACATGCCGAGGTCGTAGCGGTCGAAGATGTCGAAGCCGGTCACGAAACGATCCTAGCGATGAAGACAAGCAGCGTCAACGGGCCGAGCAGTAAACCAACGAGAAGACCCTGTCCAAGTCCGCGGTTGCTCCGTCGTGTCAGTGCGGCGGGGCGACTGGGGATGAACAGCGCCACGGTCGCAGGCAGTCCCGAAAAGAGCACCGTGCAGCCCCCGAGAACGCCCGCCCACGCGAGTAGGCCGTTGACGACGGCTGTCCCCAGCGAGGGGTTGGCCTCGCAGAGGATGCGGATGGTGGCTATCGCGGACATGCCGGCCACCGTACGCGCCGACGGCGATGGAACGCTCCGGCGGACCTCGGGTTGGTCTTCAATCCCAGTGTGTGCGGGCCTTGCGCCTTGGAACTGGCGCGTTTGGGTCCATCTCCCCGTGGTGAGAATGCCCGCCCCCTCGCCTTCGGACTTGACAACAAGCACTCGATCTGCTTTGCTTATGCCATCACGGCGTGCCACGAGGAGTGAGGCGCCGGTCAACATAGGGTCTGGTTCGGGTCAATCCTTATCTGTGGTTGGCTTCGAGTGCACTGGCAGGACGTTGAGGTCAGGGAGAGGGACTGGGTCGCAACGTATGAGGGAGATGTTCAGCGTGGTTTCGAGAGGGAATGACGTGCCGGATATGTGCGCGGCCCCGCATGGGGTTCTTGCTAGATGCATCAGCGATCTGATGCATCTCTCTCTCTCTCTCTCTCTCTTCGGGTCTAGGGCCAGCCGCTAGGCCATCGGTCGCGGCGCATTCGCGCCGCCCGGGTTCCTCCCATGCGGGGGGTGGGTTCTAGTGGTTCATCCTTTTAGTTCATTGGTTTATGCCTGGAGGACCTTGCCGGTGTAGGTCCAGTTGAATGGTTTGGCGGTCTGGTTGTAGGTCTCGATGAATGCGAGCATCTGCTCGGCGAGGTCTTCCTCGCTGAAGAAGATGCCATGCTTCAGGAGTCGGCGGTAGAGGATCGAGAAGAAGATCTCGATCTGGTTCAGCCACGAGGCGTGGGTCGGGGTGAACTGGAAGCTCCAGCGGGGGTGTTCTGCCAGCCAGTTGGTGACCTCTTGGGTGCCGCGGGTGGAGAGGTTGTCACTGACCGCGATTATCTGCTGGCCGTCGAGCACGGGGATTTCTGAGTCGAGCTGGTCCAGGAAGCGGACCAGGTCGAAGCGGTTGCGTGTCTTTGATGCCATCGCAAGCACATCGCCGTCGTGAACTTTCAGGCAGGCGAACAGGCACTGGGTACCGTTGCGTGTGTATTCGTGCTCGCGTCTGACGGGACGGCCGGGGACGGGCAAGGTGTCTGGCTTGGTCGGCGCCTTGGCCTGGATGCCGGTCTTTTCGTCCAAGGAGACAACCAGCACGTTCTCCGGCGGGTTCACGTAAAGACCGCAAATCTCGCCCAGGCGCTCCTCGAACTCGGGCCGGGAGAAGTCACTCATGATCCAGTATTCAGTTAGATGCGGCTTGATATCCGCGCGCGAGAGAATCACATGCGCCTGGGAGCCCGACATGCCGACCGCCTCACCCAACTGCTCATAGGTCCAGCGTTCCTGCTGTGCACCCTCCGGCGTCTCAGGTGGGCGCGTGCACGCCTTCGCGATCAGCCTCGCCCTGTCCGCCTGGGAGTACACGAGCGGTTTACCGGAGCGCGGCAAGTCCCCGAGCCCGGAGATCCCATCGCGCTCATATCGCGCTCGCCACTTCGCCACCGTGTTCTCCGAGCACCCCAACAAACGCCCGATTTGCGCAGCCGACTGGCCCTCAGCGGCGTGGAGCACAATCTGAGCACGCTCGACCATCCGCGCCTGCTCGACCCCCGACCGCGCGATCCGCTCGAGCTCCGCTCGATCGTCGTCTCCGATCTGAATGCGCTTCGCCAAAGCAGGCATACCGAACCCCCATCATCGCTGGACACCACCAGCAAAAGGTTCAGCAAAGCCTGCGAGATCCCTGCAACCACCAGCGAACTAAAAGGACGATCCACTAGATGCCCGCGCCTGTGCGTGCGGAGCGGATCCCTTCGCGCGGGGGTTTTCCGCGTGAGCAGGTCGTTGAAATCCAGCGTTCGCGGCTGTTGGCTGCGGCGGCGGGGACGATCGAGGAGCTTGGGTATGCGCGTGCGACGGTCGCGCGTATCACGGGCCGTGCGGGGGTCTCGCGCAGGACCTTTTATGAGCTGTTCGCCAACCGCGAGGAGTGCTTGGCGGCGGTCCTGGATGATGTCGTCGGCGCGATCGGGGGTGAGATCGTGGCCGCGGGCGTCGAGCGGCTCGCGTGGCGTGAGCGGGTCCGTGGGGGCCTGTGGGCGATTCTCTCGTTCTTGGATCGCGAGCCGGCGCTCGCGCGGGTTTGTGTCGTGCAGGCTTTGCGTGGTGGCCCGGTGCTGCTCGAGCGTCGCGAGGAGATCCTCGCGCGGCTGGCTGCGGTCGTGGATGAGGGCCGCTTCGAGGGTGCCCGCGGCGCGGAGTGCACGCCGCTGACGGCGGAGGGGTTGGTCGGCGCCGCGTTCACGATCGTCTATGCGCGGCTGTTGCGGGGCGAGCGCGGGCCGCTCACGGATCTGCTGGGCGAGTTGATGGGGATGATCGTGCTGCCCTACCAGGGTGCGGCGGCGGCGCGCCGCGAGCAGACCCGTCCTGTGCCGGCCGCTCCTGCGGGCGTCCCTGCTGTCCCTGCCGTCGAGGCCACGCCGGCTGTCGCCGATCCGCTTGGGGGTGTGGCGATGCGCTTGACGTATCGCACTGCGCGGGTCCTTGAAGGGATCGCGGAGCACCCCGGGGCGAGCAACCGCCGGGTCTCCGAGTATGGAGGGATCGCGGATCAGGGGCAGGTCTCGAAGTTGCTGCGACGCCTTGCGAGCCTCGGGCTGCTTTCCAACACCGGTCCTGGTCATCTCAAGGGTGAGCCGAACGCTTGGACGCTGACCGCGAAGGGTGAGCAGGTCGCGCGGAGTATCCGCTTGCACAGCAGTGTCTCCGGCCAGCGGCGGGCCGCGTGATGTTGCGTCCCTGTTCTGCGCCGGGAGGGTTTGCGCTGCCACTCGGTGAGGATCGGACTCCGCTCGTCAACCCAACTGTCTGTGATCCGCGCAATCGCGCCAATCCAATCAAGGAGCCAAGGTGATTTCCATCCGCCAGTTTGCGAAGACGCCGTCCACCGCGACCGGTCGCTTCGCGGCGCTCGGTGGTCTGCTCCAAGGCGAAGGGAGTGGTGCGTCCGAAGCCGGTCGTGTTCGCGGGCTGATCGTGGTGAGCCTGGCGGCGTTCTGCACGGTGGTCTGTGGGGCCGCGTTTGCCGTCTCGCCCGCCTTCGCTGAAACCCATCGTGGCTTTACGGGCCATCTCGGCGAAAGGGGCTCGGGCGCGGGTCAGATGGAATCTCCCAAAGGTGTCGCGGTGAACGACATAACGGGCGATGTCTATGTGGCCGACGGAAATAACAATCGCGTTGACGAGTTCGAAGCGGATGGCACGTTTATCCGGGCGTGGGGTTTGGGTGTGGCCGATGGGATCACCGAAGAGTTTCAGGCGTGCACCATCACGTGTTTCAGGGGCATCGCAGAAGGCGGCGGCTCGGGTGAAGAACAGTCATTCTCGCCTGTAGAGATAGCGGTCGATAACTCGGGTAAGTCGCCCGCTGAAGACCCGTCTGTTGGCGATGTGTATGTCACCAGCTCTGGCTCCAGGGTGATCGATAAGTTCGGCCCGGAAGGCAAGTATCTTGGTCAGATAACCGGGAGTTGCGAAAAAGCGGGGGAAACCCCGCCGTCGTGCCATGGCTTCGTGCCGATCCAGACACCGAGTGGCGTCGTGGTGGACGCCAACGGGGAGGTCTGGGTCGACGCCTATGAAACCGAGCCTGTGATCTACAGTTTCAGCGACGCTCTCGTGAACGAATTCAGCTCCGTCAGTCACTCGCAGATCGGCGGCCAGGGGGAACCTATGCAATTAGGTCTTGCTGTCGATTCCAGAGATAACCTCTACGTCGTCTATCGAGGGCCCTTTGAGAACGACATCGTCGGCAAGGTCGGGAGCAATGGCGCGGCCCTGGATGGAAGAGTGGGTGGGGAAAACGCGAACGCGGTCGCTGTAGATCTCAGCAATGATGTCTACATCGACGCCGAAGGTGTCGTCGAAGTGTTCAACCCAGCGCTGCAGCTTGTCGAAACCTTTGGCGCGACCAGGAGTCAGGGTATGGCGGTGGGCTCCGCGTCGGGTCCGGTGTATGTCAGTGACTTTGAAGACGACACGGTGGATGTCTTCACGCTCGGGGAAGCTCCAAAGGAAGCGCCGAAAACGACCGAACCGCCGGGTGAAATCGGGCCGACGAGCGCGAAGCTGGAGGGCGAACTGAACCCGGGTGGCGAGAGCGGCAAGCTGGGATACCAGTTCGATTACAACACTGATGGTTCGTGCGCGGGCGGGCAGAGCGTGGGGGGGGAAGTCGCGAACGCGAGTAAAGCCGCTGTGTCGGTGAAGGTGGATCTGCAGCCCGGCGTCAAGTTCACCTACTGTTTGGTGGCGTTCAACCCGTTTGGGTCCCGCCAGGGCAATGAAGTATCCTTTGAAACGCCGGAGGTTGCACCGGAAATTCTCAGTGAGAGCGTCGCAGCGCCGAGAGCGACCGAAGCGACTCTGCAAGCGCAGATCAACCCGAACAATCAGGAAACGGCACCCACGTTTGAATACTCAACCAGTGAAGCGGAAGTCGTGGCCGGCAAAGGCACGAAGCTCGCTGGTGCGACGCTGAATGGCTACAGTTCGACGGGGGTAGCGGCGAGCGTTGCAACCGGGAGTGTGCTGGCGCAGAACACGACCTATTACTACCGGGTGATCGCGAAGAACGCGTCCAACGAAGAAGCGATCGGCAAAGTTGAGCATTTCACGACCGCGCTTCCTCCCGAAACTCCGGAAACGAGTTCCCTGAAGGCCGAACCGATTGGGGGTACCACGGCGACGCTGCGGGGCGTGTTGAACCCCGGCCACGCGGGTAACCCCGGCCACTATGAGTTCCTCTACATGCAGTCCGCGACCGAATGCACGGGCGCGAATCAGATGGCGACGCCCGCGACCCCTGCGCTCGGCCGCGAGGGAGAAGCGGCGCAGGCGTCGGTGGGCGAACTCCTGCCCAACACGACGTACACCTTCTGCCTGCGTGTCAGCAATGAAGCGGGCGAAGAAGCGCTGAGCGCTGCTGTCACGTTCACGACACTCGCCGAAGGCCCCAAGGTCGAAGAAGAGTGGGTCACGCAGGTCACCGCGACCGCCGCGACGCTGCAGGCGAAGATCGACCCCCGGGGCGCGCAGACGACCTACCGCTTCGAATACGGCACGACCGAAGCGTACGGCCACAGCACGCCGGAATCCCCGGCGATCGGTTCCGATGACACCGGCCACCTGGCCAGCGCTTACATCCAGGGTCTGCAGGCGCATACCACCTATCACTACCGTGTCCTCGCGGTCAACGCGCAGAGTCCGGCCGGGTCGCCCGGTCCCGATCAGACGTTCACGACGTGGCCCGCCGGCAGCGGGTTTGCGCTGCCGGACGGCCGGGCGTGGGAACTGGTCTCCCCGCCCCCGGGTGGCAACGGCGCCACGGCCCCGGTGGTGGGCATCGGAGAAGGAGGACCGGTGATCCAGGCCGCTGAAGATGGTGGCGCGATCACCTACGGGGTGCTTGGCTCGGTCGAAGCCGCTCCGGCGGGGGCCTCGAACTTTGGGCAGGTGCTATCCGTTCGTGGCGCTGACGGTGGCTGGTCTTCGCGGGAGATCGCCACGGCGCGTGAACAGGCGAGCGGCATATCGATCGGGAGGGGGCAGGAGTACAGGTACTTCTCGGGGAATCTCTCCCTCGGTCTCGTCGAACCGAGTGTCATCGAAGGGCTGGATGCGGGTGATGGGGCGTTGCTCTCGCCGGCGGCGTCTGAAGCGACGTTGTTTCTGCATGCCGATGAACCGCTGTCGCCGAGTTCTCTCCAGCAGGGCCCGTTCAGCGAAGCTGTCGCCGAAGGGGGCTATAAGGCGCTGGCGACATCCAAGCCCGGGTATGCGAACGTGCCCGCGGGGACCAGACTCCAAGAATCGCTCGAATTCGGGGACGCCACGCCCGATCTGAGCCATGTGCTCATCGGCTCTCGGGTGCCTCTGGCGGCGACAACTCCGGAAGGTAAGACGACGAGACCGTCAAGTCGTCACGAGCAGGGGGAAGGGTCAGGTCTCTACGAGTGGTCCGCTGGGCAGTTGGAACTCGTGAGCCTGCTGCCCAACCACGCACAGGCGGCGGTTCACTCGCCCGGGAACGAAGACGGGGAGGACCTCAGGGCTGCGGTTTCGAGCGATGGCTCGCGTATTTTCTGGACGGGAAGAAAGCCAGAATCTGACCGAGATGGACCAGAGCAACTTTACATGCGTGATGTACCGCTCGAGCAGACCGTGCAGTTGGATAAGGATAAGGGCGGTCCCGAAGGCGGCCCTCACCATAATCCGGAATTTCAGTTCGCCAACAGCGACGGGTCAAAGGCGTTCTTCACCGACGAAGCGAATCTCACCGCCGGGTCTACTGCAGAAGGTTCTAACCCCGACCTGTATGAGTGTGAAATCGAAGAGGTTGGAGCTGAACTGGAATGTAAGCTGAGCGATCTGACGGTCGATCCCGGCGGGCACGCCGATGTAGAGGGTGTGGTGAATGTGGGCAGCGATGAGGATACGGCGCTCTATTTCGTCGCGACGGGTGAATTGACCAAGACCGCGAATGAGCGGGGCGAAAAAGCCAAGGTCGGGGAAGACAATCTCTATATGTTGCGTTACGATGAAGAAACGAAGCAATGGGAATCGCCGGTGTTCATCGCCGTTCTCTCACACGAAGACCAGCCGGACTGGAGTGGTAACAGCGGAGGCGGGGATCTTGCAAGGGATACTTCGCGGGTTTCGCCGGATGGCCGGTACCTGGAGTTCATGTCAGATCGATCTCTGACTGGGTATGACAATCATGATGCGTACAGCGGTACGGCCGACGAGGAGGTCTTCCTGTATGACGCGGACACGAATCGCGTGGTCTGCGCGTCGTGCAATCCTACGGGTGAGCGGCCGGACGGGGTGCTTCACTCGGGAGGGCAAGTGCTGATCGACGGGCAGGATATCTGGGATGGTCGGTGGTTGGCGGCGAATGTCCCCGGGTGGATGCAGACCAGCCTCTCCGTTGCTTATGATCAGCCGCAGTATCTATCGGATGAAGGCCGGTTGTTTTTCAACAGTCCCGATGAGCTGGTATCGCAGGCGACGAACGGGTTGGCGAATGTGTATGAGTATGAGCCGGCGGGCGTCGGCAGTTGTGAAGCGTTGAGTGTGACGTTCAGCGAACGCTCGGGTGGTTGTGTCGGGATGATCTCGTCCGGGTCCTCCGGTGAAGAATCGGCATTTGTAGGCGCGAGCGAAAACGGGGACGATGTGTTCTTCCTGTCCTCGGCGCAGCTCACGCTGAAGGCTACGACAGGCTCGGCGTTGGACGTGTATGACGCGCACGTGTGCAGCGCGCTCGCGCCGTGCCCGGTGGAAGCGGCGGCGCCGCCGCCGTGCGACACGGAAGCCACGTGCAAAGCGGCGCCGACGCCGCAGCCGACGATCTTCGGCGCGGGGCCGAGCGAAACCTTCTCCGGGCCCGGCAACCCGGGTGGGGGGGAGCCTAATCAACCGCACACGGTGAAGGCGAAGGCGAAGCCCGCGAAGTGCAAGCGGGGCTTCGCGAAGAAGAACAACAGGTGCGTGAAGAAGACCAAGCGCAGGCGGAGGAAGGCCAGGAAGGCGACGAGAGCCGGCTACGAGCGGAGGGCAGGCCGATGACCATCGTAAGAACGCTCCAAAACCTCAACCATGCTGGCCGGGCGCGTATGTCTGTGGTCTGTGTTGGGTGTGTCGCAGCGGTGCTGTTCGCGCTCGGCGGGCCGCCGGCGTTCGCCGCGGAATCGTTTCCCGAAATGCCGTGGTGGCATGTGAACGTCGGTGGCCGTCCGTCGAACCTGCAGGCCAGCGTGGCCACGGACGAGGTCCAGAAGCTGACGATCACCGCTACGAGCGGCGACGCGCTCGTGGTCGATCCCGAAACCAGCGAATTCGCTGCCTTTCCCTATGACGCGACGCACGAACAGGTGCAGGCTGCCCTGGAATCGCCGTTGCTTTACGGGGCTGGCAACGTGGAAGTGACTGGTGGTCCTGAAGGCGTCGTCGTCTCGGGTGAAGAGCTCACGAGCAAGTATGTCGTGACGTTCACGGGCACCAAGGGTGGTAGGCCGATCGACCCGATATTCACCGGTTACATCGAATACGCGTGTGACGTCGAACTGGGTGAATGCCTGGAAGGCACCGGGACAGCGACCCAGGTGACCGCCGGCAAGCCCAGTGGCGAGATCGTGGTCTCAGTGTCGAATCTCGGCGACGGCGAAGCTCATGGTGAAAGCGCGCCGATAACCGTGACGGACAAGCTGCCGAAAGGTGTCGAAGCGACGCAAGTGGAATATCTCGCTGGTGGCCTCTTTATCTCTAAAGGGATAGGGTGCACGGTCGCCTCGGAAGTGGTGTGCAGCTTCGGCGGAACACTGGCGCCATACGAACGCATGGAACTGCTGATCAAAGTCGACGTTGCGCCGACGGTCCCTCCCGGCGAGCTTTCCGATCAGGTGAGCGTCTCCGGTGGTGGCGCGCAGCCTGTGTCGGTCAGCGATCCGTTTACGGTCAACAACCCCTCGAAGACATCGTTTGGGGTGGAATCCTACGAACTAACTCCGGAAAACGCGGACGGGTCGATCGATACGCGCGCAGGCTCTCACCCGTTCCAGCTGACGTCGACCTTCATACTCAACGCGGGTCCCGAAGTCGGATTGGAAGTGCAGCCCGCGCTGCCGAAGAATCTGCGTTTCGTGCTGCCGGCGGGCTTGGTCGGCAACCCGACGTCGTTCCCGACGTGCCCGGAAGTGGTCTTCTTCAACGAAGGAGATCATTGTCCGGCCGATACGCAGCTCGGGGTGACTGTGCTCACGATCGGAGCGCCGGACCCCGGTACGATCGCCGAGCCGATCTACGATGTGCCGGCGCCGCCAGGCGAGCCCGCGCGCTTCGGGTTCCCAACCCCGGTGGGCCCGGTGTTCCTGGACACCGCCGTGCGCACCGGCTCCGATTACGGTGTGACGGTCAACGCCGACAACATCACACAGCTAGCCCAGTTCCTCGGCGCGCAGACCACGTTCTGGGGTGTCCCTGCCGACAAGCGCCACAACCGCTCGCGCGACGAAGACCAATCGGTCCCGGCCAACAGTTGCCTGGAAGAGAGGGGTGTCTCGCCCACGAGCTGCCCGTCGACTACCGATGTCGCGCCGTTCCTGGCGTTGCCGACGTCGTGCGAACCGTTTGAATCCTCGCTGGCCGCCGAATCGTGGGCGGGGCCGAACAAACCGGCGTTGTTGACGGCCCCGCTGAGATACACGCTCCACGACCAGGCGAACCCGTTGCTTCCGCTGGTTGGCTGTGAAGGTTTGAGCTTCGAACCGTCGATCAGGGTGACCCCCGACAGCGAAGCGGGGAGCACCCCGAGCGGGTTGAACGTGGACGTGCATGTCCCACAGGCGTCGGTCCTGGTACCCAACGGTGTCGCGGAGTCCGACGTCAAGAACATCACGGTCGCGCTGCCCCCAGGGGTCGCGATCAACCCGGCCGGCGGGGACGGGCTGCAGGCCTGCACGCAGGCGCAGATCGGGTTCACAAAAGTGAACTCGGTGACGAGCGTGGATGAATTCACACCCGAAGAACCGTCGTGCCCGAACGCGTCGAAGGTCGCCTCCGTGACGATCCACACGCCGCTGCTGCCGAACCCGCTGAAGGGCTTCGCGTATCTCGCCGCGCCGCAGAACTTCCGGGAAGCACCCTCGGAAAACCCGTTCTCCTCGCTCATAGCGTTGTATATCGTCGCGAAGGACCCGGTGTCCGGTGTGCTGCTGAAGATCCCAGGGAAGGTCTCGCTGAACGAAAGCACGGGGCAACTGACCACAACGTTTGAAAACAACCCGCCGCTGCCGTTCGAAGACGCCGTACTGGAATTCTTCGGTGGGGAACGCGCCCCCCTGGCGAGCCCGGCGCTTTGCGGGCCCTACACCACGAGTGCGTCGTTCACGCCGTGGTCCGGCAACGGCGCAGTACCTTCGTCCTCGACGTTCAACATCACCTCGGGTCCGGACGGTAGTGCGTGTCCGAGCCCGCTGCCGTTCGCGCCGACGCTGCACGCGAGCTCGGCGAACCTCCAGGCGGGCGGGTTCACGCCGTTTACGACGACGTTCTCGCGTGAAGACGGCCAACAGAACCTGCAGGGGCTGCAACTGCACCTGCCGGCGGGCCTGTCGGGGTTGCTCTCGGGTGTGGCACTGTGCGGTGAAGCGCAGGCCGATGCGGGCACGTGTGGCCCGAACAGCCTGATCGGGGAAACGATCGTCTCGGTCGGCGTGGGCGGGGACCCGTTCAGCGTCACTGGTGGCAAGGTCTACATCACCGGGCCATACGGGGGCGCGCCGTTCGGCCTGTCGATCGTCAACCCAGCGAAGGCCGGCCCGTTCGATCTGCAGGAAGGCAGGCCGGTCGTGGTACGCGCAAAGATCGAAGTGAACCCGAGCACAGCGGCATTGACGGTCACGACCGACGATACGGGCGCGTACAAGATCCCGACGATCATCGAAGGCATCCCGCTGCAGATCAAGCACGTCAACGTCACGATCAACCGGCCGGGCTTCACGTTCAACCCGACCGACTGCAACCCGCTCGGGATAACGGGCGCGATCCAGAGCACCGAAGGCGCCAGCTCGAACGTCGAAGTGCCGTTCCAGGTGACCGACTGCGCGGCGTTGAAGTTCGCCCCGACATTCGCTGTTTCGACCTCCGCGAGGACGAGCAGGGCGAACGGCGCGAGTCTCACGGTGAAACTCGCCTACCCGAGCGCGCCGTTTGGGTCCCAGGCGAACATCAAACAGGTCAAAGTCGAACTTCCCAAGCAGCTCCCCTCGCGGTTGACGACACTCCAGAAGGCGTGCACGAGCACGCAGTTCCACGCCAACCCTGCGGGCTGCCCGGCGGACTCGATCGTCGGGCACGCCAAGGCACTCACCCCGCTGATCCCGGTCCCCCTGGAAGGCCCCGCGTACTTCGTCTCAAATGGCGGCGAAGCGTTCCCGAACCTGATCGTCGTGCTGCAGGGCTACGGCGTCACGATCGACCTCGTCGGTGACACGTTCATCAACAAGGCCGGGGTCACGAGCAGCACGTTCAAGACCGTCCCCGACGCCCCGGTCGGCAGCTTCGAACTGACGTTGCCCGAGGGTAGGTACAGCGCGCTCGCGGCACACGGCAACCTCTGCAAGGACAAGCTCGCGATGCCGACCGAATTCCTCGCGCAGAACGGCGCGGAGATCCACGAGACCACGAAGATCGAAGTCACGGGCTGTGGCAAGGTCAAGAAGACCAAGAAGCCGAAACAGGCGAAGAAGGGCAGCCGGCACAAGCGCAAGCGCAAGAAGGGGTAGCGGCGGCGTAGGCACGGCCAGCGGGAGATATAGGGAGCGAGGCGCAGGCCTCCTGCCGGCGCGCCTCGCTCCCATCTGCCCCCAGGCAGCTGAAGCTTCAGAACTCCACGCGCGCGGGGACGGGCCCCGTGGGCGGCGGCTGCTCGAGCAGTCCCGGCGGCGCCGTTTCCGTTTTGCGCGAGAAATACTCTTTGAAGAAGGGCCGCGAGAAGAGCATGATGATGCCGCCCAGGACCATGCCGCCGATGCCCATCCACAGCGGCAGCGTGATGCCGAGGATCGGCTTGGAGGAGACGTTTTCTGCGTGGCCGTAGTAGAACGCGGCCTTGACTCCGATCCCGAACAGCATCAGCCCGCCGAGCAGCGGGCCGAGGCCAAGCATCAGGAAGTTGCGCGCGCTTGCCATCAGGTCGTGGCGGTAGTACCAGCCGCAGGCGACGCCGGTGAAGCCGTAGTAGAAGCAGATCGGAAAGCCGATCGCGGTCAGCGAGTCTTCCAGGACGCTTTCGGAGAGCAGCAGCAGGACGACTGTGATGGCGATCGAGAGCAGGCCGAAGCCGAGCGTCGAGACGGTTGGCGTCAGGTAGCGCTTGTGGACCCGGGAGAGCAGCGCGGTGACCGCTTTCCAGTGCGCCATCGACAGCGTCGTGCGGGCGGTCGGCAGGATCGTTGTCTGCGTCGAGGCCGATGCTGAGGTGAGCACGGCGATGATCAGCAGCTTGTCCAGGCCGCTCCCCAGCACGCCGCCTCCGAGCGCGTTGAGGATGTCCGCCTGGTTTTCTTTGGTGGTCAGGAAGCCTGTGCCGTGGAAGGACTGGGCGGCCGCCGTGACAACGACGTAGATCAGCACGAGCAGGATTGTCGAGACGACCGCAGCCTTGCCCGGGCCCTCGGCGGGGTCCTCGGACTCCTCGTTGACCGCCACCCCGGAGTCCCACCCCCAGTAGATGAAGACCGCGAGCAGCAGCGCGACGACCAGGTCGCCGAAGCTCATCGCGAAGGGGTTGAGCCAGTCGAGCGACGGCTTGATCGAACCGGCTGGAGGGTGGCTGCCGTAGACCTTGACGAACGCCACCACCGCGAACAGCCCGAGGATGAAGATCTCGGCGCTGAGCAGGAACTGCTGGATGCGCGCCGAGAGCTCGATGCCGCGGTAGCAGATCCAGGTCATGATCGCGATCCAGAGGACCGCCCCGATGATGATCGCCACTTTCGATTCGCCGAGTTCACTGAAGCCGAAGAGCTTGAAGGTGTAGATCGCCGCGATGTCCGCCAGCGATGCCATAACGATCACGTCGGAGAGGAAGATCGCCCAGCCGTTCATCCAGCCCGTCATCGGGCCGAAGGCGCGTGTCACCCACGCGAACGTCGTGCCCGCGTCGGGGTCGGCGCGGTTGAAGTATTTGTAGGCCGCGGCGACGAGCAGCATCGGGATGAACGCGACGAGCATCACCGCGGGGGCGTGCACGCCCACGCCCTTGACCGCGACGATGAACCCGAGGGTCGCCGCTAGGGAGTAGGCCGGCGCGGTCGAGGCGACGCCGATGACGATGTTCGAGAGGTACCCGATCGCGTTTTTCTTCAGGCCCTTGTCCATCACGCCCGAGGGGTCGGGGACCGCTGGTGGTGTTGCGCTGATGGCTGCCATGTTTCTGCTCCCTCCAACTCCGGGGTGCCCGCGCACCCCACACCGGTCGTGACAGACGCTACGACCGCCTCGGGGCGGACACAAGGTGCGCAATTCCCAAAGATTCAGAGCTGGCTTGTACAAATCGTACAACGAGGCCAAGTGCTCTTGAACTAGTAGCGCATTGATACAGACGTTGTGTCAGAGTACGTTTGTCCTGAGTGTCTATCCACGAGGCGTCGAGTTCCGATAGAGGAGACAGATCATGGCCACCCCCACGAGCGAATCGATGACGGCCGCCGCGTCCGCCACGGCGGCTGGACCCACGCCAGCCGGCGGCGGGGCGGCCTCAGCGACTGTGGCTGCGCGGGCGGCCGGCGGGCGGCCGGGCGGCGATCTCCAGAAGCAGGCCCACCGCCACCTGTGGATGCACTTCACGCGGATGGGCGCGTACGCCGACCACGAGATCCCGGTGATCGTGCGCGGCGAGGGGTGCTACGTGTACGACGAGCACGGCAAGCGGTATCTCGACGGGCTGTCCGCGCTGTTCTGCGTCAACGTCGGCCACGGCCGCGCGGAGCTCGCGGACGCCGCGGCACGCCAGGCAAAGGAGCTCGCGTTCTACACCAACTGGAGCTACGCGCATCCGCGCTCGATCGAACTGGCGACGCGGATCGCAGAGCTCGCCCCGGGGAACCTCAACCGGGTGTTCTTCACCTCGGGCGGATCGGAGGCCGTGGAGAGCGCGTGGAAGCTCGCGAAGTCCTACCACGCCGCGCGCGGGGAACGGGGCCGGTACAAGCTGATCGCGCGCAACCTCGCTTACCACGGGACCTCGATGGGGGCGCTCACCGCGACGGGGCTGCCTGCCCTGCGCGCGCCGTTCGAGCCGCTGACCCCGGGCGGCCACCACGTCCCGAACACCAACGAGTACCGCTGGAAAGAGGACCGCGACCCGCTGTGGGCGGCCGACGCGATCGAGGAGGCGATCGCCTTCGAGGGCCCCGAGACGGTCGCTGCCGTGATCTTGGAGCCGGTGCAGAACAGCGGCGGCTGCTTCGTCCCCCAGGAGGGGTACTTCCAGCGCGTAAGGGAGATCTGCGACCGCTACGGCGTGCTGCTGATCTCCGATGAGGTGATCTGCTCGTGGGGCCGCATCGGCACGTGGTTCGGGTGTGAACGGTACGGATATCAGCCCGACATGGTCACGACCGCAAAGGGCATCACCTCCGCGTACGCGCCGATGGGGGCGCTGATCGCCGGCGACCACATCGCCGAGCCGTTCATGCACGGCAAGGAGATCTTCAACCACGGCTTCACGTTCGGCGGGCACCCAGTCTCGAGTGCGGTGGCGCTAGCGAACATCGAGGTGATGGAGCGCGAGAACCTCTGCGAGCACGTGCGCGAGAACGAGCAGGCGCTGCGCGGGATGCTGGAGGGCCTGCGCGACCTGCCGATCGTCGGCGACGTGAGGGGCGCCGGCTACTTCCAGGCGGTCGAGCTCGTCAAGGACCGCGAGACGAAGGAGACGTTCAGCCACGAGGAGTCCGAGGAGCTGCTGCGCGGGTTCCTCTCGCACGAGCTGTACAACCGCGGGCTGATCTGTCGCACCGACGACCGCGGCGAGCCGGTGATCCAGCTCTCCCCGCCGCTGATTGCCGGCCCCGAGCAGTTCGAGGAGATCGAGGCGGTGCTGCGCCCCGTGCTGAGCGAGGCGTGGGAGCGGATCAGGTAGGACGATGCTGACCGTCGAGGGACTCGTCGCCGAGCTGGGCCTCGAGCTCGTCAGCGGGCACGAGTCGGCCAACACGCACGTGCGGTGGGTGCACAGCACCGAGCTGCCGGACCCCACCCCGTGGCTGCGCGGAGGCGAGCTGCTGCTGACGACCGGCATCCAGCTGGAGGGCGCGAAGACTCAGCGCGAGCTGGTGGCCCACCTAGCCGAGCACGAGATCGCCGGCCTCGGCTTCGGCACCGGCTTCGCCCACAAACGCCTGCCGGCGGCGCTCGCCGACGAGGCGCGCAAGCGGGAGTTTCCCCTGTTCGAGGTCCCGTACGAGCTGCCGTTCATCGCGATCACCGAGCGCGTGTTCGCGCAACTGCTCGACGAGCGCTACGAAATGCTGCAGCGCGGGATGGCTGGCGACGTGCTCGCCGAGGCGCTCACAGGGCGGCTGTACCCCGAGGAGCTGCAGGCACGGCTGCGCCCGTTCGGGATCGGCGAGCGCGCGGCGGTGCTCGCGTTCGCACCGCCAGACCCCGCGGTCGCCGCGCCGCTGGTCGAGCGGATGCTGGCGCGTGAGGATCTGGCGCTCGCCGGCAGCCTCGTGGCGATCCGCAGCGGCCTGCTGTGCGCCGTGGTGGACGGAGGCGGCGAGCTCGACCCGATCGCGCTCGCCCGGCGCGTACGCACGGAGCTCACCGCCCGCCTCGGAGCGGAGGTGCGCGCGAGCGCCAGCCGCGTGGCCCCCGCGCAGTCGCTGCGGGTCAGCTTCCACGAGGCGCGGTGCGCGCTGGAGGCGGTGCGCCTGCAGAACGGCAACGGCGCCGAGGTGGTGGCCTCCTACGCCGACCTCGGCGCCTTTCAGCTGCTGCTGTCCCTGCAGGACGACGACGCGCTGCTCACGTACTGCCGTGGCGTGCTTGGCCCGGTCGAAGCGGGGGAGGGCGAGTACGGCGACGAGCTGCTGCGCTCGCTGGACGTGTTCATCGAGCACAACGGCCACTGGGAGAAGGCGGCGAACGCGCTGTACTGCCACCGCCACACGCTGCGCTATCGCATCCGCCGCGTGGAGCAACTGACCGGCCGCGACTTCTCAACCGCGCGCGACCGGATCGAGTTCTGGCTGGCGTTGCGGGGACGGGAGTTGGCACGATGAGGATCGGCGTTCCGAGCGAGATAAAGCTTGACGAGTATCGAGTGGCGATCACCCCCGCGGGCGTGCGCGAGCTGAGCGCGCGCGGGCACGAGGTGATCGTGCAGGCCGGCGCCGGCCTCGGCAGCGCCTTCGAGGACGCGGCGTTCGTCGCGCAGGGCGCGCGGATCGTCCCCGACGCGCGCGCGGTGTTCGCGGAGGCCGAGCTGGTGTTGAAGGTGAAGGAGCCCCAGCCGGGCGAGGTGGGGCTGCTGCGCGAAGAGCAGACGCTGTTCACGTACCTGCACCTCGCAGCGGAGCCGAGCCTCACGCGCGGTCTGCAGGCGTCGGGCGCGACGTGCATCGCGTACGAGACGGTCGAGGACGCGCGCGGCAACCTGCCACTGCTGGCTCCGATGAGCGAGGTCGCGGGCAAGCTCGCCACGCAGGCCGGCGCGTTCATGCTCGAGAAGCCGCTCGGCGGCCGCGGCATCCTGCTCGGCGGCGTGCCCGGCGTGGCGGCCGCCACGGTGCTCGTGATCGGCGGCGGCGTGGTGGGCGCGAACGCGGCGATCATCGCGATCGGGATGCAGGCCGACGTGTTCGTGTTCGACCGCTCGATCGACCGCCTGCGCGAGCTCGAAGTGACGTTCGGCGGCCGCGCCTCGACGGTGTACTCCTCGACGCTCGCGATCGAGGAGATGCTGCCGGCGGCAGATCTCGTGATCGGCGCGGTGCTGATCCACGGCGGCCGCGCCCCGCACGTCATCAGCCGCGAGCAGCTCGGTCTGATGCGCCGCCACGCGGTGCTCGTCGACGTCTCGATCGACCAGGGCGGCTGCTTTGAGACCTCGCACCCGACCACGCACTCGAACCCCACGTTCGAGGTCGACGGCATCACCCACTACTGCGTCGCCAACATGCCGGGCGCGGTGCCGATCACCTCGACGTACGCACTGACGAACGCCACACTCCCCTACGTGCTGGCGCTCGCCGACCACGGCGTGCAGGAGGCGCTCGAGCGCGACCCGGGCCTGCGCCTCGGGCTGAACGTCAAGGACGGAGAGATCACCCATCCCGCGGTGGCGGAGGCGCTCGCCGCGGTATAGCCCGAGGAGGAGACCCACATGGCCACCGACACCAAGATCCTCACCAACTTCATCGACGGCGAGCGGGCGCCCTCCGCCGGCGAGACCGAAGCGGTGCTCAACCCGGCCACGGGCGAGGAGCTCTGCCGCGCGCCGGTCTCCGGCGTCGAGGACGTGGACCGAGCCGTGCAGGCCGCGCGCCGGGCCTTCGACGGCTGGTCGTCCACCACCCCGGCGCAGCGCGGACGGGCGCTGCTGGCAATCGCCGATCTGCTCGAGGAGCACGGCGAGCACCTCGCGCGGGTGGAGGCGCTCAACGCGGGCAAGCCGATCGCGGCTGTCGCCGCCGACGAGCTGCCGGTGATGGCCGACAATCTGCGCTTCTTCGCCGGCGCCGCCCGCTGCCTGGAGGGCCGCGCGGCCGGCGAGTACATGGAGGGCTACACCTCTTTCACCCGCCGCGAGCCGGTCGGCGTGATCGGGCAGGTGACGCCGTGGAACTACCCCCTGATGATGGCCATCTGGAAATTCGCACCGGCGCTCGCGGCGGGCAACACGGTCGTGCTGAAGCCCGCCGAGACGACGCCCCTCACCACCGTACGCCTGGCGGAGATCGCCGCCGAGGTGCTGCCCGCGGGCGTGCTCAACATCGTCACCGGCCCCGGCCGCCCGACAGGCGAGGCGCTCATCACCCACCCCGACGTGGACATGCTCGCGCTGACCGGCTCAGTGGACACCGGCAAGCACTTCGCGCGCACCGCCGCGGACACGCTCAAGCGCGTGCACCTCGAGCTCGGCGGCAAGGCTCCAGTGGTCGTGTTCGACGACGTCGGCCTCGAGTCGGCGCTCGAGACGATCGCGGGCACCGGCTACTACAACGCCGGCCAGGACTGCACCGCCGCCACGCGTGTGCTCGCGGCGCAGGGCGTCTATGACGACGTCGTCGCCGGCCTGGCCGAGCAGGCACAGGGCCTTGTGCTCGGCGACACGCTGGCCCCCGAGACGACACTCGGCCCGCTCAACTCCGCCCGCCAGCGCGAGCGCGTGCTGGGCTTCCTGGAGCGCCGCCCCGCCAGCGCCGAGGTGGTGACCGGCGGCGCCGCCCCCGCCCGCCCCGGCTTCTACCTGGAACCCACGGTGATCGCCGGCGTGGGGCAGGAGGACGAGCTGGTCCAGCGCGAGATCTTCGGCCCCGTCATCACCGTCCAGCGCTTCACCGAGGAGGCTCAGGCGATCGAGTGGGCCAACGCGACCCGCTACGGCCTGGCCTCCTCGGTCTGGACGCGCGACATCGGCCGCGCGCTGCGAGTGTCAAAGGCGCTGCGCTTCGGCTGCGTGTGGATCAACGACCACATCCCCCTGGTCTCCGAGATGCCCCACGGCGGGTTCAAGGAGTCCGGGTACGGCAAGGACCTCTCTGTCTACTCGCTGGAGGATTACACCGTCGTCAAGCACGTGATGGCCTCCCTCCAGTAGGCCGATGGGCGGCGCTCGGGCGTGGTGTGGGACCTGCGGATCTGATTTATCTGATATGGTGAATGAATGGTTCGCATGACTGCAACCGACGTCTCCCGCAACTTCTCCGCAGTCCTCAATCGCGTGAATGAGGGTGAGGAGATCGAGATCGTGCGAAACGGAAGTCCAATCGCGGAGCTGCGCCGGCCGTCGCGGCCGCGTGGGCTCTCCGGCGCCGCGTTCAAGGCGCTGATGGAACGTCTCCCCGCCCTGGACGAGGACTTCGCGCGTGACGTGGAAGAGGCCCGGGAAGCCCTTGGGCCACCTGTGGGCAAGTGGCCATCCAGCTGATCGACACATCGGTTCTGATCGATGTAGAGCGAGGTGCCCTGCCCTTGGATCCACTTGTGACCGAGGGCAAAGCGATCAGCGTCATCTCAGTCAGCGAGTTGCTGCACGGCGTGCATCGCGCCAACGACGCCTCTCGCCGGCTCAGGCGCGAGGCGGTGGTCGAGCAGATCCTTGGCGCGGTCGAGCAGGTTCCAATCGATTCGGAAGTCGCGCGTGTCCACGCCAGTGTCTGGGCGGGACTCGAAAACTCGGGGAAGATCATCGAGGCACACGATCTCTGGATCGCCGCGACGGCCCTGACGCATGGGTTACAGCTTGTCACCACCAACGCGCGACATTTCGAGCGAGTGCCGGGCTTATCTGTGCTCGCTATCTGAGTCGAGCGAGCTCGGCCGACTCACTACGCCCGGCGCGCAAGCACCTGAAAGATCGAGGTGAAGCCGGTGGCGAAGCCGTTGCGAGCGGCGCGCAGATATAGGCGCCAAACCCTGACACGCTCGCCGCCGGCCAGCCGTTCGGCCTGCCCGCGGTTGGCGTCCAGGCGCGCGATCCACTCGGTGAGGGTGTCCACGTAGTCCTGGCGCAGGCCCTCTACGTGCGTGGGCTCGAAGCCGGCGCGCTCCAGCGCGAGCAGCACGCGCGAGACGTGCAGGGGGGCTGCGTCGGGGAACACGTAGCGCTCGGAGAAGGCGCCGGCCTCGGGGTCGCCGTGGCGCAGGCGGGCGATGCCGTGGTTGAGCAGGCGCCCGCCGGGGTCGAGCAGGCCCGCGAGCTGCGCGGCGTACACGTCGATCTGGCTCGCGCCCACGTGCTCGACCATGCCGATGCTCGCGATCGCGTCGTAGCGTTCACCGGCCAGGTCGCGGTAGTCGGCCAGGCGGATCTCCACGCGGTCCCCGAGGCCCGCCTCTGCTACCCGCCGGCGCGCGAGCTCGGCCTGGTTGCGCGAGAGCGTGATCCCCACCGCGGACACGCCGTGGCGGGCGGCGGCGTGCAGCACGAAGCTGCCCCACCCGCAGCCGACGTCGAGCAGGCGCTCGCCCTCCTGCAGGCCGAGCTTCGTGCAGACCAGCTCGCGCTTGGCCAGCTGGGCGTCCTCCAGCGTCGTGGCCCCGCGCGAGAAGAGCGCGCAGGAGTAGGTCATCGACGAGTCGAGAAACAGCTTGAAGAAGTCGTTGGAGACGTCGTAGTGGTGGCGCACAGCGCGTGCGTCGCGCGCACGGCTGTGGCGGCGGCCCTGGGGGCGCAGCTCGCTGGCGGGGACCCGCGGGGGGCGCGTCAGGCCGCAGGCCCGCACCGCCGCCGCGACCAGGCGCAGGCGCGTCGCGCGGTCCAGCGCGGGCGCGTGGAAGCTGTCAAGCAGCCCGATCACGCAGTCGAGGTCGTCGGCCTCCAGCTCCCCCGCGGCGTACGCGCGGCCGAGGCCGAGCTGCCCGGGAGCGCGCAGCAGGTGGGCCACAGCGGTCGGCGAGCGCACCGTGAAGACCGGGCCACCCGGCGCGGTCGCGGGGAGCTCCGTGCCGTCCCACCAGCGCAGCGCGAACGGTCGCTCGGGGAGCGCGCGGGCGAGCTCTCGGCGCAGCGGCTCAGTGCGGGCGAAGGGCACCGGTCCCCCGGCCCGCGTGGCGGTTGTGGTGGCGGTTGTCCCTGGCTTGCCGGTCGACGCGCATGAGCGAGTCAAAGATTACGGCTCCGGGCGCGACAGGCCGCCTCCGCGGGTGCTACTTTGCCCCGAGGCCCATGACCAGCACCCACCTTCCCGGGACCCTCGACGAGGTTTCGCCCGGGCGAAGCGACATCGAGCCGGCGCTCCCCGAGACGGGTGGCGTCCAGCTGGCCACGCTTGAGCGGGACGACGACGTCCAGCCCGCCGCGTACCCCGCCCCCGGACGGGACGACATCCAGCCCCCCGTCTACGAAACGCTCGATCGAGCGCTCACGGGGCTCATCACGGTCGGGCCGATCCTCGCGCTCGGCGTCGTGGGCTGGCAGATGTGGGACGGGCTGCTGCACCGCTCCGACCTGATCGTGTTCGCGATCATGTACGTCCTGACGGGGCTCGGCATCACCGTCGGCTTCCACCGCCTCTTCACCCACCGCTCCTTCAAGACCTTCCCGGCGGTGCGCGGCGTGCTCGCCGTGCTCGGCTCCGCGGCGATCGAGGGGCCGGTGATCTCGTGGGTCGCCGACCACCGCAAGCACCACGCCTTCTCCGACAAGGACGGCGACCCCCACAGCCCCCACGTCGACCACGGCGTCGGCCTGCGTGGCGCCCTGCGCGGCCTCGGCCACGCGCACCTCGGCTGGCTGTTCATCCACACCGAGCGCGGCTCGCGCGAACGGTACGCCCCCGACTTGCTCGCCGACCCCGTCGTCGAGTTCGTGGACCGCACCTTCTTCGTGTGGGCGATCGGCGGCCTCGCCGCCGCCTTCGGGCTCGGCTACGCGATCGGCGGCACCTGGCGCGCCGGGCTCACCGGCCTGCTGTGGGGCGGCGCGGTGCGGATGCTCGTGCTGCACCACATGACGTACTCGATCAACTCCCTCTGCCACTTCTTCGGCCGCCGCGACTACGTGACGGAGGACCACTCCCGCAACCTTGCATGGCTCGCGCTGCCCACCTTCGGCGAGGCGTGGCACAACAACCACCATGCCTTCCCCACCTCCGCCCGCCACGGCCTCAGCTGGCGCCAGCCCGACGTGTCGGCGCTCGTGATCTACGGCTTGGAGCGCGCCGGGCTCGCGTGGGACGTCGTCGCCGTGGACGAGGAGCGCCGCGGGCGCAAGCGCTACGCGGCGGCGTAGGTCGTAGATCCCTTGGGGTTTGGATTGGGGATCGTCCGCGCGGGCCGTGGCAAGGACCTTGCGCGGTGTGCGCTCGGCCTCCGTGCCTCGCGGCGCCGGCCTACGATTGACCCATGACCCCTGCTCCCGTCCCCCCGGTGCGCGAGATCCTCGCGTCCCGGACGGGGGAGGAGCTCCAGCTCAACGACCGCTACTTGAACCCGCAGATGGGGCGCATCCTGCGCACGCTGGGGTTCGACCGGGTGTGGGTCGGCGGCGAGGGGGCGCACCTCATCGACTCCGAGGGCCACCGCTACCTCGACCTGTTCGGCGGCTACGGGGTGTTCGCGATCGGACGCAACCACCCCGAGGCGCGGGCGGCGATCGAAGAGGTAATGGCGGCCCGCACCGGCAACCTGCCCCAGCTCGGCGTCACGTTGCTGAGCGGTGTGCTCGCCGAGCAGCTGCTCGCGCGCGCGCCGGCGAGCGTGGGGGCGGTGGTGCCAGCCAACAGCGGCACCGAGGCGGTTGAGGCCGCCGTCAAGATCGCGCGCGCGGCCACCGGGCGCCCGCGCATTCTCTACGCCGAGCACGCTTTCCACGGGCTCACGCTCGGGTCGCTCTCGCTCAACGGCGACGCTCACTTCCGCGAGGGCTTCGGGCCGCTGCTGGGCGGCTGCGCGCCCGTGCCCTTCGGTGACCTCGACGCCCTGGAGCGCGAGCTCGCGCGCGGGGACGTCGCCGCGTTCGTGGTGGAGCCCGTGCAGGGCAAGGGCGTGAACCTCCCCCCCGAGGGCTACCTGCCCGGCGCGCAGACGCTCTGCCGTGAGGCGGGCGCGCTGCTGGTCTGCGACGAGGTGCAGACCGGCCTCGGGCGCACCGGGCGCTTCCTGGCCCTGGAGCACTGGGGTCTGCAACCCGACATGATCTGCCTCGCCAAGGCGCTCTCCGGGGGCCTTGTCCCGGTCGGCGCGGTGCTCGTCTCCCGCGCCGCCTTCGAGCGCGTCTTCGACGGCATGGAGCGCGCGGTGCGCCACGGCTCCACCTTCGGCGGCAACGACCTCGCTGCCGCCGCGGGGCTCGCGACGCTGCGGGTGCTCGAGCAGGAGGCCCTCGTGGGGCGCGCCGCGCGCCTGGGCGAGCTGCTGCTGGAGCTCACGCGCCCGCTGGTCGAGCGCTACGCAATCGTGCGCGACGTGCGCGGCCTGGGGTTGATGTGGGCGATCGAGCTCGGCCCCCCCGAGGGCCGCTCGGCCCGCGCGACGTGGCTCGCGCTGGAGCGCGCCCAGCCCGGACTCTTCTCCCAGCTCGTCACCGTCCCCCTCTTCCACGAGTACCGCATCTTCTGCCAGGTCGCGGGCCACCGCATGAACGTCATCAAGGCGCTGCCCCCGCTCGTGATCGAGGAGGCGGAGATCCGTCGCTTCGCCGCCGCGCTGGAGACGGTGGTGGCCGCCGCGGAACGGATGCCCTCGGCGTTGGCTCGCTTCGGCGTGCGTATCGCGCGGCAGGCGACCCGCGCCGGGCGCTGAGCCCGGGTGGGCGCGTCGCGCGGGGCGGCGAGGGCCTCCCTGCGGGCACGGGTGGGAGTGCGGCCTGGTCCGGGTTTGGACGCTCGATCGCGCTCAGCGCTCCAGGAGCCATGCGACGATGCCGGCGGGGATCGCCCACACTGGCTCATCTGTACCGGTGAGCAGGGGGGAGCGGGTGATCATCACGCCGCGGCCGTGGCGGGCCTTCATTGTGAGTGCCTCCCTGCGCCAGCTGCTGTCGGTGTACTTGCACTCGAACGGGACCTCCAGGTCTGGGCCGACGAAGTCGATCTCCGCGCCGGTGGGGGTTCGCTCGTACATCACACGGTCGGTGTGCACAAAAGCGGCTGGTGCGACGGGGGATATCGCCCGGGCCAGCGCGAGGCCAATCTGCTGCTGGGTGAGCCTGGTGGCGTCGGGGGCGGGGAGGCTCGGGTTGCGCCAGTGGGCGAGCTGGGCGAGCAGCGGGTCCACGAAGTAGAGCTTGCGCTGCGCGGCGGTGTCAGGCCGCGAGTCGCGGATGCGGTGGCAGCGCCAGGCGAGGAAGGCGCGAACGAGGTCCTCCAGGCGTTCGCTGGCCGCCTGGTGCCCGGAGAGGCCCACGTCGCGGGCGATCCGCGAGGCGTTGATGGGGCTGCAGAGGTTCGCAGCGAGACGGTCGAGCAGAGCGCTCACGTCGGCTTCGGACATAGCGCTCGCGCGGATCGCGTCGCCCATCACGACGTCCCACAGGCCCTGGAGGAACCCGTCGCTGACCGCGCCGTCGCCCACCTGCTCCCCGACGGCGCGCGGAAATCCGCCGACGTCGAGGAACAGCTCCCATGCATCCGCAAGCGCGTCACTCCACGGCTCCAGGGCTGTTATCGCCCGCTCGGCCTCGGCTCCCAAGAGGTCGCTGGGTCGGATGGTCTGGCGCGGTAGCTCGTCCAGGTCTCCCAGCGCGCGGCAGAATGCGCGGAAGCCCATCGGCAGCAGCAGCCGGTCGGAGTCGGCGACACCCCCGCGACGATCGGCCAGGTCCTTGCGCGCCTGCTCCAGATCACGCGCGGAAGATCCGGTCAGGACTACGCAGGCCTCGCGGAAGACGGTGTCCTGGTCGCGCAACTCCTTGATCGTCTGCGACCAGCCCGACACGGCCGTCACCTCGTCGAGCAGCCAGTGGCGGGTGCCTGGCAGGGTGCGGGTGACGCTGTGCCCCTGGGCCACCAGCCTTCGGAGATCTTGTTTGGAGAGCCCGTCGCAGGCGCAGTAGAAAACGGTCCTCGGGTTCGCGCCGTCCGTGAGCAGCCGCACGACGGCGCGCTTGAGCTCGAGGCTCTTGCCGACACGGCGCGGACCACGCAGGACGTACAGCCCCGGTGCGCTGATGTCCGCGAGCGGTTCGGGCTCGTAGTCCAGCGACAGTCGCCCTGCGGCCCGCAGGTCGGGGTCGTCGGCCTCCCAGTTGGCCCGCGCACGCCACGGGCTGCGCTCGGCCAGCAGACGCCGGAGCTGGGAGTCGTTCATGGAGCTATCTTAGCAAGATACTATGGTTTTTTGAGAAGTAATCTACGAAAAACCATACTTTTTACATGAGTACTTTGCAAAAAGCTATTGTAAATCGCGCTACATCCTGCTCCGCGCGGCGCGCGCCGACACGAGGCTGCGAGGCATCAAGGCCGAGCGCGCGCTGCGCGGGGGACACATCGGGACCGCGCGGACGATCCCCAAAGAAGGAAAAGGATTTCACGGGCTCCCGGCAACGCCCCGCTAGCCTGTCGGACCGTGCTCGAACCCCGCAAGGACATCCGCAACGTCGCGATCGTCGCCCACGTCGACCACGGCAAGACGACGCTGGTCGAACGCCATGCTGTGGCAGTCGGGCGCGTTTCGCGTCGGCCAGGAGGTCGCGGACCGGGTGCTCGACTCGATGGACCTCGAGCGCGAGAAGGGCATCACGATCCTCGCGAAGAACACCGCGCTGCGCTACCGGGGGGTCAAGCTCAACATCGTGGACACCCCCGGCCACGCCGACTTCGGGGGGGAGGTCGAGCGGGGCCTGACGATGGTCGACGGGGTGCTGCTGCTCGTGGACGCCTCCGAGGGGCCGCTGCCGCAGACGCGCTTCGTGCTGCGCAAGACGCTGGAGGCGCGCCTGCCGGTGATCCTCGTCGTCAACAAGGTCAACCGCCCCGACGCGCGCGTGGCGGAGGTGATCGACGAGGTCTACGAGCTGTTCCTCGACCTCGACGCCGACGAGTCGCAGATCGACTTCCCGATCGTCTACTGCAACGCCAAGGCGGGCCGCGCGTCGCTGGAGTACGACGCCGCGAAGGTCGGCGAGGACGCCGTCGCCGGCTCCGACCTCGCGCCGCTGCTGGACCTGCTGCTCGAGCACATCCCCGCGCCCACCCACGACCCTGAGCACCCGCTGCAGGCGCTCGTCACCAACTTGGACGCCTCCCCCTACGTGGGGCGGTTGGCGATCTGCCGGGTGTGGAACGGGCGTATTCGCCGCGGCCAGCAGATCGCCTGGTGCCGCGCCGACGGTTCGATCGAGCGCGCGCAGGTCTCCGAGCTGTACGTCACCGAGGCGCTCGACCGTGTGGACGCCGCGGAGGCTGGGCCCGGGGAGATCATCGCCGTGGCCGGCCTTGCGGAGGTCACGATCGGGGAGACGCTCGCCGACCCCGAGGACCCCCGTCCGCTGCCGGTGATCACGGTTGACGAGCCCTCGCTGTCGATCACGCTCGGCATCAACACCTCGCCGATGGCCGGCCGCGAGGGGTCGAAGCTGACCGCGCGTCAGCTGCGCGACCGTCTGGATGCGGAGCTGATCGGCAACGTCGCGCTGCGGGTCAACCACACCGGGGGGGTGGGGTCGGAGTCGTGGGAGGTGCAGGGCCGCGGAGAGCTGCAGCTGGCGGTGCTCGTGGAGATCATGCGCCGCGAGGGCTTTGAGCTGACAGTCGGGCAGCCCCGTGTGCTGGAGCGCGAGATCGACGGCAAGCGCCACGAGCCGGTCGAGCGCCTCTCGATCGACGTGCCCGAAGACTACGTCGGCGTCGTCACGCAGATGCTCGCCCTGCGCAAGGGGCGCATGGAGCACATGACCAACCACGGCACCGGCTGGGTACGGATGGACTACCTCGTACCCGCCCGCGGCCTGATCGGCTTCCGTACCGAGTTCATCACCGAGACTCGCGGCACCGGCATGATGCACCACGTCTTCGACCGCTGGGAGCGGTGGGCGGGGGAGATGCGCACGCGCACCACCGGGGCGCTGATCGCAGACCGCCGCGGCCCCACCGCGCAGTACGCGCTGATGAACCTCCAGGAACGCGGCACGCTGTTCGTGGGCCCCGGTGAGGAGGTCTACGAGGGGATGATCGTCGGCGAGAACACCCGCTCGGAGGACATCGACGTGAATCCTGTCAAGGAGAAGCACCTGACCAACATGCGCTCCTCGACCTCCGAGGTGCTCGAGCGCCTGGTTCCCCACCGCCTGCTCACGCTCGACCAGGCGATGGAGTTCGTGCGCGAGGACGAGTGCGTCGAGGTCACCCCGAAGACCGTGCGTATGCGCAAGGTCGAGTTGGGTAAGACTGAGCGCATGAAGGCGGCACGCATCAGGCGCGGCAAGTGAGCTCCCCTGCGACGAGCGCGATCCAGGTTGCTGGGCTGCACAAGCGTTACGGCGAGGTGGAGGCCGTCCGGGGCGTGAGCTTCGAGGTGGCCCACGGGGAGGTCTTCTGCCTGCTCGGCCCCAACGGCGCCGGCAAGACCACGATCACCGAGATCCTCGAGGGACACCGACTCGCCACCTCGGGAGCGGTCTCGGTGCTGGGTCACGACCCGGCCCGCGGAGAACGAGCGCTGCACGAGCGCATCGGCGTCGTGCTGCAGTCCTCGGGCGTCCAGGAGGATCTGACGGTGGGGGAGCTGCTCGACATGTACGGCCGCTACTACCCCCGTCCCCGCCGCGCGGGCGAGCTGATCGACCTGGTCGATCTGGACACCAGCCGCGACACTCGCGCGGGGAAGCTGTCTGGCGGCCAGCGCCGGCGCCTGGACCTCGCGCTCGGTCTGGTGGGAGACCCCGACCTGCTGTTCCTCGACGAGCCCACCACCGGCTTCGACCCTCACGCCCGCCGCCACGCGTGGTCAACGATTCGCTCGCTGTGCTCGCTCGGCAAGACCGTCTTCCTCACGACCCACTTCATGGACGAGGCGCAGACGCTTGCCGACCGCGCGGCGGTGATGGTCAACGGGGAGATCGTCGCCTGCGGACCGCCCGCCGAGCTCGGCGGGCGCGAGGATCTGCCCACCGAGATCCGCTTCGTGCTGCCCTCAGGAGTTGGGATCGGCGAGCTGCCGGCGCTGCCGGCGGACGCGCAGTTGAGCGAGCAGGACGAGCGGGTGCTCGTCAAGAGCGGTGACGGTGTGAGCGCCACGCACGCACTGACCGGCTGGGCGATCGAGCGGGGGTTTGAACTGCGCGGCTTCTCGGTGGCGCAGCCGACGCTCGAGGACGTGTACCTGTCGCTGACAGGGGAGGGGGACCAGCATGGGTAGCGAGGCTGCGCTCGTCGGCTGGCAGGTGCTCTACGAGCAGCGCTCCTTCTGGCGCAACCGCCGCCGTGCGCTCGCCAGCTTCGCGTTCCCGCTGATGTTCCTACTGATCTTCGGGGCGATCACCAAAGGCGCCCACATCAAAGCGCAGGGGAACCTCGCCTACATCAACTTCTACGTGCCCGGGATCATCGCCTACGCGGTGATGACGATCGGCTTCACCAACGTGGCGATGTCGATCGCGCTGCTGCGTGAGAGCGGGATCATCAAGCGGATGCGGGTCACGCCGATGCCGTGGAGCTTCTACCTGGCGGGCATCGTGCTGAGCACAGTGCTCACCGTGCTGGCTGCCACCGTGCTGCTGCTGCTCGTCGGCGTGGTCTTCTTCGGCGCCGAACTGCACGCCTCCACGCTGCCGGCGCTCGCGCTCATGGTGATCCTCGGAACGGCGTGCTTCACTCCGCTGGGGATCGCGGTCTCGCGGTTCATCACCAAACCGGACTCAGGGATGCCGGTCCTGATGCTGATCGTGCTGCCGCTGTCGTTTATCTCCAACGTGTTCTTCCCGGTTGAAGGCTCCAAGGTTCTGAAGGACATCGGCAAAGCGTTCCCGCTGCGTCCGCTCGCCGAAGGCCTCGGGCCGGCGTTCCACCCGACTGTGCAGGGCTCCGGTCTGATCGGCCACGACGTACAGACGCTCCTGATCTGGGCCGTTGTCGGCTGCATCTTGATGGTGCGCACCGTGCGGATGCTCTCCGCGCGGGACTGACGGCTCGCCGCTTGGGATGGTTTGCTCGCCCGGCGCGCTAGGGTTCCGCGCATGAGTCACCAGACCAGACGTTTCCTACTCGCTGCCGTGTGCGCGGTCTCCCTGCTGCTGGGGTTCGCCGCGAGCCCGGCGCTCGCCACCCACTTCCAGCCCGAGAGCTACGCCCAACTGCTGGCGCAGCTGCACCGGCGCGAAATCGTCGCGCTCGTGCTGCATCCCACGGGTCCCAAGGTCCATGCCTCGGCGCGCGACGGGCAGCACTTCACGGTCATCTACACGTCGGCGGAGGTACCGCTGCTGCGGGCGGCTGCGGTCACAGGGCACTCGTCGTTCACGATCGCCACCTCGACGTCCAAGCCCACCGCGGTCCATCACAAACTGCGCTACATCGCGGGCGGGATCCTGATCGTGGTGATCGTGGTCGTGCTGGTCGTGCTGCTGATCGGCCGCCGCCGTGCGCTGGATGAGGATGAGGGCACGGGCGGCGAGGCGGCCTCCGCGTCTCCGCCCGCCGGCTCGGGTTGACGCACGCGCACGGTCCGCTGCACGGCCCACCGGCCTCCGTGCGTCGCGTTGGGGCGGCGCTCGCGCTGATCCTGGGGTTCATGGCGGTGGAGGTGGTGGCGGGGGTGCTCGCGCACTCCCTCGCGTTGGTCTCCGACGCGGCGCACATGCTGACCGACGCGGCGGCCCTGGGGCTCTCGCTGCTCGCGTTGCGCCTGGCGGCGCGACCGGCGCGTGGGGCGATGACCTACGGCTTTCTGCGCGTGGAGGCGCTGGCGGCGCAGGCGAATGGCCTCACGCTGCTGGTGCTCGCGGGCGTGATCGTGTACTCGGCGGTGGTGCGGCTGATCTCCCCGCCGGCGGTGTCGGCGTGGGTGATGGTGGCGGTGGCGCTGGCGGGCATCGCCGTCAACGCGGCGGCGACGGTCGCGCTGGCGGGCGCGGGGCGCGAGACGCACATGAGCGTGGAGGGCTCCTTCCAGCACATCCTCACCGACCTCTTCGCGTTCATCGGCACCGCCCTGGCCGGCGTGGTGATCCTCCTGACGGGCTTCGAGCGCGCCGACCCGATCGCCTCGCTGCTTGTGGCGGCGCTGATGGTGCGCTCTGCGGTCGGCCTGCTGCGCGCCTCGGGACGGATCTTCCTTGAGGCGGCGCCGCCGGGCCTCGACCCGCAGGAGATCGGCCGTGCGCTGGCGGCGCAACCCGGCGTGGTCGAGGTGCACGACCTGCACGTGTGGGAGCTCTCCGCTGGCTTTCCTGCGCTCTCCGCGCACGTGCTGGTCGAGCGGGAGGCCGACTGCCACGCGGCTCGACGGGCGCTGCAGGAGCTTTTGCACGAGCGCTTCGGCGTCGAGCACACCACGCTGCAGGTCGATCACGCGGGGGGCGGGGAACTGCTGGAGCTGGGGCTGCCCGAGGGGTGAGGATTGGGCGTGGCAAGTTCTTTCTCGGCCTCTATATATGGTCGGGGTGGGAGTTCTTTTCTCGGCCCTATATAAGCTAAGAATGAGACTTGGTCTCATTTGATATAGGGTCCAAAAGTAATCCAATCCCCATCCTCACATTGCGAGGCACGCGCTGGCTGTGGTTCTTTTTAGGCCCTATATAAAGAAGAACGAGACTTAGTCTTATTTATGATAGGGTGCCGAACGTGAGATGGTTTGGCCTCCTCCTCGCCGGTGTCGCGATCGTGCTCGCAGGGTGCGGGGGCACACAGCCCGAAGGGCTGGGTCAGGGCGAAGCCGCCGCGACGGGCGCCGGCGGTCGCATCCAGGTGGTGGCCGCGGAGAACTTCTGGGGCTCCATTGCCGCGCAGCTCGGCGGCGAGCGGGTGCAGGTGCGGAGCATCATCGTCAACCCCGGCACCGACCCCCACAGCTACGAACCGACCGCACAGGACGCGCGCACGATGGCCGGGGCCCGGCTGGCGATCGTCAATGGGGTTGGCTACGACGAATGGGCCTCGAAGCTGCTCGCGGCGAGCCCGTTGAGCGGGCGGGCGGTGCTGAACGTCGGTGCACTGCTCGGGCTGCACGATGGCGAGAACCCGCACCGCTGGTACTTCCCGGCCGACGTATACACCGTGGTGAACCAGATCATCGCCGACTACGACCGCCTGGACCCGGCCGGGGCTTCCTACTTTTCCCAGCAGAAGCAGACCTTTGAGACCCGCGGACTGGCGCGCTACAACGAACTGCGCCGTGAGATCCGCGCCCGCTACGCCGGGGTGCCGGTGGGCTACAGCGAGAGCATCTTCCAGGGCCTCGGCGAAAACCTCGGTCTGAAGCTGCTGACGCCCTACAGCTTCGCGAAGGCGATCGCGGAGGGCAGCGAAGTGACCGCCCAGGACAAGCGCACCGTGGACAATCAGGCGGAAGACCACCAGATCAAGGTGTGGGTATTCAACAGCCAGAACGTGACCCCCGACGTGCAGCGCGTCAACGAACTCGCGCGCGCGGCGCACATCCCGATCGCGACCGTCACCGAGACGCTCTCGCCCGCGAGCGACTCCTTCGAGCAGTGGCAGGTCGCGGAGCTCGAAGGGCTCGCGCGCGCGTTGCACGATGCCACGGGGAGGTAGCGTGTTCGCGGGCGGGGCCGAGTCGGGAGAGGGGGAACGGGCCGCGGCGGGCGCGGGAGGCGAGCGCGGTGGTCCGGGGGGCTCCCCACCTCCCGCCGTGGAGTTGACCGACGCGGCGGTGCGGCTGGGAGGCGCCACCGTGTGGAGCGGCGTGGACCTGCTCGTGCCCGAGGGCGAGTTCGTCGCGATCCTCGGCCCCAACGGGGCGGGCAAGTCGACGCTGCTGCGCGTGCTGCTCGGCCTGCTCGACCTCTCCCACGGCGAGGTGCGTGTGCTCGCCAGCCCGGCGGGGGCGCACAACGAGCGCATCGGCTACCTCCCCCAGCGGCGGGTGTTTGACTCCTCGACGCGGATTCGCGGGGTGGACATGGTGCGCCTCGGCCTGGACGGGCGCCGCTGGGGGGTGCCGCTGCCCGCGGTGGGGCCGTTTCAGAGCTCCCGCGCGCGCGCCACGCGCGAGCGGGTCGCGGAGGCGATCGAGCGGGTGGGCGCACAGGCGTACGCGCAGCGCCCGATCGGGGAGTGCTCGGGCGGCGAGCAGCAGCGGCTGCTGATCGCCCAAGCGCTTGTGCAGCGCCCGCGCCTGCTGATCCTGGACGAGCCCCTGGACGGCCTCGACCTGCCCAACCAGGCGGCGGTCAGCGCGCTGGTGCAGGACATCTGCCGCTCCGCGGGTGTGACTGTCCTGCTCGTGGCGCACGACGTCAACCCGCTACTGCCCTACGTCGACCGCGTGCTGTACCTCGCGGGGGGGCGGGCCGCGATGGGACCCGTGGCCGAGGTCATCACCAGCGCAACGCTGAGCAGCCTGTACGGAGCGCCGATCGAGGTGCTGCGCACGACCGACGGGCGCCTCGTGGTGGTCGGCCAGCCGGAGGCTCCCCACCTCCACGGACCCCGCCACGTGCTGCGATGAGCCCGTATGGCGGCGCTGGGTCGGCGTCCTCGATCGCTCGTGTGCCGAGCACACTTCGCTCACTGCGTCCTTGCCCAGCTTGCCCTACGGGCTCATCGGGGGGTAGTTGTGCACGCAAGCCGCAGACGCTGGGTAGGAGGCCCAGCGCCCACGCGCCTGGTGCGGAACACACACACGCGGACGATCCCCTATGAACCCCCACCTCACGCTCAACCTGCTCTCCGACGTGCGCCAGCTGTTGGCGTACCCCTTCATGGTCAACGCCCTTCAGGCCGCGGGAGTCGTGGCGGTGATGGCCGCGGTGGTGGGCTGGTTCATGGTGCTGCGCGGGGAGACGTTCGCGGGACACACCCTCTCGGTCATGTCCTTCCCCGGCGCGGCCGCGGCGGCGCTCCTCGGTGTACCGCTGGCGTGGGGGTACTTCGCGTTCTGCGGCGGGGGCGCGGTGCTCATCGCGGGCTCCACCCGCCGGGGGGAGCGTACGGGGATCGCCCGCCGCGGCCCGGGGCAGCAGGCGGCGGTCGTCGGCATGGTCGGGGCTGGGGCGCTCGCGGTGGGTTTCCTGCTGCTGAGCCTCTACGGGGGTGTGCTGGAGAGCCTGGAGACGCTGCTGTTCGGCTCGATCCTGGGAGTTACCCGGGGCGAGGTGCTGACGCTCGCAATCGTGGGGGCGTGTGCCGTGGCGTTTCTCGCAGTCGTGGGGAGGCCGCTGTTCTTTGCCTCTGTGGACGGGCCGCTCGCCACCGCGAGTCAGGTGCCCGTGCGCTCGCTCTCGGTCGCGTTCCTGTTCGTGCTGGGGTTGGCTGTGGCGGCGACGGTGCAGATCACCGGGGTGCTGCTCGTCTTTGCCCTGCTGTTGGGGCCCGCCGCGATCGTCCGGGAGCTGACTCCGCGCATCGGGCTGGGGCTCGGCTCGAGCGTCGTGCTGGGCCTGGTGATCGCGTGGGTGGGGCTGGGACTCTCCTACTTCACGAACTACCCGCCGGGCTTCTTCGTCACGAGTCTCGCCATGGCGCTGTTCGTGGCGGCCCGCCTGACGCGGAGCCTCCGGCACGGGCGCGGCGCCCGCGGCCGGTGGCGGGACCCGGCCCGGGGCGGCGCCCCGGCGCCTTCCCCGATGGGGGGCCGCTGATGCCCTTCCAGGGGTTCCTCGGCTCCGCCCTGCTCGCGGGCTCGTGCATCGCGGTGGCCACTGGGCTGATCGGCTACTTCGTGGTACTGCGTGTGCAGGTCTTCGCGGGGGACGCGCTCAGCCACGTGGCGTTCACGGGCGCGCTGGCCGCCGCGGCGGCGGGCCTCGACCTGCGCGTGGGGCTGTTCGCCGCGACCGTGGGGGTCGCGCTGCTGCTGGGGGCCCTCGACCCCTCCGCCCGGTCCTCCGCCCTGCGCGCGCGAGCGGACGACGTGACGACTGGGATGGTGTTCGTGTGGGTCCTCGGGCTGGGGGTGCTCTTCCTGGCGCTCTTCAACTCGGGCTCCTCGGGGTCGAGCGGGACGATCGCCGCACGCACGCTGTTCGGCTCGATCTTCAGCCTCACCACGAGCGAGGCGCAGCTGGCGGCGCTCCTTGGCGTGGCGCTCGTGGCGGCGCTTCTGGCGATCGGGCGCCCGCTGCTGTTCGCCTCGATCGACGCGCCGCTCGCGGCGGCTCGGGGCGTGCCGGTGCGCGCCCTGGGGCTCGCGTTCCTGGCACTGCTGGGCCTCGACGCCGCTGAGGCGACGCAGGCGGTGGGGGCCCTGTTGCTGCTCGGCCTGCTCGCCGCTCCCGCGGCGGCTGCGCACCGTCTCACGGCGAGCCCCTACCGCGGTCTGGCGCTCTCCGCGCTGATCGCCCTGGGCGCGATGTGGGTCGGGCTCGCCTTGGCCGACTGGATCGGGGCGGTTCCCCCGGGCAGCGCCGTGATCCTGGTGGCGCTCGCGTTCTACGCCGCGGTCGCGCTCTCGCACAGGGGGCGCGTGAGCGTGGCCGCGCGTACGCGGTCGGGGGCCGTGAGTACCATCGAGAGATGACCGACGCTCCCACGCACACACCACTCCACTCCACCGGCGGCCCTGGCGGTTATCCGTCGCGCGCGTGGGCCGACCGCGCGGAAGCTGCGCTGGCCGCGGCGGGCCGCAGGTACGGCGGCGCGCGGCGCGCGCTGTTGGAGCTCCTCGCCGAGCAGCGCTGCGCGCTCACCGCGGCCGAGATCGAGCAGGCGCTGGGCGCGCGCTCGCCACGGCCGGTGAGCCGTGCGAGCGTCTACCGGATCCTCGACGAGCTCGAGCGCCTGCGCCTCGTGGCGCGCGTGGAGACGGGGCAGGCGATGGTCCGCTACGAGCGCGCGCACGACTCCGACGGCGAGCACCACCACCACCTGGTGTGCGACTCCTGCGGCGTGGTGATGCCGTTCTCCGATGCTGCGCTGGAGCGGGCGATCGACGAGCTCAGCGCCCGGGTGCCGCTCGCGGTCTCAGAGCACGAGATCGTGCTCCACGGCGCGTGTCGCTCCTGCTCCACCTAGCGTCACCTGGGTCTCACCGCACGCCTGTGGGCTCCCGCTCCCGCGCGCCGTTCAGTGCGAGCTCACCCTCCGCGGCGGGCTCCGGGTGCACCGAGGTGCCCTCGATGTTCACGCGCGGCAGCAGGCGGTCGAGACCGGCGGGGATCCGCCAAGTGCGCTCGCCGACGATGTGGAGTACCGCGGGCAGCAACATGCAGCGGACGATGACCGCGTCGAGGAACACCGCACTTGCGAGGCTCAGGCCGAACTGCTGGATGACCCGGCTTTCCCCGAGCACGAAGGAGAGGAAGACGCACACCATGATCGCGGCGGCGGCGGTCACCACGCGGCCGGTCAGCGCGAGACCCTCCCCGACGGCGCGGCGGTTGTCGTGGGTGCGGGTCCACTGCTCGTGGATGCGCGAGACGAGGAACACCTCGTAGTCCATCGAGAGGCCGAACACGATCGCGAACAGCATCACGGGGATGAACGATTCGATCGGTCCAGGGTGCACGCCCAACAGCCACGGCAGCCAGCCCCACTGGAAGATCACGACGATCACCCCGAGCGAGGCGCCGATGCTGAGCAGGTTCATGAAGGCGGCCTGCACCGGGATCACGAGCGAGCGGAACACGACCATCAGCAGCAGCGCCGAGAGCAGCACGACCACGCCGATGAACAGCGGCAGCTTGTGGGCGAGCACCGTGGCGAAGTCGACCGCGCCGGCGGTGACGCCGCCCACGTATGCGACCGCGCCCGTGCGCGCTTCGATCGGCGGGATCGTGTGTTCGCGCAGATCCCGCACGAGCAGGGTGGTGGCGTACGCCTGGGGCGAGGAGTGGGGGTACACCGAGAACGTGGCCACCTCGCCAGTGGGGTTCAGGCGGGGCGGCGTGACCGAGACCACGCCGGGAGCCCCGGCGAGCGCGCTCTGCAGTTCGCTCAACGCCGCCGTGTCGTTGGGGTGGGGCAGCTGCGCCACCACCTGCAGCGGGCCGTTGAAGCCTTCGCCGAAACCCTCCGCGAGCAACCTGTAGGCCTGGTAGGTGGTCGTGTGCGGGGGGTCGTTGGACGCGTCGCTGGAGCCGAGCCGCAGGGCGAGCGCCGGCGCGGCGATCACGAGCATGACCAGCGTCGCGGTGAGCGCGATCGTCTTTGGCCGGCGCTGCACGAACCTGCTCCACCGCAACCACGCCCCGCCGCCGCCCGGCTTGGGTGTTCCCCCGGGAGCGGACGTGGTGCCGTTGCCCCCGGGCCCGCTGTTGCCGGCTGCTGTCGCCACGCCGTCGCCTGCGGCCCGCCGCGCGCGCCTGCGAGCCCGCCGGCTGGGTCGCGCGAGGCGGTTGCCCGCGAGGGTCAGCAGCGCGGGCAGCAGGGTCAGCGAGGCGCTCATCACGAGCAGCACCCCGATCGACGCGGAGAGCGCGACGCCATAGAGGAAGCTCACTCCCAGCAGCATCATCCCCAGCAGCGCGATCACGACGGTGGTTCCCGCGAACAGCACGGCGCGCCCGGCGGTGTCCATCGCCTGGACGACAGACTCGCGCACGCGCCCATGCGTGGGGCCGGGGCCGGCGTATGCCTCGCGGTAGCGGGTCAGGATGAACAGCGAGTAGTCGATCCCCACGCCGAGGCCGATCATCGCGGCGAGCTCGGAGGAGAAGTTGGGGGTGTCCACCACGTGGGTGAACAGCGCGATCAGCCCGAGGCCGGTGCCCAGCCCGAACAGGGCAGTGACGATCGGCAGGCCCATCGCGATCAGCGAGCCGAAGGTGATCAGCAGGATCACGATCGCGGCCAGCAGGCCGATCGCGGTGGTGAAGCCGAAGCCTTCCTGCTCGGTGAGCTCGATCGCCTGTCCGCCGAGCTCCACCTGGAGGCCCGGCTGCCGGGCGGCCTTGGCCACCTCGACGACACGTTCGGGGGCGCTCTTTGGCAGTAGGTTGGCTTTCTCGTCGAACACCACCGTGGCGAACGCGATCTGGCGGTTGGCGGAGATCGCCTTGCCCGCCGAGGCCTCCGTGTAGGGGCTGACCACGGTCGAGACGTGCGGCAGGTGAGCGACTTCGGCGAACATCGCGCTCATCCGTTCGCGCACCGCGGGGTCGAGCACGGTGCCGTGCTCGACGCGGAACACGATCTGGTCGCGGTCCCCAGCCTGCGCGGGGAAGCTCTTCTGCAGGAGGTCCGCGGCGCGCTGGGCGTCGGAGTTGGGGATCGTGAAGTTGTTGGAGTATTCCGTGCCGGCCGACTGCGCCAGGCCGTTGACGAGCACGATCAGGAGGATCCAGCCGAGCACCACGTACAGGCGATGGGTTGTGGACCAGCGAGCGAGCTTGAGCATCGGCGACCTCGGGCGGTTGGGGAAGCGTGGGGACGGGGCGGAGCGCGCACCCTGGGGCGGGCTCCATTGAAGAGTAGAAGGCTCTTCACCGACCGCCCGGGTGGCCGCTCGGTTCACGCCCGACTCGCCCGGGTTGGCCGCTCAGTTCACGCTCGGGTCGAGCGGCATCCGCGCCATCAGCACGTAGGCGCCGCCCTTGCGGGCGAGCACCCTGCTCCAGAGCTCCTCGGGGTCTTCGGTGAACACGTCCTCGGGGCGCGCGGGGTGGGCGATCCAGTCGCCCTGGTCGAGCTCCTCGTCGAGCTGTCCCTCGCCCCACCCGGCGTAGCCGGCGAACACGCGCCGGCGCGCGATCGCCTCGGAGAGCTCGTCGATGTCGGCCTCGGGCGCGGGGAAGCCGATGCGCCCGAGTACGATCAGCCCGGCGGGGGAGGGGTCCAGGAACTCGGCGAGGAACACGATCGAGCTGGGCTGCACGGGCCCTCCGACGTACACCGTCTCGAGCTCGCCCACCGCCTGCTCGAGCTGCGGCACCGCCTCGCCGACCGTCACCGCCGAGGGGCGGTTGAGCACGACTCCCATCGCCCCCTCCTCGCTGTGGGCGCCGATCAACACCACCGCGCGCCGGAAGTTGGGGTCCTGCAGCGACGGGGCGGCGAGGAGCAACTGGCCGCTGAGCGATTCCTCCATGCGTTCAGGCTACCCCTGCGAGCGGGGTTTGGCTACCCCCTGCGAGGCCGGTTTGGTGGCACACGCCCCGAGGTCAACGCAAGAGCGCATCTGGCTACTTCCGCGGGCGGGCGGCTACCACTGGGTTTGGTCTCACGCCGCCCCGAGATCACCGCAAGATCACATCAGATCACCGCAAGATCACATGAGCGGCGTACGCGAGTGTCAGCATTCAGTCGTCCCGAGGGGACAGGAAGGAGCGACGTGTGTTCCGAGCAGCCGGTCTACGAACTCTCTCTCCGCTGGTTGCCTCCCGGATCTCGTGTCGGCCCGAGACCCCCTCAGTCTCGGCGCCGAGCGGGCGTCGGCGGCCCTGCACCGGGTCGCCGGCGCTTCGTCGCTGTATCCTTCGCCCATGCCCAAGACACCGCAGGTAGGAGCAGCGGCCCCGGACTTCGAGCTGGCGGGCACCGAGGGTCCGTTCAAGCTCTCCGAGCACCGGGGGGAGCGGGTGGTGCTGCTGTTTTACCCGGGGGACAACACGATGGTCTGCACGAAACAGTTCTGCTCCTACCGCGACCGGGCGGATGGCTTCGCGGCCCTGGACGCGACGGTGGTGGGAATCTCCTCGCAGGACCTCGACTCCCACAAGGGCTTCATCGAGAAGCACGGGCTCACGGTCCCGCTGTTGGCCGATGTGGACAAGGCGGTGGCGAAGGCCTACAGCGCCTACTCCCCCCGGTTGGGCACCAAGCGCGCGGTGATCGTGATCGACGAGCAGGGCGTGGTGCGCCACCGCCACGACCACCTGCTGGGGCTGGACTTTCAGTCGGTGGACGACCTCAAGGCGGCGCTGGACGCGCTTCCCGGCGGGTAGTTCACGACGTAGACAGAAGCGTTGCGCCGGACTCGCCAAGCCGAACGGATCTGGTCCATCACCAGCATCCCGCGATGCCTGCGGACAGGGTGCGCCGCCCCGTTTCTGTTGACCCGTACACAAAAGCTTTAACGGGGCCAAAGCGTTCTCTGGCAGTCTCGCCACGGCAAACCGAGGCCTACCCGTCGATCGTGCCCCGAGTTGTAGCGAATCACACAAATCGATGAGTAAGTTTTCACCTGAACACCAAACCGCCACGAAGGTCCTGACCAAGGTCCCGGAGATCGGGTTGGTCTTCTGGGTCCTGAAGCTCCTCACCACGGGCATGGGCGAGTCGATGTCGGACTTCCTTGGCCAGCACAGCGTCCCGCTGGCAGGGGCGACTGGCATCCTCGGCTTAGGGTTCGCGCTCTGGCTGCAGCTGCGCACTCCCGAGTACCGCGCGCCTGTCTACTGGTTCGCCGTGATGATGGTCGCCATCTTCGGCACGATGGCCGCTGACGGGGTTCACGACGGGGCGAGCCTGCCCTACGCGGTGACTACCGTTGGCTACGCCCTCGTCGTGGCCTCCGTGTTCTTCTTCTGGTATCGCAGTGAGGGCACCCTCTCGATTCACAGCATCACCACCCGCCGCCGCGAGGGCTTCTACTGGGCTGCCGTCCTGGCCACGTTCGCGCTCGGCACCGCCGCCGGCGACTTGACCGCGACTACGCTGCACCTCGGCTTCTTCGGGTCGGTGGTGTTGTTTGCCTCGATCATCACGATTCCGGCGCTCGGCTGGTGGCGCTTCCAGCTGAACCCGATCGTCGCGTTCTGGTTTGCGTACATCGTGACTCGGCCGCTCGGCGCCTCCTTCGCCGACTGGTTCAGCAAGCCGCCTTCGATCACCGGTCTCGGCCTCGGGGACGGCACCGTCAGCGGCTTGGCGCTGCTCGCGTTCATCGCCCTCGTCGCCTACGTGGCGGTGACCAAGTGCGACGTCCAGGGCGCTCCCGCGAAGACCGAGCACCTCGCGCCGCACTCCCACGCCCTGCCCGTCCTGGAGGCGGAGTTGGAGCTCGACTAAGGGCCCTCCGGCGTGAAATCCTGACCTCGACTCGTCAGGGCCGGAGCGCCTCGATCGCGTCCGCGGCTGCCGCCGGGCCCCCCGCCGCCGCGTAGGCGCGACTTACGCGCTGGGCGCCCGGCCGACGCGTAAGCGCGGTGCGAACGGCGTCCAGGAGTCGCTCGGCGGTCAGGCCACGGGGCGAGAGGCGCACGCCGGCGCGGGCGACCTCGACGCGGCGCGCGGTCTCGAGCTGGTCACGTCCGAAGGGCACGACGACGACCGGGACCTCGGCCGCCAGGGCCTTCTGTGTGATGCCCATGCCGCCGTGGCAGATCACACACGCGGCGCGTTCCAGGACCGCTGCGTGGGGGACGAAGCGCTCGACCCTGCTCCCGGCTGGCGCGTGGAACACGTCGGGGTCGTGCGCAGCCGTGGTGGCGAGCACCGACATGCCGGCCGCGGGCAGCGCCTCCAGTGCAACCCTGATCAGGCGCCTATCGTGCTGGTGCTCGGTCGAGCACGTGACGAGCACCAGTGGGTCGGACATCTCGGCCAGCCATGACGGTGGCGGGTTGGGGGACTGGTTGGACGGCGGGCGCAGGACGGTAGGGGAGTGAGAGCCGGCGGGAGCGTGGGAGGGAGGGGTGGGGGAAGGGAGGGCGGGATCCCAATTAATGGCGCCCACCAGGCGCACGTTCGCCGGCCAGTCGCTGCGCGGGTACTCGAAGCCCTCGGCGGTGAGCGCCAGCAGCAGGGGAGACTGCTCCAGCAGGTCGGTGAAGTGGTCGAGCCCGCCGAGGCCGTGCCGGGCGCGCAGCGTGTTCAATGGCGGCAGAACCGCTCGGTCGAAGCCGACGCGCCCGAGGCGGCGTAGGAGCACGTCGCGCGCGCGACCGAGCGGGCCGCCCGGAGGAGGCAGTCCCGGCCCGTAGGCCGGGGCGTCGCGGGAGGGCAACATCAGCAGGTAGGGGCAGTACACCGCCCAGGGGAGTCCCGAGGCCTCGGCCACCGTCGCAGCCCCCCAGCAGTTGACGTCGATTACGAGCAGGTCCGGGTGGTGAGCGTCGATCGCGCGCGCGAGGTCGGGCGCCTCGTGCTCCGCCCGGGCGGCGAACGTCGCCAGCGCGCGCCTGCCCTTCGCGGGCACCGAGCGCGCCCGGTAGTCGTCGAGCTCGACCGCTTCGACCTTCGCCGACACCGTCTCCGTGTCGATGCCGAGCGCGCACATCAGCTCGACCTGCGAGGAGAGCGTGCACAGCGCAAGCTCGTGGCCGCGTCGCTGCAACTCCTGCACGATCGGCACCACCGGGTACAGGTGCCCGCGCGCAGGCGAGGTGTAGGCGAGGACTTTCACTGCGCCTCCCCGAGCAGACGCTCGATCGCGGTGGTCAAAGTCGCGAGAACCTCCGAGCGCTCGAAGCCGAGGTCGTGTGAGAGCAGCCACCAGGTGTGCACGTCGCAGAGCACGATCAGCGCGGCGCGGGCGCGCTCGTGGGCCTGCCCGTGCAGACGCTCCAACTGCGGGCCGAACGCGTACTCGACCCAGTTGTAGTGAAGCTGACGCGCCATCTGCGAGAGCCTGGCGAGCTCGGGGGGGCCGCTCTCCAGCCAGGCGCCGATGCGCAGCGAGCGCTCGCCCCAGGCGTCGTAGTGGTCGAGCACGTTCTCGACGGCGCCTTCGACGTCACCGGGAGGGGCGCTCCAGCGCTGAGTGACCGCATCCGAAGCGCTGTTGACCACCGCCTGCATCAGCAGTCCGTCCTTGGAGCCGAAGTGGCGCAGCAGCGTCTGCTTGGTGACCCCGGCTCGCCGCGCGAGCGTCTCCAGCGACACCTTCGGCCAGTCGCCCCGGGTGAACTCCTCGATCGCTGCGTCCTGCAGCGCCTCTCGGGTTCGCTGCTGCGCCTGCGCTCGCGCTACCTGTTTGTACGGGCGTTTGGTGATGTCGGCCGTCAATTTACCGGCGTTGGCCGTCCACTCGGCCAGCTGAGTGTCGGGTGTCGATCCCATCAGTCCTGCAGCGCAAGGGCGGCCGGCACGCTGGTGGCGAGGTAGCCGGGGACCGCGAGGATCGCGAGCGCCGTGGCGGTCACGAGGGCGAGGCTCTCGAGCCCAGAGAGCGCCGTGACGGAGTAGACGACGGGGAAGTCGATCGCGTCGGCGAGCGCGCGGTCGGCCAACTGCTGGCCGTAGAGGCCAAAGATCGCGCCGGTCAGGCAACCCACTCCCACCAGCAGCAGACTCTCCAGCAGTACCGTGCGCCACAACTCGGCGCGGGGGAGCCCCTCGAGCTTGAGCTTGGCCAGGCGCGGCCGGCGCTGCCAGACAAGCGCGCCCATCGCCGCGGCCATCGCGAGCACCGCGGCGATCGGGATCAGCGTGGCGATCTGGGTGAGGCGTGCGAGGGCTTCGCGGCTGAGCGCGCGCTGGCGGTCGGCGTGCTGCTGGGCCGTTTCGACGGCGAGGCCCGTGCTGGTGCTCCCGCCCGCCGCGTTCGCGCCTGCCCCGTTCGTACGGGCCCCGACCCCACCGACTCCGTGCCCGCCTGACCCTGGCCCGCTCCCGTCCAGCGCGTGTTCGATCTCCCGGGCGCCTTGGGTGGGCGTGATGCCGGGAGCGAGCAGGACGGTGTAGGCGCTTGCGTCCTGGCTGCCCCACGCGCGGGCGTAGTCGGAGGCGTTCATCACGATCGCGCCGGGCGCCCACGTCATGTTGGTGGACAGCGCTGCGAGGCGGAACGTCTGCGGGTCGGGGCTCGGCAGCGTGAACGCCTGGCCGATGTGCAGGTGGTGTTCGGAGGCGAGCGCCCGCGAGAGGACCAGCCAGCCCCCGGCGCGCAGGCGGGCGGTCGCCTGGCGCAGGTCGCCCTGCACGAGCTGGTCCGCGGGCAGCAGCGGGGTGGCGTCGCGCGGTGGAGCGATCACCAGCACCCGGCGCTCGCCGTAGTTCAAGAGGCCGCTGCGGTAGAGGCCCACCGCGCGTACGCCGGGCAGGCGCGCGAGCTGCGCCTGCTGGGTCGGCGGGAACGGCGCGGTCTGCAGGAGGTTGTAGGAGCCGGCTGGGGAGACCCACACGTCGGTGAACGCGTTCATGTCGTGCGCCGCGCGGTCGAGGCCCACGAGCAGGTCGTGGTGCGCGCCCTGGATCGCGACGCTGCCGAAGACCGCGACGGCGCCTGTCGCCGCGATCGCGACGGCGCGTGCGCGGGCCGCGCTCAGCTCCATCACCGCAACGTGTGGGACTGTGCTCGTGAACGTGCAGGCGAGCCGCTTGACGAGGGCGAGTGTCGCGCTGAGCGCGAGCGGCAGCTCCAGCAGCAGGGCTGCGAACAGCAGGACCATGCCCGGGATCGCCGCGTCCGGGGCGGCGAGCAGGATCGCGGTGGCACCGGCGAGACAGGCCAAGCCGGCGAGCGCCTGAGCGCGCGCGCTCCCGATCCAAGCGCCACCGCCGGAGCTCGCCCGCGGGCTGTCGATCGCGGCGAGCTCGCGGGAGAGGATGTCACGCAGCGGGCTGAGCACCGCCACGATCGCGGCGAACATCCCCCCTCCCGTGGCGAGGGCGACGTTCTGCCAACTGACGACGCGCTCCGAACCAAGCGCAAAGGCGAGGGAGAGAAACGCCGGGTTGGAGTGGAGCACGTGGACCGAGAGCTCCTCGCCGAGCGCCAGCCCGAGCACGCAGGCGGCGAGACCCAGCGCCACGGCGTCGAGGAGCAGCACCGCGACCACGGTTCGAGGGGTGTACCCGATGAGGCGCAGGTCGGCGCTCAGCCGCCGGCGCTGAGGGACGGTGAGCAGCATCGCGTTGAACGCGAACAGGAACCCCACCAGCGCGCTGATCGCTGCGAACAGCGCGGTCGAACTGGTTGCTCGCCGCGGCGGCCTTCGCGAACAGCGTCTCGTCGTAGGTGGTCGCCTCGACGTCCAGGCGCCCCCCGGCGAGCGTTGTGAGCGCGGCTCGCACCCGGGCTTCCGCGCCGGCGGCGGGCTGTACGAGGATGCGACTCACGCGAGCGCCCAGACCGGTCATTTCCTGCGCGAAGGAGAGCGGTACGAGGGCGACGGGGCTCCCGATCAACGGCCCGATCTGCCGTTCGTGAAGCTCGGTGTAGAGCGGGGCCTGGACGGTGTGCCCGGCGAGCTGGAAGGTGACTTCTTGGCCGAACTTGGTGACACCGAGGGCTCTCGCGAGCGGAGCGGGCAGCACGACCGCGCCGATGCCCCCGACCGGCGCGAGGGCGGTGTCACGCACGAGCGTCCCGCCGAGTGCGGAGAGGCTCGAATCGGCGCCGACGAGCTCGACCGACTCGCTGCCCCGGGGGCCGATCGCGTTGGCGCCCGCTTCGAGCAGCGGCGCCGCCACGTGCACACCGGGGATCCGGCGCACGCGCTCGAGCGTGCTTTCCGGGAAGCCGTGCGGGTCGCGCGCCAGGAGTTCCAGCGTCGCGGCGCCGTCGATCCCGCGCGAGAGCTCTGCCACGGAGCTCTGCAGGCTCGAGTTCGAGACCTGCGAGGCGAACAGCAGCGCGACTCCGGCGGCGATCCCCACGATCGCGAGACACTCCTGCACCAACCGGGCACGCAGTCGCACGCGGTAGAGGCGCAGGATATTCGACGGCTTCACGGCTACCCGCTGTCAGCGGCTGCGGGGAGCCCACCTCCGCGCCCACCCGCCCGGGCGGCTGTATGTGCTCCATCGGCGTGGGGCACGACTCGAGCGGCTGTGGGTACCCCCAGATTGGTTGCGGGCACACGTCGAGCGGCTGCGTGCGCACCCAGAGGATCGGCTGCATAGTCTGAGAGCCTGCCGTCGCGCAGGGCGAGCACACGGTCGGCGTACTCGGCGGCCGCGGGGTCGTGGCTGACGAGCACGACGGCGACTCCCCGCTCGCGGCACAGCCCTCGCAGCAGTTCGAGCACTTCGCGCCCGCGCTGGGTGTCGAGGCTCCCCGTCGGCTCGTCGGCGAGCAGCAGGCTGGGCTCGGTGGAGAGCGCCCTGGCGATCATGACGCGCTGGCGCTCGCCCATCGAGAGCGTCTCGGCGCGGTGGTGCAGGCGCTCTCCCAACCCGAGACGTTCGAGCAGGGGCGCGATCTCGCGCTGCGCCTCGCGCCAGCGCATCGACTTCAGGAGCTTCAGCACCGCGTTGTCGATCGCGGTGACACCCGGCAGCAGGTCGAAGTTCTGGCGGATGAAGCCCAGTTCGGAGAGCCTGAAGTGCGAGGCTTCGCGCTCGGAGAGCGAGGACACGTCGCGCCCGCCGATCGTCACCGTGCCGGCTGTGGGTGTGAGCAGCGTCGCGACCATCAGCAGCAGCGTCGTCTTGCCCGACCCGCTCGGGCCGTACAGCGCGACCATCTCACCGGCCGCTACCTCTAGCGACACGCCGTCCACGGCGCGCACGGACTCCCCGCCGACGGCGGGGTAGTGCTTGACGAGGTCACGCAGCTCCAGCACGTGAGGCCCTCTCGCTCACCCGCCGCCGGCCTTGGGGCCCTTGGCTGTGCAGGGGGCCGTGGCGAAGGCGCTGCCGGTGGAGCCGTCGGCGTAGGTGAATTCGGCGGCGAACGGGAAGCCGCCCGTCGGGCACCTGGCGGGCACGAGCACCGTGTTCGCGTTGCGTGGCCGGTGTCGCGGGCTCGCACCGATGGTGAGCGAGAAGGTTGACCATCGAGACGTCCGGCTCGGAGGGCAGCGTCGGAACCGGGGGAATGGGGATCACAAGCTCTTCCCCGTAGGGAGCGCGGGCCGGGATCACCGTCCCGGTGACCACCACCTGCCCTGGTACCGGCGTGGAGCCTTCGCCGAGCAGCTCGAGCGTCGGTTCGTTGTTCTGCGGAGGGCCGATGAAGGCCCACACGGTGACTTCCTCGGTGACGAGCTGGGCTCCCGCGGTCGTCTCCGCGAGCGCGTGTCCGTGGCCGATTTTGGACTGAGCCGGGCAGCCGCTGGGGCCGCGGGCCAGCAGAAGCGCGGCGGTACAGCTGCGCAGGCTGGGTACTTCGAGGGTCAACCCCGCGGGGAACAGCATGACCGACTTGTGCACCGGGGAGGGTATGCCGAATTCGCCACCCGTGTAGTGGATCGTGAAAGTGAGGGCAGCCTTGGCGCCAGGTCGGTCGGGAGAGAATGACGGTGTGATCGTCGCGGACGTCTGCGCCTGGGCAGGCGCGGCCAGCGCAACGCAGGCGAGGAGGGCCGCAAGGAGCACCCGAACTGTGCGGCTCGCTACTCCCTCTATCTTCATATTACTCACAGTAACACGAACCTGAGAAGGCCGTCAACGCCCATCGCTTGCCACCCGGCGTGCTGCGGCGCAATCGCGTTGAGGGAAGCTCGGCATCGAACACCACACACCTCTTTCTCCTCCGTCTACTGACCTCAGCTAAGTGTATACTTAGATGGACCCATGTCAAGCACGACTCGCGAGCGCATCATCGACCAGGCGATGCACCTGTTCAGCCAGCACGGCTACTCCGCCACCAGCATCGCCAAGATCGAGGCAGCCGCTGGCCTCACGCCGGGTGCCGGCGGGCTCTACCACCACTTCGACAGCAAGGAAGCTGTCCTTGCCGCAGGCATCGAGCGGCAGCTCGCGCGGCTGGACGCGCTCCGTGAGATCCACCGCGTACTCACCCCGCTCGGAGATCTCAAAGCCGAGCTGACCCTGACCGCGCGCTACGTGCTCGCCGAGCTCGACAGCGAGTCCGAGCTGCTGCGCATCCTCGCCTCCGAAGCGCGCAACCGACCGCAGCTCCTGACAGCCGCCGTCGATCAGCTCGTGAGCTCCACATTCAAAGGCTTCGCCACGTGGATCGGCGAACGCGCCGAGCGCGCGGTACCCGTGGAGGAGGCGACGGCACTGGCTGCACTCGGGCTCGGGTCGCTCCTCTCCTCACGCCTGCTGCGCGACGTCCTTGGCATCCCAGCCCAGGTCGACGACGAAGCGCTTGTGAACACGTGGGTGCAGCTCATGGTTCTCGCGCTGGCCGCCCCCGATGTGGAGGCTTCGTAGCCGCCGGAAGGTGCGGGAGTGCGCTCGGCTGTGCGACCAGCCACCGGCTCTCGGTCTCAACGGTGACTGCGCGAGGCGGTTGAAGGTCTCCTGGGCCTCGAGTCGGGCGAGGCCGGCGCCAATGCAGTAGTGCGGGCCGTTGCCGAAGGCGAGGTGGGTTGTTCCGGTGCGAGCGAGGTCCAGCCGGTCCGGGTCGGCGTAGCGCGAGGGATCGCGGTTGGCCGCCCCGAGCACCACGAGCGCCTGCTCCCCTTTATGGACCCTGGCTCCGCCGAGGACGAGGTCGTTCACAGCGACGCGGGAGGCGACCTGGACGGGGCTGTCGTAGCGCAAGAGCTCATCGACGGCTTGGGCGCAGAGGTCGGGGTGCTGCCCGAGCCAGGCGAGCCACTCGGGGTGCTCGAACAGCGCGAGCGTCCCGTTGCCGATCAGGTTCGCGGTCGTCTCGTGACCGGCGGCGAGCAGCAGCAGGCACATCGTGAGGATCTCGTTGGTCTCCAGCGCAACGCCGCCCTCGGGGGGGTGGATCAGCGAGCTCAAGAGGTCTTCGCCCGGGTCCACTCGCCGCTGCGCGAGCACCGGGACGAGGAACAGCATCACCGTCATCGCTGCCGTGCCGATCGCCTCGAGCTCGGCGGGCGTCTGGTCGAACTCGAGCATCCGCGCCAACGTCGGAGTCTCGGAGATGAGCAGTTCCGCGCCCTCGAGGCCGACGTCGAACAGCTCTGCGATCACCGCGAGCGGAATCGGGTAGGCGAGTTCGCTCATCAGCTCGACCGGCTCGCCTTCAAGCAGCGGTGCGAATGCGCTGTCAACGATCGCGGCGACGCGCCCGCGGATCCGCTGCACCACCCGGGGGGTGAAGAAGCGGTTGACGGCGCTCCTCAGCCGCGTGTGGGTCGGTGGGTCGCTCATCAGCAGCGACCTGCTCCACAGCTCGCCCAGTCCCGGTCCACCGAGGGCGGCGAGCAACTGGGGGCTGTTGCGCGGGTCGGAGCTCCATTCGGGGCTGCGCAGGACGGCCGTCGCGTGCCCGTGAGAAAGCACGAGGTGGGCACCGAGCCGCTCGTTCCACTGGACTGGCGCCTGCGCACGCGCGGCGTGGTAGGCGGGGTAGGGGTCCTCGGCCGCGAACGGCCAAGCCGCCCAATCGTGCATGACAGCTCCTTCTCAGGGTAGGGTGAGTAAAACTAAGTGTACACTTAGGAGCAGGATCGTGTCAAGCGCGGCCCGCGAGCGGATCGTCAACGAAGCGAAGCGGAGGGAGGTGTGCGGCTGCCCTCAGCCCGGATGCAGGGCCGTCAGTGCGGCAGCGCCTCGGAGCCCTCGCGCTCCCCGGGCCGTTCCTCGACGGCGCGCAGGGCGTGCAGCTCGATCAGCTCGAGCTGCATGGAGCGAGGCGGCTCGCTTGATTCGAGCCCGACCCGCCCGCGCCGCCGCCAGTGGCCGTCGGGGTTGAGCTCCCAGGCGTTGAGGTTGTCGTGGAAGGCGCGCTCGAGTACGTCGAGCAGCTCAGCCTTGAGCTCAGGGGTCTCGATCGGGACGGCCATCTCGACGCGGTGGTCGAGGTTGCGGGGCATGAGGTCCGCGGAGGCGATGTAGACGGTGTGGTGGCCCTCGCGCTCGAAGGCGTAGACGCGGGAGTGCTCGAGCAGGCGCCCGACGACCGAGACGACGCGGATGTTCTTGGAGACGCCCTCGACGCCCGGTCGCAGGCAGCAGATGCCGCGAACGTTCAGATCCACCTGCACCCCCGCCTGAGAGGCTCGGTAGAGCGCGCGGATGCAGGGCCCGTCAACGAGCGCGTTCATCTTCATCAGGATCCGCGCGGGGCGCTCGGGGGTGTGCGCGGCGATGGTGCGCTCGATCTCGGCGAGCAGCCCGTCGCGCAGCTGGGCGGGCGCGATCAGAACCTTGCGGTAGTGCAGGGGTCGCCCGAAGCCGGTGAGGTAGTTGAACATGTCCGCCACGTCGGCCCCGATCTGGGGGTCGGTGGTGAACAGCCCGAAGTCGGTGTAGAGGCGGGCGGTGGTGGAGTGGTAGTTGCCGGTGCCGATGTGCACGTAGTTGCGCACCCCCTCCCCCTCGCGGCGCACGACGAGCACACACTTGACGTGGGTCTTCAGCGCGGGCTGGCCGTAGACGACGTGCACCCCGGCCTCCTCCAGCGCCTTGGCCCAGTGGATGTTCATGCGCTCGTCGAAGCGCGCCTTGAGCTCCACCAGGGCGACGGCCTCCTTGCCGCGCTCGGTGGCGTCGATCAGCGCGGGCACGAGCGGGGAGTCGTCAGAGGTGCGGTACACCGTCTGCTTGATCGCGAGCACGTTGGGGTCGGCGACGGCCTGCTCGACGAAGCGCTCCACGGAGGTGGTGAAGGAGTCGTAGGGGTGGTGCACGAGCACGTCCCCGTCGCGCATCGCGCCGAGCACGTCGGGCCGCTCGCCCTCGTGGCGCAGCAGTCGCGGGTGGGTGATGGGGCTCATCGGGGCGAAGCGCAGCTCCGAGAAGGCCGGGCAGGCGCGCGATCTGCCAGAGGGAGCCCATGTCGAGCAGCCCGTCGAACAGGGTAGATTTCCTCCTCGGCCATGCCGAGCAGGCTGAGCAGCTCGCTGCGCAGGGGCGCCGAGCAGTGGGCGCCCAGCTCGACCCGCACGACCTCGCCGAAGCGCCGGCGGCGCAGCTCGTCCTCGACGGCCTGCAGCAGGTCGGCGGCGTCGTCGGAGACCTCCAGGTCCGCGTCGCGGGTGACGCGGAAGGCGTTGTAGTCCACGATCTCCATGCCGGGGAAGAGCGCGTCGAGGTGGTGGGCGATGACCTCCTCCAGCGGCACGAGCGTGACTCCCTCCGCCGCGGCGCCCTCGGCAGCCTCGCCGGGCTCAACGGAGATGAAGCGGGGCAGGATCTCGGTGGGGACCTTCACGCGGGCGAACACGGTCTGGTCGTTGACGGGGTCGCGCACGAGCACGGCCAGGGAGAGGGAGAGATTGGAGATGTATGGGAAGGGCCGCCCGGGTGCCACCGCCAGGGGGGTGAGCGCGGGGAAGATGACCCGCTCGAAGTGCTTGGCCAGGTGGGCGCGCTGGCGCTCGTCGAGCTCCTCGAAACCGACGAGGCGGATGCCGTGACGGGCCAGCGCCGGGCGCAGCCGCTGCTCGAAGCAGGCGGAGAGCCGCCCGGAGAGCTCGAGCACCCGCTCGCGGATGCGCTTGATGGTCTGCGAGGGAGTGAGCCCGTCCTGTGCGGGGTTCTCCACGCCGGCCTCGATCTGGTCGTGCAGACCGGCGACACGCACCATGTAGTACTCGTCGAGGTTGGTGGTGTAGATCGCGCAGAACTTCGCGCGCTCCAGCAGCGGGACGTCCTCGTCCTCAGCGAGCTGCAGCACGCGCTCGTTGAAGTCCAGCCAGGAGAGCTCGCGGTTGAGGTAGAGCGAGGGGTCGTGCAGGGCGGGCTCCAAGCGGTGCGGGGGCAGAGGCCCGTCAACTCCCGGCTTGCGAGGCGCGCTCACGCCGGGCTCGCGCTCGCGGGTGCCAGCCTCCCCGCGCGTGCGCTCAGCCTCCGCTAGCTCGTGGTCGGTGCTCATCGTGTGCCCGCAACGCTAACACCCTCGACATCCCGCTAGTGTGAAGTGCGAGGGAGAAGATGGCTCGCCAGCTCTGGTTGCTACGCCACGCGGACGCGGAGCCGCACGGAACCCGGTCGGACTCCGAGCGGCGCCTGACCGAGCGGGGGGAGCGCCAGGCGCGGTTGGCGGGCGCGGCGATCGCGCGGATGGGGGTGGAGTTCGAGACGCTGAGGAGCAGTCCGAGGGAGCGCGCACTGCGCACCGCGATGGTCGCGGCGCAAGCGTGGAGCGAGGAGCAGCGCAACGGGTTGGAGGTCCATCCCCCGCTTGCGGGGGGCTTCGATGCGCGGCAGGCGCTGACGCTGGTGGCCGGGCTGAGTGCTGAGGGTCGGCTGTTGGTCGTCGGCCACGAGCCGGACCTGTCAACCGTGGTGGCGGAACTGACTGGCGCCCGGATCGACCTGAAGAAGGGCGGGCTGGCGGTGGTAAAGGTCGAGGGCGCAAGCGGCGAGCTGCTGGCGCTGCTGCGCCCGAGTGAGCTGGCGTTGATCGCGGACTGACGTGGTTGCGCCCGAGTGAGTGGCGCTGATCGCGGACTGAGAGCGCCCTGCGCGATAGGGTCCCGGTCGTGGCCAGACCAACCGCGTTGATAACCGGGATCACCGGTCAGGACGGCTCCTACCTCGCGGAGCTGCTTCTGGAGAATGGGTACGAGGTGCACGGTGTGGTGCGCCGCTCATCCACGGAGCGCTTCGAGCGGATCGAGCACCTGCGTGAGCGGATCACCCTGCACCAGGGCGACCTGCTCGACCAGCGCTCGCTGGTGGACGCGCTGCGCGCCGCGCGCCCCCAGGAGATCTACAACCTCGCGGCGATGTCGTTCGTGGCGGTCTCGTGGATCCAGCCGACGCTCACGGCGGAGTTCACGGGGGTGGGGGTGACGCGGATGTTGGAGGCGATGCGCGAGGTGTGCCCGGAGGCGCGCTTCTACCAGGCGTCCTCGAGTGAGATGTTCGGCAAGGTGCGCGAGGTCCCGCAGACCGAGCAGACACCCTTCTACCCGCGCTCCCCGTACGGGGTGGCGAAGGCGTACGGGCACTTCATCACCGTCAACTACCGGGAGTCCTACGGCCTACACGCGACCAGCGGCATACTTTTCAACCACGAGAGCCCCCGCCGTGGGCTGGAGTTCGTGACCCGCAAGATCACGTGGCACGCGGCGGCGATCAAGCTCGGCCTCGCGGAGAAGCTGCACCTCGGCAACCTCGACGCCGAACGCGACTGGGGGTACGCGAAGGACTACGTCGAGGCGATGTGGCTGATGCTCCAGCGCGAGCAGCCCGAGGATTACGTGATCGCCACGGGCAAGGCGCACTCGGTGCGCGAGTGCCTGGAGGTCGCCTTCGACCAGGCGGGTCTGGAGATCGACGAGCGGGTGGTGCTGGACGACTCCCTGAAGCGCCCCGCGGAGGTGGACCACCTGATCGGCGACCCGGCCAAGGCTCGCCGTGACCTCGGGTGGGAGCCGCGAACGAGCTTCGAGCAGCTGGTGAGGCTGATGGTCAACGCGGACCTCGAGCTGCTGAGCGGGTGATGTCCCCGCCCCGGGCGCTCGTGACGGGGCTGACGGGCCAGGACGGCTCGTTCCTGGCGGAGCTGCTGCTCGCGGAGGGGTACACGGTGACGGGGGTGGTGCACGGAGGAAGACACGCCGCGGACCCAGCACTCGGCGCGGCGGAGCACCTGCGTGGAAAGGTGGAGGTAGTGGAGGGCGAGCTGCTGGACCCCGCGAGCGTGCGCGCGGCGGTGGAGGGGGTGCGCCCGCAGGAGGTGTACCACCTGGCGGCGCCGTCGTACGTGCCGGCCTCGTGGGAGGGCCCAGCGCAGACGCTCGCGGCGATCGCGGGCGCGACGGCCGCGCTGCTGGAGGCGGTGCGCGACACGGACCCGACGATCCGCGTGTTCACGGCAGCTTCGGGTGCGATGTACGGCGCGGCGGGGGAGAGCCCCCAGGACGAGGAGACCCCCTGTCGCCCGGACACCCCCTACGCGATCGCAAAGCTCGCGGCCCACCAGCTGGTGGGAGCGATGCGCACCCACGACGGGCTGTACGCGTGCTCGGGGATCCTCTACAACCACGAGTCCGAGCGCCGTCCCGAGCAGTTCGTGACGCGCAAGATCACACGCGCCGCGGCGGCGGTGGAGCTGGGGCTGGCCGACGAGGTGGTGCTCGGCGACCTGGAGGCGGTGCGCGACTGGTCCTTCGCCGGGGACACCATGCGGGGAGCGTGGCTGATGCTCCAGCAGGAGGAGCCCGAGGACTACGTCCTCGCAAGCGGAGAGCCCCACACAGTCGCGGAGCTGGCAAAAGCGGCGTTTGCGTGCGTGGGCCGGGACGCCGAGCGCTACGTGCGGGTCGCGCCCGAGCTCGTGCGCGCGTCCGAGCCGACCCCGCTGGTGGGCGATCCCAGCAAGGCGCGCGAGCAGCTCCAGTGGAAGCCAAGCCTCAGCTTCGAGCAGCTCGTGGAGCGGATGGTGCGCGCCGACCTGGAGGCGCTGAGTCGGCAGTCCCGCTAGGGACCTAGACCAGCGCCTCGACCCTGTCCCGCTCAGAGACGGGGTCGGGCGCCTCAAGCGCGGGAGAGGGCGCAACAGCGGGAGCCCCAACGCCCGGGGCGACAGCCTCGTCCGCCACACCCTCCACGGCGACCACAGACCCGTCTGCGGGTTCCGCGGCGAAGCGGTAGCCGATGCCGAAGTGGGTGTGGATGTAGCGCCAATCCGGCGAGGCCTTCTCGAGCTTCTGACGGAGCTTGCGCACGAACACGTCAACCGAGCGGTCGCCGCGGACCATCGCGTAGCCCCAGAGGCGGGAGTAGATGTCCTCGCGCTCGAGGACGCGCCCCTCGGCGGCGGCGAGCAGCTCGATGAGCTCGAACTCGCGGCGGGTGAGGTCGATGGAGCGTCCGGAGACGAACGCCTGGAAGCGGTCGGAGCGGATTTCGACCTCGCCGGCGGAGACGGGTTTGAGCTCGGCCCGTCCGGCGGAGCGCCGGCGGCGGCGCACGACGCCCTGGACGCGGGCGATGACCTCCTCGGGGTGGCAGGGCTTGGTGATCCAGTCGTCGGCGCCGAGGCGCAGCCCGCGCACGCGCTGGGCCACAGTGGAGGGGCCGGTGCAGACGACGATGCCGAGCTCGGGCAGGGCCCCGCAGAGGCGCTCCAGCCACGCCCAGGCTTGGGGACCGAGGATCGCGAGGTCAACGACGAGCGCGGAGAGGCGCATCGAGGCGATCGCGTCGGGTGGCACGGGGCTGGAGAGCACGCGGTGCTCCCAGCTGAGCCGGTCGAGTCTCTTGGAGAGGACTTGGATGAAGCCGCTGTCGCGGTCCAGAACGGCGATCCGCAGTTGGGTGCCAGTGGCGGAAGCGCTGCGTGCGTCCTGCACGGCCCCCGGCTCGGCGCGAGTGCTTTCCCTCATCGCGAACCCCAGTCTAAGCAAATCGGCGGTCGTGGTGTGGCCCGGTCACAGGATGGTCACAGGAAAAAACGCTAATTGCGAATGTCACAAGCGGCCCCACCGAAGCCTCCCCGCTCACGGGAGGGGTCAAGTCGGGCAGGTCCAAGCTGTCTGTGGGGCATAAAGGGAGCGTGTAGGGGGCGTTGTGGGGATACATCGGGGCCATAGGAGGAGTGCGATGGTGGGGACAGGGGGTGGTGGAGAAGTACGGGCCGACGTGGAAGCAACGTATAGGGGTGAGGGGTGCGTACGCAGAGCGCCTCACCGCGAGAGCGGGTGCGAGGAGTCCGAGAACTCGCGGAAGAGGCCGGTGACGACGAACGCGACCTGCTCGCCGACGTCGACGGCGTTGTCGCCGATGCGCTCTAAGGCGCGCGCGACTAAGATCATGTGCATCGCCCATTCGCGGGTGTCGGGGTCGTCGCCCACGTCGAGCGCCATGCGGAAGATGTCGCGGTTGAGGCGGTTGATGGCGCGGTCCTGTCGGACGAGGTCCTCGGCGAGGCCGACGTCGCGGGCGGCGAAGGCGGCCTTGCACTGGGTGACCTCTGAGCGGGCGAGGGCGCCCATCTTCAACAGCGCCTCGAGCAACGTGCGGCGCACGGGCGGCTCGTGCCCGGAGAGCGGGATGAGCTTGGCGATGTTGACGCACTGGTCGCCCATGCGCTCGATGTTCTTCATGACGTGCAGCAGCGCGGCCACGACGCGCAGGTCGCCGGCGACGGGTGCCTGCAGCGCGAGCAGGGAGAGGATGCCCTGGTGGATCTCCAGGTAGCGCCCGTCAACGCGGTCGTCGTCGGCGATGACCATGGCTGCGAGCTCGACGTCCTGGTGCTCGAGCGCCTCGAGCACGCGGTCGAGCTGCTCGACGACGAGGTCAAGGCCGCCGAGGGCACGGGACTCGAGCTCCAGCAGCTGCTGCTGGAAGTGCTGGCGGGGGGTGCGCCTTGTGGCGGCGAGCGACCCGGCCGCACCGACCCCGACCCCGCCGGTGGCCCCGGCGGTCCCACCGCGGGGGCGCGAAGGGCGGGGTGCGCGCCCAGGGGAGCCGGGTGAAGCAGAGGGGTCCGACTCCTCGCCCTCCGGGCGAGGAGGCCACCCCTCAGCCGAACTTGCCGGTGACATATTCCTCGGTGCGGGGGTCGGAGGGGTTGGTGAAGATCTCGTCGGTGGGCCCGACCTCGACGAGCTCGCCGGTGAGCATGAATGCGGTGCGGTCGGCGACGCGGGCGGCCTGCTGCATGTTGTGTGTGACGATCACGATCGTGATGCGCCGCTTGAGCTGCGCGATCAGCTCCTCAGCAATTGGTGGTCGATTTTGTTATTTGTAGTACTTACTTGGCTCATTTCGTGTTTGCTGTTTGCTTAGTTTGATGCCGTCGCCGAACATGATCTTCAAGGCCGAGGTGGAAAAGCGCGGCCGCACGTTCGATCCGATCGGAGGTCGGCGTCGCACGTGCCTATTTCGTCGCCAAGGATGAGGCCGACAAGCAGGCGGCGCTGGAGCGCCGGCTCGAAGCGAAGCGCCGGCTTGCCGCCGTGTCGAGCGCGCCGAGCGTGAAGAATACCGCAAGCATCATGGCGTATTCAGATACGCCAAGGCCGGCGAAAGAAGCGCGCTCTTACGGCACGCCCGACGAGATCGCCTGCAAGCTCAAGCTCCACTTCGGCATCGATATTTGTTGCTCAACGGCGGCGGCGAACTCGCGCACCGACAGCTTGCACCGCTTCGCCCGCGAAGTGATGCCGGCGTTTGCCTCAGAACCGAAGCGGCGCGTTGTAGGGGGTAGTACGCTACAGAACCCGGCGACATAGAAACGATCAGCAGTACTCCGTGCACGCAGCCAGTTACTCCTTCCCCTGCAAGGGAGAGGATAGGTGGGGGTCTGCGGCCTCACGGTTTTCACACACAGACTAAGGAACAACCTTCTGGAACAATGATGTCCTCGAAAATACGAGGAGGATTTAGAATGAGTTTCGCGGATTGCCGCAACGCTGACTTTGCGGCGCGCGACCCCCCCACCCCAACCCTCCCCCTTTCAGGAGAAGACGCCCGGTGATCGACAAGATCGTGCGCAGCATGGCCGAGGCGCTGGATGGCGTCGCGGACGGCGCCGTGGTGCTGTTCGGCGGCTTCGGACAGGTCGGCCAGCCGAACCACCTCATCGACGGCCTGATCGAGCGCGGCACGCGCGAGATCGTCGCGGTCGCCAACAATTCGGGCAGCGGCGAGGCGGGGCTTGCGAAACTGATGGCGCTTGGCCGCGTCCGGCGCATCGTCTGCAGCTTTCCGCGCTCCCGCGGATCGGTGGTGTTCGAGGACCTCTATCGCGCCGGCCGCATCGAGCTGGAAATGGTGCCGCAGGGCACGCTGGCGGAGCGGATGCGCGCGGCCGGCGCCGGCATCGCCGCGTTCTACACGCCGACGGCTGCCGGCACCAAGCTCGCCGAGGGCAAGGAGACCCGCGAGATCGACGGCCGGCTGCACGTGCTGGAGCACGCGCTGTCCGGCGACGTGGCGCTGATCGAGGCATGGCAGGCGGACCGCTGGGGCAACCTCACCTACTACAGCGGGCGGCAACTTCAATCCGGTGATGGCGACGGCGGCGCGGCTGACGGTGGTGCAGACACAGCACGTGGTCGATCTCGGGGCGCTCGATCCGGAGGCGATCGTGACGCCCGGCATCTATGTCGATCGCGTGCTGCACGTGCCGTACGGCGAGCCAACGGTGACTTAAAGCGATTGCATGATCTTCGGAAAACCGGTTCGCACTTTTACGGGGTTCATGTCGCTGAGGGAGGAAGCGCTGAGGGAGGAAGCCGTGAACGCGGCAGAGCAGGTTCTTGCCGGCTGCAAGCCAGTGGCGCGCAGAAATTGCAGCGCGCCTTGCCGGCAGGAACGTTCCGGAAGGCTGGTACGTCAATCTCGGCATCGGCGCGCCGCTGCAGGTCGCCGACTATGTGCCGGAACAGCGCAAAGTCGTGTTCCCAATCAGAGAATGGCATTTTGGGCATGGGTCCGGCGCCCGCGCCAGACAAGATCAATCGCTGGCTGATCAATGCCGGCAAGCAGTACATCACGCTGCGAACCGGCGGCTGCCTACATGCACCACGCCGACAGCTCGGGCTCAGCAATTGGCATTCGCCGTATTCGTTTTTGAGGGGCCTCGAAAAGCTTCTGCACACGTTCGGCATTGCTCTTGCCGGCCGGGACGGTCACCGTGACGGCGTCGCCGACTTCTTCCCGAACAACGCCTCGCCAACAGGGGACTCGTCGCTGATCTTGTCCTTAATCGGATTGGCTTCCACCGGCGACACAAGTTTAAACTCCCAATCCTCGGCGCTGTCCACGAAGCGGACCGTTACTATGGAGCCCAGGCCCACCCGATCGGTCGAAATCTCTCATTATCCAGCGGACGAGCGATCTGCATGATATGCTTGAGGTCCTCGATCCGACCTTCCAGGAACGCCTGCGCATCTTCGTCTTCATATACTCCGAGTTTTCGGTCAGCTCCCGTGAGTAACGCATCCCGGATGCCCGCCACGTCGCGACGCTCCGTGGTTGTCAGCTTTTCCAGTTCATCGACCAACTCACGATAGCCCGTCCGGGGTCAGAACGATTCTCTTCTAAGTTCGCCCACGTCATCATCTCTCCTTATTGCGAGGGAAAGCCACAGCGTCCCTCTCTACCTGTCACATAGATGCGGCACAGCCCTAGGCATGATGCAGAGCGCCGGGCCCAGGGTGACTCCACCTCCTCGGACCAAACGGCCAGTGCTCTTTATGGTCGTCTGCGCTATTTTCGTTGTTGGCGACGTTTCACGCCGGTTTCTACTCCTAATGGTACCCATCTGTGGACACCGCTTCAACGGTCAAGCGGCGTGGCGTTTTCGGCGTCCAGAACATCTCCACCACGATCCCCGCGGCCAGTTCTTCCTGCGAACGGTTGCGCCGCCAGTAGCTTCAGACGGTTATGGCGGTGATCCCGGCGTCCTTGCGCTTCCGGCGCAGCCGCGTCGTCCTCGGCGCTGCTCCCGTTGCCCGTGGTGCCCCCACAGCGGGCAGCGCCGGCGCGCTTCTTGACCACGATGCCCCCGGCGTCCCTGGCCACCTCGGCGGCCGTGACGCCGCCGGGCAGGGCCGCGGCCACGCTGGCCTCGCCGCCGACCGCGAGAGCGCGGCCAGCAACCCCGGCGACTTCCTCCCTGGAGCCGGAGCCGGACTTACCGTCCGGGCCGGTGTTCTTCCGGTCGGGATCGGGGCACTTGGAGGTGAACAGCAGCGACCCGTCGGGCAGGAAACGCGGGCTGCCCTCGCCCTCGGCGAACCGGGTCAGCCGCCGGACCGGGCCGCCTTGGGTGTAGACTCGCCAGATGCTGGTCAGGTACTTCTTCTGGTCGGCGCTCAGGGTCTGCACCGCCGCCGCCAGCCAGGTCCCGTCCGGGGCCAGCCGCAGCGCCGCCACCCGCGGTATCGCCACGAAGTTCCGCAGGTCAAGGAACACGGATTCGGGGTCCCGTTACCCTCGGCGGTATCAGCGCTCACAGTTGCTCCCGGTTAGGTCGATAAGCCGCAATTCGGACCATACCCCGCCATCTCGCGGCGACCCCTAGCGCCGAAGGCAGGCCTGCGTTACCCGGCCCGCCTGCGCATGGAACTCCGCGGCCGCGAGGGTCAGCTGGCCTCGGTGATCATGGCGGCACCGACCGTGGCGTTGGTGGACTCGTCGATGAGGATGAGGCCGCCGGTGGTGCGGTTCCTGGCGTACGGGTCGCCGAAGATCAGCTGGGTCAGCCGGAGCCTGACCCGGCCGATCTCGTTCAGGCCCAGCTGGGCCGCTGACTCGTCACGGTGCAAGCTGTTCACGTCGATCCGGTAGTGCAGGTCGGTGACGATCGCCTTCACCGTGCGCGTGGTGTGCTTGACGACCAGCGGGCTCAGGCGCGCCAGCACCGCGTCGGACGACATCCAGCAGAGCATCGCCTCGATGTCCTGCGCGGCGGCGGGCCGGTTATTCGCGCAGGCGGATCGTCGCCGCGGGAGATGTCCACGTCGTCGTCGAGCAGCAGGGTCACCGACATCGGCCCGAACGCCTCGGGCACCTCGGCGCCCGCCGCCTCGATGCGCCGCACCCGGGTGGAGAAACCCGACGGCAGGTGCAGCACCTCGTCGCCCGGCTTGAGCACGCCGACCACGGCCACCTGGCCGGCGTAGCCGCGGTAATCGTGCAGTTCCGCGTCGGTGGCGGCGTGCGGCCGGATGACGTACTGCACGGGGAACCGGACGTCGATCATGTTGCGGTCCGACGCGATGTGCACGTGCTCCAGGTGGTGCAGCAGCGACGGCCCGTCGTACAGAGCCGTGTCGCGGAGCCGGTCCACCACGTTGTCGCCGTGCAGCGCGGAGATCGGGATGAAGGTCAGGTCGCCGATGTCCAGCCGCGCGGCGAACGCGGAGAAGTCCGTGCTTATCCGCTCGAAGATCCTCGGCCCAGTAGTCAACGAGGTCCATCTTGTTCACGGCCAGCACCATGTGCGGCACGCGCAGCAGGGTGGTCAGGAACGCGTGCCACCAGGGACTGTTCGGTCAGCCCGTTGCGCGCGTCGACCAGCACGACCGCGAGGTCCGCCGTGGACGCCCCGGTCACCATGTTGCGGGTGTACTGGATGTGGCCGGGGGTGTCGGCGATGATGAACTTGCGTCGCGGCGTCGCGAAGTACCGGTAGGCGACGTCGATCGTTATGCCCTGCTCCCGTTCGGCCCGCAGCCCGTCGGTGGGCGGCGCAAGTTCGGTGGACTCCTCGCCGCGGTCCCAGCTGGTCCGCTCGACCGCTTCCAACTGGTCGGCGAAGATCACATCCTCCAATAGATGATCTTCATTTTCGTATTGTAAAAGCCAAACCTTCTTTGCAAACTGGCTAACGCTCGATAAATTCAAGGGCTTGCCACAAACTCACTCTGCTGTCATTAACGGTATGCATAATCAGTAGCGGGGTATTTACTTTATTTGCCCGGAAAATTGGCGAGTTCCGTATGTAGACACCCGGGTTTTGCCATAAGGATACGCCTAATCTACCCTGCCCGGATATAAAGTACCATTTATCATACCCACATCGAATTGGCCGTAGAGACTAACTTCATCGGCAAGACCGGAACCAGATGCCGCCGCCTTGAATCTTTGGAGATCAGTCATGATCTAATTACGTCCCCCACGCGCAAAGCTAAGCCCTTCTAACCCCATCGCTAGTTATCAACCCATGGAAACCGGGTTGAGGCACCCGCAGCAGCATTTACAGCCTGATATGCACATTCGCCAGAAAATCTCGCTTTATAGTATATAATATCGGGAACAAAATTCTCGGTAACCATTACTGACAAACCAAGAAATATTCAAATTCCCATCACTTAAATTAGCATGCAAAAAAATATTCAAAGCATCTCCTTTTCTTCATAGTAATAAAAAATGACGGGATATTTCTTGTGGGGGTCAAAATTTTCAGCTTGAATAATATTCCCTTTTCCGATTATCACGTTCGGCAACAAAAACCGGATAAGTTCGGTGGAGTACACAATTATATTTCTTCTGTGGCTCTAAATAAGTCAAAGGTCGAAAAATTCTGAAATCCGTAGTAATAAACAAATTTGGATATTCATTCATGCTCATTCTTTGAATCAAATACGTATTTGCGTGTGCTGCTTTAAGGGATCATACAGCAATT
>CAVRYX010000008.1:0-154332 GCA_963725535.1 uncultured Solirubrobacterales bacterium
ACCAGCGCCAGTTGGTTAGCTCCGGCGGGTCGTCGCCGAACTCGCGGGCATAGCTGCGGTACGCGGCTAGCTGCTCGCGGTACTTCGCGATCGCCGCCTGGGCGCCGCCGATGTCGCGCACGGCGAACGCGCCCGACATGCCGCCGATGTTGTCGGAAATGGCCACGTTGACGCGGCTCAGCCCCTCAATGGCTAGCTGGTAGCGGTTGACGCCGTTCATCGCCAGTAGGTCGAAGGGGGTGGTGGTGGTGCCCTCCTCGGCGTAGCCGCGCACGTGGAAGCGCTCCTGCTGGGGGCGGCGGTGGATCAGCTGGTGGACCGCCGAGGGGTAACCGTGGAAGTTGAAGATCACCGGACGGTCTGTGGTGAACAGCTCGCCGAACGCGGCCGCGGACATGGCATCGGGGTGCTTGCCCGGCGCCGCCAGCGCGAACAGGTTGGTGACGTTGACGAAGCGCACCTTCAGGTCCGGCACGTCCTCTTTGAGCAGGCTCGCCGCGGCCAGCAGCTCGATCGTGGGGATCGTGCCGCAGCTGGCGAGCACCAGGTCGGGCTCGCCGTCATCGTTGTTGCTCGCCCACTTCCACGCGGAGGCTCCGGCGCGGACGTGCTCACGGGCCTCCTCCATCGAGAGCCACTGCGGTAGCGGCAGCTTGGAGCCAATCACGAGGTTGATGCAGCCCGTCGCCTGCAGGCAGTGGTCCATGGTGGCCAGCAGCGTGTTGGCGTCCGGTGGCACGTACACGCGCGCGTGCTCCTCGCGGCGGTTGAGCATCGAGTTGATGAAGCCAGGCATCTGGTGGGAGTAGCCGTTGTGGTCCTGGCGCCAGCCCTCGGAGGTGAGCAGGTAGTTCAGGGAGGCGACCGGCTCGCGCCAGGGCGCCTCCTCGCGAGACATCTTCAGGAACTTGCCGTACTGGTTGACCATCCCGTTGACGATCGGGATGAACGCCTCGTAGCAGGGGAAGATCCCGTGTCGGCCGGTGAGCACGTAGCCCTGCAGCCAGCCCTGGCAGTTGTGCTCGGAGAGGACCTCCATGATGCGCCCGTCGGGCTTGTAGTCGGGACTGATCTCGGTGTCCACGGGCCACTCGTAGGCGTGGTTCTCGACCTCGAACAGCGCCCCGAGCCGGTTGGAGGCGACCTCGTCGGGACACACGACGCGGAAGTTGGCCTGCTCGCGGTTGAGCTCGAAGACCTGCCCGAGGTAGCCGCCCAGCGCGCCGAGCGAGCTCTCGACGGTGCCGCCGGGCTGCTCGAGCGCCACGGCGTGAGCGTCCAGCGCGGGCAGCTGCAGCGCGACGCGCATGCGTCCGCCGTTGACGTGGGGGTTGGCGCCCATGCGCCGCTCGCCGGTCGGGCACATGGCGGCGATCTCCGGGGCCGGGCCGCCGTCCTCGCCGAACAGCTCCTCGGGGCCGTAGGAGCGCAGCCACTCCTCCAGTGCCTGCAGGTGCTCGGGGTTCGTGCGGGCCTGCATCGCGGGCACCTGGTGAGACTTGGAGGTGCCCTCCACACGGATGCCGTCCAGTTCGCGCACTCCGGTCCAGCCCTTGGGCGAGCGCACGATCAGCATCGGCCAGATCGGCCGCTGCGGACGGCGTCCTTCGCGCGCTGAGCCCTGCAGCTCGCGGATCTCCCCGTAGGCGGTGTCCAGCGCGCTGGCCAGCTCGCCGTCGAGGTCCTCGCCGTCGACGATCAGGGGGTGCCAGCCGTAGCCTTCGAACAGCTTCGTGAGCTCGGTGTCGGACATCGAGCTGAAGATCGTCGGGTTGGCGATCTTGTAGCCGTTGAGGTGCAGCATCGGCAGCACCGCGCCGGAGGTGGCGGGGTCGAGGAACTTGTTGGAGTGCCACGCGCCAGCCGTCGGCCCGGTCTCCGCCTCGCCGTCGCCGACGATGCAGGCCACGATCAGGTCGGGGTTGTCGAGCGCCGCGCCGAACGCGGTCGCCAACGCGTAGCCGAGCTCACCCCCCTCGTGGATCGTGCCGGGCACGATCGGGGCGATGTGGCTCGGGAAGCCGCCCGGCCAGGAGAAGAGGCGCACGAGCTTGGCGAGGCCCTCACGGCTGCGACCCATCTCGGGCTTGACGTCTTCCAGGCACCCGTCGATCCACAGGTTGGCCAGGTTCGCCGGCGCGCCGTGACCGGGACCGGTGACCAGCAGGACGCTGGCGTCGGTGTCTAGGATCAGGCGGTTCAGCCCCGCGTACATCAGGTTGATGCCCGGCACCGTCCCCCAGTGGCCGAGCAGGCGGTGCTTGACGTGCTCGGGCTTCAGTGGTTCCTCCAGCAGGTGGTTGTCCTGCAGGTAGATCATCGCCACCGCGATGTAGTTGGCTGCGCGTCGGTAGAACGCGAGCTTCTCCGAGGTGGGCGACAGAGCTTGAGTAGACAACTTCCCCCCGTTCGGGTGGTGGGCTGGGCGCGAGCGGCAGGGACTATAGCGATGAGTCCGCCTTCGAGCCCGGCGGTTGGTACGGCCGTCCAGAACGTGTTCGAGCAGGCGCGCGGATCGTCTCAAAACCCGTGCTCAGGCCGGGGCCGACGTCCGCTCAGCTGGGGCGTCGTGGCCGACGGCGCAAAGGGCGGCGCCGTCGTGGGTCGAACAACGGCGACCTGCCCTTGCGTCGGCGCCGGTCTTCCTCGCGCGCGCGCTCGCGGTCTTCGCTCAGGCCGACCTCGAGGAACGCCAGGAGCACCGCTCCGCCCAGGCCGGCCGACAACAGGACGATCGTGAGGACCTGGCCGGTGACTCCTCCAAGGAGCACGGCGCACACGCCGCCGGCGAGCACGAGCGCGGCGGTCGACCCGAACGCCAGGATGCGTGAGCGGGGGGCCACTGCTCAAAGGTAGCGCCGAGCGAGCGTCCCGTCTCAAGCGCTGAGTAACTTCGAAGTGATCTGAAATCGAGCAGCTCGCGCAGCCTGCGGGCGGCTCAGGCAACGCGGCATGAGGAGGCGAGTTCGATGCAGGGAGAACCCGACAGGCAGGAGCCGGAGAGCGTGATGTGGGTGGTCGAACGAGCGGTCGTCCTACAGATCCTTAGGGACGATCACGAGGAGCGCTGGCCGCGCGCGGAGTTGGCCGAGGAGATCTCGGACTTCGATCCGGCGGTGCTCGACGAGGCGCTCGAACGCCTGGAGCGCGACGGCGTGCTCCATCGGCAGGGCGACATCGTGTGGGCTGCACGTGCGGCGCAGCGTCTGGATGAGCTCGAGCTGATCAGCATCTGAGCCGTCGGCCTCGGGCGCGTTTGAGCCGTCCGCTTAGGCGCGCTTGGCCCTGTAACGGTGCTCGACCCCGCCGTCGTGCGCGATCAGGATGTCGCTCACGAGGCTTGGGGCGAACAGGCCGTGCTCGACGACGCCGGGGGTGCCGGACAGCGTGGCGGAGAGGTATGCGGGATTGTCGATCGGGCCGAGGTAGTCCGCGATCAGGTTGCCGTCCGGGCTTGGCGGCACGTCGCGCAGCTGCGCGGGGGCGATCGCGCCGAGCGTCGAGTGCGCTCCGAAGCGCAGGATCTCCACAGGCACGGGTGCGCTGAGCACGGAGACGGCCTTCTCCGCGGAGGCGATCACGACGAAGCGTCGGGCGGCCGCGGCGACGATCTTCTCGCGGGTGTGCGCGGCGCCCCCGCCCTTGATCAACCAGCCGCGCGGGTCGATCTCGTCAGCTCCGTCGATCGCGATGTCCAGCGTGCCGAGCTCGTCGAGCTCGACGACGACGAAGCCGAGGTCCCGAGCGGCCCGCGCGGTCGCGGGCGAGGTCGCCACGCAGCGCAGCCCGTGCAGGCCACGGGCGGCGAGCGCGGGCAGCAGGTAGGCAACGGTCGATCCTGTGCCCAGCCCCACGCGCGTGTCCGCAGTGACCAACTCCGCTGCGGCGCAGGCGGCGGCGCGCTTCTGAGACTCCACCAACTCAAGAGCCCGCGGTGAGCGGAGCGGCGGAGTCGGGCTCCAGCGACGCGCTGGAGGGAGCGCCGGCCGTGGGTTCCTCCCCGCGCAGGAAGCGCCAGACGGCCATGCTTGCGAGCAGGGTCATCATCACCGCGCTGCTCACGCACCACGGGCAGATCGCATGGATCGAGAAGAGCTCGCGCGAGGTGAGGTACACCGAGAAGCCGAAGCCCATCACGGTGAAGGCCATGGTCGCCAGCCGCGTGGACTCGCTCTCGGGAGCGAGCAGGGAGGCGAGGATCACGATGTAGCCGATCAGCCCGATGAGCGCGACGGGCACGCCCACGAGCTTCGAGTAGATCGAGTGCTGCACCGTCTCACAGCCGCCCCCCTTCAGGCACAGGATCGGGCCGCCGGCGTAGTGGACGTAGGTGAGGTAGCTGGCCACGCCGAGGCCGATGGTCGCGACCCCGATCATCACCAGCCGGACGGCGCGGGTGCTCACGCCGGGCTCCACGTGCTTGTGCCGCTCAGGACTCCTTCGGGGACCTTAGCGGGACAGGCCCTGAGGGCCAGCCCGGGCGCCTCTGCGCCTGCCGCCTTGACGGATCGCTGTGTGGGGGGCTCAGCGGGCATTGGTGTGGCTCGCTCACGCTCAGCTCAGCAGTTTGTTGATCGCCGTTTCGAACGACCCAGGTTCGGTAAACGATTCGGGTTTGAACTGCTGCAGCGTCCCCCCGCTCTTGCCCAGCAGGAAGGAGGGGGTGCCGGTGAAGCCCTCCGAGGCGACGGTCTGTTCGTCGCGCTTGATCTGTTCGGCGAGGGCCGGGTCGTTGCGGGCGGCGCTCCAGTCCGGGAGGTTCAACCCGGGCACCTGCTGGGCGAGGCCCTGCAGGTAGCTTTCGGTGACGTAGCCGCTGTCCTCTTCGCCCTGCTCGTGGTAGAAGAGCTCGATGTAGTACCACGCGAGGTTCTGTTTGCCCGCGGCGAGCGCCGCGATCTGCTGCGTCCGGAATGTTTCTGGTTCGTGGGTGGCGGTCTCCATCGAGTGGTATTCGATCTTCAGCTTCCCGGCGCGCACGTACTTCTGCATCAGGGTGGGCAGGTCCCCAAGCGTGAACTCCTTGCAGATCGGGCACTCGAGGTCGCCGAAGTACTGCAGGGTCACGGGAGCGTTGGGGTTGCCGATGACGTTGCCCGACTGGGGAACACCCCCGATCAGCGAGGTCACCGCGGTGACTTCGGGGTTTTTCGAGCCGCCCCCGACGAGGCCTGATTTTTTGCCGCCACTGGTGGCCAGGAGGATCACGACGACGATCACGACCACGACGCCGATCACGCCGCCGAGCTGGATCATGCGCGTGCGCCGCGCGGCCTGGGCCGCGGAGGCCTCGAGCGCCTTGCGTTCAGCGCGCGCCTGCTCGCGCTTCTCCTTGCGGGTGAGGTCGGGGTCGGTGCTCGATGTGGGCGTCATGGCTCAACTTTTACCGGTTCTAGATCAAGTTTGCTTAAGGCCGCTCGCCGAGGGGGCGCCCCACCTACCCCACTGGGCCGCCGACCGGGCCCGCGGACCGCCTCCCTCGAGGCCCGACCAGCCTCCTCTGGCTCTGGGCAGCTGCCCGCCTTCCACAGGCGGCCCCGCCTCGCTTGGCTCCAAGTGGTCGCCCGCCGCTCTCTGGGGCCGACCCGCCCGGTGTCGCTCAGGGCCGGCTCGGCGTCGCTCGGCGAGGATCGCCACACTATGGAGATAGAAACACGCCTCCGTAGCTCAGCTGGATAGAGCGTCGGATTTCTAATCCGAGGGTCGCAGGTTCGAGTCCTGCCGGGGGCTTGCACGAAAAGCCTGGAAATCCGCGCTTTTTGGGGGAAAGCCCCTGACAACATACGGCGATTTTCTCCCAAGATGGGCCAGCGTCGAGGCCTTCGCCCCAGGTGCTGCTGTTGCCGCGCGCCCCGGAACCACGCACGTCGAGCACCTCCACGACCGCGCGCACGCCGCAGTATGCGGCTACGCCCTCGCGGCATCCATCGCACTCCTACACCACGGCCTCCAGAAGCACACAACCATCATCAACGGGTTCGCGCCAGAGCTACGCGACGGGCTGCTGATCCTCGGCGAGCTCCTCCTCGCCACACAACGCCGCTCGCGCCCGGATCGCCACCCAGGCCGGCGTCAGCACACCCATTCCAAACAACGCCTCACATTCGCGACTAGGCTGGGCGGCAACAATTCGGTCCAGCAGTAACCTACTTCAGGAGCGCAGCGAGAAAGGGGAGGCAATGCGTAACGACCCAAGCGACAACGGAGGCCTTTTTCTGGGCCGGCGCCCGGGTTCCGCGCCGAGGCGCTACCGCAACCCGCTTCAGCGTGGGGGCCCCGCACGCCGGTTCATCGACCGATGCCTGGCGGGGTTGGCGTTTGCGCTGACCACCTCGCTCGGACTGCTCTGTTGGGGTCCGATCCCGCTCGCCTGCCTGTGGGTGGGCTCGCGCGTGAGCTACCTCACCGGCAGCATCAGCCTCGGCATCGCGACATCCTTCGCGACCCTGTTTGCGCTGCTCTTCGGAGCCCTACAGACGATGCACGACATCGACCGGGCCTGGGTCATGCTCAGGCGTGCCGGCGGGTACGACCAGCGGCGGGGAGCTCTGGAGCGCATCTTCACCGTCACAGCCGCGGTCGGCGCCGCGACCTTCGCCTTCTGGTTCCTGGTCATCCACGGCCCGGGCTCGATGCAGTTCTCCGGAGTGCAGGTCGTGGGAAAAACATTCCCCCGCTAAGAGCAGCGCTCCTGGTGTAGAGAGCTCAAGGTGGCGCGGGTAGCGGATTGACCGTGTCCGAGTCCCAGGTGACGGATTGATCGACGGAGACCGGAAGGGATTCGAGCCGGTCGTCTGCGAGCACTGTGCCGATGGATGCGCTGCTCCCGCCGACATAGGTGCTCATCAGGTCGATGTCTGTGCCCACGCACCAGGCGCGGTCCTCGGGCCACCACAGGTTGGGCGGCTGGCGGTGGAACTCGTAGAACTCCTCGATCGCAGTGAGCGGGCCGCGCAAGAGCCGCATCTCCCGATTCGGCAGCGTGAATGCTGCGCCGCTCTGCACCAGCTCGCGCCATGCGGCGACCTCTGCCACGGCGGCCTTCCGCCTGCGTCGCCGAACGTTCTCCGGAGTCCCTTCGCTGAACAAGAACATCAGCCCCAGGGTGTCCACCCCTTACCACAGCGCAAAGTAGGAGCGCTTGGGGCTCTTCGTGTATTGGGCGAGGACGGCGGCGAGTCGCGTGGCCGGCGCCTCGGGTAGTTCGCCGGTGCGCGGCGGCTGGTCCCAGAGGCCGGGCTGCTCGTGCGCCTCCCAGGACCCGGTGAGCGACCCCCACTCTGCGGCCGGGTGCATCACGCGACCGTTGCCCGCGGCCACATCGGCCCACCGGACCTCGACCTCGCTGGAGCCCATCCGGCGCGAGGCCGGATGAAAGACACGCGCATAAGCGTCGAACCCCGCAGGTACAATGGACCCGACCGTCCCGTCGAAATTACGCACGCCCGCCGCGACCCAGTCCCCGGCGTTGGCGTTGCTTGCAGCGTTGAGCACGTCAATCTCCGGTCAGCTCATCCTGATCGCTCGGAGAGCCCGTAGCTGTCGTCGGTTCGCAGGCCGGCTATCAGTTCGTAGAGGCGAAGCATGTCGCCGGCAATTTCGACTGCTCGCGCTTCATCGAGCAAGGCGATGGATTCCGCGACATCGGAGTCGTCGTCCTCGTCCCCGCCTTCGACGAGGCCTGCCCCAATGCGCATTCTCAAGTGCTCTTCTGCGGGAGTCGGCATCTTGCTTTCATGCACCACGCCGAAGTGTGGCTCTGCAGCTTGTAGGCGAGCGCGGACTAGTCCTGGGCCAGTCGCGAGCGCCTCAACAGCAAGGCGCATGTGCTCGAAGGCCGGGTGATCGGGTTTCGCGTCACCGGTGGTCTGAGAACGCTTCGCGGGAATAGTATGTCGGATCATAGGTTTCAGGCTGCGAGGTCCGATTGCAGGTCCCAGCGATTGCCCGCTGCGCTGGGTCGTTGTAAGGGCTGCTTCGCATCGGATGCACCAACGATTTGGCCAGTAAAGCGATTGGGACCCAAGCCGGTAAGCGGAGGACTACGGTTATGCTGAGGCAGATCACCGAGAACGTAGTGGTGCACCAGAGCGACTTCATGCAGAGCAATGCGGTGATCGTGAGGGGACATACCGGTGTGCTTCTGGTCGACCCGGGAATACACGGCAACGAGCTGGCCGCGCTTGCGGATGAGCTGATCGAACACGACGACGCGGTGTCGGTCGGGTTCTCGACCCATCCGCATTGGGACCATCTGCTTTGGCACGCCCGGCTCGGTTCGGCGACCCGCTACGGCACCGCGGGACGGCCACGATCCCGTCGATGCGCGCGTCGGCGCAGTCGCGACCTTCGGCCGAGACTGGCTACCCGGCGTACACGCCCGGCAGGTCCGAATGCTTTCCGAGCTCGGCAACTAGCCCAAGCGAGCGCTCAGAACCCGCCACCTACCGTCTGCTCCCGGCCCACAACTGCGGGCGGCGGACAAAACGGAGTAGAGCGGCTAGGTGCCGGTGTCCGGCGAGCGGCCGAGGCCCGCGAACGCACGACACGCGTGCTTTGTCATGGATGCGAGCGTCTCGGTGAAGACCGCCGGGACTGTTGAGTTGGACGAGATCCGAGTGCGGAGTGGCACACGCCTGCTTGCGGACCCTATCGTGCGGGAGAGACCCGGTAGCGAAGGTAGACGACACGAGAGCCAAAGGTCTGTGTCTCGACCAGCTCCAGATTGATGCGGTTGTCCAGGGCCGGGAAGTAGGGGGTGCCGGCGCCCAGGACGACTGGGCTGACGAACAGCCGCCACTCGTCGATCAGCTCCAGCTTCATACACGTACGGGCGAGGCCGGCGCCGCCGACGGCGATGTCTTTTCCGGGCTGTTCCTTGAGCCTGGAGACCTCCTCGCCGACGCAGTCCCTGGCCAGCCTGGTGTTGCCCACCACGCTCTCCAGCGTCGTGGAGAACACGACCTTCGGCAGGGCCTTCCAGATTTGGGCGAACTTGACGTGCTCCGCGACGAGCGGACTCTCCTCGGCGGTCTCCCAGTAGACCATCGTTTCGTAGAGCCGCCGTCCGCAGAGATGCACACCAGTCTCCTGTATCTGCTGGGTGTGGAACAGAAACAGCTCTTCGTCGGGCACCGTCCAGTCGATCGCGCCATCGGGTCCGGCGATGTAGCCGTCCAGCGACACAGTCATCGAGTAGATCAGCTTCCTCATCACGGTCGTCCTCGGTCAACGGGCGGATCGTCACCCCGCAACTCTTCGCTTAGCAGGTCCATTAGCAGGTTGTCGTGCCAGCGGCCATCGGCGCCACGTTCGTAGCAGCGCATTACCCCCACTGGGCGAAAGCCGACCAGCGCATATGCGCGAATCGCGCGTCCGTTGTCGCACGCCGGGTCGATCGTGAGGCGATGGTGTCCGCGCTGACCGAAGAACCATTCCGCGGTGAGCCGCAGTGCAGCGGGTCCCAACCGTTGGCCTTGATACTCGGGCGCCAGAAAGATGTCTAGGCTGACGTGGCGGTGATCGGGATCGGTCTCCTCGTTGTATCCAAGCCACCCAGCCAGCGCACCTTCGACTTCGATCGCAAACGCAGCGCCGTCGTTGTCAAGACCCTCGTGTGTGTGCTCGGGATCATCGAGTGAGCCCCACCACTCCCGTACGCCGGGGCGCATCAGAAGGGCCGCGAGCCGGTCAACCTCCCCGTCTTCCAAGGGCCGCAATGTCACGCGCCCAGCGCGCAGGCTCGAATGCACCATGCCAGTGTGCCATCTCCAGACGGCTCGCTTCTGCATTCGCATAACGCTTCGGGAGTCTCGCCAGCAGCGAGACCATCTCCCTCTGCTTGTAGCTCCACACGCGGAACGCGAACCCGGCGACCTCATCGGGGTCGGGCGGATCGGTGGGCTTCCCCGTCGTGTTGGCTTGGCTCACGGCGATGCTCCTGAGGGCTTGGTAGCGAACGCTCCGATCGCGGTCGGCCAGCAGCCGACCGGCCCGACGGGTCCGGTGCCGGCTCGCAGACGCTCGGCAAGGTTGTCGATGTCAACCTCCTCCTCCGTCAGTGTTGCGGTTCGACCATCGCTTCGTCCCGGCCGCTTGTGCGCGTCGGGGACTCTATCCCGGTTCGATGTTGGTTGGGCGGCCTGAACGGTCGATGCTGGCAGACCACGGAAGTCGACCACTTGGTTCAGGGACGTGGGATCAGGCGTCTGCGAGCGCCTCAAGGACGGCTTCCAGGGTGCTCCGTGGCACCTGTCCGGGAAGACTCGCTGGTCGTTGCGTCGATTGTCTCGCCGGGCCACTCCGAATGACGCGCTGGCGCCAGCTTCCGCGCGTCCTTCTTGGCCTGCTTGTCCAGCCGACGCTCGCGGAGCCGGCTTTCGCGGGTGAGCTTTGCCATCGTGGTCTTCTTCTTGCCGCTTGAGGCCATGTCTGTCAGCTCCTTGTTGTGAGTACCTAGCGCGTCCATGGCAGGGTCATCCGGTGTGATGAAACCCGAAGACCGAGTCCCCGTTTGAACCAACTTCGCGTTCCCTGTGGCCTGCAAACGAGCGCTCAGGCCAGTGCCCCGGCTGGCAGTACGAAGCGCAGCGGAGTCCGCGGCTCGGTGCCGCCTGAGAGGCCGAGGCGCTGGCCGTGCAGGCCTCGTCTGGGGGCTTCGGGGCTCACCGCCTCGGCCACTCCGGCATGATCGGCGATCCAGGCCATCACGGCCGGGAAGTCACTTCCCGACGCGAGCAGGGCCGCGCGCTCCACGACATCCCCGCCGGATGGGTGGGGGCGTGCCAGCCGCTTCACAATGGCGCGGATCTCGGCGTCGCCAGCCGCGTTCTCTGCGCTCACGAGAACTCCGTCACGGAGTAGACAGGGTGACCGACGCGCGTGGGTACGCTCTCGCCGCGGGCGTCGGTATGCACGCAGAAGTCCTCCAAGCGTCCGTGGTCGAGGATCGCGACCACGACATTGCTGCCCTTGGACAGCGGCTTACCGACCTCGATCTCCCGGTCCTGTCCATCGAAGCGACAGTTCAACTTGAAGATCCGCCGAGATCGCGCAGGGCAACCCGCGGCGTGCAGCGAACGCTCGCGCAGCTCGCTGTAGACCTTCTCGGCGCGCGCTCCGTCCGACTCGATGCCACCGACGAAGAAGCTCGTCACTTGCGCCGAGCCTTGGCTAGCACGGCGGGATAACGCCAGCGCCCCTCCGCCGTCATCTTGCGGAGCCTCAGCGAGCCGTCCCGGACCGGGCGCTGGAACATCCCCGGCTTCACGCGTCGGCGCTCGGCCGCGCGATCTGCCTGAGTGAGCATTACTCCACGCTAGCGCAGCCGCGAGCCGTTGCGGGAGAATCGACTGGCGAGTCCACGACCCCGACCTGGTGGAGCGTGCGCCCAGGGACCCGCGGGGTCATGCGTCAGCGGGAGATGAGCGTGACTTTCAGCTTCCCGGGATTCCCCTGCTCACTGGGGAACTTCAGCTTCACGACGTAGGCGTTGCGGTGCAGAGCCACGCCTGCCGAGGTGACGACCACGCTGCAGGATTCGCCACCGCTCTGCGTAAAGTAGCCCACGACCGGACTGGTGCCCTTCGGCGCCTTGACGACGATCGTCTCGTAGCCGGTGAAGCCCCTCGTCGCAGTCGGCTTCGGCGTGAAGGTCCGGATCACCGGCGTGTAGCTGGTGTTCCCGAGGAGTTTCTTCGTCTGGCGCTCGGCTGCTGCGTTCTGCTTGACCACGGCCTTCGGGGTGACCTGGCAAGTCGCTGCGTGGGCGGGGGCCGAGCTCGCCGCCGCGATCGCCAGCGCGACGGCCGCGGAGGTCGGCAGCACGCCACAGAGATATCTGGAAGTGCGTGTCATTTCGATTTTGCTCCTGTCTTGGTGTCTTGGAACGGCTTGTGGCAGAGCGTCGCCGAGGTGCCCAGGCCCGTCAACAGTAATCGACTACTGCATTGACGTTTACGCTGCTCGCCCAGCACAGCACGCTCAAGCTCGCTTCGGCCGCCACGCTGGTGCTGGCGATCGCGATCATGATTCGATCGATCGTGACAACCCGGCGTGAAGGTGCTGGAGGTCGGTGCGGTCCTCGCCTTCACGGGGTTTACGCTGGTCGCGTTCGGGGCGGTCCATGCCGCGGGCGTGCCTCGGACGCTTGGTCGTGTCCATTGCGCTAGTAGCGCGTAAGGACCGCCCACAAGCGTCAGCGCGCTAACTCTGGACGCGGTGGCGCAGCGTGCGGTAGGCAACGTAGAAATGCAGGGCTGCTGCCGGGACCAGTAGTACCCCCCACCAGCCGCCGACGCCGTAGCCATACAGGATGGCGGTCAGGGCCACCAACCAGATCCCGCTGGCTACGCGCACGGGGATCATGACACGCCGGTGCCTGTACTCCCATGCCCATGAAGTTCGCAGCCTGGTTCTCAGCCGCATGGCGGTCGCGCTTCTAAGCAGATCGGCGACCTCCGCTAGTCGCGGCCACCGCTGTCCCCCCTCGGCGCCAGCGATCAGCACCGAGAGGATCTCCTGCTCGTGCTCGCGGCGAAACGCGGCTGGGTAGCACGCGAGCAGACGCCGGTAGCGGCGCTCGAGGTCGGGATCGTCATTCATCGCGCTCCGACCGGGTCCAGCCGCGACATCGCCACGACGGCATTCGCTTGCAGCCGAGCTGCCTCGGCGGCGAGGCGCTCTTCGCCTGTGGCCGTGAGACGGTAGTAGCGGCGCAACCGGCTATCCACGATCTCCTCGCGGTCCACCTCGATCAGTCTGTCCGCGCGGAGACGCTCCAGAGCCGTGTACAAGGTCCCGGCGCGCAGTCGGACGCGCCGGTCCGAGATCTGCTCGACGTCCGTGATGATCCCGTAACCGTGCTGGCTGCCTCCCGCCAGAGCGGTCAAGATTAGGAACGTCGCCTCCTGCATCGCGCGCTTCCTCATCGAAACAGTATATATCGATCAACTGCCGATGTCAAGACGGTGAGGGTCACTCCCACCCAAAGCGGGAGCGAGAGCCCGGCGCGTCTCAGCCCCTGTACTGATCCCGCTCAGGTGCGGAACACTCCGCCGTGTCTGTCACGGTTCCGCGTAGCCTTCGCAGAACTGCGCCGCTTCCGTTGCCTTTGCCTGCAGGCTTTCGGTGTAGACGGTCGAGCCGTTCGCCCCGAGTACCGTCAGTTCAGAGGGCAGCGCGCTGAACACGCCGTAGACGAGCGGCCCCTTTGCGTGCACGCGCCGTTGTACCGGGACGACGTTCAGTGCGACGGCACCCTGGGGTGTTTGCGCCACCACTGACTTTCCTGGTGGCGCGAGGATTCCGTAGAGGATCGCGTAGGGGTGTGGGGCGCAGCCGATCGACAGCGACCAGGGGAACGCTTTGCTCGCGCCGGGTCCGATCGCTGGTTCGGTGAGTTCCGAGTTGATAGCGGTGACCACCCTGAGGACGGGTTCGCCGTAACCGCCAAAAGCGCTGATCGTGAATTCTTCCCCTTCGGGGGTGCGGCCGCTGGCGAGCTTTGTGACCGTCGGGCCTTCCCGTTCGTTGCGTTGCTTGACACAGCGGTATCGCGGCAGTCTCACGGTGAGCACGACGCCCCCGCCTGCCTTCAGCTCGACGAGGGACACGGCGTGGCTCGCGCTGCCAAGGATCTCCTCGGCATAGACGCCCGCAGGGCCACCATCTCGTCGCGGCACGCGGACCACGCGCGATTCGACTGTCCGTCCGTCGGCGAGCACCAGCCTGGCCGAGCGCACCGAGGCCGGCACCGCGGTCTGGATCGTCTCGATGCCCACTTCGCAGAACACCGCGGGGTGCCGGTACTTGGGTGGGGAGAGGCAGATGGGGTTGTTGGGGCCGCCCTGGATCAGCACTTCTGGGGCGCCCGGTCGGCTGTAGAACACCGACGCCGACCGATGACAAGAGCCCGGAGCTCCCAGCGGGCCGGACCCGGAGCTCACTTCGAAGCGAGTACCGGCGGCGGTGCGCCCGTGGCCCAGAGTGATCCGCTTGGGTTCTTCGGTCCCGGCTCGCGGGAACCCGAGTTTGTTCGCGACCGCGTTGGTCTTGCTGATCAGCGCCCGATCCGATGCGTTCTCGTAGGGCTTCAGCAGCGTGCCCAGGGAACGTTCCTCCCCCCGATCGGAGCTCCTCCGCGCTGCTCGCGAAGCTTCGAATTCCCGGCTGGCAGCCGACAGGGCGCGATAGCCGCTTTGGGCCCACGCTCTCGCGTCGGCGCAGAACGGCGGAGCGGGGGCGGAGACGGCTTCGAGCCTGGCCGTGGTCGCGGCCTGGAGCGCCGAGGCGATCGCCGGGTTGCTCCACGACAGCTTGCGTACTTCGGCGGCGTACGCTTCCTCGGCCGGACGATACAGGCTCTCGACGGGCCGGTCGACCGCCGTATCGAGTTCCTCCTCGATCGTTTGCTTCTGCTGGGAGCGGCGGGCGTTTTCGCCCCTGACACGGGGTGAGGGCGCCGGGAACGGCTTCAGGGACGGTTCCTGCGGCATCCCCGACACTACCCCGGGGCATTCTCGAGCGATCTGCGCCGCCGCGGCGCTCTCCGCGCCGCGCACCGCGGCGGCTTCGTGCAGCAGCGCCGTGACGAGCTTGTACTGGGCGATCAGGTAGGCGTGTGTGGCCCGCGCGTCGGAGCTCGACGCGGCGGCGACCGGCACGCTGCCGCACGATGCAACGGAGGCGAGAACGAGGGCGGCGCCGACCCGCCCCCTCCATCGCCCCGGACACCGCTTCCGTCGGGGGCGCAGCGGCAGGTTGCGGCGCCGACTGCCTTCGGGCGGGCTCATGGGATGTTGCAGATGGTGTTGGCCTTGGTTTGTGCTCCGGCGATGACCGCCACCGGTTCCGCGGCGATGCAGGCGCCTTCGCTTTTCAACGTGTAGCTGCCGGAGGGGAGTATGAATGTGTAGCTCTGGTGGCCGGCGACCTGTTGTGTCGCGACCGTCGCCCCCGTTGCGTTGGTCACGGTAATCGTGTATGGGCCGCCTTGGCACGCGAAGATGCCTGGTGCCGGTCCGCCGGAGAGATAGAGGCCGCCGACGATCCATCCGTCGCCGGCGGGTACGTCGCTCGGAGGCTGCGGTTCCGTGCAGTATTCGGGAGTCCACTGCCGTTGTTCTGGCGTCTGGTGGGTTTCAGGCGTCGGGTGAGCTTCGGGCGTCGTGTGGGGTGCGGGAGCTGGGTTGTCCAGCACCCGCATCCGGTGGGTCTTCGTAGTCGCCAGCTCACTGCCGCGATGACGGACCGCCAGACGCAGCGCTATACGACCGGGCACCTTCGGCGCCCAGGACAGGGCGAACCGACCCTTGGAGATCGACGTCAGCGCAATCACATCCCACCTGCCGTGGGTGGACCCGCGCTCGAGCGCGACTCGCGAGCCCGCCGGAGCTCCGAGGACACGGCCCGATACCTCGACAAGGCTTCCCACGCGTCCGCTATCGGGTAGCGCCACAGCCAGGTGCACCCTCACCGGTTCTCCCCCGGCGGGAGCGGCAAGAACAAGCACGGCGGCGAGCACAGCGAGGACGGGCTTCGCTCGTGACCATCCGCTTCTGGATATGCCAATAAGCATCCGCGTCATGGTCGCACGTGATCGAGCACTCGGCGCCCACGGGGTGTGGCTCGGAGTCGCCGGAGCTCCGAATCTCGCCGGCCGCGACTGCGACCTGGAGAGCTTCCAGGCGCTGATCGAGCGGCTCGGTGACTCGTCGAATTATTCGCCCGGCAGGGTGCCCGGGTGGGCCTGGAGGTAGGCGATGCGCGCTCGCTCGGTCGCGACGATCGCCTGTATGTCCCGCAGACCCTGCACGATCTGCGGAAGCGGTGCGCCGCGGAGGAGCTTCTTGCGCCGGCGAGGGCCGGCGCGCTCGGCTCTCGCAACCTGGCTGCGCATGCCCTTGAACGTGACCTCATCCGACTGCAGTCGCTTTGCAAGCGACGGTGTCGGCGGTGCGGATGGGAGGAGCCCGCCGGGGCCGTTGGGTACCGACTCGGTGACCGTGCGACCGTCGCGCAGCTCAACGGTCGCGGTGAGGGCGCCGCGGAAGAACTGTCCGTCGTAGACGACGATGAACGTGTGCTCGGGTCCACTCGGACGCAGCGTGCGCACGTCGCGCGGCGTGGCCAGCGTGACGGAGACGACGTCGGCTGCGGCCGTGCCGGTGACGATCGTGCGGCCGGGCAGCGTGCGCCGCTCGATCTCCGGCGCGGGCAGCGTGGTCGCGAGTTCTCCCGACAGGTCGTATTCGGGACCGCCCTGGGTTTCGAAGCGAACGGGGGGAAGCTTGTGCTTGGTCGGCCCGTTCCCGCCGCTGCCCCACCCCTGCGGGCCGTAGTGCAGGGCGCCGCTCTGCGCTTCGATCGTTGCGAACCGTCCGTCGAGGATGCGCCCGTAGGCGCTCGATTCGTCGCTGCCTGCCGCGAACCCCCACGGCGCGCCACCGTCGGGGTCGGGCGCGCGTGACTGTGGCGTGGCGAGTGCCGGCGGGCCGTGGAAGGACTGCACGGCGCCACCGAGGACTGTCCGTCCGTCGAGGGTGGCCGAGATCCGCAGCAGCGCGTCCCAGTAGCGTCCCGGCAGCACCGCGAGGAACGCGTGGTTGGCGTCGAGCGCGAGCGGGCGAGGCGCGCCGGCGCCGAGCAGGACCGGGTGCGTCGCGTCGAGTCGCAGCAGGCCGCTGACCACCGTGCGCAGTGGTCGCGGCGCGTAGGCGTAGGGGTTGTTGACGTAGGTGACTGCTTCCGCCAGCGGTCCGAAGCGGGCCAGGTCCTGCGGTTCGTTGCAGCCGCCGCCGACGCCGTACTCCTGCCCAACGCTCAGCGTCAGGGGCGTCGAGTCGGAGCGGGGCTCGACCAGGCGGCCGTGATCGAGGACTCCCACCTGCGTGCACAACATGCGTTTCGGGTGGTAGCCGCCACCGAAGTTCGCGCGGGGGTTCGGCAGGCCCTGCCAGCTGCGCAGCGCCCACTCCGGTCCGCCGGCCGGGTCCTTGGCCCGCAGCGTCTCGCGCACCGTGCTCGGCAGCGGGACGTCGGGCGGGGCGGGCAGAGCCTGCTTCGCGGGCAGCGGGGAGCGGTAGGCGGGGACCGCCGGTTCGCGCAGCGGTCGGCTGGTCGTGCTCGCCGGGCCTTCGACGGGCGTGAACGAGGGTTCGAGCAGGTTGGCCGAGCGCCGGTAGCTGACTGAGCGCCCGTCACGCAGGCGCGCGGTCAGCGTCAGCGAGCGGGGGTCCACGTGCCCGTCGAGCACCGCGAGGAACACACCGCCGTGCGGATCGATTGCGAGCCTGCGCGGGGCGCCCGCGCCGCTCAGGGTCAGCGAGGTCACCCGCGGTGCCGCCGCCCCGTAGACCAGCGTGCGAGCCGGGTTGTTGCCCCACGGAAACCCGGTGTGTTCGCCTGAGCCAGGAACGAAGCGACGCATCAGCACGAACAGCGGATGCTCGCCCAGGCGACCGCAGACCTCTGGCGTCAGCGGCGAGCCGGGACGGCTGGGGTTGGTGCGCCCGAGCTCCTGCGAGGCCTGCGCGCAGTTCTCTTCCGGGTACGCGCCCGGTCCGAGGTCCGCTTCGCCGCTGACTTCCCACGGCGAGCCGCCGTCGGGATCGGCGACTTCGAACGCCGAGGACTGGGCGAACGCGACGGTGTGGGTGGCGCCGTCGCGCATCACCACGACCACCCGCGGGCGCACTTCTTCCACGTAGCCGGGGTACACGGTGATGAAGCTCCCCAGCGGGCCGAGTGGCAGCGCTCGCGCTCCACCCGGTCCGTACACGGTCACCGACCGCGCGCCGGGGCCCGCGACGCCGTTGACGACCGTCCGCGCGTCCTGCGGGCTCTGGCCCACGAACACCCGCGCGCCCGCCAGCACCGGCCCGTCCGGAGCGTCCACGCCACACGCGTCGACGCCGCCCAGCGGCAGCGCACGGAACACGTGGTCGAGGCCGACGATGCCGAACTGACCGCCCAACACCTGCCCGACGGCGGTGCAGGTCTCACCCGCGCGCGTGCGCGAGAGACGGATGTCCCACGGCGGTTCGGAGGGGTCTGGATCGGGCGCGTCGAGGCCGGCGAGCCGCACCGTCGCGGGCAGCGGCACCCCACTCGCCTGCAGGTCCACCGCGGGGGGAGCCGGCAGCGGTGCACCCTGGGCGATCAGGATCGCCGCCGCGGCCACGCCCACCAGCAGCAGCACCAGCACGAGCGCGAGTGCCAGCGTCCGCGGCGTCAGCCGGGCGCGGTGTCGCGGTGGCTCGCCCAGGCGCCGGAACTCCCCACCGAGCGCGTCGAGCACAGCGAGAGGGCGCTCGCTCACGACTGCTCCCCGGCGGCGAACTGCACGTCAAGCGCCCGGCCCAGGGCGCGCAACCCGCGTGACACCCGCGCCCGCGCGGCGAGCTCGGAGATCCCGAGGTCGCGCGCGACCTCTGCGTAGGGCTGCTCCTGGACGATCCGCAGCTCGAGCGCCCGCCGCTGCTCGGCGCTCAGGCGCACGAGCTCGCCGCTCAGCGCCGCGCGCAGCTGCGCAAGCCCCGCGCGCTGCTCGATCAGCGCCAGGTCGTCCTCGTGCGCGACCGGAGTCTGGATCCCCAGACGCCGCAGCGCGCGGCGCTCGACACGGCCACGACGCAGGTAGCGCGACAGGCAGCGGCGGGCGATCGTGTACAGCCACGCCTGGCGCTCCTCGCGCGAGACACCGCGCAACCCCCGCCACCCGCAGTACGCCTGAGCGAACGTCTCGGCCGTCAAGTCCAACGCCACCTCGGAGTCGAGCGTCCGGCGGGCAAAGAACACGAGCACACCCTCGCTCTCTCGGCGGTAGAGGTCATCGAACTCTCCAGCATCGGCCATCACCCTCAATGTGTCACCGGCCGGCGAAACGTGACGCACGGTTCGTCGCGCAACTGCGGGCTGGGCTACAGGGGTCTCCTCGCGCCGTGCGACGGCGATGACTGCTTCGCTTGTGGCGCGCCCGCTCGAGTCAGCCGGATGAAGGCGCATCGCGCGGCCGCCTCGGCGGGAGTCTCCCCGCCGGGGCGGCCGGGTTCAGCGCACGTGCTCGTCGAAGAAGCTGAGCATGCGCTCCCAGCCGTCGCGGGCTGCTGCCTCGTCGTAGCCGACAGCCATCGGCGTGGGCACCCGCGCGAGCCAGCCCTGCCAGCCGTCGACCTGCGAGAAGAAGGAGTGTCCGGCCTGGTCGTAGGTCTTCACGTCGTGGGGCACGCCGAGGGCGGTGAGGTGGCGCTCCAGGAGCGCGGCCGTCTTGTGCCCGAGCACGCGATCCCGGCCTCCGTAGCTTGCGACCACCGGACACACGCCGTCCAGGCGCGAGCTGTCCGCGGGCACGTCGCCGTAGTTGACCGCGGCCGCGGAGAACCCCGGCTGGGTGCCGGCGATGAGGGCAAAGCCGCCGCCCTGACAGAACCCGGCCACGGCGATCCGCTCAGAGTCGACCTCGGGGCGGGCGGCGAGCGCATCTCTCACCGCGCGGATGTCGGCGATCTCGCGCGCGACGCTGCCCCGCAGCATGTTGACCATCACACGGCTGAGACACACGATCCGCGAACCGTGCGAGTACAGGTCGGGGGCCAGTGCGGCGTAGCCAGCAGCGGCGAACCGACTAGCGATGCGGCGCATGTCGTCGTTGAGGCCGAACGACTCGTGCAGCACGACGACCCCCGGGTGGGGACCCTCACCGACGGGTGGAAAGAGCTCCGCGCGGAGCGTCGAACCATCCGCCGTGGAGACGTGCAGGCGCAATCCGCTCCTCGGCATCGCCGCGGACGATACCCGAGTCGCAGTGCCAAAGCGATCTCGAGCGATAGGATGCTCGTTGGGGCTATCGCTCGAGATCGCAGCAGCGGCGAGAGCTGGGGCGCTCAGCCAGCTGGGTAATCTTTACAAAGAAAGCGACGCTCGTCGCGTTTAGTTGGACAGACGTATCCAACCATATGATATGTTCCCGACCGGTGGCCGGGAGTCGGAGAGGTGGCGCGGTGACGTTTCGTGATCTGCTGGGCGGGGTCGAGTTGACTGGCGAGAGCGCTTGGAGGCGGGCAGCTCGCGCGCTGGGCGTGCTCGCGTTTGTCGGTCTCTCGCCGGCGTTGTTGGCACCGGGGGCGTCCGCAAACGCCTCCTCCTTCACTTGGACTGGTGGCTCTTCCGGTCGCACCGCAAGCGCGGCCCATTGGGCTAACGGGGCAAACTGGGCGGAAGGGATTCCACCGACCTCCTCGCAGGGGATCGAAACGCTGACGTTCCCCCATCTGACAAATAGTGAATGCGCCTCTTCGCCGGAAACGGACGCCTGCTACCTGACCCTGAACGACATCGGTGGCTTGACGGTCAATTCGATGCAACTCGACGATGCGGATGACTACCTGCTGGCCGGGGAAGGGATTGCGTTGGGGAGCGGCGGGCTGACGGCCGCGCCTGCCGCGGGCGCGAGCGGCTTTGCGGGGTCGTTCATCGAGATGCCGCTCCGTCTCAGTGAATCGCAGCGATGGAGCATAGCCAATCGCAGCGGCGGCGAAATCGGGGAAAATGGCCTGCTGGTGGGCGGCGAATTGACCGGTGCCGGTAGTGCGCTGGCGGTCGAACTCAGCAACGGGCCGGCCCTGGTACTCGCAAACAGCACTGAGGTTGGACCTGTGACGATCGAAGGACAGAATACCTCTGGGAAAAACATCGCCAATGGTTTGGTGGTGCTCGGCGAAGGTGAACTCAACTCTTCCGATCGCGAACCGGTGGAGCTCAGCCACGTTTACTTCGCTGGGACCGGGGCGGTTGGCGCGTTGGCGACAAATCACGTGTCACTCGACGTCGGAAGCGGCACCTACCCGGCGGAAGGTCTTGAAGCCTCGAGCGTCAGGCTCGACTCCGCCAGCGGTGTCCTCTTCGAAATCATGGGTAGTGAAACGACTGCGCAGACAGATTATTCTCAGCTGGTCTCCCACGGCTTGGTCGAACTGGCCGGGGCGATCGTGGTGGAGGTTGGTAAACCGCCGGAAGGCGGCGGCTGCCCAGTCCTCAAACCCGGAGAGAAATACACGTTCGTCTCCACGACGGGAGCTCTGTCGGGCACGTTCTCCGACGCGCTCGAAGGTGGCCCGGAAATACCGATCGTTTTTGCCGAAGGCTGCAGCCATGCGCCGCAGACGATGCGGATCGGCTACAACAGGACCGGCGCCACAGAGACGGTCACCGGGACGGTCGAAGCGCAGGTCAAGGAAAAACAGGAAGAGGAAGCGAAGGAAGGCCAAGCGAGAGAAGCCAAGGAACGGGAAATCAGAGCGAGAGAAGCCAAGGAAAAAGAAGTCAAAGAACGGGAAATCAAGGAACAGGAAGCCACGCTGAAGAAAGGGCTCGAAGAATTCAAAGCTACAGTCGTCGCTCGCGAAGAAGCAGAAAAGAAGGCCCGCGAAGAAGCGGAACGGAGGCCGCCCTCCGTCGGCACCCCCAGTGAGACCCCGGAAGCTCCAAAAGGGGGTGTTTTGGGAGTGCGAGAAGAGTCAAAGCCAAGATCGCCAACGCGCCCCCAGCTGCTGGTGAAGGCGCTGAGGCAGTGCAGGAAAGAGCCCAAGAGGGTCCGCGCGAAGTGCGAAGCGACAGCGAGAAAGAGATACGGGAGTGGGGCCAGGGGCAGGAAGGGCAAGCGCGGGTAGCCCGGCATCGCGTTGTTGGCCGCGTGAGCGTGCGGCAGGACCGGCGGCTAGTGGCTATGTTGGGGTGCAAGCTCACGTCTACCCAGCCAAAGGAGGCCCCCCGTGTCCCGCTTCACCATCGTCAACCTGTCTGAGATCGAGGACGTCGTGGCCGGGCGGGCCCCTGGGATCGAAGGCCGGTTCGCTCGCAAACACCTGGACTCGCGCGACCTCGGGATCAGCCGCTTCAGCTATGCGGCGAACCTGCGCAGCCCGATGGCGCACAGCCACCGCGAGCAGGAGGAGGCCTACGTCGTCGTCGGCGGGTCGGGGCGGGCGCTGCTCGACGACGAGGTCCACGAGCTGCGCCAGTGGGACGTCCTGCGCGTCGCGCCCGAGGTCGTGCGGGCCTTCGAGGCAGGCCCCGACGGGCTGGACCTGATCGCCGTCGGCGGACCCAGGCCCGAGGAGGGCGATGGCGTCATGGGCGCCGCCGAGTGGCCCGACGCGCAGTAGCGGTTTGCCGTAGGGTTCAACACCACAGGATCAAACGCGTCACCAAAACAACGAGGAGGAGAGCGCATGATCTTCGTCACGACGTACAAAATCAAGCCGTTCCTCAGCAAGGAGGAGACCAGGGAGCTGATGGGCGTCTTCGCCAAAGCGGGTCCGGGACCCGGCGCAAAAGCTCACTACGTGGCTTCCGACGGAAGCCACGGCGTGGTGATCTCGGAATCCGACGATGTGGAGCCGGCGTACCGAAACCTGCTGAACTACACGCAGTGGGTCGAGTACGACACCAAGGTGATGTTGACGGTCGAGCAGGCCGTGCCGCACATCATGGACTCGCTCGGCTGAGGTAGACCTCGCGGCGGCCCCTGGGGGCGTCCGCACGGCGAGAGACCAAGCCCCCAACAGCGACAAGCCGCGCGGCTAGGGCTCGCCGGTCACGAGCGCGAGGGCGAACCCGTCGTAGCCCTTGGCGCCGACCGTTTGGATCGCCGTCGCGTCGAGACGGGGCTCGGCGGCAAGGAGCTCGTAGAAGCGCCGTATGCCCTGCACGCTGCCCCTCCCGCCCAGCGGGTCCTCGGCGTCGGCGTCGAGGATCGCCCCGTCGCGCACGACGTTGTCGGCGACGATCAGGGTCCCGGGACGGGAAAGCTTCAGCGACCACTCCAGGTACCCCGGGTTGTTGCGCTTGTCGGCGTCGATGAAGATCAGGTCGAAGCACTCCCCTGCGGCGGCCAGCTCCGGGAGGGTCTCGAGCGCCGGCCCCACGCGCAGCTCCACGACGCCCGCGAGGCCGGCGTGCGCGATGTTCGCCTGTGCGACCTCGGCGTAGTGGGAACTGGCCTCGAGCGTCACGAGGTGTCCGTCGGGCGGAAGCGCGCGGGCGAGCCAGATCGTGCTGTAGCCGCCGAGGGTCCCGAGCTCGAGGATGCGCCGTGCGCCGTGGATGCGCACCAGGAGCTCCATCAGCCGGCCCTGGTTGGGGGTGATCGCGATCGGGGGGAGACCCGCGGCGTCGCTCGCCTGCAGCGCGGCGTCGAGCACGGCGTCCTCGGGAAGGAGCTGCTCGCAGATGTAGCGGTCGACCGCGGTCCACGTCTCGAGGGTCACGACGGGGAAGCATAGGTCTACGCTCCCGGGACATGCGAACGGTCGTCATCAAGTTGGGCTCGTCCATCGTCGCCCGCGAGGACGGGGAGCTGCGCGAGGAGGTGCTCGGGCGCGTCTGCGACACCGTCGCCGCGCTGCACGCCGCGGGCGACGAGTGCGTGGTGGTCTCCTCGGGGGCGATCGCGCGCGGGATGCGCGTCATGGGGCTGCCCGCCCGCCCGAGCGCGATCCCCGAGCTGCAGGCGGCCTCGGCGGTGGGGCAGGGCAAGCTGTACCGCGTCTACGACGAGCTGCTGCGCGCGCGCGGGGTGACCTCCGCGCAGGTGTTGCTCACCGGGGGGGACGTCGGTGCCCGCACGCAGTACCTCAACGCCCGCCACACCCTGCGTCAGCTGCTCGACTGGCGCGTGGTGCCCGTCGCCAACGAGAACGACACCACCGCGACCGACGAGATCTCCTTCGGGGACAACGACTTCCTCGCCGCCCACCTCGCGGTGCTCGTGGCAGCACAGCTGCTCGTGCTGCTGACCGACCTCGACGGCCTCTACACCGCCGACCCCCGCCGCGACCCGGGCGCGCAACTGGTCCGCGACGTGCACGACCTCGCGGAGCTCGACGCGCTCGAGATCGGCGACTCCACCTCGCCGCTGGGCTCCGGGGGAATGCGCTCGAAGGTGCTCGCCGCCGAGGTGGCGGGCGCCGCGGGAATCCCGGCGGTGATCTGCTCGGGAGTGCGCCCGGGCGCCCTGGAGGCCGCGCTCGCGGGGGAGCCCGAGGGCACCCGCTTTCACCCCGGCGCGACCCGCCACTCCTCGTTCAAGCTGTGGCTGCGCTACGCCAAGCCGGCTCGCGGCACGCTCGTGGTCGACGAGGGCGCTGCCCGCGCGCTGCGCGAGCGCGGCACGAGCCTGCTGCCGGTCGGCGTCGTGGAGGTGCGCGGCGCCTTCGACGTGGGCGACGCCGTGGAGATCGCCGACCCCTCCGGCACGGTCCTCGCGAAGGGTCTCTGCAACTACACCGCCGCGGAGCTGCGACGCGCGCGCGGCCTGCAGTCCGAGACCGTGCGCGAGATCCTGCCGCACGCGAGCGAGGAGGCGGTGCACCGCGACCAGCTGGTGCTGGCGTAGGGTGGGCGACCCGCAGTGGCCGCGGTGGACCGCGCGCACGCCCAGGGAGGGGTGTGGTGACTGACTTTTTGGACCTCCTATATAGCTGCCCCGGGGATCGCCCTGCTCTGCTCCTCGGGGGTGTGGTGATGATCTTTTTGGACCCTATATATAGGGCTTGAAAAGATTGATTAAGACCCCCACAAGGGGGGTCGGGCGCGGCGTTCGTTGCGCGCACCCGCGCGGGGTGCATAGGCGTTTGCTAGACGACCCATAGACGTCAGCCAGCCGCGCGATCTAGAGCAAGACCGAAACCTCAATTACATGGGGACTACGGCGGCAAGCCTCTGGCGAGCGGTGTCGCCGTGCGCCAGGCGGCGTAGCTGGGATCTCAAGTTCATAGTCTTCGCAGTGCGCCCCTGCGTGCCGAGCGACCGGGCGGGAGCGGGGCGCCGGTACCAGTGTGCCCCACCGGCCGAGCGCCCAGGCCCGAGCGGGGCGCCGGTACCCTGTAGGGCCATGGCCACTGCCGCGACCGCCGTATCTATTCCCGAGCTCTGCGCTGCCGCGCGGCGCGCGGCCCGGCAGCTCGCCACCGTGGAGAGCACCGTCAAGGACGCGGCGCTGCGCGCCCTGGCGGACGCGCTGCACGAGCGCACCCCGGAGATCCTCGCCGCCAACGAGCTCGACCTGCTGGCCGGGCGCGAGGCCGAGATCGGCGACGCGCTACTCGACCGCCTCGCGCTCAACCCCGGACGGATCGCGGCGATCGCGGCCGCCGTCCGGCAGATCGCCGCGCTGCCCGACCCCGTGGGGGAGGTGATCGACGGGCGGCGGTTGCCCAACGGCCTGGACGTGCGCAAGGTGCGCGTTCCGCTCGGGGTGATCGCGGTCGTCTACGAGGCCCGGCCCAACGTCACCGTTGACGCCGCCGCGCTGTGCCTGAAGGCGGGCAACGCAGTGCTGCTGCGCGGGTCCTCCACGGCGGCCCACTCCAACGCGGTGCTCGCCACGATCGCCTCCGAGGCCGCCCTCGCCGCGGGACTGCCCGCGAGCTGCGTGAGCCTCGTCGCGGGCGGCGGGCGCGAGGAGCTCGCCGAGCTCGCCACGCAGACCGACACCGTCGACCTCATCATCCCGCGCGGGGGGGAGGGCCTGAAGGCGGCGCTCAAGGCCGTCGCGACGGTCCCGGTGATCTACGCCGCGTCGGGCAACTGCCACGTGTACGTTAACGCCTCCGCTGACCTCGACGCCGCGGAACGGGTGGTGCTCAACGCCAAGGTGCAGCGCCCCGGGGTGTGCAACGCCGCCGAGACGCTGCTCGTGCACAGCGACGTCGCGCCCCGGTTCCTGCCGGCGATCCTGCTCGCGCTCGGCGACGCCGGCGTGCTCGTACGCGGGGACGAGCGCGTCCTCGCGAGCGCGGAGGTGGGCCGGGAGACGCTCGCCGCAGAGCGCTCCCCAAGGGAGCCGGCCGTCGTGGTGGAGCCCGCCACCGAGGAGGACTGGGCGACCGAGTACCTCGCGCTGACGCTCGCCGTCCGTGTGGTGGACTCCCTGGAGGACGCCCTCGATCACATCGGCCGCTACGGCTCGGGGCACTCCGAGGCGATCCTCACGCGCGACACCGCCGCCGCGCGCGCCTTCCAGCTCGGCGTGGACGCTGCGTGCGTGTACGTCAACGCCTCCACCCGCTTCACCGACGGGGGCGAGTTCGGGATGGGCGCGGAGATCGGCAACTCCACCCAGAAGCTCCACGCCCGTGGCCCGATCGGCCTGCGCGAGCTGTGCACCTCCAAGTACCTCGTCGAGGGCGACGGGCACGTCCGCGCCTGAAGCCTCCGTGGGCCGCCTCGGCGTGCTCGGCGGCACCTTCAACCCGCCGCACCTCGGGCACCTCGCGCTCGCGCGCCACGCGCTACGCGAACTCGACCTCGATCGAGTCCTGCTGATGCCGGCGTTCCGCTCCCCCTTCAAGCCGGTAGAGGAGGACCCCGGCCCCGAGCACCGCCTAGGGATGTGTCGGCTTGCGGTCGCGGATGCCGGGAGCCTGGACGTGTCCGCCTTCGAGATCGAACGTGGTGGCCCCTCCTACACCGTGGACACGCTGAGGGCGCTTCGTGCGGCGCACCCTGGCACACAGATCACGCTGATTGTGGGGACCGACGTCGCCGGCACGTTGACCACGTGGCGCGAACCCCACGAGCTTCTCGCGCTCGCAGAGCTCGCCGTTGCCCTGCGCGCCGGGTGCGAAACCGAGGCACCGCAGAAGATCCGTAGAGCTCTCGACCCCCTGCTGTGTGGGAGTGCGCCGTACTTCGGACTACGCTTCCTCAGGATGCCCGTGATCGACATCTCCTCCTCCTCGGTGCGCGAGTGTGTACGTCGCGGTCTCGCCGTCGGGGACCTGGTCGGCTCCGCGGTTGCCACCTACATCGCCGCACACGGTCTTTACCGTGGCGCCACGGCTGAGGCACAAGCCGTCTCGTGAGTCCCACCGCACAAGTCCAAGTCCCCTCCACCGAGCTCGCCGGCGAGATCGCGCGGTTCGCCCTGGAGAAGAAGGCCCACGACGTGCTCGAGCTCGACATGCGCGGGCTCGTTGGTTACACCGACTACTTCGTGATCTGCTCCGGCAACACCGACCGCCAGGTAAAGGCGCTCCACGACGCGATCCACGCAGGCGTCAAGCACGAGCACGGCGTGCTGCCTCGCCGCGTGGAAGGCGTGGGCCGCGCGCAGTGGGTCCTGATGGACTACCTCGACGTGGTGGTGCACCTCTTCACCCCCGCCACGCGTGAGTTCTACCGCCTCGAACAGCTCTGGGGGGAGGCTCCGGCGCGCGAGGTGGGGGAGGAGGGCTGAGGTGACCGCAGGTGCCCCCGTGACGCTGCGCGACGAGCAGGCGCCGCTGGAGGCTACGTTCCTGCCCGGCGCTGGGCAGCTCTGCTGCTCGCTGCGCCACCACGGCGAGGAGCTGCTGACGCAGAACGCCGGGGTGGACGCCTACGTCGAACGTGGCAAGACGATGGGCATCCCGCTGCTCTACCCGTGGGCCAACCGGCTCGCCGGCTTCGACTACACCCTCGCCGGGCGCACCGTCGTGGTCCCGCACGACGCGACCCGGGTAGCACTCGACGACAACGGCCTGCCGATCCACGGGGTGATCGGCGGGCGGCTCGGGTGGGATCTCCTGCGCGAGCCCACCCCCGGCGCGCAGTCGCTTGTCGCGGTGCTGCGCTGGGGCGAGGCCCAGCCCGGCCCGTTCGAGGTGTTCCCCTTCCGCCACGACCTGCGCTACGAGGCCCGCCTCGCCGGCGGGCGGCTCGAGATCGAGGTGACGGTGGACGCGTGCGGAGAGGACCCCGTGCCGGTGGCCTTCGGCTTTCACCCCTACCTCTCTCCGCCGGGCGCCCCACGCGAGCGCTGGCGGGTCGAGCTGCCCGCGATGCGCCACCTGGCGCTCGACGAGCGCCAGATCCCGACCGGTCCCGAGCAGACGCTGCCCGGCCAGACCTTCGAGCTCGCGCAGCGCGGGTTCGACGACGGGTACGACTCCCTCACCCAGCCAGCTCGCTTCGCGGTTGCCGGCGGTGGACGCCGCCTGGAGCTCGAGTTCCTCGAGGGCTACCCCTGCGCGCAGGTGTACGCCCCGCCGGCCCGGCAACTGCTCTGCTTCGAGCCGATGACCGCCCCCGCCAACGCCCTGCGCAGTGGCGCCGGCCTGCGCGTGCTGGAGCCCGGCGAAAACTACCGCGCCACCTTCGCGGTGAGCGTGCAGGACGCCTGAGGACTCGCCGGCCCATTCCGGCACCACACGCGAGCGGCTGGGCGAAGCGTCGGCGCCCGAGCCAGTCGATCGACGACCGGTGCGCGGGCCCACCGGACCCGGGAGTCGCGAGGTGGTCGGCTATTCTATGTAATGGCAATCAACTTTTGGGTCTTTACAGGATCACGGCCAGCACGGACTGAAAGGAAAGGAACGCATGACTCTGCAGCTCGGCGACACGGCGCCCGACTTCGAGGCGGACACCACCGAGGGTCGCATCAAATTTCACGACTGGCTCGGCGACTCGTGGGGGGTGCTGTTCTCCCACCCGAAGGACTTCACGCCGGTGTGCACCACCGAGCTCGGCTACATGGCGAAGATCAAGCCCGAGTTCGACCGGCGCGGCGTGAAGATCATCGGCCTGTCGGTGGACCAGACCGGCAAGCACGCGCAGTGGGCGAGCGACATCGAGGAGACCCAGGGCACCGCGCCGAACTACCCGATCATCGGCGACGGGGACTTCGCCGTCTCGCAGTTGTACGGGATGCTGCCCGCGGGAACCTCGGGTGACTCCGACGCGCGGACCCCGGCCGACAACCAGACGGTGCGCAACGTGTTCGTGATCGGCCCCGACAAGAAGGTCAAGCTGATCCTCGTCTACCCGATGACGACCGGTCGCAACTTCGACGAGGTGCTGCGGGTGATCGACTCGCTGCAGCTAACGGCCGGCCACAAGGTGGCCACACCGGTCAACTGGCAGCCGGGGGAGGACGTGATCATCGCGGGGTCGGTCTCCGACGAGGAGGCCAAAGCGACCTACCCAAACGGGTGGCGGACGCCGAAGCCGTACATCCGAATCGTGCCCCAGCCGCAGTGAGGCGCTGACCGCGGTCCGGGGTGCGACCCGGCCCGCTGTTACGGTGGAGGAGTCCATCGCGCTCCTTTTGGGCCGGCGATTGTGCGTTCGCTCGGTCCTTCCTGACCTCTCTGCCTCGCGACCGCAGCCCTTGAGAGGCTTCGTGAGGAGCGCCCGTGAGTGTTGTGGCCGCAGGGCCCAAGAGCAGGTTGCCCCGCGGGTCGGTGGGGCGCCCGCCGACCCGCAGCGCCGGGAGACCTTCGCCGCCGGCTGGGGCGCCGCTGCGTGTCGCGATGCTGGCCCCACCGTGGACCTCGCCGCCTACGAGGAGCCCTTTGACGTGGTTCACGACCACTGTGGCTTCACGGCACTGGCGATGGCCGACCGCCTCGACACGCCGCTCGTGCACACTCTGCACGGGCAGTTCACCGACAGCACCGCGGCCTTCTACGTCCGCCACGGCCACAAGGCGGCGCTCGTCGGCATCAGCCGGGCGCAGCTCGCATCGGCGCCGGCGGGCATCGAACCGGTAGGCGCGATCCCCAACCCGATCGATGTGCGGGCCTGGCCGCTGCGTGAGCACAAGGAGGACTACCTGCTGTGGATCGGGAGGATGACGGCCGAGAAGGGTCCCCACCGCGCGATCGCCGCGGCTCGTGCGGCGGGCGTGCCGCTCGTTCTGGCCGGAGTCATTCAGCCCGGCCAGCAGGCGTTCTTCGACCGCGAGGTCGCGCCGCACATCGACGGCGAGCGTGTCCGTTTCATCGGCGAGATCGGTGGGTCAGGCAAGCTCGCGGCGTTCGCGGGCGCCCGCGCACTGTTGATGCCGATCCGTTGGGAGGAGCCCTTTGGGATGGTGATGGTCGAGGCGCTGGCGTGCGGGACTCCGGTGATCGCGTTTCCCCAGGGCGCCGCCCGCGAGCTCGTCTGCGATGGGCAGACCGGCTTCCTGGTCGAGGACGAGCAGGCGATGGGGGCGGCGGTCGCTCGCCTGTCCCGGATTGCCCCGCGGGACTGCCGCGCGTGGGTCGCCAAGCACTGCGACGTCGACGTGGTCGCCGCCGCCTACGAGCGGACCTACCGGTCGGTGGCGCACGCGGGCGTCGAGGAGGTCCTCGCGCTTGTCTGAGCGCACCCTGAGCGTCTTGGACGGCAGTACCTTCGTCGTCGGCGACCGCCGCGGCGACGTGCGGGTCGAGGCGGGTCGCGAGCACGGCTTTTTCTGCGAGGACACCCGCTTCCTCTCACGCTGGGTGCTGCGCGTCGGCGAGACGCAGCTGGAGCTGCTCGGCCTCGACCAGAGCGCGCACTTCGCCGCGCAGTTCTTCCTGACCCCCCGCGTGGGGCCCGACGAGGAGGCGCCGTGCTCGATCATGCGCCGCCGCCTGATCGACCACGTGTGGGTGGAGGAGATCACCGTGACCAACCACCGCCATGCACACAGCGAGATGCGCCTCGCGCTGGAGGTCGACGCCGACTTCGCCGACCTGTTCGAGGTCAAGGACGGCGTGGTGGCCAAACGCGAGGTGAGCTGCCACCACGACGACGGGTCCCTCACGCTGGGCTACGAACGCACGGGCTTCCAGCGCTCGCTCACGATCGCCGCCAGCCGGCCGGCGGCGGTCACCCGCCGGGGCTTCGCCTACTCGCTGCGGCTCGCGCCAGGCGAGCAGTGGTCGACCACCTTCACGCTCACGCCCCACGCCGCGCAGCCAGGGGTCTCCTTCGCGCAGCGCGAGCCGCGCGGCAACATGGAGCAGCTGAGCGCCTCCAAGTCCTCCGAGCTCGAGCAGTGGCTGGCCGGTGCGCCGGTTTTGCAGACCCGGGACCCAGCGCTGGCTCGCACCTACCGCGCGAGCCTCAGCGACCTCGGTGCGCTGCGGCTGCACCCCGACCTCAGCAAGGGCGCGACCCTACCCGCGGCAGGGCTGCCGTGGTTCATGGCGCTCTTCGGCCGCGACAGCCTGATTACGAGCTTCCAGGCGCTGCCCTACCTGCCCGGGCTGGCCGCCACCACTCTGCGTGTGCTCGCGGCGCGCCAGGCCGAGGAGCGCGATGACTTCCACGAGCAGGAGCCGGGCAAGATCCTGCACGAGCTGCGCTACGGCGAGCTCACCGCACGCGGTGAGCGCCCGCACTCCCCGTACTACGGAACCGCCGACGCCACGCCCCTGTTTCTCGTCCTCCTGGACGAGTACCACCGCTGGTCGGGCGACACGGAGCTCGTTCGCGCCCTGGAGCCGAGCGCCCGTGCCGCCCTGGCGTGGATCGAGGACAGCGGCGACGCCGACGGCGACGGGTACGTCGAGTACGCCTGCCGCAACCACGCCACCGGACTGGTCAACCAGTGCTGGAAGGACAGCTGGGACGCGATCCAGTACGCCGACGGCACGCTGGCAAGGGGGCCGATCGCGACCTGCGAGATCCAGGGCTACGTCTATGACGCGCGGCGCCGCTGCGCCCGGCTGGCCCGCGAGGTGTGGGGCGATCCGGCGCTCGCCGAGCGCCTCGAGCGCCAGGCAGCCGACCTGCGCGAGCGCTTCCGCCGCGACTTCTGGATGCCCGAGCGTGGCTGCCACGCCCTCGCGCTGGACGGGGAGAAGCGCCAGGTGGACAGCCTGACCTCCAACATCGGTCATCTGCTGTGGTCGGGCCTGCTCGACGAGGGCGAGGCGGCCGCAACTGCCGAGCGGCTGCTCGACGAGCAGCTCTACTCCGGCTGGGGCGTGCGCACCCTCGGCACCCACGAGGCCGGCTACAACCCGCTCGGCTACCACACCGGGACCGTCTGGCCCCACGAGAACTCGCTGATCGCCGCTGGCCTGGCGCGCTACGGCCACCGCGAGGCGGCGAGCACCATCGCCTCCACGATCCTGCGAGCGGCGCCGTACTTCGAGCACCGCCTGCCCGAGGTCTTCGCCGGCTACCCCGCGTCGGTGACGTCGGTCCCCGTGGCGTTCCCGACAGCCTCGCGTCCACAGGCGTGGGCCGCGGGAACCCCGCTGCTGCTGCTGAGCACGCTGTTCGACCTCCACCCCGGGAGCCCCGACGCGGACGTCGAGGTTCCGTGTGGCATCGGCCACCTCGCGCTGCGCTCGCAGAGAGAGTAGGCCGGACGCCGGCCCCGCGCCCAGGGCGCTTGATATGATGATTTCATATGTCGCGCCTGCTTTCCGTGTCGGTTCCTGACGAGCTTGCCTCCGAGGCGGAGGCGCTCGCCCGGGCGACGGGCAAGACCAAGAGCGAGGTGGTGCGTGAGGCGCTGCGCCGTCACGTGCAGCACGAGCGCTTCGCCGATCTGCAGCGCTACGGGCGCGGACGCGCAGAGGAGAGGGGTATCGGCCCCGAGGACGTCGAAGGGCTCCTCGACGAGCTACGCACGATCCACGAGTGACCCTGCGCGCGCTCTGCGACACGAACGTTCTGGTATCGGCGTTCATCGCCGGCGGGCCTCCGAGCCGGGTGATCGAGGCGGCGATCGACGACCGTATCGAGCTTGTGCTTGCAGACCCCGTCCTCGATGAGCTCGAGCGTGTGTTGACGGCGAAGCTTGGCTTCGCGCAGGATCGAGTGCAGGAGATCAGAGCGTCCCTGCTTGAGCTTGCCAGCGAGCGCATAGCCGCGCCATCTCAGTCGCCGGAGCCGATCACGGGCGATCGTGATGACGATGTGATCCTGGCGTGCGCGGTGGCGGCGGGAGTCGAGGTTCTTGTGTCGGGTGATCGTAGGCACCTGCTGCCGGTCGGCGAGCACCGTGGCGTGCGCATCGTCGCGCCGCAGGCGCTGCTCGCGGAACTAGCGGGAGAGTGATCCCACTGAAGCGAGCGAAGCGCTGAGGCCATTGAGCTGGAGGCCCTCCTTCGGTTATCGTCCCGCGGAATGAAGTGGGTATCAGTGGTGGTCGCAGCGATCGTCTGCGCTGTGGGGGCTGCGTCTTGGTCGCTGGCCGCTTCGCCGTCAGGTGTGGGGGTGGGTAGCCCGAGGGCTGTTCGGGATTTCGAAGTCCGGTTGGTTCCGCCTGTGAAGGGTGGCTGGGTCGGCTGGTGCTCCAGCTTTCGCACCGCCGAAGGCAGTAGCAGCGGCTGTCCGGTGGTGCCCACCCCAGGCAGCGCGATCTTCGACGAAAGCTGGAGCGGGCACGCCCCGCCGCCTGTGACTGTGGGCGCAGCGCTGACCACCAGCCGGGTCGCGGCTGTCTCGGTCAACAACGGGACGCCCATCCCGACCCGTGCGGAGAGCACCCTTCCGCACGGCTTTCGTGCCGTGATGGTGGAAATCCCCGGACAGGAAGAACGACAGGTACAGCCTGGCGCTGGCTCGAGCCCGGGCTGCCCGAGCGGAAGTGGCAGCCGGGAAGCTCCCGAACACTGCTTCGCGGCGCTGCCGGAATACAGCTTCACGCCGTTGGACGCCAAGGGTGCACCGCTCCCTCGCCACGAACCCTCACCCTTGAAGTTCGGGCTGCCCAGCGAGTTCTGGAAGCGTCCCGGGCACCCGCCGCGCGGCGTATGTCGGATCGCTGCTGAACACCTTCGCGGACTCTCCGCGCAGTGGGGCCACGTCGTGGTCACCAGCATCCACGGCTACCCCGGGATCATCGGCCGGGCCTTTCTCTCCTGTGCTGACACTGAGTACTACCTGGATAACTGGCCGTTGGACGCCGGCGTGCTGCTCGACGCCAGGCACCCCGGAACGAGGCCTGCGCCCCTGCCCGACATGAAGGCGGTACCCCGACACCCAGGGGTCTTCGCCGCGCCGGGAGACGGTGGGATGCTGGTCGGGCGACGCGTCGGTAACGCTTGGCTGGTCGTGGATGGGGGCAACGGAGTTCAACAGCGCCTCGAGGTCCTCGCGCGCATCCACGCGACAGCACACCCTTGAGCCATCCACAGGGCGAGCGCTTGCCGGCATCCCGGGCGCTGGAGTGTCAGGACGCGCCTGCGGGTGCGAGCGAGCTCTCCTCTCGTCGGGCGGCCTCGGAGTGCTCGCGGCTGTCTCGCGAGGAGATCAGCACCGCGGCGAGGATCGCCCCGGTGATCGCGAAGCCCGCGCCGACCAGGAACGCGCGGTCGAAGCCCTTCGTCAGAGCAATCGCGCTGCTGTGCACCCCTGCGTGAAACAGGCTCTGGGTGCGGCTGTTGGCGACGGTGGCGAGGATCGCGAGGCCGAGCGCGCCCCCGACCTGCTGGGCGGTGTTGATCAGCCCCGAGGCGAGACCGGCCTCGTGTGGCTTGGTGCCCGTCACCGCGGCGATCGTTACCGACACGAATGCCAGACCGAGTCCGATCGCGGCGAGCAGCGAGGGGCCGAGGACGTCCGCCGCGAAGGATCCTCCCAGCGCGGGTACACGTGAGAACCACAGCAACGCACCCGCGATGAACAGCAGTCCCGCGATCAACGTCGGCTTGAACCCGACCCGCGTGGTGAGCTGCGAGGCGGCGCCCGCGGCGAGGACGATCCCGCCCGCGAGCGGGAGGTAGGAGACACCGGTCTTGATCGGCGAGAAGCCGAGCACGTCCTGCAGGTAGAGGGAGATGAAGAAGAACATCGAGAACAGCGACATACCGATCAGCAGGCCGACGATGTTCGCGCCCCTGAGCGTCCGCAGGCGGAAGATCGAGAATGGCATCAGCGGGTGGCGCTGATGGCTCTCGATGACGACGAACGCGACGAGCAGCGCGGCCGACCCCGCGAGGCGCAGCAGCGTCGCGGTCGAGCCCCAGCCGACGTTCACGGCGTCGACGACCGTGTAGACGAGCAGTGCGAGACCGGCCGTGACCGTCACCGCTCCGGGGACGTCGAAGCCTTCGGTGCCATTCTCGGCTCGGCTCTCCAGCAGCAATCGCGGGGCGAGCGTGGCGGCGATCAGGCCGATCGGGACGTTGACGAACAGCACCCAGCGCCAGCTCAGCCCGCTTGTCAGGATGCCACCGAGCAGCACGCCGGCGGCGCCGCCGAGGCCCGCGACGGCGCCCCAGATGCCGAGCGCGCGGTTGCGCTCGGCACCTTCGGCGAACGTGGTGGTGATGATCGACAGCGCCGCCGGGGAGACGATCGCCGCGCCCAAGCCCTGGATCGCGCGTGCGATGATCAGCCACGCTTCCGACTGCGCGAGGCCGCCTGCGAGCGAGGCCAACGAGAACACGACGAGGCCGAGCATGAACATGCGCCTTCGCCCGAGCAGGTCGGCGAGACGCCCGCCGAGCAGCAGGAACCCGCCGAAGGTGAGGGTGTAGGCGTTCACGACCCACGAGAGGTTGTCGCGGGAGAAGTGCAGGGCTGCGCCGATCGAGGGCAGCGCGACGTTGACGATCGACGCGTCGATCACGATCACGAACTGCGTCATCGCCAAAAGCATCAGGGCGAGGTTCTTCGCACGGGGCGTGTCAAGCGACGGCGCGTGGGCTTTGGCTTGGGCGAGCGAGCTCATCGGGAAGCTGACCTCCGGTTCCGGTTGCGTCGGCGACTATAGTGAACTAGGATTCCGCTTTCAAGGGGAGGGCGAGAAAATGTTGACTAAGACCTTTATAGACACCGAGCTGGAGAACGAGCGCCCGTTGCGCGCCGACGCGCGCCGCAACCGCGAACGCATCATCGAGGCGGCGCGCGAGCTGTTCGCGGGCGAGCGGCCCAACGTCCAGATGGACGAGGTCGCGCACCGCGCCGGTGTCGGCGTCGGCACCGTCTACCGGCACTTCCCCGACAAGGAGGCGCTGATGGGCGAGCTCGTCCGCCAACGCTTCGATCTCTTCAACGAGAACCTGCGCGGAGCGCTCGCAGACGAGCACTCCGGCGCGTTCGCTGCGCTCGCCGCGGCGCTGCGCGCGAACATGGTGTCGGTTGCCGAGGACGCTGCGACACGCTTCGCGTTGATGAGCGGCGGTGAGCGCGTCTTCGCCCATGCCGTCTCGGAGATGGAGGAGTTCATGCTCCTCGCCAACGAACTCGTCCGGCGCGCCCACCTTGCCGGCGAGCTGCGCGATGACTTCCAGGCGAGCGACATCCCGATGGTCATGTGCGGCATCTGTGCGACGATCGACGTGAGCAAGCCCGGCTGGGACTGGCAACGCCACCTCACCCTGATCCTGCACGGCATGCACGCATAGGCACAAAGCCCGCGACACCACTTGCTCGAACCTCTACGTGCGTGCCGTCGGCGAGTGGGCGTGCAGTTGCTCTCACGTGAAGGCGCAGCGGACAACGCTAAGACCGCCCTCGTGGTTCCAGCATCGTCCGTTCAATGCGGATGAGAGGACTCGAACCTCCACCGGATTGCTCCGACACGGACCTGAACCGTGCGCGTCTACCAATTCCGCCACATCCGCGCGGTGGGATGCCGAAGATATCGCACGGCCGTCTGGAGGGACGGCAAACCCGCTGAAAGGGGATACCACCTGGCTCCCTTTGCTAGCCTCAGCACCTCTCCTCACATATATGCAGGCCGCCATCGTCTAGGGGACTAGGACGCCGCCCTTCTCACGGCGGTAACACGGGTTCGAATCCCGTTGGCGGTACTCCCGGAAACCCCGTCCAGTATGGGGTTTCCGCTTGTACGGGGGGCCCGTGCCAGGATTTGTGCCAGTCGTGCCACGCCGACCGCTTGCGGGCGGTGGGCGAGTAGCGCGTGCCGGTCTGCCAAGGGCCGAGCGCGGGAGTGCCCTAGGCCCCCCGTGGCGTAGCAGCCTCGCTACACTAGGGCCGCATGGCAACGACGATCCCTCAGCGCGAGCTACGCAATCAGGCCGGCGCGGTGCTGCGGCGCGCTGAGCAGGGCGAGCGCTTCACGATCACCGTGGATGGTCGCCCGGTCGCCGAGCTTGGCCCGCTGCCCGGCACCCGCCAACCAGCGCCACCCGAGGCGCTGAGTGAGCTGTTCGCCGAGACTCCCGTCGATCCCGAGTGGGCGACGGAGCTGCGCGCGATGCGCGACACCGAAGCGGCCGCGTGAGCCAGCAGCTCGTAGACACGAGCGTGCTCGCCGGCGACATCGCGCCCCAGGAGCCCGGAACATGGGCAGTAAGCGTCGTGACGATCGGCGAGCTGGAGGTCGGTGTGCTGCTCGCGCCGGGAAAGTTGCAAGCGCGGCGGCTCGCGCGGCTCACGGGAGTCCTCGAACAAGCGCCGGTGCTGGTGGTGGATCGCCGCGTCGCCGCGCACTATGCACAGCTACGCGCCGCTTCCGGCAGGCAGCCCGCGAATGATCTATGGATCGCCGCCACAGCGCTCGCGCACGAGCTGACGCTTCTGACCGCAGACACGCGGCAGGCAGCGCTACCCGGCGTTCAGGCGACGATCGTCCCTGCGTAGCCGGATCAGCCACGACCCCGATGGCGAGTGCGTTGACGCCCCGTGGTGCCGGGTCCGGCCCGAGCGGGCTCGCGCCTGCGGCTATGCTCTCAGGGTGGGCGCACTCGAGAAACGCGGAGGCTACACGCCGAAGGCCGTTCGCGAAAAACGCGCGTACCGGCTGATCCTCATAGGCGGTGTGGCGGGGGTCCTGGGGTGCGTCGGGATCGTGTTGTCCCTGGTCGGAGTCGTCGGCGCCGGTCTTCCGATTCTCGCGATCGTGGTCGCTGTCGTGTGCGCTCTGCTCTTTCGGCGCACCGTGTCCCGCTGAGCCCGCGGCGACGCGAAGGTCCTAGCCGCGGATGTCGAGTCAGCGATCGAGGGAGCCGGCGACGCAGAGCGCCTCGGATCTCGAGCAGGCGACTCGCCTGGAGGGACACGACGGCCGGTACGTCGCGCACCTCTCCGAGGCATGGGAGATCTGGGGGCCGAACGGCGGCTATCTGGCGGCCATCGCGCTGCGCGCCGCGGGCGCGGTTGCTCTGATTCAGCGGCCGGCGAGCTTCTACTGCCACTTCCTCAGTTCGCCCGCCTTCGACGCCGTCGAGCTCAGCGTGAGCGTCCTCAAGCGGGGCCGCCGCGCCGAGTCGTTTGCCGTGGAGATGACGCAGGCGGGCAAGCCGTGCCTCCACGCGCTGGTGAAGACGGCCGCGGACGCGCCCGGGTACAGCCACCCTCACCCCGAGGGGCCCGAGGTCCCGCTCCCCGAGGCCCTCAAGACCTATGAGGAGCTGTGGCCCACCAGGCGGCGTCCACCCTTCAGCTTCTGGAACAACCTTGAGCGGCGGCCGGTTGACCAGAGCGCGACGGATGAGCCCACGGCGCCGGTGCTCCGCGAGTGGGCGCGCTTTCGGCCGAGGGCGTGCTTCGAGGACCCGTTCCTCGACGCCGCACGCGCGCTGATCCTGCTTGACACCTTCGGCTTCCCGGCCGCCTACCAGCGGCACCGAAGCTGGGAGTACGTGGCGCCGAACCTCGACACGAGCGCGTGGTTTCACCGGTCCAACCCGGGCTGCGAGTGGCTGCTGATCGACCACGAGTGCCTGCTAGCCGACCGCGGTCTGATGGCCGTCAGCGGCAGGGTCTGGGACACCGACGGAGGGTTGCTCGCGACCGGGTCCGCGCAGTTGTGCTGCGTCGAGAAGCCCTCGTGACCTGAGCCGCGGACAACGGCGGTGCCCGCCTCACGGCGCAGTTGAGCGCGACCACGCGCTCGACTCACGCAAGATCGGGACCGGTCAGGACGCCCACGACTCCTGGGCTTCCCGCAGGCCGGCGCGCTTTGCGGGGCGCGGACCGAACGCCGGCGTAGGGCCGGGAGCTCGGTGTGGCCGGGGGCGGCGCGGTAGTCGCCAATCGTCTGTCGGACGATCTCGTTACGATCGTTCCACCACTGTCAATGACATGATCTTGACGATGCGCCCGTCACGGGTCCCATTCTCCAGCCAACCAAGCACCCCAAGTCCGATCTATCGGGACGCTGGTCGTCCCTCGAAAGGTCGCGCGCGGCGAGTGGGAGACGCGCCTCGACTTCTTGGCGTCAACCCATGAACCTTTGCGGACAGTACCAAGGGGGCCGTCGCCGCGATCTCGGATGCCGGAACCCTGCCGGGAGCGTGACGCGAATGCGCTACAGCGACCATCATGTAGTCCAACTGAAAAAGCTGACCGACTAGGCGGAATAAGATGGCTTCCAAGGATAAGACACGCTCGAAAGCCCTACGGCTGCGTCCGGGGCCCAACGGGCTACCGCGTGGACAGGTTTCGGAGATCCAGCGCAGCCGGATGCTCACGGCCGCGGTGGAAGCAGTGGAGGAAGTCGGCTACGCCCGGCTGACCGTAGCCCAGGTGATCGCCCGTGCGCGGGTGTCCCGCAAGACGTTCTACGACCTCTTCGAAGATCGCGAGGACTGCTTCCTCGCGGCCTTCAACCAGGCGGTCGACCAGTTGAGCGTGCTCGTCACCGAGGCCTACGAGCGGGAGGCGAGCTGGCGCGAGGGCATACGTGCCGGCCTGCTCGCGCTGCTGCGGTTCATGGACGACGAGCCCGGTCTCGCCCGGCTCTGTACCGTCGAGGCGCTCGCGGCTGGCCCGCGCGTGCTCAAACGCCGCACCCAGATCCTCAACCAGGTCAAGAAGGTCATCGACCAGGGCCGCACCAGCACTGGCGCCCGTGTCGCTCGTGCCACCGAAGAATCGCCAGACGTCACCGCCGAAGGTGTCGTGGGCGCGGTCTTCGCCGTCTTGCACACTCGGTTGCTCGCACGTAGCCACGAACCCTTCACGGCCCTGCTCGGGCCGCTGATGAGCATGCTCGTGCTGCCCTACCTAGGCGCTCGCGCAGCCAGCAGCGAGCTCACCCGCGAGCCTCCGGTCCTGCCCAAACGCAGGCGGCCCTCGCGGCGCTCCACAAAAGATCCGCTCGAGGGTCTCGACATGCGCCTCACCTACCGCACCGTGCGCGTGCTCACCTTCATCGGCGAGCACCCGGGGGCCAGCAACCGCGAGATCGCCGAAGGCGCGGGCATCGCCGACCAGGGCCAGATCTCCAAGCTCCTCACCCGGCTGGAGCGCCTGCGGCTCGTGCGCAACCTTGGCGAAGGCCAGATCAAGGGAGCCTCCAACGAGTGGTACCTCACCGACCGCGGCGGCCAGGTCGAGCGCGCCACCAGGCCGCGGTGAAGCTACCGTTGGGGGGCGATGGCAAAGGGGACAGGCACACCCGACGCAGACCTCGCGCGTGAGGCGTCGGACCCGCGGGACTCTGCGCGTGAGCTGCTGGACCCAAAGGGCACCGCGCGCGAGGTGCCAGACGCGCGGGGCTCTGCGCGTGAGCTGCCGGACGCGAAGGGCACCGCGCGTGAAGTGCCACACCCGCAGGACCCCGCTCAGCTAGCTGCGCTCGTCCGCGAGGTGGCAGAGCTGCGCAAAGCGGCCGAGGCGAAGGACCTGCTGATCGCCGCGAGCGCCGCCTTCGATGCCTCGCTCGACCCGCTGCAGACCATGCACACCGTCACCGCCACCGCCGTGCCACAGCTCGCTGACCTGTGCGTCATCGACCTCGTCCGCGAGGATGGAACGATCGGCGACTCTGTGGCCGCCGCCGTCGAGGAGCGGCTCACACGCCGCCTGGAGGAGCTGCGCGCCCGCGAGCCGCTGGACGTCGCGGGCTCCCACCCCGTCGCCCGCGCGCTGCGCTCCGCCGAGCCCCTGCTGGTGTACGACCTCACCGACCCCGCCACGCTGCGGCAGGCCGCCCAGAGCGAGGAGCACCTGCGCTTCATGCGCAACGCCGGCTACCGCTCTGCGGTGGTCGTCAAGCTGATCGCCCGCGGACACGTGTTGGGGGCGCTCTCCTTCCTGCGCACCGGCGTCGGAGGCGACTTCCACCCCGACCACCTCCCGCTCATGCGGGATCTCGCGGGCCGCGCCGCGATGGCGCTCGACAACGCGAACCTCTACGCCGAACGCGCCCTGGTCGCGCACACGCTGCAGCGCAGCCTGCTCCCCGACGCCCTCCCCGAGGTGCCCGGCGTGCAGTTCGCTTCCGCCTACCACCCCGTCGGCGAGGGCGCCGAGGTGGGCGGGGACTTCTACGACGTCTTCCAGGTGCCCTCCGGGTGCTGGCTGGTCGTCGGCGACGTCTGCGGCAAGGGCACCGAGGCGGCGGCGGTGACCGCGCTGGTGCGCCACTCGATCCGCGCGCTCGCGCTCCACCAGGACAGCCCCGCCCAGGTGCTGCGCTCCGTCAACGACGCGATGCTCAGCCACGAGCTCGCCTGGCGCTTCGCCACCGCGATCCTCGCCCGCCTGGACCTCTCCCGCGCCGGCCCGGTGCGCGCGAGGATCGCCAGCGCCGGGCACCCCCCGCCGGTGCTGGTGGGCGCCGACGGCCGCACGTGCTGCCCCGAGGTCTCCGGCACGATGCTCGGCGTGCTCCGCGAGGCCAGCTCCCACGACGTGCTCGTCACACTCGAGCCCGGCGCCAGCGTGGTCCTCTACACCGACGGGCTCACCGACGCCGGAGCTCCCCGTAGGACGATCGCCCCGGAGGAGCTCTGCGGCCACCTTGCCCGCGGCGGCCCCGCCGAGCCAGGCACGCTGGTGGCGCGCCTGGAGGAGCTCGCCGGCGCCCGCAGCGGCGGGCGGCTGCGCGACGACATCGCGATCGTTGCCGCCCGCGTAGATCCGTGAGCCCACCGCCCACGTGAACGCGTGAGCCTGCGGTTCACGTGGACCCGTGAGCCCGCTGTCCGCGTAGACCGCGGACCCGGCCAGCCGTCCCGCTCGGTGGCCCGCGTCGGAGCAGAGAGAGGTGCTTGCACGTCTACTGCTCTGGCGACTGCTCGGCGTGGGGGCCACGCTGGTGGGTGTGGCGGTGCTTGCGTGGCTGCTGCACGGCGGCCTCGGCGCCGCGCTGCGGGGCGCCTCGGCGGCGCGTGAGGCGCTTCCGTCACAAGGGCCGCATCTGCCCGGACGCTTTCCGCTCGCGCCCGCAGCGGAGCTCGCCGCGCTCCTGCTCGGGCCCGCCGTCCTACTCCTCGGAGTGCGCTGGCGGGCGCGCCGGCGGCGGCGGTACGTGCGTCTCACGGTGCAGCCGTACCGCACCGACCGCACCAGCGTGGAGGGGGTTGTAGCGATGTACGAGGCGTTGCACAAGCGCCTGCAGCAGCGGTGGTGGCGGCGCCTGTTCGCCGGCCAGCCCTCGGTGGCGCTGGAGGTGCACCACGTACACGCGGCCGACGGGACGGCGAGCGCGGTGCTGGCCGTCAGCTGCCCGGCGGGTTTGGAGAGGGTCGTGGAGGCGGCCGTGCGCAGCGCGTACCCCAACAGCCGCGTGGCTCCGCCCAGCGAGGCGCTCGGCCACGGGCTGACCCCGGCCCGGACCGTCACGCTGCTGCGCCTGAAGAAGCACGCCGGCTTCATCAAGCGCGTCAAGCAGCTGGACCGCTACGAGCTCGCGCGTGAGCCCCCGGTGGACAGGCTGGTGAACGTGATGGGGGCCTGTGGGGAGGACGCCTTCGTGCAACTCGCGCTGACCCCCACCCCGGCCGGGTTCGAACGGTACGCCAAGTGGCGGTACAAGCGCCACGAGGACCACCTCTCGCGTGAGCGCCGCGAGCACCTGTTCGTGCGCGACCGCTCACAGGTGGAGGAGGCCGAGCTGCGCGGCGGCCTGGAGGTACAGCACCGCCCGCTGTACTTCGCGGACCTGCGCGTGGCGGCCCCGACACGGCAGACGTGCGAGCGGATCGCCTCCGAGCTGCGCGCAGAGGGCGCCGAGAACCGCCTGGTGGAGCGCGGGACCGCGGTGCGCCACGGCCTGCTGGGGCTCTACGCCAGGCGGGTGGCACGCGGGGAGGGCAACCCCTGCCCGCCGGTGCGCAAGGGCGTGTTCGCCTCCACCGAGCTCGCCGCGCTGTGGCACCAGCCCTCGGTGGAGTACGCCACCGTGCCGTTCGCCCGCGGGGCGCTGGCGCTGGCGCCCGCGTCACCCGCGATCCTGCGCCCCCGCACCGGGGCGGGGCTGCTGCGCGACGCGCTCGGGCCGGTCTCCTTGCACCCCGAGGTGCGCCGCCAGAACACCGCCGTGCCGGGCGCGGTGGATCAGGGCAAGTCGAGCTACCTCACGGCCACCGTCGCGGAGGACCTGCGCCGCGAGCGCTGCGCGGTGGTGGTGCTCGACCCCAAGGGCGACGCCGCGGAGGCAGCGGTGAGCCTCGTGCCGCCCGAGCGCACGTGCACGCTGCTCGACTTCGCCCACCCCACGTGCGGCTTCAACCCGCTCGCCGTGGACGCCCCCGCGGACGTGATCGCCGACTACGTGGTGGGGGCGCTGAAGCAACTTTTCAGTGATGCAGACATACGCGCCTCCTCGGACCGGTACCTGCGCAACGCGATCATCGCGGTGCTCGCCCACGACCCCCGCTGCACCCTGTGGGACGCCGCGCGGCTGTTGTCCGTCGGCGAGGAGGGGTACGCCTACCGCGCCCGCGTCGGCGCCCACGTGCGGACGCTGCCGGAGTACCGGGAGATCGCGCAGTTCTTCACCGCCGAGCTCGCCGCCCAGCTCGCGGACTCGCGCAGCACGACGACCGCCAAGCTCGACGCGCCGGTGAACAAGCTCGCCCGCCTGCTGAACTCCCCTTCGATCAAGCGCGTACTGCTCAACGAGACCCTCGCCGTCGACTTCGACCGCGTCATCGCAGGGCACGAGGTGCTCGTCGTCAAGGGCGCGCTGGGGAGCATGGGGGCGGGCAACACCTCGGTGCTGATGCAACTGCTCGTGGGGATGCTCGACGCCGCGCTGGCTCGCCAGCAGGACGCCGTCCCCGCCGACCAAAGCCAGGGGACGCTCGCCTCCGGCGATCATCCCCGTTTCGGCCAGCGCGTGGCGGTGGCGCTGAAGGTCGACGAGGCCCCGCTGGTGCTCAACCGCGGCTTCGCCGAGACGCTCGCGCTGAAGCGCTCCGCGGGCCTGGAGACCGTGGCGTGCTGGCAGACAGACGCGCAGTGGACCGACCGCGAGGTTCGCGAGCAGCTCGACGCGCTGTTCGCCCACCGCGTGTACTTCGCGACCGCCTCCGCGCGCGACGCCCGGGCGGCGGCCAGCCTGATGATGGCCGAGTACTCGGACACGGTGCGCCCCGAAGTGGGTGGCTTGGCCGCCCTCGCGCGTCCCGACGCCCGCCTGCACCTGCCCCGCCACCACGCGATTGTCAGCTGGAGCACCCCGGCGGGCCGTCAGGCTCCGTTCGTCGCGCAGACCGTCCCGCTGCGTGTGGACCCCGAGCGCCTGGCGCTGCACGCGGCCCGGCAGGCCGAGCGCGGCGGACGGTACCTCGCGGACCTCAGCCAGCCGCACTGGGAGCGAGCAGAGAGGGACCGGCGCGAGGCACGTCAGGAGCCACGCGGCGAGGGAGACGGGAGGGAGTCGGGGGGGATCGTCCGCGTGAGTCAGGGGGGCTACCGGGCGCGAGCGCGCTGGCCGAAACGGGGATGCTCGCCGGAGGCGAGTGTCTCCCGGCTTCGGTCTTCCGTGCCCCGCGACGGCGGTGGGGAGGCAGCGGGCGGGGAGGGCGGCGGGGACACTCACGCGCCTCTCCCGGAGACCGCCGCGGAGAGCTACGCCGAGCTGGTCGAACTCGACGCCGCGCGCCACCTGCGGTGGGCGCGGGCCGCCGCGGTGCCCCGGGCGCTCGAGCTCGACCCGCTGGACCTGGAGATCCTCGCGCTCGTGGCCAGCGCGCGCCACGTGCTCACCACCCAGATCCACCGCCGGTTCAACCCCCAGCGGGCCCTCACGACCACCCAGCGGCGCCTGAAGCGACTCTCCGACGCCGCGCTCGTGGAGCGCTTCCAGTTCCACCGCCGCGACGGGGGCGGCGCGCCCATGTGCTACGCGATCGCCCCCCGTGGGCTCGAGCTGCTGGTGGCCCGTGGACGCGTGGACGGTGTCGCCCACCGCGGGGTCGAGGCACGCGACCCCTCCTCCTCCTCCTCCTCGTCACCCGCCTCGCCCCGGTCACCGTCGTCCCTCCCGGCGCGGCCCTCGCCATCCTCGCGGCCTCCCGCGGGCGAGGACCGCCGGCTGCGCCAGGCCCGCCACGACGTGCACGTCACCGGGTGGGTGCTTGTCCTCGAACGGGCCTTCGGAGGGTCGGCGCTGAAGTGGCGGGGACCCGAGGAATCGACGCTGTCCCCGCCGCTGCGCACGAGTCCCGCCGGGCGCGTGGCGATCGGCCCCGCTGACCTGCACCTGCCCGGCGGGCGCACTCCCCACGACTTCCTGCGCACCGACTCGGCCGGCGCGCGCGTGGAGGTAGAGCGCTTCGAGACCGTGCGCCCTGACGCAAGCGTCGAGTTGCCGCCGGCGCCGGACGAGTGTGGCGGCGCGTCCGCGGTGGGGTTCGAGGCAGGCGCCGCCGAGGGGAGGGGCGCCGCCGGCGTGTGCCTGCTGGTCGAGCTCGACGACCGCCTCGCCTCGACTCGCGCCCACGCCTCCGCCGTGGCCAAGCTCGAGCGCTACGACCACCTGCTCGCCGGCTGGTCAGTATGTGTGCCGAGCTTCGCTGGCCGATCTCCCGGTCGCCGGGCTCCGCGGCCCCTCGTCGTGTTCCTCTGCCGCGACCGCCCCCGCGCGCGGGAGTGCGCCCGCCGGGCCGACCACCTGCTGAGTGCCTGCCGTGCGTACGCCGGCGAACACCCCCGCGACTGGGAGTACCCCGGACGCGCCGCGGTCGTGTTCGCCTCCGAGCGCGACGCCCACGAGGGCGTGCTGCTCGCCTACGGCATTCCCCGCCTGCCCCCCGCGGTGCGCGCGGCGGCAAGCGGCGATCCCCGCGCCGGCGAGGCCACGGTCGAGGAGCGGGAGTTGCTGTCGGGGGCAGGCCCGCGGTAGTACCGAGCCGGGGCCGTCAGCCGTGGCTCACTGCGGTTATGGAACGCTGCCCGCGTCAGCGACCCATTGGCTTCTGAAACCGAGTACCGAGGCGAGGTGGTCGAAGTGTTGGTCGTAGTGGAGCACCGCAAAGCCGCGCTCCGCGGCCGCGGCCGCAACGAGCGCGTCGGGTACGCGTACACGATGGGCACCGGCCGAGCCGCGCGCGGCGAGCTCGCGGACGGCCGAGATGGCGGCGTCGGTCACCGAGGGGTTGATCGGAGCTTGGCGCAAGCCTGCCAACGCCGCTGCGACGGCCTCGACGCGCTCGCAGTCGGGTGCGTCGTAGAGCAGCTCCAGCGTGACGACCGGACATCCCACGAGGTCGCCCGCTTGGGCCGCCGCCTTCCATTGAGGTGAGACCGCGGGGTTTGACGCTCGAGCCCACGCGGAGGTGTCGGCGACCCACGGGCCGCCACCCCACGTCAGCGCCATGCTCGATCTCGGACGTCGCGCAGACGCTCCAGATCGAGCCCCGAGCTCCCTTCCGCGACACTGATCAGAAAGTCGCGCGCGCAGCCCTCCGCCTGGCGGTCCCGCTCGAATGCCTCCGCACCTCGAACCGCAAGCGCATGGATGACCTGAGAGGATGGCGCGCCCGGTCCGAGGACGCTGCGGCCGCGTGCGATCGCCCGGTCGAGCTCCTGATCGCGGGTGACCTGGATGCGGGGATGCCTGCTCGCCATGGGTCTAGTGTACCCGCTAGCGGACACCACTTCCACGAAGGTGCGCCGTTACCACCCAACCTGGCGCGAAAAGACGCGTGCAGTCGCCTCTCTGGATTTGCGTTTGCCATCCCCGTGTATGCAGTCACCCGGGTCAACCTGCGACTGCTCGTGCAGTCCGCCACCCCCCGCCCACGCACCTGACTGCATGTCCAGCGTCTCAGGAACGGCTCTGTTGAGCGGGACTGCGTCGCGCCGGCGCGGGCGACTGCGCCGCTTCGCCTGCGGTGAGGCCGTGTGCACCCGCTGCTGAGCCCGCGCAGCGCTAGGATCGCGGCCCCCCGATTCCCTTACCCAGGCCACGAAACGACTCTCAGCTCCACGCCGCACGCTCTCGCGTGGAGCCCCGATGGACCCGTTCGCGCCAACTTTGAAGGGCGCGCCGCGCACGACGTGAGCTCCGAGATCCCCTAAAGGGATCTCGCTCGCGCTCCGGGCCCACACGCGTCTCGCGCGCCGCTTGACGGCCGCACGCCGGAGCCCTACAAAACCGCTCCCCCGACCACCGACGGCCGCCCACCGCGGGCAGGAGACGCGCCATGACACCCGCCACGCTCCCCGAGTACCCCTCTCGCACCTCCCGAGCTCGCGCTTACCGGGCGACCCGCCCGCGCGCTCAAGCCGGCCGACCCGCCGCCCACGAAGCGCGCGGCCCCGCGGTCGGACACGGCCCGCTCGCCCGCTACACCGACGCCGAGGGGCGCTTGCGCGAGATCCTCGCGCGGCCCGGGCGCGCTGGCAGCGTGCTGGTCCTCGACCGCGACGCGGCCACCCTCGGCGACCGGCGGCTCGTGGCACACCTCGCCGCCGACGAGCCCACCGAGAACGCGGGCCTCGTGTGCCGCCACTACCTGCGTGACCCTCGCGGCCGCCGCTGCCGGCCGGTCACCCCCGAGGATCTCCTCACGGCCCCCTTCTCCGAGGGAGGTGTGCGGGTGGACTCTGAGCTCTGCTGCGCCCCGGCGCCGGAGACGGTGGAGCTGCTCGACTGCCACGGCCGCGTCCACCGGCTGGAGGCGTTTGAGGCCGGCATGTTGATCCCGGAGCTGCGCTGGCGGCGGCTGGCGGCTGGGAGCGGGCTGGGCGTGAGCGTAGACCGACCTGAGGGCGACTGGTCTGAGGGCGAGCGAGGGGAGAGCGAGCGATCGAAGGGCGGCCGTCAGCCCGAGAGCGTGCGCGACGTCGTGGGGTGCCTGGAAAGCTACGAGCCCGTCCGCACTCTCACCGCCGAAGCGGTGGCGCTCCACCGCGAGGACCCCGCGGTGTCCGTCGCGGTGCTCCGGTCCGAGCTGCGGCGCCTCGACGCGAGTCGCATCGTGCTCAACCGGGGGTTGCGCAGGGCGGTGCTGGTCGCGATACACACCCGGGGGCTCAGTCTCAGCGAGATCGCCTTCCGCTGCGGGCGGGTCAAGCGCGACGGCAAAGGCAACTCCAGCGGCGAGACCAGCTGGCTCGCCCGCCGTGTCGGCATCTCGCCTGAGAGCGGCGGCGGCGAGCCGACTCCGTGGATTCACAGCGAGGTGCTCGCCGTGATCGCGCGCCTCGGGCTCGGCGTGAGCCCGCGCGAGGTGGAACTTTGAGTCCTCCCGTCGAGCGCTCCGAGCTGTCGCCGGTGCTCGTGGTGGAGCACGACCCCGAGGTCGGCGGGTCGCTCGTCGAGCAACTCGCGGCCGACGGGTACCGGGCGCGGCTGGCGCGCACCGCCGAGCACGCGCGGGTCCTGGCGCGCACCCTGCGGCCGAGCGTTGCGCTGCTCGGCGACCTGGAGTGCCCGCACGCCGCGCTCGAACTGCTGGTGGAGATCCGCGACGGCTCGACCACGCCCGCCCGCGCGGAGGTGCCCTGGCCCGCCGAGCTGCTCGTGATCGTGGTCGGCTCCCGGGCGCAGGAGCCCGACCTGCTGCGGGCCTTCGAGGCCGGGGCTGACGACTTCCTCACACGCCCTGCCAGCTACCTGGAGCTGCGGGCACGCCTGCGTGCGCTGCTCGTCCGGGCGGCAGGGGGCCGTGGCTCCGAGCGCGTCGAGGTGGGGCCGCTCGCGATCGACCCCCGCGCTCACGCCGTGAGCCTCTACGGGCGCCCGCTACCCCTGCCCCGCATGGAGTATGAGCTACTCCTGCACCTCGCCCGCGAGCCGGAGCGCGTGTTCACTAAGCAGGAGTTGCTGCGCGACGTGTGGGGCTACCCCACGCCGGTCTGCACCCGCACCCTCGACAGCCACTCAAGCCGCCTGCGCCGCAAGCTTCGCGTGGAGGGAGGCGCGCGGTGGGTGGCCAACGTGCGCGGCGTCGGCTATCGGCTGATATAAGAGTTATTGCGTTTGATGCAAGTCGCGTTGTGCGGGAGTTTTTTGTGGTGCGTGCTCCCGTGGGTGCTCTTGTTTGGGGTGTGGGGCGTGAATCTGTCGGAGGGTGCGGGTGTTTGTCGCTGGGTTTGGCGTCTTGCATTGGATGCGAGTAGGGTTGCGTTGGATGCAAGGAGGGGCGTGGGTATCGGCAGGGTCTGTCACGGCGGCTGAGGAGGGGCGCGCGGAGGCTGCGTTGGCGTTGGTGTTCGGGGAGGGTGTGCGGCCTTTGCGGATGGGTGAGGCGGTGTTCGAGGCTGTGGTCGTGGGTTGGGAGCGTCAGCAGTCGGCGCGTCATTTGGCTGAGGCGACGAAGTGCAAGAGCACGGTGATGGTGAGGCGTTTTCGTGCTGAGGTGGGGTTGTGGCCGTGGGAGTGGCAGGCGGTCCATGTCGATGAGTGGCTTGAGGATCTGGCGTCGCCTCCGAAGCGCCGGTCGGTCTCGACGCTGCGTCACTATCAGGCGACGTTGCGGGGGTTCTTGGAGTATTTGACGGATGAGCGTTACCCGTGGGTGGCGATCTGCGAGGCGCAGTTCGGTGTGCGTCCGGTGCAGGTCTTGGATGAGCGCAACACGATCCGCCACGTCGTCGAGTATGAGGGGCGCCCGGGGCGGCGGCCGTTGACGCGGGAGGAGCTGGTGATGTTCTTCGACTGCGATGCGCGGGTCTCCGATCGGCGGGCGCGCAGGCGTAAGGGTGCGCTGGCGGCGTTTCGCGACGCTGCGTTGTTCAAGACGATCTATGCGTGGGGGTTGCGTCGTCAGGAGGCCGCGCGGCTCGACGTGTCGGATTTCTCTGGGAACGCGCACCGTCCGTCGTTCGGTGCGTATGGGTCGTTGAGTGTTCGTTATGGGAAGGCGTCGCGGGGTAGTGCGCCGAGGCGGCGCAACGTGTTGAGCGTGTTTGACTGGTTGGTCGAGGTCGTCGAGCAGTACGTCGAGGAGGTCCGTCCGCTCTACGGGCTGGATCATTCCGCGTTGTGGTTGACCGAGCGTGGGGGGCGGATCTCGAGCGAACAGGTCAGCGAGCGTTTCGCGGAGTACCGCGAGGAGCTGGGGTTGCCGGGCGAGCTTACGCCGCACGCGCTGCGCCACAGCTATGTCACGCATCTGATCGAGGATGGGTGGGATGAGCTGTTCGTGCGGATGCAGGTCGGGCATCGCTTCGCGTCCACGACCGCGCTCTATACCGGTGTCAGCGGCGACTACAAGAACGAGGCGATGAGCCGCGCGCTGCACGCACAGCTCGCCGGCGCGCTCGCGGGAGGGGCGTGATGAGCGAGATCGACTACGAGTGGATGCTCCGGGCGTTGCTGGCCGAGCACGGTGTTCACAGTTACGCGGAGCTCACGCCGCTGTTGGCCGAGCACGGGGTCAGCCTCTCGGAGTCCCAGGTCTGGCGGATCTTCACGGGCAAGCCCGAGCGGCTGAACCTGCACACCCTGATGGTGCTCTGCCGGATTCTCGACTGCACCCCGAACGATCTGATCAAGCCTGTCGAGCGGCCGGCGAGGGCGCCGTCGCGCGCGAGGGCGGCGGGCGGGAAGGGCGTGGGTGATCTGAAGCCCAAGCGTGCTCGGATTCGCCCGTCCGGCGCAGCGCGGTGAGCGAGCGCGGGCGCGCACCTTACGTCGAGCCGATCGCGGTGTGTTCTGGGTGTGGCCGGGAGCGCCGCTGCCGCCGCGCGAAGACGGACGCCCCGATCTGCAACACGTGCCGGCGCAAGGGCTCTACTTGGAAGCCCCCGCTCGCGCTGTGCTCGGCTTGCGGTCGAACCAGGCCATGCCATCACACCCGCAGCGAGCACCCGATCTGCTTGTCCTGCTCGCACATGCATCCCTCTCGCCGGGAGCCGTGCGCGTTCTGCGGCAAGCTGGCGATCGTCGCGGCGCGCACCGGCGCTGGCCCCGAGTGCTCGGGATGCAGGCAGCGACGGCTTCAGCGGAAGATCACCTGCCGCGGCTGTGAGCGCCAGGCGCGACCCTCGGCGGCAGCGGTGGGGTTATGCGAGCGCTGCGCCGGGGAGCGCGTCCTTCAGGTCTGCCGCGGCTGCAGCGCGGAGGAGACGAACTACGCCGATGGTCACTGCGCCCGCTGCGTTCTGCACGCCAGCCTCCGGGAGCTCAAGCGAACCGGCGACCCCGCGGCCATCGAGGCTCTCCAGGGGTATCTGGCGGCCCTCGCCGCTGGCGCCAAGCCGTGGACGGTGCTGGGATGGATGCACAGCAGCCGCAGCTACCAGACGCTCCTGGAGCTGGCCAGTGGCGCCCTCGCGCTCACCCACGACGCGCTCGACACCGTTGACGGCGGTCAGAGCACGATCTACCTGCGGGCGGCGCTGGTCGCGCACGGCGCGCTGCCCGAGCGTCACCAGCAGACAGCCGCGCTCGCGGCCTTCATCGCTCGCGAGGTGCTCCGCGTGCCCGATGGGCCCGAGCGCCTTCACCTACGAACGTTCGCGACCTGGAAGATCCAGCACGACCTGGGTCAAGCCGAGCGAGGAGGACACGCCAAGCGCAGCTCCTATCGCTACGCCCGCACCCAGATCCGTGTCGCCGCGGATCTCCTGCTGTGGCTCTCACAGCGCACCCTTACCCTCCAAGAGCTCCGCCAAGAGCACCTGGACTTCTGGCTGGCCGAGGGATCGACCCAGCGCACGCGCATCCGCACGTTCGTCCTCTGGGCGCGCCGGCGCAAAATCATCGGGCCGCTCACCGCGCCCCCGTTCGCCGCCCAGCAGCACGTTGACCCGCTGCCCCCCCGCCAGCGCCTGCAGCTGCTCGGCCGCCTCCTTGGCGACGAGTCACTCGACCTCAGAGACCGCGTCGCGGGCTGCCTGCTGCTGCTCTTCGCCCAGCCAATCAGCCGCATCGTGCTCCTGACCCCGCACGACATCCAAGGCCGCCAAGGCCGCGTTTTCATCAGCCTCGCCCGCGAGCCGCTGCTGCTCCCCGAGCCACTCGCCACGCTCACCCAGCGACTCAAGGACAGCCCCCCACACCTCGCCACCACCGCAGTCAACACCCGCCCCGAGTGGCTGTTCCCCGGCCTACGGCTCGACGCCACCATCCACTCCGAGCAGATGCGCAGACGCCTCGGCAAGCTCGGCATCACCAGCCGCGCCGGGCGCGGCTCAGCCGTCCTACAGCTCGCTCAAACGCTGCCCGCCGCGATCCTCGCCGACCTCCTCGGCTTCGCCGAGAGCACCGCCGAGGACTGGACCCAACTCGCCAACGGCGACTGGGCGCGCTACGCCGCGACACGCTGAACCACCCCAGCCCGCCACAACGCCCAAAGCACCCGCGACGACCCCCCGGCCGCGGAGCGCGCGGATTGCCCTCGCTCCACCTCCGCCCTACGGGCTCCGGCTCCGCGAGAGCAATCCGGGACCACACCACCAACAAAAACAAGAGGAACCCAGGCAAGGGGAATAACCCCTCTCCGCCAGTTATCTGAACTTCTGAGCTGCACCTCGCCGGCCTGTGGTCGGCGGGCTCGTGCAGCGCCCATGCGACACCCACAACGGCGAGCCCCCGGGCTCGCCGTCGCTCGTCAACCCGCGTTCGGCCCCGGCTGGGCGCCCCTAAGTGAAAGGAGGGGACTGCTCATGTCCCCAGCAAACGAAGCAACCCTCAACCAGGAAACCGACCCGCTGGGCCCGCTGGAGCACCTCGGGCAGTGGGCTGTGGGAGCAACCATCCACGTCGCCCTCGGCGTGCTCCTCGGTCTGCTCGCGGCGCGTGCAATGCGCCACCGGCACCTCCACTGGAGCTGGGCGGCCGGTGCGTTCGCGCTCGTTCTGCTCGCCCGCGCCGTGTTCGCGGGCTCCGCCACGACGCTGGGCGTCGCCGCGCTCGGCGCCGCCGGTCGTGGACGGCGTTGGCACCGCGAAGACCTGCAGGCCGGTGCTGACCTGGCGGAGATCGCAGCGGGTCGCACGACCCCGCTCGACGGACTGCGCGGCGGCGTGCGGGCCGTGCGTTCGTGGCTGCAGCAGGGTCCGACCGCCGGTTGGGCCGTCGTGCTGTGGGCACGGTGGGCTCCGCGCTGGGCCCCGCCGCGTGGCCGCGAGCATCGCGAGCAGTGGTTTCGCGGCGGTGAGCTGACCGTCGGGAGCGACCGCCGCGGCCGGGCGGTCTCGATCGAGCTCGGCGGCGCCTCCGGGGGTGGCAGCGGTGGCACGCACACGCTGGTGGCGGGGGCCACGGGCTCCGGCAAGACCGTCACCCAGGCGTGGATCGCGACGCGGGCGATCGCGCACGGGCTGGCGGCGGTTGTCGTGGACCCCAAGGGCGACCGGTGGCTGTGCGAGCAGGTGCGCTGCGCCGCGCTCGCCGCAGGTAGGCGCTTCATCGTGTGGGCTCCGGGGGCGCCGGCGGTGTACAACCCGTACGCCCGCGGCTCGGAGACCGAGATCGCCGACAAGGCGCTGGCGGGGGAGCGCTTCACCGAGCCTCACTACCAGCGCCAGGCGCAGCGCTACCTCGGGCACGCTGTCCGCGCGTTGCGGGCCGCGGGGCGCGAGGTGAGCCTTGCGCGCCTGGTGGAGGCGCTCGACCCTGTGGGGTTGGAGCTGCTCGCGCGGGACCTGCAGCCGGAGCAGGGGCGGGCGGTACACGCCTACCTGGATTCGCTCACCCCCCGGCAGCGCAGCGACCTGACGGGAGTACGTGACCGCCTGGCGATCCTGGCGGAGTCCGATGTCGGTCCGTGGCTCGACCCCGCCACGGCGGACGTTGAGTGCTTCGACCTGCTGGAGGCCGTGCGCGAGGGAGCGGTGGTCTACTTCAGCCTCCAGGCCGACAGTCGGCCGCTGCTCGCTCAGATGCTGGGGTCCGCGATCGTGCAGGACCTGCAGACGGTGGTCTCCGCGCTGCAGGAGCGTCCGGCACAGTGCCTGGTGGTGATCGACGAGTTCTCTGCGATCGCCGCCGAGCACGTGGCTCGGCTCTTCGCTCGGGCGCGCTCGGCCGGAGTGAGCCTGCTGCTCGGCACGCAGGAGCTCTCCGACCTGCGCCTGCCCGGTCGCGAGACGCTGCTGGAGCAGGTGCTCGGCAACCTCACGAGCGTGATCGCCCACCGCCAGGCGGTTCCCGAGTCGGCTGAGCTGATCGCCCGCCTGGCGGGCAACAGGGGTGCGTGGCGCACCTCGGTGAGCAGCGACGGCCGGAGCACCCGCACGCGGGTCCAGGAGCACCTCGTCACACCCGAGGAGGTCATGAGCCTCCCAAGGGGCGTTGCGGCCGTGATCCGGCTCAGCAGCCCCCGCAGCGCCTCGATCGCACGGATGCACTCGCCCGAACAGTCCTGAAACTACGACAAGGAGGACCACCGATGGTCTCTACGTGCACCAACACCAAGCACAACCACCACACCTCCCAGCCCTCCGAGCGCGGCGCGCTCATCCGCTGGGCGGCGGGTCTGGGCGCGGTCACCGCGGAGGCCGTGGCCGAGCACCTGGGCGTCAGCGTGGCCTCAGCCCGTGGACGGCTGGGGGCGGCGGAGGGCGAGCGGCAGCTCGAGCGCCACCGTCCGCTGACGGGCCGACCCGCGCTGTACACGGTCACGCGCGCCGGCCTGCGAGCGGCCGGGGTGCGCGGCCTCGACCCGTGCCGCGTGAGCGCCTCGAACGCGCTGCACCTGATCGAGTGCGCCCGCGTGGCGGCGGCGCTGGAGCGCTGCTACCCAGACCACAGGGTGCAGGGCGAGCGGGAGCTGCGCAGCGAGGAGCACGAGTGTCGCCGTGCGCTCGCCAGCGTCGAGCTTGGCGGGGGCGCTCGCGGGGACCGTTCGGGGATCGGTCAGCCCCGCCACCGTCAGCCCCGCCACCGTCCCGACCTCGTGCTGTGGCCGACAGACCCCACCGGTGGTCTGCCGGTGGCAGTGGAGGTGGAGCTGACGGTCAAGGCGCCGGAGCGCCTGGCAGCGATCTGCCTGGCGTGGGCGCGGGCGCGCTGCGTGGCCGGGGTGCTGTACCTCACCCCGCCCGAGGTGGAGCGCGCCGTGCAGCGCGCGATCGACCGGGCACACGCCCACGAGCGGGTGGTGGTCGTCCCGCTCGAGGCGCTGCCGGAGACGATCCGCGAACCCGAGCGAGCGTACCGTCCCAAGTAGTGAGTAGCTTCTTGGCGGGGCAGTGGTGAACAGCAAAGGAGACACTCATGTCGTATGCGAGCATCAACCGCGTCGTGCTGATCGGCCGTCTCACGCGGGACCCCGAGTTGCGCGAGCTGCCCTCGGGTCAGAGCGTGTGCAACCTGAGGATCGCGTGCAACGGGATCCGGCGGGACGAAGGCGAGTACCGCGAGCGGCCCCACTACTTCGACGTCGGCGCCTTCGCGGGACTGGCTGAGAACGTGGCCCGCTACCTGGGCAAGGGCAGCCTCGTGGCGATCGACGGGCGCATGGAGTGGCGCGAGTGGGAGACCGCCGACCAACAGAAGCGCCAGTCGGTCAGCGTGGTGGCTGAGAACATCCAGTTCCTGGATCGGCGTGGCGAGCGCGCTGAGGGCGGATCGATGGACGAGCCGGGCGGCGGTGAGGACGAGCGCGAGCTCGTCGGCGCTGGGGCCGGCGAGGTTGACCTGGTCTTCTGACATCGCATGGTGCACCTGCGGGGCGTCGGCTTCCGGCGTCCCGCGGGCGGCCCTAGGTCGCTTTCGTGTTTAAAGACCCACCCAACCGCCCGCCCGCCCAGATGCCATAGACTGCCCCGCCGCAAGCCGTCCCCCGTGCAAGGAGCCCGAACAGGTGCCTGTCAACAGCCAAGCGGTAGGTAAGACCTACGAGCCCACCATCTACGCCGTGGGCCGTGAGAAGATCAAGGAGTACGCCCGGGCGGTGGGCGAGACGAACTCCGTGCACCTCGACGTGGAGTCAGCTCGTGCGGCGGGCTACGCCGACGTGGTGGCGCCGCCGATGTTCGCCGTCGTCTACTGCGCGCCGTCGATGGGGCCGCCGATCTTCGACCCCGAGATCGAGATGAACTTCGCGATGATGGTCCACGGCGGCCAGGAGTTCGTGTGGGGTCCGCCAGTGGTCGCGGGCGACGAGATCACCACCACGGCTTCCGTCAAGGACATCTCAGAACGCGACGGCCGCGGCTACTACGTGTTCGAGTCCGTCTCCACCAACCAGCGCGGCGAGCAAGTCTCGCGCGGCACGTGGACCAATATCGTTCGAGGAGTGTGAGCTCAGTGGTTGACAGAAGCCGAGAGACACGCGCCTCCGGCGCGAATCCCCGTTTCAGCCAGCAAGTGGGAGCGCAGATACCCGAGGTGCGGGTCACCCCCGACAAGTACCTCACCGCCCGCTACGCGGGCGCCTCGGGCGACTTCAACCCGATCCACATCGATGAGGAGTTCGCCCGCGCGGTGGGACTGCCCGGGCGCATCCTGCACGGGCTGTGGACGATGGCCCAGGTGGCCCGCGCCCAGACCGAGGCGGCAGGGGGCCCCGAGCACCTGCGGCGCCTCTCGGTGCAGTTCCGCGGCATGGGTGTTCCCGAGCAGGAGGTCGTCGTCACGGGAACGGTGCGCGAGGCGCAGGGCGGGCACGTGCTGGTCGACACCGTCGCGGTGCAGGGAGACAAGGAGATCATCCGCAACGCCGAGGCCGAGCTCGAGGTCTAGCGCGCTCCGGTAGCGCGATCGGCCTGCCACGGGCTCGCACAGCGCGGGCGAGACGCAGGCGTGGTCGCGGGCGAGTCCCTTGCCGACCCGGGGGGACCCTAGAATCAAAGCCATGCTCACAGCCAGGCAGGAGCTGATCCTGTGCAAGGTGGTGGAGGGCTACCAGCGTACGGGCCAGCCGGTGGCTTCGAAGGTGATCGCGGCCGACCCGGCGCTCGACTGCGGGGCCTCCACCATCCGCAACGAGCTGGCACTGCTCGAGGAGCACGGCCTGCTTGCCCACCCGCACACCTCCGCGGGACGTGTGCCTACAGACGCAGGCCAGCGCTACGTGGTGGACAGGATGCTCGCCTCCGGCGAGGGTCTCGTGCCCGTCCCGCACGTGGAGCTCTCGCTGACCCGCCAGGAGGTCGAGGAGGCGATGCGCGCGACGACGGAGACGCTTTCGCAGGTCACCGACCTGCTCGCGGTGGTCTCCGCGCCCTCGACAAGCACCGCGACGATCCGCCGCGTCGAGGTGCTGGCGCTGCAGTCGCGGGTGGTCGTGGCGGTCGTCATCACCTCCACGGGCGAGGTCTCCAAGGTGTTTGCGACCTTCGAGGACCAGGTCGACGCCGGCCTTGTGGCGTGGGCGGGGGAGTACCTCAACGATCGTCTCGTGGGCCTCGGTCTGGGAGCGCGGATGATCCACCAGCGCCTCGCCGACCCGACGTTGCGGGCGATGGAGCGGGCCTTCCTCGACCGCCTGCTGCCCGCCTTCGGCGATCTCGCCGCGGAGTCCGAGCACGTGCTCTACCTCGACGGTACGGCGCGACTCTTCTCCGAGGCACAGCTGCGTGACGTCGGGCAGATCAACGAGCTGATGGAGCTCCTGGAGCGGCGCGTGGCGCTACTGAGCGTGCTGCGCACGGCGCTCAGCGAGCCGGGTGTGTACGTGCGCATCGGCCACGAGAACGAGATCCCGGCGATGCGCTCCCTGGCGATGGTGGCGGCCGGGTACGGCGTAGCCCAACGCCGCCTCGGGATCGTCTCGGTGATTGGCCCGGTGCGGATGAACTACGCCTACGCGATCCCCGCCGTGCGCGAGGTGGCCCACGAGCTCTCGCGCTTCGTGGAAGAGACGTATGCAGAGAGCTGAGAGGCGCCGATTCCGTGGGCCGAACTACGGAAGATGCGGCTAGGGTGGGGCGATGAGCCGTGCTTCGCTGCCGCGCGATCCCTACGAGGTGCTGGGCCTCGCGCGCGGGGCCTCCGAGCAGGAGGTCAAGAAGTCCTTCCGGCGCCTCGCGCGGGAGCTACACCCGGACGTCAACGCGCACGACCCCCAGGCTGAGGAGAAGTTCAAGGAGGCCGCGGAGGCGTACGAGATCCTCTCCGACCCGCAGCGGCGCGCGACCTACGACCGCTACGGCCACGAGGGCCTACGCTCCGGGGGCTACGCCCCGAACTTCGACGCGTTCGGCTCGATCGGCGACCTGTTCGACGCCTTCTTCGGCGCCTCGAGCCCCTTCGGAGGCCGCTCCGCGGGGCCCGCGCAGGGAGGCGACGTCGCGGTCGCCCTGGAGATCGACCTGCGCCAGGCGGCGCGCGGCACGAATGAAGAGATCGCCTACGAAGCGGTCGATCGCTGCGAGCACTGCCACGGCAACGGCGCGGAGCCGGGCACCCCGATCGAGACGTGCGCGCGCTGCGGCGGCGCCGGCCAGCTGCAGGCGGTGACCCGCACACCGTTCGGCCAGATGATGCGCACGGTCGCCTGCGACACCTGCCACGGCGACGGGCGCACCGCCAAGCAGCCCTGCGGGGAGTGCCGCGGCCGTGGCCGGCGCGCGGGGAAGCGCATCCTCACGGTGGACGTGCCGGCGGGGATCGCGGATGGACAGCGCATCCGTTTGAGCGGCAAGGGCCACGCGGGAGAATCGGGTACCCACCCACCCGCCCCCGCGGGCGACCTCTACGTGCTCGTGCGGGTGCGCGCCGACGAGCGCTTCGTGCGCGAAGGCGACGACCTGATCACCGCTCTGGACGTATCCGCCCCACTCGCGGCGGTGGGAGCGACGCTCGACGTGCCGACGCTCGACGGCACGACCGCGGTCCGTATCGTCCCCGGCACCCAGCCGGGCGAGGTGCTCACCGTGCGCGGCCAGGGGATGCCGAGCCTGCGCAACGGCAAGCGGGGCAGTCTGCGCGTCGTGGTCAACGTGGTGGTCCCGCGGCGCCTGAGCTCCGAGCAGCGCGAGCTGATGGAGCGTCTGCACGACACCTTGACCGACGAGAACCTGCGCACCGAGGAATCGATGCTCTCCAAGCTGCGCCGCGCGCTGCGCCACCAGGCGGCGTGATGTCCTACGTCCGGCGCTACCGGCCGGCGTGATCCGGCTCGCGGTCCGCGTGCGCCGCGAGGACGCAGAACTCGTGCTGGCGGAGCTCTTGGAGTTGGCGCCCTCGGGCGTGGAGGAGGCGGAGGTGGGGGAGGGCGTGGTCGAGTACGCGGTGTATGGCAGCCCGGGCGAGCTGCCGCGGTTGCCAGACCTGCGTGCCGCGGCGGGGGAGGCTCTGGTGGAGGTCACCACCACCGAACTGCCCGACGACTGGTCGGATCGCTGGAAGCGCTTTCACCGGGCCGTGCTGATCGAAACGGGGACCGATTGGGGAGACACTCGCTCCGCTCGCATCCCCAAATCGGCCAGCGCCGGAGGCGAGTGTCTCCCGGCTTCGGTCGAGCGACCGGGGACTGTCTCGGGCCTGCACGTGAGGCCCCCGTGGGAGGCGCCCTGTGGGCGCGCTGGGATCGAGGAGATCGTGATCGATCCGGGTCAGGCATTTGGGACCGGGGCGCACGCCACCACCCGCATGTGTCTGGAGCTGCTGCTCGAGCTCGTTGCCGAGGGGGGTCAGCGGGGGCCACTGCTGGATGTGGGCACAGGCTCAGGGGTGCTGGCAATCGCGGCTGCCCGCCTCGGCTTCGCACCGGTGCTCGGCCTCGACCACGAGCGGGAGAGCGTGGAGGCGGCCCGCGAGAACGCGAAGGTCAACAGCGTTGACGTGCAGGTGCGCAGCTTTGATCTGTGCCGCGAGCCCCTCCCGACCGTAGGTGGCGCGTCCACGGTCCTCGCAAATCTGCTCAGGCCACTGCTGCTCGACCTGTCACGGTCGATCGAGGACCCCCCGGCTGACCTGATCATCAGCGGTCTGCTCACGGAGGAGGTCAACGAGGTGGTCGGGGCGTTTGCGGAGCGCTTGGACGTGCGCGAGCGTGAGCGCCGCACGAGCGGAGAGTGGGCGGCAGTCTGGCTGGTTTCCGATCAGGCGGGATCTGGCAACTCGGTGACGGCGCGCGCCATCGCCCGGTAGACAAGGTCGATCGCGGGCCGAACACCGTCGTCGCCCTGCTGCAACAGAGTGGCAGCAGCAGCAAGCGCGGAGCCGATCGCGTCCAACGCCTCCCCGACGTCCCCAGGCTCGGGGTCGCGGCAGGCGGCGCAGGCCATTTCGAGCATCGCGAGCGCCTGGATGGGCGCGCCGGCGAAGAGTGCGGGCCCGGTGAGGCTGCCGTAGCCGTAGACCCGCGCGAGGCGCCCGGAGAGCGTGATCGAGGGCCCGCGGCGCGGCGGCGTAACGGGCGGCAGCCCGCGGCCGTCGAAGAGCCCGGCGACGGTCTCGCCGAGCAGCCCGCGGGTGGCGCGCTCGTCAAGGCCGGCGTGGGCGGCGACGCGCAGCGCCAGGTAGAGGCCGCTCTGGGGGCGTCCGTAGGGGGGGTCGGTGGCGAACACGATCCGCTCGGCCGGCACCCGCGCGAGGAGCTCGATGACGTCGAGCGCGAAGAAGCAGGAGGTGTCGTAGAGCACCCCGGGGTGGTCGGCCAGCATCGAGGTGAGGATCCCCTGGTCGCAGATCGCGCCGTGAGCGAGGATCAGCACGACCTCGGGGTGGCGCAGCGCGAGCTCGGCCAGCCCCGCGGCGATCGGGGGCAGCCCGCGCCCGGCGTGGATCAGGATCGGCACACCCGCCTCAGCGGCAACCCCGAAGATTCCCTCGAGCTCGTGGCCGTCGAACGCGAACTCCTGAGCGCGGGGGTGGAGCTTGATCCCGCGGGCGCCCGCGGCGAGGCAGCGTTCGGCCTCCGCGACGGGACCGTCGAAGGGGTCGAGGCGGCAGAAGGGGATCAGCCGGCCCTCGCTTTCGCCCGCCCAGGCGAGCACCCGGTCGTTTGGCACACGGTAGGCGGGGCTGCGGGCGGGGTCGTGTAGCGGGAATACGCACGCCCGCCGCGCCCCGGCGTCGTCGAGCTGGGCGAGCAGTTCAGGAAGGGTCAGCGAGCGCCCGTCCTCGTCGAGCCCGAGGTGGGTGTGGGCGTCGAACACCTCGGCATCGGCGGGCAGCAGGCGTGCGGCTTCGGCAAGAAACGGCGCGAGGGCGTCGGCGTAGAGCGAGGCGTCCATGGCAGGCACCCTATTGGGTTGGGTCACCCAAAGCGTAGGACCGCCGCCACGAGCTTGTGGTGCCAGCCCTCGTGCGCCGTCCCGAGACTCGTCGTGAGCAGTGCACGCTCAGGCTCGTCGAATCCGAGGTCCTCCCATCCGTAGATTCCCTCGGGCATCTGGAGGATCCGTGGCCCGTAGTAGAAGTCGGTCACCGGCAGACTCCAGGCCTGTCCGCCATAGCCGAAGAGCGCGCGGGGGCTGCCCGGGTGCGCGTGGGTCCGGGGTCCGTGGCCGAAGCGCAGGAGCGCGGGCTCGATCAGGGCGAGCGAGGCATTCAGACCCTCGGCGGCGACCGTCTCAGGCACCGCGCGTCCGCGGTTGACGAACAGCGGGGATCCCTTAGCGGCCACCTCGAGCAGCAGCTCGAGCGCTTGGCCGAGGTTCGCGGGGCCCTCGAGCTTCCACGGTGCGTCGGCGATCACCACGTTCTCCGGTTGCGCCGGGTCGCTCCCCGGGCCACGGTACGCAAACGACACGACGTCGAGCAACCGCGGCGTGCGCCCGCCGACCCAACACTCCCTGTCGGAGAGAGCTCCGTGCCCGCGTGGGGAGATCGGCCGCACGAACTGGCCGTCGAGGAGCGAGATGCCCGCCACGCAGCGTCCGCCCGTCTTGCGCGAGTTCGCCACCACCAGGATTCGCTCGTGGGACATCCCGACCCTTACTCCGTCGAGCGACGGCAACCGGGACAGCGTCGGCCAGCGGCCCTATGGTGTCGCCGGTGCCCAGCAGCTACAGGTGGACGATCTGCAGTTCGCCCCAGTGTCGGGCCAGGTACTCAAGCGCCAAACGGCGGTGGCAGTGCTCGGGCGTCGCCTCTGAGCAGAGCAGTGCGGTGGGCGTCAAGAACAGGCCGGGGTCGAGGCGACGCTCGACCTGGCGCTCGCGCAGGAGTGCAAGGAACCGCTCTTCGTACTCTGTCCAGGGCATCGCACCCTGGCGCTTGTAGGCCTTGAGCAGCTCCTCGGTGGGGGTGAGCAGCGGCTCGTGCGCGTACTCGGCGCTGAGTAGCTCCCGCAGGAAGTACGGCAGGTCGCGCGCCTTCGCAAAACCCGCCAGCTGCGAGGAGGTGTTGCGGCGCACGTCCAGGAGTCGCTGTACGCCGCTGCGCTTCAGGCGACCGAAGAAGTGCTCAGCGGTCGTCTGCGTGAAACCGATGCTGTAGATCTCCATGGCAGAGGCTCCTCGAACAGGGTGTCCAGACGCACGAAGCCGCTCTCCGGCTCCAGACGGCCGTCCCCGCGTATGTGCAGTACGCGCGTACCCTCCTCGAAGAGCACGCGCGCGACGAGCAGTCGGCGGTGGCAGTGCGCGGGGTTCTCCTCGGCGCACAGCACCGCGACCCGCAGCGCCTCGATCTTACGCTGCAGCCGCTCGAGACCCCGAGCGAACGCCCCGGAGCTCGCCACCGCGTCGTAGCGCACGTGGCCACCCGCGTCGTAGAGGCGCTCGTCGTCGGGTCGCCCGCCGAGCTCGCGCCCAAGGAAGACGTACTGCACACCGACTCGCTCCAGCGCATCGGCGAGCGGTTGACGGTCGAACCAGGGCGTGTAGCGCGAGGCCGGCCAGGAGCGCACGTCGGCGATGCCCTGAACCGCGTGTGTGCGCAGCAACGCCAAGAAGTGCTCCAGGTCGTGGTTGGAGTGCCCAACCGTCAGCAGTGTGGCCGGCTCAGCCACTGGGTGTCGCCTGTGCCACCTGCCGCTGCCAGGCAGGATCCCCCAAGAGGCGGTCTAGAGCAGCGATGCACCCCTCGACGTCGTCGCAGCGCAACTGATGCGCGCCAGGGTGAGTCCGCAGGATGTCCTCGACCAGCGGCGCTCTCGGCCCACCCGCGCTCCAGAGCGCGATCACCGGCCGTCCTTCGCACAGTGCGAACGCAAGCTCCGCCCCCGCGTCCGGACTGGCTGAGGAGACGTGCACGATGCACGCATCCGCTAACCGAAGGGCCTGCAGCCGCAGCTCAGACCGCTCGCTCCTCGCTGCCAGCACCGGCCAACCGCGTCGTCTGCACGTCTCTTGCACGCCGCTCTCGAGCCGCTCGCCGTGCGGCAGCGAAACGTACACCCACGCACCCTCATGTGGTTCCCTCTCGTTAGCCGTGGTCGGAGTGTGGGTCGACATGATCACAGTCCCAGTACGACAGAAGTCTGCCATTCTCCCCGGACAGAGCGCAACCAAGCACGCCCCGCCTGGTCCCCCGCCTGACAGCGGTCCAGCGCGGCGGTAACCTGCCCGCACGATGCGCTTCGCAGTGAAGTTCCTCGGCTGCAAGGTCTCCCATGCGGACGCGATGCTCGCGCGCCGGGCATTGCTGGCTGCGGGCCACGAAGAGGCGCAGGAGGAGGAGGCGGAGGTGCACGTGATCAACACGTGCTGCATCACGGGCGAGGCGGAGGCGAAGTCGCGTCAGTCGGTGCGCCGCTCGTTGAAGAGCGCGCGCGAGGTGTACGTGGGGGGCTGTGCGGTGAACTTGCGTGCGGCCCAGTTCGCGGAGATCGACCCGGCTGTGAGGCCGTTCACGGGCACCGCGGAGGACGTCGCGCAGGCGATGGCGGGTGTGGCGGGGGGGTGCGTGGACCTCGAGCACGAGCCCCTGGTGGGCCGCACGCGAGGGCAGCAGCTGGAGCGCCGACCGATTAGGGAGACACTCGCTGCGCTCGCATCCCCGAATCGGCCAGCAGCGGCGCGCACCCGTGGCTTCGTGAAGGTGCAGGACGGGTGCGACTGCCACTGCGCGTACTGCATCATCCCGACGGTGAGGGGAGGCGCGCGCTCGCGAGCGGCCGCCGCGGTGCTGGAGGAGGTGAGGGCTCGTGTGCAGCAGGGCCAGCCGGAGGTGGTGATGACGGGGATCAGCGTGGGGGACTACCGCGACCCGCAGGAGGGCCTGGAGCTGGGTGAGCTAATGGTCAGGGCCGCGCAGGTGGAGGGTGTGGAGCGCGTGCGGCTCTCCTCGGTGGAGGTGATCCACGTGCGCGACTCGCTCGTCGAGGCGTTGCGGGAGGAGCCGAAGGTGTGCCCGCACTTGCACGTGCCGATGCAGTCCGGCGACGACGGGGTGCTGAAGGCGATGGGCCGCCACTACACGGCGGAGGAGTACCTGGAGACGATCAGGGCACTGCGAGCCGCGGTGCCCGCGGTCAACGTGACGACCGACGTCATCGTCGGCTTTCCCAGCGAGGACGAGGCGGCGTTCGAGCGGACGCTCGGGTTGGTGCGGGAGGCGGGGATCAGCAGGGTGCACGCGTTCTCCTACTCGCCGCGCCCGGGCACGGCTGCCGAGGCGCTCGGCGACAGGGTCTCGCCGCAGGAGAAGAAGCGCCGCTCGCGGGAGCTGAGGGGCCTCTCGGAGGTGCGCTCGCGCCACCACCGCGCGGGGAAGGTGGGCGGGGCCGAGCGGGTGCTGGTGGACAAGGTGGCGCAGACGCAGTGTGCGGGGTACACGGCCGACTACACGCGCTGCTACCTGCCGGCGGGCGCGGCCAGAGCGGGCGAGGTGGTGGCGGTGAGCGTGGGGGAGCTGTATGCCGACGGCCTACGAGTGACTCCGGTGTGAACCCACGGCCCATGACCCGCAGGCGCGGCTATCCTTGGCCGCACAAGTGAGCGTCGAAGAGCAGCTCAAGGGCGACCTGACCACCGCGATGAAGGCGGGCGAGAAAGAGCGCGTGGGCGCGCTGAGGATGGTGCTTTCGGAGCTGCAGAAGGACGCGAAGGTCGGTGCGGGCGACGAGCTGGCGGTGCTGCGCCGTGAGCGCAAGCGCCGGCTGGAGGCGGCGGAGGCCTACCGCGAGGCTGGGCGCCCGGAGCTCGCGGCGAGCGAGGAAAGCGAGGCACAGCTGATCGCGGGGTACCTGCCGGCGGAAGTCCCCGACGCGGAGCTCGAGGAGATCGTCGAGCGAGCGGTGCGCGAGAGCGGAGCGGAGTCGGTCAGAGACATGGGCCGCGCGATGGGGGCGGCGATGGCCGCGGTGGACGGCCGCGCGGACGGCAAGCGGGTCTCGGGTCTGGTGCGGGCGGCGCTTGGCGGATGAGGCGGGCCGCGGTGTGTGGCGCCCTCGAGTCGCGGCTGGGCTCGCCCCCCGGCTCGGGGGCGAGCGGATGAGGACCCAGATCGAGCTGCCGAGCGAGGTGGCGGCGGAGCTCGCCGGTAGCCAGGACGCGGTGCTGCGGGCGCTGGAGGGCCACCTGGAGTGCAGGGTGTACCTGCGCGGCAACCTGCTGACGCTGGACGGCTCGGAGGGCGAGACGCGGTCGGGTGCGCGGGTCGTGCGGGAGCTGACGGACCTGATCGAGCGCGGGCACGAGGTCGGCCCGGGGACGATCGCGGCGGTGACGGGGGCGCTGGACGCGCACGAAAGCCCGGCGAAGGTGTTGGAGGACGTGGTGTGGCGCCACCGCTCGCTGCGGGTGGCCCCCAAGACGGTCAACCAGAAGCGCTACGTGGACTGCATCCGCAGACGCACGATCACCTTCGGCGTGGGCCCGGCGGGGACCGGCAAGACGTTCCTGGCGGTGGCGTGCGCGGCGGCGGCGCTGTCGCGCAACGAGGTCAACCGGATCATCCTGACGCGCCCCGCCGTGGAGGCGGGGGAGCGGCTGGGCTTCCTGCCGGGGGACCTGATGGCGAAGGTGGACCCGTACCTGCGCCCGCTGTTCGACGCGCTGCACGACATGCTCGACCCCGAGAAGGTGACCCAGCACCTCGAGCGCGGGGTGATCGAGATCGCGCCGCTGGCGTTCATGCGCGGGCGGACGCTCAACGACTCGTTCGTGATCCTCGACGAGGCGCAGAACACGACCCCCGAGCAGATGAAGATGTTCCTCACGCGCCTGGGGTTTGGCTCGCGGATGGTGGTGACGGGCGACGTCACCCAGATGGACCTGCCGCCCGAGCAGCGCTCTGGCCTGATCGCGGTCGGGGAGGTGCTGGGCGCAGTCGAGGGCATCGAGTTCGTGCGCTTCGGCGGCGAGGATGTGGTCCGCCACAAGCTCGTGCAGCGGATCGTCGAGGCGTACGACGAGCACTCGCAGCGGGGCGCCCCGGGGCTGCGTCCGGCGGGACGCCGCAGCGCGTAGTGCGAGCTGCGGCTGGCCGGGACGTGCGGAAGGTCTTTCTTTTGAAGGGGGACCCCCCGAGGGGGTCCTGCGCGGGTCGGTCTGTGAGGACACGGACGGTTTGCTTGGACGCCGGGCCGGCGGCGGGGACGGTAGCGCGGTGAGCAGGGAGGAGATTGGGGGGAGCGCGATCGAGGTGGAGCTCCTCGGGACGGGGGCGCTGGGCGAGCGGGCGCCGGCGCGGGAGAGCGTCCGTCGCCTGTGCATCCTGGCGGCCGCGGCGGCCGGCGTGGGGGAGGGGCACGTGGCGATCGAGTTCGTCGACGCCCGACGTATCGCCGCGTTGAATGCGGAGCACAGGGGCAGGAGCGCGCCGACGGACGTGTTGTCGTTCCCGATCGATGGGGCTGCGCCCATGGAAGGCGCTGCACGCGAGCTGGGGGACGTGGTGATCTGCGCGGAGCACACTGAGGACCTGCACGAGGCGATCGTCCACGGGGTGTTGCACCTGGTGGGGATGGACCACGAGACCGACGCGGGGGAGATGGGGGCGGTACAGGCGGAGCTGCTGCGGTGGGAGAGCTTGCCGAGCGCCGGGGCGTCCCGGAAGCGCCTGTGACTCGCGCGGGCTTCGTGGCGCTGGCGGGGCGCCCAAACGTGGGCAAGTCGACGCTCCTGGGCGGGGGGAGGGCAGGCCCTCCCCCCGTGCCCCCTCCCGTTTGCCCCCGGGTGTGGCTGTGACTCGCGCTGGTGTGGTGGCGCTGGCGGGGCGCCCAAACGTGGGCAAGTCGACGCTCGTCAACGCGGTGGTGGGGGCGAAGGTGGCGATCACCGCCGACCGCGCGCAGACGACGCGCCGGGCGATCCGTGGGGTGCGCACCGAGGGGGAGTGCCAACTGGTGGTGGTGGACCTGCCAGGGGTGCAGCGCCCGCGCGATGCGCTGACGGCGCGCATGGCGCGGCGGGTGCGCGAGGAGTTGGAGGGTGCGGATGCGGCGCTGGTGGTGCTCAACGGCGAGCAGGGGGTGGGCCCGGGGGACCGCTTCATCGCGCACACGCTCGCCCAGTCGATGACTCACCCCACCCCGGTGACGATCGCGGTCAACAAGGTGGACCGGCTGAGTCGCGCAGGCGCGCTGGAGGCCCTGCGGGGCGCGGCTGGGCTCGGGTTGGAGGGCGAGGTGTTCCCGATCTCGGCCCGCACGGGAGAGGGGCTGGAAGAGCTGGTGGCGCACCTGGCGGCGCTGATGCCAGAGGGCCCCTTCCTGTTCGCGGCGGACGAACGCTCCGACCAGCCGCCGCAGTTGTTGGCCGCGGAGCTGATCCGGGAGGCCGCGGTCAGACGCACCTTCCAAGAGCTGCCCCACGCGGTGGAGGTGGTGGTGGAGGAGTGGATCGATCGAAGAGCGGCCAACCGAGGCCAGAGCGGCCCACCGGGCGCAGGGTGGCCGGCGGAGGAGGTGCGGGTCAGGGCGCTGATCTGGGTGGAGAGCGCCTCTCAGAAGGGCATCGTGATCGGGGCGCAGGGGCGGATGATCAGGGCGATCGGCAGCGCCGCGCGCCTGGAGCTTCAGCGGGAGCTCGGCTGCCGGGTGCACCTCGACCTCTCAGTGCGGGTGCGCCGGGATTGGAGGGGAAACGATAGCCTACTTGATCGTCTGGGGATCACGTAGGCTTTGTCAAGCCGCAGGTCGCAAGTTCGCAGCACCGGTGTGCGTAGGGCTTGTCAAACTTCAGGCAGCGGATTCAAGGTGTCCGCGCTTGCGTATGCGCCTCAAAGATCGGTTAGGGTTGTGCGTAGGGGCTCTTTGCAAAAGGCGTCGGGCGGAAAGCAGGACTGTTGATGTTATGGTCTGTTATCGGAGCATAGATGTCAATTGATCTGTATCGTTCGTCAAGATGCTCCACAAAAACGCAGTTTGGTGTATGTTGTGTAATGCACCGTACGGTAGGGGAAACGAAGTCGTACGGTGGGGTTAAGCCCACAGGAACGAGAACGAGGTCGTCAAGGAGTCGGGGGACAGATGTCGGCGAAGATCGCAGTTCTGGGACTGGTTATCGAGGAGCCCGGTCCGGCTCATCGCCTGACGGCGAAGCTACGCCAACGCCTCTCTTCAGCGGGGTTCGTGGACTCCAACGTCTACTCGGCGCTTACGCGCCTGGAGCGGGACGGGCTCGTGCGGACGATCGAGGAGGACTCCGCCGGGGAGTTCGCCCGGGAGGTCTCGCCCCCCCGGATGATCCTCGCGACGGCACGCAGGAGCGTTACGAGGCCACAGGCGACGGCCGCTACCCTGCAGCGAGCCGGCGCAGGCCAGCAGCGAACAGGCGTGAGCCAGCAGCGAGCCGCCGCGGTCGCGTGGCGACCCACAGCACGACGGTCCCCGGGCTCGCGGGCGGACTCGCGCTCCTTCGAAGCGACTCCTGCGGGGGTCAGGCACTTCGAGAAGTGGCTGCTCAGCTCCTCCACGGCGCCTCCACTGCGTGACGAGCTGCACATGAAGGTGGCGCTCTGCCAGCCTCACAACCTGCCGCGCTTGGTCGAGTTGGTGTACGGGCAGGAGCTCGTCTGCTTGGCTCGCGTGCAGGAGCTCAAGCGCTCCTTCGAACGCGCCCGCCCGCCCGCGCCGGACAGGTGGTCAGGGCTGGTGCTGGTGCACATCAGAGATGCCGAGCTCTCGTTCTGGGACGCGCGGCTGACGTGGCTGCAGGGTGTGCGGGAGTCCCTGGAAGGGATGCACTCCGAATACGAGCGCGCGACCCGGGGCCGCATAAGGAGCTGACGCTGACGGTGGGCCCCCTGCTCTCGCTCAAAGCCCTCAGCAAGAGCTACTGGCGCGGGGATTCGGAGGTAAGGGTGCTCAGGGACGTGACGCTCGACGTGCGGGCGGGCGAGTTCACGGCGGTGTGGGGCACGCGCGGGACGGGCAAGACGACCCTGTTGAAGCTTGCAGCTCGCCTGGAGACTCCGGACGGTGGCGTGGTGCGCTTCAGCGGCATCGATCTCGCGAGCCTCTCGGCAGCCCAGCACGCGCGGCTGATGCTGGAGAGGATCGGCTGGGTGCGGCGCACCGGGCCGAAGAGCGATCTGCGGATGCTCGACTACGTGGCGCTTCCGCTGCTGGTCGAGCACAGCCGCCGTCAGGCGTACACACGCGCGGGGGAGGCGCTCGAGCGGGTGGGGGTCTCCGCGCACGCTCGCCAGCGGTGGGAGAGCCTCTGCGACGGCGAGCGCGCGCTGGTCGGGATCGCCCACGGGATCGCGCGGACCCCGCAGCTGCTGGTAGTGGACGATCCGACCGCCAACCTCGACGTCGTGGAACGCGAGCGGGTCACGGAGCTGTTGCGCACGCTCGCGGAGGAGGAGGGGGTCGCGGTGCTGATGGCCGTCCCGGACCTGCCGGCGGCGATGCACGCGCACGAGGTCCTCTCGCTCGGGGCAGGACGACTGGCGAGGGCCTCCGAGCCGCCGCAGCCGGCGGCCGCGGAGACCGAGCTCGAGCCGGGCAAGGTGATCCACCTGCGGGGCAGGCAGTCGCCGGTGTGATGCTCGAGCTGTGCGATCTGGTCAAGCACTACCGGCTCGGGGAAGACGAGCCGGTCCGAGCGGTAGACGGGGTGGCGATGTCGGTGGCGGCGGGTGAGCTGGTGGCGCTGTACGGGCCGAGCGGCTCGGGCAAGACGACGCTGCTGATGCTGATCGCCGCGCTGCTGCGGCCCGACAGCGGGAAGGTGTTCGTGGGGGAGCGTGAGGTGTCGGCGCTCTCAGAGCAGGAGGCTGCCCACTACAGGCTGCGAGAGCTCGGGTTCGTGCGCCAGACGGTGAACCTGATTGCGGGCGTGAGCGTGATGGACAACGCCGCGCTGAAGCTGCTGGGAACCGATCTCAGCCCCCGCGAGGCCCACCGCCGTGTGAGCCCGCTGTTGGAGCAGCTGGGGCTCGGCGAGCGCCTGCGCCACCGGGCGGAGCAGCTCTCCATGGGCGAGCGCCAGCGGGTGATGATCGCGCGCGCGCTCTCGACCGACCCCACGTTGGTGCTCGCCGACGAGCCCACGGGCAGCCTCGACTCGCGGCGTAGCCGCGAGGTGCTCGAGTTGCTGACCGGCATCTGCCGTGAGCGCAAGGTGGCGACAGTGCTCGTCACCCACGACCCGCAGGCGGCGGGGTACGCGGACAGCGTGTTCGCGCTGCGTGACGGTCGGCTGGTGGAACACGAGCCCGAGCCGGCGCTCGCCGGATGAGGCTGCGCAACGTCGCCCTGCTCTACCGGGTGCGCTTGCGCGCGAGGCTCGCGCAGGAGTCGTTCGCGGTGCTGGGAATTGCGGTGGGGGTGGCGCTGCTGTTCTCCTCCCAGATCGCCAGCTCGAGTCTGGACGGGTCGGCGCAGCAGATCGTCTCCGGGGTCGTCGGCAGTATGCGCCTGCAACTGGCGGCGCGGGGTTCGGAAGGGTTCGACCAGCGGCTGCTCGGCAGGGTGTCGCGCCTGCCGGGGGTGCGTGCGGCTATGCCAGTGCTGCAAGAGCAGGCGAATCTGATTGGGCCGCGGGGACAGGAGGCTGTGGAGCTGCTCGCCACCAACCCGCGTTTCGCCCACCTGGGTGGGCCGTTGCTGCGTCGCTTCACAGCGCGGCAGCTCGCCCACCAGCAGGCCCTCGCGCTGCCGCTGTCGGTCGCGCAGGCGCTCGGCATCTCCTCGCTGGAATCCGTGACGCTGCAGCTGGGCGGCGGCACCGAGCAGGTCTTTGTCGGCACGGTGCTGTTCGAACCCGATCTCGGGGAGTTTGCCCACAGCTTCGTGGCGATCGCCCCGATCGCCTACGCCCAGCAGCTGACCGGCATGCGGGGACGTCTCACCAATATCTTCGTGGAGCCCTACCGCGGCCGCGATCGTGAGGTCAAGAGCGGCCTGGAACGCATCGCCGCCGGACGCCTCAACGTCCAACCAGCCGACTTCGAAGCCGCGCTCTTCCGTCAGGCGGCCGCGCCGGCGAACCAGTCCGTGGCGCTGTTCTCGGCGATCAGCGCGCTGGTCGGGTTCCTGTTCGCCTTCAACGCGTTGATGCTCACCGCCCCCCAGCGGCGCAGCCTCGTCGAAGACCTGAAGCTGGACGGGTACTCGCGCCGGATGATTCTCGAGGTGCTGCTGTTCGACGCGCTCGCGCTCGGTGTCGTCGCGTCGCTGCTCGGGCTCGCGCTCGGTGATCTGCTCTCGCTCGTGCTCTTCCGATCGAATCCGCACTATCTCACGTTCGCGTTCCCATTCGGCGCGCAGCGTGTCATCGCCTCCCAGAGCGTCGCGCTCGCCGTCGGGGAGGGTCTGCTGGCGGCGTTCGTCGGTGTGCTGTTCCCGCTGCGTAGGGAGATCGGTTCGGGGCTCTCGCTGCGGGCTTCTCCCGGAGGCGCGCGCCGGGGGGTGACTCTGAGGGTGCTGCTCGGAGGAGTGGGCTGCCTGGCGATTACAACCGCCATCCTGCTCGCGGCGCCCCAGGCGGCGATCGTCGGGATCGTGAGCCTCCTCGCGGCGCTGCTGGCGCTGCTGCCGTGGCTGGTCTGTGGCCTGGTCTTCGCGTTCGAGCGCCTGCAGAGCGCGCTGGGAGGCACGGCCCGGTATCTGGCGGTGATCGAGCTGAGATCCAATGCCAACTGGGGTCGCTCGCTGGCAATCGCCGCGACCGGTGCCACGGCCGTGTTTGGCAGTGTGGCGATACAGGGCGCCCGCACGAACCTCCAGCGTGGACTGGACAGCAGCTCCCGGGACCTGGCGGGTACCGGTGAAGTGTGGGTCACGGCGGCTGGTAGTCAGAACGTGCTCGCCACCACGCCGTTTCGTCCGTGGGCTGCGGAGAGGCTCGCGCGCCTGCCGGACGTGCGATCGGTGGGTCTCGCACGCGGGAGCTTCACGGACTTTGGGGGACGTCGGGTGTGGATGATCGCCCCGCCGAGCTCGATCGCGCACCCGATTCCCCCGAGTCAGTTGGTGAACAGCGACCTGGCGCTCGCGACTGCACGGTTGCGCCACGGGGGCTGGGCGGTGGTCTCGCAGGCGATCGCCACCGAACGCCACCTGCGGATCGGCGAGCCGTTCACGCTGCCTGCGCCGCGCCCGATGGTCCTGCGGGTGGCTGCGCTGAGCACCAACTTGGGATGGGCACCCGGTGCGATCGTGATGAACCCGAGCGACTACGCTCGCGCGTGGGCGAGTGGGGAGGTGAGCGCATACCGCATCGCGCTCAGAGGAGGGGTGTCGCCTGAAGCGGGACGCTGGGAGATCCAACGGGCGCTGGGCGCCGCGTCGGGACTCACGGTGGAAACCAGCCAGCAGCGCGAACAACGCCAGCGAGGCACGAGCCGGCAGGCACTTATGCGTCTTACGCAGATCTCCACGATGGTGCTGGTCGCTGCGATCCTCGCGGTGGCCCTTGCGATGGGGGCGCTGATCTGGCAGCGGCGGCCGCTGCTGGCGGACATGAAGGTGGACGGCTTCGGCGAGGGCGTCCTGTGGCGTTCGCTGCTCGTCGAGAGCGCGTTGCTGCTCGGGGCGGGCTGCTCGGTCGGTGCTGTGTTCGGGCTGTGCGGCCAGCTGCTGTTGAGTCGTGCGCTCGCGGTCGTGACGGGCTTCCCCGTCGTGCTGTCGATCGGAGCCCTGGTCGCCATCGGCAGCTTCCTGTTGGTGACGACGGTCGCCGTGCTGATCCTCGCGGTGCCCGGATACCTGGCGGCCCGTGTGCGTGCTGCGATTGTCCTGCAGGAGTGAGCCACCGATCGCTTGTCAGGCGAGCAGCGCTCTGCGGAAGACTGGGGAACGGGGAACGCAGAACTGGTTTCCCGCAAATTGCGGCGTGCTTGAGCCCGTGCGGGCGTGGTGCGGGCGCACGGGGACTTCTACCGGCCTGCGAGTAGGAAACAGGTTCGTGGGAACTTATCAAGTGAGATGGCTCTAGCCGGGAGCGGGCCAGCCCCTGGAAGGGCGCCCCTCCCGGCAGCGACTCTCGTGGGGCCATTATTTTCACTTGTGCATTGAGTACCGTGTAGTGGATGAGCGATCATGCGTTTGCAATGCGGGACAGAACTGTCAGCCCACGGGTCAGGGCTCTTCGGCGAGGGGGAGCGAAGCGGTGTCGTGCGCGACACGCGGCCGAGGGTGTCAGGGGTGGCGTGGACTGCTCCCGAAACGCTCCACCGCGGGTCGAGCGCCGTGTGCGGTGCTCGACCCGCATCCCGTGCATCGGCCAGATCGCGGCGCCCCCGAGATGGGAGCGCGGCTGTCCCCAGGAGGAGATCTGCCCTTGAGCAAGCAGCCGGAGAGGTCACTCAACCGCCACGCAACGGGCCGCGCAGACGGGGAGCCGATCGACGAAGAGCGCCGCGGACGGTTTTCCTCCTCGCTACAGGCGGGCCTCTCGATCCTCAACTGCTTCAGCGCCCAACAGCCCGTGCTCGGCATCGCCAAGCTCGCGGACGAGCTGAACATGAGCCGCTCGACGACCCACCGCTACGCCTCGACACTGGTCGCGCTCGGCTACCTCGAGCAAGACCAGGCGCGTCGCTACCGCTTGGCTCCCCGGGTCGCCGACATGGGTATGTCGGTGCTGGGCTCGATGGCGCTGCGTGGCAAGGCCCGCGAGCACCTGCGCGAGTTGCGCGAGCAGACGGGCCGCACGGCCTCGCTGGCGGTGCTCGACGGCGACCAGGTCCGCTACGTGGACCGACTGCGCGGCTGGCGGCGCGGGCAACACGCTGTCGACCTCGACCTCGGGGCGGGTGCGCGCCTGCCGGCGCCCTGCACTGCGATGGGCAAGGTGCTGCTCGCGAACCTGCCCGAACCGGAGCGCGAGCGGGTGATCTCCGGTTTGAAGTTGACGCGGCGGGGTCCTAACAGCATCACCAGCAAGCGGGCGCTGCGCGCCGAGCTCGAGCGGGTACGGGCGGAGGGCGTGGCGCTCGGCGACGAAGAGCTCGGCCCCGGCGTACGGACGATCGCGGCGCCTGTGGTGGGCCTCGACGGCGAGGTGGTAGCCGCGGTGGGCATCCCCGTCCCCACCGACGCGTTCTCGCTGGAGGAGCTCCGCAAGTCGCTGGGCCCCCCGGTGATCGCTGCCGCCAAGCGTATCTCCGCCGCGCTGCGGGTCTGAGACTCGTTGCGCCGAGAAGAACCGTGCAAATCAGCTGGTTTGGTGTGCTGAGCTTGCCGGTGTGTGCCAGTTGTGCCCAGACGGTACGAGGTGTCTGTCCAGCGGAGTGCTGCTGAGAAGCTACTGACAAGCTTGTTTGCAGTTACTTGTCAGTAGACCTTAGGATTAAGCAGTACGGAAAGGGACTGCCGTGCCCAGCCGCTCAGCGATCTCTTCGACCGCGGCGAGGTCGAGCTCGGCCGTGAAGGCGAGGGGGACTCTCGCCACGTCGAGTCCCTCGCGGCGCAGGCGGGCGATCTGGCTCTGCTGCACCCGCGCGCGCTCGTGGACCGCGTGCGCGGCACGCACGGCCGAGCGCATCACGGTGCTCTCGCCGGCGCTTGCACCCTCACCCGCGCTCCCTCCGCCAAGCCGCACACCGTTCAGCGCTGCGATGCGCTCCAGCTCGCCGCCCTCGAAGCGGCGTGGCAGGGCGCCGTTGAGCACCACGGCGTCCAGCTCCCGGTCCAGATCCCGGCGTAGGCCCTCGCGCAGCTCGAGGGTCTCGGTGACCGCCATCTCGGTGGCGTGCGCCACCGCAAGGTACGCGGAGCGCGCAGGGTCCTCCAGGAGCTCGCGCACCTGCCCCGACTGCCGCGCGATCGGCCCCACGCGCGCGATCGCCGAGAAGGTCCGCGGCGAGCGCAGCATCGCCAGCGCGTGGCCGGTGGCGGGGGCGTCGAGGACCACGAGGTCGTAGTCCGCCGCTCCCCCCGCCCGGCGCCCGTCACGAGAGCCGCGGTCCTGCGGGCGGCGGCCCTGGGCGAGCTCCCACACCTTGACCATGCTGAGCATCTCCCGCGCCCCCGGGGCGGCGGCGATCAGGTACTGGAAGCTCGAGCTCGAGGTGAGCACCCGTGCCGGCACACGACCGCCGATCGCCCGCAGCCACTCGGCGAGCACCCGGTCGCGGTCGATCGACAGACTCCACAGCTGTCCCTCGCGCAGCTCCGTCTCCACCCCGTGGCGCGGGGGGATGGAGTTCCCGCCCACCCCGTGGCCCAGCAGTGCAGCGAGGCGGCCTGCGCCCGCAGTGCCCCCCGCGGCCTGCGTGCCGGTGACCTCGACCACAATCGTCCGCAACCCCCTGCGCGCCGCGAGTAGGCCAAGCGCAGCGGACACAGTGGTCTTGCCGACGCCCCCCTTGCCGGTGACCACGATCAGCTTGCGCTCCAGCGGTGCTGCCACGCCCCCATGATGACGTCGGGACAGGCGCGGGCGACCAAGCGCCGCCTACAATCCCGTGGGTGAGCGCCCCCGCTGCACAGAAGACCGACGTGAAGCTCGTCTACGACGAGCGCGGCCTGGTGCCCTGCGTGGTGCAGGACTGGGACAGCGGGGAGGTGCTGACGCTGGCGTACATGAACGAGGAGGCGCTGACGCGCACGCGGGCCACGGGGGAGCTTCACCTCTGGAGCCGCTCCCGCAGGGAGCTGTGGCACAAGGGGGCCACCAGCGGCAACACCCAGGCTGTGAGGGCGCTGCGCGTGGACTGCGATGGAGACACGCTGCTGGCACTCGTGGAGCCTGCGGGGCCGGCGTGCCACACGGGGGAGCGCACCTGCTTTCACCGCGGGACACTCGAGCCGCCCGCGCCCCACGAGACGCTGCCCGCGCTCGAGCGGACCCTCGCCGAGCGCGCCCGCGAGCGCCCTGCGGGCTCCTACACCGTCGCGCTGCTGGAGGACCCGCCGCGGATCGGCGAGAAGGTGCGCGAGGAGGCCGAGGAGGTCGCGCGCGCCGCGCGGGAGGAGTCCGACGAGCGCGTCGATGAAGAGGCCGCCGACGTGCTCTACCACCTGCTCGTGCTGCTCCACAGCCGCGGCCGTGCTCTCGCCGACGCCGAGCGGGTGCTCGATGCCCGTCGCCGCTGAGCGCCCCGCGCGCGTCCACGCCGCGGACCTCGAGATCGAGCCGACGCTCCCTCGCGCGCGGGAGCTCGCGCGGGAATACAACCTGGTGCCCCTACGCCACACCTTCATCGCCGACTGCGAGACCCCGGTCTCTGCGTTCCTCAAGCTCCGCGGGCTCGCTCCCGAGGAGCCCGCGTTCCTGCTGGAGTCCGCCGAGCAGGGCCAGCGCATGGGTCGTTACTCGTTCCTCGGCATCCGGCCCCGCGCGGTGGTCCGCTGGTCGCTGGGCGACCCCGGCGACCCCTACGCGTACGCCGCCGCCGCGCTTGCCCCCTACCGCCAGGCGCCGCTGCCGGAGCTGCCGCACTTCGCCGGAGGGGCCGTCGGCTTCTTCGGCTACGACCTCGTGCGCGCCGTCGAGCCGCTCGGGGATCCCAACCCCGACCAGCTCGGGTTGCCCGACATGGCGCTGATGCTCTCCGACGTGGTCGTGGTGTTCGATCACCTCATGCACACGCTCACCGTGCTTGCCCACGCGTGCGTCGAGGACGGCGCGGGCGAGGGGGTCGCAGGGAACGTCGGGGGGGAAGGCGAGGGGACGAGCATCGAGGGGGACAGCGAAGGGGCGGGTGTCGAGCGGGGTGGCTTCGAGCGCGCCTACGCGCAGGCGAGCGCCACGATCGCGCAGGTGCGCGCCGCGCTGGACGGCCCGCTCCCCCGGGACGCCGCGCGCTCGCAGCCCCGCGAGGCCCGTGCGCCGGTGTTCGAGCCAGAAATGAAGCGCTCGCAGTTCGAGGCGATGGTGGCGCGCATCGTCGAGTACGTGTACGCGGGCGACGCCTTCCAGGTCGTGCCCTCCCAGCGCTGGTCCGCCCCGATCGAGCAGGACGCCTTCTCGGTGTACCGCGGCCTGCGCGCGGTCAACCCCTCCCCCTACATGTACTTCCTTGACTTCGGCGACTTCCAGGTCGCCGGTGCGAGCCCCGAGCCGCTGTTGACGGTCACCGGTCGCACCGTCTCCACGTGCCCGATCGCGGGCACCCGCCCGCGCGGGGCGAACGCCGAGGAGGACCGTCGGATCGCGCAGGAGCTGCTCGCCGACGAGAAGGAGCGCGCCGAGCACGTGATGCTCGTGGACCTCGGGCGCAACGACCTCGGCCGCGTGTGCGAGTTCGGCAGCGTCGAGGTGCAGACGTTCATGGCGGTCGAGACGTACTCCCACGTCATGCACATCGTCTCGACCGTCGACGGCCGCCTGCGCGAGGAGGTCACCCCGATGGACGCCCTGCGCTCGGTGCTGCCAGCCGGGACCCTCTCGGGCGCCCCCAAGGTGCGCGCGATGCAGATCATCGACGAGCTCGAGCCCGTCAAGCGCGGTGGCTACGGTGGGGCGATCGGGTACCTCTCCTACACCGGAGACCTCGACACGTGCATCCATATCCGCACCGTCGTGGTCAAGGACGGTCGCGCGTACGTACAGGCCGGCGGGGGCACCGTCGCCGACGCCAAGCCGGCGTACGAGTACGAGGAGTCCCTCGCCAAGGCCCGCGCGGTGATGCGCGCCGTTGAGCTAGCCGCGGCCCAGCCGAACTGGCCATGAGCGCGCATGGCTGCGCTGCCATGAGCGCGCATGGCTGCGCTGGACCGAAGCCGGGTGACACGCGCCTTCGGCGCTGGCCGATTTGGGGATGCGAGCGAAGCGAGTGTCTCCCCAATCGGTCCCCGTTTCGGCCAGCGTCCTCGATCGGTCGTGTGCCAAGCACACTTCCCTCACTGCGTCCTGGACCAGCTTGCCCTGCGCACTCATGGAGGCGTGTTTCGAATCGAGTGGTCCAATGAAGGTACTGATGATCGACAACTACGACTCGTTCACCTATAACCTCGTGCAGTACCTCGGCGAGCTGGGGGCGGAGGTGGACACGGTGCGCAACGACCGCGCCACCGTGCCGGAGCTGCTCGCGGGCGGCTACGAGCGCTGCGTCGTCTCCCCCGGACCCTGCACCCCAAACGAGGCGGGAATCTCCCTGGAGGTCGTGCGCCGGATGCCCGAGGCCGGCGTCCCCACGCTCGGGGTGTGCCTCGGCCACCAGGCGATGGCGCAGGCGTTCGGGGGGCGCGTCAGTCTGCTGCCCCCGGTGCACGGCAAGGCCACCACGATCGAGCACGACGGTCGCACGATCTTCGCCCACCTCTCCTCTCCGCTCACCGTGGGGCGGTACCACTCGCTCGTCGTGGACCCTGAGCTGCCCGACTGCCTGGAGGCCAGTGCACACGGAGGCGGCGTGTTGATGGCTCTGCGCCACCGCGAGCTGCCCGCCGAGGGGGTGCAGTTTCACCCAGAGTCGGTGCTGACTCAGGAGGGCAAGCGCCTGTTGGCCAACTTCCTCGGGTCTGGGTCGACTGGGGACGTCGCTGGGTCGCTACCGAGGGTGCCCGAGGATTCCCTGAAAACGGACACGCTCTGATGCCAAACCCGGTTCTCACGAGCTCGATCGACACGCTTGCGGCGCGCAGGGATCTGAGCGAAGCGCAGGCCGCAGAGGTGCTCGCGGAGATCATGCACGGCGAGGTCTCCGAGACCCAGATCGCGGGCTTCCTGATCGCACTGCGCACCAAGGGGGAGACGGTGCAGGAGCTCGCCGGGCTGGCGCGCACGATGCGCGAGCTCGCCGCCCACGTGTCCGTCGCGCGTGCGGACCTGCTCGACACCGCTGGGACCGGTGGAGGGCGGCGGACCTTCAACGTCTCGACCACCGCTGCGCTGATCGCCGCCGGCGCGGGCTGCGCGGTGGCCAAGCACGGCAACCGCTCGGCCACCGGGCCCTCCGGCTCCGCGGACCTGCTGGAGGCGCTCGGCGCTCGCATCGACCTTGCACCCGACGGCGTGGCGGGCTGCATCGAGGAGGCCGGCTTCGGCTTCATGTTTGCCCCCGCCCACCACCAGGCGACCCGCTTCGTGGTGCCGGTGCGCCGGGAGCTCGCGGTGCGCACGGTCTTCAACTTGCTCGGCCCCCTCACCAACCCCGCCGGGGCCACCCGCCAGCTGATCGGGGTCTCCGAACCCAGCTTCCTGGAGGTGGTCGCTGGGGCGCTTGCGCTGCTCGGGGTGACGCGCGCGGTGGTGGTCTCCAGCGAGGACGAGCTCGACGAGGTCTCAAGCTGCGCCCCCACCCAGGTCGTTGAGGTCAACGGCTCCGACGTGCGCCGCTACACGGTCGGCCCCGAGGAGCTCGGGATCGTTCCGGGCACCCCGTCGGACCCCGCGCTGCAGGGGGGCACGCCCGCCGAGAACGCCGCCGTCACCCGTGCCGTGCTCCACGGCGAGGACGGGGCGGCCGGGCCTCGAACCGACCTCGCTCTCGTCAACGCCGGCGCCGCGATCTACGCCGCCGGCGCCGCCGCCACCCTCGCCGAGGGGGTGCTCGCCGCCCGCGCTGCGCTCGCCGACGGGGCTGCCGCACGGGCGTTGGAGAGCTACGTGCAGGCCACCCTTCGGCACGCCCCGGCCGAGGTGGCCCCGTGAACGCGATGTGTCCGCGACGCCGGTCGCGCGCTCACCGGCTCCGCGGCGGTGCCGAGGCGATCCCGTGAACGCCACCGGTTCCCGCGGCGCCCCCATCGACGTGCCCACCGTGCTCGAGCGGATCCTCACCTCCACGCGCGAAGAGGTCGCTCGACGCAAGCGCGAGGTGCCCCAGGAGAAGCTGGTGGCGCACCGGGGGGACGAGTGGGCGCAGGTCGCCACTCCCCCCCGCGAGGGCTGCTTCCGCGAGGCCCTCGCGGGTCCGGGCATCGCGGTGGTGGCCGAGTTCAAGCGCCGCTCCCCCTCCGCCGGCCGGCTGCGGGGGAGCTCGGACGTGCGCGAGCTCGTGAGCGCCTACGTCCGCGGCGGGGCCGCTGCCGTGTCGATCCTCACCGAGGGCCCCCACTTCGACGGCTCGCTGGAGGACCTGCGCGTGGCCCGGGACGCGTGCGCGCTGCCGGTGCTGCGCAAGGACTTCGTCGTCGACCCTTACCAGCTGCACGAGGCCCGCGCTGCCGGCGCCGACGCGGTGCTGCTGATTGTGGCGGCGCTGGGCCAGCCCACGCTCGAATCGCTGCACGTCGAGGCCCGCGAGCTGGGCCTCGACGTGCTCGTCGAGGTGCACGACCGCCCGGAGCTGCACCGCGCCCTGGAGTTGGGGGCCGAGTTGATCGGGATCAACAATCGCAACCTGCACGACTTCACGGTGGACGTCGAGCGCACGTTCGCGCTGCTCGATGAAGTCCCCGACGGGGTCGCGACGGTCTCGGAGTCGGGGATCGCCGGCCCCGAGCAGTTGCGGCGCCTGGAGCAGCGGGGAGTGCAGGGGGTGTTGGTGGGCGAGGCGCTGATGCGAGCCCCCGACCCCGAGGTCGCGTTGCGGGATTTGAGGGGCTTTAGAGACACCGGGGCCGTCCTTTAGATCGCCTTCATCGCGACCGCTCATCCTTGTGCTCACGATGACTGCACTTCCCACACTCACGACCGCTCTGCGCACGACCGACGCCTCGCCTACGATCACCTGCTCGCCCACGACCCCCTCCTCGCGATGAAACGCCTCTACGCCATCCCCTTCCTCTCCGCCCTCGTCGGGGGCGGCGTCGTGGTGGCCGTGATCGCCGCCGCCGGCGGCCTCGGCTCCACCCAGAAGACCGTCACTCAGGTCCAGGCTGCCGCGCCGGTGGCCTCCACCACCACCCCCTCCTCCAAGGCGGGCACCTTCAAGCAGCTCACACCCACCGCCCACGAAATCTACGAGCGCACCGCGCCGTCGGTGGCCTACGTGACCTCCACGATCGTGCGCCAGAGCGAATCGCCCTTCGGCTTCGGCGAATCCCAGCAGCAGGGCATCGCCACGGGCTCCGGGTTCGTGATCAACTCCAACGGCACCATCCTCACCAACTGGCACGTGGTCGAGAACGCCGTGAAGGTCACCGTCAGCTTCGAACACGGCAAGACCGTCGAAGCGCGCGTGGTCGGCAAAAACCCCTCGCAGGACCTTGCGGTGCTGCGCATCCCCACCGAAGGCCTCACCCTGCACGCGCTCACGCTTGGCAACTCCTCCGCCGTCGAGGTCGGCGAACCGGTGCTCGCGATCGGCAACCCCTTCGGGCTCAGCCGCACGCTCACCACCGGCGTGATCTCTGCGCTGCAGCGCCAGATCACGGCCCCCAACGGCTTCACGATCGACAACGTCCTGCAGACCGATGCCCCGATCAACCCCGGCAACTCGGGCGGCCCGCTGCTCAACGCCACGGGTGAAGTGATCGGCATCAACTCCCAGATCGAGACCGGCGGCAGCGGCGACGGCAACATCGGCATCGGCTTCGCCGTGCCGATCGACACCGCCAAGTCCGAGCTCCCCGAACTCGAGAAAGGCGGCACGATCCGCGGCGCCTACCTCGGCGTCTCCACGATCACCGTCGACGGCTCGCTCTCCAGCCTGAACCTGCCTACCAAGAGCGGCGCGATGGTCGAGAAAGTCGAAGCCGGCACCGCTGCTGCCAAGGCCGGCATCCATGCCGGCAACATCGAAGCGAAGATCAACGGCACCGAAATCTCCGTCGGTGGCGACATCATCGTGGGGGTCGACGGCAAGCAGGTCACGAGCTCCGAAGACCTCGCCGAAGTGATCGGCAACAAGAAACCCGGCGACACCATCACGCTCGAACTGTGGCGCGCCTCGGGCAGCGGCGGCTACACCAAGAAGACCCTCACCGTCACCCTCGGCGAGCGCCCCAACTCGATCCCCAACCCCTCCACGCCGGAATAGTCGAGGTCGCTTGGTTGTAGACTCCTGTTTGGCTAGTGAGCAGATTGCTGACTCCTCGAAGCGCCCGCGACGCGGGTGCTTCGTCGTTAAGGGGGTCACCCGCTACCGTGGGCCTATGTCCGACGCCGTCCCCCGCATCAAGGTCTGTGGCGTCACCCGCCTGGCCGACGCCGAGCTCGCGGTCGAGCTCGGGGCGTGGGCGGTGGGCCTGATCTTCTACGAGGGCTCCCCGCGCGCGTGCTCGCCCGAGGAGGCGCTGCGCATCGCCACCGCGCTGCGCCGCCGGGTGGAGGTGTGCGGCGTGTTCGTCAACGCGCCCCTGGAGGACGTCGTGCAGAGCGCCGACGAGCTCGGGTTGACGATGCTGCAGTTGCACGGCGACGAGGGGCCTGCGTACTGCGCGGAGGCGGGGCACCGCACCGGCGCGCGGGTCATCAAGGCGGTGCAGGTGGCCTCAGTCGGGGAGGTGCGCGACGTGGAGCGCTTCCACACCGACTTTCACCTGCTCGACGCGCGTTCGACCGCGCCCGGCAAGCAGGAGCTGCGCGGGGGGACCGGGGAGGCGTTCGACTGGGGCCTGCTCGCCGCCCGGCGCTCCTCGGTCCCGCTGATCCTAAGCGGGGGCCTCGGGCCGGAGAACGCCGCTGAGGCGATCGCCGCGGCCTCCCGTCAGGGACACCGCGCGAGGCCGTTCGCTCTGGACACGGCCTCCGGCACCGAGGCCGCGCCTGGCCAGAAGGACCCCGAACGCCTGCGGGCATTCTTCGCCGCGGTGCAGTCCGTCGCGCCGGTCGGCGTCTCCGCGTGAGGACGAGCCGGCCTGTGCACTACGCCCCCTTCCCGCGCAACGAACGCCGCGCGCCGGAGCCCGTGAGGGCGGAGGCTCATCAAACTCACCCCCTCGCGGTAACCTCGCCCGCGTGAGCACGGTCGAGCACCGCTTCGGACGGTACGGCGGGCAGTACGTCCCCGAGACGCTGATGCCTGCGCTCGCGGAGCTCGAGCTCGCGTGGGTGGCCGCCCGCGAGGACCCGGGTTACCGGGCGGAGCTCGGGGGGCTGCTGCGCGACTTCGGCGGGCGCCCCACCCCGCTGTACCGTGCGCGGCGGCTGTCGGAGCGCGTGGGGCGGACGGTGTACCTCAAGCGCGAGGACCTCAACCACACCGGCTCGCACAAGCTCAACAACGCGCTCGGGCAGGCGCTGCTGGCGCAGCGGATGGGCAAGCGCCGCGTGATCGCCGAGACCGGCGCCGGGCAGCACGGTGTGGCGACCGCGACCGTCTGCGCGCTGCTCGGACTGGAGTGCGTCGTGTACATGGGCGTCGAGGACACCCGCCGCCAGCGCCCCAACGTGCAGCGCATGGAGCTGCTCGGTGCGACCGTGCGCCCGGTGGACGCCGGCGCGCGCACGCTCAAGGAGGCGACGTCCGCGGCGATCCGCGACTGGGTGACCAACGTGGCGGACACCCACTACGTGATCGGCTCCGTCGTCGGTCCCGCGCCGTACCCCGCGCTCGTGCGCGACCTGCAGCGCGTGATCGGCGACGAGGCTCGCGCGCAGCTCTTGGAGCGCGAGGGGCGCCTGCCCGCGCGCGTGGTTGCGTGCGTCGGCGGGGGCTCCAACGCGCTGGGCACCTTCACCGCGTTCCTCGAGGACTCCGCCGTCGAGCTCGTCGGCGTGGAGGCCGGGGGGGAGGGCGTGGATACGCCTCGCCACGGGGCGCCCCTCACCGTCGGCGGCCGCGCGGGCGTGCTGCACGGGGCGCTCTCGGCGGTGATGCAGGACGAGGAGGGGCAGATCATCGAGGCGCACTCCGTCTCCGCGGGCCTCGACTACCCCGGCACCGGTCCGCAGCACGCGCACCTGCGCGACTCCGGCCGCGCGCGCTACGTCGCCGTCACCGACCGCGACGCGCTCGCTGCGTTCGGGGAGGTGGCCCGCCTGGAGGGCATCATCCCCGCTCTCGAGACCGCCCACGCGCTCGCGTGGGTGCTCGCTCAGCCCGACGGGGACCTCGACCTGGTGTGCCTCTCCGGGCGCGGGGACAAGGACCTGGCCGAGGTACTTGCCCGCTCATGAGCGGTGTCGAGCGCATCGCCCAAGCGTTCGCCGAGCATGGACCGAATCGGGAGACGCTCGCTTTGCCGAAGCCGGGTGACACGCGCCTTCGGCGCTGGCCGATTCGGGGATGCGAGCGCAGCGAGTGTCCCCCTGATCGGTCCCCGTTTCGGCCAGCATCCCCGATTCGGCCAGCGGCGGCGCTGATGCCCTACCTGATGGGCGGCTACCCGACGCTCGCCGACTCGGTGCGCATCGGGGAGGCGTGCGTGGCCGCAGGCGCGGACGTGCTCGAGCTGGGCGTGCCCTACTCCGACCCGCTCGCCGACGGGCCAGTGATCCACGCGGCCGCGACCGCCGCGCTCGCCGCGGGGGCCTCGCTCGCCGGGGTGCTGGAGGTCGCGCGCGCGCTCGCCCCCGCGGTGCCGGTGGTGTTGATGTGCTACGCCAACATGGTTCTTGCCCCCGGCGCCGGTGCGTTCGTGGAGCGCCTCGCGCGCACGGGGGCCTGCGGGCTGATCGTGCCCGACCTGCCCTTTGAGGAGGCCGGCGAGGTGCTCGCTGCGTGTGACGCGCACGGCCTCGCGCTCGTGCCACTCGTCGCGCCCACAACCCCGCCGGCGCGCCTGGAGGAGATCGGGGCTCGCGCGCGCGGGTTCCTGTACACCGTCTCGGTCGTCGGCACCACCGGAGAGCGCGCGGCGCTCGCGGAGCGCTTCGCCGAGGTGGTCGCCCGCGCGCGGGCCGCCACCGCGGTGCCGGTTGCGCTCGGCTTTGGGATCTCCACGCCCGCGCAGGCTCGCCAGGCGGCCGAGGCGGGGGCCGACGGGGTGATCGTGGGCAGCCGTCTCGTGCGCGCCGCGGGAGAATCCGCCGATCCTGCCGCCGCGGTGGGCGCGCTTGTCGCCGAGCTGGCCGCTGGGTTGGAGTCCTGACGCCGGCCGGGTGGCTCCCGGGGTCCCTACCCGTGCAGACCGCCCGCGGGGCAGGTAGGATGCGCGAGCGATGGGATTGATCCTGACCGTCACCGCCGGCCTCGTCGTGTGGATCGTGCTGTGGGCGCTGGGCGCCAAGGGGTTCGACGCGTTCATGCTCGCCGCGGCCATCATGCTGATCGGCGCCTGTGTGCGAATCCTCTCCGGCTACCTGCCGGGCCGCCGCCGCAGCGGCGCCTGAGCGGCCGGTGCGTGCGCGCTGGCTCCTGCTCGCGCTACTGGTGCTCCCTGCTTTGGGCGGCTGTGGCGGGGTCGGGGTGTCCACCGCCTCGACCACTCCCGGCGATGAGCTGACCGTCTACTCCAGCCTCCCGCTGGAGGGCCCCTCGGCCTCCGCCTCCCACCAGGTCGTCGACGGCGAGAAGCTCGCGCTCGCGCAGGCCGGTGGGCGTGTGGGGCGCTTCAGGGTCGACTACGCCTCGCTCGACGACGCCAACCCCCAGACCGGCGAAGCGGCCCCGGGGATCACTGCCACCTACGCTCGGGTGGCCGCGCAGGACACCTCCACGATCGCCTACCTCGGCGACCTCGACTCGGCCGCGTCCGCCGTCTCGCTGCCGCTGACCAACGCCGCGGGGATCCTCCAGGTGAGCCCGGGGAGCCCCTACGAGGGGCTCACCTCCCCGCTCGACGCCGGCCAGGACGAGCCCTACCGCTTCTACCTCACAGGGCAACGCACCTTCGGCCGCCTGATGCCCGGCGACCAGGTGCAGGCTGCGGCCCAGGTGAGGCTGGCGCGCGCGCTGCACCTGCGGCGGGTGTACGTGCTGGAGGACCAGGACCCCTTCAACCTGCCGCTCGCGGAGCTGTTCGCCGAAGACGCCCGGCACGCTGGCCTCGACGTCGTCGGTGAAGAACAGCTCGACACCGAAGGCACCACGGAATACTCAGGGGTGGTTCAGAAGGTGCTCGAAAGCGGCGCCCGGGCGGTGTTCTTCAGCGGTGCGCCGGGCTCCGGGACCGTTGCGCTGTGGCAGCAGCTGCACGGGGCCGACTCCCACCTGCGCCTGCTCGGCACCTCTGCGCTCGCTGAACCCGCCTTCGCCGCTCAGATCGGCTCTGCCGCGGCCCACACGTACCTGACCACCCCGCTGCTGCCGCTCTCGCTGTACCCCGCGCCGGCCACCAGCGTCCTGGCGGCCTACCAACGGCGCTTTCACCAGACGCCCGGGCCGTACGCGCTGTACGGGTACGAGGCGATGAGCGTCGTGCTGTACGCGATCCGCCGCGCCGGGCGCCACGGCGACGACCGCGCCGCCGTGATCCACCAGTTCTTCGCGATCCGCGACCGCGACTCGGTGCTCGGGCGCTACTCGGTGCTGCCCGACGGCGACACCACGCTCGCCCGCTACGCCGTCGACCGCGTCGAGGGGGGGCGCCTCGTGTTCTACCGGGCCTTTCAGCTGCCGTCCGCGGACTAAGGGCCCACGCCTCAATATCTGCCGGCCTGGATGCGGCCGCTCCGCGGCGGTCTGCGCCACCCGCGATGCTCGCCGTGCTACCAGCACGGCTGCGCTCACGTGCGTCGCATCCCATCCACGGATCGACCACCCCAGATCCGCCATCTATTGTGGCGAGAGCCCTAACCGAGCGCCGCGTTCAGTGCTTCGTCCAGGTGGGGGTAGCGGAACTCGTAGCCTAGGACCAGGGGCTTGACTGGTAGCACGCGCGCGCCCTTGGTCACGACTTGCGCCATCTCGCCGTAGAGTGCTCGCAGCGCCGCGCCCGGCACTGGCAGCAGTGCAGGGCGATGCAGCGCTCGGCCGAGTGCCCGTGAGAGCTCGCGGTTGGTGACCGGCTCGGGGGCCGTCCCGTTGACTGGACCAGACCACCGCTCGTCGGCGAGCGCGGCGCAGGCGATGCCCACGAGGTCGTCCACGTGGATCCACGACACGTACTGGCGCCCGCCCGCGAGGGGGCCGCCCACTCCGAGGCGGAAGGGGGGCAGCATCTTCGCGAGCGCCCCCCCGTGGCGGTCGAGCACAACCCCGGTGCGCACCTGCACCGTGCGCACTCCAAGCTTCTGCGCTGCGCGCGCCTGCGCCTCCCACGCTACGCACACCTCCCCCAGGAACTCGCGCCCCGCGGGTGCCTCCTCGTCCAGCGGCTCCTCTCCGCGGGCGCCGTAGTAGCCGACCGCCGAGGCGCTCACGAGTACCGCCGGCCGGCCGCCAGGCTCCGCGCCGCACTCGCCCAGACCCTCGACCAGGTGGCGCGTGCCGATCACGCGGCTCTCGCGGATCGCGCGCTTCGCGCTGGCCGTCCACCGCTGCGCGACGTTCTCACCGGCGAGGTGCACCACCGCGTCGCGTCCTTCCAGCGCCTGCACCGGCGCCCGCTCGTTCAGCAGATCCCAGCCCACCGCCCGCACGCCGTGCGTTGCCCTGCCCTGCGCTCCGGGCCCTGCCCCGCTCTGCGCGCCGAGCTTCGCCTCGGCTCCGGCGGGGTCGCGCGAGAGCACCGTGACCTCGGCCCCCTCGGCCAGGAGTCGCGCAACGAGCGTGGTCCCGATCAGGCCCGTCGCGCCGGTGACGGTGACCCGCATCGGCTCACGCCGCGGCGGGCGTGGTCGCAGTGTCGCCCTGCGCGAACCCGACCTCCTGGCCGGCCAGCGCCATGCCGCTGGAGCGGGCCTGGTCGGCGACCGCCGCCGCCACCGCCGGGGCGACGTCGCGGTTGAAGACGGAGGGGATGATGTAGTCCTCGCGCAGCTCCTCCTCGGGGACGATCGCCGCGATCGCGCGGGCGGCGGCCATCTTCATCTCCTCGGTGATCGCACGGGCGCGCACGTCCAGGGCGCCGCGGAAGATGCCGGGGAAGCACAGCACGTTGTTGATCTGGTTGGGGTAGTCCGAGCGGCCGGTTGCCATGATCCGCACGTACGGTGCGGCCTCCTCGGGGACGACCTCGGGGTTGGGGTTGGCCATCGCGAACACCATCGCGTGCTCGCTCATCTGCGCCAGCGCCTCGGCTGGTAGCGCCCGCGCGCCGGAGACCCCGATCAGCAGGTCGGCGCCCTCGATCACATCTGCCGGGGCGCCCGCGCGGCACTCGGGGTTGGTGACCTCCGCGAACCACCGCTTCACGGGGTTCATCGTCCCGTCGAGGTAGTCCTCGCGGCGCACGTGCAGCGCCCCCCGCGAGTCCGCGCCGATGATGTTGGCGACGCCTGCCTCGCGCAGGATCCGCGTCACCGCGATCCCCGCGGCGCCGAGGCCGATGACCAGCACGCGCAGGTCCTCCAGGCGGTGGCCGGTGAGCTTCACCGCATTCAGCAGCGCTGCCATCACGACCACCGCCGTACCGTGCTGGTCGTCGTGGAAGACCGGGATCTCGAGCTCCTCCTTCAGGCGCTCCTCGATCTCAAAACACCGCGGCGCGGAGATGTCCTCGAGGTTGATCCCCCCGAACCCCGGGGCGATCAGTTTCACCGTGCGCACGATCTCGTCGGGGTCCTTGGTGTCGAGGCAGATCGGGAACGCGTCAACGCCCGCGAACTCCTTGAACAGACACGCCTTGCCCTCCATCACCGGCATCGCTGCCGCGGGGCCGATGTCGCCGAGCCCCAGCACCGCGGTGCCGTCGGAGACGACCGCCACGGTGTTGCGCTTGATCGTGTACTGGGCCGCCTTGTCGGGGTCGTCGCGGATCGCGATGCAGACCCGCGCGACGCCCGGGGTGTAGACCATCGAGAGGTCGTCGCGGGTCTTCAACTGGTGCTTGTTGTGCTGCTCGATCTTGCCGCCCACGTGCAGCAGGAACGTGCGGTCGGTGGTGTCCACCACCTCGACGCCCGCGACCGCCTCGATCGCCTGCAGGATGCGGCCCCAGTGTTCGCGGTTGGCGGCGTCCACCACGATGTCGCGCACGCTGCCCTCCGCGTCCACCTCCACGGGGTCCACCGCCACCACGACCCCGCCCTGCTCGCCGATCCCCGCCGTCACGGACCCCAGCAGAGCGCCCTGGGCGTCGTCCAGCTTCACGCGGATCGTGAGGCGGTACTGCGCGCTGGGGGTGATGTTCACGTGCGAGGCTCCTGTCCGTTCGAGGGGCAGCCATCTTATTGCTCGTCGCCTCACCTAAAGTGCTCCGTCGTGCCGCGCCTCTTCCTGATCGATGGCCCCTCGCTCGTTTACCGCGCCTTCTTCGCGCTGCCGGAGTCGATCGCGACCTCCACGGGGGTGCCCACCAACGCGATCTTCGGGTTCGCCTCGATGCTCGTCAAGATCGTCACCGAGTACGGGGTCTGCCCCACCGTGGTCGCGTGGGACGCCGGCACCTCCGGGCGCACCGAGCTGTTCCCCGAGTACAAGGCGCAGCGGCGCTCGCGCCCGGACCTGCTCAAGCAGCAGTGGCCCGCGATGGAACCGCTGGTCGAGGCGTTCGGGTACCGCAACGTGCGGGTCGAGGGGTACGAGGCCGACGACGTGATCGCCTCGCTCGCCGCGCGCGCGCTCGCCGCCGACCCGCCGGTCCCGGTGACGATCGTGACCGGCGACCGTGACGTCTTCCAGCTGATCGACGAGGGTGGCCTCGTCGAGGTGATGGCCACCGCGCGGGGAATCACCGACACCAAGGTCTACGACCACCAGGCGGTGCTCGACCGCTACGGCATCCCGCCCGCGCTGATCCCCGACTTCTACGGCCTGAAGGGTGACACTTCCGACAACATCCCCGGGGTCCCCGGGATCGGCGACAAGACCGCCTCCGACCTGATCCAGCGCTACGGCCCCCTGGAGGAGGTGCTCGCCCACATCCCCGACATCTCCGGCGCGAAGCGCAAACAGAACCTGCGCGAGCACGCCGAGGACGCGCGGGTCTCCAAGCGCCTGGCGACCGTCGACCGCGCCGTCGCGCTCGACCTCGACCCCGCCGCCGAGGCCGCCCGCGAGCCCGACCGCTCGCGGCTGCGCGAGGTCTTCCGGGAGTACGAGCTGCGCGACCCTCTGCGCCGCCTCGAAGAGGCGCTCGGCGAGGGGGCTCAGGCGGTGCCCGCCGGCCCGACCGAGGTGCGGCTCTCCGGGCGCCTGCGCGCGGGGGCGGTTGCGGACATCCCCGCGCTCGCCGTCTCCGCGGCCGGTTCGGAGCCGCCGGAGTTGTGTCTCTCCGTGCGTCCTCCCGAGACGCCCGAGGGCGCGCTGTTCGCGGAGGGGGCCGGGTGGCGCTTCGCGGTCACGCTCGCTCCGGGGGGCGGTGGCGCGAGCGCCACGGCCGCGAAGGGCGCCGGGGCCGCGAGGGGCGCGAGAGGTACCGCCGCGGCCGCAGGGGACGCGCTCCCAGAGGTCCTCTGTGGCGACTGCCAGGGCCCCGAGGAGGTGTCTGCTGCCTGTGGAGAGCTGCCGGTGGTCGTGCACGACGCGAAGGCCCTCGGCCTCGTGCCGGCGGGCCTCGTCCACGACACGATGCTCGGCGCCTACCTGCTGGAGCCGGCGCGGCGAGGGTACCCGTTCGCGGAGCTCTGCGAGGAGCGTGGTCTCGCCGCCGACATGCAGGATGCCGCCGCCGGCGAGTCGCTGCTCGTGGGGGCGCTCGCCGCGTGGCAGCGCGAGCAGATCGCAGAGCGCGGCCTGGAGGGGTTGATGCGCGATATCGAGCTGCCGCTCGTGCGGGTGCTGCGCGCGATGGAGCTCGCGGGGGTGCGCCTGAACGTGCCGCGCCTGCAGGAGGTGGCCGCGCGCGTGCGCGAGGAGATCGCGGAGCTCGAAGGAGAAATCTTCGCGCTCGCCGACGAGGAGTTCCTGATCGCCTCCCCGCAGCAGCTCGGGGAGGTGCTCTTCGAGAAGCTCGGCCTCTCGCGCAAGCGGCGCGGAAAGACCGGCTACTCCACCGACGCGCGCGTGTTGCAGGCGATCCGCTCCGAGCACGCGATCGTGCCCAAGATCGAGCGCTGGCGCGAGCTCTCGACGCTGATCAAGACCTACTTCGACGTGCTCCCCGGCCAGGCCGACGAGCGCTCGCGCATCCACACCACCTTCCTGCAGGCGGTCGCCCAGACGGGGCGCCTGTCGAGCACCAACCCGAACATGCAGAACGTCCCGATCCGCACCGCCCTCGGTCGCGAGATCCGCGGTTGCTTCGAGGCCGAGGAGGGCCGCGTGCTGATCTCCGCGGACTACTCCCAGATAGAGCTGCGGGTGCTCGCCCACGCCGCCGAGGAGCCCGTGCTGAAGGAGATCTTCGCGCGCTCCGAAGACGTGCACACCGCCACGGCCTCGCAGGTCTTCGGCGTCCCCCCGGAGCAGATCGACCCGGGTATGCGCGCGAAGTCCAAGATGATCAACTACGGGATCGTCTACGGCCTCTCCGACTACGGTCTCGCCGACCGCCTCAACATCCCTCGCGAGGAGGCGCGGGAGTTCATCGACGCCTACCTCGCCCGCTTCCCCCGTGTCGCGCAGTTCATGGCCGACACGATCGAGCGCGCCAAGGAGGAGGGGCACGTCACGACGTTGTGGGGCCGCCGCCGCCAGATCCCCGAGCTACGCGCCCGCAACTTCCAGGTGCGCTCGCTCGGGGAGCGCTTGGCGGTCAACACGGTCGTACAGGGCACCGCGGCCGACATCATCAAGCTCGCGATGGTCCGCTGCCACGGGGCGCTCGCCGCGAGTGGCCTGGCCTGCCGCCTGATCCTCACGATCCACGACGAGCTGCTCTTCGAAGCGGAGCCCGGGGAGGTCCCCGCCGCGCGCGAGCTGATCGGGCGCGAGATGGTCGGGGTCTGGGCGCTCGATCCCCCGATGGACGTCGAGGTCGGGGTCGGAGACAATTGGTTGGAAGCCAAGTAGACGGTAGTCATTGCCGCCGTCAAGCGGGGCTTCCGGGGCATGGGCGGGTCGCCAGAACTGGTGCAGCTGGTCGCACCGGCGCGGGCTGTCAGCCGTTGAGCCAGTGTTGATGCGGGTTTTGGGTGGTGGGCTGCGGTCTCCGTGGGGCGCGGGAAGGCTTCGCTGAGGGCCTACCGGACGTGTTTTGTCTGCCGGGATGGCCGTTTCGGCAGTCAAGGTGGATCCAGAAAGTCGGAGACAAGGGTTGAACCTTTTGGACGGTTGGGTAGAGTGCGTTCATGCAGTCTCGAATCAAACCCTTGATCGCGTCGCGTCCGGTGGTTCGAGCGTTACGCCCGGTGGTGCGAGGAGAGGTTGTATGTTGAGAATAATAGCCGGCTCTGGAGTGTCTATGCACAAAGGCGGGCGTTCTGGGGTCGGTCTCCAACCCCATGTAAAGGAGCAACAAATGAAGTTCGTCAAGATCGCGGGGCTCTGCCTCGCGTCCATGCTCGTGATGGGCATGGCCCTCACAGGGACCGCCTCGGCGGCGCCACATTGGTTAGTCTGCTTAGCGGCACACTCAGGCACTACGACCACGAAGTGGGAAGATGCTCAGTGCTCGAAAGCCCTATCGACTGGCAGCTTTGAATGGAGCGAACTCACCAGCACGGAAGAAGCCAGAACCAAGGGCTCGCTGCTGTTGAAGGATACGAGTTCGCTCATCAAATCAGAAGTCGAATGCTCCGGTGAATCGATCGGATCCGTCGGTCCTACGAAGTACGGTAGAATCAACGAAATCAAAGTATCACCCTCACAATGCAGAGGCATCAAAAACTGCACGACGGTGGAAAAAATCGAAGCAAAGCATCTGCCGTGGCAAACGGAACTGTATGAATCGGAAAAAGGAGTCATCTTAGAGGCACTCTCAAACACCGGTAATGGAGAACCGGGGTGGGAAGTGGAATGCCTAGTCGGTAGTAACAAAGTCCTGGACGAATGCCTACAGGAAGCAGGAAAGCCGGAAAGCATACTCGTGAAAGACCAGGCAACCGGCACAGAATTATTAGTCCTAGGCACCTTCCAGCATTTAAGAAAAGCAAAATGCTCGACTGGTGGGAAAGAATCGGGTGAAGTAGTGGGCTCTCTGGCCGGCTTAATCATCGGGAAGGGGCTTTTAGTATCGAGCTAAACCTATGATGTCATGAACAACGGGTGGGGCCAGCTACGTGCCGGTCCCACCTGCATTGTTGCACATAGTCTGTGTGGTTGCTGGTCTTGGGGCGGTGATCGCCTGCGAGGAGCGGAGGATCCACAAACAAAATGAAGTGGGAGAGGGTGGTGAGCTTGGGTTGCGTTGGTCTTGGTATCGGGAGGGTGACGCGCCGGTCGCGGTGCGTCCGGTTCGTAATGCTCATTGTGTTCGTGTCCGTACTGGGAACCGCGAGCGGCGCGCCGGCTGCCGGCGGACCATGCCCGAACGCGAAGTTCCGCGTGGGTCACTCGGCGGGCCTCCCCGACTGCCGGGCGTATGAGCTGGTGACCCCTGCGAGTCTGGGTCGTACGCAGGCGCTTACGTTCACCGGGGGTGCGACCAAAGCTGCAGCGTCTGGCGACGGCGAAGCGGTTGCGCTCGAAACGATCGTGCCGCTCGAACCGAACGCGAGCACTCCGTCGAGCGTCGGCGGCGCCCGTGCTGTCTTCTCGCGCAACTCCAAGGTCGGATGGGAGATGAAGTCGCTCGTGCCATCCGGCGCGAGCGGGTATGCCTTTGAGCCGAGGCTGTTCAGTCCAGATCTGTCGCAGGTGGCGTTCGAATCGTCGCCGGGCGATCTGAATTTGGGGCCCGCCGCACGCTCGCAGTACATCACGTTGGAAGTCGGTCAGGTCGGCGGTCCATATACCGATGTGGCGACCACGCCGTGGCAGGCGGAAACAAGCTTCGTCGGGGCATCAGCCGATTTCAGCGATGTGCTGTTCACATCGCTTGAACATGCCGAATGCCCGAGGCGGGCGCGCCCACGCTCCGGGTGTGAACTGCCACTGTCCGGTGCGGAAGAGGAAGCAGCCGTCAAGGAAACCGACAGCGGAGCTCCCGATCTGTACGACTGGACCGAAGGTGGCCTGCGCCTCGTCAACGCGTGGAACGGCAGGCTCGTCAATCGGTGCGGTGCCACGCTCGGCGCCGGGATTTTGGGCCAGGGTCAGAACTTCGGTACGGTCAACGCCGTGGCGAGCGACGGTGCGACGATCTTCTTCACGGCGCCTTATGGGGGCACGGCCTCCGAACCGGGGTGCACAGAACCTGCGCGTCTGTATATGCGTGTGAACGGCGGTGAACCGGTTGAAGTGGCGAAGCCCGAAGAACCGGGTGTGGAAGTGGGCACGGTGAGCAACCCGCTGTCGGTGGTGCGCTACAACTATGCGACGCCGGATGGCTCCGAGGTATTCTTCAATACGGAAATGGCGTTGACGTCCGACGACAGCTCGAAGGTGAACAAGCTGTTCGAGTACGACGCCGACGAACCTGAAGGCAGGAGGTTGAAACGGATCGCGAGCGGCGTTCCGATGGAGTCCGGCGTGGGTATCCGAGAATCTGAAGGCTTCTTCTTCTCCGAAGATGGATCGACTGTCTATGCTGTGTCCGGCTCGTCGGGAGTTCAGGAAATCACCCGCTATGACACGAGCACCGGGGAATCTACGCATGTCGCGCACATAAAGGCGTCGTCCGAATTCAAACGTTCATACTCCACGCCGAGCGGGGAATTCTTCCTGTTCCCGAGTACCGAAGTGGAAAACGAACCGCGTGGCGCGGGCCACGAAGAGCTGTACCGCTACAGCCACGCCGACGGGAGCGTGATCTGCGTCACGTGCGGTACAGGACCGGGACCGGCGCCTGAACAGGGGATGGATGTCGGCATAGTCTTTGGCACCACACTGAGCTTTCCCGACGCGTTGCCCCAGGTGACGGAGATATCGGAAAACGGTCAGGAGGTCTTCTTCCAGACGACCGCTCAGCTTGTGCCGCAGGACACGAACAGCACCAAGTATGAATTCGGCGCCGTCAACAAGGCTCCAGGTCTGGACGTGTACGAGTGGGAGGCCGATGGAACAGGCGGTTGCGAACTGGCGCAGGGTTGCACCTACCTGCTCTCCTCGGGTGAAGCGTCCGGACCGTCGCACTTTATCGATGCGAGCGCGAACGGCCGCGACGTGTTCTTCGAGTCGCCGGCGCAGCTGGTCCCGCAGGCGACACCGGAATTCCCGAATATCTATGATGCGCGGGTCAACGGCGGCTTCGCGCCACCGTCAGGCGCGCCTGAATGCTTGAGCTGTCAGGGCGTGGGCAGTCCGCCTCCGTTGTTCAGTTCCCCGGCGAGCACGACGTTTGCGGGCGCGGGCAATCCAGCTGAACGTGTCGTGGAAGAAAAATCGAAGCGGGAGAAGCGAAGGAAAGCACGCGGTAAAAGGCGCAGAGGGAAGTCGAAGGCGGCGGGAGGTCATCGGAAGGCTGTTGTACACGCGATTAAGGGGAGGGGGCGGTCGTGAGGGCTCGGTTGAGGGCGTTGGTGGTGGGGGCTGCGGTTGCGCTGGCGTGTGGCTGCGCCGTGCCTGGTATGGCGGAGGGGTTCGCTGTCGAACCTGGGAGCTTTACGGTGAGCACGTCCATCGAAGAACGGCCCGGCGTGCGCGTTGTCGACGATCAGGCCGGTGCGCACGCCGATCTGACGACGAGCTTCGCGTTTGCACAGAGCGAAAGCGGCGCCGTCGGTGCGATCCTGCGGAACGCCGAAGTGGTGTTGCCGGTGGGGTTCGCTGGCTATCCGGCTGCGCTGAAGACGTGCGCACCGGTCCAGCTTCAGGTGGGTGAATGCCCTGCCGACGCGCAGGTCGGTACGATCGAAGTGACGCTGAGGGAGGATCCCCCGGAACTGGTGACTTTCGTCGTCCCCGTATACAACATGGTTCCGCCGCCGAACGAGACGGCGGTATTCGGGTTTGAGGTCATCGGGTTCGTATCCGGCAACATTGTTCTTTCGGTGGGGCCCGACTACAGGGTGCACGCGAAAGCCGCGGACGTCGTTTCGGTGGCGGAAATCGTGCGCCAGTCGTTGACGGTGTGGGGTGTGCCGGCCGATCCGATCCATGACGCGGAACGCGGCCCCGAATTCATCTGCACCCAGGAAAGCGTCGGGACCAACGTGGGGGCAAGGAAATGCGAAGGGGGCGGCGTCGAAGCCGACGAAAACCCCGTCCCGTTTCTCGTCAACCCGACGCAGTGTACGAGCGAACCGCTGAAGGCGAACCTGAGCGTGGAATCGTGGGAGAGCAGCGAACTCTCGGAAGCGAAAGCGTCGGTGGGGCCGTACACCGGCTGCGAATCGCTGAAGTTCGCTCCGACGATCTCAGTGCAGCCCGAACAGACCCAGCCGACGACTCCAACCGGCTATGCCGCCGACCTGAACGTCCCGCAGACCGAAGGCGCGGAAGGCCTCGGCACGGCCGACCTGAAGGATACGGTCGTGAAGATGCCGGCGGGCGTTGTGCTCTCCCCATCGGCCGCGAACGGGCTCGTGGCGTGCACCGAAGCGCAGATCGGGCTCGGCACCGAACAGCCGGTGGAATGCCCGAACGCGTCGAAGCTGGGCGACGTGTCGGTCGTCACCCCGGCGCTGACGGGCGAACTGAAGGGCTTTCTCTATCTCGGCGACCCGTCGTCGCCGGGGCCGATCACGAAGCCGCCGTTCACGGTCTACCTGACGCTCGCCGGGCACGGCGTGCTGGTCAAGATCAAGGGGACGGCCACGCCGGAAGGGACGACCGGTCAGATCACGACGGTGTTCGACGAAAACCCGGAGCTCCCGTTCAGCGAACTGAAATTGCAGCTCAACGGCGGGTCGCGCGCCACGCTTGCGAACCCGAGCGTCTGCGATGACGAACACGGCGCGCCGATCGAATACAGCGCCGAAAGCGACCTGACGCCGTGGACGACCCCGCTCGAGCCCGACGCGACGCCTTCCAGCTTCCCGTTTGAGATCACAGGCTGCCAGCCGCCGCGGTTCGATCCGACGTTTGTCGCGGGCGCGACGAGCAACCAGGCGGGCGGGTACAGCCCGCTGAGCGTGACGTTCTCCCGCGAAGACGCCGATGAGGGGTTGGGCGGGATCACGGTAGCGACCCCGCCCGGCCTATCAGGGAACCTCTCGAAGGTCCCGCTGTGCGGGGAACCGCAGGCTGCGGAAGGGACCTGCCCGGAAACGAGCCAGATCGGCGAAGTGACGGCCGGCGCGGGCCCGGGGCCCGAACCGTACTTCATCAAAGGCGGCAAGGTCTACCTGACCGGCCCCTACGACGGCGCGCCGTTCGGCCTCTCGATCGCGGTCTCAGAGCACGCCGGGCCGTTCGATCTCGGCACGGGACCGTGCGACTGCGAAGTCGTGCGCGCGACGGTCAAAGTGGACCCGCACACCGCGCAACTGACGGTCGCCAGCGGGGCGCTGCCGACGATGAAGTACGGGATCCCGTTTCAGGTCAAGACCGTCAACGTGGACATCGACCGCCCGGAATTCGTGTTCAATCCGACAAGCTGCGAACCGATGAGCGTCATCGGGACGCTGTCGAGTACCGAGGGCGCGAGCGCCCAGGTCGCGAGCCACTTCCAGGTGACCAACTGCGCCGCGCTGGCGTTCAATCCCACGCTGAAGGTCTCGACATCCGGGAAGACGAGCCGCGCGAACGGCGCGAGCCTCACAGCGAAGCTGAACTTCCCCAAAGCGCCGCAGGGCAGCGAGGTCAACATCGCGAAGGTCAAAGTCGAACTCCCCAAGCGGCTCCCCTCGCGGCTGAAGACGCTGCAGAAGGCGTGCACGGCCGCGACGTTCGAAGCGAACCCCGCGAACTGCCCCGCCGCGTCGGTGGTGGGGCACGCGAAGGCGATCACGCCGATCCTGCCGGTGCCGCTGGAAGGCCCGGCGTACTTCGTCTCGCACGGCGGCGAAGCGTTCCCGAGCCTGGTCGTCGTGCTGCAGGGCTACGGTGTCACAGTCGATCTCGTCGGCACGACGTTCATCAGCAAGCGCGGGATCACGAGCAGCACGTTCAAGACGGTCCCCGATGTCCCGGTCAGCAGCTTCGAACTGAAGCTGCCGGAGGGCCCGACGTCCGCGCTGGCGGCGAACGGGAACCTCTGCGACGCCAAGACTCTCGTGATGCCGACCGAATTCCGCTCTCAGGACCGCGTGGTGATCAGGCGCAACACGAACATCGCCGTCGCCGGCTGCCCGAAGAAGACCTCCCACAGAGCCCACGAGAAACGCAAGAAGTAGGGAGGACGCTCAGCGCGCCGCTTCGTCGCCCTTGAAGACGGGTCGCCCCGAGATATGCTTACGGCTATCGATAATCATCTAGACCCAGATAGGAGTAGGAAACAAAATGAAGCATCTAGTCAAGATCGCGGGGCTCTGCCTCGCGTCCATGCTCGTGATGGGCATGGCCCTCACAGGGACCGCCTCGGCGGCGCCACATTGGTTAGTCTGCTTAGCGGCACACTCAGGCACTACGACCACGAAGTGGGAAGACGGTCAGTGCTCAAAAGCCCTAGGGACTGGCAGCTTTGAATGGAGCGAACTCACTACTACGGAAGCCGTTAGAACCAAGGGCTCGCTGTTGTTGAGGGATACGAGTTCGCTCATCAAAGCAGAAATTGAATGCTCCGGTGAATCGGTCGGATCTATCGGTCCCGCGAAGTACGGTAGAATCAACGAAATCATAGTAAGTCCGGCACAATGCAGAGGCATCAAAAACTGCACGACGGTGGAAAAAATTAAAGTTGTTGATCTTCCGTGGCAAACGGAACTGGATGAAACGGAAGGACGAATTTCACAGACACTCTCAAGCACCGGTAATGGAGAACCGGGGTGGGAAGTGGAATGCCTTGTTGGTAGTAACAAAATCAACGATGTGTGCTCACAGGAAGCAGGAAAGCCGGAAAGCGTAAGCCTGGAAAACAAGGCAACCGGCACAGAATTATTAGTCTTAGCGACCTTCCAGCACTTAAGAAAAATAAAATGCTCAGCTGGTGGGAAAGAATCGGGTGAAGTAGGAGGCTCTCTGGCCGGCTTAGTCATCGGAAGGGGGCTTCGGGTATCGAGCTAGACCTGTGATGTCGTGAACAATGGGTGGGGCTGGCGCTTGTGCCGGCCCCACCTACGTTGCTATCGTCAGTGCATCTCAGCACGTGTTTGGAAACGACCGGCACGCCCGGAGGCCGCGTGACCCGCGGGCTCGCCGTGATGCTGGCGGCGGGCGCGGGGGTGCTCGTGGGGATGCAGGCACCGATCAACGCGCGTCTGGGACGCTCGGTGGGGAGTATCCAGGCGGCGAGCCTATCGTTCATCGTCGGCACCGTCGCGCTCGTGACGATCGCCGCCCTCTCCCGTGGCGGCCTCGGCTCCTTCGGCGACCTCAGCCGCCCGCCCTGGTGGGCGTTCGTTGGCGGCCTGCTCGGGGCGACGTACGTGACCGTCGCGATCCTCACCGTGCGCACGCTCGGCGCCAGCGGCCTCACCGCGGCGGTGATCACCGGCCAGCTCGCGATCTCCGTAGCGATCGACCGCTTCGGCCTGCTGGGGATCGCCCGCCAGCCGATCGGCCTGCAGCGGATCGTCGGCCTCGTGCTGCTCGTCGCCGGTGTCGCGTTGGTGGTGCGGCGGTAAGGCTCAACCCACCGCGGCGTAAGCCTCCGCCAGCAGCCGCACGCCCTGCTCAAGCGCGGGCTCGGAGAGGTTGCCGTAGCCGAGCACCAACCCGGGCGGGCCGCCCGCGGCGAAGCGGTGCCAGGCGAGGCCCTCGGCGCCCACTCCCCGCTCGGCGGCGGTCCGCAGCAGCGCGGGCTCGTCGGCCCCCTCGGGCAGCAGCACCGTCTCGAACAGCCCGGCCGCGGCGCCGCTCGCGTGCGCCTGCGGCAGCCACCGGGCGAGGGCGGCGAGCAGCGCCTCGCGGCGACGCTGGTAGAGGGTGCGCATCCGCCGCACGTGCCGGTCGAGCTCGCCGCGGGCGATGAAGTCGCGCAGCGCGAGCTGTCCGAGGACCTCCGAGCCGCCGTCCTCGACGGCCTTCGCGGTGGAGAGCTCCCACGCCAGCCACGAGGGCGTGAGCATCCAGCCGAGGCGCATCCCCGGCGCCAGGCGCTTGCTGGCCGAGCCGATGTAGAGGACGCGCTCGGGCGCGAGCCCCTGCAGCGCGCCCACCGCCACTCGGTCGTAGCGGAACTCGGCGTCGAAGTCGTCCTCGACGATCAGCCGCTCCTCGCTCTCAGCCCACTCGACCAGCTCGGCGCGGCGGGCGGGGCTGAGCACTGCCCCGGTGGGGAACTGGTGTGCGGGTGTTACCACGACCACCGCGGCGTCGCTATGCGCGAGCTCTGCCACCCGCAGCCCCTCGCCGTCCACGGGGACGGGCACCACCTCGAGGCCCGACTGCTCGGCGATCAGCCGGTGCACGTGCCAGCCGGGGTCCTCGAGCGCGATCGCGTCCACGCCGTGGCCGCGCAGCACGCGGCAGGCGAGCGAGAAGCCCTGCATGAAGCCGGTGCAGATCGTCATGTGCTCGGTATCGGCCGCGGTGCCGCGGACGCGGCCGAGATAGTCGGCGAGCGCTTCGCGCAGCCCGGGGTGCCCGCGCGGGTCGCCGTAGCCGAGCGCGTCGAGCGGCGACTCGCGCAGCGCCGCGCGCAGCGAGCGCAGCCAGCGGTCGCGGGGGAAGCCCGCGAGGTCGGGCAGGCCGGGGTGGAAGTGGTAGCGGAAGGTGGGCAACAGCGAGCGGGCGGGTGCGCGCGGGGTGGAGGCCCGCACGGCAGTGCTCACCAGCACCGGCGCTCCCTGGCGGGTGGTGAGATAGCCCTCGGCGGCCAACTGGCTGTACGCCTCGCTCACCACACCGCGCGAGACGCCCAGCTCGGCCGCCAGACCGCGCGTTGAGGGCAGCGCCGCGCTGGGTGGCAGACGCCCCGCGCGAATCGCCTCGCGGATGCCGCTGACGAGCTGCTCACCCAGCGACAGCTCGCCGCCGCGGTCGAGCTCTACCAGCAGCTCAGGGCCGTCGTGGCCTCTGGGTTGTGCGAGTCGGCCCTGCCCGTCCCAGATACGCCCAGGCCCGCCTCCGAGCCGGTCGCGCCAATCCTGGTCGCTTGCGGGTCGTGGGGGGAGATGTCTTTTTACACTTGCCATATCGGCAACTGGTCTTGTATGGCGGGGCACAACTGGAACTTTACCGTAGGCCAGTTGCTATATAGCGTGAACTCAAACAAAACTCTCGACCGGAGGACACCATGAGCCAGATAACCGTTGTGGGAGGCGGGCTTGCGGGACTGACGGCAGCGATCGCGTGCGCCGAAGGAGGCGCGAAGGTGCGTCTGCTGGAGGCTCACGACGCGCTCGGCGGGCGCGCGCGCAGCGCCGACGGCCCGTACAAAGCCAACCTCGGCCCCCACGCCCTTTATAGCGACGGCCCGCTGTGGGGCTGGCTGGCGGAGCGCAACCTGCTGCCCGCCCACGTCCGCCCGCCGCTCGGCGGCGCGCGGTTTCGTTGGCTGGGCTCGGTGCAGCGCACCCCGCCGCTGAGCACGATCCCTGCAGTCCTGCGCCTGCGTGGCCGCCAGGCGCCGGTCGAGCGCGATTTTCGCAGCTGGGCCGCCGCCCACACCGACGAGCGCACCGCCGCGATGCTCTCTTCAGCCGCAGGCGTCTACACCTTCCATCACGATCCGGGCGAGCTCTCCGCGGCGTTCGTGTGGGAGCGCACCGTGCGCCTGTTCCTCTCCACGCCGCCGCCCGCCACGGTGGTGCGCTACGCCAGCGGCGGCTGGAGCGGGCTGGTCGCCCCGCTGGAGCGCCGCCTGCGCGAGCTGGGCGTCGAGGTGCAGACGGGCCGCCGCGTGGAGGCACTGCCCGAGCCGCCGGTGATCCTCGCCACCGAGCTCGTGCAGGCGAGCGAGTTGCTGGGGGGCGAGCCGCTGAGCGGCCTGAGCGGGCGCACTGTGTGCCTCGACGTGGGCCTGTCCCGCCGCCGCGGCGATCCGTGGATCGTCTCCGATCTCGACGAGTCCGGCTGGATTGGTCGCTACTCCTCCTCGGATCGCGAGATCGCCCCGGCGGGCCACGAGCTGATCCAGACGCAGATGCCGATCCGCCCCGGTGAGAGCACCGACCAGGCGGGCGCACGCCTGGAGCGGCTGATCGACCAGTCGGTCACGGAGTGGCGCACGCGCGAGACGTGGCGCCGCCGCCAGGTGATGGACGCCCGCTCCGGTGCACTCGACCTCCCCGGCAGCACCTGGCAGGACCGCCCGGCCGTGGATCGCGGCGACGGCGTCTACCTCGCCGGCGACCAGGTCGCCGCCCCCGGTCTGCTCGCCGAGGTCTCCTGGGCCAGTGGCCTCGAGGCCAGCCGACTCGCGCTGCGGGCTGTGGAGGCCGCGCGCCCGCGGCTGCGCAAGGTGGCGTGACAGCAGCGGCTCGCCCCTCCGCGCACCCGCGACCTGGGCGCCGATTGCCGGCGGCGCTCTTCAACGCGCGGATCACCGCTCGCCTGACGCCGCGGGGTGCGAGGGAGATCGTCGCTGCGCCGCGCAGCGGCTCGCTCGCCGAGGTACGTGGCTGCAAGCGTTCGCTGCTGGTCACCTACCGCCGCGACGGCACGCCGGTCCCCACACCGGTGTGGGCGGCGGAGGCGGGTGGCCAGCTCTACGTTCGCACCGAGCGCACTGCCGGCAAGGTCAAGCGGCTGCGCAACGACCCGCGCCTGCTCGTGGCCCCCTGCACGGTGCGCGGCAAGCCGCTCGGCGCGCCGCTGGAGGCGACCGCCAGGATGCTCGCGCCCGAGGAGGAGCCGTTGGCCGAGCGGACGCTCGCGGCCAGCTACGGGCTCGGGCGCGCGCTCTTCGAGTGGGCGATGGACGTGCTGCGCGTGGACATGGGCTACCTGGAGATCACGCCCGGGGCGTGGGGAGATTCGTAGGCTGGAAGGTAGCGTGACCAGTGCAGCGTTTCGTCTTCACGGCTTGGTAGCCTTACGTTTGGTTGACGGCCAGGGCACATATGGTTGACGGCCAGGGTCTCGGTGAGGCGCGAGGGGACCGCGCTACGCGACCCCGCCCCTGACCCCCCTTGTGGGGGTCCTGATCAAAAAAATCCCTCCGCGAACCGTGCGCTTCAGGCCGTCGCGGCGGCCGCAGTTTGCCTGCTGGGGAGCGGCCGCCCCCCGCGCGGCCCGACGAATGAGGCCGGGGCGATCCGCCCGTAGTGCTCGAAGGCCCAGGCGCACACGCGCGGGTTCTCCAGGCCGCGCGCCAGAGCGGTGACCGCGCGCGAGGGGGTCAGGCGCCCGACTGCGCGCTGGGTGAACAGCAGCGAGCGGAACTTCCACGCGTGCGCGTCGGAGAAAGCGCTGTAGCGGGCCAGCGCCTGCTTGCGGGTCAAGGAGCCTGCGAGCACCGCGCGCAACTGGCGCCCGCAGGCGCACCCGAAGTACAGCGCGGTGCGGATGCCCTCCGCGGTCAGCGGCAGGCAGTGACCCGCGGAGTCGCCCACGAAGAACACGCCGTCCTCAGTCGCGGGGCGCAGCTCGTGGGGGATCCAGTTGCCCTGGTAGCCGCTCTCGCCCAGGCCGAGCTCGCGCGCGAGGCGCACCGTCGGCTCGCGCACGTGGTGGGCGGGCCAGAAGGAGCCGACGCCCACGCGCACCTCGCCTGCCGCGGGGAAGCTCCACGAGTAGCCCGAGCGGATGTAGCGGGGGTCGATCCACAGCTCCAGCTCCTCGCCGGCTCCCTGGGGGTGCACCTCCAGGCCCCGCGAGAGCCGTGCGTGCGGGGGCTGGATCGTGGTCGAGTTCGACAGCGTCCGCCGCCAGCCGAGCGCGTCGACGGTCAGCGCCCCGCGCAGCTCCCCGCGGTCGGTGCGCACGGCGCCGCCCTCACGGCCCTGCACGGTGGCGGTCTCGAAGACGGTGCCCTCCGCGCGCGCCTGCTCCCACAGCAGCGCGCACAGGGCGCGGTAGTCAAAAGTCGAAAACGTCCACGGCAGCCTCCACCGCGCGGTGTGCCAAGGGGTGTGCACCACGAGCTCGCCGAAGGTCTGCAGCAGTGCGGGGCGCAGCCCGAGCGCGTCGAGCCACGTGGTGGGGACGGCGCACGCGGAGGTCTGGCGCTCGCCGATCTCGTAGCGGTCCACCACGAGCACCTGTGCCCCGGAGCCCGCGAGCTCCCGGGCGACCGCGAGGCCCGCAAAAGAGGCCCCGCAGACGAGCACGTCACAGTCGCGCTCCAGGCGGGTACGCGCCGCCCCCCGCTTGGTCGCTCGCACAGGCACGCCCGCAATGATACGAGCGCGGCGCCGGCGCGACCGTGCCGTCGGGAGCCGGCGGACGGCGGGGGTCCGCGGGCGGGCGGGCACTCAAGTCCGCGGCGCTGCGCTAGGCTTCGGACGGTGCAAGCGCTGATCGAGAAACCCGAAGCCCGCGTCGTCGAGGGCTCCAACGGGCTCCTGCTCGAAGTGGAAGGGCAGATCGTCCCCAACTACGACGCCACGATGCAGCCCTTCGAGGAGGGCGAGGTCGTGACCGGCCGGGTGGTGCGCATCGACAAGGACGAGGTCCTCGTGGACATCGGCTACAAGTCGGAGGGCGTGATCCCCTCCGGGGAGCTGTCGATCCGCAAGTCGGTGGACCCCCGCGAGGAGGTCGAGCTCGGCGAGGAGGTCGACGCGATCGTCCTCACCAAGGAGGACCAGGACGGCCGCCTGATCATGTCCAAGAAGCGCGCCCGCTTCGAGAAGGCGTGGCGGCGCATCGAGGCCGCCGCGGAGTCGGGGCAGCCGGTGGAGGGCAACGTGATCGAGGTCGTCAAGGGCGGCCTGATCATCGACCTCGGCGTGCGCGGCTTCCTGCCCGCCTCGCTGGTGGACATCCGCCGCGTCCCGAACCTCGACGAATACATGGGCACGAAGATCGAGACGAAGGTGATCGAGCTCAACCGCTCGCGCAACAACGTGGTGCTCTCGCGCCGCGCGGTGCTCGAGGAAGAGCGCAAGGAGGTGCGCCAGCAGATCCTCGATCGCCTGCAGCCCGGTCTCGTGGTCGAGGGGCAGATCTCCAACATCGTCGACTTCGGCGCGTTCGTGGACCTCGATGGGATCGACGGCCTGATCCACATCTCAGAGCTGTCGTGGTCGCACGTCAACCACCCCTCCGAGATCCTCAACATCGGCGACACCGTGCAGGTCAAGGTGCTCGACATCGACCGCGACCGTCAGCGCATCTCGCTGGGCCTCAAGCAGACCCAGGAAGACCCGTGGCAGCGGATCGTGGACACGTACAACGTCGGCGACGAGCTGGAGGGCACGGTCACGAAGGTCGTCACGTTCGGCGCGTTCGTGGAGATCCTCGACGGCGTCGAGGGCCTCGTGCACATCTCCGAGTTGGCCGTGCACCACGTGGAAAGCCCGCGTGAGGTCGTCCACCCGGGCGACGAGATCCGCGTGAAGATCCTCGAGATCGACTCCGAGCGCCGGCGCCTGTCGCTGTCGGCCAAGCGGGTCGAGGACCAAATCCTGCCGCTGCCGCGTGCGGACGCCCCTGCGGCGCCGTCCGCCGCAGCCGAGGCACCGGCGCCCGAGGCGCCAGCGCCCGGGGCCGTTGCGTCCGAGGCCGGCGTTGAGGACGTGCCGGCGCCCGAGGTCGGCGTCGAGGCGCCAGCGCCCGGGGCCGTTGCGTCCGAGGCCGGCGTTGAGGACGTGCCGGCGCCCGAGGTCGGCGTCGAGGCGCCCGAGGCAGTGGCCGGGGAGGGGGCACCTGCGGCGGAGGCGGCCGCGCCGCCCGAGGCGGTGGAGGAGCCTGAGGCTGCTGCCGAGGCTCTGGTCTCCGAGCCGGAGCCGGCGGCGGCACCCGACGCCGGAGTCGCGGACGAGGCGCCTGCGGGTGAGCCTGAGCCCGCTGCTGAGATGGAGCCCCCGGCTGAGACGGCGCCCGCAGTCGAGGCGACGCCCGAAGCCGTCGCCGAGGCTCCGGTCTCCGAGCCGGAACCGGTGCCGGCGGCGGCCGACATCCCCCAGGACTGACCGGCGCGGCAGTGCAGGCGCAGCCGGCGGTCCCACTCGTCGGGCTGACCGGCGGGATGGGAGCCGGCAAGTCGACCGCGCTGGCGGCGCTCGAGCGGTTGGGGGCGGCAACGCTCTCCACCGACACGGTCGTGCACGAGCTGTACGCGGGCGACGAGCGCCTGCGCGAAGCGGTGGTGGAGCGGTGGGGCGCGGAGGTGGCGCCCGGCGGGGTGGTGGACCGCGCGGCGGTCGCACGGCGAGCGTTCGCCGAGGAAGGGGAGCGCCGCTGGCTGGAGGCCCTGACGTGGCCGCTGGTGGGCGAGCGGGTAGGGGAGTGGCTCACGCAGGCGCGCTCGCGGCGGCCGGCGCCGCGGGCGGCGGTGGTCGAGGTCCCGCTGCTGTTCGAGGCGGGGATGGAGGGGCTCTACGACGCGACGGTGGCAGTCGTTGCCCCGGAGGAGCTGCGCCGCGAGCGAGCCGCCGCGCGGGGCCACGAGTTGCAGGGGGAGCGCACGGCGCGACAGCTCGCCCAGGAGGAGAAGGCGCGACGCGCTACGTTCACAGTGCGCAACGAGGGAACCGAGGACGATTTGGAGAAGAAGCTGTCGGAGGTCCTTGAGAAGCTGAAGCGATGAGCAGCCCAACCGTAGTCAGAGTGAACACGCGCGTACACCGCCCGCCCGGCCGGCGGGGACGGAGGCTGCGGACGCTGATGGGCCTGGCGGTGGGGGTGGGGCTGATCGCGGTGGTCGCCCCGCGTCTGGAGCACGCGGTACACGAACTCGCGCTGCCACTGCGGGACGCGAGCGTGATCCGCCAGCAGGCAGCGGAAAAGCACCTCGACCCGGCGCTGATCGCGGGAGTGATCTACGCGGAGACCAAGTTCGACCCGCGCCCCTCGCCGGCGGGCGCGGAGGGCCTGATGCAGATCCTGCCGAGCACGGCGGAGTTTCTCGCCCACCTGTCGGGCGGGGTCAGCTTCCAGACGGCCGACCTGGCGAGCCCGGCGGTCAACATCGCGTACGGGAGCTACTACCTGCGCTACCTGCTGGAGCACTACGAAGGCAACGAGATGCTCGCGGTGGCGGCGTACAACGCGGGCCTGACGAACGTCAACGAATGGGTCGCCACCGCGCGCGCACACGGGACCCAGCTCACGGTCGAAGCGATCCCGTTCCCGCAGACTCGCGAATACGTGAGCCGCGTGCTGCACGCCCAGCGGGCCTACCGGGCGACGTACCCGAGCCAGTTGGGGCTTCGCTAGCGTAGGGGCCAATGCCCCCGTTCCGACTGGACAAAGCCTTCACCCCGACCGCTGACCAGCCCAAGGCGATCGCCGGACTCGCCGAGGGAGTGCAGGCCGGCGAGCGCTTCCAGACGCTGCTGGGGGCGACGGGCACCGGCAAGACGATGACGATGGCGGGCGTGATCGAGGCGGTGCAGCGCCCGGCGCTCGTGATCGCGCACAACAAGACGCTCGCGGCGCAGCTGTGCAACGAGTTCCGCACGTTCTTCCCCGACAACGCGGTCGAGTACTTCGTGTCGTACTACGACTACTACCAGCCCGAGGCGTACGTCCCCAGCCGCGACCTGTACATCGAGAAGGACTCGGCGATCAACCAGGAGGTGGACCGCCTGCGCCACGCGGCCACGGCGGCGGTGTTCGCCCGCCGCGACGTGGTAGTGGTCGCCTCGGTCTCGTGCATCTACGGTCTGGGCTCGCCCGAGGTGTACGAGATGAACATGCAGATCCTGCGCCGCGGCGAGGAGGTGGACCGCGATGGGCTGCTGCGAAAGCTGGTGGCGATCCAGTACACACGCAACGACACGGTGCTCGCGCGCGGCACGTTCCGGGTGCGGGGGGAGACGCTCGAGATCTGGCCGGCGTACGCGGAGACCGCGTACCGCGCGACGCTGTTCGGCGACGAGGTGGAGCGCCTGCAGCACTTCGACCCGCTCACGGGCGAGCTGATCGAGGAGGACCTCGAGCACGTGGCGATCTGGCCGGCGACCCACTACAACGTCAGGGAGGGCTCGGTCGAAAAGGCGGTCGCGGACATCGGCGCCGAGCTGAACGAGCGGTGCACGCAGCTGGAGTCCGAAGGCAAGCTGCTGGAGAGCCACCGCCTGCGCCAGCGCACGCAGTACGACATGGAGATGCTGCGCGAGATGGGGTTCTGCTCGGGGATCGAGAACTACTCGCGGATCCTCGACGGCCGCGGTCCGGGCGACCGCCCGTACTGCCTGATCGACTACTTCCCGAAGGACTTCGTGTGTTTCGTCAACGAGTCCCACCAGACGGTGCCGCAGCTGGGGGGGATGTACGAGGGGGACCGCTCGCGCAAGCAGACGCTCGTGGACTACGGCTTCCGCCTGCCGAGCGCGATGGACAACCGCCCCCAGCGCTTCGAGGAGTTCCTGGCGATCACCCCGCAGTTGCTGTTCGTCTCCGCGACCCCGGGGGAGTTCGAGCGCACCCGCGCGGGCAGGGTGGTCGAGCAGATCGTACGCCCGACGGGGGTCGTGGACCCGGAGGTGCAGGTGCGCGCGACGCGCAACCAGATCGACGACCTGATGAACGAGATCCGCGCGCGCGTGGAGCTCACAGAGCGGGTGCTGGTCACGACGCTGACGAAGAAGATGAGCGAGGACCTCACGCAGTACCTACTGGAGATGGGCTTCCGCGTGCGGTACCTGCACTCGGAGATCGACACCCTGGAGCGCATCCAGATCATCCGCGACCTGCGCCTCGGCGAGTACGACGTGCTCGTCGGCGTCAACCTGCTGCGCGAGGGCCTCGACCTGCCCGAGGTCTCGCTAGTCGCGATCCTCGACGCTGACAAGGAGGGCTTCCTGCGCGGGGAGACCTCGCTGATCCAGACGATCGGCCGCGCGGCGCGCAACGTCAACGGCAAGGTGCTGATGTACGCGGACAAGGAGACCCGCGCGATGCGCGCGGCGATCGAGGAGACCGACCGCCGCCGCGCGATCCAGGTCGCGTACAACGAGGAGCACGGCATCACCGCGGCGTCGATCGTCAAGGGCGTCTCGGACATCGCGGAGTTTCTGCAGGGCGACTCCAAGGTCCCCCGCGGCCGCCGTCAGCGGCGCAGCGCCGCACGGGGGAGAGGCAAGGCAAAGGAGATGCCAACGCACGAGCTGGAGCGCCTCGCGGTCGAGCTCGAGGAGGAGATGCTCGCCGCGGCGGAGGAGCTGCGCTTCGAGTACGCCGCCCAGTTGCGCGACGAGATCCGCGAGCTGCGCCGGGATCTGCGCGAGGCTCAGGCGGAGGAAGCGCCGGTGGAGGAGCCGGTGTAGCGCGTAGCGCCAGCCCCGCGTCCGGTACGCTTGCGCGCACGGTGGACCTGGAGCGCGAGAGCATCGAACGCAGAGACTTCCCGACCGTGCGGCGGGGGTACGACCAGGCAGCGGTGGACGCCCACCTGCGCGCCGTGGCGGCGGCGGTGCAGGAGCTCGCGCGACGGACGGAGGGCGCCGGTGAGCACGCGCTGGGCCCGGCGATGGCCACCCAGGTGCAGGGCATCCTCGACGCGGCGCAGGCCACCGCGGCGGAGATCGAGCGCGAGGCCCGCAGCGACGCGCAGCGCATCCGCGAGGAGGCCGCGCGACCGATCGAAGATCAGCTAGCGGAGCGAGCCCGCGAGCACGTGGAGACGCTCGCACGGGCGACGGCCGCGCTGCGGGAGCGGGTGGAGGCGCTGGACGGCGAGGTGGGCGCCCTCGCTGAGAGCCTGCGAGTCGACGAGGGAGAGTCGCCAGCTACCGCTTTCGCGCCGCATGTCCCGGTCTCGGCGCCATCGGTCGTGCCCCCGGCTCTGGCCCCCGCGCAGTCGGCACCAGGGGGCGCGCAGGGCGGAAACGACCTCGACGGGGCGCGTCTGGTCGCGCTCAACATGGCCCTCAACGGCGAGTCGCGCGAGCAGGCTGACCGCTATCTGGCTGACCGCTTTCAGCTCGCCGACCGCGCGAAGCTGCTTGACGAGGTGTACGCCGCGGTCGAGGGCTGAGCTGCCGCCACACCCGGGGCCGCGCATCCATCTACAATGCGCGCTCAGCCAGATCGACGCGCCTGTAGCTCAGTGGTCAACGGCAACCTACGGGGTGCCAAAGAGCAGCGGCCTTTCAAGCCGCAGGTCGGGGGTTCGATTCCCCCCAGGCGCACTCCTCGGATCCCGCTTAGTTGAGCGGGATTCATGCTGTAGGGGGTACTCGATTGGCACTCGGTTTTGGCGGAGAGTACCGCGGGCGAGTACCGCATCGAGGCTCGTTTTGCGGGGATTTGGCGCCGTTGCGGCTTGCGGGCCGGAGGTTGCCACAGCGAAAGGGTGTGGCTGGGTTGCGCGCGGGCTGCGGGAGGTGCAGCTTGTGTAGGCAGGTGCCGCCGCGGAAGGTCAGCTCGCTGGCAAGGTCAGATCTATGGCTATCCCACAGCGGCGGTGGGTTGCATCGCCTCACGCAGGGCGAGCGCTTCGATCGCGTCGCTGGCGTTCTGCGGCGTGTCCTCGATCTTGCCTTCGCGCCAGGCGGCGGCGAAGTCTGCCGGCGTGCGGCCGGTGCGGGCTTGGAACTCCTGCGTGCGTGCGTCCAGGTCGTGGGGCTGCGTGTGGGGCGCCACGAAGCTGTCCAGAATCCGCTTGACCTCGTCGGTGGGGATCCGCAGCGCGGTCTTGCCGACGCGGATCGCGCGGATCTCACCGCGCTCGATCTGGTTGTAGACAGTGCTCTTGTCCAGGCCGAAGTGCTCGGCGAAGTCTTTGATCTTCCAATACTGCCTGTCGAAATCGGTCATCGTGCGCTCCTTGGCTGACGAACTAGATTTTATCATGAGTATCGACGAAATCGACGTAATCGACAGTGTCGGGGGCAACGGCGTCGTCTGTTTCTTCCCGGGCCTTGTCTGGTAGAACCGCGCGGTGTCGCACGTCAGCACGTTCGTCTCCCGCCGCTTCGAAGAGCTGTATGCGCTCCTGAACGCCCGCGGCTACCTGCTGGACTTCGGCGGCCGGGAGCTCCCGCGCTGGGCAGACGATCCCCCGCTGGGGCTCATCCACATACGTGCGGTGCTGCTGCCGGACGCCGATGAGGACGAGGACGCCGATCCCGACGAGCGAATCAGCTTCACGCTTACTGAGCGGTGGTCCCGAGCACCCCGTCGGCGAAGCCCTGGATCGCGAGGGGCTGTATCTATGTTCCTACTCCTACCACGGGCAGGCCGGCGTTGCCCGGGTCCGCTACGAGCTCGATCCCGATGGCCACCCCGAGATTCCGTACCATCGCCATCCGCCGGGGGAGCCCGACCACGTCCGCCGACCAGCGGGACCGACTTCACCCGAAACCGCGCTCGATGAGCTCGATGTCCTGGGAGCGGCCGAGCGCGCCGCCGGGCGCCTGTGACGACTGGTGCTCAGGACCCCACCTGCTCGACATGTCGGCCAGCGCGAGTGCGTCCTGCATCGCGCGCGGCGCTCGGCGACAGCGTGTCGATCTCGACCTTGGCGCTGCGCCCCGCAGCGCGCGCATGGAAGTGGGGAGGCCCGTGATGCCACACCCGTGATACCATTTCTAGTATGGATACTACTTCTGGTATGGAGTCGTTCGGTGGGCTGTTGCGGCGGCTGCGGGAGGGCTGGCTGAGCCAGGAGGCGTTGGCGCTGCGCGCCGCGACCAGCCAGTCGTATGTCTCGCGGGTGGAGGCGGGGGAGGTCCTGCCGACGTTGGGTCAGGCGGAGCACCTGATGAACTGCCTCGGCTACGAATTGCGGGTGCAGGCGAAGCCGTTGCCCCGGCGCAGCGATCGCGGGGCGCTGGCCGATCAGTTGGTGATGAGCCCGCAGGAGCGGATGCAGAGCGCGGCGGCGCTGCACAACGCGATGGCCGAGATGCGGGCGGGTTTGAGTGGCTGAGGGCGGGGCGCTGAACCCTGCCGGGCTGCTCGGCGCGCTGTCCGCGTGTGGAGTCGATTTTGTGGTGATCGGCGCGTTGGCCGTGGGCGTGCACGCAGAGGTGCGCGCGACCGGCGATGTCAACGTGATGGTCCCGGTCGGAGACGAGGCCAACAGGCGCGCTCTGCGGGATGCGCTGCAGCAGTTGGGCGCCGTGCTGCTGTCATCCGGGCAGGGTGGCGTGGATCCCACCGCTGGCGAGGAGTATCCGACCGTGATGTTCCGAACGCGCTACGGCAAGCTCGACATTCTGTACCGGCCCGATGGCAGCGACAGCTATCCGAAGGTCAAGCGGCGCAGCCTGCAGACCACGATCAATGGTCAGCGTGTCTATGTTGCTGGCAAGGACGACCTGATCCGCATGAAGCTGGCCGCCGGTCGCACCGATGACCTCCGCGATGTCGCCAACCTCACGTCGTCTGAGCAGGGAGTCCCACGCCTGGTCAGCGTCTCGATGGTGCTCGCCCCCGAGGTCGATCACGAGTGGGCTCGCGACATGGCCGCGGAGCGGGCCGCCTACTTCGATGTATCGAGTCGCGTACGGATCGTTGAGAATACGTATCTGAAGATCGAGGCCCGCAGATCGGATCTCACCGATCGGCAGATCGAGCAATGGGCGCACGCGCTCGCCGGTCGCCTCGAGGCTGCCGGGGTCGTCGCTGGCGCAAACATCGAAGTGCACATTCGGGCTGCCTGAGCGGCTTGCTGGCTGCCCAGCCGTTTGAACGGCAACGGGCAGTTGCACGAGGCTGCGTGGAATGCGTCCGATTGGCTAGCGATGATGCGAGCGTGATTGCTCTGCACGCCGTCTGGTCGCACGACTCGCGGCTGTGCCTGTGGGGCGAGGATTCCTCGCTGCCTGCCTGCGTCCGGGGCCGCCCGCCGCTGAGGCCGGGTCCACGGCGCCATCCGTTCGCGTGCGACACCGAGGCGCTCGCTGGTGCGTTCGAGCGGCTCGGAGTGGCGCTCCCGCCCGCGGCGCGCGATCAAAGGTCGGCCGGCGAGCGCGAGCTGGCGCTGGTGCTGCCCTCCTCGCGGCTCGGCCCGCAGGCTTCGCCGCAGCTCCTGCGCGCAGTCGAAGACGGGATGAGCGTCGAGAAGGCCTGCCGACTCGATGTGTGGGAGGTGCCTGTGATCGAGCTTTCCGCGGGCGGTGAGCTCGAGCTGCTGCTCGCGCTGCCTGCAGGTCCCGTTGCGGGCGTGGCGGTCGGCGAGTCGCTGCGCTTCCTCGGGGAGGCGGGCAAGCTCGCGCTGGAGCTGGTGGCGCGCGGGCGGCTGCTACCCGATCTCGTGCGCCGCGGGGATCGGTGGGTGGCGCGCTGGCGGCCGATGACCGACGCTCCCGGCGATCGTGAGCGCGTGGCGGTGCTGGTGCGCTCGATGCCGGCGCTCCTACGCGCCGAGCTGGACCCCTCCTGCGAGGGCGATGCGAGCGGCGGTATTCCACCCGCGATGATCGTGGGCGAGGTGCTGGAGGCCGTGGTGGATGGGTGTGCGCGGGAGTTTTTGGGGGATGGCCTGGTCGGCCCGGTTGTCGGTGAGCGCGCCGACAGGGGCACGGTGGATGCGTGGCTGGGTGCGCTCACCGGCGAGGACCCCGTCGTGGATGGGGACGTGTGGGAGCTCGCCGCGCTCGCCGAGCAGCTCGAGGAGTGGCGGTTGGCGGGAGAGCGCTACGCGGTGCAGCGGATGTTCCGCACCTGCTTCCGGCTGCGCGCGCCCGGAGAAGCGGACGAGCGCGAGGAGCTTGGGGAGGCCGACGGGCCCGGGGAGCCGGACGAAGCGACTGATGACGGCCTCGATCGACGCAGTGCGGAGTCCGCTCCCGCGGTGGGCGCCCGCGCGAACGGGCTGCGCCGCGCGGAGAGCGGCCTCGATGGGGGTGGGCGCGCGGGAGGTGGGCTGGCGCCCGAGGAGGAGCCGTGGCGGGTGGAGATCCTGCTGCAGGCCAAGGACGACCCGAGCGTGCTGGTCGCGGCGGAGGAGGTGTGGGCGCGCAGTGAGCGCCTTGAGGCGCTGGGGCACATGCTCGAGAATCCGCAGGAGCGGCTGCTCGGGGGGCTGGGGTACGCGTTGCGGCTGTGGCCGGGCCTCGAGCCTGCGCTGCGCGAGGCCGCCCCGACGGGCGTCGAGCTGGACTCCGAGGGGGCCTACGGCTTCCTGTGCGACGCGATGCCGGCGCTTGAGCAGGGTGGATTCGGGGTGCTGGCTCCGGCGTGGCTGGGCGAACGCATGCGTGTGAAGCTGCGCGCGAAGCCGATGGACGAAGAGGAGTGGGAGGAGGGAAGCGGGCTGTTCGGTATCGACGGCCTGTGCGCGTATGAGTGGCGCGTGGCGGTCGGCGAGGAGACGCTCTCGCTGGATGAGCTGCGGGCGCTGGCGGCGTTGAAGGTGCCGCTGGTGCGCTCGCGCGGGCGCTGGATCGTGCTGCGCGCGGAGGATGTGGAAGCGGCGCTCGGGTTCTTCAAGCGCCACCAGGAGCGGGGCACGATGTCCGCGGGCGAGCTGCTGCGCGAAGGGCTCACCCTCGGCGGCGCGGGCGCGGCGGCGGACGGGCTGGATGTCGAGATCGAGGGGGAGGGGTGGCTGGGGGAGCTGCTGCGCGCCGATGGGGAGCACCGGCTGCGGGCGATTCCGACGCCGGCGTCCTTCGTGGGTGAGCTGCGCCCCTACCAGGAGCGGGGGCTGGCGTGGCTGGCGTTCCTCTCGAGCCTTGGGCTGGGGGCGTGCCTGGCCGATGACATGGGTCTCGGCAAGACGATCCAGATGCTCGCGCTGCTGCTTGCCGAGCGCGAGGCGGTGGGGGGGCAGTCGGATGGGCCGGACCGACCAACCGCGACACAGACGCAACACGGTGGTGGCAAGCGCCGGCGCAAGAAGGTCGGCCCGACGCTGCTGATCTGTCCGATGTCGGTGCTCGGGAACTGGCGCCGGGAGGCGCAGCGGTTCGCCCCCGATCTGCGGGTGCGGATCCATCACGGCCGCGGGCGCCCGAAGGATCGCGCGTTCGCGGCTGCGGCGCGCTCGTGCGACCTCGTGCTGACGACGTACGCGCTCGCGCTGCGCGACCGCGAGATCCTGGGGAAGGTGAAGTGGGAGCGGATCGTGCTGGACGAGGCGCAGAACATCAAGTCCGGGGAGGCCAAACAGACGCGCGCGATCCGCGCTTTGAAGGCGCGCCACCGGGTGGCGCTGACGGGGACGCCGGTCGAGAACCGCCTGAGCGAGCTGCACTCGATCATGGACTTCCTCAACCCTGGGCTGCTCGGCTCGGCGGGGAGCTTCCGCGAGCGCTTCGAGACGCCGATCGAACGCTACCGCGACGGGCGTGCGACGGCGCGCCTGCGCCAGGCGACGGGCCCCTTCATCCTGCGCCGGCTGAAGACCGACGGGGAGATCATCAGCGACCTGCCGGAGAAGATCGAGATGCGCGTCAACTGCCACCTTACGCGCGAGCAGGCGACGCTCTACCAGGCGGTCGTCGATGACATGCTGAAGAAAGCCGAGCACGCCGCGGGGATCGAACGCTCGGGGATCATCCTCGCGGCGCTGGTGAAGCTCAAGCAGGTGTGCAACCACCCGGTGCACCTGCTCAAGGACCGCTCCTCCCTGGAGGGCCGCTCGGGCAAGCTGGCGCGTCTGGAGGAGATCCTCTCCGAGGCACTCGCGGAGGGCGACAGGGCGCTGTGCTTCACGCAGTTCGCGGAGCTCGGCCACATGCTGCGCGCGCACCTGCAGGAGCGCCTGGGGCGCGAGGTGCTGTTCCTGCATGGGGGCACGTCGAGGACGGCGCGGGAGGAGATGGTGGAGCGCTTCCAGTCCGAGGACGGGCCGCGGGTGTTCGTGCTCTCGTTGAAGGCGGGCGGCACGGGGCTGAACCTGACGGCGGCCAACCACGTGATCCACTTCGACCGCTGGTGGAACCCGGCGGTCGAGGACCAGGCGACCGACCGCGCGTTCCGGATCGGCCAGCGCAAGAACGTGCAGGTGCGCAAGCTGACATGCGTTGGGACGCTCGAGGAGCGGATCGCGCAGCTGATCGCGGAGAAGCGGGAGCTGGCCGAGCGCACCGTCGGCAGCGGCGAGGCGTGGATCACCGAGCTCGACACGGCGCGGCTGCGCGAGCTGGTCGTGCTCTCCGGCGACGCGGTGGCGGAGGCGGCGTAGTGGCCACCCCTGCCTACCATCCGAAGCTGGAGAGCTCGCTGCCGCTGCCGGCCCGGGAGGGCATCGCAGCGCGCGGCCTGCAGGAGGCGAGCGGCGAGAACTGGTGGTCGCGGCGCTTCATCGAGCTGTTGGAGTCCTTCGGCGTCGGCTCGCGGCTGGAGCGTGGCCGCGACTACGCGCGCAGCGGCCAGGTGGCCGAGCTCGAGGTCGAGCCGGGCATCGTGCTGGCGAAGGTGCAGGGCTCGCGCTTCACTCCCTACCGGGTGCGGATCCGCGCCGAGACGCTCTCCGAGCACCAGTGGCGGCGCGCGGAGAGGGCGATGGCGGCGCAGGCGCTGTCGCTCGCGAAGCTGCTGGCGGGGGAGATGCCCCTCGACATCGAGGAGCTGTTCGCGGCGTGCAGGCTCACGCTGCTCCCGGCCTCCTACGGCGAGCTCAAGGCGAGCTGCACGTGCCCCGACGAGGAGAACCCCTGCAAGCACCTCGCGGCTGCCTACTACATCCTCGCGGAGCGCTTCGAGGAGGATCCCTTCCTGATCTTCACCTGGCGCGGGCGCACCCGGGAGGAACTCATGGAGAGCCTGCGCGCGCGGCGCGGGAAGGCGAGCACGAACGGCGCCGCCGCCACGCCAGCGACTACCGCGGCGGCATCCTCCGACGTCGCCGCGTCCACCGACACCGACACCGACACCGACGTCCCGCCGCTCTCGACGCTGCTCGACAGTTTTTGGAGCAGCGGCGGCGAGCTCTCGGCGCTGAGCATTAGCCCGCTCGCCGGGGAGGCCCCCGACGCGCTGCTGCGCCAGCTCGGGCCCGCGCCGGCGCAGAGCGGCGGGCGCGAGATCGCCGAGCTGCTCGCCCCTGCCTACGCGCGGCTCGCGGTGGCAGCCGAACGGCGAGCGCTCGCGGAATAGGTCGCATTGCCGGACCTGTGGAGTCTGTTGAGCGGGAAGTACACAGGCTTTCAAGCCGCAGGTCGGGGGTTCGATTCCCCCCAGGCGCACTCCTCGGATCCCGTTTCGTTGAGCGGGTTTCATGCTGTAGGGGGTACGCGGTTGGTACTCGGTTTTGGCGGAGAGTACCGCGGGCGAGTACCGCATCGAGGCTCGTTTTGCGGGGATTTGGCGCCGTTGCGGCTTGCAGGGCCGGAGGTTGCCACGGCGAACGGGGCGTGGTGGGGTTGGTGCGCCGGCTCAATCATCGTGTGGGAGCGTTGCGCAGGCGTGTTCCGAGGCGTTGCATGAGCAGTTCGGCGGCGGCCTGGGGCTCGTATCCGCGGAGATCGTGGGCGAGGTTGCGGGTGTCGTCGAGGAATTCGGGTGTGGCGAGCTTGTCGGTGAGGTTGGCGTGGAGCTGGCGGTAGCTGTAGATGTCTGAGCCCATGTAGTGGGCGAGGCCGTTGACGACGAGCTGGTCGTCGAGCGTGAGCACGGTCAGTGCGAGCCAGAGGTCGTAGAGGTCGCGTCCCTTGCGGCGGGTGTAGAGCGCGCGGAGCTTGGTGGCGAGGATCTCATCGACTTGGAAGGTCCGTACGTCGGCGCTTGCGCTCCACCAGCGAGAGTCGACGCGGTAGGGCAGCAGGACATGGGGTTGGTACGGAGTCGTCTCTTGGACGTTGATCTCGATCTTGATCGAGATCGGCGCGTCGTCCGCCCGTGAGTCTGTGTGAAACCAGATGCAGGCCATGTCGGAGTCGCGGCTGGGAAACCTGCGCTTTCGCTCCTGCAGCCCGATGTCCGCGGCGATACGGCGCAGTGCGGTCAGGCAGTCGCCGATCTTGGGCTCATCGGAGGTGCGGGTGTAGTCGAGGTCCTCGGAGTAGCGCGCGGGCTGCGGCAGGTGCAGCTTGTGCAGGCAGGTGCCGCCGCGGAAGGCCAGCTCGCCGGCCAGCAGCTCGTCGTTGGCGATCTCGACGATTAGTCGCGAGAGGATGAGATCCTGCTCGATCTGGCTCTCGCTGGGCCAGGGTGCATGGGTGGCCCATGCGGTGATGTAGGGCTGGGGGATCACAGGTCTGGTTGGACTTCGGTGTTGATCCGCAGGCCCCAGGTGCGGTCGAGCTGGCCGGTGGTTGGGCCGCTGGCGCTCAGCGGTGTGGGCTCGCCCTCGTGTGGCCGGGCGACGATCGCCAGCCAGTCGAGGTTGACGTCGGGGCGATGGTGTTCGAGCAGCCAGCCGAGTCTCCGCGCGGTGGCCTTTCCGCGTGGTGCGGCGATCCGTCCGAGGGTCGCGCCGTCGAGCTCCCCGAGCTCGACGAGGACGGTCGCGACGTTGTTCAGCCCGCCGCTGTGGCGTGGATGCTGGGCGAGGTCCACGGCGGTGCTCTCGCGGGTGGCGAGCTGCAGGTAGCCGGATGGGCCGTTGCGTCGTTCGGTTGCGGTGTCGGCGATGTGCTGGCTGGTGTAGAAACGCAGGCGGTTGCGTCCCAGGTCGCGGTCGAGGACGTCCTTGTCAGTGATGACCTGGAAGCTCTGGGGTGCCTGGTGGGCGGCGCCGCGCATCGCGGCGGCGGTGAGGAGCGCGATGTAGTAGCGGCGGCCGAGGTGGGCCATCATCGCGTCGATGAACCACTCCGCTGGCGGTGCGCCCCACGCGCGGTACTGCGGAGCGACCACGGTGTAGAGGCCGCGAGCGGGGGACACGATCGAATGGTCTGCTCGCAGCCGGTGCAGCCCGCTGTGCAGCGCGCGGCGATCGAGGCCGGTCAGCTCCAGCAACTCGTCGGTACTTGCCGTATGGCGGCCTTCGGCCAGCAGAGCATCGGGTAGCTCATGGATCTTCATTGGCTAAGAGTGGGGCAAAGTTACGTTTTTCGTAAGTTTGCCATAGCAGTCTACGGCTTTTGGAGGTAGTTCATCGCCTCAATCGTTGACTGTAGTGATTATGCCCTAGCGGTAGCCGGCATCGCTCGGTCTATCGTCGGACGGGTGGCGTCAGGCAGCCCTCGACGCGACGGGGTTGCGCCCTAGACTGAAGGCCAATGAGTGTCGATGTCATGCCGGTTGCCACCAGCGAGCAGGCCGCGGAGCTGGGGTGCGTCTTCGTGTCCGGCCCCGACGGGATCGCGAGCTTTCCGAGGCGCGTGCGTGGCGTGAGGACGGCGTCTACACGCTGCGCAGCACCGAGTTCGACGTGATCGCCGAGGACGAGGACTTCGACGGGCGATCGACGTCTTCGTCGCGTGGCTGATCGACTATGGGGCGCTGCTCGCCGAGCGGGTGGACTCCGGGAGGGCGACTGAGGACGAGGGGCGGACCTTCGCCGTGCTGTCAGCCCGGCTGTTCCCGCTGCTGCGGGAAGCCGAGCAGGAGTGGCGACGACACGTCCGACGGCGACGTATGCCAAGTTCAGGGCATTGGCGACACCAAGGGACTCGAGTAAGCATCTCCGCGCGGCTGTCCGCCGCCTGACCGGCGAGTCCCCCAGGAAGGCCACGCACGGCGAGCTGTTCTGCGTCGAGGTCACCTCTTCCGACGGGCGGCCTCACGCCGTCACGGTCCAGGTGGACACCCACCGCAAGGTGCCGAGCAAGCGTGTCCTCAACGACCTCGCCGACCGGCTCCGGGTGCCCCGCCACAGATCGTCGTGCGTAGGGCAGGGGAGTGGCTGGCTCGTCCGGATCCATGGGACGTATCACGATGCGGCGATTAGCCTGGATGGTCGGCGGGGGGTTTGTCCACTAGTTTCGTTGTAAGCGGGGCGAGTGGGTGGGCGGCGATGGGCTGGTGGCGTGGGGCTTGCGCTGTGTCGGGTGGGGCGTGCCTCAGCGGAATGAGTGGACGCGCCCGGCGCAGTGCGTGATCTGGTTGGCCGGCGCGGGTCGGCAGCCAGGGCCACGGATTGGGCGTGCTTGGCTTGGTGGGGCGTGATCGTAGCGACGATTCCGTCCGAAGCCACTGCAACAATACTCCCATGATCGTCCACCAATCGCGTTGAGAGATGGGCCGTTCAGGACATGAGCGCTTCACCGAGCCGACGCTCGCCGCGCAGCGTCGTTACGAGGCGCTGCGTGCGTACTGGGTCGAGGAGCGCTCGGCTGGCGAGATCGCTGAGCGCTTCGGCTACAGCAAGGGCAGCGTGCAGACACTGATCTCCCGCTACCGGCAGGCGGACCTCGCCGAGCTGTTCGCCCGCTCGCGCCCTGGTCCCAAGCGCCAGCCCAAGAAGGACGCCGCCCGCGAGCGGGTGCTCGTCCTGCGCCGTGAGCGGCACGGGATCGAGGAGATCGTCGCAGAGCTTGCGCGGGCGGGGACGCCTCTCTCGCGCACCGCGGTGTGGGAGATCCTGCGGGAGGAGGGGCTCTCGCGGATGCCCAGGCCGGCCTTCCCACCGAAGACCGGGCCAGAGCCAGGGCGGCTTGCCGCGGAGAAGGTGCGCGTGCTGGGAAAGGGCGAGTGGCCCGAGACGGGGCGTCTTGAGACCCAGCACGCCGGGCTGTTCCTGTTGATCGGGGACCTGATCGCACTCGACCTGCCCGGGCTGGTGGATGCGGCCGGCTGGCCGTCCACCAGCCAGCTCGACGCGCTGCACTCGGTGCTGGCGCTGATGGCGCTCAAGCTTTCCGGGCGCCGGCGGCGCAGCCACGTGGCAAACGTCGTTCATGACCCGGCACTCGGCCTGTTCTGCTCTCTGAACGCGCTGCCCAAGACATGGCACCTGAAGACCTACTCATATCGCACCACCCGCGCCCAGCAGCTCGCGTTCTTTGAGGCGCTGCAGCCCCGGCTGCGCGACGCCGGGCTGCGCGGCGAGCAGGGCCTGAACCTCGACTTTCACGCGATCATGAGCTACGGGCAGGAGACGATCCTCGAGAAGCACTACGTTCCCCGCCGCTCACAGCGCACTCGCTCGGTGCTGAGCTTCATCGCCCAGGATGGGGCTGAGCACACGATCATCTACGCCAACGCCGAACTGACCGCCCGCGCGCAGTCCGGCGAGGTGATCGAGTTCTGCCGCTTCTACGAGAAGACCCACGGCGAGCTGCCGAAGCTGCTGGTCTTCGACGGCAAGCTCACCACCCACGAGCACCTCGCCGAGCTCGACGAGATCGAGGTCGGCTTCATCACATTGCGTCAGCGCTCCCCGAAGCTGATCGGCATGCTCGAAGCTCTCCCCGCCAGCGCTTGGACCAAGACCCGGCTCGACCGTGCAGGCAAGCACAAGACCGCCAGCTACTACGAGCAGCAGGTCACGATCGAGGGCAGAGCTTTCCGCCAGCTCGCCGTCCAGGGCCTCGGCCGCGACCAGCCGACGCTGATCCTCACCAACCGCCAGGAAATGACGCCCAAGCAGCTGATCGAGCGCTACGCCAAGCGCTGGGGGATCGAGAACCAGCTCGCCGAACAGATCCGCGCCTTCCACCTGGACTCCCTCTGCTCCCAGGTGCCGCTCGCTGTGGACTTCGACATCGCGCTCACCGTCCTGGCCGACATCGTCTACCGGCACTTCGCGCATGGCCTGCACGCCGCTTACCGCCGCCAGAGCCCCGACACGCTCCGCGCCCAGCTGATCGACGGGATCGGCGAGCTGCGCTTCAGCCCCGGCCACGTTGAGGTCGCCCTCCGACGCCGCACCCACACCCCTGCGCTGCTCGACGCCGCATACCAGGACAAGCGCATCAAGGTGCCCTGGTGGGGCGGACGCACCCTCAGCTACAGCTTCCCCGCCCGATAGCTCAAAACGCCAAAATCCTCAATCGAATTATCGAACCGACAATCGAGGTTAGCGATAGCGTACCGCCATGCCCCCGCTTCCCTGGTCGCCCCACTCGGGCAGGCTTCCCGCTGGCGCGCGCCAGCCATCTGCCTTCCAGGCGGGAGACATCACCTTCGGTGTAATCAATTTCAAGTCGATTGGATCAGCAGAACTGGGCCCCCTGCGACTCACGATTCTCGCGGGGGCCAACTCGTCGGGTAAGTCATCACTCCTTCAGGCCCTGCTTTTCCTGGCGCAATCCTTTGGCGAACCAGCTCCGGTTCTGAACGGTGATCTTGTGCGTCTCGGCGAGCCTCGCGATGTAATCCGTGATGGAGCCGAGGATTTTACATTGGAGTTCCGGTACTCTGCGGCTCGACGTAAAGACGAGACGCCAGATGATCACGAGTCGGACTGCATCCTACGTATCACACTTAGTGAATTTACAGACACTAAATTGCTCGTAGCGAACGAGTTCTCGTTTTGGCGTGACGGAAGTTGCCTTGTAAGCGGTCAAAGTGCTAATACTTCCCCATCACCACCGAGTCGCCCAGAGGAGATACTTCTAAAGATCCAGGATCCCGAGGCCCGTGAACTTCCCCCGGACACTTTTATAACCATTTCTGGTGTCGCACCCATACGCCTTGTTCGTCGTGTGGACCCCGAGGCGCTTAAAAAGTCATTTGCTCATGCTGTCGCCGCTTTCCGCGAGGCGCCGATGGTCGTCGCTCGAGAGTTTATCCAAATGATTCAACTGACAGGGGGTGACAATGAGCTCGCTCTTCAGCTCGATCAGGCTATGAGACATCAACCACGTCCTGCGATGATTGAGGAGCTTGTCAAACTGGCTGAGGGTAATCGGGTAAAGCTATACGAGGCATATGCTGAGACTGAGGCGCCTCGTGGATGGGCAAGCGAGCCTATTGCCCTAAGACAGCAACGCAGGGTTGGGCCTACTACTGCCGAGCAACCGGGGGATGTCGCGGCACGGGCGTTGGTCGGGGAACTTGCCTTGGCCACAGACCACGCAGCTCGTCTTGCGCGTGCCGTCTTGTATCTTGGACCGCTTCGTGATGATCCTCGTGTAGCGTATCCTTTGGGCCATACGGTTCGCTCTCTTCCGGTCGGCGAGAAGGGAGAATTCACGGCTGCATATCTCCAAGAAAACGAACGCACTTACCTACCGTATACTGATCCGCAAGGTAAAAGACGAAAGGATTGCTTTCGAAGGCGGTATCTGATTGGTGTGAGCATCTCGGAATCGCTGATCGTATATCCGTGGTGGCTCAGGGAAAGCTTGGTCACCAACTTGGGCTCGAGGTTGCCGGAAAGGCTAGGGATCCTACGGCGATCGGAGTAGGAGCGAGTCAATTGCTACCCGTCGTGGTGCTCGTCCTAGTGGTTCATCCTTTTAGTTCATTGGTTTATGCCTGGAGGACCTTGCCGGTGTAGGTCCAGTTGAATGGTTTGGCGGTCTGGTTGTAGGTCTCGATGAATGCGAGCATCTGCTCGGCGAGGTCTTCCTCGCTGAAGAAGATGCCATGCTTCAGGAGTCGGCGGTAGAGGATCGAGAAGAAGATCTCGATCTGGTTCAGCCACGAGGCGTGGGTCGGGGTGAACTGGAAGCTCCAGCGGGGGTGTTCTGCCAGCCAGTTGGTGACCTCTTGGGTGCCGCGGGTGGAGAGGTTGTCACTGACCGCGATTATCTGCTGGCCGTCGAGCACGGGGATTTCTGAGTCGAGCTGGTCCAGGAAGCGGACCAGGTCGAAGCGGTTGCGTGTCTTTGATGCCATCGCAAGCACATCGCCGTCGTGAACTTTCAGGCAGGCGAACAGGCACTGGGTACCGTTGCGTGTGTATTCGTGCTCGCGTCTGACGGGACGGCCGGGGACGGGCAAGGTGTCTGGCTTGGTCGGCGCCTTGGCCTGGATGCCGGTCTTTTCGTCCAAGGAGACAACCAGCACGTTCTCCGGCGGGTTCACGTAAAGACCGCAAATCTCGCCCAGGCGCTCCTCGAACTCGGGCCGGGAGAAGTCACTCATGATCCAGTATTCAGTTAGATGCGGCTTGATATCCGCGCGCGAGAGAATCACATGCGCCTGGGAGCCCGACATGCCGACCGCCTCACCCAACTGCTCATAGGTCCAGCGTTCCTGCTGTGCACCCTCCGGCGTCTCAGGTGGGCGCGTGCACGCCTTCGCGATCAGCCTCGCCCTGTCCGCCTGGGAGTACACGAGCGGTTTACCGGAGCGCGGCAAGTCCCCGAGCCCGGAGATCCCATCGCGCTCATATCGCGCTCGCCACTTCGCCACCGTGTTCTCCGAGCACCCCAACAAACGCCCGATTTGCGCAGCCGACTGGCCCTCAGCGGCGTGGAGCACAATCTGAGCACGCTCGACCATCCGCGCCTGCTCGACCCCCGACCGCGCGATCCGCTCGAGCTCCGCTCGATCGTCGTCTCCGATCTGAATGCGCTTCGCCAAAGCAGGCATACCGAACCCCCATCATCGCTGGACACCACCAGCAAAAGGTTCAGCAAAGCCTACGAGATCCCTGCAACCACCAGCGAACTAAGAGGACGATCCACTAGGTGCTCCTCAAGGCTCCGTTGTATTGCTAGAGCAGCCAGAGCTTCATCTTCATCCAAAGGTGCAGTCCAGACTCGCCGACTTTTTTGCTACCGCACGACCGGACATCCGACTCATCATTGAGACGCACAGTGAGTACCTTATTACTCGGCTACGTGTGCGTGTTGCGCAAGGAACGCTTTCCCCTTCGGATCTTTCCGTTCTTTTTGCTGCGCAACGCCGCGAGGTGGACGACGATAAGATGAGCAGAGCTTACACAGAATATCGCCGCCTCTCTATAGACGAATTAGGTAACTTTGATGTTTGGCCAAATGAGTTTTTTGATTCCCTTGAGTTGGATTCTGTCGAGCTCGCTAAGGCGGTCAGCGAGCGAGTTCGTTCACGCATGGCAAAAGCGGACTCGTGATCAATCCGACCATCCTGTGTGATCCAGGTTTACTTGTACCGCCCGCGAAGGATGACATCGTGGGTGGAATCAATTTCTGGCCGCGTCTTGTTGAGTGGGCAGCGGATCGGCGTGTACGTCTAGTGGATCGTCCTCTTAGTTCGCTGGTGGTTGCAGGGATCTCGTAGGCTTTGCTGAACCTTTTGCTGGTGGTGTCCAGCGATGATGGGGGTTCGGTATGCCTGCTTTGGCGAAGCGCATTCAGATCGGAGACGACGATCGAGCGGAGCTCGAGCGGATCGCGCGGTCGGGGGTCGAGCAGGCGCGGATGGTCGAGCGTGCTCAGATTGTGCTCCACGCCGCTGAGGGCCAGTCGGCTGCGCAAATCGGGCGTTTGTTGGGGTGCTCGGAGAACACGGTGGCGAAGTGGCGAGCGCGATATGAGCGCGATGGGATCTCCGGGCTCGGGGACTTGCCGCGCTCCGGTAAACCGCTCGTGTACTCCCAGGCGGACAGGGCGAGGCTGATCGCGAAGGCGTGCACGCGCCCACCTGAGACGCCGGAGGGTGCACAGCAGGAACGCTGGACCTATGAGCAGTTGGGTGAGGCGGTCGGCATGTCGGGCTCCCAGGCGCATGTGATTCTCTCGCGCGCGGATATCAAGCCGCATCTAACTGAATACTGGATCATGAGTGACTTCTCCCGGCCCGAGTTCGAGGAGCGCCTGGGCGAGATTTGCGGTCTTTACGTGAACCCGCCGGAGAACGTGCTGGTTGTCTCCTTGGACGAAAAGACCGGCATCCAGGCCAAGGCGCCGACCAAGCCAGACACCTTGCCCGTCCCCGGCCGTCCCGTCAGACGCGAGCACGAATACACACGCAACGGTACCCAGTGCCTGTTCGCCTGCCTGAAAGTTCACGACGGCGATGTGCTTGCGATGGCATCAAAGACACGCAACCGCTTCGACCTGGTCCGCTTCCTGGACCAGCTCGACTCAGAAATCCCCGTGCTCGACGGCCAGCAGATAATCGCGGTCAGTGACAACCTCTCCACCCGCGGCACCCAAGAGGTCACCAACTGGCTGGCAGAACACCCCCGCTGGAGCTTCCAGTTCACCCCGACCCACGCCTCGTGGCTGAACCAGATCGAGATCTTCTTCTCGATCCTCTACCGCCGACTCCTGAAGCATGGCATCTTCTTCAGCGAGGAAGACCTCGCCGAGCAGATGCTCGCATTCATCGAGACCTACAACCAGACCGCCAAACCATTCAACTGGACCTACACCGGCAAGGTCCTCCAGGCATAAACCAATGAACTAAAAGGATGAACCACTAGGCCCTGCCAGCCAGCAGTACCTGACAAAGACGCTTGCGGAGATGGGTTGGCCCGATTTCGAACCACCCGGGTGTCCGGCTGGCCTCAAGCGAAACGCCAGTCAAGCGCTAAATATGCTCTTAAGCCGAGTGGCAAATCCGTCATGTGCGTTGCGAGACGAAGCGCCGGCTTTGGATCCCTCATACTCCGGTCCGGTCGAGGCCGGATCTTCGGTTAGCCGCGATGGGTCTGCGCTCCATGACTGTGGACTGATTGGCCTTGCGACTGACATCACTCATTGGCGTAGACCGGTTGATGCCGTGCGCTTTTACCCACCTCCTCCCGAGTCGTTGCCGTTTGTCCTCGCGCCGAGACAGCGACTCGCCGAGGAATGCGATCTTGCCGTGGCGCTAGCGCTTTCTGACCGCAAGATCAAGATCATCGGCGGTCTTTTTTCGGAGCATCTTATTCAAACGCTTGAAAGCCGTTTCCTGGTTCTAGGTGGACAGATTGAGTGGCGCGTTGCCGAGCCAAATCAAAATGTAAACCTAGATTTACTCCATGGACTACAGGATGGGGTTGATATCGTGTTTTGCGTGACCGAGCACGTTGGTCATGACACATGGGAAGCAGCGAGAAAGCAATGCCGAAAGCGCGGCGTTGAACTCCGTGAGGTGCGAAAAGTCAACGAGATTGCTGGCCACCTTTGCATCCGCTACGGAGACATGGACATGTAGACCAACGGACGACGATACCTATGTGCCTAATAGAACGCGGATGCGTGTCATACTACGCAGCGCGCTCGCGTGGCCCGACGGCTACGGCGACGCGCTCCTCGCCGAAAACGGCGGCGATCTCTAGATGTCCGCCGAGCGCTTCGACGTAGGAGCGCAGTGTCGAGAGGTAGACGTCGCTGCGGCCCTCCAGCCTTGAGACGTTGCCCTGGGAGATTCCGAGCTGCTCGGCGAGCTGGACCTGGGTGACGTGTCTGGCCTGGCGCAGGTCGGCCAGGGCGAGCGCGTCCTGCATCGCGCGCTGGCGCTCGGCGACATTGGCGTCCCAGTCGGGGTGTCGGCTGCGCGCACGCTTGCGCAGCTCGTTGAAGCTCTTGGTTTTGGTGGCCATCTAGGTAGCTCCTTCGTTGTCAAGTTCTGTGAGGTGCTCGTCAAAGAGGTCGTCGGCGAGCGGGATCATCTGCGCGTAGAACTCCTGCCAGCGGTCGCGCTTGTCGCCGCCGATGAGCAGGAGTGCGGTGCGCTTCGGGTTGAAGGCGAACAGCACGCGGATCGTGCCCGCGCGCAGCTCCTTCATGTTCGCGTGGCGCGAGCCCTTCACGCTGTTAACGAGTGGCCGCCCGAGTCCCGGTCCACTCTGCTCCAGCAGGCCCACCGCGGCGTCGATCGTCTGTTGATCCTCGACGCTCAGCGTGTCCCACCATTGCTCGAATTGGTCTGTGACTTCGACATCCCACACCTGAGTACTATACCGTACAGCGCATATGCTGGCAATAGCATAGTCAGGTAGGGTGGGCCGAGGCGGTATCGAGGTGTTGCTCGGCTGACGAGCAGGAGCTGCGACGTTCGTTTACCCGAGCCGATTGATTGGCGCTGCCGGGGTGGCCTCCGGTGGTCTTCAGGTGCCCACAACGTCACAAGGTCTCGTGCGTGTGCTCACGCTCGGACCTTCGGGCGCATCAGGCGTCGCAGTGTGCGCCGCGAGCCGGACAGCTCGATGCCGTCATGCAGCGCTTCTGTGAGCAGCGGTTCGCCGGCGGCGTCGGCCAGCTCTTGCTCGCCGTACTCCAGCACCCGCGCGTCGTTGCCCGTCCAGGCAGTCGCGGACTGCTCCAGGTCCAGCAGCTGCGAGCGCCAGCCGTCCGAGTCGGGGTCGCACTCACGCTCCCGGACGATCAGCAGGTCCAGGTCGCTGTCGGCGCTTGCTTCGCCGCGGGCGACTGAGCCGAAGAGCAGCACGACCCTCGCGGGCTGCTCCCATCCGGATAGCAGGGCACGCAGGCGCTCGATCAGCTGCTCGCGCAAGCCTGCCAAGCCTTCGATCCAGGGGGCCGCGAGATGATCTCGATTGAGCCGGTAGAGGTGTGCTGCGCCCGCGGTGCGACGTAGCAGCGTTCCCTGGCTCACCAGGCGATCGGCTGCTCGACGAACCCCCTCGGGGCTTCCGTGGCCCACGTGTCGCGCGAGCTCTCGTCCGGTGAGCTCGATCTCCGCGCGAGCGAGCGCGGGGAGCACGTCCCCGTCGAGCGTTGGTGTGACCACAAGCATCGGACGGCGATAATCCATGTGCATAGTATAGTACGCATGTGCCTATCATGCTACGCATGGCTTGAAATCGATCCAACCGCGAAGTGCGGTTCGGGGAGTCAAGGTCGGCAAAATGGCGTTTTTCGTAAGTCTGGCTGCGCAACGGGGGTGGCAAACGCCCATGAGCACCGAGTCAAGACTTTGCTTGCCGCGCCGCGCCGCGGTGTCTCACCGTCGCTGCCATTGTCTGGGATGGTTGTATTTGCGGACCCGGGAGCATGGTCGAGCGATAAGCACAGCCTTTCAAGCCGCAGGTCGGGGGTTCGATTCCCCCCAGGCGCACTCTTCGAATCCCGCTCAACCGAGCGGGATTCGTGCTGTAAGGGGAGCCGCGCAAGCATCGAAAAACCGTCCTGGGGCAACGCTCGGGGCAACACGCCGCGCTCCGCCGCGCCATGCACCTGCCTCCCAGAGGGGCAGGCGCTCTCGGGCGAAAGGCGTAAGGATCAGCGGCATGGACGGTCTGGAGCTTGTGATCTTCGACTGCGATGGGGTTCTCGTGGACAGCGAGGGGATCTCCAACGCGGTACTCGCGCGGATGCTGACTGAAGAGGGCATGGCGACCACGCTCGCCGAGGCTCGGCGTGACTTCCAGGGGCTCCTGCTCTCCGAGGTCGTCTCCCGAGTGCAGGCGAGGCTTGGCCGTTCGCTGCCCGAGGGCTGGATCGAGCGCTTTGAGCGCGACCGCGCAGAGGTCTTCCACCGCGAGCTACGACCCGTCCCCGGGGCCGCGGAAACGGTCGCGCGCGTCAGCGCGGCAGGGGTCGCGGTGTGCGTCGCCTCGCAGGGAAGGGTGTCCTTATGGCGATATCGCCATAAGGCGAGTTATGTCGCTCGTCGGGTTATGTCGTGTTTGTCGTGTGGTCGCTGTCTCTTGGTGGAGGTTGGTAGCGCGGGGGCCTCATAATTAGAGGCTGGCGAGGAATGCCAGGGCGGTGTCGGGTGCCTGGTAGCGGCCTGGTGTGGTGTTTGGCGGGGTTGTTCGTGCGAGCGCGCGTTCCTTGAGGGCCATGTCGGCGTGAAGGTAGACGTTGGTCGATTCGAGGGACTCGTGGCCGAGCCAGAGCGCGATGATCGAGGTGTCAACGCCAGCGTGCAGGAGCGTCATGGCGGTGGTGTGTCGAAGGGTGTGGGGAGTGACGTGCTTGGCGCGAAGCGAGGCGCAGGTTTCACGGGCCGTCGTGGCGTGCTTGGCGACCAGACGCCAGATTGCGCCGCGGGTGAGAGCATGCCCGCCGCGGCCGGGGAATAGTGGGGCGTCTGGTGGGTCGGTGTCGTGTTCGCGTAGCCAGGTGCGGATGGTCGCGAGCGTTGGTCGTGTGAGCGGGGTGCAGCGTTCCTTTCTGCCCTTCCCGAGGCATCGGACGTGGGCGCCTGCGCCGACCTGGATGTCTTGGCGGCGTAGCTGTGTGATCTCTGAGACTCGTAGGCCGGTCTGGACGGCCAAAAGCAGGATGGTGTGGTCACGTCTGCCGGCCCAGGTGGTGCGGTCGGGGGCGGCGAGTAGGGCGTGGGTCTCTGGCTCGGTGAGGTAGGTGACGATCGTGCGGTCGTGGCGCTTGGGTGGGATCGCGAGCACGCGTTGGATGAGCGCGGCGTGGTCGGGGTGCTTCAGCGCGGCGAACCGGAATAGCGAGTGGATCGCGGTGAGCCGGGCGTTGCGGGTTTGGACGCTGTTGTGGCGCTCGTGCTCGAGGTGGTGAAGGAAGTCGGCGATCAGGGGTGCGTCGAGGTCAGCGAGGTCGAGGTCAGATGGTCGTTTGCCTGTTTGCTGCTCGGTGTAGGTGAGCAGCAGGCGCATCGTGTCTCGGTAGGCGGCGATCGTGTGTGGGCTTGCGTGGCGTTGAGAGAGCAGCCTGTCGGTGAAGAACGCTTGGAGTGTCGGCGCGAGCGTGCTCATGCGTGGCTCCCTTCGTGGCGCTCCAGGCGCTGCGCAGCGAGCGCGAGCAGCTCGGGGGCGGCCTGGAAATACCAGTAGGTGGATGCGGGGTCGACGTGCCCGTCCTATGGGGCATCGGCTCAAAAAAGGAGCTACTTGCCGCCGGAGCCAACGCACTCGCCCAGACACCCACCGAACTCGCAACCCTCCTCGCTCCGTCACGGTAAAGCGGGGCGTTGAAGGGCTGCTCCGCGTCGTATGCGAGAGCGAGCCGAGAGCCGAGTAGGACTGTCGCAGCTCGTCCATCTCAGGAGTGTCGCCGTAGAGCATCGGCTCGCTCGCTATGCCGCAAGGCGGTAGTCGAGGGTGCAACTATCGCAATGCCGCAGGCGTGCGGGACAAGGGCGACGCTATCGGCGCTGTCGCCTCACTGCTCGCGCGATCGCGCGGGCTTCGGGTCGCATGAGTCGCAAGTGTCCGCTGAGGTCGGGCCTGTAGCCGGTGAAGAACAGCCCCCGTGCTGACGGGTGCTGGTTGCCGCCGCTGACGAGCGGGATGCCGTCCTCACCCAGCACGCCGAGGTGGCCGACCAGCGGCTCGAGCCCCCGGCGGTAGCCCGTCGCTGCGATCACGGCTTCCGGCTCGATACGGGTGCCGTCGGCGAGCAACACGCCTGGGCCATCAAAGGCCTCGACGGCGGCGACGATCTCGATCTGTCCGGCCTTGAGGAGGGCCACGAACCCACTGTCGTAGGCCGGCGCCTGTTGCCGGCACCTCATGGTTGTGGCGATACCGTTTGGTGAACGTGGAAGCCCGTACCGGTCGAGGTTGCCAAAAAGGATCCGCTGTGACAGCCATGAGAGCTGATCCCCGACGCGCAGAGGAAGGTGGTTGAGCGCGATCCCGGAGATGTTGATCGAAGCCCCCAGGATCTTGCGGGCCGTTAGGTTCGGGGGCGTCCGGCAGGCCACGCGCACACGTCCCGCGCCGCCTCGCGATAGCAGGGCGGCGACCTCCGAGCCGGTCGTGCCCGGCCCGACGACGAGTATGTCGCGGTCGCGGTAGGGATCGGGATTTCGGTAGGCGGACGAGTGGATCAGCTCGCCGGTGAAGCCGTCGCGCCCCGGCCAATCGGGAAGGTCGGGGTCGTGATCGAAACCGGTAGCGACAACTACGAAGCGAGCCTGCAGGTCCTCGCGATCGGTCTCAACGCGCCATCCTCCGTTCACGGACCCCAGTCGCCGGACCTGTGTGCCGAAGCGAACATCGATGCGATGGTGCGCAGCGTAGTGTTCTAGGTACTGGATCCAAGCGTCCCGAGACGGGAACTCGCCGTAGCGCCGGCGGCTCGCGCGAAACCCGGGCTGCGTGGACATCCATCCCGTCGTATTCAGCCGCAATCCGTCGTAGCGGGTCCGCCAACTCGCACCGACCTGGTTGGTCCGCTCAAGCACGATCACGTCGACGCCAGCACCGCGAAGCGTGGCCGCCGCCGCAAGTCCAGCAGTGCCCGCGCCGAGCACGATCGCCTCTGCCATCGGGCGATTCTAAATCAGAACAGCGTGGCCACCCTCCGGATTGCACCTAAGGGGCCGCTCCGCGTAGCCGCCAGAGCATCGGTGACTCTCGCAAGGATAGGGGCAGCGATCTTGGCGTAATGGACGACGGCCTGATCTGGATGCGGCGAAGCGCGCTTCCGCTTCGCCCCGCGCAAGCGGGCGGTGCGGCTCCTTGGCCAGCGCGCTCGCGTGTCGTCCAAAGTACCAGCGTCTCCGAGACCCACTGCCACTCCTGGATCGCCCTGCGCAAGCAGAATTGTGACGCGGTGGTGGCGCAGCTCTCTCTTTACAACGGCGCTACTACGGTCGTGCCTCAAGGATCAGGTTGAATGGCGTTTCGGTCGCCCGGCGCACGCGGGTGAATCCGCCCTCCTTGAGCACATCGGTCAGCCGCGCCTCGCCGGCCTGGGCGCCGAGCGCGAGGCCGACCTCCTGGTCGAGCGACGCCGGGGTACATATGACGGTCGAGGCGCCGTAGAAGACGCGCCCGACCGGGTTGAGGTTCTCCTCGAGGCGATCATTCGCGAACGGCTCGACGATCATCCACGTTCCGTCGGACGCCAGCGTCTTGCGAACATGTTCGGAGGCACCCACCGGGTCGCCCATGTCGTGCAGGCAGTCGAACACGCACACCAGGTCATAGCCGTGACCCGGATACTCCTTTGCCGCGTCCGTCGCAAACGTGATCCGATCATCGACGCCCGCTTCCTTTGCCGCCTGGTGCGCGCGCTCGATCGAGGGGGCGTGGTAGTCGAAGCCGAAGAACTCGGAGTTCGGGAATGCCTCAGCCATGATGATCGTCGAGGCCCCGTGCCCGCAACCCACGTCGGCGACCTTGGCGCCGCGCTGCAGCTTCTCCTTGACTCCGTCCAGGGCCGGAATCCACTCAGCGACGAGGTGGGCACGGTAGCCGGGTCGGAAGAATCGCTCGGTGCCACGGAACAGGCGATGGTCGTGCTCGTGCCAGCCCATCCCCTTGCCGCTGCGAAATGCCTCGATGATCTGATCTTCGTCGGCATACAACGATGCGATCGAGTCATAGACGCCCAGGATGTAGAACGGGCTGTCTTCGTCAGCCAGTGCAAGCGCGTGCTCATCCGGTAGCGTGTAGCGGTCGCTCTCGGGGTCGTAGGTGACATAGCCCCCCGCGGCCTGGTTTCCCAGCCACTCGCGAACGTAACGCTCAGCCGCACCCGAACGCTCCGCGACTTCCTGCGAGGTCAGAGACCCCGCATGAGCCATCGCCTTGTAAAGGCCGAGCTTCTCGCCGATCAGCATCAGCGGCCCGCTGATGATCGCGCCCATGTCCGTCACCGCCTGCCCCATGAACGCTTCGAGCTTTGCCTCGTCAATCTCCGTCGCACTCATCAGAGCACCTCCAATCTCTTGGCGACCGCCGGTCTTGGGCCGCCGGTACAGCAAGCAAACCACAAAAGCCACCTTCACGTCGTGCGTCACGCTGCGTTTCGGAGTCCTCGCTGGGGAGGGCCGGTGAGCCCGGTACGCCCAACGCGGCCGTGGTGTCGGTGGTCAAACCCGAGACGTCTCGCAGCTTCCCCTCGGTGGGCGTCACGCAGCAAGGGCGGCGATCGTCGAGCGGCAGGATAGAGCGCCTTGACCGGCGGAGCCGGTGCTCGTAGTCTTGCGGCTCCGATGACGAACTACGAGAAGACGCGCCAGCGCCACATCGAGCACATGCTGGGGCGAGTCGGAGAACACCTCGACCGCCTGACGTGGTCCGCTGAGCGGCTTCGTGAGGAGCGCACGGCGCGCCTACGGGAGCTGATCACGGTCGCGAAGGCGCGCTCTGCTTGGCATCGCCACCGCTTGCAGGACGTCGATCCGCAGAAGGTCGACGAGGACGAGTTGCACGAGCTGCCGGCGATGAGCAAGACCGACCTGATGGCGCACTTCGACGCGATCGTCACCGATCCGCGTGTGACGCTCGAGCGTGTCAACGCGCACATCGCGGGGCTGAGCTCAGACGCCTACTTCCTCGATGAGCTGCACGCGGTGGCCTCGGGAGGATCGAGTGGCGTGCGCGGCGCTTTCGTGTGGGGGTGGGAGGCCTGGGCGACAGCCCGGCTGGCCCTTCTACGACGCCAGCTCAAGGACCGCATGAGCGATCCGGACCTGTCCTCGCGTCCGCCCGTGATGATGCTCGTGGCCGCCGACAACGCCACCCACTTCACCAGCGCGCTTGCGCAGACATTTGCGACCGAAGCCCTGCAGGTGCACAGGTTCCCGGTCAGCTTGCCGTTGGAGGAGATCGTCGAGGGGCTCAATCGCGTGGACGGCGACAGCCTCGCCACCTACTCTTCGATGCTGGCCACCCTTGCGGCGGAGGCGCAGGCAGGCAGGCTGAGGATCCAGCCGCAGCGCATCGCCACGACGGCCGAGCCGCTGCTACCGGAGATTCGTCGCGCCGCACAGCAGACGTGGGGCGCGCCGATCGCGAACGTCTGGGGGACATCGGAGGGCGGCACCACGGCCCTTGGCTGCTACCAGGACAGCGGCATGCACCTCTGCGACGACCTCGTGATCGTCGAGCCGGTCGACTCAAGCGGCGAACCCGTAGCGCCCGGCACGCCTTCGGCCAAGGTGTACCTCACCAACCTCGTCAATCCGCTGCTGCCGCTGATCCGCTACGAGATCACCGACGAAGTCACGCTGCTCGACGATCCGTGCGTGTGCGGCTCGGCGCACCGGCGAATCGCCGACATCGAGGGACGCTGCGACGACGTGTTCGTGTACGCGGGTGAGCGGACCGTCCAGCCGTATGTGTTCAAGTCAGTCCTCGCACGCGAGACGGCCGTCACCGAGTACCAGGTCCGCCAGACCCCGACTGGCGCCGAGATACTCCTACGCGCATGCGAGCCCGTGAACACCACGCCCATCGAGCGGGACCTACAAGCCGCACTGGAACGGCTCGGATGCCCGCACCCGGCAGTCACAACCGAGATCGTCGAGCAACTCCCACGGCTCAACACCGGCAAGCTCAAGCGCTTCGTGCCACTCAACGACACGCCGAGATCCCCAGCAACCCGGTAGCAGCGACACCGCCTGACCAGGCTCGCGTTACCTCGCTACGGCGTGGCACGAAACCCGCAACGAGCCTACGATCGTCGAGCCCAGACAACCACTGCTCTCTCCTCGCCAAAGCAGAAGTCTCCTACGTTTGTTCTCTCGCTTGCGCTCTGGACGAGACACGACAGTCCTCCCGCGGCCCCAGGCTCACTCTCGCATCCGACCGAAGCGGCACCGGATGACTCTGATGCAACGATCCTCAACGCCTACCGCGACATAACCCGACGCGCGACATAAGTGTCCAAGACTCGTCTCTCGCTCGAGTTGACGGGTCTTCGTGGTCTGTTCACGGGCGGGGCGCTGTTCTCCGCGTACTCGGTTCCGCGCGGCAAGCCCTACCCCGATCTCTTCCTGCACGCCGCCGCGAGCATGGGAGCCAGACCCTCGGGCTGCGTGGTTGTCGAGGACACACCCTCCGGTGTCACCGCCGCGGTGGCCGCGGGGATGCGCGTCTTCGGGTACGCAGCCGACAGCGACGAGCTGGCGTTGCGCCACGCCGGCGCGGAGATCCTGCGGTCGCTGGAGGATTTACCCGTGCTGCTCGGGCTCAGCTGACCACGCTCGAGCACGATCTGCGCGGCAAAGCCCTGCTGTGCGGTAGATATACGCGGCACGAGCTCGGCTCACACGAGCGGAGTATCCGAGCCGTGGTGCTCGCTCCCGCCCAAAGGAGGGAGTGAGCCGAGAGCCGACGCGGATGGCCCCTCATCGTCCAAACGAGCAGCCAAGGAGCCGCCGGACCACGCTTCTGCTTCCGCGCGAAGGAGCAGCCTGGACCACCAAACGGGGACCGGTCACCCCTGCGAGGCGCCGGGCTTGGACAGGGCGCGGTGACCCTCGCCGACTGAGCGCGAGGCTACCCAGTTGCTTTGGGGTGATCCTTGCCTTCGAGGCCCCGGCGGCGGTGAACTTCCCGTGCGAGCGTCATAACCAGTGCGAAGGGCACGCTGCAGTGGAGAACAAGTTCAACTGCGACTGGCTCAGAAGACGGAAAGCCGCTAAGGACCCACGCCGCCAAGAAACCGAGCATGGGAGCCATAACCATGACTGCCATGTATCCGAGCACCGGAAGCCGATTCAACCATGCGTTCACATCTACAGCGTATCCCAGTGCCCGCGAGTCGCCAGGCCCGTGGTTGTCAGCGCACTACATCCTTAAGGCCGACGGTCTGGGCGCCACAAAGCTCCCGGGCTGCCAGGACGTAGAGCTTGCGCTCGGCGGACAGGGTGCCAGCGCTCCCGGTCGAGGTTCGTCGTTCCGGCCTCGATCCTCTTGCGAGCGCTCTGCGCCTGGGTTCGAGCGGACGAGCGACGGTCGTAGCGCGCACCTCCTCTCCCGGGTCAAGACACCAGTGCCTCGGGAGGGAGCACGGGCGGCGCCGGCCCGGCGGGTGACGGGGTCGGCTCGGCTTGGCGCAGTTCGAGGTACAGCGCGGTGACCGCTAGTACTGGGATCGGTGCCACCACGGTGGCCAGGAGCAGTCTGGTGGCGACCGTGGCCTCGCCGCCGACGGCCTGAGCTGCTGCACCGATGACGCTGACGATGAGGGCTAGGGGCAGGGTGAGCGTGAGGATCAGCGCGAGGACCCGCCAGCCGTTGCCGCGCACCAGTTCGCGGCTGCGCCCGAGCGCACGCAGGCCACCGGGGCGCTCCAGCACGGCGACCGCAGCGACGACCGACCAGATCGTGAACAGGAACAGCTCCGGGACGAGCACCACGACCGGGAAGAAGAGCAGGCCGAAAAGCACCGCCTCCAAACCGACCCTCGATCCCAACACGATCCCGATGACCACGCGATGAGGATCGCGGATCCGATCCACGTCACGAGCGTGATCGCCAGGACTACGACCGCGCCGGCCAGCAGCAGCTGGCCGAGCGCCGACCACGCGCCCCGCAGCAACCCTCCGACGTCACGGCGCACCGCTCCGTCCCACACGTCGGCTGCCACCAGAACCACTACGCCTATGAACAGTCCGAGCGCGAGGAGATCGACCAGCGCCGCCACGAGCGCCAACACCGTGGTACGTGCGGGTCGCGCCTGATCGAGCGCGAGGACACCCGCGAGGAGCAGCGCCGCCGCCAACAGCACCGGCGCCTGGGCAGCGTAGATCCCGAGGGTGCGGCGTAGGACAGCCCCGATGCTGAGCGAGCGTCTCATCGAGCGCACTCTCGGAGCCAGCGGGAGCCAGCGAGGACTGGTGAGACAGACGTACTCAACCGCGGCATCCTACTCTTCGGACCCACGAGCGGCGAAGCTCGCCGGGCCCACAGCCGCGTGAACGCCCCGTGTGTGCTCCTGTCGGGCGAGCAGGTCGAAGTAGAGGAGCGCAGTCGCGAGCGCGGTAAACGAGGCGATGATCGTATTCACAGCGATTCCGAGCGCCACGTTGCCGGCGCTCATGCTGCTCCCGGCGTCGAGCACACGTGCACCGAACACGACACCCAAGGCCAGGATCGTGAAAGCAAGGAGCAGGCCGAAGATGTGCGATCCGTGACCGCGTGTCAATCGCCAGCTGCCTCGCAGCGCGTTTCGCACACCGCTGCGCTCGATCGCCGCCGCCTGCGGGACCACGACCAGGCGAACCCAAAGCACTACGCCAGGGATCACCAGGGCGAGGAGGCCGATCTCCACGCCGACGCCAGCGATGAGCGCGGACACACCGACGACGGGAAGCACCCCCACTCCCCTTGATGCCACGGCGCCCAGGCGAGGGCGTTGCGCGTCGCCGATCGCGACGACGGCGTGCACGTGCATCGCCGAGATCAACGGGCTGACGAGCAACAGATCGAGCAGATCGAGCGACTCTCTCTCCAGGAAACCGACATGGGCGGCACCGCCGAGCGGGCTGATACCGGTCACCGCCAGCTTGGCCAGATCCCACGGCGCCATCACCACGAACGCCAAGATCAAGAACAACCACGGATACTCGCCATACAGCCTCAGCGTGGAGCGCACGATCTCCGCCGCCGAACGGTCGCGGCTGAAGTCGATGCTGGCCATGGGGCGCCTCCCACCTCCTGCACGGCTTGCATAGGGGTCGTCGCCAAACGACAGACGACGGCCTTGGCCGGAGCCAAGCGGCGGAGTAATCCCATAGGCCCGCGCAAGTCTGGCAGACCGTCCGCCATCATGAGGTCGGCCGGACCGTCGAGGTCGACGGCTCCTCGGTGGGCACCCTGCCGTGCGCGGGGCGGCCCAGAACGACTGCGTCGAATATGGTTCGTGCGTGGCTCGAACGACGGGGCTCATGCTCGCGGTCTTCGGCGTGCTGGTCGCGGTCGCGTGTTTCGTAGGGTTCGGCGCTGTGGCCAGTCCCGAACCGCAGGAGGCGTACGCCTGGCGTACTACGCCAGGCGGCGGAGTCTCTCTGGCGCCAGTACTCGACGCTGGAGAGGCCGGTTGGTGTATGCAAACCGTCACCCGGATCGTCACCGCGAACTCCATCAGAAGCCGCCGGGCGTGCCCGGCACCGCCGACATCGACAGGACCGATCTTCGCCGAGGAATGCGACGACAGCCCCGAAGAAGGCATGTTCGTGTTCCTACTCACCACGGGCGACGTCGCATCCGTTTCCATCGCAGGCGGCACGCACGTTACGACCACCACCAACGCAACGCTTCCCGGCGGCCTCCGCGCAGCCTCGCTACAGGCACCCGAATACCCCTTCAAGCCACGTTTCTCAATGCACTGCCCGGAAGTGACGCCGTTTGACGCCAACGGCGAGGCGATCCCTACGCAGTCAAAACCCGGCATTCCACTGGCGTCTCGGTTGCCCCACGCGACATGGGCGCACCCTCAGCGCCAGCCACATGGCGTGTGCCGACTCAACGCAACCCGACTGCGGCTGGGAACCGTGGCTTGGGAAGGCGCCGTGGCAACCACGATCACGCCCCTCCATCGGCTGCTCGGTCGCGCGTTGGTGTCATGCGCCGACACCGTCTACATCCACAGGGTGGGAGAGTACGTCTCCGCAGCGGTCTTGCTCGACGCATCCCATCCGGGCGCCACGCCGCCGCTCCTGCCCGGCATGAAGCCGCTCGCCGAGCACCCCGGAATCTTCGAGGCCTCAACCTCGATGGGTCCGGTGCTCGCGCGGCGCATCCCCGGCGCGTGGGTGCTCGCCACCACAGATGAGGTCCCCGGTGACCCGGCCATGCCGACCGAAATACTCGACCACATACAAGTCACGATTCATCTTCAACGGCCCTAGAGGCTGTTCATCGTGTTCGGATGGTTGATGCTCGGATGCGGAGTGCCAGCGACAGCGCAAAGGAAGTTCATATCGTTCAGGCCATTGGCCTCCCACTTCTCGTCCGCGCTGCGAAGGCGTATGTTGTCCTACGTGGTGCGTGAGAGCGACGCTCCCGAGCAGCTCGCCGGGTGTTGACAGCACTCAGCGGCGCGCTAGCGCCGCGGACCCTTCGGCTTGAAGGTGGAGCCCGGATCGATGTCGACGGCGTTGCGGCCGATGGAACACCGCCAATCTGCTGTATGCTCGGTAGGCTCATGGCGACCACGGCTGTGCCCAAAGGGACTGGGTTCCGAAGGCGAGTTGCGCTGCTTGCGGCGCTTGGCATCGCTGTTTGCTGTGCGGTGCTGCCCGCCGCGTCGTTCGCGTCCTCGGCACCATCGATCGGTTCTACGTCGGCCAAAGTCAGCCAAAACGAAGCCACTTTGAAGGCGCCGATCAGACCTCACGGCCTTGAAACCAAGTACGAAATCTGGCTGCAATGCACAAGCCAGTCATGTACTTCCACCGAAGGCCAACGAGTCGCAGACGGATCAATCCAAGCCGGCCGTCTAGAACAAGAAGTCAGTGTCGCTCTGACTTCGTTGGTATGGGAAACAACGTACAGATTCGAAGTGATTGCGTCCAACACAGACGGCACGGTGCGCAGCTACCCGCAGACCTTCGAGACAGGCTCGCCTCCACCCCCTGGCTGCCCCGACGGATGTAGCGAAGACAAGCCAGTCGAATCGAAACTGGAACAGTGGGTCCTCGAAGGAGCCGAACGCGAGGCCAAGGAAGCGCCAAAACTTGAAGAAGAACGCGAAGCCAAGGCGAAAGAAGAAGCAGAACGCCCGGCCAAGGAAGCCGCAGCGCGCGCTGCCAAAGAACGTGAAGTCCGCGAAGCCGGCGAACGCGCGGGTCGTGAAGCGGCGGAACAGGAGGCCAAGGTGAACGCCGCACCGAGTTGTGTCGTGCCGCGGTTGAAGGACGACTCGCTCGCAGTCGCACGGCACGCGCTGGGCAAGGCGCACTGCAAGCTCGGAAAGGTTTCCAAGCCCCGTGGACAGCACAAGACGCTGGTGGTCACCGGCCAGGGCACCAAGGGCGGCAAGAGGCTTGCTAACGGTGCGGCCGTCGCGGTGAAGCTCGGGCCGGCGCGCGGCTGACGTCCGCGTCATGGCAAGACAAGGCTCTAACCTCGATTGTCGGTTCGATAATTCGATTGAGGATTTTGGCGTTTTGAGCTATCGGGCGGGGAAGCTGTAGCTGAGGGTGCGTCCGCCCCACCAGGGCACCTTGATGCGCTTGTCCTGGTATGCGGCGTCGAGCAGCGCAGGGGTGTGGGTGCGGCGTCGGAGGGCGACCTCAACGTGGCCGGGGCTGAAGCGCAGCTCGCCGATCCCGTCGATCAGCTGGGCGCGGAGCGTGTCGGGGCTCTGGCGGCGGTAAGCGGCGTGCAGGCCATGCGCGAAGTGCCGGTAGACGATGTCGGCCAGGACGGTGAGCGCGATGTCGAAGTCCACAGCGAGCGGCACCTGGGAGCAGAGGGAGTCCAGGTGGAAGGCGCGGATCTGTTCGGCGAGCTGGTTCTCGATCCCCCAGCGCTTGGCGTAGCGCTCGATCAGCTGCTTGGGCGTCATTTCCTGGCGGTTGGTGAGGATCAGCGTCGGCTGGTCGCGGCCGAGGCCCTGGACGGCGAGCTGGCGGAAAGCTCTGCCCTCGATCGTGACCTGCTGCTCGTAGTAGCTGGCGGTCTTGTGCTTGCCTGCACGGTCGAGCCGGGTCTTGGTCCAAGCGCTGGCGGGGAGAGCTTCGAGCATGCCGATCAGCTTCGGGGAGCGCTGACGCAATGTGATGAAGCCGACCTCGATCTCGTCGAGCTCGGCGAGGTGCTCGTGGGTGGTGAGCTTGCCGTCGAAGACCAGCAGCTTCGGCAGCTCGCCGTGGGTCTTCTCGTAGAAGCGGCAGAACTCGATCACCTCGCCGGACTGCGCGCGGGCGGTCAGTTCGGCGTTGGCGTAGATGATCGTGTGCTCAGCCCCATCCTGGGCGATGAAGCTCAGCACCGAGCGAGTGCGCTGTGAGCGGCGGGGAACGTAGTGCTTCTCGAGGATCGTCTCCTGCCCGTAGCTCATGATCGCGTGAAAGTCGAGGTTCAGGCCCTGCTCGCCGCGCAGCCCGGCGTCGCGCAGCCGGGGCTGCAGCGCCTCAAAGAACGCGAGCTGCTGGGCGCGGGTGGTGCGATATGAGTAGGTCTTCAGGTGCCATGTCTTGGGCAGCGCGTTCAGAGAGCAGAACAGGCCGAGTGCCGGGTCATGAACGACGTTTGCCACGTGGCTGCGCCGCCGGCGCCCGGAAAGCTTGAGCGCCATCAGCGCCAGCACCGAGTGCAGCGCGTCGAGCTGGCTGGTGGACGGCCAGCCGGCCGCATCCACCAGCCCGGGCAGGTCGAGTGCGATCAGGTCCCCGATCAACAGGAACAGCCCGGCGTGCTGGGTCTCAAGACGCCCCGTCTCGGGCCACTCGCCCTCTCCCAGCACGCGCACCTTCTCCGCGGCAAGCCGCCCTGGCTCTGGCCCGGTCTTCGGTGGGAAGGCCGGCCTGGGCATCCGCGAGAGCCCCTCCTCCCGCAGGATCTCCCACACCGCGGTGCGCGAGAGAGGTGTCCCCGCCCGCGCAAGCTCTGCGACGATCTCCTCGATCCCGTGCCGCTCACGGCGCAGGACGAGCACCCGCTCGCGGGCGGCGTCCTTCTTGGGCTGGCGCTTGGGACCAGGGCGCGAGCGGGCGAACAGCTCGGCGAGGTCCGCCTGCCGGTAGCGGGAGATCAGTGTCTGCACGCTGCCCTTGCTGTAGCCGAAGCGCTCAGCGATCTCGCCAGCCGAGCGCTCCTCGACCCAGTACGCACGCAGCGCCTCGTAACGACGCTGCGCGGCGAGCGTCGGCTCGGTGAAGCGCTCATGTCCTGAACGGCCCATCTCTCAACGCGATTGGTGGACGATCATGGGAGTATTGTTGCAGTGGCTTCGGACGGAATCGTCGCTACGATCACGCCCCACCAAGCCAAGCACGCCCAATCCGTGGCCCTGGCTGCCGACCCGCGCCGGCCAACCAGATCACGCACTGCGCCGGGCGCGTCCACTCATTCCGCTGAGGCACGCCCCACCCGACACAGCGCAAGCCCCACGCCACCAGCCCATCGCCGCCCACCCACTCGCCCCGCTTACAACGAAACTAGTGGACAAACCCCCCGCCGACCATCCAGGCTAACGTCGCTTGTGCGGCTCGGACGACTTCTTGCCCCAGGCAGCAGTCGTCACCGGACACCCGCAACCCGACTCATGATCGGAGAGGCCGCCGCACAGACGCCGCGACGCTCGCCTAGCGGCGGTGGTTAGAGGTAGGCTCAGCTCGTGGAAGCAGTCGTAGCCTTGGTCGCGGTTCTCCTTCTGATGATTCCCGGCGGACTGATCTTCTTGGCCATGTACCGCAGCACGACGCTGACGCAGCGGCTCCATCCGCTGACGCCCAAGCAGCGGAGAGCGAAGCGCAGGGCCTACGCCATACTCGTGTCGCTCGGTGCGACCACTCTTGCGCTCGAGCTCGTGCTCCAGCGCTCCGACGTCATCGTTCTCGTCGCGGTTTTCGGCGGAATACTCGCCTCTCCCCGCACTCGCGAGAGTGCTGCTCGTCGCGCAATGCGGGGGTGCGAGGGGAGGGCTCCTGTTAGTTTGTCCACGTTGTGGGCAACGTCGAGAAGACACACCCTGCATATGCTGGGCAGGCGCTCTACACGCGTGGCCTACTCGCGGTGTACGACGCAGGGGTGTACGGCTTCAACTGCCCAGTCTTGTGGCGCTGCCCGAAGTCGAGGTTCATCGAGCTCTATGACGCGAACGTCGCCCCACGTCATCTCGATGTCGGGGTCGCAACGGGGCGGTTGCTGGATGAGTGCCGTTTCCCGGTCACGGCGCCCGAGATCACGCTGATGGACCTCAACCGCAACTCCCTCGACAGAGCGGCCCGGCGCCTTGCGCGCTACGCGCCTCGCACTCACCAGGCTAACGCGCTTGAGCCGTGGGGGCTGCCATCCGGCTCCTTCGAGTCCGTGGCAATGACCAATCTACTCCACTGCCTGCCGGGCGCCATCCCTGAGAAGAGCATGGTCTTCGAGCACGCCCACGCCGCGCTCGCGCCTGGCGGTGTTATGTTCGGCGCGAGCATACTCGGCGAGGGTGTCGAGCACTCCCGGGTCTGCCGGCTCGCGCTCACGACCTGCAACCGTCGAGGATTCATGTCGAATCTCACCGACAGTCTCGGAGACCTTGATGCCACTCTCGCGCGGGTCTTCGCTTCACACGAGATCCAGGTTCAAGGCGCCATCGCCCTCTTCACCGGACGCACCCTCACGTAATCGCCTTTATCCAGGGCAAGGCGGGCGTCTGAGCACCGCCGCACTCCACGACCGCATCGGACGAGGAGCTGCTGATGGACCCGTCGAAAATCACGCTCGTTTTCGTTGGGACTCGACATTCTCAGCACCAGCGCCGGAGCACTCGGAGATATGGACGATCAGCTCGAATGGCCGCTCTGATGAGCTGCGTGCCCTTCGAGGCATTCTGTTGTGCTGGCGCGATCGTGGAATCGCCCTAGTGGGTTCCCCGGCAACGTTTGCCGGGTTGGGTAGCGAGGGGTGATGGCGTTGGTGGCGAAGTTCTGTGGTCGAGATCGATACTCGACCGGGAGGGGCTATGGCTGCCAGGGTGCAGTTGCGGGAGATCACCAACGAGGAGGGCAACCGGCTGCTTCGGATCGTGCGGCGCACGTCTGGGTCGGTCGTGACGTGGCGCCGCGCTCAGATCGTGCTGCTCTCCGCGCAGGGCATGTCACCGCCGCGGATCAGCGAGGTGGTGTTCACGGACCCGGACACCGTCCGGGATGTGATCCACAACTTCAACGCCGATGGGTTCGATGCGCTCTACCCGCGTTACCGCGGCGGGCGGCCGCAGACGTTCACGCTGCCAAAGCGCCAGGAGATCAAGCGGATCGCGCTGAGCGACCCCCAGGACCTCGACCAGCCGTTCGCGACGTGGAGCCTGTCCAAGCTCGCGGACTATCTGGTCGCCGAGGGGGTGGTCACGGACATCTCCCACGAGGGGCTGCGTCAGCTCCTGCGCGAGGAGAACGTCCGCTTTCAAGCCGTGAGGACGTGGAAGCGCTCAACCGACCCGGCTTTCAAGGCCAAGCACGACCGGATTGTCGAGCTCTACGAGATGGCCGAGTCCAGTGAGGCCGTCGTGATCTGCCTCGATGAGTTCGGGCCGCTGAACCTGCAACCCCAGCCCGGCGGCAAGGGCTGGGCGCCCAGAGCGAAGCCCAAGCGGATACGCGCGACCTACACCCGCCCGCACGGTGTCAGACACCTGATCTCCGCCTACGACGTTGGCGCCGACCGGCTCTACGGGCACATCAAGAAGCGCAAGGACCGCGCGCACTTTCTGGAGTTCTGCCGGTACATCCGCTCGCTCTACCCAGCCCAGACGCGCCTGCACCTCATCCTCGACAACTTCAGCCCCCACCACGGCAAGAAGATGCGCGGATGGGCCGCCCTGAACAACATCGAGCTGGCGTACACCCCGCACTACGCCTCCTGGCTGAACAGGATCGAGGCGCAGTTCCGCGCGCTGCGGTACTTCACACTCGCCGGCACCGACCACCCCGACCACGCCATCCAAGCCCGCCTCATCCGCCGATACATCCACTGGCGAAACCGCAACACCAACAACCCCCGCCTCAAACGACTCATCAACACGGCAAACGTTGCCTGACACCCCACTAGCTCGGTGACCGGGCAGTCCGGGCAGCGACCAACGTTCAGGTGGCTCGGTGGCTTCTCGCGGTGATCGCGCGCATGACGCAGCGCGTCGTTGGGGTAGTCGGCGCGAATCACGTGCCGTTCGCCCTCGGTCTCGTGTGAAGCAAAGAAGTCGGCCGGTGAGCGGGGTAGGTCGATCTTCTCGCCGTCAACGCGGATGATGAACAGCCGGTCGAGGTGCGGGACTTGATCGTTGAGGGCATCGTCTTCGTAGCGGGCGAGGTCGGGCAGGAGCTCGGGCAGTGGCCCGGGTCCCCAGAGCAGTTCGCACGGCAGGCTCGTGCATTGAAAGCCGGGGCGATGACTGAAGTGCAGCGTGGGTCCACCGATGCCGCAGAGATCCTCCAGGGGCGATGCGAGGTAGACAGCGAACATTCCGTCTTCAAAGGACGGGTCGCCTGCGCGGACGGAGCGGACACTTGGGAACGTGACGCAGCGTCCGTCCGCGGACATTGCGGCGACGCGCGGCACCCGCGCGACCGGTGCCGGGAACGCCCGGCAGCCAGGAGTGTCGGCACCCCAGAGCTTGTTGATGTACTCCGCGACACGACACAGCGTTCGAGCCGCATCGACCGGTGCGAGCCGGTGGAAGCCTGACGGGTGCGCAACGTGGTGGCGCAGATCGGCTGTTGTTCGGTCGCTGGCCGCAGAGCGCTGCCCGACGAGTAGCCGCTCGCGCCTGGCCCACGCCAGCAGACTGGCCATGCCCAGTGGAAGCGGACGGGAGCCGTCTGGCGCAACCAGTCGGTAGTTGCGTTTAGCGGCATCGCGCACGTCGTCAAACGACGAAGCGTTCAGCGACGTCGCTTCGGCGTTCTTGGTGACCGGGATCTCGTCGTTGTAGTAGGTCACGAAACGGACTCGAAGCGCGCCCTCGAGGATAAGCCTGGCGTCGTCGTGGGCGACGGTGAACATGTCGTACTCCACGAGCCCGTACAGGTAGGTCTTACGCACCCTCGCGAAGTTCTCACGGACGGTCTCCGGCACCTCGTCCACGAGGCGAGCCAGTGCAATCGAGTCCCGGAGGAAGCGCAGCGACTCCTCGGGCCGTATGAGAGCCTCAGACAGACCCAGCGGCCAGAAGGCACGGGTCATGTCGTCAAGAGTCAGCAGCTCAGACAGTGTCGTGGGCTCGTCCACCGATCTCGTTGAGGCTATCCCGTCTCGAGCGCTTCTGCCTCGCATCCCAGGCGAGGCTGCGTAGACGGAGTGGGCGCACTTACGTAGACGGAGTGGGCGCACTTACCGACTGCGCGCTATCGCGCGCAGTACGACATTACCGACCCTGCCGACGCGCTCGGGCCGTGGCCCGAGTGGCGCGGAGGGCAGCAGCGCGACTGGGAGCGTGCCCATGAGGCGATCGAGCGCGCGGAGCGGCGCCTTGGACGCGAGGTCGCGAACATGCGCGGCATCGACCTCGGGATCGGGCTCTGAGCCGAGCTCGGGAACCGCTGCGACGCGAGTCTTGCGGGGCCGAGCGGACTGCGCGCGATCCGGTGGAGCGCGGCGGGAGGGGTTTGGGATCTGGAGCTCTGATGCCGCTGGGCCGGGTCGGAAACAGCTGGTGGGAAGTCAAGTAGAGGCAGTTATGATCGCCAACTTTAGGGGGTTTCGGGGGCGTGGGCGGGCCATTCGTCTCAAGTGTTGGTAGCGGCCGGCGCTGTGTCGCCAGGAGTTTAACCAGTGCTGGTGCGGGTTTAGGGGTTGGCCGGGGTCCCCGTGGGGTGCCAGGATTTTCGCCGGCTGTCCCGCCGGACGCTCTTTGTCTGCCAGGGCTCGTGCCTTTGGTTACCTGGGTTGTTCTCGAAAAGTGGGAGAGTGAGGTTGAAATTCCTTGGCGGTCGGGTAGAGTACCGGTATACAGTCCCGAATCAAACTTTTGATCGCGTTGCGCTTGATGGTTTCAGGTAGGGGCTGTATTTTGACGATAATGGCCGACTCTGGAGTGTCTTTGCGTAAAGGGTGCGTTTTCTAGGGTCGGTCCTCCAACCCAAGTGAAGGTGCGTGTACAATATGAAAGCTTTATTCAGAGTCGCGGGGATCGTCCTCGCTGCCATGTTTCTGGTTAGTGTGTTTGTTTCGGCGAGTGCTTCTGCGGCGCATTGGTTAGTGTGCTTAAAAGAAAATAGTGGCACAATCACGAAGTGGGAAAGCAGTCAATGCGAGAAAGCAAAAGCAAGTGGCGGCTGGGAATGGAGTGAACTCAAAGGCACGGAAGCGGCCAAGATTGTGAGTCAGACGTTGGAGTTGACGGACACCGATGTGTTGCTTGTCGGGTCTTCAACGGTTATCTGTAAATCGGGTAGTGGTGAAGGAACGGGTGCTGTAGGTCCTGGGAAGTACGGCAGAATTAACACGACCAAAGTCAAAGAACCGAAAGAAAACTGTAGAGGTGGTGGGGGTTGTAAGGAAAAAGGGGTCGAAGAAGTAAAAGCGATCCATACGCCTTGGCAAACGGAACTGGTTGAAACCGAAGGCAAGGTATTAGCGGTTATCAGTGGCAGTGGTAGCGGTGAACCGGGGTGGGAAGTCAGGTGCGAAGATACTTTGAACGAAAAGATCACGGATATATGTGAAAAGGAAGGAGAAAAAGTCTTACTGTCTAACGTAGCGACGGGTACTGAATTATTAGTGTTAGGTACGTTCGAGAAAGCCGTCAAAGCGCACTGCGAATTGGGCGGCGCGGAATCGGGTGAAGTAGGAGGCAGTGTTGCTATCTTACTGGTGGGTGGTGCCGGGCTTCGGGCAGTGGTGAAATAACGGTATGCGAGTCGTGGGATCGTGAGTCATTGGGCGGGGCTGGTTGAGTGCCGGCCCCGTCTGGTGGGTGGCGTCCTTGTGATGTGGTTACCGGTGATGATGAGCTCGCACCGAGGATGTACGAGGTCGTGGCATCTGTCCGCGGCGAGTTCGGCGGGTCCCCACGGCGATCGACATGGCGCCCCACGCCTCGATGATCTCTCTGGAAGACCTGAGAGCCGATCGGGAGAGCGATGGGGCTTGTGAGCGCATGACGTGGGTTGACCGCGACAGCCTGGGGCATTGTCGGTGCCGATCCTCGTGATGAGGACCGTGTCGATCGCTGCTGCGGTCAGAGACAGAGCCGCGGCTCGTACGGTCCGGTCGGCGTTCAGCGACACACAAAAAAGGGGGGAGTCTTCTAGTGAGAGACAACTCTTGCGCTTGTGGGCTGAGGCAGGCTAGTGTCCGCCAGGATTTCGTAAGCAGGGGTATCTGAAGAGGCGTTTTGTCATCACGCCGCGAGTTCTTGCTGTGGGGGACCGACAACCTGAGAAGAGGAGCTGGCGAATGCCCGGTACATTGCGGCCGATGATGCTATGCGTGGTTTTCGGTCTGGCCGGATTGGCCGTGTGTTTGCCCTCAGCGTGGGCAGGCCGTTCGGCGTCTGTGCGCCACTCGAGCTCTGCACGCCGGCGCTCCTCGCACGCGCGGCCCCGCCGCTCGTTCTCCGCAGCGATCGATCATCCGGCCGGTGAGCTGCTGAAGCTGCAGGGGGGTCGTGCTGTTCGGCGTCGAGGGTCAGGCGGGCGTCGGCCTGTTGGGTCCGCTGGCCGCGCCGGGCGGGTACGTCGCGGTGGGTCGAGATCCAAGCATCCGCGAGGTAAGCGTAAGCATCACGCGCGTGCTTTTTCGCGGGTGGCTGTGCCTGCGGTTTCGGGTGGTGGGGGGTCTCTGCGGGCCAATCCGCTGGTTGTGTCCGCTGCTGAACCGTTGGTGGGCGGGCAGGCGGCAGCGGCCGAAGAAGCAAGACTGAGGAATCCCGAAGTCATCGTGGCGCGCGAAGAATCCCAGACGAAGTTCGAGAACCTGAGCCCTGAACAGGCCGCGAGTCTGGCTTCCGAAGCGTTCCCCGGCGTGATCGATGAACTGGCGGGTGGGCCTCCCGAGCTGCCGGCGGGGGAGAGCATCACGGGTTATCCGACTGATAACGCGGCGCGGGTCGATCTTGGCGAAACCGAGCATGGTGTGATCGAAGGGATTGAACCGCTCGCGGTGGAAACGTCGCCGGGGCACCGCGAACCGGTCGATCTCGGGCTCGGTGAAGCGGATGGTGCCTTTCAGCCCGCGCGATCGGTTGTCGCGTTGCGTATCCCGAAGCAGTTGGGGGATGGGGTGCAGGTGGCGAGCACGGGCATCTCGCTCACGCCGGTCGGCGAAGGCGACACTGTACTGGGTGGCTCGGAAGGATTTCTCGACGGTGCGACGGTGTTTTACGCGAACACGCAGACCGACACGGACACGGTGGTCAAGCCGACGCCGTTGGGGTTCGATGAGGATACGCTGCTGCGCTCGACGGAAAGCCCGCAGCAGCTGTTCTTCCGGGTTGGGCTGCCGGCTGGGGCAAGCCTCGCGCAGGCGACGAATGGCTCAGGCGCGGTGCAGATACTCGAGGAAGGCACGGTGATCGCGACTATCCTGTTTCCCAACGCACGGGACGCCGCTGGTACGCCCGTGCCGGTATCGATGCGCCTTTCGGGCGATACCCTGGTCCTGACGGTGTCGCGCTCTGAACAGCTCCAGTATCCTATTGAGGTCGATCCGCAGACCGTTCTCGATAAAGGAGTCACCGGATACGGCGAACCCACGAACTGGCTTTTTTGCACGTATACCGGGCATGAACATTGTACCCAGCAGGAAGGCGAAAACGGTAGGTATCAGTCTAAAGGCTGGGGTCTAAACGGGTATCTAACCGATGAAGCGTTTGCGACCAATTACAAAACGGGGGAATTCGCCGAATTCTACTATGGAACTGAGGGCGAATCGCATATTTATCAGGTGTCGTACAGCGTCGAAGAGGGTGGGGAATACGAAAACCAGAGCATCGAAAATAACTTCAAGCTCGAAAATGATAACCAGGAACAAGAAGCCCCTACTAATCTGCTCCCGGCTAAAGGAGTTGAAGCGGACACGTTGACCTGCTGCTCTCCGGGGAAAGCCGAGAACCACAACTTTGTCTCTAATGCCCAGGTGCCGTACGGCGAAGGTCACTTTTTCATCAATAGACTCAAGTCCGCTACGGTCAGTATCGAACAGGAAACCGCGGTAAAACCAACGGTCACGTTCAATACTGAAGATGAAAAGCTCAAAAGTGGAGAATTCGAACTCCCCAATGTGCTGTATGGCGAAAACAAGTGGTTTGGGCCATATTCTGGTGCGATCGGCTACTCGGTCACCGAAAAAGGACTCGGGGTAGCAAAGGTGTGGGCGTTTGAAGGCACCGGGAAAGAGGCGACCTTCTATGAACATAATCTGCTCAAAGAAAAGCAATGCAAAGGTGTTCAGTGCCCAGAGAATTTTCCGAGTGTCTTTACGTGGAATAAAGAAAAACCCCTGCCTAACGGTAGTCACCAGAAGATCATCTTGTACGCGGAAGGTCCCGCGGGCAATATCAGCGAAGACTTCCCTCCGGCGTATGTGAATGTCGATTCGGAAAATCCTTACGGTCTTACCCTCTCCGGTTTGCCCGCCAACGGTGTGATCGACGGTGTACAGTACCACTTGAAGGCCGAAGCGACGGATTCCGGGTCCGGGATCAAGTCGCTGCAGCTGGGGCTTGATGGGTATACGATTCCTGGTAAATCGGGTAGTTGTACGCCTGGTCCCTGCACGGCATCTGGGGAATGGACGATCAACGGTGAAAGCTTCGGGTCGGGTAAGCACAAGCTCGAATTGGTAGCGACTGATAATGCGAATAACGTAGAAACGAAGCCGTATGAAATCACGGTGCGTCACGCTGGTCCTATGTCGGTCGGGCCGGGCTCGGTGGATCCGCTCACGGGTGCCTTGCGGCTCGGTGCGTCGGATGTTTCGATTGGTGGCGGCAACGGTTCGCTGTCGGTGTCTCGCAGCTATGATTCTCGTGAGCTGACCGCGGGCGAAAAGGGTACGCTCGGACCGCAGTGGAAGATGAGTGTCAGCGGTTCGCCGGAAGTCGAACAGGAATCCACCGGCAACGTGGTCCTGGTCAGCTCCAGCGGCGGCCGTACGACCTTTGAAAGCGATGGCAAAGGTGGGTTCATATCGCCGAAGGGCGATGAAAACCTGGTGTTGGAAGCCGAAAAGGAAGGCGAAACGGTCAAGGCTTACCTGTTGAAGGATCCCGCCGAGGGGACGACGGTCAAGTACACCCAGCCGTTCCCGTCCGGTCCGTGGCTGATCGCCAACAGCGAAGGCTCGCTTTCCAAGACGAACGGTGAAAAAGACACGTTCGAATGGGAAGAACTGGAAGGGGTGACGAGACCGAAGCGGGCGATTGCGGCCCCGCCGACGGGTGTTGGCTGTGCGTCGAGCGAACTGAAAGATGGCTGTCGTGCCCTGGAATTCACGTATGCGACCGCGACGACGGCGACGGGTGAAGGCCCGAGCGAATGGAAAGCGTACAAGGGGCGACTGGAAAAGATCTCTTTCCGTGCGTACAACCCGGCCACGAAAGCGATGGAAAGCAAGCCTGTTGCCGAATATGCCTATGACACGAAAGGTCGGCTTCGAGCGGAGTGGGACCAGCGTCTGGAAGAACATCCGTTGAAGACGGTCTATGGTTATGATTCAGAAGGGCATGTTACGGCGTTGACGCCGCCGGGGCAGGAGTCGTGGGCGTTTACGTATGGCACGATCCCGGATGATTCCAGCCCGGGCAGACTGCTCAAGGTGACGCGAGCTCCAGCGTCCGCGGCGCTATGGAAAGGCGAAGTACCCCGAGATAGCGAAGCTCCGAAACTGTCGGGCTCAGCGATCATCGGGGTCAGAATGGCGGTGTCTAACGGTGTTTGGAGCAACGAACCGGTTGCGTACTCTTATCAGTGGGAGGATTGCAACTACAAGGGGGAAGAATGCACGGTGATCCCGGGTGCGACGAACGCCAACTACACCGTGGAGGGCAGCGACGATGGTCACGCGGTCGTCGCGGTGGTCACGGCTACTAACGGCGGAGGGTCTGTGTCGGCGTCCACTGCCGCCGGCGGCGTGGTCGGGGCGCCGGCCGCCGAATACTCTCTGCCCGCGGGAGGTAAGTCGGAACAGATCACCGAGGGCCCGGATGGCAACGTGTGGTTCACTGACTGGCATACCAGCAAGATCGATAAGAGCGCGGCGGCGAACCCGATCACTGAATATTCGCTGCCCACGGGTGATCACTCAGAACAGGCCACCGAGGGCCCGGACGGCAACCTGTGGTTCACCGACTGGCACACCAGCACGATCGGGAAGATGACGACGTCGGGCAAAGTCGAAGCGGAATATGTGTTGCCGTCGGGGAGCGCTCCGTGCGGGATTGCTGCGGGGCCTGATGGTAACCTGTGGTTCACTGAGCACGACAGCGATAAGATTGGGAAGATGACGACGTCGGGCAAAGTCGAAGCGGAATATGCGTTGCCGACGGGGAGCGCTCCGTGCGGGATTACGGCGGGCCCGGAAAAAGAAGGCGCGTTGTGGTTCACGGAGTCCGAGAGCAGCAAGATTGGTAAGATCACGACGTCGGGCACGATCACTGAATACGCCCTGCCGAAAGGGAGCGGTACGGCTGAGATCACCGTTGGTCCCGACGGGAACTTGTGGTTCACGAACCCCTACACCAGTAAGGTCGGGAAGATCACGACGTCGGGTACCGTCACTGAATATGCTCTACCCGCGGAAAGCCGTCCGGCCGGGATCGTTACGGGCGCGGATGGCAACCTGTGGTTCGTAGACGCCCTCAGCAGCAAGGTTGGGGAGTTCACGCCATCGGGCTCGATCACCGAATACGCGCTGCCTGCAGAAACCCATCCACGGTCGATCGCCGCGGGCCTGGACGGCGACCTGTGGTTCACCGCGACCGCGACAGGCAAGATCGGGAAGATCACCACGGCGGGCACGATTACTGAATATGCTCTGCCGACGGGAAGCGAACCGTTCGGGATTACGGCGGGTCCCGAAGATGACCTGTGGTTCACAGACAACGGTACCGGCAAGATCGGGAAGGTCGCCCATAACGAAATCACTGAATATGCGTTGCCGACGGGAAGCGCTCCGTGCGGGATTACTGCGGGGCCTGATGGTAACCTGTGGTTCACTGAGCACGACAGGGATGCAAGATTGGGAAGATGACGACGTCGGGCAAAGTCGAAGCGGAATATGCGTTGCCGGCGGGTAGCGCTCCGTGCGGGATTGTTGCGGGCGCCCCGGAAAAAGAAGGCGCGTTGTGGTTCACGGAGTCCGAGAGCAGCAAGATTGGCCATATCACGACGTCGGGCACGATCACTGAATACGCCCTGCCGAAAGGGAGCGGTACGGCTGAGATCACCGTTGGTACCGACGGGAATTTGTGGTTCACGAACCCCTACACCAGTAAGGTCGGGAAGATCACGACGTCGGGTACCGTCACTGAATATGCTCTACCCGCGGAAAGCCGTCCGGCCGGGATCGTTGCGGCCGGATGGCAACCTGTGGTTCGTAGACGCCCTCAGCAGCAAGGTTGGGAAGATCACGCCATCGGGCTCGATCACCGAATACGCGCTGCCTGCAGAAACCCATCCACGGTCGATCGCCGCGGGCCTGGACGGCGACCTGTGGTTCACCGCGACCGCCACGGCGACATCGGGAAGATCACGACATGGGAACGATCGCCGAATACGCCCTGCCCTCGGGAAGCGAGCCATACGGGATCACGCTGGGTCCTGAAGGCGACTTGTGGTTCACCGACAACGGCACCGGCAAGATCGGTCAGATCCCGACGTCCGAGGACAGTACTGTCACGGAAGGCGAACGACATTCCCGCAACCCGGTTGGACGATCGAGTACGACGCGCCGCTCTCGGGCTCGGGCCTTCCGACAATGACGAAAGCGGAAGTGGAAAAATGGGGTCAGACCGACGATCCGACAGAAGCTACCGCGATCTTCCCGCCGGACGAACCGATGGGCTGGCCGAGCGGAGGAGCCGCGCGCGCCTCCGGTCGCTACCTCGACGAATTCGGCCGCACAGTCAACAAGGTATCGCCGTCGGGCGGGGTCTCCACCAGCGAATACAACGAAGACAACGAGGTCGTTCGCAGCCTGAGCGCCGACAACCGCGCGACCGCGCTCGAAAGCTCCAAATCCCGGGAAATCTCCAAACTACTGGACACAAAAAGCAAATACAACACCGAAGGCACCGAGCTTGAAAGCACGCTCGGGCCTCGAGCACATGATCAAGCTCGCCGGCGGCACGGAAAAAGAGGCGCGAAACCACATAAGATACTATTACGACGAAGGCTCGCCCGAAGGCGAAACATATGATCTCCCCACAAAGACGATCGACGGTGCCGATTACGAAGGCGGAGGCGAAGGCGAACTGCGCACCACGACATCCTACTCGGGTCAGAACAACCTCGGCTGGCTGCTGCGCAAACCGACATCCGTCACGACAGACCCCACCAACGGACTGAAAGGCGTCTTCGAGTTCGCGTTCGGCGACGAAGGCGAAGAAAGCCACCAGGTCCACAACCAGACGGTCTCGCGGTCGCTCCCAACG
>CAVRYX010000009.1:0-298392 GCA_963725535.1 uncultured Solirubrobacterales bacterium
GGATGTTGCGATCCGCGCCAGCCTGGATACGCGCGATCACTTCGCTGCGCAGCTCGGGCTCGAACAGGTGCGCAAAGCGCTTCTGCGCGCGTAGGTACTCCTCCACGGGCACCTGTCGGCGAATCTCAGAGACACCGCAGAGCTCCCCGTCGCGGGCCTCGAACACGGGGAAGATGCCCGACTCCTTCGCCAAACGGGCGATCCTGATCGTGTCCTTCGAGGCGCTGCCCCAGCCCAGCGGGCACGGCACGAACACATGCAGGTAGCGGGCGCCGCGCAGCCCCATCGCGGTCTGCACCTTCGCCTCCAGGTCGCGCAGCTCGGCGACGGTCGCGGTCGCCACGTAGGGGATCTCGTGCGCCATCGCAATCAGCGGCGCGCTCTTGCCCTGCCCAAACACGTTCCCCGGCTCCGGGCCGACGGCCTGCGTGGTGGCGGTGCGCGCGGCCGGCGGCGTGGCGCCCGAGCGCTGCACGCCCGTGTTCATGTACGCCTCGTTGTCGTAACAGATGTAGAGCACGTCATCGTTTCGCTCGAACATCCCCGACAGGCACGCCATCCCGATATCGACGGTGCCACCGTCGCCGCCCTGGCCGACCACCCGGATGTCCTCGCGTCCCTTGGCGCGCAGCGCGGCGGCGATGCCCGTCGAGACGGCGGGTGCGTTGGCGAACAGCGAGTGAATCCACGGTATCCGCCACGAGCTCTCCGGGTAGGGCGTGGAGAACACCTCCAGGCAGCCGGTCGCGTTCGCCGCGATCATCCGCCCGCCGGTGGCGCGCATCGCGGCGTCGAGCGCGTAGCGTGCGCCGAGCGCCTCCCCGCAGCCCTGGCAAGCACGGTGTCCGCACGTGATCGAGTTCGTGCGCTGCTCGCCGGCCTGCACCGAGCGCTGCTCGGGGTCGAGCAGCCGGTTGCCGACCGCGAAGCTGCCGGTCTGGTAGAAGCGAATCGCGGGCGCGCTCATGCTCGTGGGCTCCTCACACCGGCCCCGCCGCGACCGTGCCGAGATCGCGCAGAATGTTCTCGGCGTGCGGACCCGAAGCGCGCGAGGCGCCGATCCGCTCAAGCTCACGGTTCACAACATCCCAATCCATGTCCAGGAACGTCAACGCCTCCAGGCGATCGGCTGCCGCATCGCAGAACAGGCTGTACAGCGAGGACTTGGTGATCGGCCGTCCGCCGAGGCCCGCGATCACCGTGTAGCAGTGCAGCTGGATGCCCGCCAGCGACATGCGCACGTTCGCGGAGACGATCCCGCCGACGCCAACGGCGAGGGCCTTCTCGAGCACGAGCACACGCTGTGCTTGGCCGAGCGCCGTCCGCATCGCGTCCAGTGGAAACGGGCGGAAGGATTTGATCCCGACGACACCGATCTTCACGCCCTCCACGCGCAGCTCATCGACCGCGTCCTTGATCGTGCCGAGCACCGAGCCGAGCGCGACGACGACCGTCTCCGCGTCATCGCTGCGGTAGGTCGTGATGAGACCACCCGAGCCCCGTCCGAAGGCGTCCTGGAAGTCGGCCGCGATCTCGGGGATCACCTCAAGCGCCTGCATCTGCTTGGCGTGCGCGAGGTACTTCACCTCCGTGAACGCCTCCGGGCCGACCATCGCGCCGATCGTGACCGGCTCGTCAGGGTCGAGCAGTTGCCTGGGCTCAAACGGCGGCAGGAAGACATCGACCAGCATTTGCGTGGGCATCTCAACCCGCTCGACGGCATGCGTGAGGATGAAGCCGTCCATGCACACCATCACCGGCGTGGAAAGCTCCTCGGCGAGGCGGAACGCCTGGACGTGCAGGTCGACTGCCTCCTGGTTGGTCTCCGCGTAGAGCTGTATCCAGCCCGAGTCGCGCTGGGACATCGAATCCGAGTGGTCGTTCCAGATGTTGATCGGAGCGCCGATCGCACGGTTGGCGACCGTCATCACGATCGGCAGGCCCAGCCCCGAGGCGTTATACAGCGCCTCGGTCATATACAAGAGCCCCTGGCTCGCCGTCGCCGTGTAGGAACGCGCCCCGGTCGCTGAGGCGCCGATCGCCACCGACATCGCGGCGAACTCCGACTCCACGTTCACGAACTCGCACGGCGAAAGTTCACCCGCCTTCACGAGCTGGGAGAGGTTCTCCACGATGTGCGTCTGCGGCGAGATCGGGTACGCACAGATGACCTCCGGCCGGCACAACGCCACCGCCTCCGCCACCGCACGCGACCCCTCAACCTGACGCAGCACCGCTCAGCTCCCTACGCTCGTCCGCAGACCCAGGCGTAGGCCGCCATCGCCGCCGCCACATTACCCTCGCCGACCTTCCCGGCGAAGCGCTCACGGATCGCCTTCACAACGGCGTCCAACGAGACCAGTCCACTGAGCGCCGCGAAACCGCCAAGCAGCGCGGCGTTGGCGACAGGCCGACCAGCGTGTTCGCGTGCCAGCTCGCCGGCGGGCACGGTCAAGAGCCGCTCGTGACGGAACCCCGCCACGAACTCGCCCAGGCCGAGCTCGTCAAAGCTCCGTGTGGTGTTGATGAGGATGAACCCCTCGGCGGTAAGGCCGCCGAACACGTCCACCTGGTGCAGCAGCGTCGGGTCGACCACGATCAGCACATCGGGCGCCATCACAGGCTCCCGGACACGAATCTCACGATCGTCGATCCGGCAGAACGACACCACCGGGGCGCCCATGCGCTCTGAGCCGAAGCTCGGGAACGCCTGCGCGTAGCGGCCCTCATCGAAAGCCGCAAGCGCCAGCAGCTCCGCGGCCGTGACGACACCCTGCCCGCCGCGACCGTGGATACGGACCTGCAACATCCACGCGCGGTGGCCGGCGGCCCGCTCAGCAGCGGTGTCGTGCGCGCGTGCGAAGTCGAGCATCACGCGCTGCTCCGCCGCGGCCACCAGCGCTCGCGTGCGGTCGATCACATCGACGTTGACGGAGATCGCGTCGATCCCCGCGCGCACCAAAAGCTCTGCGTACTCGGGATGCACCGACGGCGCCTGCCCGCAGATCGAGGTGCGCAGCCCCAGCCCGCGGGCACGCGGGATCAGCTCCCGCAGATACGTCGTGACCGCAGGGTCGCGCTCGTCGAACGTTTCAGCCAGCACCTCGTTGTCACGGTCGGCGCCGAGCAGCAGCTGGGTGAGGTCGTTGGAGCCGATCGAGATGCCGCTCACACCGAGCGCCGCGTACTCGGCGAGGTTGAACAGCACCGAGGGGACCTCCGCCATCACCCACAGCTCGAAACCGGGCCGGTCGAGCAGCCCCGACTCGGCGATCAGATCGCGGCAGCGGCGCAGCTCGCGGGCGGTGCGCACGAACGGGAGCATCACGTGCAGGTTGCGCTGGCCGGCATCCCACACCCTGCGCACCGCCTCCAGCTCAAGCGCGAAGACATCCGGCTCGCGGGTGTAGCGCAGCGCGCCGCGGTAGCCGATCATCGGGTTGGCCTCCTTGGGCTCAAACCGCTCTCCGCCGCGCAGCCCGACGAACTCGTTGGTGCGAAAGTCGATCGTGCGGTAGGTCACTGGCCGCGGCGCGAACCCGACCGCGAACGCGCTCAAGCCCTCCGCCATCCGAGAGACCAGCTCCTCGCCCCGGCCCTCCTCGAGCAGCGTGCGGGGATGATCGCCCGCCAGCGCCTCGAGCACCATCATCTCCGCCCGCAACAAGCCAACACCGTCGACCGGCAGGTCCTTGACCCGCTGCACCTGCGAGGGCTCAGACAGGTTCACGAGGATCTGCGTCGCCGTCACGGCAGTCGCCGAGGATGCACCCAGGCTGACCCTCGTGGCCTGCTCGCCGCCGGAGGGCGCCAGCGCGGGCTCGGGTGCCAAGGCGCCCTCCAATACGAGGCCGCGGGTCGCGTCGACGGTCACGATCTCGCCGTCGCGCAGCTGCTTGGTCGCTTCGCCCGTCCCGACGACGCAGGGGATGCCAAGCTCGCGTGAGACGATCGCGGCGTGGCAGGTCATGCCGCCCGAGTCGGTGACGACACCGGCCGCTCGGCGCAGCAGCGGCAGCCAGTCAGGGGAGGTCATGTGGGTGACGAGCACATCCCCGTCGCCGAGCGCGGCGGCGTCGGCGAGCGAGGTGAGCACGCGAGCGGCGCCGCTCGCGCTGCCCGGCGCTCCGCCCAGCCCACGCAAGAGCACCGTCTGCGGCTGCTCAGAGGACGCCACGCCGGCGCTGGGTGTGGGCTCCTGCTCGTCGTGGAGCGTGGTGATCGGACGGCTCTGCAGCATCCACAGCTTCCCGTCGGGGTCAAACGCCCACTCGGTGTCCTGCGGGGAGCCGTAGTGCTCCTCGATGCGCAGGCCCAGCGCGGCCACAGCCATGACCTCCCGCTCATCCAGCGTTGGTCGCAGAGCCTCCTCGTGCGAGAGGGGCCGCGTGCGAGTGCCACCCTCAGCGTCATATTCGATCGTGAGCTCCTTGCAGTGAACGTCGCGGCGCCACACCGACAGCGGGTCCTTCCGCACCACGTAGCGATCGGGTGAGACCGAGCCGGAGACGACGGCCTCGCCGAGACCGAAGGACCCCTCGATCACGAGCTCGTTGCGCTCGCCCGTCGCGGGGTTGACGGTGAACATCACACCGGCGCGCGTCGAGGCTACCTGGCGCTGCACGACGACCGCGATGTCCATGTCCGCCTGCCCAAACCCGTTCAGGCCCCGGTAGTAGATCGTGCGCGTCCCAAACAACGACCGCCAGCAGCGGCGCACCGCGTCGATCACCGCGCCTGAGCCGCGGACGTTCAGGAAGGTCTCGTTCATGCCCGCGAACGAGGTCTCGGCGGTGTCCTCCGCCGTCGCTGAGGAGCGCACGGCCACAGGCCCCTCGGCGTCCTCGCCGACAAGCTGCTCGTAGCGCGAGCGTATCTCGCACGCCAGCGCCTCCGGCATCGGGGCGGCGTCGACCATCTCACGCGCGGCAGCGCTCGCCGCCTGCAAAGCAGCGGTGTCCTCGACATCCACGCCGTCGAGCAGCTCCGCGAGACGCTCGCGCAGCCCGCTCTCAGCGCAGAACGCCGCGTAGGCGGGGGCGCCGACGACGAAGCCCTCTGGCACGGGCAGCCCCGCGGAGGTCAGCTCGCCCAGGTTCGCGCCCTTCCCGCCCGCGAACTGCACATCCTCGCGGCCGAGCTGCGCGAACGAGCGGACCAGCTCCAGGCCGGACATGGCAGGTGCTGGGGGCGAGACGCTCATTGTCGCTTCCTCCTGTGTCGTGGATCGCTCGATCGCGGTTGCTCTGACCGCTTACAAGTCAACTCGCCGCCGCTGCGCGCGCCTACCGCACTCCTCCCTGAACGAGCTCGGTAGTTCCCACCCATGACCGTGCTCGCCGCCGGCACGTAGTGTTGAACGCCAGATGAAAGTGATCTCTCAGCGCGAGTTGCACACCGCGCTCGCCGCGCTGAGCGACGGCGAGCCGCGGGTCGTCGCCAGCGGGAACCTCGGGACCCCTCGTGTCCTGCTCGACGCCCTGGAGGGCGCGGTGGAGCGCTACCGGCTGTTCATGCTCGCCGCCCAGGCCCCGCTGCCCGCCCGCGAGGGCGTCATCTTCGAGACGCCGTTCGTGGGGCCGGGGATGCGCGACACCGGCGAGCGGCTGGACTACCTGCCGATGCGCCTGTCACTCGTCCCCAGGCTGTTCAGCACGCTGCGCCCGCCCGACGTGGTGCTTCTGCACACCTCCACACCACACAAGGGGAAGGTCTCGCTCGGGATCGAGGTGAACATCCTGCCGGCGGCCGTCGAGCATGTACGCGCTCGCGGCGGGCTCGTCATCGCCCAGCTGAACCCCGACATGCCCTACACGCTCGGCGACGGCGAGCTGGCCGAAGACCTCATCGACCTCGCAGTCGAGGCCCAGCAAGACCTCCCGACCACGGCCATCAGCGCCAGCCACGACCACGCGCAGACGATCGCCGAGCGCGTCGCCGAGCTCGTGGGAGACGGCGCTACCCTGCAGCTCGGTATCGGCCAGGTTCCCGACGCGACGCTACGCGCGCTCGCCAGCCGACAGAACCTGGCGATCTGGTCAGAGATGATCTCCGATGGGGTCATGGGCCTTGAGCACGCGGGTGCACTCGACCGCGAACGGCCGATCGTGTGCTCTTTCATGTTCGGCTCCCGAGAGCTCTACGAGTGGGCTCACCACAACCCCAGGCTTCGCATGACGCGCACCGAGACCACCAACGATCCCTCCAGGATCGCGGCACGAGCGCAGATAATCTCGGTCAACACCGCGCTGCAGGTCGATCTTCACGACCAGGCCGGCGCGAGCCACATCGGCGGGCGCGTGTACTCCGGCTTCGGTGGCCAGCCCGACTTCGTAGAGGGCGCCCTGCACTCGCCCGGCGGGCACGCCGTGATCGCGCTGCGCTCCTGGCACGAACGTAGCGACACCTCGACGATCGTGCCCCACCTGGACAGCCCCGTGACCTCCTTCCAGCACTCCGCGGTCATCACCGAGCACGGCGCCGCGCGCATCTTCGGGCGCAGCCAGCGCGCCCAGGCACGCCTCATCATCGAGCAAGCCGCTCACCCCGACGCCCGCGAGCAGCTACGCGACTACGCAGCCATGCTGGGCGCGAACCCAGCCGCCGTCAGGACGTGACAGCGGCGCCCGCATCGCCCGACCGGTGCTGCTCGGGAAACCGCTCGCTCGCAGTCCGCCATGCCGAGGTCGGGAACTCGACCGTCTTCTCCGATCCCTCCCGCCGTATTACGCGCCCATCGAAGCCCTCACGAAAGACATCCAACATCGCGTGGTTCTCAGAGAGCACCTCGGCGACGAAGTGTGTGATCCCACGCTGCTCGGCGACCAGCGCCAGCCGCTCGATCAGGATCGTGCCCAGCCCGCGATCGTGCAGATGATCGGCGACCTCGACCGCGACTTCCGCCCGTGTGCGATCGAGCTGGATGTACAGGGCGTGAGCGACCAGCGCCCCCAGCTCGTCGTGGGCGACCAGCCCGAAGCGCCCCGTGCTGGTGTCCGCCGCCAGATGAGCAGCGCAGCCGATGTCCACGGCGCCGCTGAAGAACCGCAGGCGTCGGGCCTCCAAGCACAGCCCCGCCAGGAACGAGCGCAACGCGGGCTCATCGGCGGCCGTGGTGGGACGCAGCGTGACCAGCGAGCCATCGCGCAGCCGGACAAGCTCAGGCTCGGCTGATCTCACCGGCGGAGCGATCGCCATAGGCTGCTGGGAGACTTGCCTGGACACGATGTAGCAAGCCTCGCTCACCACAGGACCCTTCAGCATCCGCGCTCGTCCACCTCCTGCCGCGGGAGTAACTACGGAGTGTTTCCTGGCACAACCGAGACCAAGCAGGTAAACGGCGCAGCGTTCCACAAGCTCAAGCTCGCCGTGGTCTATCCGTAGAGCGCCCGCAACGCGTTGAGGATCACGGCGAGGTCGATCCCCTCCTGCAGCAGTGCGCCCGCGACCGGGGGCAGGTAGCCGAGAGCGGCCACGAGCATCGCTGCGAGGCTGAGACCCATGCCGCAAAGCACGCTCTGGCGGGCGATGTGAAGCGCACGCCGGCCTGTGTGCAGCGCGTCGGCCACCCGGTCCACCCGGTCCACGGTTATCACCGCATCAGCCGTCTGCGATGAGACGGTCGCGCCGGCGGCACCCATCGCAATCCCGATGTCAGCGAGCGCCAGCGCGGGCGCGTCGTTGACACCATCGCCGACCATCACCACCGGCGCCAGCCTGGGCTGTGCGCGCAGACTGCGGACGACCTCGAGCTTCGCCTCGGGAGACTGTTCGGCATACACGCGGTCCACGCCGAGCCGGCGGCCTACGCGCTCGGCGACCGAGCGGCGGTCCCCGGAGACCATCGCTACATGGCGCACGCCCTCGTCGCGCAGCCGCTGCACCATGCGATCGGCGTCGGGGCGCAGCTCGTCGGCCATCACGATCATCCCCGCGAGCCGACCGTCGAGCCCGATCAGGACGTGTGCCTCGCCGGAGTCGTGGCCGCTCATCGTGCTCGCCGAAGCGAGCGCCTGCGCGGGCACGCCGGCGCCCGCCAGGAACGCTCGGCTTCCCACCGCCACGCAATGACCCTCCACATCGCCCTCAATGCCCTGGCCCGGCTCCTCGCGGATTCCCACCGGCACTGCGAGCTCAAGCTCAGCCTCTCGTGCGGCGACCACCAGCGCTTCGCCGAGCACGTGCGCGGACATCGTGTCCACCGAGGCCGCCAAGCGCAGCAGCTCGCCCGGCGGGGTGTGATCTGAGCTGATGATCTCGCGCACTTCGGGCACGCCGACCGTGAGCGTCCCGGTCTTGTCGAACAACACCGTGCGGGCCTGCCCGAGCGTCTCGATCGCGGCGGCGCCCTTGACGATCACGCCGGCTCGCGCGGCACGCGAGAGCCCTGAGACGAGCGCGATCGGTGCGGCAAGGATCAACGGGCACGGCGTGGCGACCACGACCACCGCCAGTGCACGCACGGCATCGCCGCTGGCCGCCCAGGTGACACCGGCGAGCAGCAGCGTCGCGGGCAGGAAGAACCCCGCATAGCGGTCGGCCATCCGCACGAACGGGGCGCGCTGCGACTGTGCCTGCTCAACCAGGCGCACCAGCGCCGCGTAGGCACTCTGCGCCGCCGGCCGGTCGGCTCGCACCTCAAACGGGCCACCCGCATTCGCAGTGCCACTGAGCACTCCCATCCCATGCGCGAGCGTCACCGGCAGCGGCTCCCCGCTCAGCGCGCTTGTGTCCACCACTGCTTCTGAGCTCAGCACGGTGCCGTCGACGGGTATCACCTCGCCGGTGCGCACGACCAGCACCTCACCCGCCTGGACGTCCTCGACGGGGACCTCCTGAATGCGCCCGTCGAGCTTTCGCCGAGCGACCCTCGGAGCGCGCTGCACGAGCGCAGTCAGCTCCCGTCGAGCCCGCGAGGAGGCGATCTCCTCAAGGCTCGAGCCGCCCGTGAACATGATCCCCACAATCAACCCCGCGAGCTCTTGGTCGAGCGCAAGCGAGCCGATCATTGCGACCAGCGCGATCGTGTCCACCCCCATGTGACGTTCGAGGAAGATCGTGCGGAGCACCTCGAGGGCGAGCTCGGCGGAGAGCAGCACGACTGCGCTGCGCCAGATGTCATCGCCCAGGCCGCCGCTGCCCGCAAGATGCGCGAGCCCACCGGCCAGCAGTGCTCCCACCGCGAGCGTCGCAAGAACCCAGGCGCGACGCTCGACCAGGGCACGCCAACGACTATCCCGCTGCGGACTCTCGCTCTGCAGGCTGCTCATGGCGACTGCCCTGCATCCTGCGGCGTTGTGCGCACCGTAAAGCCGCAGAGTGCGAGCGCCCCGATCACCGCCGCGCTGGCCACCACAGAGGTGACGATCATGCCCGTGTCCGGGATGCTCAGCGCGAAGAAGTGGCGTGTGGAGGGCACCAGCACCGCCGCCGCGTAGGCTCCGGCCAGCACCGTGCACATGCCCCCGACCAGCGTTGAGCGTCGTAGGGAGCCCTCGGCCTCAAGCGCCAGCACGAGATACAGGCCGCACGCGATGAGCGTCGTTACAGCGACCGTGCGCGCCTCAGCAACAGTGAGATCGAGGTCGTGGAGCGCGAACAGATAACCACCCACGACCCCCGCGCCCACGAGCACACCGGCGGGCACAGCGAAGCGTGCGACGTCGCGAACGAAACGCTCCGGGCTCCACGGGCCGCTGCTGGGAGCGAGCGCGAGAAAGAACGTCGGGATGCCGATCGTGAGGCTCGCGGCGAGCGTGAGGTGCCGGGGCAACAGTGGGTATGCCTCCGAGCTGGTCCCGATCGTGAGGATCAGGAACGCGGCGAACGCCGACTTGGTGACGTACAGCTTGCTGACCCGCTGCAGGTTGCGAAGCGCGCGGCGGCCTTCGGAGATCAGCAGCGGCACCGTGGCGAAGTCACCGGATACGAGCACGAGATCGGCGACGCTGCGCGCCATCTGCGTGCCGCTGCCCTGCGCGATCGCAAGCCGCGAGGTCTTCATCGCCGGCACATCGTTCACACCGTCGCCGATCATCGCCACATAGCGCCCCATGTCGCCCAGGGCCTGCACGAACGCCTGCTTGCCCTCCGGGGAGATGCGCCCCACAACGCTCGCCCGAGCAGCGAAGTCGCCCAACTCGCCAGGGTCCGCAGGCAGCTCACCGCCATCGCTGAGAACCTCCACCGGGATACCGACGTCACGAGCGATCGACGCCACGGTCTGCGGGGCATCTCCCGAGAGGACCCTGACTTTGCACTCCTTCGCGGTGAAGGAACGCGATTGTCTCGACCACACCGGGACGTAGCTGCTCGGCGAGCACCACAGCACCGAGGGACTCAAGACCCTTGGGCACAAGCTCCCCAGGGTCCTCGGCCGGCAACGGCGCCTCGCCGGATGCGAGCGCCAGCACGCGCCGCCCCTGTCGCTGGCGCTCCCGCACGCGCGACTGAAGCTCCCCGAGCGGCAACCGCTCTGGCGCTCCAATGAACAGCGCGCCCTCTGGCAGCTCGACTGCGCTCCAGCGCCTGGCGCTCGAAAAGGGAATCTGCGCGACCGGCGCCGACGCTGATGCTGGGAAGGCGTCCGCGATCGCGTCAAGCGTCGCGTTGCGAGCCGTGGTGCTCGCCGCGAACGTCGCCAGCGCCTCTCGCAGTCGTTGCTTGCCGACTCCGCTTGCCGGCAGGATCTCAACGACGCGCAGCGTCTTCTCGGTGAGCGTCCCGGTCTTATCGACGCAGATCGTATCCACCGAGGCCAGCGACTCGATCGCGTTGAGCTGCTGCGCAAGAACGCCACGCCGCGCCATGCGTACCGCCGCGACCGCATAGGTGAGACTGACGAGCACGACGAGACCCTCGGGGATCAGGCTCACGACCCCCGCGGCGGAAGTCGAGACCGCGGCGTGCGCGGAGGCGTGGCGGTGGTAGAGGGAGAAGCCAAGCAGCGCGCCGAGCAAGACCACGAGCGCGACGAGCGCGTAGAGCAGTCGGTTGATCGCGCGCTCAAGCGGCGAGCGCGGATGACGAAACGAGCGCGCCTGCCCCGTCAGGCGCGCGGCAAAGCTCTCATCGCCAACAGCGCGCGCCTCGTAAATCCCGGTCCCGTCGGTGACAAATGCGCCCGAGAGAACCTCCTGGCCGACCGCGCGGGCTACCGGCTCAGACTCGCCGGTGAGCATCGACTCATCCAAACGCAGCCCGTTGGCCTGGAGCAGTTGCCCGTCGGCGAGGACCTGATCACCGGGCGCCAGCAGCACCACGTCGCCGGCCACGATCTCCGTAACCGCGAGTCTTCTGCTCGACCCGCCGCGACGGGCGGTCGCATACGGGGCCACGATCAGCGAGAGCCGCTCCAGCGCGCGCTTGGCGCGGACCTCCTGGGTGATCCCGATAGCCGAGTTCGCAACGATCACACCCAAGAACAACGAGTCCCGCCAATCCCCGAAGATCAGCGTCACGGCCCCGAACGCGGCGAGGATCGCGTTGAAGACCGTCAACACGTTCGCGCGCACGATGCTCCCATAGGAGCGACCCTCGCTGCTGGGACGCACATGCCCACGCGCCGCGAGCCGCCGCGCGGCCTCATCCTCACTCAAGCCCACAAGAAGAGCCCCATCGCCAACGGGCTCCGGCGGTGTTGACCCGCGACGCTGTTCGAGCTCGACGCTCATCCCGAGCGGGCTCTCAGGTAGATCCGAACCGCTCGCGCTGCGGCCTACGCTGATAGCGCGGCGCAAGTGTCCGAGGAGAGAGCCAAACACTCACGCCGATCGACCCCCAGCGCTGGCCGGGTGATGCACGATCGCCTCGTGGTCTGAGGGGTAGACGATCGACTCGTGTCCCTCATCCCAACGAACGAGGAAGTGGGGATGCTCAGGGCTGCCGAGCACCTCCCTGATCTCGCCACGCCGCGAAGGGCGCTCGGCGACGCCCCTAACCTCAAGCCAGTCGCCGGCGCGAGCGCAATAGATATCTCGATCGTAAGGCATCGGGTAGATCAGATCACGCACGGTCGCGTCTCATGAGCCGGGGGATTTGATGTTGCGGGCGTAGCCTCCGCTTTGACCCTGACAAAGTCGAAGATGGAGGTACGCCCGCATGGAGAAGGTAGCCCCGAGCGAGAGGTTTCGCCAAGAGCTGGATGAGGTGCTGGCCGGTGTCGGCGAGGAGCAGGACCCGATTGAGACGGTCGGGCGGCTGGGAGCGCGGCTGATCCTGCAGCAGGTGCTCGAGGACGAGGTGACTGAGTTCCTCGGCCGTCGGCGGTATGAGCGCGCTGGCGAGACGGTCAGTCACCGCAATGGCCACGAACCCAGGACGGTGAAGACGACGAGTGGCTCGGTGGCGTTGGAGCGTCCGCGGGTGCGCAACGCGAGCAAGCTGGGGTTCGAGAGCAGGGTGCTCGGCAAGGGAGTCACGCGAACGCACGCGCTGGAGTCCCTCGTGATCAGCTCGTTCTTGCGGGGGCTGTCTACCCGTGATGTGGAGGCCGCGCTCCAGGAGGTCTTCGAGGAGCCGATTGCGTCGAAGGCGACGGTTTCTCGGATCTGTGAGGACACCCGGGAGCGATACCGCCAGTGGTGCCGGCGGCGCTTGGAGCAGCACGACATTGTCTACTGCTTCTTGGATGCGATCTATCTGAAGCTGCACCCCGACGACACGCCGGCGGAGGGCGTCCTGGTGTGCTGGGGCGTGACGCTTGAGGGCCGCAAGGTCCTCCTCGGATTGGCTCTGGGGAGCCGTGAGAGCTACGAGGCGTGGCTCGCGTTCGCCCGGGACATGATCACCCGCGGCCTCAGGGCACCAGCGCTCGTGATCGCCGACGGGGCACCCGGGATCTGGAAGGCAACGCGGGAGCTCTGGCCCGGGGCACTGGAGCAGCGCTGCACCGTCCACGCGCTCAGGAACGTCACCGGCAAGCTCCCCGAGCGCCACCATCAGGAGGTCAAGGCACGCTGGTGGAAAGCATTCGACGAGGCGCGCTCCCCGGCCGAGGCCAGCCGCGAGCTGCAGGGCATCATCGCCGACTACAAGACGGCGTACCCCTCGGCGATGGCCGTCATCGAAACGGACCTGCCAGCGCTCGTCACCCACCTGCGGTTCCCGTCCGCTCACCGCAAGCGGATCCGCACAACGAATCTCCTCGAGCGAACGTTCGTGGAGGTCCGCCGGCGCACCAAGGTCATCGGCCGGTTCCCCGGCGAGACTTCCGCGCTATCCCTGATCTGGGCCGTGCTGGAGCTCTCCTCCCGCGGCTGGCGCGGCGTGAAGATGAACCCCAAGACCGTCGCCGAGATCGAGCACCTACGACGCCAACTACGCGACACCAACGCCGCTCCACCAGCCACGACGAACACCGAGGAGGTGATCGCCGCATAACATCCCCCTCAAGCGGAGCTACCCCCAAACGAATTCACCCGGGGAATGAGACGCGACCTCACGCACGTACAAGCCGAGCATCGGTCCTCGCTACCCAGCCGCGACGTGGGGAACTACCCTCCCGTCAGCGTCCCTCGCACCGGAGGGACGACAACCACAGGTGCTCCCGCGCTGCGTGGGCAGCACTCGCTACAGCGGCCAGTAGTGGCCCACGTGAGCGGCGGCACGCGATGTCAAAAGCGGCTCTGGCGCCGCCGATTGCGGCGGCTCATCGCAGGCGAGCGCGACAAGCGTCTCCCGCACGCACTCCGCCAGCGCAACCGGCTGGTAGCCACCCTCTAGGACTGCTCCGAGCGGCACCCCGAGCGATACGGCCAGTCCGCGCACATGACGGGCCATCTCCGCGAATGAGCTCGCCTCCAGGCGACAGCCAGCCAACGGGTCCTCACGGTGCGCGTCAAAGCCCGCGGAGACCAGCACGAGCTCCGGCGCGAAGCTCTCCGCTATCGGGAGCACGATGTGCTCAATCAGCGACAGCCACAGCTCCTCCTCCGAGCCGGCCGGGACGGGCAGGTTGATCGTGTAGCCCTCGCCCGCACCCGAGCCGACATCGCCCATCGAGCCCGTGCCCGGATAGATCCCCGCCTGGTGGATGCTCACGAACAGAACATCCGAGCGCTGGCGGAACGCCTCGGCCGTCCCGTTGCCGTGGTGCACATCCCAATCCAGGATCAACACCCGCCGGGCGCCCAGCTCGCGGATCGCCAGCTCCGCGGCGATCGCAACGTTGTTGAACAGGCAGAAGCCCATTGTGCGATCCGGTTCGGCATGGTGGCCAGAAGGACGCACGCCACAGAAACCGAGCGTCGCCTCACCTGCCAACAGCGCTCTGGTCATCTCGCACGCGCCGCCGGCGGCGTGCAGCGCCGCACGATAGGAAGGCTCGCCGACGAACGTGTCCGGGTCGATCGCGCCGCCACCGGCCAGCGACAGCTCCTTGATCCTCTGCACGTGCCTGGGGCTGTGGATCAACTCTAGCTGCGCTACCTCGGCCGGCGGCGCGGCACGCCGCTCCCAGCCCAACCAGTCGTGCTCGGCCAGCATCCTCTCGATCGTCTGGAGGCGCTCAGGCGTGTCCGGGTGCTCAGGCATGTATGCCCGCGGATCGTGTTCGAGGCAGGCTGGGTGATGGAAGTAGAGGCCCATATTGCTCCTGCGACCGCGAAGGGTCAGATGCGTTCAAGGAATGATCGTCCATCGTCTTGCTCGCCGGAGGGAGCCTGAACTTCGTGGCACTGTGGGACCAGCCCCACGCCACTTTGTCCATCGTCGAAAGGAAGTCGTCATGATTGCCCCCACAGCCGACTCGAATGAGGATCTGCTCACCGCGGCCGAGGTCGCGTCGCTGCTTCGCATGACTTCGGGCTGGGTCTACGCCGAGACCCGCGCGAACCGAATCCCGCATCTGCGACTCGGACGCTACGTACGCTACCGGCGCTCCGCGATCGAGCAGTGGATGGGGGAGATCGAGACGGGGAAGACACTCCCTCCAATCGTGTCTCTGTCGGCCCGAAGGACAGGGTCTGTAGGGCGGCCCAGAGTACGCGTGTAACGACCCGACCGGGGGCGTATAACACTGTGTCATGGGCAAGCGCAAGTACGGCACGGGCCACGTCTACATCAAGTGGGGCTCCTACTACGGGCGCTGGCGAACACTTGACAGGCGGCTCGTTAATCGCAAGCTCGGCAAGGTGCGCCCGGTCGGGCAGCGCAGCGGCGGCCTCACACGTGTTCAAGCTGAGCGCGAGATGGCGCGCAAGCGCGAGGAGGAGGACCGCGCGCCGCGCCCCGCGCCGGGAGCTGAGATCCCAACGGTCGATGAGATCGCCGACTGCGCCAGCGCCCAAGCGGCCGATCCGCGCGCTCGAGCGGGGACGGGCGAGTGCCCCGAGACGACCGTCGAGGTGGAGGCCGCGGGTGGCCCTACAGACGCGACGGGGAACAATCCGGGGAACAAATTGAGCGAAAGCGAGAGCAACTAAGCTACACTAAGGGCCAGTAATCACGGGGGTTTAGGACCCAGCCGCACGGTATCGCTCGGGCTGGGGGCCGGGCGGTCGCTGGTTCGAATCCAGTCTCCCCGATACGAGGAAGGGCCTGCTAATTGGATGCTTCTATCAAGGGCGCTTTGGGTCGACGAGCGCGCCGGCAAGCCCAGCCAAACCGGCTGGTATCAGGACCTGAGAGCGGGTTGGGCGCTCGCGCTCCGCGTGCATCAGACCGAGTGCGCTGGCCTGCAAAAAGTCGAGTCTCTAACGTAGCGAGGCCGCTTTCGTACGGTACTTGCAGCTTTCGATACAGAAAGCTAGTAGCATAGGGTCTATGCCGATATGGAAAGTCGATGCAGCTCGTGTTGGATCGCGCCACGTTCAGCTCTTTGTGCCGGCAGTCGACCGTAATGGGGATCCCGTGCCGTTTGGCCAAGAGTATTGGGTGGAGGAGTGTCTCGAGGTGATGGGCTCCAACTTCGGAGGAGCTACTGCCTTCCCACCGGCGAGAGGCGTCTGGCGCGATGACGAGCGAGATGGGCGACTCGTGTACGAGGACACGGTGATTGTGTTTTCGTACGTGTCGGACGATGACCTGACTGGCACCGCGGGCGACGCGCTGGTGGAATTCGTGTTGCGACTTGGTCGTGACGGCAAGCAAGGCGAGGTAGGTGTCTTCGTTGACGGGACCTACTATGGGTTCCAGAGCTTCGACGAGCCAACCCAGATCTCAGCTGAAGGGACAGAGTGATGACCAAGCGCAATGACGATGCGTTGTCGGCGACTCTCCGGGCTAAGGCGGATCTCGTGATCCCGAGTTTGGACCGATCTGGGGGGCTCAACGCGACAGAGATCCTGGCGTTGCGGAGTTGGTTCGACGCGCGTCGGCAGCACTTGAAGTCGTCGGGTGGGCGTCCGACGAATCCGGATTGGACGATCAAACGCCAGGTTCCATTCGCGCCTGAGACTTGGAATGGGCTCAAGGAGTTGGCGGCGACGTGCAGTGCTGGTGGCCAGAACATCGGACCGGGGCAGATCGCTGGCTTCCTTGTTGAAGAGGCTGTTCGACTCAAGGTGATGTATGACGTCAAGCCTGACGCTGGCGTAGTCACCGCAGAGGTGGAGTCGGCATTGATTGAGACTCATGACCCCCGTTTCCGAGACTGGAGGATGCCCGAGCTGTACTCGGGCTTAGCTGCATAGCCATGATCACGATCGCGTTCTACTCATACAAGGGCGGAGTCGGCCGTTCTCTTGCAGTAACAAACCTCGCTGTATATCTGACGCAGTTTGGCGCCACGGTGGCGATGGTCGACTTCGACCTTGAGGCGCCCGGACTCCAGTACAAGGTTCGACCCGATGCTCCGATCGAGGTGACTAGTCGCGGTATTGCAGGCGTGCTTGCGGACGCCAGTCTTGGTCGGCCAATCTCGGACATGGACTGGGATCTAGCCATCGATGTCTCCGAGCACGTAGTCGCTTCGGATGGCGACGCTGCGGCGCTTGACCAGCCTCGAGGCAGGCTTCTGCTGATCCCAGCCGGCAACCCGACTAGCGCGCAGTACTGGCGTGACATAGCGGCGATTGACTGGACTCAACTGTTCATGGGACCTCATCGTCGGGGGGTGTCGGCGCTAGCGCATCTAAAGACGAGCCTGGAATCGCAATTCCAGCCGGACGTCCTGCTCGTGGATAGTCGGACGGGCATCACGCCCGGAGGCGGCGTTGCGACAACGTTGCTTCCTGATGTGGTCGTGACCATGATGCTCAACACACCAGAGCACCTCGATGGCACGCGCCTTGTGGTCGCTGCGGTTGTGGCGAGCGGCAATAACGATCGGCAAGCACCGGTCGTTGTCCCGGTTCTCAGTCGGTACACCAAGCCGAACCCGACAGAACCGCGATTGGCCGGACGACCGAGGCCGCAACCTGTGTTCAGTACCTCCGATTCGACCGACGAGGTGCCGCTCGACGCCTTGCGGCTCGACATCGTCCGGGACCTGCCGGCGGATCTTACGGAGCGCGTCGCAGAGCCGTTGGTGCTCCATACAGATCTTTCGCTTCAACACAAGGAGCGGCTGGTGTTTGGACCTTATGCAGTCTCCGTCTTGGAAGATGACACTCAGACGCTACTTGAGGACTATCTTCGGCTCTTTGCGGGACTTGTGCCGCGCGAAATGTTCCTTCGGTATCTGACGGGTGTGCGTAGCCGTGTTCGAGGCATTCTACTCGATAATCCGGATGATGCCGTGCGAACGCTCGAGAGTCTTGCGACGCTTGTAGGCGACGAGGCAGCGTTCGTCAACTTGGTCAAAGTCTACGTGCTGAGGCGGGATACTCGCCGGATGCTCGTCGCCGCGGACCGACTGTTTCGAGTTCACCATCGGATTATCGCTCATCCTGCGTTGTCTGAGGAGCTACGAAGTCTCGTGGTGCGCGGCGCGGGCAGTGCTAGTGTGGAACCGCCGTTGCTCGACGCAGAGTTTGCTGAGCAGTATTGGCGAGAAGTGGCTTCTGGGGATGTCGAATGGGGAGCTGGCCTCGCACGATTTCTAGCAGACTCTGGGCTAGCAGACAGGGCTCGGGCTCTCGCTGTAGAGCTCATCGAGCGCAACAACGACACCGACGTTCTCGCAGTAGTTGTCCGGACTATCGCTGATGGCCGAAAACTTGCGGAGACACTTGCCGCACTCCTTGCGTCGGAATATTTCGAGCTTGGAAAGACGTCGAGCGTCTTCCTGAGTGCCGCGGCGACTGCGTGTCGCTATCACCCAACACCTGATCTCGCACATCGGATTCTGGACGCACCCGGAGCTGCGACGATTCCAGATGCCATTACGATTGCCTTGCTACTGACTGTTGGGCGATATGAGGAAGCTGGCGCATTGCTTCTCGAAGCTCTAGCCACGACCGACGCCGCGAATCCGAGGCTGCTCGAACGGTACTCAGGTGACTGGGAGAAGGTGGTCAGAAGGCTGCCGCACCTTAAGGAGGAACTCCGACAAAGGAACGTGCAGGTCGCGGATTATCTGGAATCAACGAGAGACCCACGGTATGCCGATCCACGGCACGTTATACGCTGAAACAGCTCACCGCGTTGGGCGTATCTCGACGCGCTCGTCGAGAGAGGGGGCACCACGCGCTACGTGGCAAGCGATGCTCTACGCTGGGCCGTCAGCCAGCATCTGGTGTGATCTCTGAGGAGAACCGGCACCACCGAGACTCAGTTGCCCACCTCCGGGGCTGCCTCAGCACGGGGGGGACCCACGATGTTTGCCGACCAGAACACGAACGCCAGCACGGCCAGGCCGGTGAGCGCGTCGGTGAAGAGCGTGGCGTAGAAGAAGGCCGGGATACGGGGGTTGCCGTAGATGAAGTGGCCGAGGGTGACCAGGCCGGTGAGTGAGTACACAACCAGGCAGACGTGCGCCTCGCGGTAGCGCCGTTCGCGGTAGCGCTGGTAGCCGGTCAGCCCGATCCAGGTGAGCAGCGGCCAGCTCACCACGATCGCCACGCGGGTGGCGGTGTAGAGGTCCCGGGGGCCGGGGTAGAGGTGGACCTCCACGAAGTTGTGGGTGTAGTGGATCGCGGTCGAGAGGATGCCCGCCGCGAGGATCCACCTCAGTACCGTCAGCCTGCGGCGCTCGTCTTGCGTCTGCACGGTGGCTCCCTTCCAGTTGATAGATCGTTCTAGAGAGAGTAGTCTTCCAGAAAGGCGACCGGGTTGCAAGCGGTGGGGCCGACCCTCGGCCGAGGCTCCGGTGCCATCCACGACCCTCCGGGCACGCGCCCGCCGCCACCACGCCCATCTACGCCCTGCCACTCGCGACCACAGCCCAGCCAAACCGCCAGCCATGCCCGCCGACACCAAGGACCGCATTCTCGAGACCACGGCCGACCTGTTCCGCCGCCAGGGTTACACCGGCACCGGCATGAAGCAGATCGCAGCCGAAGCGGCAGCGCCGTTCGGCTCGCTCTACCACTTCTTCCCCGGCGGCAAGCAGGACCTTGGCCGCGAGGTCATCCGCACCTCCGGGAGGCTCTACACGAAGCTCTTCGCGGCGATCGCCGGGGAGGCCCCGGACGTGCTCACTGCCGTGGGCGACTTCTTCACCGGCGCCGCCGAGACGCTGCGCGAGACCAACTACGCCGACGCCTGCCCGATCGCCACCGTCGCGTTGGAGGTCGCCAGCACCAACGAGCCGCTGCGCGAGGCCACTGCCGAGGTCTTCGCGGAGTGGATCGACGGTGCCACCGCGTACTTCGTCTTCGCCGGCATCCCCCGCGAGCGCTCGCGCGAGCTGGCGTTCGCGATGCTGTGCCTCCTGGAGGGCGCGTTCATCTTCAGCCGCGCCCAGCGCTCCACGGAGTCGCTGCGGGTAGCCGGCGCCACTGCGGTCGAGGCGGTACGCCAAGCGCTGCGCGACGCCGGCGGGGATCTCCAGGGTGAGGGCCCCGGCGGCGGTCGGGAGGCGGAGTGAGGGCGGTGCTGCGTAAGCCGGCCGTCGCATTCGCGCTCGCGCTCGCAGCCGCGACCACCGCGATGGTGCCGCTGGTGACCCTCATCGAGGGCGGCGGTGCTCCCGGCTGGTCACACTGGTTGTGCTCACCGGCCGCGTTGCGCTCCGCGGTGCACGCCGTGCGCGGCAGCGGGGTCGGCACGACAGCGCTGACGGCGCTCGAGGTCCACTGGCCGCACTTCCTCCCGATCCTGGTGGGGTTGGGCACGCTGGTCTACCTGTGGCGGGCCAACGCACTATACTATACAAAGTAAAGTATTGCAGAGGGAGTGCCCTGGGGCGAGCAGCACACCAAGGGGCACACCGGCGCAGACGTCGTCAACAACGCGTGCGAGGATACCGGGATGGCCGAGAACGAGAACACGGAGATCGAGAACACCATCATCGTCGGCAGCGGCCCGGCGGGGTACACAGCCGCGCTGTACACCGCTCGCGCCAACCTGAAACCGCTCGTGATCGAGGGGTACGCGTGGGGCGGGCTGCTCCAGCAGACCACCGAGGTGGAGAACTACCCGGGCTTCCCCGAGGGCATCCAGGGCCCCGAGCTGATGACCGTGATGCGCGACCAGGCCGAGCGCTTCGGCGCGCGCCTTGAGACCGACCAGGCCGAGCGCGTGCAGCTCGCCAGCGAGCCCGGCGGCGTGCACAGCGTGTGGGTCGGCGACACCGAGCACCGCGCGCGCACTGTGATCCTCGCGATGGGCGCCGAGCACAAGCGGCTCGGGGTGCCCGGCGAGGAGGAGCTCGGGGGCCGCGGGGTCAGCTACTGCGCCACGTGCGACGCGGCCTTCTTCAAGGACGCCCCCACGGTGATTGTCGGCGGCGGGGACAGCGCGATGGAGGAGGCGATCTTCCTCTCGAAGTTCGCCAAGAGCGTCATCGTCGTGCACCGCCGCGAGGAGTGGCGCGCCTCGAAGATCATGCTCGAGCGCGCCCGCGAGCGCGAGAACATCGAGCTTCTCACCCCCTACACCGTCAGGTCGCTGGAGGCCGGCGAGAACGGGGCGCTCGGTCACGCGGTGCTCGCCCACGCCGAGACCGGCGAGGAGCGCACCCTGGAGATCAGCGGCGCATTCATCGCGATCGGCCACGAGCCCCAGTCCGAGCTCGTGCGCGGGCAGGTCGAGGTTGACGAGAACGGGTACGTGGTTACCGAGGGCCGCTCTACCCGCACCAACCGCCCGGGGGTGTTCGCCGCGGGCGACCTGGTTGACCACACCTACCGCCAGGCCGTCACCGCCGCCGGCAGCGGGTGCCAGGCGGCGTTGGACGCGGAGTGGTACATCCGCGACACCCCCCAGGTGCCAGTGCCCACAGGTATGTCCCTCGGTGATCCCGCCGAAGCGCAGTGGGCGCCGGCAGCCGCGAGCGAGTAGAGCCCTCGCCGATCCCGCCTCTTCCGGCGGGGAACCCTGGCGCTACGACGCCGACCGGCGCAGCACGGGGGCCAGCCGGTAGCGCTCCTCGCGAAAGGCCTCCCACAGAGCGCCAAGCGTCGCCACCACAAGCTCCCGGCCGAGCAAGTCCGCCCACGCGAGCGGCCCGCGGGGGTAGTTCATCCCCAGCGTCATACCGAGGTCGATGTCCTGCGCAGAGCCAACGCCTTCACCCAAAGCGAACGCGCACTCGTTGACGACCTGGCAGACGATGCGGGGGAGCACCCCGACCGCGGAGGGCGCCACGCGCGCGGTGTGCAGCCCGAGCCCAGCGAAGGCCCGCTCGCCCGTGTCGCCGGTGACCTCGACAAGCGTGAGCGGAGCGAGCGCGTAGAACGGCTCGCCTTCCACAGTGCCGCCGAGCCCCTCGACGAGGATCTCGGACCCGGAGTCGCCCCGCGCGCGCTCGCGCAAAGCGTCCGCGACGGGGCCGGAGCCCCGCACCAAGGCGTCGCCACCGCCCGCGGGCGGCTCGGGGTCGGGCGGCCGGTGGGGGGGGTGGGTCTGGGGACCCGATCCTGAGTAGTCGTAGTAGCCGCGCCCGGTCTTGCGCCCGTGCAGCCCGGCTGCGACGCGCTGCGCCTGGATTGGGGAGGGCCGCCAGCGCGGCTCGCCGAAGGAGAGCTCGTAGAAGGAGCGGGAGACGTCAAAACCGGTGTCCACGCCGACGAGGTCGGAGAGCTCGAAGGGCCCCATGCGAAAGCCGCCCCCGAGGCGCACGATGCGGTCGATCGTCGGCACGTCCGCGACCCGCTCGCCCAGCAACCGCAGGGCCTCCAGGCCGAACGGGCGGTTGCAGCGGTTGACGAGGAACCCGGGACCGTCGGTGGCGCGGATCACGGTCTTGCCCATCGCGAGGCCGGTGGCGTCAGCCAGGGCGAGCGCTGCCTCGGAAGAGCGCAGGCCGGCGATCACCTCGACGAGCGCCATCAGCGGGGCGGGGTTGAAGAAGTGCATCCCGACGACGCGCTCGGGGAAGGTGGCGCCGGCGGCGATCCCGGTGACCGGCAGGGAGGAGGTGTTGGTGGCGAGGACGCAGTCGCCGGAGACGATCTCCGAGAGCCGCCCGTAGAGCTCGCGCTTGAGCTCGGGGAGCTCCGGCGCGGCCTCGACCACAAGCTCGCACGGCGCAAACGCCTCCAGGTCCGCGGCCGTCTCCAGCCGAGCGGCGGCGGCGCGGGCCTCCTCCGGGGTGAGCCGCCCCCGCGCCGCTTCCTTCTCGAGACCCCCCCGTGCGCGCTCGACTCCCCGCGAGAGCGCCTCGGGAAAGGGGTCGTGCAGCAGCGTGCGCGCCCCGGAACGGCAGGCGAGCTGCGCGATGCCAGAGCCCATCGTGCCGGCTCCCAGCACACCGATGACACGCGCTGGTTGTGCTGCAGTGTTCATTTGGGATCGTCCACGTGTGTCAGGACGGCACCGGGCGCGGGCTCGCTGGCCGAAACGGGGATGCGAGCCGAAGGCGAGTGTCTCCCGGCTTCGGTCCTCCTACCCGGCGGCGTCGCGTCGTGCTTCGGTCCACGCGGGCTCATCACGAGGGGACCAGGGCGTTGATGCCCGTCAGCGCGCGCCCGATGATCAGTTTCTGGATCTGCGAGGTCCCCTCGTAGAGCGTGGTGACGCGCACGTCCCGGAAGTAGCGCTCCACCGGGTGGTCGTTGACGTAGCCGGCGCCCCCGTGCACCTGGATCGCGGTGTTGGCGCACTCCACCGCGGCCTCGGTGGCGTGCAACTTGGCGATCGAGGTCTCGGTCGTGTTGGGGCGCCCCTTGTCCTTGAGGAACCCGGCCCGCCAGACAAGCATCCGCGAGGCGTCGGTCTTGACGGCCATGTCGGCGATCATCGCCTGAACGAGCTGGAAGGACGCGATCGGCCGCCCGAACTGAACGCGCTCCTTGGCGTATTTCACGGACTCCTCCACGCACCCCTGGCAGATCCCCACGCAGCCGGCGGCGACGGAGTAGCGCCCGGAGTCCAGGGCCGACATCGCGACCTTGAAGCCGTCGCCGATCTCCCCGAGCACGCCGTCTGCCCCGACCTCGACGTCATCAAGGGAGATCGAGGCGGTGTCGGAAGCGTGCAGGCCCATCTTGTGCTCGATCGTCTGGGGCTGAAAGCCGGGCTGGTCGGTCTCGACGAGGAAGCAGCCAAGGCCGCGGTGACCCTTCTCCGGGTCGGTCTGGGCGAAGATCAAAGCGAGGCGGGCGTAGTTGCCCATCGAGATCCACATCTTCGCTCCGTTGATGCGCCATCCAGAGTCTGTCTTCGTCGCCCGTGTGCGCTGGTTGGCGGCGTCGGAGCCGGTGTCGGGCTCGGTCAAGCCAAAGCACCCGAGCCACTCCCCCGAACAGAGGCGGGGCAGGTAGCGCTGCTTCTGCTCCTCGGTACCCCACTTGAGGATCGCCGAGCAGACGAGCGAGGTCTGCACGGAGATGACGGTCCGCACGGAGGAGCACCCCCGCCCGATCTCCTCGACGACGAGGCCGTAGTCGAGGTAGCCGAGGCCCGCCCCGCCGTACTCCCGCGGCACGATCGCCCCCAGGTATCCCTGATCGGCGATCTTCTGGACCAGCTCCAGGTCGAAGTGGTGGTTGCGAGCGTTTTCTCGCGCGCGCTCGACTATCTCCTTGTCGGTGAACTCGCGCGCTGTGTCGCGGATCAGGCGCTGCTCGTCGGTCAGGTCGAAGTCCATGTGTCTCCTGTCTTGGCTTGGTCCGGTTGGGCGTCTAGCTGGGGCGGGGGGTCCAGGGTTCGTTCAAGCGCCGCTCGATCTCCTCGACCAGCCCGTCGATGGGTATTCGCTTCTGCCGAAGGGTGTCGCGCTCGCGCAACGTGACCGTGTGGTCCTCGAGGCTCTGGTGGTCGATCGTCACGCCCCACGGGGTGCCGATCTCGTCCTGGCGGCGGTAGCGCTTGCCGATCGAGCCGCCCTCGTCGTACTCGGCCTGCACCTTCTTGCGCAACTCGCGGTACACCTGCTGAGCCAACTCCGGCTGGCCGTCCTTCTTGACCAGCGGCAGCACCGCCACCTTCACCGGCGCCAGGCGGGGGTGCAGCTGAAGCACGGTACGCCACTCCGCCACTGGCCCTTCGTTGCCGCGCTCATCCCTACTGGCGTCTTGCACCGGCTCCTCGACGTAGGCGTCCACCATGAACGCGAGCGTCGCCCGGTCGGCCCCCGCGGCCGGCTCGATCACGTGCGGCACGTAGCGCTCCCCGGTGGCCTGGTCGAAGTACTCGAGCTTCTCGCCCGAGAACTTCGCGTGCTGGGTCAGGTCGAAGTCCCCACGGTTGGCGATCCCCTCGAGCTCCGACCAGCCGATCGGGAACAGGTACTCCACGTCGGAGGTCCCCGAGGAGTAGTGCGAGAGCTCGTCGGGATCGTGCGCGCGCAGGCGCAGGTGGTCGGGGCGCAGGCCGAGCGCGGTGTACCAGTGCATCCGCTCGCTCAACCAGTGCTCGAACCACCGCTGGGCCTCGGTGGGGGGGACGAAGAACTCCATCTCCATCTGCTCGAACTCGCGCGTGCGGAAGATGAAGTTGCCGGGCGTGATCTCGTTGCGGAAGGACTTGCCGATCTGCGCGATCCCGAAGGGAGGCCGCTTGCGCGAGAACTGCAGCACGTTCTTGAAGTTGATGAAGATCCCCTGCGCGGTCTCGGGGCGCAGGTAGGCGGTCGCGCCCGACTCCTTGACGGGCCCGATGGTGGTCTCGAACATCAGGTTGAAGTCGCGCGCGTCGGTGAGGTCGCACTCCTCCGTCTCCCCGGGGTGCTTGGAGGGTTTGCGCCCGCACGCCAGGTCCCCCAGGTGGTCGGCCCGGAAGCGCTGCCCACAGGTGCGGCAGTCCACCAGCGGATCCGTGAAGCCCGCGAGGTGGCCTGAGGCCTCCCACACCCGCGGGTGCTGCAGGATCGCCGAGTCGAGCGCGACGATGTCCTCGCGCTCAGAGAGCATCGCGCGCCACCACTCGCTCTTGACGTTGCCCTTCAGCAGCACCCCGTAGTGGCCGAAGTCGTAGGTCGAGCCCACCCCGCCGTAGATCTCCGAGGAGGGGAAGATGAAGCCGCGGCGCTTGCAGAGCGCCACGATCTTGTCCATGGTCACAACGTCGGCGCCTGGCGCGGCCGCGCCAGGGTCGCGCGCGCCGGTGGGCTCGGGCTGTGGGGGAGGGCTGGTCATTGTTGCTCGAGAGGGCGGCCGGTCATCGACGCCGGATGGTATTCGAGCGCGGGGAGACGATGGCGCTGCGGCACCGCCCCACCCAAAAAAACTATATTTGACATATCCTCCTTGACAAGCATCGACTTTTGTGTTTTCATTTGGAGGTCGGCACACAGAGTGTGTCCAAGGGACAGGCAGGAAGGAGCCACGGACGGCTGAGTACCGGCACTGCCGGGGCTTGTTCGAGCGCCGCTACCCATACCTCTCCGGTGGCGCTCGAGCAAGCCCCGGCACGACGAGCCGCTCTGTGCCGGTGGTGTGGTGGGGGTCGGGATGAGCCCGGCCCCCACCCGAGTACGCTTCGCGCGGTGGCGCGACTACTGATCGTGGGGGGCGGCTGCCGCGGCCTGCAGCTGGCCCGGGACGCCCAACAGCAGGGGCACGCGGCGCGCGTGGTCACCCGCGCCGAGGGTCGCCGGGAGTCGATCGAAGCGGCCGGCGCAGAGTGCTGGATCGGCGACCCCGACCGCCTCGGCACGCTGCGTGGAGCGCTCGAGGGCGTCACGATCGCCTGCTGGCTGCTCGGCAGCGCCACGGGCCCCGAGGAGCAGCTGCGCGCCCTGCACGGCGCCCGCCTGCGCGCGTTCGTGGGGCACGTGGTGGACACCACCGTACGTGGCCTGCTCTACGAGGCGGCCGGCTCCTCGGTGCCCGCCGCCGCGCTCGCCGAAGGAGAGCGGATCGTCTGCGAGACCGCGCGCGAGAACTCGATCCCCCTCGCCCTCCTGCGCGCCGACCCCGCCGACGTCGCACCGTGGCTGTCGCAGGCGCGCGTGGCGGTGGCCTCGATGCTCGCGTAGTCGCCACCGGTCCGCGGCGCGCGGCGCCGAGCTGTCGCCTACGACGCCTCGCGGACGGAGTTGGAGAGCCTCTCGGGGGTTACGTTCGAAGTTGGGTCCTGGGCGGGCGTCGTCAAGAAAGAGTCCAGGCGTTCGTAGAGATCGTCCAGGATGCGCGCCGTGGCACCCCAGATAAGGTTCTCACCGACTATGTAAGCGTCGGTCTCGAATGAGACCCCACGGCGTTCCATACGCGTTCTTGTCCTGCCCTCCCGCAGGGCGTGGAGCGGGAGCTCGAGCACCCTGTCCACCTCGCCGGGGGAGGCGCGCCAGCGCCGACCGTTCGGAGATCGGTTTGCGGGGATGAGCCCCACGAACGGGTGGATCAGGTAGCCGGTCACGAACGTCGAGACGGGCGAGAGCTCACCGCGCAGGCTCACCTCCGCGCGCGCCAGACCGATCTCCTCCTCCGCCTCGCGCAGCGCAGTCTCGCGCAGGTCGGAGTCCTCGGGGTCCCGCCGGCCGCCGGGGAAGGAGATCTCCCCCGCGTGGCGGCGCAGGTCGGCGCGGCGGCGCGTGAGGACCGCGTGGGGCTCGTTGCCCGCGTCGAGGAACAGCGGCACCAGCACCGCCGCGGAGATCTGATCTGGAGCCCCGCTCAGGATGCCGCCTGCAGCGCCGCGGACCGCTCGAGGCGTTCCTCGAACATGACCTCGCCGTCGAGCGTGCGGTGCACAGGGCACTTCGCGGCGATCACCCGCATGCGCTCCACCTGCTCGGCGGGCATCTCCTCGGGGAGCCGCAGTACGAGCTCGAACTTCGTCGGGCAGCCGCGCTCGGCGGGGCTGTACTGCACCTCGACCTCCACCTCCCCGATCTCCCAGCCCTTGCGCTCCGCGTACATCTCCATCGTGATCGCCGTGCACGAGGCCAGGCTCGCGGCCAGCAACTCCTGGGGGTCGGGTCCGGCATCCTCGCCGCCGGCATCCAGCCCCTCGTCGACCGTCAGCTGGTGCTCGCGCACCCGCACGGTGTGCTTGAACGTTCCGTCGTTGCGCTTCGCTGTCGCCTTCATGGTTCTGCGCCTCCGATCCGATCTACCGATCTCACCTGCTTGTGCCACCCCTCCGCCCCCTCATACAGATGGTAGTTGTGTAAGGCCGCTTGCCATGCGGTTCAAGTACGGCGCTAGAGCGGATTGAACAGCAGCCCCGTGAGCAGCTTGGGGAAGAAGAAGGTGGACTTCGGCGGCATGTTCTCGCCGGCGGCCGCCACGTCTCTGACCTGCGCCACCGGGGTGGGGCGCAGCAGGAAGGCGACGTCGTACTCGCCCCCCTTCACCAGCCCGAGCGCCTCGCGGGCGTCGCGGGCGTAGCGGAAGTCGCGCAGGTGGGAGATGTCCTCGTCGGAGAGCCCCAGGGCACCCTTTAGCAGTAGCGCCTCAAGCACCCCCGTGTCCAGGTGTCGGTATGCCTGCGAGTACTCCGGCAGGGCGGCGTCGGCGATCGCCTGGTCCTTGAGCGTCAGGCGCAGCGGGCGCTTGGAGTCGGAGTCGATGTAGCCGAGCTGAAGAGGTCCCGCCCCAGGTTGCGGCGCGAGCTCCTGCTCGGGTACCTCCACGGCCTCGAAATACCGGCGCAGCGTCGCCGCCAGCGCCTCGTGGCGCTCGGCGTCGAGGCCCCGCACCAGGCGGTGCGTGGGGAACACGGTGAGTCCCGGGTCCTCGAGCGCGACCAGGCACATCAGCACGTAGCGATGATCGCCCTCCCCGCCCACCTCCTCGGCGTACGCGTGCGCGGTCTCGTAACGGTGGTGGCCGTCGGCGATCAGCAGCTCGCAGTCGCGCGTGGCGCCCTGCACTGCGGCAACCGCCCGCGCGTCCGCGACCCGCCACAGGCGGTGGACGGTGCCCTGCGCATCGGTCGCCTCCCCCCACGGAGCCTGCGCGGTGGCCGGCTCGAGCGCCTCCCAAGCGGCGCCCGAGGGGTCGGAGTAGAGCGAGAAGATCGGCGACATGTTCGCGCGCGTAGCCCGCGTCAAGCGCAGGCGGTCCTCCTTCGGCCCCGGGTGCGTACGCTCATGCGGGCGCACCCGCCCCGGCCCGTACTCCTCGATGCGCACCCGGCAGAAGAACCCGCGCCGGGTCTGCACCACCCCATCGGGGCCCGTGTACTGCTGCGTATGCGCCCACACCGCGGGCTCTGAGTCACGCACCACCGCGCCCTGCAGCTGCCAGCTCTCAAACAGTTCGCCGGCGATCCGGTAGGGATCGGCGCGCTCGCTCTCAATGCTCTCCTGCCCGTCGGCGCCGCCCTTGCCGGCGGAGGGCGCCCGGGGGAGATCCACCGCGACCACGTTGAACGGGGAGCGTGCGATCAGCGCGGCGCGCTGCTCGGCGTCGATCACGTCGTAGGGAGGAGCGACCACATCGCCAAGGGTCCCTACCACGGAGAGGTCGTAGTGCAGCGCGCGCAGGGGTTGAACGTCAGCCATCGCGGGGCGGGACCCTAGCAGCGCTCGCGCGCGAGTGGGTGCGGGCCGAGGCGGTAGACTTGCCTGACACGCACGGGGCGTAGCGAAGCCTGGTAACGCGCGGCTTTTGGGGAGCCGAGATCGCCGGTTCGAATCCGGCCGCCCCGATTGAGGTCCCCCTCTAAAAGTCGAGTTAGAGGGGCTAGCGGTACAGGTCGGGCTCAATTCTTGGGAGGCGGTGAGCCGTAGTGTTCGCAGCCACGCCTGGACTTCGTAGGTACGACGGTCTGGACTGGCCCCACTTCGTCCGACGGTGGCTGAGAATCCGGCGCTATCGAGCGTGGATTGCTGTCCCGGTCGAAGCTCTCTCCGTCGTCGAAGTTCTGCTCGGGTGCCCTCCTCGGAAAAGCTCGTCGCAGCGTGACACGATATCGCGGCGGCGATAGGAGGCTGGTTGGCTTGAGGTTGGAAAGCGTCATCGGACGTGAGGCGACGCGGGCGTCGATGCGATCGAGTCGAGGATCGGGGCGGCGGCGGCCTCGGTTACGCCCTGCTGTGCCATCTCGTGACATGCCTCGGCGATGCGCTGTGTGTCGAGGTAAGCGTGGAAACTCATCACCTTGCCCCAGCGGAGGTGTATCCAGTGGGCCATCATCGCCGCTTTGATGGCTGCCCCTGCGCGCTGTACGGCGCCGGGGTCCGCCCGCGGAGCACCACGCGAGTCCCGTGGTTGGGAACGAAGGTGACCGCGCGCCGGCGGGGTCTCTCGGGCCGCGGATCAGGAGCGTGCAGCTCGCAGCGCTCGAGCGTGCGGCGCAGGACGATCCGCATCTCGTAAGTAGCGAACGACGCCCCGAGGCAGCGCCGCGGTCCGCCGCCGAAGGGAATCCACGCGAAGCTCTCGGTTTGACCGTCTTCGAAGCGCTCGGGACGGAACGCGGCCGGTTGCGGATAGAGATCGGGCCGCTGGTGGATCAGGCTGAGAGAGACCGCGATCAGCGAGTTGGCCGGGGCGATGTAGTCACCGACGGGGACTGGCTCGGTCGCGTAGCGAAGCGCGAAGGGGAGCGCCGGACGGCTTCGCAGCGACTCCTGAACCACGTGCCCGAGGTACTCATCGCGGTCTTCGGCGAGCTCCATCCTCAGGCGCCGCAACACCTGCGGATTGCGCAGTAGGCGCTCGATCGACCACGCCAGTGCGGTAGCGGTGGTCTCGTGCCCGGCTATCAGGAGGGTCATCAGCTGATCGCGGAGCTCTGCGTGGCTCAGGCCCTGTCCATCCTCGTCACGGTCGCGTCCCAGGTGCCGGGGGAATTGGCTGGGTGTAGCCCCCGCTGGGGTGGGATGTTATGCGGCGATCACCTCCTGGGTGCTCTCGGCCGGGGGTTGTGCGGGTGTGGTGCGCAGCTCGCGGCGTAGGCGCTCTATCTCGGCGACGGTCTTGGGGTTCATCTTCACGCCGCGCCAGCCGCGGCTTGTGAGCTCCAGGACGGCCCAGATGAGTGACAGGGCGGAGGTCTCTCCGGGGAACCGTCCGATCACCTTGGTACGTCGGCGGACCTCCACGAACGTTCTCTCCAGCAGGTTCGTGGTCCTGATCCGCTTGCGGTGCTGGGAGGGGAACCGCAGATGGGTGATCAGCGCGGGCAGGTCGTTCTCGATGACGGCCATCGCGGAGGGGTACGCGGCCTTGTAGTCCTCGATGATGCCCTGCAGTTCCCGGCGGGCCTCGCCCGGGGAGCGGGCCTCATCGAAGGTCTTCCACCAGCGCGCCTTGTAGTGCTTTGTTAGTTTTGTTGTAGGAGTTTGCTTGGGTTGCGGCGAATCCTTCTCGCGTTTGGTTGTCAACGTGAGGAGTGATGATGGTCGCGGTGAGCGAAGCGAATTCGGGTGTGAGCGGAAGGGTTGATGTGCCGTCGGTCGTGTTGGGTCGGCTGGAGGCGTTCGGGGTTGAGGTGCTGGCGCCAGCGATGAACCGGTCGGTGCAGGTGCTCAACGGCGGGGTGTATCTGCGTGGGTTGATCGAGCAGGGGGCTCGCAAGTCGCTTGAGCCGATGGTTCATCGCCTCGGCGGGGAGGCTGACTATCAGAGCTTGCAGCAGTTTCTGGCTGACAGTCCGTGGGATCCTGGGCTGGTTGTGCGTGCGGTCGCTGAGCGGGTCGCGCCGCGGATTGGTGTTGAGGCGTGGGTGTTGGACGACACTGGGTTTCCGAAGGACGGGAAGGACTCGCCGGGGGTCAAGCATCAGTACTCGGGGACGTTGGGGAAGACGGGGAACTGTCAGATCGGTGTGTCGGTCCACGCGGTCGGAAGACGGGGGACGGTTCCTTTGGGGTGGGCGCTGTATCTACCGGAGGACTGGTGCGAGAACGCGGAGCGGCGACGCAAGGCGAAGATCCCGGATGAGGTGATGTTCAAGACCAAGCCGGAGCTCGGGGTCGAACTGGTCCAGCGCGCCGCCAGTTGGGATGTGCCGAAGGCGCCGGTGCTCGGCGATCACGCGTACGGTGAGAACACCAGGCTGCGAGACCGTCTCGATCAGGCCGGGTGCGAGTATGTGCTGTCGGTTGGACCGACCACGAAGGTGTTCGAGCACGGCACCGCCTTCGCGGTGCCAACCCCAAAGGGCAACGACGGTCGCGTGCCGTTCAGGCCGCGGCCGGACCGCAAGCCTGAGCCAATCGGCGATCTGATCGGCGGGCTCGGAGCAGACACCGCCCAGACGGTCGCCTTCCGCGACGGACCCGACGGCGAACCGGTCTCCTCCAGGTTCATCTTCGCGCGCGTTTACGCCGCTCACGGCTGGCGCGACGATCAGCACCGCAGCGGATGGCGCGAGGGCGCCGAGGTTTCCCCGCGCGAGGAGTGGCTGATCGCTGAATGGCCCGAGGGCGAGAACGGACCGACCGACTACTGGATCTCAAACCTCCCCGCCGACACCCCGCTCGAGCGGCTCGCGCGGCTCGCCAGGATGCGCTGGAAGATCGAGCTCGACTACAAACAACTCAAGGGCGAGCTCGGCCTCGACCACTACGAGGGCCGCTCATGGCTCGGGTGGTATCACCACACCGCGCTGGTGACCGCCGCTCACGGATTCCTGACCCTGGAGCGGCAGTACCCAAATCACCCACGGCCGGCCTGACCCTCCCTCAGGCAATCCTCCTGCTCCAGCCGCTGTTCAAGTGCTGGACCGGTCGCTGCCAAACCTGCTCCCAGCCCGTCGAACTCGACCGGCTCACCCTCAACAACCCACCCCGACAAGATGAGTGAACCTAACAAAGCACTACTTGATCTCTTGGTGATGGCGCTCGGGCAGCTTGCTCGTCACGTTGCGCAACGCGTGGACTGTGCAGCGCTGCTCGAGAGCGTCGGGCCAGATCTCCCGGACGGCCTTCCAGATCCCGGGTGCTCCATCGGCGATCACGAGCGCCGGTGGCCGCAGACCGCGGGCGATCATGTCCCGGGCGAACGCGAGCCAGCTGTCGTAGCTCTCACGGCTCCCCAGGGCCAGCCCGAGCAGGACCTTGCGGCCCTCCAGGGTGATGCCCCAGCACACAAGGACGCCCTCCGCGGGCTGATCCTCGGGGCGCAGCTTCAGGTAAATCGCGTCGAGGAACAAGTACACGATGTCGTGCTCCTCAAGGCGCCACTCGCACCAGCGGCGGTATCGCTCCCGGGTGTCCTCGCAAATCCGCGAGACCGTGCTCTTGGACGCGATCGGCTCCTCGAAGACCTCCTCCAACGTCGCCTCCACATCCCTCGTCAACAGGCCACGCAGGAAGCTGCTGATCACCAGCGACTCCAACGCGTGCGTGCGAGCTACGCCCTTACCGAGAATCTTGCTCACGAACCCCAGCTTCCCCGCGTCGCGGACTCGCGGGCGCTCCACGTTCATCGAGCCGCTCGTCGTCTTGATCGTCTTCGGTTCGTGCCCGTTGCGGTGGCTGACCGTCTCCTCGGCACGCTGATAGCGACGACGGCCGAGGAACTCCGTAACCTCGTCCTCCAGCGCCTGCTGCAAGATCAAACGGGCTCCCAGCCGGCCGACCACCTCCACCGGGTCCTGCTCCCGGTCGACACCGGCCAACACCTCATCCAGCTCTAGGCGAAACCTCTCGCTCGGGGCTACCTTCTCCATGCGGGCGTACCTCCATCTTCGACTTTGTCAGGGTCAAAGCGGAGGCTACGCCCGCAACCTCAATTCCCCCGGCTCACGGGACGCGACCCTCGTCACGGGCCTGGATCAGAAGCGAGAGGATATCTTCCCGAGCTTCGAGCTTCGGGTCGCGAGCCCTGTTATCGATCTCCTCGCATAGGAACTCATCGACCTCGGACCGAGTGCGAAGAAAGGGCCGCCAGGGACCGAAGCGGGGTAGCTCCCGCTGGGCCATCAGCAGCATCCACGGTCGCATCCCCTGGTTGCTGTAGCGGATAAAGAGCTCCTCGAGACGACTGAGCCCCTGCTCGTCGCGATCGATCCCGAAGACAGCACGGAGAATCACGCGCAACGTGATCGCCTGCATCGAAGGGTGGAGGGGGAAGGCTTGGTTGAGCGGCCAGCGGTTGATCTCTGTGTCGGCGATTTCCCTCATCAGTTCGCCATACACGCGCATCCGCTCGCCGTGGAAGGACGGGAGCATCAGCTTGCGCCTGTGAAGATGGCGCTTCTCATCGAGCAGCAGCACGGATTGCTCGCCGACCAGCTGTCTCAGTGGTCCGCTGTTGGCGTCTCCGGCGCGCAAGCTCGCCGGATCGCCAGCGAAGATGCGCTTTGCTTCCGCTGGGTCGGCGACTATGACGAGGGGCGGCGCAAAGCCGGTCGAATGGAGCATGAACACGTCGCCGTAGCGCTCACGCCAGCGGGGGAAGAGCCTCGGCTCGGCCAGCAGCCAGCCAAGGCCGAGAGCGAGCCCGGGCCCACGTGGTCCAGGTGGACTTGTGCTCCTCGTTGCTGTGCGGTATGACATCACCTATGTATCGGAGCAGATATATCCCAGCGCCGCAAGAGGTCTCGCGGAACCGGTTCCAGCGACCCGATCGACACACGCGATGAAGCTCACGCCTTCGGCCTTCGTCATTCTCGGCATGGTTCGCCTCGGCGCACACTCTGGGTATGCGATCAAGAAGGCCGCCGACGTATCGACTCGGTTCTTCTGGCCGACATCGTTGGCGCAGGTCTATCCGGAACTGGCGCGGCTCGTGAAGGCTGGGCTGCTGATCCGCCGCGAGGACCCCCAAGGCTCGCGCGAACGATACGCATATGAGCTCACCGAGCAGGGCGAAGCGGCGCTGGAGACCTGGCTGGGCTCCACGCACGAAGCTCCCACCCAGTTCCGCGACGAGGGCGTGCTGCGGCTTTTCTTCGCCGATGCCCTCGCCGAAGAGGAACAGCTGGCGCTGGTGCGCCGCATGCGCGAGCGTGTGCGCAGCGTTAGTGCTAGCACGCGCGAGGAGATCGTCCCACTCGCCGAAGCGCTCGAGCCGAGCGGCATTCGCTACCCGGCCCTCGTCGCGCGGCTGCGCGCCGACACATACGCCTACGTCGAGCGATGGCTGGAACGGCTGGAGGCCGATTTGGAAGCTTGATGTCCACTCGTCGGCATCTCACCCACGGAGTCCGCTACAGCGTCCGGTGCAGACGCCCGATTGCCTCGGCCGTCTCGTGGTTCAATACCGTCCAGTTAGGGCGTCGTCCGCCAGAACGTACGCCCAGGTGCTACCCGGACGAATCGGGGCGCAGCCCTACTCGTACTGCAGCGCCGCCAGCACGTTCAGCCGCGCCGCCCGCCGCGCCGGGAAGATCGCCGCGAGGATGCCGGCAAGGATCGCGGCGACGATGAACACCAGTAGCGTCCCGACCGGGATCGTGAACGCGGGGTATTCGATCGCCTGGCCGACCATCAGCGCGAGCACGATGCCGACGGGGATCCCCAGCGCGGCGCCGATCAGCGCGGTGATGATGCTCTCGTGGCGGATCATGCGGCGCACCTGGCGGCGGGTCATGCCGATCGCGCGCAGCATCCCGAGCTCGCGGGTGCGCTCGAAGACCGTCAGCACGAGCGTGTTGACGATCCCGAAGAGGCTCACGAGGATCGACAGCGAGAGCAGCACGTAGAGGAGGTTGAGCAGCGTGTCGATTCCCTTCTCCTGGTTGCTCTTGAACTGGCTCTCGGTCTGGATCTTCGCGTCGGGGAAGCCCGCCAGGGCGGCTTCCAGACGCCCGGTGTTGGCGGCCGTGGCGCCGCCGGCGATGTTGACGAAGGTGTACACGTTTTCCGGGTTCTGGTATTCGGCGTCGAAGCGCTGCGTGGAGATCGTCACGTCACCGTACGGCGCGCCGCCTTTGGGCGGTTCGTAGATGCCTCGGAGCTGGAGGTGCATCACCTTCCCCGTCGGGGTCTCGACGGCGATCGGCGAGCCCACGTGCAGGTGCAGTTCTTTGGCGTACGCCTTGGAGACGAACGCGCCGCTTGCGCCCAGCTCCGCGGGGACGGCGGGGGAGCCGTGCTGCCACTTGACATCGATCACCCTGCTGATGTCCGGCGGTACTCCCCCGACGTTGATTTCCCCGCCGAACGCGCGGCCCCGGCCGGCGCGCACGCCGGCGAGCACCTGCACGCCCGGCACCCTGCGCACCGCTTCTTCGGATGCGATCGAGGTGGGCGAGAAGCCGTTGGTGGAGGTGAGCGCGTAGTCGGCCTTGAAGAGCTGGTTGACCGAGCTCTCGAACGTCGACTTCAGGCCCGCCGCCAGCACCGACACGAGCGTCACGAGCGCCAGCCCGATCATCAGCGCCGAGGCGGTGGACGCCGTGCGGGAGGGGTTGCGCCTCGCGTTGCCGCGCGCGAGCTTGCCGGCGGTGCCGCCGATCTTGGTCGCCGGCCACCCGAGCGCGGCAGCGAGCGGCGGCACGAGGAGCTTGGCGACCATCGCCACCCCGAGGAACACGCCTGCGGCTCCCAGCCCGATCGCCAGCAGGCGCGTTCCGGTGGAGAGGCCGGAGACGAACAGGCCGGCCAGCGTCAGCGCGACCGCTACCGCGATCGTCGCCACCGCGGCGGGCGTGCCGAACCGCGCGAAGCGCGAGGGCGGCAGCAGCGCTCCCTCGCGCACCGCGGCGATCGGAGCGACGTGCGTCGCGCGCAGGGCGGGGCGGGTGGCCGCGAGCACCGTGACCACGACGCCGACCCCAAGCGACACGATGACCGTGCGCGTCGCGAACACGGTGCTCGCCTGGGGCAGGTCGATGCCGAACGAGACGAACAGCGAGTTGAGGCCCTTCGCCAAGCCGAGGCCGAGGAACAGGCCCACGACCGCCGCGAACAGCCCGATCGCAAACGCTTCGAGCAGCACCGAGCGCAGCACCTGGCGGCGGGTGGCGCCGAGCGTCCGCAGCGTCGCCAGCTCGCGCGTGCGCTGCGCGATTGTGATCGACAGCGTGTTGGCGATCACGAAGCTGCCGACGAACAGCGCGATCCCGGCGAACGCGAGCAGGAAGTCCTGGATGATCGCCAGGAAGCCGTTGGTCTGTTCGGTGGACTTCTGCGCCTGCGCCGCGGCTGTGCGCACGCGCGCGTTGGGCGGCAGCAGCGGGCGGATTTCGCGCACGACCTGGGCGGGCGTGTAGCCAGAGCGGTCGGCGACGGAGATCGAGTCGAGCTCGCCGACCTTGTGAAAGAGCCGCTGGGCTACGGGGAAGTCGAAGATCGCCATCGTGGCGCCGCCGAGCGAGGACACCCCGCCGATCTTGGCGATGCCGGCGATCCGGTAAGCCTGCTCGGCGCCGCGCGCGACCGCGCCGATCGTCTCGCCCACCGCGTAGCCGTGCCGTTCGGCGGTGTTGGCGTCGATCGCGATCTCGCCGGGCCCGGAGGGCCAGCGCCCCGCGACCAGCTGCAGCGCGTTGAAGCGCTGGTTGCCGTGGCCGTGCACGCTGAACGCGAGCCCCGGTGCGCCCCCGCTCGAGATCACCTTGCCGTCCCGTCCCACCAGCTGCGCGGTGTCGGACACGCTCCCCTGAGCTTCCGCGACGCCCGGCACCCTGCGCACCGTGGCGAGCAGCGTTTCGGAGAACGCGGGCACCAGCCGTCCGGAGTGCCCCCCTTCTTCTTCGCCGCTGCTGAGCGCGCTCTTGCCCGTGACGACGACGTCGGTGTGCTTGTAAACTTCGGTGAACACGGTGCCGAACGCCGCTTTGATCGTGTCGGTGAGGATGTAGGTGCCGCTGATCATCGCCACGCCGAGCACGATCGCCACAGCTGTCAGCGCCGCGCGCAGCTTGCGCCCGGCGAGCCCTTTGAGCGCGACGCCGATCACGCCGCGGGCGCCTCGCCTGAGATGTCGCCCATCACGGTGAGCACCTCGCCCGGGGTCGCCCCGGTGAGCTGCTTGACGATCCGCCCGTCGGCGATGAACAGGATGCGGTCGGCGATCGCGGCGGCGCGCGGGTCGTGCGTCACCATCACCGTCGTCTGCCCGTAGGAGTCGACCGAGTCACGCATCAGCTGCAGGATCTCCCCGCCGGTCTTGGAGTCGAGGTTGCCGGTCGGCTCGTCCGCGAGCAGAATCGTCGGCCGCGTGACGAGCGCGCGCGCGATCGCCACGCGCTGCTGCTCGCCGCCGGAGAGCTCGGAGGGGCGGTGGTGGCGGCGGCGCTCCAGGCCGACCTTGCCCAGCAGCTCCTCGACCCACGCCTGCTCGGGCCGCTCGCCCGCGATCGAGAGCGGTAGCACGATGTTCTCCTCGGCGTCGAGCATCGGCAGCAGGTTGAAGAACTGGAAGATGAAGCCGATGTGCGCCCGGCGCAGGAGCGTCAGCGCCCGGTCGTCGAGCCGGCCCAGCTCCGTGCCGGCGATCGTCACGGTGCCCGACGTCGGCTGGTCGAGCCCCGCGAGCAGGTGCATCAACGTCGACTTGCCCGACCCCGAGGGCCCCATCACGGCGACGAGCTCGCGGTCGCGCACGTCGAGGTCGACGCTGCGCAGCGCGTCCACGGCCGTGGTGCCCTCGCCGTAGCGGCGCGTCAGCGCGCGGGCGGCGACGGGGACGGTGGTGCCTGCCGTCGAGGCTTGCTCATCGACCGTGGACACGTGACCGCACGTTATCAACGTGGCTGGCCATCGAGCTCCGCACGAGGATTCGGGGTCTGCATGGGGAACTCTTTGTGGAGCGCTCGCGTCTCGTGCTCCTGGAAACGCCGCCGACCGGGCTTGTACAATTAGATGTTTTATGATCGAATGGATCAGCGAGCATAGGTTGAGGTCGGTCGGAGACGCAGGCCGTCGGCGATCGAAGTCCGCAATCCCTACCCGGCAAGCCCATGGACGACACCTGCAGCTACACCACAGCGATGCTGGACCTGGTGCTCAGCCAGAAGGACGCTGAGCGTGCCCTGAGCCGTCTCGGGCTCGACCTCTCGGATACCGACGGTGTCGACCTCGACTACCGACGGCTCCTGTTCGCGCTGGATGTGCTGTTCGTCAACGGCTACGGCACGTCGGCGCTGGCCGGCTTCCTCGAGTCGCCGCATCAGCGCCTGCAGTGGCGCCGCCCCGCCGAGGTAGTGCGCGAGCCGGGTGGAGTCGATCGGGTGCGCACGGTCATCGGCGAGATCGTGGCGGCCCGGCGCGAGCGCCACCCAGTCGTCGCCTAGCCGAGTCTGCGCCCGCGCGCTGCCTCTCGGTCCTCGACGGCCGACCCGAGGAGCACGCGCAGGCCGTAGAGCTGGCCGCTGGAGACCCGCTGCACCGGCGTTTCCAGCTGGCGTACTCGCCAGACACCCACCTCGGGGTGGTGGTGCAGCGCGGCGACCATCGACACCACCGCGAAGATCTTGGGACCCATCGGCAGCACGAGCGCGCGTCCTTGCCGCAGCATCCCGAAGAGTTGGGACTCGAGTTGGACGAAGAGGCCGTAGGGATCCGAGATGGCGTACTGAACGACGCGATCGGATTCGATCTCATCCCACAGAAGCTCGTTGTTCTCGTGAACCTTCTCCGCGTACTTTGGGTCGTCGCCCTCGGCCATGAACGCCCAGATGTCCTTCAGCTCCAGGTACTCCTTCGCGCCGGCTGCCTTGTCGATCTCGTAGCCGAGTCCGATCAACGCCGCCGGCGGGCGCATCGGGTCTGGCGGCCAGCCTCGAAAGAATGGGGTCACCGGCTCGATGCTCGCGGTGAAGTCGGGCTCCTCGGGGGGATCTCGGTAGAGGGCCGGCGTGTACAGGAAATCGACTGCGAGCGGGTGGTGCTCGCCGAGCTGCAACGCGGTCTCCAGCGCACATGCGATGCGACTTCTCGTCATGCTGGAGACGTCGATCGCAACTCGGATCGGGGCCCCGTCGCCCGCGGCAGCCGCCGTGTCCGCCACCGCCTCGCTCAGCCACGTATCCAGCCAAGCTCTGTAGTTGGCGTCGCCCGGCTCGACGACTTGAAAGCCGTTGTCAGAGAACCAGGTTCGGTTATCCTCGTAGCTGAGCACCCGGTGGCTGTCGAAGCCACATGCAGCGAGGTGAGGCGCCCCGTCCACCGCCTGCGCGATCGCCCGTGCCCGCTCCTCGTACCCGAGGGTGGCCAGGACGATGTCGTAGGCCTCGTCGGGTACCGCCAGCGTCCGGGCGATGAAGGGACGCACCTGCACCTCGGCGGGTCTCGCATACGGCGCCACGGTCATCACTCTTGCGCCTCGTCTCCGGCGGGCTGGTCGTCGAACTCCAGGCTGAGTTGATGATCCGGAGCGCGTGGCATCGGGCTGATACTGCTGATCTCCGTTTCACGTCCCAAACGCACAGGAGTCTCGTAGAAAGGCGCGAGCAGATACGCGAGGCGGAAGCGGTGGCCAGTCAAGTCGGACAGTACCTGTGGATGCTCGCCCTGAGGTGGGACATGAATGATTGCGCCGGCGTTGAGCGCCAGGCGCAGCGGTTCATGCAGACGGTCGTCGGTGGCTGCGGTGACCCTGAAGCTGCCCGGCGGGTCGGCATTGAACGCAGCGCGCACGACCCATTCGTGGAAGTGCTCTCCGATGCGATCCAAGATCGAGAGCACGGTGGGAGCTCCCTCGTGGCGAGCGGGGATCGAGCGCAGCACGCTGCGGAAGAGGTTGCTCATCCGTTGGATCTCACCGGCTTGGATGTGCTCGGGAAGATCTCCGTTCTCCTTGTAGTGATCCATCAATTTCCCGACAATGGCGATGAACCAGCGGGGGTTGCCCTCGGTCATCTCGAACACGGTCGAGGCGCCGCAGTACAGCGTGGGGTTCTTACGAGGCTTGGTCACCTGCCCGGTGGCCTCCTGGCGCTCGTCGGAGGAGCGGTACTCCAAGCGGACAGCGGCCAGCGAGACGATCTTGCGGACGTCGGATGCGCGATCCCCGCGATCGAGCTCCTCGAGCCGATCGAGGTCGATCCGTTTCTCTTTGAGGTAGCTCCTGAAGGTTTCGTCCGCGTCGGCCAGATCCCGCAGACGCTTCCCTAGGCGAGAGTCTTTGCTGTAAGCCGTTCCCCGGGCGCTGTGCTCGTCGGGCTCGGTTTGGAATGCGGAGCGTCCCAGCAACTTGGTGGGCGAGATGTCGAGGTTGCGCTTCTTTGCCTGGGCGGCGAAGAGGTCCCTGGAGAAGGTGACCTCCTCTTCGGACTTTCGTGGCCAGGTCAAAGCCAGGATCTGGAAGTCGTTGAGGGGCGTCGGGGAGTCGTGCTCCGGCTCGACGATCGACTCCTCGGCGTACGGCGCCATCGAGATCTTGAACAGCAGCCGACGACTGCGTCCGCGCAGTGAGCTGAGGATCTGCTCCCGCACGCTGGGGGAGGCCAGCTCGAACTCGTCGATCAGGAAGGCCCACGTCCCGTCAGGTGCGCCGACCACGTTGTCAAAGCGCTTGATGAGGCTCATCGAGGCGGTCACGAACTGCAGTCCCAGGTAGCCGAGATCGGCCAGGCGCTGCCCTCGACCCTCCGTTCCGCGCAGGACCTCGTTCTGGGCGATGGTGTCGAGGTCGCTCAGCCGATCCTCGAGTGCCTCCGCGAGGCGCTCGAACGTGCCGATCTGCTCTCCGAGCATCCATGTCTTGGCGACCGCTCCGCAGATCTCTTCCTCGCCTCCCGGAGGCAGGTTGACTCGGCGGTGCGCCACCTGACTGGGCTCGGGACCTCGAACGCGATGGTGCATGGCTCCGACGAGTGCCTTGAGCATGTGGGTGGTGAAGGCGGCTGTGCCGAACAGCGCGCGGTGCTCGTCGGAGAGCCCCTCCCCAATGCCCTCGAGCTGGCGGCTCCACGTCCTGTCGGTGGGCACAAAGACGCCCGTGTAGTCGATCCGCGCGCGGAACTCGTCGGCCCGGGGGTGCTCCCAGGCCTCCAGCGCGGCGCCATCAAGCATCCGCAGCAGCGTTGTCTTACCTGATCCTCTGGGCCCGATGAGCTGGGTGTGTCCACGATTGCACAGTTCGTCGAACCGGGGCGGGGGGACGAAGCCCTCAGCGATCTGTCGTGGCTTCAGATAGCGGGCGTTGAGCGCGCCGAAGATGGCAGGAACGCGTTGGGGCGAGCTGGTGTCTGAGGTCATCGTTTGCTGGTCGTTTCGGCAATGGTTCCATCGGACATCATGCTCAACCGGATGCCTTGATTGCATTGCAGGATTTCCTCCAAAGCAACGAGATCGATCGGCGCGAGGTACTCGAGGCGTGGCTCCATCGCGTCCAATTCCGCGGTACGCAACACCCGTTGCCCAAGCCTGGCGTGCTCGCTCGCAATGCGTCGGGCAAGATCGGTGAGGTCCACCCGGAATCCGAATCCCCCTCGGCCCGGAAGCCCACTCCCTACCGGAGCGGATGCCCAGTCTTCACCTTTTGACCACACCCAGGATTCGAACGTGCCGGCCAGGTGTAGGTCGATGGCTCCGCTGCGCGCGGTGTCGAACTCGATGAGATGAACCTGATTGCGTACCCGGGTGGAAAGGGCGTCGTAGAGCAGCACGCTGGCACTGGCTGCCGAGAAGATGACTGGGGAGATCGAGGAGCCGGGTGCGTAGCTGAGCCAGGGAAAGTGCTTGTGACCGTGGACGACCCAGCCAGCGCCCGTGACGGCCACGGTCGAGCAGATCGAGCAGGCGATCGCCGCCGGCCATCGCACTGCGATCGTTCGGATCGAGCTCGGTGTGCGGCATGGGGTGGTGGTGGCAGAGCAGAATGTTGACCGTTGCGTCGGCGTCGGTGGCCGACAACTCGTCTTCCAGCCTGGTGATCGCCGAGCTCTCGATGCGGCCCTGGCGGTGCTCCCGCTCGCCGGCGTTGTGGTGAAAGCAGCTGTTGAGCGTCACGATTCGCCAACCGTCACGGACCACCAGACTCATCGAATTGGCCCAGTAGTCGTTGGGGGACTCGAGAGGAAACGGGGGTTGCAGTCCCTTGAGGTAGTCGCACGGATCAAGACCGTTTCCCTTGCCGCGCGAGTTGAACGTCGTGATTGCCCGCCGTCGCGATCACGAGGTCGGTGCCGACGGCGTTGGCGATCTCTTGCAGGTGCTTCCAAGCCCAGGTCGTCGCGGCCCGATGGGCCTGATGTGCGAGGTCTCCGGGACAGAGCACCACGTCGGCCTTGACCTCTTCTCGCCCGAAGAAGCCCGGCAGTGTTTCGATCGGGTTCTTCCGCTCCGACATGTCCGCCCAGGACGCACGCTCGGGGTTGGAGTCAGGCACTGCATGGATGTCGCTGACGACCAGGGCGCGCAGACACACCGGGGTCGAGCCATCGGCTGGCTCGGCTTTGTCGTCATGGCTCATGCGGCGTTGGTGACCAGGAGCTCGTCACGGGTCGAGCGACGCGAGCGACGCCCGCCGACCTGGGCGGTCACCGCGACCCTGCCGATGCGGTACTTGCGAAGGCGTGAGAGAACCTCCGGCGCGGCGGCGTAGGACAAGAGGAACGTGGCGCCTCGACGGTCGATCTCGTGCAGTGCCCTCGTCAGCCGGTCGATCTCTCGTCGGTCGAAGGAGCCGTATCCGTAGACTCCGTAGTTGCCGTGTGAGGAGCGGCTGTAGGGTGGGTCGAGGTAGACGAAATCTCCGGCTGCGACGTGGCTCAGCGTCTGCTGGAAGTCGCCGGGTACCAGCTCGGCGCCCCGTAGCATCCTGGCGCAGCGGACGAGACGCTCGACAGTTGGGAAGGCTCCCACGCGCCTGCCGACTGGAACGTTGAAGTGACCGTGGCGGTTGGTGCGGTACACACCGTTGAAGGCCATCCGATTGAGATAGAGGAACCGGGCCGCGCGGGCGTCTGGCGGGAGGTCCGCCGGCTGCAGCGCGCGGATGGCGTAGTAGCTCTCTGGGTCCCGGGGCAGCTGCTCCAGCACGCCGGCCACCGGCCGGGGGCGACGGCGCAACTGTCGGTAGAAGGCGATCAGTTCGGCGTTGAGGTCTCCCAGGATGGCTCTGGTCGGCGCGAGCGCGAAGAACAGGCAGGCCGAACCAGCGAAGGGCTCGATGTAGCGCTCGAATGATGGTGGCGCCCAACGGCTCAGCTCGCCGAGCAGGGCTCGCTTGCTTCCCGCCCAGCGCAAGATGGGATCTGTGGGGACGGCCACCATCGAATATTCTCCCCAATCCATCGGCGAGAAGTCGGCGCGGTCCGGTTATTGGGCCTTCGGGGTGGCCGAGCAGTCCCAAGGGGTTGGCTCCCACCGACGGTGTCGCTGAGGCTCACGGGGCCGTCAAGCCTTCGCGTGCCCCGACCGAGCTTGCGGTCAACGGCGCCGGTTGCCCCGGCCTGGCTCTCGGTCAACAGCGCCGGTTGCCCCCGACCTGGCTCGCGGTCCCCGGGCTCGTGGGTCCGCGGCTGCCGGCTACCCTGTGGCCTGCCGGCTACCCCTCGGCATAAGCCCGCATCGCTTCGACCACCGGGGCGAGACGCCGGCCGCGGGCGGTGAGGCGGTACTCGACCGTGGGGGGGCTCGAGGGGATCACGGTGCGCTGCACGAGGCCCGCGGACTCGAGGTCGCGCAGGCGCTCGGAGAGCATTCGGGGGGAGATGCCGGAGACAGCCTCGGCGAACTCGCTGAAGCGCAGCGCGCCGGTGAGTGCGGCGTAGATGATCGACAGCTGCCAGCGGCGCTCCAGGAGGTCCGCCGTGCGGCGGACCTCCACGGGAACGGGCTGGCACCTACGAGAGCTGGTGGGCGACATCGCGCGTGGGCTCCAGCGCCCGGTCGAGCACCTCCTGGACGGTCATCACCGGGTGGAAGGTCATCTGCTCGCGGACCTCCTGCGGGATGTCGTCCAGGTCGCCACGGTTGCGCTCGGGCAGGATCACGTCGGTGAGGCCGGCCGCGTGGGCGGCGAGCACCTTCTGCTTGAGCCCGCCGATCGGCAGCACGCGCCCCTGCAGGGTGACCTCGCCGGTCATCCCGACGGTGTGCTTCACGGCCCGGCCGCTGAGCAGCGAGGCCAGGGCGGTGACCATCGTGACCCCCGCGGAGGGGCCGTCCTTGGGGATCGCCCCGGCGGGCACGTGGACGTGGAACTCCTGTCCCTCGAACGCGCCCTCCTCGATGCCGATCTCCTCGGCGTGCCCGCGCACGTAGGAGAGCGCGATGCGCGCGGACTCCTTCATCACGTCCCCGAGCTGTCCGGTCAGCACCAGCCCGCCACCGCCGCCCGAGCCGGAGCTCTTCATCGCGGTGGCCTCCACGAACAGCACGTCCCCGCCGGTGCCGGTCACGGCGAGGCCGGTGGCCACGCCTGGGGTGGCGGTACGCGAGGCGGACTCCTGGAAGAACTTCTGACGACCCAGCGCCTCGCGCACGGTCTCCACGTCGATCTTCACGGGGGGCGCCTTGCGCGCGGCTGCCTTCTTGGACGTCTTCTTCGCCGTGGGCTCAGCCGGCTGCTCGTGTACGGCGGACTCGGCCTCCTCCGACGGCCCTGTGTCCGTGGGCGTTGCGGCAGACTCGACCACCGACTCCTCACCGACCGGCTCGGCGCCCTCCACCTTCGCGGCATCGGCCTCCTTGGCCCCGCCGGTCGCCTTCGTGCCGTCCTCCACGGGCAGCGTGGAGGCGATCTTGGTGGCGGTCTTGCGCAACAGGGTGCCGAGCTCGCGCTCGAGCGAGCGCACGCCCGCCTCGCGGGTGTACTCGGCGATCACCAGCCGCAGCAGCTCGTCGTCGATCTCAACCTCGCCCTCGAGCAGGCCGTTGCGGTCGCGCTGGCGCGGCCACAGGTAGCCCTTGGCGATCGCGAGCTTCTCCTCGGAGGTGTACCCGTCGAAGCGGATCACCTCCATGCGGTCGAGCAGCGGGCCGGGGATCGTGTCGGCGACGTTGGCCGTGGCGATGAACATCACCTGGCTGAGGTCGAGCTCGACGTCGAGGTAGTGGTCGCGGAAGGAGTGGTTCTGCGCGGGGTCCAAGACCTCGAGCAGCGCCGCGGAGGGGTCCCCGCGCCAGTCCGCGCCGACCTTGTCGACCTCGTCGAGCAGGATCACCGGGTTCATCGTCCCCGCGTCGCGCAGCGCACGCACGAGGCGGCCGGGCAGCGCGCCGATGTAGGTGCGCCGGTGCCCGCGGATCTCCGCCTCGTCGCGTACCCCGCCGAGGGACATACGCACGAACTCGCGTCCCAGCGCACGGGCAATCGACTCGCCGATCGAGGTCTTGCCGGTGCCGGGGGGCCCGATCAGCGTGAGGATCGCCCCGGACTTCGGGTCGGCCTCGATGCCGCGATCCTGGCGGAGCTTGCGCACCGCGAGGTACTCGGTGATGCGGTCCTTGACGTCTTCGAGGCCGGCGTGGTCGGCGTCGAGCACCTCACGCGCCCCCGCAGGGTCGAGGTGCTCGTCCGAGCGCTTGGCCCACGGCACCGCGATCAGCCAGTCCAGGTACGTGCGGATCATCGAGGACTCGCCGGTCTGCTCGCCCATGCGCTCCAGGCGCCCGAGCTCCTTGAGGGCCTGCTCGTGGACTTCCTCGGGCATCCCCGCGGCCTCGATCTTGGTGCGGTACTCGTCCGCGACGGAGCCCTCGTCCTCGCCGAGCTCCTTGCGGATCGACTCCATCTGCTTGCGCAGGAAGTAGTCTCGCTGCTGCTTCTCAGCGCCGTCCTGGACGTCCTCGCGGATGCGCTTGCGCACCTGCAGCTCGGCGAGCGACTCGCGCTGCAGCTTGACAGACATCTCCAGGCGGTCGGTCACGTCGAGCGTGCGCAGCAGCTCGACCTTCTGCGCGTAGGACAGGTTGGGGGAGTAGCCGGCGGAGTCCGCCAGCGGCCCGGGCTCGACGATCGCGCGCAGGAACGCCGCGATGCGCCCGTCGTCGCCGCGCAGCTCGAGGATCTCCTCGACGATCGCGCGGTACTCGCGCTCGAGGTTGCGCGTGCGCCCGTCGGTGGGCACCTCGTCAGGGCGCTCGTCGACCTCGACGCGCAGCTCGCCGTCGACGCCGGTCTGCGCGGCGCCGATCAGCGCGCGGTGCTCGCCGGTGAGGGCCACGGCGCGCCCGCCGCCGGGCAGCCGCAGGTGGTCCTCGACCTCGGCGATGGTGCCGACCTCGAGGAACTCGTTCTCGTGGCGGGGCACGAGCACGACACGCTCGTCCTCGCCGACGTCCACGGTCAGCGTGATACCCATGTTGGGGAACACGACCGTGTCGTCGAGGGGTATCAGCCGCAGCAGCGGCCGGTCCGCCGGCTGCTGGCCGATCTCAGATCGGTCGGCGGCTGGGCGGGGGGGCTTGGGACGGGACTTTCCGTTGTCTGAGCTTGCTGGCATTCTTTACGCTCCCATAGAAGCTTACGAAACAGAAGTAAGTATAACAACCGCCGAGAGGATGTCAAGGGGCGCGAAACGGCGACCCAGGTGGGCGTGTGGCCCTGTGTTCTTTGGGGATCGTCCGCGCGTGTCTGTGCGGGGTAGGCGGTGGTGCGCGCCGGGCCTCCGTGCCCGGCGTCGGCGCTGCGAGACCCGGGAGTCGTCTGCGGCTCACGCGCTGCGAGACACGGCGGGGTGAGCGTGGAAGCGGGTCGCACGCGAGGGGTCTCGACGCAGACCCTCGCGAGCACCTCGACGGGCACGCCACCCGCCCCCGGTTCCGCACTGCGAACCCCGCTGCCGGCGGAGCCGGCCATCAAAAAAAAGAACCGCCCGGGACTCAGAACAGCTTTCGCGGCCACAGCCGCTTGGCGCGTACCACGTTGACCTCTGCCGCCAGCACCGTCACCTGGCCGCCGAGGTACAGCCACGTGAGCAGACCCAGCACGAACGCGAACAGCCCCGAGGTCTGCTGGGCGTGGCGTACCACGTGGTCCACGTAGTAGCCGCCCACGTGCTCGAGGGCCTGCCACAGCACCGCTGCCACCACGACACCGGGGAGCAGGTCGCGGGTCTCCACCTGCCTCACCGTGAGCAGCCGGAAGGCCGTGAAGAACAGCAGCAGGTTCGCCGCCAGCGCCGCCAGGACTCCCGCGAGCACTTCCAGCGCGCCCGCAGTCTGCGCGGTCACGTACCCCGCGACCGCCGTCGAGACGATGCTCAGCACGCCGAGCGCGACCAGCAGGGCCAGGCCGCGCAGGCGCCACACCACGAAGTTCGACCGCTCCCGGCGGGGCACTTTCCAGACCACGTCGAACGCGTTGCGCGTCGCGCCGGTGATGCCCAGCCCCGCGAGCAGCGCGCCCACCAGGCCGATGCCCAGCGCCAGGCCGGAGCCCCTCAGCGAGTGCACGTTCTGCTCCAGCTGGGTGCCGATGATCGGGAACTGGCTGAGCGTGGAGTGCAGCACGCTCTCCTGCGCGCTCGGGTTGCCCTGCAGCACGAAGCCGAGCACCGTCACGAACACCAGCAGCAGCGGGAACAGCGAGAAGAACCCGTAGTACGCGATCAGCGCGCCCAGCTGGATGCCCTGGTCGTCGTCGAACTTCTTCAGCACCGCCACGGTGAACGCCAGGGGGCTGCGCTGCTGGAAGCGATCGACCGCGCTCATGCCCTTGCGGATCCGGGAGGGGGGTCCGTCGGGCGCGGGGTGCGACATGCCTGTGTGTCTACCCCATCCGCCTCGCGCACGTCGCGCCCCGCCCTCCGGTCGGTCCTCCTTGGATCGGCCGGCCGTCCCTTCGCCGACCACGCCGAGCTCCTCGCGCTTGTGGCGCGCGCCGCGCACGACGGGCTGCTGCGCGCCCACCGCCACCGCTTGCGGCCCGAGGACCTGGAGGACTGTTACAGCCAGGCCGTGCTCGAGCTGCTCGCGGCCGCGCGCGGTGGGCGGCGGTTCTCCTCGCGTGAGCACCTCGCGAACGCGCTCGAGCAGCGCTTCCTCTCGCGCGTGCTCGACCGCCGTCGCGCGGTCGCCGGCCGCAGTCCGATGGCCGCCGCGCTGGAGGGGGCGCTGCCGCTCGGGGGCCCGGGGGAGCGGGAGGTGGAGGTCGTCGACCCGCGCGCGGAGCTCCACCCGCTCGTGACCTTCCGGCTCCAGTTACAGCGGGTTGCCGAGCTCGCGCCGCTGTTGAGCGACGACCAGCGGCTGGTGCTCGCCTGCCAGGTCGCGCTGGGGATGAGCCGCGCCGAGTTCTGCGAGCGGTTCGGGTGGTCCTTCGAGCGCTACCGCAAGGTCGCCCTCCGCGGTCGTGGGCGGCTGCGGCGGCTCCTAGACGCCCCTCAGCTCTCCGAGCCGGGTCGTGTCCCGCTCTCCGAGCCGGGTCGGACTAAGCAATAGGGACCCACCTATGACATCCCTCACTACCCCCATAGGCGCGTCCCTTGGGACGCCGAAGGTCGGTTGCAGGCGCGACCTCTTGGCGCTGCCCATCCGCGCGCACGCGGCCGGGGGCCGGGTTTCTCCCCACCTTGGCCCTCGGCCGCCCGCGTGGCCCCCCCGACCCCCGTACGGCCCGTGACGCCGCTGCGCCGGCCTCCACGCCAGGTCTACCGCGTGTACTCCGAAGCGGAGTTCCTCGCCGCGGAGGATTGGTCGGGGGACCCCTCCGCAGCAGAGCCGAGCTCGAACCCGTGGGGACGCGTCGCTGGTCTGGCCGCCCTGACCGGAGCTGTGGCGGCGGTGGTGGGTGTGGTGGTCCTGAGCGCCTCGCGCTCCACCGTGAGCCGGCGGAGCACGCTCAGCCTGTCGGCGAGTAGCCGATCCCCTAGGTCTGCCCCGGCCGCGCCGCTGTCCTCTTCGCAGCCGCGCGGACGTGACATGCGCCGGCACGCACGCGCTCGTCGTTCGCCTGAGAGGACTCGACGGACGACGCAGTGGGGCGGTGCCCGCGAGGTCGCACTGCCGAGGACCCCGGCGGTTGTGGTGACCGCCGAGGCCCCCCCACCGAGGGATGTCCCTGTGCACGCGACGGACACCCCCTCCAACGCTGCGCCAGTTGACACAGCCCGCTCCGAGTTCGGGTTCGAACGGTAGGTCCGATGGGCTCCGTCTCGCCACGCGCGGTGAGCATCACTCCCCGCCCCCTGTGGCGCCTGCGCCTCGTGCGCGAGGCGCCCCGCCACCTGCTCCACGCGCTGGCGCTCGCTGGGCTGCTGGCGAGCGCTCGCCTCGCGCTCGACCCCCCGCGCGCGACGGTGCCCGCTGCGCTGCTGCAGCGCGCCCCCGCGCAGGACCTCGCGGCGGAGGGCTTCGCGACGCTGTTCGCGCGCGCCTACCTCACGTGGGAAGCGCAGGACCCCGAAGCCCGCGAACACGCGCTCGCGCCGTTCGTCGGGCCCGGGATGGACGCCGACGCTGGCCTGCAGCCCCCCGCGAGCGGCGAGCAGCGCGTGCAGTGGACACAGGTCGTCCAGGCCCGCGAACCCCTCCCGGGACTCCACGTCTACACCGTGGCCGCCCAGACCGACACCGGGGGGCTCTTGTACGTAACCGTGAGTGTGCTTCACCCGGCCGGGGGCGGGCTCGCACTGGCCGGCTATCCCGCGTTCGTGGGGCCGCCCGCGGCCGGCCCCGCCCAGACGAGCGGCGAGGGGCGCCTGCGCCAGGTGGCCGAACCCGAACTGGCCACGGTGGTGGAACGCGCGCTGCGCAACTACCTCGCCGGCTCGGCCTCCGAGCTCGCCGCCGACCTCGCCCCCGGGGCGAGCGTCTCGCTGCCCGGGGAGGGGTTGGCGCTGCAGTCCGTGCAGAGCCTGCAGTGGGCGCCCGGCGCGGGAGCGGTGCTCGCGGTGGTGCAGGCCCAGGACCCCCGCGGCGCGCAGTACACGCTCGCCTACGAACTCGACGTCGCCCGCGCTCAGGGCCGCTGGGAGATCGCGGCGATCCAGATGGACCCCGAATGACGGGGGAGGGCAGGCCCGGGTGGGCGGGCCTTCAGACCCCCTCCCATCAAACAGAACAGAAAGGAGCCTCGATGAACGGATTGCGTCACCCTCGACCCCTGGTGGTGTTGGCCACTGCGCTCGCCTACTGTGCCTGTCTCGCGCTCTACGGTCCCCTCACCGCGCGCGCCGCGGTCGCCGGTGCCCCCAGGCCGTCCGGCGCCCAGACGGCGGCGGGCGGCGGGTCCGGGGCCGGTGGGTCCTCCGAAGAAGGCAGCTCCCTGGAAGCGGTGGCCGCCAAGGCGGGGAGCACCGGTCGTAAGGTGGCGATGAGCCTGATCGGCCTGGCGTTTGCGATCGCCGGCATCGTGCTCGCCTTCCGCCGCGACTTCAAGGAGGCCGCGGGCGTGTTCGCCGTGGGGATCGTGGCGGTGCTGCTCGCGACCCCCGCGGGCCTCAACCTGCTGCAGGACACCGTCAACTCGCTGTTCGGGTCCTGACGCAGGGAGGCGAGGTGCTCGGCGTCCGACACAGGCTGCTTGCAGGGCCTGGCGCGAGCGGCCTCTTCGGTGGATAGCGATGGAGATCCGCTCCTACCGCGCCGTGTTCGACCTCGAGCGGCGCATCTACCGTGTCAACCGGTTGCGTCTGAACCCCGGCGGCATCCCCCTGCGCGGAGTCGTCTACTGCTTCGCGCTGCTCGCGGGTCTCGCGCTGCTCGGCGCGCTGCCGCTGGTGGGTGTGGCCGTGAGGGCGCTGCCGTGGTACCTGCGCGACCTCGTGCTTCCCGGGGGCGGCGCGGCGCTTCTCACGGTGATCCGCGTGGAGGGGCGGCCGTTTCACCTGGCGGCCACCGCGCTTTTGCGCCACGCCCTCGGCTCGCGCGAGCTCGCCAGCTCGTGCGTGCTCGGCGGTTCGCGCTGTCATGCACGCTTTCAGCGGGCCTGGTACCCGGAGAGTCTGCTCGTTCTCCCCGATGGCTCGGACGCGCACCTGCGCCGCCTGCGCTTCACCGGCCCGGGGGCAGTGCTCGTGCGGGTCGCCCACACGCGCTCCGCCCAGCGCCGCGGTCTACTCGGGCGCCTGGGCGGTGCGTTGAGCCTGCGCCGCCCTCCGCACGTGACGCTGCGGGAGCTGCCCGGACACCAACGGCCGCCCGGCGGGCAGGCGATCGCGCTGGAGCGGGGGGCGCGGTTGGAGGTGCGCTTAGTCGGAGACACCCTTGTGGCGGCGGATGTTGTGGTTGTCGGGGTTCTCGGCGTCGCCTTGACATCCACGAGCAGGATACCCAGCCTGGAAGCCATGACCCGAAAAAAAACGATGGATCCATTTTTGGATCAAGCAGGTAGCAAGATGCGAATGATTGGGAAGATCGTGGGGCTCTGTTTCGTGTCCGTGTTCGTGGTGAGCATGGTCGCGGCGGGGACCGCTTCAGCGGCTCCCTACTGGCTGGTGTGCTTACCGGCTACATCGGGAAGCACTGCTACGAAGTACTCCGAACACCAGTGCGTCAAAGCGGAAGCGGGTGGTGGATGGGAATGGAGCGAACTCGAAAATACGGAACTGCCGGTCAAGGCCCGCAGTACGTTGACACTGGAGGATGAAGTTGTCGCCGGAACAACGGCAGCAGTTGCCTGTTCGGGCGTAGAGGAAGGAACGATCGGCCCTGGGAGGACCGGTACGATAACGGGTATTTCTGAAATAAAATGCGAAAAAGGTGAAAACTGCTCAACGCTCGAAAAAAATGCCGAACCAGTCAACCTGCCGTGGGCGACAGAACTGTATGAAACCGAAGGCACCATACGGATTGCACTCCTGAATAGTAGCGAAGGAGCGCCCGGGTGGAAGGTTGAATGTTCGATTGGTGGCATCAAAGAGAAAGATGAATGCACCAGCGAAGGCGCTAACGCGGCAGCGGAAAATAAGACAACCCCTGGATTATTGGTATCGGTTGCCTTTCCAAAACCAAACGATCCGAAGGCAACCTGCACGTTGACCAAAAAAGAAACCGGTGATGTATTGGGAAGTAGCGCAATATCGCTGGTCAACGGCGAGGGGCTTAGAGCACCTAACAAAAAGATCGGCACGCCCGGATGCGTCCCTGGACGCGGCGCTGGATCGCCACGGTCCGCCTTGCCCGTGCTACCAGCACGGGCTGCGCCAGCCCGCGTCGCCCAGCTTGGTCCAGGAACGCCCCGGACGCACCGCCTATTTTGTTAGGCACTCTTAGGGTACAGCCTGTGGTCAGGCCTATGCTTGAATTCGGACCCCCGGCCCCAGGGTTGGTACCCACCGAACCGAAAACTCTAAGAGTCGATATAAAGAATCAATCGGAAACGAGGGAAATCGAAATTAGCCTCAACAATACCAGGAAATTGCCATTCGTACTAAAACACACGACCTGTCCAGCCAAAACCAAACTCGCACCGCTGGAACTTTGTGAAGATGAAGTAACGATCAGAACAGGGACAAGAGACGACTTTAGAGGTGAACTGGTGGTTAGCGTCAAGAATGGAGAAAGAGCTTCGTATACGCTCGTGAGCTGATGAGGAGGCGTGCTTGTCGGTAGTCGCTTGAAAGATTGGAGAGGGGCCTGTCCCACGCGGGTGGTGGGGTCGGAAGAAGGGACAGGCCCGCGGCCACGATGTGCTCGCGGTTGCTGAGCGCCCCGACTTGCTCGGCCGCTCCGATCGCGTGTACTTCGCGTCGATGTCCGAACAACGCCGGGCGATCGTCACGAGGGATCTGGGCGACTTCCGCCCGCTGCTTGCCCAGGCGCTGCGCGCCGGGACGAAGACCTACGGGCTGGTCTGTGTACAGGCTCGCGTCCCACTGAGCCGCGAGTCGATCGGGCAACTGGTGGACTCGCTGGAGCGGCTGTTACGGGAGCACCCGGGAGACGACGACGCGATCGATCGCGGCGGAGAGATCTGGCTTACGGTTGTGAAGTGAGGCAGTTCTGAGAGTCCGTAGGAGCGGGTCGGAGACATCTCGGGGCGATAAAGGCCCGTGGCTGCTGGGGATGGCGGTGTCGACTTGACAAGCGCGAGAGCGATGTCTCAGATGCGTGTCGCTTGGAATCTATATCCATCATGGGACAAGGAGTTGATTGAGATGTGGTTAGGAAACCAGTGCGACATGAAGTGTCTGAAGCGTGTGGGGCTCTGCCTCCTCGCCGTGTTCGCGGTGAGCATGGTGTCCGCGGGGACCGCGCAGGCATCGGCCTGGGAAGAATGCGGGACCGAAAACGCGAGCAAAGAAGGCACCAAATACACAACCGATCAATGTTCTACCGCTTCGTCGTCGGGGAGTTGGACGTGGCAAGCGGCCGCCGAAGAGAATACGGTCAGAAGTAAGGGTTCTCTGATCCTAAGGGACAAAAAAACGACGGTGGGAGAATCGGAAGTAGAATGCTATGTCGAAGGGGAAGGAGCGTTTATCGAGGTAGAAAAAGTAAAAGTGCTCAGCTGTCGAGCGATCAAACTCTGTGAAGCAAAAACGGTCGAAGCAGAAGCGGTCAACTTGCCATGGAAGATCGAAGCCTTCGAAACAGAAAAAAAACTGTCGGCGGCCCTGTCGGAAGAAGGAAGCAGCGGCAAACCGGGATTGAAGGTGAAATGTAAGGTTGTCGGGGTGTCGGTTGAAGATACATGCAAGTTTACGGGCACAGAAAGTCTGGGGCTGGAAAACAAGAATATTGGGGGCGAATTACTGATATTAGCGACGTATGATAAATTAAGTAAAGAGAAATGTTCTCAGAAGGGCGAAGAATCAGGTGAAATCGCAGGAAGCATGGCTGTTTCAACGACGAGCGGACGGGGGCTCCGTGATGCGAAACTGCTTGGTCTTGTGGCCAGACGCGGTGGAGGGGGTGGGACCGAGGCGAATGGATGCACGTTCTCGGCGGCCAACGAAGAATGCACAATCATAGTAAAAAATGAAATGACCGTTGAAGCTACGCTCACAGATGTGAAAGTCAAAGGAGCGGGCTCGGGAAAATTTGAACTCAAAGAAGAAACGTGCAAAGTGAACACCAAATTGGAACCGCGTGGATTTATGAACAGCTGCTACAGCAAAATCAAATCAATGGGCACCGCGGGAGGCGGATCGGCTGACTACGAAGTATCTGCAAACCCTGCAAGCAGTGCGGTGTTTGTTCTCGTGTTCTAAGCAGACGAGGCTGTGAGCCGAGACAAGTTGTGATGTACACAAAGAACCGTCGGCCAGCCTAAACCGGCCGGCGGTTCGTCGTACACGGGCGGTGGATCCGCGCTGCGCCTGTCCCCGCTCCGGCGGAGTGGTCGGAACAAGGAGATAGGCCCCTCCAATGCCGATCTCCCGCCCCCCGCTCAGCATGGTCTACGGCAACCTCGTCTTCGGCGAGGGCTACGACGACGCGTGGGCCGCGTTCGCGGTGCCGACCGCGTCGTACGAGTGGCTCAACGAGGACGGAAAGCGCGGACGGTTTCTCGCGCTGCTCGGCGCGGTGGAGGCCGCGGGCGCCGATCTGCAGATCGTGCGCGTCAGCAGACGGTGGGAGGTTGCGGGGTATGTCCGCGAGATGGCCGGGGATTCCCGTGCGCGCAGGCGGTACGTCGCCGAGCACGCAAGGCGCCTGGAGGAGCTGGAGGCACAGAGACCCGCGGTGTTCATCATCGTGAGTCTTCGAGACCCGGAGCGCGATGTGGCCTCGTACGTGTCCCGTGCCGCGGAGCGCGGGCCGCGCGAGTGGGTGGGGGTGCTCAGGCGCCGCGTGCTCCCGCACGACCGAAGGCTGCTGCGAGCGACCGAGCTCGAGAAGGCCAGGGTGCGGGCCGATCAGGCCCACGCGCGTCTCGCCGACTATCTCGCGGCGAGGCCGGCGAGCGGCGCGGAGCTGCAGTGGCTGGTGCGCCGCGGGTTCTGCCGCGATCTGGGGGAGCCCGAGGTGGACGGATTGCACGAGCCGCGGGCGCTTGTGTGCGAGCGAAACGGCGAGGCCGTGTTGGCCCCGCTGGAGGGGGATCTCCTGCGGTGGGGCGAGGGGTGGGTGGAGCAGCGGCCGCGGACGCTGCGGATCGAGTCCGAGCTCGGGGTGAGCTGGCAGGCGCAGCTGGTCGTCGGCGCGCTGCCCGAGCAGGTGCACTTCCCAGGTGCAAGGGCGGAGTTGATGTTCGCGCCTGTGGAGTCGCTCCCGTTCGGCGTGGATCTGTCGCTGAACGCGCGGTACCTGCCCAACGAGCTGGCGTTGCGGATCGCGCGGCGGCGGATCCAGGACGCCGATCAGATCATGCGCGCGGAGTCCGACGGCGAGCAGGGGGTGACGGACCTCGGGTACCGGCGCACGCAGGAGGCTCGCGACCTGCTCGCGCACCTGCAGGCGTCGAGCCGCCCGCCGCTGCTGCGGGCGACGCTCGCGATCGCCGTGGCGGCGCGGGGGGAGGAGGAGCTCGAGGAGCGCGTTGAGGTGTGTCGGCGGGCGTACGGGGAGATCCGCCTGCACCGCCCCGCAGGCGACCAGCTGGCGCTGTTTTGCCAGCACCTCCCCGGGCAGCGTACGCGCGTGGCGGGCTACGACGACACGCTCACGACCGAGCAGGTCGCGGCGATGGTGCCGACCGCCACGCACGAGGCGGGCAGCGAGACGGGCTTCTACCTAGGCCACACCCTGAGCGGCTCGACGCGGCCGGTGCGCTTCAACCTAAGGGAGGGCTCAGAGCGCGACCGCAATACGACGATCCTGAGCATCGGGGCGCTCGGGTCGGGTAAGACGACGCTCGACCAAAAGCTCAAGTACGAGGGGTTCCTGCAGGGGGCGCGCGTGATCGATTGCGACCCCAAGGGCGACCACCGCTTCCACCTGCTGGAGCAGGTGGCCCCGCACGTGGAGTGCATCGCGCTGCGCCCCGACCCGGCGTTGCGCGGGGTGCTCGACCCGCTGCGCGTGGCGCCCGAGCCGCTGCGCCACGACACCGCGGTGTCGTTCTTGCGCGACCTGCTGCCGGCGCGCGCGGAGCCCGCATGGGAGACCGCGGTGGTGGGCGCGGTGGACCGCGTGAGCCGCCGCGCGCGCGAGCCCACCTGCGGGGAGGTCGTACGGGCGCTGCGTGAAGGGGACGCGACCGACGCGCAGGTCGCCAAGACGCTCGAGGTGTACGCGCGCTCGGGGCTGACCCAGCTCGGCTTCGCGGATCCCGAGGTACAGCTGCCGCCGGTCGGCCACCGCCAGGTCACGTACCTGCCTATACGCGACCTACCGAGCCCCGACCCGGCCGCGCCGCGCTCCGAGCATTCCCAGGCCGAGCGCGTGGGCGAGCAGGTCGTGCGGCTGATCGCGATGTTCGCGATGCACCTGATGCGCACCGAACGCGAGCGGCTGAAGATCTTCAGTTTCGACGAGGGTTGGCGGCTGCTGAAGGACCCCGTCGGCCGCACGCTGCTGGCCTCGCTGCAGCGGATGGGCCGCTCGGAGCTGGCGGTGCCGATCGTCTCGACGCAGCTCGTGACTGACACGCTGGTGGGCGAGCGCGAGTCGCTGGAGAACCTGGTGGGCGCGACGTTCGTGTTCGGGATGCGCTCCGACGCGGAGGCGCGCCGCGCGCTGGCGCTGCTCGGCCTCGACCCGGAGGACCGCCGCGCGCGTCAAACCCTGCTCGAGCTCGACGCCGGCCGCTGCCTGTTCCGCGACCACCACGGACGGGTGGAGGCGATCCAGGTCAACGTGGTCGTGCCGGCGCTGCTGCGCGCGTTCTCGACGACGCCTCCGCGCCACCGGTGAGAGCGCTCGCGCTCGGCCTGGCCGCCGCGCTCGTGTGCGGAGCCGTCACCCCCACGGCGAGCGCCGCCGGTTCGCAGGCGGGGCGACCGTCTGAGGGGTGTCAGGGGGGGATCGTCCACGCGGGTGGTCTCACGACCGGGCGGGTGCGCGCCGGGCCTCCGTGCCCGGCGACCGCGGCTCGGGCCGTAACCCCGGCAGCCAGCACACGGCCCCGCGCGCCCAGCGGACCGCCGCTCGTCGCACCGGCCGCCGGCGGCGAGGTGGAGGGAGCCGGGGCCACCGAAGGCGACGCGGCGGCTTCGGCGCCCGCCAGCGGCGGCGACCCGCTCGTGGAAAACGGGCTCGGCAGTCCGCTGTGTGGCGAGGTGGGCGAACTGGCGCCCGCGAGCCAGCGCAACTGCGCGACCTCCGGCTTCGAGGCGGCCGGCGCGCCGACGGGCGACTACGGGCTGGACGTGCACATCGACACCGGACTGCTCGGCATCGAACTCGGTGTGCCCACGGTGTTGCAGGACGGCGTGGTCGAGCCGGTGTGGATGGGGCTCGTGTGGGTGGTGCACACCGTGGTCGTGGCGTTGGAGTGGTGCTTCATGCTCGACCTGCTCGACAGCTCCGCGATGGCCGACGTGGAGCGGGCGGTGCGCCAGACGCAGGCGTCGTTCACCGGGCCGTGGCTCGTGCTTGCCCTCGCGGTGGCGGCGCTGGCGGCCGCCTACAACGGGCTCGTGCGCCGCCGCGTCGCCGAGACGCTCGGCCAGGCGGCGCTGATGCTCGCGATGATGGCGGGCGGCCTGTGGACGATCGCCGACCCCGCCGGCACCGTCGGCGCGCTTGGGCGGTGGGTTGACGAGGCCAGCGCGGGCACGCTCGGGGCGGTCGTGGACGGGACCCCCGCCCACGCGCCACGGACGCTCGCACAGAGCATGGGCGGACTGTTCGTGGCGGTCGTGGGCGCGCCGTGGTGCTACATGGAGTTCGGCAACGTCGGCTGGTGCGAGGACCCCGCGCGCCTGGAGCCGCGGCTGCGCGTCTCCGGCCTCACGATCGCCGGGATCGCGCAGGGAGCGCACTGCGAAAGCAGCGAAGCCTTGACGGCGCTGTGCGGGCTGCTGGCGGGCGAGTCCCCGCGGGCGCTCGCGCAGAGCGTGACGCTGCTGCGCGCGGCGCGCACCAACGGGGAAGTCTTCCTCGCGCTGCCCGTCAACGGTCCGGCGCGCAACTCGGTCGAGAGCTCTGGCACGCTGCTGAGCGTCCTGTGCGGGGGCAGCGAAGACGCCACCGACTGCCGCGGGCCGACGGCGGCGGAGGCGGAGTTCCGCACGCAGAGTGGAACGTACCCCCGGCTCGCGGGCCTCGTGCTGATCGTGGTCGGCGCGACGGGGGCGGTGCTGCTGCTCGGCTTCATCGTGCTGCACCTGCTGGGCGCGGAGGTGCTCAGCCTGCTCTACCTGCTGCTCGCGCCGGCCGCGGTGATCGCCCCCGCGCTCGGCGACGGCGGCCGCGCGGCGTTCCGGACGTGGGGTACACGGCTGGTGGGTGCGGTCTGCTCGAAGCTCGTGTTCTCGTTCTTGCTGGGGGTGGTGCTGTTGATGACGCGCACCCTGGTGGAGCTCGAAGCGTTCGGGTGGTGGACGCGGTGGCTGCTGCTCACGGTGCTGTGGTGGAGCGCCTACCGCCAGCGCCACCGCACGCTCGGCCTCATCGCCGGCGAGCACCGCGGGCAAAGCACGCAGCGGCGCTCGCTCACACAGCAGATCAAGCGGCAGCTGGAGGGACCGCGCGCCGCGTTGCGCACGGCCCAGCGGGCGCGCGGCAAGCTCGCCCGTCCTGCCCCGAGCGTCGAGCGCCGGCGGACGCTCGAGCGCATCGGCCGCCAGCACGCAGAGGCCACTGCGAACGAGCAGGTGGGGCGGATGCTCGAGCGCGAGCACGCGGCGGCGAGCGCGCACGCGGCCGCCACCCCGGCGCTCCAGAGCGAGCTGTTCGCCAAACGCACCCAGCTGCAGCGGGTGCAGGGCGCGCGCGAGCAGGCGGTGGCGGCCGGCGACACCCGCAAGGTCGCCGAACTGGACGCACGCGCGCAACGCGTCGAGGGGGAGGTTGAGCGGGGGCAGCTCGTGCTGAGCGACGCGCGGCGCACCGCCAGCGAGGGTGAGCGCGCCCAACGCCGCACTGGCCGCGTCTACACCCCCGAGCAGGCCCGCGAGCGCAACGCGTGGCTCGACGCCCAGGCGGCGCTGCCGGCCGCGACCGACGTGCGCGGCCGGGCCGACGCGCGCAACCGCGGACGCCTCGCGGACGACCACTCGCAGGGTGGCGCGGCCCGCGACTACGCGGGGCTTGCGAGCATCGTCGGCTACAGCCGCGCGCGGTACGAGGGGCTCGCTCCCCGCGCGCAGCGAGAAGCGCGCCTGGAGATCGACCGCGAGCTCGCGCTGCGCCGAGAGCTGAGCGGCGCCGCCAGTGCCGTGGCGGGATTCGAGCCCGCCCGCCCGCCTTCACCCGGGCGCCGCGAGCGCCGCCGTGCGGGCAGGGACTTCGACCGCGCGCTCGAGGAGCGCCTGCGCCAGGGCGGCCACACCCCGCCGCGCTCCCGAACCGGAGGTCGCGCCCCCCACTCACCCCAGGGTCCGCCCGAAGGGTCCCCGCGCGAGGGGCACCCGCACGACGCACGCAGACACCCGCGCCGGCACGACCCGCGGGGCAACGCCGCCGGTGGCGCGCACGGCGGGGACGGTGGGCACGAGTCCCCGGTGCTGCGCGACGCCCACGAGGTCGCCCGGCGGCGCAAACGCCAGTTGGGGCGCTGATGAAAGTTGATCTACACGGGCAGGGTGGACTTCCTCGACGACGAGGGCGGCGCAAACGCCAGGTGGGGCGCTGATGAAAGGGCCAGCGCTCGCGGCGGCGGCCGTCCTCGCCCCGCTCGCGGTGGCGCTCGGGCTCGGCGCGGCGAGTCTTGCCGTCACGAGCGGAGCGCAGCCGACGGCGCTCGCCGGCGGGCTCAGCGCCGAAGACGACGGGGGCTACGGGGTGTCCGCCCAGGCGCGCGCCGAAATCCCGCCCGAGTACCTGCGCCTCTACCTCCAGGCAGCCGCTCGCTACGGCCTCGACTGGGCCATCCTCGCGGGGATCGGCAAGGTCGAGTGCGACCACGGGCAGGACCCAGACCCCTCGTGCACGCAGGAGAGCGCGGTCAACTCGGCAGGCGCGGGCGGGCCGATGCAGTTCCTCGCGGCGACGTGGGCGCAGTACGGCGTGGACGCCGAAGGCGACGGCCCGCCCGACCGGTGGAACCCGGCGGACGCGATCTACGGAGCCGCCAACTACCTGCGCGCCTCGGGCGCCCCCGGGAACTACCGCGAGGCGGTCTACGCGTACAACCACGCGTGGTGGTACGTCGCAGAGGTGGAACGGTGGGCGGCGATCTATAGGGACCCGCCGGGAGCCCCGCAGGCTACCGACTCTCCGGGGGACCCCGAAGCGGGAGCGGGTCAGACGGGCTCAGGGATCGACAGCACCGGAGCGCCTGGGTACGCGGGGCAGGCGGGCGCCGAAAGCGGCAGTCCCAGCGGCATCAGCGCTGCCCCGGTCGAGCTGATTCCGGGCGAACGCGCGGTGCTCTCCCCGACGAACGGCCACGTCGCATTGATCCCCGAGGACGTGCCGCCGGCGGTGCAGGCGATGGTGGAGGCCGCCAACGAGCTGCAAGACCTCCCCTACGGCCCCGCTGGGCACCCCGACCCGCTGGGCGCCACGAGCGAGGACTGCTCGAGCACGGTCAACTACGTCCTCTACCGCGCGGGAGTGCGCCCGCTCGCGGAAATCGTCAGGGACAACCCGCTGGCCCAGGACTACGTCGACTGGGGAGCCCCCGGCCCCGGGCGGTGGGTGACGATCTACGCCACCACCGCGCCCACCGACCACGTCTTCATCGTGATCGCGGGCCTGCGCCTGGACACCAGCCACAACGGCACCGACGTCGGCCCCAACCGCTACGAAAACGGCCCCCGCTGGCGGATCCTCGACCACGTCCCCGAATGGGCGCACTGGTCGGTGCGCCACCCGCCGGGTTTGTGACGCCGTCATGGGCAGAGCAACTCCGCTGAGTCAGAAGTCGGCCAGACAGCTCCTGGAAGCTCATGGCTGGACCGCGACCCGCGGCGGCAAGCACGTGGTGAAGATGGCGAAGCCCGGACATCGGCCCGTCACCTTGCCGAAGCACCGGGGTGGCGACTATGGGCGCAGGTTGACCGCAGCGATCCTGAGAGAGGCAGGTCTATGATGAAGAGCATCAGACGAAAGTCGGGTTTCGTGGAAGAGCAGATCGAGATACAGGCGCTGGTTCACGAGGAGGACGGTTCGCTCTGGGCGGAGGTGCCGAGCTGCCCGGGGCTGTTCGCATCCGGAGCAACGTTGGACGAGCTTGCGGAGGGGTTGCTGGAGGCGTGGCTGCTCTACCACGACAGCGACCCAACCGAGCGGCCGGGGTCCGGAGCAGCCTCGGGGCTGACTTTGCGCGTCCCGGCTTTCGCGTAGCGTAGATTAAGCGCGCATGGCTGCCCGCAAGGTCGACTACCTGCTGATTGGAGGAGGCCTCGCGAGCGCCAACTGCGCACGGTGGCTGCGCGAGGAAGGGGCCGAGGGGAGAGTCGTGGTCGTGGGCCGCGAGCCTGACCCGCCGTACAACCGCCCGAACTGCTCGAAGGGCTACCTGCGCGGCGCGGAGGAGCGCAGCGAGGCGTACTTCCGCCCGCAAGAGTGGTGGTCCGAGCAGGAGGTGGAGCTGCTGACCCGCACCAGCGTCACCGCCCTCGACGCCGGGGCGCGCACCGCCAAGCTCTCGACCAAGGAGGAGCTCGAGTTCGGCCAGGCGCTGCTCGCGACGGGGGCGAACGTGCGGCGGCTGAACGTGCCGGGGTGCGAGCTGGAGCAGATCCACTACCTGCGCACGCTCGGCAACGCCGACGCGATCCGAGCGGGCGTCGCGGACGCCGAGCACGTGGTGTTGATCGGCGGCTCCTACATCGGCTGCGAGGTCGCCGCCTCACTGACCATGGTGGGCAAGCGGTGCACGATCGTGATGCAGGAGGAGCTCACGCTCGAACGCGGCTTCGGCCCGCGCGCGGGACGCTTCTTCCACGAGCTGCTGCAAGCGCACGGCGTCACGATCCACGGGCACGACGAGCTGGAGCGCTTCGAGGGCGAGGGCCGCGTGGCGAAGGTCGTCACCAAGAACGGCCTGGAGCTCCCCGCCGAAGCGGTGGTGATCGGCGCGGGCGTGACACCCGACGTGCAGCTCGCGCGCGGCGCCGGCCTCGACATGGGGCAGGGAGGGGGAGTGAGCTGCTCCTCACGCCTGCAGAGCTCAGCCCCCGGGGTGTATGCGGCGGGGGACATCTGCGAGTACGACTCCCCGCTGCACGGCGGGCCGCTGCGGATCGAGCACTGGGACGTCGCGTTCAACCACGGCAAGACCGCGGCGCTGAACATGCTCGGCCGCGACGTCCCCCACGAGACGGTGCCCTACTTCTTCTCCGTGCTCGGCGACTGGGCGGAACTCGAGTACGTGGGCCCTGCACGGGAGTGGGACGAGGAGGTCGTGCGGGGCTCGATGGGGGAGGGCAGCTTCACCACCTGGTACGTCAGGGACGGGCGCCTCGTCGCCGCGCTCACCGTGGGCCGCTCGGAGGATCTCGACCACGCCCGCCGGCTGATGGTCGAGCGCCCGGTGCTCGACGCCGCCTCCCGCGCCGCGCTTGGCAACGTGGACAGCGAGCTGGACGCGGTCGGGCGGTAGCGCTCCGCCCTCGCAGGCAGTAGCATCTTTCTCTTCATACGGTCGGTGGTTGAGGGAAGCCGGTGAGAATCCGGCGCGGACCCGCCACTGTGACCGGGGATGCCCCCGTTGCGTCGGCCTGTACGGCGATGCAGCCACTGGTCGGCCCTGCGCGGACCGGGAAGGCGCGGGAGGTGGGCCCGGGAGCCAGGAGACCTGCCTCCGGCCGCAAGCCCACAAGCCCTCGTGGAAAGGGGTTGGCTCATGCATCACGTACGCCGTAACGACTCGGTCTCGAAGAGCTCGATCGCGCGCTGGGCGGTCGCCCTGCTCCTCCTTGCGCTCGCCGGGGGTGTCTTCGCCCAAAGCGCGCTTGCCGGGGAAGCTCCCACCGTCACCGTGAGGGTCGAGGGAGTCAACGCGACGCTGATCCCCCCGACTCAGGTCACGCTCTCGGGACCTGCCGTCGTCAAGGATGGCGACTCAGAAGACGCCTGCGGCATCACCAGCGCTCTGGGCGCGCTTCAGCTCGCCAGCGCCGGCGACTGGAGCGGGCCGTGGAGCACCAAGTTCAAGCAGTACTCGATCTCCTCGATCGACGGTGAGACTCACGAATTCGAAGAAGGGTCGAAGGCGAACTACTTCTGGTCGTTCTGGCTCAACGACAAGGAATCCGAAGTGGGCGCTTGCGAAGCCCAGCTGAATCCGGGAGACCGGGTCCTGTTCTTCCCCAGCTGCTACGGCGAACAGTGTCCGACGCCGGCCCCGCTTCCGCTCGAGGTCGAAGCGCCCCCCAGCGCCAACGTCGGCGAACCGATTCAGGTCACCGTCCGGCGGTACACCACCGCGGGTGTCGCCTCAGAAGTCTCTGGGGCAAGTGTCGTCGGCGGCGGCGCGGGCGCGCTGACCGAAGTTCACGGGCGGGCGACCCTGACGTTTTCCCATGCCGGCGAGACGACTGTGCAAGTAAATGCGCCAGACTCGATTCGTACCGAGACGAACGTGTGCGTCCACAACGGCAACGACGGCACGTGCGGGACCACGTCCGCCGAATGCTCGGCGGCGTCCCCCTGCGCCGCATGTACGGCAATGGCCCCGTGCAAAGCTCCACCTCCCCGCACTGGGCCTCCGCCGCGGCTGGAGATAGCCCGCGCGGCAGGGGTCGTCAATGGCCATGTCTATGCGCGCCGGATGGCTCCGCGCATCCTTGGGGGGAGCGTCGAAGTCATCGGGGACACGCTCCACGAGGTGCGCATCGCGCTCTCGCACACCGTCCACCACCGCTGCTTCGCGTTCAGCGGGAGCAGGGGAGCGTTCGTACGTGCCGGCTGCCACACGACCCGCTTCTTCGACGTGGCCGACACGACCTCGTTCAGCTACCTGCTCCCGGCCCGGCTGCCCGCGGGTCGGTACGTCTACGACGTCGAGGCCGTGGACGATTCAGGTCACGCCACACAGCTCGCGAACGGAGTGAGTCACGTCGTCTTCGTTGTCAAGTAGGAGACACCGGGGCGGCGGCCGGCGGCGTGTGTGGCTCGCCGCGCCGCTCGCCGTCCTGCTCGCCGGCTGCGGCCTCGGCGCGGGGCCCACGCCCGGCGGGGTGCGCCTGGACGTCACACGCGACTTCGGGGCCCAACCCGTGCTCGCCCTGCGCGCCCCCCGCGTGGTGGGCCAGGAGACGGTGATGAGTCTGCTGCAGCGCAACGCCGCCGTCACCACCCGCTACGGCGGCGGCTTCGTGGAGAGCATCGCGGGCCACTCCGGAGGCGACGAAGGCGGGGAACCGGCCGACTGGTTCTACTACGTCAACGGTGTGCAGGCGCCCAAGGGCGCGGCCGAGACGAATGTGCACCCGGGGGACCGCGTGTGGTGGGACCTGCACGACTGGGGTCAGACCGACGAAGTCCCGGCGGTCGTGGGCTCCTACCCCGAGCCGTTCCTGTCCGGCATCGAAGGGCTGCGCCTGCCGGTACGCGTGGAATGCGCGCAGCTGGAAGGCCCCGCCTGCCTCACCGTCCGCGCCCGCCTGCGCGCCGCGGGGGTGCGGTTCGCGCTCGCCGCGCCGGGGCCCGCGGGGGAGGAGACCGACACGCTGCGCGTGCTCGTCGGCGCGTGGCTGCAGGTGCGCGCCGACCTCTCCTCACCGGGCCTGGAACGCGGCCCCCGCGCGAGCGGGGTGTACGCGCGCGTGGCCTCCTCGGGGACGGCGATCGCGCTGCTCGACGCCCAGGGTGCCACCGTGCGCACGCTCACCGGCACCGCCGGGCTGATCGTCGCCACCCGCTCCGGCGAAGCGGACCCCGAATGGATCCTGACCGGCACCGACTCCGCCGGGGTGGCGCTCGCCGCGGACACCCTCGACGAAGCGGCGCTGCACGACCGCTTCGCCGTCGCGGTGAGCGCCACGGGCGCCGTGCTGCCCCTGCCCCAGCCGAGCCCCGACCCGTGAACCGCGCCGTGCTGCCCCTGCCCCAGCCGAGCCCCGACCCGTGAACCGCGCCGTGCTGCCCCTGCCCCAGCCGAGCCCCGACCCGTGAACCGCGCCGTGCTGCCCCTGCCCCAGCCGAGCCCCGACCCGTGAACCGCGCCGTGTTGCCTCTGTCCCAGCGGAGCCCCAGCCCATGAACCGCGCCGGGCTGCCAGTCCTATACCGCCCCCTGGCGAGCCCGCTGCACGCCACGCGCGCCGGGGTCGCTGCGCTGTGGGCGCTCGCGCTCACCGCGGCCACGCTGCTGCTCTACCACCCCCTCGCGCTCGCCGCACTCGCAGTCGCGGTCCTTGGCGCCGGCTGGGGGGCGGGTGTCGGCCGCGAGCTCACGCGCGCCCTGCGCATCGCGCTGATCGTCGGGGTGCCGATCGTCGCGATCAACGTGCTCGTCGCCCGCGAGGGCCTCACCGTCTTCGCCCGGCTCGGCGACCTCGGCCCGTTCGGACAGGGCGACCTCACTGTCGAGGCGCTCGTGTACGGTGCCGTGGTCGCGCTGAAGGTGACGGTCCTGATCCTCGTCTCCGTGCTCGCGAGCCTGGCAATCGACCCCGATGCGCTGCTGCGTATCTTCCGCCGCCTCTCCTTCCGCTCGGCGCTCACCGCCTCGCTCGCAGTGCGCATGGTCCCCGTGCTCGCCGCCGACGCCCACCGTCTCGCCGAGGCGCAGCGCACCCGCCCCGGCGGGGGACCGGCTGGGGGGGCGGCCAGCGACGGGACTGGTGGAGGGTCGCCCGGTGGTGGAGTCGCCCGGCGGCGGCGCGGGGTTGGGGTTGCCCGTGGGTCGCGCGGCGGTGATACCGCGAGACGAGCGGCGGGCGGCGCCCGTGGGCGTGTCGTGCTGCTCAGCGCGGTGCTCGCCGGCTCGCTCGACCGCGCGATGGACGTCGCCGCCACGCTCGAGCTCCGCGGCTTCGCCGTCGCCCCTCGTGCTCCGCGCGTGCAGCGGGCGTGGTCGCGCCACGACCTCGCCTTCGCCGCCTCCGCGGCGGCCGTCCTCGCGCTCGCGCTGGTCGCCCGGCTCGGCGGCGCGGCCTCGTTCACCGCCTACCCGCTGGTGCACGCTCCTGTTGGCCTCGGCCTATGCGCGCTCTGCGCGGCGCTCGTGTTCGCGGTGCTCCTGCCCTTCTGTGACCGCCGGGGGATCGAACTGTGAACGTCCTCTCCTTCGACCGCGTCACCTACCGCTACCCAGGCGCGGAGCGCCCGGCGTTGGCGGACGTGAGCTTCGAGGTGGCCGCAGGCGAGTTCTGCCTGCTCGCGGGCCTCTCCGGGGAGGGCAAGTCGACGCTGCTGCGCGCCGCCTGCGGGCTGGTGCCGCACTTCCACGGAGGGCGCTTCGCGGGGCGCGTGGAGTTGGCCGGCCTCGACACGCGCGCGCACGGGCCCGCCCGCCTGGGGACCCTGGCCGGTGTGCTCTTCCAGGACCCTGAGACGCAGCTCGTGATGAGCTCCGTGCGCGCCGAGCTAGCGCTCGCGCTGGAGAGCCGCGGGCACTCGGCCGCCGCGGTCGCCCGCGGTGTCGAGGAGGTCGCGCTGGCGCTCGGTGTCGACCACCTGCTGGACCGTCCCACGCACACGCTCTCCGGTGGGGAGCAGCAGCGTGTCGCGCTCGGCGCCGCGCTCGCGGGCCGCCCGCCGGTGCTGCTGCTCGACGAGCCCACCTCCCAGCTGGACCCGGTTGCCGGGGACGAGCTGATCGGGCTGCTGCGCCGCCTCAACCAGGAGTGGGACATCGCGATCCTGCTCGCCGAGCACCGCCTGGAGCGCTGCCTGCCCGCCGCGGATCGAGTGCTCGCGCTGCACGGGGGGCGCGTTGCGCACGATGGCGCCCCCGGCGCGTTCCTGGAGTGGGCCGGCCGCGAGGCCCCGGCGCTGCAGACCCCCGGCGCGCGCCTGCTCGCGCTCGCCGAGCTCGGCCCCCCGCCAGTGGGCGTCAAGCAGGCGCGCGCCACCCTGCGCGGCCGCGGACTGTTGTCTGCGGAGACGGTAAACTCCCCAGCGCCCCCTGCCGTCGTCGCTACAGCAGTGGACAACCGCAGGCAGGGGGCCACACTCGCTGGCGCCGCGCCCGTGTCCACCACGAGGCCCACCGCTCCCGCCGCGCCCTCGGCCGCGCCGTCTCGCGGCCGCCGCCTGCTCCGCCGAGACGCCCGCTCGGAACCGGCGCTGCACGTGCGCGGCGTGTGGCACGAGCTTGACCGCGGGCCCGCGATCCTGCGCGGCGCCGAGCTGCGCGTGGAGCCCGGGGAGACCGTCGCCCTGATGGGCCGCAACGGCGCCGGCAAGTCCACGCTGCTGCGCCACGCCGCCGGGCTGCTGGAGCCCACCCGCGGGCGCGTCGAGCGGGCCGGGCGCGTCGCGCTGCTGCTGCAGAACCCCTCCGACTACTTCCTCCACGACCGCGTCGGGCGCGAGGTCTCGCCCCGCGCGCTCGCGCTCGCCGGGCTGGCGGACCTGGCGGACCGCAACCCCCGCGACCTCTCCGGCGGGGAGCGCCAGCGCCTCGCGCTCGCCGTCGTCACCGACGGGGACGACGACCCCGCGGTGCTCGCGCTCGACGAGCCCACCCGCGGGATGGACCGCCTCGCCAAGGCCCAGCTCGCCGAGGAGCTGCGCCGTCGCGCCGCCCGCGGCCAGGCGGTGGTGGTCGCCACCCACGACCCCGAGTTCGCCTGCGCGTGCGCCGAGCGGGCGGTGCTGCTCGCCGACGGGCGCGTGATCGCCGATGGCCCCGCCGCGGAGCTGCTCGCCGGCGGGTGGTACTTCGCGACCGAGACCGCCCGCATCCTCGGCGGCGCCGGGGGCGCCCTGCGGCCTGAGGAGGGCGCGGAGCTGCTCGCCCGCCGCGCCGCTGACGCCCACACGGTGCTGGAGTTGGCCGGATGAGCTGGCCACTCGCCACCTTCCTGATCGTCGGCCTCGTGCTGCTCGCCGGTTGGCTCGCCTACGAGCGCTCCCAGCCCTCCGCGCGGATGGCGGCCGTCGTGGCAACCCTTGCGGCTGTGGCCGCGCTCGGCCGTGACGCGTTCGTGGCGCTGCCCGAAGTCAAGCCGATCACCGCGATCGTGTTCGTAGTCGGTTACGTGCTCGGCCCCCTCCCCGGTTTCACCGTGGGGGCCCTGGGGATGCTCGCCTCCAACGTCATGCTCGGCCAGGGTCCCTACACCCCCTGGCAGATGGTCGCCTGGGGCGGGGTGGGCGTCGCGGGCGCCGTGCTGGGACGGCTCACCGGCAGGCGCCTCGGGCGCCTGCCGCTGGCGCTCGCGTGCGGCCTCGCCGCACTCGCCGCCACGGAGGTCATGAACGTGTACACGTGGACCCTCGGCGCCACCCACACCCTCGCGGCCTTCCTGCTCATCGCCGGGGCGACCGCGCTCTCCTTCAACCTCGTGGACGCCGGCGCCTCGTTCCTCTTTGGCCTCGCCTTCGCGCCCGAGCTCGCGCGGGTGCTCACCCGGATGCGCGCCCGCATGGACGTCCGCTGGGAGGCCGCCGGCGCGCCCACGCTCGTGGCCGTGCTTGGTCTCGCCGGCGTGCTGCTGCTGGGCGGCGGGTCGGCCCGCGCCACCGTTCTGCGCCCGGTCAGCGCCCCCCCGGCTGCGGCCACGCCGCTCGCCTCTCCTGAGGGCCTCTCCTCGGTCGCGCCCTTCGCCGTGGCCACCGCCACTGCCACGCGCGTGAACGTCTCTCCCGAGGTTGACTACCTCGCCTCCGCGCAGGACTCCACCGGGGGGTGGGGCGCCGCGGCGGGGCAGCCCTCCAGTGAGCTGTACTCGGCGTGGGTGGCGTTGGGCCTCGCAGCCGCTGGGCGCTCCCCGCAGAGTGTGCGCCGGGACGGCCACACGGTGCTCGAAGCGCTGCGCGCGCAGGCTGGCACCCTCGAAGGCCTCGGCGACCTCGAGCGCACGATGCTCGCGCTGCGCGCCTGCGGCGCCCCGGTGACCTCGCTCGCGGGGAAAAACCTGCTGGCGGGGCTGCTGCGCTACCGCGCCGCCGACGGCTCCTTCGCCAGCCAGGTCAACCTCACGGCGTTCGCCGTCTTCGCCCTGCGCGCTGCGGGGTACCCTGCGAGCAACTCCACCGTGCGCGCCGCGGGCGCGTGGACCGCCGGCCAGCAGGACTCCGACGGCGGCTTCAACTTCGCCGGACGCGGGGGCTCCTCCGACGTGGACGACACCGCCGCCGCGCTGCAGGGGCTCCTCGATGCCGGCATCCACGGCGGCGCGGGCGTGGCGCGCGCGGTCGCGTTCCTCGTGCACGCCCAGAACCCAGACGGCGGCTTCCCCGAGCAGCCGGGAGGCGAATCGAACGCCCAGTCCACCGCGTGGGCCGTCCAGGGCCTCGTCGCGGCCGGCCTCAACGTGGAAGCCGTCCGCCACCGCGGCAGCCGCTCCCCGCTCGGCTACCTCGAAAGCCTCGTGGCCCCCAATGGCTCCGTGCGCTACTCGCGCACGAGCGCCCAGACGCCCGTGTGGGTCACCGCGCAGGCGCTCACCGCGCTCGCGCGCGCGCCGTTCCCGATCGGGTGAGGCTGGCGTTCGCGGCGCGGCGAGCGTCTACCCTCTGGGAGATGTCGAGCGCACCCTTGACGGCGTCCCCACGCGCTGCCCGCCTCGGCGCAGGTGGACCGACGCGGGACAGCGTTGGCCACGCGCCCCAGCCGAGCATCGCCTGGGCGCTGTGGGCGGCCCTCCTGTGCGCACTCGCGATGGCGGCCACGTGGGCGCTCGCGGAGCTCGTCCCCGCGATCCACCTGCGCGACGCGGTGCTGCTCAACGACTTCACCAAGCTCCAGCGCCCCCGTGTGGACACGCTCGCCAACCACCTGCTGCACCTGCTCGACCCGCTGCTCTACACCGTCTGGGCGTTGCTGATCGTCGCCGTCGCGCTGCTGCGCCGGCGCCCGCGGGTGGCGCTCGCGGTGGCGGTCGTGCTGCCCGCCGCGCCCGGCCTCGCCGAGCTGCTCAAGCCGCTGCTCGCCCACCCCCACGACAGCGTCGGCTGGCAGTGGGTCGGGCCCGCCTCGTGGCCGAGCGGGCACGCGACCGCGGCGATGACGCTGGTGCTGTGCGCGCTGCTCGTCACCCCCCACCGCCTGCGACCCCTGGTGGCCGCGTTTGGCTGCGCGGTCGCCGTGGCGGTCGGGTGCTCGCTGCTGATCCTCGCCTGGCACATGCCCTCTGACGTGCTCGGCGGCTACCTGCTCGCGGCGCTGTGCGTGTCGCTCACGGTCGCCGCGATGGGTCCTGCCTGGGATCGACCGGGGCCGCTGCTGCGCCGCCGCTCCACCTGAGGCGGCCCTACGACTGCTCGGGCCTCGCCGCGGCCTCGTGGGCGCCGGGGTCCCACAGCGGCTCGGACCCCGCGTCCTGCTCGTTGACCGCCCGGGCGAGGATGAACAGCAGGTCGGAGAGGCGGTTGAGGTAGCGCACCGTCTCGGGGTTGGCGTCCTGCACCGCGAGCGCGCGCCGCTCCGCCCGGCGGCAGACGGTGCGGCAGACGTGCAGGTGGGCCGCCGCGGGGGTCCCTCCGGGGATCACGAACGAGCGCAGTGGCGGGAGCGCGGCGTTGGCCTCGTCGCACGCCTGCTCCAGCCACTCGGTGTACTCGGCGGTGATCCGCAGCCGCTCGCGCTCGCTGCCGGCGGGCACCGAGAGGTCGGCTCCGAGGTCGAGCAGGTCGTTCTGCATACGGCGCAGCCACTCGGCGATGTTGGCGGGCAGCCCGGGCTGCAGCAGCGCCACGCCCAACACCGAGTTGAGCTCGTCCACCGTGCCGTACGCCTCCACCCGGGGGTGCAACTTGGAGACACGGCTCATGTCCCCGAGGTGGGTCTCGCCGGCGTCTCCGAGCTTGGTGTAGATGCGGGTGAGGTTGACGGTCACGGGCGCTTTGAGTCTCGCAGATGGTCCACCGGGGTGGCGCGCGTCCGCTCGATCGGATACGTTCTCGCCCCTCAATGCGGGTTGGTGTTCCGAAGGAGACCGCGGCGGGTGAGCACCGGGTGGCGCTCGTGCCCGAGGTGGTCGGCAAGCTGAAGGCCAGAGGACTGGAGGTTCTCGTGCAGCGCGGGGCGGGCGCCGGCGCGCTGCTGCCCGACGGCGCCTTCGCGGACGCCGGCGCGGAGCTGACCGACGACGCCGCGGAGGTGTGGCGCTCCGAGGTGGTGGTCACGATCGCCCCGCCCTCCGCCGCAGAGATCGGCCTGCTCGGGGCGGGCTCGCTGCTGGTCGGCTTCCTCGCGCCGCTCACGAGCCCCGAGACGACCCGGGCCCTCGCCGAGGCGAAGGCGACGGCGCTCGCGATGGAGGCGATCCCGCGCATCTCCCGCGCGCAGTCGATGGACGCGCTCTCCTCGCAGTCCAACGTCGCGGGCTACCGCGCGGCGCTGGAGGGAGCCGAGCGGATGGGGCGCTTCTACCCGATGCTGATGACCGCCGCGGGCACGATCCCCCCGGCGAAGGTGCTCGTGCTGGGGGCCGGGGTAGCGGGCCTGCAGGCGCTGGCGACCGCCAAACGCCTGGGGGCGCGCACGACCGGCTACGACGTGCGCCCCGAGGTGGCCGAGCAGGTGCGCTCGCTGGGCGCCCAGTGGCTCGACCTCGGCGTCGAGGCGGCCGGCGAGGGTGGCTACGCGCGCGAGCTGACCGAGGAGGAGCGCGCCCGCCAGCAGCAGGCGCTGACGGAGGCGATCAAGGGCTTCGACGTGGTCATCACCACCGCGCTCGTGCCCGGTCGCCCGGCGCCCCGGCTGGTGACCGAGGAGGCGGTGCGGGGGATGCGGCCGGGGTCGGTGGTCGTGGACCTCGCGGGGGAGTCGGGAGGCAACTGCGAGCTGACCGAGCCGGGGCAGACGGTGGTGCGCCACGACGTGTCGATCCTCGCGCCGCTCAATCTCCCTGCCACCCTGCCCGAGCACGCCTCGGCGCTGTTCGCGCGCAACGTGCTCGCGCTGCTGGAGCTGCTCGTGGGCGAGGACGGGGCGCTGCAGCTGGATTTCGAGGACGAGATCGTCGCGGGCGCCTGCGTCGTGCGCGAGGGCGAGATCGTCCATCCGGGGGCCAAGGCCGCGGTCGAGGCGGCGGACGGGAAGGAGACCCAGGCGTGAGGCTCCCCGTTCTCATCGACAACCTAGGGCGCCTGTCTGGCGTGCGGCGGCCGTTCGGGGAGAACCCGTTGGGGGGCTCCGCGTGATCCTCGCGAGCGTTCTCACGACCAACCTCGCGATCCTCGTGCTCGCGGGTTTCATCGGGTTCGTGGTGATCTCGAAGGTCCCCAACACGCTGCACACGCCGCTGATGTCGGGCACCAACGCGATCCACGGGATCGTGCTGCTCGGGGGCCTGCTGCTGCTGGGCCTCCCAGGTCTCGATGGCTTGAGCAAGGCGCTGCTGGTGGTCGCGGTGGCGTTCGGCACGATCAACATCGTCGGCGGCTTCCTCGTGACCGACCGGATGCTGGAGATGTTCAAGTCCAAGCCGAAGCCGCCAGCCCCCACGAGCGACGCAGAGGACGTCAACGAGGAGGCCGGCAAGTGAGCGGTATGCCCCTCGCCACGTCCTTCGTGCAGAGCGAAAGCTTTATCTACGTCCTATATATAGTCGCGTTCGCGCTCTTCATCCAGGGCCTGCGCGGGCTCTCCGGTCCCACGACCGCAGTGCGCGGCAACCGCACTGCAGCGGTGGGCATGGCGATCGCGGTGATTGCCACCCTGCTCAACCCTGGCGAGGGCAACTGGGGCCTGATCGCGCTCGGCCTCGCGCTCGGCACCGCGGTGGGGGTACCGGCGGCGCGCAACGTGAAGATGACCGCGATGCCGCAGATGGTGGCGCTCTTCAACGGCGTCGGCGGTGGCGCGGTGGCGCTGATCGCGTGGGTGGAGTTCCGCCACTACGGCTCGACGTACGGCTCGCACACGGTCCACCTGATCGGTCAGACGGGGAGCCTGACGATCAGCGCGGGTGGGCCCCCGACGTACGTCGCGATCTTCTCGGTATTCGCCGCGATCGTCGGCTCGGTCTCCTTCTGGGGCTCCAACATCGCGTTCGGCAAGCTCCAGGAAGTGATCCCCGGGCGCCCGATCTCCTTCGGCTCCGCCCAGCAGGCCGTCAACCTGGTGCTGCTGATCCTTGCGCTCGCGGCCGGCATCGACCTGGTGGCGGGCGCGCATTCCGAAGCGCTGTTCATCGGGATGCTCGTGGTCGCGGCGCTGCTCGGCAACGCGGTCGTGCTGCCGATCGGGGGCGCGGACATGCCGGTGGTGATCTCGCTGCTGAACGCCTTCACCGGGCTCTCCGCGGCGGCGACGGGGATGGCGCTCGACAACCCCGCGCTGATCGTGGCGGGCATGATCGTCGGCGCGTCGGGCTCGATCCTCACGAACCTGATGGCGACGGCGATGAACCGCTCGATCCCCGCGATCGTCGCCGGGGGCTTCGGCGGCGGCGGCGCGGTGGAGGGCGCCTCGGGCGCGGGCGAGCACGCGGGCACCGTGCGCTCCACGACCGCCGCGGACGCCGCGATCCAGCTCGCCTACGCCAGCCGTGTGGTGGTCGTGCCCGGCTACGGGATGGCGGTTGCGCAGGCCCAGCACGCGGTACGCGAGCTGGCCTCTGAGCTGGAGGCACGGGGGGTTGACGTCAAATACGCGATCCACCCGGTGGCGGGGCGGATGCCGGGCCACATGAACGTACTGCTCGCGGAGGCCGACGTGCCGTACGACCAGCTCAAGGAGATGGGCGACATCAACCCCGAGTTCCAGCGCACCGACGTGTCGCTCGTGATCGGCGCCAACGACGTCACCAACCCCGCCGCGAAGAACACTCCCTCCTCGCCGATCTACGGGATGCCGATCCTCGAGGTCGCCGACAGCCGCTCGGTGATCGTGATCAAGCGTTCGATGAACCCTGGCTTCGCGGGGATCGAAAACGAGCTGTACTTCGACCCCAAGACGGCGATGCTGTTCGGCGACGCCAAGTCCGCCGTCTCCGAGATCGCCGCCGAGCTGACGCAGCTCTGAGCGCCCGCCGGGCGCCCGCTAGGGGCGAACCCACGGTGCCGGCGGGGTAGCCCGCCCGGATCGCGGACAGCCGCGTATCGCAGACTCAATGTGAGCGAGAGCCCTCGACTGACGGCCGCGCTCCGCTCCACGGTTTTCCTCACCGCCCGGGGTTGCATGTTTCGTCGATGTACTCTACTCTCAACTGAGAGGAATGAACGGTCTTGGTACCGCACTCCGGCGTGTAAACGCTGCGGAGGCGGTGGCCGCCGTCATTTGGGTCTTGGGAGTGGGTGCGGTCGGCCCGACGCTCGCGCAGGGGAGTCGTCTGCGGGCCGAGGACGGTCCGGTTGCCAACGCGAGCATCGTCGATGGCACCGACGCGTCGATCAATGAATTCCCCTTCCAGGTCGCCCTGTACAACCCCCGCGCGGGGTCGCCCGCGAAGGGCTTCTTCTGCGGCGGGGTGATCCTCGGGCCGCGGAGCGTCGCGACTGCGGCGCACTGCCTACTCGGCGAACGGGGTCAGCGCAGCCAGCCAGCCGAAATCGAGGTGCTCGCGGGCTCCACTTACCTCGAACCGACCGACCCTGGGAGCGTGCAGGACCCCGTGGCGTCGGCGACTGTCGATCCGGCTTACAACCCCTCCACGAGCGACTACGACGTGGGGATGCTGCGACTGGCACGCCCCCTGTGGAGCGGCGCGGCGCCGGTGCCCGACGGCAGCGACGCAATCGCTCCACTGGAGTGGGCAGGGTCCGAAACCGCGCTCGCCGCGCTGCGGTCCACGGCGACGTCCGCCGGCCAGACCGCAACGCCTACGCCGGCGGTGGTCAGCGGCTGGGGGGACCTGAACCCCGAGCCGGGTGGGGCTCCTGCCTACCCGCTGCGCCTGCACAAGGTGAGTGTGCCGCTCGTGCCGACGGGGCTCTGCGAAGAAGCGTACGCCGTGATCGAACAGACGATCACGCCGCGGATGCTCTGCGCGGGGGGCGGGCAGCCGAGAGGACCCGGAGGCCCGGACTCCTGCTACGGCGACTCTGGCGGGCCGCTGGTGGCCCCGGGCGCGGCCGGCCAGGCCTCGCCGACCGGTGACGTGCTCCTGGGGCTCGTGGACTTCGGCAACGGCTGCGCCCAGGCGGGCTACCCGGGGGTGTACGTCCGGGTCGCCGACCCCGCGATCGCGCGCTTCCTGAGCGCGGGCTTTCCGCTCGCCTCGGCTGGAGGGGTCCACCGTGGCCTCTGCCCGAAGACCGTGAGCCGCGGGCACTCCGCCGGCCACGCCCGCCGGCACTCCGGGCGCACCCGCCGTTGCAAGGCCTGACGCGCCTGTCGTTGTAGGGCGTGACAGCCTGCCTCTGCACTCGGCTGCTACAGGCATGAGGTGCCCGCCGCTGCGCCGGCGCTGCAAGGCCTGACACCTGCGGCCGCTGCGGGTCCTGAACCTCCGGGGGCTCTGCGAGACTGGCGGTCGTGATCGAGCGCGACCAGGCTCTCCAGGCGCTGGCGGGCAACGAGTTCGACGTGGTGGTGATCGGCGGCGGCATCACCGGCGCGGGGGTCGCGCTGGATGCCTCCACGCGCGGCTACTCCGTAGCGCTGCTCGAGCGCGCCGACTACGCCGCGGGGACCTCCAGCCGCTCTTCCAAGCTCGTGCACGGGGGTCTGCGCTACCTGCAGAACTTCGACCTGGGGCTGGTGCGCGAGGCGCTGTTGGAGCGCCAGCTGATGGTGTCGCTCGCACCGCACCTCGTGCGCCCGCTGCCGCTGGTGGTGCCCGCCTTCGAGGGCGCCCGCCCGGACCGCCTGATGGGAGTGGGGCTGAACCTCTACGACGTGATGTCGGTCGAGCGTGGCCGCCGGCGGGGGCGTCGCGGGGACGGGTCCTCAGGAGCGGAGCGAGCGTGGAGCCCCGAGCGCCACCGCATGATCCCGGGCGAGGAGGTGCTCGAGCTGCTGCCCGCGCTCGCTCCGCGCGAACCGACCGGCGGCTACCTCTTCTACGACTGCCAGACCGACGACGTGCGCCTGGTGCTGACCGTGCTCGGGGAGGCCGAGCGCTTCGGGGCGGTATGTGCCAACCGCGTGGCCGCCGTCGGTCTGCTCGAAGGAGACGGTCGTGCCCAGGGGGTGCGGGCGCTTGACCGGGAGGGGGGAGAGGAGTTCACAGTACGCGCCGCGAGCGTTGTGAACGCAACCGGGGTGTGGGCTGACGAGCTGCGTCCGCAGGAGCTCCACGACGAGGCCGAGCTGCCGCGCATCAGGCCGAGCCGCGGCACCCACGTCACGCTCAGCCGCGAGGACCTGCCGCTGGTGGGCGGGGCGATCGTGCCGGCGGGCGAGGGCCGCTCGATCTTCGCGCTGCCCTGGTTGGGACGCACGCTGGTGGGCACGACCGACAACGACTACGAGGGCGACCTCACCCACGTGCGCCCCTCCGCGGAGGACGTCGCCTACCTGCTGGACGCTGTCAACGCGTTCTTCGCCACCGCGCTGGGGCCGGGGGACCTCACCGGCGCCTACGCCGGCGTGCGACCCTTGATCTCAAGCGGCGACCCGCGCAAGTCGGTGGACATCTCGCGCAAGGCCGAGTTGTACGAGACCTCCAGCGGCATGATCACGATCACCGGGGGCAAGCTCACGACGTGGCGGCGGATGGCGAAGCTGACCGTGGACCGCCTCGTGGAGCGCGACGCCCGCGAGGCGCCTTGCCGCACGCACGAGATCCCACTCGGGCAGGCCGTCGCGGCGGGGGAGCTCGAGCGCGTGGAGGGTGTGCCCGATGAGTCCTACGCCGCGCTGGCCGCCCGCTACGGGTACGCCGCCCACGACGTGCTCGCGTTGGCGGGCGCCCGTGGGGAGCTCGCCCAGCCGATCCTCCCCGGCCTGCCCGACCTGCTTGCCGAGGCCGCCCTCGCCGCCCGCCGCGAGCAGGCGCGCTCGGTGGGGGACGTGCTTCTGCGCCGTACCCGCCTCGGGCTGCTGGCCGCGCGGGAGCTTGCCGCAGATCACGCGAGCGCGCACGCAGGCCTCGCCGCCGCCCCCGTGGCTGGGCGCCCGACGCACGGGAGTGAGGTGGGCAGCCCGGTGCGCCGCGTTGCCGACGTGCTCGCGGGCGAGCTGGGCTGGAGCGAGCAGCGCACGCGCGAAGAGGTCGAGCGCTTCGCGGAGGAGGCCCGCGCCGAGGGGATCGAGGGCGCGTGAGTATCGCCTATCGCGTGCGTGCGGTCGATCGTGTGCTCGAGCTCGGCGCGGGGGCGGGCGGGCCTCTCATCATGGGTGTGGTCAACGCCTCGCCCGATTCCTTCTCCGACGGTGGGCGCTACGGGAGCCTCGGGGAGCGCGTGGCGCTCGCGCGGGAGCTCGTGGCCGCCGGCGCGGACATCATCGATGTAGGCGGGGAGTCCGCCACCACCGGGCGCTCACCAGTGGCGGCGGAGGAGGAGATCGGACGTGTCGTGCCGCTGATTGAGCGCCTCGTCGCGGACTCTGATCCCGCCGGATGCGTGGTGGTCTCCGTGGACACCTACAAGCCTCCGGTCGCCCGCGCCGCGATCGCCGCCGGGGCGCGGATCGTCAACGACGTCTCCGGTCTGCGCGACCCCGAGCTCGCCGAGGTCTGCGCCGAGACGGGGGCTGCGCTGGTGGTGATGCACACCGCTGCGGCCCCCCGCGAACGCCGGCAGGACCCCGACCTCTACACCGACGTGCTCGCGGAGGTGCTCGCCTTCCTACGGGCCCGCGTCGCGGTGGCGCTGGAGGCCGGCGTCGCCCGCGAGCAGCTGATCCTCGACCCCGGGCCGGACTTCGCCAAGACCCCCGCCCAGACGATCGAGCTGCTCTCCCGCGCCGGGTGCCTGCACGAGCTCGAACTGCCGCTGCTGTGGGCGGTCTCCCGTAAGGACTTCATCGGCGCGCTCACCGGGCGCCCGCCCCGCGAGCGGCTCGCCGGCACCCTCGCCGCGCTCGCGCACGGGCTCGACGCGGGCGCGCACATCTTCCGGGTGCACGACGTCGTCGCTGCCGCAGACTTCCTCGCCGTGCGCGCTGCGCTGTCGGGCCTCGCGGGTGCTCCGCAGAGGGATCTCGTCCTCGCCGAGGAACTGAGACACGACAGAGCTGCCCCGGGGCCCATACCCTAAGCTGCCCTGTGCACTGAGGCCCATGCCTCACGGGTGCCGGCCGCTGGCCAACGCGACCGGACGCCAACCGCCCACACACCGACAAGGGGAGGACCACCATGGCTGTACTCGAGCGCTCCGAGCTTGACGCGAGCTCGCTCTCAGACCTGCACGCGATCGCCGACCAGCTTGGTCTCGACGGCTTCCGCCGCCTGCGCAAGGCGGAACTGGTCGACGCGATCCTCGATCGCTCCGGCGCGGACGGTGGTGCGCGAGCCGACCAAGAGCGCGGGGTGTCCACCGCGGCGGAGCCTGACGGAGACCGTGGAGCGTCCGCTGCGCCCGCGGAGGAGCCTGGGGAGGAGTCCGATCGCTCGGAGTCCGGGCGGCGCACCGTGCGCCGGCGGCGTCCCACACGTACACGCCGGGGTAAAGCGTCCGCCGACGCTCAGGAGCCGGACGCCGAGCAGCGAGCGGCCGAGGAGGAGCCTGCCCGACGCCCTGCGGAGCGGGGCGCCCGCGGCGAGAGTCGCGAGGAACGCATCGTCGAGGGGGTCGTCGAGCTGCTCGGCAACGGCTCCGCCTTCCTGCGCGTCTCCCCGCCGGAGGCCTCCGACGAGGACCTCTACATCTCCGCCGCCCAGGTTCGCCGCTGCGAACTGGTCTCCGGGGACCGCGTGAGCGGCCCGCTGCGCACGCCGCGCCAGTCTGAGCGCTACCCGTCGCTGGCGCGCGTGGACACGATCAACGGCGCCTCCGCGGAGTCTGTGGCGGAGGGCACCCGCTACGAGGACCTCGCCGCCGCCTACCCGAGTGAGCGCCTCGAGCTCGACGCCGAGGACCCCACGCTGAAGGCGATCGAATGGCTCACCCCGATCGGCCGCGGCTCGCGCGTGGCGATCGTCGGAGCGGCCCGCGCCGGAAAGACCGAGACGCTGCGGCGCCTGCTCGGCGCGCTCGCCGGGCGGGAGGGAGTGGAGGTGATGCTCGTACTGAGCGGCGTCCGTCCGGAGGAGATCGCCGCCTGGCGCGAGGGGCCCGTCGCGCCCGCTGCCGCGCTCGACCTCGCGGCCTCCGCAGACCTCCAGGGCCAGACTGTGGAACACGTTGTGGACACCGCCAAGCGCGTCGCCGCCCGCGGCGGGGACGTGGTGGTGCTGGTCGATTCCCTCGACGGCCTGCACCCCCACGCGGCGCGTAGGGTCCTTGCGGGCGCTCGCAACCTCGCCGAGGGGGGCTCACTGACAGTGATCGCCACGGCCGCCCACCCGTTGGGGGGCGAGAGCACCGTGATCGCGCTCGACGTCGCGCTGACCTCCACCGGGCGCCTGCCGGCGCTCGACCTCGCGAGCAGCGGCGCCGTGCGTCCTGAGCTGCTCGTCGGGGAGGACGGCGCCCGCGCGATCACCGAGGCTCGCGCCTCGGCGCTCGTGGGCTGAGAGGGATCAGATCCGATTCAGCGCAGGTGCGCTGTCGGGGGGCGTGGTCTATGTAAAACGACGCCTATATATAGGCCTCGAAAAGTAGATCACCTGCTGCCCCGTTCTCGGCGATGCCGCTGGGCTGGGCGCTGGTGAGTCAGCGCCGGTAGGCGACGCGGCCCCAGGAGGGCTCGGGCGAGAGCTCGATCGGCTCGCCGCCGCGGGATGAATCGCCGTCCCGGCCGCCCGCAGGCTGCACGTAGGCGAAGCTGCAGGTCTCCTCGACGAAGGCGACTCCGAGCTCGCCCTCGTTGACGCGCTGGTCAAGCCACGCGCCGCGGAACACGAGGCGGCGCAGCCAGTGCACCAGCGAGCGCTCTGCCGGGCCCACCAGCTCGGGCCAGCACTCGTTGACGTGCTCGCCCAGCGCCGAAGCCGGGTCGTGGATCTCGCCGTTGACCGCGAGGTTGACGAGGTCTTCGAGCTCGTCCTCCCCGAGTCGCCCCCCGACGAAGCCGACCTTCAGCGCGGCCTGCTCGCAGCGCTCGGCGAAGTCCTCCTCGTTGAAGGTGAAGCGCAGCTCTCCGTATTCGAGGACGAAGTCCTCTCCCGAGTCGTAGTTTCCGCGGCGTGTCTTGTCCATGACGTGAGTGCCGGATAGTTGATTGAAAGAAGAGGGGCCCGACCGAAGCCGGGAGACACGCGCCTCCGGCGCGAATCCCCGTTTCGGCCAGCCGGCCTCCGGCTGACTGCGCCACCTCTAGGTTGACTCCGGGCCGTCGCAATCATAAGCCCAGCTCCTGCATTCGTGCAGTGCATGAATGGGAACTTGCACGGGCTCGGTACCCTTCACGCTGATGGCGCGCCTCAGCGAGCACGGGCCGCGGCGGTCGGTCACCCGTCCATTCGCGACGGCGTACGGCAACATCCGCAGCCTCCTGCACGGGGCAGACGGCATCCACTACGTCGAGCGGCTCCCCGACTTCGAGGCGCTCGGCTACCGCACCGCGTTGGTGCCGATCTTCGGGGACGACGTCAGCGCCGCGGCGATCGGCAGCGCCGCCAAGCTGATCGGCCGGGACGGAGTCGTGCACGCGGTCTTCGTGCTCCCCGTCCCCTCCCACCTCTCGCTCGAGGCTGGCCTCGAGGAAGAGGAGGCCCACGGCCGCTCCGTGCTCGAGAGCGCGCGTATCCAGGCGCGTCGCGCGGGCCTGAAGATCCGCACCGGCCTGATCCGCACGCGCAACCCCGGAGCCGCGCTTGTCGAGGAGGCGCAGCGGCTGCACTCTGAGGTGATCTACTGGTCGACCCTCCACGCCCCCGTCGGCGAGCGGCGCATCGGGCCCACCGCGGTCTACCTGCTGCGCAAGCGTCCCTGCCGGGTGATCATCGAGACCGAGGGCCCCCGCGCCGGCCATCGCGATGCCTCACGGGTCCCAGTGGGCTCCCCGAGCACGGGGTGAGGCCCGCGGTCTGCCTCGGTCAGCCGGACGCCGGCTGTTCAGAGGCCTGCAGCCCGAGCACCACGCGCGCCCGCGTAACGCCGCCGGGCAACGACTCCCCGCCGCCCACGGCGATGGTACTGAGCGGCGCGACCGCCGAGGCAAAGCCCGAGAAGCCCGGCGTCTGGTTGAGCCCGAGCGATTCGATCAGCCCTGAGAGCGTGTGGACTTCGACCAGCGCGCTCGGCTGGATCCCCTGGCCGAGGGCGCTCGCCGCGGCGGTGTAGCTGGAGGTGCCGGCCAGCGTGCTCTGGGGGTTGAGCGCTTCCTGGATCGAGGCTGGCCCGATCCCGGCCACGAACTTCCCCTGCCCGTAGGCCAGCGTCAGCGTGAGGGGAAAATTGGGCAGCTTCACCGTCACCGCCGTTTCGGTGCCCGGGACGGAGGTGGGGGAGGTCTGCCCGCCCGCTTCACGGTACGCCTGCGCGAGCTCGGCGACCGCTTCACGTGAGCGCGCCGGGTTCTTGGAGGTGATGACGACTGCCGCCTGCAGGCTCAGCACGCTGCTGCCGCTCACGTAGACGCCGGTCGCGCCCATCCAGCTCAGCAGGTCGCGTTGCACGTCGAGCGCGTGCGAGCTCAGGGGCGCGAACGCCGCGCCGAGGCTGATGCTGCCGAGGCTCACTCCTGAGGCCAGCGAGGCCAGCGCGTGCAGGCCCTGGGTGTTGCCGGCGAACGTCTTGCCGAGGTCTCCGAACCCGATCGCCAGCCACGCGCTGCCGGGGAGCCCGCGCAGGACCTGCGCCCCGGTCGTGGTGCCGGCGGTGGCGGATCCGCTCGATTCGTTGGAGGGCGAGCTCGATGCCCCTGCCGCCGAGTTCGATCCGTTCGTCGAGGAAGTCGGGGGCAGCGTGTCGAGGTCGATCGCCACCGCGCTCGCGCTTGGGATCACCGACAGGTACAGCTGGCCCGGGTTGCCGAGTAGGGCCTCCACCAAGGGCAGGATCGACGACCCTTCAGCGCTGCCACCTGCGGCCTTGGCGGAGCGCGCGAGCTCTTCGGGGCTGAAGTAGGCGTTGGCGAGCGCTCCGGGCTCGGCGGTCGACGTCAGTTTCGTGTAGGGCGCCGCTCCCGCCAGTGACGGGTCGCCGGCCGCCGTGTCGATCACGCTCTTGAGCCCCGCTTCGCTGCCGATCACCGCGAAGCGGTGCACGATCCCCTCGGCCACCCCGTCGGGGGACACCTGGTAGGTGACGCCGCGGTAGCTCTCGCTGTGCGCACCCGCGCTGTGGGCCTGGGCTTCGAGGAAGGAGCGCGCCGCGTTGACGTTGGTGGTGTTGAGCACCAGCGCCCCCTGGGCCCCGCTCGAGTTGAGCGCCGCCGACAGGCCGCCCTGCCCGAGCAACGCCGCTTCCAGGCCCGTGAGCCCTTCGGAGAGGGCTTTCTTGAGCAGTTCTCCTCCCAGCAGCCCCTGGGCGCGCGCGAGATCGACTGCGCTGAGGAAAACCCCCGCGTGGGGCCCCAGCCACGGTTCGACTTCCTTGGAGTAGTTGGGGGTCTTGCCGGTGGGTCCCGCCAGCAGCTTCAACAGTCCTTCGAACGGTTTCTGGCGGCCTGTGAGCGTACGCCCCGCCGCGGTCGCGTCCGTCTTCAGGCTGCCTTCAGGGCGCACCACCGCGTCGAGGTACAGCGGCGTCGAGGCGGGGACCACCGTTGCGGGGCTTGCGCTCGTGCCGGGACTGCTCGACGAGCCGCACCCTGCGAGCACTGCGGCAGCGGCGGTCATCAGGAGCGCTGCCTGGGCGGTGCGTCTCACGACAGAGATCGTATATGTCCGCGACCCGCGAACTTGCAAGTTACGTCTCAGGTGGCGGCCCTGCAGCTTGGTTTGCAGCTTTGGGCGCACTCGGAGGGTCTCTGCACGGACCCTTGAAAACCCGCAAGGTGCAGGGATCTTTGGGCATCTGGAGGGCGTTGGAAAGGTAAAGTGGGGAAAAATGTGCAATTGGGGTTGCGTTGTGGGGGAAAGTGGGGTACTTTGCCGGGAACGAGCCGAGGTGGAGAGGCTCCTCCCACCTCTCCACCTCGGCTCTACGAGGGTGGCTCAGTCGGCCGGAGGCCGGCGAGCCGAGCCCCTCGTTTTTCAATCAGACCCGCTCAGGAGCCCCACACAGTGGCTTTCCGTGGCACCTTCGACCACACGCTCGACGTCAAGAACCGGCTCACGGTCCCGGCGCGCTACCGCGCGACGCTGGCGGAGGGAGTGGTGATGGCGATGCCCGTCGACCTCGAGCCGTGCGTGGGGGTGTGGCGCCCGCAGGAGTACGAGCGGTACACCGAGCGCGCGCTGGCGCAGCTGGACCCGCTCTCCCCGCGCCTGGCCGAGCTCGAGCGGTTCTTCTACGGCAGCTCGCAGGACGTCGAGCTGGACTCCGCAGGGCGCATCATGCTCCCCGGCTTCCTGGCCGAGCACGCGGGACTGAGCAAGGAGGTCGTGGTCGTCGGCGCCGGGGACCGCCTGGAGCTGTGGGACCGCGACCGTTGGAACGAGCACCGACCGACGCTGCTGGGCGGCGTCGCGGAGATCACCGCGCGTGTCGACCATCCTGCTTGACATGGCCACTACACACATTCCTGTGCTCGCCGGGGAGTTGATCGGCGTGCTGGACCCGCAGCCGGGGCAGGTGGCGATCGACTGCACCTTCGGCGGCGGCGGCCATGCTCGCCTGGTGGCCGAGCGCCTCGGCGCAGAGGGGATGCTGGTGGCGATCGACCGCGATCCTGAGGCCGAGGAGCGCTTTGCGGAGCTTGCGCAGGAGGTGCCCTGCGCGGTGCGCTTCATTCACAGCGGATACGCCGAGGCGCTGGAACTGCTCGCGGGCGAGGGGCTGCGCGCGGACGCGGCGTACTTCGACCTGGGGATGTCATCGATGCAGGTGGACACCCGCGAGCGCGGATTCTCGTACTCGTATGACGCGCCGCTCGACATGCGCATGGACCCCGAGCAGGAGCTCGACGCTCGCGAGGTGCTCGCCACTTGGGAGCAGCGCCGTCTGGCGGTGATGATGCGCGAGCTCGGCGAGGAGCGCCATGCGGGCGCGATCGCCCGCGCGATCGTGCGCCGCCGCGAACGCGCGCCGATCGAGACCACGCACGAGCTCGTGGAGATCGTCAACACCGCGATCCCCACTCCCGCGCGCTTCGCCGGGGGCCACCCCGCCAAGCGGGTCTTCCAGGCGCTGCGGATCGCCGTCAACGACGAGCTCGGCCAGCTCGACCGCGGGCTGCCGTTGGCGTGGGAGCTGCTGCGCGAGGGCGGGGTGCTGGCCGGGATCTCCTTCCACTCGCTGGAGGACCGGCGCGTGAAGCGCTTCCTCGCCGAGCGCGCCCGGGGCTGTATCTGCCCACCTGACCTGCCCGTGTGCGCGTGCGGACGCGAGCCGCAGGCGGCGCTGCTCACACGCCGTGCAATCACGGCCTCCGCGGGCGAGCTGGCGCACAATCCGCGCGCCGCCTCGGCGCGGCTGCGCGGCGCGAGGAAGCTCGCCGACACCGGGGGTGCGGCGTGACCCCGCCACCCGCCGGCGCCGTCGCGGTGCCCGCTCCCGCGGTTCGCCCGCGGCGGCGGGTGGGTGGGCCACCATCCCACGGCCGCCCCGCGCGGCCGCTGCGAGCAGCAAGGCGCCCGCGGCGCATATCAGGTCCCACCCGCCCCGCGGCCGGCACCCCTGAGCGCACCGGGCAGCGCTTGCCCTACCACCTGCTCGACCGGCTGATCCGCGGGCGTGCGTGGATCGCCGTGGTCGCGTTCGCGCTGCTCGGAATCGTGGCGGCGCAGCTGTGGGTGATCAAGCTGAACGTGGGCATCGGCCGCGCGATCGAGCACGCGGCGACCCTGCAGCGGGAAAACTCGGCGCTGGCGGTCGAAGACTCGGCGCTGTCCTCGGGCGAACGCATCGAACAGTTGGCGTCCGCCCACGGCATGGTGCCCGCCCCACCTGGTGCGCTGCACTTCGACACGGTTCGGGGCTCACTCGACGTGCGCCTCGCCGCGGCGGCGCTCGCCAGGCCCACACAACAGGCAACTGCCAGCGCCACCGCCGGTACGGAAGCGAGTACGAGCACCGCGACCGGCGGTGAACCGGCGAGCGCGGAAGCGGCGTCTGCGCCGAGCGCATCCACTGAAACCCCGTCCGCACCGGGGGAAAGCGCGAGCTCCCCGTCCGCGGCGACGGCGACAACGCCCTCCACGACGGCTGCGTCCACTCCCGAACCGTCGGCGACGAGCGGAGCCTTGGAAGTGGCGAGCGCACCGGCCGCGACGGGCGGAGCCTCCGAAGCGCCGGCGAGCGCGCCGGCGAGCGAGGGCGGTGGCACCCAGGCGGCCCCGGGGGGATAAAGCACGGTGGCAAGCGACCGAACAGGGAGACACTCGCTGCGCTCGCATTCCCAGTTCGGCCAGCGCCGGATCGGGGTGCTTTTCGCGGTGTTCGTGGCGCTGCTGGCGGTGGCCGCGGCGCGCGCGTGGTACCTCGGGGTGGTGCACGGCTCGGCGCTGCGCCGATTGGCGCACACACAGCAGGTGACCGATGAAACGGTGCCGGCGCAGCGGGGCACGATCACCGATCGCAACGGGACGGTGCTGGCGATCTCCGAACCGGCTGACGAAATCTCAGCGACGCCCTACCTGGTCGAGGACCCCCTCGGAGCCGCGGAGCGTCTGGCGCCGCTGCTGGGGCGCCCGCAGGCACAGGTGCTGACCGACCTGAGCGAGCGCACCGGCTTCGTGTACCTCGCGCGGGCACTGCCTGCGGCGCAAGCGCAGGCGGTACTGGCGCTGAACATCCCCGGGATCATGGGCACGCCGACGGTGCGCAGGGTGTACCCGCGGGGCGCGCTGGCGGGGCAGGTGCTGGGCGTGGACGGAGGAACCGCAGGGGAAGGGTTGTCGGGCCTCGAATACGCCGACAACGCGGCGCTGCGCGGGACGGCGGGCGAGCGGCGGGTGGTCAGCGACGCGAGGGGCCAGCCGGTGTCGATCGCCAACGTGCGCCGCGAGGAGCCGGGCGCGCAACTGCGGTTGACGCTCGACGCGGACGTCCAGCAGCGCAGCGAAGCGGTGCTGAGCGCGGTGGGCCGGGTCTTTCACCCGCACGACGCGACCGCGATCGTGATGAACCCGGACACGGGAGCGGTGCTCGCGATGGCGAACTGGCCGCAGATGAACCCGAACAAAGCGGAGGTCGGCTCCGAGGAAGAACTGGAGAACCGGGCAGTGAGCTTCGACTACGAACCGGGCTCGACGTTCAAGGCGGTGACGGTCTCGGGGGCGCTACAGGAAAACCTGATCACACCGAACACGGAATTCGACGTCCCCGACGAGATCCAGGTGGCGGACCGCACGATCCACGACGCGGAGGAACACCCCGAAGAGATGCTGAGCACGGCGCAGATCCTTGCGCAGTCGAGCAACGTGGGGGCGATCAAGATCGGGGCGCTCGAGGGGCAGGACCGCTTCAACGCGTGGGTGCACCGCTTCGGGTTCGGGGCCCGCACGGGGATCGAACTGCCGGGCGAGGAAACGGGACAGGTGCTGCAGCCGAGCGAATACTCGGGCTCCTCGATGGGCAACCTGCCGATCGGCCAGGGCGAGTCGGTGACCCCAATCCAGATGGCCACCGCGTACGCCGCGATCGCCAACGGCGGCATCCTGCGCCCGGCACACATCATCGCGGCGGTGAACGGCCGCCCGACCCGGCTGCCGGCCGGCCATCGCGTGATCTCCTCGAGTACGGCGGCGCAGGTGCGCCAGATGCTTGAAGGGGTGCTCGCCCCGGGGGGTACCGCCAGCGAGGTGTCGGTCCCCGGCTACAAGCTCGCGGGCAAGACGGGCACGGCCAGCAAGGTTGACCCCGTCACGGGCGAATACTCCGAAACCGCCTACGTGGCCTCCTTCATGGGCTTCGCGCCGGCCTCCGACCCCAAGCTGCTGTGCGCGGTGATCGTCAACGAACCGCAGAGCGGCTCGATCTACGGCGGCACCGTCGCGGCCCCGGCGTTCGGCCAGATCATGGCCTTCGCGCTGCCCTATTTGGGCGTCCCCTCAGGGTAGAAGATCCGAGCGGGTCGCACCCGGGGGTGTTGTTTGGGGATCGTCCACGCGTGTGAGTGGCGGCAACCACGGCCGTGTGCGCTCGGCCTCCGTGCCTCGCGGCTGGGGTTGAAGTGCGGGCAGCGGTCACAGCAGCGTGACTGCGGGTGGGAGGGTAGGCACGAGCCGCACTCGCTCGAGGGGTCTGGCAGGGCTCGTTCAGGAGCCTGCGCAATGGTTGGGGAGCCGCGGTTTGCGGCTCCCCAACCGATTTCACATCGAGGCGAAATCAAAACTAAGCCTACATTACGTTCCACGCATTGCCCGACATCAATTTGATTTCCTCTTTACCCACGAATCTCGCTACCCGTGATTCTAGTGTTACGCTGCTGCCGAAGGATAGGAAATTCAATTCGTGTGTCACGACTTGGGCTGCGGGCTCGTTGATTTCGCCCGCTACAGCCCCCAGTAGTTTGTATTTCATGCCCGAAACCAGACATGCCGCTGGGCCATTGATCGGTATTTCGGCGAACATCGCTCCTGCTGGTTTGAGTTCAACCACCGGGCGTCCGATGAGCCTCACCAGTTCTCCGGTATCTTTGAAAGCGAAATTCCCTACCGTACATGCCGCGTTGAGACCGTTAGTTACTGGCGCCAGACTGCAATTTGTGAAACTCACTTCTTCTTTCGATTTACCTGCTGCTTCGATCTGGCTATTCGCCGCGATTATATTGCCTTTCGCGCATCTTATACTTACTTCCTTGGCTTCACCGCCTTCTACAATTGTGCTATCGATAGTGAGTTCTCCTCCCGGAAAGGCTATTTCTTTGTATTTCCCTTCGGTTTTTTCCGGAAGAGTGCCTCCCGCAACCATATAGACGAGTGGGGCCGCTGGGATTTTGATTGCCTGGCCTCCTGTCGATTTGATCGTGTCGGTACCAGTCGCTTCGCCCGATTCTTTTCCACCTTCCGTGCATTTTGTTTTCCCAGACTCTTCTTCGAAGAAGGCGTTCACAAGGCCTCCTGATGCGTTTTCCATGGACGTGCTGTATGTTTTCCCTTCTTCCGCGAGGCATTCATCCGTTTTAGGGCCAAGGGCAGTTTTGCATTTGATCTTCCAGCCCAGCTGACCGCTATTGGCTGAAAGCTTGTCTCGCACAGTATCTTCCGTTTCGTACATTTCGGCCTTCCACGGCAGATTCTTCGCTTCGACTTCTTCTACGTTTTCACAGATTTTTTCAGCCTTGCAGTTTTTGGCTTCAATATTGATTTTTGTAATTGCCCCATGTGCCCCGGGTCCAATCGTCCCTTCGTCCGTGAGGCCGCATGTGATCTGGGCTTCCCCCGCGATTGTTTTTGTATCCTTCAAGGTCAAAGTAGCCACGGACGTAACTTTTTCAGTGGTGGTCAGTTCCCTCCATTCCCATTTGCCCGTTGAGCTTGCTTTCGAACACTGATTGGTTTCCCATTTAGTGCCGGTCCCTGTGTTTTCTTTACACCCTTCCCATGCTGGTGCTGCCGATGCGGTCGCTGTCGTGACGATGCTGATCGCGAACGTGGCCATGAGGCAGAGCCCCACGGTCTTGAGATGCTTCATGTCGTACTCCTTTGTATTGGGTTGTCGAGCGGAAATCGGCGCGCTCGTCTGAATGTGACGCGCCTGTGCGAGCCTTATAAGCGCTTTGCGGCCCCTCCTCAAACAGGCTGGGCGCTCAAGGACGGGCCGATTCGAAGTCACGATCGCGACGGTACCTGAGCGTCGTGGAGCTGTGGCGTCGTTCACGAACGGAGTGCTCTGATCCCGCTGCATTGGCTGCCCAGTCCATCAAGGATGTTTCCGACTACCCCCGGCTCGGCGAGCTTGACGAGACAGAACCTGGCCGTCGGGGTCGTCAGGGTAGGTAGAGGCAGAATCGCTGGCGATGTGCGCGCCTACCTGTTGGGCATTGCCAGCCTGCTCGGCTAAGCTTCGGTGTCCTATCCACCCGTGAACCCTGGGATGGCCTGAATGCCGCTCGAACACGTAGACGTGCTGATCGTCGGGGCCGGATTGTCCGGTGTCGGCGCCGGGTGCCATCTGCAGGACAAGTGCTCGGACAAGACCTATGCGATCCTCGAGGCGCGCGAGAGCATCGGCGGGACGTGGGATCTGTTCCGGTATCCGGGGATCCGGTCGGATACCGACATGTACACGCTGGGCTACGCGTTCCGGCCGTGGCGGGGGACGCAGGCGATCGCGGACGGGTCCTCGATCCTCGGCTATGTGCGCGAGACGGCGAGCGAGTACGGCGTCGATGAGAAGGTCCGCTTCCACCACCGTGTGGTGCGCGCGGAGTGGTCCACTGGGGACGCGCGGTGGACGGTGCAGGCCGAGCGCACCGACACCGGGGAGACGGTGTGGCTGAGCTGCGGCTTCCTGCTGATGTGCAGCGGGTACTACCGCTACGACGAGGGTTATACGCCGGAGTTCCCGGGCGCGGAGCGCTTCGCCGGGCGGATCGTGCACCCCCAGCGGTGGAGCGAGGACGTGGACTACGCCGGCAAGCGCGTGGTCGTGATCGGCAGCGGCGCGACCGCGATCACGCTCGTCCCCGCGATGGCGCGGAGCGCCGCGCACGTCACGATGCTGCAGCGCTCGCCCAGCTACGTCGTCTCGCTGCCAGCGGAAGACCCGCTCGCCAAGTCGCTGCGCCGCTGGCTGCCGGCCAGGGCCGTGTATCCGGTGATGCGCTGGAAGAGCGTCCTGCTGATGATGCTGAGCTTCCAGTTCTCGCGACGCCGGCCGCGGGCGATGAAGGCGCTGATCCGCAAGGGCATCGAACGCCGGCTCCCGCCGGGGTTCGACATCGACAGGCACTTCACGCCCACGTACAAGCCGTGGGATCAGCGCATGTGCCTGGTACGCGACGGTGATCTCTTCGAGGCGATCCGCGAGGGTCGCGCGTCGGTGGTCACCGATCGCATCGAGACATTCACTGAGCAGGGGCTGAAGCTCGCCTCCGGCGCCGAGCTGGAGGCCGACCTGGTCGTCACCGCCACCGGCCTGAACCTGCTCGCGTTGGGGGGGCTGGAGATCGCGGTGGACGGCCGCGAGGTGGCGCTCTCCGAGACGATGAGCTACAAGGGCATGATGCTCAGCGGCGTGCCGAATCTCGCATTCACCGCGGGGTACACCAACGCCTCGTGGACGCTCAAGTGCGACCTGACCCACGACTACGTGTGCCGGCTGCTGAAGCGCATGGACGAGCACGGAGACCGGCAGTGCACCCCACGCAACGGGGACCCATCGGTCGCCGAGCTGCCGTTCATCGACCTCGCCTCCGGGTATGTGCTGCGCTCGATCGACCAGTTCCCGAAACAGGGGTCGAAGGCTCCGTGGCGGCTGTACCAGAACTATCCGCTCGACGTCATGAGCCTCAGGTTCGGGGCGCTCGAGGACGGCGCGATGGAGTTCTCGGGCGCGGGCGCGGCGGTCGAGACCTTGGAGCGGGTCCCCGCCTGAGGGCGTCGAACCGGCGACCGCGGGCGCCGGGAACGGGACTGAAGCAACAAGAGCGCGGCGAGACCGAAGCACCGGCGTCCGCACGAGCGCGTCGGGGGCTGAAACTAGACTCAGAGCCGATGAGGCGAAGGCGGCGGGTTCACCGATGAGGCTGGCTGAGCTGATCCCGGCCGGGCTGGGCGCGAGCGGCGTCGCCGGCGAGGCCGCAACGGTGGAGATCGACGGTCTCGCCTACGACAGCCGGCGGGTGCAGCCGGGAGCGCTGTTCTTCTGCGTGCCGGGCGAGCGCAGCGACGGCCACGACCACGCGGCGCAGGCGGTGGCCGCCGGGGCGGCGGCGCTCGTGGTGGAGCGCCCGCTGGGGTTGGAGGTGCCGGAGGTCCTGGTGCCCTCCGCACGCGCGGCGGAGGGGCCCGTGGCGGCGCGCTTCTATGGCGAGCCGAGCGCCACGCTCGAGGTGGTGGGGGTGACGGGCACCAACGGCAAGACCACCACCGCGTACCTCGTGCGGGCCCTACTCGAAGCCGGCGGGCGCCCCTGCGGGCTGCTGGGTACGGTGACGTCGGTCATCGGAGGGCAGGAGCGCCCGGTGTCCCGCACCACCCCCGAGGCGATCGACCTGCAGGCCGCCCTGCGCGCGATGCTCGACGGGGGCGAGCGCGCGTGCGCGATGGAGGTCTCCTCACACGCGTTGGAGCTCGGGCGCGCCGAGGGGGTGCGCTTCGCGGCGGGGATCTTCACCAACCTCACCCAGGACCACCTCGACTTCCACGGCACGATGGAGGCGTACTTCCAAGCCAAGCGGCGGCTGTTCGTGCCGACGCCTCCGGGAGTGAGTGTGATCGACGTGGACGACCCGTACGGGCGGCGACTGGTAGCCGAGTTGCCGGGGGCGGTGACGTTCGCGGTCGAGAGGACGGGCGGCGAGGTCACGGCGCCCGCGCGGACACCGGACGGGGAAGCCTCCCCGCCGCAGGACGTCGCCTCCCGGGCCACGTATCGAGCGACCGGTCTGCGCTGCGACTTCCAGGGGTGCCGCTTCACCCTGCACACCCCCGAGGGCCAGCGCGAGGTGGCGTTGCCGCTGCCGGGCCGCTTCAACGTCGCCAACGCGCTCGGCGCACTTGCGGCCGTGCACTCGCTGGGCGTGGACCTCGACACGCTGGCGGCGGCGCTGGGGCGCGGGGTGCTGGTGCCGGGGCGTTTGGAGCCCGTCGAGGAGGGGCAGCAGTTCGCGGTGCTGGTGGACTACGCCCACACACCGGACTCGCTTGAGAATGTGCTGCGCGCGGCGCGTGAAGTGGCTGAGGGGCGCGTGATCTGCGTGTTCGGCGCCGGCGGAGACAGGGACCGGGGCAAGCGCCCGCTGATGGGCGAGGTGGCGGCCCGCCTGGCGGACGTCGCGATCGTGACCTCCGACAACCCCCGATCGGAGGACCCGGAGGCGATCGTCGCCGAGATCGTGGACGGCGCCGCGCAGGCCCGTGCGGTCGGGACGCTCCCGGTCGAGTCGATCGCCGACCGTCGCGCAGCGATCGATCGTGCGATCGCGGTCGCGGGGCGCGGTGATGTGGTGGTCATCGCGGGCAAGGGCCACGAGCAGGGCCAGGAGTTCGCGAATGGCGTAAAGGTGCCCTTCGACGACGTGACGGTCGCTCGGGAGGCGCTGCGCGCGCAACATGCGCACGCGGCTGGGGCGACGGCGTGATCGAGTGGGACGCAGCGCAGGTGGCCACGGCCGCGGGAGCGCAGGTGGTGAGCACGGGGAGTGGCCCACCCACTCCCAACCGCGTGAGCATCGACTCGCGCAGCGTGCAGCCGGGCGACCTGTTCGTGGGCCTGCCGGGGGAGCGGGTGGACGGCGGAGCCTATGCGGCGCAGGCGCTGAGCGCGGGTGCGTGGGGTGTGCTGGTGCGCCCAGCCCACGTGGAGTCCCTGGAGGCCGGCGCCGGCGCTGTGCTCGTCCACCCCAACCCGCTGGCGGGCCTGCAGGCGCTCGCACACGCGTGGCGGCGAGCGCTGGGCGAGGCGGGGGCGAGGGTGGTCGCGGTCACCGGCTCAACTGGCAAGACCTCGACGAAGGACATCCTCGCGGTGCTGCTGCGCGGCGCGGAAGCGGAACTCGGCGGTCCAACGGTGGCGAGCCCAGCGAACCTGAACACCGAGATCGGGCTGCCGCTGGCGGTGCTCGCCGCGTCGCGGGGCACGCGGGCGCTGGTGCTGGAGATGGCGATGCGGGGCCGGGGGCAGATCGCGCAGCTGACGGCGATCGCCGAGCCGGAGGTGGGCGTGATCGTGAACGTGGGCCCCGTGCACCTGCAGCAGTTGGGGTCGCTGGAGGCGGTGGCAGCCGCGAAGGCGGAGCTGATCGCCGGCATGGCGCCGGGCGCGACCGCGGTGGTCCCGGCCGGCGAGTCGCTGCTTGCGCTGCACCTGCGCGAGGATCTGAAGACCGTGATGTTCGGGGAGGGTGGGGACGTCGAGCTCGTGGAGCGCCGGGAGGACGGGGAGGTGACGATCGTCGACCACGCCGGCGGCGGGGAGCGCATCGTGCTGCGTCCGTCGTTCGCCCAATCCCATAACCTGCGCAACCTGGTGGCCGCGGTCGCGGCTGTGCGCGCACTCGGTGTGACCCCCGCGGGGAGCGTGGAGGTGCGGTTCTCGGCACTGCGCGGCGAGCGCATCGCACTGCCGGAGGAGATCGTGGTGATCAACGACTGCTACAACGCCAACCCGATGTCGATGCGCGCGGCGCTCGACGACCTCGCCGCGAGCGCGCCCGGGCGCCGCGTGGCGGTCCTCGGCGACATGCTCGAGCTGGGCCAGGAGGAGCGGCGCCTACACCGCGAGCTCGGCGCGTACGCCCGCGCGCGTGGGGTCGAGCTGCTGGTCGCGGTCGGCCAGCTGGCGGGCGAGGTGGGGGAGGGTTTCGAAGGAGAGGTTCGCTGCGTGCCGGACGCCGCTGCAGCGGCCGAGGCTCTGTCGGGGCTGCTGCACGCGGGCGACTGCGTGCTCGTGAAGGGCTCGCGTGGGGTCGGCCTGGAGCGGGTCGCCGAGACGCTGGTGGGTGGGGCGGGGGCGCCTGGGATCGCCGAGTCGCCCGGAGGCGCCGGACCTGCCGGATCGTCGGCGGGTGACGGGCCTGTGGGACCGGCCGAGTTCGCGAGACAGTCGGCGCCGGCGAGGGACCGCTGAGGTGGGTCGCGTTCTGATCGGGGGCACCGCGGCGCTCTTGATCTGCATCTTTCTGAGCCCGAAGTTCATCGAGTTCCTGCGTAAGCGCGAGTTCGGGCAGCAGATCCGCGAGGAGGGCCCGGAGGGCCACCGCCAGAAGGCTGGCACCCCGACGATGGGGGGGATCATCATCTTCATCGCGGTTGCGATCCCGTTCCTGATCCTGACGGGCAGCGAATGGCGGGCGCTGGGGGTGTTCGGCACGATGCTGGCGTGCGCGCTGCTGGGCTTCGCCGACGACTACACCAAGCTCGTGCGCCGCCGCTCGCTCGGCCTGCGCGCGCGCACGAAGCTGGGGGTGACGATCGCGATCTCGCTGGGGCTGTGGTTCATCGCCACGCACGAGGCGCACCTGCAGCCTACGCTGCGACTGCGGATCGTCGACTACCACGTGGACCTGGGGCCGTTCTACCCGCTGCTGATCTACCTGGTGGTGGCGGGCACGACCAGCGCAGTCAACCTCACCGACGGCCTCGACGGCCTCGCGGCCGGCTGCGCGGCGATCGTGCTGCTGGCGTACGTCGGCATCACGTTCATCACCTCGGAGTACGTCTCCACCCAGTCGGACCTTTCGATGCTCGCCGGGTGCCTGGTGGGGGGGTGCATCGGCTTTCTGTGGTTCAACGCGTTCCCGGCGACGATCTTCATGGGCGACACCGGCGCGCTGGGGTTGGGGGGCGCGATCGCCGGCCTCGCGGTGATGACCCAGACAGAGGTCCTGCTGATCCTGCTCGGCGGGATCTTCGTGATCGAGGCCCTGTCGGTCGCGATCCAGGTGCTGTACTTCCAGCTGCGCCACAAGCGCGTCTTCCTGATGGCGCCGATTCACCACCACTTCGAGCTGCGCGGCTGGTCGGAGACCAAGATCATCCTGCGCTTCTGGATCATCGCCGCGATCTGCTGCGCGATCGGCTTTACGATCTACCGCCAGAGTATCGCCTAGGTGAGGTCCCGCCCGCCGATCCCTGAGGGCCCCTACCTGATCGTGGGGCTCGCGCGTTCGGGGGCCGCGGCGGCGCGAGTGCTGCGCGAGCGCGGAGAGCAGGTGATCGGGGTGGACGCCGCCGCGCCGACCGGAGCAGGAGCACCGTCGGGGGCGGGTGGCGCTCCGTCCTTGGACGAGCTCGCCGCGTCGGGTGTTGAGGTGCACCTCAACACAGGCGGCCTCGGGGAGCTCGCGCGCGCACGCGCCGTGGTCAAGAGCCCGGGGGTGCCGGCGCAAGCGCCGGTGATCGCTGCGGCGCGCGAGCGGGGGCTACCGGTGATGGGGGAGCTGGAGCTCGCGTGGCGCCTGCTGCCAAACGAGTTCATCGCGGTGACCGGCACCAACGGCAAGACGACGACCGTGGAGTGGATCGGCCACATCCACCGCGAGGCGGGTCTGCCGGTCGCCGTCGCCGGCAACGTGGGCGCTGCGCTCAGTGGCCTGGTGGGGAGGATCGAGAAGCGCGCCACGGTGGTGTGCGAGACCTCCTCCTTCCAGTTGGAGGACACGCTCGCGTTCGCTCCGGAGGCTGCGGTGCTGCTCAACATAACCCCCGACCACCTCGACCGTCATGGCACGATGGAGGCCTACCGGGCGGCGAAGCTGCGGATCTTTGCCCACCAGCTGGAGGGGGACGTGGCTGTGCTCCCGACAGGGCTGGCGCAGACCCCGCTCGCCCCAGGCGCGCGCCGGGTGCGCTTCGGTGAGGGCGAGGAGTCGGACAAGTGGGCTGACAGGGACGCGGGCGGGGCGGACGCAGAGTGCACGTTGCGCGACGGGCGCCTGTGGTGGGAGGAAGAGCCGCTGGTGGCCACCGAGGAACTGCGCCTGCGCGGCGCCCACAACCTCCAGAACGCGCTGGCCGCGGCGGCCGTGTGCCGGGCGCGCGGGATCGATCCCGAGGCGGTGCGCGCCGGCCTGCGGTCCTTCGCGGGTGTACCCCACCGCCTGCAGGAGGTGGCGCGCCGCGCGGGCGTGCTGTACGTCAACGACTCCAAGGCGACCAACGTCGCAAGCACGCTCGTCGCGCTGCGGGCGTTCCCCGAGGGCGGCGTCCACCTGATCCTTGGCGGTCAGGGCAAGGGCCAGGACTTCACCGCACTGCGCAGCGAGGTGGGGGAGCGCTGCGCAACGGTCTACCTGATTGGCGAAGACGCCCCGGCGATCGCCCGCGCGCTCGACGGCCTCGAGGTCCCCCGCGCGGTCCCACTACGCGAATGCGGTGAGCTGGAGCGGGCCGTCACGGCGGCGAGCGCGGCCGCTGACGCTGGCGAGGTCGTGCTGCTCTCGCCCGCCTGCGCCAGCTTCGACCAATTCTCCGACTTCGAAGCCCGCGGCGAGCGATTCGTTGCGCTCGTCTCAACGGTCGTGTAAAATGCCCGTGGGTATGGGTCCGATGGCGCGTACGTCCACGTACACCGACGGGAACCCTAGGTCAATGCTGCTCCCTTTGCGTTGGCTGACGGCAGCGACCGTAGTCACCGCCCTGGCCTTCGGCGTGCTGCCCGCTGTGGCGCTGGCCGACGGTCCGAGTCCCAAGGTCGAAAGCGAGTCCGCGTCGAACGTCACCACAACCGACGCGACGCTCGAAGCGCAGATCAACCCGGGTAGCGGCGAAGACGGGTTCTCGCTGGCGACCACCTACGAATTCTTCCTGGAATCGCCCTGGTGCGGCTCGTTTCGCTCGTTCGGCGCCTGCGAAGCGTCGGGTGGGAAGCTCGTGTACAAGGGGGTGCTGCCCGCGGGCTCCCCGCCTCAGCTGGTGGGCGTCAACCTGGCAGGAGGCGTCGGGCAGACGCTCTCCCCGGGCACGACGTACGGCTATCGGGTGGTCGCCTCGAACGAAGCGGGGAATGCGTACGGTGGGGAGAAGACGTTCACAACCCTCCTGGGAGCCAGGGCGCCGGTGATCGAATCCGTCTCGGTCTCGCATCTGACTCCTACCGACGCCACGCTCGAAGCACAGATCGACACCGAGGATCTGGAAACGGAATACGCATTTCAGCTGTGGTCCTCGCCGTGCAGCAAAAAGGGCGCGGGGTGTGAGTTGATACGGGAAGTCAAGCTGCCGACCGGGGGGCGCCTGTACGGCTCCCTCGATCCCCAGAGGGTGAGCCTCGACCTCAACGGCGCAGGCGTGACGCTCGGCGGAGGGGAATACGGCTACTCGGTGGTGGCGTCCAACAAGGAAGGCAGCACGAGTGCGTTTGGGGGAATCTTCGAAGCGCCCCCGGGCGCGATCGATCCGCCGAGCCCTGGAATCTCGCCTGCTCCGCCCGCCGGTGGTGGACCTTCCGCTCCGCCCACCGGCGGCGACCGGCCCGTCGGCTCGGAAACGCCCTACGCGCCGGTGGTTCAGGTATCGGGCTCGCTCGGTGGGGCGTCGAAGACGGGCACAGGGATGCCGAACCCCGGGCACGGCAAGCACCACAAGCGCAAACACCACGGCACAAAAGCCGCGAAGCGTCAGACGAAGCCCAAGAAGCACAAGCGGTAAGACGCCGCTGGAGGCTTTCGCTGTCCTGCGTCGAAGTGGCTTAGGTGCCGGCGGCGAAGCAGAGGACCAGGGGCGAGCAGCCGCTCGAGCACCGCATCCTGCTGACCGCGACGCTCTGCCTGCTGGCGTTCGGGGCGGTGATGGTCTACAGCGCCTCCTCGGCGAGCACGGTGCTGCAGGGGGAAGGCAACGGCAGCGCCTACCTCGTGAAGTTCGTGATCTTCGGGGGAGTGGGGTTGGTGCTGATGCACTACCTGGCGCGCCACGGGGTCGCGCGGGTGCAGGGCCTCGTCGCGCCCCTGCTGGCGGTCTCGTTCGTGCTCGTGCTGGCTGTGCACATCCCGCACGTGGGGGTCTCGGTCAACGGTGCGCGCCGCTGGATCGGGCCGGGCATCTTCCAGTTCGAGCCCTCCGAGCTGCTGAAGCTCGCGCTGGCGCTCTACGCCGCCACGCTGCTCGCGCGCCGCCCGCAGCACGTACACGATCTACGCGCGCTCTCAAAACCCCTGCTGGTCGTGGTTGGCGGCGCCTGTCTGCTGGTCGTGACCCAGCCGGACCTGGGCACCGCGCTGGTGATCGCGTTCACGACCTCCGCGCTGCTGCTCGCCGCGGGGATCCCGCTGCGCAACCTGGCGATCCTCGCGGGCTGCGCGCTGGCGGTGGTCGCGCTGTACGCGCTCGCCCGTCCGTACGCCCGTGCGCGACTGACCTCGTTCATCGACCCCTGGGCGCACGCCTCCGGCAGCGGCTTCCAGGCGGTGCAGGGCCAGATCGCGATCGGCTCCGGGGGCCTGTTGGGGGTGGGGCCGGGTCAGTCGGTGCAGAAGATCTTCTACCTTCCGGAGGCGCAGACCGACTTCATCCTCGCGGTGATCGCCGAAGAGCTCGGCGTCGTCGGGGTGTACGCGCTGTTCTTCCTCTACGCGCTGATCGGCTACGCCGGCCTGCGGGCGGCGAAGCGCGCGCGCAGCCTCTACAGCGCGCTGATCGCGGTCGGCATGACCACGCTGATCCTCTCCCAGGCACTGCTCAACGTGTTCGCCGTGCTCGGTCTCGCGCCGCTTACGGGCGTGCCGCTTCCGTTCATCTCCTACGGGTCTACCAGCCTGATCGTGATGCTCGCCGCGATGGGCCTGCTGCTGAACGTCGCCTCCGGCACAAGTGCCCACGTGCGCGTGGTGGGCGACGCGCGCGGGCGTAAAGCGGCAGGATTGGCCGGTGAGCGCAAGACCGCGCAGAGTCGTGATCGCAGCCGGGGGAACCGCCGGGCACGTCGTGCCGGCGCTGGCGGTGGCTGACGTCCTGCGCGCGCGGGGCGCAGAGGTCACGTTCATCGGCGGCGAGCGCGCGGAGGCGCAGCTGGTCCCCGCTGCGGGGTACCCGCTGCGCACGACGTCGGTCGTTGGCCTGGACCGACGTAACCCGTTGCGGGCGGCGCGCGCGCTGGCGCTCGCGGTCAGGGCGTTTCTGCGCGCCCGCGCGCTGCTGAGGGAGCTCGAACCGGACGCGGTGATGGGCGGCGGCGGCTACGTCTCCGGGCCGGTGGGCCTCGCCGCGCTCACGCGTCGCACCCCGCTGGTGCTCACCGAGGCCGACAGCCACCTCGGCCTCGCCAACCGCGCGCTGGCACCGTTCGCGCGACGAGTCTGCCTGGCGTTTCCCCTCGCAGGCCGCAAGGGGTCTCGCTACCTGGTGACGGGCCGCCCGATCCCCCCGCCTCAGCAGGACCGCGCCGGGGCACGCGAGCGGCTGGGCATCGAGCCGGGCGAGACCTGCGTGCTGGTCTTCGGGGGCTCGCTGGGGGCGCGCTCGGTCAACCTCGCGGCGGTCGAGGCGTTCGCCGGGGCGGCCTTCCACGTGCTGCACGTCTGCGGGCGCCGCGACCACCCGGAACTGGCTGCGCGGCTGCTGCCGGCGGGGTACGACCTGCGCGAGTACCTCGACCTCGGGGCCTTCGCCGACGCGCTCGCCGCCGCCGACCTCGTGGTCGCCAGAGCCGGCGGCTCGCTGTTCGAGGTGGCCGCCCACGGCCGACCCGCGATCCTCGTGCCCTACCCGCACGCTGCCGCCGACCACCAGGCTGCCAACGCCCGGTGGATGGCGCAGGGGGGCGCCGCGGTAGTGATCCCCGACGGCGAGCTGAGCGCTGCGCGCCTGGCCCGCGAGACGGCCGCGCTGCTCGCGGACCCCCAGCGGATGCGCGCGATGGCGGCCGCCGCCCGTCGTCTGGCGCGCCCCGACGCTGCCGAGGCGGTGGCCGCGGAGCTGCTGGAGGCGGCCGCATGAGCACGCATAGCTGCGCTGGCCGAAACGGGGATGCTCGCCGAAGGCGGGCGTCTACCGGCTTCGGTCGGCGTCCTCAGTCGCTCGCGTGCTGGCCGAAACGGGGATGGTCGCGGAGCGAGCGTCTCCCGGCTTCGGTACGCCACGCTCCTTGCGTCCTTGGCCAGCTTGCCCTGCGTGCCCATGCAAGCGTAGTGAGCACTTGGAGGCACCGTTGGCGGTGAGCGGGCCGTGGAGCGGGCGGCGGCTGCACTTCGTCGGCGTCGGCGGCGCGGGGATGAGCGGCTACGCGCGTGCCGCGCACGCCCTGGGGGCTCAGGTCAGCGGATCGGACCGCGCGGACTCGCCCTACCTCGCCCGCCTGCGCGCGGACGGGGTGCTCGAGGCGAGCCTCGGCCACGACGCCGCCGCGGTGCCCGCCGGGGAGGACGTGGAGGTCGTCTACTCCTCCGCGGTGCCCGCCGAGAACCCCGAGCGGGCCGCGGCGCGCGAGCGGGGGCTGCGAGAGCGGCCCCGCGCAGAGCTGCTCGGCGAGCTGACCGAGCTGCGGCGCACGATCGCCGTGGCTGGCACCCACGGCAAGACGACGACCGCGTCGATGCTCGTGCACGCCCTGCGCGCCGCTCGCCTGGAGCCCGGCTGGCTGGTCGGCGCTCCCGTGGGTGGGGGGCTGGCGAACGCGGAGTGGGGAACGGGCGAGTGGCTGGTGGTCGAGGCCGACGAGTCCGACCGCTCGATGCTCTCGCTTGACGTGGACGTCGCGGTGCTCACCAACGTCGAGCTCGACCACCACGCGACTTTCCGCTCGCTGGCGGAGCTGCGCGACACGTTCCGGGAGTTCCTGGCGAGAGCGTGCTCTGCGATCGTCGTGTGGGACCGTCTCGAGCTGTTGGAGCTGACGCGCCAGCCCGTGACGGTCCGTGCGGCCGAGGAGCTGTTCCCTCCCGCACAGCTGGTGCGGCTGCCCAGCTCGCACCCCCGGTTCACCGAGCCACCGCGCGATGTCGAAGTGGTGGCCTACGACGTACCCGCGCCGACGCTCACGACCGGAGGCTCGCGCTTTGCGTGGCGCGACCACGAGGTCCGCCTCGTGGTGCCGGGCGCCCACAACGCGCTCAACGCCGTCGGCGCCCTGGAGGCCGCGCTGCGCGCCGGCGCCGACCCGCTGCGCGCGATCGCGGGCGTCGAGGGCTTCACCGGCGCGGGCCGGCGCTTTCAGCGGCTCGGCGCCACTCCCCGCGGGGCTGTGGTTTATGACGACTACGCACACCACCCCACGGAGGTCGCGGCGACCCTGAGTGCGGCGCGTACGCTGGAGCACCGGCGGCTCGTGGTGGTCTTCCAGCCCCACCTCTACTCGCGCACCGCGCTGCTCGCCCGCGAGTTCGGGCGCGCGCTGGCGGCGGCCGACGTGGTCGTCGTGCTCGACGTGTACCCCGCGCGCGAGCGCGCCGAGGACCACCCGGGAGTCAGCGGGCTGCTGATCGCGCAGGCGACCGCCGACGCGGCGGGGGGCCTCCCGGTCCACTGGCTGCCCACGTTCGCCGACGCCGAGCCCGTCCTGCGGGGGCTGCTCGGCGAGGGAGACCTGTGCGTCGTGATGGGCGCCGGGGACGTCGACGCGCTGGGGCGCCGGCTGACGCACGACGCGCCGACGTCGGACAGGAGGTCCGACGCCCCCGCGCACGGCGAGGTCACGGACACACGTGGACGATCCCCCAGCAACACCTCTGGATGACCGCGCCTCCGGTACCCTCGTTCGTGCAACGGGACTTCCCGCTCGCCCGCTTGGCCACGGTACGCACGGGCGGCCCTGCGGAGCTGTTCGCGCGCGTCGGCGGCGAGGCGCAGCTACTGGAGCTGCTCGCCTGGGCGCACACCGCGCAGGCGCCTGTCGCGGTGGTTGGGTCCGGCTCGAACCTGCTGGTCGCCGACGAGGGCGTGCCCGGTCTCGTGCTGAAGCTCGAGGGCGCGCTCGCCCAGATCGAGCGAGTGGGGGAGCGGGGGCTGCTCTGCGGCGGCGGCGCGCGGCTGCCCGCGGTGGCTGCGTTCGCCGCGCGGGCGGGCCTGTCGGGCATCGAGTTCGGCGTCTCGATCCCCGGCACGGTCGGCGGCGCGGTGCGGATGAACGCCAACGCCTACGGGGGTGAGCTCGCGCGGACACTGGAGTGGGTGGACCTCGCCACCGCGCGCGGCGCCGTCCGTCGCAGGCCGTCCGAGCTGGGGTTCGCCTACCGCCGCTCCTCCCTCGCCGCCGGCGAGGTCCTCGCGCGCGCCTCGTTCGCGCTGTCCCCCGCGCCACCCGCGCAGGTCCGGGCGACGCTCGCGCAGCTGCGCGCCCGCCGCCACGAGGCCCAGCCGCAGGGCATCAAGACGTTCGGCTCGACCTTCACCAACCCCGAGGACGCCCGCGCTGCGGGCCGCACGGCGGGCCTGCTGCTCGCCGAGGCAGGCTGCTCTGGCCTCGCCGTCGGCGGCGCGCGCTTCGCGCCCAAGCACGCCAACTTCGTCGAGAACACCGGCACGGCGACCACCGCGGAGATCGTCGCGCTGATGGCCGAGGGCCGCCGCCGCGTGCTGGAGCGTTTCGGCGTGGCGCTGGAGCCCGAGGTGCAGACGCTTGGGCCGGTGCGGTGGCCCTGGGGCCCGGAGCGTAGCGTCCCAAGCGCTGAGTAGCCTTCTGTCAGAGGTCACCCACCTGCTCGGATGACGGCCGATGCGGGGCCGATCGGTCCCGAGAAAGGAGGTGATGGTATGGCTACATCCATTGCTGTACTAGCAATCGCATTGCTTGTCGCCACGTTGGTCATCGACCGGCTGGCGAGGTAGTCGAGTTGCACTCGAGTCCCGGTGGGCGGCAGGCTCCGTGCCCACCGGGGCGCAACAAAGAGGGGCCCCGTGGCTCGGGACCCCTCAGTATGGCAACACCAATTGCCGTACTAGCAGCACCATCGTAGCGGAGTCATAGGATCACGCAACCTTCGCGGTAGGGGTTCGTCGGCCGAGGTCGAAGACTCCACGGTGGATCGCTCTTTCGCCGCCCGCGCTCCGCTCGGGCGCCTGCCTCGTCCGTTGACGTTCGCGCTCCCGCGCGGCGCGACGGCAAAGAGGCTCTGCATCGCGCTCGCTGCGCTGGCGCTGCTCGGCGCCGGCTGGCTGTGGTTGCGCGACTCGCCGCTGGTGGCGGTGCAGCGCGTGCAGATCGCCGGCGTGCAGGGCCCCGACGCCGCGGTCATCGACGCCGCGCTGAGCGCCGCCGCGCGGCGCCAGAGCACCCTGGACGTGAACGTGGGCGCGCTGCGCGCCGCGGTCTCGCCCTTCCGCGTGGTGCGAGACCTGAGCGTGCGCACGAGCTTTCCCCACGGGCTGCGCATCAGCGTGGTCGAGCAACTGCCAGTGGCGGCGCTGACGGTGGGGGGTGTCCGCACTGCGGTGGCAGCCGACGGGGTCGTGCTCGGGCCGGGCCTGCTCTCCACCTCGCTGCCGGCGCTCACCGCCGGCGACTCGTCGCTGCGCTCTGGGCGCGTTCAGGACGCGACGGTGCGTGCCGAGCTGAGCGTGCTGGGGGCTGCTCCACCGATGCTGCTGGGGTGGGTCGAACGCGTGTACGAGAGCCGCGAAGGGCTCACCGTGGAGGTGCGCGGCGGGCTGCTGCTCTACTTCGGCGACGCCACGCGCCCGCACGCCAAGTGGCTCTCCGCCGCGCGTGTGCTCGCCGACCCGAGCTCCGCGGGGGCGACGTACGTCGACGTGCGCGCTCCCGAACGGCCCGCCGCGGGCACTACGGCGGCCGGTGGTCTGCAGGGGAGCACCGCGCCAGTGGGCGTGAGCGCCTCCGACCCCACCTCCGCCGCGCTCGCCCGCACCCTCGAAGAAGCCGTCGCCGGCGACTCCGGTGTCAACACGTCACCCGCCGCCGCAAGCACGTCTCAGGCGGCTCCACAGGAAGCTGCACCGACCGCTTCGCAGACAACCCCACAGGAAGCTTCGAGCGCGACAGCTGGCGAACCCTCACTCTCCACTTCAGGCTGAGGTCAGCGAAAAGCGATTCCTCGGGCAGTGGTCGAGAGTCCGGGGTTCTGCAACAGAACCTGCAAAAGTCGTCGCACCTGTTGACAGGGCGAAGTTCCCTGCATACCGTGGGCAAATCTGGTTTCCTGTAGAGGGCCGGATCTGAACCCTTAACTATTACTCTAGGCTTCGGCGGAAAGCGCACAGACCATGGAGAGCGGCGTAGGCAGTTACCTGGCAGTGATCAAGGTCGTGGGCGTCGGCGGCGGCGGCACCAACGCCGTCAGCCGCATGGTCGACTCGGGGCTGCGCGGCGTGGAGTTCATCGCCGCCAACACCGACGCGCAGGCGCTCGCGGGGTGCGACGCCGACATCAAGCTCAACATCGGCCACGTCTCCACGCACGGACTCGGCGCCGGCGCCAACCCCGAGGTCGGGGCCGCCGCGGCGGCGGAGTCGCGCGACGACATCAAGGAGGCGCTGAAGGGCGCCGACATGGTGTTCGTCACCGCGGGCGAGGGGGGCGGCACCGGGACCGGCGCGGCGCCGGTGATCGCGGAGATCGCCAAGAACGAGATCGGCGCGCTGACCGTCGGCGTGGTGACCCGCCCATTCGAGTTCGAGGGCACCCAGCGCGCGCGCTCCGCGGCCGAGGGCATCGAGCGGCTGCGCGAGGTCGTGGACACGCTGATCGTGATCCCCAACGAGAAGCTGCTCGCCGTCGTCGAGCGGCGCACCTCGATGCTCGACGCCTTCAAGGAGGCCGACGACGTGCTGCGCCAGGGCATCCAAGGGATCACCGATCTGATCACGATCCCCGGCCTGATCAACCTCGACTTCGCCGACGTGCGCACGATCATGCACGACGCCGGCTCGGCGCTGATGGGCATCGGCTCGGCCGCCGGGGAGAACCGCTGCGCGGAGGCCGCCAAGATCGCGATCTCCTCGCCGCTGCTGGAAGAGTCCGTGGACGGCGCCACCGGCATCCTGCTCAACATCACCGGTGGCCGGGAGCTCGGGCTGTTCGAGGTCAACGAGGCCGCCGAGATCATCCAGGAAGCGGCCGACAAGGACGCCAACATCATCTTCGGCGCGGTGATCGACGAGGGACTCGGCGACGAGGTGCGTGTCACGGTGATCGGCACCGGCTTCGACCACCGGGTGGGCGGGATCGGGAAAAACGCGCGGCGCGAGCGCACCGGCCGCGCGGTGGACCGTGGGCCCCGCATCGGCGACCGCGAGCGCTCGTCGCTCGAGATCTCCGACGACGACATCGACGTCCCGCCGTTTTTGCGCTGAGGGCTCGATAGCCTGCGGGGCCGTGTCGAGTTCCCCGCGCCGTACCGCCCTGTATGACCGACACCTCACCGCGGGCGCCCGGCTCGTCGAGTTCGCGGGGTGGGAGATGCCCGTGCAGTACGCCGGCGTGCGCGCGGAGCACCTCGCGGTGCGCCGGGAGTGCGGGATCTTCGACGTCTCGCACATGGGCGAGCTCGAAACAGCCGGCCCCGGCGCCGAGGCGCTGCTGCAGCGGCTGCTCTCCAACGACGTGGCCGCGGTTCCGGTGGGCGGCGCGCAGTACAGCGTGCTCTGCCGCGAGGACGGGGGCGTGCTGGATGACCTCTTCACCTACCGCCTGGAGGCCGAGCGCTTCCTGACGGTCACCAACGCCGCCAACCACGCGCGCGACCTGGAGTGGTTTCGCGCGCACGCCGGCGGTTTCGACGCGCAGGTGCACGACCGCCTGGAGGACTACGCGATGCTCGCTGTGCAGGGGCCCCTCGCGCGGGAGGTCGTGCAGGCGGTCTCCGACTCCCCGCTGCCTCCGCGCATGACCGCCGCCGAGCGCCGCGTGCGGGGGCGCCGGGGTGCTCGTGTGCGGCACCGGCTACACCGGTGAGGACGGCGTGGAGCTGCTGCTCGCGCCCGCCGACGCCCCGCGGCTGTGGGACGAGCTCGTGCGCCGCGGCGCCGTGCCCGCGGGCCTCGCCGCGCGCGACACGCTGCGCCTGGAGGCGTGCTTTCACCTCTACGGCAACGACCTCTCGGTGGAGCGCGGGCCCGATCGAGGCGGGGCTCGGGTGGTGCTGCAAGGAGGACACCGGCTTCCTCGGCGCCGACGCCGTGCGCGCTGTGCGCGCCGCCGGCCCAGCGGAGCGGCTCGTCGCGTTCGCGATCGACGGCCCAGGTATCGCCCGGCCCGGCAACCCCGTGGTCGGCGGCGGGGTCGTGACCAGCGGCACGCTCTCGCCCGTGCCTCGGGGTCGGGAGTCGGCCTCGCCTACGTGCCCGCCGAGCGCGCCGCCGTGGGCACGCGCCTGGAGATCGACGTGCGCGGCAGGATCCGTCCCGCGATCGTGCGGGAGAAGCCGCTCTACCGGAAGGGCTCGTAGGGGTTCGCGCCTCCGGGCCGTCAGATATTCTGGCGCGAGCCCCATGTCCGACGCCAGCTACCCCGCCGACCTGCTCTACCACACCGAGCACGACTGGGCCCGCCTCGAAGACGGCCACGCCACGCTCGGCATCACCTGGTACGCCCAGGACGCCCTTGGCGAGGTGGTCTTCTGCGAGCCACCCCCCGTGGGCGCCACGCTCGCCCAGGACGAGCCCTACGCTGAGGTCGAGTCGGTCAAGGCCGTCTCCGACGTGATCGCTCCCCTCTCGGGCGAGATCGTCGAGGTCAACGACGCGCTCGCCGAGGAACCCGAGACGATCAACGACGACCCCTACGGCGCCGGCTGGCTGGTCAAGATACGCCTCTCCGACCCCTCCGAGGCCGAGGACCTGATGGACGCCGACGCGTACGTCGCGAGCCTCGTCTGAGGCACAAAGCCCGTCTCGGACCGCTCTGCGACAGCCGCGCGGCCGAGCCCTCTCTCTCGCCGCGACGCTCTCCCAACGGGCGGTCTGGGCCGGCGGCTAGGCTGGGAGGCTATGACCCGCTACACCGCCGCCACCGAGGCCGACCGCGCCGCGATGCTCGCGGCGATCGGCGTGGGCTCTGTCGAGGAGCTCTTCGAGCGGCAGATCCCCGAGGCCGTGCGGCTGGGCCGCGCGCTCGATCTGCCCGCCGGGCTGCCCGAGCAGGAGGTCTACGAGCACCTGCGGGCGCTGGCGGCGCGCAACGTCAGCGCCGAGGAGGAGCTCACGTTCCTTGGAGCGGGGATGTACGACCACTACGTGCCCGCGCTGATCGACATGCTGATGGAGCGCTCGGAGTTCCTGACGCCCTACACGCCCTACCAGCCCGAGGTCTCCCAGGGGGGGCTGCAGGTCATGTTCGAGTACCAGACCGCGATCTGCGAGCTCACCGGCCTGCCGGTCTCCAACGCCTCGGTGTACGAGGGGCCCTCCGCTGTCGCCGCCGCGGGGTACCTCGCCAAGCTGCACAACGGCCGTGGGCGGTTCGTCGCCAGCGCCGGGCTGCACCCCCACACGCTCGAGACGCTACGCACCTACGCGCACGGCTACGGGGTGGAGGTCGTCGAGGTGCCGCTGCTCGACGGGCGCACCGACCCCGAGGCGTGGGCCGCGGCGATCGACGCCGACACCGGCGCTGCGATCTTCGCCCAGCCCAACTTCTACGGCGCCGTCGAGGACGCCCCCGCGCTCTCGGCTGCCGCCAAGGAGGCCGGCGGGGAGCCGCTTGTGGTCGTCGCCCAGGTCGATCCCCTCACGCTCGGCATCCTCGCCCCTCCGGGGGAGTGCGGCGTCGACGTCGCCGTCGGCGAGGGGCAGTCGCTCGGCAACCGCCTCGACTTCGGCGGGCCCTCCTTCGGCTTCTTCGCCGCGCGCGGTGCCTACCTGCGACGGATGCCCGGTCGCATCGCAGGGGAGACCCGCGACCTCGACGGCCGCCGCGGTTTCGTGCTCACGCTGCAGACCCGCGAGCAGCACATCCGCCGCGAGAAGGCGACCTCCAACATCTGCACCTCCCAGGCGCTCAACGCGCTCGCGGGGGTCGTCTACCTCGGCTGGCTCGGCCGGCGGGGGATCGTCGAGCTGGGGGAGCTGCTGCTGGCGCGCACCCACTACGCGCGCCAGACCCTTTCTGCACTCGATGGGGTGCAGGTCGCGCACTCCCAGCCGGTCGTCCGCGAGTTCGCGCTGCGCCTCGACGCCGACGTCGCCGCCGTGCGGGCGCGCTGCGCGGCGCAGGGTGTCAACCCCGGCGCCGACCTGCACGCCCTCACCGGGCGCGAGGAGGACCGCGGCGGGCTGCTGGTTGCCATCACGGAGCGTCGCACCCGTGGGGACATCGACCGGCTCGCCGAGGTGCTTGGGGCTGCCGTCGCCGCCGAGCGTCAAATGGTGGCCGCATGAGCCCGCTCCAGTCGGCGCGCTGCGCAATGCCGCGGGGCACGACGCCCCGCGCGCACGCGCCTGTTGCCCCACTGCGACGCGCGGACGATCCCCAATGAAACCGACCATATGACCGACACGCTGACGATCTTCGAGCGGGGCGCCCCGGGACGTCGCGCTTTTCACTGCCCTGCGCTCGACGTGCCCGCGGTCGATCCCGCCGAGCTGCTGCCCGCGCACCTGCTCCGCGCCGAGGGTCCGCGGCTGCCGGAGGTCTCCGAGCCCGAGCTCGTGCGCCACTACGTGCGGCTCTCCAAGCGCAACTTCGATCTCGACTCCGGCTTCTACCCGCTCGGGTCGTGCACGATGAAGCACAACCCGCGCCTGCACGAGCGCGTCGCCGCGCTTGCCCGGCCACGCGCGGCTGCACCCGCTGCAGGACCCCGCGCGCGCGCAGGGGGCGCTCGAGCTGATGTGGCGTCTGCAGGGGGCGCTCGCCGAGATCGCCGGGCTGCCGCACGTCTGCCTGCAGCCCTCCGCCGGCTCCCACGGCGAGCTCGCCGGCGTGCTGCTCGCGCGCGCCTTTCACGAGGACCGGGGGGAGCAGCGCTCCAAGGTGCTCGCGCCCGACACCGCCCACGGGACCAACCCCGCGACCGTCACGATGGCCGGCCTTGAGGTCGTCCCGCTCGCCACCAACGCCGCCGGGGGCATCGACCTCGACGACCTGCGCGCGAAGGTCGGCCCCGACGTCGCCTGCCTGATGCTCACCAACCCCAACACGCTCGGGCTGTTCGACCCGCATATCGAGGAGATCGCGCGGCTCGTCCACGACGCCGGCGCGGTCCTCTACTACGACGGCGCCAACCTCAACGCCGTGATGGGGCTCTCGCGACCGGGAGACATGGGCTTCGACATCGTGCACTTCAACCTCCACAAGTCCTTCACCCAGCCCCACGGCGGCGGCGGCCCCGGCTCCGGGCCGATCGCCGTCTCCGAGCGCATCGCGCCGTTCCTGCCCGTGCCGCCGTCGTCAGGCGCGCCGACGGCGCCTCGACCTCGACTTCGGCTCTGGGTCGATGGAGGAGGGGCCCGACTCGACGGTATCCGGGCGCCTGCGCCACCCTCCAGTCGGCTCTCGCTCGATCGGGCGCCTGCGCGGCTTCCAGGGCAACTACGGCTGCTTCGTGCGCGCCTACGCCTACATCTGCTCGCTCGGCGCCGAGGGGCTGCGCGACGCCTCCGAGACCGCCGTGCTGAACGCCAACTACCTGCTCGCGCGGCTGCGGGCGCTAGGGGTCGCCGAGCTATCTGCCGCTCGCCTACGGCGAGCTCTGCATGCACGAGTTCGTGCTCTCCGGGGGCCCGATGAAGCGCGAGCTGCAGATCAGGACGCTCGACCTCGCCAAGCGCCTGCTCGACTTCGGCTTTCACCCGCCGACGGTCTACTTCCCGCTGCTCGTCGAGGAGGCCCTGATGGTCGAGCCGACCGAGACCGAGACGCGCGAGACGCTCGACGCCTTCGCCGAGGCCCTCGCCGAGATCCTGCGCGAGGCCGCCGCGGACCCCGAGGTCGCTCGCACCGCGCCCCACACGACGCCGGTTCGGCGGCTTGACGAGGTCGGCGCGGCGAAGCATCCGGTTATCCGGCAGTCTCTCTGACGTGCGCATCTTCTCGGGCATCCAGCCGACGGGCACGCAAGCACCTGGGCAACTACGTCGGCGCGATCCAGCAGTACGTCGCGGGCCAGGAGCGCGGCGAGGCGCTGTACTGCATCGTCGACCTGCACGCCCTCACGGTCGCCTACGAGCCCGCCGAGCTGCGCCGCAGTCTGTACGACCTCACCGCGCTGCTGCTCGCCGCCGGCCTCGACCCGGAGCGCTGCATCCTTTTTCGCCAGTCCGACGTGCCCGCGCACACCGAGCTGCGTTGGCTGCTCTGCTCGCGTGACCGAGCTCGGGCGACCTGCAGCGCATGCACCAGTTCCGCGACAAGTCGGTCGCGCAGCGCGAGCTGGTCTCCGCGGGCCTGCTCTTCTACCCGGTGCTGCAGGCCGCCGACGTGCTCGCCTACCGCGCGCACGAGGTGCCGGTCGGCGACGACCAGCGCGAGCACGTCGAGCTGATGCGCGACGTCGCGCGGCGCTTCAACGCTCGCTTCGGCGACGGGCGCGAGGTGCTCGTCGTGCCCGAGCACCGCATCCCCGAGGTCGGGGCGCGCATCATGGACCTCCAGGAGCCCACGCGCAAGATGTCCACCACCGGGGGCTCCGAGCGAGGGCACCGTGTACGTGCTGGACGAGCCCGCGCGCGATCGAGAAGAAGTTCCGCCGCGCCGTCACCGACTCCGGCAGCGAGATCCGCCGCGCGCCCGACAAGCCCGGGGTCTCCAACCTGCTGGAGATCCTCGCGGCTGCCCGCGGGGCCGACGCCCGAGGCGGTCGAAGCCGACCTGGCGGGCGCCCGCGGATACGGCGATCTCAAGGCGGCCGTCGCGGAGGCCGTCGTCGCGATGCTCGCGCCCGTGCGCGCCCGCTACCTGGAGCTGCGCTCCGACGAGGCCGCCCTGGAGGCCGTGCTCGCCCAGGGCGCCGCGCGCGCCCGGGAGCTCGCCGCCGCCACCCTGCTCGACGTGCGCGAGTGCATGGGCGTCGGTGCGCCTCGACCGGTCTGACCCGCTTCGTCGAGGGGCCGCGAGTCCAAGGTGGGCGGGGGCGCCACGTCGGGTCCGACCGGTACGGTGACCGTGTGAGCATCGCCTCGCTCGACCTCGACCTCGACCTCTTCAGCGGCCCCTTCGACCTGCTGCTGACGCTCGTGCTGCGCGAGGAGATCGACCTGCTCGAGCTGCCGCTCGCCGAGGTCGTGCTCGCCTACCTCGACCACCTCGAGTCCCGCGGCGAGCTCGACCTGGAGAGCGCCACCGAATTCATCGTGCTGCTCGCGGCGCTGCTGGAGCTCAAGTCGCGGCTGCTGCTCGCCGGTGAGGAGGACGAGCCCCTGCTCGAGCTCGAGCCGGGCGAGGCCGCCGAGGAGTTACTGCAGCGGATGCTCGACGCCCGCCGCTACCGCTCCGCCGCCGAGCACCTGCGCGAGCTGCTCGCGCGCGAGGCCGGCGTGCGCTTCCGCTCGGTGCCCCCGCCTGCCGGCCTGCGGGTCGCGGCGCCAGAGGTCGTCGAGGGCGCCCTCGACCCCGCGGTGCTGGGCCAGGCGATCGGCCGGCTGCTGACGATGCCACCCGCGATCAGTATTCGCCACATCGCGATCCCGCGCATCTCGCTCGCCGAGCGCCTCGGCCACCTGCGTGCGTTGCTGCGACGTGGGCGCTTTACGTTCGACGAGGCCGTCCGCGGCGCTGACCGCATGACCGTCGCGGTCACCCTGTTCGCGCTGCTGGAGCTCTACAAGCGCGGCGAGGCGGCGTGGGAGCAGTCGGAGTGCTTCGGCGAGATCCAGGTCCGCGCGGGCGGGGCGGAGGCGGACGCTCCGGTTTCGGCTGCGGCCGTCGCGGGGGCCTGAGTGAGCGACGCCGTGGAGGACTTCGAGTCCGAGCGGGAGGAGGACGCCCCGGTGACGCCCGTCGCGCTCGCCGCGGAGTCGGCGGATGTCCCGGAGGCGGCCACGAGTGCCCCCGAGGCGGAGGGCGCCCAGGACTCGGGTAAGCACCCCCTGGGCGAGGAGGACCCACAGGCGGAGGCGTCCTCTCCGGGCGAGGAAGACCTCGCGCAGCTGGCCTGTGTCGTCGAGGCCCTTCTGTTCCTCAGCGCCGACCCGCTCACCACGCGCGAGCTGGCCGATGCCACGCTGGCCGAGGAACTCGCGGTCGCCGCCGCGCTGGAGCTGCTCACCGAGCAGTACGCGCCCGGCCGCCGCGGCCTGCAGCTGCGCGAGCTCGCCGGCGGTCACACGCTCGCCAGCGATCCCCTCGCCGAGGACGCCGCCCGGCGGCTGCTCTCCCGTCCGCGCGCCGCGACACTCACCCCCGCGCAGGCCGAGACGCTTGCGATCGTCGCCTACCTGCAGCCCATCTCGCGCCCCGAGATCACCCGCATCCGGGGCGTCTCCGCCGACTCCGCGGTCTCCACGCTGCTCGAGCGCGGCCTCGTCGAGGAGGCCGGCCGCTCCCAGTTCGGCGCCGCGCTCTACCGCACCGCCACGAGCTTCCTCAAGCTCTTCGGGCTGCGCTCGTTGCAGGAGCTGCCCGACGTCGCCCAGTGGGACCCCACTCCCGAGGAGCGCGCCGAGCTGCGCGAGCGGCTGCTGCGCGCCGGGGAGGCCCGCGGCGAGGGCGGTCCGCCGACGGTCGAAGATCGGCCCGCGGTCGATTAGCGCCCTTCCGCGGCTCCTTGGGCAGGTCGGCGATCGGTTGCAAATCCTTGACGATTGGGGTAGCATCGTCTGTGTAGTATCAATCGAAGCCTTCTACTCAAAGGAATGGCAGACAATGCGTTGGCAGGCGATTAGATTACGAATACGGGGCCTGGCGACCTGACCCTCGTGCGCCGATGCATTTGGTTTCGCCCGTGGTAAGGGTGGGTGGCTTGGTGGCTCGAACGAGGTCGCTGGGCAGAACATAGACGGTAGGTAGAAGCCGGCACCCGGTGTGTCCTGCATTTGAGGGCGAGTGTCTTGGTGGCGGCTGTCCAAGTCTCAATTCAAAAAGATAAGGAGCTGCAACATGAAGTCGATCCCTCTCAAGACCGTGGGGCTCTGCCTCGTAGCCATGTTCGCGGTGAGCTTGGTTACGGCGACGACTGCTTCTGCGGTCCCAGCGTGGAAACAATGTAGAGAAAGCGCAGGAACTGGCACCAAATGGGAAGAAAGTAAGTGCTCAAAAGCAAGTTCAAGCGGCAAATGGGAATGGAGTGAACTCACTACGACTGAGAGCATAAGAGCGGAAGGGACGTTGCGAATAAAGGACGGCAATATTGATGATCACAACCTAGTCATTCAGTGCAGCATCACGGAGGAAGGGACGATCGGGCCCAAACAGTTCGACCGGATCACCACTATCACCCTCGCTAGCTGTACCAACGTAGAAAATTGCGGGGGTACCATCAAAGGCGAATACGTGAACCTGCCGTGGCAAACGGCGCTGAAAGAAGAAACAAAGGGTGAAATCAGAGACGAAATCATCAGTGAAGTAAGTGGAAAAGAGCCTGGTCTGAAAACTACTTGCACCGGCGTTTCCGATCTGTGCGAAGGCAACACGACGGCAAAGGAGGAAAACCTACAGACCGAAGGAGTTGTAAACTCTATATTCGATTCTAAATCAGCCAAACTAAGATGTAGCGGCGGCACGGAATCGGGAGAAGTGACAGGCACGGTCAAGTACAGGTCGGTTGAAGGCTGGGCGATCCGAGTTTCATGAGGACTCGCGTAGCCTGAGTTGATGTCATGCGGGGCTGGGGCCGGATGGGTCTCGGCCCCGCTCGGCAAAAGTGGCCTGTGCGCGGTCGAGTTCAGGACTGTGCCGCCGCCAACTGACCGCACGCTGCGTCGATGTCGCGCCCGCGCGTGAGGCGCACCGTGGCCTGCACTCCGCGCTCCTCCAGCGCGGCCTTGAAAGCGGCGATCGCCTCGCGGCTGGACCCGTTGTACAGTGAGGCCGTCGGGTTATAGGGAATCAGGTTGACCTTGAACATCCGCGGATCGTCGGGGCCGGTCGGCCCGAGCAGCTTCGCGAGCGCCACCGCCTGCTCGTAGCGGTCGTTGATCCCCGCGAGCATCACGTACTCGACGAAAACCCGTCGGCGCTTGCGTGCGTAGAACGCTCGGCAGGCCTCCATCACATCCGCCAGCGGGTAGCGCGCGTTGACCGGCATCAGCTCGGTGCGCAGCGCTTCGTCCGCCGCGTGCAGCGAGAGCGCCAGGCGCAGCGGCAGCTCGCACTCCGTGAGCCGTTCGATGCCTGGGATCCAGCCCACCGTCGAGATCGCCGTGCGCCGGTGGGTGATCCCCACCTGCGGCAGCCGCTCGCACGCTTCAAGCACTGCGTCGAGATTCATCAACGGCTCGCCCATCCCCATGAACACGCAGTGATCGATCGGCTCGATCCGGCGGAAGTGCAGCGCCTGGTCGAGGATCTCCGAGGCGGTCAGGTTGCGGGCGAAGCGCATCTGGCCGGTCGCGCAGAACGTGCACGTCAGCGGGCAGCCCGACTGGGAGGAGACGCAGATAGAGCGCCTACCGAAGCCGGGAGACACGTGCCTGGGGGGCTGGTCGATTTGGGGATGCGAGCGGAGCGAGTGTCTCCCCAATCGGTCCCCGTTTCGGCCGGCGCCACCTCCCTGAGGGTTGCGGTAGCGCATCAGCACCGCCTCGACCGGGCGTCCGTCGGACGTCGCGAACAGCGTCTTGACCGTGCCGTCGCGTGCGTGCGCCTCGCTGCGGACCTCCAGGCTCGAGAACGGAACCTCCCCCTGCAGCGTCTCGCGCAAGGCGACCGGCAGGTTTGTCATCTCCGCGTAGCCTGCCGCGCCCCGCGCCGCCCACTCCCACACCTGGCGGGCGCGGAAGGGTGGCTGGCCGGACGCGGCGAGGGTCTCTTGCAGAAGCCCCAGATCCATGTTGCTTATCGTTGCAGCCCATGCGTCTCGCCAAGCACCTCGCCCACGCCGGCGTCGCCTCCAGGCGCGCCGCGGAGGGCGTGATCGCGCAGGGGCGGGTGCGCGTCGACGGCGACGTGGTGCGCGATCCGGCCCGTGACGTGGACGCGCACAGCCGTGTGGAAGTCGATGGCCGGCTCCTCACCGGCCCCGCGCCGCACGTCGTCTACGCCCTGCACAAGCCGGTCGGCGTGCTCTCCACCGCGAGCGACCCTCACGGCCGGCCGACAGTGCTCGAGCTCCTCGGCGAGGAGCGCCGCCTCTACCCGGTGGGGCGCCTGGACGCGGACAGCAGCGGGCTGATCCTGCTGACCAACGACGGGGAGCTCGCCCACCGACTCACCCACCCGCGCTACGCGGTGCCGAAGACCTACCGCGTGCGCGTAGCCGGCGGACCCGTCGAGGAGGGGGCGCTGCGCGCGCTGCGCGCCGGCGTGGAGCTGGAGGACGGGCCGACCGCGCCCGCGCAGGTGCGTCGGGTGGGCAGCGGCGAGGACGAGTTGGAGCTGACGATCCGCGAAGGCCGCAACCGCCAGGTGCGGCGCATGTGCGAGGCGGTCGGCCACCCTGTCCTCACCCTGCAGCGCATCGCCTTCGGCCCCCTGCGGCTGGACGGCCTGCAGCCCGGCGCGCACCGCCGTCTCGGCGAGGCCGAGCTGCGCAAGCTCGGCGAGACCGGCCGCGCGCTCTGAGAGAATCGCTCGCCATGCGACTGCACGCCTTACGCGGCGCGATCAGCGTCTCGCACAACGACGCCCAGGACATCCTCGACTCTACGACCGAGTTGATGACGACGATCATGGAGCGCAACGAGCTCGACCCCGAGCATGTCGTCAGCTGCATCTTCACCGCCACGAACGACCTCAACGCCGAGTTTCCCGCCGTCGCCGCGCGTGCGCTCGGCTTCGAGGGGGTGCCGCTGCTGTGCGCTCGCGAGATCCCTGTGCCGCGCTCGCTGCCGCGTGTGATCCGTGTCTTGATCCACTACTACGCTGCTGAGGGCCACCGGGCGCAGCACGTGTACCTCGGCGAGGCGAAGGTGCTGCGGGCGGATTTGGAGTCCGCGCAGTAGGGTCGGGATCGTCCGCGGTAGGGCCGGGGATCGTCGGGGCCGACCGTGGCGGGGGACGGCGGGGCGGTGCGCCAGGGGAGGATGCCGGAGTCTGGCGGGAAGGAGGACGCCCTGCGGTGTGGGCCGCCGTTCGCCACAATACCGCGGTGCCCTTCGAGTTCTCAGAGCGCATCCGCCGCCTGCCGAGCTACCCCGCGGCGGGCGGGTACGGTGACGCCGCGCCGCGGGTGCGGCTGGCCAGCAACGAGTCGCCGTGGCCGCCGCTGCCCGCCGTGCGCGAGGCGATCGAGCGGACCGTGGGCGGCCTGCACCGCTACCCCGACCCCGGCTGCACGGCGCTGCGCCGGCGTCTCTCCGAGCGCTACGGGGTTCCGCCGGAGCGGATCGCGATCGGCAACGGCTCGTGCGACATCCTGCTCGCCGCGGGTGAGGCGCTGCTGGAGCCGGGGGCAGAGCTCGTCCACGCGTGGCCGTCGTTCTCGATCTACCCGCATCTCTCCGCTGCCTCGGGCGCGCGGGCGGTGACCGTGGCGCTGGACGAGCGCGAGCGCCACGACCTGCCCGCGATGCTGCGCGAGATCACCGTCGCCACGCGGCTGGTGCTCGTGTGCAACCCCAACAACCCCACCTCCACCGCACTGCCGCTCGCGGAGATCGCCGAGTTCCTCGCGGAGGTGCCCCCGTACGTGTGCGTGATCGTGGACGAGGCCTACTGCGAGTTCAACCTGCTGGACGACCCCGACGCCTCCGTGGAACTGCTCGCCGAGCACCCCAACCTCGTGCTGCTGCGCACCTTCTCGAAGGTCTACGGCCTCTGCGGGCTGCGGGTCGGCTTCGCGCTGTGCGGCTCGCCCGAGCTGCCGCGGGCGTTCGACCAGGTGCGCCAGCCGTTCTTCTGCAACGCGGTCGCGCAGGCCGCCGCGACCGAGGCGCTCGCCCACCAGGACGCCGTCACCGAGCGCGTCACGCGCACGGTCGCCGAGCGCATCTCCGTGGACGAGCGGCTGCGGGCGCTGGGGCTTCAGCTTGCGGAGTCGCAGGCCAACTTCTGCTGGCTGGCGCTCGGCGAAGAGAGAGACGAAGCGGAGGTGCTGCGCGGCCTGCTCGAGCGCGGTGTGCTCGTCCGCGGCGGCGGGGCGCTCGGCCGGGAGGGAGCGCTGCGCGTCACTTACGGGACGCCGGAGGAGAACGCGATCTTTCTCGAGGCGCTTGCCGAAGTGCTTTGAAGGTGCTACAATGTGAGAGACGACCTCATGTCCGCATCGGCCCTCACATCCTGCCGTGCCCTCGCGCCTGCCGACTGGTCGCCCTCCTACGCCTACGCCTGGCGATTTAGCTAGGCGCTTCGGCCTGCCCCGTCCGTGAGCGGGCGTCGGGCCGCACGGGTCCCCTGACCGAGCGCCACTCCACCGGGCGTGCGAGCCCGCTCACGACACGCCCCCGCGCTTTTCACACGGCGGGGCCGAGGAGCACCTACTATCCCGTCAAGAGGGTGGCGCAGTCGGCCGGAGGCCGGTGAGCCGAGCCCCTCTTCTTCAGAAGAAGAAAGGAAGCACAGATGATGATCGTCATGAAGGAGGCCGCGACCGACGAGGAGATCGCGGCGGTCGTGGGCAAGATCGAGCGAGCCGGCGCGCGCGCCCACCGCAGCCAGGGCGCGCGCGTAACCGTGATCGGCGCGATCGGCGACGTCGAGCAAGACGCCTGCGTGGAGAGCCTCGGGCTGGAGGGCCAGCCGGGGGTGGACCGGGTCGTCCCGATCCTCAAGCCCTACAAGCTCGCCTCCGCCCAGTTCCGCCACGGCGAGCGCACCGTGCTCGAGATCGACGGCCGCAAGGTCGGCGGCGAGCACTTCGCGCTGATCGCGGGCCCCTGCACCGTGGAATCGCGCGAGCAGACGCTCGAGACTGCCCGTGTCGTGCGCGACGCGGGTGCCACGCTGCTGCGCGGGGGCGCCTACAAGCCGCGCACCTCCCCCTACGCCTTCCAGGGTTTGGGCGTCGAGGGGTTGCGCCTGCTCGCCGAGGCGAAGGCCGAGACCGGCCTGCCGGTCGTCACCGAGCTGATGGACGTGCGCGACCTCGACGCCGTGCTGGAGGTCGCCGACGTGATCCAGATCGGCGCGCGCAACATGCAGAACTACTCGCTGCTCACCGAGATCGGCCGCTCGGGGCGCCCCGCGCTGCTCAAGCGCGGGCTCTCCGCGCCGCTGGACGAGCTGCTGATGGCCGCCGAGTACATCCTCAAGGAGGGCAACCCCGCGGTGATGCTCTGCGAGCGTGGCATCCGTACGTTCGATACCTCCTACCGGCGCACCACGCTCGACCTGATGGCAGTGCCGATTCTCAAGGAGCTCTCCCACCTGCCTGTGATCGTCAACCCGTCGCACGCGGCGGGGCGGCGCGACCTGGTGCTCTCACTGTCGCTGGCCGCTGCCGCCGCGGGTGCGGACGGGATCATCGTGGAGGTGCACCCCTCCCCCGACGAGGCGCTCTGCGACGGGCCGCAGTCCTTGCCGACCGACACGTTCGCCGAGTACGCCACCGCGGTGGAGCGCGCCGCGGCGCTCGCTGGCAAGGCGCTCAGCGCGGTGTGATGGTCGCCCGGATGCCGGGCTCGCCGCCGGTGAGCGTCGCGTGAGGGTGGCGATTCTCGGGGTGGGGCTGATCGGCGGCTCGATCGGGCTGGCCGCACGCGGGCGTGCGGGGGCGCGCGTCTGCGGCTACGACCCCGACCAGCAGGCGTGCCTGGCGGCGCTCGAGCTGGGGGCCGTGGACGAAGTGGCGCCGGACCTTGCCGCCGCGGTGGCTGGGGCCCAGGTCGTGTTCGCCGCCGCGCCGGTGGGGGCGCTCGCAGGGACAGTCCGCGAGGCGCTCGCGCACGCCGACCCCGAGTGCGTGGTCAGCGACGTGGGGTCGAGCAAGCTGGCACTTGACGACGCCCGGGGGGACCCGCGCTTCGTCGGTGGTCACCCGCTCACGGGAGCCGAGACGTCGGGCGTCGCGCACGCCCGGGAGGACCTGTTCGAGGGCGCCACGTGGTACCTCACACCGACGCTCGGCACCGACGAGGGGTTGTACGGGCGCCTGCGCGAGCTGATCGAGCGCCTCGGGGCGCGACCAGCGGCGGTCGAGGCCGGCGCTCACGACCGCCTGATGGCCTGCGTCTCGCACCTCCCGCACGTGCTCGCCAACGTGCTTGTCGCCCAGGCCGCTGCGGCGTTTGAACGCGAGGACCAGCAGCCCCAGGGCGGCACCGGTCCGAGCTTTCGCCACGCTACGCGGGTGGCGGGTGCGAACACGGAGGTGTGGCGGGACATCTACCTCGCCAACAGCGAGGCTCTGATCGTGGCGATCGACGAGGCGGTGGGGCGCCTGGCGGAGGTCCGCGCGATGCTCCAGGCGCGCGACGCGCAGGCGATCGCGGCGTGGAACGAGCGGGCCCGGGTGGACCGGCAGACGCTGTTGGGCCCTGACGCGTAGGGCGCGCTTGGTCGCTTCACCCTCAACTCCAGCGCGTGAAGATCGGCCTGCACGCCGCAATCGAGACAGGTCCCTAGGGTGCGTGACACGATGAACCTTCGCTTCGAGCCCTCTGGTCCGCTGACGGGCGAGCTGACCGCGCCGGCGGACAAGTCGATCTCCCACCGCGCGGCGCTGCTCGGCGCGATGGCCTCCTACCCGGTGCGCATCGAGCACTACCTGCACGCCGCGGACACGACCGCGACGCTGAACGCGGTGCGGGCGTTGGGCGCCCTTGTGGAGGTGTACCCGCAGGAGGTGGTCGTGCGCGGCGCCGGCCTGCGCGAGACGCGCGAGCCGGAGCGCCCGATCGACGTGGGCAACGCGGGCACACTGCTGCGTCTGCTGCCCGGCTGGCTCGCCGCCCAGGAGGGCCGCTCTTTCACGCTGGACGGCGACGAGTCGATCCGTCGCCGTCCGGTGGACCGGGTGGTCGAGCCGCTGCGCCTGATGGGCGCCGACCTGCAGGCGACGGGGGGCCGCTTCCCGCCGCTTGCAGTGCGCGGCGCGCGGCTGCACGCGATCTCCTACGAGCTACCGGTCGCGAGCGCCCAGGTGAAGTCGTGCGTGCTGCTCGCTGCGCTCGCCGCGGACGGCGCGAGCACCGTGACCGAGCCGGAGCGCAGCCGCGATCACACCGAGCGGATGCTGCTGGCGGCAGGGGCCACGATCCACCGCAACGGTCGCCGCGTGAGCGTCACCAACACCGACGAGCTCGTGCTCGAGCGCGTACGGGTGCCCGGCGACCCGAGCTCCGCGGCGTTCCTGCTCGCCGCGGGAGTGCTCGTGCCGGGCTCGCGCCTGCTGGTCCGCGACGTCGGCGTGAACTGGACACGCAGCGGCTTCCTGCACATCCTGAAGCGGATGCAGGGGATCGTGTTCGGCGACCTCGAGGACGAGACGGGCGAGCTCGTCGCGCACGAGCCGGTCAGCGACCTGGACGTCGCCGCGGGCGCCCTGGAGGGGACGTTCGTGGGGCCCGAGGAGGTGCCGCTGGCGATCGACGAGCTGCCGTTGATCGCGCTGCTCGGCTGCTTCGCCGAGGGAGAGACGGTGGTGCGCGGCGCGCAGGAGCTGCGCCTGAAGGAGTCCGACCGCATCGCCACAGTGGTCGAGGGCCTGCGCGGCCTCGGCGCGGACATCGAGGCGACCGAGGACGGCTTCGCAGTCTCCGGGACCGGCGGCCTGCGGGGCGGGGTGCTCGACGCCCACGGCGACCACCGCCTGGCGATGCTCGGCGCCGTCGCCGGCCTCGCCTCACGTGAGGGCGTGGAGGTGCTTGGGATCGAGGCCGCCGCGGTCTCCTACCCGGGGTTCGTGGAGGACCTGCGTAGACTGGCGGGCTGATGGGACCCGGTCCCCAGGCGACGGTGAGCCCGAACCCCAACGGTGCGCCGCTCGGCGCACAGGGGTGGCGAGGCGAGTGGTGATCGCGATCGACGGCCCCGCAGGGGCCGGCAAGTCCACTGTCGCGCGTGCGGTTGCGCGCAGACTGGGCTTCACCTACCTGGACAGCGGCGCGCTGTATCGCTGCGTGGCGCTGCTGGCGCTCGCCTCACCCGATCGAGCCCCCTCGCGGCTGGCACAGGGTGCGCACATCGAGCTGGGGGAGCGTGTGTTGCTGGACGGCCGCGATGTAACCGAGGAGATCCGCACGCTGGAGGTCTCCGAGATGGCCTCGCAGGTCGCCTCCGACCCGGCTGTGCGCGAGGCACTGGTTGCCCTGCAGCGGGAGCTGGTGTCGCGCGGCGATTTGGTGGCCGAGGGCCGGGACATCGGCACGGTGGTTGCTCCCGATGCGCCGCTCAAGGTTTTCCTCACCGCCGATCCCGCCGAGCGCGCCCGGCGGCGCGCCGCGGAACTCGGGCTCGACCATGGGGCAGTGCTGGACGAACTGCGCCAGCGCGACCAACGCGACTCCAAGCGCAAGCACAGCCCGCTGCGGGCGGCGCCGGATGCGGTGACGCTCGACACCACCGGCCTGAGCGTCGAGCAGGTGGTGGAGCACATCGCAAGGCTTGCCCGAACGGTTCTCCAACCTGAGGTCCCACCGGCCGCCCGGCCGTCATAGCTCATACTGGCCCGGTGAGCCCCCCCGGGAACCCCAAATGCTGAAGGTCGCCGTCGTCGGCTACCCCAACGTGGGCAAGTCCTCGCTCGTCAACCGCTTGAGCGGCGGGCGCGAGGCGGTGGTGCACGAGCGCCCGGGGGTGACGCGCGACCGCAACGAGGTGGAGTGCGAGTGGAACGGACGGCGCTTCAAGCTGATCGACACCGGCGGCGTGGACTTCCGCGACGAGGACCCGCTGGCGGGCTCGATCCGTGAGCAGGCGCAGACGGGTCTCGCCGAGGCGCAGGTGGCGGTGCTGGTGGTCGACGCGCGCGCGGGGGTGCGCGCCGGCGACGAGGAGCTCGCGGACCTGCTGCGCCGCTCGCCGCTGCCGAGCGTCGTGGCGGCCAACAAGTGCGACAGCGTCGCGGAGCTGCCGCAGGCGGCCGAGCTCCACCGCCTCGGCCTCGGCGAGCCGCTGGCGGTCTCAGCCGCGCAGGGCCTCGGGACGGGTGACCTGCTCGACCGTATCGTGGAGCTGCTGCCAGCCGCCGAGGCGGAGCCCGACGGGGATACGCTGCGCCTGGCGGTGATCGGCCGCCCGAACGTCGGCAAGTCCTCGCTGGTCAACCGCTTCCTGGGTGAGGAACGTGTGATCGTGTCTGAGCACGCGGGCACGACCCGCGACGCGATCGACACGCCGCTGAGCGTGGAGGGTCGCAGTGTGACCCTGGTCGACACCGCCGGGATGCGTCGCCAGTCAAAGGTGGCGGACTCCGTCGAGTACTACACCGCGCTGCGCTCCCGCCGCGCGGCCGAACGCGCTGACGTGGCGCTCGTGGTGTGCGACGCGACTGAAGGCGTCACCGCCCAGGACCTGCGCATCGCGGAGCTCGCGATGAAGGCGGGCTGCGCGACGGCGATCGTGCTGAACAAGTGGGACCTCTTTGCCGAGTCCCATCCTCCCGGGGAGGCCGGGGAGCGCAACTCCCACACCACCGAGGAGGCGTTGGCGCACGAGCGCGCACGGGTGGCGGAGAAGCTGCGGCTGCGCCCGCGGGTGCTGACCGCGAGCGCGAAGACCGGCCGCCACTCCGCGCGGCTGCTGACCGAGGCACTGGCGCTCGGGGACAGGATGGCGGGGCGCATCCCCACCCCGGAGCTGAACCGCTTCCTGGCCGAGGCCGTGCAGGCGCGCCAGCCGCCGGTAGGCACCCGCCGGGGCTCCAGCCAGCACCGCCTGAAGCCGATCTACATGACCCAGACCGGCGAGCGCCCACCGCGCTTCGCGATCCAGGTCAACTCCCGCGAGCGGGTGACGCGTGACTACGCGTACTTCCTGGAGAACCGTTTGCGCGCGCGCTACGGCATGGACGGTGTGCCGCTCATCATCGACTTCGTCGAGCGCGGCCAGCGCAGATCTGACGCCCGCCCACCCGACACCCGGCGCAGGGGCACGCGCTCGGCTGCTTGACCTGGGCGGTCGGGGTACCGGTACACTTGCCGGCTTATGAGCGAGCTTTCAGACAACGAATACCTGTTCACCAGCGAGTCGGTGACGGAGGGGCACCCGGACAAGATCGCCGACCAGATCTCTGACGGGGTGCTCGACGCGGTGCTGCGCGAGGACCCCTACGGCCGCGTGGCGTGCGAGACACTCGTGAACACGGGCCTGATCGTGGTCTCGGGCGAGATCACAACGGAGACGTACGTGGACATCCAGCACGTCGCACGCGAGACGGTGCGGGGCATCGGCTACGACAACGCGGCGTACGGCTTCGACTGCGACACGTGCGCGGTGGTCAACGCGATCGACCGGCAGTCCCCCGACATCGCGCAGGGGGTGGACGCGGCGTACGAGACGCGCCACGACCCGCTCGACGACGACCAGCGCGACGTGGCGGGCGCGGGCGACCAGGGGATGATGTTCGGCTACGCCACGAACGAGACCGACGAGCTGATGCCGCTGCCGATCCTACTGGCGCACAAGCTCTCAAAGCGCCTGGCGGAGGTGCGCAAGGCCGACGTGCTGCCCTACCTACGTCCTGACGGCAAGACCCAGGTGACGGTCCGCTACCGCGATGGGCGCCCGGTGGGGGTGGAGAAGATCCTGATCTCCACGCAGCACGCGGACGGGATCGACAGCGAGACGCTGATCAAGCCGGACCTCTTCGAGCACGTGCTGCGCCCGGTACTGCCGGCGGAGCTCTACGACGAGAAGCAGCTGCTGCGCGACTTCCTGGTGAACCCGACGGGTCGCTTCGTGATCGGGGGGCCGATGGGCGACTGCGGGCTGACGGGGCGCAAGATCATCGTGGACACCTACGGCGGCATGGCGCGCCACGGCGGGGGGGCGTTCTCGGGCAAGGACCCCTCGAAGGTGGACCGCTCGGCGGCGTACGCAGTGCGGTGGGTGGCGAAGAACCTCGTGGCCGCGGGTCTCGCGGATCGCGCGGAGGTGCAGGTCGCCTACGCGATCGGGGTGGCGCACCCGGTGTCGGTGATGGTCGAGACGTTCGGTACCGAGAAGCTCGGCCGTGCGCGGATCACGGAGCTGGTGCGCGAGCACTTCGACCTGCGTCCGGGGGCGTTCCGGGAGGAGCTCAGACTGCACCGCCCGATCTACCAGAAGACCGCGGCGTACGGGCACTTCGGCCGCGACGACCACGACTTCACGTGGGAGCGCACGGACAAGGCCGAGGCGTTGCGCGAGGCCGCGGGGCTGGGGGCTGTCGCGGGGGTTTGAGCGACCCACGGGGCGGAGTCGTCAACCGCTCCCCCTGCCGGCTGTGCAGGGCCGGGGTGTCGTCGGGCAGGCTGGCGGGGCGGTCCGACCGTCTGTTTAGTGTGGGGGGGTGCAGAGTGCGATTGCCCAGGTCGAGCCGCTGACAACGGCTCGCGCGCTACGCGGCCCGTTCGACTATCGGCTGCCCCCCGATCTCGCGGGTGGAGCGGTGGACGTGGGCTCGATGCTGGTGGTGCCGTTCGGTCGCCGCGAGGTGCTGGGAGTGGTGACGGGCCTGTCCGAGCGCAGCGAGGTGGCTGAGGAGAAGCTGCTCGTGCCGCTACGGGCGCTGGAGCTAGGCGTGCCGATCGACCTCGTGGCGCTGGCGGGGTGGATCGCGGTGGAGTGCTGCTCGACGCTTGCGCGCGCACTGCGGCTGGTGCTGCCGCCGGGAGCGATGAGCAAAGGGCCCAACGGCATGGGCGTACGCAAGCGCAGCGCGCGTGCGGTGGCGCGCCCGCAACACGAGCCGATCGGGGCGCTGCACAGTGAGCCGCCGCCGTTGACGGATGACCAACGACAAGCGCTGGAGGCGATCGAACAGGTATTGATGGGATCCCACCCACCCGACCTACCCCATCCCGTCCGACCGGCGTCGCTGCTGCTGCACGGGATCACGGGCTCGGGCAAGACGGAGGTGTACCTGCGCGCGGCGGCGTGCGCGCTGGAGCGGGGGCGAGGCACGATCGTGCTGGTCCCGGAGATCGCGCTGACGCCACAGATCGTGGGGCGCTTCGTCGCGCGCTTCGGGGAAACGGTGGCGGTGCTCCACTCGCGCCTGACGCCGGCGCAGCGACGGGAGGAGTGGCGGCGGCTGCGGGTGGGGGAGGCGCGCGTGTGCGTGGGCCCGCGCTCGGCGGTGTTCGCGCCGATCGAGGGCCTGGGACTGATCGTGGTGGACGAGGAGCACGACTCCTCCTACAAGCACGAAGACGACCCCCGCTACGACGCGCGCGACGTCGCGGCCAGGCGCGCAGTGCAGCAGGGCGCGCTGCTGCTGGTGGGCAGCGCCACCCCGCGTCCGGAGAGCCACCACGCGCTGAGGCGCCTGAGCCTGCCGCACCGAGTGGACGGCCGTCCGTTGCCGCCGGTGCGGGTGCTCGACATGCGCGAGCAGAGCCAGGGCCTACATCCGCAGACCGCACAGGCGCTGGCGGAGGTGCGCAGGGAGGGCGGGAAGGCGATCGTGCTGCTGAACCGCAGGGGCTGGTCGAACTTCCTCTCCTGCCGCTCGTGCGGGAGGGTGTGGAGCTGCCCGCAGTGCGACGTGGCGCTGGTCATGCACCGCGCCCAGGGACGGGTGGCCTGTCACCACTGCGGCCACCGAGAGCAGGTGCCCTCGCGCTGCGAGTGCGGCTCGACGGCGGTGGCGCGCCACGGGGCGGGCACCGAGCGCCTGCAGCACGACCTCCAGGCGGCGCTGGGGGACGGGGAGCGCTTCCCGGTCTTCCGCCTCGACGCCGACGTGCTCGCAACAGACGGGCCGGCGGGCGGCGTGGGCGGGGTGCTGCGCCGCTTCGGGGCCGCCCCCGCGGGCGTGTTGATCGGCACGCAGATGGTCGCGAAGGGCCACGACTTCCCGGATGTGAGGCTGGGGGTGGTGGTGGACGCGGACGCGACGCTGCGCTTCCCGGACTTCCGTGCGGAGGAGCGGACGTTCGCGCTGATCGCGCAGCTCGCGGGCAGGGTGGGGCGCGGCGGGGAGGGGAGGGTGCTGGTGCAGACGATCGCCCCCGAGGCGCGCGCGATCGTACACGCCGCGCAACACGACAGCGAGGGTTACCTCAAGGGCGAGCTGGAGCGCCGTGCGGCGCTGCGCTACCCGCCGTTCGCGCACCTGATCCGAGTCGTGTGCGCGGCCCCGGAGGCGGCGCGCGCGCAGGCGGCGGCGAGTGCGGTCAGGACGGGCATGGGCGATCGGGTGCCCTCCGACCTCGTGAGCGTGTTGGGTCCAGCAGCGCTGTTTCGTCTGCGGGGCAAGGAGCGGCGGGTGCTGCTCGTCAAGGCGGCGAACCGCAGCGTGGCGGTGCGCAGCGTGGGTACGGCGGTGCACCGCGCGGCGAGCGCCAGAGAGCACGCCGGGGTGAGCTTCAGTGTGGACGTGGACCCGCAATAGAATTGGTGGGGTGAGCACCAGCATCGGAGATCCGACCGAGATCGAGGAGGAGTCCGCCGCGCAGGCGGAGGAGCTCGAGGGCGAGCAGACCGAGGAGCTCGATCCGGAGACCCGAGCGCGCCAGCAGGCGGCGCTGCGCCACGTGCGCAAGCTGGGTGACCCGGTGCTGCGCGCGAGCGCGGTGGCGGTGGAGCGCTTCGACGAGCGCCTGCGCGCGGAGGTGCAGAGGATGGGGGAGCTGATGCAGGACGCGCTCGGCGTCGGCCTGGCAGCGACGCAGCTCGGGGTGCTGCACCGGGTGCTGGTGTACAAGGCCTACCAGGACGACCCGGTCACGGCGCTCGTGAACCCGGTGCTGGAGTGGGAGAGCGAGGAGCGCGAGACTGCGCAAGAGGGCTGCCTGAGCCTCCCGGGGGTGCACGTCGAGGTGGAGCGCGCGGCGCGGGTGCGGGTGCGCGCGCAGAACCCGCACGGCGAGGAGCTGGTGGTGGAGGAGGAGGGCCTGCCGGCCCGGGTGATCCAGCACGAGCTCGACCACCTGGAGGGCGTGCTGATCCTCGACCGCATCTCCCGGGAGGCGCGCAGGGAGGCGATGCGCGCGTTGCGAGAGGGGCGGGAGGCGGCGCCCGTCTCGGCGGGCTGACTCTTTGCGCACCGTCTTCCTCGGCACCTCGGACTTCGCGGCGGCAGTGCTGGAGCGCCTGGCGGCGAGCGCACACCGTCCAGAGCTGGTGCTCACACGCCCGGACCGCCCGCGGGGCCGCGGCCGCAAAGTGGCGTCGCCGCCGGTGGCGCAGGCGGCAGGGGAGTTGGGCATCGCGGTGGATCAGCCGGCGAGCGTGAACGACCTGCAGGCCCAGTCGCTGGTCGAGCGGGCGGGACCGGAGGTGCTCGTGGTGTGCGCCTTCGGAGCGTTGGTCAAGGAGCCGCTGCTCTCGGCGTACCCGCTGTTGAACGTGCACCCTTCGCTGCTGCCGCGCTGGCGCGGGGCAGCGCCGATCGAGCGGGCGATCATGGCGGGGGACGCGCAGACGGGGGTATCGGTCATCCGTCTGACGGAGGGCCTCGACAGCGGGCCGGTGTGTGCGACGGCGGTGGAGGGGATCGGCCGGCGGGACACGTACGGGTCGCTCGCGGAGCGCCTGGAGCGACTGGGGGGAGAGCTGCTGCTGGGTGTGCTGGACGGCTGGGAGCGAGGGGAGCCGCCGCGCTTCACCGAGCAGCTCGAGAAGGGTGCGACGTACGCAGAGAAGATCGCCGCGGAGGACCGCCTGCTCGACCCGGAGCGCCCGGCGGTGGAGCTGGAGCGCAGGGTGCGGGCGCTGCACCCCCACATCGGCGCACGCCTGGCGCGCACCGACGGCGAGCTGATCGGGGTGTGGCAGGCGCAGGCGCGCGCCGACGGTCCGCCTGCGGGGACGCTCATCGCAAACGAGGGCCACCTGCTGTACGGGACGAGCGCGGGCGCGCTCGAGTTGCTGGAGGTCCAGCCGCCGGGGGGGCGGCCGATGGACGCGGGGGCGTATCTGCGGGGACATGCCGTCTAGAGCGCGTGTCTGCGCGTACGTGGTCTTGCGCCGGGTGTTCGAGGGAGGCGCCTATGCGGACCTGGCGCTGCGCTCGCAGGCGGGCGAGCTCGACGCGCGCGACCGGGCGCTCGCGATGCGCCTGGTGTACGGCGCGGTGCAGCGCCGCAGCACGCTGGACTACCTGATCGAACGGCTCGCCGAGCGTCCCGTGGGCAAGCTGGACGCGCCGCTGGTGGCGGCGCTGCGGTTGGGGCTGTACGAGCTGCTGTACACGGGGGGCGCGCCCGACCATGCGGTGGTGGCGGACGCGGTCGAGCTCGCGAAGGCCGGCCGTGGGGGCCACGGCCTGGTCAACGCGGTGCTGCGCCGTGCCACGCGCGAGGGTGCGGCGCTGCTCGAGGCACTCGATGACGGCACCGTGGAGGGCGCGGCGCTCAAGCACTCCCATCCGCGGTGGATCGCGGAGCTGTGGTGGGAGGAGTTGGGCGCGGAGGACGCGCGCGCGCTGCTGGCGGCCGACAACGAGCCGGGGGAGCTGGCGCTGCGCGTGAACACGCTGGTCGCGGAGCCCGCGGTGGTCGCGGCGCAGTTGCTGGTCGAAACGGGGATTCGGGCCGGAGGCCCGTGTCTCCCGGCTTCGGTCGGGTGGGCTCTGCAAGAAGGGGACCCCGGAGTGGCGGCGGTCCACGGGGACCCGGAGATCCCGGAGGCGCTCGTGGTGGAGGGCCCGTGGGACGTACACGGCTCGGCGCTGTGGCGGGCAGGTGCAGTGCTGGCGCAGTCGCGCGGGGCGATGCTCCCGGCGCGCCTGCTGGCGCCCCAGCCGGGCGAGCGGGTGCTCGACCTGTGCGCTGCGCCGGGCGGCAAGAGCACCCACCTCGCGGCGCTGATGGAAGGCGAGGGGGAGGTGGTCGCGGTCGAGCGCAACCGCCGCCGCGCGGCGGAGCTGCAGCGCACCGTCGAGCGCCTGCGCGCCCAGGAGTGCGTGCGGGTGGTGCTGGGCGACGCGGCGCGGCCGCTGGAGGGGGAGGGGAGTGGCTTCGATCGGGTGCTGGTGGACCCGCCGTGCTCGGGGTTGGGGACGTTGCAGGCGCGCGCGGACCTGCGCTGGCGGATCACGCCGCGGGACGTGGAGCAGCTCGCACGCACCCAGGCGGCGATCCTCGCGGCGGGCGCCACGGCGGTCCGTCCGGGGGGCGTGCTGGTCTACTCTACGTGCACCGTCTCCCCGACCGAGAACGAGCGCCAGATATCCGCCTTCCTGGAATCCACCCCGGACTTCGCCCTCGAGAACCTGGGTGCGGAGCTGCCGGCTCTAAGTCGGAGCTGCTGCGTGCTGACGCTCCCTCACCGCGACCGCACGGCGGGCTTCTTCATCGCACGGCTGCGCCGCGGATGAGGCGGCGGTGATGGGCGCCGAGCGCGACAAGGCGGCGGCGCCGGCGGCCGACCTCGGCCCGCTGTGCCCGAACTGCTCGGAGCCGTGGCTGCGCCCGACGAACCTTCCGGGCCGCTACCGCTGCGTGTACTGTCTGCACCGCTTCGAGCTGGCGTCGGTCTGCCCCAACTGCGGCGAGCACTCGACGATCGTGCGGATGTCCTCGACGGCGATCCTCAAGTGCAATAACTGCGGCGACAGCATGTTGATGCCGATCTGAGCTCTCATGGCTGCGTTGGATCTGGGTCCTCAGTCGCTCGTGTGCTGGCCGAAACGGGGATGCTCGCGCAGCGAGCGTCTCTCGGCTTCGACACACTTCGCTCCTTGCGTCCTTACCCAGCTTGCCCTGAGAGCCCAGATCACTGTGGTGACCGGATGAGCGCCTCTACAAAGAAGCTCCTGGCGGGGGTGCGGGTGGCGCCCTCGATCCTCTCCGCCGACTTCGGCGTGCTGCGCGAGCAGGTGGGGGAGGTGCTGGCGGCGGGTGCGCGGGTGGTGCACGTGGACGTGATGGACGGGCACTTCGTACCGCCGATCACGATCGGTCCGCTCGTGGTCGCGGCGCTGCGCGAGCAAGTAGAGGGGGTCGGGGGAATGCTCGACGTGCACCTGATGATCGAGCGCCCTGAGCGCCAGGTGGAGGAGTTTGTACGCGCAGGGGCGCACTCGGTGACCTTCCACGCGGAGGCCACCCCGCACGCGGCGTACGCTGCCAACCTGATCCGCGAGAGCGGGGCGTGCGTGGGAGTGGCGATCAATCCCGCAACCCCGGTGCGGGCGCTGGGCGAGCTGGCCGGGGCGCTGGACCTCGCGCTGTGCATGACCGTCAGCCCCGGCTGGGGCGGGCAGCCGTTCATCGCGCGCTCCCCGGAGAAGATCGCGCGCCTGCGGGCGCTGCTCGACGGGCAGGGCTCCACGGCGGCGCTGGAGGTGGACGGGGGGATCGACCCGACGACCGCCCCACTCTGCCGCAGCGCCGGCACGACGACCTTCGTCGCCGGCTCGGCGATCTTCCACGCCGCGGAGCCCGGTGAGGCCTACCGCGCGATCGTCGCTGCGGCCAGCGCTGAGTGACCGCGCCGGTAGAGCAGCGCGAGTAGCGCCGCGAGCAGGCAGGTCGCGCCGAGGTAGCCGATCTCCGCTCGCAGCACCTGTTCGCCGACGAGCGGGGTGAGCATCCAGGCGAGGAACGCGATGGCTGCCACGAGCCAGCAGAGCGCGGCGGCACGCGCGCGGTTACGGGCCAGGGCGGCCTGGTTGAGCGTGCCCGAGACCAGGTGCAGGCCCATCCCCAGGCCGACGACGGCGAGGCCGAAGCGGTTGTAGGTGTAGGTCTGGCCGAAGAGCACGTGGCTCATCACGAACGGACCGATCGTCAACAGGCCGAGCGCCACGGCCGCGGCGAAGGCGGCGATCGCGAGTACGGTGATGCGGATTGCGCGGGCGAACGCGGTGTGGCCCTCCTTGGCCTCCAGGCCGGTCAGGTGGGGCAGCAGCGAGGTCTGGATCGCCTGGAAGAGCTGCAGCGGGGCGCGGGCGATCAGCATGACGTTGAACACGATTCCCGCGAGCGCCTTGTCGGGGGAGAGCGCGTCAACCGTCAGGACCGACGCGTTCAGGAGCGTCTGCTCGGAGAGCATGATGCCCGAGACCCACAGCGCGAAGCGCCCGCCGCGCGAGAGCGACAGCTCTTCGTGCGCCGCCACCTCCTGCACGCCCTCGGTGCCCGGACCGGCGAGCGCCGCGTCGGCCTCGTCGGCGGTGAACACCGGCTGGGCGGGCTCTGCGGTCCTTGGCGCAGGCGCGTCAGCTGGGATGGGCGCGGCGTTCGTGCCCAGCACGGCGTCCTCGGCCGGCGCGGCGTCTGCGGCAGTTGAAGCGGGCCCCGCGGCCTCCCTGGCGTTGCGCTGCTCCCGCCCGGCGCGAGCGAACGCGGCGGGCACGACGACGAGCGAGAGTAGCGGCGCGACTGCGATCCCCAGCGCGACCGCGGTCTGTCCGCTGCTCACGCCGAGCGCGGCGGCGAGCGCGAAGCAGATACGCGAGGTGGACTCCATCAACACGAGCGCGCCAAACAGCCCAAAGTACTGGTGCCCCGCGAGCCAGCCTCGGGCAAAGTAGCTGCCCGCGTACGCGAGCGTGCCGACGAGTAGCACGTAGTAGAGCGCGGAGTAGCCGTCGAAGACTTCGTGGATCAGCTGTTCGTGCAGTGCGAGCGCGACCACGAGGAAGGCAAGGGCAAAACCGGCCTGCAGCGCGAGCGGCACGCGCAGCGGGTGCTCGGCGTGCCCGTGGGCGCGGCGCTCGGCGATGGTGCGCGAGAGCAGCTGTTCGACGGGCCGGTAGATCACCGAGATGACGACGAACATCACCGACCACAGCACGTCCAGGCGCTGAGCCGCTTCTTCGCTGAGCACGTGGGAGGCGATCGAGAAGTACGCGAACGTCAGCAGGCCGGTCGCGGCGATTCCGATAGAAAGCAGTCGGGCACCGCTGCCGTAGGAGCGGGTCGGCTCGGCGCCCGCCTGCGTCTCGGGCTCGGAGGTGGACAGACCTGGGCTAGAGGCGGACAAGCAGCATCGTCCACGGGAAGGGCGAGCGCAGCTCGGCGACCGTCCCGTAGCGCGAGAGCAGGGTCGTGAACGACCGCCTGGACCAGTGGTTGAGGTGCCCGGGGGTGTTGCCGAGCTCCCGCCAGTAGGCGCCGCGCGCCATGTTGAGCGCTCGCCACAGCGGCTCGCGGGGGACCGAGACGAGCAGGTGGCGCTGCGCGCAGCGCGCCATCTCCGCAAGCGTGTGAGCAGGGTCGGGCACGTGCTCGAGCACCTCGATCGCGGACGCCAGGGCGAACTCCCCGTCGGCGAACGGCAGGTCCTCGGCGCGCTGCACGCGGTACTCGAGGTTCGGCGCCTGGCGCTGGGCCCACCCGGCTTGGATCGAGTCCTCCTCCAGGTCGAGGCCGACGACGCGCCGCCCCTGCAGCCGCCGCGCCCAGCGCTCGACGAGGACCCCCTCGCCGCAGCCGACATCCAGCAGCGAGTCAGGGTCGGCGAGCCCCAGCAGCGCGTCGAGGTCGCGCTCGAAGCCGGCCATCAGGCGCCGCACGAGCGGGTTTGAGGAGCCGTACTTGTCGTAGGTGTTGCCCGTGACGACGCCGTCGCGGGAGAGCGTGACGTCTGCCCCGCTCAAGCCTCCACCGCCTCGCGCTCCTGCGCCTGGCCGGGCTCGTAGTGCGAAGGCTCTACACCGAGTTGCAACTCGATCCGCCGCACCCGCTCGAAGGTCCGCTGGGTCATCACGCGCTGGGCGGCGAGCAGGTCGCCGATCACCCCGAGCGCCCACAGCACGACCGCGGCGATGAACAGCACCGCGCCGAGGATCAGCGACTGCACATGGCCCTTGCCGTCGCCTTCGGCGTAGGCGACCACGAAGCGGATCCACACACCGAGCGCGGCGAGGCCGATCACCGCGGCGAGGCTCCAGAAGATCCGCAGCGGCTCGTACTGGGCGTAGATGCGGAAGATCGAGACCGCGTTGCGGCGCACGTAGGCGCCCATCGAGGGGAACAGGCGCGACTCGCGCGTCGCGGGGTTGGTGCGGACTGGGACGTGCTCGACCGCGACGAGCAGCTTGCCCGCCTGGATGATGGTCTCCAGGGTGTAGGTGAATTTCGAGACGACCTGCATCTGCAGCGCGGCCTCGCGGTTGTAGGCGCGAAAGCCCGAGGTCGTGTCGGGCACCGACGTCGAGGAGGCCTGGCGCACGACCCACGAGCCGAGCCGCTGCAGCGCCTTCTTGAGCGGCGAGAAGTGCTTGATCGAGACCACCTCGCGGTCACCTACGACCATGTCCGCGCGGCCCTCGAGGATCGGCGCCACCAGCCGCGCGACGTCGGGGCCGTGGTACTGGTTGTCCGCGTCGGTGTTGACGATCACGTCGGCGCCCAGCTTCAGGCAGGTGTCGAGTCCGGCCTGGAAGGCGCTCGCAAGGCCCTTGTGGTTGGTGAGCGCGACGACGTGGTCGACGCCGTGGCGGCGCGCGACGTCGATCGTGGCGTCGCTCGAACCGTCGTCGATCACGAGCCACTCGACCGTGTCGAAGCCCTCCAGCTCGCGCGGCAACTCGGAGAGCGTCAGCGGCAGCGTCTGTGCCTCGTCCCAGCAGGGGATCTGGATGATCAGCTTCATCCGGCTGACGGCGCCTGGTCCCTCGCGGGAGAAGGTCGGGGAGGGGGCTCTGGGGGAGGGCCTGCCCTCCCCCAGCTAAAGCAGTGGATCTGGATGATCAGCTTCATCCGGCTGACGGCGCCTGGTCCCTCGCGGGAGAAGGTCGGGGAGGGGGCTCTGGGGGAGGGCCTGCCCTCCCCCAGCTAAAGCAGTGGATCTGGATGATCAGCTTCATCCGGCTGACGGCGCCTGGTCCCTCGCGGGAGAAGGTCGGGGAGGGGGCTCTGGGGGAGGGCCTGCCCTCCCCCAGCTAAAGCAGGGGATCTGGATGATCAGCTTCATCACGGGTAGGGCCTTGCCATCGACTCACAGCCTACCGGCCACATAAGCTCTACCCGATGCAGAGCGCGACGCTCGCCCAGCCCCGGCCGGGCCACTCGAGGCTTGCACGGCTGCGTGCCGTGCCGGGCGCCACGTGGGCGCGACTCGGCTTCGCGGCGCTCTGTGTGGGGGCGCTCGCGGGCTACTTCGCCTTCCCCACCTACCCCACCTACGACTCCTTCTACGCGCTGCTGTGGGGCCGCGAACTGCTGCACGGGCACCTACCCGACTTCAGCGTCTACCGCGCCCCCACCGAGCACCCCCTGGCGATCGCCTACGGTGCGCTCTGCGCGCTCTTCGGGCAGGGCGGCGCGCGCCTGGTGGTGCTCGGCTCGATCGCCTCGTTCGTTGCGCTCACCGCCGGCCTCTACCGTCTTACGCGCCTGTGCTTCGGGCCGCTCGTCGCGGTGCTCGCGGCGCTGCTGATGCTGACGCGCCTGTTCGACGCGAACCTCGCCGCACAGGGCTACCTCGACCTCACGTACGTCGCGCTGATCGTGTGGGCGACCGCCCTGGAGGTCGAGCGCCCCCGCCGCGGCACGCCGGTCTTCGTACTGCTCGCCGCGGCCGGCCTGCTGCGCCCCGACGCGTGGGTGCTGGCAGGTGTGTACTGGCTGTGGTGCGTGTGGCCGCGCACTGTGAGCAACCGCCGGCGGCTCGGCTACGCGGCGCTGGTGGCGGCCGCGCCGGTGGTGTGGGTCGTCTGCGACACGCTCGTCACCGGCGACCCGCTCTACTCGCTGCACTCCACCGCGGTGCTCGCCGCCGAACTGGAACGTACCCAGGGCTTCACCGCGGTGCTCGCCGCGACGTGGCGCTACCTGGTGCGGATCGACAAGCTGCCGGTCGTGCTCGGCGGCCTCGCGGGGGCGGCGCTCGCGGTGTGGCTCACCCCTCGCCGCGCGCGCGTGCCGCTGGCGGTGCTCGTACTGCTGCTGGGTGTCTACGTCGCCGAGGGTGCCGCGGGCGCGTCGGTGATCGACCGCTACATGATGGGCGCCGCGGCGCTGCTGCTGCCCTTCTGCGCGCTGGCGATCGGCGGCTGGTCGCTGCTGCGCCCCGGCTCGGTGCTGCGCCGCGTGTGGATGGCTGGCGGTGCCGCGCTCATCCTCTACGCGGCCGTCGCCGCCGTCTCGGTGACGAGCCTCTCGAACGCCCGCACCACCCTCGCCTACCACGACGACTTCCACGAAGGCCTCGCCGCGGCGCTGCACGCTCCCGCAGTGCGCGCCGAACTCGCCCGCTGCCCGCTGTTGTCGCTGCCCGACAACAAGCTGATCCCCGACGCCCGTTGGATCCTCGACACCACCGGCCAGCGCGACATCGTCGCCCGCTCGGAGGCGCGCGCGGACGCCGAGGACGGCGTCCACACCCTCACCGACCGGATCGCCCGGGGCAGCGTCGCGGTCTACCCGCTCGGCGCCGCCGTCTTCCAGGAGGCGATCGTCGACGTCGGCGACAACCCGCTCGACCAGGTCCCCCTGCCGGGCTTCCGGCGCATCTACACGAGCCGCTACTACGCGGTCTATGGCAACTGCTGAGGAGAAGGGCCGCGCCGCGCCCGGGCCCCCCGCCGGGGCCTCTGACCTGCCCACCGCACCCGCCGAGACGGAGGTGCGGGGGCCGACGCCGGCCGCGCGCGACCGCATGGCCGAGTCTGGGCGTGGCACACGCGGGCGCCGGACCGTGTGGGTGGCGCTCGGGCTCGTGCTCGCGGTAGCGCTCGGGCTGCGCCTGTGGGGTATCCGCCAGGGCCTGCCTTACGCCTACAACTCCGACGAGGACGCCCACTTCGTACCGCGCGCCGTCGGAATGCTCACGCTGGGGTGGAACCCCCACTATTTTGCCAACCCTCCCGCCTACACCGACCTGCTGCGCCTTGTCCTCTCCGTGTGGTTTGGGGGCCGCGCGGGGGTCGATCGCACGTTTGCGACCAACCCCACTGCGGTCTTCACGCTGGCGCGCGTGTGCGCCGCGCTGCTCGGCACGCTCGCGGTGTGGCTGCTCTACGTGGCTGGCGCGCGCCTCTTCGACCGCGGCGTCGCGCTACTCGCTGCGGCACTCGAGGCGGTGGCGTTCCTGCCGGTGTTCTACGCGCACCTCGCGCTCAACGACGTCCCCACGCTCGCCCCACTGACGCTGTCCCTACTGGGGACCGCCGGCGTGCTGCGCAAAGGGCGCGCGCGCGACTACCTGCTGGCCGGGGTCGGGCTGGGCCTCGGTTGTGCGACGAAGTACACCGCCGGGATCGTGCTGCTGCCGCTGCTCGCCGCGGCCGCCGCGAGGTATCTGGAGACCCCACTGGCTGGGCGCCGGGTGGTGGTCGGGCTCGTGCTCGCCGGAGTCGCGGCGCTTGTTTCGTTCCTCGTGGCCGACCCCTACTCCGTGCTCGACCTGCACGCCTTCGAGCAGGGCCTCGCTCACCAGTCCTCGCTCTCCGGCGAAGTGCAGGGCAAGCTCGGCGCCCCGCGCGAGAGCGGCCTCGTCTACTACCTATGGTCGCTCACCTGGGGTCTCGGCTGGGTGCCCGCTGTGGCCGCGCTCGGCGGCGCCGTGATGGTCTGGTGGCGCGAGCCTCGTCTCGGCTGGGTACTCGTACCCGCACCGCTGCTCTACCTCGTCTTCATGGGCGCCGAGGGACGCTACTTTGGCCGCTGGCTGCTGCCGATCTTCCCGATCCTCTGCCTGCTTGCGGCGTTCTTTGCGCTGCAACTGGCAAAGGCTCTAGCGCGGCGCGTGCCGCGTCTACGGGCTGCCCTCATCGCGCTCGCGGTCCTTGCCCTCTGCGCGCAGGGGCTCGTTTACAGCGTCCACTCCGGGCTCCTGCTCTCGCGCGCCGACACCCGTGCTCTGACGCGCGCCTGGATGGTCGCCCACATCCCCGCCGGCACCCCTGTCGTCGTCGAGCCGGTCGTGCCCGACGAGTGGGTGCAGGACGTCGGGCACCCCACGCTCACCACGCCCGACGGCGACCGCTGGCCCAAGTACCAGTCGCTGCTCTCCGTGATCGACGCTGCGGGCCAGCTGCGCCCCGACGAATCCCACGTCGTCACGCTCGAAAACTACGAGCTCACGCTCAGCCCGGCGCTGATCCCCTACTACGAGCGGGAGGGGTTCTGCTGGGTGGTGAGCGGCACAGACGAGTCCGGCCGCGCGTTCGCCGACCCCATGCCGGCGCCCCACGCCGTTGCCTACTACCGCGCGCTCGCGCGGCAGGCCACCGTCGTCTACCACGTCTCTCCCTACGCCGCCGGGGCGCGGCCCGTCGCCTTCAACTTCGACTGGTCCTTCGACTTTTACCCGCTCGCCTACCGGCGCCCCGGTCCCGAAATGACCGTGTACCGTCTGCGTGGGGGAAGGTGCGCAACCGAGGCGGGATAGTCTGAAAAGAAGAGGGGCCCAGCTCGCCGGCCTTCGGCCGCCTGCGCCACCCTCTAACCTCACCGTTCAGGATGACGGTCGTAACCGACACCGACAAGCTGCACCTGGCGCGCGCGATCGAGCTGGCCGGTCGGGGCGTCGGGGCGGTCAAGCCGAACCCCGTCGTGGGCGCGGTGATCGCGCGCGACGGCGAGGTGCTTGGGGAGGGGTGGCACGAGCGCTTCGGCGCCGCGCACGCCGAGGTCAACGCAATCGAGGCCTGCGGGCTGGCGGACCTCACGGGCGCGACGTTGTACGTGTCGCTAGAGCCCTGCTGCCACGAGGGCAAGACGCCCCCGTGCACCGAGGCGATCGTGCAGGCGGGCCTCGGCCGCGTGGTCGTCGGCTCAGATGACCCGACGGAGAAGGCCGCCGGCCGCGGCCTCGGGATCCTCCGCGACGAGGGCGTCGAGGTGGTGCTGGCCGACGGCGAGCTAGCCACGCGCGCGCGGCTGCTCAACCAGGCCTTCCGCAAGCACGCCCGCACGGGGCGCCCCTGGGTGCTGTTCAAGTCCGCGATGACGCTCGACGGCAAGGTCGCCACGCGCGCGGGGGACTCGCAGTGGATCAGCGGAGAGGAGTCCCGCGCGCTCGCGCACCAGTGGCGGGCCTCCGTCGACGCTGTCGTCGTCGGGATCGGCACCGCGCTCGCCGACGACCCCCAACTGACCGCGCGCCCCGACGGGACGCCCGCCTGCCCCTCCGAGCAGCCCCGGCGCGTCGTGTTCGACTCGCTCGCGCGGCTGCCGTCGGACTCGCGCCTGCTCGCCGCGACCGCGGAGATCCCCCTGACCGTGATCGTCTCGCGCGCCGCCGCGCGCGCAGACACCGATGCGCTCGAGGCCGCCGGCGCGCAAGTCCTGCTCGCCACGGGTGAGAACGAGCCCGCGCGCGTGCGCTCCGCCCTGGACCAGCTCGGCCAGCTCGGGGTCGCCTCGGCGCTGCTGGAGGGTGGTCCGCACCTCGCCGGAGCGTTCCTCGACGCCGGCGAGATCGACGAGATCCGCCTCTTCCTCGCGCCGCTCTTGCTCGGCGGGCGCACCGCCCGCGACCCCCTGGAGGGCGAAGGCGTCGAGCGCATCTCCGAGGCGCTACGCGCGCTCTCCTTCGACTGCGAGCGCGTGGGTGAGGACTTGCTCGTCTGTGCCCGCCTGCGCGAGTGGTGAGGTGTTCACCGGCCTGATCGCGGATCTCGGCCTAGTTGCTGCGGTCGAGCAGGACGACCAGGGCGCCACGCTGCGGGTCCGCACGCCGTTGGCAGGTGCCCTGTCGGTGGGGGACTCGATCGCAGTGGCCGGCGTCTGCCTGACCGCGACGCGGGTGGGCGCCGGGGAGTTCGATGCGCAGGCGATCCGCGAGACGCTCGCTTGCTCCACGCTCGGCGCGCTCGCGCCCGGTGACCTCGTCAACCTGGAGCTCGCCCTGCGCGCCGGCGGGCGCCTCGGCGGGCACTTCGTTCAGGGGCACGTCGATGGCGTGGGGACCGTCGCCGAGGTCCGCGCTGAGGGCTTCTCCCAGGTTCTCGGAATCGACGCTGGTGCCGACCTGCTGCCCTTTGTCGTCGAGAAGGGCTCGATCACCGTCGACGGGGTGAGCCTCACTGTCAGCGCCCTGCGCGTTGGGGGCTTCGAGGTCTCGCTGATCCCGGAGACGCTGGAGCGCACCACGCTTGGGCGCGCGGCCCCCGGGTGGCGGGTCAACCTCGAGGCCGACATCCTCGCCAAGCACGTCCAGCGGTTGCTGGACGCCCGCGCCACGCAGGGCTGAGTCGGCCCGCACCCGGTCATGGGGGAGTCGGAGACGCCGTCTGCGTTCTCGCTGGCGGCGCGCGCGGCGGCGCTTGCGATGGTTCTCGCGATTGGGGTCTCGCCGCGCAGGCGAGTGCTGGGGCGGGGTTTTGCGAGTGCTGGAGCTGGATTTGCGGGGGGAGGGCGGTCGCCCCCGTGGGCGCGCGCGGGGCCTCTCGGGCGGCCAGTCGGAGATACCCCTGGGCTATCGGGGCCGATTTTTTGGGCATCGTGATCGGTACGCTCTTCCATTCCTTCTGACGATCGTGTATGGTGGCACTCATGCTCCCGACTCAATCCTTGATCGCGCCGCACGTGATGGTTCGAGGAGGAGCTATGGAGCTATGTGCAAGACATACAGGCAAAGGACATAGAGACCGGGTCCGGAGCGCCTTCGCGCTGATGATGGGGCGCCTTGGGGTCGGCTCATCAACCGCCAAAATAAGGAGTAGAAAACACCATGAAGCATATGATCAAGATTGTGGGGCTCTGCCTCGCGTCCATGCTCGTGATGGGCATGGCCCTCACGGCGACTGCTTCGGCGGCGCCGCACTGGTTAGTATGTTTACCATTTACCACAGGAAGCACAGCAACGCGGTATGAAACCCATCAATGTAAAACGGCCGGGCGTGAAGGCGGCTGGGAATGGAGTGAACTCAAAGGAACGGAAAAAGTTGTCAGTAATGGTACTCTGACGTTGACGGATACCAAGATCTCGAGCCTTCTAGGAGGGCCAGTAACAGTCCAGTGTAGTGGAACGGATGAAGGAACTATCGGCCCTAAAAACCTCGATGTAACAACAGGTATCAAAGTAACGGCCTGCAATATTGTCAGCGGTAAAGAAGGAGGTTGTAAAAAACTCGTCAAGAACGCCGAACCAGTCGGTCTGCCATGGCAAACGGAAGTGTTTGAAACCGAAGGCACCTTGCGAGATAAGCTCACGGAAGATGGAAAAGGTCAGCCAGGGTGGGATGTTGACTGTGAAACAGCTATTGGCTCACTAGAAGATACATGCAAGACCGAAGCAAAAAAAGAAGGTACCACACTGCTGGAAAACAAGTCCACACCTGGTGTGGAAGGTGAATTATTAGTCTTAGCAACTTTCGAAAAAAAATCAGGAAAAGCGGAATGTTCGGTAGGTGGTAAAGAAGCAGGTGAAGTAATAGGATCCCTCGCCAACTTACTGGCAAACGGTTGGGGGCTCCGGGTGAGTAAATAGGAAGTCTGGTAGGGTGTAGCTTGGGTGAGACCGGCATCATGTCGGTCTCACCAATTTATCGCATAGTTCATGTGCGTGATGAGTCGGGAGAGGGGACTGGGAGAGGGGACTATGAGATGGCGTAGAGGCGAGACCTGTGGCGGGACGACGTGTTGGCTAGGATGTGTCCAGCCTGTGGTGTTGGCTGGGCTTATGCTTGTCTTCGCATTGGGGCTTTCGGGGACTGCGCTGGCTGATACTGAATCGTGTCCAAATGCGAGGTTTCGGGCCGGCCCGTCGGCAAGCCTGCCCGACTGCCGGGCATATGAGTTGGTTACGCCGGCGAATTTGGGCCGAACTCAGGATCTCACATTCACCGGTACCGATCACGGTACGGTCGCAGGCAATGGTGAAGAGGTTGGGCTTGAAACAGTTGTGCCGTTTGGACCTAACCCAGGTGTGACTGGAGCCCGTGCGATCTTCTCGCGAAACCCCGTCTCAGGATGGGAAATGAAGTCCGCCGTAGTGCTAGGAATGAGCGGGGAGCGAACCGCGATGAGGCTCTTCAATCTCGATCTCTCACAGGTCGCGGTCGAATCGGAACTCGAGCCGCTCCATCTCGGCAAAAAGTCTGAAGCACCAACGAAAACCTTTGAAGTTGGCCCCGTCGGTGGACCCTATGTGCTCTTGGCCAGCGTGCCGCAGGAAGACGAGACGGAATTCGCTGGTGCTTCCGAGGATCTCAGCCATGTGCTGTTTGTCTCGACCGACCATGATCTGGTGTCCGCCCCGACGGGCACGGACGAAGACGCTCGCGATCTATACGAATGGACAGACGAATATCTTCATCTCGTCAATGTGGAAAGCGGCCCGCTGGCCAATCCGTGTGGAGCCCAGCTTGGAGCAGGGTCTAGTCGAGGTGGCTCTGGGGACCTCACCGGCAGCACAGTTCACGCTGTATCGGAAAACGGTTCGAAGATCTTCTTCACGAGTCCTGATCCTGAAGCGGGTAATATCTCCGAGCCTGGTTGTGACGAACCTAGTCGTCTCTATATGCGTCTGAATGGTAGCGAAACGGTTGAAGTATCGGCGCCTGAATATGGCGTCAAACTAGCTCCGTCCAAGGTTCTGCCAGTGCGCTACGATTATGCAACTGCGGACGGTTCAAAGGTGTTTTTCAACACGGAAACTCCACTCACAGGAGAGACCATTGAAGAAGAAAGAACTGGCCTGGAGAACAAGCTGTTTGAATATAGCACTGAAGAACCCAATGACAAGCGACTGCGGCTAATTGCCCGCGGTGTTCCCCCAGTACATGGAGACGGAGTGGAATTTGGCACAGGTTTGATCTTTTCAGAAGACGGTTCAACTGCTTATATTATACCTGCGACCAATGGGAATGGCTTCAAAGAATTTTCTCGTGTTGATACGACTACCGGGGAGACTAGTCATGTCGCCATCGCACAGGAAGGGAGCCGCACAAACGAACCATCATTCTCCACGCCGAACGGCGAATTCTTTCTATTCTCCAGCAGCTATGTGGAAGGCGAACCACGTGGTCGGGGCTATAATGAGCTGTACCGTTACGACCGTGCCACCGAAAATGTGATGTGCGTTACGTGCGGGTCGGGTTACGCGCCCGCTGGCGCGGTTAGCCAGCTTGGGGGCACCGTACGAACATTGATTGAACCTCCTGACGGTTTGCCCGAAGTGACAGAGATATCCGAAAATGGCCAGGAGGTGTTCTTTCAGACCACCGCTCGGCTCGTGCCCCAGGACACGAATAGCAATGAAGAATCCATAATGGGCGGGCATCCAGGCCTCGACGTGTATGAGTGGGAGTCTGATGGTGGGGGCGGGTGTGAATTGGACCAGGGATGCACGCACTTGCTTTCATCAGGTGAAGATGTCGGACCGGCGACTTTTCTGGGTGCTAGTAGTACCGGTAGCGATGTCTTCTTCGCAACGGCGGCACAGCTCGTACCGCAGGCAACGGCTGAATTCAGCAATATATATGATGCTCGTGTGGATGGGGGGTTCGCGCCACCGCCCCCGGTGATAGAATGCCTAAGTTGCCAGGGAGTAGGTAGTCTACCACCTTTGTTTAGTACTCCAGCGACCGTGTCGTTTGCGGGTGCTGATAATCCTGCCGTGAAGCCGAAGCCTAAGTCGAGGAAAAAGCCAAAGCCAAAGCCAAAGCCAAGGGAGAAGAGCCATAGAAAGAGGTCGAGAGCTGCGGGTAGTAATGGTAGACAGGTACTCGCAGGCAAGGGAAGGGCGCGATCATGAGGGTTCGATTGAATGCGTTGGCCGCTGGGGTCGCCGTCGCGCTGGTATGTGGTTGGGCTCTGCCTGCCGCGGCTGAGGCTTCGTTCGAAATCCAGCCTGGTAGTTTTGCGGTTAGCACATCGAGCGATCAGGCCGGTGCTCATGCAGATTTGACAGAGAGCTTCGCGTTCCAGCCGAACTCGGGGGGAAGTGTAAATGATCTCCTGCGCAACGTCGAATTGGATCTGCCTGTAGGATTCGCCGGCTATCCGACGTCAGTGAAGACATGTGGGCCCGTCCAGTTGCAGCTGGCAGAATGCCCGGTCGATTCACAGATCGGCGTACTAGAAGCAGCACTTGGAGTTCACCCTGAAGAAGTTGTTACGGTCACGGTCCCAGTATATAATATGACGCCGGGGCCAAATGAGACAGCCGTTTTTGGCTTCCTGGTAGGTAAATTTATTTCTGCAAATATTGTTGTGTCTGTTGGTCCTGACTATCGGTTGCGTGCGACTGTTACAAATGTGATCAGTGCAATTGAACTTATACGCCAGTCGCTTACGGTATGGGGTGTCCCAGCTAGTCCGAGCCATAATGCGCAGCGTGGCGACAAGTTCGTGTGCGAACAGGTGAACGGCGGCGAAAGGAAATGCGAAAACGGGGGTGCAGCCGCGAATGAAAACCCGGTGCCGTTCCTGGTAAATCCAACGCAGTGCACCAACGAACCTCTGACGGCGAACCTGACCGTCGAACCATGGGGGAGCGCGGAAAGGTTGACTGCTGAAGCGCCTGTCGGACCGTACACTGGCTGCGAATCGTTGAAGTTCGCCCCCACGATATCGGTGCAGCCCGAACAGGCCCAGGCGACTACTCCGACTGGCTATGAGATCAACCTGAACGTCCCCCAGACTGAAGGCGCGGAAGGTCTTGCGACCGCGGATCTGAAGGGTGCGGTAGTGGAGATGCCTGCAGGCGTCGTGCTCTCCCCCTCGGCTGCGAACGGGCTGGAAGCGTGCACCGAAGTACAGATCGGGTTGGGCACCGATCACCCGGTGGAGTGCCCAAACGGATCGAAGCTGGGCGAGGTCTCGGTGGTCACCCCGGCGCTGACCGGCGAATTGAAGGGCTTTCTTTATCTCGGCACGACGTCGTCGGGGCCGATCACCAAGCCGCCGTACACTGTCTACCTGACGCTCGCCGGCCACGGTGTGCTGATCAAGGTCAAGGGAACGGCCAATCCAGACCTGGTGACTGGTCAGATCACGACGACGTTCGAGGAAAACCCGGAGCTGCCGTTCAGCGAACTGAAACTACAGCTCAACGGCGGGTCGCGTTCGACGGTCGCCAACCCGAGTGTATGCGGCGAATACCACGCCGAAAGCGAACTGACGCCGTGGACATCTCCGTTCGAGCTGGCCGAAACGCCTTCTAGCTTTCCTTACACGATCACCGGCTGCCAGCCGCCAAGGTTCGCCCCGTCGTTCGTGGCGGGTGCGACAAGCAACCAGGCCGGCGGGTACAGCCCGCTGAGCGTGACGTTCGGACGCGAAGACGCCGACGAGGACCTCGGCGGGCTGACGGTCACGACGCCTCCTGGCCTGTCGGGCAACCTCTCGAAGGTCCCCCTGTGCGGCGAACCGCAGGCCGCGCAGGGTACGTGCCCGGCTGCGAGCCAGATCGGCGAACTGACGGCCGGGGCGGGACCCGGCCCCGAACCGTACTTCATCAAAGGCGGCAGGGTCTTCCTCACCGGCCCGTACCAGGGCGCCCCGTTCGGCCTTCTCGATCGATGTGCCAGAGAAAGCCGGGCCGTTCGACTTCGGCGGCGGACCGTGCGACTGCGAAGTCGTGCGGGCGACCGTCAAAGTGGACCCGCACACCGCGCAGCTGACGGTCTCCAACGGGGCGCTGCCGACGATCAAGGACGGCATCCCCTTCCAGGTGAAGTCGGTCAACGTCGAGATCAACCGCCCGGAATTCGTGTTCAACCCGACCAGCTGCGACCCGATGAGCGTCACCGGGACGCTGTCGAGCACGCAGGGCATGACCGCGCAGGCGTCGAGCCACTTCCAGGCGACCAACTGCGCGGCGCTGTCGTTCAAGCCCACGTTCAAGGTCTCAACATCCGGGAAGACCAGCCGTGCGAACGGCGCGAGCCTGACCGCGAAGCTGACCTACCCCAAAGCGCCGCTGGGCACGCAGGCGAACATCGCGAAGGTCAAAGTCGAACTCCCCAAGCAGCTCCCCTCGCGGCTGAAGACGCTGCAGAAAGCGTGCATTGCAGCGACGTTCGAAGCGAACCCCGCGAACTGCCCGGCGGCCTCCGTGGTCGGGCACGCGAAGGCGATCACGCCGATCCTGCCGGTCCCGCTGGAAGGCCCGGCGTACTTCGTCTCGCACGGCGGCGAAGCGTTCCCGAGCCTGATCGTCGTCCTGCAGGGCTACGGCGTCACGGTCGACCTCGTCGGCTCGACGTTCATCAGCAAGCACGGGATCACGAGCTCGACGTTCAAGACGGTCCCCGACGTCCCCGTCGGCTCCTTCGAACTGACGCTGCCCGAGGGGCCCCACTCCGCCCTCGCGGCGCCCCACGACCTCTGCAGGGCCGGCGGGCTCGTGATGCCGACCGAATTCATCGCGCAGGACAACGCGGCGATCTACGAGAACACGAAGATCGCTGTGACGGGGTGCGGGAAGGCGAAGAAGCGGACGAAGGCGAGCAGGGGCAGGCGCGTTCGCTGAACGTGAAAGGCCTGCCTACCGGGCTCGCCGGTCGGTGTGCTGCGCAGTTCGCCCGGCCCCGCCGGCCCGGTACCCTGGGAAGCATGAGCGCACCCAGAACCACCCCCTCCGCCACTGCCACGAAGACCCCCTTCGCCACGATCGAGGAGGCGATCGAGGAGGTCCGCAAAGGCAAGATGGTCGTAGTCTGCGACGACGAGGACCGCGAGAACGAGGGCGACCTCGTGATGGCCGCCCAGTTCGCAACGCCCGAGGCGATCAACTTCATGGCCAAGGAGGCTCGTGGCTGGATCTGCCTGGCGCTCAGCCCCGAGCGCTGCGAGGCGCTCGGCCTGGAGCTGATGACCGCGAAGAACGAGTCCGCCCTGCAGACCCCGTTCACGGTCACGATCGAGGCGCGCCACGGCGTCACCACGGGCGTCTCCGCGCACGACCGCGCGCACACGATGCAGGTCGCCGTGGACCCCGCCTCCAAGCCGGAGGACCTCGTGCAGCCCGGGCACGTCAATCCACTGAAGGCGAAGGCCGGCGGGGTGTTGGAGCGCACCGGGCACACCGAGGCGAGCGTCGACCTCGCGCGCCTCGCGGGCCTGATCCCCGCCGGGGTGATCTGCGAGATCATGAACGAGGACGGCTCGATGGCGCGCGTGCCCGACCTCGCCGGCTTCTGCGAGCGCCACGGGCTGAAGCTGGTCACGATCGCCGACCTGATCGCCTACCGCCGGCGCAACGACCGGCTCGTGGAACGTGTCGTCACCACGCGCCTGCCGACCGCCTTCGGGGAGTTCGAGGCCGTCGGCTACCGCTCGCTCGTGGACGAGAAGCACCACGTGGCGCTCGTCAAGGGCGAGGTCGCAGGGCGCCCCGACGTGCTCGTGCGGGTGCACTCGGAGTGCCTCACCGGCGACGTCTTCCACTCCCTGCGCTGCGACTGCGGCGAGCAGCTCGAAGCGGCGCTAGCGATGATCGAGCGCGAGGGGGAGGGGGTGCTGCTCTATCTGTCTCAGGAGGGCCGTGGGATCGGCCTGCTGAACAAGCTGCGCGCCTACCGCCTACAGGAGGACGGCCTCGACACCGTCGAAGCCAACGAGCGCCTCGGCTTGCCCGCCGACCTGCGCGACTACGGGATCGGCGCGCAGATCCTCTCCGACCTCGGCCTCTCCTCGATCCGCATCCTCACCAACAACCCCAAGAAGATCCGCGGCCTGGAGGGCTACGGGCTGTCGGTCTCCGCGCAGGTCCCGATCGAGCAGGCCCCCAACGAGCACAACACCGAGTACCTGCGCACCAAGGCGCGGCGCATGGGCCACACCCTGCACCACCAGGGCCTCAACCTCGACGCGGAGCTGCTGCACTCCGAGCGCGAGCACGACCGCGAGCAGGAGCAGCGCGGGCGTTGAACGGGCAGCGCTTCGCCATCGCCGCCGGTCGCTTCTACGAGGACCTGGCCGAGCGGCTTGTGCAGGGTGCCCGGGCCGCGTTCGCCGCCGGCGGCGCCTCCAACGTCGAGGTCTTCGACGTTCCCGGCGCCTTCGAGCTGCCGCTCGCGGCGCGCTACGCGGCGGACTCCGGACGTTTCGCCGGTGTCGCGTGCTTGGGCGCCGTGATCCGCGGCGAGACCGACCACTACGACTTCGTCTGCGCCGAGGCGGCCCGGGGGGTCATGCGGGTGCAACTCGACACCGGTGTGCCGTGTGCATTCGGGGTGCTCACGTGCGCGACGATGGAGCAGGCCCTCGCCCGCGCCGGCGGGGACAAGCGCGACCAGGGCCGCCACGCCGCCGAGGCGGTCCTGAGGATGGCGGCACTGCGCGCGGAGCTCTCAGGCGGAAGCAGCTAAACTCTCCGCCTCATGGCCAAGGTATGCCACAGCTGCGGCAAGGGCCCCGCGTTCGGCAACAGCCGCAGCCACTCGATGGTCGCGTCCAAGCGCCGCTTCGATCCGAACCTACAGAAGGTGCGTATCATGGTCGGCAAGGCGCCCCGGCGCGTATACGTATGCACTCGCTGCTTGAAGGCCAGCAAGGTCGTCAAGGCCCTCTGACGGGCCCCGTGACCGACACCAACCTGCTTCGCTTCCGCGCCGCCGTCGCGGGCGCGCTCGCGCACCTGGAGTCCCGTCGCCAGGAGGTCAACGACCTCAACGTGTTCCCTGTCGCCGACGGCGACACCGGCGACAACATGGTGCTCACGCTGCGCGCGGTGCTCGCCGAGCTCGACCGCCTGCAGGGGGCGGACGGGACGCGCACGATCGACGAGATCGGCCGCGATGAGATCGTGCAGTCGGTCGCCCGCGCCGCGCTGCTCGGCGCGCGCGGCAACTCCGGTGTGATCCTCTCCCAGCTGATCCGCGGCGCCGCCGAGGAGCTCGTCTCGCGCCCCGGCGAGCTGATCGACGCCGCGCTGATCGCGGCCGCGCTCGAGAACGCCGCAGACCGTGCGTACGCGTCGGTGCGCAACCCCGCGGAGGGCACGATCCTCACCGTCGCGCGCGAGATGGCCCAGCGGCTCGTGGCCGACCTCGAGCGCGACCCCGAGAGCGCCCGCGTGCCCGCCGACGCCGAGCCCGAGGAGCAGGACCGCGCGATCGCCGCGACCCTGACCCGCGCGGTGGCCGCCGGGCAGGAGTCCGTCAAGCGCGGCCCGGAGCTGCTCGCCGCGCTACGCGACGCCGGCGTCGTGGACGCCGGCGGTTACGGGCTGACGATCCTCTTCGCGGGCGTGGTCGCCGCGCTGCGCGGGGACGCGCCGCCGCCGCTCGACCACTATGCGCCGGCGCGCATCCACCACCCTGAGCACACCTCGACCACCTTCCGCTACTGCACCAACTTTGCCGTCACCGGCACCGCCCTGGAGCCGGAGCGCTTCCTCGCGCCGCTGGAGGCTCTCGGGGACTCGGTGCTCGTCGTCGGCGACGCCGCGACCCTGAAGGTGCACCTCCACACCGACGAGCCCGAGCGCGCGACCGTCGTCTTTGACGGCGCGGGCGAGGTGTCCCACCTCGACGTCGCCGACATGCACGCCCAGGTGGCCGAGCGCGCGGAGCGGCTGTTGGAGGAGCCCCCACTGGACCACGGCTCGAGCGCCGTGCCGCCCGCCCGCTGCGGCGCTGTCGCGGTCGTCAGCGGCGAGGGCCTGCGGGCGCTGTTCGCCGAGCTCGGCGTGTACACGCTCGACGGCGGCCCCACACTGAACCCCTCGACCTACGAGCTGCTCGCCGCGATCCACGAGGTGCCCGCCGAGGAGGTGCTCGTACTACCCAACTCCCCCAACGTCGTGATGGCTGCCGAGCGCGCCGCGGAGCTCTCCGACAAGCAGGTCCTCGTGGTGCCCGCCCTCAGCCAGCAGGCCGGGCTCGCTGCCGCGGTCGAGCTGGTGGGGGACCGTCCTCTAGAGCAGAACGCGCAGGCGCTGCACGAGGCGCTCACCCGACTGCGCACCGGCGCCGTCGCCCCCGCCGCCCGCGACGACCTCCACGGCCGCTTCCGGGCCGGGGAGGCGGTCGGCTTCCTCGGTGAGGAGGTGGCCGCGTGGGGTGAGCCCGCGGCCACGCTGCGCACGGTGCTGGTCGCGCTCGCCGACGGGGCGGAGCTGCTCAGCGTGCTCGCCGGTGAGGACCCCCCGCTCGACCCCCCCGCGGTGGCGGCCCTGCTCGACGGGGACCTGGGCGACGCCGAGCTCGAGCAGCGCCACGGCGGCCAGTCCGCCTATTGGTGGCTGCTCGCGGCAGAGTAAGGGGTCCGACGAACCCAACGGCCGGTCGGCCGGTCATCATGGTGGGCTGAGATGCCCACTGCGGCGTTCGCCTCCACCCGCGCCGTGACATGCGCCGAACTGCTGGCCGCGCCGGTGCGGTGGCCGCGGCATGGACGTCTGGAGCAGAGTCTCGACGTACCCTCCGGCAAGCTGGCGGACGGCCTGAGGACGCTCGGCATCGAGACGGTGGGCGCGCTGCTGGAGCACCTCCCGCGCGACCGCCGCGAGGCGCGCACGGTCGCGGAGCTGCGCCCCGGCGAGCAGGCGACGGTCGCGGTCGAGGTCGAGTCGATCGCGGCGCGGCCGGTACGCCGCCGCGGAATGCGCCCGTTGGTCGAGGCGACCGTGTCCGATGAGACGGGGGCGATGAGCGCGGCGTTCTTCAACCAACCGTGGCTGGTCGAGCGCTACCACCCGGGGACGCGCCTGCTGCTGCACGGGAAGGCGCAGGCAGGGGGGCGCTTTGCGGTTGCCCACCACGCGCTCGGGGGCGAGCTCGGTGCGGTGGGTGAGTCGGTTGCGCACTACCCGGCGACTGAGGGGGTGAGCTCGACGCAGATCGTGACGATGGTCCGCGAGCACCGGGGCGCGCTCGCGGACGTGGGCGAGCCGCTGCTTGCGGCGGTGCGAGCGGCCGAGCGCCTGCCCGATCGGGCAGCGGCGTTGGCGGCGATGCACTTTCCCTTCGATCCAGCGGAAGCAGAGGCTGGGCGCAGGCGCCTGGCGTTCGAGGAGCTTCTGCTGCTGCAGCTGGCGGTGCTGCGTCGCCGCGCGCTGCGCGGCAGCGGGACGGCGGCGCCGCTCGCCGCGACACGCGAGTTGACCTCGCGCTGGCTGAGTGAGCTGCTGCCGTTCGCCCCGACCGGGGACCAATCCGCCGCGATGGCCGCAGTCGACGCCGATCTCGCCAGGGCGCGCCCGATGCAGCGGCTGCTGATGGGGGAGGTCGGCTCGGGCAAGACGGTGGTCGCGCTGTACGCGCTGCTGCGCGCGGTCGAGCACGGGGCGCAGGGAGCGCTGATGGCCCCGACGGAGACGCTCGCCGAACAGCACTTCGCGACGCTACAGGCGCTCGTCCCCGAGGCGCTGCTCTCCGCGGCGCTGCTGACCGGCTCGACTCCCGCCCGCCGCCGGGCCGACGTGTTGGGCAAGCTCGCCACCGGGGAGCTCAAGCTGGTGGTCGGCACGCACGCGCTGATCGAGGGCGACGTCGAGTTCGACCGCCTGGCGGTGGCGGTCGTGGACGAGCAGCACCGCTTCGGGGTGCGCCAGAGGGCGGCGTTGGATCGCAAGGGCCCGCCTATTTCGCTCGCGCCCACACATGCGCACGCAGGGGGTCCTGAAAGAGAGGTTTCCCTCAGCCCGGAAGGCCGCGAGGGGACCCCCACCCCCACCCGGCTGGCCCCCCACGTCCTGCACATGACTGCCACCCCGATCCCGCGCACCCTGGCGCTGACGGCGTACGGCGACCTCGACGTGACGCGCCTGCGCGAGCTGCCGAAGGGCCGACGGCCGATCGCCACGCACGTCGCCTCCAGCGAGGCGGAACGCGCACGGGCGTACGAGCGCATCCGCGAGGAGCTGCGCGCTGGGCGCCAGGCGTACGTGGTGTGCCCGCTGGTCGAGGAGTCCGACCGAAGCCGGGGGACACTCGCCTCCGGCGAGCATCCCCGTTTCGGCCAGCTCCAGGCGCGCGCGGCGGTCGCGGAGTTCGAGCGCCTGCGGGAGGGTGAGCTGCGCGGCTTCCGCCTGGAGCTGCTGCACGGCCAGCTGGCGGCGCGCGAGAAGCGGCGGGCGATGGCCCGGTTCGCAGAGGGCGCCGCCGACGTGCTGGTGGCCACAACGGTGGTCGAGGTGGGGATCGACGTGCCGAACGCGACGGTGATGGTGGTGGAGGATGCCGAGCGCTACGGGATCTCCCAACTGCACCAGCTGCGAGGGCGGATCGGCCGCGGTGAGCACCCCTCGGTGTGCTTGCTGCTCGGACCCCGGGGCGCACGCCGCCTGCGGGCGCTCGCCGAGCACAGCGACGGCTTCCACCTGGCGGAGATCGACCTGGAGCTGCGCGGGGAGGGCGAGATCGCGGGCACACGCCAACACGGCCAGGCCGAGCCCCGCGTAGCGAGCCTGCCGCAGGACGCCGAGCTGCTGGAACGCGCCCATGAGTGGGCCAGACGGCTGCTCGCGGCGGACCCGACGCTCGCGGCCCCAGAGCATGTGCTCTTGGGCGAAGCGCTGGAGCGGGCGCTGGGCGAGGAGGCACACGAGCCGATCCCGGCGTGAGGGCGGGGTGCCGGCGAGGAGCTTCGGGCGGGTAGCGACCCAGCCTGGCGGACCGCGGTTGCCAACCTCGGCGCACCGAGGCGAGCTGCGCGCGATGATCCCGCGGTGCGTGTGATCGCTGGCAAGTACGGTGGCCGGCGGCTGCGCGCGCCCAGGGGGCGGGCGACGAGGCCAACGAGCGAGCGGGTCCGGGAGGCCCTGTTCTCGGCGCTCGGAGAGCTCGCGGGAGCGGCGGTGCTGGACCTGTTCGCGGGCACTGGGGCACTGGCGATCGAGGCGCTCTCGCGGGGCGCGGCGAGGGCGGTGCTCGTCGAGCGCGACCCCCGCGCGCTGGTGGCCCTGCGGGCGAACATCGCGGAGTTGGGCGTGGGGCCAGAGCAGGCGGAGGTCCGCCGCGCGGAGGCGGGGGGTGCCCTGCGCAACGCACGCGAGCGCCGGGAGACATACGATCTGGTCTTCGTCGATCCGCCCTACCGACACGCGGGTGTGCTGGGGCGCGAGCTGGGGGTGGCGCTGCCGCCGCTGCTGGCGCCGGGGGCGCGCGTGGTGTGGGAGAGCGATCGGCGCACCGAGCCGCCGGCGCTCCCCCTGGAGGTGGAGCTGCGGCGGCGCTACGGAGACACCGTGATCACGATCCACCGCCACCGAGGACGATGACAGCGACGACAACGAAGCTCGACAAGTCGGTCGCAGTGTGCCCGGGCTCCTACGACCCGGTCACCAACGGCCACCTCGACGTGATCCGCAGGGCGGCCGGCCTCTACGAAGAGGTGGTGGTGGCGGTCGTCAGACGGTCGGTGCGCAAGAACGAGACGCTGTTCGGGATCGAGGAGCGGGTGGGCTTCATCGAACGCGCTACGGCCGACCTGGAGGGGGTGCGGGTGGAGCCGTTCAGCAACCTCGTGGTGGAGTTCGCGCGCAGCGTGGGGGCGAAGGCGATCGTCAAGGGGCTGCGGGCGATCTCGGACTTCGAGTACGAGCTCGAGCTGCACCAGCTCAACAGCCGCCAGGACCCGGAGATCGAGTCGGTGTATCTCATGTCAAACTCGCAGTACAGCTTCCTGTCCTCGAGCGGCGTCAAGGAGCTCGCCACGTTCGGGGGCAGAATCGACGACTTGGTGCCCGACGAGGTCGCGGTGCGGTTGCAGGAAGAGCTCCAACGCTGACGAAACAGGATGTGAGACTGTGGTGATGTCGAACTTTGAATACGCGGGTCGGATGCCCCGCGGAGGTAGCCCCGTATGGATGTCCTAGTTCTGATCGACAAGCTCGACGACCTGGTGCACAACGCCAAGCCGGTGCCCCTGACCGACCAGGTGCGGGTTGACAAGGAGGAGATCTACGACATCCTCGACCAGATGCGCGCGACGATCCCCGAGGAGATCAAGCAGGCCCGGTGGATCGTCAAGGAGCGCCAGGAGATGCTCGCGGAGGCCAAGCGCGAGGCCGAGAAAATCGTCAAGGAGGCGCGCGAGCGCCAGGAGCGGCTGGTGGGCGACGAGGAGGTCACCAAGCAGGCCGAGCGCGCGGCGGAGGACATCATCGAGGACGCCCGTGCACGCGAGCGCGAGATCCGCCTCGGGGCGGAGGACTACGCGGACGAGATCCTCAACACGCTCGAGGTCAACCTCTCGAAGTTCATCGCCGCTGTACAGCGGGGCCGCGAGCGGTTGCAGGGGAAGGACGAGCCGGCAGAAGCGGCCTAGGGCCGCCGCTGACCGAAGCCGGGAGACACGGGCCGCCGGCCCGAATCCCCGTTTCGGCCAGCGCGATGCTGCGTCCTCGATCGCTCGTGTACCGAAGCCGGGAGACACTCGCTTCGCTCGCATCCCCGTTTCGGCCAGCACACTTCGCTCACTGCGTCCTGGCCCTCCGGCACCCGTCACCGCGACTGCCCTAGAAGCGTGTGCGTGGACGTTGGACGAAGAGCGAGTACGAGTGCGAACGCGCGCAGTGGGATAATGAGCCCCCGATGAGCTCGCCGTTGCAACACCGCGTGGAGGTCGCCCGCACGCTGCTGGGCACAGGCATGATCCGCGCAGAACGCCCCGACAAGGCGCTGCGGGCGCTGGGGACGCTGCGCCGCTGGGGGTCGGGCTCAGCCGCGGCGTACACGAGCTCGGCGATCCGCTACCCCGAGCGGGTGGCGATTGTCGACGAGAGGGGGACGCTGACGTTCGCGGAGGTGAACGCGCGCACGAACGCGCTGGCGCGGGCGCTGCGGGCGGAGGGGATCGGCGAACAGGACGGAGTGGCGATCATGTGCCGCAACCACCGCGGGTACATCGAGGCGACCGTGGCGTGCTCGAAGCTGGGAGCGAGCGTGCTGTACCTGAACACGGCGTTCGCGGGCCCGCAGATCGCCGACGTGCTGCGCAGGGAGGCGCCGGTGGCCCTGGTGTACGACGAAGAGTTCGCGGACCTCGTGCGGGAGGGCTCGAGCGGCCTGCGGCGCTTCGTGTCGTGGTCCGAGCCGGACGGGAGCCCGGAGGATCCGCTGGTGGAGGAGTTGATCGCGCGGGAGGACAGCGCGCCGCTGAGCCCGCCGGCGGAAAAAGGCCGCGTGGTGATCCTCACCTCGGGCACGACAGGAACCCCAAAGGGCGCGAAACGCAAACAGCCGGACTCGCTGGAGCCGGCGGCGGCGCTGTTCTCGAAGATCCCGCTGCGGGCGCGTGAGACAACGGCGATCGCGGCGCCGATGTTCCACTCGTGGGGTTACGCGCACTTCACCCTGTCGCTGGCGCTCGCCTCGACGCTGGTGCTGCGCCGGCGTTTTGACCCGGAGCAGACGTTGAGCGACGTGGCGCGCCACCGCGCAACGGCGCTGGCGGTCGTGCCGGTGATGCTGCAGCGGATCCTGGAGTTGCCGCCGGAGACGATCGCGCGCTACGACCTGCACTCGCTGCGGGTCGTCGCGGCGTCGGGCTCGACGCTGCCGGGGGAGCTCGCCGAGCGCACGATGGACGCCCTCGGCGAGGTGCTCTACAACCTGTACGGCTCCACCGAGGTGGCGTGGGCGACGATCGCCACGCCGGAGGACCTGCGCGCCGCGCCGGGCACCGCGGGCCGCCCCCCGCTGGGCACGGTCGTCAAGCTGCTCGACGCCGAGGGCCGTGAGGTCCCGCGCGGCGAGCGGGGGCGGATCTTCGCCGCGAACGAGATGGTCTTCGAGGGGTACACCGGCGGCGGCGGCAAGGAGGTCGTGCGGGGCCTGATGAGCACAGGCGACATGGGCCACCTCGACGCGGCCGGGCGCCTGTTCGTGGACGGCCGCGACGACGAGATGATCGTCTCGGGCGGGGAGAACGTGTTCCCACGCGAGGTGGAGGACCTGCTGGCCAAGCACGCGCAGATCGAAGAGGCGGCGGTGATCGGCGTGCAGGACACGCAGTTCGGCCAGCGGCTGAAGGCGTTCGTCGTGCCGCGCGAGCCGGCGAACCTGAGCGAGGAGGCGATCAAGGAGTACGTCAAGCAGAACCTCGCCCGCTACAAGGTGCCGCGCGAGGTGGTGTTCGTGGCCGAGCTCCCTCGCAACGCGACGGGCAAGGTGCTCAAGCGCGAGTTGAGCACCTCCGCGGATTAGTCCCCGTGCCCGCGCTGCGGGCCCGCACGGGCTGATGAAAACGGTGATGATTGGGGTGTCGCCCGCGACGCCGATTTTCGCTTGGTGCTTGTGAGCCCGAGATTAGTCTGGCGTGTGGGTCTCCCCGGGCCTCCGCGGGTAGGCGTCGCACTACTCATGTTGTTGATCCTTTGCCGGAGCGGGTGCGGCTGGTGGGGGCTCCGGGAGAGCTGCGGGATGTTGAGCTCGAGGTGCGTGGGTGGACATCGGAGACGGGCGAGACCGCCCTGATCTGTCGGCTGGTGGATGGCAGTACCGGGGCGATCCCGGCGCGGTGGACGGATCTGCCGTGGCGAGCCCAGCCTGAGCCTGCGGTTGGTGGGTTGGCCTCGCCGGCGGGGTGGCGGTTATTGCTGGCGCGGGCGGAGCGGGTGCGAGCGCGTCGTCCGGGTCGCGGTCGAGCCTCCAGCGAAAACGGAGGCGATGATGTCGGGACAGCTCGCGCTGGTGATGAGCGAGGAGGTGCTGGTCGCGGCGGCGGTATGGGAGACGCTGCCACCGGAGCATCGGGTGCAGTTGACGCGCAGGCTCGCGCGGCTGCTGGCACGGCTGATGGAGGCCGAGCGCGATGAGTGACCGTCAGAAGATCACCGAGACGCATCTGCGTCGGCGCGCGGTCGTCTATGTGCGCCAGTCGACGGTCACACAGTTGGAGCGCAACCATGAGTCGCGGGCGCGTCAGTACGCGTTGCGTGAGCGCGCAGTCGAGCTCGGGTGGCTGGCTGGGTCGGTCACGGTCGTTGATGAGGATCTCGGTCGTTCGGGTGCCTCGACAGAGGGGCGGGTCGGCTTTAAGGATCTCGTCGCGGAGGTCGGACTCGGCCAGGTCGGGCTCGTGTTAGCGCTCGAGGTTTCGCGTTTCGCTCGCCGCTCAGCTGACTGGCATCAGCTGCTCGATCTGTGCGCGCTGACCGGCACGCTGATCGCTGACCAGGACGGGATCTACTCGCCGAGTGACTTCAACGACCGTTTGCTGCTGGGGTTGAAGGGCACGATGAGCGAGGCGGAGCTTCACTTGATCCGCGCACGGCTGAACGGCGGGCTGCGCAACAAGGCAGAGCGCGGCGAGCTTGAGCAGAACCTTCCGGTTGGCCTTGACCGCGAGGAGGACGGCGGGATCGTACTCGCCGCGGATGAGCAGGTACGTCACGCGATTGCCCGGGTGTTTGAGCTGTGGCGGCGCGTCGGCTCGGCACGGCAGGTCGTTGTTTGCTTGATCGAGGAGGCGCAGCGGCTGCCGCGGCGCACGGTCGGCTCGCGGAGGGTGCGCTGGGCGCCAGCGAATTATCCCGCAGTGCATGATTTTCTCACCAATCCGGCGTATGCGGGGGCGTTTGTGTTCGGCCGTACCCACCAGCAGAAGTCACTGGACGAGCACGGCCAGGTGCGCTGCCGTACCGTGGAGCTGCCGGTCGAGCAGTGGTCCGTCTGCCTGCCCGAGCACCATCCAGGCTATGTCAATTGGGATGAGTACCTGGCCACCCGTGCGCGGCTGCGAGCGAACGTGAGACCACGCGGGCAGGGCGGTGGCGCCGCGAGGGAGGGCGGCGGGCTGCTGCAGGGCATCCTGCGCTGCGGTCGCTGCGGTCGGCGGATGCAGGTCACCTACTCAGGTAACGATGGCCGCACGCCTCGTTATGCGTGTGTGCGCGCCAACAACTTCCACGGCGGGCAACGCTGCCAGTCCCTCGGCGGACTACGGCTCGAGAAGGCGATCGCCGCCGCGTTCCTGGAGGCGATCACACCCGCCGGCGTGTGCGCGTGCGCCGAGGCGATCGGTGAGATCGAGCGCCAACACGAGGAGCGCCTCGCCGGCCAGCGACTCGCGCTCGAGCGCGCGCAGTTCGAGGCCGGCCGCGCGCGCCGCAAGTTCGACGCGTGCGAGCCGGAGAACCGCCTCGTCGGCCGCACGCTGGAGCGGACGCTGGAGGAAGCCCTCGGCGAGTCCGAGCGTGAGCAGCGCAAGCTCGCCGAACTCGAACACCGCCGGCCAGAGCCGCTCACGAGCACCGAGCGTCAAGCACTCACGCGCCTGGGCCGCGAACTCCCACGACTATGGACGGCCGAGACGACAACCCCGCGTGATCGCAAGGAACTGCTGCGGACCCTCATCAGCGAGATCATCGTCACCGTGAGAGAGGACCCCCGGCGCGCTGAGATCGAGATCGTCTGGGAGGGCGGCGCCCATACCGAGCTGCTGGTCCCGCTCATTCGCCGCGGCCCCGAGACGACGCGCACCAGCGAGGACACGATCGAGCTGATCCGCCAGCTCGCCGCGCACCACCCCGACCACCAGATCGCCGCGATCCTGAACAAGCAGGGACGCCTGACCGGCACCGGCCTGCCGTTCACCGAGCCACGCGTCAAGCGCGCTCGAAAACAGCACCAGATCCCCGCGGCGCCACCACCAGACCCCGACAGCGGCATCTTCTCGATCGCCCAAGCAGCCGACGAGCTCGGCGTCGCGCACACCACGATCTACCGGTGGCTGCAGGCCGGGCTGCTACCCGGCGAGCAGACGACCCCGCACGCCCCCTGGAGGATCCGGCTCACCAACGAGATCCGCGCCCGGTTCGTGCCCGACGTGCCCGACGACTATGTGCCGCTCGCCGAGGCCGCCAAACGCCTCGGGGTCGCCCGCCAGACCGTTTTGCACAAGGTCCAACGCGGCGAGCTTCACGCCATCCAGGTCACAACCGGACGACGAAAGGGCCTGAGAATCCACGTCAACGGCGCCACGACTGGACTATTTGACCAATGACGATCACGAGGAGGGCAGTATGAACCAGGACCGCGGACTGTTGCTATGAGCACGCCTGTCAGATTCGCTAGTGGACCGTTTTCGTAGTTCGCGGGCGGTTGAAATGGCTCGTAGGCTTGGTGCAGCCGGCCTCATGCACCAACGAACCTGCCGGATGAACCACTAGTTCTCAGAGACTCCTGGGCGACGATTGTGTTCTTCGATCTCTCGGGAGGTTGCAATGGAGACGGTAGTCGAGCGCCCTGGGGCGCTGGATGTTCATAAAGCGCAGGTGACGGCGTGCGTGCGGGTGCCCGCGGCGCATGGCAAGGGTCGCGAGCAGCACGTCGCGGAGTTTCAAACGACGGTCGCGGGGCTGCTCACGCTGCGGGACTGGCTCGCCGCTCACGGAGTGACGCAGGTCACGATGGAGGCGACCGGCGTGTTCTGGAAGCCGGTGTGGGCGATCCTGGAGGACGAGTTCGAGCTGCTGTTGGTCAATGCGAGGCATGTCAAGCAGGTCCCTGGTCGCAAGACGGATGTGAAGGACGCCGAATGGTTGTGTCAGCTCGCGGAGGCCGGGTTGTTGAAAGCGAGCTTCGTGCCGCCGAAGCCGATCCGTGCGCTGCGCAACCTCACCCGGTATCGCAAGACCCAGATCCAGGAGCGCCAGCGGGAGGCCAATCGTTTGCACAAGGCCTTGGAGGACACCGGGATCAAGCAGGATTGCGTCGCCTCGGACATCCTTGGCAAGTCCGGGCGCACGATGCTCGACGCGCTTGTGGCGGGCACCACCGACCCTGAGGTCCTCGCCGACCTCGCCAAGGGCCGTCTGCGCTCCAAGATCCCCGCGCTGCGGGAGGCTCTGGAGGGCCGCTTCGACCATTTGCACGCCGTGTGGATCGGCGCGATTCTCGCCCACCTGGACTTCTTGGACGAGCAGATCGCCGGTCTTACTGAGACGATCGGGGAGCAGATCGCCCCTTTCGAAAAGGCCGTTGAGCTGCTGTGCACGATCCCCGGCGTTCAACGGCGCACCGCCGAGGTGATCATCGCGGAGATCGGCGTGGACATGAGCGTCTTCCCAACTACGAAGGAATTGGCTTCCTGGGCCGGGATGTGCCCTGGCAACGACAAGTCCGCAGGCAGACGCCGCTCCGGCAAGACTCGCAAGGGATCGAAGTGGCTCGACTGGGCGCTCGAGGAGGCCGCCCTCGCCGCAACACGCACCAACGACGTCTACCTCCAAGCGCAATACCAACGCCTCAGACCCCGCCGCGGCCACAAGAAGGCCCTCGGCGCTGTCAAGCACTCCATCATCATCGCGTGCTGGCACATGCTCTCCACCGGAGAGCTCTACAACGACCTCGGCGGCGACTACTACCGCAAACGCGACCCCCAACGCACCACCAAACGCCTCGTCACCCAGCTCGAAGCCCTCGGACACACCGTCACGCTGCAAGACGCGGTGGCAGCCTGAACGCTATTTTCCTGTCAGTTGGGATGAGGCCGCCTCGAGGCGGCCCGCGGGGTCGGTGAGTGGGGACGCGGGGGAGCGCTGAGGTCGGCGACGGGTGGCACGAGCCGCGCGTGTGGGCCGCGTTGTCGGTGTGAGACCGGGGCGGGTCGCACCAAGGGCCTATCTCAACAGGTCCGTACGCCTGGATGCACTCGCTGACCGGCGCATGGCGGCGTCCTCGGGACTTGACGTGGCGCTGCCACGCCTGCGCCCCTGCGTCCTTGCCCTGCTTGGTCATCGAACGCCCCAGTCGCACGTCCTCTGTTGAGATAGGCCCTACCCTGGGAGCGTGCCCGCGCTGACCGACAAGCTCGACCTCGGGAGCCTGCACCTCAGCGCCGGTGAGGGGCGCAGGTTGGAGCTGGCGGTCGCGATCGAGCCGCTCGTGTACGGAGGGGAGCGCTACGTCGTGGAGCCATCCCGGCCCGAGGCGACCGTGGACGTGTCGCGGATGGTGGGCCACGGGTATGCGCTGCGGTTGCGCTTGCAGGCGGCGCTCGCGGGGCCGTGTATGCGCTGCCTGGCGCCGGCGGCGCCGACGGTCGAGGTGGACGCGCGCGAGGTGGACCGCCCGGGCGGGGGAGAGGAGCTGTCGAGCCCGTATGTGCACGAGGAGACGCTCGACGTCGGGGCGTGGGCGCGCGACGCATTCGCGCTGAGCGTCCCCACACAGGTGGTGTGCCGCCCCGACTGCGCGGGCCTGTGCCCTGAGTGCGCGGCGGACCTCAACGATTTGGACCCCGCCCGCCCGGAGCACCACCACGAGTCCGCGCCGGACCCGCGGTGGGCGAAGCTGCGGGAGCTGAAGCTGGAGTAGCGCGCCGCCGGGCGTAGCCCGCCCAGCGCGCGCCGCCTGGCGCGTCCGCCGGTGCGCCCCGTGGCTGCTAGCCTTCCGGCCCGTGGCCGTACCCAAGCAGAAGCAGTCGCACAGCCGCACCGCCAAGCGCCGCGCGCAGCACAAGATCACCGCGCCCGCGCTGAGCGTGTGCCCGCGCTGCCACAGCCCGCGCCGCCCGCACAGGGTGTGCACGGTGTGCGGCACGTACGCGGGCCGCGAGGTCACGGCGCCTATCGAACACGTCGAGGCGGAGGAGCACGACCACGACGAGTGAGCCGGTCGTGGTCGCGGTCGACGCCAACGGCGCCGACCTCGGACCGGCGGAGGTCGCGGCGGGCGCGGCGCTCGCGGCGCAGCGGGGGGCACGCGTGCTGCTGTTCGGTCCCGCCGCGGAGATCGAGGCGCCACCCGCGGGCGTGGAGGTCGTGGACGCGCCGCTGTCGATCGCCAAGAGCCCCGACCCCGCCCGCGCGGCGCGCGCGAGCCCAGAGGCCTCGATCGTGCAGGCAGCCCGCGCGGTCGCGGAGGGCCGCGCCCAGGCACTGGTGTGCGCTGGTGGCACCGGGGCGGCGCTGGCGGCGGGCCTGTTCAACGTCAAGCGCGCCCGCGGCGTGCACCGCCCCGCGCTTGCGCTTCCCCTGCCGGTCCCCGGCCGGCCGGTGACGCTGCTCGACGTCGGCGCCAACGCGCAGGCGCGCCCCGAGCACCTCGTGCAGTTCGCCTTCATGGGCGCCGCGCTGGCCACCGTGCTGCTCGACGTCCCCCGCCCCCGCGTGGGGCTGCTCTCGAACGGCGAGGAGCAGGGGCGCGGCAGCCCGCTGGTGGTGGCCGCCCGCGCCGAGCTCGCCGAAAGGCTCGCAGCGGTGAGCGGGGCGGCGCCGTTTGAGCTCGTCGGCAACGTCGAGGGGGGTGACCTGACGAGCGGCGCGGCCGACGTGGTCGTGACCGACGGGTTCACCGGCAACGTCGCGCTGAAGGTGGCGGAGGGCGTCTCACAGACGGTGCTGCGGGCGGTGCGCGACGCCGCCCACTCCTCCCCCCGCGCGAAGCTGGGGGGCCTGCTGCTGACGCCATCGCTGCGGGCCTTCCGCGAGCAGGTTGACCCCGAGGGCCAGGGCGGCGCCTACCTGCTGGGGCTGCGGCGACTGGGGGTTGTGCCCCACGGGAGCTTCACCCGCCGCGGCTTCGCGGAGGCGATCGTGCGCGCGGCGCGTGGCGCGCAGGAGGACCTCGTGGGGCGCACCCACGCGGCGCTGGAGCAGGCGGGGGCACTGCGCGACTCGCCCATCCGCACGGGACGCTAGCCTCCAAAAAGAGATGACCCGCGAGCAGGTTTACGAGCTGATCCGCGAACACCTCTCCGACGAGCTCGACCTCGACCCGGAGGAGATCCGCGAGGACACGCGCTTCAAGGAGGACCTCGAGGCCGACTCGCTGGACCTGTACACGCTCGTGCAGGAGCTCGAGGACACCTACGGCGTGCGCATCTCCGACGAGCAGGCCGCCGGCATCCTCACCGTCGGGCAGGCTGTCGATTTCGTCGTGGCGCAGGGCGCCGAGGTGTGATGCGCACCGATGCGGCTGCTGAACGAGTTGTTGGAGGAGCTTCCCGAGGACCTGGCGCGCCAGGTCTTCACCCACGCCTCGTGGAGCGAGCGGCCGTCAGACTCCTACGCGCGGCTGGCGTTTCTCGGCGACTCCGTGCTGGGGCTGGCGGTCACCACGCACCTCTACCCCCGCCTGGAAGCGGAGCGCTTCGGCGCGGGGCGACTCACGAAGATCCGCGCTCAGGCGGTCTCCGGGCCCTCCTGCAGGGCGGTCGCCGAACGCCTCGCGGTGCCCGAGCGGCTGCGTGCGGCGGCGCCGCAGAGCGTCCAGGAGAGTGCGGTGGTGCTCGGCGAGACCGAGCGCGTGCTGGCCTCCGTGGTCGAGGCGGTGATCGGGGCGTGCTACCTGCACGTCGGCTACGAGCGCGCCGCGGAGGCCGTTGTGGAGGCGTTCGCCCCGGAGATCGAGCTCGCGCTGGAGAACCCCGTGGACTTCAAGTCGACCCTGCAAGAGCTCCTCGCCCAACGGGGGGAGGTCGTCACGTACACCGTCACCGCCGAGCACGGCCCGCCGCACGAGCGCACCTTCGAGGTGGCCGCCGAGGTCGCGGGCCGGCCGCTGGGCAGCGGCGCGGGGCGGAGCAAGAAGCACGCCGAGCAGGAGGCCGCCCGCGAAGCCGTGGAGAGATTGCAGGCGTGAGCGCGTGCATTTGAAGTCGCTCACCCTGAAGGGCTTCAAGTCCTTTCCCGACCGCACCCGCCTGGACTTCGGCCCTGGGGTGTCCGTCGTGGTCGGGCCCAACGGGTCGGGCAAGTCGAACGTCACCGACGCCGTGCTGTGGGCGATGGGCGAGCAGTCCCCGCTCGCGGTCCGTGGACAGTCGATGCAGGACGTGATCTTCGGCGGCGGGCGCGGCGTGCAGGCTCGCTCCTCGGCTGAGGTCGAGCTCGTGCTCGACAACTCCGACGGCACGGTCGCGGTGCCGTTCAGCGAGATCTCGATCCTGCGCCGCTTGCACCGCTCCGGAGAGGGGGAGTACCGACTCAACGGCGCACGCTGCCGCCTCGGCGACGTGATCGAGGTGCTCTCCGACACGGGCCTCGGCAAGGAGACGCACTCGGTCATCTCCCAGGGGCGCGTGGAGTCGATCGTGCTTTCCAAGCCCCGCGACCGGCGCCTGTTGATCGAGGAGGCAGCGGGCCTCGGCAAGCACCGCAAGCGCCGCCGTCGCGCCCAGCTGAAGTTGGAGCGCACCCAGGAGAACCTCGACCGCGCGCTGGACGTCGAGCGCGAGGTGCGCACCCGCCTGCGCCCGCTCAAGCGCCAGGCCGAAGCCGCTGAGCTCCACGAGCGCCTGGAGCGCCAGGCGCTCGAAGTGCGGCTGGCCCTCGCCCGCGAGGCGGTGCGCGCGCGCCGCCTGGAGCTCGCGGCCGCCGAGGCCGGCGTGCAGGAGGCCCGCGCCGCCCGCGCCGAGGTCGAAGCGGGTCTGCAGGAGGTTGCCCAGCGCCGCAGCGACGCAGAGCGCGCGCTCTCCGAGCGCGCCGAGCGCCACGACGCGCTCGCCCGTCGCGCGCTGCAGGCCGGCGCCGCGCACGAGCGCCTGGGGCTGCGCCGCGAACAGGCCGCCGCCGCCGCCGACGCCCTCGCCGAGCGGACCGTCCGCGTGCAGCGCGAGCTGGAGCTCCTCGAGGAGACCCTCGCCGGCGTCCGTGCTCCCCGTGCCGAGGGCGAGCACCCCGACGACGGGGACGGCGGGCCCGAGACCGACGCCGAGGGCACGGAGCTTGGCCAGCGCATCGGCACGCTTGAGCAGCAGCTCGCCGCGCTGGACCGCGAGCGCGAGCAGGAGCTGGAGCGCGAGCTGGCCGCCCTCGACCGCGCCCGCGAGGACACCGCCGCCGAGGTCGCCGAGCTGGACGCCGCGCTCGCCGAGGCCCGCGAGACGCGCGAGGAGGCCGATGAGGGCGCCGAGGAGGCCCGCGGCGCGCTGCGCGAGGCTGAGCGCGCGGTCGAGGCCGCCCGGCGCGAGGCCGCCCGCGTGGGCTCTGAGCTCGCCGCGGTCAACCAGTTCCTGCGCAACCACGCGCCCCACGCGTCACTTGTCTCCCCCGCGGCGGGAGAGGCCGCAGCCGGCGGGTCTACGACCGGCGAGCGTGGGGCAGACGGGCCGGATGCCGTGGGCGGGTTCCAGACCTTGAGCGAGGCTCTGAGTGTCCAACCCGGCTACGAGCTCGCGCTCGCCGCCGCGCTTGGCGGGCGCCTCGACGCTGCGCTCGTGCCCGACCTCGCTCGCGCCGCCGCCCTGCTGGACCGCGCCGGGCCAGACGGCGCCGCCGCGCTGCTGGTCGAAACGGGGACCGATTGGGGAGACACTCGCTCTGCTCGCATCCCCGAATCGGCCAGCGCCGAAGGCGCGTGTCTCCCGGCTTCGGTCGACCTCCGGTTGCCTGCGGTTCCTCCGGCGGCCCCGGGCACGCCCCCTGCGCCCGGCGCGCGCCCCCTGCTCGAGTTCGTGGACGGGCCGCCTCCCGTGCTCGCCCTCATGCGGCGCCTGCTGGCCGACGCCTGGGTCGTGGAGCGCCTGGAGGACCTCCCCGAGGACTTCGCCGGTCTCGCCGTCACCCCCCGCGGGCGCGTGTGGTTCGCCTCCCGCGGCGAGGTGCGCCAGGTGACCGAGGGCGGGGCCGAGCGCGTGCTGGCCCGCCGCAACGAGCGTGAGCGGCTGCTCGCCGCGACCGAGGCCGCCGCCACCGCCGAGCACGCCGCACTCGCGGTCGCCGAGCACGCGCAGGCCGTCTGCCACGACGCCGACGCTGCCTGCGAAGAGGCCGAGGGCGCGCTGCGCGAGTCCGCGCGCGCCCACGCCCGCGCGCTCGAGCAGGAGCGCCACGCCGCCTGGCTGGTGCAGCAGCGCCGCGCGGCCCCAGACCAGGGTCCCCTCGCAGTGCGTCGCGCCCAGCTGGAGGGCGAGCTCGCCGCGGAGCGCCGCCAGGCTGAGCGCGTCGCGCGCGAACACGCCGAGCGCCTCGCGCGTCGGGAGCGTCTGCTCGCCCAGCTCGCTGCCGACACCGTGCTCACGCCCTTGGCAGAGCGGCTCGCCGCGACGCTGCACACCCTCGGGGAGGCCGTCGCCGAGCGGGTCGCCGAGCTCCAGGGCGAGCTCGCCCGCGACCGCGCCGCCAGCGAGGAGGTGGCCACCGAGCTGCGCGCCTGCGCCGCTCAGGAGGCCGACGCCCAGGCCCGACTGCGCGCAGAGGGCGAGGCGGTCACCGTCGCCGAGGTCGCCGCCCAGCGGCTGCGCGACCTGGCCGCGGACGCCGAGTCGGAGCTGCGCACCGTCCGCGAGCGGCTGGAGCTGCCCGCCCCCGCGGCAGGTCCGGCGCCGGAGGGCGCCTCCGAGGAGGAGACGAAGGATGCCGCAGAGGGTGGGGGCCCCGAGGATGTCGTGATCACGAGGGCCTGGGCCGAGGAGGGCGCGCACGAGCCCACGGCGCTCGACGAGGACCCCGAGCCGCTGGACGAGGAGCAGGTGCAGGCGCTCACCGCCCGCCTGGAGCGCCTGCGCCGCCGGCGCGAGCAGCTCGGGCCGGTCAACCCGCTCGCCCAGGAGGAGTACGCCGAGGCGCTCGCCCACGTCGAGGAGCTCGAGGCCCACCGCACCGACCTGGAGACCGCGCTGCGCGAGCTGCGCACCGTGATCCGCGACACCGACCGCCAGATCCACGAGACCTTCCACGCCACCTTCGAGGCCGCGGCCCGCAACTTCGAGGAGCTCGCGCGCGACGTGTTTCCCGGCGGTGGGGGGCGGCTGCGGCTCGTCAAGGACGCCCTCGTCCCGCGGCCCGTGCTCGGCGGCCAGCCGCTGCCGGACGGCGCTGGTGGTGTGGGCGCCGGGGCAGACGAGGACGGCGACGCGGAGGCCACCGCGGAGCTCGAGGAGCAGGACCAGCCAGGCGGCACGGGGGAGCTCGGCGACGCTGACGGTCCCTCCGAGGAGGAGCTGGAGGGCGTCGAGATCGAGATCACTCCCGCGGGCAAGTCAACCAAGCGCCTCTCGCTGCTCTCCGGCGGGGAGAAGTCGATGACCGCGCTCGCCTTCCTGTTCGCCGTGTTCCTCGCGCGCCCCTGCCCCTTCTACATCCTTGACGAGGTCGAGGCCGCGCTGGACGACCTCAACCTCGAGCGCTTCCTTTCGCTGTTGCGCCGCTACGCCGACCGCGCCCAGTTCATCGTGATCACCCACCAGAAGCGCACGATGGAGGCCGCCGACTGGCTCTACGGGGTCTCGATGGCCGGCAACGGCGTCTCCAAGGTCCTCTCCCGGCGGCTGCCCCCGGCCGAGACGCCACGCGAGGTCGCGCCGGCTGACTCGACCGAGCCTGCCGACCTGCGGGAGCCCGCCGATCTGGCTGAGGTCGGGGACGTGGTAGAGCCCGTGGACCCGACCGAGCCCGCCGACCTTGGCGAGCCGACAGACCTTGCGGAGCCCGCCGGCCTGCCCGAGCCCCCCGGCCTGGCTGAGGTCGGGAACGTGGCTGAGCCCGCCGACCTGGCCGAGGTCGCGTAGGGGTCTAGGCCCTCAGCCCACTGCTATCGTCGCCCGCCCCGTGCCGCGCGACTGGAGCGACCTGTTCATCACCGGCGAGTCGGAGACCGCCGACGCCGGAGGCGCGAGTGAGGGCGGCGAGCGCCGCGGTCTGCTGCGCCGCCTGCGCGAGAACCTCTCAAAGACCCGCAAGGCGCTCGGCGGAGAGATCCACGCGACGCTCTTTCAGACGCTCGACGAGCACACGTGGGAGCGCCTGGAGGAGGCGCTGATCATGGCTGACGTCGGCGCCCCCGCCACCGCGGCCGTCGTCACGACGCTCGAAGCGGAGGCCGTGGAGGGCGGGCTGAGTGGGGGGGAGGCGCTCACCGAGCGGCTGATCGCTCTGCTCGCCGAGACCGCTCGCGCGGGCGACGGGCACATCGACATCCGTGCCCGCCCCACTGTGATCCTCGCGGTGGGGGTCAACGGCACCGGCAAGACCACCACCGCCGGCAAGCTCGCGTGGCACCTGCAGCAGGAGCTCGGGCGCACCGTACTGCTCGCCGCCGCCGACACCTTCCGCGCGGCCGCCACCGAGCAGCTGGAGGGGTGGGCGCAGCGGGCGGGTTGTGGGTGTGTCACCGGCCCCGAAGGTTCAGACCCCGGCGCCGTCGCGTTCGAGGCCGTGGCCCGCGCGCGCGGGGAGGGCACAGACGTGGTGATCGTGGACACCGCCGGGCGCCTGCACACCCAGGGGGATCTGATGGCCGAGCTCGCCAAGGTGCGCCGCGTGATCGCACGCCAGCTCGAGGGCGCCCCACAGGAGACGCTGCTCACGATCGACGCCACCACCGGCCAGAACGGGCTGCGCCAGGCGCGCCTCTTCGCGGAGACGGCGCAGGTTTCCGGGATCGTGCTCACCAAGCTCGACGGCACCGCGCGCGGGGGGATCGCGCTCGCGATCGCCCGCGAGCTCGGCCTGCCCGTCAAGCTGATCGGTGTGGGCGAGTCGCTGGAGGACCTGCGCCCCTTCGACGCCGAGGACTTCGCGCGCGCGTTGATCGCGGAGTAGGCAGAGCGGTGCGCCGGGCTGGCGCGCGGGGTGGCACTACCGACAGCTGCCGCGGGGCACGGAGGCCACGCGCGCACGCGCCCGGTCGTCCCCGTGCGTCACGTGGACGATCCCCAAGCCACCCTCCCGTTCCTCATACGCTGCCGGTCGAGCTCCGACGCGACGTGCGTACGCGGTTCCCCCCGCTCGCGGTGCGATAATCGAACACGTGGACGCCTGGATCATCTGGATCGTCGCAGGGTGCGTGCTGGGCGCGGGCGAGATGCACACCGGTGGGTTCTTCCTCGCGCCGTTCGCCCTCGGCGCGCTGGTGGCGGCTCTTGTGAGCCTCGCCGGCGTCGGCCTCCCGCTCGCGCTGCTCATCTTCCTGCTCACCTCGCTGTTGGTGCTGCTCACGCTGCGCCCGGTCGCCCGACGCCACCTGCAGCACCCCCCGCGGATCCGCACGGGCGCGGCGGCGCTCGTGGGGGCCGATGCGGTTGTGCTCGAGCGGATCGCCAACCAGGAGGGCGTTGGCTGCGTACGGATCGGCGGCGAGGTGTGGACCGCGCGCAGCTACGAGGACGACGAGGTGATCCCCGCCGGTGAGCGCGTGCAGGTCGTGGAGATACGCGGCGCGACTGCGTTGGTGATGCACTGAGCTCCTCTCATCCCCCTATATATAAGTACTGAGAAAGGCAAGGGACACCCCACATGGTCGCTCTGATCGTCGTTGTAGTGGTCGTGCTGTTCGCGCTGGTCGTGGCGGCGCGCACGGTTCGCGTCATCCCCCAGGCGCGCGCCGGGGTGGTGGAGCGCCTGGGCCGCTACAGCCGCACGCTGGAGCCGGGCCTTGCGATCGTCACGCCGTTCGTCGACCGCGTCAAGCCGCTGGTGGACCTCCGCGAGCAGGTGGTCAACTTCGCGCCGCAGTCGGTCATCTCCGAGGACAACGTCGTGGTGGCGATCGAGACGGTCCTGTATTTCACGATCACCGACCCTCGCTCCGCGACCTACGAAGTGGCCAACCCGCTGCAGGCGATCGAGCAGCTGACGGTCACCACGCTGCGCAACGTGATCGGGGGGCTCACGCTCGAGGCCACGCTGACCGCGCGCGAGAACGTCAACACCGAGCTGCGCACGGTGCTCGACGAGGCCACTGGCAAGTGGGGCATCCGCATCAACCGCGTGGAGATCAAGTCCGTGGATCCGCCCGCGGACATCCGCTCGGCGATGGAGAAGCAGATGCGCGCCGAGCGTGACCGCCGCGCGGCGATCCTGACGGCCGAAGGCGAGAAGCAGGCCCAGATCCTGACCGCGGAGGGCGAGCAGCAGGCCGCCGTGCTCACCGCCGAGGGCGCCCGCCAGGCGGCGATCCTGCGCGCGGAGGGCGAAGCGAAGGCGATCGACACCGTCTTCAAAGCGATCCACGAGGGCCGGCCCACCCGCGACCTGCTCTCTTACGAATACCTGCAGATGCTCCCCCAGCTCGCCGAAGGGGACGCCAACAAGGTATTCGTCATCCCCTCGGAGTTCGCCCAGGCGTTCGGGGGCCTCGGCGAGGCGCTCACCCGCCGGGTCCAGGAGGGCTCCTCCGGCGAGAAGGGCTGACGCCACCCGCCGGATCCGCAGGGGTTCCTCCGGCGAGCAGCCCTTGTCGCGGTGACCGGCTGCATGGTGACCGGCAGTTCAGACGGCGGGCTGCCGGCCCGAGGCGGGCGGGCGCCGCCCGGCTGCAAGAATGCGTGTCGTGTTTGACGCGCTCGCCGAAAAGCTGCAGGCCACCCTTTCGGAGGTCCGTCAGCGGGGGACCCTGACCGAGCAGGACATCGACCGCGCCCTGCGCGAGATCCGCCTCGCGCTGCTCGAGGCGGACGTCAACTTCAAGGTCGTCCGCACCTTCACCGCCGAGGTCCGGGAGCGCTGCCTCGGCGCGGAACTCGTGGGCAAGCTGAACCCCGGCCAGCAGGTCGTGAAGATCGTGGCCGAGCAGCTCACCGCCCTGATGGGCGGGGAGGAGGACGGCGAGCCGCCCGCCCTGCGCTTCGCCCCGAGCCCGCCCACGGTGATCCTGCTCGCCGGGCTGCAGGGCTCGGGCAAGACGACCGCCGCGGCCAAGCTCGCCCGCCACCTGCACGAGCACCACGGCTCCTCGGTGGCGCTCGCCGCGTGCGACACCTACCGGCCGGCCGCCGTGGAGCAGCTCGTCAAGGTGGGCGCCCGCGCCGGCGCCGCGGTGTATTACCAGAACCCGCCCGCCCCCGAGCCCGACCCCGTGGAGATCGCGACGTGGGCGCTCGCCCGCGCGCGGGAGGAGGGCAAGGACGTCCTGATCGTGGACACCTCCGGGCGTCTGCACGTCGATGAGGCGTTGATGGCGGAGCTTGTGCGCATCCACGCCGCGGTGGAGCCGCAGGACACCCTGCTCGTGGTGGACGCGATGACCGGCCAGGACGCCGTCAACGTCGCCGAGCAGTTCGCCGCCGCCGTCCACTTCGACGGGGTGGTGATGAGCAAGCTCGACGGCGACGCTCGCGGCGGCGCCGCGCTCTCCGTCAGGGCAGTCACCGGCCAGCCGATCCTGTTCGCCTCCACCGGCGAGCACCTCGAGCAGTTCGAGCGCTTCCACCCCGACCGCATGGCCCGGCGGATCCTCGGCATGGGCGACGTGCTGAGCCTGATCGAGCAGGCCGAGCGCCAGTTCGACGAGCACGACGCGGTCGAGCTGCAGCGCAAGCTGCGCCGCAACGAGTTTGGCCTCGACGACTTCCTCGACCAGTTGCGCGCCGTGCGCCGGATGGGGCCGCTCACAAGCCTGTTGGGGATGCTCCCCGGCCTCGGCGGGGCCCAGCTCAGCGAGATGAACGTCGACGAGCGCCAGCTCGACCGCATCCAGGCGATCATCCTCTCGATGACCCCCGAAGAGCGCCGCCGGCCCGAGCTGATCAAGGGCTCCCGCCGGCTGCGCATCGCCCGCGGCGCCGGCGTGAGCGTCCAGCAGGTCAGCCAGCTGATCAAGCAGTTCGCCCAGATGCGCAAGGTCATGCGCCCCCTCGGTCGCGGCAAGCTGCCCGACATCGGCGCGCTGATGCGCCAGGGGCGCTGAATGGCTGGGGGAGGGCGGGCCCGGGCGGGTGGGTCCCGAAACCCCCTCCCCCCACAACGTCCCAGAGCGCGGGCCGGCGAAGCCGGCCCTTGCGAGGGGTAACAAGCTTCGGCACCTACCGCCTAGCGCTGAACCGGCTAAGCTGGCGAGCGCAAGAGAACACAAGTCCTAGAGAGAGGCTCAACACGTGTCGGTAAGGCTCAGGCTCACGCGAGTGGGCGGCAGAAAGGACCCGATCTGGCGGGTGGTCGTCGCCGACCAGCGCTCCCCCCGCGACGGGCGCGTGATCGAGACGATCGGTCACTACAACGCGCAGACCAACCCCTCCACGATCAAAATCGACGAGGAGCGCGCCCGCAGCTGGCTCGCACGCGGCGCCCAGCCCTCGGACACGGTACGCAAGCTGCTGCGCATCCAGGGCATTAGCAACTGACCCGACTCCGATGGCGGTCCAGCGGGTCAAGGAGCTCCTCATCTACCTCGCCCAAGGTTTGGTTGACGATCCCGAAGAGGTCACCGTCGAGCAGTTCGAGGAGGACGACGGCACCATCGTGCTGGAGCTGGCCGTCGCGCAGGAGGACTATGGCAAGGTGATCGGCCGCGGCGGGCGCACCGCGCAGGCGTTGCGTACCGTCATCAGGGCTGCTGCGGCGAGCGACCGATCGGAGATCGGCCAGCGCCGTGTGGTCATCGACATCGTCGACTGAGACGACGGTGGTGGCCGAGGGCCCGGAGCCGGCCGCGGAGGGGACCGGCCCGGCGCCGCTCCACGCCGGTCGTGTCGGCCGCGCGCACGGCCTCGACGGGAGCTTCTACGTCACCCGCGCGAATCCTCGGCTCTTGGCTGAGGGTACTGATGTGACAGTCGCCGGACGAACCCTGCGGATCGTGCGCCGTGCGGGTGTGCAGGAGCGGCCGATCCTGCGTCTTGAGGGCATCGAGGATCGCGCTGCCGCGGAGGCTCTGCGCGGGCAACCGCTCACGGTCTCCACCGCCTACGTGCCCGCCCTCGCGGAGGGAGAGTGGTGGGCGCACGAACTGCAGGGGTGCGCGGTGTGCGACGGCGAGCGGCGGGTGGGCACCGTCAGTGGCCTGCTCGAGCTCCCCTCCTGCGAGGTGCTCGAGGTGCGCCGCGAGGACGGTCGGGAGCTGCTGGTGCCGATGGTCGGAGACGCTGTCCGCCACGTGGACGTCGCGGCACGGCGCATCGAGGTGAGCCTCGACTTCCTCGGGGAGAGCTGAGCGGTGGAGATCGACGTCTTCACCCTGTTCCCCGAGTGGTTTCAGTGGTTTTCCACCCAGCGTCACGTGGCCAACGCGCTCGCGGCGGGCAGCCGGTTGGAGTGCGTGAACCCCCGCGAGCACACCCCCCTGAGCGGCGGCCAGGTTGACGACACGCCGTTCGGGGGCGGGGCGGGGATGGTGCTGCGGGTTGACGTGATGGAGGCCGCGCTGCGCGCCCGCTACGGCGTCGACCCCGCCGAGCTGCCCCGCACCCGCCGCGTGATCGCGCTCTCGCCCGCGGGGCGGGTGCTCGACGACGCGTACGTGGGCGAGTTGGCGGCGGAGCCCGCCCTGACGTTGCTGTGCGGGCGCTACGAGGGCTTCGACGAGCGGATCGTCGAGCACTTCGCCGGCGAGACCCTCTCGATCGGGCGCTACGTCCTCTCCGGGGGAGAGCTCGCGGCGATGGTGGTCTGCGACGCTGTGCTCCGCAAGCTTCCCGGAGCGCTCGGGCACGAGCGCTCCGCGGTGGAGGAGTCCTTCAGCGAGGCGCTGGCGGGGAATCCGGAGTACCCCCACTATACGCGCCCCGCCGAGTACCGCGGGTGGCGCGTCCCCGAGGTGCTGCTCTCCGGTCACCACGAGCGCATCGAGCGCTGGCGGCGGGAGCGCAGCCGCGAGCGGGCGGAGCACGACTAGCGCGGCGCGCGGTGCTTGTCCGCTACCATTGCGAGCCGCGCCGGACCGGTCCGAGGGATACTCCTCGGGCGTGACCCGTCAGCTTCCCCTTTTGCTCATGAGCACCGTCATCGACACCCTCGAACGTGCCCAGCTGCGCCGTGTGCCCGACTTCGCGCCGGGCGACCGCCTGAAGGTCCACTTCCAGGTGATCGAGGGCACCCGCCGGCGCATCCAGGTGTTCGAGGGTGTGGTCATCAAGCGCCAGGGCCACGGGGCGCGGGAGACGTTCACGGTGCGCAAGCAGTCCTTCGGGGTGGGCGTCGAGCGTATGTTCCCGGTGCACTCCCCGAAGATCGAGCGCATCGAGTTGGCGGCTCGCGGCGACGTCCGCCGCGCGAAGCTCTACTACCTGCGCGACCGTGTGGGCAAGCGGGCCCGCGTGCGGGAACGCCGCTACACCGGCCCGGAGGAGACGGTGCAGCCGGGACTGCTGCACGAGCCCGACCGATCGGAGATCGGCCAGCAGGAGGCTGCGGGCGAGGACGTCGTGGACGCCACGGACGTGGCGAGCACCGAGGAGCAGAACGGGTCGAGCGACGCGGCGGCCGTTCAGGGGGAGCCCGGGGCTCGCGAGACGGAGACGGCGACGGCTGAGGATCAGTCCGACTCCCCCGAGGCCGGCGCGCAAGACGCCGGCGACACGGCGGCGTGAGCGCTCGCCCCGAAGGGGTTACGTGAGCGTGCGATCACCAAAGGGCTCGGGCTCCGCCGGCAGCCCGGGCGTGCCCGGCGGTCCGGCTTTGCAGGCGGGCTCGGGGCAGGCCAAGGGCGCCTCGAAGTCGAAATCGACGGGCGGCTCGCTGCTCGAGCTCGCGGCGATCATCGTGATCGCGGTGCTGCTCGCGCTGGGCATCCAGGCGTTCATCGTCAAGCCGTACAAGATTCCCAGCGGCTCGATGGAACCGACGCTCACGATCGGCCAGCGGGTCCTCGTGAACCGCATCGGGATGCGCTTCGAAGGGCCATACGTGGGGGAGATCGTGGTGTTTCATCCCCCGAAGGGAGCGGACCAGGAAGAAACGCACGAACCGCCGAAATGTGGCTTCTCCAGTCGCCCGCCCGACTACGGCGGAGCTGCTTGCGATCAGACCTATCCCGTGGAGGCGAGCGTGAACTTCATCAAGCGCATCGTCGCCGGCCCCGGAGACGTCATCTCGGTCCGCGAAGGGCACGTGTACCTCAACGGAAAGCGCGAGCACGACCCCTACATCAACCCTTGCGGGGGCGTCCAGGAGTGCAACTTCCCGACCCCGATCAAGATTCCGCCCGGTCACTGGTTCATGATGGGGGACAACCGTGGCGAGTCAGACGACAGCAGGTTCTGGGGACCCGTCCCCACAGGGTGGATCATCGGGGGAGCGTTCGCGACCTACTGGCCCCCCGACCGCATCGGGACCCTCTAGGGCGAGCGGGACCTCTCGGACGCGCCGCCGGGCACGCAGGGCCCCGAGCGGCCGGCGGCTGTTCGCCTTCGACCGCCGCCTGGGGGTGCGTCTGGTGGCGGGCGCGGACGAGGCCGGGCGCGGGTGTCTGGCGGGGCCGTTGGTCGCCGCCGGGGTGCTGTTCGACTACGGGACGCTCCCCTCCGCGGAGATCCGCGCTCTCGCTGCGCTGAACGACTCCAAGCAGCACACCGCCGAGGCGCGCGAGGAGCTCTACCCGCTGGTCCTGCGCAGTGCGGCCCGTGTGACCGTGGTCTCCCGCTGCGTCGGCGGGATCGACTCGCGGGGCCTGCACAAGACGAACCTCGCGGCGCTGAGCGACGCGCTGCGCGCAGTCACCGCTGGCCTGGAGGGCGAGGTCGCGTGCCTTGTGGACGGCTTCTCGGTACCGGACTTCGGGCGCCCCCAGCGGGCGATCGTGGACGGCGACGCCACCTCCGCCGCGATCGCCGCCGCGTCGATCGTCGCGAAGGTGGCCCGCGACCGCTACATGGGCCACGCCGACACCCTGCACCCCGGCTGGAGTTTCGCCGAGCACGTCGGATACTCGACCCCCGCGCACCGGGAGGCGATCCTGCGCCAAGGCGTGTCTCCGCTGCACCGGCTGTCTTTTCAGTCGCTGGCATACCAGCAGCTGGCGCTGTAGGCATCGACGACCCGATGCTCACCACGCTCCCTCGACATGGTCGAGGCATACGAGCCTGTCGGCCTCGTCGACGATCACACCGATGCCGTCGAAACGTAGGGTGTGGGCTCTCGGACGGTTGCGGGACTCGCGGTGCAGCCACGCCGCGGCGAGGCGTCGCAGGCGCGCACGCTGGCGTATTCGCAACCAGGCGAGAGGCTGCTCGGCGGGTGTCAGCTGCCATCGCTTGCGTGCCCTGCGCGACTTGACCTCGACGAACACGAGCGCCTCGCCGTCGAACGCGATCAGGTCGATCTCGCCGTAGCGCGTGCGGGCGTTGCGCTCGACGATCGTGAAGCCGAGCCGCTCCAAGTGCGCGGCGGCCAGTTGCTCACCGAGACGTCCGAGCGTGCGGCGCGGGTCCTCGCGCTGGGTGTCCCGAGGGGACGGTTGGGACGGGTTGGGAGAGGCGACCTGCACAATCGGCAACGCTAGGCGGTTGACCGTGTCCTGCGAGCGCAGTTCGTGCCAAGACTGTGGCTGGATTGTGATCCCTCATGCACGAGCCCCGACGGTGCGGAGTGTGCCTATGCCTTCGAGTGGCGTCAGCTGGCTGCGGAGGTGTGGCCGCACCGGCCGTCTGACGATTGTCCAGTCTGGAAAGCGAACGTTCAAGTTGGCCCAACAGCCGGTCGAAGTGCGGCCCAGAACCGTCGCTCAGGGCAAACCCGTCGTGAGGCGGGGACGCAAAGCCAGGGATCTCTCCGAGACCGCCCGGTTGCCGACCCAACAGATTCGGCTGGTCCCGCCAATGGCAGTTGGAGTCCTGAGATGCCCCGAATAGTTCGCCCTCGTCCGGCCCGCAGCGCTGGGCCCGGTCGCGGGGCAGACCCTCAGTGTCGAGCTGCTGCCCAAGACCCGAGCGGCGCCGCGGAGGTCCGGTGGCCGAACCTGAGAAGCCGGCGTTCGGCTCCATCCGCCAAGCAGTTCGCGCAGGTCGCCGTCGCAACGCTGCTCGTCGCCGGCGCTCCGATCGGGACCGTCTGGTTTCTGCGCGCCTCGGGCACCGTCTCGTCGGCAGTCCTGTGCGTGCTCCTCGGGATGGGGCTTTCGCTGTGTGCTTCACAAGTAGGTTGCGTGCTGTGGAAGAAGTGGCCCGGGTCCGAAGATCTGCTGTTCAGCGAGCTGATGCTCTGGGGGTACTTACACCGCCTGCGCGCCCAGCGCCGGCTGGCGTCCGCGCTGGACGTGCTCGGGCCGACGAGTGAGACGCAGCGTCACGGCGTGGACGGCCTGAGCAGCAAAGAGCGCGCCAAGCTTCTGGGGCGGCTGGTCGCGGGGATCGAGACGCGCGACCCCTACCTGCACGGTCACTCCCGCAGGGTGGCCAGGCACTCGTGGATGATCGCCAGACGGATGGGCCTCCCACGCGCCGAGATTGCACGGATCCGCACCGCGGCTGCCATCCACGATGTCGGGAAGATCGAGATCCCGAAGGCGGTCCTGCACAAGGCTGGTCCACTGAACGACGCGGAGTACGAGGTGATAAAGCAGCATCCCGGTTACGGGGCGCTGATGGCTGCTGCGCTCGGCGACCCAGAGCTGACATCGATGGTCAAGCACCACCACGAGCGCCTCGACGGTACCGGGTATCCGGACGGGCTCTCCGGGGAGGAGATCCCACTTGGAGCACGGATCATCGCCGTCGCCGACACCTTTGACGCCATTGCCTCCGAGCGCCCTTACCGGCACGCAAGTCCACACAAGAGGGCGATCGACACCCTCAAGGACGAGGCGGGCACAAGGCTTGACCCAACCGTCGTACGTGCGTTCCGCGGCCACTATGCCGGGCGACGTCCGCTCGCTTTTTGGACATTCCTTGCGGGTCTGCCGGAACGAGTGGTCTCGTGGTTCGGCGGCAGCGTCGCGAACGTCGCCTCGACGGCCAAAGTGGTGGCGGTCGCAGCCCTTGTCGGCGGCGCCGCGGTGACGTCGTCCACGCTCGGGTTGCCGGTCGCCAAAGGCCATCCCACCAAGAGCCCCTCAGGCTCGGCGATCGGGCCACGGGCTCAAATCACCGGCTCGGCGTCGGTGCAGGCGTCCGTCGTCCCAAGCGCGGCCGTGACGGGGAGGAGTCGAGACTCCAGCGGCGTGCGACACTCCGCTGTCACCTGGACGGTGCGCGGCGTAGCGCCGGCTGGTGGTGCCACTCCGGCGCAGCTCTCGGTCCCCCGCACGGCCGCCACGCGTCCCAGTCAGGGCGCCGGGTCTGGAGGGCGCGAGGTGGTGGTGACAGTCAGGAGCGAAGGCCCCGCGGGTGGGGCCGAAACAGCCGCCGAAGGCAGCACCGGAAGCCCGAGCCAGGGTAAGAGCGAAGAAGCTCCTGACAAAAGCGACGAAACCCCGGCAAAAAACGAAGTGCCCGCCAAGAGCGAAGAAAGCGCCGGTAAAGGCACAGGCGAAGCAGCTCCCGGCAAAGCCGAAGAAGCCCAGGGTAAAGCCGAAGAAGCTGAGGGTAAAGAAGCCCAGGGTAAAGTCAAAGAAGTAGTCACCGAAGTGATCAAAGAAGTGGTCAAAGAAGTGCACGGCAAAGTCGAAGAAGTGACCGGAAAAGCAACAGAAGTGATCGGCAAACTGAAATAAGTCCCGGGCCAGCGGAACGTTCCAGCGGCCCGCACGCGCCCGTCAAGCCTCCCCCGCAGACCGGACCGTGTGTGCACGGTCCGGTTCGAGTCCGCACATGTGCGGACTCGCCGGGTGGCGCATGCACCACCCGGAACAGAAGGGGATCGAGTTCGAGTGATTCTGGCTCGGATCGAATCCTCCAGCTGCGTCCGTCGCTGGTGTGATGTCGGCACTTGCGCCAAGCCCGGAGGGTGTCTTGCCGACCCGAATCAGGGGCACGTCCATCCCCCTGGCACAGTCCGGCCGAGACCCTGCAGGACCCGTTCGGCCATCGCTTTGTAGCCCAGACAATTCGGATGAAGGCTCTCGGGCGTAGCCGCGAAGCCACTCAGGCCCAGTTCGTTGACCCACAACTGAGCTGGCTGATCGCCGAGCCGATGCCCATTGAACGCCCTGACGGTTCCCGGGATTACCCTGGCATTTACTTTTTCTTTCTTTGCCCATTTCTGGACAGTCGAAGCGATCGTCTGGTTCAGCTTGTCAGTGAGCCTTTCCAGGGCCAGCGCGACGCTGTCTTCTCCCCGCGGGACCCTGTTGTCCACATGGAAGATCACCCCGATCCCGTTGGGCAGTCCGGAAATGATGGTTCCGATCACGATGTAGCCAGTCCGCGTCGTGTCGAGAATCTGCGGGTACAGAGGTATGCGAATGCGGGCGTTCGGCGCCGATTCGTGGATGGTCTGAAGCGCGATCGGCAGCTTTTCCTTAAGCGACGCAACGCCTTCCGCTTGACCTATCGGGGGTCCCTTGCCCGACATTTTGGCGATGCCGGTTTCCCATTCTGTGATGATTTCTTTGCATTTGCTCGGGCTATAATTAAGATAGTTGTTGAGGGCGCCGTTGCTCGATTCGATGCAATTTTCGGCGACCGTGGAAAAACCGGCGTCATTACCCCCGATGGTCAGTGTCACCAGAGTGATGTTGTTGTTCGGTCCGGTGGAGGTTTCTTCGCCTCCTGGGAGGGTGAGCCAACTATCCTGGGCTGGTGTGGCAAGCCATTTGCCGGGGGCGCCTTCGATCCACTCGTTGTACTGGCCTCTCGCGAAGTCAGTGCCCCCCAAGTTCCATGCGACGGCGCCGTAGCAGGCGCGGAAGATGAATCTGGGCTGCCGCTTGAAGACTTCTTTTTCTGTTGTAACCGGCTGTTCGGGATATAGGGCTTCCGCGACTCGCGCCGGATAGGCTTTGGCGCTGCGGTAGCATTTATTTTCGTTTTCACCTGCCGCCGTGTTCGTATTTGCGTAGTATGGCAGAGCGCCAGTTCCCGCCGAGAACGAGTCACCGAGCGCGGCGTACTGGAATTTTGTCGGCCTGACGATCGCGACCTCTGTACCGCAGGCGCTCGTCGCGGCCGGGATTTCCGAGTCGCCGGAGTAGGACGCCTGCCAGTAGTAGTCGCCGGCTGCGAGGGCCTCTTCGTTGGAGGCCGGCACGCTTCCTTTGGTGACGGTCACTTCACCGGCTTCTTTGACGAGTTCTTTACACGCGCTGTCGGAGTAGACCTTGTAGGTGACTGTGCCGGTCGCTTTGGAGACGTGTGGACCATGTAGCGTCGCGGTGTCCTTGACCGCCTCCGTTTCTTCGACTTCGATTTCATCGCCGGACTGCCCTTCGCCGGAAAGCAAGGTCGTGACCGGCGCCGTGACGACCGAGATCTCAGCGCCGCAGGCGCTGGTGGAGCCGTGGTTGGACCCGTCCCCGGAGTAGGACGCCTGCCAGTAGTAGGTGCCCACCGGGAGCATCTCTTCTTCGGATTCGGGCACGCTGCCGCTGGTGACGCTCACGTCGCCCGCTTCGGCGACGAGTTCCTTGCATTCGCTGTCGGAGTAGATATCGTACGTGACGTAGCCCGATGCTTTGGAGGCATTGGTGCCGCTCAGCGTCGCGGTATCCTTCACCGCTTCCGTTTCCCCGACTTCGATTTCTCCACCTGAGTGTCCTCCGCCCGACAGCGAGGTCGTCAGCGATGTTGACGTCTGCACGAGCGCGACCTCCGTGCCGCAGACGCTCTTCTCGGCCGGCTTTTCAGTGTCGCCGGAGTAGGATGCCTGCCAGTAGTAGGTGCCCGGTGAGAGTTTCTCTTCGCTGGAGGAGGGCACGCTGCCGCTGGTGACGGTCACTTCACCGGCTTCTTTGACGAGCGTTTTGCATTCATTGTCAGAGTAGATCTTGTATTTGACTTTGCCGGTCGCTTTGGAGGTGTGTTCGCCGTACAGGGTGGCGGTGTCCTTCACGGCTTCCGTTTCCTTGACTTCGATTTCTTCGCTGGACTGTCCTTCGCCCGAAAGTGAGGTCGTCACCGCGGCTGTTACTACAGTAATCTCCGTGCCGCAGGTGCTCGTCGAGGCCTGGTTGGTTTCGTCCCCGGAGTAGACCGCCTGCCAGTAGTAGGTGCCCACCGACAGCGTCTCTTTGCTGGACGCCGGGACGGATTTGCCGGACACCGTCACGGTCCCGGCTTCTTTCAGGAGATCTGTGCATTCGGAATTGGAGTAGATATAGTATTTGACGGTGCCCGTTGCTTTAGAGGCATTTGTGCCGCTCAGCGTCGCGCTGTCACTCACTTCAGCGCCTTCAACCACTTCGAGCTCTTCTTCGGACTTGCCTTCACCCGAGAGCGAGGTGGTGAGCGAGCTCGGCGTGGCGGCGACGCCGCCCCCGGAACCGGTGCGCAGGCCCGAGCCGTTGGTCTTTGAGATGGCGAGGCCGCCGGTGATTTCGCCGGCTTCGGCGCCGCCCTGTGAGCATTTTGCTTTTCTTAGATGCTGAAAAGCGGCTAACACTAATAATTCCCCATTTGTCAGCTTATTTTCCAGCAGCACGCTTTCTGGCTTTTCCGATTCGGTCAGGCATTCGTCCGTCTGCGTCCCAATAGCGGTCTTGCATTCGATCTTCCATCCCGGTTCGCCTTTGCCATCGCCGATGAGCTTATCGTGTTGTTTGCCTTCTGATTCATATAGTTCTGTTTGCCAGGGAAGATCTCTCGCTTCGAAGGCCTTTACTTCTTCACAGACTTTTATCGCTTTGCAGTGTGTCGCCGTGATTTTCACTTCTGTGATTTTGCCAAGTTTTCCGGGGCCGACCACTCCCGCCGATTCGCCGTTGCATTCGATTTCCGCGGTGCCCAGAACTGGCACTTTGGTGTCCTTGAGCCTCAGAGTGCCCTTGAGTCTGACTTCCTCGGTGCCGGCGATTTCGTTCCACTCCCATTTGCCTGTGCTAGAGGCCGCTTTACACTGGTGTTCTGTGTATTTGGTGACGGATCCGCCTTCGGAGCATTGTTCCCAGACCTGTTTCGTCGCCGAGGCGGTGGCCGCGAGAGCCATGCTCATCGCGAGGGCGGCGACGAGGGAGAGCCCGATGAGCTGCAGCTGGCCCGTGCCACGCAGCCCGCGCCGCGGCCGGGCGGGACGATCCAGCCGATCCAGCGGCGCCGGGCTCCCTCTGGGCGACCCCGCGGCCGCCAGCTTCCCGCGCGCCTCATGTTGCTCCCGCTCGGGCTCGCGCTCCAACAACAGCTTGTCCAGATCGATATGCCCCAACATGGCCGTCCTCCCTACGTTCGGGCGGCAGAGCCCGTTGCTCGCGGGTCCTCGCCACGGTTTGTGTGTGCGGTGCTGACGCTACTCCCCATGCCCGCCGCTCTCCACGCGGCCGGGCGCTGCCGGCCGGCGCGATCGCCGATCCCCGGCGGCTGTGCGGCGCCGGGCACCGGCCGAGACCGGTGGCTTGGGCCGGAATGTCTCCGACTACGGCGGCGGGAGGCCGCGACGATCAACCCGCTCGGATTGCTGGGCCTCATCCGGCGCCGGCACGTGGTTCCCCGCTGCCGGCTCCGGCGACGGGAGCGGCGGATCGAACGCACAAGGACCTGTATCACACCACAATCGTGTCCGAGTCTCCCTCGGTGACGCTCCACCCAAACCCGAGACCGTATCCAGCCATGTATGTGCGCCCAAACACCCTTCCATCGGTGAACTCCTCGTATCCCGCCGTTCCACACAAAAACCCCCCAGTCGACAGTCTGTATTTAAACTGACCTTTGAGTTCTTCCACAAACTGGGCTGAGCTCCACTGGTATCCGTTACTCAGCCCTCCGCTGAACAGAGACCTCAAGTTTATACGCCCAGCCCAGGCCTGAAGACCGAGTCGCAGCAACTCTAGGTTCGCTCCAGCGCTGATCCCTGCGGTGATTGTAAATCGCCATTCACCATTGCGCGCGGCTCGAACGAAACACACGCCTATGCCCGTCTCAAACCCGGCTGCCTGAGCTGAGAAACTCACGCAACTGCCGTCCGTATCGAGGCCTGTCCGATCTGAGGCGTTGAGTGGGTTATCTGTAGCGTATGTATATGGTTCGCCAGTCGCATCGAGCATCGGATCAATCGTGAGGAATTGCGCGGTGGTTGGGTCGTACGTGCGTGCGCGGAGGTAGATGAGTTCCGCGCCGGTGTCGGGGTTGGTCGTGTACTGGCCCTCGTAGAGGAGCGGGGTGGTTGCTGTGCCAGTCTTTTCGGTGATCGTGCCGTAAGGGCTGTAGGTGTAGGCGGCTTCGGTTTTGCCGGTGCTGCCGGTGAGTAGGCGGGTCGAGCCCTGCTGGTCGTGGTGGTAGTAGAGGGTTGTGCCGCCGGAGGAGATCTGCTCGATCGGGAGGTTTTCGGGGCCGTAGATGTAGCTGTTGGTCCCGTCTTCGAGGATCAGGGGGAGTGCTTCGGCGGTGTCCCACGTGAGCTGGGTGGTGGCGCCGTTGATGTCCTGGCTGGTGCGGAGGTTGTTGCCGTCGTAGGTGAAGGTGTCTTCGATCTTGGGTTTTTCGGTTGTTTCGGGGCGTTCGACGCTGGCGAGGTTACCGGCCTGGTCGTAGCCGTAGCTGGTGGCGGAGCCGCTTGAGGGTTTGGTTTTGGTGCGCTGTCCGTCTTCGTTGTACGTGTATGCGACGCCGATGGTTTTTTCGGTGCCTGTTTCGAGCTCGTCGGCGGTGTTGTAGGCGTAGGTGTTCGAGCCAATCTTGGTCGGGTCGTTGGATTTGTCGTATTCGTAAGCCGTGGGGCCAGCATTTTTGAGCCGGTTGGCTTCGTCGTAGATGTCTTCGACCGTTTCTTCGCCGGGGAGCACTTTGGTGGTGGTCTTTTTGACCTGGCCGTCTTTATCGCGTTCGTAGACGAGCGATCCCAGCGTTTCCGCGCCCTTCGTCATCTTGACTTCGCTCATCTGGTCCGCTTCGTTGTAGGCATATTTGTCTTCGTCTTCGGTGCTCGACGGGAAGACGGTCTTTTCGAGCTCGGAGTCGGGGTTGTAGGAGAATGTGGTTTCTTTTGAGTTCCAGTCGATGACCTTCTTGAGCCGCGCGTCGTTGTCGTATTCGCGGGTGATGGATTTTTCATTGGGGTAGGTGATTTTGGTCGGCTCGTTATCGAGGTTGTATTCGTATTTGACGATCTTGCCGGCGCCGTTTTTGCTTTCTTTGAGCCGGTCCAGTTCATCATAGGTATTGACCGATTTTTCGGTCCCGTCGGTCATTTTTTCGACCTGGCTGTCCGCGTTGTATTCGTATTTGGCCGTAGAGGGTTTCCCGGTGGAATAGCTGACTTCTTCAAGCCGGTTGCCGGGGTCGTATTTGTAAGTGGTGGTGTGTTTTTCGGGGTCTTCCACCGTTTCGAGGTTCCCTGCTTTGTCGTATTTCTTCTTGGTCGTCTGTTTCAGCGGGGTGACTTCTTCGGTGACCTCCTCAAGCAGGTTGCGTTTGTATTCCCAGGTGCCTTTGCGACCGTCGGTGTGACTGGTGGGCTGGTTTTCGGTGTCGTAGCCCGTTTCGGTGATGATGCCGTTGGGTTCTTCAGTCTTGGTCCGCTCGTCGTCTGCGTTGTATATGTATTTCGTGGTGTGTTCGTTGCCGTCGGTCACCTTTTCCAGATTGCCATCAGCGTCATAGACGTATTTGGTGGTGTGGCCAAGGGGGTCGGTCACTTCAAGGGGACGGTCCCGAGCGTCGCGTTTAGTTTTTGTGGTGAACTTTTCGGTTTCACCACCAGCGACGTTTCCCCGCGGACTTACTTCCGAGGTCTCCTGCGAATCTTCGTTGTATTCCCAGGTGCGCTTGTTGCCTTCGGGGTCGGTTTCGCTGGCGAGATCGCCGTAGGTGTCGTATTTGTAGGTGGTCGTATCTTCCAGGGAGTCGGTTTCGCTTTCAACGTCGCCGTTGGCGGCGTATTTGTAGGTGGTCTCCTGGACAGTTTTGCCCGGCGCGGGTCGTTCAATCACTTCCGGGTCGCCATCGCCGTTGCGTTTGATCGTCGTGGTCTCGCCCCGTGGCGTCGTCATGGTTTCCACGTCGTGCGTGCTATCATAAGTCCATTTGGTTTCGTCGTCGTTGGGATTGAGTTCGCTGGTCCGATCATCTGTGGTGTTGTAGCCGTATTTGGTCGTGTGTTTGTTGGGGTCGGTGACCGCGATCAGGTCGTAGGAGCCGTTATATTCATAGGTGGTCGTCGCCGCATAGGGTTCTCCAGACGCAAGTGTGATGCTCGTCGGCAGCCCGGCGGTGTTGAGCAACTCGACGGTCGTTGACCCATTGGGTTCGGTGAGCTTCGTTTCGGTCCCTGCATATTCCAACGAGCGTTTGCGTTTCAGGGGATCTGTCTGAGAGCTCACGCGGTTGGATGCGTACGCTGTGGTCGTCGTGTTTTTGCGGGGGTCGGTCTCGGATTCCAACTGGTGCGAGGCGCTATACGCAAATTCCCATTTTTCGGTTTCCACCGGTCCGGTCACGCTTTTGAGGTTGTTGTTCGCATCATAGGTATATTTGACAACGTGTTTCATTGGGTCTTCGACGCTTTCCACCAGGCCGCTTTTGTAGGTGAAGGTGATTTTGCGGCCCGCACCGTCGGTCGCCGATGCAAGCTGTTTTTCGGTGTTGTATTCCAATGTGATCGGGTTCCCGTTGCGATCCACTTCCTTGGTCAGCTGACCGGAGCTGTTGAATTCCAGCTTCGTCTGGTCGGGCAGCGTGTAGATATAGGTGGAGCCTGGCTTGGCGAGTGTCGCCTCCACCCACGACCCCGGCGTATAGGTTTTGGCGCTTTTGTTGAAATGGAACACCACCGCGCTGCCGTTGTCCTGGTAGATCGTCACTTTTTCCGTTTCTTCGACAAGATGCGCGCTGTAGGAGCCCGTCCACCCGTAGCCGAACGGGCCATGTTCGGTGGTTTCAGCCGCAAGCTGGGAGTTATAAGTGCGGACCTCGCGCAAACCCGGCCCGCGGCCCCCGACGTCCAAGTCGCCCTGGCTCAGCGTCAGATCGCCCGTCGCGGTGTTGACTCCACCCACACAGGTCTGCTGTATGTTAGGCGCGCCCGGGTTCGCGCACCCGTAGCCTTCTCTCGACGTATACGGAGGCGTCACTCTGGCGATCTCCGAACCGCAGGCGCTGGTGGATGCCTGGTTGTTCGTGTCGCCGGAGTAGGCCGCCTGCCAGTAGTAGGTGCCGCCTTCCAGTTTCTCTTCGTTGGACGCGGGGACGCTGCCGCTGGTGACGGTCACTTCGCCGGCTTCGGCGACGAGCGTTTTGCATTCTTTGTCGGAGTAGACCTTGTATGTGACTGTGCCCCCCGCTTTGGAGGCATTCGTGCCGCTCAGCGTCGCTTTGTCTTTGACCTTCGAGCCTTCCTGGACCGTGATCGTTTCGCCTTCTTTGCCTTCGCCCGCGAGCGTGGTCGTCAGCGAGGTCGGCGTGGCGGCGACACCGCCCCCCGACCCGGTCCGAAGCCCCGTGCCATTCGTCTTCAAGATCCCGATGCTGCCGGTTATTTCCCCGGATTCAGCCCCGCCCTGTGAGCATTTCGCTTTTCTCAGATGCTGAAAGGTAGCTAAGACTAATAATTCCCCATTGGTCAGCTTATTTTCCAGCAGCAGGCTTTCCGGCTTTTCCGATTCGGTCAGGCATTCATCGGTCTGCGTACCGATCGACGTTTTGCATTCGACCTTCCATCCCGGTTCTCCTTTGCCATCGCCGATGAGTTTGTTGAATTGTTTGCTTTCGGATTCATATAGTTCTGTTTGCCAGGGTAGATCTCTTGCTTCGAAATTTTTGACTTCTTCGCAGACTTTTATCCCTTTGCAATGTGTCGCCGTGATTTTCACTTCTGTGATTTTGCCAAGTTTTCCGGGGCCGACCACTCCCGCCGATTCGCCGTTGCATTCGACTTCCGCGGTGCCGAGAACTGGCACTTTGGTGTCCTTGAACCTCAGAGTGCCCTTGAGTCTGACTTCCTCGGTGCCAGCGATTTCGTTCCACTCCGATTTGCCTGTGCTGGAGGCCGCTTTACACTGGTGTTCTGTGTATTTGGTGACGGAACCGCCTTCCGAGCATTGTTCCCAAACCTGTTTCGCCGCCGAAGCGGTCCCCGCCGAGACGGCCATGCCCACCGCGAACACCGCCACGAGGCAGAGACCCGCGAGACGCAGACGCCCCGTGCCCCGCAGCCGCCTCCCCGATCGCCCCCCCGGACGCTCGGACCGCGCCGGGCTCCCTCTGGGCGAGTGCGCGGCCCCGGGGTCCCTCCTTGCCTGGTATCGCTCGCGCTCCCCCGTGGATGCGCGCTCTGACAGGTGGTCTTGCTCGATGTGTCCCGACATGGTCCTTCCTCCTGGTTTGTAGGCGATTGATCGCGTTGATCGCGTGTTCTGCTCGGTTGGATGTTTACGACATGCGCTCAGCCAAAGGCACATATGTGTTTGAGCTGTTTAAATATCCCCCGACAGCCATGCATTCCGTGGACGATCTGCATGACACACCATTCAAGTGCAGTTCTTTGGAGCCTGCCGGGGCTGGGGGCTCCTGGACGGACCAGGTCGTGCCGTTCCGCTTCTCAGCCAAAGGCACTTCTCTTCCCGAGCTGTTCACAAACGATCCGACAGCGACGCATTCTGTGGACGACGTACACGACACATCGTCCAGGAAGCTTTCTTTGGCGCCTGCCGGCACTGAGGGTTCCTGGACGGACCAGGTCGTGCCGTTCCACTTCTCAGCCAGAGGCACGTATGTGGCTGAGCTGTTGTAAAAATACCCGACGGCCACGCATTCGGTGGACGACGTGCACGACACACCAATCAGATTGCTGTACGTTGCGCCTGTCGGGACTGGGGGTTCCTGGGAGGACCATGTCGTGCCGTTCCACTTCTCAGCCAAAGGCACGACAGCGTCTGAGCTGTTTACAAACAACCCGACGGCGACGCATTCTGTGGACGACGCGCACGACACATAATACAGGAGGCTCTGTTTGGCGCCCGTTGGAGCTGGGGGTTCCTGGGAGGACCAGGTCGTACCGTTCCACTTCTCTGCCAAAGGCACCTCGGTGTCTGAGCTGTTCACGAAAGACCCGACGGCCATGCACTTTGTGGATGATGCACACGACACGCCATTCAGGTAGCTTTCTTTATTGCCTGCCGGGGCTGGGGGTTCCTGGGAGGACCAGGTCGTGCCGTTCCACTTCTCTGCCAAAGGCATGGTGATGGCTGAGCTGGTCACGAAATACCCGACGGCGATGCATTCTGTAGACGACGCACACGATACTTCTTTCAGGGCGCTTACTTCGGTGCCTGCCGGGGTTGGTGGTTCCTGGGATGACCAGGTCGTGCCGCTCCACCCCTCGGCCAAAGGCACACCCACGTCTGAGCTGTTTTTGAAAAGCCCGGCGGCGATGCATTTTGTGGACGACGCACACGACACACCAAACAGGTCGCTTTCTTTGGCGCCTGTCGGGGCAGGGGGTTCCTCGAGAGACCACGAGGTCGCAGCGATCTTCGAGATCTCTCCGCAGCTGCTTGTGGATTCCTGGTGCAGAGAATCGCCTTTGTAGGTGACCTGCCAGTAGTAGCTCCCGGCTGATAGTTCCTCTTCGCTGGACGCGGGCACGGCGCCGGAGCTGACGGTCTCTTCGCCGGCTTCGGTGGCGAGTTTTTCGCATTTGCTGTCCGAGTAGACCTTGTAGACGGCTTTGCCGCCGGCGGAGGAGGAGTTGGCGCCGGTGAGCGTAGCCTGGTCGGTGACCTTGACGCCTTCGAGCACTTCGATTTCGGTGCCTTCTTTGCCTTCGCCGGAGAGTATGGTGGAGAGCGATGTTTTAGCCTTGACGGAGGAGATCTCGCTCCCGCACGCGCTCGTGGAGGCCTCGTTTTTCGAATCGCCGGAGTAGCTGGCCTGCCAGTAGTAGGCCTTGCCGCCTTCCAGTTCCTCTTCGTTGGACGCGGGAACGCTGCCGCTGGTGACGGTCACTTCGCCGGCTTTGGCTACTTCGTGTTCGCATTTGCTGTCGGAGTACACCCTGTATGTGACGGTGCCTGTCGCCGTGGAGGCATTTGTGCCGCTCAGGGTTGCTTTGTCTTTGACCTTCGAGCCTTCCTGGACCGTGATCGTTTCGCCTTCTTTGCCTTCGCCCGCGAGCGTGGTCGTCAGCGAGGTCGGCGTGGCGGCGACGCCACCCCCCGACCCGGTGCGAAGCCCCGTGCCATTCGTCTTCAAGATCCCGATGCTGCCGGTTATTTCCCCGGATTCAGCCCCGCCCTGTGAGCATTTCGCTTTTCTCAGATGCTGAAAGGTAGCTAAGACTAATAATTCCCCATTGGTCAGCTTATTTTCCAGCAGCAGGCTTTCCGGCTTTTCCGATTCGGTCAGGCATTCATCGGTCTGCGTTCCAATCGACGTTTTGCATTCGAACTTCCATCCCGGTTCTCCTTTGCCATCGCCGATGAGTTTGTTGAATTGTTTGCTTTCGGTTTCATATAGTTCTGTTTGCCAGGGCAAATCTCTTGCTTCGAAGCTTTTGACTTCTTCGCAGACTTTTATCCCTTTACAGTGGGTCGCCGTGATTTTCACTTCTGTGATTTTGCCAAGTTTTCCGGGGCCGACCACTCCCGCCGATTCGCCGTTGCATTCGACTTCCGCGGTGCCCAGAATCGGCACTTTGGTGTCCTTGAACCTCAATGTGCCCTTGAGTCTGACTTCCTCGGTGCCGGCGATTTCGTTCCACTCCCATTTGCCTGTGCTGGAGGCCGCTTTGCATTGGTGTTCTGTGTATTTGGTGACGGAACCGCCTTCCGAGCATTGTTCCCAAACCTGTTTCGCCGCTGAAGCGGTCCCCGCCGAGACGGCCATGCCCACCGCGAACACCGCCACGAGGCAGAGCCCTGCAAGGCGCAGATGCCCCGTGCCCCGCAGCAGCCTCCCTGTTCGCCCGGGACGCTTGGACCGCGCCGGACTCCCTCTGGGCGACCAAGCGGTCGCGGGCTCCCCGTGCGCCTCGCGCTCGGGCTGGTGCTCCAACAGGTGGTCTACCTCGATATGCCCTGACATGCCCGTCCTCCCAAATGTTCAGGCGACAGAGCCCGTTGGTCGCGGGTCCTCGCCACGGTTTGTGTGCGGCGTTGACGCTATCCCCACCGCCGCCGATATTCACGCGGCCGGGCGCCTCCGGCGGGCGTGGCCACCGATCCCCAGCGACTGTGCGGCGTCGGACACCGGCCGGGACGAAGGCCGCGGCCCGGGATGTCTCCGACTCCCTCGACGAGACTGGTGGGACGCGCGAGCGCAGGCGTCAATACTGTTGGCGGATCGTGCCCTCGCGGACAAAAACCCCAACAGCCCTAACGATCGCCGGCTCGGACTCCGGCGGCGGCGCCGGGATTCAGGCGGACCTCAAGGCGTTCGCGCGCTGCGGGGTACACGGGATGACGGCGATCACCGCGATCACCGCGCAGAGCACGAGGGGGGTCGAGGCGATTCATATGGTCCCCCCGGAGATCGTGCTCGCACAGGTGCGGGCCGTCGTCAAGGACATCGGGGTGGACGCGGTGAAGGTGGGGATGCTGGGAACGGCCGAGGTGACAACCGCGGTGGCGAAGGCGTTGGACGAGCTGCCGAAGGGCACCCCGGTGGTGGTGGACCCGGTGATGGTGGCCGAGTCCGGCGCGAGGCTGCTGGTGCAGGACGCCCAAAAGGCGCTCATTGAGGAGCTGCTGCCCCGCGCCACGGTGCTCACGCCCAACCTGCCAGAGGCGCGGGTGCTCGCCGGCCGGGAGAACGGCGGGGAGCCGACGGATACGGAGGAGGTCGAGGACGGGGAGGCCGAGGACGCTGAGGCTGAGGCGCTCGCGCGCGCGGTGCTCGAAAAGGGGCCGAAGGTCGTGGTGCTCACCGGCGGGCATCGGAGACGCGCGGTGGATCTGTTCATCGACTCAAAGGACGGCGAAGCGGTGGAGATCCCCGGGGAGCGCCACGAGGACGGCGCCGCGCACGGGTCGGGCTGCACCCACTCCGCCGTGCTCGCGGCGCAGCTCGCGATCGGCAAGACGCCCCTGGAGGCGGCGCGAACGGCGCGCAGGCTCGCGGGGGAGGCTGTCGCGAAAGGTCTGCGCGATGTGGGCGCGGGAGCGGGCCCGGTGGATGTCCTCGGTTTGAGCGGCCTCTGGAGTGGCATAATCGGGGGACGATGAAGCGGCTGACGAGGGTCCTTGATGAAGCTGGTGCGGCTGGAGCCAGGCCGCAGGTGAGGCTCCCGGGCGAGAGGCCGGGTCGCCGATGAGGTTCCTGCGGATGAAGCCGGGTCATGGCGAGATCCTCCTCGCCGAGGGCGATGTCGAGGTGCCCGAGCAGGAGCGCGAGCTGATCGAGGCGTTCCGCCGCGAGCTGGACGCCGGCATGTGGGCTGCCGTGCCGACCGAGCGCCGCGACGGCCACCGCGAGGCGGAGATGGTAAGGAGCTTCGCAGAGGTGCCGAGGGACGCGGAGCGCGTGATCTTCTTCCCGCGGGCCGCCGGCGGAGCGAACGAGTAGGCCGCGGGCGATGTGGCTCGCGCTGGGTTCCGCTGCGATCGTGGCTGCGGTGCTGGGGTGGGAGCTGGCGCTGCCGCGCGTGCGCGCGCAGTGGCCGCGGGTCAAGGAGGCGGCCGCCCGCCGGCGAACCGGCCGGCGCGCGCCCGAGGTGAGCTACGACCCGGGCCGTGAGCGGCGCGCGGAGCAGCGCGCCCGCGAGCTGCTGCGCTCGTGTGTGAACGAGGAGGAGTGGGCGATGTATCGCGACCTCGGGTTCCTGCGCGTGTGGAGCCCCAACAGCGGCGCGCAGGTCGAGGGCGGGGCTCCGGGGGCGCCGTACGCGTACCTGGTGTACCCGCACCGCCCGATCGTGGCGTACGTGCCCCAGACGGGGAAGCTGCTGAACGAGTACTGCGTGGCGTTTCCCGATCACACACGTCCCTACGGGAGCGCGCGGCTGCCGGATGCCGACGACGTGCTGGCGAAGTGGATGGCGCTCACCGCGGACGAGCGGCGAGTGGTGGCGGACGCGAACATGCACCTCCCCGGCCGCCAGGTGGACCCAGAGCAGGTGCGCGAGGACCTGGCGCGCCTGAGCAGGTGGGAGCGCGAGCGCCTGGAGCTTGTGCCGGGCAACGTGCGCGCCTCGTGAACACCCGAGCGTAGCCGGGCTCAGCCGCACCGCGGGCCAGGTAGCCGCCGCCCGAGCGCGCCATCCCCGTCCCCGGGTAGTGTTCGCCCAGTGAGCCCCTTCGACGTGAAGCACCGCAGCCGCGCGCTGACGGAGGGCCCCGAGCGGGCGGCCGCGCGCGCGTACCTGCACGGGATCGGCTACAGCGCAGAGGATCTCGCGAAGCCGATCGTGGGCGTCGCGCACTCGTGGATCGAGACGATGCCGTGCAACTTCAACAACAGGGTGCTGGCGGCGAAGGTCAAGGAGGGGGTCCGCGCGGCGGGGGGAACCCCGATGGAGCTGAATACGATCGCGATCTCCGACGGGATCACGATGGGAACCGCGGGGATGCGCGCGTCGCTGGTGTCGCGCGAGGTGGTGGCGGACTCGATCGAGCTGGTGGCGAGCGCGCACTGCTTCGACGCGGTGGTGTGCGTGTCTGGCTGCGACAAGACGATCCCGGGCACGGTGATGGCGCTCGCGCGGCTGGACGTCCCCGGCCTGATGCTCTACGGCGGCTCGATCCGCCCCGGGCGCTACAAGGGCCAGGACGTGACGATCCAGCAGGTGTTCGAGGCGGTCGGGGAGTACGCCGCGGGGAAGATCACCGAGGAGGAACTGCACGAATTGGAGGAGGTGGCCTCACCGGGCGCCGGGGCGTGCGGTGGGCAGTTCACGGCGAACACGATGGCGATGGCCTTCGAGGTGCTGGGCATCTCCCCGGCGGGCTCGGCGATGGTGCCCGCGGAGGACGGGCGCAAGCTGGAGGTGGCGAGGCAGTGCGGGGAACTGGTGATGGATGTGCTGTGCCGCGGGCTGCGCCCGAGCGAAGTCATCACCAAGGCGGCGCTGGAGAACGCGATCGCGGCGGTCGCGACGAGCGGTGGCTCGACCAACGGCGTGCTGCACCTGCTCGCGGTGGCGCGGGAAGCGGGGGTGCCGCTGAGCATCGACGAGTTCGACGCGATCAGCGAGCGCACGCCGCTGCTGTGCGACCTGCAGCCGGGGGGTCGGTACGTCGCGACGGACCTGTATGAGGCGGGCGGCGTGCCGCTGGTGCTCAAGCGTATGGCCGAAGCGGGGGCGCTGCGTAAGGAGGCGGTCACGGTGACGGGCCGCACGATCGGCGAGGAAGCCGCCGCCGCAGAGGAGACGCCGGGCCAGCGGGTGGTGCGCCCGATCTCCGACCCGCTGAAGCCGACGGGGGGCTTCGCGATCCTGCGCGGCAACGTGGCCCCGGAGGGGTGCGTGGTGAAGCTCGCCGGCCACGAGCGCCGCCGGCACACAGGCCCCGCGCGGGTGTTCGACGGCGAGGAGGCGGCGATGAAGGCGGTGCTGGCCAAGGAGATCGCGGAGGGCGACGTGGTCGTGATCCGCGGCGAGGGCCCCGCGGGCGGTCCGGGGATGCGCGAGATGCTGGCGGTGACCGCGGCGATCGTGGGCGAGGGCCTCGGCGAGTCGGTGGCGCTGATCACCGACGGGCGCTTCTCAGGCGCGACCCACGGCTTCATGGCGGCGCACATCGCGCCCGAGGCCGTCAGAGGCGGTCCGATCGGGGCGCTGCGCGACGGGGACGAGATCACCATCGACGCCGACACGCGCCGGATCGACGCGAAGCTCACTGACGAGCAGATCGCCGAGCGCCTGCGCGCCTACATCTCCCCCGCGCACGCGGACGGAGAGGTGGAGGTGGCGATCCAGAAGTACGCAAAGCTGGTGGGGAGCGCCTCCGAGGGCGCAGTGGCCCGCTGAGGGGGGATTTGGGGATCGTCCGCGCGGGGTGGGCACGTCACCCGACAGGCGTGCGCGCGGGGCCTCCGTGCCCCGCGTCCCCGGCGTGTGCGGCTGCCACGCGAGAGCAAGGACGGCGAGCGAGCGCCAAGGTGAGACCAAGCGCCAAGCGCCGGACATGTCCCCATCCGTCACCGCGCTGAGCGCGGGAGCCTGCGCCTACCCCACCACGCCGGCGACGGGAGTGCCCTGCACGGGGGCGTCCGCCGGCTGCTCGGGTGGGAGCTCGGCGCGCTGGGCGGCCTGCAGGCCGCGCCGGCGCGGGCGCCACACGCGCAGGTACTGGGCGCGAAGTAGGAGCCGAGGACGAGCGCGAGCGCGATGAACTGGCCGATGAAGGTCTCCCAGTTGTTGAACAGCGAGAACCAGGTGCCCATCCAGCCGGGGATGTAGAGGCCGTGAACCGGGGTGGTCCCGATCCACCCGGCGAGCTGCATCTCGTTGACCTCCTCGCCGACGGAGACGAGCAGCACGAACAACAGCATCACCCCGGTGATGATCAAGAGGCGCTTGTAGGGCAGGCGCTGGTGCAGGCCGAAGGTGAGCACGCCGGCGGCGGCGGTGAACAGGCAGCCGATCACGACGCCCTCGAGCACGACGCTCGACCCGTAGAGCTCGCGCAGCAGCTGCAGGAAGATCACGATCTCGAAGCACTCGCGGTATACAGAGGTGAAGCCGAGCAGCGCGAGGCCGAGCAGCATCCGCCGTTTGTCGGCGTCCGGATCGCCGGAGAGCAGGCCGCGGCGGCGCTTGTTGTGGTGGGAGATCCACCCGGTCCAGTAGACCTTGTGGAAGAACCAGTTCATCACGAGCAGCAGCACGATCAGCGAGGGCAGGCCGGTGGCGGCCTGCACGTCGAACTCACCCCCGTGGAAGCGCCCGATCAGCCACACGACGAAGAACCACGTGGCGACTCCGGCCGCGATCGCCAGCCCGCCACCGGTCGCGACGGGGCGGCGGTAGGCCTGGTTGGCGCCGCGGAAGCTGGCCGTCACAGCGGCGAGCACGAGGATCGTCTCGAGGCCCTCGCGCAGTACCAGGATCGCACTGTCGAGCACGACCGTGGTGTGGCTCAGCCGGTGGCCGGGCGGCAGTTCGGTGGGGTTGGTCGTCCCGCCGCGGGCGTGCCAGCCGAGGATCACGACGGCGACCGACACGGCGAGCACCACCGCGGTCCACACGTAGAAGCTCACGCGCTCGTTGACGCGCCGGGGGGTGCTGCGCTCGAGTTGTCCTGCGGCTGCCCGATCCTGCTGCGCCATCAACCGATCTCCGTCATACCCGACCTGGGGACTAGGTTATAGTTGGGCTGAGCCTATCACAGGTTAGGCAACCCTAATTAGGTGACCCTAATACAGCTCCAGAATCCCCCCGCTCAGGCTCGCGACGGGTCGCCGTCGCCTCATCCATCGGGTGGTGCCCCAAGAGGCTCCCAGCGAGGCAGCTGCCCCCCGCAAGGTCTCCACCCAGGGACTCTCAGCTGGCTACTCCCCGAGGAACTCCGTGAGCAGCGCGTTGAACTCGGCGGGGCGCTCGATCTGGGCCAGGTGGCCGGTGTCGGGGAGAATGACGCTGCGGGAGTTGGGGATCAGCTCAGCGAAGGCGTCGGCGTCGCGTACAGTGACGACGCGGTCGCTGGCGCCCCAGACGATCAGGGTGGGGCAGGCGATCTCGGGGAGGCGATGGCGGAAGTCGTACTCGAGGTTGGCCTGCAGCGCCTGGATGAAGCCGGGCTTGCCGGCGCCGCGAACCACCTCGGCGACGAGCGGCGCGGGCAGCCGGTTGGGGTGGCGTGTGATCAGGCCGAGAGCGACGGTGCGCAGCACGGGCCGGCTTGCGAGGATGTCGGCGTTGGCGGCGCCCCAGCCGACGATCGCTGCGATCTGCCGCTGCATCCGGCGTATCCGGCGCAGTTCGCGTAGGCCGCGGGGATCGCGGTAGGTGCTGAGGCCGGCGGCGGACACCAGCACGAGGCGCTCGACGCGCTGGGGGAAGTTGATCGCGAGCTCGGCGGCGACGAAGCCGCCCATCGAGTTGCCGACGACCGTGGCGGCGTCCACTCCGAGCGCCTCGAGCAACGCGTCGAGCGTGCGGGCGTAGGCGGAGATCGAGATCTCCCCGGTGGGCATCGGCGAGCGACCGAAGCCAGGGAGGTCGGGAGCTATGACTCGGTGGCCTCGGTCGAACACCGGCAGCTGCTCGAGCCAGTTGGACCACGAGCCGGAGAGGCCGTGGACGAACAGCACCGGCGGGCCCTCGCCCAGCTCGACCAAGTTGACAGGAGAACCGTTTATAATTGTCCAGTGCTGGTGCGCGCGCCAGTCGATGTCCATCCAGGGAGGTCGTCCCTGGGGGCCATAGGCGGAGGGCGCGGCCGGCGAGGAGGGTGAGGAAACAGGGGTAGGGGTCATGGAGTCGTCGTCTGGATCGGAGTTGCGCACGACGCGGACCACATCGAGCCGTCCGTGCGTTGTGTTACAAGGGCAAAGGTATCGGATCGGGGGTCGGGCAAATGCGGATCGCGGTGGACATGGACTCAACGTTGCACCACTACTGGGACGTGCTCTCGGAGGTGTCGGTGCAGCGCTTCGGCGTGGAACTGCCCTACGAGGAGCAGCTGACGTGGGGCTTCACGCGTCTGCGCCCCGAGCAGCTGGAGCTGTGCGTGAAGGAGAGCCACAGCGACGAGCGGATTCTCGCGGGCGTGCCCTACCCGGGGGCGGTGGAGACGGTGCGCGGCTGGCACGAGAAGGGCCACAGCGTGCAGGTCTTCAGCCACCGGGACGAGTGCTGCCGGCGCGCCACGGCGGCATGGCTGGAGGCGATCGGGCTGCCGTTCGACAGGCTGCAGTGCGCGCCCGACCGGATGGAGCTGTGCGTGCGGGAGGGGATCGAACTGCTGGTCGATGACAGCCCGCTGAGTATCGTGAGTGCGCTCGAACGGGGCATCGTGGCGGCCACGCTCGTGCACCCGTGGAACGAGGAGGTGTGCGAGGAAGAGGACGTCGTCTGCGCGCACGACTGGCACGAGCTCGCACGCCTGCTGGCGCCGGTTGTCGGTAGCTCGCCCGCGTGCAGGGCATAGCCCCCACGGCGGCGAAGTAGCAGCGTATGGCTGCGGCGGACGGGAGGGCCAGTGTGGAGGAGGCGTGGGCGGCGGCGGTGGCGCTGCTGGACGAGGATCTGCGCCGTCGGAACGCCGCAGAGCGGACGCGCCGGGCGTACGGGGCCGACCTGCGGCAGTTCGCACGGTGGGCGAGCGCTGCAGGGCTGGCGCCGGGGGAGGTGGGCCCGCGCGAGGTGCGCCGCTACGTGGCGCGGCTCTCGGAGGGAGGAGCGGCGCCGGCCAGCACGGCGCGCAAGCTGGCGGCCGTGCGGTCGCTGTTCTCAAGTCAGCGCGAGCACAGGCTGGTCGCGGGCAACCCGGCAGACCTGGTCGCGACCCCTCGCCAGCCCGCACGTCTGCCGCGGGTGCTGAAGGCGGGGGAGGTGGGGGCGCTGCTGGAGAGCATTGGACCGGGTCCCACTCCCCCGAGACCAACCCCTCGGGGACCAACCAACCCACCCAGCCAGCCAGATGCCATTCACACCGCCTATCCAGGACCCACCGACCCCACCCACCTGCTGGGCCTGCGCGACCGGGCGATGTTCGAGCTGACGTACGCGTGTGGCCTGCGGGTGGAGGAGGTGGTGTCGCTGAGGTGCACCGACGTGGACCACGACGGAGAGCAGCTGCGCGTGGAGGGCAAGGGGCGCAAGACGCGCTACGTGCCCGTGGGAGAGGTGGCGTTGGTCGCGGTGCGGGACTACGTGGAGCGGGGTCGCCCGAAGCTGGCGGCCACGAGCGCGGACCGCCGAGCGGAGGGGGCGGGCGGGCAGCTGTTCCTGAGCAAGTCGGGGAGGCGCCTGAACACGAGCGATGTGCGCAGGCGGCTGCGGGTGTGGACGGCGCGCGCCAGGGTGGAGGGCGGAGCCTCGCCACACGCCCTGCGGCACAGCTTTGCGACACACCTGTTGGACGGCGGGGCGGACCTGCGGAGCATCCAGGAGCTGTTGGGGCACGCCAGCGTCTCGACCACGCAGGTTTACACTCGGGTAGAGTCCGCCAGGTTGAAAAGCGCGTATGCGCGCAGCCACCCTCGAGCGTGAAAGCGGAGTAGATCCTGGAGACCAACGTCAAGACGGTCGAGCTTCGCGACCTTTGGAAGCGCTACAAGTCCGAGGGGGACCGGCGGGCGCGGGAGCGCTTGGTGGTCGCGTACTCGCCGCTGGTCAAGTACGTGGCGGGCCGCACCGCGGCGGGCCTGCCCCCGCACGTGGAGGAGGCGGACCTGATCTCCTACGGCCTCGTGGGGCTGATCTCGGCGATCGAGCGCTTCGACCCCTCGCGCGAGATCAAGTTCGAGACGTACGCGATCACGCGCATCAAGGGGGCGATCATCGACGAGCTGCGCGCGATGGACTGGGTGCCGCGCAGTGTGCGCGCGCGCGCGCGGGAGATCGAGCGCGCCAACGCGAAGCTCGAGCACAAGCTGCAGCGCGCGGCGAGCGACGCGGAGCTGGCGGGCGAGCTTCAGATCACCGAGGAAGAACTGCAGGAATCGCTGCTGGCGATCTCGCACTCCTCGATTGCGGCGCTCGACGAGCTGTGGAGCGTGTCGGACTCCAGCGGCGACCAGGTATCGCTGATGGACACCCTCGAGGACCCGGGCGCCCCGGACCCGGCGCGGTCGCTGGACGTGGGGGACATGAAGGACCGCATCGCGGACGCGATCGCGCGGCTGCCGGAGCGCGAGAAGCTGGTGATCGCGCTGTACTACTACGAGAACCTGACGCTGCGGGAGATCGGCGAGGTGCTCGGCGTGACGGAGTCGCGGATCTCGCAGCTGCACACCAAGGCGGTGCTCCGGCTGCGCTCGCGGATGCAGGGCGACTCGTTCGATTAGGGCTCACCTGCCCGACTCCCGCCATCCGGTTCGCCCCATCAGCCTCGCCAGGCTCTCCGCTCGGCCCCGGCCTGCCCTGCAGCCCCGCGGTGCCCGTCCGCCCCGCCCCCGACCTCGCCGGAAACACCCCTGGCGCGCACGCGGCCCCCGCTGTAAGGTGGTCTGACCCCCCGGAAGGAGACCACGTGCACACGCCAGCGGATCGGATTCGCAACGTCGCCCTCGTCGGCCATCGCGGCGCTGGGAAGACCGCGCTGCACGAGGCGCTGCTGTTCGAGGCGGGGGTCACGAGCCGCCTGGGGTCGGTGGTGGACGGCAACACGGTCTCCGACGCCGACTCCGACGAGCAGGCGCGGCAGATGTCGATCTCAACGACGCTGAGCTCCTTCGAGTGGGGCGAGCGCAAGATCAACCTGCTGGACACCCCGGGGGAGCCGAGCTTCGTCGCCGACGCGGTGGGGGCGTTGCGGGTGTGCGAGTCGGCGGTGTTCGTGGTGAACGCGGTGATGGGGGTCGAGGTCTCGACCGCTCGCCTGTGGGCGCGTGCGGCCGAGCAGGACGCCGCGCGGATGGTGTTCGTCAATATGCTCGACCGCGAGCGCGCCGACTACTTCCGCACGCTGGAGCAGCTGAAGGGGGCCTTCGGCCAGCACGTGGTCGCGACGGAGATCCCGTGGGGCGCCGAGCACGAGCTGAGCGGGGTGATCGACCTGGTGGACATGCGGGCCTTCCGCCAGGACTCGGCCGGGCGGCGGGGGTGGACGGAGGTCGCGATCCCCGAGGAGTACGCCCAGCAGGCAGAGGAGTACCGCGAGAAGCTGATGGACGAGGTGGCCGAGGTCTCCGACACGCTGATGGAGCGCTACCTGGAGGGCGAGCAGATCTCCCACGAGGAGATCGTGGGGGCGCTGAAGGAGGGCACCAACCACGGACGCATCTTCCCCGTGGTGTGCGGGGTCGCGACCGCGAACCTCGGCACCACGCGCCTGCTGGACGCGATCGTGGAGGACCTGCCCTTCTCCGGTGAAGCACGGAGCGCTGAAGGTGGGAGACGTGGAGCTCGAGCCGGTGGAGGACAGGGAGCTGTACGCGTTCGTCTTCAAGACCCGCGCGGACCCGTTCGCGGGTCGGATCAACCTGCTGCGCGTCTATCAGGGGACGATGCGCCACGACACCCACGTGCTCAACACCCGCGCGCACGTCAAGGAGCGGATCGGCCAGCTGCTCACGTTCGCGGGCAAGGAGGTGGTGCACGTCGAGGAGTTCGGCCCCGGAGATATCGGCGCGGTGGCGAAGCTCAAGGAGACCCGCTCGGGAGATTGGCTGGCGGCCCGGGATGAGCCGATCGAGCTGCCCGCCCTGAAGCTGCCGGCGCCGGTGATGGCGTTCGCGATCGAGGCGCAGAGCAGGGGGGAGGAGGAGAAGGTGTTCACCTCGCTGCGCCGCCTGCAGGAGGAGGACCCCACGATCGACCTGCACCGCGACGCGCAGACGGGAGAGCAGATCGTGGCGGGCCTTCTCGCAGGTGCACGTCGAAGTGGTCGTGGACCGCCTGCGCCGGCGCTTCGGGGTCGAGGTGAGCCTCAAGCCCCCGCGGGTGCCCTACCGGGAGACGATCCGCGGCTCCGCGAAGGCGCACGGACGCCACAAGAAGCAGTCCGGCGGCCGCGGCCAGTTCGGGGACTGCCACATCGAGGTCGAGCCGCTCCAGGACGCCGCGAGCTCGACCGACTCGGCCCTCCCCGAGCTGGAGTTCGTCAACCAGATCAAGGGTGGCGTGATCCCGAGCTCGTTCATCCCCGCGGTCGAGAAAGGGGTGCGCGAGGCGATGGACGCGGGCGTGCTCGCCGGCTACCCGGTGAAGGGCGTACGGGTGCGCCTCTTCGACGGCTCCTACCACACCGTGGACTCCTCGGAGATCGCCTTCAAGCTGGCGGGTGCGGCGGCGATGAGGCAGGCACTGGAGCAGGCCGACCCGGTGCTGCTGGAGCCGATCATGCTGGTCACGGTCTCGGTCCCCGAGGCAAGCGTTGGCGACGTGATCGGCGACCTCAACAGCCGCCGCGGACGCCCCCAGGGGATGGAGCCGGCGGGCGCGAGCACCGAGATCAAGGCTGAGGTCCCGATGTCCGAGATGCTCAGCTACGCCCCCGACCTGCGCTCCATAACCGGCGGCCAGGGCGACTACACGATGGAGCTGCTGCGCTACGAGGAGCTCCCCGCCCACCTCGCCCAGAAGGTCGTAGAGCAGGCCACGGGCGAGCACGCCGCGGCGCACGCGTAGGTGTCGCTGACGCGTCGTCGCTGGGCAGGGAGGCTCAGCGCACACGGCCCCGGCAGGGAACTTGCCCGCGCGGATGATCCCCAAACGAATACCCGCAACTCCTCGCCAGAGGTGGTCGCATTTTTCCCGCCGGGGGGCCGCCCATAATCGTGGACCGTGCTTTACCTGCTAGCCATTCTCCTGGTTGTCCTGATTGCCCTGGTGGTGGCGCTGCTCCTGCGCCAGGGGCGGGCCGCCGCCGCGCAGCTTGACCCGAGTGAGACCGAGCGGATCGTCGCGGCGCTCCACACCAACCTCACGCGCGTGCAGGGCGAGATCCAGAAGGCGGGCGTCGAGCAGCTGGTGGCTCAGAACAAAGCCGAGCTCGAGAAGGAGACCGGCCGCGGGGAGGAGCAGCTCAAGGCGCGTCAGAGCGAGATCGACAAGGGCCTCGCGGAGGTCCGCAAAGAGCTCGGCACGCTGCACGAGCTGGTGCGCGAGGTCGACAAGCGTCGCGGTGAGAGCATCGTCAAGCTTGAGACCGTCACGCGCGAGAGCAAGCAGCAGACTGAGCTGCTGCGCTCGGAGACCGGCCGTCTCAACGAGGTGCTCTCGGGTTCGCAGACGCGTGGCCAGTGGGGCGAGCGCATGGCCGAGGACGTGCTGCGCGTCGCCGGCTTCATCGAGGGCGTTCAATACCGTAAGCAGCAGCAGATCGAGGGCGGCGCCTCGCGCCCGGACTTCACGTTCTTTGTGCAGGGCCAACTGCTGAACATGGACGTCAAGACGCCGATGGTCGAGTACCAGCACTACCTGGCGAGCGCCACCGACCAGGAGCGCGAAGCGGCCGCGAAGGCGTTCAGGCGCGACGTGCGCGCGCGCATCAGGGAGGTCGCCACGCGCGACTACATCGACCCCGAGGGCGGCACGCTCGACTACATGCTGATCTTCATCCCCAACGAGCAGGTGTACGGGTTCATCCACGAAAACGACCCCGGGCTGCTCGACGAGGCGTTGCGTGGCAAGGTGGTGCTCTGCTCGCCGCTGACGCTGTTCGCGATCCTCGCAGTGGTTCGTCAGGCGAGCGAGAACTTCAAGCTGGCCCAGCAGACCAACGAGATCCTGCGCGCGCTGGGAGGCTTCAACAAGCAGTGGGGCATGTTCAAGGAGCAGATGAGCAAGGTCGATCGCGCGCTCGATAGTTCGCGCAAGGCCTACGCCGAACTCATGAGCACGCGCACGCGCCAGCTCGACAGGCAGGTCGAACGAGTGGACGACCTGCGCGTGACGGCCGGCATCGACAGCGGCGAGGAGCCGTCCGGGCCGGTTGTCCAGATGCTACCCCGGTCTGCGCGCGCGGTCTGAGATCACCAACAGCAGGGCGAGCAGCACGAAGTTCATCACCACCGAGGAGCCGCCGTAGGCGACGAACGGGAGGGTGACCCCGGTGAGGGGGATCACGCGGGTGACGCCTCCCACGATCACGAACACCTGCATCGCCACGATGAACGCGAGCCCGGTGGCGAGCAGCTTGGAGAAGGAGTCGCGCGCAAGCATCGCGATCTTCAGACCGCGCGCGACGAACAGCAGGTAGGTGAGCAGCAGCGCGGCAGCGCCCGCGAGGCCGAGCTCGTTGACGATGACCGCGTAGATCATGTCGCTTTCGGGGATCGGCAGCAGGCCGACGAGCGACTGGTCGAAACCTGTGCCCAGCACGCCCCCGTCGGCCTGCGCGAAGAGCGACTGCGCGAGCTGGTAGCTGCCGCCCGAGCGCTGTTCGTAGAGGGCCTTCTCGAACGGGTGCTCCCAGTCGAGCACGCGGGCGTGCACGTGGCCCACGTGGGTCGCCACGAACCACGCGCCTGCAGCGAACAGCACGAAGCCGATCAGCGGGAATGAGAGGCGTCCCGTGGCGACGTACAGGAGCGCGAGGAACGCGCCGAAGAACATCAGCGAGGTGCCGAGCTCGCGGGTCAGCAGCAGCGTCGCCATTGCCGCGCCCCACACCGCCAGCAGCGGCCCGAACTGCTTCATCGGGGGCAGCGTCACACCCAGCACGCGCCGGCCCGCGGTGACGAGGATCTGGCGGTTGTCGCGCAGGTAGCTCGCGAGGAAGATCACCAGCGCGATCTTCGCGAGCTCCGCCGGCTGGAAGGAGATCCCGCCGACGTGCACGTTGAGGTAGGCGCCGTTGACTTCCTCGCCGATCCCCGGCACCCGCGGCAGCACCGTCATGCCGATCCCCACCGCCGCGATCGTGTACCGGTAGCGCTCCAGTACACCCACACCCCGGCGGCGCAACACGAGGATCGTGGCCGCGAACAGCACGAGCCCCAGCACCATCCACTGCGCCTGCTGGCGCGCCAGCGTGGGGTTGATGCGGTACACCATCACGATCCCCACGCTCGCCAACACCGCTCCGAGTGGGAACAGGTAGGGGTCTGCGTTGGGCAGCGCGAAGCGGATCACGAGGTGGCCCGCGAGGCACAGTCCGAGGAAGATCGCCCCGTACGTCAGCGACACGCTCGAGGCGTGGTTGAGGGTCAGGGTGGGGTTGGTCGGGGCGACCGGGGCGTTCTGCTGAGCCTGGATGAAGATCGCCAGAAACCCCGCGGTCACCAGCAGTGCTGCCGGTACCAGGCCGAGCAGCTCGCGGTTGCGAGGACTTAGCATGGGGTTGAGCCTAGCCCCGTGGGCGGCGTGACACGCCGGCCGTGGTGCAGATCCGCTCGGCGCGTGGAGCGGGTGGGCGCCGGGAGGGCGGCTCGTGGCTCTCCACCATGCCCAACGGGCGTGCCCGGCCGACCTCGCCGATACCCTCACCCCTAATGGACGACGAGCGTCCCCCCCGGCTGTGGCTGGACATGTGGAAGCGCTTCCTTGTGGGGGGCGTGCTGATCGTGCTGCTCTGCGGCGGGGCTGCCGCGGCGGTGGCGGTGCGCACGGCCAGCCACCTCGCCGAAGAGGTGTTCCCCAAGCTCAACCAGATCCACACCCCGAAGGGGTTGATCTCCTCGATCTACACGGGCGGACCAAAGACCTTCCTGATCCTCGGCTCCGACAAACGGTACGGCTCCAAGAACTCCGAAGAACGCGAAGCGGCGCCCCACAGCGACACGATGCTGCTCGTGCGCTTCGACCCCGAACAGGAACAGACCTCGGTGCTCTCGGTTCCGCGCGACCTGCTCGTCTCGATCAAAACGCCCGAAGGCCGCGTGTACTACCCGGAGAAGATCAACTTCGCCTACACGCTCGGCTCCACCCTGCGCGGGCACGACGAGGGGGCCAACCTCGCGGCGGAGACCGTCAAACAGGTGCTGCCCGGCCTCGAACTGAACGGGATCATCGACGTGACCTTCGCCGGCTTCATCCGCGTCGTGGACTCGCTCGGATGCGTGTACGTCAACGTCGACCACCACTACTTCAACGAAAACGTCGGGACTCCCGAAACCGACTACACGAGCATCAACCTGCAGCCCGGCTACCAGAAGCTGTGCTACGAAAACGCGCTCGACTACGTGCGCTACCGCCACACCGACTCGGACTTCGTGCGCGTCGCCCGCCAGCAGGACTTTCTGCGCGACCTGCGCGAGCAGGTCTCACCGAACCTCGGCGAAATCGACAAGGTTGCGAAAGCGGTCGGGCGTGCGATCAGCACCAACTTCTCGCCCTCGGCGAGCATCCTGCTGGAGCTCGTGAAGTTGATCGGCTTCTCCCAGGGCAAGCCGTTGCGGCAGGTCAAGTTCCAGACCGAAAACGTGGACGACATGATCAACGGGGTCTCCTACGTGACCTCCTCCCCGCAGCTTGCCCAGGCGACGCTGCACGACTTCCTCTACGGCCACCAGCACCTGCAGCCGCCGAGCTCGGGCGCGAGCGAGAGCTCGCATGGCCACCACGGCCACCACTCGAGCGGGCCCCCCACCCCGGCGAGCGAGGACCTCTACCCGACGCCCACCGCCGATGAGGAGCAGGCCGTGAACGCTGCGGTGCAGGTGCCCTTCCCCGTGCTCTACCCCCGCCTGCAGACCGGCCCCGCCACCCAGGAAGAGGTTCGCCCCTACGCGCTGCGCGATCCCGAGGGCCACCTCCACCACGCTTACACCGTCGTGTTCCAGCAGAGCATCCTCGGGGGCTACTACGACGTCGAGGGCACCGACTGGCTGGAACCGCCGATCGTCGCCCACCCCCAGGAAACCCGGTTCCTCGACGGCCGTGCCTACATGGTCTTCGCCGACGGCGAACACATCCACATGGTCGCCTGGCGCGAACACCACGTCCTCTACTGGGTCATCAACACCCTGCTGGAGGAACTCTCAAACCGGCAGATGCTCACGATCGCCGATTCCACGCAGCCGCTGCGGTAGGCGGTCCCCGCCCGATCGCGTCGCCGCGAGGGGAGCTCCGACCAAACGCGACAGGCCTCCAATCTCCCCCTCGCCAATATCGTAGTCGGGTGGGCCGTTGGTGCTCGCGTACTCGGCCCGTTTCGCGATAGCGGAGATATACAGCTCATTCACGAGGCGCTCACGCTGGGTGTGCCCGGGATCTTGACAACTGATCTCAAGTCGTTCTGGCGGCACCGGCGCTGGCTGTACGAGCACGGCGTTGAGGTCTGGCGCCCGTCTCACCTGAGCTGGGCCCTGCTCGATCAGGCTTTGCTCTTTGGTCGCGGTGCGGACCTCGTTCCAAACTGGCCGGAGGTTCCCGCGAGCGAAGACTTCACAGCCGTTGAAGCTGCCGCTTAGCACCCGGCCTCGACGTCGATTCTGCCGGCCGGGTTGACCGGCCGGCCCCGGTGGCTTTCCGCTCTCCTGGTAGAAAGGAGCACCCAACCGCGGGGCGACCTGGGCTTTTGCTTGTCGTCCAAAGGCGGGCCCCGTAACGCCAGTGAGCATTTCCCGTGTCTGGGCAAATGCGAGAGCGCTGCGGCTGGGTGCCCGAGCCACGGCCGCGACGGGCTGCAAGCCGGCGCTCCTACGGCATCAGCCTGGGTACTCGTCCTTGCGCCAGGTGCGAGGCTCCTCGGGCTGGGCCTTCGGCGTGCGCTCGAGTAGGAAGTTGTGGTACGGAGCGACGAACGGGTCGGGCGCCATCACCGTGTAGGTGTGGTAGACGGTCCCGTTATCGCGCGCGAAAGCGATCCAGCCGGGCCCCTCACGCAGGCCGTCCCTGAGATCCGCGCCGATCTGGTGCGACCACTCCTCGAGCCAGCCCGGCGGGCTGTCGATCATCGCCTTCACCTCGGGGATCTGCTGTGCCTGCTCTTCGGTCATCGCAAGGCCGAAGTCGAAGGGAAAGTCGGTCTCGTAGGTGGAGACGTAGGGGAACTGCCAGCCCATCCGCTGCTTGTAGGCGACCAGGCGCTCGATCGGCGCCCGCGAGAAGCAGATCAGCGTCACGTCGCGGTGGTTCAGGTGGACGAGTCCGCCGTCGAGTCCGTCCCCCAGGCTGGTGCACCCGGGGCAGGCCCCGACCTCGTAATCAGGGCCGAACATGATGTTGTAGGCGAGGAGCTGCGAGCGCCCGTCGAAGAGCTCGGCGAGCGTCTTCGTCCCGTCCTCGGTGTCGAACTCGTACTCCTTCTGTACCGGAACCCAGGGAAGCCGGCGACGGTGCTCGGTCACCGTCTGGCCGAGCTTCGCGTGCTCAGCCTCGAGCTTCGCAAGCTCATCGCGAGCCGCCTGCCATTCCTCGCGGCTTCCAATCTTGTCGGGCATCGTTCACCTCCGTTGGCTGTTGGTCACCTCAGCGTAGGCGGCCATCGTGATCCCCGGTGGCCGCCCACTACGTGAGACACACGAATGGCCCCAAGAACGATGGGGCGGTTAACGTACTATCGGCCGATGGTGGGGGCGTAGCTGCGCAGTGTCTTGTTCACCGGCTACTCCCTTGTGGGTTTTGGCGTCGTGGCGGCGGCGGCAGCGGCGAACTGGGCATCGGCAGCGAGAAGGAAAGCGACGTCCCCGTCAATGTCCCCGGACTCAGCGAAGTCGTCGCGATCTCTGCCGGCTCCTCGGACACCCTCGCGCTGCTCAAGGGCGGCAAGGTGATGGCGTGGGGGTTCAATGTGTACGGTCAGCTGGGAGACGGCACGACGACGAGCAGCGATGGGCCCAGAGTGTTCGGTCGTGAAGACGATCCTGGAGCCATCCGCGGAGATGGCGTCGGCGCCGCCGTCCCCGGCGGGGTCTGCGCCCCCAGCCCCCAGCGTCGCCCCGCACCCGTTGAGCGGCTTCAGACCGGAGCCTTCGCCTTCGACGTTGACGAGGCGCAGGCGCCCATCCGTCCACTCGTACAGGTCGGGAGCGCCGACGACGGTTTCTTCGGCCAAAGTCCCTTCTGGGGGAGGCAGCAGCGAGTGATCGTCTGACGCGAATACCACGTCGCTGAAGGCCCGTGCGCTCGGGACGCCCGCGTTGGCCCCGAGCAGGTGGGTTTCGCGTGAATCTTCAGCGGGAATGATCACTGCCACTGTGTACGGTCCGCCCACCGCGCCCACCTCGTACGTCGTGGGCGAGGATTCTTCCGCGTTCAGAGAGGTTGCCGATTCGAGCGCAACCTGGGAGAGGTCGGGGCTGAAGAGACGCATGTGAAGACGCTCGCCGCTTGCGCCGTCCGGTACCGCCGACTGCATCCGCCAGCCGACCGGGGTTCGAGAGAAGACCGCGGACGTACCCCGCACATCGGGGTATGTCCCGAGAGGCGTGAGCGCTTCGAGCGCCACGTCTTCACCGTCGCTGGAGGGCATGGCCTCGTCGGTCTCGCGCGTGAAGGTCAGATCCTGCGAGCGGCCCAGTTCTTCCGGCGTCACGAGCTCATACGCACGGCAATCAGGCAGACCCGCCGAGGGGCCGGGTCGGAATGCTTCATTGGGACAGGCCCCCGATGCTGCCGCGGTGCTCTCCGCGAGCTCGACGGCTGCCGCGCATACCAGTCCGCCGATGATCGCAAGGCGGATATATCGTGCCGGAGACAGGATGTAGTGGCGCTGAAGACGCAAAGATCGCTTCCCTCCGCTGCTCGTGACCGACCCCGGCCGATTGCCAGAATCGGGACTATACTAACCAGGGGCATAGCGTGATGGCCGCGCTTGGCCATCGCGAGCTTCGACGGGCTGGTGTTCAAGATGTTCTTCAACGATCATCTTCCACCGCATGTGCATGTCTACGCTGGGCGTGTCGGTCGCCCGGGCGTTCGGGCAGTGCGCGTCTCGCTCGAGTAGCGCTCCGTTGGACGCCGGACCGATGAGCATGTCCTGGAAGCCGTCGTTGAGGCGCTCGCAGACGCTGATCCACGCCCCTAAACCAACGAGCGGAACCGCGCCCAATAGGAGGAATGAGCCGGAAACTCTGACGGGCTTCTAGAAGTCGTCCCGGCCCACTGTTTGGCGGGCGGGGCTTCCGTCGAAGGCACCATCACCCTCAAACGTTCTAGGTCATCGCTCCGTGACCGCCAGAATACTTCGGAGCACCGCAGCATGGCTAGTCCTGTTTACGGGCATCGCTAGCGCTTTTGCTGGCAGAGCGGGCGAGTCAACGATGGCCGTCGTCACTCCTGGGTTGGAGGATCCGCAGTCGTCTCGGGTGCCCGCTCGGCGGATTTCCGCATCGCTAACCGCAGATCCTCATGTGGTCATGCCTTGGGGTGGTGGCGGTATGGCTTGTACGGTGCTTGCGTCCAGTGGTGTGCAACCGGCTGGCGGCCAGTCCGTTGCGAATACGCATGTGATGAGCGATCCGGGGTGTGCGGCGCTGGGGGATATGAGCCCGGCCCATCCCTCGCGCCAGAGCTTCTCACCGACCTGTTGATAGGCAGGCCATGTGCTTCGGCTCGGCCGGGGGGCCTGGAGTGAGACGCTGTGCAGGCGCTCGATGTCGCTGAGGTCGGCAAGCTCGATGTCAAGGTGCCAGCGATGGTGGTCGTAGGGGATGTGATCTTGGGGCGAGAGTCCCCACTCGGCAAGCGAGCGATACCACTCCGCCGTGGCTGTTGTCACGGTGTCGGCGAGGTAGAGGGCGCGTACGACATCGCCTCGCTGCCAGCGTCCATCCCGATGGCGTGTCCGCTCGTCCGAGCAGGTTGGCTCCGTGCGGTACGTGTCTGATCCACGTGCCCTCGACGGTGCGAGGACGAACGGGCAACTGCTCCACGGTCAGGAGACGCCGGGGTACTCGATCTCGGCGATCAGCTTGGCGACCCTGCGGTACTCGCCGCGGGCGATGAGCTCGATCGGCTTCTCGTCATCCAACACGAGGATCGGACGCTGCAGCCAGACTGGGATCGACTCCGGTCGCAGGACGAGGGCAAGTCGTTTGATCATCTCGGCCAGCTCGATCAGTCGTTCGGCGCGTGCGCCCGTTGGCTCGCTGCGTCCGGCGAGCCAGCCCCGTACGGTGCTTGGCTTGGCTCCGGTGGCGGCGGCGATCATTCGGTCGGATAGGCCGGCCGTGTCGTGAACTCGTTGGGCGTCTTCGAGCAACGGACTCATGGTAGGAGTGTAGCTCGCAATCGCGATTACGTCGCGAAACAGTCATGCCCACGCGATGAGTGCCGTGTCGCTCAATGTCCTTGTCGCTAGTCCGGTTGGCCCCGACTCTTGCCGTGCTGCGGGCCAGAGAAGTGTTCGGTTGGGCCACGGCTGGTGTCACACCGGGTTTGTACGCGATCACCAACGGATCACAAGCAATCGAAACCCCGTGATTTGCAGCTATTTCTATGCAGGCGACGCAAGTACTATCGAACCAAGATTCTGGCGCTTCTGGCAATGTTGTGGCAGAAGTTACGAAGGTTCTCGCATCTGCTGTGAGCCGCCCTGGGTTTGACGGGGACGGTGTTTGTAGGTTCCCTATCTTCTTCTGATGGGGGTGGTTGGCCCTGTTTTCACAGCGTAGAGTTCCTCGACTTCGCGTGGTGGCCGGTCGTCGAGTGATTCGTGGATGCGCTCGTTGTTGAACCAGGCGACGTACTCCAGGACGCCGAGCTCGAGCTGGGAGCGGCTGGTCCAAGTGCGGTCTGAGATCAGCTCGGTCTTGAAGCTGTCGACGAAGCTCTCAGCGACGGCGTTGTCGTAGGCATCACCGACGGTGCCGATCGAGCCGAGGACACCAGCGTCGTCGAGGGTCTGGGTGTAGTCGATCGAGGTGTATTGACTGCCGGCATCCGAGTGGTGCACCAGCGCGACATCAGCGCCTGGCGCCCGTTGGTGAAGCGCCATCCTGAGCGCGTCGAGAACGAGCGTGGTGCGCATGTGCGACGCGAACTGCCAGCCCACGATCCGCCGGCTGTAGGCGTCGATCACGAAGCTGAAGAACACCAGCCCCTCCCAGCAGCGCAGATACGTGAAGTCCGCGAACCACATCTCGTCCGGCCCCGACGCGGTGAAGTCGCGCTGCACCCTGTCCGGGCTGCGCAGAGCCGTCTGGTCCGGCCGGGTAGTCCGCCACGGCTTGCCGCGGCGCTTGGCGCCCTGAATGCCGTTCTGGCGCATCAACCGTTCGACACGGCTGCGCCCGACCCGCTCACCGGATCTGAGCAGCGCCTTCCACATCCGCCGCGAGCCGTAGGCGTAGTAGTTGCGTGCGTGTAGGTCTGTGATCAGGCCGAGCAGCCGCTCATCCTCGAGCTGGCGGGCTGAGCGTTGGCCGGTGGCGCGCTGGTAGTAGGCGGACGCCGACACGCCCAAGGTCTCGCAGATCGGCTCGACCCCGAAACGAGCGCGGTGCTCCTCGATGAACGCGCTCACTTCGGACGGTGTGGATCGAGCTCGCCGGCGAAAAACACGCTGGCGGCCTTCAGGATCTCGTTCGCGCGGCGCAGCTGCGCGACCTCACGGCGCAGGGATTTGATCTCCTCGCGCTCCTGGCTGCTCAAGACATCTTTGCGCCGGCCCTCGTCAGCTTCGGTCTGCCGAACGTGTTTGCGAAGCGTCTCGCTCTCGATGCCGAGGTCCCTCGCGACGTGCGCGACCGGCCGACCCGATTCGAACACCAGACGCGCACCGCGGTCCAGCAGCTCCTTTGAATACTTCCTCGCATGTGCCATGACCCGAGACTTCTCCCTCCGCCAGGCAAACCCTGGCATCGAAGCCTCCGTCAAACACAGGATGGCTCATACCTCCATCTTCGACTTGTTCAGGGTCAAAGCGGAGGCTACGCCCGCAACCTCAATTCCCCCGGCTCACGGGACGCGACCGCTGCGCGCTAGCGATGCGCCATCACGAGCGATTACGAGCCAACGACGTCGGGCTCGGCGACCGGGTTGGGTCCAGGACGCGGTCGTGCGTGTGCTCGCTGATCACCGGGGGCCAATGCGGCCCACGCAGGTCCATGCGGCCGTCGAGGCATTGCTTGGCGAGTCGGTTTCACCGGATTCGGTTAGCTGGGTACTCGCCGCCGACGTTCGCGGTCGGGCGCCACGCTTCGTTCGGGTCTCGCGGGGACGATACGTCCTGGCGAGCGCTGCGTAGGGTCATCTCAAGGTCGCTCCGGATCTACTATGCACCAAGGTCAGCCAAACAGGCCGAGAATTGCTGCAACCGCCGCGATGGTCCCGGCGACTGCTGCAATGACGGTTGCCGCGAGTACGAGCCGCCCGACCTGCTCTTGGCGTTCGAGGACGCCCAACATCTGCTCGAGCGCTGAGAGTTGACGCTCGCTACGCTCGTTCGACCGCTCTGCGCCAACCTGTGATCGGCGAGACGTCAACCTCCGTTATCGGAGCGATCTCCGGCTCAGGCAGATCGATGACAGGCAGGCGAGCGGCAAGGAGATCGGTCCTAATCCTGTTGAATACAGGGCTCTTGATGAACCGTAGAAGTCCGCCGCCATTGCGCCATTCCTCGACACGGCGGATGCGCTTTCCGATCGATTCTCCAACCGCCTTTCCGTTGACGGCCCCCTCGGGCGGTTTGTATTCAGCAATCTGCGAGGTGACGAACTGCCGAACGTCGTCTGTGGGATCGTCCTGGCCAGCGACCGCGTACGCGGTATCGCGCGCCTCGTAGACCCACGGCTCAGCGTTGCCGGCTTCGATCGTCGCGCACTTCGCCTCGTGCTCAGCGCGGACGGCGATCAGCGTCTCGCGCAACCTCTCCGCCCGCTCCCCGGAATCCCCGGTCATCGCGCCGATCATAGAAGACCGTTAGCCACGTAATCGGCCCTCTGGGCGACCGATACGACTGGCGTGGCTATCTCGGATCCCGAGCGGCCTCCTCGGGTGCGATCACGCGGACTCCGAGGGGCTCGAGGGCGTCCTGCATGCGCTTGTCGTAGGTTGCCACGCCTGCAAGCTGCTCGCCGAGGCTGAGAGCGCTGGCGATGTGGATGGCGTCAAGTGCACCAACGTGTACCGGCTTAACCTTGCGCGCCGCGGCGACGACGCCTTCGTTGAGCGGAACGATCGCGGCCGAAGAAAGCACTCCTTGCAACACCAGGCTGCCATCGATTACCGCGTCGGCTCGCTCCTCACGGGCGCGCGCCACAGCGCGCGGCAACTCAACTTCCGCGATGACGCTGGTCGCGAGTTCCCTCCACGTCAGGAGCTCGCGCTCGATCGCGGCGGACTCTGCCTCGCGTACGAGCAGCTTGAGCAGCGCGGAGGTGTTGACGTAAAGGATGGCCGGGGACGGCGCGGGCGGTTCAGCGGCTGCCATGCCCGCCGTCGGGCCGCTCGCCGCGCACCTCGAGAAGCGCCCGTGTGCCGGCGTCGGTGATGGGTCCGGTCAGAGGGCCTCGTTCGGCGAGCACGTCGCGCAGGCTCCGCGTGGCAGGCCGAAGCGCCCCCGCACGGTCGGTGGCGGCCGGTGTCCGCGCGACCCTCCTGAGCGGGGTATCTGGGCCGATCGGGGTATGCCGTGGCTTGGCCATGCTCAAAGGCTACCGCTTGCTCGGACGGAGGATGTCCGGATCGTCGTGGAACTTTGAGAGCGGCCTCCGGGATTTGAAGGTCAGACAGTAACGGTTTGTGGTGTCTCGGCGTGAGCGGCGGCGGGGATTGGAAGGGCGGCTCGTGCTGTGTGGCGTTCGATCGCGGCCACGAGCTTGGCGAGGTCGCGGTAGCCGATGATTCGCCGGGATTGCTGCTCGGCGACGAGCATCCCGGCGGCGGTCCAGCGCTTGCGCATGTCGCCGTCCTGCCAGCGCTTTACGTTGCGCTGAGTGCGGCGGACGATCTCGATCATGCTCTCGCATGGGTTCGTCGAGCACAGCGTCTTTGCGAGTCCTCCTGTGATTGCGAGCCGCATCAGCGTCAGCGTCTCGGGCATACCCTCCCGCAGCGAGGCGGCGGCGTCGGGCCAGGTGCGCTCGAGCTCTGAGGCCAGGAGTTCGAGGCGCTGCTCGGCGAGATCGGCGTCCTTGAGCGCCCACGCGCCGCGGACCCTGGCAAGGACGGCGGGACGATCGCGTTCGGGCAGCAGATCGCAGACATTTCTCTCCTTGTGACGGTGACACCGATGCACCAGCGCGCGCTCGCCGAACACGTCCTTGATCGCCCGGCAGATCGCCTTGCCGCCGTCGATGACGAACAGGATCGCCTGCTCGGGGTCCAGGCCGCGGTTGACGAGGTCGGCCAGGAGCGTCCGGGCGAGCGTGGCGTTCTCGGTTGACCCCTCCCACAGCCCGAGGGGGATCTTCACGCCCTCGGTCGAGATTCCGAGCGCGACGATGTGTGTGCGCCCGGCGATCTCAAGACCGTCGAGCATCATTACCGCCACGCGCACGTCCTCCAGCCGCCGGCCCATCAGCTCGCTGAGCGCGGTCCGGGTGCGCTCGATGAACATCTCCGACACCGACGTCTTCGAGGTCGCCGTCGAGGATCGCTGCACCTCCTCGCCGACGGGCTCCCCGACACCGGCGAACTTGCGCGAGGAGACACCGGCGAGCATCCGGTCCATCACCGCCCGGGTCAACGGGTCGCGGTCGGCGAAGTGCTCGTACGTGGTGACCGGCAGCTCCCGCTCATCATCGGCCGTGCGCATCCGCGGCCGGCTGACTTGCACACGTCGTCCACCCAAGGTCATCGACCCGTCCTCGTGGCCGTGGCGCTTCGCCATCCGGTCGGGATCATGCTTGCCCTTCGGGCCCACGACCTCGGCGACCTCGAGCTCCATCAGCTCATGCACAACACCGAGCCCGACACCAACGCTCAGCGCGAGCAATCCCTCCCTCGCTGCCCCCACAAGCTCACCGAGCGCCTCCTGGATCTCCGGTGACAGCGAACTCTCGACAGCCTCAACAGCCGTCACGACCTGCGGCGCGGATACCTTCTTCATGGCGGTTCCTCCTGTCCTCGCAGACTTGGTTGGCGCCTGTCACGCTCGCAACACGAGCGGACGAGGCGGGAGGACCGCCATTCAAAGTTCTACGAGGACACGGACAACCTCCTCGGACGTCCTCGTCCCGGCTACCGAGTCCGCGCCTGCGTAGCTCGAAGCTCGTGAAGAAGCGCGTCGCGACGGCCGCGCCTGCGCTCTGCCTTCTTCAGCGACGGCAGCTTCTGTGGCTTGCAGAGCAGACAGCCGGCGCGGCGCTGCTTGGGGCGCCTTCGCTTGTGGTGGGCCATGACCTCAAGCTATCAGCAGACGCCGCTCCGCAAGCACGGCCGCGCGTGGTTCGAATAGCGACGTTCAACCTGCCGAAATGCGGGCGACGCAAGTACCATCGAACCAAGATTCTGGCGCTTCTGGCAACATTGTGACAGAAGTTACGAAGGTCTTGACGTCCGCCGACCGCGCGCGGTTGAGCTATGTGGCCAAGCGGCTCAAGCGGTTGCGGGCCAGCGATGCTCAGCCACGGGCGATCAGGAGCCAGCGGAAACGTGATCGTCGTCCGGGCTGGGTTATGGATGCAGTCGTTCGGGTGCTCGCCGATGAAGGCGGGCCGATGCGGTCGACCCATGTCCATGCTGCGGTCGAGCGACTGGTTGGCCTGACCGTGTCTAGGCACTCCGTTAGTTGGTGCCTGTCGAGTGGCGTCCGTGGGAAGGAGCCGCGGTTTGAGCGGGTCTCGCTTGGTCGCTACCGGCTCATTCGCTCCACGTAGTCTACGCTAGGTGCCGCTGGCGGTCAACAGAAATACGCTAGCTATTCCTGTGAACTCCAGGCATAATAACTGTGTTTAGGAATAACAGCTATATGGATGAAGGGTCTCATAAAGACGCCGAGCATATGCTCATCAATCCGTTCTACGCCATCAACATCACGCCCGATTTGGTGGGTGAGCATGAACCGCTGGTCAGTGGAGCTCAGTGGGTAGCGGCAAACAAGAAGCTCATCGAGGAAATCGGGACTCAGGCATGGTTAGAGAAGTTACTGGCTGTGCTGCAAGGTGATTATCCGCGTAATCTTGACGACGACCTTACATTGGGTCGCGCTCATCGCTAGTAAGTAGGTTACAGGCGCGCGTCGCACAAGTGCCATTGAGCGCCACCGCGCTTGGCGGGCTGATAGGCCGCCCGCGGCTCAAACAACTGGCGGAGAGGGGTTATTCCCCTTGCCTGGGTTCCTCTTGTTTTTGTTGGTGGTGTGGTCCCGGATTGCTCTCGCGGAGCCGGAGCCCGTAGGGCGGAGGTGGAGCGAGGGCAATCCGCGCGCTCCGCGGCCGGGGGGTCGTCGGGTGTGCTTTGGGCGTTGTGGCGGGCTGGGGTGGTTCAGCGTGTCGCGGCGTAGCGCGCCCAGTCGCCGTTGGCGAGTTGGGTCCAGTCCTCGGCGGTGCTCTCGGCGAAGCCGAGGAGGTCGGCGAGGATCGCGGCGGGCAGCGTTTGAGCGAGCTGTAGGACGGCTGAGCCGCGCCCGGCGCGGCTGGTGATGCCGAGCTTGGCGAGGCGTCTGCGCATCTGCTCGGAGTGGATGGTGGCGTCGAGTCGTAGGCCGGGGAACAGCCACTCGGGGCGGGTGTTGACTGCGGTGGTGGCGAGGTGTGGGGGGCTGTCCTTGAGTCGTTGGGTGAGGAGGATGTCCGGATCGTCGTGGAACTTTGAGAGCGGCCTCCGGGATTTGAAGGTCAGACAGTAACGGTTTGTGGTGTCTCGGCGTGAGCGGCGGCGGGGATTGGAAGGGCGGCTCGTGCTGTGTGGCGTTCGATCGCGGCCACGAGCTTGGCGAGGTCGCGGTAGCCGATGATTCGCCGGGATTGCTGCTCGGCGACGAGCATCCCGGCGGCGGTCCAGCGCTTGCGCATGTCGCCGTCCTGCCAGCGCTTTACGTTGCGCTGAGTGCGGCGGACGATCTCGATCATGCTCTCGCATGGGTTCGTCGAGCACAGCGTCTTTGCGAGTCCTCCTGTGATTGCGAGCCGCATCAGCGTCAGCGTCTCGGGCATACCCTCCCGCAGCGAGGCGGCGGCGTCGGGCCAGGTGCGCTCGAGCTCTGAGGCCAGGAGTTCGAGGCGCTGCTCGGCGAGATCGGCGTCCTTGAGCGCCCACGCGCCGCGGACCCTGGCAAGGACGGCGGGACGATCGCGTTCGGGCAGCAGATCGCAGACATTTCTCTCCTTGTGACGGTGACACCGATGCACCAGCGCGCGCTCGCCGAACACGTCCTTGATCGCCCGGCAGATCGCCTTGCCGCCGTCGATGACGAACAGGATCGCCTGCTCGGGGTCCAGGCCGCGGTCGACGAGGTCGGCCAGGAGCGTCCGGGCGAGCGTGGCGTTCTCGGTCGACCCCTCCCACAGCCCGAGGGGGATCTTCACGCCCTCGGTCGAGATTCCGAGCGCGACGATGTGTGTGCGCCCGGCGATCTCAAGACCGTCGAGCATCATTACCGCCACGCGCACGTCCTCCAGCCGCCGGCCCATCAGCTCGCTGAGCGCGGTCCGGGTGCGCTCGATGAACATCTCCGACACCGACGTCTTCGAGGTCGCCGTCGAGGATCGCTGCACCTCCTCGCCGACGGGCTCCCCGACACCGGCGAACTTGCGCGAGGAGACACCGGCGAGCATCCGGTCCATCACCGCCCGGGTCAACGGGTCGCGGTCGGCGAAGTGCTCGTACGTGGTGACCGGCAGCTCCCGCTCATCATCGGCCGTGCGCATCCGCGGCCGGCTGACTTGCACACGTCGTCCACCCAAGGTCATCGACCCGTCCTCGTGGCCGTGGCGCTTCGCCATCCGGTCGGGATCATGCTTGCCCTTCGGGCCCACGACCTCGGCGACCTCGAGCTCCATCAGCTCATGCACAACACCGAGCCCGACACCAACGCTCAGCGCGAGCAATCCCTCCCTCGCTGCCCCCACAAGCTCACCGAGCGCCTCCTGGATCTCCGGTGACAGCGAACTCTCGACAGCCTCAACAGCCGTCACGACCTGCGGCGCGGATACCTTCTTCATGGCGGTTCCTCCTGTCCTCGCAGACTTGGTTGGCGCCTGTCACGCTCGCAACACGAGCGGACGAGGCGGGAGGACCGCCATTCAAAGTTCTACGAGGACACGGACAACCTCTGGGTGAGCGTGGCGAGTGGCTCGGGGAGCAGCAGCGGCTCGCGGGCGAGGCTGATGAAAACGCGGCCTTGGCGGCCTTGGATGTCGTGCGGGGTCAGGAGCACGATGCGGCTGATTGGCTGGGCGAAGAGCAGCAGCAGGCAGCCCGCGACGCGGTCTCTGAGGTCGAGTGACTCGTCGCCAAGGAGGCGGCCGAGCAGCTGCAGGCGCTGGCGGGGGGGCAGCGGGTTGACGTGCTGCTGGGCGGCGAACGGGGGCGCGGTGAGCGGCCCGATGATTTTGCGCCGGCGCGCCCAGAGGACGAACGTGCGGATGCGCGTGCGCTGGGTCGATCCCTCGGCCAGCCAGAAGTCCAGGTGCTCTTGGCGGAGCTCTTGGAGGGTAAGGGTGCGCTGTGAGAGCCACAGCAGGAGATCCGCGGCGACACGGATCTGGGTGCGGGCGTAGCGATAGGAGCTGCGCTTGGCGTGTCCTCCTCGCTCGGCTTGACCCAGGTCGTGCTGGATCTTCCAGGTCGCGAACGTTCGTAGGTGAAGGCGCTCGGGCCCATCGGGCACGCGGAGCACCTCGCGGGCGATGAAGGCCGCGAGCGCGGCTGTCTGCTGGTGACGCTCGGGCAGCGCGCCGTGCGCGACCAGCGCCGCCCGCAGGTAGATCGTGCTCTGACCGCCGTCAACGGTGTCGAGCGCGTCGTGGGTGAGCGCGAGGGCGCCACTGGCCAGCTCCAGGAGCGTCTGGTAGCTGCGGCTGCTGTGCATCCATCCCAGCACCGTCCACGGCTTGGCGCCAGCGGCGAGGGCCGCCAGATACCCCTGGAGAGCCTCGATGGCCGCGGGGTCGCCGGTTCGCTTGAGCTCCCGGAGGCTGGCGTGCAGAACGCAGCGGGCGCAGTGACCATCGGCGTAGTTCGTCTCCTCCGCGCTGCAGCCGCGGCAGACCTGAAGGACGCGCTCCCCGGCGCAGCGCTCGCATAACCCCACCGCTGCCGCCGAGGGTCGCGCCTGGCGCTCACAGCCGCGGCAGGTGATCTTCCGCTGAAGCCGTCGCTGCCTGCATCCCGAGCACTCGGGGCCAGCGCCGGTGCGCGCCGCGACGATCGCCAGCTTGCCGCAGAACGCGCACGGCTCCCGGCGAGAGGGATGCATGTGCGAGCAGGACAAGCAGATCGGGTGCTCGCTGCGGGTGTGATGGCATGGCCTGGTTCGACCGCAAGCCGAGCACAGCGCGAGCGGGGGCTTCCAAGTAGAGCCCTTGCGCCGGCACGTGTTGCAGATCGGGGCGTCCGTCTTCGCGCGGCGGCAGCGGCGCTCCCGGCCACACCCAGAACACACCGCGATCGGCTCGACGTAAGGTGCGCGCCCGCGCTCGCTCACCGCGCTGCGCCGGACGGGCGAATCCGAGCACGCTTGGGCTTCAGATCACCCACGCCCTTCCCGCCCGCCGCCCTCGCGCGCGACGGCGCCCTCGCCGGCCGCTCGACAGGCTTGATCAGATCGTTCGGGGTGCAGTCGAGAATCCGGCAGAGCACCATCAGGGTGTGCAGGTTCAGCCGCTCGGGCTTGCCCGTGAAGATCCGCCAGACCTGGGACTCCGAGAGGCTGACCCCGTGCTCGGCCAACAGCGGCGTGAGCTCCGCGTAACTGTGAACACCGTGCTCGGCCAGCAACGCCCGGAGCATCCACTCGTAGTCGATCTCGCTCATCACGCCCCTCCCGCGAGCGCGCCGGCGAGCTGTGCGTGCAGCGCGCGGCTCATCGCCTCGTTCTTGTAGTCGCCGCTGACACCGGTATAGAGCGCGGTCGTGGACGCGAAGCGATGCCCGACCTGCATCCGCACGAACAGCTCATCCCACCCATCCTCGATCAGATGCGTGACATAGCTGTGGCGCAGCGCGTGCGGCGTAAGCTCGCCCGGCAACCCCAGCTCCTCGCGGTACTCCGCGAAACGCTCGCTGACCTGTTCGCTCGAGATCCGCCCCCCACGCTCGGTCAACCACAACGCGGAATGATCCAGCCCGTAGAGCGGACGGACCTCCTCGACGTACTGCTCGACGACCTCGACCAACCAGTCAAACACGCTCAACACGTTGCGCCGCCTCGGCGCACTACCCCGCGACGCCTTCCCATAACGAACACTCAACGACCCATACGCACCGAACGACGGACGGTGCGCGTTCCCAGAGAAATCCGACACGTCGAGCCGCGCGGCCTCCTGACGACGCAACCCCCACGCATAGATCGTCTTGAACAACGCAGCGTCGCGAAACGCCGCCAGCGCACCCTTACGCCTGCGCGCCCGCCGATCGGAGACCCGCGCATCGCAGTCGAAGAACATCACCAGCTCCTCCCGCGTCAACGGCCGCCGCCCCGGGCGCCCCTCATACTCGACGACGTGGCGGATCGTGTTGCGCTCATCCAAGACCTGCACCGGACGCACACCGAACTGCGCCTCGCAGATCGCCACCCACGGGTAACGCTCATCCGTCAAATACTCCAAGAACCCCCGCAACGTCGCCTGATAGTGACGCAGCGTCGAGACCGACCGGCGCTTCGGAGGCGACGCCAGATCCTCAAGCCACTCATCGACATGGACCGCCTGCCACTCCCACGGCCACAACCCCACCTCAGCACGAAAACGCCTCACCATCACCGTGCTCTTGCACTTCGTCGCCTCAGCCAAATGACGCGCCGACTGCTGACGCTCCCAACCCACGACCACAGCCTCGAACACCGCCTCACCCATCCGCAAAGGCCGCACACCCTCCCCGAACACCAACGCCAACGCAGCCTCCGCGCGCCCCTCCTCAGCCGCCGTGACAGACCCTGCCGATACCCACGCCCCTCCTTGCATCCAACGCAACCCTACTCGCATCCAATGCAAGACGCCAAACCCAGCGACAAACACCCGCACCCTCCGACAGATTCACGCCCCACACCCCAAACAAGAGCACCCACGGGAGCACGCACCACAAAAAACTCCCGCACAACGCGACTTGCATCAAACGCAATAACTCTTATATCAGCCGGTACCCCACGCCGCGCTGGTTGATGACCCACCGTTCGCCTCTTGCGGCGAGCTTGCCGCGTAGGCGGCTGGCGTGGCTGTCGAGCGTGCGTGTGGAGCAGACCACCGGGTAGCCCCAGACGGCCCGCAACAACTCTTGCTTGTGGAAGACCCGCTGGGGATCGCTGGCGAGGTGGACGAGTAGCTGGTACTCCAGGTGGCGTAGATCAAGGTGCTTGCCGTGGAGGCTCGCCGTGTAGGCATCGGTGTCGATCGTCAGTAGGCCGACCTGGAGCACTCGTCTACGCTTGGGACCGTCGGCCCGGCGCAGGATGGCCCGTAGCCAGGCTCGCAGCTCCAGGTAACAAGCTGGGCGGGGTAAGAAGTCATCAGCACCCGCCTCAAAGGCCCGGAGCAGATCGGGCTCCTGGGTGCTGGGGCTGAGCACGATCACGGGCACGTCCTCCTGCCACGGGGAGGCGCCTGGGTCGCTATCGCGGATCTTCCTCAGCAGTCCCAGAGCGCCGTGTGGGGTGTCCAGCTCTCCGAGCACCACGAGTCTCGGGGGTTCCCTGCCCGCCAGTGTTTCGGCGTGGGTGGTGCTGAGCGCGAGCTTGGCGTGGTCCTCGTCGGCGACCAGTTGGTCAACGATTGCCTGGCCGAGATCACGGTCGGCCTCGATGACGAGAATCGGCTCGCGCTCGCTGTTTGTCCTCGGCTCCGGTCTGGGCTGATTGATGGTGACGCATGGTTCGTTCATGGACGATGGCGGCTGGCGCCTCATAGCGACGTTGTCCGATCCAGCTTGGCACGATAGGTCGAGGGTGAAACCCCGTAGCGGCGCCGGAACGCGCGAGCGAAGTGAGGCGACTGGTGAAAGCCGACTCGCTGTGCCACATCACGCACCGTGATCGAGGACGTGGACAGAAGCCGGGCAGCGGCTTCCAGGCGCCTACCAACGAGGTCGTCGTGGAAGGTGGTGTCGCCGAACTGCGCGTAGATGCGCTGTAGCTGGCGAGGGGAAATGGCGAGGGCCTTGGCAACGCTCGCCACAGTCAGCTCGCTGCGGTAGTAACGCTGAACTATCACGCGCGCGAGCAGATACAGCCGGCGACGCTCACCGAAAGTAGACGGCCGTTGAGGCATGTGCGCTACTTGGCCTCCCTGCTTCGGCGCTGCTGCCGGCGGGCTTTGATGGCCGGCGGTTCGCCCCGCAGGCCGAAGGAGGCCGCGAGGATCTGCCGGACGCGCTCGTGGCCGATGCCGACCTGCTCGCCGGTTGCCTTGAGTCTGTGGCCCTCCACGACGCGCAGGCGGAAGATCTCGAGATTGCGCTCGTTCACCGGCCGCTCGATCCCCTTGGGGGCCGGTTTCAGCCTCATGCCGTACCGGCGGAGCGCACACAGCACGTCGTAGAGCGCTTCGGGGGTGATCTCGGAGTGCCAGATCAGCTCGCGGTAGGTGTGTTCCAGTAGGCGGTAGGTGGTGTTGATGCCGCCGCGGTGCAGGCAGGCCAGTGTGGTGGGCTCAAGGCCCATTTCGGAGAGACGCATGGTGGCCTTCTCAGATGGTGATGAGGTCGAGGGAGTCGAGGCAGCGCGCGCAGCGCGAGGCCCCGATGAACTCATCCAGGCGGTAGATCACGCCCTGGGCCTCCAGATAGGTGAGGGCGTCGCTGATGGCCTCGGGCTCGATGTCGTATAGCTCGTGTTCGAGCTGTTTTAGCGACCAGCGCTGGCGGTGGTCGCTGCGGAGCAGTTGCAGCACTACGGCGCGCTGCTCAACGTACGTGTCGCTCTCTGGCGTATGATTGGCTGGCATGGGAGACAGGTACCTCCTGTGTACGGCCCCGGTCGTCGCAAGCGGCCGGGGTCACTTTTTCACCTTGTCGCCGTCAAGGTTTACCAGCCTGCCAGGACGCCAAAAATCCCCCAGGGTTTTGGCGGATTTTCCGGTAAATAGCGGCCTGTGGTCGAAGGATTTCTGTCCCTCGGTGCGGCGCGTAAACTAGCGCACTCTTGAATGTCTGCAAACGAGTGAACCACCCGAGTAACAGCAGCTAGCCAGGGATTTGTGACAGTGGCACCACCATCGGCTTGCCAGTGCACGGCTCACGATGATTAGCCTGCCCCACACCTTGCCATATCGCGGTGTGATCCGGTTTGCTTGGGGGCGGTCCAGGCCCCGGCCCCTCCGGGGGGTCTGGGCCGCTCTGTCCCTCGGATTGGAGGCCCTGGTATGACAATCGTGTTGGATCGGGCGCAGCGCGATGCGATGTATGGCTTCGTCGTCAGCGACCTCGCCGAGGTCGGCAATCTCGTGACGGCGCTGGACGCCAGCGAGGTCAAACGCGCTGAATGGTTGCGCCGCAACTTTGAGCAGGCCGCGCAACTGTTGGATCAGATCGGGTGGGAGAAGGTGGGCTCCCGCGAGCGCTACAGGGTGGAGCTGGGCGACGCCGATGTGCTGGCGCTGTTCGGCCGGTTGCACGAACGGGCGAGCCGGGTCATCGATGACGCGATCAGCGAGTTCGCGCGAGCCATGCTGGCCGATGCGTTCTGCGTGGCCGAGGTTGCCAGCCGGACGCTTGGCGGCGTGGGGGAGCCACCGTTGCGGCTCCCCCGTCTGTGGTTGATTGAGGGCGGACAGCCGGAGCAGTAGCCGAGGCGGCTACTCCGTGTCGGCGGGCGGCTGGAGTCCCTTCACCATCTCGGTGAGTCGCTTGAGGCCAACCTGCGTATCGCGGTGGCTTGCGGCCAGGTCGCGCCGCAGCCGGTCGAGCTCGCCGAGTACCTGCTGCTCGAAGGATGCGCCGCCTACGTCCCGCCCAGCCAGCTTGAACAGCTCGGTGACGTCGACGTCGAGGATGCCGGCCAACTTGGTGATGACCTCATCGGCCGGCGGGCCGTGCTCGCCGTTCTCCAGGCGAGACAGGTTGCCGGGGCTCATGGGGATGCGCTCGGCTACTTGGCGCTGAGTCAGCTTCTTGGCTCTGCGCAGCGAGCGCACACGAGCGCCGAAGGCATGGGCGCGCTCAGCTTGAGATGGAGGGCGACGGATGGGCATACCCCTGGGTCTACAACCGCCCCCCGCCCGATCCCTTGCTCGTCTTGCGCATCATGCGCCATGCTCGCTAATGTACACGCCGCGTTCTACTCCCACGCGCTTGCGGGCAGGGCAACCCCGGCACCGCTCCCAAGCCCACCACCGACAAGGAGACGACCAGCCATGCAGATGTTCTTATCCCTGCTCAACGCCTGCCGTCGCATCAAGAGAGCCGGCATCGCGACAGACTCGCGCGAGGGGTCTGCGCTATCCGTATCGCTCGCCCTGCTGGTTGTGGTGGCGTCAGTGTTGGCTGGGTGTGGCTCGACCGCCTCATCCCTTCCGCCCAACCCGGCCACGGCGCCCTCGTCTGCCGTCGCTGCAACCACTACCCAGGCAGCACCAGCTCCGGCTCCGGCAACGAGCACCTCAGCCGCTGCACCGAACACGAGCGGGCCAGCGAGCTTTGTGGTGAACGCCACCACCCAGGACGGCGACAAGGTCAAGATCGAAGGCTGGTTTGGGTCGCCGTTGCCGGCGAGTGAATCCGATATCGATCAAACCGCGTTCAGTGAATGTCCGCCACCGGCAACTGACGGGCGAGCCATCGTCGTTCACCTTGATCTGGCAACCACACTTGAAACGAGTCTGTCCGGGGAAGTCGAACTAAACACCGGCAGCGCTGTGGCTGGCACTGACTATGTTATGGACTTTAGTGAAGGTGCCCAATGCAAGAGTGAGGCGGAGGACACCGGCGCGAAGCTCGGTACTCTACAGCCCCACCAATCGACGGACTTTACGATGTGGCTCGTCTCTGTGAATGCGATCACACCCAATGATCAACATCCCTCGGAAAAGGTACTTGGGGCTAGGGATTGGGTTATGGAATTGCCCCAGGTGACAGTCGATGGTTCATCCAGCCTTGACGGACACCTGAGTGCTACCGGGCCTCGGGTGGTGACGTGTGAAACTGGTGGCCCCCTTCCTTCTCGCTCCGAATACGTCGCGCCTATTGGTAGTACGTCGAAGCGACTGCATCTAGCAGTCTGTCCTGCTCTAGTGGACCGTTTTCGTAGTTCGCGGGCGGTTGAAATGGCTCGTAGGCTTGGTGCAGCCGGCCTCATGCACCAACGAACCTGCCGGATGAACCACTAGGTCTGCTATAGACGGCAATATGGCCAAGTTCGACGGCCGACTATTGCCGCCACGGTTCACGTTTAACGGGCGATACGAGCGGAGCTACGAGAGGGTAGTCATAGACTTCACCACCTGGGTGCAGCGCAACAAGAATCCGGTAACTGGCCGCTGCAAAGAGAGATGCTTCGCCGTGTAGTTCAGCACCGGGCTGCGCCCGCGTCGTACCTTCACGGCGCAGCCATGCTTGCCAATAATCTATTAGTTCGGCGTGATGGGAGGATGGAGAGGTCCGCCAGCGATTCTCTCTGAGGTCATATTGATCGACGCTGTGGGCGAGCTGCGGGCGCTCGCCAACCGGAATCGGAAAAACCTCGCGCACGACCAGGGCAGCGGCAAACAGCTCATACCGGGAGTAGTTGGTGTTTGGGTGCAGAAATACTTCCGGCTTAGCCAGCGCTTCGTCACAGCAGTCGGCGAGACTGAGCGCGCCCCGCAGCGAAACCATGTCACAGCGTTCGTTCGTCCGTCGCTTTCTCATCCATCCGAACACCAGGCTCATCCATGTTTTGTCAGCGGCGTCGTCCATACGCCGATATAGCTCATCGGCCTGTGGATCTACTTCGCCGAGCGCAGAGTTATAGATTTGGGGCGTATCCCTTCCTGGCATACCAGTAAGTGTAAATCTCCTGGTAGTCACTCTGCAAGCATCAGCGGTTTTATCTGCCTTGGCGACCACTACCCAAAGTAAGCCGATGCCAGACCACGGGTTGCTCGTCAATGGGCTTTTTGCCACGTTGATTAAAATACTCGCTGATGACGGTGCGTATAGGTTTATCGTCGACACTGATGGCGCGAGAGAACTTCTGGTAATATATTGCAAGCATCTCTTCCATCTCTATCCGTGCGCTTTGTACTTGATTCGGGTCCTCGCCAAACAGGTCTCGCAGTGTGTGAAGCAGCTCCCAGCTCGCGAAGGCTGTGCGTGTAAAGACGTCAGGGCCGGAAGTCCCATATCTTGGGGTTACACGCAGAAACCACGGGAACCACTGCTCGGAGTAAAACGTCTCCAAGGGCGTTAACGTATCGGTTGTACTTTTGCGTTGATCTGCGGACATTGCGCCCCATACTGCCGCAACTTCTCTAATGGGCGGCTGGAATACCTCAAGCCGATCTAGCTGACTACCGAGCCGTGTCTCTTGCCATACTGTCGTATATGTGGCCCGCCATTTAGCGAACCGTTGCTCAAACTCATCACGGGCGATAACAAAGCGGGCACAAGGCTCAAAAAAGAAATCTCCGGCCGGGGGCAAGCTGCCATCCCCATTACTCGGAAACTTGACGCCGTAGCGGCGCTCCGCTAGGACTCGATCATTGAAGCGAGTAACAAAGGTTGTACCGAGCGCGCCGTAGTGGAGCTGAGCTATGCGAAATCGGAGTCGCCCAAGAGTGGGCAATAGGGCGGGCGCGACCTCCCACCCTGCCGGATGCATAGGCCAGCCCTGAGAATAGCTTGACGACAGCCAACTGTTATCGGGAGACGGCTCACGATTGAGATAGTGGTAGATTCGCTCCAGCACGATGAGCCGAGCGTATTTGTAGCCATTGCGATCAAGGTCAGGATAACTCTCTTCGAGTTTGCGAATCCGTTGTTCAACTTTTTGGCCCTCGTACTTCGGTGATGCGCACATGACTGCTTGAGCCGCCTCCTTTAGGCGAGCTTCGTGTAGCTCGTCAATCGCCGCCGTGATTGCCGCGTGGGCGGCTGCGGCGAGCTGATCGAAGCTGGTTCGCCGCCCTGCCCGCCGACGCACCTCTGGCGCCTTCAAGATGACGTGGTAGTGCTTCAAGGCGTCGAGGCCCATAGACCGCCGTTTGGGCCCGCCGAGCTCAGCGAGTGCGTGGTACAGAGGCTCGGCCTTGATGTCGTCACCTGGCTTAGGCATCGATCAAAATGCCTGTCCCCAAAGTTCCCCAAGAGCGTTGAGGCGGCAGGCTACTTTGCAGAAAATAGTGAGTTCGTCCTTGCGGACCCGCTTCGAACCTTTCCCAAGGAGCCCGATTCCTCATGCACCACATCGTATCCAGCAATCCAGTAGCAGTCATCCGTCCCGACCAGTCACTGAGCATCCACATGGCTGGGGCCCGATGAGCCCGCCCCCCAACCCCGACTTGCCCTGCGAGGGCTGCTTCCTCTACGAGCGCCGTGGCGTCTGTCCGGTGGCGCGCGAGGCATACGGCTTGGAGACGCCGGCCGAGGTGCAATGGCGAGCCGAAGCTCTGCACGCTGCCGTGCTACAGGACGCCGGGACTGTCCCCGGCCTTCGGGAGCTGATGCGCCTCGACGCCCAGCGCCCGCGTCCCGTCGGCCTGCTTGTCCCGCCATCACGGCTCGTACTGCCCAGTACAGCCGCCGAGCGTATGCCCAACGACTCCCAAAAGGAGGCCATACCCCATGCCCATGCTCCCCGCACCCCTCGATGACGCGGCGGGCCTGACGCCCCGCCAGATGGCGAAGGCCAGGCGCGCGCAGACTAGTACCGAACTCGCCATCTTCGACCACAGACTCAAGGCCCGTCTACGGGCAGAGGTCGATCAGCTCGACGGTCAGGCCCTGGCCGATGCCTCCCGCGCATCGCTGGAGGAGGAGCTGGACCTCCTCGACTACGGCATGGCCCGTGCTGGCACGTCTGCCGCCAGGCTGGACCTTGTCGCCCGCCACGTCGAGCGTATGGCCACCATCAACAACCGCCGGATCACCCGGCGCTTCGGGTGACCGTCATGCTTATCGCCCTCATCGCACTCATCGCCGGCACGCTCGGCGGCACCGCTGCTGGCGCGCTGGCAGGCTGGTGGACGACCCGCCGCCTGTCCCCCGAAGCCAGGCTGGTCAACCAGCTCGACGTCGATCCCGATGTAGAAAGTGAGATCAAGCAGGCCGCACGCCAGTGGGCGGAGGTCTGCGGTCAGCCCAGGGCCGCACCGCTGGTGGCTGACAAGCTCCGACTGACTTACCTGTTGCAGCGACGGCGGGAGCGCCGTCGTAGTCGGAGGTGGTCGCTGTGATCTGGCTCATCATCACCGTGGTGGTGCTGGTGGTGGGTTGGTCATCCGTGCCCACGCCCCCAGCCCCCCTCGATGACGCGTCGGACCTGACATCCAGCCCGATGGCGAAGGCCCAGCGCGCGCCGGGCAATCAGCTCCACGGTCAGGCCCTGGCCGATGCCTCCCCCGCGACGCTGGAGGAGGAGATCCCCGTCCTCGAGTACGGCACGGCCCTTGCCGGGCAGTCTGCCACCAAGCAGGAGCTGATCGCCCAGCACGTCGAGCGTCTGGCTGCCATCAACAACCGCCGGATCACAAGGAGGTTCGAGTGATGGTCATGCTCATCATCCTCATCGCACTCATCGCCGGCATCGTGATGGGCCGGAGGTGGTCGCTGTGATCTGGCTCATCATCACCGTGGTGGTGGCGGTGCTGGCGGTGGGTTGGCTGGTCTGGAGCCGCAGCGACCAAACGCCAGATGCGGGCACCTATCAGACAAGGGTGGCGCTATACCTCATCCGCCGCCGTCTCGACTTGTCTCAGTTCAAGGTCGAAACGAAACAGGACGGCGCACGCCTGCGGCGCGAGCTGCGTGATGAACTCAATGCGTTGGAGAAACGGGAGCGGAAGCTGTGAACCACACCGGCCCACCGTCGTGGGAGCGCCTCGTCTGGTGGCTGATCGCCGCCGTCATCGGCCTTGAGCTACTAGCCGGCGTGCTCCCGCGGCTGCTGGTGCCGCTCGTGGTGCTGGCGATCGTCGTTGTGATTGTCCGCCTCGTCTGGTGGTACACGCAGTTATAAAAATCACTATGAACGCACCTCTTTACCCCTGTCATTGTTGACGTAGATAGAAAATGTGTTGACTTATAAACAAATTGTGTGGTAAATTAGTTGTGTAGTCACTTCACAAATTGTAACAGGTGACTTGTGAAATCGCTTCACAACTAATAAGTGAGAGGAGGTGAGCGATGGGACGACATAAGCCAAGGAGTATCAAAATCCGTGAGGATCGGTTGAGCAAGCTCGATGGGACCAAGATGGAGGTCGCTATTTGGCTGCTCGCCAAGGGCAAGGTCGAAGATCGCACCCAGCGCTCACAGCCTACCCCGCCAACCAGTGATGAGGTGAATATTCCGGCTGCTGATGTGGGCGGGGGTGAACGCCCCGATACGCAGGAGGCCACGTAATGGTGGCGGCAGCGATCCTGGGTGGTGTGGTGCTGGCGCTCGGCGGTGGGCTCGTTGCATCGCTCATTAATCGCGGACGGCGTGTCCCAGGCATGGAGAGTGTCGAGCTGCGCTTTGGAACGGATATCAGCGAGAACGCGGTGTGGGGGGTGCTCGGTTGTATCTCGGGTTTGCCGACTGCCGCGCAAGTGGTGTTGGAGCTGGTCGGCGACGCCGACGGTATCCGCCACTACTTGCACGCTGAGCCTGGGACGCTCGGGATACTGCGCGCCCATTTGCGGGGTCTGCTGCCCGGTGTGCGGCTGGAGCCGGTAGAGCCGACCACGACGGACAAGTGGCGGATGGCGGCACGGGTGCGCTGGGGTGGTCGTCACCCGCTGTTGCGCACTGATCGCAGTGGTGAGTCGGCGGCAGCACTCCTCGGTGCGCTGTCTGATCTGCATGGCGGTGAGAAGGTGATGGTGCGCTGGACGCTGCGCCCGGCGCGTGGGCCGTATTTGCCGGAACGGCAGTCGCGGTCGCAGGCTCGTAACCAGGGGCTTCTGGTGCGGTTGTTCTCCGAGCAGCCAATCGACCCAGCGCACATGCCGGCGCTGCGCTCCAAGTACAGCGGGCCGGTGCTCTTCGCCCGTGCGGTGGTGGCGGTTGCCGCAGGCAGCGAGGGGCGGGGCGTGAACCTGTTGACGCGGGTGGCAGCGGTGCTGCGCGCGCAATCCGGGCTGCGCGGACATCCCATGATCCGCTATTGCCGCTCGGCCCATGTGCAGTGCTTCGTGGAGCGGGTGCCGCTCGGCAAAGGCAGCCGGTTCTCACCGGCAGAGCTCATGGGCCTGGTTGGTTGGCCGATCGATGCGCCGCGGGTGCCGGGCCTGGTGCTCGGTGTCGCTCCCCAGCTACTTCCTCCGGCGCGGATTCCGCGCAGGGGTGGCCGGGTGCTGGCGTACTCCACCTGGCCGGGGATGGAGAAGCGACCGCTGGCGCAGCCGCTCGTCGGTGCGCTCAGCCACATGGTCGCCGCCGGCCCTTCGGGAGTCGGGAAGTCCGCACTACTGGCTGGAGCGGTAGCCCAAGACCTGGCAGCCGGTCGCGGTTGCCTGGTACTCGACGGTAAGGGCGATCTCGCGGAGGAGATCCTGCGGCTGGTGCCCGAGGCTCGCCGTGGTGAGGTGATCGTGCTCGACCCCGCTCGTCCGGGTCCGGTGCCGGGGCTGCGGGTGTTTGGCGGTGGTGACCCGGAGCTCTCCGGTGATCTGGTGCTCGGCATGTTCCGCTCGATCTTCATCGACTCGTGGGGGGTACGCTCGGATAAGTGGTTGCGGGCAGCGCTGGTGACGCTGGCCTATGACCGCTCGGCCACGCTCGCCGACCTGCCCTTCTTGTTCGCCTCGGACTCGTTCCGCAGGCGCCTGACGGGACGGTTGCAGGACCCATTATTGAAAGCGACGTGGGCGCAGTTCGAGGCGATGAGCCCGGAAGGCCGCGCCCAGCAGCTCGGGTCGCCGCTCGGGAAGGTCAACGAGTTGGTCGGCCGACGCGTGGTGCGCTCGGTGCTGGCTCAGTCTGAGCCGAAGTGGGACATGCGCGAGGTCTTGCGCCAGGGGCAGGTCGTGATCGTCTCGCTGTCGCCGGGGGTGATCGGCTCGCCCGCCTCGAGATTGCTGGCAGCGCTCGTAATCCACGAACTCTTCCAGGCCGTGCAGGCCCGCTCCCAGGTCCCGTCTGCGAGGCGTCGTCCGTTCTATGTCTATGTCGATGAGCCCAAGGTGTTCACCGACATCCCGATGCCGTTGGACTCGCTGTTCGAGCTGGCGCGCGGCCTCGGCGTCGGCCTGACGCTCTCCGCGCAGTCGATCAGCCAGCTCCCCGCCGACCTGGCCCGCTCAGCGCTCACCAACGCGGCGACACTCGTTGCCTTCCGTCAGAACGCCGACGACGCCAAGCTGCTGGCGCGGGAGCTGCCGGGTGTGAGCGCCGAGGAACTACAGGCGCTCGGGCGGTTTGAGATCGCGGCGCGTATCGGACTCGGCCCGGGTGATGTCAGCCCGCCAGTCACCGGCCGTACCGTGGCGCCACCGGAGTCGATCAGCGACCCCGAGGCGGTGCGCCGGGAATCGGCCGCGCGCTACGGCAACGACCCCAAGGAGGTCGACGCGGTGCTACTGGAGCGCCACGGTCTTGGCGACAGCGACCCGGCGAGCGGGGATAGCGAGGCTGGTGAGTCGCTGCTGCGCCGCCGCCGGAGGCAGGCACCGTGAGGCGCGGACCACTCCTCCAAAATGTGCCGCTCGCTGCGCCGCTCGCCTCGCCGGTCGCCTTGAGTCACGATCGCCATTCGCCCTTGTGGCATGGGGCTTTTCGGCAAATAACGCCAGGGGCTCTTGCCCTTGTGCTGCTTGTGTTGTTGTCCCGTGCGGGGGGCTGGTCGTGAGTCGGGTTAGTGTTCCCCGGCTGGTGGCGTTGGCTGATGGGATGCCCCTCCTTGAGAGGCAGATCGTGGAGACGGTCGCTCGCCTCACCTTGGTCAGTGGTCGGCAGCTCTCTTATTTATTTTTTTATTTTTATTTATATATTTCTGATTCTGCTGCTGCTGCTTCGCCTGCTACTCGCGCTCGTCAGGCTCGCCGGGTACTGGCTCGGCTGGTGGAGCAGCGGGTACTCGACCGCTTGGAGCGCCGTCAAGGAGGGATCGGCGGCGGTTCCTCGGCGTGGGTGTATGCGCTCGGCCCAGCCGGGCGGCGGATGGTCGCCTATTGGGCTGGTGAGGGTCTGCCACGATCGCGCAGCGCGCACGAGCCTGGTGCGACGTGGACAGCGCACACGCTGGCCGTCAGCGACCTATACGTTCGGCTGCGGCAGGCGGAGCGGGCCGGGCGGGTGGAGCTGCTGGACTTCGACGCCGAGCCCGCTTGCTGGCAGCGGTATTCACGGCTCGGTGGCGCGGCGGGGGTGCTCAAGCCCGATGCGTTCGTGCGGCTCGGTGTCGGCGAGTTCGAGGACTCCTTCTTCGCGGAGGTGGACCTGGGCTCCGAGCACCGCGGCCAGTTGATCCGCCAGCATCACGCCTACAGCGAGTATTTCCGCTCCGGCGAAGAGCAGGCCAAGACCGGGGTGTTCCCCGGCGTGCTGTGGATCGTGCCCGACGCGCAACGGCTGGCGCTGCTCACGGACATCCACCAAGGGCTGCCCGAGCAGACGCGGCGACTGTTCACGGTCGCTACCAGCGAGCAGGCCCTTGACGTGCTCTGCGGCCCGGCCTCGGAGGCTACGGCGGCAGGAGGCGCAGCATGAGCGCGGCGACTACCGGGCGCCCGGTGATGTATGGCGATGCGAGACGCTGGCTGATGCTGCACGCCGATAGCCTCAAGCTGCTGCCCGAGTTGCCGGCGAACTCGGTGGAGGCGATCATCACCGACCCGCCGTATGGCATTGGCTTCGCTGGCGAGGCGTGGGACGGCGGCACGCTGACCGACGCCGCGACGTTTCAGGACTGGACGAGCGCATGGGCGGCTGAGGCGCTGCGGGTACTCAAACCGGGCGGGTGGCTGGCAGCGTTCGGCACGCCGCGCACCGCTCACCGGCTGGTCGCCGGAGTGGAGGACGCCGGGTTCGAGGTCCGCGATCAACTGCTGTGGCTCTACGCCAACGGTGTGCCCAAATCCCACCGCCGCGTTGACGGGCTCGGTAGCACGCTGAAACCGGCCTACGAGCCGATCCTGCTGGCCCGCAAACCGATGGAAGGGACGACGCTCGACGCCAACCTCGCGCTGCACGGCACCGGGGCGCTTCAGATCGACGCCGGGCGCGTCCCGAACCGTGCGGGCGGCCGGGGGTTCTGGCCGGCGAACGTCACGCTCTCCCACGATCCACGGTGCCGGTCCGGACACTGTCAGGGGGACTGCCCAGTCGCCTTGATCGACAGCGAGCCTCGCCCCGGCCGGGAGATCAGTCGCCTGTTCTTCGCCAGCAAGGCCAGCCGCCGGGAGCGCGAGGCCGGCTGTGAGGCGCTGGCGCTCACCGAGGTGCCGATCTACCCGCGCGGGCCGGGTTCGGTGCGGCTGGTACGCAACACCCATCCCACGGTCAAGCCGCTGGAGCTGATGCGCTGGCTGACACGGCTGCTGTGCCCGCCGGGCGGCATGGTGCTCGACCCATTCGCCGGCAGTGCCTCCACTGGCGCGGCCGGTGTGCTGGAGGGCCGGCGGTTCATCGGTATCGAACGCGACGAGCGGTATGTGCCGATCGCACGGGCGCGGATTGAGCACTGGTCCGCGGAGGCCCGGAAATGAGGGGAAGCGTTGGTGCTGGATGGCTGCACGGCGTGCATAACGACCACGGTGAAAACCAGCCGCGTCGTCGTGCGCGCCGCAACCCCATCCAATCCAACAAAACGGAGGTACTTGGCGATGACCAAGGCACAAGAGGTCTACGAGAAGATCGAGGCGATGATTGCCTCGGGCGAGGTCAAGAAGGCTGATGCCTTCAAGACTCTCGCCGAGCAGTACGGCCAGCCGGTCGACAGCCTACGCGGCGCCTACTACCAGCACAAGCGCGTGCTGGACAATGGCGGATCGTCCCCCTACCGGCAACGGTGGCGGGACTCGTCGCACCAGGCGACGCGAGACGACCAGCGAGACAGCAGTCGAGTCGGCGATCACGACACTCAAGCGAGCAATCGAAAGTATCGACGCTGAGATCGAGGTCGCCAAGGAACGAGCCACAGAGGCCCAGGCAGAGTACGAGGCGATGCAGGCCAGCGCCGATGAGCGCAAGGCCAGCATTACCGAGAAGATCACGCTGCTGGAGCAGTCCTCTTAGCCGAGAAGGCTCACTCGAAAGACAACATGGGGCGGGTGGCTCAAATCCAATTGATTTGGGCCACCCACACTTACCACCTCACCAGGGTCAGAATATATAATTAGGAAATAATGGTAATGGTTATCTGGCGTCACGGTGGTTTTAAGATACACGGTTAACATTTGTCACATTAAGTATTACAATGGAGGTAGTAAACAGGAATGACGCATGACAGAGGTACAGGCACGAGAGCTCGGACGATTGGTCAAACGGGCTCGCAGCGCTCAGGGGTTGACGTTGCGCGCGCTGGACGAGTTGACCGGCGTGTCCTACGGCTGGCTCGGCATGTTGGAGCGCGGCAAGATTACCAAGCCAGCGCCGAGCAAACTGACCAAGGTAGCCGAGGCGCTCGACATACCGATGGAGCGGATCGACCGGATGACCCGCGGCAAGGTCTCCAGCGACCTGCCGGCGATCCGCACCTACTTTCGCACCAAGTACAAGCTCGACCCGCAGGAGATAAGACAGATCGAAGAGGTCTTCGATCTGATTCGCCGCAACCGCCGCGAACACCACGGCGGAGAACTCCACGACTGATGCACGCACGGGTGGGTGCGACCGGGCCACAGGCACCCCGGCTGGTGCAACGCCTGCGCGCCCTCACCCCAGCATGGTCAGTAACCCGCCGCGAGGCGCGTTGGGTCGCAGAACAGCAAGCTAAGCTCCTACTCGCCGAAGCACACGTCACCGCCCCGCCGGTCCCTGAGCGAATCGTCAGTGACCTCGACGGCGTGAGGGTCTACCCATTGGCGCAGGTGCCTGTGAAAGGACTCATGGGCGTCAGCAAACCGAGCAGCCGCGGTGGCGACATCCTCATTGACAGCACCCTGCCGCCGGACGAGCGGCGCGTGACACTCCTGCACGAACTGAAACACATCATCGATGGTGGGCACACCACCAGACCACGCCAGGCGGGCAGCCACAGCAGCAGCGAAGGACTCTGCACCGACTTCGCCCTGAGCGTGCTGATGCCCTCGCCGTGGCTGCGCGCCGACTGGCAGGCGGGACACCGCAGCCTCAGCGCTCTGGCCGAGCGCTACCAAGTGCCCGCCGAGGCGGTCGCCCATCGCTTGCGGACACTCGGGCTGCTGCAACACAGACGGCACCGAAGTCTGCACCGTACCTACTGCCAATGGCAGCCAGCTAACAAAACAACCAAAGGAGTAGACCAATGAAGTACGCCCAGGCCAAAATGTCGATACCAATGTGGAGACGACGATCACACCGAGTAGCGAGGGCGACACCGTCGTGTTGAACATCGATGACGGCACGGAGCGCGAGTACGAATTGCACCATCGGGAGGCCCAAGACCTGATCGACGGGATTCGACTCGCAATGAACAAGGCTCAGTAACACACTAACTGCCATCAGGCAGAAAGGAGAGAACTGTGAACACAGTGAACCACACAAAAGACAAAGATAGCGACCGGACGGCTGTAATGTATCTGCGGGTTGCATCGAGCGACCGGGCCGATCAAGAGCACGCGCTCGCTGTGCAGCGTGAGGCGTGCGAACGTGCGGCCGAACGGCTCGGTGCGGTGATTATCGAGGAGTTCATCGATCTCGGCGCGTCCGGTAACAACAAAAGCCGAGGTGGGCTACACCGTTTGCTCGTGGCGGTGAGGCAGCGCTCAGTCAAGTACGTCATCGTGCGGGACCACACCCGCCTGACTCGCAACGCCGCCGATCACCAGGCTATCCAACAGCAGCTACAGCGAGCCGGCGCCACTCTCGTCACCGTCGATGATGGCGCCCATAGCCAAGTCACGGTCGATGAGCTGCTGAGGAGCGCGCGATGAGTCTCACTCTCACCAATCGGCCCGAGCCGGCGCCAGAGTCCGGTGTCAAGCGCGCTGTGATCTACCTGCGGGTCTCCTCGGCCGGGCAGGTCAACACCGACTATGACCCCGAGGGTCTATCGATCCCCGCGCAGCGCACGGCGTGTCAGCGCTATGCCGAACGCCACGGCGCGGTTGTGGTGCGTGAGTATGTCGAGCCGGGTGTCTCGGGTGGCTCGCTGCTCAAGCGCGCGGCCTTCCGGCGGATGATCGATGAGATCGCCGAGCAGCGCGACGTTGATCTGGTGATCGTCTGGAGCGTCTCGCGCTGGGCACGCAACCAGGAGGACCACTGGGTCGCCCGCGGCCTGGTCACGAAGGCCGGCGCGAAGCTCGTCTCGGTCAAGGAGCCGATCGGAGAGGAAACCTCGCACGGCATCCTGTTGGAGGGCGTGATGGCGGCGGCGGCTGCGGCCCGGCGGATCGAGATTTCCGAGGAGGTCAAGCGCGGCATCAAACGCAAGGTCGAGGTCGGCGGCACCAACGGTCTCGCGCCGATCGGCTACCTGAACGTCCGCGAACCGTTGCCGCACGGTGGCGAGGTCCGCACGATCATCATCGACCGGGAGCGCGCCCCGATCGTCCGATGGGCGTTCGAGACCTACGCCACCGGCCTCTACAGCCTTTCGGACATCATGGTTTTGCTTGAGGCGCGTGGCCTGACCACGCGGGCGACTCGTCGGCGTGGTCCGCGTCCGCTGACGCTCTCGCGCGTCCACCGGCTGCTGACCAACCCCTACTACGCCGGCTACGTCACCCACCAGGGCCATGTCTACGAGGGCCGGCACGAGCGGCTGATCAGCCAGGAGCTGTTCGACAAGGTCCAGGCTGTGCTCGTCGCGCACCGCCACTCCGGGGAGCGCGACCGCAAGCACCAGCACTACCTCAAGGGCACCATCCGCTGCGGCACCTGCGGCAGCCAGCTCGTCTACTCCCGCAACAACGGCAACGGTGGCATCTACGAGTACTTCGTCTGCCCGAAGAACCAGCGCGGGCAGTGCCCGCAGAGCTACCAGCCCGTCGACATCGTAGAAGCCGAGATCGACGCGCACTACGCGACCGTCCAGCTCAGCGCCGAGGAACGCGAGCTGGTCCGCCAGGCGATCACCCAAGACCTCGGCGAGAAGGTCGCCACCGCCCAACAGGAGATCGAGCGCTGCCAAGTCGTCCTAGAGGAAGTCAAAGAGCAGGAACGCAAGCTCCTACACATGCACTACGAGGACCGCATCAGCGGCGAGCTGTTCGACGACGAGCAGACCCGCATCCGCGAGCGCCGCAAAGACGCCGAAACGCTGATCGCCCGCCTGAGCGTCCGCCACGAGGACATCGCCGCGACCCTAGACCTGGCACTGGAGATCCTCAGCGACGACCTGCACCAGCTCTACCGCCGCGCCGAGGACAGCATCCGCCGCCTCATCAACCAGGCCATCTTCAAGTCGCTCTACGTCTGCGACGAAACCATCACCAACACCGAGCTGGCCGAGCCGTTCGCGGCGCTGCGCACCCTACATGACGCCATTCGCGCCCTGCCCAGCAGCGCCGGAACCCTGGCGGGACGCCGTCAACAGCGCTGCCCCGCCAACGCAAAAGGCCCCGACCCCTACAGGGGCCGGGAACCTTTCCGCGTTGGTTCGATTAGCAAGCATTTGGTGCGCCCGAGTGGACTCGAACCACCACGGAGAACAATCTCCACAAGGCCCTCAACCTCATTCCGAGGGCGTAGATGCGTCCGCGGGCGTCCAGATCGTCCGTTCTGTGCGGGTTTGCGGACGCATCGGAGGCATCGGACGAACTGGCTTTTGTCAGAGATGTGTCACGCCGGGCTGTCGTAGAACGGGTCTCGGGTCAGTGTGCGGGGCGTTTGGAGTCGAGAGCGCGGAGTGCCCGTGAAGCCGGCCCTCCGCTGGTCGGGCGATCCGGCTGGCGGGCGTCCGCCTCAGTGCTCACCAGGCGGCTGGAACGGTGGTGCGTCCTCGCGGCGGTAGAGGGCCTGTCCGGGCAGGTCGCGGGTGCTGATGGGTCCGGAGTGGCTTCCGAGGTCATCGTCGCGGTCGGGGACCAGGAGCATGGCGTGGCCCTGCGGATAGTCGTCGATGCTCGTCTGTGGCTCGGGTTCCCACGCGAGCACTGGATAGACGCCGAGCGGCCTGGGCTGCTCGGCGGTGGGGTTGACCCAAAGCTCGGCGACCCATCCTGGGTGGGCCGGGATCGGGTCGGCGACTGCGTCGATCAGTAGCGCTTCGAGGTTGCCGTACTGAGTTTCAATCGTGCTGTCGGGGTGGAAGTCGACCAGGTAGGGATCGTCGCCGCTGAGCAGCAGGACGCGCGGACGCTCCCGTCCATCGCCGTCGGGTGGAGCGAAACCGACGACCGGAAGGCGGATCATGCCCCCGGGGTGGCCGTCCTTGTCGATGAACTCATAGCTCGCAAGCAGCCGGATCGTCATTGCAAGCGCGATGTTATCTGTGGCCCCGCCGCAGGCTCGGCGTCTTTAAGGTCGGCGAGGCTCGACACCGGGCGATCTCAGCGCCGGCGCAGCGAGTCACGGAGCGCTCGGCGGACGGCGCGGAGCAGCTTCTCAAACTGCGGGGGGTCACCGGCCACGTGGTCTGAGAGCTCGTTCGTCCAGCGGGCCTTGTACTGCGGCAGCCGCTCCTCGAATCGCGTCGGAAAGAGGCTCGGGTCGAGCTGGCGATGTCTCGCCTTACGCTCGAACAGCGGCCAGATGAAGCTCGGGTCGAGACCGCGCACGACGAACAGCTCGTGTATGTCGTAGAGGTCGCGGCACTGGAGGCGTTGGATGACGCAGCGCAGCTTCTCGGCCGCGGTCTCCTCGAGCGTGTACGCGAGGCAGTCACCATCTTCCTGGTCGCTGTAGCGACGGAGGACGGTGCGGTGGGTCATGTTCTCGACGAGCTCGTCGTCGGCCAAGTCCAGCTTGAGCGTGCGCGATCTGCCCAGCGGACCCATGTACTCGATCCGCGGCGGGGTCGCATCCGTCAGGGACAGCTGAGGTAGCCCAAGGGCCTGCCGGCAAGCGGCGAGCGCCATTGCAACTGCCTGGAGTGCGCCGGGTTGATCGAGTCCGCCGATCAAGCTGAAGTCGAGGTCGGCGGAGTAGCGGTAGTCCTCGAAGAAGCACAGCCGCAGTGCGGTGCCACCCTTGAAGACGATCCGCTTCGCTTGATCGCAATCCGCGACAGCGGCGAGGACGTGACTCAGGATGTAGTCGCGCTCGACCGTGGGGGCTGGGACGCGGTCAACGTCGGCTCGCCGGATGATCTGGTTGCGATCGATCACTGTTGTAGACCGCTGGCGATCGCGCTTGGCTGCTGCGCCCAGACGACGCGCCAGCGACGGTCGCGGAAGGGTCGTTCGCGGCCTGCGGGGTATCGCGGCTCGAGCTGGATGTCGCTGGTGGGCGCGGCGAGTGGCTCCAGGTGGTTGACGAGCTCCGGGATGGGCAGCTGGTCGACCAGCGAGCCGATCCGCCGCAGGGCCGGCGCGGCGCCAATTTCCCGGGCCAGGCGCTGGAGTACGGCGGGGTCCGGCTGCGCGGCGTTGAGAGCTTCGGCGAGGACATTGGCGCCGCCGATCAAGTCCATGCGTGCCGCGCCGTCGAGCAGGCTGCGCTCGACGCTTGAGACGTACGCGCCATGGCCGGCCTGCACGGCCTCGACGAGGACGGTCTCCCGCTGCTCGATGATCGTGCGCAGTGGACGACCGCTGAGCTGCTTGACCGTGACCTCGCGTGGGCAGGCGACCTGGATCGTGCGCGCCGGATGGGTCAGCAGACCGTGGTGGTCGAGCGCTGATCGATAGGCGATGCGGTGGGGCTCGCCGGCAAAGAGGGCGCCCACAGCGAGCGCGATGTCCTCAGAGGCTGCCCGGGTGCCCAGCAGGCCGATCTGCCGGATTGCGTAGTGACCGGTCGCCACCCGGTCTACCAGCCCCGCTTCGCGCCAGCGCGTGAGCAGGTTGGAGGCCGCCTGTGGGGAGACGCCCAACTGCTCGCGGACCTCGCGCGCGGTCAGACGGGCCTGCCCGGCGGCGAGCTTGTCATCGAGGAGTTGGAGGGTACGGTTTGGCATTCTGATCTATATACTACACGGATTACGTGAATAAACTAGATATAGCAGCCAGCCCAGACGACGCCGCAGGATCGATGGCTTACACGAGAGACGCGTCGGCGGGGCCGCAGGCTTGGGTTCGTGCGGATCGTCGTGTCATCACAGCCCTCGCAGCAGGGTCGCCCAGGTGGCCTAAATATCGGCCGGTGGCACGAGCGCGCTGTCAACGTACGCGGCGGGGGAGGATGTGACGGCTGGCGTGCCTGCCTGCCGCGCTGTCCATCTGGGGTCGTGTGTACGGTGCGTGGCGATGGTGCTCGGAGCCTGATGACGTGCGATCGGAGGTTGATATGAGCGGGCCGGCAGGTGGGGAGCTTGTGATTGAGGCCGGTCGGGCGTGGCCGGTCGGGCAGGTGCGGGCGTTCCTGGGATGGGTGGGGGAGGGACGGGCGCTCACCCAGACGGGCAGAGTGCGCTTGGCGGATGCCCGCGAGCTGGCGGGGTTGCTCGACACTGGTGATTTGGTGGAGTCGCGTGAGACGGGGTGGCGGGTCTCGAGCAGCGCTGAGCTGCCGAGGCTCACGGCGATCGTGGAGTGGGCGAAGGAGAGTCGCCTGGTGCGCGTGAGCAGGGGGCGGCTGGTCCCGGTGAAGAAGAGCGCGGCGCTGCTCGATCGTCCGCTTGAGCTGTGGGCGCGGATGCTGGAGGTGTTCCCGCGGCTTGGCACGGCGCTGTGTCAGCCGGGGTGGGCGCAGTCGCCGCTGCGCGATCTCTTCCAGGAGACGATGGAGGCCCTGTTCGAGGATCTGCGACAGCGGGGCGGGAGCATCGACATCGCGCAGGCCTGCGCTCTGGCGTGGGAGATGGTGAGGGCGCGCTACATGCTGGAGGACGCGAGCGAGCAGCAGCTGACGTTGTGGCGCGGGCTGAACGATCGCGACATGCGCGAGGCGCTGGTGGTGCTCGAGCGATTTGGGGCGCTGCAGCGAAGCGGGGAGCGGGTGACGCTGACCGAGCTCGGGTCGTGGGGGATGCGTGACGCCACGGGCGAGGCCGGCCAGAGAGGTCCCGTTCTGCAGGTGAAGATCAGCCTCCTCGGCTCCTCCAGGCCGCCGGTGTGGCGGCGGCTGCTGGTCTCGGCCGACATCCGGCTCGACCGGCTGCACGGGGTGATCCAGGCGGCGATGGGCTGGGAGAACTGTCACATGCACGTCTTCTCGGACGGCTCTCACGAATGGTGCCCGGATCCGGATTTGGGGCGCGAGGATGAGCGCAGGGCAACGCTCGGCCAGCTGCTCAAGCGAGCGGGCAAGCGGATTCGCTACACCTACGACTTCGGTGATGACTGGGAACACGAGATCGTCCTCGAGAAGGTGCTCTCTGCCGAGACCGGGGTGTGCTACCCGGTCTGCCTGGCCGGCAAGGGCGCCTGCCCACCCGAGGATTGCGGGGGTGTATGGGGGTATGAGGATCTGCGCGAGGTGCTCGCCGATCCTGCCCACGAGCGGCACGCCGAGATGCTGGAGTGGCTTTGCCTCCAGGCGGCGGCGGAGTTTGACCCGGCTTGCTTCGACGTGGACGAGGTCAACAGGGCGCTCGGCGGAGGCGAGGATGCGCGGAGGTGGTCGGTGCACAGCTCCGAGGATCCGCGAGCGACGGCCGTCAGGCGGGCGGCGTAGACGAGCGAGCGTGAGGGGGCGGTTGCCGGTGAGTGAGTGGCGGACAGTCGCAAGGCCGTCGAGCGCATGATTGGCCGGAGCCGGCGAGGTCGGGTCGAGGCGCCCACGAACGACGTCCGGGTCGAGGATCGACGCGCCTCCGCCGGCGGGTCGCGGGGCTCGCGGGGGTTTGCGCGGCTCGTGGTGGACTACGCCGGGGACATCGATCGCTGCATGCGCGTGATCGCGGAGTTGACCGAGGAGTACGAGCGCTACGTGGAGAGCGAGCACGCCATCTGTCCGGGCTGCCCGGTCGTCCGCTCAGGCCCGTTCGTCGTGCACTCGATGCTGGAAACGAGGACAGGTCGCGTCCGCCATAGCGGATCACGCCCCGCTCAGGTTTCAGCAGCGCTGCGATCAACAGCAGAAGCGTCGTCTTGCCCGAGCCGCTCGGGCCGAGCAGAGCGATCATCTCACCGGGTTCGAGCAGCAGGTTCACACCGTCAACGGCACGGACCTCTTCCCCGGCGCCGTGGTAGTGCTTGACCACCCCCCTGAGCTCCAGCAGCCCACGCCGGCCGGGTGGCGCTCGCTCATCCGCTTGCCTGCCGGACGGCAGGAGAGCGCAACGGACGCACCTCGGCGAGCCGGGGAGCGAGATGACCGTGAAGCTCGCCGTTGCTCAGCGACAGCGCCCGGTCGCTCCCTGCGAGGCCCGTCGCCGTCCCGGTACTCGCCAACACGGCGATGCCTTCGTCGGCGAGCGAGCGCACCAGCAGAAGAATCTCATCGCGGGCGAGGACATCGACATCCAGAGTCGGCTCATCGATCACGAGCAGCCGCGGCCCAAGCGCGATCGCTCGGGCGATCGAGACGCACACCGCCTCCGCTCCGTTCAACTCCCTCGGCCTGAGCCTGGCGCACTGCTCTACCCCACAGCGCGCAAGCGCGCTCTCGGCATGCGACGCCGCGACCGGCGGCGAGACCCCACGAGCGACCTGGCTGACGACCATCTGGTCGAACACGAGGCGCCCTTCGGCGGGAAGAAACGAACCCTGGCAGTAGCCGATCCCGCCACCCAACACGTCGCCCAGGCCCGCCAAATCCCGCCCAGCGAAACGCACCACACCCGAGTCAGGAGCTTCGATACCTGCGGCGATGCGCAGCAGCGAGGACTTGCCGGAGCGCCGCGGACCCCGGATCGCCACCAGCTCCCCCGGTTCGAGCACCAACGACACATCGCGCAGCACGGCACGCTTGCCCACCCCACGGCCGTAGCACTTGCTGATCCGCTCAAGCTCCAGCAGCACGCCCATCGCCGCAAGCCTCCCGCTGGCGAAGCACTTCGAATCTACTGCGCGCATAGTAGGCAAAATCGAGCTTGGCGTCCAGCACCAGACGGCTCTCCTGGGATTCCAACTCGTCCGCCAACCCAGACCACTCCTCCGAATGAGCGCCCTCCGCGGGGCCAGCCTTGGCGTGACGGGCCTCTTCCAGGGACGCCTGCTCCAAGCACTCGATGATTTCCAGCGCCACCGTAGGATGGTGGGCCAAGACAGCCAACTGCCGCGCGAACATAGCCGCCTGGCGGCGATCCTTGACGACCTGCGTACGAAGCCACTTCTGGTAGGCGAGCACGCCCGCGCTGATCGCCCGATACACCGGCTTGGGTTGACGCTCCCCACCAGACCAGACGAACTCCTTCCCCGGGGTCGCCTTGATCAGCCCTCTGCTCCGCAGCACGTCCAGCGCGGTGTAGATATGCGAGTCGCTTTTGATCGGCAGCATCGCGCCGTACTCCCGTTCAAAGCGCTTCAGGAGCTGATACCCGTACAGGCCGGGGCGATCAATCACAAGCCCCAACAGCGTCCAGTAGACCTGCGAACGCATCCCCGCCGCACCCCTCGCGCCCGTCTCGGCCGTCGATGCCTCCATTGAACGATACAGCTTAGTCGAAGATTGGAGCCCACGAGAGGGATGTCTCCCTCTCCCGCCGGCTACTCAAAATTTGAAGTTTCAAAGTTTGACTAGTCAGGACGCTCCATCTACCGCATCATGGGCGCGTGGCAAGACGCCGGACACTCTGCAAAGGCTACGGCGAGGACAACCCCAAGTCCCACACCCGCCTCGCCGACGTACCCCTGATCACCCTGAACCCAACACAGGGGAGCCTCAAGAGCTCGGCGTCGCCCTGGCGTGCCTCGGGGCTCGGGTCCGCACGGGCGCCCGCCGTCAAGGAGGCGGCGGGCCGCCCGCGCGATCGATGCACCCTCGCCCACGCCCAACCTCGGCACCACGCCATCAGCGGGAAGTCGGTCCGCCGCTCTGACCCGCAACCCCGCTGGCACCGTGCCTGACATCACGGACCGGCCTTGAGCGATGGCCAAGCCACTGGATCCCGAGCACCCCGGCAGGTTTTCCTCCTCGCTGGTCGCCGGCCTGGCGATGCTGACGTGCTTCAACGCTGAACACCCCGAGCGCGGGATCGCCGACATGGCCGCGGAGCGTGTGCCACGAACACAAAAGGAGGAACGATGTAGAACGAGCCGACTGATGTGGTGCTGCATGGGAGATGGAGGAGCCGGGTGGAGTTTGGTCTCGGTGGCCCTCCGCGGCCGCTTTGCAGGAGGAGGCCGCAAACCGCCCCGAGCTGCTGCGATCAAGAGTCGTGGTGGTGAGCGTCGGGGAAAAGGCACGTCTTTGAACGTGTTAGGTGTGGATCACGAAGGCGAGCGCAAGCGAACCATTGACGAAGTGTCGAAAGCCATAATTGATGACATCAGAACCGGGGTCTGTTCGTGGCTCTGGGATAAGTCTGACGGGTGCCTGTTGACTGGTCAGGCGGTGTCCGGCATGAAGGTGGCGCGAGCGTGGTCTTGGCTCCTGTGTGGAACGTGGGAACCAGTCGCCCCGCGACCGCAGACGGCCAGTGGTGCAGGTGTGGCCCGCGGTCGTGTGTGGGAGGGAGATCCCCGAGCAGCGGAAACTGTGAGGGGCCGAGTACCGATGCGGGGCACTGGGGCGGACCGTCTCGTAGTAGCGGTGATGCCTGGTAACGCGGGCGGAGCGAAGGGGACGGGTTGTCCGGGCTTGTTTGGCGGTCAACCGCTGTTGGCGGGATGAGCCGGATGAGCGAGTCGAAGCCGAAGTCGTTTGAGATTTCCAAGCGGGCTGTTTGGAATGCCTGGTTGAGGGTCAAGGCCAACAAAGGAGCGGCCGGCGTTGATGAGCAGTCGATTTCAGAGTTCGAGGCAAACCTTACGGGGAACCTCTATAAGCTCTGGAATAGGCTCTCGTCTGGGAGTTACTTCCCGCCGCCGGTGCTCGCGGTGGCGATACCCAAGCGGGATGGCGGTTCACGGGTGCTCGGTATACCGACGGTCACGTTATACCGCGTCGTTGTCCAACGAGTCTTTTGGTTCGTTGGTGGTGACGCATCCGTTTCACCCGCTTGTGGGGGAGTGTTTGCCGGTCTTGTTCGTGCGTCGTTTTGCGGGTTCGCGTGTGTATGTGTGCGAGGGCGGGCCGTTGGGGAGTGTGTCGTTGCCCGAGGATGCGACGGATCGTGGTGGGGAGCCGGCTTCGGGCCCGTTGACGGTGGAGGTGCTCGCCGAGCTCGTGGTTGTGGTGGGCGTGATCGGTGGGTCGCTGGTGGCGGGGAAGGATTGCTGATGTTGTGCGCGAATAGAGCACAAGATGGCGGACGGCGTGAGCTTCAGCGAGTTGAGTGTTTCTCAGCTGCGGGCGCGGCGGCGGCGCTTGGCGCGGTCGGTGGAGGATCCGCAGGCGACGCTGCGTGGAACGTTGCAGCGTCAGGGCAGGCGTTGCGGTCGCGCGGAGTGCCGCTGCGCGCGGGGCGAGTTGCATGGCCCGTACCTGTATCTGGCAATTCACGGGGATGGGGGCGCCCGGTCAATCTACGTGCCGGGGGCGATGGCGGGAACGGTCGGTGCACTGGTCGAAGCGACAGCGCGGCACGAGGCTGTGTTGGCGGAGATTTCACATATCAACCTGGAGCTGTTGCGCCGGCGGGCGCTGGAGTGATGGGCGGGCGCCGGGATGGATGGCGAGGCGTGTCATGCGCTGGCCAACATGCTGGAGGCGGCGCTCGCGGGGAGCGCGGCCGGTGAGCGCCCCGGCGAAGGTCACGAGTTCGCACCGCGAGCGGCTGGCGGTGATCTATGTGCGCCAGTCGACGCTCGCGCAGGTACGGTTCAACACGCAGTCGACCGACCGCCAGTACGGGCTGGCGGAGGAGGCGGCGCGGCTGGGGTGGGAGGAGCCGCGGATCGCGGTGATCGACTCAGACCTGGGCGTCTCGGGTCGTACCGCGAGCGAGCGGGAGGGGTTCAAGGAGCTCGTCGGGCGGGTGTGCGTCGGCGAGGTCGGCGCGATCTTCGGCCTGGAGGTTTCGCGGCTGGCGCGCAGCTCCGCGGATCTGCAGCGGCTGCTGGAGCTGTGCGGCCTGACTGACACGCTGATCGTAGACTCCGACGGGATCTATGATCTGCGCAGCTTCAACGATCGTCTGCTGGTCGGGTTGAAGGGAACGATGTCAGAGGCCGAGCTGCACATCCTCGCGGGCCGTTTGCAGGGCGCCAAGCGCGCGGCGGCTGAGCGCGGCGAGCTACGCTTCCCGCTGCCGGTCGGCCTCGTCTATGACGAGGCCGACCAGACGATCCTCGACCCCGATGAAGAGGTCAGGGCCGCGGTCGCGGAGGTGTTCTTCGCGTTCGCGAAGAGGGGGTCGGCGTACGGGGTGGTGGGCGAGTTTGACGGGCGGCGGTTCCCCAAGCGCGCCTATGGTGGTGCGTGGGCAGGCGAGCTGCGCTGGGGACGCTTGACGCATTCACGCGCGATCGGGGTGCTGTCAAACCCTGCGTACGCCGGGGCGTATGTGTTCGGGCGCTTTCGCTCTCGCCGCGTCGTCTTACCAGATGGCACGATTAAGGTAAAACTCTGTGAGCTGCCCCGCTCGGAGTGGCCGGTCGTGATCCAGTCTCACCATCCAGGCTATATCAGCTGGGAGACTTTCCTGGACAATGAGCGGCGCTTGCAGGCCAACAATACCCGCAAGGGTGCGCGTCCGGCCAGGGAGGGCCGCGCGCTGTGCCAGGGGATCGTGCGCTGCGGTGGCTGCGGGCGGATGATGTTCGACCTCGCACCGGCGGCAGGGCAGCTACTACGAATGTTCACACTCCCGTGCGGATCACACCGCCACGCCTGCCTGCCGCTCCGTCTCCGCGGGTGTCGTCGATGAGCTTCTCGCGCACCGGCTGCTTGCGGCGCTCACGCCGCAGGAGATAGCGCTCGCGCTCGCTGCCGCGGATGAGGTGTCCGAGCGGCGTACGCGCTCCACGCGAGCGATCGAGCTGCGAGTTGAGCGCGCCAGCTACGAGGCCGCCCGTGCCGAGCGTGCCTTCCATGCCTGTGAGCCCGAGAACCGCCTCGTTGCTCGCAGCCTGGAGACACGCTGGGAGACCAAGCTCCGCGAGCTCGCCGACGCGGAAGCCGAGCTCGCCGAGCAAGCCACGCCGGCGCTCGAGCCCTCGCGTGAGCAGATCGAGCAGCTCGCGCGCGACATCCCCGCACTATGGAACGCCGAGACCACCGCCGAGCGCGACCGCAAGCGGCTGCTGCGCACACTCATCAGCGATGTCACACTCACCTCCGAGCAGGAGAACCGTGAGGTACGCGTCGGGATCCGCTGGCGCTCAGGCGCAGCCGAAGAACACACAGTGAAACGGCCACAAACAGCCGCGCAGGCACGACGAACACCCCCGGCAGCGATCGAGATACTCACGCGCCTCGGCCCCGCCAGCACCAACGAGGAACTCCTTGCCGAGCTGCACGCCGCTGGCCTGCGCACCGGCACCGGCCGCCAGTTCGACCTCAAGACCGTGCGCTGGCTGCGCTGGCAGTACAAGATTCCCTCGCCACCCGGCTGGCGTCCACAAGACGGCGAGCTGACAGTCGAGCAGGCCGCCCGGCGACTCGGCGTCTCAAGCGGAGCCATCTACTACTGGATCAGCCACGGCCAGCTCCAAGCACGCCGCGGCCCCAGAAACCAGCTATGCATCCCCTTCGACACTGACGTCGAGCGGGCCTGCCGCGAACGCATCACCAACTCTATTCACATCCCTACCCAAACCCAAGCCAATGCTGCGTGAGGTTCAATATGAAGCCACCGTGCCTACTGTCGCGGACAGGGTAGCTCAAACGGTCGTGCGTGAATACCTGGAGCCTGGGGTGGAGCGTGTGTTCCATCCGGATTCCTTTGGGTATCGCCCCGGCCGTTCGGCTCTGGATGCGGTAGGGGTATGTCGCGAGCGCTGTTGGCGGAGTGACTGGGTGCTCGATCTGGACATCCAGTCCTTCTTCGTGGCATCGTCACACTGCCTGGGCGTTCATGGGGGTGGTGTCGAAGAGGGCGTTTTCGGCTTGTGGGATCAGTATTCGCGGGCCTTTTCGGCGTCCGTTGCGTACGTGGATGGCTTGCAGGTCGCCGCGCTTGACACGCTGCAACACTGTTTGGCGGGAGACGCCGAGGATTCTCATCGCGTCGACGATCGGGACGTAGCCGGCGGGTGCGTCCTCGACGAACAGGGAGCGCAGCTCGTCGTTGACGCGGATTCGCCAGGGGGCGCCGGGTGTGTCTTGCTCGCCGCGGATGAATCCGGCTTGCAGCCAGCGGTGCAGGGTGGACGCTGCGACGCCGAGAGCGTCGGCGGCCTTGCCGACGGGGAGCAGTTGCCCGTCGGGTGGCTCGGCGGGTGGCTGGTAGGCGGGGATGTGGCGGTAGCGTCGCAGTCCGCCGACGATGATTGCGGTGAATCGCTCGCCGGTCGCGGAGCGGCGGCCTTGGCGGTTGAGGATCCCGGCGATCTGGGCGTCGGGGTAGTGCGCGGCGAGACGCTCCAGCAGCGTGATCGTGTCCTCGTCGGTACGGATTGTGGGCTGGCGGCGGGGGAGCGGGACGGCGAGCTCGGTGATCGCGCCTGCCTGCCAGCGGATGGTGAGTGTCGCGCGGCGCTCCTCACGGTTGGCGTCGATGATTACCTCCTCGATCAGGCAGCGCAGGAGCTGCTTGCGGTCGCGGTCGGTGGTCGTTGGCGCGGACCAGACGCGGCCGAGGTCGGCCCCGAGCGAGAGGAGCGTCTCGCGCTCGGCGGGGGTGAGCGCGCGGGGGCGCTGGCGTTCGCGCAGCTGGAGCTCGGCTTCGGCGTGGTGCAGCGCGGCGAGTGTTTGCTCCCAGTCGCGCTCCAGGCCACGCGCGACGAGGCGATGCTCGGGCTCGACTTGGCGGTAGCGGCGCTCCGCGCGTTGGGCTTCGTATTGGGCGCGCTCGACTTGCAGACGCCATTGCTTCAGCGCGGCGTCGTGGTCTTGCTCGAGCGCTTCGGCTGCTCGGAGCGCGGCCTTCACCCCGGCGGGGGTGAGTGCAGCCAGCAGCGCGCCGGCGACGGCTTGGTCGATCTGGCCTCCGCCGACCCGCAGGCACCAGCTCCCGCGGCCCTCGACGAGGATGCTGCTGGGGCAGTGGTAGGCGGGGCTCTGGTGCCCACGCCGGCCTTGGTAGTGAACCTTCAGCTTGCGCCCGCAGCGGCCGCAGACCGCGATGCCTTGCAAGAGCGCTTGGCCCTCGCGGACGGCGCCGCCGGGCTCGTGCGCGCGCGGATGCGTGTTACGGGCGATCCGCTCGCGGTTGGTATCGAAGGTGGCCTTGTCTATGAAGCCGGGGTGGTGATCCCAGATCAAGACGCTCCATTCTGCCTGTGGGAGGCGACGCATCCGCGTGCGTGGCGCGCCGTGCTCGTCGACGTAGCGCTCGCGGCGCGTCTTGCCGTACGCATATGCGCCGGCGTATACGGGGTTCTCGAGCACGCTGTGGACCTGGTGGTAGGTCGGGACGACCCATTTGATCTCGCCGTGAGGGAAGCGCCGTTGCGGGAAGCAAACGCCCTCGCCGCGCATCCACAGCCATACTTGGCGGACCGACCCGAGCTCCTCGAAGCGCTCGAAGATCGTGGCGATCGCGCCACGGATCGCCTCGTCGGGGTCGAGCAGGATCTCACCGTCCTCTTCGCCCCAGACGAGCCCGACGGGCAGACCGCGGCGCAGCTCACCGCGGGCGGCCTTGTTACGGATCCCGCCATTCAGGCGAGCGCGCAGGACGTGCAGCTCCGCCTCGGACATGGTGCCCTTCAGCCCGAGCAGCAGCCGGTCGTTGAACGAGCCGGGGTGATACAGCCCGTCGCTGTCACCGATCACGGTGTCCGTTACGCCGCACAGATCCAAGAGCCGGTACCAGTCGGCGTTGTTGCGCGCCAGGCGGGAGACCTCCAGGCCGAGCACCAGCCCGGCATGGCCGAGCGCGACCTCTGCGGTCAGGCGCGCGAACCCGGAGCGCTCGGAGAGCCCCGAGCCAGAGATGCCCAGGTCCTCGTCGATCACCGCGACTTGCTCGCGCGTGAATCCCAGCTCGACCGCGCGATCCACGAGCGCGTACTGGCGGTCGGTCGACTCGACGTTGCGCTCAACCTGCGCTTGGGAGGACTGGCGCAGATACACGAACGCCTGCCGGCACAGATGCGAGGCGGTCAGCTTCTCGCGCTCACTCATCGCTCTCTTCCTCGCGTTCGGGCTCCCTGGCGACGGCCTGCGCGATCAACACGGCCAGCATCGCCATCGAGGCCTGGCGCTGCTCCTCGCCGAGGAGCTCCCACAACGCCGCCGCGGGCGCCGGGCTCTCCGCCAGATCGAGGCGCAACTGCACTGTCTGTCTCCTTGCTCAGCTGCGAGCGATCATCCTCCCTGGCCAGGACGTCACGCCCGAGCACACCGTCGAGGATCCGCCGCGCCGCGAGCAGGCTCTCAAGCGAGGCCAGTGTCCCTGCCGGCGCCGACTGCTCGGCCGGCTCCTCGAGATTGGTCCACGCCGCCGGGAGCATCAGATGGCTGCCGTCCGGCAACACCAAGATCAGCTCCAGCCGGCCGCCGCGACGCATCCACCCCATCAACTCGAGCGATTGGCCCTCCCATGCATGACGCGCCCGCAATACCCGTACCCGCTCCGGGTAGCCATCGAGATGGGCAGTGTGTCGTGTCTTCCTTCACGAGCTTGGATCAGTCGTGGCTTGTGAAGTTTATCGAGCATCGTATTGCGGATAAGCGGGTCCTGCGATTGATCCAGAAATGGCTCAAGGCAGGATTCATCGAGGAAGGGATATGGTCGGAGACTGAGCAGGGCACACCGCAAGGAGCGACGGTTTCACCGCTGCTCGCAAACGTGTACCTGCATTATGTCTTTGATCTGTGGGTCCATCAGTGGCGGGGTCGTCACGCGCGCGGCGATGTGATCGCTGTGAGGTTCGCTGATGACTTCGTGATGGGCTTCCAGTATCGTGAGGACGCCGAAAAGTTCCAGGATGACCTCCGTGAGAGATTCGCGGAGTTCGGTCTGGAGCTGAATACTGAGAAGTCGCGTTTGATCGAGTTCGGGCGGTTCGCTGCCCAGCGACGAAAAGAGCGGGGTCTCGGTAAGCCTGACACGTTCGAGTTTCTCGGTTTTACGCATATTTGCGCGAAGGCGAGGACGGGGCGTTTCAAGTTGCGGCGGATTACGAGCAGGAAGCGGATGCGGGCGAAGCTACGCGCGGTCAAGGCCGAGTTGGTGTATCGCCGGTATCAACCCATCCCCGAACAGGGCCAGTGGTTGGCAAACGTGGTGCGAGGACACCTCGCCTACTATGCCGTGCCCGATAACGGCAAGGCGATTGAAAGTTTTCGGTTTCAGCTCACTCGGCACTGGTACATGGCGCTACGGCACCGCAGCCAGCGCACGGGTGTGACGTGGGATCGAATGAATCGCTATGTCGATCGATGGCTACCCGCCCCCCGCATCCTGCATCCCTGGCCGGACGCACGATTCGACGCCAGACACCCGAGGCAAGAGCCCAGTGCGCTAGCAGTGCACGCTGGGATCTGTGCGGGGGGCCGCCAGTAATGGCGGTCCCTACCGCGATGCTCTCCCCGCGAGTCCATAACTTCGGGCTCTCGCTGGTCAACTCGATGATTGTCCGCCGGGTCGCCCGCGAGTACCTGAAGGAGCTCAGGGCGCAGACCGGGCGGACCGCGAGCCTAGGGATCCTTGGGGGGACCGAGATTGCGTACATCGACCGTTGGTCCGGGTCGCGCCGAGGGCAGTACGCGGTCGATGCGGGTGTCGGGCTGGGCACGCGCCTGCCCGTCCATTGCTCCGCCGCGGGTAAGGCGCTCCTGGCGCGTCTGCCCGAGGCGGAGCAGCGGGAGCTGATCGCCAAGCTGCGTCTGACCAAGCGCGGCCCCAAGTCGATCACGACCAAGACCGCGTTGCGCGCGGAGCTCGAGCGGATCGCCGCGGACGGCGGGTTGGCGGTGGAGGACGAGGAGCTGCTCGCTGGCCGACGAACGATCGCCGCCCTGGTCGTGGATGGGGATGGGTCTGCGGTCGCGGCCGTGGAGCTGGCGGTCCCGGTGCAGGCGTACGCCCGTGAGCGATTGCTGAAGGAGCTTGGCCTCAAGGTGACCACCACCGCGCGGAGCATCACCGCGACGCTGGGGTGAGTCGTGCAACATCTCAACAACAAGCATATGGGACATCTGACCGTTTGGGCCACATAGACGAAGATTTGGGTTTGACGCCCGATGGCGAGATATGATATCGTCCCGACTCCTGGGGCATAGGGGCCTGGTAGAAGTACCTGTTCTCCTCGGGGCCCGTGGAGTCCCCTTGCCTCTTTCGCTATCTATGCCCACGCTACCGATGTCTTCACAACCAGCCGCGCCGAGGTCCGGCGACGCTGGGCGGAGCCGCGGAGTAGAGAGATCCACCGGCCCCAATGTGGCTTGGGTACCCGCTCAAAACCTGGAGCGTCCGGAGTGGGTCCGGTGGGGGAGGCGACTGGGGGCCATGAGTCGTGTAAGCAACTGGTGGGTAGGTGACTGGCTACACTACGGGGCCGCGAGATGGGGCGAGAAGTACACCGAGGCAGCCAGCATCACCGGCTATGACGTAAAGACCCTGAGAAACATCGCTTACATCGCGAAACGGTTCGATTTGTCCCGTCGCCGGGACAAGCTGACCTGGACGCACCACGCGGAGCTGGCGGCGCTGCCGCCCGACCAGCAGGAAGAGTGGCTTGATCGCGCGCTTGCCCTGCGCCTTTCGCCAGGCGATCTGCGGTTGGAGTTGCGCACCGCCCAGCGGTCGCTGGAGTCATCGTCACCGGAGGAGCTGCCGCTCGAGCGCAGTGTCGACGACTTTTCCTGCCCGCACTGCGGCTGCGCGATCGCGATCTCGGAGCTGCGGCACCGGTTGCTGACATGAGTGATGGTGCGCCTGCATGTAGGCCCGTCTCTCGACGGGCGCTTGCCGTCCTGGGCACGTCACTCGCTGCGATGGCGGTATTCGGGGGGGCGACCGCGATCGCCTATGGCGCGGCGCTGCCAGACGATCGCGGCTATGAACTGGTCTCGCGCATCGTCGAACCAGGGGGAGAAAGCCTCTTGAACGGAGTTGAGCCGAAGTTTGAGGCGAATTCGACTGACGGTGACGTCGTCGAGTGGGCGGCCAGCGGTGCATGCTGCGGGGCGGGCGTGGGCGGACTCAACACCTACCGATCGGTGCACGGCCCATCAGGATGGGAAGTGCACGCGATCACGCCTGTCCCGACGGAACAGCTGGTGGGCGGGAGGGCCGTCCAGGAACCGCAGGCTTGGAGCGATGATCTGAGTGAGACTCTCTACTCCACCGCAGCGTCCTTTGTTCCCGGCGACCGTCGCCCCGAAGAATCCGATGCGGACGACCTTTACCTGCAGGACCCTGACGGAGAAATGCGCTGGATCTCGCAGGGTCCGTTCGGCAACGGGACCGAACCCGACTCTGCGCAGTATTTGGGCGCCACGCCCTCTCTGGGCGACATAGCCTTCTCGACCGTTGAACGGCTCACCTCGAACGCCACCGGCCTTGCCAGCAGCTGGTTTGCAACGTATCTGTATGTGCGCGACGTCGAAGGCGAAGCATCAACGGCTCTGGTGGACGTCAACGACGCAGGCGAACCGATCAGCTCCTACGGCGCGAGCCTGGGTAGCGCACCTCCGGGGGAAGGGCCGCTCCGCGGCAGCACCTTGAATGCGATCTCTGCAGATGGTGCGAAGGTCTTCTTCGAGAGCCCGCCCGCCGGCGTGGAAAGCTTGCCCGAAGGGATCACGCCGCACCTCTACATGCGCGATCTCGCAAGCCATACGACCACGCCGTTGGACAACCCAGCCTCCAGCGGCACGGCCCGCTACCAAGGGGCCTCCTCGGACGGCTCCCTGGCCTACTTCACCAGCAACGAGGGGCTTGACGGCGCGAGCACGGCGAACGAACTTTACGAGTTCAACACCACCTCACACACGATCGGGAATGCGCCGCCCGCAGTCGCCGTCCCGCTGGCAGGTGGCACTGGCATGCTTGGCGTGGTCGCGATGGCCAACGACGGCACGCGCGTCTTCTTCGTGGCAAAGACGGTGCTGGCTGGCAACCGCAACTCGACGGGGAGCGCTGCGGTCCTCGGCGAGCCGAACGTCTACGTGTTCGACAACGCGACGGGGCAAACCCGGTTCATCGCCACGCTCGCCAGTCGGGACGTGAGCAACTGCGAGCGGACCTGTGCGCAGGGCGGGCCTGCTGGACTGCTGAATTCGAACGCCGCGTACCGGCCGGCATATCCGACGCCGACGGGCTCGGTCTTGGTGTTCACCTCGAGCGCAAACCTCGCGGGCCAGGGCCATGCGGCGAGAACCACGCTCACCGCTGGGACGGCCACTGAAGCGCGCACGGTCGCCGTGGCCAGCACCAAGGGATTTCACAGTGGCGAGACGATCGCGATCGACACCGGAGAACGGGAAGAAATCGACACGATCGAAACGATCGACGGGGCGACGGAAATAACTCTGACCGCGTACGGACCCGGCGGGGGCTATGGGCTGTTCGACGAACACGCTGAGGGAGCCCGTATCGAAGCGGTGGACGCGGAGGTCTACAGGTACTCCTCTGCCGAAGAATCACTGGTCTGCGTCTCTTGCACGCCGGAAGGCGTGCAGGCCACGCAGAGCGCTAGCCTCGCCGAAGTTAAGGGTGGCAGCTACGCTCCCGACGGATACCCGTCAGCGCTGAGCGAAGACGGGTCGCGCGTCTTCTTCGACTCGCCAGACCCGCTCGCTGCCGAGGCGGGCGAAGCCGACACCAGCCGTTCGGTGGAGCCGATAAACCTCTATGAGTGGGAAGACGGACGAGTGTCGCTGATCGCGGGAGGCGCAGCTGGTGGGGCGCAACTGCTCGGGACGACCCCAAGCGGCGATGACGTGTTCTTCTCTTCGCGCAGTTCGCTCGTGCCAGGCGCGCAGACCGGCTTTCAGCACATATACGACGCTCGTGTCGGCGGCGGCACGCCCGTGCCGGTCGGTCCGGGCCCGTGTGCCACGGAAGTCTGCCGGACGCAGCAAGAATCAACTGCCTTCACGCCGCCCGCGAGCGAGGCCGATCCGGCGGAAGCAGGGTCGCTCGCGGATGCCACGGCGCCGCAGTTCACCGTCGCCGCGATCTCTGCGCGGCAACGCGCTGCGCTGGCGCGCAGCGGCCGCCTGCGGCTAACGATCAGCGCGACCGCGCCCGGCGCAATATCCGCGGTCGCGACCGCTGTGCTTCGCGGGAAGCGAGCTCGGGTGGCCAGCGCGCAGGGGGTGCTGGCCAAGCCAGGCAAGCTCATCCTTACGCTGCAGCTGAGCAGTGCGGCTCGCGCGCGACTTGCCCGCGTGGGGAGGCTCGCGATTCGGATTGAGGTCCGCTACGCGCGCAGCGGCGCCACAAAGGTCGCGAAATTGATGCTCACCCATGCCAGCTACCCGGTGCGCGCTGGCAGGGAAGCCGATCGTCATGGGTGAGCGCCTCCCCTGCTCGAGGTTGCTGTCGATTGCGGTGCTCGCCGTGCTTGGCAGTGCACTCTCGCTGGGAGTGCTGCCAAGCAGCGCCGCCGCGCAGTTTGGGATATCTACCTTCTCCAATTCGTTCTCGAGCCAGCAGGCTGGGGCACACGGCGATTTCTCCACCGGCTTCAGCCTGAACGACGAAGAACTTGGAAACCCTGAAGAGCAACTCGACGACTCTTCAATCACTCTTCCGCCAGGCGTCATCGGCAATCCACTGGCGATCGAAAGATGCTCGCCAGAGGCGCTCCAGGAAGCCGACTGCGGGCCCGAGTCGCAGGTCGGGGTGCTCGAACTCACCGTCATCGTCTGCCGAGGGACAAAGACCACACTCACAGCCGCTGCCGAAGCGGGAGCGACCCACATATCTGTCGCTAACGCCAACGCGTTCTGCGGCGAACAGGTCACGGTGGGGGAAGGCGCATCGGCTGAGACGGCTTCGATCGGATCCAAACCCAACGCGAACACGATCGAACTGACGGCGCCACTGACGCACTCGCATGAAGCGGGAGAGCCGGTCAAGCAGCTCGCGGAGCCCTTGACTTTGTCGGTCCCGCTGTTCAACATGCAGCCAAGCTCAGGCGATGTGGCGACGTTCGGGTCCCCACTATTCATCCTCGACATCTACGTCCAGGTGAGCCTCGCAGAAAACGGCCAGCTGGTGGCTGGGATTAACGGTGCCACGACGCTGGTGTCCGTAGCGGGCACGAAATTGACGCTCTGGGGGGTGCCAAGCTCCCCCAGCCACGACGCGATGCGCTGCCGCGAGCTGGGCACCGAATGCGGCAAATCGGTGCCAGAAGGACCTCCGTTCATGACCAATCCGACATCCTGCGGGTCTGGTCAGACCGCCGCGCAACTGACTGTCACCTCCTGGCAAGGAGCGACGGCAACGGAAAGTGCCGTCACGCCGCCGATGACAGGATGCGAATCACTTGCTCTCGAACCAAGTCTCCGCGTGACCGCAAGCACGGATCGCCGTGACACTCCCGCCGGCTACGAGCTTGACCTGCGCGTGCCCCAGGAAGAATCGGCCGCAGAACTGGCAACGCCCGCGGTCGAACGGATCTCGGTGGCACTTCCGCCTGGCACCTCGCTGTCCCCTGGCCTGGCCGATGGGTTGCAGGCGTGCGAGCCCTCGCAGGTGGCGACGGGCTGCCCTGACGCCTCCAGGGTGGGCGCCGCCGAAGTCGAGTCGCCTCTGCTCACCCTACCGCTGACCGGCAGCCTCTACATCGGAACGCCAACGCCAGCCGAAAGATATCCCCTGCTGTTGAAGCTCGCCGGAAGCGGCATCGCCCTCACCGTCCATGGGCAGGTGGAGCCCGACGAAGGCGACGGGCAGGTGCACGCGGTCTTCGAAGGCCTCCCCGAGCTGCCCCTTTCGAGCTTACGGCTCAGCTTCTTCGGTGGGCCAGGCGCCGCGCTCGCCAACCCACCGACGTGCGGCTCAGCCACCAGCACCGCGGCGGTCGCCTCCTACGCAGGGCAGGACGCGAACGCGTCCTCCACCTTCGAAGTGAACGAAGACAGCGGCGGGGGTCCCTGCCCGGCGGTATCACCGTTTGCGCCGAGCTTCACGGTTGGGAGCGTGGATCCGGTTGCGGGCCAGACCAGCCCGTTCGTGTTCTCCATCGCCCGCTCTGACGGCGAACAGAGCCTCTCGAGCTTCACGGTGCACTTGCCAGCGGGCCTGGTAGGGCTGATCGGAAGCGTGCCGCGCTGTCCAGAATCGCAGGCTGCGGAAGGCGAGTGCTCGCCGGTGTCGAAGATCGGCACCGCGAAGGTCGCGGCAGGTCCCGGTCCGCTGCCACTCGACCTGTCAGGGTCGGTATACCTCACAGGTCCCTACGACGGCGCGCCGTTCGGCATCGAGATCGCCATCCAAGCGGTCGCAGGTCCGTTCGACCTCGGCACCATCCTCGTCCGGTCCAGGGTGCTCCTGAGCAGTTCCACCCTGGCGATGACGATCGCCTCCGATGCACTGCCGCAGAGCGTCGCCGGTGTGCCGCTGCGGCTGCGCACCGTCGAGGTAGAATTGAATCGGCCCGGGTTCATATCGAATCCGACCAGTTGCGGCGGGCAGGCGATCACGGGCACGATCCACTCGACACAGGGCGCCAGCTCCACGGTCTCGGTGCCCTTCAACATGACAGGCTGCCAAGGCATCGGCTTTGCGCCCCGCGTGAGGGCTTCGACACAGGCAAAGGCCAGCCGAGAAGGCAACGGCGCCGGATTGGACGTCGCGATCGTCGATCCGCACTCGGCGGGCGGCACCTTCCGCGCTGTCTCCATCCAGATGCCACGCCGGTTGCGCCCGCGTCTGAGCACGATCCGGCGCGCGTGCCTGCTTACCGGGTCCGCAGCCGTCAGCTCGTGCTCGAGCGACTCCGTCGTCGGCGAGGCGACGGTGAGCAGCCCTGTCGTCGGTTCGTCGCTGTCAGGGAGCGTCTACCTCGTCTCGCGTGGCGGGCGCACCGCTCCGGATCTCTCGGTGCGCCTGTATAGAGAAGGGCTCGAAGTCGATCTAGAAGGAGCGATTCGCATCTCGAGCAATGACGTCATCAGCGTCACGTTTGCCGACCTGCCCGACGTTCCGATCTCCTCTCTAAGCCTGACGCTCCCGCCTGGGCCGCACTCGCTGCTGGGCGCGATCGCCAACCTATGCACGAAGCCTCTCAGTCTCGCCTACAAGATGGCCGACCACGCCACGGGCGTGGCGAAGGGCAGTGTCGCGATCTCGATCAGCGGGTGCGAGCGAGACCAGAGCAAGTCAGGCGCGCACATTTCGAGCAGCAGCGCCCGCGGTGGAGCAGGGAGCGCTCATGCATGAGGTCGAGGCGCGCGCACGCGTGCGCAAGCAGATAGCCGAGCTTGCGGGCGAGGATCCTTCCGCGATCGAGCCCGCGATGACGCTGATTGGGAACCTCGCATTCGACTCCCTGCAGCTGTACGAGCTGGCGGCCCGGCTCGAGGACGAACTGGGGCTGCCAGAACTGCGCGAGGACGACGTCGCGAGCATCGAGACCGTGGGCGACGTGGAAAGCTGCGTGACAGCGCTGCTGGCGAGAGATGGCGCAGCGCAGCCACCCGGTGGCTGCGCTGTTCACAGCGAGTCTGTGTAGAGCCGCCTCAGCAGCGCCTCGTCCACGCCCTCGATCGGGTCGTTCTCGACGTTGCCGCTGAGGCCCGCGATGCACGTCTCTACGTCAAGAGCGGCGAATCCCCAGTCGCCAAGGGTTGCGGTCATGCCGAGCCGCTCCCGCAAGGCCAGCACGGCCTCGCGAATGTCCGGTGCCCCAAGCAGCGGTGCGAGCGCGTCGAAGCGCTCACACGCGAACGGAGCCGCTTGCTCCAACCAGGCTGGGTAAAGGGCCGCAAGGCCTCGACCGTGCGAGGCGCTCACAGCCGCCACGGCGCCCATCGCCTGCTGCAGGCGGTGTGGCAGGCACGTGCTGGCATTGGCCACCGTGAGGCCACCAAGCAGCGCGGCGAAGCACATCGCGTCCTGCTCGGCTTCGGCGGAGGTTCCCTCGGCAAGTCGTGGCAGGTTCGCGCCCAGAAGGGCCGCCGCGTGCAGAGAGAGGATCCGCGTGAGGGGGCTTGCCTTGCGCGCCACATATGTCTCGATCGCGTGGGTGAGCGCATCGAAACCCGTCTCTGCGGCGACTGCGGGGGGCATCGTCGCGACGAGGCTGGGGTCGATGATCGCGACGCGCGGGAAGACGTCATCGCCCCTGATGCCCGACTTGAAGTGACGGACGACGTCAGTGACGATCGCGCCGCGCGTGACCTCCGCGCCGCTGCCAGCGGTGGTGGGAACGGCCAGCACCGGCACCGCGCGGGGAGAGGGAGGGAGCGTGACGCCGATGATCTCGCGGACCGACTCGTAATCGGCGGCTACTCCGAGGGCCTTGGCCGCATCCAGCGCGCTGCCGCCACCCAGCCCAACAACCACCTGACATGAGCGGCGCCTGAGCGTCGCGAGGGCGAGGTCGACCTCGTCAGACTTGGGGTCCGCCGAGATGTCGTCGTGGACGACGCTCTCCACGCCCGCGGCGCGCAGGCTACCCAGCAGGCGGTCGAGCACTCCGTGCCTACGCATCGCGCTCTGGCCGCATACGACTAGCGCTCGGGTGCCGTGTGCTCGGGCATGCCCACCGACCTGCACGAGCGTTCCGCGCCCAAACACGATTCGTGTGGGCGCGAGAAGCTCGAAGGGGCTCGAACTCATTGCTCGCGTCCGCCGCTGAGGGCGTCCAACACGTCGCCACGCAGGTGGCGGGTCGGAAAGCTCGTCCCGCAGGCCATGTCGAGCGTGCGCGCGGGTGGCAGGGTGGCGAGCAGAGCGAGCACCTCGGCCACCTCCTTGTCCCAGCCGTCATTGCGGCAGCTCGCGACCCTGCCTAAGCCGAGCCACCACTCGTCGTACTCGCCGGCGCGGCCGTCGTAGCAACTGCTCATGAACCGATCGACGACGATCCGCACCGGGCAAGGATCGCATCGGCTCGGGCCGGCGGCCAATCGCGCTTACGGCTGCGCAGAGCCGTGCCCGTCCCCAACCGTTTGCGCCCGCTCCCCAACCTTGCGAGCGCCCCGCTCGTATGAGAGGAAAGCTCGGTGGGAATCGAGATCGAGCGAAAGTTCCTTGTGGAAGGCGTCCCGTCCGAGCTGCAGGGCGTGGAGGGCGAGCTGATTGTGCAGGGCTATCTCGCGGTTGGCGCTGACGGCACCGAGGTTCGCGTGCGGCGGCGCGGCGAGCGCTGTATCTGACGGTGAAGTCGCCTGGCACGGAAGTGCGCGTCGAGGAGGAGATCGAGATCGACGAGCGGCGCTTCCGCTCGCTGTGGCGGCTCACCGCGGGCAGGCGCCTGCGCAAGCGTAGATGGCGATTGCCGCTGGGGCGATGGATCGACAGCGGAGATCGACGTGTACGAGGACGACCTGGCAGGGCTCGTGACCGCCGAGGTGGAGTTCGTCTCTCTCATGACGCGCTAGACGGGCGGGAAGTGCAGGTGAAAGTTGCGCTTAACCGGGCGGCTGTGCGATCTCTCTCGGCAAGATGGAGCGGCAACGTCAACAGGCGTCGTTCGACGTAGTTGTGTTCGGGGGCGGTCTGGCGGGGCTCAGCCTGGCGATACAGCTCAAGCGTACGCGGCCGGAGACCTCGGTTGCGGTGATCGAGAAGCGGACGTGGCCTGTCGCCGAGGCTGCGCACAAGGTGGGCGAGTCGACGCTACAGATCGGCGCGCACTACTTCGGTGAGATATGCGGGATGCGAGCACACCTATCCTCGCATCAGCTTCCGAAGCTGGGCCTGCGCTTCTTCCTCGGCGAGGGATCGCTGGAGCGGCGGGTCGAGATGGGTCTCGCCACGGAGGCGGACGACGGGCCGACCTACCAGATCGACCGTGGCCGCTTCGAGAACGCGCTGGCGGCTGAGGCGGACCGGCTCGGCGTGAAGCTGGTGTGCGGGCAAGCGGTGGTCGGCGTCGGTCGTCGCGAAGAGGTACACACGGTCCGCTGCCGCTACGCAGATGGTGAGCGCGAGTTGGAGGCAAGGTGGATTGTGGACGCGAGCGGGCGGGCGGCGATCCTGAAGCGCAAGCTCGGACTTGGCGTGGCGGTGTCACATCATTGCAACGCGGCGTGGTTTCGACTGGGGCGGCGCATTCGGATCGACGACTGGTGCAGCGAGCTTGCCTGGCAGGCACGGGTGCCGAGCCGTAGGCGCTGGCTGAGTACGACGCACTTCATGGGTCCCGGCTACTGGTTCTGGGCGATCCCGCTCGCCTCGGACGCGACGAGCTTCGGGCTTGTGGCGGACCCGGACCTGGTGCCATTCGAGCGGATGCGGCGCTTTGAGCCGCTGATGGCTTGGCTGCACGAGCGCGAGCCGCACGTGGCGCGGGAGCTGGAGCGCCACCGCGGCGAGCTGATGGACTTCCGCGTGCTCAAGCACTACGCCCACGGCGTGCAGCAGGTGTTCTCGCCGGAGCACTGGTGCATTACGGGCGAGGCCGGCGTGTTCCTCGACCCGCTGTACTCACCGGGTTCGGACATGATCGCGATCTCCAACACGATGATCACGCGCTTCGTCACCGCGTCGCTGCAGGGCAAAGATGTGACGGCCGGGGTCGAGTTCCTGAACGACATCTACCTGCTGATATGCAGCCGGCTGCTGTCGATCTGGGACCACCAGTACCCGATCTTCGCCAACCCCGAAGCGACGGCTGCGAAGGTCACGTGGGACTTCATGACGTATTTCAGCTCGCTCGCGCTGCTTGTCGTGACTAAATACGTCGCCGAGCCGAAGTTCCTCGTCAAAGTCCTGCGTGACGTCGATCGCATCGGCGAGCTCAACATCAGCATGCAGCGGCTGTTCAAGGCATGGGGCGAGAGCCCCGCCGCTGCGGCCCGGCCCGGCTATGCGTCCATGACCGAAAGCACGTACCGCCGGCTCGAGGCGGACGTGGCGGCGGCCATCCAGGACCCGGAGTGGGTGCGGGAGAGGATCGAACGCAACACGGCGAACATCGAGGCGGCGGCAATCGAGATCATGGCGCGCGTCGCGCGGCGGGAACCGAGCGAGATAAACCCCTACAGCTTCACGCTGCCGGACGCGGCGGCGCCTGGCAAGGAGTCGGTCTGGAGGCCGCCCGCGGCGATGATCCGCTCGCTGCAGGAGGTCTCGGAGCCGTTCTCGCCGCTGTGCGACCCCGCCGCCGACGCGGGCCTGTGCTGGTCGACGGCGGCCGATCCGCACGCCACTGTGTGCGACACTTACTCCGTGTGGGTTCCGCCGCGCGACGGGGAAGCCCGTGGCGCCGCGCGAGAGGTGTTGGACGCGGCTAGCAGCGCGCGGTGAGCGCGGATCGCGTTCTCGCGCAACTGCTGCTCGACCTCGCGGTAGTGGTCGTGGCGGCGAAGCTGCTGCGGGTGCTGCTTGCGCGCTTCGGGCAGCCGCGCGTGTTGGCCGATGTGATGGCCGGCATCGTGCTCGGACCTACGCTGCTCGGACGGCTCCCCGGTGACCCGACGACGTTCCTGTTCCCACGCGAGGTGCGTCCCGCGCTCGGGCTCGTCGGGGCACTCGGTCTGGCGCTGTTCGCATTCGCCGTCGGTCTCGAGCTGGACCTGGCGGCGATGCGGCGACGGTCGCGTCTGGTCGCGAGCGTGTCCGCCTGTGCGCTGGCGCTGCCGTTCGCCGTCGGGCTCGGGCTGGCGAGCGTCCTCTACGGTGCGCACCGGCTGGTGGGCGGCCACGCTGTGCCCTTGCTCGCGTTCGCGTTGTTCCTAGCGACCTCGATGGCGGTGACCGCGTTCCCGGTGCTGGCGGCGATCCTCGCCGAACGGGGCATCCGCCGCTCCCCGCTGGGGGAACTTGCGCTTGGCTCCGCCGCGCTGCAGGACGCGGTCGGTTGGATGCTCTTGGCGGTCACGCTCGCCGTGCTGTCGGGTCGAGGAGGAGCGCATGTTCTGCGCGTCGTCGTCGCGACTGCGGCGTTCGTGCTCGTGCTCGCGTTCGTGGCGCGGCCGCTGCTCGGCGCGGTGCTTCGCGCAAGTCGCCTCCGCTGCGAGTCTGGCCCCGCTCGCCGCGCCTCGCGGTCCGCCGGTCTCGTCTCGATCGCGGTCACATACGCGACGATCTGCGCCGGTGTCACCCAGCTGATCGGCGTCCACGAGGTGCTCGGCGCGTTCGCGGCCGGCGTCGCGTTCCCCCGCGATGGGGACCTGGAGCGGGACGAGGCGCGGGGAGCGGTGACGCGAGCGGTGCTGCCGATTACGTTCGCCGTGCTGTTGCCGGTCTACTTCCTCATGCCAGGCCTAGCGATCGACGCGGGGGCGATCAAGGGCGGCGGCATGGCCGAGCTGGGGTTGATCGTTGCGGCGGCATGCGCCTCGAAGGCGCTCGGGGCGGGCGTGTCGGCGCGCCGCGGCGGCCTGCCGTGGTGCGAGGTGCTGCCGCTGGCGGTGCTGCTCAACACACGAGGGCTGATGGAGCTGGTGGTACTGACCGTTGGTTACACTGAGGGCGTGCTGGACAGGAACCTATTCAGTGAGCTCGTGCTGATGGCGATCCTCACGACGATGATGACGGGGCCGTTGCTGGACATGCTGCGCCGCCGCGGCATCGCCGTCGCAGGCGAGCGCGGCGCGGATGCGCGCGGCGAGTGGGACGAGCCGGTACGCTCTGGGGCAGCGGCCACAGGCTTGGTCGGCCGAGGAGGCTGAGCTGCACAGCTCCGGCATGCCGCCGCTCGGCAGCCGCGCGCCCGCGATGGCGCTGCTCGACGAAGCCGGGCGAGGGGTGCGGATGCCGGTCTCGGGACAGCCGAGCGTAATCGTGTTCTACCGCGGCGACTGGTGCCCGTGGTGCAATGGGCAGCTCGCAGTGCTTGGCCGCTCCGAGCTGGTCGCGGCACTCGACGCGAACGTCGTCGCCGTGTCGGTGGACACGCCGGAGCGAAACCGTGCGATGAGAGGCAAGCTCCGTCTGCCCTTCACGCTCCTTAGCGACCCCGATGGGAAGGCGATCCGCAGCTACGGCTGCTGGAACGAGGAGGATCTGATCGCTGACCCGGCGGTCGTAGTGGCGGCGGGCGACGGCTCGATTGTCTACGTGCAGCGTGGCCGAGACTACGCGGACCGAGCGGCCGAGGCGCAGCTGAGCGAAGTGGTGGAGGGGCTCGCGTGAAACCGCGCCCGGCGCTGCAGCTTACAGAGCTGATCGCGTACTTCCATGGCGCACAGCGCGCGCTAGAGACACTGGACGGGCCATCGCCCGCGGCCGCCCCGGGGTCTGCGGCGGGTCCCGCGACAGCGGCGGCGGAACCGACCGTCGACGCGCATGAGGACGATCGGCGCGGGCGGCTGCTCGACCGCGTGCGCCGCTACCGCGCCGCGCTCGAACAGACCGCGGCGCTACCGCCGGACGGGCTCGTGGCGGACGCGGCGCGCGATCCACTCGAGCTACTGGGCTACTGGCTGCAGGAGGCTAGGACGGCCGGTCTGCCCTGTCCGTCGGCGATGGCGCTTAGCACGGTCTCGGCGCGAGGAGAGCCGTCCGCGCGCACGGTCGATGTCAAGCGACTCGAGCCGGACGCGCTGATCTTCACAAGCGCGCTGTGGACCCGCAAGGCTCGCGACATCGACGCGAACGAGCACGTCGCGGCGCTGTTCCACTGGCCGCAGCTAGGTCGCCAGGTGCATGTGGTGGGCTGCGCCAGCAGAGCGGAGCGGAGCCTCGATGAGGAGCTGTTCGCTGTACGCAAGCCGCTGCATCGCCTGCAGACGATCGTCTCCCGCCAGGGCGAGACGATCGACGAACTGGCGCCGATGCGTAGGCGCCTGGCGGAGCTGCAGCAGACGCATGGGCAGGGAAAGGTCCCCTGTCCGGAGGACTGGGGAGCGTTCCGGCTGGCCCCGGAGGCGATCGAGTTCTGGAAGCTGTCGCCCGACCGCCTGCACGACCGGCTGCTGTTCGAGCGCCGCGACGGCGCTTGGCGACGCAGCCGGCTGGCGCCGTAGCGGCGCGTCACGCCAGAACGCTGGCGCTGACGAGTATCGCTTGGATGACGATCGAGGTCGGCGCATCCATCCTTCGCCACGGCAGTCGCCGGACCGGTCGCGCTGCTCGTGTTCGTGCTCGACTTACGGATCGAGCTCGTCTCCGCCGGCACGATCTTGTACTGCACGTCCGCCATCCGCGCCCAAACACGATTCGCGTGGGCACGAGATGCTCGAAGTCGCTCGCGCTCATTGCTCACCTCCATCGCCGCCGAGGGCTTCCAACACGGGCAGCGATCCGTGGGCGAGAAACCACAAGGCCGAGCCGCCGCCTGTCGAGACGGGGCCCTCCCAGGGAAGCTCCGCGGCGGTGTCGCCACCGAGCAGTAGCGCCTCGACGCCATCGCCAGCGAATGCGTCGAGCAGCATCTGGCTCGCGCCGGTGAAGCCGAACGAGTGCAGGGACGGCGTGCCGGCCATGACGGCGCGAGCGCCGGTGGGCAATGCTCGAAGCAGCTTCGAGGCCCAGGGCTGCAACTCGAAGTCGACTATCTCCCACCCGGCGGGCACGCCGTCCCGAATCGCTACTAGGCGCGCGTCCTGGAGCTCGCGTGCGCGGGCGACCACGACGCGCTCTGGCAGGTGCAGCCTGGCTCTGCCAGGGGTGGCGAGCAGCTGGCGCGCAAGCGGCAGGCGCTCGCCGCACTCGCCCAGCGAAGAGCTGCCCACATCGAATCCGGCGGCGCGCAGTAGGCAGTTGAGGATCGCGCCGCCCGGTATCAGCAGGTCGTAGGTGCGGGCGAAGCTGATCAGGCCGCATTCGAGCTTCTCGCGCTTGACCCCTCCGACCACGGCGACCGAGAAACGGTCCTCATCGAACTCTGCCCAGGGCGTGAGTCGCTCCAGTTCGCGCATGAGGCCAGAGCTCGCATAGCCCGGTAGGTGCGTCAGCACACCGACGTTGGAGGCGTGCGCGCGGTGCGCCTTGGAGAAGCCGCCGATGACGACCTGCTCTCCCAGCGCAGCGAGGCGGTGGGAGAGCCGCGGGTCGCACTCTTCCTCGCCCTCCAGCAAGCGCGTGTTGCCAAGCAGCGCCAGCTCGCCTTGGCCGAGGCTTCGCACCTGAGCCTGGGTGTCGTCGGCCAGCGGATCGGGGATGTAGGCGACGGGCCTGCCTAGCCGCGACCGCAGGTGGGCTGCCAGGAAGCCGATGTCGCGGGCGGTACCGTCGCGGGCGCTGCCCTGGTGACTGAGGATCGCCACGCGCGCACCCGCTCTGGCGAGGAGCTCCAGGTCATCCAGCTCGCACTCCACGCGCGAGCTACGCCCAACCGGCTCGGTCACGTTAAAGCCTGCGGAGTAGAGCCAGCGCTCGCCAGGCGCGACTAGCCGATCGCGCAGCAGCGCGACGCCAGCGAGCGCGGGGACACCGGCAGCGCTTGGGGACGACCCGGTCTGCGTCGTCTCGTTCATAGCCCGTAATGGCTCAGGCCCGCCGTCTCGTCGATGGCGAGCATCGCATTCATGTTCTGGATCGCCGAGCCGGCTGCGCCCTTGACGAGGTTGTCGATCGCTGCGATCGCCTTTGCCACTCCCAGTCGCGCTTCGCAGTCCACGCCCAGATGGCAGAAGTTGGAGCCGATCACGTTGCCCAGCATCGGGTAGATGTCGTAGTCCTTGTCGTTGAGGCTGCCACGGCGCTCATGGGCGTTGACGATCACGAAGTGCTCCCCTTCGTGTCCGCGCCCGTATCGTCTGAGGTAGTAACCGACGAGCAGGTCGCGGTCCATTTCCTCGTGACCGTCTGGGAGGAGCGTGAGCGTCGCGTGCAGGTGGATGCCACGGGCGAAGTTGCCGTGAGCCGTGCTGATGCTCGCGCCAACAGGCGTGCCGACTACCTCTGCCAGCCGCGCCTCCAGCTCCGGGCTGTGGCGGTGGCCGTCCATGCTGTATGGGAGCATCGACGCGAAGGCGTGTGAGTGCATCACCTCCCGACGCGGGTTGCTGCCTGCTCCGCTGGTGCCATTGACGGCCGCGACGTGGACGGTGACGGAGAGATCCACGAGGCCAGAGGTGAGCAGCGGCGCCAGCGCGAGCGTGGCTGCGATCACATAGCAGCCAGGATTGGCCACCAGCCGGGCTCCCCTGATGCTGTCGCGGTGCAGCTCGGTGATCCCGCACGCGGCATCGGCGAGCAGGTCAGGGCAGGCGTGGGGTTGGCCGTAGGCAAGCTCATACGCCGCTGGGTCGACGAAGCGGAAGTCAGCGCTCAGATCGATGACGCGCGTTCCCTGCTCGAGCAGGCCCGGCGCTAGGTGCATCGCCTCGCCCGAGGGGGTGCAAAGGAAGACGACGTCGAGTTCCGAAGCGCGCTTGCTCAGCGCCGGGAGCTCCACGAATTCGAGACCGCATCCGGCAAGGTTGCCGTGGAGGCGCTCGAATCGCTCCCCTCCGCGCGCGGTCGGCACGATCTCCGCGACCTCAGGGTGGCCGAGCAGCAACCGGCACAGCTCACCACCGGTGTGGCCGGCGGCGCCGACAACACCGACCCTGAGCGATCCCGCGCTGCGATCCTTCCCGCCAGCCATCACGCGTCCTGTGCTCTCAAGACGACCTTGCCAGCAGGCCTCGCGGGATCGCACACCAGGCTCATCGCCTCAGCGGCGGAGCGCAGGGGCAGCTGGGCCGCAATCAGCTCAGAAGGCTCCAGCGCTCCCTCAGCAAGCCAGTTGATCGCGTCCCGCATGTCCTGGTCGGTCGAGAGCGCCGAGCCAACCACCGTGGCCTCGTTGGTGACAAGCCCGTTCAGCCCCACCCGTTGGGGCCGATCGAAGTAGCTGACGACGACGATGGTGCCGCCAGGCTGCACCAGCTCGAGTGCGTCGTCCAACGCGTTCGCGTAGCCAGTCGCCAGCACCACCACCTCAGGGCGCCCGCCAAGGGCCTCCTGCACCGCCAGATCGATGCTCTGGCTGCCTAGCACGAACGCCTTGGCGCCAAGGCTCAGCGAGAGCCGGCCTGCGTCGGCTCGCAAGTCTACGCAGGCGACTGCGAAGGCGAATCGCCGCGCCGCCAGCAGGCACGCTAGGCCGATGTTGCCGGTGCCGAGAACGGCCAACCCACGCCCGTCCGCCGGCCCAGCCAGACGTACGGCATGCAGGCCGATCGAGAGCGGCTCCACGAGCGCCCCAAGCACGTCTGGCACCTGCGCGGGCAGCGCGTAGGTCATGTTCTGCTTGAGCACGACGTATTCGGCGAAGGCGCCATGCCAGCCGCGGTGGCTGAGGGCGCGCTTCTCGCCGCAGAGATGGATCGCGCCGCGCAGGCAGTGGGTGCAGCGCTCGCAGTGCGAGAAGGAGGCGGCGCACACCCGCTCTCCGACCTGGAAGCGTTCGACAGCCGCGCCTCGTGCCACGACCGTCCCGGACAGCTCGTGCCCGAGCACAGCAGGGGCTGTCTTGTAGGGGTGAACGCCACGGAAGGCCGCCACGTCGGAGCCGCAGATGCCGGCGGCGAGCACCCGCACGAGGATCTCGTCAGGCTGCAAGGCAGGCACCGGCAGTAGCCGAGACTCCAGCGTGCCTGGCGCGGTCAGGACGCTGGCGCGCATGTGCGTGGGCAACGCGGCGGGAGCCATGACTCGCTCAGCAGATCTGGTTGGCCAGCGGCTCGCCACGCAGGGCGCGCATGATCGAGTCGACCACGGTGCGCCCGATGCGTTCCTGCGACTGGTTTGTCATGGCGCCGATGTGGGGCGTGAGGACCACGTTCTCCAGCTGGGCGAGCCGGTTGGGTTTGCCCTGCTCGGTGACCACGTCAAGCGCAGCGCCCGCGAGCCTGCTGCTCGACAGCGCGTCATAGAGGTCGCGCTCGTTGACGACCCCGCCGCGCCCCACGTTCACGAGATAGGCGCCCGGCATCATGCGGCTCAGCTCCCGCGCGGCGATCAGATCGCGGCTGCGCTCGGTCAGCGGTACGGCGAGGCAAAGTACGTCTGACTGCTCGAGCGCGTCCGCAAGCGGGAGCAGCTCTATCCCCTCGCGGCGCAGCTGCCGCCGCCGCTCCTCGCTGGCGTGGGCGACGGTCGCCAGCACGCGCATGCCGAAGGCGAGGGCGAGGCGCGCGATGCCCCGCCCGATCTGCCCAAGGCCGACGATGCCAAGCGTGCTGCCATGCAGCTCGTGACCCACGAGCGCCGACTTGCGCCACAGGTTGCGCCTCACCTGGGAGTCGGCCAGGACGATCTGCCGTGTGACCGCGAGCACCAGCCCGATGGCGAGCTCCGCGACCGCCTCTGTTGATTGTGCAGGCACGTTGAACACCGTGACGCCCGCCCGCTTGGCGGTCTCCAGATCGATGTTGTCGACGCCGACGCCTGCTCGTGCGACCAGCTTCAGGTGCTGCGCGGCAGCGATGGTCGCGGCACTCAGGCTGACCCCGCTGCGCATCACCAGCACATGGGTCTCGCGGATCAGCTCCTGCAGCCGCGTTTCGGAGGGGCCCATCTCCACGTGAACCTCGAAGCGGCGCTGAAGCTGGGCGATTGCGGTCTTGTGCAGCGGGTCAACGATCAGGACGCGCGTGCGCTTGTCCGACAGCCGATCGCTCGCCATGATCATCGCGCCGATGCTACTTCTCACATCTCGCTTCGCAGAAAAACTCCTGAAGCTGGAAGGCGGCAGATGAGCGCCGAGGCCGCCACCCGCCGGCAGCGCTCAGGCCAGGTCGCCGCCAAGGAAGTGCTGCTGAGGCTCAGCCGTGTGGCCGACAAGCGCGCCCGTTACTGCGAGGAGGTGCTCTTCCGCGAGGCGTGGTGCGAGCTGAGCGAGCTGGCTGGCGTGGAGGCGATCGAGCTCCTGTTGGCGCACGCACTCGTCTTGTTCAAGCCCGATGCCTTCGCAGCCGGCGCGGCAGGGCGCGCACTGACGGCACTGGCTGAGCAGGAGTTCACCCCAGTGGCGGCGCACGTCGTCCATCTGGACAGGCTGACGACCCGCTGGCTGTGGCTGTATCGCTTCAACGTCGCGAGCGTGGAGCGAGTCTGGCTGCACGACCTCATAAACACGGCTGGCCCAAGCCTGGTCGTCGTGCTGCGCGACGAGCGTGCGATGGCCGGCGACCCGCTTCCTGGCTGCGTGAGGCTCACCGACCACAAGGGGCCCTCGCGGATGGAGCGACGCCGTCCCGATCAGCTGCGCAGCCGTCTTGGCGTCGCTGACCGGCTGCTCAACTACATGCACACCTCGGACGAGCCGGCCGATCTGCTGCGTGAGTTGAGCATCCTGCTCGATCGGCAAGGCCGGGGCGAGATTCTCCAACAGATGATCGCAGGCGAGGACCGGCACAAGCCGGTAGCGGCACTGATCGAAAGCATGGAGGCGCAGGCGAAGTACCATCCGCTGGAGCGCGACTTCGCTCTTGCGAGCATCTGCGCGCGTGCCCGCGAACACGCAGCCGATACCCCGGCAGATGCCGGGCGCTGGCAGGAGATCTCACGCATGGCCGAGGGGGCGCAACGTGGCGTGGACGGCGGGCTGAGGTCGCTCTGGAGCCTGCTGAAGGAGGTGGCGGCAGAGATCGACCGCTGGGATCTGGTCGTGGTCGGGTCGGCGGCGATCGAGTATGACGAGCCTGGCGTCACCAGGCAGAGCCTCGGGGATGCGCCACCCAGCCTCTGGCTTGCCGGCTAGCTGTAGTTCCTGAGTACGTTCGCAGCTAGGCGGCAAGTTCTTGGCGATCGGCCTGTTTCTTGCAAGCGGTGCGCCGTTGCACCTAGCCTGAGCGCCGCGATGAGCACGATCTACACACCAACCGAGGCTTTAGGAGCGGTGCTGGCCCGGCGGGCCGCCGAAGAACCTGACAAACCCGTCTTCGTCTACGTGGGCGATGGCGAGTCCGAAGAGGAGAAGCTCAGCTACCTGCAGCTGCACCATCGCGCCCAGCAGGTCGTCGCCGCGCTGCTCGACGCGTGCGCGCCAGGTGCCCGTGCCCTGATGCTCTTCGCCCCGGGCTTGGACTACGTAAGCGCCGTCTACGGCGCCTTCCAGGCGGGTGTGGTCGGCGTCTCAGCGCTGCCGCCACAACCCAGCCGGCTCAGCCGCACGCTCCCACGGCTGATCGCGATTGCCGAGGACGCCGAAGTCGAGGTGGTGCTCACGACCGCCGCGATCCGCGACGGCGCGCGTGGCCTGTTCGACGACGGGCCCCTGGCCAAGGCAGCCTGGATCGCCGTCGACGACCTCCCAGAGCTCGCCGGGGAGGTTGGCGTGGTGCCGCGCACGATGTCTGACCTTGCCTTCATGCAATACACCTCAGGCTCCACGCGCACGCCACGGGGGGTGATGCTGACGCATGGCAACCTCGTCGACAACACTCTGTTCATAGGCGAGGTGTTCGGCCACCAGCCCGCCAGCCTCGGGTTCAACTGGCTTCCGCCCTATCACGACATGGGCCTGATCGGCGGAGTCCTGCAGCCGGTCTTCTACGGGGGCGGGCGCCCGTCGGTGCTGATCTCCCCCCTGGCCTTCATCAAGCGCCCGGCACGCTGGCTGGAAGGCATCTCTCGCTATCGGGCGACCATCAGCGGCGGCCCGAACTTCGCCTACGACCTGTGCGTGCAGCGGATCGATGAGAAGACGCGCGAGGGGCTCGACCTGTCCTGCTGGGAGGTCGCGTTCAACGGGGCCGAGCCGATCCGCGCCGAGACGCTCGACGCCTTCACCGAGATGTTCGCCCCATGCGGCTTCCGCCGCTCGGCGTTCCTCACATGCTACGGGCTGGCTGAGGCCACGCTGATGGTCACAGGCATCGAGAAGTGCTCAGAGCCACCCCACACTCGCTTCGACGCCGACGCGCTGGCCGAGGGCCGAGCCGAGCCCCCTCACCCCGGCGCGCGTGCCGTGACGCTGGTCGGCTGCGGCGGCCCCAACGACCGCCACGACGTCGCGATCGTGGATCCAGACACGATGCGTCGTTGCCCGCCAGCACGCGTAGGCGAGATCTGGGTGTCCGGACCAAGCGTGGCGGGCGGCTACTGGCACCAGCAGGAGGGCGAGGACTGCTTCGACCAGTGCATCGTGGGCGAGGAGGAGGGCGAGGGGCCAGGCTACCTCCGGACCGGCGACTTCGGCGTCTTCCAGGACGGCCACCTCTATGTGGTTGGCCGTCTGCGCGACCTGATCATCGTCAACGGACGCAACCATCACCCCCACGACGTAGAGTTCAGCGGCGAGTCCGCGCATCCGGCGCTGCGCAGCCATTGCAGCGCGGCCTTCGAAGTCATGCAGGACGATCGGCGGGGCCCAGGCATATTGATGGAGGTCGACTCCGATGGCGTGGAGGACTTCGATCGTCTGGTGGCGGCGGTACGGCGCCAGGTGGCGGCGGACACCGATCTGCAGCTGCACTGGGTCGGGCTGTGCGAGCCCCGCGTGGTCCCGAAGACGACGAGCGGCAAGGTGCAACGCAGAGCCTCAGCCTCGATGATCGAGCAGGGCGAGGTGACGCTGCTGGCAGAGTGGCGCCTGCATGGCTGAACGCGCTCTGCGACGGACCCGCGCGCGATGGCGCGCCCGCCTGTGGCGAGCATTGGCGCTCTGCGCTTCGGCGCTCCTGGCGGCCCTCGGCTGGGCGGCCGCGGCTGGCGCCACGCCAACGGCCCGCTTCGCCGCGAGGTTCACGCCCGACCGGCTGGGCGCGAGCACGACGATCACCTTGACGCTCCACGTCGGGGCGCGCGGCGGCGAGGAGCCAGAGCCTCTGACGATGCTCGACATCGAGTTCCCGGAGCACCTTGGCCTCGCGTCCACGACACTCGGCCTGGTCAGCTGCAATCACAGCGTCCTGCTGGCGAGCGGGCCGGCGGGGTGCCCGGCGGACTCGCGGTTGGGGGAAGGCGAGATCGAATTGCAGGCGCCGCTCGGCTCAGGGCTGGTGCGCGAGGACACTGCGATCTCGATCTACATGGGCGAGGCGGTCGACCGCCACAACGTCTTCGAGTTCTACGCCAGCGGTTCCAATCCGATCATCGCCGACTTTCTCTTCGAGGGCACGCTGCTCTCCGCAGGCGCTCCCTTCGGATACGACATGCAGACGCCTGTCCCCTCCACCGAGCTTCTGCCCGGCGGCTCTCCGGCCGCCGTCGTGAGCATGAGGCTGATCATCGGGCCCAGAAGCCTTACTTACTACCGCACCGTGCATGGCAAGCGTGTGGGCTATCGGCCCGTCGGCATCTCAGTGCCCGAAGCCTGTCCTCGCGGGCGCCATAGCTTCCCCTTCCTGGCCCGGCTCTCATTCGCCGACGGCAGCTACTTCGACGCCTCCGCCAGCGTCCCATGCAGGCGATAGCGGCATTTCGCCCGCCGCTGGTCGTGGCTCTACGTTCGAAATCGGCGAGAGATTTTGGATCTAGTCTGAAACCTGAGATAACCCAGTCCATGACTGAATTCGAAATCACTCCAGTAGGCGAGGCGGCGGCCCAGAAGCCCGCGCCTCGAGAACGGCGGGCTGCATCACGCTCCAGGCTGTGCCGCCTGTCACTGGTGGCCGCGGCGCTGCTCGCGTCGTGGGTCCCTGCCGCACAGGCACGGACGGTTGCGCTCTCCTCCAGCGCGACCCTGAAATTCACCAGCACCCACGGGAGCCAGATCGAAGCGGACGGCTCGATGTCGGGAACACTCGCGGGGTCGCTGAGCGTTCACATCTCGCTCAACTCCAACTCGCGCATGACGGCGACGTTCAGCGGGAGCTTCCACGGTGGCAAGCTCTCCGGCCGGGTGAGCGGGGAATACTATCCGTCAGGCAGTACGACGATCTACGAAGGGTCTGCGACTGTGTCGAGCGGTAACGGGTCCTACGCTCACGCGCGCGCGGTCGGCGTTCATGTTAGCGGCACGGTGAGCCGTTCGCGGCGTATCGTGACGATCCGCCTCAGCGGCCACCTGGACGAGTGAGCGACCCCGAGACATCGACAGGTAGCCTGGTCGCCGCCTCGCCAGAGCTGGCTATCAGCCAGGAGCGCCCAGCGCGCGCGCTGCGGCGGGCGCTGGCAAGCGGCCAGATCGCGCGCGCCGGTGGCGTGCACGATGGCCTCTCTGCGCTGGTGGCCGACCGCTGCGGCCTTGATGCGCTGTGGGCCAGCGGCCTTGGGATCGCTGCGAGCCATGGCGTCCCTGACGCCAACATCCTGACGATGGGCGAGGTGCGGGATGCCGCGCGGGTGATCGTGAGCTCGAGCAACCTGCCGGTGATAGCCGACTGCGACACGGGCTTCGGGGAGGCACGCAACCTGCGTCGGACGGTCAGGGAGTTCGAGCATGCGGGCGTGGCGGCGATCTGCATCGAGGACAAGCTCTATCCCAAGCGCAACAGCTTTGGCCCTGGAGAGGGGCAGGAGCTGATCGACCCGCATGAGTTCGCCACGAAGGTGCGCGCGGCGAAGCAGACGCAGCGACACGCGGACTTCATGATCATCGCCCGAATCGAGTCGCTGATCGCAGGCGAGAGCGTGGACGCGGCACTCCAGCGCGCGGAGCTGTACGCGGATGCGGGCGCGGACGCGATCATCATCCACTCCAAGCAGAGCAGCGCCGATCAGGTGCTCGCGTTCGCTCGTGGATGGCGCGATCGTGCTCGCAGCACTCCGCTTGTCGCGATTCCGACGACCTACAACTCGGTCAGCGCCGTGGAGCTGGAGCAGGCGGGGTTCGCGATGGTGATCTACGCCAACCAGATCCTGCGCGCCGCGCTTGGAGCGATGGAGCGCGCGATGCGCAGCATCATCGAGCAGGGCTCGTGCGCCCAGGTCGAGCACGACATCCCCTCGGTGGCGTCTCTCTTCGAGCTGACTGGCGAGGAGGCGATCTCACGCTATGACCGCTGGTTCGCGCAGACCCTCGAGCAGGTGCGTCAGGGTTACGCGCCGGCGCCTGAGGCGCCGCGGGCATGAGCGGTCTAGAGGTGCTTGCCAGCGCGGGCGAAACGGTTGGGGCGAGATCGCGGGTGATCGTCCCCGGCGGCCAGGTGGGGGCTGACCCCGAGCTGGTGGGGGCAAAGGCGGCAAGCCTGATCGGGCTGAGGCGCGACGGACTGCCCGTGCCCGCATTCCTCTGCGTCACGACGCCGGTCTTCGACGAGGCCTTCGTGCGCCTGCCAGCCAGCCTGCGCGAGGCGCTCAGCGAGCTTCCAGAGGGCCACGACGAGCTGGCCGGGCTTGCTGAGCACGTGCGCACCGAATTGCACCGCAACGGCCTGCCTGAGCGCGATCAGACGTTGCTGCGCGAGCACGGCAAGGCGCTGTTCGGCTCCAGGGCGCTGCTCTCGGTCCGCTCCTCTGCGGTGGGCGAGGACTCGAGCGAGCACTCCTTCGCGGGACAGTTCGACACCTTTCTGTGCGTCACCTCAGAGCTGCTCGTCGCGCGTGTGCTCGACTGCTTCGCCTCGGCCTGCTCGCCGCGCGCCCTCTTCTACAGGCGGCTCCGGGGACTCGGCCTCGAGGCCACCCGCATGGGCGTTGTCGTCCAGCGGATGGTGCAAAGCCGCGCCGCCGGCGTGGCCTTTACCGCCGATCCGACCAGCGGTCGTAGCGATCGCGTCACGATCACCGCCGGCCTGGGGTTGGGCAGCGGCATCGTCGACGGACGGGTGCCAGCCGATACGTTCGTCCTGGACGCAGCTGGTGCCATCGTCGAGCGCAGGATCGAGCGCAAGGACTCCTCTGTCACGCACGATCGGACGCGGGGGCATGGCACGGTGCTGGACGCCCGAGAAGGCGCCGAGGCAGAGCGGCCTGCGCTGACAGACGCGCAGGCTCAGGAGATCGGGCGTGTCGCGCGCGATCTGGCTCGGCGCCGTGGCCGCCCCCAGGATCTCGAGTGGGCGCTCGATGAGGCTGGCGAGCTGGTCGTTCTGCAGTGCAGGCCGATCACGACGCCAAGCGCAGGTCGCGAGCAGACCTTCGACAACTCGAACCTGGTCGAGAGCTACCCAGGCTTGACGCTGCCGCTGACCTTCTCTCTGATGCGCAGCGCCTACAGGCTCAACTTCCTCGGTCTGATGAGGACATTCGGGGCGCCCCGCAAGCTGGTCACGGCCAACGCCGACGTCTTCGAGAATCTGGTCGGCCTGCTCGACGGGCGCATGTACTACAACCTCTCGAACTGGTACCGGATGTTCCTGCAGGTGCCAGGGGTCGAGCGGGCGCTGCCAGCTTTCGAGAAGGCGATGGGGTTCACGCCCAGCGGGCCTGCTGAGCGCGCCACGCCGACGGTGCGCGAGCGCCTGCGCTGGCTGCCGCTGCAGCTGCGCATCCTGACGCGCCTGATAGCGGCCTGGGTGATGCTCGCGCCGCGCGTGCGCGCATACGAAACAGCCTTCGCTGAGCTTGACGCGAGGCTGGCGGGCGAGGATCTGGGGGCGCTTGACGCGCATCAACTGCTCGACCGCGTCGAGGAGTGCTGCAGGGTCCTTTTCTGGAAGATGGCGGCGGCACCGACCACGGACTTCTTCACCCAGCAGCTATACGGCGTGCTCGGTCTCTTGATCCAACGGTGGAACGTGGGTGAGCCGGTGTCCCTGCGCAACGAGCTGCTGTGCGGCGAGACGGGCATGAAGAGCGTCGAGCCAGTGCACTCGCTCGTGCGCCTCGCCGAGAAGATCGGTGCAGAGGACCGCGCACGGCGGCTGTTCGAGTCTGGCGCCTCGCCTGCGGCGGTCTGGACGGAGCTGCAGAGCGACCCCTCGTTGGCGGAGCTGAACGCCGCCCTTCGGCGGCACGTCGAGCTCTACGGCGACCGCTCGCTCGGGGAGCTCAAGCTGGAGACGGTCACCCTGGCGCAGGACCCCACCGACCTGGTGACGATCCTGCGCAACTACCTGCGCGGCGGACGCAACGTGGCCGCGATGCAGGACCGCGAGCAGGCGATTCGCGGCGCGGCCGAGCAGCGGGTTCGCAGCCGGCTTCGTCGCCATCCCCTGCGCCGTGCCCTGTTCGCCTTCGTGCTCGCGCGCTGCCGATGGGGCCTGAAGGCGCGCGAGAGCGTCCGGTTCACGCGCGGGCAGATGGCGGGCCTCTTCCGGCGGCTCTACAGCGAGATTGGGGAGCGCTTCGCCGAGCAGGGACTGCTGGAGGAGCAGTGCGACCTGCACTACCTCACCGTCTCAGAGGTGGCTGACGCGATCCGCGGCGCCGCGGTCACTCGCGATCTCCGCTCGCTGGCGGGCTTGCGGCGCGCCGAGTACCAGCAGGCACAGGCCCGGCCCGCGCCTTCCCGGATCGTGACGCGTGGCATCGCGCTCGCGGGCGCCTCAGACTCCGGGCCTGAGCTGTCCTCACCCGCGGAGTGCGGGCTGGTTGGCGTTGGCTGCAGCCCTGGCAGCGTGCGGGCGCGAGCGCTGCTGGTGCGTGCTCCAAGCACGGAAATGGCTCTGGACGGAGAGATCCTCGTGGCGGAGACGACCGATCCCGGATGGGTGTTCCTGATGGTCGCCGCCGGTGGCCTGATCTCAGAAAGGGGCAACGTGCTCTCCCACACGGCGATCATCGGGCGCGAGCTGGGCATTCCGACTGTGGTCGGCGTAAGGGACGCGATGCGGCTCGTCCCGCAGGGCGCGATGGTCCAGCTCGACGGCCGCGCGGGCACCGTCACCGTCGAGCGGGAGGCGGGCTGAGATGCGCGTGCTCCTCACCGGTGCCAGCGGCCTGGTCGGCGTGGAGGCGATGGAGCGGCTGCGCGCCGCGGGCGCTGAGCAGGTTGTGGGAGTGAGCAGGGGGCGCTCGGCCCAGGCCGGCCTGGGCGTGACCTGGAGCATGGGCTCAGAGGACCCGCCGCAGGAGCTGCGCCAGCACTGGGATGTGATCGTGCACGCCGCTGCGGACACGCGCTGGACGATGTCTCCTCAGGAGGCGGCCCGAGCCAACGTGGACTCCGTGGCGGCACTCGCGCCCCTGGCCGACGAGCAGACGCACGTCGTGCACGTCTCCACGGCCTATGCGGTCGGCCTGCGCGGCGACGCGGGCTCGGACCGGCTGGACGACTACCGCAACACGTATGAGTGGTCCAAGGCGCACGCCGAGCGTCTCGCGGCCGAGACGTTCGCGCGATTGACGATCGTGCGACCGCCGCTGGTGATCGGCCGCCGCGAGGACGGGCGCGCCGCTCGCTTCGCAGGCATGTACACGGTTCTGCGGGCGATCGCGGCGAGCATGGTGCCAATCGTGATCGCCGACCCGGACGCCTACCTTGAGGTGATCCCAGTCGACGAGCTCGCCAAGCTAATCGTCGAGGTGGCGCGAGGTCCCAACACGGGCGGCGTGCTGACGATCGCGGGCGGCGAGCAGGCGCCTCGCGTGCAGACCGTGTTCGACCGGATCAGCGGTTCGCTGAACTCCTGGCGCGCCGAGCGCGACCTGGAGCCCTTCGACGCGCCGCGGCTGATCTCCCGTGAGAGCTGGGAGCGCTTCTTCCTTCCGTTCGCGCGCGAGAGCCTCTCACCGCGTCAATTTCGCATTCTGGAGCTGCTCTCCAATTTCGAGCCCTACATGCACATCGACAGGCCGCTCTCGCCGACGCATCCGGTGTCGGGCATGGAGCCATGCATAGAGACAGCTGTGCGCTACTGGGCGCAGGTCGAGCCGCAGCGGGCGTTGATGCCCTCCCGACCCTGGGGTCGCGGCGGTGCGATGAATCAGAAACGCTCGGCCTGATGGGGCCGGAAAGGATGGCAGTGAGCACGACCGAGCAAGACAACAGGCGCAGCGGGTTGGAAGGGCAGATCAGGAGCCATCACGGCGTGAGCCTGGACCAGGTCCTGGAGGTGATCGACTACCTGCGCGAGGACGGGGACTCGGTGCTGGCGGGTGGCTCGCTCGCCTACGGGCTGGGCAACGGCCGCAGCGACCTTGACATCGTCCTGGCTGGGCCGGCCACCCAGGAGTCCTCCTCCCGGATGCCGCTGGAGCACTTCGTGGAGTCGCTGCGGGTGGACGTCTGGAAGCTCAGGCAGGACGAGATCGACGAGCTGTTCCTGCGCGCCCGCCAGCTCGTTGTCGACGAGCAGCCGATGGCCGGGGTGTTCGGCACGGTGCTGGAGCAGGCCGATCTGAAGCTCCTTCACCGCATCGCGCACGGGATCGTCCTCGATGGGCCGCCGCTGGTCCCTGGGGAGGTGCGCGACTACCGCAACGTGGCACGCGACGTGATCGTCCGCGAGTATGCCGAGCGGATGCGCGGGTCCCTATACGTGGCGCAGCTGGCGCTTGCAGCCGGAGACTGGATCGGAGCGGCTGTTAACGCCCGCTTCGGGGTGGAGGAGGCGTTGCAGGCGGTGCTCGCCGCGCGCTCGTTGCCGTTCAGCGACAACAAGTGGCTGCAGGTGCGCCTGGCTGGGGATGCCCCCGATCTGCGTCCTGTCTACCGGCCCTTCTCAGTGCTGCCGCACGCCCCAAGCGGTGTGTCCGCGTTCGTGGACGGCGCCGTCCGCTGCGCTGAGGAGCTGACTGGCGTAGAGCTGCGAGCCGTGGCGCTCGTGTCATGCGCGCGCTGGCAGAACACCGACCTGCGGCTGCACAGGGCTGGGCCTGTGCGCCTGCTGATGTCCTCTTCGCAGGGGGTGGTCTGGGAGCTTGACGAGCGCGACGTGGAGAGCTGGGAGTCGCTTGAGGTGCAAGATGGCAGCTGGGCGTGCGAGGCCTGCAGTGGCGCACAGATGGAGCTCTGCTTCGAGCTGTACCGACAGGGAGCGCTCCAATTGGAGTGGACGCGCGGGCTCCCAGTGGCGGAGCTTGGCATCAGAGGGGAGGAGTCGTGAAGGCGATCGAGGTGGGCGCGCAGCGGTACATCTGGTGTCGCAGCCAGGCCGGATGGCTGATGGGGCCGCCTGCAGCGCAGTGGATCGAGGATCTGCAGGGCGCGGTTGCGGCCGGCCAGGACGGCCTCGCCAGGCATGTCGCACGCCAGCTGGCAGAGGACTGCGCGGTGATGCTCGCGCTGACCAAGCGGTTCTCACGACCTCTCCCCGCACCAAACATGCGCGCGGCGTGGGCGATGGAGCGCTTGGGTGATGATCCCCTGGCCATTGAGTGCTGGGCGCTGATCCGCGGCGGCGAGGAGCTGACCGTCGACCAGGGGCTCCTGGAGCGCTGCAGGCGCCTGCAGCGTGACGTCAGCGCAGTCGTCGGAGAGGTGCCTGACGCGCTCACCCCGGAGGGCTACTTCCCCGCGCTCGGGCTGGCACGCGAATGGCTGAATCTGGTCGAGATCGTCGGCGAGGAGGGCTTCCTGCCTGGCGAGTGGACGAGGAGCAAGGATGCCTGAGGTCGACATAGCGATGGAGATCCGAGCGCCCGCGCAGCGCGTCTGGGAGACGGTGCTCGACATCGAGAGCTACCCATCCACGATGGAGAACGTGCGCAGCGTGCGGATCTGCGAGCAAATCAGCTCCACCGAGCATCGCAGCGCATGGTCGATCGCGCTGAAGGGCGCGATCCTCGAGTGGGTCGAGCACGACGTGGTCGACCACCCGGCGATGGCGATGAGCTTCAGTCAGGTCAGCGGCGACCTGTCGATGTTCGAGGGCCAGTGGGGCCTGGTCGAACGGTCCCCTGAGCTGACGGAGGTTTCCTTCAAGGTCGTGTTCGAGATCGGCATCCCGCTGCTGGCGGAAATGCTCAACCCAGTGGCGAGACGCTCCCTGCACGACAATTGCGCCGAGATGTTGCATGGCGTCGAGCGTCAGGCGCTGACGACATGAGCGCGCCGGCAGCCGCGCTGGATGCGCTGCGCCGGCGGGGCGCGCCCGGATTGGCGCTTGCGGCCAAGCTGACCGGAGGCGGCGCGGTCGAGATCGCCGCGCAGGGAGCGACGGTGCGCCTGTCTGACGGGCGCGAGCTGATCGACTTCGGTTCATACGGCGTATCGCTGCTGGGGCATCGCCACCCAACCATCGTCGCGGCCGTCGCGGAGCAGCTCGAACGCATGCCCGCGACCACGCGCGTTCTCGCCAACCCGGTCACGGCCGCGTGCATGGACGAGCTCGCGACCCGCCTAGGGGAGCCGTTCGAGCGAGTCTGGCTGGGCAGCGACGGCGCCGACGCAGTGGAGTTGGCCATCAAGCTGGCGCGTCGCGCGACCGGCAGACCGCGGGTGCTGGCCGTGAGGGGGTCGTTCCACGGAAAGACCCTGGGCGCGCTCGCGCTGACCTGGAACCCTGCGTTGCGGGAAGGAGCGGGTCAGCTTGCGCCAGTCGCGCACCTCGACGACACGGACCCGCTTGCGGTCGAGCGCGAGACGTCGACTGGCGACGTGGCGGCGATCGTCTTCGAGGTCGTGCAAGGAGAGGGCGGGGCACGCACGCTGGACCCGGGCATCCTGCGCCGCTGGGCCCAAGACGCCCACCGCGCCGGAGCATTCGCGATCTGCGACGAGGTGCAGACGGGCATGCGCCGCTGCGGCCCTATGTCACTAGCGAAGGAGGTCGGAATCGACGTCGACGCGGTGCTGCTGGGCAAGGCCCTGGGCGGGGGTGTGATGCCGCTGTCTGCTGTCGTGGGAACGCGCGAGCTGTTCGCCCCGCTGCTGGCCGATCCGACGTGGCATACGACGACCTTCGGCGGGCACCCGCTCGCGTGCGCTGCGGGGCGCGAGGCGCTGCGCGTGGTCGACGAGCTCGCTCCTGCGGCGAGGGACCTCGCCGCGCGCCTGCAGGACGGGCTCGCGCGCCTGGCTCGCGCCCACAGCGAGACGGTCAGGGAGATGCACGGCATTGGCCTGCTTCGTGGGATCGAGATGAGAAGTCCTGGGGCCGCTGGCAGTGTCGTCGTCGAGCTGGCGCAGGCGGGCGTGCTGGTGTCGCCATGCCTTAGCGCGTCGAGCACGGTGCGTCTGCTGCCGCCGATGGTCACCACCCGCGAGCAGTTGGACCGCGCGCTGGAAGCCCTCGACGTTGCGCTCGCGAGCGCCAGCGAATACGTCGGGGACGGACTCGTGGCGACATCATGAGCGCGGTGATCGAGTTCATCGTGGGCCATCCGCGCCAGGTGCTAGCGGCGTGGCTGGTGGTGCTGGTGGCAGCGGCGATCCCTGCGAGCCAGTTGCAGAACCGGGTCGGCAACGGTGGCTACGAAGTGCCGGGCTCGCAGTCCCAGCGGGCGAATGAACTCGCCTCGAGCAGCTTCCCAGCGCAGAAGGGCCAGCCGCTTGGCGCGGTCTTCACCAGCTCCAAGCCGGATGTCGTGCGCCTTCGCGCTCGCGCCCAGGCGCTTGCCAGCATGCTCGCGCACAAGCGCGGGATCGAGTCAGTGGGCTCTCTCTACGTAAGCGCCCGGCACAGGATGGTCGTGCAGACCTTCTACCTCTCGGGCGGCTTGGCCAGCGCCCAGAAGGCGGTCCCCTCGCTTCAGGGCTGGGTGCATCGCGTGGCGGGCAGAGACGTCGCGTTGGTAGGCGAGGCCGCCACCTGGCACGAGTCGACCTTGCTGGCCAAGCGCGACCTCTCGCGCGCCGAGCGCCTGACGATCCCGATCACGCTCGTGATCCTGCTCGTTGCCTTCCTGTCGGTGGGTGCGGCGCTGGTGCCAGTCGGCTTGGCCGTTATCGTCCTGGTGATCGCCTTCGCGGGTCTCGGGCTGCTCTCGTACCTGATCGATATGAGCGTGTACGTGACGAACACCGCGCAGCTACTGGGACTCGGCCTGTCGATCGACTACTCGCTGTTCATCGTCACGCGCTACCGGGAAAGCCGCCGTCACGGCCTGGAGGTCGAGGACGCGCTGCGGCACACGCTGCGCACGACCGGCAGAGCGATCCTGATCTCAGGGGTCACCGTCACCTTGGGGCTGGCGAGCGTGGCGGTGCTCGGCGTCGAGGTGTTCACCTCAATGGCGCTCGGCGCAAGCTTCGCAGCAGCGCTGGCGGCGCTCGGCGCGCTCACCCTCGTACCGGCCGTGCTGAGGATACTTGGCGGGCGCATCGACCGCTTTGCGCTCAAGCCTGCCGTGCGGGCCTCCCAGCGAGGCACGCTGTGGCAGCGGATCGGCTCTGCCGTCACGCGGCGGCGCTGGCTGGTGTTGGTGGGCACGACGCTGCTGCTGGTCGTCTGCGCGCTGCCGCTGCTGGGCAACCGGCTGATGTTCGCGGGGGTGGACGGGCTGCTGCCGGCCTCCGACGCTCAACGCCAGGCCAGCGACGCTGTGATGAGGGAATTCGGCAGCGGCGTGATCGCCCCGATCGTGGTGATGGCACGCACCGCACAGGCCGAACGCATCGAAGGGACCGTCCTCGGCGTGCATGGCGTGGTCAACGCGGCCCCCCCCGAAGCTGGTCGCCATGGCTGGTCGCGCATATTCGTGGTGCCCAAGGCAGCGGCAGGCAGCCGGGCCGCCGACGAAACCGTACGACGGCTGCGCCGGGCGGTCGCGCCTGAGGTCTCGCGTGGGACCGCTTACGTTGGCGGCGAAGCGGCCCTCGGGGTGGATCTAATCGCGCGCGTGCGAGAACGTTTCATGGTGATGGTCGGGGTGGCAGCGCTGCTTGCGTTCGTGCTGTTGCTGGTCACGCTGCGGTCGCTGGTGGTGCCGCTGAAGGCGGTGCTCACCAACCTCCTCTCCGTCGCCGCGACGCTGGGCCTCGTGAGCTTGATCTTCGAGCGGCTGGGCGGCGATCCGGGCCTGGCCTGGTTCGTGCCGCCCTTCCTGTTCGCGGTGGTCTTCGGGATCTCGATGGACTACGAGATCTTCTTGCTCTCACGTGTACGCGAGGAGTACGAGCGCCAGCGCGGCAGAGAGCAGACAGGGGTCCCGCCCAACGACCTCGCGGTGACGCGGGCGCTCGAGCGGAGCGGGCGCTCGATCACACTGGCTGCGCTGCTGATCATGCTGGTCTTTCTGACCTCCGCGGACGCCTCGCAGGAGATCTTTCGCCAGCTCGGCGTGGGCATGGCGCTTGCAGTGTTCCTCGACGCGACGGTGGTCCGTTGCGGCCTCGTGCCGGCGGCACTGGCGGTGCTGGGCGAGCGTAACTGGTGGCTGCCACGCCAGCTCGCAGCCAGGCTCCCCCAACCAGCCGTGGAGCGGTCGGTCGAGGAGCAGGGCCTCGCCGAGACGCCCTGAGCGGCGCGATCTGGCGAGTGTCTCGCCAGCCGCTCTTGCCTCATGACGCCGGATTTTGCCGTCCCCTGGGGGTGGCCTTATTCTGGCCCGATGGTGCCTGCAAGAGAGCCATTCGACTTCCGGCTGGCGATCGTCGGCGCCGGACCGAGCTGCTGCTACGTGCTCGATCGCCTCGCCGCGACAGCCGATGAGCTTCTGGCGGGAGTGCGTCTGACGATTGATGTCTTCGATCGATCCGGACAGTTCGGCGCTGGGCTTGTGCACAGCACCAGGCAGCCGCGCACCAGCTACCTCAACCGCATCGTTGGCCAGGTGGCCTTCGCCGCCGATGAGAGCGTGGAGCAGGCGGGCGAGCTGCTCGATCACTCGCTTCGCCCCACATTGCACCAGTGGTGCCGGCAGCGCTTCGAGGAGACCGGCGACTCCGAGTTCGACCTGGCTCCTGAGGACTGGCCCAAGCGCTACATGCACGGGCTGGCGCTGCGGGACCGCTTCGAGCGTTATGCAGCGTTGCTGCGGGGTCACCCAGCCGTCGATCTGCGCCTGCACGAGGCCGAGGTTCTCGACGTCATCGACCGCGGCGCCGAGTTGGAGCTGCTCGTCGACCGAGGCGAGCCGCAGAGCTGCCGGGCGGACCACGTGTTGCTGGTCACCGGCCACTCCTCCAACGACCCGCGACACGTGCCCGCACTGCGCCATATGACGGAGTTTGCGGAGCGTACCGGGGCGAGGTATGTGCCGAGCGCCTATCCCCTCGAGGACAACCTTTCCGAGGAGATCACTGGCGGCGAGCACGTGATCGCCGCCAGCGGTATGGGCCTCACCGCAATCGACATCATCCTTTACCTGACCGAGGCGCGGGGCGGCAGATTCGAGTCACGCGAGGGCAAGCTCGAATACATGCCCAGCGGGCGCGAGCCGCGCTCGATCGTTCCATTCAGCGAGGCTGGCCTGTTCACATTCGCAAGGCCGTTCAACGCCAAGGAGAAAGACCTGGCGACGCTCGAGCATAAAGGCGTCTTCCTCACCTGCGATACGGTCGATCGCCTGCGCGCGAGCGTGGGCGTCCCGATCGACCTCGGCCAATTCGACGCGCGCCGCCAACTCGACTTCGAGAGCCACCTGCTCCCCTGCGTCCTGCTGGAGATGGCATACGTCTACTACCGCACGATGCTTGGCGAAGAGCTCGCAGAGCACCTGCGCGCTGCGGCGAGCGAACGCTACGAGGTCTTCCTCACAGGCCGCGCGTCAGCCGGCGACCCGGCGGCCTTCCTGCTGGAGCCGGTTCAGGCGCTCGTGGATCAGGCGGCGGCGCTGATCGACGGCGTCCTCACAGGCGAGCAGCAGCTCTCGGCGCTCTCAGACGGGGATCACGCCTGGCCGGCCAGGCCCGCGTTCTGCCGCCACCTCGAGGTGGTCTTCGGGACCGCGGCCCAGGAGATCGAGCAGAGCCTGGCCGCAGGTGCGAGCGTGGCCGAGGCGCTGGGCGGCCGAGAGTCTCCCTTTGCACATCCACTCCTGCTGCGAGACAAGGCCTTCTCCTGGCAGGGGATGATCCAGCCGATCGCGCCAGAGCGCCAGGGCAGCCGCGAGGACTACAGGCAGGCGATGGTGGAGCTGTTCGGCGTGGACCATTCATGGGCGGCGCAGGGCAACGTGGAGAATCCTGCAAAGGCCGCGACGGACGGGGTCTGGCGCGACCTGCGCCCCGTGCTCGCGTACGCGATTGACTTCGGCGGGCTAACCGCTCGTTCGCATGAACGCTTCCTGGAGACCTACATGCGCCATCACAATCGCCTGGCCAACGGGGCGGGCCTTGAGGTGATGGAGCGAATCCGCGCGCTGGTCGAACAGGGGTTCGTCGATGTCTCGGTCGGCCCGGATGCGCGCGTCGAGTGCGATGAGGGCAGCGGACGCTTTCGGATCGTCGGCCGGCGCACCGGCGCGAGCGTGCTGGTCGACACCCTGGTCAACGCCAAGGTGCACCCCTTCGACCCCGAGCGGGACGTCCTGCTCCTCTATCCCAACATGCTGCGGCGGGGGCTGATCCGCAAGTGGCGCAACCCCTCGCATGACGGTCCGTCATACGAGCCTGGCGGCCTGGACCTCTCCTCGGACTTCCACCCTGTCGACGAGCAGGGCCACGTCGATCGTCGGCTGACGCTGCTTGGACCGCCCAGCGAGGGCGTGATGTTCTTCCAGCTAGGCGCCCTGCGTCCCCAGCAGAACCACCACGTGATGCGCGACATCCTGCTCTGGCTGGAGGAGCTACGCACCCAGCTGAAACAGCGCCGCGGCGGCGCGCCGGCGGCACAGGGCTCCCAGAGCGCCGCCCGCGAGGCGGCTGATGAGCTGGTGGTCGCGGAGGAGCACCCGGCCGCTGCGCTGCGACGGGGGCTGGCAAACGGGCGGTTCCTGCGCGTGGGTGGCGTCCATGACGGGCTCTCCGCGCTGGTGGCCGACCGCTGTGGCGTCGATGCGCTGTGGGCAAGCGGGCTGGGCATCGCCGCCAGCCGCGGCGTGCCAGACGCCAACATCCTGACGATGGGCGAGGTGCGCGAGGCGACCCGTACGATCGTCTCCGCGACTAGCCTGCCCGTGATCGCTGATTGCGACGCTGGCTTCGGGGATGTTCGCAACCTGCGGCGCACCGTGATGGAGTTCGAGCACGTGGGCGTCGCGGCGATATGCATCGAGGACAAGCCGGACCCCAGGCGCGTCCCGCTCGGCTCAGGAAACGGCGAGGCGCTGACCGACCGTTACGAGTTCGCGATCAAGATTCGCGCTGCCAAGGAGGCGCAGCGAATGTCCGAGTTCCTGGTCTTCGCGCGCCTGGAGTCGTTGATCGAGGGGGAGAGCCTGGACCGTGCGCTGGAGCGCGCGCAGCTCTACGCCGAAGCGGGCGCGGACGCGATCGTCGTGCACTCCCGCACACAGACGGCCGCCGAGGTGACGGCGTTCGCGAAAGCATGGCGCGCCCGCGGCCAGCGCACGCCGCTGGTTGCGATTCCGACCACCTACGGGCATGCGACCGTGGAGGAGCTGGAGCGCGCGGGCATCTCGGTGGCGGTCTACGCCAACCAGGTGCTGCGGGCGGCGATGGGAGCGATGGAGGAGACGATGCGGACCATCGTGCGCAGCGGCACGAGCCTGCCGGTGGAGGAGACGATTCCGCCAGTCCGTGCCGTCTTCGAGCTCACCGGCGAGGAGGACGTCTCAAGCTACGACTCGTGGTTCACGCAGGCCGTGGAGGAATCCCGCCGCGGCGCAAGCGCGGCTCCCGTGGACATTCGTTGACCAGGATGGTATGAGTACTCGGTCGATGGCGAGCACGCGTGAGCAACAACCACAGGAGCAGGCCTCGCGGGAGACGACGCTGACAGGCACCGCCTCGCTGGAGCTGGCGGAGTTCGACGTGCCGCCGCGGGATCCGATCGAGCTGCTGCGCGAGTGGCTGGCGCTCGCACGCGAGCACGGAGTGCGCGAGCCGAACGCGCTGGCCCTGGCTACGGCGGATGACGCGGGCCGCGCGTCCAGCCGCATCGTGCTCCTGAAGACGCTGGACACCGGGCTGGTGTTCACCTCGCATCACGGCAGCAGGAAGGGACGCGAGCTCGATCGCACACCGTGGGCGGCAGGTACGCTCTACTGGCGCGAGACGCTGCAACAGGTGAACGTGGCAGGCTCTGTCGAGCGCCTGAGCGAGGCAGAGTCGGACGCGCTGTTCGACGAGCGCCCGCGCGATGCCCGGGCGACCGCCGTCGTCTCCAGGCAGAGCGAGCCGCTGGACAGCGAGGCGGAGTTGCGCGCCGCCGCGCAGCATCTGAGCGCTGGCGGGGACGCACTCGCCCGTCCCCAGGGCTGGGGCGGCTTCCGGCTGGTGCCGCAGCGAATCGAGTTCTGGCACGGAAGCCCTGACCGGCTGCACCGAAGGCTCCAGTACCTGCGTGAGGGCTCGGATTGGCGCTCGGAGCGGCTGCAGCCGTGACCGTGAACACAGCAGCGCGGTCCGAGCTGGACGTTGCGCCGCCGCCGCCGCGCACGGTCCTGCTGAACCCTGGGCCGGTGAACGTACACGACAGCGTCCGCGAGGCGATGGGCTACGCCGACGTGTGCCATCGCGAGCCGGAGGTGGCAGACCTGATGCGCCACGTTCGCGCCAAGATCACCGCGGTCTGCGGTGGCCGGGAGAGTTGCAGGAGCGTGGTGGTGACCGGCTCGGGTACGGCCGCGCTGGAGGCGACCTTCTCCTCGGTCGTGCCCGCGGGCGGAAGGATCCTGATTCTCGACAACGGCCACTACGGCCGCCGCCTGCACGAGATCGTGACCGTGCATGAGATTGCCTGCCGACACCTCGAGTTCGACTGGACCAGCCCGTTCGACCTGCGCGCGATCGAGCAGGAGCTGGCGAGCGATCCAAGCATCGGTCATGTGGGCATGGTCCACCACGAGACGAGCACCGGCATGCTCAACCCGCTGCGCGCGGTCGGCGAGATCGTGGCTCGGCACGGGCGATCGCTGGTCGTGGATGCGATCAGCAGCCTTGGCAGCGAGCCACTGGACATGCAGGCCGACCACGTCGACTGGTGTGTGGGCACGGCGAACAAGTGCATCGAGGGCCTTCCTGGCATCAGCTTCGTATGTGCGCGCAAGGACGCGCTGGAGGCGCTTTCAGGCGGCCCACGGCGCAGCTACTACCTCGATCTGCACACGCACTACCAGGCGCAGGAGCTGGACGACGCGCCCGCATTCACCCCGGCCGTCCAGGTTCTATATGCCCTTGACCAGGCGCTGAAGCTGACCCTGCGGGAGACCGCGGCCGGCCGCGGCGCCCGTTACCAGGAGTGCGCCCAGGCGCTGCGTGCCGGCCTGCGGGAGCGCGGCTTCGAGTTGCTGCTCTCCGACGAGCACCGTTGCAACAACGTGACGGTCGCGATCCCGCCGAGCGGCGTGTCCTATCAGCCGCTGCATGACGCTCTGAAGGCGCGCGGGTTCGTCATCTATGCGACCCAGCCCGAGGTCGGTCCGAGCGTGAGGATCGCGAACATGGGCCAGGTCGGGCCAGAGCACATCGCCAGGTTCTTCCTTGCGCTCGACGAGGCGCTGGCAGAGGCCACGCCAGGAGCCCGGGAGCGCATGGGCGCTGCTGAGACCGCGGGAGGTGAGCCATGAACGGCGCAGATACGGACGAGCGCCGCGTCCAGCCCGCAGCGACCCACATATCCGCTGAGCGCGTGGCGCGTTCCTACATGCAGGCTTTGAGCGACCACGAGCTCGATCGAGCCCTGGCCTGCTGGGCCGATGGCGCTCGCCAGAACGTCCGGGGCCAGATCGACACGCTCGCCCCAGATGGGGTGCACGAGCAGATGACGGCGCTGCTGGCGGCGGTGCCAGACGCTCGCTTCGAGGTGGTCGCCACGACGGCCGATGCGGACCGCTGTGCGCTGCAGTGGCGGCTGCGTGGGACCTTCTGCGGCTCCGCGCCCCTGTATGGGATCCGGCCGACTGGCGCTCCGCTGGAGCTGGAGGGAGTTGACGTCTTCAGCGTCCGCGATGGCTTGATTGTAGGAAACGACGCCTTCTCCGACACGATGGAGTTCGCCCGCCAGATCGGCATGCTGCCGCCGCGGGCATCCAGGCAGGAGCGGCTGTTGACCTCGCTGTTCAACCTGTGGACGCGGCTGCGCCGCTTGCTGCGCGCCGGCTGATACGGGTGTAGGCCATCTCCTGCGGCCAGCGCTCGACGGGCTCGAGCAGGAACGCCCACGGACGCTCTGGGCTGGCTTGCAGGATGAAGCACTCGGCCCCCTGGCGTGCGACGTCCACCAGCGCGCGCAGCTTGCCCGCCATCGAGCTGCTCGTGTCCCAGGCGGGCGGGCTCCACGGGAGCGTCATCGCCTCCTCCGCATCCTCAGGGTCGATCTCGCGCAGCACCTCGCCAGGCGCCTGCCGGTCCATGAGTAGCCCAGGCACGTTGGTCAGGGTCACGACCCTCATCGATCCTGGGCGCAGCCCGAGCAGCGCCTCGGGCACCCGATCGCTCCCCAGGATCTTCAGCGCCCCATTGGGGCATACGATCGCATCGCCAGAGAGCACGGGCAGGGCCCCCTGCGCGAGCATCTGCCGCAGCACGCCGTGGCTCACCTGCAGCTCGCCGCTCTCGCCGCGCGTGCAGAATGCGCTCACCTGCAGGGGCAGCGCAGGCGCGCCTTGGGCGCGGAGTGCCTGCGTCCACTTCCACTTCAGCGCGAAGTTGGCCTCGGTGAGCGGGAGCGCCGCGTGGGGGTCGCCGAGGTCCAGCTCGCGCGCGGCCGCGTGCCCGAATGCGCCCCCACCGCTGACGAACACGACTCGCCCTGGCGCTTCCTTGGCCAGGAGCGCGATCGCGGCGCTGTGCGCTTCCAGCGCGACTTCGTCAACGGTTCGATCCAGGCGCTTGTCCGAGAAGAGGCTGCCGCCGACCTTCACGACCAGCAGCGAGACGTGATCTGCCAGGGGGCTACTCGACTGCGGAGTCGCTGGCCCCGAGTAACGGGTCAGGCCGTCCTCCGGCAGCGGGCGCCAGCGGGGTGCGGAGTCTGCGTAGAGGTGCGCTTCCGGACGGATCGCAGGGTCCCCCTCGAGGATGCCAAGCCGGACGCTAACCTCGGCGTTGACGAGCGGGTCGCCGCTGAAGAGGCTCGAACCGCACTGCCCGCAGAAGACCTTGGGCCGACCCTCCGGGGGCGTGAACGTGCGCATCAGGTCGCTGCTAGCGAGCAGCTCGAAGTGCTCCTGCGCCACGCGCGCCTGAGCCGAGAAGGCGCTGCCGGTGCGCTTCTGGCAATGGCGGCAGTGGCAGTAGGTAGCGCGCAGGAATGGACCCGTGATGCGCAGCCGCACACCGCCGCACAGGCAGGAGCCGAGCAGCGGTGCCTCTGGCGTGGCGCCACTCATCGGCTGGCCTCGCGGTGAGCGGGCTCGACGGGTCGGCGCCATGGCCCCAGATCGCAGGACACAGCCACGAACCACCGTCCGGCGTGCAGGATGACGCCGCCGCGGAGCTCGGTGACCAACTGTTCGACGCGGAAGTAACGCTTATAGATCCTGTGTCGCGAGCCGTCGTTGAGCTGTCGGGGCTGCCACTGCACCTCCTCGACGTCCTCGCGCAGCGTGGCATCGACGACGACCAGGCGTGTGGCGACCCGGGCTGCCTCGGCCAGGAACCGCTCTCGCTCGGCTGGCAGCAGATGTCCGTAGAAGTGGCTCGTGAAGATCGCATCAAAAGCGCCTTTGGGGAAAGGCAGCGGCACGGCCTCACCGCAGACAATGCGAGCCTGAGGCGCGGCACGGCGGGCGATTTCAGTCATCGCCGGACTCTGGTCGATGCCGACCACCTCGCCGCGTAGGTGGCGGGTGAGGAAGCCCGTTCCGCATGCCACGTCGAGCGTCCGTGCGGGCTCTAGCGTGGCGGCCAGCGTGACTATCTCCGCCACCTCCTCGCGCCAGCCGAGACGGCGACGCCCAGCGAACGAGCCGGAGCCAAGCCACCACTCGTTGTACTCGTCCGCGCGGCGATTGTAGTACGTCCTCATGTGATGGTTGACGACGGCGGCACGCCTTGACATATCTCAGATCTTCGCGCAGCAGTGCTGCGTCGGCAAGCGCAGGCGCCGTCAAGGTGCCAGCCGCCGGCGCTGCCAGGAGACGCCGGTCCGCTCGAAGAGAATGCGCTCGTGCAAGCGGTCAGGCGCGACCTCCCAGAACTCGACCACGCACGGCGTCAGGCGAAAGGCGCCCCAATCCTCCGGACAGGGTATCTCAGCAGTTCGATAGGTCTCCTCCAACTCCAGCAGGCGCTTGTGCAGCGGTGCGAGATCGCCGATCGTCTCGCCTTGGCGGGACACGAGCGTTTGCAGTCGGTGCGTGCGATTGCGTAACGCGAACAGTTCCTCAGCCAGCGCTCGCTCAGCGAGGACAGCCGTGCCCGCGACGTGTACCTGACGGCCGAGCTGCGGCCAGTGGAACAGCCCGGCGACCTTGGGGTTGGCGGTCATCTCGCGTGCCTTCCGCGTCCATAGAGCGGTGGTGAAGATCAAGGTGCCGGGCTCCAGGCGCTTGATGTTCGACAGTCCTGGCAGATGGCTCGCCATCTGCGGAAGCGGTGCAGAGCGTCATCGCTGTATGGCTCTGGAGGCCGGCGTCCGTGGCATCGTCCAGCCAGCACTGCAAAAGCCCGAGTGGCTCCTGCACAAGGCTCGGATCTTGCTCCGCCGAGTTGGTTGATGCGGACATGTCGGGCTGGTCATCGAGGTACGGCACTAACCCCCGCCTCCACCAGGCGTCGTGCCGCCATCAGGCTGGCCAGACCAGCCTCCACGGTCACCACATCCGTGTTGACGGCGCTATCCATCGGGCGAAGCTGAGGATACGCTTTGCCTGGAGGCAAGTCCATCCTGATCGAGCCTTGTGGCGGTGGCTGGGCCGTCGCGTTCGATATAAGATCTTCATGTGCGTCGAGGGATCGCGAGGTTCAGGCTTGTCGAGCATGTCCTCCGAGGAGCCCGACACACTGCGCGCGACAGTAAAGGATATCGACCGGCTGACGGTCACTCTGGCGGAAGCCTTCGAGAAAGATCCAGTCTTCGAATGGCTACTGCCTGACGACGCGAGCAGGCAGGTTCGGCTTCAACGCTTCTTTGGCATCGAGCTTCGTCAGCTTGTTATCCCGCTCGGGTGTGTGTGGACGTCCTCAGATCTGGTCGGCGCGGCACTTTCGTTGCCACCCGGCGCGTGGAGCACGCCTTACCGCGTTGCGGTCAGCCAAGGTAGGGTGTTCGGTATACATCTTCCGAAAGCTGCAGGTTTGGCAGCGCAGATGGAGGGATGCCACCTTCGGGAACCTCATTATTACTTCCCGTATATCGGGGTGGCTCCCGCGGTGCAGGGTCAAGGGCTCGGAAGCAAGCTGATGCGCCCGACGCTTGAACGTTGCGACGAGGAAGGGATACCTGCCTACCTTGAGGCCACTAGTGAGCGTAACATTTCGCTCTATGAACGCCTTGGCTTCGAGGCAAGGGGGCAGCTGCGTTTCGGTGGCAGCCCTCCACTGGTGAGGATGGTTCGGGTTCCGCACGCCTATGAATTGACGAGTGCTGCGAGCGAGAGCAAGCCAGGGCGCCAGCATCGATGAGGGTCCCATAGGGGATTGTTGGTGTCCTCGACGCTGAGATCACCGACGGTGGCGGGTGTTCTCGATCGCCTGCACGCCGCGGCGTGGGCTGAGGACGAGCCGGCCAAGGAGCGTGTTCGAGCGCGCGAGGCGCAGCTCGGGGTGAGGCTGGCGCAGGCCCAGCGGTATGAGCTTTATGGCGATGCTCCGTTGGCGATCAAGCGCGAGGTCGGCGAACTGCTGTACGTGCTCGCGTCGAGCGGGCGAGCCCGTCGAATCGTCGAGTTCGGCGCTTCTTTCGGCATCTCGACCGTGTACCTCGCGGCTGCTACCAGGGACTGCGGCGGCTCGCTGGTCACCACCGAGTTGCCTGCGAGCAAGGCTGAGATCGCCCGTCGCAACCTCGCAGACGCGGGCCTCGCGGATCTTGTCGAGCTGCGGCTCGGCGACGCCAGGCAGACGCTCGCCGATCTGGACGGTTCCGTTCGACCTGCTGTTCCTCGACGGCCGCAACGACCTGTACCTGGCGGTTCTTGAACTGGTTGAGCCCCACCTGGCGCCCGGGGCGCTCGTGGCAGCCGACCTCAACGTGGATGACCCGGACCTGCTTCCGTACCTGGAGCACGTCCGTGATCCCGCCCGCGGCTACGTCTCGATCTGTGTGCCGCTCGACGCAGGAGTGGAGCTTTCCGTGCGAGTGCTACCGGGTCCTGACGGGCAGGGCGGTGGCTGATGGCAGAGCGGGCCTCGCATCCGGTGTTCGCACGCGGGCGTTCGTAGTGGTGATCGCTCTCGAGCCTGGCCGCGCCTCGCCGGCTACGAGGCGTGCTTTCGTGCCGCGCCGCTGTGCGTTCTTCTCCTGTGGGTGATGGATTACTTCTCGTCACCGAGCAAATTGGGTTTTGCAGGCGTTCCCGCGCCGACCGCAGAGGTGGCGATTTGCAGGGATGTTGGGTTTTGCAGAGCGAGCCGCATGAGGCGGGGATGGGCGTTTTGTTTCGCACGCGATTAGGCCTCGCGAGAGGGGGTTTTGTCGGTGCAAAAGGGGGTTTTGTCGGCGATTGAGGGGGTTTCGCACACCCCATGAAATGGGGGCTTGAACGCTCAGCGTGCTTTGTCCTAGAGAGGGCGGCGCACGAGCGCCCGTTTCGCCAGTAGGCAGCTGGGCATACCCGGTCGTCGAACTCGATGGGGGGTAGCGGGTGCGTTTCGGGCGTCAATAGGCATACGCAATCCAGGCAGAATCCAAAGGCACGGTTTCCCGCCGGCGGCGACCTCGACATACCTGCCCGGTGGTCTCGGCACGCGGAGCCTCGCTCGCTGGCCGCTCAGGGCACGGACGGCCAGTGGCAATTGATGCAGGCTTTGATGAGGCCCACCGATGTCGCTCGCCATCTCGGTGTCTCCCGCTCGTGGCTGTATGACGCTGCCAAGGCTGGGCGAATCCCCTCGATCCGCATCGGCGGCGAGGCCGGCCCGTTGAGGTTCGTTCCAGAGGACATCGAACGCTGGATCGAAGACGCCCGTACGTCGTGGCGGCCGGGTCGTCCCGCAGTCGCTACGTGGACTCCAAAGGCCGTAGGGGGTAGGGCGCAGGGTTCTCGCCGTACGGCGGCCGGCGAGCAGCGAAGTCTTCTGGACTAGCGCCGCGAACGACTCGACGCCCGTGCGATCGCTTCTTCGGTCGCGATTGCTCCAGCGGCGAGCACGTGGCGCTCGAGGTGTCCGTAGTAGCGCTCGGTCGTGCCGATGTCCGAGTGGCCGAGCTGGCGCTGCACATACATCAGCGAGTTCCCGCCCGCCAGCCATGCGGCGGCGGCGGTGTGGCGCAGAGCGTGCAGCGGCATGTCGCGCAGCGCGGCGTCCTGCAGCGCCTGCTTGTGCCAGTCGCGCGAGACGGTCGTGCGGTCCATCGGTTCGCCGACTCCGCCGCCTTGCCAGCGGCCGCGATCGTGCTTGCGCACGCGTGCCGGCATCACGAACAGGTGTGCGTCGTGTTCCTCGCCGGAGGTCCTCTCGACCGTGACGTGCGAGATGGTCCTGGAGCACCCGTGCGAGCCCCCGCCCGATCTCCACCGAACGGAAGCGATCCGACTTCGTGGAGCCGACTGCGTCTTTCTTGCGCGACCTGTACACGACGATCGCGCCGCCCGTATGCTCGAGTTCCAGATCGCCGACCCGCAGCGCCAAGGCCTCAGAGATCCGCATGCCGCTGCGCGATCAGCAACTCGGCGAGCGGCCGGTAGACCGCCGAGCACGAGTCGAGGTAGAGCGGGATCTCGTGCAGGCGCAGGTAGTCGCGCTCGATGTGCGCCGGCGGCAGGCGCGGCACGCGCAGCGCCGGGTTGGCGGCGATCAGCCCGTCCTCGACGGCCGCGTTGAGGCAGACCACGAGCGTCCCAAGGGTGTTGTTGATGGTCTTCGGCGCGAGCTCGCCGGCTTCCATCGCCTCGGTCCACTGGTCCATTAGCTCGCGGACGTGCTCGACGTCGAGGCGGCCGAGGGGCATCGACCCGAGGGCCGGCATGAGCCGCAGGCGGCCGTCCGATCTCGTACGCTCCCCAGGTTCCTTCCTCCAGATAGGGCTTGCGGCGATCCAGCCAGCGCGACCAGAACGCCCCGAAGGCCTCCTTGGTGTGGCGAACCTCGCCGCGCTCCTGCTTCTCGGTCAGTCGCCGGCGAGCGTCTCGCGCGGCCTTCTCGCTCGTGAAGCCGCGCTTGCTCGTGTAGGAGCCGTCGGAGCGCCTGACCGAGCAGCGCCACCTGGTTCCCGCGGCGGTCGGGTACGGGTAGACGCCGCCGCTGCGCCCGTACTGCGTCTGCTTGCGCTGGCCGACGTCGTGGTCGTGGATCGACTCGTCGAACGCCCTGGCGGACTCCTCGGTGGGGAACCGTCGCGAGCGGTGGCGGCCGGTGGCGTCGCGCCAGCGAACTTCCCAGCGGTCCTTCGCGAACCTGCAGCTCATCGGGGCGTTCTCCGCGGGCTCGCCAGCGGCACGGCGATGTACGGAAAACTGTACGACTTTGTCAGTGGCAACAAGTCCGTACAGTAGCGCAAGGCGGCGACAGATCTCCCGCAAGCATCAAAAAAGCCCCGCTCAGCAGGGCTTTCTCAATGCGCCCGAGTGGACTCGAACCACCACGGAGACCAATCGTCCACAAGGCCCTCAACCTTGCGCGTCTACCAATTCCGCCACGGGCGCAGAGGAGGCGAGTATAGAGCCCTGCCGGCCAGCTTCATCTGCTGCCCTTCGGCTGGACAGACGGTCTGCGGGGGCCCCGGCCCCTCGCTCAGGGCCATCGCGCCGGCGTCCGAAGGGTTGAGCGTGCGATCGGCCCTTGCGTCCGTCCGCGGGCGGCGCTACTGCACGAACACGTGTTCGTTTCGTCGTTTCACCCAGCCGACCAGGGAGACCCGAGATCATGGATCTGACCAAGCGCCAGCAGGAGATCTTCGACTTCATCAAGCGGTACTCCGCGCAAGCACGGCTACCCGCCGACCGTGCGCGACATCGGCAAGGCCGTCGGGCTCGCGTCGTCCTCGACGGTGCACGCGCACCTGGCGAACCTCGAGCGGATCGGGCTGCTCGCGCCGCGATCCGTCCAAGCCGCGGGCGATCGAGCTGCTCGACCGCGCGGTTGGCGCGCTGTGGACAGGTGCGTTCGATCGTGCGGCCGATGGCCTGCCGCTTGCTGGGCTCGGTCGCCGCCGGGCCAGCCGATGCTCGCCGAGGAGAACATCGAGGAGTACGTCGCCGTCGCCGCCGGCCGCCGGCGGCGACGACGGGCGAGTACCTGCTGCGGGTGCGTGGCGAGTCGATGAAGAACGTCGGGATCATCGAGGGCGACCTCGTGGTGGTGCGACCCCAGGACACCGCCCAGGACGGCGAGATCGTCGTCGCGCTGGTCGGCGAGGAGGCGACCGTCAAGCGCTTCTTCCGCGAGGCCGACCACGTCCGCCTGCAGCCCGAGAACGACGACGATGGAGCCGATCCGCAGCCGCGAGGTCCGGGTGCTCGGCCGCGTGGTCGGATTGCTGAGGAACCTCTGATGGGCGCCACCGTTCTCCCAAGGCGACCGCGACGCCTCTCGGGTCTCCTTGGACGAGAGGTTCGCAGGCCTGTGGACCACGAGCGTCCGGGGACACATAGGTCGATACACAGCCGTGAGGGCAGGGTCGGCCGCCAAGTAGACGGGGTCGAGTCCGCCGTCTGTGGGGAGGCGCCCGGCGCCCCGACGCTGGACGACCTGATTGCCGGCGTGTGGGAGGAACTGAGCGTCAGCGGGCTCGTGCGCTGTCCGGTGTGCGGCGAGAAGATGGCGTCCCTTGGTGGCGGAATCGGCGCTCCGCACGGGGACTGCGTGGACTGTGGGACGCGGCTGCACTGAGAAACGCCCGGTTGCGGTTCAAAGGCCTTGCCAGTGCGGGGCGTGGGGAGGGTCCGCTGTCGCACCTTCACGGCGGGGCGGGACGCGCTACCTTGGGGGCGCAGGCCAAGCAGCCGCGGAGGCCGAGTTCGAGGCCTTCGAGGAAAGTCCGGACATCACAGGGCAGGGTGGTCGCTAACGACGACCCGGGGAAACCCGCGGGAAAGTGCCACAGAAATACACCGCCGACACCGGCCGTCCCACGTGAACGGCTGGCCGGTAAGGGTGAAATGGTGCGGTAAGAGCGCACCGGCGTCGCGGTGACGCGGCGGCCAGGCAAACCCCACCCGATGCAAGGCCAAGCAGGACCGCTTGCAGGCTGCCCGCCGAGGTCCAGGTAGGCCGCTCAGATGGATGGCTGCTCACGACAGAATCCGGCTTACAGACCCGCTACGGAAAGAGCCCCGCTCCGGCGGGGTCTTTCTATTTCGGCTGTAAAGATTGGGTTCCCACAGCCGATGATGAGCTGAGATGTCTGCTGAGGGTCTAAGTTCTGGAAGGGACGAGCTGCGCGACGAGATCCGCGTGCCGCTGCCGCCGACCGCTGCGGTCGAGCAGTCCGGGGACGATCTCCGGCGTCTCGGCGAGGCGCTGAAGGCACGCGCCGAGGAGGTGCTCGAGCGGACGGTCGCGCACACCGCGGGGACGGGTCACGACGTCGACGCCGTTGTTCAGGGCAGCTTCGAGCGGATCAGCCGCAGCTCCACGATCGCGGTGGCTCGATGGATGGAAGGGGAGGGCATGGCGATCGCCATCGAGGCCGGTCAGGAAACGTGGCTCATCTTCGGCGAGTTGGCAGCCCAACGCGCGGCCTCGCTGGACGAGGTGACCAGACGCTGCTTCTGGTGGCGCAACGTGATGGCCGAGGTGCTGCGCGAGAGCGCCGCACAGCTGGACGTGTTGACCGGAGCGCTCGCCGAGGCTCTGAACATCCTGCAGCTGAGCCTCGAGTTCAGCCTGCTGCGGATGTGCGAGTGCTACGAGACCGAGCGCCGGCACACCGACGAGGAGCTCACGCGGCGCGAGGAGGAGCTCTCCTTCCTCGCCACCCACGACCCCCTGACCGGTCTGCCGAACCGGACGTTGATCCTGGACCGCGTCGAGCAGATGCTCGTGCGCTCGCGCCGCACCCAGACGCCGACCGCGGCGCTGTTCGTCGACCTCGACAACTTCAAGTCCATCAACGACACGCTCGGCCACGGCGTCGGCGACGAGCTCCTGCAGGCAGTCGCCGCGCGGCTCGACGGGGTGATCCGCGGGAGCGACACGCTGGGGCGGCTCGGCGGCGACGAGTTCGTCGTGATCTCCGAGGACCTCTCGGTTGAGGCCGGCCCCGAGTTGATCGCCGAGCGACTGCTCGACGCGCTCAAGCACCCCTTCAAGCTGGGGGAGAACGGGGAGAACCGCATCACCGTGACGGCGAGCATCGGGATTGCAGTGGGGGACAGGCTCTCCGCGGACGAACTCCTGCGCGACGCGGACATCGCGATGTACCGCGCCAAGTGGGACGGCAAGAATCGCTTCGTCGTCTTCGAGAACGGCATGCAGGACACCGTGCAGGACCGCATGGAGCTCGAGATGGACCTGCGTGAGGCGCTCGCCAACGGTGAGTTCTTCCTCGCCTACCAGCCCACCCTGGACCTCAGCGACATGACCCCCAACGGGGTCGAGGCGCTGATCCGCTGGAAGCACCCGGTCCGCGGCACCGTGCAACCCAACGACTTCATCCCGCTGCTCGAGGAGACGGGTCTGATCACCGAGGTCGGGCCGCTGGGTTCTCCAGGAGGCCTGCCACCAGGGCGCCGCCTGGCGGGCGGCCGGGTACCCGATCGGCATGGCCGTCAACGTGTCCGGACGCCAGCTCGACACCGACCAGCTGATCGCCGACATCGAAGGCGCGCTCGACCGACAGCGGCCTGGACCCGGCTGCGCTGACGATCGAGATCACCGAGACCACCCTGATGCGCAACATCGAGGAGACCGCCCGCCGGCTCACCGCGATCAAGGCGCTCGGCGTGCGGATCGCGATCGACGACTTCGGGACCGGGTACTCCTCGCTCGCCCACCTCCAGCGGTTCCCGGTCGACGCGCTGAAGATCGACCGCTCGTTCATCTCCGGGCTCGAGCACAACAAGGAGGGCGAGACGCTGATCCACACGCCTCGTGCAGCTCGGCAAGGCGCTCTCGATCGAGACCTTCGCCGAGGGCATCGAGCAGGAGCAGGAGCTCTCGCTGCTCAGAGGCGAGGACTGCGACAGCGGGCAGGGCTTCCTGTTCGCCCGCCCGCTCGACGTGGACGCCGCCGAGGCGTTCCTGCGCAAGCTCTCCAGCGCCGACGCGCTCGCTCCGGCGCCCGCCCCACAGCCCACGTAGACCGCCGCGCTCGCGCCGTCACGGCACCGCCGGCACGACGGCGACGGGCTCCTCTGCGACCGCCAGCTCCGCGGTCTCGAAGGTCGCGCTCGCGCTGCGCTCGACGACGGCGAACAACGCGAGGAACTCCTCCGCGGTCTCGAGGAACCCGATGCGCGGGGTGCGGTAGTGCATCGGCACGACCCACCGCGGACGCAGCCGCCCGACGATCGCCCGCGCCTGGGTGGCGCCGATCGTGGGGCCTCCGCCCACCGGGAGGAACATC
>CAVRYX010000010.1:0-9173 GCA_963725535.1 uncultured Solirubrobacterales bacterium
TCGGGGCGAGCAGGGCGGACGGGGGGATGGAGCGTCTGGGCAGGGTGGACCTCCCCGTGGCGGGTCGCGCGGGCCGGGTGGCGGTCGCGCCGAGGGCGCCCGGCGATCGGGCGGCGGCCGTGGGTCGTCCCGCGGCGCGCGCACGGTGTGGCCGCCCCAGCAGCGCGAGAGCGCGCGCGAGGCGATCGAGGAGCTGATGCGCGAGCGCGGCCTCGCGCGGCGTTTCGAGCAGGGGGTCGAGCGCGCCGCCCGCTCCGCCCGCGAGCGCGGTCCCCGGGTCACGGTGGGCGCGCCTGCGCGGCGGGACCTGCGGGAGCTGGCGACGTTCACGATCGACCCCGTCTCCGCGCGCGACTTCGACGACGCGATCTCGGCCGAGCGCCTGGACTCAGATCCCGTCCACCCGAGGGTGCGGGTGTGGGTTCACATCGCGGACGTGGCCGCCTACGTGCCCGAGGGCTCCCCCGTGGACGTGGAGGCGCGGGAGCGGGGCACCTCGGTGTACGTGCCGGGCGCGGTGGAGCCGATGCTGCCGGATGCGCTCTCGGGTGACGCCTGCTCGCTGGTGCCGGGCCGCGAGCGGGCGGCGGTGACGGTGGAGCTCGAGCTCCACGGCGCGGAGGTGAGCCGGTGCGCGTTCTACCGCTCGACCATCCGCTCCGACGAGCGCCTGGACTACGACCGGGTGGACCGCATCTTCGCGGGACTCGAGGCCGCACGGGAGCCGTGGGGCGAGCCACTGCGGGCCGCGCGCGAGGCGGCGGCGGCGCTGGGGCGAGCGCGCGCGGGTCACGGCAGCGCGCTCACGGTGGACTCCGAGGAGCCCGAGTTCGCGTTCGACGCCGACGGCGAAGTGAGCGAGATCTCCGGCCGCGCACAGACGGAGTCGCACCGCCTGATCGAGCACCTGATGATCGCCGCCAACGAGGCGGTCGCACGGGAGCTGCAGCGGCGGGGCGTGCCATGTCTCTACCGCGTGCACGAGCGTCCCCGGGCGGCGAGCGTGGAGCGCCTGGTGGGCCAACTCGCCTCGCTGGGGGTGGCGACGCCGCCGGTGCCGGAGCAGATGTCCCCGACGCAGGCGGCGGAGCTGGTGGGGGAGATATCGCGGCGGGTGGAGGCCCACGTGCAGCGCACCCTCGCGCGTGCCCGGGCGGGCGACGCGACAGCGCCGCCGTCGGGGGGCAGGCGGGCGCTGACGGGCCTGGTGCTGCGCTCCCTGCAGCAGGCCTTCTACTCCCCGCGCAACCTCGGCCACGCCGGGCTGGGCTCGGCGTGCTACTGCCACTTCACCTCCCCCATCCGCCGCTACCCCGACCTGGTGTGCCACCGCGCGCTGCTCTCCACGCTGGGCGGCCCCGAGCGCGCGCCGCGCGCCGGCATCCTGGAGGAGCTGGGGGAGTGGACCTCCCAACGGGAGCGCGCGGCGATGGAGATCGAGCGCGACGCTGACGACGTGGCGCGCTGCTTCGCGCTCGAGCGCGAGCTGCTGGGGGAGGGCTGGGAGCAGACCTTCCGGGGGGAGGTGGTGGGCGTGATCGGCGCGGGCGCCTTCGTGGCGTTCGGTCCCACCGTGGGGCAGGGGCCCGAGGAGGGGGGCTATCGGTTCGAGGGAATGCTCCCCGTGAGACGCCTCGCGGCGTCGCGCCCAGACAACGAGGGCCGCGAGTGGTGGGAGCTCAATGAGCAGGGCACCATCCTGCGGGGCGAGCGCTCCGGGATGACGCTGCGGCTGGGGGACCCCATCGAGGTGCAAGTGGGGCGCGTGGACCCGCGGCGGGGCCGGGTGGACCTCGACCTCCCACCGCCTGGGGACAAAGAGCAGGCGGCTGGCCGCGAGGGCCGGGTGGGCCCCCGGGGGCAGACAGGCCGCCGGCGCTCGCGCTGAGCCGATGCGCCAGCGGCGCTCGGATAGGCTCGGTGGACGATGGCGAAGACGCGGAGCGGCAAGCGCAAGGTGGGGGCGGGGGACGTGGCGAGCAATCGCTACGCCTCCTATCGCTACGAGCTGCTGGAGCGATTGGAGTGCGGGATCGAGCTGCGGGGAACCGAGGTCAAGGCGCTGCGTGACTCCGGGGCACAGCTGAAAGAGGGATACGTGGCGATCCGCGAGGGGGAGCTGTGGCTGCACAGCGTGCACATTCCCCCCTACGCCCCCGCGGCCCGGGAGAACCACGAGCCCGAGCGCGACCGCAAGCTGCTAGCCCACCGCGCCGAGATCGAGCGGCTGGCGGCGAAAGTGAGCGAGCGCGGCCTCACGCTGGTGCCCACCAGGATCTACTTCCGGGAGGGCCTCGCGAAGGTGGAGATCGCGCTGGCGCGGGGCAAGGATCTCTACGACAAGCGCGAGGCGATCCGCGAGCGGGAGATGAAGCGCGACATGGAACGCGTCACGCGGGCCCGGCGCTAGCAACCCTCCTCCTCCTCCTCCTCGCCTTCATCGGAGATGGCCGGGCCGCCAGGGTCGGGGGTCTGGGGCCGGGGTTCGAGGTCAGAGTCGGCCGAAGTTGTGGCCCGCGCTCGCGAGCACATGGGTCTCGGCCATCCCGAAGGCGAGCCCGACGGCGAGGCCGATGTAGACGACGCCCACCATCAGCCGGTGGCGGGGGGCGACGCGGTAGTAGGCCTCCTGCGCGGGGGAGCGCGTTTTGCGCAGCTTCCAGCGGCGGTAGAGCTCGAAGCCGCCGAAGAGCACGATGACCAGCAGGATCGGGTTGGCGGGAAGGGTGAAGAGCATCACCAGCAGCGCGCCGAAGCCGAGGAACCACATCCAGGGCGCCATCGCGGCCATCGCGCGGCCCCCGTCGAGGGGCACGATGGGCAGCAGGTTGAAGAGGTTGATGAGAAAGCCCACGTAGGCGAGGGCGATCAGCATGTCGCTGTGGAGGAGCTCCCCGACGACCGCGACGGCGGCGGCGGCGAGGCTGCCGAGAATCGGCCCGGCCAGCCCCACGCGCGCCTCGGCGAGGGCGTTGTCGCCAAGCGATCTGGCGGTTATGAGGGCCCCCATGAAGGGGACGAACATCGGCGCGCTCGCCCGGATCCCCTCGCGGCGCAGCGCGATCACGTGGCCCATCTCATGGATGAACAACAGCACCACGAAGCCCGCCGCGAACTCCCACCCCCAGAAGAGGCTGTAGGCGGCGACGGAGATCAGCGCGGTGCCCGCGGTGGTGAGCAGCTTCAGGTTGGGGAGCGCCAAGAACAGCGCCTTGAGCGCGGCGCCGAACTTGGCCACCAGCGCGGCGAGCGCCGCGAATGCGCTCCCGATGCGCTTGCGCAGGCCCCTGCGTTCGGCGCCGAACGGCTCGCCCCCCGTGCCGCCCGCGCCCCGCGCGGTGGGGGTGGGGTGGGCGAGGGGGACGCCGTTCAACGTGGTGGTGGGATGCCCCGGGGGGGCACCGTTCAGCGTTGCGGTCGTCCCCGCGGCGCCCCCGTTCGACGGCGTCGCATCGAGCGCGGGAGTGTCGCCCGGCAGGGGCTGGGCGCTGTGTGAGGGATAGGTGCCGAGTGGGGGGTGGCCCGCGGGCACGAGTGGGGACTCATCCATCGCATCTCCATTGTGGCAGGCGCGATAAGCGTCGCCTAAGAGCGGGTTTGGGAGCCCCAAATGGGTTCCCGCGAGCGGCGCCCCCGGGGCCGCGCGTGTTTTTCTCGGAAGATGCGGGGGAGCCCCAAAAAAGACTTGCTTTCCGCGCTGGGGAGGCGTAGCTTTGATTCAGACGCGGAACCGAGCCGCCAAAGAGCGAGGCCATCGAGGTGTGAGGCCGCGCCACCCAAGCCGGAGGGCCCCCAGGGCCGGAAGGGGCGGGTTCCTCGAAGGTGGCCCGGGACCGCGTCGTTTTCGTTAAAGCCCAGTGTCAGCGCTACACTGATGAGGCAAGGCATCCCCGGGGACGACAGGCTTCGACGCGGTCGGTTCGTGGGGGTGGTGGCGAGCCGAGGTTCCGGGAGGCCTCGTAAATCACCCGGAAAACCATAAGTGCGGACTCTCATGAGTACGCCCTCGCGGCCTGATTAGAAACCAGGCCTGAGGTCTCGGCCCCCGCAAGCCTGCGGCGGGGATAGCCGGGATCAGATAGCAGGCTCACCCGGCAAGGTCCGCTCCCGCCGAGCCGGGGACATCTCAGGGAGCTGGTCCCCCGCAACCCCGCCGGCGAGGCGAGTGGGGGGCGAGACCAGAGCGCCGGCTACGCTCGTAGAGGCCATCTCATCACGCGACTGCGGACGTGGGTTCGACTCCCACCGTCTCCATTTTTTCGGACGTTGCGCAAACCCCTGACGTGACGATGCCGTAGGTCGGCTGGATGTTGGTCTTGCTGTTACGCGCAGTTCGGCGATCACGGAGCTTGTGCTGGCCTTGCTCCATACGGCCACGGTGATCGGTGCGGTGCTGTATGCGAACGCGGCCGTGACGCCCTCCGCGCGCCTTGCAGTTGGACGAGGAGCAACACGAGCGGGTCGAGGTTTGCGCGGCGAGTTGGTAGGCAGGATGTGCGCGTATGCCTCGGCCCTCTCGCGTAGCCGCCTGGTTGGCTCGGTGCCACGGTCGAGCAGCCTGAGGCGGCGGTCACGCCGATCACGCTGCTTAGGGGGCATTCAGCTTCTCGCCCGCTTGGAGAGCTGATCGGCATCCGCCCTACGGCGCACCGACTCAGGCTAGAAGACTAGAACGGGATATCCTCGTCCGCAGGGTCTGCGGGCAAGTCCCATTGCTGGGTTAGGTCTTCGAGAACTTTTGCGGCGCCGGACCCAGCGAAGCTGGCGACCCCATAGAGCTGTTTAAGGATCTGCTCCCAGTCCAACCAAGGGCCAGGGCGATGGGGGTCCGTGACCCTCGACGCAATTACTTGGCCGTCTGGATCCAACACCTCCAAGAGGGTCGCATCGGGAGCGTCGTCAACTTCGTACTCCGAGATGCGTATCGAGCCGCCAGCGGCGGATGCCACGAATGCCCTTGGATCGCCGTCGGTCCTTGACCACGCAACCTTGCCGGATCGCGTAGCGAGAAGGATTCGGCGCCCAAAGGAGTCTAGGTCGATGGAGTCGGTCATTGAGATGATTGCTGTGGACGCGATTCGGTCTCGGCGGTCGTCGCCTCCGAGGAACCGTCGGGCTTTGCCATGGCTCTCTGGTGGTCGGCGCCCCCAAGCGTAGTATGGCGCTCGCCGGGGGTGCGCGAAGGCTTTGGCGGACTGGCCGCTGTGCGCTTGATCGCGCGTAGCGCTGTCAAGTGCGAGTCGCCGTATGGCGTTAGGGTCCAGTAGGTCGCTTTGTCCGACACGCTCCGCCGCCGCTCGCTCTTGGCTACGAGTCCGAGCGCTCTGAGTTGGAGCAGGATCGTCGCGAGGTCGTCCTCAGAGATCGATCCTTCTAGCCGGATCGCGCCCTCAAGAGAGATCTTGTTGTCTGCTGCCCAGTCACGGACCTCTTGGCGTGAAGGGGTCCCTGTAGGTGAGCCAGGGCTTATGCGTGGTCTGGTTGGTGTTGGTTGTTCTCTTTCGTTGCGTACTCGGTGGGTGTGAGCCCACCGAGCGCTGAATGTGGCCGGTAGGTGTTGTACTGGATGCGCCAGTCCTCGATGATGACTCTCGCCTCGGTGAGGCAGGCGAACTCTTCGATGTTGAGCAGCTCGTCGCGGAGTCTGCCGTTGAAGGACTCCACGAATGGGTTCTCCCACGGGCTGCCGGGCTCGATGTACGCGGTCTGAGTGCCCGCCAGGCGGCAGTAGTCCCGCAGCGTCCACGCGATCATCTCCGGGCCATTATCAGCCCGGAGATACTTTGGGGTACCTCGCTGGGTGACGATCTGCTCGATGATGGTGATGACGTTCTCGGCGGTGCAGGTCCGGTCGACCCTGATCGCGAGTGCCTCGCGGGTGTACTCATCGACGATGTTGCAGAGCTTGATGCGGCGGCGGTCGGACGTCTCATCGAACTGGAAGTCCACAGCCCACACCTCGTTCGGCTTGGTCGCTCTCAAACGCGCTGCCTGCCCGGTCGCTAGACGGCGGCGCTTGCGGGCCCTCACAGGCCGTCTGAGGCCCTCCTGGCGCCAGACCCTTCTGGTGCGCTTGCGGTTGATCGTCCAGCCTTCCCGCAGCAGGATCTCGTGCGCTGTCTTCCAACCCCACCTCGGATGCTCTTTGGCAATCTCCCGCAGCCTGCGCGCCAGACGCTGCTCCGCGTCACACGGTGGTCGTGGCTGCTTGCGTTGCGTGGAGCGGTGCTGGCCCGCGACCCGGCACGCACGGCGCTCTGAGACCCCGAAGCGCTCCTGCAGGGTGCCGACGGCCCTACGCCGGCGCCCCGGGGTCAAAAGTTTCCCTCCGCCAGCTCCTTGAGCATGTCGATATCCAGCGCCTGCTCAGCAACGAGCTTCTTCAACCGCTGGTTCTCGCCCTCCAGCTGCTTCAAGCGCTTGGCTTCATCGGCCTTCATCCCGCCGTACTGCGCACGCCAGCGGTTCCACGTCGCCTCGCTGACCTCCAATAGCCGCAGCACCTCCACGAGCTCGCCGCCCTCGTTCAAAAGCCGTTCGCCCTCCCTGATCTTCCTGACCGCCTGCTCCGGCGTGTGCCTGTGTCGCTTCATGGTCGTGTTCATCCTTCCATCCCATCACGGGAAACACGACCACGCGTCCAGCCTGGATCACTTCACGGGGACCCCGTCAGGCGCACCTGATCCTGGATGCGGGCCACAAGCATCTCGTCGAGATAGGGGCGCAGGTCTCGCTGCGTAGCCTCGTCGAGGAGCGCAGGGCCGACGGCTGAGAACAGCGCGTCCCAGCTGACCAAAGCTGCTGAAGTGCGCGTGAGTTTGCGCCGCAGCGGTCTGTCAAGCTCCTGAATAGAGACCGAGATTCTGACGTCGAACTGCACCTCGTCTTGGTCTTGCGCTAGTTCCTCCGATCCAACTGGAGGGCGACCGCGGGCGGAATCGAGCTGCTGGTTCGCCTCCGCCAGCTTCTTGCGAAGCTCATTGATTTCCCCCAGCGCCTCAGCGTTGGTAGCCTCGTTGCCGCGAATCCAACCTGGAGCTGGATATGACTGCCGGAAGCTGGCGAAGCTGAGGGCGACCTTCCCCGAGAGATCGTCCGCTGAGTCCCAATACTTAACGTGCTTCGCGTCCTTCACCTTGTCTCGGAAAGCTTCGAGTTTCCGCCGCGCCTCCGCGTCCTTCTCGGACTTGCCCATTTCGATCTTCTCGGGGTCGGGCGTGAAGAAACGCCATTACCGGCTTTCCTTGCGCGATCGCGTAGTCGTACTCCTTCTCGGTATAGCTAAGCTCGGTGTTCTGATCGACAGAGCCATACTTGCCGCCGATGACGAGCAGGTAGTAGTCGCTTGAGTCGATAACACGCTTGATCAGCGTCCACGCATCGTCGTCGGCTGCGGGGAAGAGCTCCATGCCGGCCGGAAAAGCTTCGAGCTGAAGCAGCGCCGATACCACGGCCGCGCGCTCGGGCTTGAGATCAAGGAAAGTGCTGCTCACGAAGACTTGGTGTCGTCGATCCACACGCGGAGTATCGCGTAACCAAGTCGTCTAGAGGGCCCGGCTCCGTATTTTCGCCTATCGGATTGCTACGACCCGCTCGTATGCTGGATGCTGTTCATGTGCGAAGGCATCGTCCATCCGCACGTGCTCAGACAGCGTTCGAAGCGGCCACTTTCGAACGCCTCGAACTCATCCCTCGGCGCTGAGTCTGTGCTCGATTCGCAATTACTTTGCTGGCTCTGCACCGAAAACGCAATGTAGCGCTTTGTCTGTAGTCTTGCGGGTGATCCTTCGCTCGACGATATTGCACAGTAGGAGGCTTGAGTAGCTAGGGCTATCACGCTATTCTAGCCTGATGGTTGTCGCGACGATTACCGAAGCAAAGAACAGGCTCAGTGCGCTGATCGATCAGGTGCGTGCTGGCGAGTCGGTGCTGATCATGGACCGGGGCACACCGGTCGCGCGATTGGAGTCTGCGATCAGTGCCTCTCCTGACGCTGAGGGGAGGATCGCGAGGCTGGAGCGTGCCGGGGCAGTCCGCGCGGCGCGCAAGCTACCCGTGGAGGAGTTGCTGAGCACGAGCCCGCCGAGTCTGAGGGCTTCAGTAAGCGCTGTTGCGGCACTGATCGAGGAGAGGCGCGAGGGTCGTTGAGGTTCTGGGACAGCTCAGCGATCGTGCCGCTGATTGTCGCCGAGGCCAGCACGGAGGGGTTGCTGGCGAGTGCCGCGCAGGATCCGGTGATGTGCGTATGGTGGGCAACTGAAGTCGAGTGCGCGTCCGCATTGTCCAGGCTGGAGCGGGAAGGGGCGTTGGCGGATGCTGCGATAACGGTCGCGCTCGAGCGCCTAGACCGTCTCGCCGAGAGCTGGAATGAGGTGCAGCCGACTACGGCTCTACGAGGCACCGCACGCCGGCTCCTTCGAGTACACGCGCTTCGCGGTGCCGACTCGCTGCAGCTTGCCGCCGCCGTCATCGCCTCAGAGGGACTGCCTGCCTCGCTGAACATCGTGACCCTCGACGAGCGGCTCGCTGCGGCCGCACGACGTGAGGGCTTCATCGTGCAGGCCGTCGATCCCGGGAGCTGAGTTCGCCACACGGAGCCGTCTGATCAGGCTGTGCCCCCGGGCCGACCTGGGGGCACAGCACAAACGCGATGTCGCTGATTTAGGAGAGGTAGCTCAAGCCCGTGAGGAACAGTGTGTGGCTCGTAGGTACCTTGGTGCTCGTCGCGAGTGCGATCACACCTGTGGCGGTGTCAATCGAGATCGGCTCCTGGACGCACTGCGCCTTGTAGCACTCGACCGCCATCATGCCGAGGGAGATTCCGTTGAGCGAGGCGCTCGGCAGGAATTCGGACGGGATCACGCCGATCCGCAAGGTTTCCGTGGATTCCACTGCATCTTCCAGTTGGACCATGCCGACGGGGTCCTTGATCATGGTCGGCGGCGCCGACGCCGACCACCCTGGTTCGAGTTCGATCGTGCCCGTGCTCGGGTCCTGCACGGTGAGATGGCCTGTGACGCTCACGTCGCCCTGGAACTCGAGCTGGGCGAGCCCCTGCGCGGCTTCGAGGCTAGCCGCCCGCCCAGAGAGGTTTTGAATGAGGGGTGATCGGTGGTTTTGCCGTCATGGTGGGCCCTCCTCCCATGCTTCCGTGTGGTCCGTTTGTCGTATGT